>CAVYRL010000008.1:247500-676811 GCA_963771025.1 uncultured Thermoleophilia bacterium | reverse complement strand
AGCGCACCGAGGTGAAGAGCTCCGGCCAGGTTCAACCGCAGGCGCAGCCTTCGGCCAGGGAGATGAAGATTCTGCGCGAGATGGGCATGGAGCCCGAGTTCCGCGACGCGGCGGCAGGAGCGGCCAAGTTCAGCATGGAGCTGGAGCGACGCATGAACGAGGAGGGCGCCTCGTGAGCCGCCCGTCGGTCCCGCCCGCGACGCTGGAAACGTTCCTCGACGCCCTGTCCGCCGGAGCAACGTCGGAGAGGACCTGCGCAGCCGCGCACACCAGCCGCAGCACCGCCTACGGCTACCGCCGTCGCGACCCCGACTTCGCCGGCCGCTGGGACGAGACGCTGCGCCAGGGGCTCGACGCGCTCGAGGACGAGCTGCACGCCCGTGCGATGGACCGCGCCCCACCGACTGTCGCAGCCCTCCTGGCCGAGGTCCTTAGCCACCAGCCTGCGTAGCGGGCGCTGACCATCGCCCGATCAGGGCCCTGGCTTCGGCTGGGGCCGCAGAGTCAGGTGGAGCAGTCCCGCGCGCTGCGCAGCCTCCAGTTGCTGCGCTTTGCCACTGCAATCGTGAGGGCCGCCCTGGCACGGGTACGCCGCGTCTTCGTCTTGGCTTTGTGCAGCAGCCCCACGCGGTGCCTGACCTCACCAGCCCAAAAGCGGTACAGAGACTTCGCGTGGCGGCACCCTTGGGTCACCTGAACGGTGGTGACGGGTGCCGCTACAGGCGCTGGCGTCGCGGGTGGCGGGGCGGCGATGACGAACGATCCGATGGTGCTGTACTTGTCGAAGTATTGGGGCGGGAGGGTGCCGAAGATCTGGCAACTCCCGTCCTGATTTTCGACTGAGCAGTACTGGCCACCAGGGACCGTCTCGGTCCACTCGAACCGAAAGTAGTAGGTGCCCGGTGCGAGTACCTGGTAGCGGTTGGCCGCGATGATTCCCGACAAGGGGAACGTCGTCGACCCCTGCGGGCCCCCGAGAATCAGCCCGGAGAAGTAGTGGAGCCCAAGTCCTGATCCGGGCGGTGAGCCGAAGAACTCACCGTCGGTGACTGGGCTTGGTGCCACGTAGATCGCGACGATGCTCCCATTGTGTGGAGCGAGCACGATCGAGGTCGTCGCCTGGTTGACGACGGCGCCCGGCGCTGGCGACAGGATGGCCGGCGCCTCGACGGCAACGGCCGGTGCCGCGAACAGGGCGAGCGCCACTACCCCCACGATCGCCGCCGTTCCGAGCCCTCTTCGCTTCACGTGAGCCTCCGCCAGGACCGTGCGCGCACCGGACACGGTCCACTTAGCACGCGGGGGATGTCGGGCGCGCACCGGCGACTTCGCCGCGGTCGCGGTCTGGACTCCCAGGCCGCCACGTCGAGCAGACGGCCAGCATGAGGGCCGATGCATCCCCCCGCTTCAGCCCCCCGGAGTTCAGCTGGCGAGGAGCTGACGCAGGACGTAGGGCAAAATCCCGCCGTGCCGGAAATAGGCCGCCTCGGCCGGGGTATCGATCCGGACGGCCGCGGTGAGCTCACGGATCTGCCCGTCCTGCTCGACCCGGACCGTGACCTCGCCGGGCAGCCCTGCACTGCCTCCTGACGCGGCCTTCTCCAGGCCGGTGATCGAGTAGAGCTCCTCACCGGTCAGGCCCAGGCTCTCGGCGGAGTCCCCCGGCATGAACTGCAGCGGCAGCACGCCCATGCCGATTAGGTTCGAGCGGTGGATCCGCTCGAACGAGGTCGCCAGCACCGCCTTCACGCCCAACAGCAGGGTGCCCTTGGCCGCCCAGTCCCGCGACGACCCCGAGCCGTACTCCGCACCGGCGATAACGAGCAGCGGGACGGCCTCTGCCGCGTACGCCGCGGCGGCGTCGAAGATGGTCAGCTGCTCACCGTCGGGCAGGTGGCGGGTGAAGCCGCCCTCCACGCCGGGCACGAGATCGTTGCGCAGCCGGATGTTCGCGAAGGTGCCGCGGATCATCACCTCGTGGCTTCCGCGGCGCGAGCCGTAGGAGTTGAAGTCCTTCGGGCTCACGCCTTGCTCGATCAGATAGCGCCCGGCCGGGGAGTCCTTCCCGATCGCCCCCGCGGGCGAGATGTGGTCGGTGGTCACCGAGTCGCCCAGCAGGGCGAGCACCCGGGCGCCGGTGATGTCACGCACCGGATCGGGCTCGCGGGGCATGCCCTCGAAGTACGGCGGCTGGCGCACGTACGTCGACGCCTCGTCCCACGCGAACATGCTCGCGGAGGGTACGGCGAGCCCGCGCCAGTTCCGGTCGCCATCGAAGACCGTCGCGTAGCCGTCGGTGAACATGTCGGCCTTCAGGCACTCGTCGACGACCTCCTTGATCTCCTGCGTGGTCGGCCAGATGTCGCGCAGATACACCGGCTCGCCATCGCCGTCGTGGCCCAGCGGGTCGTTCGGCAGGTCGACGTGCATGGTGCCGGCCAGGGCGTAGGCGATGACCAACGGTGGGGAGGTGAGAAAGTTCATCTGGGTCTCGGCGTGAATCCGCCCCTCGAAGTTGCGGTTGCCCGACAGCACCGAGCACACGGTGAGGCCGCCTCCGGCCACCGCGGCACTCACCTGCGGGATCAGCGGCCCGGAGTTTCCGATGCACGTCGTGCAGCCGTAGCCGACCAGGTCGAAACCGAGTTTGTTCAGATACGGCGTGAGCCCAGCCCGGTCGTAGTAGTCGGTGACCACCCGCGAGCCGGGCGCCAGCGAGGTCTTCACCCAGGGTTTGCTGGTCAGCCCTCGCTCGACGGCCTTCTTCGCCAGCAGCCCCGCGCCGACCATCACGGAGGGGTTGGAGGTGTTGGTGCAGGAGGTGATTGCCGCGATCACGACATACCCGTTGTCGATGGTCGTGCTCTGCCCGTCGGCGAAGGTCACCGGCACTCGGTTCGAGGGCCACTGCTGCGACGCGTCGCACTGGTAGGGCTCACTCGGCCGGTCACCGGGGCGGCTCTCGGTGA
Organism: uncultured Thermoleophilia bacterium; assembly: GCA_963771025.1. Classification (GTDB taxonomy): domain Bacteria; phylum Actinomycetota; class Thermoleophilia; order Miltoncostaeales; family Miltoncostaeaceae; genus Miltoncostaea. The sequence continues at coordinate 673,842 of CAVYRL010000008.1, read as the reverse complement.
TCGAGATCGGATCGCTCGCGGGGAACGACTCGGCCGACGCCTGGTCGAGCGCGGTCAGCTGGGCGGGCGCGGGCGCCCCGTCCGCCAGCAGACACCCGATGGTGCGTGCGGCGGAAGCTAGCGGGATCCGGTCCTGGGGGCGTTTCGGCCCGGCGATCGACGGCTCCACAGTGGCCAGGTCGAACTCGATGGTCTGGGAGTAGGCCGGCTCGTTGCCAGGGTCGTGCCACAGGCCCTGCTCCTTCGCGTAGACCTCGACCAAACGGATCTGCTGCTCGCTGCGCCCGGTCAGGCGCAGGTAGGCCAGGGTCTCGTCGTCCACCGGGAAGATCGCACAGGTGGAGCCATACTCCGGGCTCATGTTGCCCAGCGTCGCCCGGTTCGCCAGCGGGATTTGCGCCACACCCGGCCCGTAGAACTCCACGAACTTGCCGACCACCCCGGTGCGACGCAAGAGCTCAGCGATGGTGAGCACGAGATCTGTAGCCGTGGTCCCTTCCCGGAACTCGCCGGTGAGCTTGATGCCGACCACCTGGGGGATGAGCATGCTCATCGGCTGGCCGAGCATGGCCGCCTCGGCCTCGATGCCGCCGACCCCCCAGCCGAGGACGCCGAGCCCGTTGACCATGGGTGTGTGCGAGTCGGTGCCGACCAGGGTGTCCGGGTACGCCTGGGGTCCGCTCGGTCCCTGCCTGGTGAACACCACGCGCGCGAGGTACTCGAGGTTGACCTGGTGGCAGATACCGGTGTCCGGCGGCACCACCAGGAAGTCGTCGAAGGCCCGCTGGGCCCAGCGCAGCAGCTGATAGCGCTCCTGGTTGCGCTCGAACTCTAGGTCGGCGTTGACGCGGTACGCGTCCGAGCGGGCGAACACGTCGGCGATGACCGAGTGGTCGATGACCAGCTCGGCCGGGATGAGCGGGTTGATCTTCTGCGGGTCCCCGCCGAACGCGGCCATCGCGTCGCGCATGGCGACCAGGTTGACCACGCACGGAACCCCGGTGAAGTCCTGCAGCAGGACCCGGGCCGGGGTGTACTGGATCTCGCTGCCGTGCTCGGCTGCGGGATCCCACGACGCGAGCGCGCTGACCTGGTCGGCGGTCACCAGGACGCCGTCCTCGTTACGTGCGAGGTTCTCGAGCAGCACCTTGAGGCTGTAGGGAAGCCGGCTCGCCCCGTCGATCCGGTCGAGCCGATGGACCCCGTACGTGGTCTCGCCCACGGTGAGCCGGGCGCTGGTGCCGAAGCTGTTCGTGGTCATCTCGGCTCAGTGCTCCCTCGCCCGTGGCGTGGATGGCCCGGCGCGGAATGGGCATGCGGGCGCGTGGGCGTGGACCAACCTGGTCTTTTCGGGACACCCCTCCGCTTACTCTGACCCCTCCAGGGCCTCAATGCGAGGAGGGGTGACGCGACCTCCACCCGCCCAAAACGACATGCACGGGAACTACCGAGACCGACGTGCTCGCCGCGCCAGGCTCGAGTCGGTGGGCATCGACGGCGCTCTCGATGTCAGCTCGCTGGCGGTCTGGTGGTCGCACCCGCGGGATCGAACAGACCCTCGAGGCGGTCCATGGTCGCTGAGGTCCCCATGGCGACGAGGACGTCTCCTGGGAGCTCCTCTACAAGCGCGGCACTAGGCGTCTCGACCCCGAGCCCCAGATCGCCTCGTTTCCCTCCCTGATCTCCTTCGCGACCGGTGCAACCGACGAGGCCTGAACCCCTCGTCGTTGTTCAGGCGACGAAGCTCCTCCCGGTTCTGGCGCAGACATTCGAGGGTGCGCGCTGCTTCAGATGACGACGCCATCGAGGGTGACGCTATCCCCTGGGCCGAGGTCTTGGCGAGCGCCCTCTTTCGCGATCTGTACGTCGAGCGCCGCGGTTGGTTGAGCGCGTCGGACTTCGAGGACGCGATCGCCGCGACGAACCTCCTTCCGGGCCCCGGCTCGACCCGGCTGGCCATCTTCTGCGGCTGGCGCGTCGCCGGCGTGTGGGGGGCGCTCGTCGATGGGGCAGGGTTCATGCTGCCGGACCTCGCCGTCATTGTCGCTCTGTCAACGGTGTTTCTCGCGAGCGCGCCCCCGGCGTGGGTGCGCGGGGCGGGCGCGGGCGCCGGGGCGGCCGTCGCCGCCGTCGCGCTTCAGGCCGGAGTGACCCTCCTTCACCCCGGCTGGCGGCGCGCACAGGGCGCTCGACGGGTCCGGTGGGCGCTATATGTCCTCGCGGGCCTGATCTCTGCCGCGACGCTCGGGGCGTGGCTGGTCGTGGTGCTGCTCGGCTGCGGCGCCGCCGAGCTCATCCGGCGCAGTCTCGGCCGCCGGGGCGGCGGAGACTAAAGCCCCGGATCGCCCTCGTCGCTCCGGGCGGGCTCGCCGCACGGCGCAACATCGCCCACTGGCTCACGCGCCGGCTAGACTACGTCGCGCAAGTAACCGGGGGGTCCCTTCACGAGGGGCTGAGAGAGCGCTTCCTAGCGCCGACCCGTCGAACCTGATCTGGGTAATGCCAGCGAAGGGAGACACATGCCGCACCGCAGCGCGTTCCCTACCGACGCCACGTGCCGCACTGAGATGTTCCTCGCCCGGGACGGGATCATCTCGCCCGAGATGGAGCGCGTCGCGGGGCGCGAGGAGCTTTCGGACCAGACGGATCGTCAGGAGGCGGCGCGCGGCCGGATGGTCATCCCGGCGCACGCGGCGGACCTCGCCCGCGGCGACCGCCGGGCCGCCGCATGGGACCGACAGCCGTCCGAAGCGCGTTTCCGGTTCGGCTGGCGAGAGCAGTTGGCGCTGTCGCTCGACCCGGAGACCGCGCAGGTCATGCACGACGAGACGCTCGCCGACGACGACTTCAAGACGGCCGAGTTCTGCTCGATGTGCGGACCCGCGTTCTGTCCGATACACAACTTCAAGGACGTGGACCGGGAGGACATCCGGGCGGCTGTGGCCGAGAGCGATTCGGCCGGGCGGCCCCGGTGACCGGAGAGGCGGATCTGGTGGTGGTCGGCGCGGGCCCCTGGAGCCTCGCCTGCGCGTGGCGCTGCGCCGTCGAGGGCGCTCACGTGCGCGTGATCGATGATGGACGCACGCCGGCGGGGTGGGCGGCGGCCGGGATGCTGGGGGCCTGGTCCGAGGCCGAGGAGGGCGCTGACGCGCTCAACTCGATTCTCCGCCGCGCCGTGGAGGCGTGGCCGCATTTTGCCGACGGTCTTGCGCGAGCCGCGGGTGTCGATTGCGCCTACCTGCGATCCGGCACGGTGTTCGTGGCGCACCGCCCCGAGCACATCGGCGCCGTGCGCCATCGGCTCGCGGCGATGGCCGGCGGCGGGCCCCGGCGATGGGTCTCTGGTTCGGATCTTCGCGGGATCGAGCCCGGGCTGTCGCCGCGGGTGGCGGGGGGCGCCGACCTCTTTGACGAGCATCAGGTCGATCCGCGCCGGCTGCTGGACGCGCTGCGCGGCGCTGTCGACGCGAGCGGGGTGGAGATCGTGCGCGACACGGCGACCGCGGTACGCCGACACGCGGTCGCGCTGGTCTCGGGCGGTCGTCTGCGCGCTGGCCGGGTGGTCCTCGCCGCCGGCTGGGCGGCGGGCCGCCTGAGCGACCGCGTGGCCCTGCGGCCGGTGAAGGGCCAGATCCTGCGGCTCGGAGCGCCCGAGGGGGAGGAGATGCCGATCCGGCGGGTGGTCAGGACCCCCTCGGTCTACCTCGTTCCCCGCGCCGACGGCGAGCTCGTCGTCGGCGCCACCTCGGAGGAGGCGGGCGACCTGCGAGTCGGCGCGGGCGCGGTGCACCGACTGCTCGAGGAGGCCATCCACGTCGTGCCGGGCGTCCGCGACATGGAGTGGAGGGAGGCGGCGGTGGGGTTGCGGCCCGCCACCACCGATGGGCTGCCGGCTCTCGGGGAGGATGCGGACGGGGTGATCTGGGCGACCGGGGGATACCGCCACGGCATCCTGATGTCGCCAAGCGTCGCGGAGGCGATCGCCCAGGTGGTCGCCGGAGGTGATGCTCCGGAGTGGATCCGTCCGTTCTCGCCGATCCGCTTGCGCGTCGGACGGCCGGAGGTCCCATGCGCGTCACGCTGAACGGGAGCGAGCGCAGGCTGGCCGAGAGCGCCACGGTGGCCGACGCCGCCGCGCTCGTGGGCGCACGGCCCGGCGAGCCAGGGGTCGCGGTGGCGCTCGAGGGCCGGGTGGTACCCGGCGGACGCTGGACGGCGACGCCCGTTCACGAGGGCGCTTGCGTCGAGGTCGTACGGGCGACGGCGGGAGGCTGAGGATGATTGTCGACGATGGCGACGCCCTGGTGATCGCCGGCGAGCGGCTCGGCGCGCGGCTCATCATGGGGTCGGGGAGCTTCACCCACCTCGACCGCTTCGCCGAGGCGCTCGCGGCGAGCGGGGCGTCCATGGTCACCGTCGCGCTGCGGCGGGTGGAGCACGCGCCCGGCGGCCTCTACGACGTGATTCGCCGCGCCGGCGTCCGGGTGCTTCCCAACACGGCCGGCTGCTTTACGGCCCGCGACGCGGTGAGCACGGCCCACCTTGCCCGCGAGGCGCTCGGCACCGACTGGATCAAGCTCGAGGTGATCGGCGACGAGCGCACCCTGCTGCCGGACGCCGTCGAGCTGCTCGCGGCGGCCGAAATCCTCGTAGGGGAGGGCTTCATCGTGCTGCCGTATACGACCGACGACCCGGTGCTGGCGCGACGCCTCGAGGATGTCGGCTGTGCGGCGGTCATGCCGCTCGGCTCCCCGATCGGCAGCGGCCTCGGTATCCGCAACCCTCACGCGATCGCCTTGGTGCGCGAGGCGGTTTCGGTGCCGGTCGTGCTCGATGCGGGGATCGGGACGGCCTCCGACGCGGCCCTCGCGATGGAGCTCGGCTGCGACGCGGTGCTCGCCGCCACGGCCATCGCGAAGGCGCAGGAGCCGGCACGAATGGCCGAGGCGCTGCGGCTCGCCGTGGCCGCGGGCCGGCTCGCGTACCGGGCGGGCCGCACAGCGCGACTGCACCACGCCCGGGCGAGCACGAGCGAGCTGGGCCTACCCAACCTCGGCGCGTCGGCGTGATCGACCCGCAGGGGCGCCGCCGGCGCCTGGCCGACGCGCGCCTCTACGTGGTCTCCCCCGCACGGATGCGGGCGGGCCGCCTCGCCGACCTGATTCCGGCCCTCGCCCGCGCGGGCGTCGACCTCGTGCAGCTGCGCGATCGATCGCTGACCGATGCGCAGCTCGCTGCGCAGGCGACCGCCTGCGCAGCTGCCGCGGCCTCCTGCGGCGTGCTCTTCATCGTCAACGACCTGCCGGAGCTGGCGCGCGCAGTGGGCGCGGACGGCGTCCATCTCGGACAGGGGGACGGCGTGATCGCCGACGCGCGCGCCCTGCTCGGCCCCGATCGCCTCATCGGGCGCTCCACCCGGGGCGGCGCCCAGCTCGATGCGGCCGCCGACGAGGGCGCCGACTACGCGTCGGTGGGCCCGCTCTGGGAGACCCCGACCAAGCCGGGGCGTCCCGCCGCGGGGCTCGCTTGCGCCGCCGCGGCGGCCCGGGCAGCGCGCATCCCGTGGTTCGCCATCGGTGGCATCGACGAGCGCCGCGTCATGCGGGCGGCGGCGATCGGCGCCCGCCGGGTGGTCGTCGTGCGCGCCGTCGTCGAGGCCGAGGACCCGGAGGGCGCCGCGCGGCGCCTGCGCACGCGCTTGGTCGATGCGGCCCCGCGAGTGCTGAGCGTCGCTGGCAGTGACTCGAGCGGCGGCGCCGGCATCCAGGCCGACATCAAGGCGATCGTGCGCGCGGGAGGCTTTCCGACCTGCGCGATCACCGCCCTGACGGCCCAGACGACGGTCGGCGTCCGGGCGATCCAGGTCACCTCTCCGCAGATGGTGGCCGACCAAATCGCCTGCGCCGCCGAGGACATCGGCGTCGATGCGGTCAAGACCGGGATGCTCGCGACGCCGGAGATCGTCGAGGCGGTTGCCGATGCCCTGCGCGGGGCGCCACTCGACGGCGCGCCGGTCGTCGTCGACACCGTTCTGCGCGCCGAGTCGGGGGCCCGCCTCCTCGCCGACGGCGGTGAGGACGCCTACCGGCGCGCGCTGCTGCCGATCGCGAGCGTCATCACCCCGAACCTGTGCGAGGCGCAGGCGCTCGCGGGCGACGACAGCGATGACGCGACCCGTCTCGCATGCGTGCTGCACGAGCGCCACGGTTGCGCTGTGATCGTCACTGGGGGCCACGGGCCACGGAGCGCCGACGTCCTCTGCGACGCCGATGGCCTCGCGGAGATACCGGGAGTGCGCCTGCCCCGCCCCACGACGCACGGGGCCGGCTGCACCCACTCAGCGACGCTCGCCGCGCTGCTCGCGAGAGGGCTCCCGCTACGGGAGGCCGCGGCGGAGGCCAAACGGGTCGCCATGAAGGCCGTCCGCCGAGGCCGCCCCTTCGGGGAGGGCGCCGGGCCCGTCGACGTCAGCGGGTGATGAGGGACCCTTCCTCAGGGAGTGGGCATATCGCTACGCCTACCCCACCAGCGCCCACCGCACCCGAGCCCTCTCAGCTTGGGTGCGGTGGTCGGCCTCCCGGTCGCCTCGCGAAGAGAGGGCTGACGCCCGGAACGACTCCACATCCCCGCATCGACCCAGGCAGGTGAGCGATGGCGGGCTACGTGACCCGTGGACCGCCGCCTGCCCTCCCCGAACCCGGCAAACGTTGCCGGGCACACCACTAGTGCGCGTAGACCGGGCGCAGGGTCGCCCGGGCGATCACGTGGAAGGTCGCGTTGAAGCCCACCACCGCCGGGCTCGCGCTCGCGTCGGGCCCCAGCGTGTCGGTGTCGAGGGCGTGGACGGCGAAGACGTATCGGTGAGGGCGATCTCCCTGGGGAGGGGCCGCTCCGCCGTAGCCGATCGAGCCGAAGTCGTTTCGGACCTGGATGGCCCCGGCCGGAAGGCCCGACCCATCCGCCGCGCCCGCTCCCCGGGCGAGCTCGCTGACCGACGCCGGGATGTCGATCGCAAGCCAATGCCAGAAGCCGCTTCCGGTCGGTGCGTCAGGGTCGTAGCAGGTGACCAGGTATCCGAGCGTCTGCGGGGGCGCGCCGGACCAGCGCAGGTGAGGCGACAGGTTCTGGCCGCCTGCACTGTCGTGGACGAAGGTGGAGGCGAGGGTCTGCCCATCGGCCACGTCGTCGCTTTCGAGGGCGAACGAGGGCACGGTGGGAAGAAGGTCGTACGGATCCGGGGCCTGCGGGCGCTCGAGCGACATGGGAGTGTCCCTTCTCGTGGGGCGTGGGACGCCGGGAGTGTTGTCTCGTCGATCCTCTCACCACGCGATGCCCCGCGCTCGCGGCTGGGTCTCCGAGGAGCACCAAGAAGCGGCCTCAGTATCTCTCTCTTTGAGTTGTAGACAGCACCGGTCGCCCTTGTGTCAGCGAATCAATGAATCAAAGGCCAATCGCGCGGGGCGGCTTGAAAAGCGACTCAAGCCACCACCTCTCGCGCGCGCGGGCGGAGTTGCTGTTCGAGCTGGTCGCGTCCATTCGCTGGCTGCCCAGGATGATTGGCGAGCGGCCGCAAGACTGCTCGAAGTCTCCTTCGGCCGCGAGATCTCGTCGGACGCAGGTTTGGTCAAGAGGACTCCTTGTCCCTCCCGAGTCCAGATCGCCGGCAGGTGCTGGAGGCTGAGGCGCTCAAGCGTCTGAGCCGTTTGCGCTTGATAGACGGTGGATCGGAGTCGGCCCCATCCCCCTTCGAGTGGCCCAGGCGTCGTGGCAGCAAGGCCCGGGAACGCCTTGGCGGCGCGGGGAGGGGCGTGGACCGACCCGTGCTGGTCCACGCCACGCAGCTCCTCAACTGGGCCAATCCCGCGTGCGCAGCGCCCTTGGCGCGGCGGGGCCTAGCGCAGCAGGTTGGACCCCGTGAAGGTGCCGTCGGCGAAGGCATCCCCCGTGAGGCCGGTCTCGATCTGATCGCGGAGCTCGTTCAGGCGGCGGATGGCTGCCTGGCTGATGCGCTGGTTGATACGGAGCTGGTTGTCGCTCAGCTGGACGGTGCCGCCTCCAATGCTCGCCGGGGCGATGATCGTCCGGCTCGGGGCCGGGCGGGGCTGATCAAGGAAGGCCACGATCTGGATCCCCGGGGCGAGCTTTGCCGGGGTGAGCGCGAAGAGCTGCAGGTCACCGCCGGTCAGCTCGCCGTTCACGCGAACGGCGAGGGCGTTCGCCCGTCGCACCGCTGCCTGGGCGATGCGCTGGTTGGTGCGCAGCTGGGTGGCCGATGGCGTCAGAGCGTTGCCCGAGGGGGCAGGCAGCGGAGGAACATCCAGCGCTCGGCGCGGGTTCGGCGCGGGATCGACCACACCCTGCGCTCCGACGAGCGTGACGCTCGAGGCGAACTTGGTGAAGGCGAGCGCCCCGTCGCGGATGTCGGCGCCTTCGAGCCCGGCGTCGAGCTTTGTCTCGATCGCGTTCGCCCGCAGGATCGTCGCCTGGCTGATGCGCTGGTTGATCAGAAGCTTGCGTGCGAGGCGCGCCTGCGCGGCTGCGGCGGCCGCACGTGCACGGGCCGCGTCGGAGGGCGATGGCGACGTGCTCGGCGTCGGAGGGGATGAGACGGCCTTCCAGCGATGGTATGAGCCGTCGGCAGTGCAGCGCACGGTGCCGCCGTTGGCGGCGGTGGTCACGACCCCGGTGTCCGAGGTCTTGCAGAGCTGGCCCGCGCTCGGAGCCGTCTGCGGGTACGCGGCGCGCGCCTGATCGATCAGCGTCGGGCTGGTGGCCACTGCGGCGGCCAGCGCCGTGGAGAGCGTGGCGGTTACAAGCGCTCGACAATGCATGGGTCCTCCGAGTCCGGGTGCTGGGCGGTCTATCAAGACCGCCGGCTCAGTCTCGGGCCGCCTGTTGCGCTGAAACGCGGTCCGCGCAGGGTCGGCCGCAAAGTGCGGCCCGCGCCAGAGCAGACATCGTCTTCGTGATCGGCACCGCCGTCGCGGCCGCCGGATTCCTCATCTCGGCGTCGATCCACCTCGCCCTCAGCGAGGGGGTCCACGATCACATCTCGCCCGTGGCGACCCAGGCGATCAACTCGATCGACGCCTACGACTACCTCACCTTCACCGGCCTCGGCATCATGCTCATCGGCGCCGCCGCCACGATGATCCCCCGTCGCGGGGCACTGCGCTGGCTCGGCTGGATCCGGCTTGTAGGGGATCGCCATTTACACCCCCGCCGGCTTCATCGGCTTCGCCGTCTCGGGGCTGTGGATCATCGCCACCGCCATTGTCCTGGTCTGGGGCACGCGCCGCAGCGTGAGCGACGACCCGGCCGGACACGGCCCCCGCGGCGCCGGTCCGTGCGCGGCCGCAAACCCCTTCCCGCAAGTGAGCGGCGGCCTGACTCCGCTTCGACCCCGGCTCACGGGATGCGGTGGGCTCTACGTCGATTGTGGTCCCATGCGGGAAAGGAGGCCCGAACCTCGCTACCTGATTAGGAACTCACTCCAGGAGCGCCTGGATGGCTATGCGCTCTACGAGCGTTGGCTGGCTCGATGAGGAGCCATGCTCGCCATCACCTACGCGCTCCCGGTATTGGGGCTCGCCCTCCAACGCGGGCCGTACGAATCAGGCCGCCCGGCGGTCTGCGCGGCGCGTGCGACACATTGAGAGCGCCGCCGCGATCTCGCATCAGGCCGCAATGGTGACGACTGGTCAGATGAGGCACACCCGGGCCGATCGTGGCCGCCGGCCGGACCGGCGAAACCAGCGGTCCGCCGATGGCGGCAAGCGCCGGCGGGCGGTCAAGATCGGGCTACCGCGACGCACACACGCTCGCCGTCTGGGGTGGGCCCACGCGGCGGCTGGGGGGTGCCGTGTTCGACCGACCAAGGAGGCCGCGCCATGAAGCGCAAGATCTTCGACCTGATCACCAGCGCCGTGGGACTGGTCGTGGTCATCGGCTTGATCGTGGCCGGCGGGCTGCTCTTGTGGGGCCACAGCTTCGCCAACTCGAACGTCCACAACCAGCTGGCCCAGCAGGAGATCGTCTTTCCTTCGGAGGCGCAGTTCGCCCAGGCGAAGGCCGGCACCGAGATCACTCCGCAGATGCTCCCCTACCTCGAGAAGTACGCCGGGCAGCCGCTCCTCACCGGTGCCCAGGCCCGCGCCTATGCCGACCACTTCATCGCCAGCCACCTCGCCGCCATGCCCTATGGCGGCGTCTACTCCAAGGTGAGCGCGGCATCGCGCGCCCACCCGAACAACCAGACGCTCGCGGCGGAGGTGCAGACGTCCTTCCGCGGGACGACCCTGCGCGGCTTGCTGCTCGAGGCCTACGGGTTCTCGGTCTTCGGCGCGATCGCCCTTTGGGCAGCGATCGCCTCGTTCAGCCTCGCGTTCATCCTCGCGATCCTGGTCGCGCTCGGCTTCTGGCACGCCCGACGGACCCCCGAGGACGCCGATCTCCTCGGCCCGTCGTGACGCGCGGCGGTGTGCTCGATGGACCTCAGGAGATTCCCGAACGGCCGGTGCGGGATCCCCTGATGAGGGGCTGGCCGTCGGCGAGGGATGCTTCGTCCTCACGCGCGGCGGAGGAGTCGGGGTGAGCGAACGATACGAGCATGTCGGATGCTTCGTCGACGAGAGTCCGGCCTCTCGGGCGGCGCTTCACCACGCCGAGCGGCTGCGGGATCAACTCGGCGCCCCCCGGCTCAGCATCGTCCACCTGATTCCACCTCGGGTCTACTTCGGCGTCATCTATCCGCCCGAGGACACCTCCCCTCCGACGACGCCGGAGTGGCTCGATGAGCTTGGCACCCAGGTGCCTCGCGCCCAGGTCGTCTGCATCGACAGCTTCAGCGCCTACCCGCCGGCGGAGGCGGTGCGCTGGGCCTCCTCTGAAGGGGTGGACCTGGCGGTTGCGGCCCGACACCGGGGTCTCTTCGAGCGGACGGTGCTCGGAGGCTTTGCGGCCTACCTCGCCTACCACGCGACGTGCCCAGTGACGCTGATTCCACCGTCGATCGCGGCGCACGAAACCCCTCGAGCAAGTGGAGACGAGGGTTCGTCCCCGGGCGGATGAGACAGGCCACGGCATGTGAGGGACCGGGTCGCCGTTCGGACCAAGCGCTGGGGCGTCTAGATGATCTGATCACGGACCTGCGCGCCATGGCCGGGCTCCCCGTCGTCTTGGGCCTGGAGCAGCTGTCCACTCCACGTCAACCAGGGGACTCACAATACGCGTTCACACCGGTCAGCTAGCCCAGGCACGGCGATGAGCGCCGATCCACCGGACCATTCGTCGGCTTCGACAACCGATCGCGCGCTGCTCATCAGACTGGCCGTCGGCGCGGTGCTCGTGATCCTCGTGGTCGCCCTCGCGGCCGCCAACAGCCAGCACGTCGAGATGGACTACTTGATTGGGTCGGGTGATGTCCGGCTTATCTGGGTGATCATTGGCTCGGCCGTCGTCGGGTCGGTGGCGACCCTCGTCGTCCAGCAGCGCAGGCGCGCGTCCTCATAGGCTCTCACAGGCCCTCGACGGTCTACGTCTTCGCGACCTCTCATCGCTAGGGGGCCTTCGAGGATGGTGCGGGCCGGGGCGTTTCGAAGATGCCGTGAGCGCGTCCGCAGGGAGCTGGGAGGAGCCTGGGGGCTAGGCGGGGCCTATCCCGATGAAATGCCAGCTAACACACACTTTATGGGGCCCTTTCACGGCAGCGGCACGGGTTCGAATCCGTTGGGGGGCATCCCGATGGCCGCCTCAGCCCGCCTTGGTGACGCCGGTCCGGGTGACGGTGAAGTTGCCCGTGTCGCCCGACAGCGGGATCGAGCGTCCCCCGAGCACGACGCGCAGATCGGGCGGGCGGCCCACGCGCATCCAGAGCCCCTGGGAGACCACGATGCCCACGCTCACCCCCGGGGCGAGGGTGCCCTCGAAGACCACGGCCCCGGTCGCGTCGCCGCGCTGCACCCGGACGTACGACCCGCCGGTGCCCGCGCCGGTCAGGGTCAGCCGAGCCGCCGGCGCGGGGGCGTGCCTGCGCGGGCGGGTGGTGGGCGGCGCGGCTGCCCGGGCGGCGGGCGGTGGGACGGAAGCGGGCCCCGGGGCCGGCGGCGGCGACCCGCCGCGCCCGTTCAGCCAGACGAGCATCGCGATGGTGATGGCGAGGCCGACGGCCGCCCACCCGGCCTCCCGACGCCGCGACCGCCGGCGCGGCCTCACGAGCCGTCGGCGCAGCTCCGGAATGCGACCCGGCTCGGGGGGCTCGAGCGGCACCAGCTGGTGCTGGTCCCGCAGCCCGCCGCCGCCGGGGTGGCGCTCGTCGAACTCGGCCATGAGCGCCCGGGCGTCCAGGCCGAGGAAGGTCGCGTAGCCGCGCAGGAAGATGGGGACGTAGGCCGGGGCGGGGAGGTCGTCGAGCCGGTCCTCCTCGAGCGCCGCCAGGTACTTGGCGCGGATCTTGGTCGCCGACTCGCACTCGTCCAGCGTCAGGCCGAGGCGGCGGCGCTGCTCAGAGAGATGTGGGCCGATCTGGAACACGCGATTCGATGGCTCGGCGCTGGGGCGAAACCCCATGGTGGCACTCCCCGGCCCGCCGACGAGGACGGGCGGCCCCGTCGGCGGGCCGGGCCCTTTTCCTCGGCCTCGTGGGAGGCCCGCCGCGCGCTGGCCCACGGCCGAGCCACGCGCCAGCTCGGCAGGGGTCTCGCCGGATCGATGCGATCCGCTCCCAGGGCTGAGGCCCATCCTCGGTGACTGGCGCGAATCCTGGCGCGCACCCGGCGACCAGCGGCGAGGATCGCCATAGGCAAGCGCCATCTCAGCGATCCAGGCCGCCGTCTGCAGAACCGTTATTCATGGGTTCGACTCCCATCGTCGCCTCTCTGAGAACGCGCATGGTCTCGGTGTTCCTGACTTCGTCGTCGCCATGCCGCGCCACGGTGCGGGTGCATCTGAGGGCGGTGCGGGAGCACGCCCGCACCGTGGATCACAGAGTGAAAGCCCCGCTCCGCGGCTCGATCCCTTCGCGCACCGGGGCCGGAGAGAGCAGGTCGAGTTCATGCACCACGGCAGCACCAAGTGGGCGACCTTCCTGACGAGCCCCAAGTTGCTCGTCGAGACCGGCACCGGGGCGCCGGCCCCGCGCGACGTGCACATCGCGTTCCCGGACTGACCGCTGGGCCCCCAAGGGCCGGCCGACGTTCTGCCGGACCGGCCCCTGGGGGCGCGGGCTACGCCGCCTGGCCGACCTCCCACCAGGTGTCGAGGCCGGCGACGAAGTCCTCGGCCGTGGTGGCGGCGGGGTCGAAGGTGACATCGAAGGTCAGCTCGGCGGCGCCGGCGGCGCGCGAGGCGGCCACGTCGGCGCGGATCTGGTCCATCGAGCCGGTGAAGATGAAACGATCCTCGCCGAGGGGCTCGTCGGTGACCCAGAGGTTCGCGCGCACGATCAGCTCGAGGGCGTCCGGGTCGCGCCCGTGGCCTTCGGCCATCTGGCGGATGCCCTCGAGCATCGCCGTCATGCCCCCGATCGGAACGCCCACGGGCATCCAGCCGTCGGCGAACCGCGCCACGCGGGCCATCGCCGCCTCGGTGTAGGCCGCCATGTAGATCGGCGGGTGGGGTGACTGCACCGGCTTCGGCCCGATCACCGAGGGCGGGATCATGAAGTCCGGGCTCTCGTACGCCACCGGGTCGGTGGTCCAGATGGCGAGGAGCGCCTCGAGGTTCTCGTCGGCGATCTTGCCGCGCCGGTGCCAGTCCGCTCCCGCGGCCCCGTACTCGTCGGGCGACCAGCCCATCCCGAAGCCCACCTTGAGGCGCCCCTTCGACACGACGTCGATTCCGGTGAGCGAGCGGGCGAGCAGCAGCGGGTTGTACCAGGGCAGGTTCAGCACGCTGGTGCCCACCGTGATGCGGCTCGTCTGGGCGGCCACGTAGGTCAGGGCGGTCAGCGGATCGAGCACCGTCCGGTACACATCGGGCAGCGAGCCGTCGGGTGTGGCCACATAGGGCACCGAGGGCTCCAGGGGAAAGAGCGTCCGCTCGGTGACCCACAGCGAGTCGTAGCCGATCTCCTCCGCGCGCGTGGCGACGGCGGTCAGCGCGTCCGGCCCGGCGGCCGGGCCCATCTGGGGTAGGAAATATCCAAGGCGCAAGAGAACCTCGATTCGGGTTTGAGGGCTCAATCATATGACCGAGAAGCCCCCACGTCCCTCGGATCGCGTCACACTTGGTAGATGGACGACGCCGATCTGCGCCGCCGGGTGGCCGCCGCCCGGGTCGCGCGTCTCGCGACGATCGAGGACGATGGGAGCGCCCACCTGGTGCCGATCTGCTTCGTGCTCGATGACGTCACGATCTACAGCGCGGTGGACGGCAAGCCCAAGCGCTCACGCGATCTGAGGCGTCTGCGCAACGTGCGCGCGCGCCCCGTCGCCACGGTCCTCGTGGACCACTACGAGGAGGACTGGGCGCGCCTCTGGTGGGCGCGCATCCGTGGGCCGGCACGCGTCGTCGAGGTCGGCGGACCAGAGGAGGCCCGTGCGACCGACCTGCTCGTCGCCAAGTACGCGCAGTACCGGTCACTGCGGCCGGAGGGGCCCGTCCTCGCCGTCGCCCTGGACGAGTGCAGAGGCTGGCAGGCCTCGCCGCAGGCCCGTTGAGGCGAGCCGCGGCCCCGGACCGCCTACAATCGCCCGCTGTGACCGACGGGCGACGCACCAAGATCCTCGCAACCATCGGCCCCGCCTCGGACGACGAGGCGACGCTGCGGGGGATGATCGACGCCGGCATGGACGCCGTGCGGCTCAACCTCTCCCACGGCACCCTCGAGGAGGCGCTGGAGCTCCACCGGCGCGTCCGGGCGCTCGCGAAGGAGATGGGGCGCCCGGTGGGCACGCTCGTGGACCTGCCGGGCCCCAAGGTGCGCGCCGCCAGCTTCGGGCGCGAGGGCGTGGAGATGCCCAACGGCCACCCCGTGCTGCTGGTGCCGGACCGGGACCACTCCACCAGCGAGGTGATCGGGGTCGAGTACGACGGCCTGCTCGACGGTATCGAGGTCGGCGACCGCATCAGCTTCGGCGACGGCGCGATCGACGTCGAGGTCGTCGGCACATCGACCCGCGGCCTCGAGGCGGTCGTGCTGCACGGTGGCCACCTCACGGGCAAGCCGGGGGTGCACATCCCCTCCGAGCGCCTGGTGGCGAGCACGCCCACGCCCGAGGACCTCAGGATGCTCGACGCTTTCGTCGGCGCGGGCGTCGACATGGTCGCGCTCTCGTTCGTCCGCTCCGCCCACGACATCCGCCGGCTCGGAACGGAGCCGCATCCCCGCGGGCCGCTCGTGGTGGCGAAGATCGAGACGCGGAGCGCCGTGGAGGACCTCGCCGGAATCCTCCAGGCGACCGGGGCGGTGATGATCGCGCGCGGCGACCTCGGCATCGAGTGCCCGATCGAGGATCTCCCGCACCTCCAGAAGCACATCATCCGCGAGTGCATCGCCCACGGCCGCCCCGCGATCACGGCGACCCAGATGCTGGAGTCGATGGTGCATGCCGCGACGCCGACGCGGGCGGAGGCCTCGGACGTGGCCAACGCCGTGTTCGACGGCTCGTCGGCGGTGATGCTCTCCGGCGAAACGGCGACCGGCGCCGACCCGGTGAACGTGATCGCCACGATGGCGCGCCTGTGCGCGCGCGCCGACGCGAACTTCGACGTCGAGAACTGGACCCGCATGGTCAGCCGCCTCAGCGTGATCGACCCCGACACCGGCCACGGCCACAACCGACGCGTCACGGACACCATGACCGACGCCGCGTGGCGAGTGGCGCAGGAGCTCGACGCGAAGGCGATCCTCTGCCTGACCCGCACCGGTTTCACGGTCCGCGCGATCGCGCGCTATCGGCCGCGCACGCCCATCCTGGGACTCACGCCCGACGAGCGCGTCCGGCGGCAGCTGTCGATCAGCTGGGGCGCGACGCCGCTCACCATCTCCGCGGGCACCGGCGAGGAGGAGGTCGGCGAGGCGGTCCAGATCGCCCGGAGCGGCGGGCACGTGCGCGCCGGCGACCTCGTGGTCGTCCTGGCCGGCGTCGACGGGCAGTCGGGCAGCACCAACGAGCTCCGGGTGATCCGGGTCACCTAGCCTCGATAGCCGAATCGCCACGAGCACGGACCGCTCTGCGATGGTGATGCGGACGTTCACCGCCAACCCAGGAGCGACCACGCGATGACCACGACGACGGCCGGCGAAGGCGCGCCAGAGGGCTTCAGCAAGGGCGCGGAGTCCTACGACGCCGCTGTACGGCACAACATCGCCGGCTCCGAGCGGCTGGTGATGTCGCTTCCCGACGGCGACTACGCGCGGGTGCTCGACGTGGGGTGCGGCACGGGCTTCTCGTCGGCCGCGATGCTCCGGCGCTTCGAGGTCGAGATGCTCGTCGGGGTGGACCCCGCCGACGGCATGCTGGAGGTCTTCACCTCCAAGCTCGACACGTTCTCCGGCGTGCGGATCGAGCTCCGCGCCGAGGACGTGATGGAGATGAGCGTGGCGGATGGCGCCTTCGATGCGGTGATCTCCGCCATGGCGCTGCACTGGTTCCCCGACAAGCCCGGGGCGGTGGCCCGCATGGCGCGCGCTCTCCGGCCAGGAGGCGTCATGGGCATTCTCACCGCCGGGCGCGGCGGCGAGGACGCGTGGCGCGAGCTGCTCGAGCGGATCGGCGCGCCCTTGGCGTGGACCGGCTGGTTCGCCGAGAACCAGCGCGACGTTGACGAGATCGCGGCGGATCTCCGCGCCGCCGGTCTCGAGCCGATCGACGTCTGGATGGAACGCCGCCGCCGCAGCACTCCTCCCGATGCGTTCATGGCCCGCACCCGGGCGGTGGCCGGGCACCTGCTCGGCAACACCCCCGAGGGGTTCAGCGAGCTCGACCAGCGCGTCGAGGCCGCCCTGCATGCCGAATCCGGCCCGGATGGGTTCGTCTACGACTACTGCAAGCTTTTCGCCGTGGCGCGCAGGCCGGTGGACTGACTCCTCGCCGTCGGCGAACGGAGGGGAGGGATTCGAAACCCTCGGCCGGGGGTTGCCCGGCAACGGTTTTCACGACTGCGCACTGAATCGCTGGGACCGGCTTCGTGACGGCCCTGGGCCTCGGCCTTGCGTGGAGGTACGCGACGCGCCGCCGGTCTCGCGGGCACGATGCGGGAACGGCTTCCATCGACGAGAACCTGCATGAACACGGCGGTCCGGCGGTCTGCACAACCGCTATTCATGGGTTCGACTCCCATCGTCGCCTCTTCGATGAACAGCGCGTTACCCGCACGCAGAGGGGGATCTCCGCGAGCTGGAAGGCTCGGCGCTTCCCGCCAGGTCCCGCCAAACCCCACCTTCAGTGGCGCTCCTTGCCGCGCAGTTCCGTCAGTCCGGCGGGGGCGATGATCGTGAGGATTCTTGCTAGTCGGTTGGGCCGAGGATACGATCCTGCGGCGTCCGCCCACGGGGCCACATCGCCTCGCATGCGGCCGTCAGCGGTGGAACGTCAAAGGGCGGACCGAGCGGGCCTTCGGCGTGCGCCGGGCGCGCGACCAGGAGGCGAGAATTGCCCCGCAAGAACGTCGTGATCAGGCTCGCCGGCGAATCCGGTGAGGGAGTCATCTCATCAGGGGACATCCTCACGCAGGCCGCGGCGCGGGGCGGGTACTGGACCCAGACGTTCCGCACCTACCCGGCCGAGATCAAGGGCGGCCCGTGCATGTACCAGGTGCGCATGGGCGAGGAGCGGATCTTCAGCCACGGCAAGTACGTGGACCTGCTGGTCTGCTTCAACCAGGAGGCCTGGGAGCTGCACTGGGACTCCCTCGGGCCGGACGGCGTCATCCTCTACGACGAGACCGCGGTCGAGATCCCGGAGGACTTCGCGCCGCGCGCGCGGCCGGTGCGCATGGAGAAGCTCGCGAAGGAGATCGGCGGGTCGCTGCGAGCCAAGAACATGGTCGCCGTGGGCGCCGTCGCGGGCGTCATCTCCTTCGACACGACGCCCATCGAGGAGCTCGTGCTGCGGCGCTACGCCCACAAACAGGGCGTGGCCGACGCCAACATCGCCGCCCTGCGGGCCGGCGGGGAAGAGAGCGGCGACCTCCAGGGATCGCTCGAGATCACCAGGGCCGTCGAGGTCGAGGAGGACCGCATCCTCCTGTCGGGCAACCAGGCCATCGCCGTCGGCGCGATCGCCGCCGGCCTCGATTTCTTCGCCGGGTACCCCATCACTCCGGCGTCGGACATCCTCGAGTGGCTCTCCGCGAAGCTGCCCCAGGTCGGCGGTATCACCATCCAGTGCGAGGACGAGATCGCCTCCATCTGCGCGGTCCTCGGCGCGTCGTACACCGGGGCGAAGGCGATGAGCGCCACCTCCGGCCCGGGGCTCTCCCTCATGACCGAGGTGCTCGGGTACGCCGGGACCGCCGAGATCCCCTGCGTCATCGTCGACGCCCAGCGCGGCGGCCCGTCGACCGGCCTGCCGACCAAGACCGAGCAGTCCGACCTCCAGCACGCGCTCTACGCCGGCCACGGCGAGGCGCCGCGGGTGGTCATCGCCCCGATCACCGTGGAGGACTGCTTCTGGGCCACGATCGACGCCTTCAACTACTCCGAGCGCTACCAGGTGCCGGTGATCCTGCTCACCGACCAGGGCCTGGCGACCCGGATGGAGGTCATCAACAAACCGGACATCAGCGACGTGGAGCTCTGGGAGCGCACGACGGCCGCCGAGGTGGAGGGCGAGTACAGGCGATACGCGCTCACCGAGGACTCGGTGTCGCCGATGGGGATCCCCGGCGAGGAGAACGGGCGCTACGTCGCGACGGGGATCGAGCACGACGAGTACGGGCACCCGTGCTACACGCCCGAGAACCACGTGGCGATGCAGACCAAGCGGTGGGCGAAGCTCGATCCGCTGAAGAACGGCGCTGCCCGCCACGAGCTCTACGGAGACCCACAGCCGGAGATCGCCCTCATCGGGTTCGGCTCGACGTATGGCGCGGTGCGCGAGGCGGTCGACCTCGCCCGTGCCGAGGGCCTCTCGGTCGGGGCCTTCTACCCCAGGGTGCTCGGGCCGTTCCCCGCCGACCAGGTCGAGCGCTTCGCCGCGAATGCCCGGCGGGTCGTCGTGGTCGAGGTCAACTTCACCGGGCAGCTCGCGCGCCTCGTGCGCGGCGAGTGCGACCTCACGGTCGAGAGCCACGCCAAGTGCGACGGCCTGCCGTTCGCCGCCGCCGACGTGTTCGACGTCATCATGGAAAGGGTCACCACGTGAGCACCACCCCCCAGCGCAAGCCCACGGACTACAAGTCGGACCTGAAGCCCATCTGGTGTCCCGGCTGCGGTGACTTCGGTGTCCTCGCCTCGCTCTACCGGGCGTTCGCGCAACTCGACCTCGACCCGGCGAAGACCGTGGTCGTCTCGGGGATCGGCTGCTCGAGCCGGCTGCCGGGCTTCGTGTCAACCTACGGCTTCCACAGCCTTCACGGGCGTCCCCTGCCGGTGGCGATGGGCGTGAAGCTCGCGAACCCGGACCTGAACGTCATCGCGGTCGGTGGCGACGGCGACGGCTTCGCCATCGGCGCCGGGCACTTCCCGCACGCCGCGCGGCGCAACGTGGACATCACCTACCTCGTGATGGACAACGAGATCTACGGCCTCACCAAGGGCCAGGCGTCGCCGACTTCGCTCACCGATCAGAAGGCCCCCTCCACCCCCTGGGGCAACCTCGAGACGCCGCTCAACACGCTGGCCTTCGCCATCGCCTCCGGAGCCACGTTCGTGGCCCGCGGCGCCTCCTTCAGCACCAAGGTGCTCACCGAGCTGATCGTGGAGGCGATGGAGCACCGCGGGTTCTCCTACATCGACGCCATGTCCCCGTGCGTCGTGTTCAACAACCACCAGGACGAGTGGAAAGAACTGGTCACGGACGTGTCGCCCGATCACGACGCCTCGGACAAGTCCGCGGCGTTCAACCTCGCCCTGCAGGGCGGGTTCAAGCTCGGCATCGTCTACCGCGAGCAGCGCGCCACGCTGAACGAGCAGTACGCGGGGCTCCTGGAGGCCTCGAAGGAGAGCAGCGTGGAGCAGATGCTCGAGGGCTTCAACGCCCGCAAGGGGGCGGCGATCGGCAAGCCCAGCGCCTGAGGGCGCCGCCGCCCCGGCTCAGCGCCGCCGCCGTTCGCGCACGTCCCACGCCACGGCGTTGGGCTCCGCGCGGCCTGTCAGCCGCACGGTGGCTGTGGCAGCCCTCGTGGAGAGGCAAGCGCAGGCGGCTGCCGCGGGCCCGAGCGAGATTCCGAGGGCGCGGTCGCCACTGTCGCGGGGTCGTTGTCCGCGCTCGGGAGACCGTGCGAGCCCTCCTCGGTAGGGAGAGCCAGGTGAACTGGCGCGAACCCTCGCGCGCACCTCGGTGGTGGGTTCCCCATCGCCTTCGGGGGGCGGGCTCTCGTGCATGGGTGCCCCTCACCGTCCCATTCGTGATCGACGATTGACCGCGACATCGGCGCCGAAGGCGGCGCCCAGCGAATGACGGGCGGCAAACCCCCAGAACGTCGGGTGCGTCGACGCCCATCACGCCCGCATCATCCGACCGGCGACATGCAGACGGCAGCGGTCACCCGATGCGGGACCGCGCCGGACATCAGCGATGGGGAGGGCATCGTGGGCGTCAAAGAGCAGGTGCACGGGCGCGATCGGGGACCGGCCGGGCCGGGCCGCCACCGGCTGTGGTGGGGCGCCGGCGCGGTGGCACTGGCCCTCGCGGCCTGCGCCGTGGTGGGCGGGGGCCTCGCCCCCCAGCAGGCGCTCGCCAAGAAGCCCCCCCGGCTGATCCACAACAACTCGCGGGTCGGCGTGGCCTGCGTGGCCGGACCGGCCAACACCGCCCGCGCGAAGATCGCGGTCAGGATGACGGTCGTCAATTACTCCGGGATCGGCGACTGGGCCGACCACATGGAGGCCAAGGTGCGCCTCGAGCCGACCACCTCCGGCCTGAACTACTCCCGCTCCTGGCGGTCGGCAAAGACGCCCTACCTGATCCAGAACAAGCGCCACTCGTACACCATGAGGGCGCTCAGCGACAACGTCAGCGCGAACCTCGACTGGAAGGTGCACGTCAAGCTGATCTGGCACCGACCGGCCCCGATCAGGAACATCACCAAGAACATCTACCTGTGGTTCAACGCGTCGTGCGCGCCCGTCGGCGAGCCGGGGATCCCAAACCGCCCCGTCCCCTGGGCGCCCGGGGTGGCGTGATCGAGCACCTGGGCTCACCGGGGCGTCCGAGTCTCGGTGAGCCGGGCGGTCGTCGCCAACAGAAGCGGCGACCGGCTCCGTAGGCGCCGGTTCCGGTCGGCAGCCCCGATCTACTCACGCGCGATCCCGTGGTGGTCCACGTCGAAGTGATGGGCCCCGGCCCACGACTCAAAAGTTCCTCGCCGTGACCTCCCCGCAGCTCACGCCCGGGGCGGACGGGGATGCGCGCAGCCGATGGTCGTTGCCGTCGCCGCCCGCGCTCGGGCCGTGCGCGCCCCATGACCGCCACCAAAGGCGCCCGCCGTCCCCGAGGTCACGAGCAGGCGCCCGGCTCCCGGCCCGCGAGGGGGTCGTCCCCGCGATGTCGTGGCGAGCGTTTCAGCCCGGCCGCGCGACCCCCTCCCAGTAGGGCGCCCGCAGGCGGAATTTCTGGATCTTCCCCGTGGCGGTGCGGGGCAGCGCCTCGCGCAGCTCCACGGAGGTCGGGCACTTGAAGTGGGCGATCCGCTCGCGCGCGAAGGCGATCAGGCCGGCCTCGTCAACGTCGGCTCCCGCGCGCAGCACGACCAGCGCCTTCACGGTCTCGCCCCAGCGCTGCGAGGGGACCCCGATCACCGCCACCTCGCGTACATCCGGATGCGCGTAGAGGCAGTCCTCCACCTCGATCGACGAGACGTTCTCGCCTCCGGAGAGGATGACGTCCTTCTTGCGGTCGGTGATCGTGAGCAGGTTCTCGTCGTCGATCAACCCGCCGTCGCCGGTGTGGAGCCAGCCGTCCTCGATCGCCGCCTCGGTGGCATCGGGGTCGGCCCAGTAGCCGGCCATCACGTGGTTCGAGCGTCCGAGCACCTCCCCGTGACGGTCCACCCGCACGCGCACGCCGAGCGCCGACATGCCCTGGCGGGCCAGGCGTCGGGCGCGCTCCTCGGCCGGACGGCCGGCCTCGTCGGGCATCGGGCAGTTGACCGTGAGCAACGGCGCGCTCTCGGTGAGGCCGTAGCCGTGCATCAGCTCCCAGCCCAGCTCCCTCTCGGTGCGTCCGATCGTGGTCGTGGACGGCGGGGCGCCGCCCAGGAACATGCGCATCGTGCCCCGGCCGGGGGCCGGTCCGTCTTCGTCCCGGGCCGCGTTGGCGGCGAGGACGGCGTCGAGCACCGCGGGTGCCCCGACGGTGAAGGTCGCCCCGTGGCGCTCGACGCGCCTGAGGATCTCGGCGCCGTCGATCCTCCGGAGCATCACCTGGCGCGCGCCCATCGCGGTGAGCCCGTATGGAAGCCCCCAGCCGTTGCAGTGGAAGAGGGGCTGGCCCTGGAGGTAGACGTCCCCCTGCCCCACCCCCAGGTGCCACCCGATGCTGACCGCGTGCAGCCAGAGCGTCCGGTGGGTGAGCTGCACCCCCTTGGGCCGCGCGGTGGTGCCGGAGGTGTAGTTGATCGAGGCGGTGGCGTCCTCGTCGGGATCCCATCGCGCCGGTTCGTCGTCGGTGGGCGAGAAGAGGTCGGCGTCCTCGACGCCGTCGAGCCTGAAGCGATGGGGGGCGTCGACGCCGGTGAGCGCCTCGTCGTGCTCGGGATCCACGAGCAGCACCTCGGCGCCCGAGTGGCGCACGATGTAGCCGACCTCCTCGGCGTTGAGGCGGAAGTTGACCGGCACCAGCACCCGACCGAAGGCGCTCACGCCATAGAGGGCGACCACGAAGCGCGCCGAGTTGGGGCTGACGATCGCCACCCGGGCTCCGTGGGCGACGCCCATGCGATCGAGGGCGCACGCCATGCCGCGCGCCCGGCGCGCCACCTCGGCGTGGGAGACCTCGCCGAGCGAGGCGGGACCCTCGGGCTCGTCCACCACGGCGACCCTCGGGCCGTGCAGCTCCCCGCGATCCAGAAAGTCGATGAGGGTCAGGGGAACGCGCATGCCGTGCCTCCGGGGTTCGTCGCCACGCGCCGGGCCCGCGCGTCGGCGCCCCTTATGGGGATACGTCGGCGGGCGCCTGTCAAGGGGCGCCGTCCTCCCCGAGGTCGCCCTCGGGTCCACCTCTCATCCATCGGCCATTCATGGGTTCGACTCCCATCGTCGCCGTCACTGCGCTGAGCGGTCGTCCGACTCCGAGCAGCGGTTTCATCGACTGCTGGGCGGCCCGCCCGCGTAGCGACCCTGGCTTCCGAGGTCTCGCTCGATCGCCAGCAGCCGGTTGTACTTGGCGACTCGCTCTCCGCGGACGGGGGCGCCGCTCTTGATCCGTCCCGCGCCGGTGGCGACCGCGAGGTCGGCGATGAAGTCGTCCCAGGTCTCACCGGAGCGGTGCGAGACGAATGAGCGGTAGCCCGAGGATCGGGCGAGCTCGATCGCGGCGAGCGTCTCGGTCACCGTGCCGATCTGATTGAGCTTGATGAGGACCGAGTTGGCGACGCCCTGGCGCACGCCCTCCGCGACGATCGCCGGGTTGGTGACGAAGATGTCGTCACCGACGAGCTCGAGTCGATCCCCGAGCCGGCGGGTGAGCGCCTGCCAACCCGGCCAGTCGTCCTCCGCCAGCCCGTCCTCCAACATCACGAGCGGATACGCGTCGGCGAGCTCGGCCCAGTACTCGACGAGCTCGTCGCTGGAGAGGGTGCGGCCCTCGCCGGCGAGCACGTAGGCACCCTCGCGGCGGAACTCGGAGGCGGCGGGGTCGAGGCCGATGGCCACGTCCGTGCCCGGCCGAAAGCCCGCCCGTTCGATGCCGGCGATCACCAGCTCGATCGCGTCGCGGTTGTGGGAGAGGTCGGGCGCGAAGCCGCCCTCGTCGCCGATCCCGGTCGAGAGCCCGCGCGAGCGCAGCTCGCCTTTGAGCGCGTGGTAGACCTCCGCCCCCCAGCGCAGCCCCTCGGCGAAGCTCGGCGCCCCGACCGGTGCGACCATGAACTCCTGCATGTCCACCGAGTTGTCGGCGTGCGCGCCGCCGTTGAGGATGTTGAAGAAGGGGATGGGGAGGAGGGTGGCCCCCTCGCCTCCCAGCCGCCGGTAGAGGGGGACCCCGTCCTCCGCCGCGGCGGCGCGGGCGATCGCGAGCGAGCAGCCGAGAATCGCGTTGGCCCCGAGGCGGCTCTTGTTGTCGGTCCCGTCGGCCCCGATCATCGCGGCGTCGATGGCCTGCTGGTCGTCAACCGGCCGCCCGGCGAGGAGCGAGGCGAGCTCGCCCTGCACGGTGGCGACCGCGCCGAGGACGCCCTTGCCGCCGTAGCGGGCGGCGTCGCCGTCGCGCCGCTCGACGGCCTCGCGCGTGCCGGTCGACGCCCCCGAGGGCACGGCCGCGACGGCGCGTGCTCCCGACGACAGGGCCACATCCACCTCGAGCGTCGGGTTGCCGCGCGAGTCGAGGATCTCGCGAGCGTCAACAGCCGTAATCTCGGTCACGATCGCCTCCAGGGATCGATGCCTCCGACGCGATGCCGGGTGGCGATGCGAGCCAACCACAACGGTGGCCGGCGCGGTGACCCGGTCGGCCATCGCGGGGTTGCCGCCGACCGGTCCGAGCATCGCCGGCCGCCGAGCCGCGACCAAGCCGGCGGCCCGGAGGCGGTGCGCCGTCTCCAGCAGCCTCTCACCGGGTCGGCGGCTCCCCGGCGAAGCGCCGGATCGCCTCCGTCCACGAGCGCTGCTCCGCGCCCCGTGGTTCGTCGGCGTACCGGACGTCGCGCTTTCGACGGTATTCGGACAGCCCATGGCTCAGGCGGTGGAGCCGGCGACGCCAATCCTCGAGCAGGAAGCGGGCCGTGTCGGCGTCCTCGGCCACGGCCTGCTCGACGAGCGCCCCGAGGTGCGGAAGGCAGGGGCCGTCGGAGATCGTGTACCGCCGGCGTGCCTCCTCGGTGTCGAGGGCGAGAACGAGGAAGGCCGCCTTGCGGACCAGAGCACGATCGCCGTCGCTGCAGGCGAGGCATCGGTCCTGGCGCGCCGGCCACGGCAGCGTCCGCGCTCGGCGTCGCGGTCTGTGGAGCCGGCTCAGCCGCTCCTCGATCGCGGAGAGGTCGCGCTCGGCCAGCCGTCCGTAGAGGTCGGCCGCCGCCGGACCGCCCTCCCACGCCGCCAGGTGGTGCTGAAAGAGCCATGCGTGCCGACCGCAGAAGCCTCCGGCGGCCCAGAACCGCTCGCGCAGATGGGGATCGGTGCGCGCCGCGGGCCAGAACGCCTCGATATAGCGGCGCTCGTGGGCCGCCATCACCGAGCACAGGGGGCAGCCCGGCTGGACCATCGCGTCGAGGGCCTCGGCGCCCGCGAGGTCGCCGATCGCTCCGAACTCACCCATCGGGGGCCGCCGTTTCGGCGTCGGGCACCGGATCGCGCATCCGCCGGCCGGCGCCTGAGCGGACCGAACGCGGCTCCAGCCCGCGCTTCAGCGCTCTGACGTCGGCCACCACATGATCCAGGTGCTGCAGCCATGCCTCTCGAGCTTCCTCAGCGGTCTCGTCCCCCGCCTCGGCGCGCTCGACCGCCCGCTCCACCAGGCGCAGCGTCTCATCGAGCGCCCGGCCCTGAGTCCGAGCGGTCGCGCGCAGGCAGTCGTCAACGGCTCCGGCCGCCGCGGCGCGCAGACGACCCGCGTGCCGGTCAACCATCTCGGCGCCGCGGGCCCGAGCTGCCCGAAGGGCGGCCCGCCGGCCCAGTCGACCCGGCACCAGGCGCCGCGCCGCCGCGGTGGCGAGCTCCAGCGCACCGGTCGCCTGGTAGTCCAGCCGCAGCAGGCCGCCGGCGTCCGGAGCGACCTCCCCGGCCGCCGCCCGCGCCGGCGGGGGAGCGAGGTCGAAGAGCGCCGCGGCCTCGCGCATCGCGCGCTCGCGCAGGGCGTTGGCGCGCTCGGCGGCCTCCTCGATGGCCGGCTCCACGCCCGCGGCGAGGAGGTCTCTCACCTCGGTGAGCCACACCCCGACGGCGGCCGTCACCTGCTCTCCCAGGAACGCCGCGACGTCTGCCTCGCCCAGCGACTCGCGCTCGGTGAGCGCCCCGTCGATCTCGCGTGCGCTTCGCGCGACGAGCTCGGCGAGTCGGGACGGTAGCTCGTCGCGCAGGACGCGCTCGGCGCGTGCCCGGGCGACCAGGGCGTCGTCGGCCATCGCGCGCCGGATCTCGGCGGCCACTTCCTGGAAGCGCCCCAGCCGGGCCCGGGCCTCCCGTCCGCCCAGCTCGACGCCGCGCAACTCGAGGGTGACCCCCGTCTCGGCCGCGTCCAGGGCGGCCAGGGCCCGGCGACGCACGCCCTCCAGCGAGATCGACTGCCGCCGCGCGACGACCTCGGAACGGATCAGGGCCTCCAGCTCGGCAAGGCCGCTCGCGACGAGCCCGGAAGGGTCGCCGGCGATACGGGCCTCGAGCGCCAGCCGGGCGGACGTGCAGACCACCGGCACCTCTGGATGGCCGGCGGCCGCCAGCTCCTCGCGCGTGAACGACTCCACCAGGGCCACATCGGCGAGCTCCAGTTGGTCGACCTTGTTGAGCACGCAGAGCACGACGGGGATGCTCGCGCGGACGTCCTTCAGATCACGCCGCTCGTCGGCGGAGAGGGGCGGATCGGCGGAGACGACGAAGAGGGCGGCGTCCGCATGGGGCAGGAAGCCGCGCGCCACCTCCGTGCCGTGCCGGTAGATCGAGCCGGTACCGGGGGTATCGACCAGGGTGATGCCGTCGGCGAGGAGATCCGCAGGCGCCTCGAGCTCCGCGATTCGCACTCCGCGGGCGTTTCTGGGGTTGCCCCGCTCGGTCACGTAGTCGGCGACCTCGTCGAGCCGGATCTCGAGCCGACGGCCGTCGTGGAAGATGACCGCCGCCCGCGGAGCCGGCCCGTGGCGCAGCAGCGTGATCACGGACGTCAGCGGGGTGACCGCGCGCGGCAGCAGATCGACGCCGAGGAGGGCGTTGATGAGGGTGGTCTTGCCCCTCTTGAACTGACCGACCACGACGAGTTGAACCACATCGCCGCCGGCCCGCTCGATGGCATCTCGGAGACTGGCCGAGAGGTCATGGCCGATCCACCGTCGGGTCAGCACGACCGCCTCGCGCGCGAGGTCCAGGACACCGTTGGGCTGATCGACGCCGGTGCCGAACTCGTTCCGATGACGCGTCACGGGTGGTGGCCCCTCCGTCCCTCCGCACGGGCGAGGTAGAAGCCATCAGCCGCGGAAACGGCGCTTCGGAGCCGGGATTCCGGCTCCCGCCAGAGCTTCATCTGGACCACTTCGACGGTAGGGACGCATGGGCGGGGCTGTCAAGGCGCCGCGGGGCGACAGCCCTCGGGGGGAACGCGGCGCCTTTCCTGGACAGGATTCCGCCCGCTAGGCTGCTCTCAGGCGATGAGGCCCGCCGAGAACCGCCGCGAATGGCTGATGGCTTCTACCGATGGGCAACCGGTGGAAGTGGGCTGGATGAGTTCTGATCGCCCTATGCGCGACGGGCGTCGCCGCGGCGGAGCGGATCCGGGGTTCGCTCCCAATGTCCGCGCGGACCCGGACACGGGGGAACCCCCGCCCCCGGTGTTCAGCAGCGTCCTCTTCGCGAGCGGTTCGCCGACGCCTGAGCGGTCGCAGATGCCCGCCTTCTTCGGCGACCTCAACCTGGACCAGGTTCTCGGGGCCATGACGAAGGGCCGCGAGCGGTACGAGCTCGAGCCGTTCTTCTGCAGCCCTCTCGGGGATGTCGCGGACCTTCGTCACCGCCATGAGACCTGCCGCGACCTCGAGCGCGACGACGTTCGAGAGGCCGTGGACCGGTTCGCCGAGGGAATGGAGTCGGCGCGCCGGCGCATCGCGCTGGTCGATCAGCTGCGTCATCCGCTCGAGCGGCAGGCCTGGCTCCTGGAGGCGATGAGGACCTACTGCGATGCCGCTCGCTCGCTCTGCGCACGGCTCGAGGCGCTGAGGCTCGGGTCGCGCGCGCTTCTGGCGCTCCGCGCCCACCTCCTCGAGTACGTTGCGTCCCAGCAGTTCACGGAGTTCGCGGAGGGCACGCGCGCCGCCGCCCAGGCGCTCGCCGAGATCGAGTACTCGGTCCTGATCGATGCCGGCACGGTCGTCGTCGATGGGCAGGGCCGCGAGCCGGACCTCGGCGTCGAGGTGCTCGAGACCTTCGCCCGCTTCCGGCAGGGCGCGGTCGAGAGCCACCTGATCGAGATCGCCGACTCCCCTCCGATGAACCACGTCGAGGCGCAGATCGCCGAGCTCGTCGCGGAGCAGCATCCGGATGCCTTCAGGATGCTCGGCGATCACGTCTCACGGCACCGGGATTTCGTCGAGCCGACGATCGCCCGGTTCGACCGTGAGGTGCAGTTCCTGCTCGCCTACCTCGACATGATCGGGCCGCTTCGCGCTGCGGGGCTGCCGTTCTGCTATCCGCAGGTCTCGGTCCGGTCGAGAGAGGTCGAGGTCGACGGCACCTTCGATCTCGCGCTCGCCCTGGCCCTCGAGGCGCCCGGCGCGACCGTGGTGCCCAACGAGCTGCGCCTCGAAGGGCCCGAGCGCGTCCTCGTCGTCTCGGGTCCCAACAACGGCGGCAAGACGACATTCGCCCGCACATTCGGGCAGCTGCACCACCTGGCGGCCCTCGGGCTCCCGGTGCCGGGCACGAACGCCCGGCTGCCGCTCGCCGACCGCATCTTCACGCACTTCGAGCGCGTCGAGGCGCTCGAGACCCTGCGCGGAAAGCTTGACGACGAGCTGGTCCGGGTCCGCGCCATCCTCGAAGGCGCGACGTCGAGGAGCGTCATCGTGATGAACGAGAGCTTCGGGTCCACGACCCTCGACGACGCGCGCATCGTGGGCAGGGCCGTCCTCGGGCGCATCCTGTCAGCGGGGTCGTCCTGCGTATACGTGACCTTCGTCGAGGAACTCGCGTCGCTCTCTGAAGCGACCGTCAGCATGGTGAGCGAGATCGCGCCCGACGATGCCGCCACGCGGACGTTCAGGGTCGTGCGCGCACCAGCGGACGGCCTCGCCCACGCGTGGGCCATCGCCGAGAAGTACGGGCTCACGTACGAGCGCCTGATCGCGGTGGTTCGATCGTGAGGGCGTTCCTGATGAACCCGGACCGGGACGTCGCGTTCGCGCCCGAGCTTCACGATGCGGTCCTCGCGGCCATGACGGGAACCCGCAGCATGAACCCGGCCGCCATCGACAAGGCCCGCAGGGAGAAGGCCGAAAGCGACCGCCGGGACGAGCGGCCACCGATGCCCCATGAGGATCTCGCCGAGGACCTCGAGCTCGGCACCGTATGGAGCGCCATGGCGGCGGGCGACCCCTTCTTGTTCGAGGCCGCCCGGCGCTGCGTGCTCTCGAGCATCCCGGACCCTGAGGTCATCGTCTACCGCCAGCGCGCCCTCGTGGATTGTCTGGAGCATCCGGAGGTCATCCGGGAGCTGTATGCGCTCGCCCTCCACGCGCTCGAGAACGAGCGCACGGTCGGCTGGCTCTGGCGCGGCGCCGGGGTCAGCCCGATCCTCCATCGGTCCGTGCAGGTGCTCACGCGGCAGGTCGGCGTTTTTCGGCGACTGCGCGACATCTCCGGCCGCCACCGCCACGGATTCCGCTCGGAGGCGTTCCTTCGCTTCTTCGCGATGGTCGACGAGGAGATGAGCGACGACTATCTGGCGAGGGTCGAAGGCCACCTGGACGAGCTGAAGTTCGCCCGTGGCCTGCTCGAGAGCGCCACGCTCGGGCCCGGCTTGAAGGGCCGCGGCTACATCGTCCGCCGCCCGCCCCACCGGGGCTGGAGCGAGCGGCTGCCGTTCCGGCGGCGTGGGCAGGGGAGCTTCCAGGTCCATCCGCGTGACGAGAGCGGCGCCAGGGCGCTGGAGGATCTCCGCGCCAGGGGCCTGAACGGCGTCGCCGATGCGGTGGCGCAATCGGCCGATCACGTGCGGAGCTTCTTCACGATGCTCCGACTCGAGCTCGCCTTCTATCTCGGCTGCGTCAACCTGCACACGCAGCTCGCGGCCAAGGGCGAGCCGGTCTGCTTTCCGGTCCCCCTCGACGGGGAGCGGCCCTCGGTCGACACGCAGGGTCTCTACGACGTGTCCCTGTCCCTCCACGTCCGGGACCGGCTCGTCGGAAACGATCTGGCCGCCGACGGAAAGTCGCTCGTCGTGATCACCGGTGCCAACCAGGGCGGAAAGTCCACGCTGCTGAGGGCCGTGGGGCTGGCCCAGCTCATGATGCAGAGCGGGATGTTCGTGGGCGCCCGCACGTTCAGCGCCGATGTCCGCACCCAGGTCCACACGCACTTCGCGCGCGAGGAGGACCCCGGCATGCACGGCGGCAAGCTCGACGAGGAACTGCGCCGCATGAGCGAGATCGCCCGCACGATCACTCCGGGGGCGCTCCTCGTGTGCAACGAGTCGTTCTCCTCGACCAACGAGCGGGAGGGATCGGAGATCGCTCGCCAGGTGGTCCGCGCCATGCTTGAGCGGGGGATCAAGGTGGTTTTCGTCACCCACATGTACGACCTCGCCCATGGCCTCCGTGCCGAGGGGCTCGAAACCGCCCTCTTCCTGCGTGCGGAGCGGGGAACGGATGGACGCCGCACGTTCAGGCTGCGTGAGGGCGAGCCCCTTCCGACGAGCTACGGCGCCGACTCGTACCGGCGCATCTTCGGAACCGATCCGGCCCGCGAAGTGATCACGGCGGAGCGACCGTGACGCGTGCGGCCGTGCGGGAACGCCGGGCACGCCCCGTTCGGCATGCAGACATCGGCAGGACGTCGTGCGTCGGCCGGGGGTGTCGCGGCGAGGTGCTCCATGGCGTCCGTGTGCGAAGCCCACTGGAGAACTGGAGAGGCGATAGGCGATGACCCGGTGGCCTCCGGAGCGCCGGGCGGTCTTACCATTCGCGATCACCTTCGAGGTGATGGATGCCGACGCGTTCGCGACCTGGGCCGAGGCGCACTCGCCGGGGTCCGCGCTCGCATCCGGGTCGCTCATGGGGCTCGACGTGGTCGTGGCCCGTTGCATCGATCTCCACGGGGCGCTGCTCGCCCTGGCCTCGTGCCCCGTGGACTCACGCTCGACCTGGACCGGTCCCTACGGCGGATTGGACGAGCCCACGGCGGCCTGGGTGGCCTTCGAGGTCCTCCTTCCGGCTCTTCGCCTGGGCCCCCACTGGCCCGGCGCCGGGCTGTCCCTCCAGATGGATCATGACGGGCAGGCGCGTCTCGTGGCCGCGTCGCGAGTCGCAGGGCGCGGGTCGGACCGATCGGGGCAGGCCCCGCACGAGAAGGACGCATGGATCTCCTCTGCCAGGTTGTGACCAAAGTCCTCCGGTCGGACCTCGGCTTCGGAGCCGCCCCGTCGAGCCGACGACGGCAGTCGCGCGCGCGAGCGCCCAGGCGGCGATTCTCAGCGCCAGCACACGGCCGTCTCCGGTGTTCGGGTCCGGCACGGCAATCAGCGCCAGCACCCAGACGCATGTCCGGGTTGGCATCGATTCGCGCGCCGATCCGGCGTCCTAGCGTCGTGACGACCCGCTCGGGTCGGCCCATATCGCGACACCACGATGGAGGAGGACGGTCCAATGACGAGGCTCATCGGCGTGGCGACCGCAGCGGCCGTCTCGATTGCGCTGGTCGGAAGTCAGGCGTGGGGATCGGCGGCGACGGTCCGCCCGACGGCCTCCTCAGCCACGGGAACGCAGCTGCATTTCCTCGACGTCAGCAGAAACTCCACGCCGGCGGCCGGCGCGCCGAAGAGCGGAGCGCCCTGGCCAGGAGATCGCGTCTTCCTGCGTGACGCTCTCTTCGCCTGGAAGAGCGCGACGACCCATGGGCCGCCCGCGGGCAGCGTGCGGTCGACCCTCACCTTCATGTCCGGCTTCGGGCCCCATGGGGCCACGATCGGGCTCTCGGGGCAGCTGTTCGTGCAGGGCGGCTCTCTCCTGGCGGAGGGCACCGGCCGCGTGACGCAGGGCCCGAGCAGGTTCACCCTTCCCGTCATCGGGGGGACCGGCCGCTACGCCGGCGCACGGGGGACGCTGACGCTTCGGGACATCGGCGCGAGCGGCGACAGGTCGGAGGTCACGATCGACCTGCTTCCATAGCAAGCGGATCCTCACCTCGGCGGGATCGCACGCCCCGGGGGGCGGCCGACGCGCCTACAGAGGGCCTGGCGGGCTACCGGTCGAGCGCGGCCTGTCGCCAGGAATGCAGGGGCGCAGGAGCGAGGTCTTCTTGTCGTGATGGTCCTGCATCCTGGTGAGTATCCCGTCGAGAGTCGCGATCGCGCCGACGATGCGCGGTCCCTTGTTGAGCATCACGCATTCCGCTCGGGCACCCATCGCCGCGTCGGTCACCTCGGCGCGCGTCATGCGGCCGGTCTTGGCCATGCTGTCGAGAACCTCAGTGGCCCACACCACCGGCACGTGGGCGGCCTCGCACAGCCACAGGATCTCCTCCTGCACCTCGGCGGGCCGCTCGGACCCGACGCCACGGCCAGGTCGCCCCGAGCAATCATCACGCCGAGCGACGGTCCTTCCATGCCGGCGAGCAGCAGCTCCGGCAGGCGCTCGAACGCCCGGACGGTCTCCACCTTCAAGGACCAGACCGACCTCCGGTGCGCCGAGGTCGGCCAGGCGCCCGCGCAGCGCACGGACGTCTCCGGGGTCCT
The DNA here is from genome assembly GCA_963771025.1 of uncultured Thermoleophilia bacterium. Classification (GTDB taxonomy): domain Bacteria; phylum Actinomycetota; class Thermoleophilia; order Miltoncostaeales; family Miltoncostaeaceae; genus Miltoncostaea. The sequence goes on along the minus strand of CAVYRL010000008.1, from coordinate 640,933 downwards.
GGACGAAGGACATCTCGACGACGTCGGCGCACTCCACGACGAACGGCAGGCGCGCCTGGTCGTCCTCGGTCAGGCAGGAGATGGGCAGGTGAGTCTGGGGGGAAGTTGATCCCCTTGCCCCCGCGCACCCGCTCGCCCTTGTCGCCCGCTCCGGTGACACGCAGCTCGAGCTCGGCGGGGCCGGCGCGCTCGACGACCGCGCCGATCTTGCCGTCATCCGGGAATACGCGCTCGCCTCGCCCGACATGAGCGAACACGCCGGGAAGGGTGCAGGAGATGTGGGCGGCGCGCAGCACCTCTCCATCCGCGCCGCGCGTCGCCGCGCGGCCCGGATCGGGTGCGGCGGTCAGGATCAGGGACTCACCGCGGCGCACGCGTATCTTCGGGCCGGGCAGGTCGGCGGCCGCCGACCTGCCCCACCATCGCCCGACGTTCACGGGTCCGACTCCCATCGTCGCCCTCTCCTCCTGTCTCTGCGTTGCGGCCTTGCCTCCCCCGGCCGAATCTCGCGAGGGCCGGAGTAATCTCGTGTCGTGGCCGTCAACCTCCGCCCGCGCCCGGCCGCTCGCGACGCGGGGCCGGCAACGATCGGGATCTTGGTGGTCGCCCTCGCGGTGCTGTGGACCGTGGCCCGGCCGGCGGGGGAGTCCACGGGCTCCTACATCGGCCAGTTGCTGGGCGCCGAGTCGATCCTGCTGCTGTCGATCGCCCTCGTGTTGATCTCCACGCTGCCCTGGGTCGAGGTGTGGTTCGACGGCATCGACCGGGCCGCGATCTGGCACCGGCGGGTCGCGATCACCGGCCTGGTGCTGTTGGCGCCGCACATCCTCCTCTCGAGCAACCCCGAGGGAGGCACGGCGCTCGGAGGGCCCCTCGGGGTGATCGGCGTCCTCGGCCTGCTCGGCCTCGTCCTGTGGGCCATCCTGCCGCGCTGGCGTTCCGTGGTGCCCGGTCCTCTGCGCGGGCTGGTGGTGGCCGCGCGCGACGCGCCGCTCATCCGCGACGTGCGTCGCCTCTTCGGCGGCTACGAGCGCTGGCGCGCGCTGCACCGCACCACCGGCCTGTTCGTGGCGGCGGGGTTCCTTCACGGCGCGCTGGACGGATCGCCCTTCGACGAGTCCGCGGTGCTGCGCTGGAGCTACCTCGTGATCGGCGGCATCGGCCTGGCCTTCTACGTCTACCGCGAGGTGTTGTCCCGTCACTTCCTGTCGTTGCACGACTATCAGGTCGCCGGCGTCGGGCAGATCGGCGAGGGCCTGGTCGAGATCACGCTCGCCCCCATCGGCCGGCACATGGACTTCGTCCCCGGCCAGTTCGCGATGGTCTACATCGAGAGCAAGGACGGCTGGCACCGTCACCCATTCACCATCGCGAGCGCGCCCCGCGAGGGAGTGGTCCGCGTGACGGTCAAGGCGCTCGGCGACTACACCTCGCGACTGCAGGACATCCTCGAGCCGGGCATGCCGGCGGTCATCGGCGGCCCCCACGGCCGGTTCAGCCACACCAAGGGGACCGATCGGCAGGTCTGGATCGCGGGCGGCGTCGGCGTGGCCCCCTTCCTCAGCTGGCTGCGGTCGCTGGACGGCCACCTGCGCGAGCGCGTCGACTTCTTCTACGCGGTCGATGGCGAGGCCCCATTCTCCGAGGAGATACGGGGCATCGCCGACCGCCATGACTCCCTGAGCGCCCATGTGATCGACACCAGCACGGCGGGACGCCTGACCACAGACCACGTTCTGGCCACCGCCGGGGGCGAAGCCGGAGGGCTGTCGGTGTTCATGTGCGGGCCCCAGGGAATGCTGCGCACATTCCAGCCGCAGCTGCGCGCGGCGGGGGTCCGCGCCCGCAACATCCACCGCGAGTACTTCGACTGGCGCTGACCACGCCGACCGCGCGACGAGGATGAGTGAGACGGGGCCGCTCAGCGCGAACGAGAGGCGCCTGCGCCGCGTGCTGATCGCGACCGCGGTGTTCGCCGCCCTGATGGTGGTGGTGGTCGGCGTGGTGGTCGTCTACTGGTTCCGGTACGTCCTGCCGACCAAGCCCGACCCGTTCACGCGCGGGCCGTACCTCGTCCAGGTCGGCACCACCACGGCGACCCTCAGGTGGCGCGTGCAGGGCGACCGCCCGGTCCGGATCGTCGCCACCACGCCCGACGGGCGCACGCTCACCAGCACCGACGGCCAACTGCGCGGGCTCGTGCCCGGCGCCCGTCAGGGGTGGGTGGCCGTCGTGGATGGCCAGGCCAGGGCGTCGGGGACGATCACCACGGCGCCCACCGATCGGCGGGCGCCGATCCGGTTCACGGTCTTCGGCGACTACGGCGCCGGAGGCGAGGACGAGTGGGCGGTCGGGCGCGTCGCGGCCGCGCAGGAGCCGGCGTTCACCGTCGTCCCCGGTGACAACAGCTATCTGGTCGCCGCCCCGGCGCTCTTCGACCACAACATCTTCGCGCCGATGCGCGCCCTCCTGTCGCAGGGGCCCTTCATCGCGACGCTCGGCGAGCACGACATCGCCTATCTGGGGGGCGGCGACGTGGCCCGTGCCCTGGGGCTGCCCAATGGCGGCGACCGCTACGTGCGCGACTACGGGCCACTGCGGTTCGTGGTGCTCGGCCTCGAGGCCGACGCCGCCGACCTTCCCATGCTGCGGGCGGCTCTGGCCCGCACCTCCGCGCGCCACGTGTACATCGTGGTGCATCGCCCGCCCGCGCGCGGCAACCCGGTGCTCGCTCTGGCCCGCGGCAGGGTGACGGCGGTACTCGCGGGGCACAACCACCGATACGAGCGCCAGGTGATCGACGGCGTCCTCACGCTGACGGTCGGCACAGGCGGCGCGCCACGCAGCGGCGACGAGGCGCTGACGCCTCGATCCTCCGGGGCGCTGTCCTCGATCGCGGAGTTCGGGCTGGTGCGGGTCGATGACGGCCCGGATCGCACCGCCATGACGTTCATCGACTCCGCCGGACGGGTGCGGGATCGCGTCGTGGTGCCCTGATGCGCGTCGTTGGTGGCGTGCTGGCGGCCGCCGGCGTGGCGGGAGCCGTGGCCGTGCCGCTCCTCGGGTTTCCGGGGGCATTCCCCGTGCTGCTGGGCGCGGCCGTGCTGCTGTGGCTGGTCGGTGCGGCCGCGGCGGCCGCGTGCGTGGCCCCACCGCGGCGTGTCTCGGGCGTCGCGGCCCTCGCGGCCGGCCTCCTGGGCTGGGGGCTGATCCTCGCCTACGCGCTGGCGCCGCTGTGGGGGGTCGCCGCAGCCGCCTGCGGTGTGGTCGTCGCGACCGGGCGTCGGCGGGCGCGGGCGTGAGCCGACCACGCCACGAACCCGACCGGTCCGCGGACCCGGACGCCCACGAATTCAGGGAATCGTAATCAGGGTCCCCTAGAAACGATCCCATGGACGTTGACGACGGCCCCGCGCGCGAGTCCCCCCGTGAGGTTCCCCGGTCGGAGCTCCCGATCGGTCGCGCCGCCTTCCTCGGCATGGTCGCCCTCGGCGTCGGGGGGATCTTCGTGGCGCCCAGGATCGTGGGGACGGTGAACAGCACGTTCTCCGCGGTGGTTCCCGACTCGATCACGTCGGCCATCTCCGGTGGCGGGTGGCGCATCTACAACGTCGCGCCCCCGATGCCGACCTTTCGTCCCGCGAGCTACAACCTTCGGATCGACGGCCTGGTGGAGCGGCCGGCGACCCTCTCCTGGGCGCAGGTCACCGCGATGCCGGGCAGTGCGCAGATCTCCGACTTCCACTGCGTCACCGGATGGACCGTCCCCCGCGTGCACTGGGAGGGCATCCGGCCGGCGGCGATCACCGCCCTCGTCGCTCCGATGCCGAGCGCCAGGTACGTCACCTTCTTCTCGCTGGAGGAGCCGTACGTCGACCAGATCTCGCTCGAGCAGTTCCTGGTCAAGGACGTCCTGGTGGCCCGCCACATGGACGGGCGCCCCCTCGAGCGGATCCACGGTGCGCCGCTGCGCGTGGTCATCCCTCAGATGTACGGCTACAAGGGCGTCAAGTGGCTGTCACGAATCCGCTTCGATGCCGACGCCGGCCTGGGCTACTGGGAACAGCGCGGCTACGACGTCAACGCCTGGGTGGGGCGCTCCAACGGCATTGGTGACTGACTCCCGCGGACAGGGGAGGATCGCGCGTTTCTCGGGAGCCGAACGCTCCCTCCACTGGCTGCTCGCCGTCACCTTCCTCGTGATGCTCGCCACCGGACTGGCCCTGTTCGTCCCCGATCTCGCGACGCTGGTGCCGCGCCCCGTGGCGAAGGCCTGGCACGTCGACGCGGCGATCGCCCTCGCCGCCGGGGTGCTGGCCCTGTTCGCCGCCCACTGGCCGCGCCTCCGGGCCACCATGCGCGACCTGGACCGATTCGACCGCGACGACCGACGCTGGCTGTTCGGCTGGTCGCGCCTGTGGCGCCCCGCTCCGGCGCCACCCCAGGGGCGATTCAACGCCGGGCAGAAGATCAACTCCGCCCTGGTCGGCGGGCTGATGGTGGTCCTGGCCATCACCGGCGTGTTGCTTCTCCTGGGCGAGCGCAACACGCGCTACCGGTTCGCCGGGACGGTGATCGTGCACGACTGGGCCACCTGGAGCCTCGTGGTGCTCGTGGTCGGGCACGTCTATCTCGCGGTCGTCCATCGCTCGACCCGCCACGCGCTCAGGGGGATGGTGATCGGAGACGTGGATCGTGAGTGGGCGCGCGAGCACCACGCGAAGTGGGTCGCTCAGGAGGAGGGCGACGAGCCGGCGACAGCGGCATCCGGCCCGCTGCGCTCGCCGTAGGGCGAAACCCCGACCTTCGCCAGCAGGCGCCCGGCGACGGGCGATTCGAGGGCCGCGCGGTCGCTCATATGACGACCCTGCTGACCGATGACCAGGCCGCGCATCTCCGTGGCCATCCCGTGCTCGGACAGGCGCAGGCCCACCTCGTGGGTGGCCATCAGCTCGGCCTCGTGGTGCCGGAAGCGGTGGAAGAGATACGTGGCCCACACCAACTCGTCGTTCTCGAGCATCAGGAGGCCGTCCCCGGACGACGCCCGGTCCGCCGCCTGCTGGAGGCTCTGCACGAGCGCGTCACGCCGTCGTGATCGTCGGGACATCCCGCACCCCCCGCACCCCTGGCCTGGCCGATTACCTATCGGCAAGAGGAGGTAATTGCTGAAGCACCCTCGCGGGGAAGGAAGAACAGCGCGGGGACCGGCGACATCCGTTTGGTTGGACGACCCGAGTGCGATATAAGACCGCAAGGCCGCAATAAATGCGGCGATCGGCACCGATTGTTCACACACTCGCTGCCCCGGACCCCGGCGGCGTCCTCGTGGGAGGACGCATCGATGGGTTCGACTTCGGTTACCTGGACGCGCCTCGGAACCAGTCCGGCCGTCAACAGGCGCCGCGAGCGGATCGCCGGGGTCTTCGAGGAGGCCGCCATCGGCATGGGCGTCTTGGATCTCCACGGACACTGGCTGCAGGTCAATCATGCGCTGTGCGAGCTGACACGCCTCTCGCGCGCCGAACTGATGGTCACGCCGATGGCCACGATCACGCACCCGGAGGACCTCGACCTGGAGTACGAGGACCACCGCCGGCTCCTGGACGGCCTGATCCCGAGCTACGGCGTCGAGAAGCGGATCTTCGCCGGGGGAGATGAGGTGTGGGTGCAGATCACCGCCTCGCTGGTCCACCATCCCTCCGGGGCGCCTCTCCACCTGATCCTTCAGGTACAGGACATCTCGGAGCGCCGGGCGAAGGCCGCCCAATACGACTTCCTCATGGACCACGACGCGCTCACCGGTCTGTTCAACCGCCGCCGCTTCGATCAGGAGCTGCTGCAGCACGTCGAGCGTTCCGCCCGCTACCGGCCGGACGGCGCCGTCCTGATGATGGATCTGGATCACTTCAAAGAGGTCAACGACACCTTCGGGCACAAGGCGGGAGACGACCTGCTGCGTGCGATCTCGGCCGAGCTGCGCCGCAGGTCACGCAGGTCGGACGTCCTCGCGCGCCTCAGCGGCGACGAGTTCGCCCTGCTGCTCCCCCGCGCCGACGTCAACAAGGCCAGCCACGTGGCGGAGGCGCTGGTCAAGGGCGTCCGCCAGCACGTCGCGACGCTCGGCGAGAAGACCATCCCGATGACCGCCAGCGTCGGCGTCGCCCTGCTGGAGCGGGGGCTGAGCGGTGCGCAGCTGCTGGCGTACGCGGACCAGGCCATGTTCGAGGCCAAGGAGGCGGGCCGCGACCGCGTCAGCGTCTACCGGCCCGCGTCGAGCCACCCGCACTATCCGAGTCGTCTGGACGAGGCGGGCCGCCTGCGCCGAGGCCTGGCCGAGGGCCGCCTGCGTCTGCACGCTCAGCCGATCGTCAACGTCGCCACCGGGGAGACGTCGCAGTACGAGTTGCTGGTGCGGCTTCAGGACGACGGATCCGGCGAGCTGCTCATGCCGGGCGCGTTCCTCTACGTCGCGGAACGGTTCGACCTGATCCAGGAGATCGACCTCTGGGTCGTCGATCAGGCCATCTCCCTGATCGCCGCCCACTCGGCCGAGGGGCGCACCCCGCTGCTCGAGGTGAACCTGTCGGGCAAGTCGATCGGCGACCAGGCTCTGGCCGCCTTCATCGAGCGGCGCCTCGCCGTGACGGGGATCGATCCCCGCGCGCTGATCTTCGAGATCACCGAGACCGCCGCCGTCGCGAACCTCGATGACGCGCAGCGTTTCGCCGAGCGCCTGCGGCGGCTGGGATGCCGGTTCGCGCTCGATGACTTCGGGGCCGGGTTCGGCTCGTTCTACTACCTCAAGCACCTGCCGTTCGACTACATCAAGATCGACGGCGATTTCATCCGCGGCCTGGCCTTGAGCTCGACCGATCGGCTCGTGGTGCAGGCGATCGTCACGATCGCCAGGGGGATGGGCAAGGAGACCATCGCCGAGTTCGTCGGGGACGAGGAGACCACCCGGCTGCTCGCCGACGCGGGCGTCGACTACGCGCAGGGGTACCACGTCGGACGACCCGGGCCGGTCGAGGAGATCCTCGCCATGACCACGGCGCGCTGACCGGGGGATGATCCGCCGCGGCGCGGCGGGGGAATATGGTCGGTGTGCGCCGGCTCGACCGACTCCCCGACCCCGGGCGCGACCTGCTCGCCCGCGCGGCGCCTGCCGACGCTCTCGCGCCGATGGCCGCGACGCTCACCGACGAGCGGCTCTCGGATCCCGCGTGGGTGCTCGAGCGAAGGCGGTACGGCATCCGCCACGACACCACGGCGCTGCCGCTGCGGGCGCGCGAGGGCCCGTTGCCGGGCCGCGTCGCGGACGGCCGCCGGCGCGACGCGGGCACGGCCGGCACCGGCTGCACCAGGGCTACGCTGCGCGAGTGACAGATGCGATCACGGTCGGCCGCCGGACCATCCCGATCAGCCATGCCGATCGCGTCATGTTCCCGGAGGCCCGCCTCACCAAGCACGACCTCGCGCGCCACTACGCCGACGTCGCCGACGTGATGGTGCCCCATGTCCGGGGGCGTCCGCTGGCCCTCCAGAGCTTCCCCCAGGGAATCACCGCGGACGGCTTCTTCCTGAAGGACGCCCCGCGGCATTTTCCGGACTGGATCGCGAGGGCCGAGGTGCCCAAGCGGGAGGGCGGCGTCGTTCGCCACGTGCTGGCGGACGACGCCGCGACCCTCGTGTATCTGGCGGGCCAGAACGTGATCACGCCGCATGTCTGGACGAGCCGTGCCGACCGGCTGGAGCAGCCGGACCGGCTGATCTTCGACCTCGATCCGTCAACGCAGCGGTTCGGCGAGGTGCGCGCGGCGGCCCGGCGCCTCGGCGACCTGCTGCGCGAGATCGGGCTCTCGCCATTCGCCATGACCACGGGGTCGCGTGGCCTCCATGTCGTCGTCCCGCTGCGCCGCACCGCCCGTTTCCCCGACGTCCACGACTTCGCCGGCGAGGTGGCCGCCGCCCTGGTGGAGCAGGATCCCGAGGGCCTGACCGTCGCGTTCCGCCGCGAGCGCCGCGGCGAGCGGATCTTCGTGGACGTCAACCGCACCGCCTACGGCCAGCACGCCGTCGCGCCCTACGCGGTGCGGCCACTGCCCACCGCCCCCGTCGCCACTCCTCTGCGGTGGGAGGAGCTCGACGATCCCTCCCTCGACCCCCGCGGCTGGACCGTCGCGACGATCGGGGAGCGCCTCGCCCACGGCGGCGATCCATGGAGGGAGATCACGCGACACGCGCGGTCGATCGGGCCGGCCCGCCGCGCCCTGAGGCGATGACCGATACCGCCACCGCAGGATCGGCGGACGATCCACCCGCGAAACCCGGGTGGGCATCCCGATCGGCTCCTCGGAGGGCCCCGGGCCTTCGTCCGACGCGCAGGACCCCCGGCGCGCCGCCGTCGTGGAGTAGGCCCGCGCCTCGGGCCGGCGCGGGTCCGAGGCGTAATGGCCGTGGGTCACATCGTGAACCCTGGCCGTCCACCGATGGCGTTGTCGCGCCCGACGCGTAAGACTTCTCCCACATATCTGACGTCGTGCGACACAAACTCGGACATGCGACTTACGTATGAGCGGTGACCGGCCGTCGTTCTCCGCACCCGCCGGGCCCGGGGCGCCCGGGCCGTGGGGTCGGGCGCGCGTGCTGCTGCGCCTCCGGGCGTGGCCGTCGTTGGTGCGCCGCCGCCTGAGTCGTCACCGCGCGTGCCCTCCCCCGGTCGCCGAGGCCGGTCCGGAGTCCAACCGGCCGCGCGTCTTCACGGAGGCCGACATGGCCACCATGCTCAGCGACCCTCCGGTCGCGCCTCCTCCCGGGCCAGGCCGCTGGATGACCCTTCGAGGGGCATCTCGCCGGACGATCCTCGCCGGGGCGCGGCGGAGGCGGCCGACGTAGCCGAACCGTCCAGGCTGTACGAATGGATGGGGCCGGACGGGAGGGGATCGGCGCCGCGATCTCCCCGAACGGCCGTGGAGCCCGCTGGTACTCCGTCGGATACTCGCCGCACCCAAGCAACCGGCGGCGCGGAGAGGAAGCGGTCATGGCGATATCGGGCGCGAGCTACCTGGTGCTGGAGACGGTCCTCGGCGGGGACGGTCCGGACACGACCGATCTGGCCGCCAAGCCCAACTGCTACCTCGGCCGGGAGCTTGCGGAGGCACGCGCCCACGAGCTGGCGGCGGCCGCGTCGCTGCGCGGCGAGGCGCGCGCCTTCTGGGTCCAGAGGTCGGCCGGGTCGCCGAAGCCCATCTCGCACGGGCAGCCGGCGGGTGCGGCTGCCGACTGAACGGCCGACCGCTCCGGCAGCGGCGCCGGCCGCCGGCATCGGCGCGCTCGCGATCCGGAAGCCGATGGCGGCCGCCCGTCACGGCACGCCCGGCGAGGCTGCCAGAACGCGCGTCCAGGGGGTACGATCGCCCGACACAGCGGGGAGACCTACGAGGAGGCCGAGGGCGCGGCGATGACGGCAGCCGAGCAAGCGACGGGCCTTCTTGATGCGCACTCGCCGCCACGGCGTCCGCCGCAGTGCTCATGCCGCGCCCGAGGCGGCCGATTGAACCGGAAAACCGCCACGCGTTGGGAGTGGCCGTCGTGACCTTCTCGCACGAGAGCCAGGATCTCCTGTGGCCGTCGCGCATCGAGCTGACCAGCCTGCTTCTGGCTGAGAGCGCTCAGGTGAGCGACGGGAAGCTGTTCGTGATGGGCGGAGGCTTCGACTGCCTCCGCGGGCGCCTTCCGACCGGCCTGGACGCGAGCGTCGCCATGATCCTCGCCGTGCCGTGGCCGCTTCTCGAGGTGCCGTACCGGCTACAGCTGGAGCTGGCCGACGCCGACGGGGCCGTCGCCGGCGGATTCCGCCTGCGCGCCGAGTTGGAGAGCACGCCGCCGGCCGGCTGGCGCGAGGGCGCTCCGCTCACCGTGCCGCTGGTGTTCCCGGTGCGTGCCGAGCTCGGCGAGCCCGGGCGCTATGCCGTTCGGTGCCTGATCGAAGGCGAGGAGCGGGGCAGGGTGGCGTTCGAGGTGGAGCAGGCCGCCTGAGCGGCGGGGCGGACGCCGGTCAGTCGGTGACGCCGTCCCACCACACCGGAAGCGTCGTGTCGTCCAGGGGGTGCGCGTCCCCCATCGGCACCAGTTCTGCCAGGGACACTGTCACCAGCTGTCCCGACATGTCCTGAACGAGGGCCCACCAGCGGAAGGGCCCCGAGGCGGGCAGGTGGTTGCTCGCCGTCGTGCGATCGAGGGACCACGCGACGATCTTGACGGGCTCGTCCTGGCCGGTGACCCGCGCCCACGCGATCTCCCCGACGCCGGGGAAGTAGTCGAGCCGGTCGATCCGATGTCGCGACGGCTCGCTCATGCGCCGGCCGTCTCCAGGTTCACGCTCGGCGGGGCGGGGCGGTGCCGCCGCCCATCCGGCGGGCCGGCCCCGGCGGCCACCCCGATCAGCCGCCCGCGCTCGGGCTCGACGCCGATCCCCTTCGCCACGGAGCCGAACGCAACCCTCGCGCGGCCACCCGTGGCCATCGCGCGGCCCCATCTACCGACGTGCCGGCGATGGGAATCGTCTGGCGGGCGGATCGTGAGGGGTGCCCTCCGGATGGCGCGCTCCGTTCGCGAGAACAAGCGGCGCCGGGGTCTGGGGCGACCTCCTTCTGACCAAAACCGTGCTGTCTTGGGATGCCGTCAGCACCGGCATTCCTTTGCGAGCATAGGCCGAAGTGATGAACAATTCCAATCGGTGGAGACCCCGCCCCACCGGGCTTTCCTCAGTCGTTGCGCGCGACCCGGTCGTAGTTGAGCCGCAGCATGGCGATGACGTCGCGCACGTCGTCGTCCGTCGCGATCCTGCGCGCGCCGAAGCCGGGACGCCCCGGGAAGACCGGGTGGTCGCCGATGCGACCCTGCGCGCGGAGCTCGTGCCACACGTCCTTCGGGAAGCCGGCGTGGAAGACGTGATCGCCATGCAGGTGACCGATCTCGCGGCGACCGACCCGGAATCCGAACTCTCCGCGCGACCCATCGCCGGCGGTGACCCCCGGCCATGAGGTCACCTCCTGGCTGATGCGCTCGCTCGCCGTCTGCGTCGTCGCCATGCGGCTCTCCTCGAATGGTGGTGACCACTGGACTCGAGCGAGGATAGGACTTCAAGCGCACATGAAGTCAAGGGCGGATGGAGGCCCGGTGCCGGGGCCTCCATCTCCGCCGGCTCAGATCTCTCGCGCCGCGCCCGTCTCGAGCAGCAGCTTGAGGTCGTCCAGGATCCCGATCCAGCCGCCACCGGCCTGCGGGTCCTCGCCCGAGACCGCCGAGGCGTGGAGCGGCGCGCCCTCCAGGTCGTGCGACACGGTCAGGGTGCAGATGCCGTCGGCGCCATCTTCGATCTCCCAGGTCACCTGGGTCAGAGGCTCGCTGGAGAGCCTCTCGTCGAAGAGCATGCGCCATGTCTGGACCAGACGGTGGGGTGGATCGACCTCGATCACCTCGCCCTCCACGACCACCTCGGGGGCGCCGTATTCGCGCATTTCCCGATTGGCCAGGGAGCGGAAGGCGCCGCCCGGCCGCAACTCGTACTCGGACGGGACGCGGTATCCGTACCGCTCGTTCCACTCGGGAGTCGTGATCGCGTCCCAGATGGCCTGTGCGCTGGCCGCGATGGACACCCGGAACACCTGAACCGTCCCCTGCCTGGTTGCCTGCGTCGTCATGACATCTCCTCCAGTGATTGCTTGAGCTCGGCCAGCGCGGACACCCGGCGCTCCGTGTACTTGTCGATCCACCGGTCGTGGATGAGCCGGATCGGGACGGGGTTGAGGAAATGCAGCTTCTCCCGGCCCGATCGCCGCGTGACCACCAGGCCCGCGCCCTCCAGGACCCGCAGGTGCTTCATCACGCCGAAGCGCGTCATCTCGACCTCGGCCTCCAACTCGGTCAGCGTGCGGCCGTCCCGCTCCTGGAGCCGGTCCAGCAACAGCCGGCGCGTCGGATCCGCGAGCGCCTTGAACACGAGGTCGTCATCCATGCGGGCACAATAGGTGACCATTAGGTCACATGTAAAGCCACGACGCGAAGGAGAATGAGCCCGCTCCCGGCGCGGCCGGCGCCGACCGATCGGATGTGATGCCGTGACCGAGCCGGTTCGGAAGGACGACACGCTCGACCCCCTGGTGCCGCCCGCCGCGGCGCGTGCGGCCGACGAGGCCGGCGGCCACGCGCGCTCCGTCGCCTGGCGCGACGCTCTGCTGCGTCCGAGAGAGCGGCTGCCCCTGTGACGCTCGGCGTCGCGGAGATCGCGGCCGGCGTGGGCGCCGCCGCGGGACGGGTGGCAGGCCTGCTGGCGCCGACGCCGCTGCAGCACAGTCCCGTCCTGTCCGGACTCGTCGGGACCCCGGTGCACCTGAAGTGCGAGCACGTGCAACCGACCGGCTCGTTCAAGGTGCGCGGCGCGGCCAACGCTCTCACGCTGCTGCACGCCGAGGGGCACGCGCGCGTGATCACCGCCTCGACGGGCAATCACGGGATGGCGGCCGCCCACGTCGGCGCGCTCCTGGGCGTGCGGGTCGAGGTGCACGTCCCCCAGGGCACCGAGCCGGTCAAGCGACGCGGGCTCGAGGCCCTCGGCGCCGCGATCGTCACGGTGCTCGGTGATTCCTCGGACGCCGAGCGCCACGCCCGCGCGACCGCGCAGCGCACCGGGCTGCCGTACCTGTCGCCCTACAACGACCCGGCGGTCGTCTGCGGACAGGGGACCGTCGCCCTCGAGATCCTCGAGCAGCTCCCGGACGTGGCCGCCGTGTACGCGTCGGTGGGGGGCGGGGGCCTCCTCTCCGGGATGGGCGCCGCCCTGGCTGGTCCGGCGCCGGGCGCGGCGGTCGTCGGGTGCTGGCCGTCGGCCGCCCCGACGCTCCTGCGCTGCATCGAGGCCGGCCGCTTCGTCGAGGTCGTGGAGCACCCGACGGTCTCCGACGGCACCGCGGGCGGCATCGAGCGCGGCGCGATCACCGTCGATCTGGCCGCCCGCGTGATCGACCGCGCGGTCGAGGTGAGCGAGCCCGCGATCCTGGAGGCCATGCGGATCCTGCTCGACAGCGATCGCTGGATCGTGGAGGGCGCGGCCGCGGTCGCGCTGGCCGGGGCGATGGCCGATTCCGCGCGGCCCGACGGCCCGATCGTCGTGGTGCTGTGCGGTCGCAACCTCGGGCCCGAGGTCGCCCGCCAGGCCTTCGGTCCTACCGGATGAGCGCCCCCGCCCGGGTCAGCGGGTCGTCGGCCGGCGCGCCCGGGGTTTCGCCGGAGGGGTCTCGCTCGCGAGCTCGGTGAGGAGCGCCTGGGTCGCCTCGAGAGAGGACGTCAGGATCTGGCGCGCGACCTCGAGGAACTGGAAGATCCGCGGATCCCGGGCCCGGTAGAAGACGCTGGTGCCCTCGCGTCGGCTCTCGAGGATCCCCTGCCGGCGCAGGACGCCCAGATGCTGGGAGGTTCCGCTGGAGTCGAGGTGGAGCGCGGCCTGCAGCTCTCCGACGCTCATCTCGCCGTCGCGCAGGAGCTCCAGGATGCGGACCCGCGCGGGGTGTCCGAGTACGCGGAAGAATTCGGCCTTGGCCACGTAGATCGGCTCTGGCGAGCGGCCGGAGGTGGATTGCTCATCCCGGGCGGAGGTCACGTGGGGCTCCTCGGTGAGGTCTTGTGGGCGCGCGCGCCTCATGTCATCCTATCATTCTGTTTATTAGAATATTTGAAGATATCTGCCTCACCGGCCGTGGGCTCCCGGTTGGCGGGGCGGCGATGTCCTGACCCTCCTGGCGGCGATATTCGTCGCGGGCGGCGCGCTGCTGGTGACGGGAACCCTGCTGGCGCTCGCGCCACGGCGGCTCGCGCCCGCCCTCGCCGCCCAGGCAGCCGGAACGACCCTGATCGGCGTCGGCGGTGCGCTGTGCCTGTTCCTGGACCGCGACGTCGGCTCGGCGTTCACCTCGGGACTGCGATCCGAGGCCGGCGTCGATCCGCTGTCCGGGGCGTTCCTCGTCATCGTGGCCGTCGTGGGTGTGCCCGCGGCCGTCTACGCGAGCGGGTACCTGCGCGGCCGGCGTCACGCCGTTGCGCTCGCGGTGCTGACGGGCCTCTTCCAGATCGTCCTCGTCGGCGTGCTGACCGCCCGCGACGTCACGACCTTCCTGGCGTTCTGGGAGTTGATGACCCTGGTCCCCGCCGCCGCGATCCTCATCGCGCGCGATGAGTCCTCGGCGCGGCGCGCGGTGTTCGAGTACCTGGCGATCACACACATCGGGGGCGCCGGCGTGTGGGTGGCGATGATCCTGCTGGCCGGCGGCGGCGCGCTCGGCGGCTCGGGCGCCGGGGAGGGGATCGGCCCCGGGGTCCTCGCCACGGCCGCCGTCGCGGGCATCGTCGGCTTCGGCACCAAGGCCGGCCTGGTGCCCTTCCACGCGTGGCTGCCGCGCGCCCATCCGCTGGCCCCCAGCCACATCTCCGCCCTGATGTCGGGCGCCATGGTGAACATCGGGCTCTACGGGCTCGCGCGTCTGCTCCTGGAGTGGCTGGGCGGGCCGGAGCTCTGGATGGGCATCGCGGTGCTCGGGCTCGGCGCCGTGTCGGCGTTGATCGGCGCCGCCTACGCGCTCTTCCAGCGGGACCTGAAGATGCTGCTGGCCTTCTCGACGATCGAGAACGTGGGCATCATCTGCCTGGCCCTCGGCGCCGCCGCCGTGTTCCAGTCGCAGGGGGAGGCGACGTGGGCGGCCGTCGCGGTCGCGGCAGCGTTGCTGCAGGCCCTGAATCACGCCGCCGCCAAGGGGCTGATGTTCCTCGGCGCGGGATCGATGGATCGCGCGGCCGGCGGGTTGCGCCTCGACCGGATGGGTGGCGTGCTCACGCGACTGCCGTGGACGGGATCCGCGGTTCTCGTCGGGGCCCTGACCATGGCGAGCGTCCCGTTGCTCGGGCTGTTCGCCTCGGAGTGGATGACCTTCCAGGCCCTGCTCGAGCTGGGTCGCGACGGCAATGCCGGGCTCGCCCTGGCGGGCGCCGTCGCGGCCGCGATTCTGGGCGCCACGGCCGCGACCGCGGCCTACTGCTTCGTCGTGCTCATCGGGCTCGCGCTGCTGGGGCGGCCGCGCAGCGAGGCATATCGCGACGCGCGTGAGGTGCCGCTCGCGATGCGGGCGCCCGTCGTGGCGCTCGCGGGGATCTGCGTCCTGCTCGGCCTCGTTCCCGGCCTGCTGCTGCCCCGGCTCGCCGACGTGGCGCCGGGAGGGGGCGCCATCGACATCGGTGCGGGGATCGCGGCGCCTGGCACGTCCCTCGGGACCCTCGGACTCGGGCTCGCTCTGGCGGCCGCCGCGGCCGCGCTGGCGGCGGTCCGCGGACGGCGCGCGCCACGGCCGACGGCGGTCTGGAACTGTGGTCAGGACGGCGATCCTGCGCTGGAGTGGACCTCGGCGGCGTTCACCAAGCCGGCCAACCTCGCCTTCCAGACCCTGTTGCGCCCCGAGCGGGAGGTGGCGGTGACCTCGCGGGAGGGCGTGGTCCACGGGGTCCGGCATCGCGGCGGCGTGCCGCATCTGTTCGACTCGGGCGTCTACGCCCCGGTGCTGCGCGGAGCGATGGCCGGTGCCGCGGTGGCGCGGCGCCTGCAGTCGGGCAATCTGCGCCAGTACGTCGCGTCGCTGGTCGCGCTCGTGCTGGTGCTGCTCGCGCTGGTGCGCCTGGGGGTGCTCGGATGAGCGCGGCCGACGGCGTGGCGATGGGCCTCCAGATCGCCGGAATCGGGCTCGCTCCTCTGCTGCCCGGCGGGATGCAGGCGACCAAGGCCCGTCTGCAGGGGCGCCGCGGGCCCGGGATCCTCCAGCCCTACCGCGAGCTGCGCAGGCTCTGGGGACGGGGCAGCGTGGACCCCGTCGGCTCGGGTCCGGTCTACCGGTACGCGCCGATCGTCATCGCGGCGACGATGGCGGTCTGTCTCCTGGTGGCGCCGGTGGCGGCCTGGGGCACCGGATGGCCGGCGGGCAACGACGCCCTGCTCGTGGTCGGCCTCCTGGCGCTGGCACGCGTGGCGATCGCGATGTCGGCGTGGGACACCGGGGGCGGCTTCGGGTTGATGGGCGCCTCCCGTGACCTGACGTTCGCGATCCTCGGGGAGGCGCTCATCGTGCTGGTCGTGCTGCTCGCGGCGATGCCGGCGGGCGGCACCGACCTGCGCGAGATGTGGGGGGCGGCCGGCGGCACCGACACCTGGGGCGCGCCGGCGCACTGGTGCGGCCTTCTCGCGATGGGCCTGGTGGTGCTGCTGGAGACCGGCCGCCAGCCGTTCGACAACCCCGACACCCACCTCGAGCTGACCATGATCCACGAAGGACCGCTGCTCGAGTACGCCGGACGCGACCTGGCCCTGCTGACCTGGGCGTCCGCCGCCCGCCATTGGGTGATCCTCGTCCTGGCGGCGGGTCTCTTCCTGCCCCACCCCCGGGGCCTGGTCGCGGGCCTGCTGGTGCTCGCGGGCACGCTGGCGCTGCTGGTCATGATCGTCGCCGTGGTGGAGACCCTCCAGGCCAAGATGCGCCTCCTGCGTGTGCCGCCGACGGTGTTCGCGGGGATCGTCGTCGCCCTGGTGGGCGTGGTGAGCGCCGCCGCGGGGGCCCATCTGTGAACGCCGCCCTGCTGGTCGCGCTCGTCGCGCTCGGGTTCGCGGCCGTGGCCGTCCGGCGTCCGTCGGCGGCCGCCCTTCTCGTGGTGGGCCAGACGCTGCTCGTCGGCATCGGCGCCCTCGCCGTCACGCCCGGCCGGTCGGGGGAGTTCCTGGTCGCGGCGATCCTGCTGACGGTGAGGGCCGCCGCGGTGGCGACGATCACCCTGGTCGTCGTCGCGCGCGTGCGGGAGGCGCCACCGCGCGACGACGCGCCGGGTCCTCTGCTGAGGCTCTGCGCCACCCTCGTCCTCGCACTCGTGATGAGCGCGCTCGTCCCGGAGTTCGGTCTGGACAGCGCGGCGGCAGAGCACGGCGCGGTGTCGCTCGTCGCCATCTCCCTCGCCCTGGTGCTGCTGCGCCGGCCCGCCCTGTTCGCCGTGCTCGCCTTCCTGGTGGCGGACAACGGGGTCGCGGTCGCCGCGGTCTCGGCTCCCGGCGCGCTGCCCCTGGTCGTGGAATTGGGCGTCGCCTTCGATCTCGTCCTGCTGATCGCCGTCGCCGCCGTCTTCCAGGGCCGGATCCTGCGCGCCTTCGGCACCACCGACACCGCCGTGCTGGGTCGTATCCATGACTGACCTGGCGAGGATCCTGGTGCCGGCCGCGCCCCTCGCGCCGCTGATCGTGGCGGTGCTGGCGCTGCTCGGGCCGTCGGCGACGGTGATCGACCGCGTCGGGCGATGGGGCGGGGTGCTGGCGGCCCTTCCCGCACTCGCGCTCGCCGGCGTGGCCGTCGCGCGCGCCGGCGAGCCGGCTCTCACGGGGACGCTGTGGCAGCTCGACGGGCTCGGCGCGGTCTTCCTCGGGACCACCGCCGTGGTCGGCATGGCCGCCTGCGCCATGTCGCCGGCGTACCTGCGCGCCAACCCGAGCTCGCGCGCCGGATCGCTCGGCTCGAGGCGGCTCTACTGGGGCGCCCTCTTCCCGTTCTGGGCGGTCCTGATCGCCATCCCGCTGGTCGCCAACCTGGGTGTCGCCTGGATCCTCCTGGAGGCGACCACCGCGGCCTCGGCCATGCTGGTGGCCTTCAGCGGCAAGCGCAGCGCGATCGAGGCCGGATGGAAGTACCTGGTCCTGACCAGCCTCGGCCTCGCGTTCGCCCTGTTGGGCATCGTGATCCTCTGCGTGCAGGAGATCCGGCACGGCGGCGCGGCGACCGACCTCGACTGGGACCAGATCGCCGCCCGCGCGCCGGGCCTGCAGAACACGGCCGTCCTGGCCGCGTTCGTCCTGATCGTCGCGGGTCTCGCCACCAAAGGCGGCTGGGCGCCGGTGCACAACTGGCTACCCGACGCGCACAGCGAGGCGCCCCCGCCGGTCAGCGCGCTGCTGTCGGCGTCGCTGCTGCCGACCGTCGCCCTGGTCGCGTGGCGCCTCGGGCTCGCGCTCGGGCCGGCGGTGGGCGAGGACACCGTCCAGATCGTCTTCATCTCCTTCGGCCTCGCGTCGCTGGCCATCGCGGTGCCGTTCCTCTGGCGGCCGCTGCCGTGGAAGCGCCTGCTCGCCTACTCCAGCCTCGAGCACATGGGCGTCATCGTCCTCGCGATCGGCATCGACCACCCGATCGCGACCGCCGGAGCGCTGGTCCATGTCGCGGGGCACGGAGTGGCCAAGTCGCTCGGCTTCTCGGCCGCGGTGCCGCTCCTGCGCTATCAGCCCGCCGCCGCCCGCCGGCCGCCGCGCGGCCTGGTCACGCTCGACCGCCGGCTCGCCGGAGCGGTCGGCGTGAGCCTCGCCGCGCTCGCCGGCCTTCCCCCGTCGCCGCTGTTCGTCAGCGAGATCCTCGTGCTCGCGGGCGGCGCCGCGGCGGGCCTGACGTGGGTGGTCGTGATCGCGGCGGCGCTGCTCGGCCTGGGATTCCTGGGGATGGCTCACACGCTGGTGGAGGGCCTCGGCGGCCGGCCGTCGGGCCGGCGTCCGACCGGCCCGCGCGGAACGCGGCCGATCTTCGTCATCACCTGCGCGTCGGTCGGGGTGCTGCTGGCGTTGGCCGTGTTCGCCCAGCGGCTGCCCGACTCGACGCTCGTGCAGACGCTCGCCGGGGGGCTGTCGTGATCCCGGACGAGCTCGAGGTGTCCCCGCGGGATCTGCGCGATGTGATCGAGGGGATTCTCGGCCGCTCGGGGACGGTGGACGGCCTGTTCGCGGCCGGCGCCCCGGGTGCGCGGGAGGTGCGCTACGTCTGCTCCGACCCGGGCGGCGACCTGATCGTCCGATGCGCGCTCGGGACGCGGCCCGCGACGACCCTCGTCGACCTCCTGCCCCATCTGGCGTGGGACGAGCGTGAGGCCCACGACCTCCACGGCGTGGCCTTCGAGGGCCATGTGCCGCTGCGCCCGCTGGTTCATCACCCGTCCGACCTCGCCGCCTGGACGACGCCGGTGGAGGGCGACGATGTACATCAGGTGGCCGTGGGGCCGGTGCACGCCGGCGTGATCGAGTCCGGTCACTTCCGCTTCCACACGGTCGGTGAGCGGATCGTGCATCTGGACGCGCGGCTCTTCCACAAGCACCGCGGCCTCGAGCGCCTGGCCGAGGGTCGTACCCTGGCCGAGATGGTCGAGGTCATGCGCCACGCCTGTGGTGCCTGCGCGGTCGCGAACGCGGTGGCCGCGGCCCAGGCGGCGGAGCAGTCGCTGGGGCTCTGGCCCACCCCGGCGCTGCGGCGTGCCCGGACGCTGCTGCTGGAACTCGAGCGCCTCTACAACCACCTCAACGACATCGGCCAGATCTGCGCGGGCGTGGGGCTCGGGCCCGGCGCCATGGGCTTTGCCGCCCTCACGGAGAGGGCGCACCGGATCGACCTTGCGCTCACCGGGCACCGGTTCCTGTTCGACACCGTCGCGCTCGGCGGGAGCCCGCTGACCGTGTCGTCCGCGAGCGCCGCCGAGGCGCGCGTCGAGCTGCGCGATCTGGCGCGCGACGCGATGGCGGCGTGGCGCGACCTGGACCACGATGCGTCGCTGCGCGATCGCGCGCGGGGAGTCGGTACGCTCGCGCGCGGCGAGGCGGTACGGCTCGGCAGCCGGGGGCCCGCCGCCCGGGCCAGCGGCGTGACGCGCGACGCGCGCGAGCGGAGTCCCCGGCTCGCGTACGCGGGCTTCCGCGCCGCGGCGCCGGACGCCCCGGACGGTGACGTCGCGGCCCGCCTGCACGTGCGCGCCGCCGAGCTGGAGGACACCTTCGCGATCCTCGACGAGCTCCTCGACGGACCGGTCCTTCCGGCCGGCGCGCTGTCGACCGGCGCGGGCGGCGCGCACGGCGTCGGGCGCGTCGAGGGCCCCCGCGGTGAGGCGCTCTGCGTCGTGGAGCGCGCGGGGGAGACGGTGCGCCGTGTCCACCTGCGAACGGCCTCCTACGCCAACTGGCCCGCCGTCGTCCGAGCGGCGACCGGGGCGATCCTTCCCGACTTCCCGCTCATCAACAAGAGCTTCGAGCTCTGCTACGCCTGCGTGGACCGGTAGGTGTTCGTCCTCCTTCGCCAGCTCGATCGCGTGCGTCGCACCGCCGGCCTGGGCCGCCCCGCGGGCGGAGCCGGCGCCCTCCAGCTGCGCCACGTGGACGCCGGGTCGTGCAATGCGTGCGAGCACGAGCTGCACGCGACGGCCAACCCCGTCCACGACCTCTCGCGTCACGGCCTGTCGATCACGGCCTCGCCGCGCCACGCCGATGTGCTGCTGGTCACGGGTCCGGTGACCACCCGGATGTCGGTCGCGCTGCGGCGCGCCTACGACGCCATGTCCGAGCCCCGGATCGTGGCTGCCCTGGGCGACTGCGCGCTCGGCTGCGGGTTCTTCTCCCCGTCGCAGGACGTCATCGGCCGCCTCGAGGACGTGCTCCCCGTGGACGTCCGGATCCCCGGGTGCCCTCCCGACCCGGCGACGATCGTGCGCCATCTGCTGCCGTTGCTCGGGAGGGTGGTCCGGTGACGTTTCACACGCGCCGCACGGGCCAATACGAGCGCTCCGCTCGGTACCGTCCCGAGGGAGCATCCATCGCGAGCCGCGGGGTGGCGCAATCCTCCGGGAAGGCAATCCATGCATCGCTGGGAGGTGACCCTGCTGCACCGCGTCGCGGCCGGCAAGCGACCGCGTGTCGCGGGCCGGGTGGCCCTCACCGCGCGCGACGTGGACCGCGCCCAGCAGATGGCCAGGGCGGCTCTGCGCGAGCGCTCCGCCGGCGACGCGCTGTGGTCGCTCGGCGTGATGCGACCCCTGACCCCCCTGGCGCCGGGGACCCAGCGCTATCGCATCACCTTCGCGGAGTGGGTGCTCTCCGACGACAACTACGTGCGCCAGGACGTCTATGTGATGCACGTCTGGGCCATCGATGCATCCGGCGCGCGGCGCCTGGCGCAGGAGGACGTCCAGCGCGTGCCCAACTACCGGGGACCGTGGCGCATCCGCGAGGTCCTGAAGGTCGCCCCGCCGGTCTGAGCTACTCCCGTGGCATCTCGCGGCCGCACGACGGGCATCGCCACGTGTCGACCACCTTGTCCAGCGGCACGGCCTGGCCTGAGGTGATGTCGTGGGAGCGCATGGTGCGTCGCGACGGGAACATCGTCACCCCGCAGCGCGGACATGCGGGCGGGGTCTGCTGGGCGGTCTCGGTCTCGGTCATGGACGGACCCTAACCGACGGCCTACCGAACGAGCCTCTCGAAGAGGTGGTCCAGGGTGAGGGCGGGGTCGTCGCAGAGACCGGTGTGGACCTCGGAGGGCTGCACCGCGGTGCTGGCGGGCGCCACCAGCCAGTGGAAGCGCTGGGACGGGCTCAGCCGGGCGATCGGCCCGGCGGACGGATCGCCCTCGCCGACGCGGGCCAGCCCGGCGAGCTGCGCCGCGATCGGGGAGGGGTCGGTGCCCGGCGCCAGGCACCGCAGGCGCGCGACATCGAGCTCCACGCGCACGCCGAGGAACTCGGCGGTCCGTGCGAACAGCACCACGCCGGCGTTGAGGCACTCGCCGCGCTCGATGCGGGGCACCACCCGCAACATCGCGTACTGGAAGGCGCTACGCGGCACGGCGCGCCTCCTCCGCCTCGGCCACCCAGGCGCGCGGGCCCTCGAGGCGGCGCGCGAGGTGCTCGGCGTACGCCGCGCGGCGTACGCCGGGGGTCGCCCCCGGCTCGTCGAGCAGCCAGTCATCGGGCACCAGGTCGACGATGCGGGCGATCGCGTCGCGGTCGAGCACCGCGCCGAGCCGGGCGTCGGCGTCCGTGATCGGGCCGGCGCCGGGCAGCAGCACGTGGTCGGCGATCATGGGGAACGGCCTGCGCCAGGCCTCGGTGAGGCGCCAGTCGCCGTGGTGGGCGTAGAGGGCGGCGCCGTGGTCGATCAGCCACAGGCGCCCGTGCCAGGTGAGCAGGTTCGGATTCGCCGCACCCCGGTCCATGTTGGTGACCAGGGAGTCGAGCCACACCACGTCGGCGGCCTGAGCGGGGTCCATGTCGTGGCCCGCCGCGGGGTCGAAGGTGAGCGATCCCGGCAGGTAGTCCATCGCGAGGTTGATCCCCGGGCTCGCCTTGAGGAGGTCCCGGATCTCGGGATCGGGCTCCGCGGCGGCCAGCTCGGGGCGCAGGCGGATGGCCCGGATCTCGGGCACGTTGAATCCGAGCTCCCGGGCGACCTCGCCCGCCAGCAGCTCGGCGACCAGCGACTTGGGCGCCTGCCCCGCGCCGCTGAACTTGACCACCCACAGGCCGTCGTCGTCGCCCTCGACGAGGCCCGGCAGCGATCCCCCCTCGCGCAGCGCCGCCACATAGCGGGTCGCGAGGACCGTGTCGCGATCGCCGATCGCCGCCGCGGAGTGGGTCACGGGCCGATCCTAGTGGTCGGGCCGCGGCACCCCTCGACGGCGGTAGTCTCGGGGCGTGGCCGGCACCGTGATCGTCGGGGGTGGAATGGTGGGGCTGACCCTCGCGCGGCTGCTGCGCGCCCGGGGTCATGAGCCGGTGGTGCTCGAGCGCTCGCCGGCCGGCGGCCATCAGAAGCGCCCGTTCATGCTCGGGTTCCAGGGCTTCGAGGCACTCGACGAGCTGGGTCTGCTGGCGCGGGTGCGCGCCGAGGGCTGGGACATCGCGCCGGGCGCCGACGGGATGCCGGTGGCGATCTGCATCGAGGTCGGCATCCTGCTCGGCGCCCTGGCCGAGGGCGTGCCGGTGCGCCACGAGCACACGGTGACCGGGCTGGTGCGCGAGCGCGGGCGGGTGGTGGGCGTCGCCACCGAAGGGCCCGGCGGGCCGGGTTCGGTGGACGCGGGCCTCGTGGTCGCCTGCGACGGCGTGGGCTCCCCGGTGCGCGCGATGGCCGGGCTGGAGGCGGAGGTCTCGGCGCTGGCCGACGCCACCCTGACCTTCATGAGCCCGGCGATCATCGACCGCTCGTTCTCGATGCGCTATCTCTCGGACGGGGGCCAGATGGGACTGTTGGGCTGGCCGCAGGGGTCGGCCGGCTGGCGCACCATCGACCGCGTGGGCCGCGATGCCGCGCTGGAGCCCGGCGTCGAGGCCTTCCGGCGCAGCTTCGCCCATCTCATGCCCGAGGCCGCTCCCGCGCTGGAGGGCGTGACCTCGATCGGCCAGCTGCTGTACCAGGAGCCCGCCGTGCTGCGGGCCGCCCGCTGGTGGGCGCCCGGTGTGGTGCTGATCGGCGACTCGGCGCACTTCTTCGGGCCCGAGACCGGTGTCGGGGCCGCCCTCGGGCTCGGGGACGCCCACGCTCTCGCGACGGCCATCGACCGCCATCCGGGCGATCCGGACGCCGCCTGCGCGGCCTACGAGACCTGGAGGGGCCCGGTCATCCGCCCCTACGAGGCGGCCGATCCGGCGGCCGGCAGGATGGCGGTCTCGAACATCGACCGGCCCCCCGAGGAGCGCTGGCCACCCGTCGCCGGCTGAGCGTCCGTCAGGCGGGCGGGTCGATCTTGGTCGGCGGGTCCTCGTCGTCGCTCTTGCCGGTGATCCCGTCCTTGAACTCCCTGATGCCGCTCCCCACGCCGCGGGCGATCTCGGGCAGGCGCTTGGAGCCGAACACCAGTAGGACCACGATCAACAGGATGATGATGTGTGCTGGGCTCAGTTCGCCCATCGGGGGCTTCTCCAGGTTTCAGGTGTGCCGAGGCATCCTCTCCGTGCCAAAAGGTACTCCTACCCGGTGCGAACCTTCGCGTCCGCCCTCCGCGCGGCCTCGGCCATCTCGGCCCGCACCGCCGCGATGCGGCGTCCCAGCGCGGCGTCGGAGAGGGCCAGGATCTGGGCCGCGAGCAGCCCGGCGTTGCGTCCCCCGTCGATCGCCACCGTGGCGACCGGGACGCCCCGCGGCATCTGCACGATCGACAGCAGCGAGTCCATGCCGTCCAGCGCGGAACTGCGCACCGGAATGCCGATCACCGGCAGCGTCGTCACCGCGGCGAGCATCCCCGGCAGGTGGGCCGCGCCCCCCGCGCCGGCGATGATCACCTTGAGACCGCGGTTTGCGGCCTCTCCGCCGTAGGCGATCATGTCGTGCGGCGTGCGATGGGCCGAGATCACGCGCACCTCGTGGGGCACGCCGAGCTCGCGCAGCACGTCCCTGGCGCCGCCGACCACCGGCAGGTCGCTGTCGCTGCCCATCACCACTCCGACGACCGGGGGCCCCGGTTCGCTCACAGGCCCACCGCGATCGCGGCGCGGCGCGCCGTGTCCAGTGCCATGGCAGGCGTATCGCCCAGGGCCGTGACGTGGCCCATCTTGCGCCCCGGGCGCACCTCGGCCTTGTCGTAGAGGTGAAGATGGGCGCCCTCGACCGCGAGGGCGGCCGTGACGTCGGGGCGGGCGGGGCCGGTGGAGGAACCGAGGAGGTTGACCATCGCCGCGGCCGGCGCGCGCATGCCGACCTCCCCGAGGGGCAGGTCGAGCACGCCGCGCAGGTGGTTCTCGAACTGCGACGTCTCGCACGCCTCGATCGAGTAGTGGCCCGAGTTGTGAGGGCGTGGCGCGAGCTCGTTGACCAGCACCCTGCCGCCGGGCAGCAGGAACATCTCGACCCCGGTCACGCCCAGGCCCTCCGCGGCCTCGGCCGCGGCCAGCGCCACCTGGCCGGCCAGGTGGCGCGCGGGCGGGGCGATCGTCGCCGGGGCGACCACCTCGTGGCACACGTGGTCGCGCTGCACGGTCTCGACGACCGGGTACGCGACGCGCCCGCCGCTCGGCGAACGGGCCACCATCACCGCCAGCTCACGCTCGAAGGGGATGAAGGCCTCCGCAAGGACGCCCTCGCCGGCGTCGAGGCGCGCGAACGCGGCGCGGGCCGTGTCGTCGTCGGGGCAGGTGGCGTTGCCGTAGCCGTCGTAGCCGAGGCGTCGCGCCTTCATCATCAGCGGCCATCCCAGCTCGCGGCCGGCCGCGGCGAGCTCGCGTGGGTGCTCCACCACCACCGACGGCGCCGCGGGCAGCCCCGCCGAGCGGATGAGCTCCTTCTGGAGGGCCTTGTCCTGGACGCGGCCGAGGGCGGCGGCGCCCGGCCGCACCGGGGTGCCGGCGGCCTGCACCGAGGCGAGCGCGCCGGCGTCGACGAACTCGTTCTCCAGCGTCACCACCCGGGCCGCGAGGCCCAGCGCGCGGACCGCCTCGGCGTCATGCCAGTCGCCCTCCACGACGGCGGCCGCCATGGGCGCGGCCGGTTCCGTGCGGCTGCCCAGCACCGCGACGCGCAGGCCGAGCGGCCACGCGGCCAGGCAGGTCATCCGCGCCAGCTGCCCAGCGCCGGCGATGCCCACGTCGCAGCGGCCCTCGCCGAATCCCGCCGCGGGCTTCTGGACTGCGAGCGGCTGCGAGACAGGCACGAGGCCACGGTACACGCGCCCGGCGGCCGCTCGCAATTGCCGCACATCGACCTGGGCGGGGGCTCACGGACCCGGCGAGGGCCGCCGATAGGGTCGCTGACGTGTTCGTGCCGGTCGCCCATCCGCCGCTCGCAGCGACGCCGCCGCCCCCCGCACGCGCGCTGGTGTTCGCCGACGAGTACCGGTTCGCCTTCAGCCGCCGGGTGTTCCCCGCCGGGCGCGTGCGCCTGCAGTTGAAGAACCTCGGCGAGGACGACCACGACCTCCGCGTGCTGGGCCCCAGGGGCGAGCTGCGCGGCGAGACCGGCCGGCTGCACCCGGGCGGGCTCGCCGCGATCCGCTTCCGGCTGCCAAAGGGCAGGTACTCGTTCCTGTGCACCGTCGGCGACCATGCCGCGCGCGGCATGAGGGGCACTTTCACGGTGCGGGCCCCGAGGAAGAAGATCTAGGCGCTGCGCGCGAAGCCCGGGCCTTCGACGTCGCCCGCGTCCAGCGGCTGCTGGGGCGGGCGGGAGCGCGTTCGGCCGCCGCCCGCAGGACAACCAGTCGCAGCGCACCGATCACGGCGCCGGCGGTCCGGTGCTGTGGTCGGCGATCGCGCCGACGGCGGCGTCCGCGGCGAGTCCCCGCGCCCGCCCCCCTCGACGAGGAAAGCGACCTGCTCGTCACAAAGGGTTCCGCACCGCGCACGCCTCGCTGCCGGAGTCGTGGCCGGGCGTCGAGGCCAGCGGGGTGCCCCCGAGATCGACCGCGCCCGCCCGCCCCTCGTCAGGTGGCGGACCGCCCGGGAGCGGCTGCTATGGTCCCGCCCGCGGGGCGTTTAGCTCAGTTGGGAGAGCACCAGCTCGACAAGCTGGGGGTCACTGGTTCGAGCCCAGTAACGCCCATTACGAAAGCCCTGCTAAGGCGGGGTTTTCGTGCGTCTGGGGCCGGGTTGCGTTTCCGCTAGTCGGTGCGTCTGATGTACGTCTGAATGCGCCTGGAATACACCTCGCACCGCGAGGGGGACCGCGAGGGAGACCTGGGGGAGACGGTCGGAGAGGGCGCGGCCGCCGCTCCGCAGGTGGCTATCCCATGACGACCACGAAGTGGAAATACAAGGCGGTCCCGCTGATCCTCACCACGCGGGCAGCCAAAGCCCCGCCGCGCTCCGAGGCCCTGGCAAAGGCGCTCGCCGACTTCGAGGCCACGCTGAACACCTTCGGCGACGAAGGCTGGGAGGTCGTGGGCTACTACGCGGTTCCGCTCTGGTCGCTCCCTGCGGAGGCCGTGAAGATCGGGAACATGCCGCTCATCGGGCTCGCCAACGTGCTCGACCCCCGAGACGTCGCGCTGCTGAAGAGGCCGAAGCCGGCATAGCCTTGACCCGATGTCGGTCCCCGAGGAGGAACGGCGAGGCTGCCCGCGCCGACGAGGGGGACGAGAAGCGACGGGACTCTTCACGTCGAAAGAGGAGAAGGCGGAGATCGCGACGGCACGCGCCAAACACCGCTGCGGGTAGCTACTGATTTGCGACTGCCCCTATCCCGAAGTGCCGCGGGGGAGCGGTCGCGATGTCTTGGTCCCGCGGCGGGAATAGTGTTCGCCTGATTGTGACCCAAAAGCCCGCGATGGAGAGATGATGCAATCTTCGCCGCGTCTCCCGCGACTTCTTGTGATCGCGAACGAGACCTGCACGGGAGCCGAGCTCTTTGAGGCCATTCGCGAACGCGCGGACGGGCCGGACAGCGATGTCCTGGTCGTCGCGCCCGCGTTGACGTCACGGCTGCGCTACTGGATGTCCGATGAAGATGCGGGGATCGAGGCCGCCGGGCGTCGCCTGGGGGTTTCTCTTGAGCGCTGCGCCGCCGCCGGGGTGACGGCCAGGGGGGCACTCGGGGACGCGGACCCGCTCCAGGCCCTCGATGACGCGATGCGCACCTTCGCGCCCGATGAAGTGATCGTCGCGACGCATCCAGAGGGACGGTCCAACTGGCTTGAGCGCGGGCTCGTGACTCAGGCCCGCGAGCATTACACGGTGCCGATTACGCACCTGGTCGTCGACGCCGTCGAACAGGATGCCCGGCTCGTCGAGCGGGAGCCGGTCGATCCCGCCGCCCCCGCCCGCGAGCGGCACGTCACCCGCGACCTCACCCTGCTCGCGATCGTCGGCGTTCTCGCGATCCTCGGGAGCATCATCTCCTTTGTCTTCTACGCGGTCGATGCCCCCGATGGGCTCATCTGGACTTGGGTCCTGATCTTTGACCTGGGTTTCAAGATCGCCGCCGTCGTTGTGCTCTGGGTCCTCTTCCAGCGACGGCCCCGCGCTGATCGCTTGGACCTGTAGCCGGGACCACGCTCTGCATGCGCCCCGCAACGTCTGATGTACGCGGGGGCCGACCCTGAAAGTCACAACCCTGGGTTGCGACTTCTGCACCCTGGGTACCGAAGTTGGCTCGCCGCCGACCGGGAGCAAAAGTGCCCTGGGCACTTGAACTCGGCCCAGACGTGGACGGGGGCCGCAACCTTATAGGTGGACGTTGGTCGGGGACGCACCGGACTCGACAACCGGCGCGCCCCCTCCGGCCGCGCATCGCACCGCGAACGACACGCGACCTCGCCGTGACCGTATCGCGGCCCTACAGGGCGGTCTCTGACGCCGCTGAGGGGCAACCCTCGTGTGGGGTTCGACCCCCACCGTCCCCATGCACGGATCATCTCGCCCACATCCTTAGGACGGAAGCGGAAGACGGGGCCCGCGAAGGTAGGACTGGTCGCGGCGTCAGCGAACCTCATTGCATGGCTGACGAGTCGAGGATCGAGCGGAAGCTCAATCGATGGATCGAGCGCGCCTCGACCCCCCGAGGGGCTGCTGTCGTCATCGCCTCCGTGACGGCTTCGATCACCGTCTGCGCGGGACTCTTGATGACGGTCTTCGATCGCGAGGGCTTCCCGTCGATCGGATCCGGACTCTGGTGGGCGATCCAGACGGTGACAACGGTCGGCTACGGAGACAACGTCCCCGAGACGACGGCCGGTCGGCTAGTGGCGGCCCTCGTCATGCTGCTCGGGATCGGGTTCATCACGGTCATCACCGCGTCGATCACAAGCTCGTTCGTGACGCGGCAGAATCGGGAGCCGACGCCCGCCGGAGACGATGCTCCGTTCGTGGAGCGGCTGCAGCGGATCGACGAGCGACTCGCGCGGATCGAGGCCGCGCTGAAGGAGCGTTCGTAGCAGAGCCCCCCGGCCCCCGCGGCACGCTCGCTCGGTGACCTGCACGTTGGACGATCCCTTTACGCGTTGCGGAACGCAGCGAGGTTCGGGGAGCTGCTTTCCGCTGCAAATAGGCAGGTGCCGCCGAGCGGATGAGCGCAGGGGCGAGTTCCCAGCGAAGCGCAAGAAGGCACAAATCGGCGCAATTCGGCGCACGATTTCCCCATCGATTTCCCCATGCCGTGAGCCCGCCCGAGCGTAGGGCGCATCCCCGCTGCCCGTGGACGCGCCCCCTCGGCCGACGCGCCGTGACCACCACGCCGCCCCAACCGCACCGAGCGTAGCCCTGGCTCCCTGCTCACGACCTGACCAGCCACCTGAGCCTGGTCCTGAGCGCATCCTGCCTTCCTGCGCACTACACGGGTATCGCAACAAGCACACGGGTATTGTGCTATTATACCCGTGTAATCGACCTCTTATAAGGAGCGTACCCGTGGATATCACCATCTACCTGCCAGACGAGATCGGCCGGCGCGCCAAGAAGGCTGACCTGCCCCTGTCGAGGATGCTGAGGGATGCCGTGGAGGAGGAACTGCGCCACCGCGCGGCGGTCGAGGAACTGTCGAAGGGGGCCAAGCAGTATCTCCTCGACGTTGAGGACGACCATGCCGCGTACACCGCCCGGCTCACCGGCACCCTCATCTCTGAGGACGTGTACCTGACGGATGACGAGCGGCTGTTCGTCTACGACGCCCAGAAGCTGCAGTTGGTCCAGGTTCACAACCCCGAGGACCTGGTTGACTGGCTCGACACCGAGAACTACGTCCAGGCCATGACCACCCTCGGCCTCACACCCGTCGTAGACGTCTAGGGCGTGAGGACTGCTAAGGGGGACTAGCCCTGATCGCCTGCCTTTGGCCGAGGCGTCGGAACATCTTCTGAGGAAGGCTGCGTGCGTAGGGGCCAAGGCCCTCACGTGCCGCCTGCGAGCGCCTCGGCCTGGCTATCCCAGCTGCTCCTCTTCATCAGGAAGAAAGGCTTGATGGGTGGCGAGCTCAGGAAAGAGGCAGCCTTGGCCTCGTTCTCTCCCAACTCCACAAGGACCAAGCGGGCGGCCGTCCGGCGTGAGCGACGGAGCGATAGTTCCTCCACGATGAACCCACCGACAAGCGCGAGCACTGCACCGAGAAAGACGAACGCCGCCTGCTCCACCGCGTGAACCTAGCCACCGACCCGGACATGGCCGCACATGGCCGCACATGGCCGCACCGCCGGCGACCCCGAACCCGTACTCAGAGCCGGGGGGCGGGGGCGCACAAGGCCTGGTCTCGGCGGTGCCGCCCTTCATGCTTCAGTCGGACGACAACCCTGACGGTCTGCCGTCTGAGGTCTTCGACGGACTCCGCGCGGCTTCGATGTCCGATCGCTCTCAGTTGTACCGCGATCTTGCGGACGGACCCTTCTTCGGGCACAACCGCTCCGGCTCGGGCGTGTCGCGGGGGGTCCGAGATGCATTCTGGCTCCGGGGACTGCAATCCGGTCACCACAACGCCTACGAGTGCATCGAGGCGTTCTCAGCCACGGACTTCCGCGCCGATCTCGCTCGCGTTGACGTCCCGACGCTGGTGATCCATGGCGAGGACGACCAGATCGTGCCCGTGACGATCGGGGGGCAGGCGTCGTCCTCGGCAATCGCCGGATCGAGACTCAAGATCTACCCAGGCGCTCCTCACGGACTCCTGGAAACCCACAAGCAGCAACTCTCCGACGATCTCTTGTGGTTCCTGCTCGTCACGGAGTAACGGGGAACGACTCCGTGATCGTGAAGTGGAGAGCCATTCCCAAGGGGCGGTATGTCCCCATTGCAGAGCCGGCGCAGGTGCTCGGGTTCGCTGCTGGCTTACCCGGGGATTAGGCCCACGAGAACGCCGATCATCGATGCCTCCCGCGAACCGTCCTCGGGGGTTTGACCGCGCCGGGCTCGGGACGCCTACGGCAACCAGCAAGGAGACACCAAGGATTACAGGCGTCACCCCTCCGGGCAGCCGTTCGAGAGCGGCCCGCCGGTCAGGGCGGCGATCGGGGCTGGCGCCGATCGGTACGGGTTGGGTCGTCGGCTGGCCCACCGAGCGAGAATCCTCCCCCTTCGGTCAGTTATCGGCGCGGACCCAGTCCACTTAGGCTCGCCACGCGCAAAGAAAGAGCGAGGGGTAGAGGGCGAATGGACGCAGCGCGTCGCGAGAGAGGCCGGCCGAACCCGATTCATGCCGGAAGGTTTGGTCGCGCGAGCTGCGTGCTCTCGCTGTTGGCACTCGCGATGACCGCCTCGGTCGGGAGCGCCATCGCGGCTGCATCCGGCTGGTCGGCGCCCCAGGATCTCTCTGACAACTTCGAGGTTGGGGTCCTCGAGGGCTCGGCGCTCAACTACCCCGACATCGATGTGAGCGACGGCGGCGACGCGGTGGTCATCTGGAGGCGACAGGAGCAGCTGCCGGGCTTCACCTACCGCGAGGACATCTGGACTCGGGACCGTCCTCTCGGGGGCGGATGGAGCGCGGCGCATTTGATGGGAAGCGGGAACGGCGACGGATCTGACCCGCGGGTCGCGACCAATGCGGGAACGACCGTCATCGCGTGGCAATCGGGCTCGAGCATCGTGGCGCGCGTGCGCCGAACGGGCGGCGACTACTCTGCCCCGAAGAACTTCGGTGGCGGCGCTGAGGTTCACGTCGGCGTGGACGCCTCGGGCGCAGCCACGGTTCTGTGGTCAGGGGGTGGGATCGACTACGGCATTCGCTCCGCCCGCTATGTGCCCAGCTCTGGCTGGACGTTGACCAAGACCATCTCGTTCTCGCCGACGGCGCAGACGCCTGATCTCGCCGTCTCCAAGAATGGCGACGCGATGGCTGCCTGGAAGGCGCAGGACGGCGTTCGCGTGACCGAGTTCACTCCCGCTGGGGGCTGGACCGCACATCGGCTCGTCGCGGCTGGAGGCCTGCATCCCGAGCATCGCGACCAACCGCTCGGGGCAAGTGGTGCTGGCATGGGCGCCACCTGGTCCGCCCGATGCCGATCCGCTTGCTCCGACGGACTCGGTCCGTGCGATGACCGGCACCATTCGTGGCGGCTTGGGCCGAGAGAAACAGCTCTCGGACGACATCCTCTGGGACCTCTGGCTTGCGACGAGCCGATTCCGGAAGCTGCCATCGGGGACGGCGGCGACGTCGTCGTCGCGTGGAATCGCTCCGTCTCCATCTTCCATGACGCCACCATTCAGGTCTCGTCGCGGCGACTTCCCGACGGCCCCTGGCAGTACGCCAAGAGCATCTCGGTCCCGCTTCTTCGTGCCCCGGCCGGCCGTCGCAGTTCTCCATGACGGGACTGCGATCGTCGCCTGGCGGGGTGGCAATGCAGCGTCAGGCCTGCCGATCAGGTAAACGTCTCACCGTCGCGATCGGGATTCGCCGTTCTCGCTCTCGAACCCGGGGTCGGACGTCTACAACCCCGACATCGCCCTCGACGCGGCCGGCCGCGTCCACGTTGTCTGGGCAGACTCGGCCGCCTCGCAGCCCGGCAGACGACCATCTGGCTTTCATGGCCGTGCAAGCGACGAGCTTCGGGCTCCCAGAGTTGCCTCCGGCGCCACTGCCTCCGCGCCTCTTCCGGCGCCTCCCCGATCGCCGGCACGCCAGAGCCATCCGGCAGCGCTGCCTCTACGCCAACTCCTGCAAAGAAGCCCTCCTCGCGAGCTGCCAACGCCGCGCCTCACCACGCTCCTCAGGCACGGGACGCTCTACCTGAAGGTGAGGCGCGCCTCCCGAAGAAGCTGGCGCGTCGGACGCTGGTGATCCAACGACGGGCCGGCCGGAAGCTCTTGGTGCTCGCCCGCGTGAAGGTGCCAAGGAACGGCCGGGTCACGAAGCTGATCCCGCTGGACACGAACTCGAATCGCGGCCCAAGGGGCGTCGGAAGTTCCTCGAGCATCCGCGTGCGCATCGCGCTGTCAAAGACCAAGTCGGCGCCAGCTTTGGTGAGCCTGTTCCGCGCCGTCGGCGTCTAGAGGTTTGGGCTGAACGGACAAACCTGGTGGCTGGCTAGGGGAGCCACGCGCTGCAGCCGGCCTGATGGGCGACGTCCCCCGTGTGGAGGAGAACGGCGTCAGCACCCAGGCACATGCCCGGCGCCTGCTTCCCCAGATGTGCCACGGCCGGTAGAGCGCCACGGCGTCCCGCGGGCATCTGGACGCTCCTCGGCCCTGAAGCCCCCCTGTCGGGGTTCGCGCGCCGCCCGCTTGGCGGAAACCGCAAGAAACGCCGATTGCAGATCTCCGGCTCAAGGGAAGGCCCCATGCGGCCGCCAGGGAATGCCCACGTTCATGGCCGGCAGCTCCACCCGGGACGTTCCAGGCAACGCCGGAGCCCTCTCTGGGTGGGGTTGGCGACGCTCGCGCTGGCGCTGGCTCGTGATCATCACGTGGTCTCTCGCACTCGTCTTCAGTCTCGCCGCGTGGGCCGGGGTGGCGCTCCTCGTCGCGGCGCTCCTATGAGGGTGTTGACGACGGCACCCATGCGTGTTCGGCCCGGCACTCGTCGGAGGGCACGCGCGGTCGCCTGGGGAGGGCGAGCACCTCACCGGCTATCCCCCTAAGCACCTTGGGCGCGGGCCGGGAGTCCGGAGAGTGGCGGCCCCACGGCACCGCCTCCCCACCCGGGGCAACCCGCGCCCAACCGAATGCCCCGGGCTCACTGCGCGATCTCGGCGTCAATGTCTGTGATGCACCGCTCAAGGATTGGCAGCCTCTCGGTGCCAGATGACCCGAGGGTGTAGCCGCTCGGGCCAGCTGCGTTGACGACACACCTGCGCGACATCGCGTCGTGCCTAGAGCCCGAGCCCCCGTACAAGCCAGCGAACGCCCATGCTCGTCGGCGCGGCGCCCACGTTTCCCACATCAAGACGGACGAGTCCCGGATTCGCCGTGAGAGTGCGGGAGACGACGACCTCGCCACATTCCAGGCAGAGATCGAAGGCGTACCGCTGCTTCGGGTTCTCACGCAGCCCGCGGACGATCGCAGCCTGGCCGCACGTACGACACGGGGTGCTCGCGGGCTCCCAGGTGACCCAGGGCGCGGCCACGGTCGCCAGCCGGTAGATGCCGGCCCACGGGTTCGGAACCCGCGCATCGCTCGGTCCGCCGGCCTCGGAGACCAGCGTGATCGGCGTCTCTGCCCGGCCGGCTCGCGTCCGTGGCGGCTCGCCCCCGGCCGATCCACCCGCAGGGACCGCAGAATCCGATCCAGCGACACAGGTCGTTCTCGACGTACTGCCAGGTGGGTCGCGCGCCGCAGTGGGCGCATCGCCGCCGCGCGAAGGTCGTGGTCACCGCTTGCCGTCCTCATCGGGGCCTCATCGACTCCTGGCAGTGCCACCGTGGGTGGTCCCCGGTTGGCGGGCGGTCGTAGGGCCAGGCCCCTCGCGCCTCTCGTGATGTCCATCCGCACCGTAGCGCGGCGCCCTGCCTGGTCATGACCGAGCCGTGATTCGAGACGCGAGAAGCGGCGGAAGCGGGAAATCACGGAGAGAGGCGGCTCGCGCCACGGCCGGCGCGAGAGCTTCGTCGCCTGGTTGCTCGCCTCCGCGACCGGCTGCAGCGAACGCGAATCCGCCGAAGGAGGCGCGGTGACGGGGATACTGCGAGTGGACACCCTCGAAGGAGAAGACAGTCATGGGCACCCGACAGCCTGGCGACGATGAGGACCGAATCAACAAGCTGATGGAAGACCTGATCCGCGACGCCGACACGGACGACTTCGTCCCTCCCGAGATGGCTCCCGTCATCGAGGCGGGCGGCGGCGTCGCCGAGGGCTTCGAGCTTTCAGAAGCCCAGCTGATCGAGAATGCGGCCGACGCGCCCCTCGACGCCACCCAGCGCGTGCTCGACGACGCGCCCGACGTCGAGGCGGAGCCGGACCGGGCCGTGTACGGGGAAGCCGACCACGAGCATTCATCCGAGGACGACGAGGACTGAACGGGGCCGGCGGCTCTCGCAGTGCGACGGCCGACGCCCAGGGCCATGACATGGCGGAGATCCGCGACGGGAGACGGGTGAGCGCCGCATGAGCGCGAAGGACCGCGCGTCGTCTGAATCGAACCCGCTGCCGGTTGACGCCCACCGCGAAGAAGACCTGACGTCGCTCCCCCTGGCGCAGGTCGAGGAGCGGTTGGCGTCCTCTGCGGAGGGCCTGACCGGGGCCGAGGCGCGTGCACGGCTGCTGCGGTACGGGCCAAACGAGCTGGAGGAGAAGACGACCCGTCCACTCCTGCAATTCCTCGCGTACTTCTGGGGTCCGATCCCGTGGATGATCGAGGTGGCGGTGATCCTGTCGGCCGTGCTCCGGCACTGGCCGGATTTCTTCATCATCCTGTTCCTGCTGGTCGCCAACGCCACGATCGGGTTCTGGGAGGAGCACCAAGCGGGCAACGCGATCGCCGCCCTGAAGGCCGAGCTGGCGATCAGGGCCCGCGTGAGGCGCGACGGCGAATGGATCACGTCGGCCGCGCGCGAGCTGGTGCCCGGCGACGCCATCCGGCTGCGCCTGGGCGACATCGTGCCGGCGGACGCGCGGCTGCTCGACGGGGACCCGGTCGAGGTGGATCAGTCCGCACTGACCGGAGAGTCGTTGCCCGTCACGGTCGAATCCGGCGGCGCCGTGTTCTCGGGCTCGGTCATCCGGCAGGGGGAGATCGGCGCCCTGGTCTATGCCACGGGCGCGGGCACGTATTTCGGCAAGACCGCTCAGCTGGTGGGGGAAGCGCACACCGTCAGCCACTTCCAGCGGGCCGTGCTGAAGATCGGCAACTACCTGATCATCCTTGCGGCGGCGTTCGTCAGCGTGATCATCGCCGTGTCGCTCTACCGTGGCGACGCAGTCCTCACGACGCTGCAGTTCGCGCTGGTGCTGACCGTGGCCGCGATTCCCGTCGCGATGCCGACGGTGTTGTCGGTGACGATGGCGGTTGGTGCGCGCCTACTCGCCAAGAAGAAGGCGATCGTGAGCAGGCTGGTCGCGATCGAGGAGCTGGCCGGCGTCGACGTGCTGTGCACCGACAAGACCGGCACGTTGACCCAGAACAGGCTGACCCTGGGCGACCCCTTCTGCGTCGACGGCGTCCGCGCAGACGACGTGATCCTGCAGGGCGCGCTCGCCTCTCGATCCGACAACGACGACACGATCGACCTGGCGGTGCTCGGCGGACTGAAGAGCGAGCAGGAGCTGCACGGCTACACGGTCGCCCACTTCCAGCCGTTCGACGCGGTGCGCAAACGTACCGAGGCCACCGTCGAGGCCGCGGACGGCACGTCGTTCAAGGTCACGAAGGGCGCGCCTCAGGTGATCCTGGAGCTGTCGGCCACCTCCGGGAAGGTGAAGGCGGACGTCGAAGCGGCGGTCAACGCGTTCGCGGCGCGCGGCTTTCGCTCGCTCGGCGTCGCCCGGGCCGACGGGGCCGGCAGGTGGCGGTTCTCCGGTGTGCTGCCCCTGTTCGACCCGCCGCGTGAGGATGCCAAGGCGACCATCGCCACCGCGCGCCAGATGGGCGTGAAGATCAAGATGGTCACGGGCGATGCTCGCGCCATCGCCCAGGAGACCGCCAACAAGCTCGGCATGGGCACCGACATCCTGGACGCCTCCGGCCTGGGTGACGTCGAGGGCGAGGAGACGGACGCCGCGGCCGCGGAGATCGAGAACGCCGACGGCTTCGCGCAGGTGTTCCCCGAGCACAAGTTCCACATCGTCGACGTCCTGCAGAAGCGGGGCCACATCGTCGGCATGACCGGCGACGGGGTGAACGACGCCCCCGCGCTGAAGAACGCCGACTGCGGCATCGCCGTCTCCGATGCGACCGACGCGGCGCGGGCGGCGGCGTCGATCGTGCTGACGACTCCGGGCCTCGCCGTGATCATCGACGCGGTCAAGGAGAGCCGGAAGATCTTCCAGCGCATGAACAGCTACGCGATCTACCGGATCGCCGAGACGCTACGCGTCCTGCTGCTCGTGACGCTCGTGATCCTGATCTTCAACTTCTTCCCCGTGACGGCGGTGATGATCGTGATGCTCGCGCTCCTGAACGACGCCGCGATCCTCTCCATCGCCTACGACAACGTCCGCTACCGGCATCAGCCCGAGGCGTGGAACATGCGCCTGGTGCTGGGGATCGCGACGGTGCTGGGCGTCGTCGGCCCGATCGCCGCCCTCGGCCTCTTCTCCCTCGGCAGGGACGTCATCGGCCTCGACGAGTCTGAGCTGCAGACGCTGATGTATCTGATGCTGTCCGTGGCCGGACACCTGACCATCTTCCTGACCCGCACCCGCGGGCCGTTCTGGTCGATCCGCCCGGCGCCGATCCTCTGGCTGGCCGTGCTCGGCACGCAGGTGCTGGCGACCCTCATCGCGGTCTTCGGATTCCTGATGACGCCCCTCGACTGGAAGTGGGCGCTCCTCGTGTGGGGCTACGCCCTGGCATGGTTCCTCGTGACCGACCGCGTGAAGCTCATCGCATACCGGATCCTCGACCCCGCCCCGGCCACGGCACGGGGGTCGTGACCCGGGCGCCGAGTATCAGTGAGGGTCTCCGGATCCTCGAAGCTCTCGTTCGCCCGCCCGACCCCGGTGCGATTCGCGGATGTCGTTGCGCCGCCTCGGCTCGCGTCCCGTCGGCTGGGTGGGTGCCGGCAGATCCGGCAGGCCGGGGATCGCGCGGGTCACCGTGCGGCGGTCCACCGTCAGGGTTTCGCCGTGGTGGCTGATGGTGAGGGGCTCGCCCTCGAGCAGCGCGTACGAGGCCTCCTCGGCGCGGACCTCGACCAGGAGCAACCGGCGCCGGAACGACAGCCGAAAGGCCAGGCGCTCCAGCGACGACGGCAGGCGCGGCGCGAAGCTGAGGGACTCCCCACGGTGGCGCATCCCGCCGAAGCCGGCCACGGCCGCGATCCACGATCCGGCCAATGAGGCGATGTGCAGGCCGTCACGCGTGTTGTGCTCGAGGTTGCCCAGGTCCATCAGCGCGGCCTCGGCGAGGTAGTCGTAGGCGAGCTCGAGGTGTCCCACCTCCGCCGCCATGACCGCCTGGGTGCAGGCCGACAGCGACGAGTCCCGCACCGTCAGCGCCTCGTAGTAGGCGAAGTCGCGCGCCTTCTGATCGGCGCTGAAGGCGTCCCCGCACACGTGCAGCGCCAGCACGAGGTCGGCCTGCTTGACGACCTGCTTGCGGTAGAGGTCGAAGTAGGGGACGTGCAGCAACAGCGGGTAGTGGTCGGCCGGCGTGCCCGCGAAGTCGAAGCGCTGGTGATCGGTGAATCCCTCGGCTTGCGGGTGGACGCCCAGCGTCTCGTCGTACGGGATCAGCATCGCCTCGGCGGCGTCCCGCCAGGCCGCCGCCTCCTCGGCGTCGACCCCGAGCTCGGCGGCACGGGCGGGATGGTGGCCGACGCCGGCGTAGGCGGCCCTCAGGTTCCGCTGGGCCATGAGGTTCGT
Source organism: uncultured Thermoleophilia bacterium (assembly GCA_963771025.1). GTDB lineage: Bacteria > Actinomycetota > Thermoleophilia > Miltoncostaeales > Miltoncostaeaceae > Miltoncostaea. The sequence goes on along the minus strand of CAVYRL010000008.1, from coordinate 602,691 downwards.
ATAGACGTTGTTGTCGGCCACCGCGCTGTACTCGTCGGGGCCGGTGACCCCGTCGATGCGGAACCGGCCCCGCCGGTCGTGGTGGCCGAGCGAGCGCCACAGCCGCGCCGTCTCCACGAGGAGCTCGAGGCCGATCCCGCGCGCGAAGACCTCGTCGTCGGCGGCGGTCTGATACCGGACGACCGCGTGGGCCACGTCGGCGGCGACGTGGAAGGCCGCGGTGCCCGCGGGCCAGTAGCCCGAGCACTCCCGCCCGCTGATCGTGCGCCACGGAAATGTCGCGCCGGAGAGCCCGAGGGCCGCGGCGCGCTCCCGCGCGAGCCCGAGCGTGTCGTACCGCCACCGCAAGGCGTGCCCGGCGGCCTCCGGCAGCGTGTACGTGAGCACCTGGAGGACGAAGGCCTCCGAATCCCAGAAGGCATGGCCGTCGTATCCGGATCCGGTCAGGCCCTTGGCCGGGATGGCCCGCCGCTCGGCGCGCGCTCCCGCCTGCAGCGTGTGGAAGAGGGCGAAGCGAATGGCCTGCTGCACCTCGGCATCGCCGTCGAGCTCCACGTCGGCGCGCGCCCAGAAATCGTCCAGGTAGGCTCGCTGAGCGCCGAGGAGGCCGTCCCATCCGGTGTAACGGGCCTCGGCGAGCGCCGCCTCCACCTGGGCTCGCACGGAGGGGATGGAGCGCTTGGCAGACCACCCGTAGGCCAGCAGCTTCACCACCCGCAGGCGCTCGCCGGCGGCGAGGTTGGCGGTCACGATCACCCGGCCCAGGTCCTCGGAGCTCTCGGTGGCGGTCTGGATGCCCGGCGGCCCATCGACGACGTGGTCCATGCCGGCCGCCATCAGCAGCCCGCTGGTCGCCGTCGAGTGGACCAGCACCACCCGGGCGTCGCGCTCCGCGACCTGCTCCGCCCGCAGCGGTGAAGAGAGCGCCTCGGACGCCCGCGGGTCGGCGTCCCGGGGGGCGGGAGCGGCGCGTTGGCGACCATCTCGGACTGGATTACGACCCGCGCCGCGGTCTCGAGGGCCTCGACCTCCCACAGGATGGCCGCCACCGCGCGCTGCGTGAACGAGACCAGACGGGTCGATGTGATCCGCACCGCCGTCCCCGTCGGCGACTCCCACTCGACCGCGCGGCGCAGCACGCCGGCGCGGAAGTCGAGCTCCCGCTCGTGGCGGCGCAGCGTCCCGTAGCGGACGTCGAAGGGCTCGTCATCGACCAGCAGCCGGATGATCTTGCCGTCGGTCACGTTGACCAGGCTCTCGCCGGCCTCCGGATACCCGTAGCCCCCCTCCGGGTAGGGGAGTGGGTGTTGCTCGCAGAAGGCGCTCATATAGGTGCCCGGCAGCCCATGGGGCTCCCCCTCGTCGAGGTTACCCCGGAGCCCGATGTGTCCGTTGGAGAGGGCGAAGAGGGATTCGCTCTGGGCGAGCGTGTCCAGGGCGAGGCGGGTCTCGGGGAGCGCCCAGGGCGCCACCGCGAACGCCGGGTGCTGGATCAGGGCTGCACCAGCAGGTCGGCGAGGTCCCCGACGACGATGTCCGCGCCGTGGGCGCGCAGCGCGTCGGCCTGGCCCGCCCGGTCCACGCCGACGACCCAGCCGAAGCCCCCTGCGCGGCCGGCCGCGACACCTGCCAGGGCGTCCTCGAACACGGCCGCCCGGGCCGGCGGCGTCCCGAGGGCCCGGGCGGCGGCGAGGAAGGTGTCGGGCGCCGGCTTGCCCTGCAGGTGCCGGCGCTCGGCCACCAACCCGTTGACGCGCTCCTCGAAGAGATCCTCGATCCCGGCGGCGAGCAGCACCTCCCGGCAGTTGGCGCTCGACGAGACCACCGCGGTGCGCAGTCCGCCCTCGCGTACCGACCGCACGAAGCGCACCGACCCCTCATACGGGGCGACGCCTCGCTCGCGGATGAGCCGCAGCACGAGCGCGTTCTTGCGTGCGCCCAGGCCGCTGAGCGTCTCGGCCGTGGGCGGGTCGTCCGGGTCACCCGCCGGCAGATCGATGGCGCGCGAGGCCAGGAACGCCTGCACGCCGTCGAGGCGCGGCTTGCCGTTGACGAACCGTTCGTAGTCGTCCGCCGCATCGAAGGGCACGAACGGTTCGTCGGCCCGGGCCGCGCGCTCCCGCAGATATGCGTCGAACATCGCCTTCCATGCCTCGGCGTGCACCGCCGCCGTCCGCGTCAGCACGCCGTCGAGGTCGAAGAGGCACGCGCGGGTGTGGTCGGGCATGCCAAGCACGCCTGGAGCTTACGACCGGCGCCGGGGATGAGGCCGACCGGGTGGCATCGCCGGGGCGTCCCTGGCCGCGGCGAGCCCCGTGGACGCGCGCGGTCTCATCCCGGTGCCGTCGCTCAGCCGCCCTCGGCGTGGCGTCGCGACCGCGGGCCGCGCTGGGGGATCGGAGCCTGCTGGGGCGAATCGCCCGCCGGGTCGAGGCGGTGGCGCTCGATGGTCTGGGCCCACGGCTCGGTCAGCACGGGCCAGCGGGCAAGGGCGTCGGCGTGGCGCAGGTACCAGATCAGGTCGGCCCGGGCGCGGCTGCGAGCGCCGTCGCCGGCGGACTGCGGCGGGGAGGGGGGAGGAGGGCTCGACACGTCTCTCGCTGGCTTATACCTCTCCCAGCAGGCTCAGTCCGGCGCGACGTCCGTCCCGCCAGTGCTCGATGGCGACGGCCTCGGCGCCCTCGTCGATCAGGAACCGCCCAACGAGCTCGGCGGTGCGAGGGTCGATGAAGTACAGGGCGCCGACCCGTCGGTCGGTCAGCTCCACGGTACGCCACCACTCCCCGTTGGGGATCTGCTCGTGCCTCAGGGTCGTGCCTCCATGCGGGAGAAGTCGGAGAGCAATCTCCCAGGCGTGGAGAGGCGCCGCGCCCTCCGAAGGTCGAGGTCGCGAGCGCCGCGGGAATGGTCGTGAGACCTAGCGACGCACTCTGCCCGCCACGGCGGCGGGCACGCGGGCGTCGTCGTCCAGGTGGGCGAGGAGCGCATCGAGGACGCGCGCGTCGAACTGGGTGCCGCGGCCCCCCGCCAGCGCGTCGCGCGCCTCGGTGGGCGCCAGCGCCCGGCCGTAGGGCCGATCGCTGGTCATGGCCTCGTATGCGTCGGCGACCCCGAGTATGAGCGCCTCCAGCGCGATGTCCGGGCTCGCCACGCCGGCCGGGTAGCCCTGTCCGTCGGGGCGCTCGTGGTGCTGGAGCACCCAGAAGCGCACATTGGCGAGGCCCGGGTGCACGAGGATGTTCGCGCCGATCTCGGGATGCCGCTGCATCTCGGCCATCTCGGCCGCGTCGAGCGGGCCGGGCTTGTGCAGCACGGCGTCGGACACGCCCACCTTGCCGATGTCGTGGAGCAGGCCGGCGACGCGAAGCCCCTCCACCGTTTCGCCGCCGAGGCCGACCCGGGTGGCGATCGCGGCCGCGTAGGCCGAAACCGTCGTGGAGTGGGCGTAGGTCGAGGGATCGCGCGCGTCCATGGCCGCGGCGAGCGCGAGCACCGACCCGAGGTAACCCTCGTGACCCGCCTGGGCACGCAGGGTGCTCTCGCTGCGCGAGCGCGCGCGCTCGGGGTTGAACACCACGCTGCGGTTGCGCCCGACCGCCTTTGCCGAGTACATCGCGCTGTCGGCCGCGCGCACCAGGGCGCCGGCGCTCCGGGCGTGCGTCGGGAGGCTGGCGACGCCGACGCTGGCGCTGAGGTCCAGCCCGATCGGTCCCGCGAGCCCGCCGATGGCGACCCTCAGGCGCTCGGCCACCAGCCAGGCGCCCTTCGGGCCGGTGCCGGGAAGGATGACGAGGAACTCCTCACCGCCGACCCGGCCGACGCGATCGCCCGGGCGCAGAGAGGCCTCGATCGTGCGCGCCACGAGCCTCAGGCAGTCGTCGCCTACGCCGTGCCCGTGGCGGTCGTTGATCTGCTTGAACTCATCGAGGTCGAGCACCAGCACCGAGAGCACCTCGCGCTCGGCCGTCGCCCGCGCCGCGACGCTCTCGAGGCACTCCTCGATGACGCGGCGGTTGGCGAGGCCGGTCAGCCCGTCGGTGCCCGCCTGGTGGGTGGCGGCCTCCAGGCTGAGCAGCGTCTGGGCGTGCAGGCGCGCGTTGGCCAGGGCGAGTGAGGCGAGATTGGCGAGCCCGCCGGCGATCGCGCGCTCCTGGGTGGAGAACCTGCGCGGCTCGCGATAGGTGGCGAACAGGCCGCCGAGCAGCGACTGGCCGGCATCACACTGCACGTATCCGTGCTCGAGCCTCACGCCGAGGAAGGCGCCGCTGCCCAGGGCCGCGCCGAGGCCGGGTGAGATGGACTCGGCCGCGGCCACGTCCTCGACGGTGAGCATCGGATCGACGCCGTCCAGCAGGCGCCCCCAGATGGGCAGGCGCCGCGCGCCCTTGTTGAGCGCCTTCTCGACGAAGGCGCGCCGTCGGGGGTCGGCCTCGGTGGTGTAGACGGCCGAGACCAACTGGTCGTCGACGCCGATCACGTAACACGTGGCCCGGTCCGCGCGGAGGGCCCGTTTGGCCGAGTCGGCGATGGCCCGCATGGTCTCCCCGACGTCGAGGGACGCACAGATGCGGGCGGCGGCCTCGCGAAAGATCCGGTCCGGGCTCTGGGAGTCGGAGTTCATCTGGGGGCGGCGGTTTTGCGTTCCGTCATCTGTAGGGAAACATCGGCGCGCCGCTCACCGATCTGAGCGCCGCGCCTCGCGCGCGCGGGCGTCCGGGCCTCTACGGTTCCCGGGGCAGATGCCCGACACGGAACACCACGCACCCCGCCGCGCCAGGATCGCGAAGGCGGGCGGCGTCGGGCTCATGCTCGGCGCGCTGGGCGTGGTGTTCGGCGACATCGGCACCAGCCCGCTCTACGCTCTGCAGACCGTCTTCGCGCTCGACGGCGGCGTGGTGCACCCGACCGAGACCGACGTCTACGGTGTCGTCTCCCTCGTGTTCTGGGCCATCACGCTGATCGTGAGCGTCAAGTACGTCACGTTCATCCTGCGGGCCGACAATGACGGCGAGGGCGGCATCATGGCCCTCACCGCGCTGGTGCAGCACGTGCGGTCCCGCGCCGGCTGGCTGGTGCTGCTCGGCATCTTCGGGGCCGCGCTCTTCTACGGCGACGGGGTGATCACGCCGGCGATCTCCGTGCTCTCGGCCGTCGAGGGGGTGGAGGTGGCCGCGCCGAGCCTCAACGAGATCGTCGTACCGATCACCATCACGGTGCTCGCCGTGCTGTTCGCGGTCCAGCGATTCGGCACCCGGGCCGTCGGTGGGGCGTTCGGCCCGGTGATGGTGGTGTGGTTCGTCGCCATCGCGCTCGCCGGGCTGCGGGAGGTGATCATGGAGCCGGCCATCGTCAAGGGGCTCTCACCCACCTACGCGATCGCCTTCATCGCCGAGGACCCCTTCCTCGCCTTCATCGCCGGCGGCGCCGTCGTCCTCGCCATCACCGGCGCCGAGGCGCTCTACGCCGACATGGGCCATTTCGGCCGGTCGCCGATCCGACGGTCGTGGTTCCTGCTGGTGTTCCCGGCGCTCACGCTCAACTACCTCGGCCAGGGCGCGCTGATCCTGCGCGCGCCGTCGTCGATCGACAACCCGTTCTTCCTGCTGCTGCCGCACTGGGCCCGCATCCCGATGGTGCTGCTGGCCACCCTTGCCACGGTCATCGCCTCGCAGGCGGTGATCTCGGGCGCCTTCTCGGTGACGCGCCAGGCCGTCAGCCTCGGGTTCTTGCCACGGCTGACGATCACGCACACCTCAGCGCGCGAGATCGGCCAGGTCTACGTGCCGGTGGTCAACTGGAGCCTGTTCGTGGCCGTCGTCGCGCTGGTGCTGGCGTTCCGCTCCTCCCAGAGCCTCGCCTCGGCCTACGGCATCGCGGTCACCGGCACGTTCATGGTCAACACGGTCCTCTTCCTGGCCGTCACCCTCTGGATCTGGAAGTGGCCGGTGTGGAAGGCGACGCTCTTCGGCGTCGTGTTCCTCGGCATCGAGGTCACGCTCTTCGCCGCCAACATCACGAAGGTCGTGCACGGCGGCTGGGTCACCCTGGTGATCGCCCTCGCCATCTTCACCGTTCTGGCCACCTGGCGCCGGGGGCGGGCGATCATCACCGAGCGCCGCACCGCGGTCGAGGGCCCGCTGAGAGACTTCGTGGCCCGGATCGACGCGGCGTCGCCACCGGTGGAGCGCGTGCCGGGGACCGCCGTGTTCCTGCATCCCACGTTCGACACGACGCCGCTCGCGCTGAGGGCCAACTACGAGCACAACCACGTGCTCCACACGAGCGTCGTCATCCTCACCGTGAAGTCGGTCAACGTCCCCCACGTCTCCGGGGGTGAGCGGATCCGCATCGACCCGCTCGGCGACCCGGCCGACGGCATCACCCACGTGACCGCGCGCATCGGCTTCCAGGACCGCCCGGCCGTTCCACAGGCCCTGCGGCTGGCCCGCGCCCAGGGGCTCGAGTGCGACGCCGACATCGCGCACGCGACCTACTTCCTGTCGCACATCACCATCCAGCCGGTCCGTGGCCCGGGGATGATGCTGTGGCGCAAGCGCATCTTCGCCGCCTTCGCCCGCAACGCCGCGAGCCCGGTCGAGTACTTCGGCCTGCCGCCGGAGCGGACCGTGCAGATGGGCTCCGAGATCCCGCTCTGAGCCCGACCGGGGCCGGAGGGCCTGGGGGTGGTCAGGACTTCAGCAGCAGCGGCACGTCGTGCGCCATGTCGGCCGGAGGCGCGTCCCAGGAGTAGACCGTCTCGATGTTCCCCGTCGCGCCGATGCCGTAGATCAGCGCCGAGTGGGCGACGAAGTTCGGGTCGGTGGGGTCGGCCGCGGCGGCGACGCCCCAGTTCTTCCACACCGGCCTCAGCTCGGCGGCGCTGCCCACCAGGTAGTTCATCCGGCCGATCACCCGGTGCCGCGCGAGGAACTTCTGCACCGCCGCGGGAGTGTCGTTCTCGGGGTCCACGCTGACGGCGATCACGCTCACCTTGGCCCGCTCCGCCGGGCTCAGCTTGCCGCGGGCGATCCGCAGGTTGTCGGTCGTCAGCGGGCAGACGTCGGGGCACCGCGTGTAGAGGAAGGTGACGAAAACGGCCTTGCCGCGGTCGGCGGACACGTCGACCATCTTGCCGGCGCTGTTGCGCAGGGCGAGCGCCGGCGCGGGCTTCGGGGTCGTCAGCACGCGGCCGGCGAAACCGTCCCGCGGGACGGCCGTCGCGGCCGCCTCGGCCGGGGTCGCGCCCGAGTCGCCGACGCCGCCCACGAGCGTCGCCGCCAGGATCACCACCGCCAGCGCGGCGGCCACGCCCAGCGCGAGCAGCACGATGCGGTCGCGGCGTGTGCGGTTGGTCGGCATCGGCTGCCCACAGTACGCCCGCCGGGCTCGCGTGAGCCCGGAGGGGGTCGCGCCATGCCCCGCGCGCGGGCGCGATATTCCGTGGCGACCGGGCGTCCCGGTCGGGTACGCTCCCGGCCTCGTGAATCCCATTCGGCCCGGGCGTGAATGGCGCCGGGCCTCGCCCCGGGGGTCTTGCATGACGCGTCTTCGCCTCGTCCTCGCCGCGCTCGTGATCGCGGCCCTGGCGTTCACCCTGGCCGCCTGCGGGAGCGATTCCAACTCTGCGTCCAGCGGCACGGACACGACCTCCGCGAGCGACGTCCCGTGCGCCAAGGACCAGCTCACGACCCTGAATGCGGGCACGCTGACGGTCGGCACCGACAAGCCGGCCTTTCCGCCCTATGTGATCGACGACGACCCGACCAACGGCAAGGGCTTCGAGAGCGCCGTCGCCTACGCGGTCGCCGACAACCTGGGCTTCACCAAGGACGCGGTGAAGTGGACCGTCGTGCCCTTCAACTCCAGCTACGCGCCGGGCGCCAAGAAGTTCGACTTCGACATCAACCAGGTCTCGATCAGTCCGTCGCGCGCGAAGGCCGTCGATTTCTCGCCGCCGTACTACACGACCCCCCAGGGCGTGCTGGTGCCCGCCGGCTCCACGTACGCCACGGCCACGTCGGTCGCCGAGCTCAAGGACGCCACGATCGGCGTGCAGGTGGGAACCACCAGCCTCGACGCGGTCAACAAGGTGATCAAGCCGTCCAACGAGCCGCGGGTCTACAACGACTCCAACGACGTCGTCCGCGCCCTGAAGTCGAAGCAGGTCAACGCCATCGTGGTGGACCTCCCGACGGCCATCTACCTGCGTGACGCGGAGGTCGAGGGCTCGAAGATCATCGGTCAGTTCGCGGCGCCGGGCGGCGACGACTGGGGCCTCGTGCTGGCAAAGGGCTCGCCGCTGACCGCGTGCGTGAGCGCGGCCGTCACCCAGCTCAAGGATTCCGGCCGGCTCACCGCGATCACGGATCAGTGGATCGGCGCCGAGGCGCCGGTGCTCGCCCTGAAGTGACCGACGGCGCCGGTGACCCTGGCACCGTGAGATGACCGTCGCGTCCGACCGCCGGATCGCCCGAGAGGCGATCCGGCGGCGACGGGCCCGGCGGGGCACGCTCGTCGCGGTGCTGTCGAGCGTGATCGTGCTCGGCGGTCTCGCGCTCTTCGTGGTCACCCGGCCCGGGTGGCCCGACGTGCAGGAGACGTTCTTCTCGTGGAGTGTCTTCGTCGATTCGTTCCCCGGCGTGCTGCACGGCTTCTGGCTCGACGTGAAGCTGTTCATGGTCGTCGAGGTCGTCGTGCTGATCCTCGGCCTGGTCGTCGCGATCCTGCGTAACACCCGCGCGCCGGCGCTGTTCCCGATACGCCTGCTGGGAACGGTGTTCACCGACGTGATGCGCGGCGTGCCGGTGATCCTGGTCGTCTACCTGATCGGCTTCGGCGTCCCGGCGCTCGGCGTCACCGGCGTCTTCGCCGACCCGGTGTTCCTGGGCGGCTTCGCGCTGGCCCTCTGCTACACCGCCTACGTGGCCGAGGTCTATCGCTCCGGGCTCGACTCCGTGCACCCGAGTCAGCGCGCCGCCGCGCTCGCGGTCGGGCTCACCGAGAACCAGTCGATGCGCCACGTGGTCGCGCCCCAGGCGGTGCGGCGCGTGGTGCCCCCCCTGCTGAACGACTTCATCTCGCTGCAGAAGGATGTCGCCCTGGTGTCGATCCTCGGGCCGCAGGAGGCCTTCCGCGTCGCGCAGATCGACGCCGCCTCGGACTTCAACTACACGCCCTTCCTGGCCGCGGCGCTGCTCTACCTGGCCGTGACCGTGCCGCTGGCGCGCATCGTCAACCACCAGCAGGCGAAGGCCCGCCATCGCCAGGGGCACTCGGTGGCGGCGTGAGCGACACCCCGGTCATCGAGGTGCGCGGCGTCACCAAGTCCTACGGCGCGCGGGAGGTGCTGCGGGGCATCGACCTGGCCGTCGGCGAGCATCGCGCCGTCGCGTTGATCGGCGCCTCGGGATCGGGCAAATCGACACTGCTGCGCTGCATCGACCTGCTCGAGGACATCGACGACGGCGACGTGTTCCTCGACGGCGAGGTGATCACCGATCCATCCTGCTCGACCGTGTCCGTGCGCCGCCGCCTCGGGGTGGTGTTCCAGTCCTTCAACCTCTTCCCGCACCTGACCGTGCTGCAGAACATCGTGCTCGCCCCGGTCCGCGCCCATGGCGTGCCGCGCGGCCAGGCGGAGGCGTCGGCCCGCGAGCTGCTGGCGCGCTTCGGGCTCGCCGGGCGCGACGGGGACTACCCGGACCGCCTCTCCGGGGGTCAGCAGCAGCGAGTGGCGATCGTCCGGGCGCTGGCGACCAGCCCGCGCGCGCTGCTGCTGGACGAGGTCACCAGCGCCCTCGACCCCGAGCTGGTGGGCGAGGTGCTTGCGCTGGTGCGGGGGCTCAAGCAGGAGGGCATGACGATGATCATCGCCACGCACGAGATGGCGTTCGCCCGCGAGGTCGCCGACGAGGTGTGTTTCCTTCACGACGGCCGCATCCTGGAGCGTGGCGATCCGGAGCGCATCTTCCGCGAGCCCGAGCAGGTCGAGACGCAGCAGTTCCTGCGCCGCGTCGTGGCCGCCGGGCGGATCTAGCCTCAGCCCGCGCGCCGCCCGCCACCGCGCCAGCGCGCCCGCACGGCCGTCGCGGGTCGGACCGGCCTCAGGCGGGGGTGCGGGCTCCGCGGGATGCCGGCGCGGGAGGGCGCGCGTCCGGCGGGCGCGCGGCGAGCCACCTGGGCGCCCACCAGTTGGCGCGGCCCGCGAGCCGCATGGTGGCCGGCAGCAGCACCATGCGCGTGATGGTGGCGTCCACCAGCACGGCGACCGCCAGGCCGAGGCCCACCATCTTGACCACGGGGTTGTCGACCAGCACGAAGGCCAGGAACACCGACACCATGATCGCCGCCGCCGCGGTCACCAGGCGCGCCGTACGCGCGAGCCCGAGCGCCACGGCCTCGGTGGTGTCACCGCAGCGCATGTACTCCTCGCGGATGCGGGAGAGGATGAACACCTCGTAGTCCATCGAGAGCCCGAAGAGGATCGCGAACATCATCAGGGGCACGAAGGCGACGATGGGCATCGTCTGATCCACCCCCACGAGGCTCGCCCCCCAGCCCCACTGGAACACCGCCACCAGCACTCCGTACGAGGCGCCGATCGAGAGCAGGTTGAGCACGGCCGCCTTGGCCGCGAGGAAGGGCGAGCGGAACACCAGCATGAGCAGCACCACCGCGATGCCGACCACGCAGAGGATGAACGGCAGCATGCGGTCGGCGACGCGGGCGTCCAGGTCGACCCACGCCGAGCCCACACCGCCCACCTCCACCGAATAGCCGGTGCCGGCGATGATCGGCGGGATCACGCGCCGCCGGAGGTCGTTCACCAGGGCGGGTGTCGCGGGGGCGTCCGGGCCGGAGCGCGGCAGCACGGTGATCATCGCGGCCCGCCCGTTCGTGGAGATCCTGGGCGGCCCGACGAAGGCGACGTCGGGGGAGGTGCGCACGGCGGCCACCAGCCGCGCCGCCTTCTCGGCCGCGGTCGCCGTGGAGGTGCCGACGGGCACCTCGCCGATGACGAACAGCGGGTCGTTGGCGCCTGCGCCGAAACCGCGTGAGATCAGGTCATAGGCGATGCGCGTGGTGGAGCCCGGGGGATCCGAGCCGGCGTCCTGGGGGCCGAGGCGCATCGCCAGCAGGGGCGACGCGAGCAGCAGCAGCAGGCAGACGCCGGCCGGCAGGTACCACCCGGCGCGCCGCGTCACGTGGCGGGCCCACCGCTCGGAGGGCGTCACGTGGTCGTCGCCGTGGGCCTTGGCCCCGAGGTGCGGCACCTTCAGCGCGGTCACGCGGTGACCGAGGGCGCCGAGCAGGGCCGGCATGAGGGTAAGCGCGGCGGCGACCATCACCAGCACGGCCACGCCGGAGGTGAGCGCGATGGCCGAGACCAGGGGAATCTGCACCAGCAGCAGGCCCAGCAGCGCGATGACCACCGTGCACCCTGCCACCAGCACCGCATGGCCGGCGGTCGACAGGCTGCGTCCGGCCGCCTCGGCGGGCTCGTGCCCGTCCGAGAGGAACTCCATCTGGCGGCTGAGGATGAAGACCGAATAGTCGATGCCCACCCCGAGGCCGATCATGGTGGCCACCTGCGGCGCGCTGACCGGGATGTCGAAGAGCAGCGTCATGAGGGCGACCAGCGCGCTGCCGGCGGCCACGCCGAGCAGGGCCACCACCAGGGGCAGGCCCATCGCGACCACCGTGCCGAGGGCGATCAGCAGGATGATCACCGCGGCGATCAGCCCGATCTCGATGGAGTCGTCGCTGCCGCCGCTCTGGGTCGCCTCCACCAGCGGGCCCGAGAACGCCACTCGCAGCCCCGGCGCGGCGCTCGTGCCGAGGGTGTCCTCCAGGCGGTCGGCCGCCGGCGCGCCCAGGTCTCCGATCGGGCGTGAGTAGGTGACGGTCACCATCGCCGTGGTCTTGTCCGGCGAGAGGGAGCCGAGCGCGAAGGGGTCGCCCACCGAGACCACCTCGGGCAGAGTGCGTGCCCGAGCGACCAGGCGGCCGACGCGCTCGCGGGCGGCGGCGTCGGTCAGGGTGCCCCTGTCGGCCCGGATCACCACGGTGGCCGTGGCGCCCGCGCCCTCGTGAAAATCGCGCACGAGCAGATCGGTGGCGCGCTGGGTGGGCGTGCCCGGGATCGAGAACGAGTTGTTGAAGTGGCCGCCGAAGCCGGCCCCCAGGGCGACGACGGCCACCAGTCCGACGAGCCAGGCGGCGAGCACGGCCCCGCGGCGCCGGGCGCATCCGCGCCCGAGCCGGTACAGCAGGTCGTCGAGGCCGACATGCCCTGAGCCGCTCACATCACCCACGTCGGCGCCCGGGGCCTCCGACCTGAGCGCAGCAGGGGCGGGTCTACTCGGCGGCGGGTGCCGGAGGGGGTGTCACGATCACCGGGCCGCGGCTGAGCGACAGGCACGCGCCGACCACCGCGATCGTCGCCCCGACGCCCATCGCCAAGCGGTAGCCGTCCAGGTACGCCGAGACGCGATCGAGGCCCTCGGTCCGTCCGAACAGCACCCCCGCGCCCGCCGCGCCGAGCGGCGCGGCGGCCAGCGTGCCGAGGATCGCCAGCGACAGGGTCTGGCCGAGCGTGCGCATCATCGCCAGCACCGCGGCGGTCACCCCCAGGGCCTTCCCCTCCACCGCGCCCATCACCGCGGACGTGTTGGGCGAGCTGAACGCGGCCATGCCCAGCCCGCTGACGGCGAGGCCGATGACGATGCGCCACAGGGGCAGATCGGCCGGGGTGGTCGCGAGGATCGTGAGGCCGCCGGCCAGGATCAGCATGCCGCCGCTCGCCAGCGCGCGCGACCCGAGCGTGTCGGAGAGATGCCCCGCCACCGGAGAGAGGGCGACCATCACCACCGGCTGGGCCATCATCACCAGCCCGGTCTGCGTGGGCGAGTAGCCGCCGACCACCTCGAGCAGCACGGCGGTCAGCGCGATCGCCCCGAACATCGCCGTGTAGTTGAGGAGGGCCGCCGCGCTGCCCAGGGCCACGATGCGGCTGCGGCGGAACATGCCGATGTCGATGAGCGGTGCGCTCGTCCGGGTCTCGACGACCAGGAACACCACCAGCAGCGCCGTGCCCGTGACGATCAGGCCGACCACACGCCCCGCGCTCCATCCCCAGATCGGGCCGAACGTGAGGCCGACCATCAGGCTGCACAGCGCCGCGCCGAGGGTGAGCGTGCCGGCCGGGTCGAGCCGCACCCGCCCGTGCGCCGGCCGTCCCTCGTGCAGGGGCAGTCCCAGCACGAGGCTCGTCGCGGCCACCGGCAGCGAGGCCAGGAAGATCCAGCGCCAGCCGGCGTTGTCCACCAGCAGGCCGCCGATCAGCGGGCCGGTGGAGAGGCCGAGGTAGAGCAGCATGATGTTGAGGCCGAGAGCCCGGCCGCGCTCGCTGGGCGGGAAAGCCGCCGTGACCAGGGCCGTCGACGTCGCCGCCAGCATCGCGCCGCCGCCGCCCTGTACCGCCCGCCAGCCGAGCATCCATTCGATGTTCGGGCTCACGGCCGCCATCAGCGACGCGAGCGCGAACACGATCATCCCGACGCGGAACACGCGCAGGCGCCCCCACTGGTCGGCGATGCGCCCGGCCGGGATCAGCACCAGGGCGTAGGGGAGCAGGTAGCCGGCCTGGATCCACAGCGCCCCGGAGAAGGTGAGGTCGAGGTCGCGACCGATCGCGGGCAGGGCGACGGCCGCCACGCTGACATCGAACGGTCCGAGGAACGCGCCCATGCCGGTCACGGCCAGCAGCCTCCACCTGCGCTCGCGCAGGGGGGCGAGGGGGTCGGCGTCGGCGCGCGGTGGGGGCGGACTCACCCTTCGATGCTAGTGCCCTGCGGCCGTTGAGCGCCGCCGGTGCTATATTTGCCATTCAGCAAGCAACTAAACGGGACGAGGAGTTTGGACGAGGAGTCGGTCAACCGCCTGAGGAATGCGGTCATGCGCACGGCTCGGCGCCTGCGGGCGACCGCGTCCGACGAGGGGTTGACGCCGACTCAGTCGTCCATCCTCGCCACCCTGGTGCGCGAGGGTCCGCGTCTCGCGGGCGACCTCGCGGCCGCGGAGTCGGTCAATCCGACGATGCTCTCCCGGGTGATGGCGCACCTCGAGGAGGAGGGGTTCGTCGAGCGCGCCCCCGCTCCCGACGACGCCCGGTGCACCGAGGTGCGCGCCACCCCCGCCGGCCGGCGCCTGATCGGGCGCCTGCGCGCCCGCCGGGCCGGGATCCTGGCGGAGCGGCTGGGCGAGCTGCCCGCCGACCAGGTCGACGCGCTGCTCGCCGCGCTCCCCGCGCTGGAGTCGCTCGCCGTGGATGAGGACCGATGATGCGCCGCTGGGTGGACGACACCTTCGCCGCGGTGCGCACGCCGAACTTCCGCCGCTACTTCGCCGGTCAGGCCGTCAGCCTGGTCGGCACGTGGATGCAGACGGTCGCCCAGGGGTGGCTGGTGCTGGAGCTGACCGGATCCGGAACCGCTCTCGGCCTGATGGCCGCCGCGCAGTTCCTGCCGATCCTGCTGCTGGCGCCCTACGGCGGCCTGCTGGCCGACCGCATGGACAAGCGCCGCCTGCTGATCTCCACCCAGGTCGCCCTCGGATCGATCGCCCTCACGCTCGGCACCCTGGTCCTGACCGGCATCGTGCAGCTCTGGATGGTGCTGGTGCTGGCGCTCTTGCTGGGCCTGGTGACCGCGGTTGACAACCCCGCCCGCCAGTCCTTCGTCCAGGAGATGGTGAGCGCCGCGCGCCTGCGCAACGCGGTCAGCCTCAACAGCGTGATGGTCAACACCGCACGCGCCGTGGGGCCGGCGATGGCGGGGATTCTGATCGCGACGACCGGCACGGGAATCTGCTTCGTGATCAACGCCGCGAGCTACGCGGCGGTGGTCTTCGCGCTGGCCGGGATGGACACCGACGCGCTCCACCCCACGGCGCCCGCGGGGCGCGAGCCGGGGCAGATCCGCCAGGGGCTCACCTACGTGGCACACACGCCCGACCTGCTGGTGCCGCTGATGATGCTCGCGCTGGTCGGGACCCTGGCGTACGAGTTCCAGGTGGTGCTGCCCCTGCTGGCGCGCGGGCCCCTCGGGGGAGGTCCCGGCACCTACGGCCTGCTGACCTCCGCCATGGGCGCGGGCGCGGTGGTCGGGGGGCTCTGGGTGGCCGGCCACGGCAGGACCGGACTGCGGCCCCTCACGGTGGCCGCCGCCCTGTTCGGCGCGGCGATCCTGGCCACCGCGGCCGCGCCGTCGACCGCCGTCACGGTGGTGTCGCTGGCCGTGGTCGGCGCGACCAGCGTCGGTTTCCTCGCGGTGGGCAACACCACCCTCCAGCTGACCTCGGACCCGCGATTCCGCGGGCGGGTGATGGCCCTCTGGACCGTCGCGTTCCTGGGCAGCACGCCGCTCGGCGGCCCGATCCTCGGATGGATCTCCGAGCACCTGAGCCCGCGCGGCGGGCTGGTGCTGGGAGGGCTCTCCTGCCTCTTGGCGGCGGCGATCGGTGCGATCGCCATCGCGCGGGCGCACGACACGGGTCCACGGCACCAGACCGCGTAGGGGTTCCGTACGACCCCGGAACTCACTTGAAACGCCGATTTCGACCGGCGCGCGCGGCCGGCTCTTTACTCAGGGCCCCCCGCGTGGTCCCGTGTTCGGCGCCCCCTTACCGGGGTCGCACGCGCGCATGCCATACGAGGAGGATTCATGGCCGGAAAGACCACCACGCGGGTTCGCCTGCGGCGACTGGGCGCGCTGACCGCCATCGGGGTCCTGGGCTCCGTCGGCGCCGGGCACGCCGTGGCCGCGACGGCGGACCAGTCGGGCGTAGGGTTCACCTGCGAGGGGGCCCTCGCGACCATGGTCGGGACCGACGGTCCGGACACCCTCATCGGGACTCCGGGCAACGATGTGATCGTCGCGCTCGGTGGCGACGACACCGTCAAGGGTCTCGGTGGCAACGACATCATCTGCCTCGGGATCGGCAACGACACCGCCAACGGCGGTGACGGCGCCGACCACATCTACGGCGAGGACGGCAACGACAGCATCAACGGCGCCGCCGGCGCCGACATGATCGACGGCGGCGTGGGCAATGACCTGCTGGTCGGCGGCACCGGCAACGACATCGCGATGGGCCGCGCCGGTGACGACCACCTGCGGATGGGCGCCGGCAGCGACGTCGGCGACGGCGGCGTCGGCAACGACACGGTGCTGGGCCAGGACGGCAACGACAAGAGGCTCAAGGGCGGCGACGGCCTGGACACGGTCGACGGTGGCCGTGGGCGCGACAACATCTTCGGCGGCGGGGCCAAGGACATCCTGCGCGGCGGCGCTCAGAAGGACGTGATCATCGGCCAGCAGGGTCCCGATCAGATCGACGGCGGCGCCGGCGACGACCGCCTGAACGGCGGTCCCGGTGCGGACACCATCCTCGGTGGCCGTGGGCGCGACCGTATCCGCGGCGCGTCGGGCAACGACGTCCTGAAGGGGCAGTCCGGCACCGATTTCCTCTTCGGCGAGGGCGGCAACGACCTGCTCAACGGCGGCGACGGCGCGGACTTCGGCAACGGCGGTCCCGGCACCGATCGCGGGACGGACCTCACGATCGCGCGCTCGATCGAGAACCTCTTCTGATCCGGACATGCGACCGGCGCCGCGGAGGCGGCGCCGGTCGTCGTTCGGTGGGGTTGTCCGGAGCGGTCACTCGTAGTGCAGCGCCGCCAGCACGTTGAGGCGGCTCGCCCGCCGGGCCGGGATCACGGCGGCGATGACGCCGACCACGATCGCGACAACGGCGAACACCGCCAGGCTGGCGAGCGGGACTGCCAGCTGCACACCCCATTCGCTCAGTGAGCGGACGGTGAGCGCGGCGATCGCGATGCCGAGCGGGATGCCCAGGGCCGCGCCGATGAGGGACGTGATGATGCTCTCGCCCCGGATCATGCTGCGAGTCTGACGCCGCGTCATGCCGACCGCGCGCAGCATCCCCAGCTCTCGGGTGCGCTCGTGGACGGCCAGGGCCAGCGTGTTGACCATCCCGAAGAGGCTCACGACCACCGACAGCGCCAGCAACACGTAGAGCAGGTTGAGGATCATCGAGAGGTCCGTGGTCGCGGTGACCGCGTACTCGGACGCCGTGTTGACCGACGTGTCGGGGAAGTCGGCCAGCGACGCCTGAAGCGAGGCGCCGGTGGTGCCGCCGGACCCATCGGTCGCGACGAACGTGTACCGGTCCTTGGCGTGCTCGAAGACGCTGTCGAAGGCGCGCTGGGACACCATCACCGAGCCGAGGAGCGGGCTGAGCCGGGGCTGCGCCACGATCCCGGTCACCGTCCGCGCCAGGGTGTCCCCGGACGGGCTGGTGATCGTGAGGCGGTCGCCGATGGCGAGGTCGTGATCGTCGGCGAAGCTGCGGTTGACGATCGCGCCGTGGCCGTTGAGGGTGGCGAGCGCGGACCGCGAGCCCTCGCTCCAGGCGAAGTCGTAGACCCCGGCGATGGTCGTCGGGTCGATGCCGCTGACCTCCTGCGCCGATCCGTCGACCCGTCCGCGATCCTGACGGACGCCCGAGACGATGGAGCCGGGGGAGTCGGCGGCGATGGTCCGTGCGACGGCGGGGGAGATGGTCTCCCAGCCGCTCGTCGAGGTGACCACGTAGTCCGCGGTGATCTGCTCGCGGATGTCCGTGCGGGCGGTGCCGACCAGGCCGGCGCCGAGAACCGAGACGAAGGTCACCAGCGCCAGCCCGATCATCAGGGCGGCGGCCGTGGCGGCGGTGCGCGATGGGTTGCGCACCGCGTTCTCGCGGGCCAGCTCGCCCGACACGCCGCGCAGCCGGGCGATGGGCCAGCCGATGACGGCCGCGATCGGGCGCACCAGCGACGACGAGACCATCGCGACGCCCACGAACAACGCGAGGGTGCCGATGCCGAGCGTCATCAGGCGCTCGGAGCCGCCGATGCCGTCGACCATCAGGCCGCGCACCAGCAGGGCGACGGCGACCGCGATGGTGCCGAGCGCGAAGACCGGCGTGAAGCGGGCGAAGCGGCCGCGGGGGGCCTTGGCGCCCTCCCGGACGGCGCTGATGGGGGCCACGCGCGTGGCGCGGATCGCCGGGACGATGCCGGCGAGGACGGTGACCACCGTGCCCACCAACAGGGAGATGATGATCGTGCTCGACGCGAAGACGGTCTCGCCCTGGGGCATCTCGAGCCCCATCGCGGCGAAGAGGGCCGTCAGGCCCTTGGCCAGGCCGTAGCCGGCGGCGAGGCCGACGACGGAGGCCGCGAGGCCGATGATTGCCGCCTCGGCGATCACCGAGCGCAGCACCTGGCGCCGCGAGGCGCCCAGCGTTCGCAGCGTCGCCAGCTCGCGCGAGCGCTGGGCCACCGTCATCGAAAGCGTGTTGAAGATGACGAAGGCGCCGACGAACAGGGCGATCGCGCCGAACGACAGCAGGAAGCCGCGGATGAACGTGATCGCCTGGGAGATGGTGGCCTTGTCGCGGGCGCTCTGCTCGGCCGATGTCGAGACGTCGACGCCGGAGGGCAGAAGCGGGGCGATCTCGCGCGCCAGCTCTGCCTCGCTCACGCCGGGCGCCGCCGCGACCTGGATCGCGTCGAAGCCCGTCTTGCCGAGCACACGGCGGGCGGTGGGGATGTCGAAGGTGGCGATCGTGGCGCCACCCAGGGAGTCGACGCCGCCGAACCGTGCCAGGCCGGTGACGGTGAAGGTCCGCACGGGGCCCTCGCCGGCGACGCCGACGCGGTCGCCGATGGCGAAGCCCTGCGAGCCGGCGGTGGCGACGTCCAGGACCACCTGGTCCGGGCCGGCGGCCCAGGATCCCGAGGCCAGCGTCATCGGGTTGAAGCGCGGCTGGGACGGGTCGACCCCGAAGCCGAAGGTCGGCATGCCGCCCTGGATGACTTTGCCGTCCTTGGCGATCAGCTTGACGGCGGCGCCCGAGCCCGAGCCCGAGAGGTCGGTGAGGGTGCCGCCCGCGGCGGCCACGCCGGGGACCTGGCGGACCTCCGCCAGGAGCTGCGCGGGGACGGTGGGCGCGCCGGCGAACGAGTCGGCGACCACCGGGGTGCTGCGCACCACGAGGTCGGTCTGGGTGTAGGAACTGTTGAAGATCTTCGTGAAAGCACCGTCGATGGTGTCGGTCAGGATGAGGCTGCCGGCGATCATCGCCACGCCCAGCACGATGGCCAGCGCCGTGAGCGCCGCACGCATGCGCCGCTCGGAGAGGCTCTTGAGGGCGACCCAGGTCATCGCGTCACCTCCGACAGGGCCTCGAGGACCTCGGCCGCGGTGGACGGGCCCTGCGTGCGGACGATGCGGCCGTCCGCCAAGAAGACGATCCGGTCGGCGATCGTGGCGGCCACGGCGTCGTGGGTGACCATGATCGTCGTCTGCCCCATCTCCTCGACGGACCGGCGCAGCAACTCCAGGATCTCGCCGCCGGAGCGGGAGTCGAGGTTGCCGGTCGGCTCGTCGGCGAACATCACCGTCGGCCGGCCGATGATCGCCCGGGCGATCGCGACCCGCTGCTGCTGCCCGCCGGACATCTGCGCGGGGCGATGACGCCGCCGTTCCTGGAGCCCGACCGATGCGATCACCTCGTCGACCCAGGCGCGATCGGGTCGTCTGCCGGCGATGCGCGAGGGAAGGGTGATGTTCTCCTCGGCCGTGAGGGTCGGCAGGAGGTTGAAGAATTGGAAGACGAAGCCGATGTGCCGGCGGCGAAGCTTGGTGAGGGCGGTGTCGCCCATCGCGGTGATCTCGGCGTCGCCGATCCACGCCGAGCCCTCGGTCGGCCGGTCGAGGCCCGCGAGGATGTGCATCAACGTGGACTTGCCGGAGCCCGAGGGCCCCATGACGGCGACGAGCTCGCCGGGCGCGACCGACAGCGATACGCCGCGCAGGGCGTCCACGGTGGCGTCGCCCTCGCCGTAGCGGCGCGCGAGGTCGCGCGCCACGACGACCGAGCGCTCCTCGTCCCGGGGGGCCGGGACGAGGGTGGCGGTGTGAGGTGAAGCGTGGGTCATTTGGAGTGCCTCCAGACGGGATGACGGGTGATGGGGCGACGCTATGAGGACGCCGCCGCGGCGCCATCGCCCGCTGCTCCGATCCGTCCGCCTCCCAGGGATGGTTCGCCCCCACCCCGCAGTCCGCCGAGCGGGGCCGGGGGTCATCCCCAGGGATGACGGGGACCCGTCGTGGGAGCGACGCCCCCGTCGGGCCGCGGTAGTACGGTCACCCGCATGCGACCGACCCTTCGCCTCGCGCGCACGTACTGGCCGGAGGCCGTCTTCGTCTTCCTGACCGTCTTCGGGCTGCTCGAGGTGTGGCTCTCGGAGGAGGTCGAGGGGTCGCTCCTCGGCCTGACCCTCTTCACGCTGGCGTGGGGCGGCGCCCTGCTCTGCCGCCGCCGCAACCCTTTCGCCGCCGCCTCCGTGGCCCTCGTCGTCATCTTCGCCGAGGCGATGATCTGGCCGCGCTCGGTGACCCAGTCGGCCGCCGCGTTCTTCGCCGGCATGATCGCGATCGGCATCATCGGGGCCCTCGGCCCCGGTCGCACGCGCATCGGCGGGGGCCTGGCGGGGTTGGCCATCGTCATGGCCGTCACCCTGCGAGACCCGAAGGGCAGCCCGACAGACCTTCTCAGCGTCGTGCCGCTCGCCGGCCTCGCCTGGGGGATCGGCTACGCCTACGACAATCATCGTCGCCGCACCGCCGAGCTGGTCGAGCGCGCCGCCCGCCTGGAGCGCGAGCAGGCCACCGAGGCGCGCGCCGCGGTGTTCGAGGAGCGCTCGCGCATCGCCCGCGAGATGCACGACGTCGTCGCGCACAGCCTGAGCGTGATGGTGGTGCAGGCCGAGGCGGCGGAGGCCATGCTCGACGTCGACCCCGAGCGGGCCCGCCGGCCGCTGGCGGCGGTTCAGGACACCGGCCGCGAGGCCCTGACCGACCTGCGTCGCATGCTCGGCGCGCTGCGGGCTGCCGACGACGGCGCGCCGTCCATGGCGCCCCAGCCGGGTCTCGCGGGGCTGGGTGCGCTTGCCGATCACGTGCGCGACGCGGGGCTGCCGGTTGAGGTCCGCATCGAGGGCGAGCCGCGGCCGCTTCCCGCGGGCATCGACCTCTCCGCGTTCCGCATCGTCCAGGAGGGCCTCACCAACGTGCTCAAGCACGCCGGCCCGGCGCGGGCGGAGGTGGTGGTGCTCTACGGCGAGGACGAGATCGCCCTGCGGGTGACCGACGACGGCCGGGGCTCCGGGAGCGGCCGGGAGAACGGCGGGCATGGCCTGGTGGGGATGCGCGAGCGCGTGGCCGTGTACGGCGGCGAGCTGACCGCCGGTCCGCGCCCGGCCCCGGAGCGCGGTTTCGCGCTGGCCGCGCGCCTGCCCCTCGACCCCGCGCCGCGAACGTGATCCGCGTCCTGATCGCCGACGATCAGGCGCTGGTGCGCGACGGCTTCGGGATGATCCTTGACGCTCAGGTTGACATCGAGGTGGTGGGCCAGGCCTCCGACGGCCGCCAGGCCGTGGACCTCTCGCGGGAGCTGCGCCCCGACGTGGTGCTGATGGACATCCGCATGCCGGAGGTGGACGGCGTCGAGGCGACCCGCCGCCTGATGGCCGACCCCGACTCGCCGCGCATCCTGATGCTGACCACCTTCGATCAGAACGAGTACGTCTATGCCGCCATGAAGGCCGGCGCCAGTGGCTTCCTGCTCAAGGACGTGCGCCGGGAGGAGCTGATCAACGCCGTGCGCTCGGTCGCCGCGGGCGACGCGCTGCTCGCCTCGTCGCTGACGCGGAGGTTCATCGAGGACTTCGTCCGGCGCCCCCCTCCGGGTGCCGCGCCGACCGGGGCCCTGGCCGAGCTCACCGACCGGGAGGCCGAGGTGGTGCGCCTGGTGGCGCGCGGCCTCTCCAACGCCGAGATCGCCGAGCGCATGGTGGTGAGCGAGGCGACCGTCAAGACGCACGTCGCGCGGGTACTCTCCAAGCTCGGCCTGCGCGACCGCACGCAGGTCGTCGTCATGGCGTACGAGACCGGCTTCGTCCAGCCCGGGGAGGGCGAGTGAGGCGCATCACCAAGGAGGACCTCACGATCGTCGACGAGACGGGGGAGAGGTACCCCCCGAAGCGCGTCCTCAAGGGCCTCGTCAACACGATCCTGCTGACGCTCTTCCTGATCGCCATCCTCTACGGCATCGCCGTGGTCTGGGCGGTCTTCCACTAGACATGCCCCCACAGGCGGGGGAGCTCATCCCCCTCGAGGTGCTGGGGCTCGGTCGCGTGGACGCCACCGTCGAGAGCGTGGACGAGCTGGTTCAGGAGGGGGTCCGGGGCCTGGCCTGGCGGATCGTCTTCGCGCTGCCCGACGGCACCCGGGCGCACGGCATCCAGCGCGGCAACGCGCGGATCGCCTTCCTCGATCCGCGCCACCGCGCGGCGTAGTCGGGCGAGCCATCCGACGACCGCCACGGGGGCGGACGGCACGCGGGCGTCAGCTGGTCGGCGCGACCTCGCCCTGGCCCGAGCCGTCCTGAGCCGAGACCGGTGCCTTCGCCTTCGGCTTCGGGTGCCAGAAGTAGGCCACCAGCACCGGGATGAGGAAGCCGAGGTACACGATCACCTGCTCGGCGCTGGGGCGCGGATCCCACCCGAAGATGCCCGCGAGGACCTTGCCGGACTCGGTGGAGATCGTCAGCCACTCGTAGCCGGTGAGGTTGTAGACGGCGTTGTTGATCGTGTCGATATCGCCGGCGGCCTGGAAGAACTGCACCGACCGTGAGAGCAGGCCGGCGGCGAACAGGATGATCAGCACGCCGGTGATCTGGAAGAAGAGCCTCATCGGGACGAGGCGGCTGCCGTGGTAGACGGCGATGCCCAGCGCGACCGCGATGACAAGGCCGGCGATCGCGCCGATCAGCACCCCTCGGTCGTCGCCCGACGTCGTCGTCGAGATCAGGAACAGCGCCGTCTCGAGGCCCTCGCGGGCGACCGACACGAAGGCGACCAGCCCGAGGGCGAACACGGACTGCCCGATCGCCTTGTGGACCTGCCCCTCCAGCTCGCCCTTGAGCGAGCGGGAGTGGGCCCGCATCCAGAAGATCATCCAGGTCAGCAGGGCCGCGGCGGCGAGGCAGATCACGCCGAATGTGCGCAGGCGGGCGACGCCGACCAGATCGTCGATGGTGACGTGCAGCACCCAGCCGACCACGAACGACAGGGCCAGCGCCGCCCCGGTGCCGATCCAGATCCAGCGCGCGAGCTCGGGTCGCTCGCTGCGTCGGACCGCTGCGAAGAGGATCGCGACGATGAGCGCCGCCTCGAATCCTTCGCGGAGTGTGATTAGGAGGGCCTCACCCACGAAGTTCAGGCTAGCGAATACACTCGCGCTTCGCGCAAGGGCACGCCGCGCGTCCTCGTCCACGGGCGCGTCGGCGCCCGCTCGCCGATCAGCTGCCGGGTGACCTCGGGGTGCGTTGGCGGGTGATCATGTGGTCGATGTGGATGGCCGTGTTGACGGCATCGACCTTCACGTCGCCGCCCACTCGGTCGGCCACGTTCCACGCCTCGCGCTGAAGGAACTTGAGGCGGGCAGCCGCGTCGGGGAGGCCCTGCACCCGGTCGGCCTCGGAAATCAGGTAGGCCAGGATCTCGCGCGTCTCGTCGTCGCTCCACTTGGGCGCCCGCCCCGGAAGCTCCTTGTTGCGCACGATGAACCACCACAGCAGGCTGACGAGCGGGAACTTGAGCAGGATCACCGAGAAGATGACCCACAGGGTCTGGAAGCCCTCGTGGCCGTCGAATATCGGCGCCAGCACCAGCAGGAAGGTGCCGAAGAGCGCGAACCCGATCGCCACCGCGAACACGATGACCATGCGCCGCGGACGGGCCTTGCCGTTCTCGTCGTAGAGGAAACGCTGCAACACCCGTCGATCATCGCCCTGTTGCGCGACGGTCACAAGGTCACCGGCCACGGCATGGGCGTTGGTAGCATCACGCGGATGACCGTGACCCTTCCCGACGGCAGCCGCCTGGAGTTGCCCGACGGGGCCACCGGCCATGATGCCGCCGCCGCCATCGGACCCGGCCTGGCGAAGGCCGCCGTGGCCGTTCGGGTCGGCGACGAGATCCGCGACCTGGCCCGCCCCCTGGACGACGGCGACGAGATCCAGATCGTCACGCCGAAGAGCGGCGACGACTACCTCTACGTCATGCGCCACTCGGCCGCGCACGTCATGGCCGAGGCCGTCCAGAGCGTGATCCCCGGAGCCACGCTCGGCTTCGGCCCGCCCATCGAGGACGGCTTCTACTACGACTTCGACCTGCCCCGGCCGCTGACCGAGGACGACTTCCCGGCGATCGAGGCCGAGATCGCACGCATCGTGAAGGCCAAGGCGCCCTTCCAGCGCAGTGTCATGACCATCCCGGACGCCCACGCGTACTTCGCCGAGCGCGGCGACACCTACAAGGTGGACCAGGTTGACCAGCTCGCGAGCCAGGGTGAGACCACCGTCTCCCTGTACCGCCAACGCGACTTCGTCGACCTCTGCCGCGGCCCGCACCTGCCCGACTCGGGCCGGGTGGGCAAGGTCAAGCTGCTCTCGGTGGCCGGCGCCTATTGGCGCGGCAGCGAGAAGAACCCGCAGCTGACGCGCATCTACGCGACGGCATTCCCCGGCCAGACCGAGCTCGACGCGTACCTCGAGCGCCTGGAGCAGGCGAGGGCGCGCGATCACCGCCGCGTGGGCCGCGACCTCGGCCTCTTCTACTTCGACGAGGCGGGCCCCGGATTCCCGTTCTTCCTGCCCAACGGGATGGTGATCGTCAACGGCATCAAGGGCGCCGTGCGCGAGGAGCTCGCGCACATGGACTACGACGAGATCCAGACGCCGACGATGCTCGTCGACGAGTTGTGGAAGACCAGCGGCCACTGGGAGCACTACCGCGACAACATGTACTTCACCGAGGTCGAGGGCCAGACCTTCGCGATCAAGCCGATGAACTGTCCCGGCGCCTGCCTGGTGTACCGCAGCCGCCGGCACAGCTACCGCGAGCTGCCGATCCGCTACGCGGAGTTCGGGCACGTGCACCGCCACGAGCTCTCGGGCGTGCTGCACGGGCTCTTCCGCGTGCGGGCGTTCACGCAGGACGACGCCCACGTGTTCTGCCGGCCCGACCAGGTGCAGGACGAGGTGCGGGCCGTGCTCGACCTCACCGACCGCTTCTACGCCCGATTCGGCTTCCCGCACGTGGAGCTGAAGCTCTCCACGCGACCCGAGAAGGCCACGGGCACGAAGGAGATGTGGGACCACGCCGAGGAGGCCCTGCGCCAGGCCCTGGGCGATCGGCCCTACGGCATCAAGGAGGGCGACGGCGCCTTCTACGGCCCGAAGATCGACTTCCAGGTGACCGATGTGATGGGCCGGGCCTGGCAGCTCGGCACCTGCCAGCTCGACTTCAACTTCCCCGAGCGCTTCGACCTGACCTACACCTCCGCCGAGGACACCGAGGAGCGTCCGGTGATGATCCACCGGGCGATCACCGGCTCCATCGAGCGTTTCCTGGGCATCCTGATCGAGAACACGGGCGGCGACTTCCCGTTGTGGCTGGCCCCCGAGCAGGCGCGCGTGCTGCCCGTCTCCGACCGGCACGCGCTCTACGCCGAGTCGGTGCGCGCCCGGCTGCGCGCCGAGGGCCTGCGCGTCGAGGTGGACGGCCGCAGCGAGTCGGTGGGTCGCCGGATTCGCGACGGGGAGCTCGCGAAGATCCCATACCTGCTGATCGTCGGCGACAAGGAGGAGCAGGCCGGCACGGCCTCGGCGCGCGCCCGTCACGGCGGCGACCGCGGCGCGCTCCCCGTGGACGAGCTGGCCGCCCAGCTCGTCGCCGAAGCCGCCGGCTAGGAGCGGGCGTGCGGATCAACTGGGTCGGGGTACGCAACTTCGTCATCATCGCCGCCATCGCGGGGCTGGTGTTCGTGTCGCAGAAGGGCTTCGGCGCGGTCGCCGTGTCGTCGGAGCTGATCATCCAGGTGCTGTTCGTCGCCGCCCTGATCGCGTTCGGTTACAACTACTTCCGGCAGAACGAACTCGCCTGGCTGGTCCTGAAGCCCTGGCAGCGGTACCTGATCATCGCCTGCGCCATCGGCATCGCGTTCCTGCTGATCGCCGGGTTCCCGCTGCTCGGCGACCGGCTCACGCCGCTCGGCGTGATCGCCCTCGCGGCGGTGCTTGCGCTGGTCATCGTGTGGGTCGTCCGCGAGAGCCGCCGCTTCCGGTAGCCCCCCGTTCGTCCGCCGGCACACGTCGACGCAGATCGGTGACCTGAGCCGGTCCAGCATGGCGCCATGTCGCGCAGACGGGCCCAGCAGGGACAAACCTTGGTCGAGCTGGTGGCTCTGCTCCCGGTGCTCGTCCTGCTGGGTCTGGTCGCGTGGCAGCTGACCGTCGCGGCGTACGCGTGGACGCTTGCGGAGGGTGCGGCGCGCGCGGCCCGTCGCGCCCATGAGGTCGGCGCTCCCGCCGGGCCGGCGGCGCGGGCCGTCCTCCCGCTCGGGTACGCGACGACGGCCCGGGTGGTCACCCGCGACGACGCTCCGGGCGGCGCCACCGTGCAGGTGCGGGTGACGATCCCGCGGGTCCTGCCGATGGTGCCCGAGCCGGGCTATGCGACTGCCGAGCAAGCGCTCGACGCGGCGGTCGACGCGGGCCGTCGATGAGGGCGCTCGAGGCGCGCGGCCAAGCCAGCATCGAGCTGCTCGCCATGGTGCCGCTGCTCGTTCTCGCGGGCCTGCTCGCCTGGCAGCTGATGGCGGTGCTGGTCGCGGGCCTCCACGCGCAGGACGAGGTGCGGGCGCGGGCCCTGCGCGCCGGCCCGGGCGGGCCGGGCATCACCGTGGTTGCCGCGACCGTGGCGGTGCCGCCGTTGCTGCCCGGAGCGCAGGGCCTCAGCATCCGCGCCGTCGCCGGGATCCGCAGGCCATGAGGCGCGGACGCGATGCGCAGCGCGGCCAGGCGGCACCGCTGGCCCTGGCGGTGGGGCTGCTGGTGGTGCTCGGGGCCGTCGCCCTCTTCCTTCTCGGGCGCGTGCAGCTGGCCGCGGCCCAGGCTCAGACGGCCGCTGACGTCGCGGCGATCTCGGCGGGCCGCGAGATCTGGGCCCACATGGCCCAGATCGCGTTCGACGGGCCGGCCGGCGCGGCGCGGTGGCGGGCGCGCCTCACCGCGGTGTCCTCGGCGGCCGCCGCGCCCGGGGGAGCGCGCGTCGAGAGCCTGCGTCTGCCGGGCGGATCGTGGCCGCCCACGGCCGTCGAGGTGGTGGTGTCGTCGCCCGGGCCCCAGGGCTCGCGGGTGCGGGCGATCGCGCGGGCCGGGATCGCCGTCGCGGCGTCGATCGGTGCCGGGGGCGGCGGCGTCGGCCAGGCCAGCGGGGGCGGCTACTCGGGTCCGCTGGTCTACCGCTACGGCAAACCGATGTGTCCCGTCGTCGGCGAGGCCTTCGATGCGATGGACGCGGCCGCGCACGGCAGCGGCGTGGACCTGTCGGTGACCAGTGGCTTCCGCAGCGACGCCGAGCAGGCCGCGCTCTTCGCGCGGCACCCCGATCCCAAGTGGGTCGCGCCTCCTGGACGGAGCAGACACCGCGACGCGACGGAGCTCGACCTCAACATGGGCGCCGGAGGCTCGGCCCACGCGTGGCTGGCGGCGAACGCCACGCGGTTCGGGTTCGTCCAGCGCTACGCATGGGAGCCGTGGCACTACGGGTACCTGCCGGGGTGCGGCGCAGGCGCGTTGCCCGCGACGGCGCCCGCGTTGCCCGGCTGGGTCCCGGCCGGGCTGCGTCCCGTGATCACCTCCTCGGCGACGGCCAACGGCGTCGCGCCCGTCGTCCTGGCCGCGCTGCTGCGCTCCGAGTCGGGCTTCGATCCGCGGGCGGTGAGCCCGGCCGGGGCGCAGGGGATCGCGCAATTCATGCCGGCGACCGCGCGCGGCCTGGGGCTGCGTGACCCCTTCGATCCGGCCCAGGCGATCCCGGCGGCGGCCCGCCTGCTCGCGGGCCACGTCCGCGCCTTCGGCTCGCTCCCCCTGGCGCTGGCCGCCTACAACGCCGGGCCCGGGGCCGTGAGGCGATACGGCGGCATCCCGCCCTACCGCGAGACCCAGGCCTACGTGGCGCGGATTCTCGCGCTCGCCGGCGGCCCGGGGGCGACCGGAGCGGCCGTGGGGGCGGGCGGGGTGGTGCTCCTGAGGGTGGAGGGGAGGCTGGTCTGAGCGCCGCCTCGGGTGGCCCGGACAACGCGAAGGGAGCGTCCGGGAGCAGGTCTCGGGCGAGCCGCACCCCGACGATGGCGCAGGGCGCTCCGCCCGGACACCCTCGGCCGCCTCGGCCACGCCGGGGATGACGCTGATAGTTGACAATGACTATTTGGTGCTGAATAGTAGGTCGCGACCATATACTCGCGGTGAAGGAGGAAACGCCGATGAGCACCCAGGCCGCCGACACGCCCGTCCGCATCCAGGCCCACCATGACTCCCAGAAGCGACTCGGGAACTGGACCACCGCGCGCTCCTTCCAGGTCCGCTCGCGCCGCGGCGCGGTGGTGATGGACCTGCGGTCGCCGCGGATCGCCGCCGGCGATATCGAGATCGAGCTGGACCTCGACCACGCGACGCTCAAGCTGCTCGTGGCCGACGACGCGGTCATCGACCAGTGGGACCTCTCCTGGACCGGGCGGGGGAAGGTCAAGCAGACCTTCCATCACGACGCCGACGGCACCGGCCGCCGCATCCGCCTCACCGGGCGCGTCAACGGCGGCGAGGTCCGCGTCAACAGCGGTGGGATCGCGCGGCTGTCGGCGATGCTTTCGCGGGAGTACCTGGCCGACGCCCGCCGGGCGCAGGCGGAGGGCGGCTCGCCCACCCTGGACGATCCGGCCCGCGGCGACTGATGGCCGGACGGCGCCCCGTGGGCAACCCGTTGGCGCTGGCGGTGCTGGCGTACCTGACCCAACGCCCGATGCACCCCTACGAGCTCGGGCGGACCCTGCGCGACAACGGCGACGCCCGCAGCATCAAGTTCAACCACGGATCGCTCTACATGGTGGTCGGCCAGCTGCAGAAGGCCGGCTTCATCGCCGAGCAGGAGACCAGCCGTGACGGGCAGCGGCCCGAGCGCACCGTCTACGCCCTGACCGACGCCGGGCGCGACGAGCTGCGCGGCTGGCTCCGCGAGCTGGTCGGCGAGCCCCGGCACGAATACCCGGCCTTCGTGACCGCCCTCGCGTTGATCGCGGCCCTGCCGCCGAGCGAGGTGCGCGACCTGCTGCGCCACCGGCTCGAGCTGCTCGGGCGGCAGCGGACCGAGATCCGCGAGCTCATCGACACCGCCCTGGCCGACGGTGTGCCGGGGCTCTTCCTGATCGAGGAGGAGTACCGCCTGGCCGTGCTGGAGGCGGAGGCGGGATTCGTCGCTCGGCTGGCCGAGCGCATCGGCGACCCCGCCACCGACTGGGTCGGCCGATGGGCGGGCTTCCACGGCGAGACGACGGCCCTCTGAAAGGGGGTCGGTCCGGGGGCTGACACCCCTGCCATACTCGATGCCGAGTGTCGGATTCCGCCCCCCTTCGCGAGCAGCTCGCGGGACTGCCGACAGGCCCCGGCGTCTACATCTACCGCGACGCCGCCGACCGCGTTCTGTACGTGGGCAAGGCCAAGTCGATCCGCAGGCGCGTGCTCTCCTACTTCCAGGCCCCCCTGCGACCCGACGACCCCGATGCCTCGGGGCCGATGTCGGCGCGCGCCGGTCTGCACCCCAAGATCGACGACCTGGTGGCTCGGATCCGACGCGTCGAGGTGTTCGTCACCGGGACCGAGAGCGAGGCGCTCATCCTGGAGGCGAATCTCGTCAAGACGCACCGGCCGCCCTTCAACGTGCGGCTGCGCGACGACAAGAGCTACCCGTACATCGGGATCAGCCTCGACGAGGAGTATCCGCGCGTCTACTTCACGCGCGAGAGCCATCGGCGGGATCGCCTCTACTTCGGTCCGTTCTCCAACGCCTACAAGGTGCGCGAGACCCTGAACCTGATCGGGAAGATCTTCCCGAGCCGGCCGTGTGAGGGCAGGGAGCCGGGGCGGCCCTCGGGCGTCCCCTGCCTCGACTACCACATCAAGCGGTGCCTGGCGCCCTGCGTGGGCTACATCTCCAGGGACGACTACCGGGCGCTGATCGACCAGATCATCGCGTTCCTGTCGGGCCGCTACCGGGGTCTCGAGCGCGAGCTCGAGGAGCAGATGCGGGCCGCCGCGGCCGAGCAGGAGTTCGAGCGGGCGGCCGCCATCCGCAACCGCCTGTCGGCGGTGCAGCACCTGATGGAGCGCCAGTTCGCGACGGCCGGCTCGGTGGGCACGGCCGACGTGCTCGGCATCGCGATGGAGGGCGACTCGGCCAACGTCCAGGTGCTGCAGGTGCGCGACGGCGTCCTCCAGGATCGCCAGTCGTTCTTCCTCGACACCGCCGGTGCCGATGACGAGGCGACCGTGCTGATGCAGTTCGCCTACGAGTTCTATGCGATGGCTCTCGCGATCCCCGGGCTGGTGGTGGTGGCGCGCGACAGCCTGGCCGCGCCCGATCTGGAATCGATGCTGTCGGAGCGCCGGGGCCACCGGGTGGAGGTGCGGGCGGCGGCGCGCGGCGACAAGCGCAAGCTGGCCGAGCTGGCCGAGCGCAACGCGCGCTTCGCGCTCGACGGCGACCGCCAGCGCCACGAACTGGCGCGCGGTCGTCGTCGCGACGCGCTGCTCGACCTGCAGCAGCGCCTGGACCTGCCCGCGCCGCCGGTGCGGATCGAGTGCTACGACATCTCGAATCTGGCGGAGACCTACGCCGTCGCCTCGATGGTGGTGTTCGAGGGCGGCGCGCCGCAGAAGGCCCATTACCGCACGTTCTCGATGCGCTACGAGGGCGGCCCGGACGACTTCACCCGCATGCGGGAGGCGCTGCGGCGTCGCTGCGCGCGCCTGCGCGACCCGGAGGACGATCCGTCGTTCGCGGCCCGCCCCGGCCTGGTCGTGATCGACGGGGGCAAGGGCCAGCTGAGCGCCGCGCTGGAGGGCATGGCCGAGGCCGGGGTGGAGGGGATCCCGATCGTGAGCCTGGCCAAGAAGCGCGAGGAGGTGTTCCGCCCGGGGCGCTCGGAGCCGCTGCTGCTGGACGAGGGCTCGGCCGCGCTGCTGGTCCTGCAGCACATCCGCGACGAGGCCCACCGCTTCGCGCTGCGCCACCACCGCGGCAGGCGCGGCAAGGGCATGACCGAGAGCGTGCTGGACGCGCTTCCCGGAGTCGGGCCCGCGCGCAAGGCGGCGATCCTGCGCCACTTCGGCTCGGCCGACCGTTTCCTGGCGGCGACGCGCGAGGAGGTGGAGGCGGTGCCGGGTGTGCCGTCGAAGGTTGCCCGCGACATCTACGACCGCCTGCACAAGACCGCGGGCCCCGGCGGCGCCTCGGCGCCGGTGGGAGCCGGCCGGGAGAACACGTGGAGCTGACGATCATCACCGGCATGAGCGGCGCCGGGAAGAGCACCGCGATGGGCACCTTCGAGGACGCCGGCTGGTTCTGCGTGGACAACCTGCCGCCCGGGCTGCTGCCGGCCTTCGCCGATCTCGTGCTGCTGGAGGGCTCGCGGGTGGAGCGCGCCGCGGTGGTGTGCGATGTGCGTGGCGGCGTGTGGTTCAAGGACCTCGAGCCGGTGCTCGGCCGGGTGGAGGACGCGCGCGGCGTCCGCCCCCGGGTCGTGTTCCTCGAGGCATCCGACGAGCAGCTCATCAACCGCTTCCGCGAGACCCGTCGGCCGCATCCGCTGTCGGGCAACGGCTCGATCGTGGACGGCATCGCGCGCGAGCGGGCCGAGCTGGCCGACGTCCGGGCGCGGGCCGAGGTGGTGATCGACACCACCGGCCTCTCGATCTGGGATCTGCGCCGGCGCGTGGCCGAGGCCCTGATGGCCCCGGGCAGCCGTCCCAAGCTGCGCGTCCAGTTCGTCTCGTTCGGCTACAAGCACGGCGCCCCGCGCGACGCGGACCTGCTGTTCGACGTCCGCTTCCTCCAGAACCCCCACTACGTGCCGGCGCTGAACCCGCTCAACGGCCTCGACCCCGCGGTGGCCGAGTTCGTGGCCGCGGCGCCGGGGATGGACGAGTTCCGCGCCCGCCTGGATTCGCTGCTCGACTTCCTGCTCCCCGCCTACGCGGACGAGGGCAAGGCCGGCGTCGTGGTCGGGATCGGGTGCACCGGCGGGCGGCACCGCAGCGTGGCGATCGCCGAGATGCTCGCCCGGCGCTACTCCCGGGACTTCGACGTGAGCACCTCGCATCGGCACATCACGCGCTCCACCGGCGCGCCCACCGAGCCCGCGTGAGCCGCCAGCCGCGCATCGCCGCCCTGGGCGGCGGCACCGGGCTCGCCTCGCTGTTGCGCGGCCTCAAGCGCTCGCCCCTCGACATCACCGCGATCGTCACGGTGGCCGACGACGGCGGCTCCTCGGGCCGCCTGCGCCGCGAGCTCGGCGTGCTCCCGCCCGGCGACATCCGCAACTGCCTCGTGGCCCTCGCCGACGATGAGTCGCTGATGGGGCGCCTGTTCCAGCACCGCTTCGCCGATGGCGACCTGTCCGGGCATCCCTTCGGGAACCTCTTCCTCGCCGCGCTGGCCGAGGTGACGGGCAACTTCGATCTGGCGATCGAGGAGTGCAGCCGCGTGCTCAAGATCCGTGGCCGCGTGCTGCCCTCCACCCTCCAGAACATCCGCCTCTGGGCCGAGCGCGAGGATGGCGAGCTGGTGTCGGGCGAGACCCAGATCGCGGCCGGTATAGGGCCCTGCCGCCGCGTCTGGCTCGAGCCCCAGCCGCTGGTGCACCCGCCCGCGTTGCAGGCGATCGCCGCCGCCGACCTGCTGCTGCTCGGCCCCGGCAGCCTGTTCACGAGCGTGTTGCCGCATCTGGCGGTGCCCCGGTTGGCGCGGGCGATCACCGAGTCGTCGGCTCAGCGCGTGTACGTGTGCAACGTGATGACCCAGCCGGGCGAGACCGACGGCTTCAGCGCCGCCGATCACATCGAGAAGGTGCTCGACGCCGCCCCCGGCGGGGTGGACGTGATCGTGGTTCACGAGGGGCTTCTCGACCCGGAGGCCGCCGCCGCCTACGCCGCTCAGGGCCAGGAGCCGGTGCGGGTGGACGCCGATCGACTGGAGTCGATGGGCGTGCGCGTCGTGGCGGCCGACCTGGCCGAGGAGGGGCGCATGGTGCGCCACTCGCCCGATGCCCTGGCGAGGGTGCTGATGGAGCTGGTCCGGGGGCTCCCGATCCGCTGAAACACCCTGTGTTGCGAGGGTGCAAAAAGAGGGCATGCAACGGTTGCCACGAACATGGGGACGGCCGTAGACTGGCCGCGCAGATTTGGGGCCCGGTCCCTCTGTGGCTACGCCGTCACCACTCTTCTCTTTCACCGACGGCGTGTCTCCCGTACTTCTCTTAAAGGAGCAAACGCCTCTATGAGCGCTCGCGCAAAAGCGATCGCGCCTCTGGCGATCGTCATCGGAATCCTCTCGTTCCTCTGGACGGAGCTTTCCCTCAACTTCACGTTCCACTGGGTAACGGTTCAGGACGGCGCCGACGGTGCCCTCGGTATTCCTGAGAAGTTCCACCTGATTCTTCCGGTGGCGTTCATCTCGTGGGGCCTGTTCTTTGCCGCGGGTGGCGACAACGCCGCGTTCGGCAAGATCTTCATCGCCTGCGTCTTCGGTACGGTTGCGGCCCTCATCACGATGCCGCTCGCGTTCAAGACCGCTGACGCGCCCGACTTCTGGGGCATCGCCCTCTGGGTCGGCATTTTCGCCTTCATCCTCGTCCTGATCCTCATCGCGGGCGACTGGTACTACGTCGCGGGAACATTCCCCGCATTCGCAGCAGTGTTCCTCTGGTGGATCGCGACCGGCCTCGACGGCTGGGTCCCGAACGGCGGCGGCGTCGGCAACAAGGCGACGGCCCTCGCGGCGGCGGACGGCTCGGCCGGCATCGGCGCGGGTGGCGGTCTTCTCTCGACTCCGTGGCAGTGGGTGTGGTTCGACGTCTTCGTCACCCTCGTCTGCGGTGTCGT
This sequence comes from uncultured Thermoleophilia bacterium, assembly GCA_963771025.1. Classification (GTDB taxonomy): domain Bacteria; phylum Actinomycetota; class Thermoleophilia; order Miltoncostaeales; family Miltoncostaeaceae; genus Miltoncostaea. The sequence continues at coordinate 568,497 of CAVYRL010000008.1, read as the reverse complement.
GCTCGGCATCCTCTCCGCCAAGATCACGGCGGCGGTCACGCCGAAGCCCAAGGCGGCTGCCGAGGCGGCCTAGGCTCCTCGCACCACCTGCAGTACGTACGCGGTATCGATCGGGGGGCCTTCGGGCCCCCCGATTGCGTATGCGGATCGCTCCGGATCAGAACTGGCCTGGTGGTGCCGATGGATGTTCTGCACGTTCATCCACCGCCAAGGGAGCGCTTCGTGGACTTCAAGCACCTCTTCACGAGCATCGACGGCCGCATCGGTCGCAAGGAATTCTGGATCGGCGCCCTGTCGCTCACCGTCATCGGCATCGTGTTTTCACTCATCAACCCGATCGCCGGCTTCGTCGCGGCGATCGCGCTGCTCTTTTTCCAGGTCTGCGTGCAGGGCAAGCGGTGGCACGACCGCGGCAAGTCCGCCTGGTGGGTCCTGATCTCATTGATCCCGCTGGTCGGCCCCATCTGGGTGCTGGTCGAGTGCGGCTGCCTCGCCGGTAGCCCCGAGGCCAACGAGTACGGCCCGGCCCCCGTGAGCGGCGTCATCCCGTCGCCCACGACCACCGCCCCGTAGGGCTCTCAGCCGCTGCGGCGGCAGGCGCTCCAGAGTCCGCGGCCCGCGTTGCGCGCCGCGGACTCAGCGGCGCGCAGCCGCGGCAGAAGGCGCGCGCGGCCATCGCCGCGGAAGACCTCGGCGTAGCCCCCGGCGATCAAGCGCTCGTTGATCGTCGTCGACTGCCCGGCGAGGGTCACCTCCGCGAGGAGGCGCCCGTACCGGTCGCGGCGCCCCTGGGTAGGGTCGCTCAGCAGGGTGATCACGGCGTCGTCGGGCAGCAGGCGCCGCGCCTCGCGTCCGGCCTGCGGGCCGAAGCACTCGACGGGTCGGTCCGGAGTCACGCTCTCCGGGGCGTCCACCCCGAGCATTCGCACGCGCACGTCGCGGCCGTCGAGCCGGGCGATCAGCGTGTCGCCGTTGACGACCCGCACCACGGTGCCCGTCTCTGTGGCCCCGGGAGCCGCCGCGGGGGCGGGGTCGGTGCCGGTGTCGCAGCCGGCTCCCACGGCCAGGAGCACGACCGCCGCGGTGATCAGGGCCCGACGCACGCGGGTGATCCTGACATGGGCCGCGGACCAGGCTGGTAGATTGGCCGTCCTTTTCCACGGGGAGGCCGGATGAGCGTACGAGTGGGCATCAACGGGTTTGGCCGTATCGGCCGCAACGTCTTCCGCGCCGCGGCGCTCGGTGAGGCGGATGTGGAGATCGTCGCGGTCAACGACATCACCGATTCGGGCACCCTCGCCCACCTGCTCGACTACGACTCGGTGTTCGGCCGCTACCCCGGCCACGTGCACGCGCACGGCGATCACCTGCACGTTGACGACGCGCACATCCAGGTGCTGGCCGAGCGCGACCCGGCCAAGCTGCCCTGGGGCGACCTGGGCGTGGACGTGGTCATCGAGAGCACCGGCTTCTTCACCGCCCGTGACAAGGCGGCCCTCCACCTCGAGGGCGGGGCCAAGAAGGTCATCATCTCGGCGCCCGCGAAGGGCCCCGACATCACCATCTGCCTGGGCGTGAACGACCACGAGTACGACCCGGCCACGCACGACGTGATCTCCAACGCCTCGTGCACCACCAACTGCCTGGCGCCGCTCGCCAAGGTGCTGGTGGACAGCTTCGGGCTCGAGCACGGGTTCATGACGACCTGCCACTCGTACACCGGCGACCAGCGCCTGCTGGACGCGCCGCACAGCGACCTGCGCCGGGCGCGCTCGGCCGCCCTCTCGATCATCCCGACCTCGACGGGCGCCGCCCGCGCGATCGGCGAGGTGCTCCCGGCGTTGAAGGGCAAGCTCGACGGCATCGCGCTGCGCGTGCCGACGCCCGACGGCTCGGTGGTCGACCTCGTCGCCACCGTCAGCCGCGAGACCAGCGTGGAGGAGGTCAACGCGGCATTCCTCGCGGCGGCCGAATCCGGTCCGCTCGAGGGCATCCTCGGCTACACCGAGGACCCGATCGTGTCGCGCGACATCGTCGGCGACCCGCGGTCGTCGCTGCTCGACGCCAGCCTCACGATGGTGAGCGGGACCACGGTCAAGCTCATCTCCTGGTACGACAACGAGTGGGGGTACTCGTGCCGGATCGTGGAGCTCGCCGAGCGCGTCCTCCCGGCCTAGGCGGAGCGTAGATGTCGCGCCTTCTCGGGATCGACGACCCGGGCGTCGATTGGCAGGGCGCGCGCGTGCTGGTGCGCGCCGACCTCAACGCCCCCCTGGAGGCCGGCGCGGTCAGCGACGATGCCCGCATCGCCGCGTCCATCCCGACGCTGACGCGGTTGCTGCGCGCCGGCGCGGGCGTGGCCGTGTGCTCGCATCTGGGGCGCCCCAAGGGCGAGCCGGTCGCGGATCTCAGCCTGCGCCCGGTGGCCGACCGCCTCGGCACGCTGATGAACCGCAGCGTCGAGCTGCTGCCCGACAGCGTCGGGCCCGAGGTGGCGGCGCGCGTCCGGGCCCTCAAGCCGGGCGAGCTGGTGATGCTCGAGAACCTGCGCTTCCACCCCGGCGAGGAGGCCAACGACCCGGCGTTCGCCGATCAGCTGGCCGTCGGGTTCACCAACTACGTCAACGACGCCTTCGGCGCCGCCCACCGCGCCCACGCCTCGACCGAGGGCATCGCCCGCCGGCTGCCCGCGAGGGCCGGCCTGCTGCTCTCGCGCGAGGTGGAGGTGCTCGAGGGCCTTCTCCTCAACCCCCGGCACCCGTTCGTCGCGGTGCTCGGCGGCTCCAAGGTGAGCGACAAGCTGCCCCTGATCATGAGCCTGCTGGAGCGGTGCGATCGCATCCTGGTGGGCGGCGCGATGTGCTTCACCTTCCTCGCCGCGCAGGGCGAGAGGGTGGGCGCCTCGTTGCACGAGGGCCCCGAGGGGCAGGCGATGGCCCACCAGCTGCTGGAGACCGCCGTCAACCTCAACTGCTCGCTGCAGCTGCCCGTCGATGTGCTGGTCGCCGACCGCTTCTCGGCCGACGCCGAGCTCGAGGTCGTCCCGACCGACGACATCGCCGACGGCTGGGCGGGTGTGGACATCGGCCCGCGGACCTCCGCCTCGTACCGCGAGGCCATCGGCGACGCCGGCACCACCTTCTGGAACGGCCCCATGGGCGCCTTCGAAATCCCGCCGTTCGCCGACGGCACCCTGGCGGTGGCCGAGGCGATGGCCGCCTCCTCCGGCGCGACGATCGCTGGTGGCGGCGACTCAGGCGCCGCCCTCGCCGCGTTCGGCCTGGTGGACCAGATGACGCACGTCTCGACCGGCGGGGGCGCCGCCCTCGAGTTGCTCGAGGGCAAGACGCTGCCGGGCGTGGCCGCCCTGCCGACCATATGAGCTCCCCGCGGCGGCCGCTCGTGGCTGGCAATTGGAAGATGAACAAGACGGGCGTCGAAGCGCGCGAGTACGTCGCCCGGCTGGTCGCCCATCTCGACCACGGCGAGCTCGGCGTGGACGTGGCCGTGTGCCCGCCCTTCACCGCCCTCGAGGCCACCGCGCGCGCGGCGTCGGGCAGCCCGCTGAAGGTGCTGGCCCAGGCCGTGCACGAGGCCCCGTCCGGGGCGCACACCGGCGAGGTCGCCGCCCCGATGATCGTGGCGGCCGGCGCCGACGGCACGCTTGTGGGCCACTCGGAGCGCAGGGCCGCCGGCGAGAGCGACGCCCAGGTGGCGGCGCGCGTACGGGCCTCCCTCGACGCCGGCCTGTTCGTGATCCTCTGCGTCGGCGAGTCGCTCGACCAGCGCGAGGCGGGGGAGACCGAGACCTGGCTCACGGCCCAGGTGCGCGCGGCGCTCGCCGGCGTCGCCGCCGACGAGGTGGCCTCGCTCGCCATCGCCTACGAGCCCATTTGGGCGATCGGCACGGGCCGCACCGCGACCCCGTCGATCGCACAGGAGGCCTGCGCCCTCGTGCGCACGGTCGCGGGCGAGTTCATCGACGCCGCGGCGGTGCGCGTGCTCTACGGGGGCAGCGTGACGCCCGACACGGCGGCGGCCCTGGTCGCCCAGCCCGACATCGACGGCGCGCTGGTCGGCGGCGCGAGCCTCGACCCAGGCGCCTTCGCGGCGATCGTCCGCGCCGCGTGATCCCGGGCCGGTGAGCGCCTCGCCCCGCGGCCCCCTCGTGCTGGTGGTGATCGACGGCTTCGGCATCGCCCCGGCGGGCCCGGGCAACGCGGTCGCGCTGGCGAACACGCCCTCCCTCGACGCCCTGGCCGCCGAGGGATCGGGTACCCGCATCGCGGCGTCCGGCCTGCCGGTCGGGCTTCCCCAGGGGCAGCAGGGCAACAGCGAGGTGGGCCACCTCAACCTCGGCGCCGGGCGCCGCGTGCCGCAGATGCTGGTGAGGGTCGACGAGGCGATGTCCGACGGTTCGGTGCTCGCCCTGCCCGCGCTGCAGGCGGCGCTCGACACCGGCCGGCGCACCACCCTCCACCTGATGGGGCTCGCCGGCGACGGCGGGGTGCACGCCAGCCAGCGCCACGCCCTGTCGCTGATCCGCATGGCCCAGGAGCACGGGGTCGAGCGGATCGTCGTGCACGCGTTTACCGACGGCCGCGACACGCGGCCCGACGCCGGGCTGGGGGCGGTCGCCGAGCTGGAGGCCACCGGAGCGCGGGTTGCGACGGTGTGCGGCCGCTACTGGGCCATGGACCGCGACCGCCGCTGGGATCGCACGCGTCGTGCCTATGACGCCATGGTGCACGGCTTCGGCGAGCGGCGGGCCGGCGCCGCCGAGGCCGTGAAGGCCTCGTACGACCTCGGCGTGGGTGACGAGTTCATCGAGCCGGCGGTGATCGGCTCGCCCGAGGAGAACCGCATCCGCCCCGGCGACGCCCTGCTGTACTGGAACTTCCGGCCCGACCGCGCCCGCCAACTCACCGAGGCCTTCAGCGACCCCGATTTCGACGGCTTCGATCGCGGCGCCGACGGCCTGCCGACCCTGACGACCATGACGCGCTACAAGGCCGAGTACACAGTGCCCGTGCTGTTCGAGGCGCAGGACGTGCGCCAGGGCCTCGCCGAGACGGTGTCGGGCGCCGGCCGTCACCAGCTGCACGTGGCCGAGACCGAGAAGTACGCCCACGTCACCTTCTTCTTCAACGGCGGGCGCGAGGAGCCGTTCGACGGCGAGCGGCGCATCCTGGTGCCCTCGCCCCAGCACGTTCCCACCTACGATCACGCGCCCGAGATGAGCGCCGCCGGGGTGCGTGACGCCGTCATCCAGGGGCTCGCCGACGGGTCCGACGACCTGCTGGTGATCAACTTCGCGAACGCCGACATGGTCGGGCACACCGGAGTCGTCGAGGCCGCGGTGCGCGGCATCGAGACCGTGGACGGGTGCGTGGGGGCGATCCGCGCGGCGGTGGCCGCGGCCGGCGGGCTGCTGTGCGTCACGGCCGACCACGGCAACAGCGAGTACATGATCGAGCCCGACGGCAGCCCCAACACCGCGCACACCAGCAACCCCGTGCCTCTCTGGATCGACCGGCCGGGGCTGTCGCTGCGCGAGGGCGGGGCGCTGGGCGACGTCGCTCCCACGCTGTGCGGGCTGATGGACTGGGACACCGGTCCGGCGATGGTCGGCACGCCGCTGCTGTAGCGCCTGCGTCGGCCCCTTCGTCGCCCCGCGCCCGCGGGGGACCGTGCCGAGTCTCAGAGCAGCGTCAGTTGATCCGGCGGGGTCGCGGCAGGCGCCGGTGTCGTCCGCTGCCCGAAGCGCCCCGGCGGCCGGTACCGCGCGACCGTCGACCTCATGCCCCCGTGCGCGGCGATCATCCTGCCCACCATGCCGGCCAGGTCGCGCCGCTCGTCCGATGGGCCGTACACGCCGGCGTAGCGCCGGTCTGTCGCCTCGGCCAGCTCGGGGCGGGTCCGCCGCAGCCACGCCAGATAGTGCTCGCGCACCCCCGGCCGCAGGTGCAGCATGATCGGGGTGATCGAGGTGGCCCCGGCGTCGATCGCCGCCCTCACCACCGCCTCGATCTGGTCGGGATCGTCCGAGATGCCCGGCAGCACGGGAGCGATCATCACCCCGCAGGGAACGCCCGCCGCGTTGAGCTTCGCGACGGTCTCCATCCGCCGCAGCGGGTTCGGCGCGTGGGGCTCGGTCTGGCGCCAGACCGTCTCGTCCAGGCAGCCGATCGAGAGCGCCGTGTGCACCTCGACGTCGCGCGCGGCGTCGGCCAGCAGGTTAACGTCCCGACCGATCAGGGTCAACTTGGTGAGGATGGAGAACGGGTTGCCCGCGGCGGCCAGCGTCTCGACGATGCCCTGGGTGAGCCGGTAGCGGCCCTCGACCGGCTGGTACGGATCGGTGTTGGTGCCCATCGCGATCGTCTCGCCGGTCCAGCGCGCGGCGCGCAGCTCGGCCCGTAGGCGCTCGACCGCGTTGATCTTGATCACGATGCGGCGGTCGAAGTCCTCGCCGATCCCGAAGCCCAGGTACTCGTGCGTGGGGCGGGCGAAGCAGTACACGCACGCGTGGCTGCATCCGCGGTAGGCGTTGATCGTCCAGCGGAAGGGCAGCCGCGCGGCCTCGGGCGTCCTGTTGATGATGCTCTTGGCCCGGACGTGCAGCAGCTCGAGTCCCGCGAGCTCGTCGCGTCCCTCGCGGCGCTCCACCTCGCCCAGGAGCCCGGGCTGCCCACCGTCATCGTCGGCAAGGCGCCAGCGGATCTGCTCGCGTCCTCCGCGGGGTGCCGGCCGGGCCATCCGGCCACGATAGCGAACATGTGTTCTGACAGCGACCGGCTGGCGCGGGCGATTCGGCCGGGAATAGGGTTGCGAACATGAGACGGAGCGTCCCGGTCGCGTTCCTCGTGTTGGCTCTGGTCGCGGCCGTCGCCGTCACGGCCACGGCCGCCCCGGCCAAACCGGCCACGTTGCGTGGCTGGCCCCAGAACGCGCCTGCCGGAACCGTGCTGCAGGGCCCTCGGGGCGGGGCGGTGGTGGTGGGACAAGACGCCTTCACCTACGCCGCGGCGGCCTATCGGCGGGACGGGCGGAGGCTCTGGCGGTCGGTGCGTACGGCGGGCTGCGGCAACTGCGACGACGGGCCGCAGCCGATCGCCCTCCAGGCCGATGGGACCTACGGGCCCATCGGCCCCGAGGGCGACGACATCTGGGCGGTCGACGGCCTCGGGCGTGTGATCGCCGGGTGCGCGGGCGTGGTGTTCGCCGACGGCACATGCATCACCGGGCGCTCGCTGTTCGATCCCCGCACCCCCCATCCGTCGATCGTGGCGACCGCGGGTCCCGCGCCGCCGTGGAGCGTCGTCCAGAACGACTACATCTGGCAGGACGGTTTCGACGTGCCGCCGATGACCGTGCGCGACGGAGCAGGCCTGGTCTACGCCGCGTTCGACTCACCCCAGAGCACCACGGCCGGCAACGTGCCCGGGCTGCTCGTCGCGGTCAACCCCGCGACCCGCGCCGTCGTGTGGACGCGCGTCGGACCGCACCAGGTGCTCGCCGGGTTCACCTCCGGCGTGCTGGTGACCGAGGGTGACCGCATCGTCTCGATCGGGCCCGATGGCACGGACCGGTGGGCACGTCGGCTCCGGGCCACCCCCGATCAGACCGTCACCGACCCGCCTCGCGATCGTGTCTACGTCGGTCCCTCGGGATCCGGCGCACCGGTGGTCACCGCGATGAGCGCCGCGACCGGGGCCGTCGCATGGCGCACCCGCCCGGCCGATCGCGCCCGGCTGATGTCGGTGGGCCGCGGTGGCCGGGTGTACGTGGCCGATGGCGCGACCGGCCGGCTCGCCGCGCGCGGCATGCGCTTCGCCTCGGGCGCGACGGTGTGGCGGCGCTCCACCGACCTGCCGGTGCTCGGCGTGCGCGAGCTGGTCAACGGGACCGTCGCCATCTCGGCGGGCAATCGCTACGCGGGGGCGTTCTCCGGACGGATGACGATCGTCGACCCGCGCTGACGGCTCAGGCGCCCTCGAGTCCCCCGCGGCCCCGGGGCACGTAACGCGCGATGGCGCGCCAACCGACGAGCATCACGCCCAGGGTCAGCAGGGCCACCACGCAGAAGGCGGGGGCTATTCCCCGGTCGAAGACCACGCTGCGCAGCGCCAGGCCGCCGACCACGGTGACGAGCCACACGATCACGCCGGTGCGCAGCGACGCCGGGGTGCGCCACGCGCGGGCCGCCAGCCAGCCGACCACGAGCGCGATCAGGAAGGGAGCGGCCACCTCGACCACGCCGACGACGCTCGACCCCTCCTCGTGGCTGCGCCGGCCGAGGGCCGCGAAGCCGACGATCAGGACCACGTCGATCAGGAGGAGGCGGGCGGCGGGCACCGGCCCAGGTTAACCGCTCGGCGTGGGTCGGCTCCGGTCGCGGTTCCGTCCCTCTCCGCGTAGCCTGGCGGTCGCAAGCACATGGCCTCCCCACGATTCAGCTCAGTCGAGGAGTACCTCGCCTCACTGGACCCCGCGAAGGAGAGGACCCTCAGGTCCGTCGTCGGTCTGATCCTCTCCCGGTTCCCGGAGCTGGAGGCGAAGATCGCGTGGAACGTGCCCAACATCCACCGGGATGGGAAGTACGTCGTCGGCCTTGCCGCCTACACGAACCACCTGACGATCTCACCCTGGAGCCCCCGTGTGATCGACGACTTCAGGGCGAGGCTGGGGAACCTCGTCGTCTTGAAGAACGTCTTTCAGATCCCCGTCGATTGGGACGTCGATGGAGATCTGCTGGAGGATCTGGTCCGCGCCAGACTCGCCGAGCTGGACTAGCCTCCCCCGTCACATCACCCTGACCCGCGCCAGGTAGGCCGCGCCGTCCTCGCGCAGCTCCAGCAGCCGATGGCCCGAGCTGTGGCACCACGCCGGCAGGTCAACCTCGATCAGAGGGTCGTCGGCCAGCAGCTCCAGCACGTCGCCCGCCTGGGCGCGCCGGGCGGCGCGGTCGATGAGGTGGATCGGCACCGGGCACCACGTGCCGAGGGCGTCGACGATCCGCTCGCTCATGGCAGCAGCGGGCTCATGCCGCGCAGCACCGCCACCGACTCGGCGAAGGCGCCGATCGCCCGGTCCACCTCGACCCGGGTGGTGGTGGCGCGCAGGCTGAAGAGCACCGCCGAGTGGGTCCAGGGCGCCTCCAGCCCGATCGCCTCCAGCACCGGCGCGGCCTTGCCCGCATGCGCGGTGCACGCCGATCCCGGCGACACCGCGACGCCGCGCGCGGCCAGCGCCAGGCACAGGCTCTCGCCCTCGACCCATCCGGCAGACACCTGGACGTGGCCGGGGATGCGGGCGTCGGGATCGCCGTTGAGGCGCACGTCGTCCACCCCCAGCAGCCCGGCGGTGAGACGCATCGTCAGCGGAGCCATCGTCGCGCGGCGGGTCTCCATCTCGGCCCGCGCGATCTGGGCCGCGGCGCCGAGGGCGACGATGCCCGGCATGTCCTCCGCACCCGCCCGTTTGCCGTGCTCCTGCAGGCCGCCCTCGATGAGCGGATGCAGCCGGGCGCCGGGGCGGAGTACCAGAGCGCCGGTCCATGGCGGTCCCCCGATGGAGCCGCCGCCCAGCACGAGCGCGTCCGCGCCCAGCGCGCCGATGTCGAGGGGCACCAGGCCGGCCGTCTCGCCGGCGTCCACCACCAGGCGCGTCTCGGCGCTCCGCGCGCGGACGGCGCCGATCAGCGGGGGCAGGTCCTGGAGCGTCCCGATGTCGGGCTGTCCGTGAACCAGGTGCACCAGAGCGGTGTCGTCACGGATCGCGGCGGCGAGGTCGGCGGGCGCCACCCGTCCCATGCCGTCCACGCCGACCAGGTCGAGCTCGCCGCCCTCGCGGGCGGCGCTGCGCAGGGCGGCCAGCGCGGCCGGGTGCTCGACGGTCGTCGCGACCGCGTGGCGTCCGAGCGTGCGGTTGCCGGCCAGCAGGCCGTGGATCGCCAGGTTGCGCGCCTCGGTCGCTCCCGAGGTGAAGATCACCCACTCCGGGTCGCATCCCACCAGGGCGGCCACCTGCTCGCGCGCCCGCTCCAGGGCCTCGGCCGGGCGCCGGCCCCAATCGTGGAGGCTCGACGGGCTGCCGAAGTCCCGGCCGGTGAACGGCGCCATCGCGTCGCGCACGCGTGGATCGAGGGGCGACGCGGCGGCGTGGTCCAGATACGCGCCGCCCCCGGTCACCGGCCCTCGGCCAGTCGGTGGGCCAGCAGGGAGGGGAGCCCGGCCTCGAGGATCGCGTTCTGCGCGCCGGCCACGTCATAGGGGGTGCGGTGGAAGGCGATCGTCTGGTCCTCGGGGGAGTACAGCGCCCATGCGGCGCGCGCGTCGCGGTCGCGCGGCTGACCGACCGAGCCCGGGTTGACGAGCCAGCGGCCCTCGCTCAGGTCCAGCACGCCGGTGGCCGGCACCCCGTGGCTCTCCATGGCGCCGTCCGGTGTGAGTTTCCAGGAGAAGGGGATGTGGGTGTGCCCGACCAGGGTGAGGGGCACCCGGCGGTGCTCCAGGGCGGCGCGGGCCTGCTCCACCGAGACGATGTACTCCCACACCGGATCCCGCGGGCTGGCGTGGTAGAGGGGCACGCCGTCGCTCTCGTCGGAGGGGCGGAGGTTGCGCAGCTTGGCGCGCCCGGCCGGGCCGAGCGCGTCCCGGGTCCAGATGATCGCCTCGTGGGCGAGGTCGGCGAACAGGTCGAGCGACACCTCGCCGGTGACGCCGAGATCGTGGTTGCCCGCGATGCAGCGCGCGGCCCCGCTGGTGGTGATCGCCAGGCAGTGGGCCGGGTCGGCGCCGTAGCCCACCAGATCGCCGAGGCACCACCACGACCGCGCGCCGGCCTCGCGCACGGCGCGCAGGGTGGCCTCCAGCGCCTGGCGGTTGCCGTGGATGTCGCTGAGGATGGCGATCGGGGGCGTGACGGATCCTTCCGGAGCGTTGCGGACCGGGAGCTACGATAGTCGGGTGCGCCGACCGCGGCTGAGGCCTACCCGCTGGCTGCCGAGTGAGCCGAGGCGCAGGTCCGCCGCGCTCGCCGGGGTGGCCGTCGCGGGCGCCGTGGGCGCCGTGGCCCTGATGCGCTGGCGCCTGTGGAGCTCGGGCGTCCCGGACGTCGATCCGGCGCCGCTCACGGACTGGTTCGACCCCGCCGAGCTGGCCCGCAGCCGCGAGTACCGTCGCGGCATCTGGACGATGGCGGTCGCCGGCATCCCGCTCGCCGCGCTCGCCGCGCTCGGCGTCGCGCTGATCGGCGGGCGCTGGCGCCCGGGCGTGGTGCGCATCGCGCGCGGGCGTCCCTGGGCGGCCGGGCTGATCTTCGGCGTGGGCCTGTCGCTCGTCACGTTCCTCGTGACCCTCCCTCTGGGCATCGCGCGCTACGCCTGGGGCCGCGACTACGGGATCGTCACCCAGGGTGTCGCGGGCTGGCTCGCCGACGTGGGCAAGGGGCTCGGCATCCAGCTGCTCATCTCGGCGATCCTGGGCGCCGGCGCCGCCGTCCTGATCGCGCGCGCGCCGCGCCTCTGGTGGCTCGCCATGGCCGGCGTCGTGGGCGCCTTCATCTACCTCTCGTCGCTGCTGTCGCCGGTGCTGATCGAGCCGCTCTTCCAGCGCACCGAACCGCTCAGGGATCCGGCTCTCTCGGCGCAGATCCTCGACCTGGCACGACGTGCCGGTGTCAGCGCCGACGACGTGAAGGTCAACGACGCCAGCGCCCGCACCACGGCGGCCAACGCCTACGTCTCGGGGCTCGGGGGCAGCCGCCACATCGTCCTCTACGACACCCTGCTGCGCGATTTCCCCCCCGACGAGGTGCGGATGGTCGTGGCCCACGAGCTCGCCCACGTCGAGAAGAACCACGTGCTGAAGGGCAGCACCTGGGGAGCCGTGCTCGCGGTCCCCGGGTTGCTGCTGGTGTTCGCCGTGGTCGGGTGGCGCACCGGATACGCGAAGGCCGGCCGCGACGCGGACGGCACCAACCTGGTGCTGCGCCGGCTGGCGATCGCCGCCGCCTCGGTGGCCGTCATCACGACGCTGAGCACTCCGCTCGCCAACTGGGTCAGCCGGGCCTACGAGAGCGAGGCCGACTGGCAGGGGCTGCAGCTCTCGCACGACCCCTCGGCCGACATCGCGCTGCAGCAGGGGCTCACCGAGCGCAGCCTGGGCGTGCCCGATCCGCCCGAGGCGATCCAGCTCTGGTTCGGGACCCACCCGACCTCGCTCGCGCGCATCGCGCTCGCCCTGCGCTACCGGTCCCGGGAGCCCTGAGCTGGCGCGCGGCAGGACGCCCCGGCTCCAGATCGTCTGCGTCGGCAGGCTGCGCCCGCCCCACGACGCGCCCGGGCGCCTCTACGAGCAGCGCGTCGACCGGATGGCGGGCCTCCGTGTGGACGAGGTGGCCGCCGACGCCCTGCAGCGCGGCGAGGAACGGGCGCGCGCCGCGGAGGCCGAGCGGCTGCGCGCGCGCCTTCTGCCGCGGGCGGCCACGGTCGCGCTCGATCCGCTCGGCCCGGCGCCGAAGTCGAGCGAGGCGTTCGCCGCCTGGCTGGAGCGCCGCATGCGCGACCGCGCGGTGGCGTTCGTGGTGGGTGGCGCGGTGGGCATCGACCCCGCGCTGATGGCCGAGTGCGACGAGCGCCTGTCGCTCGGGCCCCTGACCATGCCCCACCAACTGGCCCGCGTCGTGCTCACCGAGCAGCTCTACCGCGCGCTCTGCATCACGTCGGGACATCCGTATCCCCACTGACGGGATGGCGGCTGGCGGGGCGGCCGTGGGGGGACAGAATGCGCGGGCGCGGGCCCCGCACCGGCCACCGACCGGCCGCGTCGACGAGGACCGTGGGCAGTCGATCTAGCCCGTGATCGCCGCCGAGAGCAGGTCGTAGCGCGCGATCTGGCACCCGTCGGTACGCGTGACCTCCTTCGACACCGCCTCGCCGTCGACCGTCCCCTCCACGACCAGACGCTCGGGGCCGCCGTAGACCTGGGTGCATGCCTCGTCGGGCTCGGGCGACAGGCGGGGCAGCAGGGCCACCACCCGGGCGCAGGCGCCGTCCTTCACCGCGCAGTCGAGGCGGGTGGTCTTCACCAGCCGATCGCCGTCGTAGTGGCGCACCACGAGCGTCGTGTCCCCGCCTCCGGAGCCGCCTCCCGAGGCGCCGGAGCAGCCCACCACCACCAGGCCCAGCAGGAGGAGCGCCGCGGCTCGGTAAGCTCCCCGTCCGTGGCGGACGCCCCACTTCTCGAAACGATTCGGACCGCCGTGGCTGCCGCCGCCGGCGCCGCGATCGATTCCGACCCGCCCGCCGTGGCCCTCGCCGCTCCGGCGCAGGCCGAGATGGGCGACCTCGCGAGCCCGATCGCGATGACCCTGGCCAAGGCGGCCCGTCGGCCGCCGCGCGAGATCGCCGAGGCCATCGCCGAGCGGCTGCGCGCCGAGGCCGACGCCGGCGGATGGCTCCAGGGCGTGGAGGTGGCCGGGCCCGGCTTCCTCAACATGACCCTCAGCCCGGCCTGGTTCGCGGCCGCCGCCGCGCGCATCGCCGCCCTCGGCGAGAGCCACGGCGCCGGCAGTGCCGCGAGGCGCCTGAAGATCCTGCTCGAGTTCGTCTCGGCCAATCCCACCGGGCCGCCGCACGTGGGGCATGCCCGCCAGGCCGCCTACGGCGACGCGCTCGGGCGCATCCTCTCGTTCGCCGGCCACACGGTCACGCGCGAGTACTACGTCAACGACCACGGCCGGCAGATGCGCCTGTTCGGCGCGTCGGTCGCGGCGCGCTACGCCGAGCTCTGCGGACGCCCCGCGCAGATCCCCGAAGGCGGGTACCACGGCGACTATGTCGTCGCGATCGCCACCGCGGTGCACGACGAGATCGGCGACCGCTACGCCGACGACGCCCTCACCTCGGAGGAGGCCCTCGACCTGTTCACCGCCCGCGGCGAGGCGCTGATGCTCGCGGCGATCCGCGGCGATCTGGAGCGCTTCCGGGTGCGCTTCGACCGTTTCTTCTCGGAGACCGACCTGCACGTCGCCGGCACCGTCACGGCCGGGGTCGCCGCGCTGCAGGCCGCCGGCGACGCCTACACGGCCGAGGGCGCGGTCTGGTTCCGCACCACCGACTACGGCGACACCAAGGACCGCGTGCTGGTGCGCGGGGACGGCGACACCACCTACCTCGCGGCCGACGTCGCCTACCACCTCGACAAGGCCGGCCGGGGCGACGACCTGCTGATCAACGTCCTCGGCGCCGACCATCACGGCTACATCGCGCGCCTGCGGGCCGTGCTCGCCGCCGGGGGGTACGACCCCGAGGTGCTCGAGGTCCCGATCATCCAGCTGGTGAGCCTGCTGGAGAGGGGAGAGGCCAAGAAGATGAGCAAGCGCGCCGGCACGGTCGTCACCCTCGGTGACCTCCTCGACGACATCGGCGTGGACGCCGCGCGTTTCTTCCTGGTTCAGCGCAGTCACGAAACCCCCCTCGATCTCGATCTGGACCTGGCGCGTGAGCAGAGCCAGGAGAACCCGGTCTACTACGTCCAGTACGCCCATGCTCGCGTGAGCAGCATTCTCGCCCAGGCCTCGGACCGCCCCGCGAATGCCCCGCCCGCGCCACCCCCGGCCGCCCTCGACCCGGCCGAGAGGGCGCTCGTGATGCGGCTCGCCGAATGGCCGATCGCCGTCGCCGAGGCCGGGGAACGTCGCGCCCCGCACCGCGTGACGGCCTATCTGATCGAGCTCGCGCGGGAGTTCCACGCCTTCTACCACCGCTGCCGCGTGGTCGGCGAGCCCGCGGAGATCGAGGCCCTCCGGCTGGACGTCTGCCGCGCAACCGGAGCCACGATCCGCGCGGGCCTCGATCTGCTGGGGGTTGAGGCGCCGGAGCGGATGTAGGCCTCTATCGAGGTAGGTGGACCACGGTCTGCAGGTAGTCGCTGTGCATCAGGATTCCGCCGCCCGGAGCGGGCGGCATCGCCGCGAAGAACGCGCGCATCGCGGCGACCATGGGCTCCCAGTCGCCCGATGCCTCCAGGGAGGGTCGTGCGAGCACGAGCGGCCCGAACCGGGTCGTGTAGAGCGTGACCGCGTCGTCGGCCGAGCCGAGCGTGACGTCGACGCGCTCGCGGGTCGCGCTCACCTCCGCCTGCGGCGCGGCCGCCGCGAACAGCTCGAGCACATACCCCACGTCACCCCACGCGAGCGGGTCGCCCGCCGCGGGCGGCGGCGGAGGGGCGAACGCGCCGATGAGCCGAAGGAACTGGCCCGGAACGCCGTCAGGGGTCCATCCGGTCACGCCGATCCGCCCTCCGGGCCGCACCACCCGAACGAGTTCCCGCGCCGCGTGCTCATGGTCGGGGGCGAACATGCAGCCGAAGGTGGACAGCGCCACGTCGAACGCGGCGTCCTCGAGGGGAAGGGCCTGCGCGTCGCCCTCCAGCCACGCGATCTCGACACCCTCGCGCGCCGACGCGGCGCGCGCCCCTTCGAGCATCCGCGGCGAGAGGTCCACGCCCGTCACCCGACCTCCCGCGCGCGCCGCCGCACGGCTGGTGTTGCCGGTGCCGCAGCCCACATCGACCACATCATCTCCGGGGCCGACGCCCGCCGCATCCACCAGCGGATCCGACGTGGGTAACAGCATCCGCCCGAACGGGTCGAAGTCGCCGGCGCCCCACATGGCGCGCTGGCGCTCCGTGACCTGCGCGAGATCGTCCACGACACCCCCGATAGTCGGCCGAGACCGCAGGCTCCTCCCCCGGCCTGAGGAGGTCAACCGCCATGGTACGGTTCGCTCCCGCGCGGATGTAGCTCAGTTGGTAGAGCGTCGGCTTCCCAAGCCGAAGGTCGCGAGTTCGAGCCTCGTCGTCCGCTTCTCAAAAGCCCCGTCCGCAGCGGGGCTTTCGTCGCTCTCGGCCACGGCGGCGCCTGCCCTGGGTGCATCCGCATACGGTGCGGGAGCATCCCCGCACCATCCGGGACGGTGCGGGAGGCGGTGCGGGGGATAGCTGGTGGCACCCGCTCAGGCGTCAACCGGGAGTGCCGGCGGAGGGTACCCCCAGGGGTAGGGGGTGGGGGTGGGGGTAGGGGTGGGGTATCGCGGGAATGACGGGGGGACCCCTGCTAATGGGCACTCGCAGCTGTGCAGCACCTTGGCCCCCGGTGCTCGAGAGGGCCGTGGCCAAGCACGTAGGCGATGCGGTGAGCCCCGCGCGTCGTCCCACGCTCGGTACCCCGGACAGAGACGTTGCCGTAGCCCGCACCCTGCCGGGGACCGTGCCAAGGCCAACAGTCGTCGGCGCCCCCGGGAACTCGATGCGTGCGGTGAAGGCGAGTAGCCACGGGGCGTGGAAGGCGTCGCTGGCGAGCCCGAGGGACTCGGCGCGGTCGGCCAGATCCTCCGGGTGGAGCCGGGCTAGGTGCTCGATGAAATCGCGGGCTGTATGCATATCGCTCGTGCGCACGGCGGGAAGCTGAGGCTGGGTCACTCGTCGGCGCTCCTCTCGATGGGGCCGCTGGTGTTGGGGGCAGCGGTGCGCTCGGCCATGGCCTTGTCGAACTCCTCCGCCAGCACTGCTGCGGTGGAGTGGGCGACGATTGCATCATCGAGCAGTTCGATGGCCTCGCGCAGCTGGTGGTTGACGACCGCCGATGTCCGCTCGGTCTGGATCGCGTTGATGGCGACCTCGGGGGCGTTCTTGTAGAGAAGCGATCGCACGGTGGACGAACCCCACTTGCCGCCACGGGCGGTGGGCCAGCCCTCGCCCTGAAGCTGATCGGCGATGCGCTTGTAGCGCCACCCGAGCTTGCGTAGCTCGACCGCGCGAGCGACCACCTTGGCGTGGTTGGGGAACTGCTGGCGCGGCAGGAGGGAGAGCATGCGGGCGACGGTGGGCTGAGCGGTGGTGCTCATCGCAGCCCCCCGGCGAGCTTGGCCAGGCGGGCGACCTCAGCATCCTCATACGTGGTGCGCCAAGGCTTGGAATCCGCCGGCGTGTCTTCGACCAGCTGAGCCGCCAGCGTGGCGAGGCGCGTGACCTCGGCATCATCGGCGTCCGTGCGGTCGAGGGCGGGGACGGTGACCGACTTGCCACCTCGAAGGTCGGCCGCCACCTGGGCCAGGCGCTCGACCTCGGGACCTGGGTGGTCGCGGTCGAGTCGGTCCTGAAGGGCATCGGCCTGGGCCACCACCTGGGCGACGGTGAACCGCACCTGGGCGTCGGCACCCTGCATCGCAGTTGCCTCACGCTGGTGCCGCCAGGTCCAGCACGACGCCCGGCCGGCGACGCCCGCGCCCAAGATGGGTGCCCACCCGGTGGCCGTCGGCTCCCCAGCCGTGGGAGGGTGCTCGCACGAGCGAAATGGCCAGGGAGGGGGCGGGAGCGCCACAAGGCCCTCCCGGGCCTCCCGCCGACCGCACCGAGGAGCCGAAGGATGTCCACGCACGTCGTCTCCTTCAGCTACACCAAGGAGGCCAAGCACGACATGGTCGAGCAGCCCGAGGACCGCGAGCAGGCGGCCCGCGAGGTCATCGAGGCCGCCGAGGGGCGGCTGCTGGCCTTCTACTGGATGCTCGGTGAGCACGACGGCCTCGCCATCTACGAGGTGCCGAGCGCGACCGCGGCGGCAGCCATCTCGGCCGCCACCACCGCGAGCGGTCGCATCGCCTGCCTCGAGACCGTGCACCTGCTCACGTGGGCCGCATGTACCGCCTCTCCTACCTCATCGGCCTCACTCCGTGGGAGCGCGTGCAGACGCTGCCGGAGGGCAGCCGCGTCCGGGCGATGTTCGACCGCGAGGAGCGGGGCCGCCAACCGCCCTACGGGCGTGCGCTCGACCTCGGCTGCGGGTCGGGGATCTGGTCGGTCGCCCTCGCCGAGCGCGGGTGGGAGGTGACCGGAGTCGACCTCGTCCCCAAGGCCGTCCGGCGGGCGCGGGACAGGGCGCGGCGCGCGGGCGTGGGGGTGCGCCTGGTGGAGGGCGATGTGACGAACCTCCGCGCCCTCGACATCGGCTCCGGCTTTCGGCTGGTGCTCGACTTCGGCGTGATCCACGGCCTGACCGCCGCCCAGCGCGAGGCCGCCGGCCGCGAGGTGAGCGCGGTCGCCGCGGAGGGGGCCACGATGCTGGTCTTCGCGTTCACGCCGGGACGGCGAGGGCCCCTTCCCCGGGGCGCGAGCCGCCTTGAGATCGAGGCGGCCTTCCCCGACTGGTCGGTGATCGACGACGCCCCCGCCGACATGACCGGCGCGCCGCGGCCCGTGCGACGCGCGAGCCCCCGGCACTACACGCTCAGGCACGACACGCCGAGCCCGATGCCGGCGTGATCGCGGCGGCGCCGGCAGATGCGCAGGCGGACGCCGCGACGAGCCTCGTGTTGATCGACGCCCTCGGCCGCGTCATCGCCGCCGCCGACGACCCGGCGCGGCTGGAGGTGCTGCGGCAGCGGCTCCGTCGCGTGCGCGACGGAGCCCGGCGTGCAATCGCCGAGCCGTCGGAGCTGGCGCGGATCGAGGAGGCGGCGGGGTCGCTCGCCTGAACCGGACGCGGGTCTGGGAGCCGGCCGTCCGCGACGCGAGCGCACCGGCGTAAACACGGCTTTCACGCGTGCGCTCGCTCACCTCGACCACCGTGACAAGGCTCGTACTCCGGGAGGCCCAGCCTGGACGCCCCAGCGCTCGGTCCGAGCGCTCAAGGGATCCTTGCCGCGGCTTCGGCGATCATCTGGCGTGGTGCGGGCGAGGTCTGGAGGGCATCGAGGATGTCCTGGTACCGCTGCGACCCGCCGCGCCGCCGTCGGGGCGTCGCGACTGGGCTTACGTCGAGCGGCTGATAGCCGGCCTCGAAATCGAGGCGTCCGATCCGGCTGTCCACCGGGCCGGGCAACAGCGGGCGGGGTGTACCGGTCGCGCGGGAAACCCCCTCCGAGTCCCGATCCGGGCGGCCGTCCGCGTGGGCCGGCCACCACTGTGCCGCGTCTGCGCAATGCAGATTCCGAGTGGCCCCCGGCTGTGGCCGAACGTGGTGCGCACCGGGCGACCCGCGCGTCGCTTGACGCCGGCGGGGCAGCGTGGTCGACTCGCCGGCAGGCGATCGGTATGTCACCGGAAAGAGAGCGGCCCGGGCCATGGGGCGGCCACCATCGCGCGAGACCCGCACGGCCGCCCGACGCCATGGGTCCGTGGGAGGTCGGCATCCCGCGGCCGGCCGGGGTGAGTCAGGCGGGCGTGCTCGTGACGGGGGGCCTGCGCCGGGTTCGAGATCGTGTGACCTCCACGTTCTCGATCGCCAGGCGCGTGGCGCGGGGTCGAGGCGACGACTCGCCCACGCCGGATCCGTGACCCTGAACATGCCCGCCACCCCAGAGGGAGCGTCTGCGGGGCCGCCTGGGTCGGGTGAGCCGGGCTCGGGAGCGCCCACGTGGGGCAGAGCCGACCAGAAGAAGGGAGCGTGACCCATGCCATATGCCGAGGTGAACGACGTCCGCATGTACTACGAGGAACAGGGCCGCGGCGAATCGCTCGTGCTGCTGCATGGCGCGACGGGCGCCATCGACTTCCACCGAGCCAGCTGGGGCGGCCTGATGCCCGCCTTCGGCCAGCGCTACCGCGCCATCCATCTCGAGCACCGCGGGCACGGTCGGACGAACAATCCTGCCGGCCGCCTGGCCTACGATCAGATCGCCGACGATGTCGCCGCGTTCGTCGTGCGGTCGGGGCTGGAGCCGGCCCACATCGCCGGCGTGAGCGACGGCGGGATCATCGCCATGGTGCTGGGTATGACGCGGCCTGAGCTGGTCAGGACCCTCGTCCTGGTCGGCGTCAACTTCGTCAACGACGACGAGACCACCGAGGCCAACGCGCTCTTCGACGCCGAGCTGATCGAGCGCGAGCACCCCGACTACGCCGCCGCTCTGGCCAGGCTCCACGATCCCCATCACCACCCCGGTTACTGGCGGGAGCTGGTCGGGCAGGTGCAGGCCAACCTCGCGCAGGCCCCGGCGTACACCGAGGAGGACCTCGCCCGCATCCGGGCCCCGACCCTGCTCATCGCCGGCGAGACCGACCCCTGGGCGAACCTGGACCAGATGCTCGCCATGCGGACGGCCATCCCCCACGCGGAGTTGCTCATCCTGAACCATGCCGGGGCCGACCCGATGTCCAACCACATCGTGCAGTACACCCGCGCCGACATCGTCCAGTCCGTCGTCCTCGACTTCCTGGCCCGGCATGCGGGGCAGCCGGTGTCTCAGACCGGCGTCTAGTCGGATCCCGTGATGGAAGGGTGGGATCCATCCGGTTGGGCGGGTCTGGCGCGACTGCCGCAGCCGATCGACAACTGGCTGCGCCAGGAGCAGATCGATCGGGGCGGCCAAGCGCCGCATCCGCCAGCTCGAGACCGAGCTGGCCTTCTCGCGAAAGGTCAACGAGGTCTTCCTCGAGCCGCGAGGGGGCTCCCGTGGGGCGTCGCTGCCCGTGAGGGGGGGGTCCTTCGGATGGGTGCCCTCCGCGCCGCGCGTGCGGCTCATTGTCGATTCCCGAGGTCGCCCCGATTCAGACGGGCCCGCTCGCTCGCGGTGGGCGCGCGCCGCCGCGGCGGTGTGGCGCCGATGAGCGAGCGCCCCGGCCGATCACCGGCAGCGCGAGCCGTTCCTACGACGCCGTTGCGACGAGCGATCTGGCGAGGTGTTGGGCCTACTGCCTGTCCGGACATGCGCGACTGGACCTGGAACGCGGGGTAGGAAGAGTTGGGTCATGGTCATGCCTCGCGAGGGGGGATGAAGGGTGGCCGACTCCACGGCGCAGGCGGACCGGACCTTCGTCTGTCCACACTGCGAGACCGTCGCCGGGTCAGCCGGGCCGCCGCGAATCTCGGGATTGCGCGGCCCGCCGCCCGGCACCTAGGCTAATGGGACAGTCCATCGCTCGGAAGGAGATGGCGATGATCCTGGCGACGGTCAAAGTGGGTGAGTTTGACCGCTTCTGGTCGGTGTTCACGAGCGCCGGCGCCGACCAGCGGCGCAAGCACGGCTGTCGTGGCGCCCAGGCGCTCCGGAACGCCGACGACGAACACGAGATCTGGGTGCTGTTCGACTGGTCCAAGGACGACTACGAGCGGTTTCTCCAGGACCCCGCCTCGCGCGACGTGATGGCGGCTGCGGGCCTGCAGGGCCCGCCACGACACACCGTGGTCGACGAGGTCGGCCGGATCGACTCCTGACCACGCGCCACCGGGACCCGCCGGTCGCGGGTCCCGCGTGGCCCGGCCGCCGCATCGGGGCACGGCCGCCGAGCCGGAGGGGGACCCGACCCCCTTGCCTGCCGCTGGTGTCGCCGTCCACGACCGCCGACGGTCCTGCACACGCGCGCACAGCGGCCGCGCTGGTCAGGTCGCTACCGCGAACGCGTCGGGACCACTCCCGACGGGCCGGCTCCAGGTGGCCCCGCGCAGATCCAGGCGATATGCAGGCTACTCCGCCAGATCAAGCGGCTTGAGGACGATTCGCTTTCTACGCCGAGAGCGGCTTCGCAAGCCGAAGGTCACGAGTTCGAGGCCCGTCGTCCGCTTCGGCACTCAGGGACAAGGATTTGGCCAAAGTCCCTGCTAGTGAGCGGAATCCGCCCCGATGACTGCATCGGCCCGTTCGAGCCTGCTGCGGATCGCTGCGGAGCCTTACGGCAGGGTCTCGGCAGGGTCGCGAGGTCCGCAGCGTCACGGCAGGGTCCAACCCCCGTGCAGCCGCCCCCTGGCCGGGGAGCGGGTGGGTGGCCGTTAGAGCGGGTGCGGGGCCACCCGCGGCAGGTGGCCGCGGATCCGATCCCAGGTGGAGCGTCGCCACAGAAGAAGCCAGTCTCAGGAGGTGGGATGTGGCGAACGACTTCGAGGTCATTGTGGACGTCGCCGGACCGCCGGATGCGACGTGGGCCCTCGCCGGAGACCCAGTTCCGATTCAGGAGTGGTTCCCCGCCGTCGAATCCTGCGAGGTCGATGGCGATCGGCGCACGGGGGTCATGGTGAACGGGGCCCACCTCGCCGAGCGCCTGGTGGACCGGCATGAGGCGGCCCGGACCTACTCGTACGAGATCCAGTCCGGAATCCCGCGGATACAAGCCATCGAGCCACTATCAGCGTGGAGGAGGTGCCCGGGGGTTCGCGTGTTCGCTGGCGCCAGACGGTGACCTCCGACGTCGAGGGATACGACGCCGAGAAGCGACTCGCGGGCGTGATGAAGGCCGGCCTGGACTCGCTTCGCGAGCAGGTCGAGGCCGGCGTCTAGGTCGAGGCCTGCGCCGCTCGTTCACGGACACGCCCACAAGGGCCGAAACACGAAGCGCCGGCGGTGGGGTCTGGTGCGCGTTTAGGGCCCTCCCGGCGTCGAGTCGAAGCGAGGCGCTCATGCGTCCTACGGTGGAGCCACTAGACGCCGGCGATCTCCTCGACGCGCACCATGAGCTTTCCCTCGTGCTCTCCGCTGAAGAGCCGTCGGCAGGTGGCGACCGCGTTCTCGAGCCCGTCGACGATCTCGTTGCGCACGACCAGCTCGCCCGCCGCCATCCAGCCCGCGAGGGCCCCGATCGCCTCGGGGTAGCGGTCCATGTGGTCGAGGATGATGAACCCCTGCACCCGCAGCCGTCGCAGGAGGATGTTGGCGTAGCTCGACGGCGGCGACGACCACTCGCCGTCCTTCGCGTACTGCGAGATCTGCCCGCACACTACGACGCGGCCGAAGACCTTCATCCGGTCGAGGCAGGCCTCGAGGATCGGGCCGCCGGTGTTGTCGAAGAAGATGTCGATGCCGTCAGGGCAGGCCTCGTCCAGCCCCGCGGGGATGTCGGCGGTCCTGTAGTTGATGGCGGCATCGACGCCGAGCTCCGCGCGCACCCGCTCGCATTTCTCGTCGGTGCCCGCGAAGCCGATCACGCGGCAGCCCTGAATTCGGCCGATCTGACCCGCGATGCTGCCCACCGCTCCCGCGGCGCCCGAGACGACGAGGGTCTCACCCGCCGTGGGCTGACCGATGTCCATCAGCCCGACGTACGCGGTGGGACCGACCACCGCGAAGGTGCCGAACGCCTCGGCGATCGGCATCGGCCCGACATCACCCATGACCTGGAGCGTCTGCGGTGAGCCCAGCTGGTAGTCCGCCCAACTGCCCAGGCCGCTCACGACGGCTCCCACGGGCAGTTCGGCGGCCTTCGAGCTGACGACGGTCCCGCAGACGATGCCGCGCATCGGATCGTCCAGCGGGACCGCCGGCATGTAGGTGTCGTGCTTCATCCATCCGAGGTTCGTGGGGTCGAGCGACAGGTAGTTGAGCCGCACGAGGCACTGGTCGTCGCCGGGCTCCGGGATGGCCTCGGTCTCCAGGCTGAGGTCGCCGTCCTCGATGCCGGCGTGCGGGCGGCGTCGGAGGCGCCAGACCCGGTTGGAGTCGGTCACGCGCTCCCTCTTTCGGGCTTCTGCCAGATGGACCGCCCGCCCGACTTCGCCTGGACGACCGGCCTCCCTGTCACGAGATCCGCTCTGCGGAAAGCATCCCCCAGGGCTTGTGGGAATGACAATGCAGGTCTCGCCTGGCGAACCGCCCTCTTGAACTGCCGCACAAAGTGCCGCAGCCTGGTGTCCCGAGGCGTTCCGAGGACTGCACACTCGTCGGTCGCAGAAGCGCATTCGCATAGGCTTTCTCAGCACCATGAGGTCGTCTTTGGGGGCTAACGGAACAGCCTGAGAACGCCTTCCCAAGCCGAAGGTCGCGAGTTCGAGCCTCGTCGTCCGCTTCTCTGGAACCCGTGTGGCTGAGCCTTCCTTCGCGCCCAGTACGTCCGCCGTCGCGAGGGAGGCGGGCGAAGGCGCGCCTCACGTCCAGATCATGCTGCCAACCTCACCGCCGAAGAGTTACGCTCGGACTCGGCTGGCCTGAGGTGGCCGGGCGGCGAGGGCATTCGTCTTCGGTTCTCGAAGGGAGGCTGCGGTGACGGGGCAGCGGACGGCGAGGGACGGGTGCGCGATCTCCGGATGCGACTGAGCCGGCCTGCGGACGCGGGTGACTCATGCCGGTGACGCTGCGACAGGCTGTGTCGTCAGACATGGAGATGCTCAGCGGAGTATTCCGCCGCGCATCGCTGTCGAACGAGAATGATCGCGGGTACCTCCTCGCCCATCCGGATGCACTCGAACTCGCAGTCGACGGCGTGCTCGAGGGCCGCACGATCGCCGCAGAGGATTCGAGTGGATCGATCGTCGGCTTCGCGTCGTACCTCATCTCGGGGGACGTCATCGAACTCGAGGACCTCTTCGTCGATCCCGAGTGGATGGGACGCGGTGTGGGCCGCAGGTTGGTGCTCGCGATCGCGGCGTCCGCTCGCGAACTCGGGTTCGATCGCCTCGAGGTGACCGCGAATCCTCACGCGATGCGGTTCTACGAACGCACGGGCTTTGTTGCCGACCGTATCGTTGAGACCGACTTCTACCCAGCTCCGAGGATGCACAGGACCACTCCCTGACGGGCGGCCGCATCGCGGCGACGGGCGCCGGTCACCGCTCAGAGGAGAGGCCCGGCGGTCGCCGGCCGCGACCGAAGTAGAGCAGCGGGCCGATGAAGTTCACCGCGATCGCGGCAGCCCACACGGGCTTCCTCCCGTTGACCTGATCGGCGGGACGCCGGGCGAGATCCGCCCATGCGGCCACGGCGAGCGACACCTCCACCACCGCCAGGAGCACGACCAGCGCACGCTGCGTCCCTGAGAGGTCGTCCCACCGCCGTTTGCGCATCCGATACCCCCTTTTGACCAGATGGGTCATTATGCACCGGCTCCGACCGGCTTTCGCTGACGCCCGAACGCACGAGAGGGACGCTGCACTTCGGCAGCCCGGAGTCCCGGCCTACTGCCGCGCGGGTGGACGCGCAGCTCCGGCTGGCCGTCCGTCTTCGTTGGAAACCCATATATGACCCATCCCGCGATGCCTCTGGGGGTCTCAGGACCTTGAGGGGACGCACCGCGCGTTGGGGGGAGGGGTTCCGCGTCTGTCGGCAGCTCGGCCCGGAGCTCAGTAGGCCGACCAGCCGCGATCGACGTAGAGGGTCGCGCCGGTGACCGAGTCGGCGTCCTCGGAGGCCAAGAAGACCGCCGCACCCGAGAGTTCGTCGGCGGACATCCAGACGCCCGGCCCTCCGAAACGCTCGTCGGCGCGGCGGCGGTAGTCGGCGTTGTTGGCGCGGAAGTCCGCGTTCAGGGGCGTCTCGATGAAGCCCGGGGCGATGGCGTTGACCTGGATGTTGCGCTCGCGCAGCTCCAGGGCCAGGACCTTGGTGAGCATATGGATGGCGGACTTGGTCGCGCAGTAGATCGTCGACTCCGGGAACCCGTCGTTGCCGAAGATCGAGCCCAGGTTGATGATCTTCCCCCGCCCGGCGGCCTCGAAGTCGGGCAGGACCTCCTGGCAGAGGAAGAATGCGCCCTTGAGGTTGGCGCCGATCATCAGGTCGAAGGCCGCCTCGTCGGAGCGCCCGAGGGGGGTCATCTCGTAGGCGCCGGCGTTGTTGACCAGCACGTCGATGGGGCCCAGGGCGTCGTGGACTGCGGCCACCGCGTCGCCGAGCCGATCGACCACCGACACGTCGCAGGCGATCGCGACCGCGTGACCGCCCTGCTGCTCGATCGAGGAGGCGACCGCGGCGCCGGCCTCGTGGGAGCGGTTCAGGATCGCCACCGCCGCGCCTTCGCGCGCGTAGCGGCGCGCCAGCGCCTCGCCGATCCCCTGCGAGCCCCCGGTCACCACGATGACCTTGCCCTCGAGCCTCATCACGCCCCCTCGTCCCCGCGCTCCGCCGCCTCCCCTCGGCCCTGTCCGGGGACGATACGGCTCGTGAAGTCGTCCGGCGGCTTCATGTCCTACGAGCGGAGCACCGCCCAGCCGAGCCGGGTGGCAGGGATGGAGGTCGCCGTCACGGCCCGACGATCAGGGCACGGACGGCGGCGGGCTGGGAGAGGAATGGGTGGTGGCCGGCGTCGAGTTCCACGAGGCCGGCTCCTCGACCGGCGAACTCGCGTTGCAGGTCGGCCGGGGTGTCCTTGTCCTGCGCGCAGACGAGGTACGTCGAGGGCACGTGCTGCCAGGCCGCTGAGCGCAACGGCTGCTCGAGTACCGGCAGGCTCTGCAGGGCCGTCGTGTCCATGGCCTGTCGTGGATTTCCGGATCGCGATCCTGCAGGAACGTCTCGGCCAGGGCCTCGACCGCTCTCCCTATGCACCGTCGATCCGGGATCGTCACTGGCTGGGAGGGCGGGGATGGACGGGCACCCGGATGGACACCGGTTCAGCGAGCTCGAGCGTGAGTGCCGGGCGCGATGGGCGCACGCGTCGTGCGCCCGGGCATCGCCCGAAGGGCTGAGTCCCGGCGGCTCAGATGCGCCGGCGGCGACCTCGCCCGGGTGTGACCGCCGCCGCCACCACCGCGGTCTTGGCAACCGGCGAGGGGCCGGGTGAGACGGCCTTGGCCACCACCGCGGTCTTGGCCACGGGCGCTCCGATGACACCGACTCGTCCGACGCGTGCGGGCCTGAGTGGCATGTCTCAGTCTCCTTCGTTCGCGGGTGGGCCGTCGGCCTCGATCGAGGCGATGATGGCCTGAATGGGAATCCGTCCGTTGGCGATCAGCTGGCCACCCGAACGCCGGGCCGCCGCCGCGAACGGCGCGGCCCACAGGTTCTCCCAGATGAGCACTCCGGCGGTGCTGCCCGGCTCCATCGCGGCGGCGAGCTGCGCGACGTCCTCCTCGGCCAGCAGCTCCGCCAGCTGGGCCTCGAGCGCCGCCAGGGCTCCGAGCTCGCCCACATCCGAGAGCTCCATGGCGTCGACCGCGCCGCCCTCGTCCTTGGTGAGGATGAGGACGTCGATCACCCGGATCGTGCCGGCGTCGACCAGAGCGAGCAGCTCCGTCGCCATCTCGCCCGTGAAGTTGCTCGCTCCCGCCGGGAACTCGACGACGATGTAGTCGACGGGGCCCAGCTCGTCCAAGGATGCTTCGGTCATCGTTCGTTCCCTCTCACGCGTTGCTAGTCAATGCTGAACCATGCCCGCACCTGCGCCTCGTGGTCGACGTACCGGTCGCCCGACACGTCCACCACGACCTTGTCGATCGTCCCGCCGGCGAAGCGGAAGGGCGATACGTACTCCGGGGTGACCGGCGACGCGTCGTCGCGCCCGACGCAGATGCCGTCCCCGACCACGCAGAAGTAGCCCGGTTGGGTGACGATGTCCCCGCTCCCCACGGCCTCGTCGTCGATGTAGAGCGTGAGCGTGCCCGCGGCGCCGGGCATCTGCGGGTCGGCGTTGCGGCCGGTGGCCGTGAACTCGGCGGTGAGCACGTGCGCCCCCGGAGTGAGCTCGCGGTCGGCGGTCACGGTCTGCAGGTGGGTGCCCACCCAATTGAAGGCGTAGTGGAGGCGCCGGTCCTTGACGTACAGGCTGTGGCCGCCCGCGACCCCGCCGTGGGCGTAGATCACGCCCTCGGCGTCCGGGGAGTCAACCGCCACCCCCGCGGCGATGGTGTACGAGCGGCCGCTGATCACCACTCCCGACTGCTCCGGCACCGAGGCGCAGTCCGGGTAGTAGACGAAGCGGTCGCGCGGAGGTGTGCCGTGCGGGCGCTCGGCCAGCACCTGCTCGATGGCCGAGCGGTCGTCCAGCGGCAGGCCGTTGTAGATGCCGGCGTTGTAGAACCACAGGCTCTTCAGCGTCTCCAGTCGCTCCGGCTCACGGTCGGCCAGGTTGGTGGACTGGGCGCGGTCGTGCTCGAGGTCGTAGAGCTCCCACTCGTCCTTCTCGAAACCGCCCCAGCCGCCCAGGGGTGGGTGCACCGTGCAGGCCAGCCAGCCCTCGTGGTAGATCGAGCGCTGGCCGAGCATCGCGTAGAACTGGGTCTGCTTGCCCGGCACGGCGGGGTCGGTGAGCGACGCGGCGAAGCTCTCGCCCTCGATGGGGCTCTGGGGGTGTCCCTTGATGACCTCGGGCGGCGTGATGTCCAGCAGCTCGTACACCGTGGGCACGACATCCACGGCGTGCACGTACTGCTGGCGGGGCTCGTCCTGGGCGGCGATCTTCGCCGGCCAGGCGACCAGGCACATGTCGGAGACGCCGCCCTCGTAGCCCGCCCACCGCTTCCAATAGGGGAAGGGCGTGTCGAACGCCCAGGCCCAGCCGGTGTTGTAGTGGTTGTACGACGCCGGGCTGCCCAGCTCGTCGATGTGGGGCAGCGTCTGCGCCGTCGTGTCGGGCACGCCGTTGAAGAAGCGCCACTCGTTGAAGCTGCCGTTGGGGCCGCCCTCGCCGCTCGCGCCGTTGTCGGAGATCACGACGATGAGGGTGTTGTCGAGTTCGCCGGAGCTCTCGAGGAAATCGATCACGCGACCGAGCTGGTCGTCCGCGTAGGAGATGTAGCCCGCGAACACCTCGGCCATGCGCGAGAAGAGGCCCTGCTCGTCGGCGCTCAGGGAGTCCCATGGGCGCACGGTGTCGAGCAGCGGCCAGGGCTGACCGTCGGGGCCGGTCACCGCCGGCTCGCCGTGGGGGTTGATGGCCGAGAGCTCGGTGTCGTCGGGCAGCAGGCCCAGCTCCTTCTGGCGCGCCAGGATCGTCGCGCGCAGCGCTTCGTAGCCCTCGTCGAATCGCCCCGTGTAGCGGTCGGCCCATTCGGCGAAGACGTGGTGGGGCGCGTGGCCGGCCTGGGGCGCGAGGTACATGAAGAACGGCTTGCCCGGATCCACGACCTTCGCGTCGCGGATGAACTCGATTGCCTTGTCCGAGAGGTCCTTGGACAGGTGGTAGCCCTCGTCGGGCGTCGCGGGCGGGTCAACGGGATGGTTGTCGTGGATCAGGTCCGGAAACCACGAGCTCGATTCGCCGCCGAGGTACCCGTAGAAGCGCTCGAAGCCACGTCCCAGCGGCCAGCGCCCCTTGAAGGCCGCCATCCCCGTCTCCTCCCCCGGGGTGAGGTGCCACTTGCCGACGCAGTAGGTGTTGTAGCCGCGCTCGGCGAGAACCTCCGAGATGAACCCGTTCTCGAACGGGATGCGGGTGGAGATGCCCGGGAAGCCCGCGCTGAACTCGGCGATGGTCGCCATGCCGTTGGAGGTGGCGTTGCGGCCGGTCAGCAGGGAGGCGCGCGTCGGGGAGCACAGCGCCGTGGTGTGGAAGTTCGCGTAACGCACGCCCATGTCGGCGATGCGGCTCATGGTGGGGGTCTCCACCGGACCGCCGAAGACGTCCATCGTCCCGTAGCCGACATCGTCCCACGCGATGAACAGCACGTTCGGCGCGCCCTCCGGCGCGGTGGGAGGCAGGTAAGGATCCCAGTCCGGCTCCGAGTCGCGGATGTCGAGAGAGATCTTGCCCTTGTGCGTCGCCATTCGGCCCCCCGCTCCGATCATCCACGCGCGTCGTCAGAGTCGGCGCCGGCCGCCGAGTCTCAGTCGAGAGACTAGCCCGCGCGGGCCCTCCGATCGCCCCGCGCCTGGTGGATCACCCGGGTGAGCGAGGCCGGGAGTCCAGGATGGCCGCTTCGGAGATCGCCCGAGGGACGTGTTCAGGTGTGCGTGGAGCGACCCGGCGAGGAGCGCTTGACGCCTCCGCGCGCTCGGCCTCGACCCGCGGCCGACGACGGGCCGATAGCCGGATGCCCGGCCCGGAACGAGGTCGGCCCCTTACCATCACGCAGATGTCCGAGCCAGACGCACCCACCCCGATCGGCCTGATCGTCGTGGACCACGGATCACGGCGCGCCGAGAGCAACGTGATGCTCGAGGAGATGGTCGTGCGCGTGGCCGAGGTGGTCCCGTACGAGATCGTCGAGGCGGCGCACATGGAGATCGCCGAACCGTCGATCGCGACGGCCTTCGACGCGTGTGTGGCCCGCGGCGCGCGGACCGTCGTGGTCTCGCCCTACTTCCTGCTGCCGGGCAAGCACTGGCGCCAGGACATCCCGGCCCTGGTTGACGAGGCCGCCTCGCGGCACCCGGGTGTGACCTACCTGGTGGCGGCGCCGTTCGGCCTGCATCCCCTCATGGCCCAGGTGGTCAACGCCCGGGTGGAGCACTGCCTCGCCCACGCCCGCGGCGACGCGCCCGAGTGCGAGGCCTGCGCCGGCACCGGCCGATGCCGGATGGTCACGACCGCCTAGGGGGCGGACCCGCCCGGGCTCGTCCGGAGCCGAGAGGCGTGGGGTTCGGCTGGTGCGCCGCGCGCGTCGGCGGGGCGCTGCCGCGTCGTCATCGCCGGTCGGCGCTCGATCAGCTCGCGGTGCCGTCGCCGCCGGGCGCCGCGAGGGGAACAGCGGCGCCGGATGCGCGCCCCGCTCCCCCCGGCGCAGGTGGGGGGAAGTGGGGGGAACGGCCTGCTCGGCGGTGACGCAGACGATGGGACGATCGGGGGCCGCGCACCAGGCGCCCAGGGCGGACGCCGGACCTCCGCACGGAGAGCCCCACGCGGACGCGGGGCTCTCGAGTGCGTCCTCGCCCTCAGGCGTGCGTGAGGACCGCGACCCGGGAGCGCGATCCGGGCCAGCGGCCATCGGAGAGGGCCCGCGAGTCGAAGCGGGCCGGACCGAGGACGCCCTCGCCCCAGCACAGCTCGTGGCCACGGCCCTCACGGTCGAGGGCGTAGCGGCTCCCGTCGGGCCGCTCGTACACGGCCAGATCGCCTCCGTCGCCGATCAGCAGGTCCGCGTCCATCGGATGATCCGACACGGCAGGTTCCTTTCTCGAGTGACGCTCGCCAGGCTCGAACCCGGCAGGAACCCGACTGTCCCGCGACCCCGCGTGAGCGCCAAGCGACCCTAGGGGTCGCCAGGCCACACCCGTGCCCTCAGGGCATCCGGCTCGCCTCCCGGGACGAGAAGCAGACGCGGCCACGCCGCCGGCTCGCGAGTCACCTCGCGGGCGGTAGCCACCGCCGTCAAAGCCGTACCCACTCGGTCGCGGCGCGCTGGGCCTCGCCAGAGGAGGCCCCACGCTCGGCCAACGTCGCAAGAGAAGAGGTCTCGACGGCGAAGGCGCGGAAGGCCGCGGCCTCGTCACGGTCACCTCCCCTCGATCACCCGGGTGGAGGGCGGCGTGTGCCCTTGATCGCGCCTGCGTCCGGGGAGAGCCTTCGCGTCTCACCGAACTCGCTCGGAAGTTCCGGGGCTGCACGTGCCTTGCTCAATCCTCATGAATCGGAGTGCCGCTGTGACGATTCGACCTGACCGCCACTCCCGTTCGATGCTGCCGATCCCCGATCGCCCGGCACCCGGATTGACGACGTACGACGCCAAGGACCCGGACACGGCCTTCCCGCCGATCGAGCCCCTTCGTCCGCCCGAGGGGGCGCCGAACGTCCTGATCGTGCTTCTGGACGACGTGGGCTTCGGCGCCGCGAGCGCGTTCGGGGGGCCGTGTGACACACCGGTTGCCGAGCGCCTCGCCGCCGGTGGACTGAAGTACAACCGCTTTCACACGACCGCGCTGTGCGCTCCCACCCGCGCGGCGCTGCTCAGCGGGCGCAACCATCACTCCGTCGGGATGGGAAGCATCACCGAGACGGCCACGTCGGCTCCCGGCAACAGCTCGGTGCGGCCGAACACCAAGGCGCCGCTGCCGATGACGCTGAAGCTGAACGGGTACTCGACGGCCCAGTTCGGCAAGTGCCACGAGGTTCCCGTCTGGCAGTCATCGCCGATGGGGCCGTTCGACGCGTGGCCGTCGGGCGGCGGCGGCTTCGAGACGTTCTACGGTTTCATCGGCGGGGAGAACAACCAGTGGGATCCGGCGCTGTACGACGGCACCACCCCGGTCGAGCCCCCCGCGACGCCCGAGGAGGGGTATCACCTCACCGAGGACCTCGCCGATCGGGCGTGCAACTGGGTGCGCCAGCAGAAGGCGCTGATGCCCGACAAGCCCTTCTTCATGTACTTCGCGCCCGGTGCCACGCACGCCCCCCACCACGTGCCGCAGGAGTGGGCCGACAAGTACACGGGGCGGTTCGCCGACGGGTGGGACGCCCTCCGCGAGCAATCGTTCGCCCGCCAGAAGGAGCTCGGGGTGATCCCGGCGGACGCGGAGCTGACCGCCCGGCATGCGGAGATTCCCGCCTGGGACGAGATGCCCGACGAGCTCAAGCCCGTCCTCGAGCGCCAGATGGAGGTCTACGCCGGGTTCCTCGAGCACACCGACCACCACGTCGGGCGCCTGATCGACGCGATCGAGGATCTCGGCGTCCTCGACGACACGATCGTCTACTACATCATCGGCGACAACGGAGCGTCGGCGGAGGGCACCGTCAACGGCGCCTTCAACGAGATGTCCAACTTCAACGGCATGGCCGCCCTCGAGACCCCCGAGTTCATGCTGAGCAAGATGGACGAGTTCGGGTCCCCCAGCTCGTACAACCACTACGCGGTCGGCTGGGCCTGGGCCATGAACACCCCCTTCCAGTGGACCAAGCAGGTGGCCTCACACTGGGGCGGCACCCGCAACGGCACCATCGTTCACTGGCCGAAGGGCATCGAGGAGCGCGGCGGGCTCCGGACCCAGTTCACCCACGTGATCGACATCGCCCCCACGATCCTCGAGGCGGCCGGGCTGCCCGAGCCGACCATGGTCAACGGCGTGCAGCAGTCGCCCATGGAGGGCACCAGCATGCTCTACAGCTTCGGCGCGCCCGAGGCGCCGGAGCGCCACGACCTGCAGTACTTCGAGATGTTCGCCAACCGGGGCATCTACTTCCGGGGATGGAGCGCGGTCACCAAGCACCGCACGCCCTGGGTCATGGTGGGCGGCGACCTGCCGGCCTTCGACGACGACGTCTGGGAGCTGTATGACGGCAGCAGCGACTACAGCCAGGCCAGAGACCTCTCGGCGGCCAACCCCGAGATGCTTGCCAAGCTCCAGCGGCTGTGGCTCATCGAGGCGACCAAGTACAACGTGCTGCCGATGGACGACCGCACCGCCGAGCGCCTCGCCCCCGAGATGGCGGGTCGCCCGACGCTGATCCACGGCAACTCGCAGCTGCTGTTCTCCGGGATGGGACGTCTGTCGGAGAACAGCGTCGTCAGCATCAAGAACAAGTCGTTCTCGGTCACCGCGGAGGTCGAGGTCCCCGACGGAGGGTTGCGCGGCGTGATCATCGCCCAGGGCGGGCGCTTCGGCGGATGGTCCCTCTATGTCAAGGACGGCCGGGCCCGCTTCGTCTACAACGTGCTCGGCATCTACGAGTTCGCCGTCGAGGCCATCGAGCCCGTCCCCGCGGGCACGCACCAGGTGCGCGTGGAATTCGCCTACGACGGGGGCGGTCTGGCGAAGGGCGGGGACGTCACCCTCTACCACGACGGCCGGGCCGTGGGCACCGGCCGCGTCGAGGCGACCCAGCCGATGGTGTTCTCCGCCGACGAGACGACCGACATCGGATACGAGTCGGGAACGACGGTCACCCCCGACTACACCGCGAGAGACAGCCGGTTCACCGGCAGGATCACCTGGGTGCAGATCGACCTCGGCGACGACGACCACGACCACTTCATCGACCCCGAGGAGCGTCTCCGCATCGCGATGTCGCAGCAGTAGAGGAGGTGGAGATCGGAGTCCGCGTTGGACGACTGGGTGTCATCGGAGCGCCGGTGGCGGAGACCGCGGCCGTCGCCGCGGTCGTCACCCGGCCGGGGTGTGGGTCTCAGGCGGATCCGGCCGCGACGCCTCACGGCATCCTCCGGGTCCAGCCCTCGCGGCGGCCACCGCGTCGCCCTCGCCGTCCCGGCGGGCGGCGCGGTTGCCGGGGGCGGCGGCGCGAAAATATCCTCGCGCGGGATGCGCTTTCGGACGCAGGGCGGACCGTGTCCCGGAGCCGGCTGATCGAGGACCTCTGGGGGTGAGGACGTCCCCGACACCGCGGCCAA
The DNA here is from genome assembly GCA_963771025.1 of uncultured Thermoleophilia bacterium. Taxonomy (GTDB): domain Bacteria; phylum Actinomycetota; class Thermoleophilia; order Miltoncostaeales; family Miltoncostaeaceae; genus Miltoncostaea. Next base: position 534,573 of record CAVYRL010000008.1, on the reverse strand, counting down.
GATGGTCCAGATCTACGTGTCGCGCCTGCGCAAGGCGCTCCCGCGCCGCCGATCGAGGTCAACCCGGCGGCCGATTCTGACATGGGAGTGATGCGATCCGACGGCACGAATGCCCTCGAAACGGGCCGTTCGCACATGGCGAGGAATGCGCAAACGTCGCCTTTGCGGGCACGCAGCCTCGTAGGTTCTTGGTGCTCATCCGGGGCGTCGGCGCGCTCAGACGGGCGATCGACCCCGGCCGACCCCCAACTCGGCGGCGAGGTCGTCGACGCGAGCGCGGTAGATCGGCGCGTCAAGATCGCTCAGCAGGACGCGAGCCGCGTCCAGCTCGCCGCGTGCGTCGGAGCCCTCGTCGAAGGCGTGCTGGAGCCTCGCCAGATCGATGTGGGTCACCGCGAGGTCGAAGCGACACCCCATGCGGCCGAAGGCCGAGCGCGCCTCGTCGAGGCGGACGCGTGAGGCCGCGAGATCTCCGGTCGCCATAGCCACGCGGCCGAGCGCCCGCTGCGCCACGGCGACGGCCCAGGGGTAGGCGACCTGCTCGCTGAGGCCGAGGGCGCGGCGGGCGGTCTCGGCAGCGGTCGCCGGGTCGCCCGACCAGAGCTGGGCCTCGCTCAGCCAACCGGTGAGCCACGCGGCAAGACGGCCGTAGCGGAAATCCGTGAGCAGATGTATGGAGGACTGGAACAAGGACGCCGCCTGGGCATGGTCGCCCTTCTCCCGGTAGCTGAAGCCCAGAAAGGCCTTGCTGTAGGCGCTGTTGAGCGGATCGGGGGAGCGCTCCAGGCTTTCGGTGCCCTCGGCGATGGCGCGCTCCCAGTTCCCGCGCGTCGCCTCGTACCAGGCGATTTCCCACCCGGCGTAGCTCTGCAGGCGGGGGTCGTCGCGAAGGCGGCCGATCTCCTTCGTGCGGGCGACGTTGGCGAGGGCCTCCTCGAAGTCACCCGTGTTGACCAGGTTCTGCCCGATCCAGGCGTATGCGTGTCCGAGCCACCACCACTGGTCGGTGCGCTCGAGGGAGGCGGCGGCGGTGCGCCCGTGCTCCGCCCCATCGGCGAACCGGCCGAGGAAGAATGCCTCCCGGGCGAGCACGTAGTGCGCCTGCCCGAAGGTGGCGACGTCGCCCGAGCGCGATGACTCGTGGATGGCACGGGCGATGCTCGCCGCCGCCCCCCGGCTGTCGCCGGCATGGGCGTGGGTGTGCCCCAGCCACATGTAGAGGCGCCCGGCGATGTCGGCGTCACCGAGGCGTGCGGCCCGCGCCTCGATGGCGCGGAGCACGTCGCGGCTCTCGTCGAACCCGCCGAGGAAGTAGAGCGAGTTCACCAGACGCAGGGTGAGCTCGCATGCCTGTCGGTCGCGGAGGCCGGGCGGCAGGCCCTCGACGTGGCGCAGCGCCTCGCGTAGCGCCTCGGCCGCCTCGGCATGGGCGTATCCCTTCACCGCCGACTCGGCGAAGAGGCCAAGGTATTCCAGGGCTTTGTCCGATCGGGCGGTATGCGAGTAGTGGTGGGCCAGCCGGTCGTAGACCTCGCCCAGGCGATCGGCGTAGAGCGCCTCGTAGGCCGTGCCGGCGGCCTCGTGCAGGCGCGCCCTCCGGCTTGAGAGCAGGCTCTGGTACGCGACGTCCTGGGTGAGGGCGTGCTTGAACACGTAGACGGGCTCGCCCTCGCCGCCCTGCTCGTGGATGAACTCCAGGCGCCTCAGTTCCGCGAGGTAGGGCTCGAGCCCGCCGGGCCCGCTCCACACCGCCTCGAGCAGCCGGAGCGGGAACTCGCGGCCCAGAACCGAGGCGGTCTGGAGCACCCGGCGCGGCTCCTTCTCCAGCCGATCGACGCGCGCCCGCAGCACGTCGTGCACGCTGCCGGGCATCGGTTTCTCCGGGCCGCTGGGAGCGTCCTCGAGCATGGCCCGTCCCAGCTCCTCCAGGAAGAAGGGATTGCCATCCGCCTTCTCCACGATCGGCTCGAGCGCGCCGGATTCCCCTGCTCGCTCGCCGAGGACGGCGCGCAGTACCGCGAAGCTCTCGGCCAGGGTCAGCCGGGGCAGGGCGAGCTGGCTCGCGTAGGAGGCCTGCATCCAGGGGGCCTGGTAGCCCGGGCGATACGTGCAGACGAGCGCGAGCGCCGCGCCCTGGATGCTCTCCACCAGCCGCGCGAAGAACTCCTCGGAGACGCGGTCGATCCAATGGAGGTCCTCGACCACCAGCAGCAGGGGCCGGCGGCGGCTGCCGGCGAGGCACATCATCAAGAGGGTCTCGAATGTGCGCTGCTTGACCGCCTCCGGGGGGAGGTCGCCGGCCTCCCCGGTGTCGTGGAGGCCCATCATCCGTAGCAGCAGCGGGGCGCGGGCCCCGGGGTCGATTCCCAGCTCGACCAGCCCGAAGGCGATCTTCGCCTCGACCTCGGCGGGCGGGTCGCCCTCGGCGATGCCGCAGTTGGCGCGCACGATGTCGGTGAGCGGGATGTAGGGGACGGCAGAGCCGTAGGAGAGGCAGCGCCCCTCCAGCACGGTGAGGCGCTCGGCGGCCAGCGAGCGGCGCAGCTCGGCGACGATGCGCGATTTGCCCATGCCGGGTTCCGCGACGACGCCCACGACCTGACCGCGGCCGGAGGCGGCCTCGGCCACCAGCTCCCGGAGGGCGGTGAGCTGCCGCTCGCGTCCGACGAAGCGCCCCATGGGCCGCGAGCCGAGCCCCTCCAGCGCGGAGCGCCGCGGCCCGAGGCCCAGCACGCGATGGGCGACCACCGGCTCGGCTCGTCCCCGGATAGCGACGGGGCCGACCGACTCGCACCGCACGTACCCGACCACCTGCCGGGCGGTCGCATCGCTGACGAGGATGGTCCCGGGTTCCGCGATCGACTCCAGGCGGGCCGCGACGTTGATCGTGTCGCCGATCGCCGCGTGGTCGCCCTCGGGGTCCGTGCCGAGGCTGCCGACCACCACCGAGCCGCTGTTGAGCCCCATCCGCACGTCGACCCGCTCGAGTCCGGGCAGGGTGAGATCCCGCAGCAACCGTCGCCTCAGGGCGAGCGCTGCGAGCACCGCGCGTCGCGCGTGGTCCTCGTGTGCCGTCGGCACCCCCATGAGCGCCATGAAGCCGTCGCCCATGAACCGATCGATGGTGCCGCCGTAGTACCGCAGTTCCTCGAGCGCCAGGTCCGAGTAGAGGCTGAGGAGCCCGTGCATCGCCTCGGCGCCGATCCGCTCGGCGATCGACGTCGAGCCGACGATGTCGCAAAAGAGGACCGTGACGGGCGTGTTCTCGCCCTCCGGCGCGTCGGTGGCCGGCGTCCCGGCCTCGCCCGCGAGTGCGCCTCCGCAGTTGGAGCAGAAGCGCTTGCCGGCATCGGCCGGCTCGCCGCACTCCGGGCATCGGCGGCCGAGCGCGGCCCCGCAGTCCGCGCAGAAGCGCGAGCCGACGCCGACGTCGGCGCCGCAGCCGGAGCAGGTTGCGCTCACGAGCCCACCGGAGCACCCTTCTCCCAGGCGGCCATGATGATCCGCACGCGGTCCTCGGCGATGTTGCGTGCCTGGTTCGCCACGATCGCGCCGTAGTCCGGGCCGAGGAGCAGGTGCAGGCCCAGGGGCGGTGGGTTCGGCGCCTCCATCGCTGCGGCCGCGCGTCGGCGGTTGAACTCGAGGGAGATCGCCGACTGGTCCTCCCATGCGATCTCGCGAAGGCCGAGCCCCGCCAGCAGCCCGCGCACCTCATCGGGCGGGCGTAGATGGCTGTCGGCCGGGTCGTGGGCCCAGGTAGCGGGCAGGTGGATCGGCTGGACGGGCCCGGCCATCGCCTCGTGAATCGCGAGCCGTCCTCCGGGGCGCAACATCCGCGTGGCCTCGCGGTACAGACTCTCCTTGTCAGCGATGTTCATCGAGGAGTGCTGCATCCACACCACGTCGAACCCGGCCTCGCTGAACGGCAGGGCAAGCGCGTCCGCCCGGAGGAAGTCGATCCGATCGTCCAACCCCACCCGCCGTGTGAGATCGCGCCCCACGGTGACGTAGGCCTCGGTCAGGTTGACGACCGTGACGCGGCAGCCGGCGGTGCTCGCGAGGAAACGTGCGGCCCCTCCGAGGCCGCCGCCGATGTCCAGCACGCGGGCGCCGGCGTGGACCGAGGCGAGCCGCAGGAGCTCCAGCGTCGCGGCCTTTCCCCGGGTGTGGAAGTGATCGATTGGCGCCAGGTCCTCGACGCTGGTGGTTGAGGTCATCGCAGTGCCCCCGCGTGCCGACTCGACGATCCCGCGTGGCTTCCGGCTCCCCTATCAATGCCGACCCGAGGTCACGGGTCAACCGGTCAGGAGGACCTGCCCAAGGGCAGGTGGCGCGACCGTCCCGTGACCGGACCCCCGCCCGGGTGTACCCTCGGCTCACGGTCGCACTTCAGGGATGGGCGAGCGCAATGGGACGGACCATCGCAGAACGGCTCTCGGAGACCGCCGAGCGGTCGTTCGTCGGCCGGGAGGCGGAGGTCGGCGTGTTGCGCCGCGCGATCGAAGCGGACGAGCCGCCATTCCTCGTCGGTTTTGTCCATGGCGCCGGCGGTATAGGGAAGTCGTGGCTCGTACGGACGGCCATCGGGCAGGCCAGTCCCGCGGCGCGGCCGCTGTCGCTCGACTGCAAGCAGATCGAGCCGACGTCGCGCGGCTTCCTCGCGGCGCTCGGGGAATCCCTCGACACTCCGATCGCCGACCCGGCGAGCGCCGCGCGGGAGCTCGCGGCCTCCGAGCGGCGCTGCGTCCTGGCGCTCGACACCTACGAGACCTTCGGCCTGCTGGACACCTGGCTGCGGCAGACCTTCCTCCCGCAGATACCCGAGAGCGTCATCACCCTGATCTCCGGGCGGGAGCCCCCGAGCTCGGCCTGGCTGACGACCCCGGGCTGGCAGGGGCTGTTCCACGCGATCGAGCTGCGCGGCCTCACGTCCGAGGACGCCCTCGCGCTGCTCGCGGCCCGGGGTCTGGACGAGGCGCAGGCCGAGCGCGTCAACCGCTTCGCACGCGGGCACCCGCTCGCGCTCGAGCTGGCGGCGGCCGCGCTGCGCAGCCAGCCCGAGCTGCAGATCCAGTCCGGCCCGCCCGCTCAGATCCTGCAGGAGCTGACCCGCGCCTTCCTCGACGGACTCGAGCCCGAGGTCGCGGAGGCCACCCGCGCCTCCTCGGTGATGCGCCGCGTGACCGAGCCCGCCCTCGAGGCACTGATCGGCTCGAGCGCGGCGCGGTCGGCGTTCCGGGAGCTGGAGCGGCTGCCCTTCATCGACGTCACCGAGGAGGGGCTCGCGTTGCACGATCTGGTGCGGGACACGGTGGCGAGCGACCTCGCCGTCCGCGACCCCGCCCGGCACCGCCGCTACCAGCACCGCGCGTGGCAGTACCTGAGCGTCGACTCGTGCGCGACCATCGGCCTCGGCCTCTGGCGCCAGACCGCGGACCTGCTGTTCCTGGTCCAAAACCCCGCGGTGCGATCGGCCTTCTTCCCCGATGGGGCGAGCGAGTTCACTGTAGCTCCCGCCACGACTGCCGACCGGGCGGGCGTCATGGCGATCGCCGCGGACACCGAGCCCCCCATGGCTGTGGACCTGATCGACCGGTGGTGGAAGGCCCACCCGCGCTCGTTTCACGTGGCGAAGGACGCCTCGGGAGGCGCGGCGGCCTTCTACTCCCTGATCGAGGCGTGCGACGTCGATGCCGGCCTGCTGGCCTCGGATCCGATCGTCGTCGCGTGGTCCGAGCACCTGCGTCGGGAGCCCGTCGCCGAGGGTGAGCGGGTGCTCTTCCTGCGCCGCTGGCTGGGCCGCGGCACGGGGGAGGCGCTCACCCCGCAGGTCGCCTCGTGCTGGCTGGACGTCAAGCGGGCATACATGGAGATGCGCCCCAACTTGGCGCGCCTCTACACGGTGGTTCGCGACCCGGGCGGATACCCCTACGGGGCCCTCAGCCTTCTGCCGCTCGCTGACGCGACCATCGGGATCGACGGCGTCGCCTACCACACGCTGATGCTGGAGTTCGGCGACGCGAGCGTGGACGGCTGGCTGGCCCGGATGATCGGAGTCGAGCTCGGGGCCGGTGACCCCGATGAGACGGCCGCGCTGCCCGAGGGAACGGTGACCATCATGTTCACCGACATCGTCGACTCCACCGCGCTCACGGAGCGGCTCGGGGATGCCGAGTTCCGCGCGATGGCCCGGACGCTGGAGGCGGTCCTGCGCTCGTCCATCGGTGCGACCGGGGGCGCGGTGGTCGAGGGCATGCTCCTCGGTGACGGGGTCATGGCCGTGTTCACCTCGGCGCGCCAGGCCATCGAGTGCGGCAGCAGGAGCGCCGCCGCCGCGCGCGAGACGGGGCTCGAGATCCGCGTCGGCCTCCACTCGGGAGACGTGATCCGGGACGGGAACAACGTCTTCGGCGGCGCGGTCAACCTGGCCGCGCGGGTCGCCGGGCTCGCGTCACCGGGCGAGGTGCTGGTCTCCGAGACGGTGCGCGCGCTGGCACGCACCTCGGGGGGCGTACGGTTCGACGACCGCGGCGAGCATCGGCTGAGGGGAGTCGGGGATCTCCAGCGGGTCCACGCGGTGATCGAGACCGCCGCGGAGTCGGCCACGGCCTAGTGTCGGCCGGAGCGGCACCGGATCATCGCGGGGGCACCCAAGATGACGGCGAGGTGCATGATGGGGCGACTGGCGAGCTCGGCGTGAGCGGTTCCGATCGACGCGAGCGGGCGTTGTCTGCGGCCCAGCCCTCGATCGCGGGATTCGACGCGGTCCGGGGGCACGGCGCCTGGCTCGAGGCCGCCGACGGTCGCATGTTTCTCGACCTGGTGGCCGGGATCGCCACCTGCAACCTCGGGCACAGTCATCCAGCGGTCATCGCCGCCGTGCTCCACCAGATGGAGCAGATCATCCACCTCGGGGGGGTCTGCGGGCATGCCCCGGCCCGAGACCTCGCGGATCGGCTGGCGGAGATCACGCCCCCGGGGATCGAGCGCTTCCTCTTCTCCACCACGGGTTCGGAGGCGAACGAGGTCGCGATGCGGCTGGCCCGCACCGCGACCGGGCGGCCCGGGCTGGTCTGCTTCCGTGGCAGCTTCCACGGCCGCACCCAGGGCGCCCTCGCCGCCACGACGTCGAAGGCGGCCTTCCGGCTGGGGCTGGGGACGAGCGGTGTCCACGTCGCCCCGTTTCCCCGGCCCGACGAGCTCTCGATGTCGCCGGACGACGCCGCGGCGCACGCGCTGGCCGAGCTCGATCAGCTGCACCGCCACCAGCTCGCTCCCGAAGAGACCGCCTGCTACATGATCGAGCCGGTCCAGGGGCACGGTGGCTGCCACCCTGCCGGACGCCGGTTCCTCGAGGGCCTTCGGGAGCGCGCCGACACCCACGGGGCACTGCTCGTGTTCGACGAGATCCAGACCGGCTTCGGGCGCACCGGTGACTGGTTCGCGGCCGGGACCTACGACGTCGCGCCGGACGTGATGACGATGGCAAAGGCCCTCGGCGCCGGGTTCCCCCTCTCGGGCATCGGCGCGCGCGCCGATGTGATGTCGGCCATGCGCGCCGGCGACCACGGCTCGACGTTCGGCGGCAACCCCGTCTCGTGCGCCGCCGCCCTGGCCGGGATCAACGCCATGGAGGCGGAGGGCCTTCCCGAGCATGCGCGCGTCCTCGGCGCGCGCGCCATCGAGCGCCTTCAGGCGCTGGAGCGCCGCCATCCTGAGCTGCGGGTGCGTGGGCTGGGCCTGATGATCGGGATCGAGGTCTTCGGCACAGACCGGCACACGCCGCGCCCTGACGCGGCGGCGGGGATCCAGCGCAGAGCGCTCGCCGAGGGGGTGCTCGTGATCTGCTCGGGTCCGGAGGGCAATGTCATCCGGGTGCTGCCGCCGTTGGTCATCACCGATTCCGAGCTGAGCCGGGCCCTCGACGTCCTCGAGGCCTGCGCCGACGCCGAGCTCGGCGTCGGTGAGGCGACCGCTCAGCGACGGGCGAGCAGCGACAGGTAGAGCGCCTGCGTCTCCGGGCCGGGGTCGACTCCCTGGGTCTGGCGCAGGACCGAGCGGCAGGCGTGGTACTGGCGCAGCGCAAGGGGCATCCGCCCCGCCGCGGCGTGGCAGCGCATCAGCCCGCGATGGGCCGCCTCGCTCTCGGGGTCGCCCTCCAGCAGCGCTTCGAAGTGCTCGATGGCTTCGTCGATGCGACCCGCGCCGAGCAGGAGCTCGGCCAGGCGCCCACGCAGGGTCGCGATCGCCCGTGCGCAGTCCTCGCGCACGGTGCGCCCCCATTCGGCGTGCGGCCACTCGGGACAGAACGGTTTGTCGTAGACGTCGAGCGCGCGCGAGAGATCCTCGAGCCCCTCGTCCTCTGGTGCCGCCGATCCTGCGCGGTCCCGCAGCTGGTTGACGTCCCATGAGTCCTCGGGTCCGAGCACGAGCAGGTGCATCGGTCCCTCCACCACGATCACCGTGAGGCCGGCGGCGCGGCCCGGTTCGAGGTTGCTCCTGAGCGACGCGATCGTCCGGGACAGGGCGCGCGACGCCCGGTCCTGCGCGAGATCGGGCCAGAGCCAGCCGAGGAGCTGTTCCCGCTGCACCGGGCGTTGCGCAGAGAGCAGAGCCGCGAGGAGCTCGCGCGCGGGTTCCCCGCCGGCCTCGGAGAGGGCCACAGGGCTCCCGCCACGATGCACCTCGAACCCGCCGAGGCTGAGAAACGTCAGGGGGGGCCGGCCGACCGCGTCGAGCGGTGGCTCAATCGGCGTGGCGACGTCCGGCCGGCCCTCTCCGCCCCGAGCCCCGGCTGCACCCTGGGCCAGGCGCAGGGCCTCGTCGAGCACGTCGCGACTGAACGCCAGGTCGGCGACGAAGCCGTCGAGCCGGTTGCCGATGTCGCGCACGAACGGCTGCGTCGTCTCCGGGACGAAGGGAGAGCGCCGCGATGAGATCTCGGCCAGCAGGTCCCGGGTCCGGGCGAGCACTCGCCTGAGGAGCAGCAGGGACGCCAGCAACTCCGATCCGTCGCGCGCTCCACCGGCTGACCTGGAGGCGGTAGACGTGACCCTCAACTCGTCGATCCGGTCGCCGAGCGCCCGAACGGTGTCCCCCAGGCCGTTGGCGAGGTGGTCCAGCATCTCGAAGAGGAGGAAGCCGTGGCTTTGGGCGAAGCGCCGGAAGTCGTCGCCGAACTCCGCCCGCAGATCGTCGAAGTGAGACGGCATGCCGCTGTGCAGCGAGACGACGCCTTCGGTGACCACAATGTCGTAGCGGTCAAGGATGAGGGCGTCGCCGTCCAGCCGGGCGACGGCCAGGCTGAGATGCAGATGCTCGGGCCCCAATGTCCACCCCACACGCCCGGCTGCCGCGTCGTCGATCGCGAGGTCAACCGGCAAGAGGCCTGATGTCCTCAGCGCCTCCAGCGCGTCGGGCGCCGGGAGGTCCACGTCGACCCAGATGAAACCGTCCTCGGGCCGTTCGGGGTCATGCTCGCCAGGGTCGAGCAGGCGCTCTGCACGCGCCTTCAGATCGAACCAGACCGCCCGGGCGGGCGGGACGATCGCGACCACGACTCCTCTCCGACGCGTTGAGCGCAGGGGCGCAGACCCTACCTCTCCGAGGCACTTCCCGGACAGGGGCGGGTGCGGGCGTCGGCGTTCTCGCGGGTCTGGGACGGACTCGATCACCGATCGAGCGGAGCGCGCCGTGCCCGGCCGAGGGCGAGCTTTTCGACACTCAACACGGCGCACCACCGAAGGAAGACCGATCGAGCGGCACGCAGAGGCACCACGTTGCGCGCGGCACCGGCGCGGCGAAGAAGCCCGCATCCCGTAGGGCGGCGACGTCCTCGAACGGACAGCCGGCTCCCCGGTCGGCCCGCGCCGCGCGCCTGCATGTGGCGCGCGCGACGCGAGGGGGGTGACGGGGTGTCAGCCGGTCACCACGTCGATGGTCATGGGCACGCTGCGTGCGACGTCGTGTGGCGCGTGGTCTGCGCCGGATGGGTGGCGGCCGGCCCTGGAGGGGCGCGGCATCGCGGGCAATCCGCAGGCTTCCGGTGGCTTCGCCGGATGCCTGCCCGGGGTCGCGAGGCTGAGAATGGATGCGACTCCACCGAGGAGGCGGATGGTGCACCCACCCTTCCCAGCGAATCGCGGGCTCACGGCGTCCGGTGCGCTGCTGATCGCGGCCGGCGCCGGCATCCTCATGGGCATCATCACCGCTGAGGCCCTCTATCCGGCGGCCTATTCGACCGGGGAGAGCATGATCAGCGACCTCGGCGGCACCGAGCCGCCCGACAGCGTCGTCCTCCAGCCATCGGCCGCGATCTTCGACACCACGATGGCCGTGGCGGGCGTCCTCGTCATCTCGGCGGCGGCTCTGGCGCACCGCACCCTGGGGCGGCGTCGCCTCAGCATCCCCCTGGCCGTGCTCGGCGCCGGCATTCTCGGGGTGGGTCTCTTCCCCGGGAACACGGTGCCCCACCCCTTCTTCGCCCAGATGGCGTTCATCGGCGGGGGCGTCGCCGCGGTGCTGTCCGGCAGGGTCCTCGGGGGCGCGATGGGGTGGATCTCGCGAGTGCTCGGGACGGTGACGCTCGTCAGTCTCGCCCTCGCCATGGCGTTGCTCGACTGGGGGCCGGTCGCCTCCCTCGGCGAGGGAGGCATCGAGCGGTGGATCGCCTATCCGGTGGTTCTGTGGCTCGTGGCGCTCGGCGGGTACCTCTGCGCGGCGCACAGCGCGACAGAGGGGTCTCTCCCCATAGGGAGCAGGGAGACCGAATCCGAGAGCCCCGCGGAGAGCCTCTCCGGCCCGGATTCTGGCGCGAGCGGACAGAAACGCTCGCCAGCCGACCGGGGGCCGTGGAGTCCTCCCCGCGTCCCGATGAGCGATCCGAGGGGGAGACGATGAGTGTCAGCGCGGCCCGGCGAGGCTGGCGCGGGGCGCCGGAGGGCATCGCGTGCCCTCCGGTCCTCTGACCGCGTGCGGCTTTCCCGCCCCAGGCTGAGGGAATGCCCGGCCGATGTCTCGCGCGTCCGGCGGTAGCGTAGAGACGACGGCTGCGCCCGTTTGGCGGGGGCGCCCCGAACACGCGACACCCCGAGGGAGGTGGCTCGACATGACTCACGCCCACCGGACGACCGAGGCGATCCCCTGCCCGGTCTGCGACACGACGCCCACGCCCGCCGGGCCTGAGGCGGCGCGCTCCGAGCCGCTCACCCACTGCGAGTGGTGCGGCGCCGAGTACCCCCAGCCCGACGACGCTCCGGCGGTCGACATCTCCTCGCGCCGGAGCGCGGCGAAGGAGGGCTAGTGGCCTACGTCGTCGAGGCCCGGATCGTCGAGGCCGGCGTCTCCGAGGTCACCTGCAAGGAGAGCCGGATCGCCTTCGACAGCTCGCCGGCCCAGGGAGGCGGGCTTCCCGGGCCGGCCGAGTTGTTGGGCGCGGCCTTCGCCGCCTGCCTGCTGAAGAACGTCGAGCGGTTCTCGGAGATCCTGCCGTTCCGCCAGTCGGGGGCGGCGGTGCGGGTGGAGCTCGAGCGCCAGGACGCGCCCCCGCGCTTCACGCGGATCCGCTACGAGCTGCGTGTGACGACCGACGAGGACGAGCGCCGCCTCGACCTCCTTCACCGCAACCTGAAAAAGCACGGGACGGTGTTCAACACCCTCGCGCAGAGCTGCGAGATCGAGGGCGATCTCATCGCCGAGCGGGCGCGCTGAGCTGATGACGCCGGGGGGTGTCTCGCATGGGCGCCCTGTCCGTGACGCACGCGACCATTCCCGATCGTCATTCGCACGGCTGTTAGATTGACTGCATGACGCTCGGAACTGATCGCTGCGAACTGCTCTGCCTTGACCTGCCGAAGGCCGAGGCGGTACGCGCACGCCTGCCGTCTGCGACGACACTGGCCGCGGCGGCGGAGAGGGCACGGGCGCTGTCCGACCCAACCCGCCTGTCGGTAGCCGTCGCCCTCGGGGATGGCGGGGAGCTGTGCGTCTGCGATCTCGCCTGGGTCACCAGCCGGTCGGACAAGCTGGTCTCCCACCACGCGCGGGCACTCCGCGCGGCGGGGCTGGTCGCCTCGCGACGCGACGGCAAGATGATCCTCTACTCACTCACCGAGGCCGGTGCGGCTCTCCTCGGGTCGGTGATGTCGGAGAGCATCACGGCATGAGCACCACCCTCGTCCCGCTGGGCCGGCCGCGCCTCGACGACGCCGAGCGCCTGCGGCTCGCCGCGCGGGTCAGGTGGCTGTCCTGGGCGAGCCTCGCCTACATGACCGCCGAGGGCGCCATCGCGATCTTCGCCGGTGTCGTCGCAGGGTCGGTGGCGCTGGTCGGCTTCGGTCTCGACTCGGCGATCGAGGGCGTCGCCTCGGCCATCATCGTCTGGCGCTTCACGGGGCACCGCATCTTCTCCGAGGCCGCCGAGGGGCGGGCGCAGAAGCTCGTGGCGCTTCAGTTCTTCCTCCTCGCTCCCTACGTCGCCTTCGAGTCCCTGAGGGCGCTGGTCACGGGCGAGCGTGCGGACACCAGCGTTCTCGGAATCGCGCTCGCGGCATCGAGTCTCATCGCGATGCCCTACCTGGGCATCGCCAAGACGCGCCTGGCCGATCGCCTGGGCTCGGCCGCCACCAAGGGCGAGGGGCGACAGAACATGCTCTGTGCCTATCTGTCGGCGGCGCTGCTGCTCGGGTTGCTCGGGAACACGCTCTTCGGCGCCTGGTGGCTCGACCCCATCGTGGGGCTCCTCATCGCCGGCGTGGCCGTCAAGGAGGGCAGGGAGGCATGGCGCGGCGAGGGGTGCTGCGTCGGCGATCCGCTCGCGGGGACCGCCCCCGCGGACGCGTGCTGCGATGACGAGGGCTGCCGGTCCTGACATCGGCCCCGCCAGGGCGAGCTGGGCCTATGTCGCCATCCGCGAGGACTCGCGTGGGTGGCCGTTCGCAGGGCGCGCCGTCAGGATCACGCCGACGACCAGGACCCAGGCCCAGAGCAGGAAGATGGGGATGAAGAGCACGGCCACCAGAAGCGCGATCGCCACCACGATGCCGACCCAGCCGAGCCAGCGCGGGAGCACGGCCGTCCGGAGGACGAGCATCGACGTCGGGCGCGACGAGGAGCGATGCGACCATGGTCGAGGCCACGATCAGGAGGTAGCTCGTGTTGCCCAAGAGCCGGGCGAGGTTGGGATCCACGACGAACTGATCGCTGTCCTCGATCGCGAACGACATTGCGGAGCCGAGCGAGACCGCGACGGCGAACAGCGCGGCGGACGCCACCCCGGCTCCGAATGCGAGCGCGGACAGGCCCCTCGGCTCGGACTCGACCGACCGCAGGCGATCGCGGAGGGAGCCGACGAAGCAGAGGAGAAAGAGCCCGGCGACCACGAACAGGAAGAACGCGACGATCTCCTTCGTGCGGTTACCGCTGTCGGCGTAGTAGGACAGGAACTCCCGGTCCGGGGCGTCGGTGTCGGGACTACCGCTGACGCCGATTGTGAACCCGGCGACCGACAGCACGACGTAGACGACCCCGCTCAACGGCGCCCACCGTTCCCAGCGATTCGCGCTCATGCCACACCCCTCTCCTCGCGAGATCCGCGTCGAGAATCGTGAACTCTCCACGCATCGTCAAGTCCCGAATGCCGAGGCCCCGAGGGCACGCAATCCGTGGCGGGCCGCAGGCTCTCGGAGGGCTGCCTGAGAGCGCTCTCGCAGGTCTCCCCACCCATCGAGCCGGTCGGTTCGGTGACGGACGGCTGCGAGGGGGCATCCTCGGCGAGGACGCCATTGATCGTCCCGTCGATGGCGCGCGCCCCCGGGCCGCCACGGTCGGTCGCGCTAGCCTGGGAGGAGTGCACGCCCTCGCCTTCGAGCCCCTCGGTGGTGATCGCCACCGGCACGGGGACCTCCTAGAGCACGCCCACCCGCACGCGGGGCCCCACGAGCACCATGAGGCTCACCATCGGGCCCACGGGCCTGAGCACGGGCACGGGAACGACCATGGCCACGGTCACTCGCACGGCCTACTCGATCAGTCGATCATGCGATCGCGCGAGGGCCTTCGCGCCGTCGGCGTGAGCCTGGCCGTCCTTGGGACGACGGCCCTGATCCAGTTCGCGATCTACCTCAGCACCGGCAGCGTGGCCCTGCTTGCGGACCTGGTCCACAACGCCGGGGATGCCCTCACCGCGATTCCCGTCGGCATCGCCTTCATGCTGCGCAGCGGACGCGCAGAGCGCTGGGCCGGTCTCGCCGTCGTGCTGGCGATCTTCGCGAGCGCCATGGTCGCCGCCTACGAGGGCGTCGATCGACTGATCCACCCGCGTGGCCTGACCGGACTCTGGGTCCTGGCTCTCGCCGGCCTGATCGGATTCGTCGGCAACGAGATCGCCGCGCGGATTCGTCTCAGGGCGGGACACCGGCTGTCGAGCCCCGCCCTCCTCGCCGACGGCCGGCACGCACGGGCCGACGGCTTCGTGAGCCTCGGCGTCGTGGCCAGCGCCGCGGTCGTCGCGATCGGCGTGCCGAGGGCCGATCCGCTGATCGGGCTGGCGATCAGCCTGTTCATCCTGAAGATCACCTGGGACTCCTGGCGGACAGTCCGGGCCGCACACGTCGAGTAGCCGGGAAGGGTCGCCACGATGATCGACGAGGCGTCGCAGGGGCCGGCGGGCCGCTACGAGCTGCCGGGTTTGAGGGCATCGAGGCGTCTCCGGTACTCCTCCGGCTCGATCTCGCCGCGCGCCATGCGCTCGGCCAAGATGGACTCGGCTGCTCTCGGAGGGCTCGCGGATTCCTCGGACTCCGGCTGACGGGGATGCGAGGTGCTGCGCCAGACCATGAACACGCCGAAGCCGACGAGGGCCAAGAAGGTCAGCATCGTCAGTGCCATGAGCAGCCACGCCCCCCAGCCCCAGCCTCCGCCATCACCATGATCGCCGTACATCATCACCGTCCACTTTCCTCGCAGACGCCCATCAACCCAGCCAAGCGCCATTCGCTGCTGCCCGCATCGGGGTTGCCCGCAGGCGGTCGCGGGTTACTGCGGAGGGTCAGGAGGCGGTTGACGTGCGTGACCTTCCGGCGTCGGTTCGCGCCGGCCGAGGCCCGGCGGATCACCCGCGGGCCGGTGGCGGGACGGCGAGGCCGATGCGTCGCCCCGATCGGTTGTACGTTCTGGGCGCCGGGCGACCGGCCGATCCCCGGAGGGGCACCACACGCGATGAGCGCTGGACTCGCACTGGCCGTGGACGCGCCCGGCATCTCCTGGCCGCGACCCCCACACGGGATGGGGTGGCGGGGACTGGCCGACGGTCGCCCCGTCGTTCGCGCCGGGACAGAGGAGTCGCCTCCACGAGGGGGCGTGGATGAGCGCGCCCTGCGAGGCTGCTGACCGATGACCGGCGATCGCTCAGGGCCGACGGACGAGATGCGAGGCGCCCCGTGGCCGACCGGCCGCGACGTGGACGCCGTGGTGGCCGAGGCAGAGGCGTCGGGCGTCCGCCTGACGCGGGTGATGTGGTGCGGAAACGACGGGCTCGTGCGCGCCAAGGCCGTGTCCCTGGGCCGGTTGCGCGCGCGCATGGTCGCCGGTGTCGGGCTCAGCCGAGCCCAGCCGGCGCAGAGCGCGCTCGACCAGATCGCGGAGGTCCCGGGGATGGGTCCCGTGGGCGAGATGCGGCTGCGGCCGGACCCCGCGACCTTCCGGGTACTGCCCTATGCGCCCAGGACCGCGGGCGTGCTGGCCGACATGGTGGACCTCGGCGGCGCCCCCGAGCCCACCTGCCCGCGGCATTTCCTCGCGCGGATGGAGCAGCGGCTGGCGGCCATGGGCCTGTTGCTGCACGCCGGCTTCGAGAACGAGTTCGTGCTGGCCCGCGAGGACGCTCACGGGTGGGCGGCGATCGATCGCACCCCGTGCTTCTCCGCGATGGGGGCGGCGGTCTCCCAGGACTATGTCGAGGCGCTGCTGGACGCCCTCGAGGCACAGGCGATCGAGGTCGAGGGCTGTCACGCGGAGGCGGGGTGGGGTCAGAACGAGATCGCGCTCGCGCCGCGAGGCGGCCTGCGCGCCGCCGACGAGCAGGTCCTGGTGCGACAAACGCTGCGCAACGTCGCCCGGGCGCTCGGCATGGAGGCCTCGCTGGCGCCCAAGCCCTTTCCCGGGCAGGCCGGCAGCGGCGCACATATCCACGTCTCCCTGGTCGCGAGGGACGGGACGAACGCGTTCGCCGATCGCGCAGGGGCGGGCGGCATCTCCGATCTGGCCCGGAGCTTCGTGGCAGGCCTGCTCGCGCACCTGGCGGGGTTGTGCGCGGTCACGGCCCCGAGCGCCGGCTCCTACCTGCGCCTCCGTCCGCGCACGTGGGCGGGCGCGTGGCGGTGCTGGGGATACGACAACCGGGAGGCGGCGGTGCGCGCATGCTCTCCTCTGGGCGGCGGCCTCGAGTCCGCGTCGGCCAACTTCGAGTTCAAGCCGGCCGACGCGAGCGCGAGCCCCTACCTGGCGCTCGGCGCCGTGATCGCCGCCGGCCTCGATGGCATCGAGCGCGGGCTGGAGCCGCCGGCGGCCGTCGACGTCGATCCGGCGACGCTCACGGAGGCCGCGCGCGCAGAGCGGGGCATCGCCCCGCTACCGGCGAATCCCGGCGATGCGCTCGACGCGCTCGAGGCCGACGACGTCCTCCTCTCCGCCCTGGGGAGCGACCTGGCGCGCGCGTTCGTGGCCGTGCGGCGCTCGGAGTGGGAGGCGGACATGGACGCCGACGCCGACACGCTGTGCCGTGCCCACTTCCTGCGTTACTGAGCCGGCGGCGCGTGCACGGCGAGCCACCGCGTGCCGGGGGCGGTCTCGTGGAGCACGTGAGGGACGCCCGCGGGGATCAGCACCCAGTCGCCCGGACCCAGCGCGTGCACGGCCTCGCCGATCTCCAGCCGCGCCGCTCCGTCGAGCACCACGACCCACTCGTCGCCTTCGCCGACGAACCGGCGGGGAGAGTCGAGCTCTCCGCTCAGGATCTGCTCGATGCGCGCCGGCCCCAGACGGGCGACCACCTCGTGCCGCTCGCCGCCGGCCGGCGCGGCGGATGCGTCGTCGAGCCGACCCCGTCCGATCTCCACCACGGATCGATCTCCTCCCTCGGGCGGCAGGATACCGGCCCTGTCAACTGCAGGGCCCCCGGCCCGCGATCGCAGCGCGGCGGCCCGTGACGCCTCGTGCGACCCGGGGGTGGCGGCGCCTCAGCCGATGTCGCGGCGCCGGATGCCGGCGTTCCCCACCGCGACGAGGGCGATCGCGATGATGGTGAGGGCCAGCATCGGCAGGACGTCGGCCGGCTCGGCCGGAGACAGGGGCACGTGCTCGAAGGGCGACAGCCCGTTGACCCAGCCCGGCAGCTGCAGCAGCGGGCCGAGGAACGCGACGACCAAGCACCCGGACAGGAGGACCCAGACGGCGACCACCCCGCGGGGCCAGACACCGACCAGAGCGAAGGCGAACCCGATGAGGAGCCAGATCGCCGGGGCGTAGGCGAGCGAGGCTCCCACCACCCGCGGCACCAGGCCGGTGTCGCCGGTCACGATCGCGGCGCTGATGCCGATCGCCAGCCCGTTCGCCACGAGCACGACGAGCGTGCCCAGCAGCGCGACGACGAGATGGCTGAACGCCCAGCGCGTGCGCGAGACGGGGGTGGCCAGGATCGGCTCCGCGCGCATCGCGGTCTCCTCGCCGCGCAGCCGCAGCGTCGACTGCACCGCGAAGCCTGCCCCGATCAGCGCCACGACGCGGGCGGATGTACCCAGGTAGGAGTCCACGAGGCTCGCCCCGGTCTCGCCGGTGAGTACGTCCGCGAGGGCCTGGTTGTCGCGCACGAACTGGCCGATCGCGTCGGTGATCGATCCGTACACCGCGCCCGTGAACGCGACCGCGGCCACCCACCCGGCGAGGCTGCCGCGCTGCAGCCGCGCGGCGAGGCCGAGCGGGCTCGACAGGCGTGCGGACGCTCTCGGCGGCCCCGGCCGCGGGGGGATCAGTCCGGCCCCGAGATCCCTGCGAGCGGCCATGGCCCGGCCCGCCAGGTGCAGGGCGACGACGCAGGCCGCGGCGATCAGGAACGGCCACCACCGCTCACCGGCCCAGGGGCGGGCGCCCTGCACCCATCCCATCGGCGAGCCCCACGAGAGCGCCCCGTCGCTCACGTCGCCGATGGCGCGCAGCACGAACGACACGGCGAGCACCCCGCCCGCGATGCCGTACGCGAGCCGGGTGTTCTCGGTGATCTGCGAGGCCACCAGACCGACTCCCGCGAACACCAGCCCGGTGAACAGGTAGCCCAGGCCGAACGAGAGCGAGCCCGCCACGCCGAGGTCCTGGGCGATCATCGAGAGCGTCACTCCCACGCCGACGGCGAGGCTCATCGTCCCGACCACCACCCACCCGGCGACCAGCGGTGCGTGGCGGCCCACCGGCAGCGAGCGCACGAGCTCCAACCGGCCGGCCTCCTCCTCCCCCCGCTGGAGGCGCCCCATCATCAGCAGCCCCATCAGGCCGACCACGACCAACCCCGGGGCCCCGATCTGGAAGGCGACCTGGCCGCCGAGGGTGTCGAGGCCCTGGGCGGGTCCCTGCAGGGCGATCACGGCCGGATTCTCCGAGGCGGCCGCCGCGGCATCGAGATCGGCCTGGGTGGGGAAGAGGCGGGCCACGCTGACGCCCGACACGGCCACCAGAACCACGATCGACAGAATCCAGACGGCGATGCGCACGCGGTCGCGGCGAAAGGCGAGACGGATCAGCGCGCCCGCGCCGGTCAGGTCGTTCATCGCGGATCGAGCCGCGAGGCCTCTGCTCGCGCCTCCGCGGCCGCGTCGCCGTAGTGACGCAGGAAGAGCTCTTCGAGCGTCGGCGGGTGGCAGATGAGGCTCCGCACCCCGGCGTCGCCGAGCAGGCGCACGACGCCGTCGAGCTCGGCGTTGTCGACCTCGAAGTTGACGCGGTGGCCGTCGAACCTCAGCCCGTGGATGCCGGCTTGGTCGTCGAGGACGGGCGGGCGGGCGGTCTCGGCCGTGACCGCCGTGCGCGTGAGGTGCCGTAGCTCCTGGAGCGTCCCGCTCTCCTGCGTGCGGCCGGCGCGGATGATGCTGACCCGCTCGCAGAGTGCCTCGACCTCGGCCAGGATGTGGCTCGACAGCAGCACCGTGCGGCCCTGGGCCGTCACCTCCCTGATGCAGTCCTGGAAGACCGACTCCATCAGGGGGTCCAGGCCGGAGGTCGGCTCGTCGAGGATCAGCAGCTCGGCGCTCGACGCCAGCGCGGCCACCAACCCCACCTTCTGCCGGTTGCCCTTGGAGTAGGTGCGCGCCTTCTTGGTCGGGTCGAGCTCGAACCGCTCGACCAGCTCGTCGCGCCGCCGCCGGTTGACGTCGCCGCGCAGGCGGGCCATGAGGTCGATCACCTCGCCCCCGCTCAGGTTGGGCCACAGCGTCACGTCTCCGGGCACGTAGGCGAGCCGGTGGTGCAGAGCGATCGCGTCGCGCCAGGGGTCGCCGCCGAGCAGGGTGGCCTCGCCGCCGTCGGCGCGCAGCAGCCCGAGCAGAACGCGGATGGTGGTGGTCTTGCCGGAGCCGTTGGGGCCGAGGAACCCGTGCACCTCGCCGGTCTCCACGGTCAGGTCGAGCCCGGCGAGCGCCCGGGTGCTGCCGAAGTCCTTGACCAGCCCGCGGATCGCGATCGCCGCGCTCATGTCGCCTCCCCCTCGATCATCACCCCGTTGGTGAGCAGGTCGAGCCCGGCGCGCAACCAGCGCTCGACGATCGCCGGGTCCGTGAGGTCGGCGCCCAGCGCGCGCTCCACGTGCGGGCGCGTCAGCACCATGCCGAGATCCATCGACATCAGCAGCAGCGCGCGCATCGTCGGATCGTCCGTCGGTCGTGCGGAACCGGCGGCGGTCAGCTCGTCCATGCCGACGAGGGTCATCTGGAGCATCTGGTCGAACCACCGGCGACCGGCATCCCCGCCGTCCTGCAGGGAGCGGCCGATGTACGCGACCGCCTCCCCGGCTCCCTCGAGCTCGAGGAGCGCCTGCAGCGTGACGCTTCCGCCACCCTCGCCCAGGATGCGCATCCCCGTCTCCATGACCGCGGTCACGTGCTCGTCGCACGCGCGCAGCAGCCCCTCCTTGGATCCGAAGTGGTGGAGGATCAGCGGCGCCGACACTCCCGACGCCTCGGCGACGCGCCGCACCGTCGCCGCGCGGGTGCCCTCGCGCCCGACCATCTCGACGGCCACGCGCACCAGGCGCGCGCGGGCGCTGCTGTCGTCGTAGCCTGCTGAACACATGTTCAGCAGGCTACCATCGGCCGCCCCCCATCTCAATCGGCTACGGAGGGGTCTGCCGCCGTCCCGCCGTCGTGCTGGGCGATGAAACGCCCCAGCACCTCCTTCGCGCCGCGGACGATCGGGTCGCCGTGCGCGAGGAGCAGGGTGTCGAAGTCGAGGTCCAGGATGGCGCCGTAGGCGGCGACCAGCCGGGCGCGGGTGCGGGGGGGATCGAACATGAGCTGGTCGGGCACGAATCCGAGGGGCCCGTCCACCGGGAACCTGACCAGGCCGTCGGCCACGGCGAGCGCCCGGTGCGAACGGCACAGCAGGGCCGTCTCGTCCGGGCAGATCCCTCCGACCTCCAGGGATGCCACGCCCCCCGGGAGCTCGTCGCCCGCCGTGAAGAACTCGATCGGCTCATCCGCGTGGAACTCCTGGGCTCCGAGCCGGTTGCACAACACGCGGGTCCCGTACCGCTCCGCGAACCGCCCCGCATGGCGGTAGTGGTGGCGATTGGTGAGCAGGGCCGCGACCGGACCGCCGGCCTCCGCGAACCACTCGAGCCCCTCGGGGGGTACGCGGGGGTCGATCAGGACACGCTCCGCGGCGAGGTAGTAGGAGCTGATCTCGATGCCCCAGCGCTCGTGGAGGGTGGACCAGTGCCACAGCCCCGGCAGGATCTCGTTCACTCGCCCGGCCTCCCATCGCTCGAACACGTCCGCGGATCCGCCGGCCGGTCGCGCCGAAGCGCTCGGCCGCGGCCCGCTCGGACGGGTACCCGAGGTCTACCACCAGCGGCGGCCCCACGGCGTCGGCGGTTGCCGATCGGCCCCCTCGGTGCCGAGGGCGCCCGCACCCCTGACGCGCTTTCCTAGAGGCAGGCGCCGCGCCCGCGAAGCCCGCCGTCGGCCCGGAACGGCATCCCCGACCCGTGAGGAGACCCGATGCAGCAACGACGACTCGGCGATCTGGAGGTCTCGGCCCTCGGCCTCGGCTGCATGGGCATGAGCTTCGCCTACGGCCCGGCGGGAGATCGGCAGGAGATGATCTCGTTGATCCGCTCGGCGCTGGAGCGCGGCGTGACGTTCTTCGACACGGCACAGGCGTACGGGCCGTTCGTCAACGAGGAGCTGGTGGGCGAAGCCCTGGCGCCGTACAAGGGGAGGGCGGTGATCGCGACGAAGTTCGGCTTCCGCTATCGCCCCGACGGGCAGACCATCGACAGCCGTCCGGAGCACGTGAAGACGAGCGTCGAGGACTCCCTCACGCGGCTCCGGGTCGATTCGATCGATCTGCTCTACCAGCACCGCGTCGACCCCGACGTGCCGATCGAGGAGGTCGCCGGCGCGGTCAAGGAGCTCGTCGCGGAGGGCAAGGTCTCCCACTGGGGCATGTCCGAGGCGGGCGTGCAGACGATCCGCCGCGCCCACGCCGTGCTCCCGGTGGCCGCCGTGCAGAGCGAGTACTCGCTGTGGTGGCGCGAGCCGGAGGATGAGCTGCTTCCAGCCCTCGAGGAGCTCGGGATCGGCTTCGTGCCCTTCAGCCCCTTGGGCCGCGGGTTCCTGACGGGCGCGATCAGCGAGTCCACCACCTTCGACAGCGGCGACTTCCGCAACGGTCTGCCGCGCTTCACGCCCGAATCGCGCGAGGCCAACCAGGGCCTGGTCGATCTGCTCGGGGAGATCGCCGGGCGCAAGGGGGCGACGCCGGCCCAGATCGCGCTCGCCTGGCTGCTGGAGCAGAAGCCATGGATCGTGCCGATTCCCGGCACCACCAGGCCGCATCGGCTGGAGGAGAACGTCGGTGCGACCGACATCGACCTGACCGCCGACGACCTCGGCGCCATCGAGGGCGCGCTCGCCCAGATCGAGGTGCGGGGGGACCGGTACCCGCCGCACCTGCAGGCCCAGGTCGGCCTCTAGTGCTCACGCACCCACACCCGCGGCTGCGCGCGGGCCCGTGACGCCCAGGCCGGCGGCCTCGTGGCCCGAGGCGGCGCCGGCCGGTCAGCCCGGAGTGATCCGGAAGACCGGGTGGTCGGGCGCGATCCGGCGGAAGTCTGCGTCGGGCGAGTCGGGCCCGACGCCGCCGAAGAAGGCGCCGACCTCGAACTTCCACCGCGTGAGGTAGGCGCGCAGCAGCGACGCCTTGTCGCCGTCGGGCACCTCGGTGGCGGTGAAGGGCTCGCTGCGCCGGCCGAGCAGCAGTCGTCCCCGGCCGCCGGCGCGGAGGTTGCGCACCCATTGGGTGTGCCCGCGCGGGGCGACGAGATAGCGATCGCCATCGACGGTCAGCAGGTTGACGGGCGTGCGCCGCGGCTCGCCCGACTTTCGGCCCGGCACCTCGAGCACGCGGGATCCCGCGACGCTGATGCCGCATCGGGTCAGTCCGGAGACAACGCGGTTGAACACGTTGACGGTGAACCAGCCCGGCTTCTGGAAGTGGGTCTCTGCGCCCATGCTCGCCTCCCGACGGGGATTGCCGTGCGTTGCGCGATTCTTCTCCATCGGCCGCCGCGGGGCGAGCGGCGCGGTGCCTGTGGACCCTGGTCGACCGAGGATGAGAAACTGCGCCCGGTGCCCACGACCCGGGAGGCGGCTCGGTGCAAGACGACACGCAGGACTACACCACTGCCCGGGCCGATCTCGACCAGGCCCTCGAGGAGCTGGCCGAGGCGGGGTACCGCGTCGTCTGTGGTCCGGTCGTGCAGGAGGTGTTCACCAGCCCCGATCCGGCCCCTCCGGAATTCCAGGTCCGGATAACCAACGGAGCCCAGACGTGGGACGGAACGGCCCCGTCACCGGATGAGGCCTTCGAAGAGGCGTTGCTGGACTTCGGACGGGGCTGACGTCCGCGGCCGGATCGGCGGTCCGCCCGACCGGTCAGCCGCCGCCGACGGCCTCCGCGAGGACGTCGAGCGCCGGGACCTGACCCCTCACCAGCCGTGTCCGGGCCCGATCGAGGGTCATCCACTCGGCGCGGTCGATCTCGGGGAAGCTGGCCATCCGTCCCGATCGGGGCGGCCATTCCATCTCGAAGTGGTTGCTCCGCGCGTTCGATGCGTCGAAGTCGGCCCCTCGCGCGAAGACGGTGACGCGCTTGCCGTTCGACTGCCGGAACTCGCCGAGCCCCACGGTCGGTCCCTCTGGCGCGGGCTCGCCCAGCTCCTCCGCGAACTCGCGGAGCGCCGCGGCGAGCGGATCCTCGCTCTCGCCGAACTCCCCCTTCGGGATCGACCACGCGCCCTCGTCCCTCGTCGCCCAGAACGGACCGCCCATGTGGGCGATGAGCACCTCGAGCCCGTCCGCGCCGCGGCGGTGGAGGAGCAGGCCGGCGCTTCGCGCGGGCATCAGCGCAGGCTCGCGGCCGCGCTCGCGCGGGCGAGGTGGACCGCCTCCCAGCAGTAGCGCGCGGCGACGCTGCGGTAGGGGCGGAAGCGATCCCCGAGCGGCCCCATGCGCCGCGCGGGCGGGGGAGGGTCGATGCCCCAGCCGATGCCGTAGCCCTGCCTGACCCCGAGATCGTCCACCGGCCAGACGTCGAGCCTGCGGAGCTCGAACATCAGGTACATCTCGGCGGTCCAGCGGCCGATCCCCCGGACGGTCGTGAGGCGCGCGACGATCTCATCGTCATGGAGCGCGGCGTTGTCGTCGAGGATCACGGTGCCGTCCAGGACCTTCGCTGAGAGATCGCGCAGCGAGGCCAGCTTGGCGGCCGACAGGCCTGCGGCGCGCAGGTCCGCGTTCGGGACCCGCGTGAGCGTCGCGGCGTCGAGCGGACCGTCGATCAGCGCGCGCACGCGGCCGTGGATCGCCGACGCCGCCGCTCCGGCGAGCTGCTGATAGACGATCGAGCGCAGCAGGGCGCCGAAGTGGCCGTCCGGGTTCCGCCGCCGCCAGGCGATGGGGCCCGCGCGGGAGACCAGCGCATCCATCGCCGGGTCGGCCGCGGCCACCGCCGCGATGGCCGTGGCGAGCGACGCCCCGCGCGACGGCCTGACGCTTGCCGGGCCGCTCGCGGGGTAGCGCGCGTGGGGCAGGTTGACCCGTGCGCCGCGCATCGGCACCCCCTCCCGCCGCAGTAGCTCGGCCTGGCGCTCGCCCATGGGGATGCTGCCGTCGGCGCGCACCACGCGATGCCACGGCAGGTCATCCGCGTGCGTGGTCGCGAGGACCCGGCCCACCAGGCGGGGGGCCGACGGATCAACATCCGAATAGGCGCGCACGAACCCCTTCGGGATGATGCGCACCCCCTCGAGGATGCGCTCGGTGCGGGAGTCGGCCCCGGTCATGGGCTCAGCCTGCCAGTCGCCGCGGCGGATCGCCCTGGGCCTGAGAGCGGCTGGGCGAGACCCGGTCCCGCGCCCCGGAGGTCGTCTCATAGGGGCGATCGAGCAGCCGCCGGGGTACGCTCGGGGCATGACCGATCGGACCGCATGAGCGACTTCGGCATCGTTCAACGTCGTCGACGTTGACGACGTCTACGCCGCCACCGACGTCCCGGGCGAGTTTCGCCCGCTCACGCGGGCGCTCGGCGCGGAGCAGCTCGCCGTCACGCTGATCCGCGTACCCCCGCACAGCGACTTCGAGCAGGGGACGGGGCACTTCCACGACGAGATCGAGGAGCTCTACATCGTCGCGCGCGGCACGCTGACGATGCGCTTCGGCGACGAGATCAGGAGGGTGGGCGCCGGGTCGGTGGCCCGGGTGGCCCCGCATACACCGCGCTCGCATCGCAACGAGGGGGACGAGCCGGTCGAGATCTGGGCCGTCTCCCGGCGGCTCGGCCGGGCCGACGCGACGAAGCTCGACGACTTCTGGGAGTCATCGCCCCTCGCGCGCCAGAGGCGCGACCCCTAGGCGGGCGCCGCCCGCGCGCGCGCCTGCTCCGGGCGCTCGGACTCGTCGCTGGACGAGATCACCACCGCTCCGAAGAGGGCGAGCGCGAGGCCGCCGATTCCCAGCACGGCGCTCCAAGGCGGGTCGGTGTCGAGGCGCTCCTGCAGCACGAGCGCGCCAAGCATGACGCTTACCACCGGGTTGGCCACCGAGACCGTCGCCACCGATGGAACCAGACGGCCCGTCGAGAGCGAGAGCTGCTGGAAGACGAAGCCGACGAGGCCGCCGGCGGTCATCACCCAGAACTCCCAGTTGCCGAGGACCGAGTCGACCCCGCCGGCGTGCAGGTTCTCGACCACCGGCTTCATCAACGTCGCGGAGAGCCCGTAGAGGATGCCCGCGATCGTGCCGAGCGTCGCGGCCCGCGCCGTGGCGCTGCCCCGGTTCGCGAACAGCAGCAGGGCGGCGCACATGGAGCCGAGGACCGCGATCGAGGCGATCCAGTCGTACCAGGGCGCGTCGTCCACCCCGGCCGCGGGGTCGCCGAACGACGCGAAGACCGCGAGCCCGACGACGACGATCCCGGCGCCGATCACCACCCGCGCGGTGATCTTCTGACGCGTCATGAAGTATCCGAGCGGCAGCGCCCAGATGACCGACGTGACCAGAAGGGGCTGGATGATCGAGACGCGCCCCCGGTCGAGGGCGGCGGCCTGCAGCGCCACGCCCAGCCCCTGGGCGGCCAGGCCGGACAACCAGACCCCCTGCGTCAGCAGCCCGAGCAGCGACCGCGGCTGACGCAGGGAGACCCCGTCGAGGCCGAGGGCCGCCTTCTGCCACAGGGTGGCGGCCAACGCGAAGAAGAAGGCCGCGAGGAGCGCGAGGAGGGCTGCCGTCTCATCCATCTGGCCGGCAAGGCTCGCATATCGGGTCGGACGCGTCCGACCCCGGGAGGCGGCGCCTTTCTAGACGGCGACCGGGAGCGCCAGCGAGACGCGGGCGCCGCCGCCGGGCCGGGCCTCGGCCCAGATGCGCCCGCCCTGGGCCTCCACGAGGCCGCGGGCGATCGCCAGGCCGAGGCCCGCGCCCGCCCCGTCGCTGCTGCGCGCGGAGTCGGCACGCCAGAAGGTCTCGAAGGCGCGCTCCAGGTCCTCGTTGGCGATGCCCTCGCCGGTGTCCTCCACGCTCACCAGCACCTCGTCGCCATCGGCGCGCAGGACGACCGCGACGGCGCCGTCGGTCGGCGTGTGGCGCAGCGCGTTGGTGAGCAGGTTGAAGAGCACGCGCTCCATCTGCTCGGGAGCGCATCGCACGGCCGGGACCCGGGGCGAGACCCGCGACTCGACGCGCACGCCCCGCGCCTCGGCGCTCGCCTCGACGCCGCGCACGCAGCCCTCGATCAGGCCATCCAGGCGCACCTCCCGCAGCTCGAGCGTCAGCGCGCCCGCGTCGATGCGCGCCAGCTCGAAGAGGTCGTTGACCAGGCCGCTCAGGTGCCGCACCTGCTGATGCATCGTCGGCAGGTAGGTCTCGGGCGCGACCAGGCCATCCTCGACCGCCTCGAGCATGGCCTGCAGCGAGGCGAGGGGCGTGCGGAGGTCGTGGCTCGCGTGAACCACGAGTTCCCTCTGGGCGTCGAACAGCCGCTCCAGCTCTCCGGCCATGCCGTTGAACGCGATCCCCAGCTCGGCGATCTCGGCCGGGCCGTCCACCGGCGCGCGCGCGCCCAGGTCGCCGCGCGCGAGCGCGTCGCTGGCCGCGCGCACGTCGTCCAGTGGGCGCATCGCCGACCGGGCCACCAGCAGCGCCCCGACGAGGGCGACGGCTCCCGACGCGGTCGCCACGGCCAGCACCGTCAGGTCGTGCCCGGAGTCGTACATCAGCACGCCGGAGAGCAGCACCGCGCACAGGGGCAGCATCACGGCGATCAGCGCGAGGGCCACCAGCCGCAGCCGCAGCGTGGGCAGGCGGCTCGCGACCGCGGCGGCCACGAGGCCGGCGACCAGGGTGCACGCCGCGACGATCAGGGCGGGACCGATCACGGCACGAACCGGTAGCCGACGCCCCACACGGTCTGGACATGCTCGGGGTGGGACGGATCGCGCTCGATTTTCTCGCGCAGGCGACGGACGTGCACGGTCACGGTGCCCGTGTCGAAGGCGGCGTCGTAGCCCCAGACCCGGTTCATCAGCTGATCGCGCGAGAACACCAGTCGAGGGTTGCCGGCGAGGAACCAGAGGAGGTCGAACTCCTTTGCCGTGAGGCGCACGGGCCCGCCCTCCAGGGTCACCTCCCGAGTGCCCGCGTCGATGGTCAGGGCCCCCGCGGTGATGCGGTGCACGGGGACGGTTGCCGGCACGCGGCGCAGCACGGTCCGGACACGGGCGACCAGCTCCCGGGGGGAGAAGGGCTTGGTGACGTAGTCGTCCGCCCCCAGGTCGAGCCCGACGATGCGATCGGCCTCGCCGCCACGGGCCGTCAGCATGATGATCGGGGTCGCGGAGCGCTCCCGGATCCAGCGGCACAGCTCGAGCCCGTCGATGCCCGGCAGCATCACGTCGAGCACGATCAGGGCGGGCTCGTGCCGCTCCACGAGGGCGCGCGCCTCGAGCCCGTCGCCCGCCTCGAGCGTCTGGTAGCCCTCGCGGCGCAGATACCGCGCCACCACCTCGCGCACGATCGGCTCGTCGTCGATGACCAGCACGGTGAGCTCGGTGTTGGAGGTTTTGCGCGCCACTCGGGGCTCTCTGGTTTGGTCGATCACCGCTGACCATGCTCGTGCACAGAGCTTGCGTGGATGTTACGGCGGCAGGGAGCGTGCGGACCTGGGCCGGGCCATCGGGTCTACAGTGAACCCGTGGCCGAGTCGAGAATCGGCGGCGGCGCCCCTGCGGATGCGGAGGCGCCCGCCGCTGCGCGCAAGAGGACGATCCTCGCGATCGCCTGTCTCGGGCAGTTCATGGTCATCCTCGACGTCGCGATCGTCACCGTCGCGCTGCCCGCGATGCGCACGGACCTGCACTTCAGCGCGACCGGTCTGCAGTGGGTGGTCAACGCCTACACGCTGACCTTCGCCGGGTTCCTGCTGCTCGGCGGCCGCGCCGCCGACATCTACGGCCGGCGCCGGATCTTCCTCGCCGGGCTGACCGTGTTCACGCTCGCCAGCCTGGCGTGCGGGCTTGCGCCCGGGCCGGAGACGCTGATCGCCGCACGCGCGGTACAGGGGCTCGGGGCGGCGGTGCTCGCGCCCGCCACGCTGACGATCCTCACGACCACCTTCACCGAGCCGCGCGAGCGCGCGCGGGCGCTCGGCATCTGGAGCGCGGCGCTGGCGAGCGGAGGGGCCACCGGTGCCCTGCTGGGCGGCATCCTCACGGACACGCTCTCGTGGCGCTGGATCTTCCTCATCAACGTCCCCTTCGGCATCGCCGCCATCATCGGCGCGCGTGCCGTGTTGCCGGAGACGCGCGCGGCGCTGTCCTCGCGCAGCCTCGACGTGGCCGGCGCGCTGACCATCACCGGCAGCCTGACCGTCCTCGTCTACGGCCTGGTGCGCACCGACAGCGTCGGGTGGGCCTCCTCCCAGACGATCACCGCGCTCGCGATCGCGGCCATGCTCATGGTCGCCTTCCTCGTCATCGAGACCCGTTTCGCGTCGGCGCCCCTGGTGCCGCTGGGGCTGCTGAGGATTCCCGCGCTGGCCGGGGCCAACCTCGCGATGCTGTGCGTCGGGGGCTCCATGTTCGCCATGTGGTATTTCGTGTCGCTGTACCTCCAGGGCGTGCTGGGCGAGAGCCCGCTCGGTGCGGGGCTTGCCTTCCTGCCGGCGTCGATCGCGGTCATCGTCGGAGCACAGCTGGGAGCGCGCCTGGTTCCCCGTTTCGGGCCCCGCCGCCTTCTGCTGATCGCCCCGCTGCTGATCGCGGCGGGCCTCCTGTGGATGTCACGCGTCTCTGCCGACGGCAGCTACGTGACCGACATCCTCGGCCCGATCACCCTCGCGGCCCTCGGCCTGGGGCTGAGCTTCCCGCCCGCCACCTACGCCGCCACGGCCGGTGTCGCGCCCAAGAACGCCGGGCTGGCCTCGGGCCTGGTCAACTCCAACCGCCAGGTCGGCGGCGCGATCGGCCTCGCCGCGCTCGCGACGATCGCCGTGCACGAGACCGCGAGCGTCCTCGCCGAGCGCGGCACCTCGGCGCACCCGCTGGCCACGGCGCTCGTCGCCGGCTACCAGCGCGCCTTCCTGGTGGGCGCGGTGATCGCCGTGGCGGCCAGCCTCTCGGCGCTGATCATCCCGGCCATTCCGCGCATGCGTGCCGAGTCGCCGTCACGGGTGTCGCCCGAAGCCTGAGCGGGTCGCCGGATCGGGCGGCGCCGGCTCGCCCGGTTCTACCCTCAGTGGAGGCCGCAGCGCGTCCCGGGCGCCGGGCGACCCCGACACTTCCGAGCCAAGGAGCGCGCGACGTGTTCCGACGCATCGACCCGAACGCCGCCCTCGCGGGCCTCATCGACCTCGGCCCATTCACCGTCAACCGCCTCGGCTACGGCGCGATGCGCATCACCGGGCCGGGTATCTGGGGTGAGCCGAGGGATCCCGCCGAGGCGCGCCGGGTGCTGCGCCGCGCCGTGGAGCTCGGGGTCAACCTCATCGACACCGCCCATTCCTACGGGCCCGAGGTGAGCGAGCGGCTGATCGCGGAGGCGCTGCACCCGTACCCGGACGATCTGGTCATCGCCACCAAGAGCGGCCTGGAGCGCGGCGGTCCCGACACGTGGTGGGCCGACGGCCGGCCGGAGGTGCTGCGCCGCGACTGCGAGCGCAGCCTCGCGCTGCTGCGCCTGGAGCGCATCGACGTGTTCCAGCTGCACGCCGTCGATTCCACGGTCCCGTACGAGGAGTCCCTCGGGACGCTGGTCGACCTGCGGGGCGAGGGCAAGATCCGGGCGATCGGCGTCTCCAACGTCACCGCGGCCCAGCTCGAGCGGGCTCTGGCCCAGACGACGATCGTCTCGGTGCAGAACCGCTACAGCGCCGGCGACCGCGGCTCGGACGACGTGCTGGCGATCTGCGAGCGCGAGGGCCTCGCCTTCATCCCCTGGTTTCCTCTCGGCGCCGGCAGGCTGGCGCGGGCCGGTTCGTCCAGCGGGGCCCAGGGCGGTACGCCCGCCCAGCTGGCCATCGCGTGGCTGCTGCAGCGCTCGCCCCAGATCCTCCCGATTCCCGGGACGTCGTCGCTCGAGCACCTGGAGGAGAACCTCGGGGCCGCGGAGCTCGCCGCGGGCGCGCCGATCGGATTCGCCTCGTAGCGATCGGCGCCAGGCGGTAGCGTTGCCCAATGGGCTGGCTGCCGTGGAAAGACGCGATCACCGCGGCGATCCCGCTGTTGGTGATCGGCCTGGTCTGGCGCCCGGCCGGCCGCCGGTGGCGCGCGCTCGCCGCCTTCGCCCGCGAGGCCGCGCTGGTGCTGGGCCTCTACGCCCTTTGGGCGCTACTCGGGCAGCTCTCACTGAGGCAGGTCGACGGCGCCATGGACCGGGGCCTGGCGATCTGGCACTTCGAGCAGGACGTCGGTCTGCCCAGCGAGGTCGGGATGCAGAAACTGGTCCTCGGCCACGACCTGATCGTGCGCGCCTGCAATCAGTTCTACGCGCTGGTCCACGTGCCGGCGCTGATCGTGTTCCTGATCTGGCTCTTCTTCCGCCACCGCGATCGCTACCCCACCTGGCGGACCTCGCTCGCGCTGCTCACGGGCGCCTGCTTCCTGATCCAACTGGTGCCGGTCGCCCCGCCGCGCATGTTCGGCGATCTGGGGTTCGTCGACACGGCCTACGCCTTCGGTGACTCGGTGTACGGCCCGGTTGGCTCGCCGGGCCCGGCGCAGCTGTCGGCGATGCCGTCGGTCCATGTGGCATGGGCCGTGCTGATCGGGTGGGCCGTGGTGAGCGTCAGCACCAGCCGGTGGCGCTGGTGGGTGCTCGCCCACCCCGTCGTGACGATCCTGGTCGTGGTGGTGACCGCCAACCACTGGTGGCTGGACGGCATCGTCGCGATCGCCATTCTGGCCGCGATCCGGGCCGCGATCCCGTCGACTCACGCGCTCGCGCGGACCGTGGGCGGGGCGCTGCGTCCCGCGAAGGTCGCTTCGGGCACCGCGCTCGCGTCGGCCCGGTCCGCGAGGCCGCCCGCCACGTAGATGCCCGGTCGTCGGACGCGAGGCGTGGGCGGGGCCGCGGAAACCACCCCGGGGCCGCCCGACAGTACCCGCGCCGAACGGCCCCTTCGTCAGTTCCTGCTGCAACGTCCGAGCCGTCGGCGGTTCGTTGGTTCCGCCGCGTGGCCGGGCGTCTCGTTGTGTCATTGACGGACGAACCCGCCACCCTCGATCAGGTAGCGAGACCGTCCTGCATCGCGGCATCCATAGGCGTTACCTCCCTGCGACCCGCGCGCCCCATCGGGCGATGCTCATTCGGCCGCGTGGATGTGATCGACCCGGGTGCGTCGCATTTCGACGCGCGTTGGGATCATCGGGACGTCTCGAGAGGCCGCCCGCCTCGAGCGACGTGTCCGCCAACCGTGAGCCGTGCGACGGCTCGGCCGTTCTCCCCGGGCATATCGCCCATCGAGAGACGATGTCTGCGTGGCGGTGTCGCTTGATCCGGAGCATCTCGATCACGCTCGATTCCCACGGTTCGAGCGTGCAAGCGCCGGATGAAGCGGTGCCCCGGGGCTCACGCTCGTTACAACGACCTTGGCCTCAAATGGCCGCGCCGTCAAGGGTCGGATCGGAGGGTTACGACCCCTACTTTCGGCGGATGTCCGTGGCGACGCATTTCGTGCGACGCGTCAGGGAGCGCACCCGCGAGGTCAGGATCCGGGCGTCGTTGCTGACGGTCAGCGTGGCCAGGTATGTGCCGCAGAGCGGCCGCGAGCGCGGCACCAGAGAGGCGCGCAACCTGTGGCCCGGACGGAAGGAGCCCTCTCCCGCATAGGTGACGCGACCCCTCGCGTGCTCCACCACCAGGTCGTACAGCAGCTGGCTCGAGCCGGGGTCGCGGGCCGTCCACGAGACGTCGATGCAGCGGAAGTCGCTCTCGTCGCACGGCGCCACCCTGGCGGTGAACGCCGTGATCACGGGAGCGTCGAATCCGCCCTGGCCGACGCCCGTGACGGCACCGGCCCCGAGCACCGCCGCCGCTGCGGCGGCGAGGCACGCGCGACGGGCGAGGCGCGACGGGAGGGGCCTTCGGGACACGCGACCAGACTAGGTCGCCGCCCTGGCGCCGCACCCGCACCGAAGGGGGTGTCGCCGGCGCCCCGGTCGACTAGTCCCGCCCCGCGGCCAGATCCCGGAGGAGCTCCTCGAGCGACGCCGCGACCGCGCCGCCCGAGTGGACGATGAACGACTGCACCTGCAGGTTGACGATCGCGCCGCGTTCGCCCGATTCGCGCAGATCGGTGCGGAATCCGTGGCAGCGGATGCCGAGCGCGCTGGCGTAACCCACCTCGGATGCGGTTCCCGAGTCCACGTCCGAGCCGTCCAGGCAGGCCACCAGCAGGGAGCATCCGCGGATCGCCTCGGCGTTGCGCCGGCCCACCTCGAGCACGAAGGCGCTCAGCGCGCCCGCGGCCGCGGCGCGCTCGAACTCCCGAGCGCCGCTGATGGCCCACGGATCGACCACCTCCACCAGCCCGGAGAGCGCCGGCACCAGGGTCTCGTAGTAGTACGCCCGCCCCGGCTCGCTGAACCCCAGCGGCGAGGCGAGATAGCAGCGGGGGAGAGGCATGCGCCACAGGCTAGTGCGTCGCGCGTGCGTCGGACCGGGCCGGAAGTCGACGAGGCGGCGTGTCGGCGTTCGGTGGAGGCCGAGCTCGTCGCCGTGGACGCTGAAGCGACCTGGGACGGCGGGTCGCAGTACCGCGCGAACCCGGCAGTCGCGCGACGAAGGCCTTCGAGCCCTCCAGATCCGGGCCGGGTGAATCACGGCGCTCGGTCGTCCTCCTGTCCCGTCGTGCGGGTCGCAGGACCCTCTCGAAGGACCACCCGCGTGACCTCGGTGGATGTGGCGGATCATGGCTGCGGGACCCTATGCACCGCCTTCGCTGCGGGTGTATGCCTGACATAAGGAGATGCGCTTGGCGCCGCTCCGGCTATGTGCGCATCTCGTGTCAGGTCCACTCGTGGATGGGGTCACCGATGCACACCTATATGACGTACTTCAGTTATTCGAAGGAGACGTGGAGGGCGATGGTCGATAAGCCGGAGGATCGCTCCGAGGCCGCGCGCAAGGTGATCGAGGCCGCAGGAGGCCACTTGGAGGCCTTCTACTGGATGCTCGGCGAGTACGACGGCCTCGCGATCTTCCGCGTGCCGGGGCCGACGGACGCAGCGGCGGTCTCGGCGGGCATCCAGGCGAGCGGCCGCATCGGGCGCATGGTCACCACGCAACTCCTCACCGCGGAGGAGGCGACGCGGGCCCTGACGCTGGCGCAGCCGGTGGCCTCGAAGTATCAGCCGCCGGGCGGGCTGAAGGAGTGGCGCGCCGGCTACGACGAACTGGGCTGAGGCCCCCGCGTGGTGTCAGGAGCTGAGGGCGTCGTCCCGGTCGGCCTCGAGGTCGCCGGCGGCGCCCGCGA
The DNA here is from genome assembly GCA_963771025.1 of uncultured Thermoleophilia bacterium. Taxonomy (GTDB): domain Bacteria; phylum Actinomycetota; class Thermoleophilia; order Miltoncostaeales; family Miltoncostaeaceae; genus Miltoncostaea. Next base: position 500,787 of record CAVYRL010000008.1, on the reverse strand, counting down.
GGATCGCCGCGTAGTGACCCCCGAGGGACACGAGATCGTCGTGCGAACCGCGCTCGATGATCTGGCCCTCGTCGAGCAGGATGATCTGGTCGGCGTCGCGGATCGTCGACAGGCGGTGGGCGATCGCGATCACGGTGCGGCCCTCCGCGAGGCGATCGAGCGCCTCCTGCACGGCCCGCTCCGTCTCGGTGTCGAGGGCGCTGGTCGCCTCGTCCAGCACCAGGATGGGCGGGTTGCGCAGCACGGTCCGGGCGATCGCGATGCGCTGGCGCTCGCCGCCCGAGAAGCGGTGCCCGCGCTCGCCCACCACGGTGTCGTAGCCCTCGGGCAGCCCGGAGATGACGTGGTGGATCTGCGCCGCGCGCGCGGCGGTCTCGATCTCCTCGTCGGTGGCGTCGGGGCGCGCGAAACGGATGTTCTCGCGCACGCTGGCGTGCATCAGGTACGTCTCCTGCGACACCACGCCGACGGCGTCGGCCAGCGAGGCGAAGGCAAGATCGCGCACGTCCACGCCGTCGATCCGCAGCGCTCCGGAGCCGACGTCGTAGAGCCGGGCGACCAGGTATCCCAGCGTCGTCTTGCCCGAGCCGGTCTCGCCGATGATCGCGGTCGTCGCGCCGGCGGGCGCCACCAGGGAGACGTGGTCGAGGATGTGCCGATCGGGCCCGTACGAGAACGAGACGTCGTCGAACACGACCTCGCCGCGCAGCTGAGCGCGCTCCAGCACCACCGGATCGCGGCGCTCGACGATGTCCACGGGCAGATCCAGGTACTCGAAGATGCGGTCGAACAGGGCGAGCGAGGTCTGGATGTCGATCTGGACGCCCAGCAGCGACATGATCGGCCGGAACAGGGCCACCTGCAGGGTCGTGAACGCCACCACGGTGCCCACCGAGACGGCCGGGCCGAGCCACGACTGACCGGCGAACCAGAAGACCGCGGCGGGCATCACCGCGAAGCTGGTCTGGATCGTCGCCATCACCCAGCGGCCGGCCATTCGCGAGCGCACCTCGAGGTCGGCGAGCCGCTCCGACTCGCCGTGGAAGCGCTCGGCCAGTGCATTGGAGCGGCCCATCGTCTTGCCCAGAAGGATCCCCGAGACCGAGAGGGACTCCTGGACGATGCTGGACATGTCCGCGATCGTCTCCTGCTGGCGGGTGGTGATCTCCCGGCGCTGGGCGCCCACCCTGCGCGTCAGCATTACGAACAGGGGCAGCAGCGCGAGCGAGATCACGGCCAGCCGCCAATCGAGCACGAACATGGCGATCACGCTCGCGACCAGCGTGGTCACGTTGGAGACGATCGACGTCGCCGTGGACGTGACCACGCTCTGCACGCCGCCGATGTCGCTGGCGATGCGGCTCTGCACCTCTCCGGTGCGCGTGCGCGTGAAGAAGGCCAGCGAGAGGCGCTGCAGGTGGCGGTACACCGCCGAGCGCAGGTCGTGCATCACGCGCTGGCCGACCTGGTTGGACAGGAGGGTCTGGTAGACGCCCAGCACGCCCGTGGCGATCGCGATGCCGACCATCCCGGCCACGAGCGCCGTCAGCAGGGCGTTGTCACGCTCGGGGAGGGCGGTGTCGAGGATCGCCCTCAGCAGGAACGGCGTGATGATGCCGAGCCCCGCCGAGAGCGCGATGAGCCCGAGCACCACCCCGAGCCGGAGGCGGTACGGCCGGAACAGCGCCACCACGCGCCGCAGGTTGGCCGAGCGCACCGCGGCGTCGGACGGCCGCTCGGGCACGTCCTCCTGTCGCATCAGCCTGCCGCCGGACCAGGTGCCCATCTGACCTCTCTCTGCCTCACAAAGGGGATACCACAGGGCCGCCGTGGCGCGCCGTCGGTCCGTGTCGCCGCGCTACCGTGAGGCCGTGAGCGCGGTCGTCACCATCGCACGCGCGCGGGCGACCGGGTTCGTCGCGGGAATCGCGGGCGTCGCCGTCGTCACCTGGGTGATCCACCTCGCCCGCAGCGAGGTGAACGTGCTGTCCATGGCCGTCTGCTTCCAGCTGCTGGTGCTGGTGATCAGCGGCGCGTTCGGCCTCGCGCCCGGACTCGTCACCAGCCTCGTCTCGGCGCTCGCCTTCAACTGGTTCTTCGTTCCGCCGGTCTACACGTTCACGATCAGCGACACGCGCAACTGGATCGGCCTCGCGATCTTCGCAGCCACCGCGGTCATCACCAGCTACCTGGCCGCCGGCTTCCGCCGCCAGCGCCGCGAGACCGAGGAGCGCCGGCGCGACGCCGAGCTGCTGTCGGAGATGGCGCAAGCGGTGCTCGGTCAGATCGGCGCAGGGTCGCCCGGCGACGAGGTGGCGCGGGCCGCGGCGCGGGCGCTGGGTGTCCGGTGGTGCGCGATTCTGCTCGACGCGCAGCCGCCGGCCGGCGACGGGCCCGGGCGGACGACGCAGCTGACCCCGTCGCCGGACGGCTTCATGGTGCCGATGGTGAGCGGCGACGGCGCGCTCGGCCTGCTCGAGGTGGGCCCCGCGCTGCCGGACGCCGAGCCACGGTGGGCCACGCCGGGCTTCGCGCTCGCGGTGGCCGGCCTGGCCACGGTGGCCGTCGAGCGCGGGCGGCTGATGGAGGCCGCCCTCGAGACCGAGGGCCTGCGCCGCAGCGACGAGCTGAAGACCGCGCTGCTGCACGGGGTGTCGCACGAGTTCCGCACCCCGCTGACCGCCATCCGCACCGCCGCCCACACGCTCTCCAAGGGCGACCCGGTCTCGGGGCAGGACACGGCCGCGCTGCTCGGGGTGGTGGGGGAGGAGACCGAGCGCCTCGATCGCCTGGTGGCCAACCTGCTCGACCTGTCGCGGCTGGAGGCCGGAGCGCTGGTCGCGCGCCTCGACTGGTGCGCCCCGGCCGAGATGGTGGCCGGCGCCATCGAGGCCGCGGCGCCGTTCCTGGACGGGGCGTCGGTCGTGAGCCGGGTCCCCTCGGACCTCCCGCTGGTGCGGGCCGACGCGGTGCTGTGCGAGCGGATCCTGGTGAACCTGCTCCACAACGCCGTCCGTCACGGCGCCCCGCCGATCACGGTCGAGGGCGCGGTCGCCGGCGGTGACCTCGAGATCGCGGTGGTCAACGGCGGGGCGGGCATCCCTCCGGGGATGGCCGACCACATCTTCGACCCCTTCGTCTCGGGCGATGCGAGCGCCGGCACGGGGGTGGGGCTCGCCCTCTCGCGAGAGCTGGCGGAGGCCCAGGGCGCCCGCCTGCGCGCCGAGCCGACCCCGGGCGGCGCCCGCTTCGTCCTCGGGTTCGCGCTCACCACCGTCCCGCAGGTCGAGGTGGCCTGATCGGCGCGCGCATCCTGGTCGTGGACGACGAGCCGCAGGTGCTGCGCAGCCTGACGGCCGCGCTGAGCGCCGCCGGCTATGAGGTCGGCGCGGCCGCGACGGTAGCCGAGGCCGTCGAGGCCGCAGCCCTGCGCCCCCCCGAGGCCGTGGTGCTCGATCTGCTGCTGCCCGACGGCACGGGTGAGGAGGTGTGCCGGCGTCTGCGCGAGTGGAGCCAGGTGCCGATCGTGGTCGTGTCGGCGGTCGACGAGGAGGGCGCCAAGATCGCCGCGCTCGATGCCGGCGCGGACGACTACATCACCAAGCCCTACGCGGTCGGCGAGCTGCTGGCACGGGTGCGCGCGGCCATGCGCCGCGCGGCCGCGCCCGCGGGGGAGGACCCGACGGTGACCTTCGGCGAGGTGAGCGTCGACCTGGCGATGCGGGAGGTGCGCTCGGGTGGGTCCGTCGTGCACCTGACGCCCCACGAGTACGGCCTGCTGGCCGAGCTCGCGCGCCATCCCGGTCGCGTGATGACCCACCGGGCGCTGCTGTCGGCCGTGTGGGGGCCGGGGTTCTCCGATGAGACGCACTATCTGCGCGTCTACATGGGCACGCTGCGCCGCAAGCTGGAGGCCGACCCGTCACGCCCGCAGCACCTCGTCACCGAGACCGGAGTGGGGTACCGCCTGAGGGTCTGACCTCGTCTTGACGGGATCTTGAGGTCCCGGGAGCGTGTCTTGATGCGGCCTTGAACCCGACGCTCCTAGCGTCCGGTTCGTGGGGGACATCCATTCGATCCTGATCGCCGCGGCGTGTTTCGCCGCTCTCGCCGTGTCCCTCTGGGCGATGGGCAAGGTGAACTGATGGGCCTCGCTGACTGGGCCGCCCTCATCACGGCGGTCGCCGTATTCGTCTACCTCTGTTACGCCCTCTTCCGGGCGGAGCGGTTCTGATGTCGGCGAACGGAATCGCCCAGATCGGCTTCTACCTGGCGGTGCTGACGGCGCTCACACCTCTCCTCGGGGCGTACATGGCCCGGGTGTTCGAGGGGCGCTCCGTGCCGGGCCTCTCGCGCGTGCTCGGCCCAGTGGAGCGCGGCACCTACCGGCTGCTGCGCATCGACGTGGCGCGCGAGCAGTCGTGGAAGGCCTACTGCGCGGCCGTCCTGGCGTTCAGCATGGCGAGCTTCGCCGTTCTCTACGCGATCCTACGGCTGCAGGGCCACCTGCCGCTCAACCCCAGCGGCTACCCGGGCATGAGCTGGAACGTCGCCTTCAACGCGGCGGCGAGCTTCGTCACCAACACCAACTGGCAGTACTACGGCGGCGAGGCGACCCTCTCGTACCTGAGCCAGACCGTCGGCCTGACGGTTCAGAACTTCGTGTCGGCCGCGGTGGGCATGGCCGTGCTGGCGGCGGTGATCCGCGGCTTCGCCCGTCGCGGCACCGGGGCCCTCGGCAACTTCTGGGCCGACCTGGTGCGCATCACGCTCTACATCCTGCTGCCGCTGGCGATCGTGGTCTCGCTGATCCTGGGCTCCCAGGGCGTGATCCAGACGTTCTCGGACCCGGTCACGTACCAGACGCTCGAGGCGCGCACGCTCGGAGCGACGGACGACGCCGGCCGGCCGGCCACCCAGTCCATCTACCGCGGGGCGGTCGCCTCTCAGGTGTCGATCAGGCAACTCGGCACCAACGGCGGGGGCTACTACAACGCCAACTCGGCGGTGCCCTTCGAGAACCCGACCGGGCTGACCAACTTCGTCGAGCTGCTGCTGATCCTGCTGATCCCGGCGGCACTCACCCACACGTACGGGGTGATGGTCGGCTCCCGGGCCCAGGGCTGGTCCCTGTTCGCGACGATGATGGTGCTGCTCGTGATCGGCCTGGCCACGTCGCTGCCCTTCGAGCAGCACGGGTCGCAGGTGCTGCGGCAGACCGGAGTCGAGCTGACGGCCACCGCCGGCTCGAGCGGCGGCAACATGAGCGACAAGGAGACGCGCTTCGGCATCGCCAACTCGGTGCTCTGGGGGGTCACCACCACGGCCGCCTCCAACGGGTCGGTCAACAGCGGCATGGACGCCTGGACCGGCGGAGCGGCCGTCGTCCCACTGACCCTGATCGGCATGGGGGAGGTGGTGTTCGGCGGGGTCGGATCCGGGATGTACGGGATGCTGCTGTACGTCCTGATCGCCGTGTTCGTCGCCGGCCTGATGGTGGGACGCACGCCCGAGTACCTCGGCCGGAAGATCGAGGCCCGGGAGATCAAGCTGGCCATGGTCGGGATCCTCGTGATGCCCGTGGGCCTGCTGGTGCTGCTCTCGCTCGCCATCGTCACCGATCAGGGCCTGGCGTCGATCTTCAACGCCGGCCCGCAGGGGTTCGCCGAGGCCTTCTACGCCTACAACTCCCAGTTCAACAACAACGGGAGCGCCTTCGCGGGCTACGGCCCGACCACGTTCTCCACCACCCTCGGCGGGGTGGCGATGCTGATCGGACGCTTCATCCCGATCCTCGCGATCATGGCCATCGCCGGGGCCCTGTCCACCAAGACGATCGCCCCGGCCACCGCGGGCACCCTGCGCACCACAACGCCGACCTTCGTCGCGATGCTCCTGTTCGTGATCGTGCTGGTCGCGGCCCTGAGCTTCGTGCCGGCCCTGGTGCTGGGACCGATCGCGACCCAGCTCTCGGGGGTGAGCTTCTGATGGGTCACCGCATCCTCCGCCTCGCCGGCGTCGCCGTCGGGATGATCGTGGTGCTCACCGTCATCACGGGAATCGTCTACCCGCTGGTGATGACCGGCGCCGCCCGGATCCTGTTCCCGGCGCAGGGCGACGGCAGCCTGGTCCGGCTCGACGGGACGGTCGTCGGATCCGAGCTCACCGGCCAGGCGTTCACCTCGCCGGCCTACTTCCACACCCGCCCTTCGGCCACCACGCCGTCCGACAACCCCTCGGCCACCACCTTCGCCAACCTCGGGCCCAACACCCTGGCCCTGAAGAAGGCCGTGGACGGCTACATCGCCGACGCCCTGACGCTCGAGCGCCCGTACACCCCCGGTCTGCGTCAGGAGGACCTGCCCGTGGACATGATCACCACCTCCGCGTCGGGCATCGACCCGGACATCTCGGTCGCCAACGCCGACCTCCAGGCGCACCGCGTCGCCGCGGTCCGCGGGGTTCCGCTCGCGGCGGTCCGGCGCCTGATCGCGACCAACACCGACGGGCGCGTCGCCGGCTTCCTGGGCGAGCCCGGGGTCAACGTCCTGCTGCTCAACCTCGACCTGGACCGGCTCGCCGGCCCGCCCGGGCGCGCATGAGCACCGAGGCGGAACGGCGGAAGATCTTCACGGCGGACATCGTCGTCCCGGCGCTGTGGGCGTCGCTGCGCAAGCTCGACCCGCGCACCCAGTTCCGCAATCCGGTGATGTTCGTCGTCTGGCTCGGCAGCGCGATCACCACCGGCATCTTCGTCGCGGACCTCGTCCGCGGGGAGACCGGCAGCCTGGCCTTCACCGGCGTCGTCGCGCTGTGGCTGTGGCTCACGGTGATCTTCGCCAACCTGGCCGAGGCGATCGCGGAGGGACGCGGCAAGGCCCAGGCCAACGCCCTGCGCGCCACCCGCAGCGAGCTGATGGCCCGCCGCCTCGACGAGGCCGGGGCCGAGGAGCTGATCGCGGCCGCGGAACTGCACCCCGGCGACATGGTCGTGTGCGAGGCCGGCGACCTGATCCCCGGCGACGGCGACGTGGTGGAGGGCGTGGCCTCGGTCGACGAGTCGGCCATCACCGGCGAGTCCGCGCCCGTCATCCGCGAGTCCGGGGGCGACCGCAGCGCGGTCACCGGCGGCACGCGGGTGCTCTCGGACCGGATCGTGGTGCGCATCACCCAGGAGCCCGGAGCCAGCTTCCTCGACCGCATGATCAACCTCGTCGAGGGCACCTCGCGGCGCAAGACACCCAACGAGATCGCCCTCAACATCCTCATCGCGGGCCTGTCGGTGGTCTTCCTCGCCGTCGCCGCGACCCTGCGGCCGCTGGCGACCTACGCGGGCACCGAGGTCTCGATCACGGTGATCATCGCGCTGCTGGTGGCGCTGATCCCGACGACGATCGGCGCCCTGTTGTCGGCGATCGGCATCGCCGGGATGGACCGGCTGGTGCAGCGCAACGTGCTGGCCATGAGCGGGCGCGCGGTGGAGGCCGCGGGCGACGTGGACACCCTGCTGCTCGACAAGACCGGCACAATCACCCTCGGCAACCGCCAAGCAGCGGAGTTCATCGCGGCCCGGGGCGTCAGCGAGCGTGAGCTGGCCGAGGCCGCCCAGCTCTCTTCGCTGCCCGACGAGACGCCCGAGGGGCGCTCGATCGTGGTGCTCGCCAAGGAGCGCTTCGGCCTGCGCGAGCGCGACGAGCTGGCCGGCTTGGAGTTCGTCCCGTTCACCGCCGAGACCCGCATGAGCGGCGTGCGCTCAAACGGCACGGACATCCGCAAGGGCGCGGCCGACTCCATCGAGACCTGGGTCACCGCCCGCGCCGGCACGATGCCCGCCGACCTGACGGCCGACGTCGAGCGGGTCGCCCGCTCGGGGGGGACGCCGCTGGTGGTGGCCCGCGACGCGACGGCCCTCGGCGTGATCCACCTCAAGGACGTGGTCAAGGAGGGCATGACCCAGCGCTTCACGGAGCTGCGCCGTATGGGCATCCGGACCGTGATGATCACCGGCGACAACCGCCTCACGGCGGCGGCGATCGCCGCGGAGGCCGGGGTCGACGACTTCCTCGCCCAGGCGACGCCCGAGGACAAGATGGCCCTGATCCGGGAGGAGCAGGGCAAGGGCCACCTGGTGGCGATGACCGGCGACGGCACCAACGACGCCCCCGCTCTGGCCCAGGCCGACGTCGGGGTGGCGATGAACACGGGCACGTCGGCCGCGAAGGAGGCCGGGAACATGGTCGACCTCGACTCCAACCCCACCAAGCTCATCGAGATCGTCGAGGTCGGCAAGCAGCTGCTGATCACGCGGGGGGCGCTCACCACCTTCTCGATCGCGAACGACATCGCGAAGTACTTCGCGATCCTGCCGGCGGTGTTCGCCACCGCCTACGCCGCCTCGGGCCAGCGCACGGGACCGCTGGACGCGCTCAACGTGATGAACCTGGGCAGCCCCGAGAGCGCGATCATCTCGGCGGTCATCTTCAATGCGCTGGTGATCCCGGCCCTGGTGCCGCTCGCCCTGCGGGGGGTGAAGTACCGTGCGATCGGGGCGACGCGCCTGCTGCGCCGCAACCTCTTGATCTACGGACTCGGCGGGGTGATCGTGCCGTTCATCGGCATCAAGCTCATCGATCTCATCGTCCACAACGTGTTCGGGGCGTAGGCGGTGGGTGGCAAGCTGACGGTCTACGTCGGCATGGCCGCCGGGGTGGGGAAGACCTACGCGATGCTCGAGGAGGGCGGCAACCGCCAGGCCGAGGGCGAGGACGTCGTGATCGGGTGGCTCGAGCCCCACGGCCGCCCCGAGACCTCCGCCATGGCCGCCGGCCTCGAGATCGTCGCGCCGCTCGTGGTGGAGCACCGCGGCGTGCCGCTCCGCGAGATGGACACGGCCGCGGTGCGGTCGCGCGGGCCGGATCTGGCGTTGGTCGACGAGCTCGCCCACACCAACGCGCCGGGAATGAGCCACGCTAAGCGCTACGAGGATGTCCAGGATCTGCTGGGCGCGGGCATCAACGTCATGTCAACGGTTAACGTCCAGCATCTCGAGAGCCTCAATGATCGGGTTTTCGAGATGACCGGGGTTCGCGTGCGCGAGACGATCCCCGACAACGTCCTGCTCGACGCGGACGAGGTGGTGCTGGTCGACCTCACCCCCGAGGCGCTTCAGGCACGGCTCAAAGCGGGCAAGGTGTACCCCGCCCAACGCGTCGAGTCGGCGCTCCTGAACTTCTTCACAACCGCGAACCTCGGAGCGCTCCGCGAGATCTCGCTGCGGGAGGTCGCCGGGGCGGTGGACGACCAGAATCAGCGGGGCGTCCCGCCCGTCGAGGGCGGCACGCCGCCGCTGGTCGAGCGGGTGATGGTGATCGTGCGGCCCGAGCTCGGTGCACAGCGCCTGGTGCGCGCCGCGTGGAGGGCCGCGCGTCGCCTGGGTGCCGAGCTGGACGTGGTGACCCCGGAGGACAGGCTTGACGAGGAGGGCGCCCGTCAGCGCGAGCTCGTGCGCTCCCTCTCGGTGATGCTCGGAGCGCATTTCCTGACCGTTCCCGGGGACGACCTGGGCTCGGCGGTCGTCCGCATGGCGAAGGAGCGCGAGGTCACCCGGCTGGCGATGGCCGCTCCGCAGCGGGGGCGCGGGCTGCTCTCGCGCGTGCGCGGCGACCTGCTCACCGCCCTCCTCGATGGGCTCGAGGGGGTCGACGTGCTCCTGTTCGCCGACCGCCCGGCCCGCCACCGGAGGGCCGACCGGTGAGCCGCCGCCGCGTGCTCGTGGCGACGGACCGGGTCTTCCCGGCCGCCGCCCTCGAAAGCGCCGTCTCGCTGGCCGGGGCGGAGGGCGAGGTGGTGCTGGCCTCGGTGGTCGTGGTCCCGCACGCCCAGCCGCTCGACGCGAGCCTCGGCCGGGCGGTGGCCGACGCCTGTGCCGTGCTCGACGCCGGTGAGCGGAGTGCCACGGGGGTGTCCGTGTTCGACACGCGCCTGCTCCGCTCGCGCTCGTTTTCGGAGGGTGTCCTCAGCGTCACCGATACCGAGGCCTTCGACGTGCTCGTGATGCAGATCGGCCGCGTGCCGCGCAACGGCATGAGGGCCCAGCTGGAGACGCTCCTGGAGCGCGCCGACCCGACGGTGGTGCTCGTGCGCCCGGCGGGCTAGGGCGTGAGGCAGCCGGCCCTGGTGTAGGTCACAAGGGCATCCCACATGATGTATTCGTGCACGCCCTCGGCCTTCGCGCCGTCGATCTGCGCGCAGACCTCCTTGGGCCCGTAGTGCACCGCCAGTGAGAAGTCCTGCAGCCAGGGGACGACGCGCGCGCCGGTGCCCGCGGTCAGCTTGTTGAAGCGGATCAGGGACTCCTCGACGATCTTCTTCGGCTCGCGCTCGGGCACGGCGACACCGTAGACGCCCGGGCCCCAGTGGGAGGGGTAGATCAGCGGCGCCACGTAGTCGACGTTGCGGGCGATCTCGGGCACGTTCTGGGCCACCTCCTCCGGGCGGTCGGCGGCGATGCCGAACAGCGACGCGCCGAGGAAGGCCCCGGTGGGGTCGAGCGCCACGCGCGCGTCGCGCAGGAAGGAGACGATCGACGCCTGTGCGCCGCCCTTCAGACCGGGGAACACCATCGTCTCGAGGGGGCCGTCCGGCCGGCGGACGTAGTCGTAGAGGATGTCATCGACGCCGAGACCGGCGGCCTCCTTGGCGATGTCGATGTTGTATCGGCGCACCGCCGGGTCGGAGAAGTTGGTGAAGCCGCCGTAGCCGGAGTACTCGGTGCCGCCGGGGGCCTGGATCACCTGCTCGCGGTTGCCGTGCGCCCAGGCGTACTTGGCCAGGATCGGGTCGCGGAAGGCCACGATGCGGCCGATCACGCGACCGCCGAGGTCATGGATCTCCTTGACGGCCTTGCGGATCTCGTACTCGGGCTGGACCGCGCCGATCTTGAGGCCGAGCGGGACCGTGGAGTCGTACCCGATCACGCCCGACTCGTCCTTGAGGTCGAGCTCGATGGCGTTGATCTGGCCGGCCCGCAGCATCGCGAGGACCGGCTCGCGCAGGGACGGGAGGGCCCATGAGATGGCCGTCATGTGCACCGCGCGGATGGGCTTCAGCGGCTCGCGGGAGGCCACCGGGATCTCGGTGCGGACGGCGCGCACGTTGCCGGCGCGGTCGGTGGCGCGCACCGCGACGGCGGCCGCGGGCGGGGTGGGGAAGGTCACCGAGAAGCGGCCGTCGCGGCCGACGTTCACCTCGGAGTCGTCCACCGTCACCCGCGCCGGCTCGCTGACGATGCCCGACAGCACGACCGGCGCGCCGCGGACGGCGGGCCGGGTGGGGCCGGTGATCCTGATCTCCGGCCGGTGGGTGTCGATCGTGAAGGTCCAGCTGCGCCGGACCGGCCATGGCACGAACGGCTGGTCCATGCTGAAGTTGAGCGTATGCGTGCCCTCGGCCAGGTCGCGCGGGCGGAACGTGAGCGTGCCGTCGCCGATGTGCGCCTGGTCGATCACGTCGCCGTCGTCGTAGTCCAGCTTGGCCGTGTCCATCAGGCTCGGCAGGTCGGACGTGATGCGGAAGAGCAGGTCGTCGCGGGCGGTGGCGCCCAGGAAGGCGTCCTGCGGCGGGCCGGTGGTCGCGATCTGCGGGCCGGAGCCGCGCAGGGCGAAGCCGCTCATGAACCCGAAGATCACCGCACCCAGCCCGATCGCGACCGCCTTCAGCCACCTGCGCCCGGGCGCGGGAGGTCGTCCCGTGCCCGCGGGATCTGGCCGGAGGGGGGGTCGATCGGCACCTTCGGATGCGCGCGCGCGCTCCGGCGGACGGTGGGTCGCCATCCCGGGGAGGCTACCCGAGGCCCCGCATTCGCGGCAATTCCGCCCGTCGCGGATCGGCCTAGAAGGTGTCCTTGTCCGGCTGCGGGAGATCGCTCGTGTAATCGAGCTCGTCGAGCTGGGGATCCTGCCCGGCTTCGACGCTGCTTGTGCTCCACAGGCCGTCGGCGAGCCGCCAGCCGACGGTCAGCACCAGGTCGCCCAGCCCGACCGGCGCCCGCACGAACACGGAGTACACGGCCCACCAGAAGGGGCCGAACTCGCGCGGGCGCACCTGAGCGCGGCGCGGCGCCTCGGCGGCGTGCTCGCGCGCCACGGCGAAGGTGCTCTGCGGGGGCAGGCCGCGCGCCCAGGCGCGCCCCGACCGGAGGCTGAGCAGGATCGCGAGGAAGATCGCGAAGAACCACCACCAGCCGATCAGCCAGATGCCACCGAGCGTGGCGATCGCCAGCAGCGCGACGAAGGCGGCGACGCCCATCAGAAACGAGGCCCACCGCCAGGTTGGGTCTTTGAAGTCCGGACCGAAGGGGATCCGTACCGCTCGAATCACGGCCGCCCGGTAGACACGGTCACGGTTTCGGTCTTGTCGAGCTTGACGCCGGCGCCGTCCGAGCGCACGCAGCCCACGCCCTGGACGCACAGCGCGCCGGCGAGGCCACCGCTCGAGAAGAGGATTCCGAAGATCACGACGACCCCGATGATGACGAAAATGGTCTTCATGTGGGTCGCTGTTTCGCCCTGCGAGGCGTGGTTCCTTCGCCACACTCGCGAAACAGGTCCCCACGGCACCCTCGATCGGTAGGTTCGCCCCACAACGGCGACTCGTCGTGGGCGGTGAGCCGATGGACCTCAGGGTGGCGATCATCGGGTACGGCCTCGCCGGCCGGGTGTTCCACGCCCCGCTGGTCGCGGCCACGCAGGAGATGGCCGTCGCGGCCATCGTGACCGGCGATCCCGAGCGCGCCGCGCAGGCCCGCGCCGACCATCCCGGTGCGCGGGTCGTCGCCACGGCCGACGCGCTGTGGGCGTCGCCCCGCGAGATCGACCTGGTGGTGGTCGCGGCCCCCAACCGCGCCCACGTGCCCCTCGCCCGCGCCGCCATCGCGGCGGGGCTCGCCGTGGTGATCGACAAGCCCATGGCGCCCGACGCCGACGAGGGGGCCGACCTCGCGCGCGAGGCCGATGCCGCGGGGGTGCTGCTGTCGGTGTTCCAGAACCGGCGCTGGGACGGCGACTTCCTCACCGTGCGCCGCCTGCTGGCCGAGCGGGCGGTGGGTCGCGTCGTGCGCCTCGATTCGCGCTTCGACCGCTGGAGGCCGGCCGTCGCCGCGGACGCCTGGCGCGAGCGGCCCGAGCCGCAGGACGCCGGGGGCCTGCTCGCCGATCTGGGCAGCCACATCATCGATCAGGCGATCGTGCTCTTCGGCCCACCCGTGCGTGTCTATGCCGAGATCGCGCGCGCCCGCGAGGGCGCCGAGGTCGACGACGACGTGTTCGTCTCGCTGACCCATGCCGGCGGTGAGCGCAGCCACCTGGGGGCGAGCATGCTCGCGCCATCGCCTCGCCCGCGCTTTCGGCTGATGGGCACGGCGGGCACCTACGAGTCGTTCGGGCTCGACCCCCAGGAGGAGGCGCTGCGCACCGGCGGGCGCCCGGGCGACCCGGGGTGGGGCCGGGTGCCACCCGCGAACTGGGGGCGCCTGCACGATGGGGATTCGGCGCGCGAGGTGCCGACCGAGCCGGGGGACTACCCGGCCTACTACGCCGGGGTCGCGCGGGCGCTGCGCGAGGGCGGGCCGCCGCCGGTCGCCGCGCTCGAGGCCGTCCAGGTGCTGCGGGTGATCGACGCCGCGCGCGCCAGCGACCACCTGGGGGGCCCGGTCACGCTTCCGGATCCCCGGGCGTGAGGGCGTTCCGCGTGACATCGTGGCGATCGTTGCATAGTGTGGCCGAAACGTCAGGGGGGCCGTCGCGCGGCCCGGAGAGTTTCAGGGCCCATCGGGCCCGCAGATACCAAAGGGGGGCATGTGAACAGCAAGTCAAGGGGGCGCACGATCATCGCCGCCGTGGCAATCGGCGCGCTCGCGCTGGGTGTCGCCGCGTGTGGCAGCAGCAGTAGCAGCAGCGGCAGCTCGGACACGACGGCAGCGGGCGGAACGGGAGGCAAGATCGCCCTCCTCCTGCCGGAGACCAAGACGGCCCGCTACGAGACCCAGGACAAGCCTCTCTTCATCGCCAAGGTGAAGGAACTGTGTCCTGACTGCTCGGTCATCTACTCGAACGCCGACCAGGACGCTGCCAAGCAGCAGCAGCAGGCCGAGGCCGCCATCACCAACGGCGCCAAGGTGCTCGTGCTCGACCCGGTCGACGCCGCGTCTGCAGGCGCGATCGCCAGCCAGGCCAAGGCCAAGGGGATCCCGGTCATCAGCTACGACCGCCTGATCTCCAATTCCGACCTCGACCTGTACATCTCGTACGACAACGAGAAGGTCGGCCGGCTCCAGGCCACCTCGCTCGTGGACAAGATGACCGCCGACGGCAACGCGAGCGGCACGATCGTGATGATCAACGGCGCGCCGACGGACGGCAACGCCAAGCTCTTCAAGGCGGGCGCCCACTCGGTGTTCGACACGAGCAGCCTCAAGATCGGCGCCGAGTACGACACGCCGGACTGGAGCCCCGACAAGGCCCAGGGCGAGATGGACCAGGCCATCACGAAGCTCGGTAAGAACGGCTTCCAGGGTGTGTACGCCGCCAACGACGGCACCGCCGGTGGCGCCATCGCCTCGATGAAGGGTAGGGCCATCGATCCGTCCACCCGTCCCACCACGGGTCAGGACGCCGAGCTGGCGGCCATTCAGCGCATCGTGGCGGGCACGCAGTACATGACCATCTACAAGGCTCCCAACCCGGAGGCCTCCTCGGCCGCCGAGGCAGCCGTGGCGCTGGTCCAGGGAACGTCGCAGCCCGCGACCACGGGCACGACCAACAACGGGAAGATGGACGTTCCGAGCATCATCTTCGACCCGGTCGTGGTCACGGTCGACAACATCAACGAGACCGTCGTCAAGGACGGCACGTGGAGCGTGGCGCAGATCTGCACCCCGCCCTACAAGGCCGCCTGCGACACGGCCGGTATCAAGTAGCGAGCCACTCCGAGCGCCGGACGGGGCTTCGGCCCCGTCCGGCACCGGACCGAAAGGACCCACATCGAATGAGCGCTCCCGTCCTCGACCTTCACGGGGTGAACAAGAGTTTCGGCGCCGTGCAGGCGCTCAGCGACGTCGATTTCCACGTCGACCCCGGCGAGGTGGTCGCCCTGGTCGGCGACAACGGAGCCGGCAAGTTGACGCTCGTCAAGGCGATCTCCGGCGTGAGCACGGCCGACTCCGGCGAGTTTCTCTTCGAGGGCAAGCAGACGAGCATCCACATGCCCCAGGACGCGACCGCCCTCGGCATCGCCACCGTGTACCAGGACCTCGCCCTGGCCGACAACCTCGACGTGGCCGGCAACCTGTTCCTCGGCCGCGAAAGGTTCCTTCCCGGGATCCTGCGGTCGGTCTGGATGCTGGACGACATCTATATGGAGAAGCACTCGAGCGAGCTGATCCGCTCGCTCTCATCCCGCATCCCCAGCGTCACGACGCCGGTGGCGTCTCTCTCGGGTGGGCAGCGGCAGGTCGTCGCGATCGCCCGCTCCCTGTTGGGCGCGCCCAAGCTGGTGATGCTCGACGAGCCCACCGCGGCCCTGGGCGTCGCACAGACGCGGCAGGTGCTCGATCTGATCCTCACGCTCAAGGAGCGCGGACTGGCCGTGGTCGTCATCAGCCACAACCTCGGAGACGTCTTCGAGGTCGCCGATCGCGTCGCGGTGCTCTACCTCGGTCGTAACGCCGGGGACTTCTTCATCAAGGACACGACCCGCGAGGAGGTCGTCGGCGCCATCACCAGCGGCCCGCCCGCCGCGGTCGCCGGCGACGGAAACGGGGCCACATCATGAGCACGACCGCCCCGCGCGATCCGCGCCTCCAGGTCGATGCCGAGGGTATCGCGGGCCTCTGGTCGCGCTTCACCCGGCGGGTCAGGGAGGGCGAGCTCGGCTCCCTTCCGGTCATCGTCGGCCTGATCATCATCTGGCTGTTCTTCTCCTTCAAGGAGGAGAACTTCCTCACCTCCGGCAACATCACCAACCTGATGCTGCAGGTGACCGGCTTCGGCATCATCGCCACCGGCATCGTGCTGGTGCTGCTGCTCGGCGAGATCGACCTGTCGGTCGGCATCGTCAGCGGCCTGGCGGCGTCCGTGATGGCCGTCCTGAACGTGCAGCATGGATGGTCGGGATGGGCGGCGATCGTGGCCGGCCTCGCCGTCGGCCTGGCCTGCGGCCTGGTCCAGGGCTTCTTCATCACCTACTTCCGCGTGCCCTCTTTCGTGGTCACGCTGGCCGGCCTGCTGGCCTTCCAGGGCGCCCTGCTGTGGGTGCTCGGCTCGACCGGCACGGTCAACATCACCGACACCACGATCACCGACCTGGCCAACACCTTCTTCAGCCCGGCGGTCGGATGGATCATCGCCCTGGTGGTGCTGGTGCCCTACGTGCTGCTCACGCTGTTCGGCTATCGCCGCCGCATCGCGTCGGGGCTCGACATCGTGCCCTTCGTCCTGATCCTGATCCGCCTGGTGGTCGTCTGTGGCGGCGTCATCATCGGCGTCGCGGTGCTCAACTCCGACCGCGGCGTGCCCCTCGCGACGCTGATCTTCGTCGGCGTGGTGATCGCGGTGGACTTCCTCACCCGTCGCACGGCGTTCGGCCGCCACGTGTACGCGGTGGGTGGCAACGCCGAGGCGGCGCGTCGCGCGGGCATCTCGCTGTTCCGCATCCGCATGGTCATCTTCGCGATGTGCTCCACCATCGCGGCGCTCGGGGGCATCATGCTCGCCGCCCGCCTGTTCGCGGTCAATCAGAGCGCGGGAGGAAGCGACCTGCTCCTCAACTCGATCGCAGCTGCGGTCATCGGTGGCACGAGCCTCTTCGGTGGCCGGGGCACCGCCTGGTCGGCGCTGCTGGGCGCGCTGGTGATCGGCTCGATCGCCAACGGGATGGACCTGATGGCCCTCGACTCCGACGTGAAGTACATGGTGACCGGGGCGGTCCTGCTGCTCGCGGTGACCGTTGACGCCACCGCGCGTCGTGGCCGCCAGTCGTCGGGTCGCGCCTGATCGACGGACGTCCGCCCTGCACCCTTCCCGCTCCCGCCGGGGCGGGGGGTGCACGGCGGCGGGGGGATTCTCTAGACGGCCACCCTCTCGAGGGCGCGCAGGCCGCGGACCACGTCGTCGCGCTCCCCCGGGTCCATCCGGGCGAGACGCTCGGCGATGGCCTCGGGCTCGGGAGCGATGGGGGCCTCGTCGCAGATGCGCCGGCCGCGGTCGGTGAGCACGACACGCACGCGGCGACCGTTGACCGTGCAGCGCTCGCGCCGGGCCAGGCCCAGCGACTCGAGGCGGGCGGTGAGGTCGGCGACCACGGGTCGCGACACGCCGAGCGTCGTGGCCTGCTCGGTGACGCTGAGCGGGGTGGCGGCGAGGGTTCGCATCAGCGCCAGAAGGCGCGGGGTGACCCCGGCGCGGTCGCTCACGCGGGTGAGGGGAAGGAGCCCGTCCAGCATCGGCGCCAGGTCGGCGACGGCGCGACCGAGGTCGCGCGGGTTGACCGGTTCGGGGGCCACCGCGGGGGGCTCGGCGGCAGCGATCGGCTCGGGGGCGATGTACCGCGCCGGGATGGTTTCGAGGATCGGCTCCGGCTCGGTCTCCGGAGCGGCCCCCACCGCCGCCTCGGCCTCGCGCGGGGGAGCGACCCAGGTGTCGAACGGCGAGACGGGCTCCGGCTCCGGCTCCGGCTTGGGCTCGGCCGGCTCCTCCTCCACCACCGGGGCGTCCAGAGTCCACACCACGGGCTCGGGTTCGGTGCTCGCCACCGGCGTCCAGAGGGGCAGCTCCGCGGACGGCGCGGGCTCCTCGGCCGGGGTTTCGACCTCCGCGACGGCCCCGGTCGAATCCCAGGCGGTCACCGCGGTCTCGCTGACGGCGTAGCCGGGTGCCGCGAATTCGCGCTCCGGCTCGGGCTCCGGCGCGACGTCCACCTCCTGGGGCTCCGCCACCGGGAACACCTCGCGGATCGGGGCGATGTCCTCGGCGCCGGGCGTCCACTCCACCGGCGCGCTCTCGGGCATCAGCCATTCATCGGCCCTCGGCGGGGCGGCCTGCTCGACCACGGGGGCCTGCTCGGGCTGGGGCGGTACGGGGGAGATGGCCGCGACCGGCTCGTCGCGGACCGCTGCGGAGGCGCCACTGCCGGTCGTGACCGGCGACCAGGCGCCGGAGATCTCACCGGGCAGCGGCCATCCGGGCTCGACGATCGTCTCGTCGGGGATCCAGTTGGAGGGCGGAGGGGGGGCCGGGCGCGACGTCGGCGCCGCGGAGACGTCCTCGATCACGGCCGCCGGACGGGCAAGGGGGGCCGGGGCGGAATGGACCGGCGCCGGAGGGGTCGGCGCGGTCTCCACGAAGGGCGTGGGAGCCGCCGTGCCGGAGGCCGAGGCGCTCGCGCCGCGCTTGCGGCGGTACACCAGCAGGCCGACCAGGGCGACGACCACGAGGATGATCAGGATTGGGTTCATCCCGCTGCCTTGCTCCTTGACCACGGACCGGGTGTCGCGGGTATCGGTCGTCGTGGGGCGTTCTTGACCTTCGTGCACCCGTTCACGCCCCGGGGGCTCACGGAATTCTCACAGAGTGGCCGTGAGGATTTCGCCCGCCCTCCGTTGGAGGGGTGAGAGCGTCTTACCCGAACTCCGTGGGGGTCAGATGTCCGAGCCTCGAGAGACGATCGACGATCAAATGGTGGCCGACTGGTCCGCGGTGGGTCTGTGCCGGCTGGAGGACTACCTCGCGCGGCATGCCGCCTTCTGCGATTTTCTGAGCCGGCTGTCCGACGAGGCGTCCGACGCCCCGGACGCGTCGTGACGGACTCCGCACTCACGGACGAGCAGCTCGGCCGGCGTGCCCTGGGCGGCGACCGCGACGCGTTCACGGAGCTGTTCGGCCGGTACGAGCCGGGCCTCTACAACGTCGTCTATCGCGTGACGGGCAACCGCGAGGACGCCGCCGACATCACGCAGGAGGCGTTCCTGCGCGTCTACGCCCGCCTCGACGACCTGAGGGGCCGCGAGATCAACCTCGGCGCATACCTCCATCGCACGGCGCGCAACCTGGTGTACGACCACGGATCGACGCGCGCTCGGGAGCGCCCCAGCGCGACCATCGAGCGCGACGCGGGCGCCGATCCGTCGCCGACGGCCGACCCCGCGCTGAGCATTCTGGCCGCCGCCCAGGGTGACGACGTCCGGGCGGCCAATGCGCGGTTGCCCGAGCGCCACCGCCTGGTGCTGGCGCTGCGCGAGCTCGAGGGGATGAGCTACGCCGAGATCGGCCGGGTGCTCGACATCACCACCGGGGCCGTCGCACAGCTGGTGGCGCGGGCGCGGCTGGCCCTGCGCCGCGAGCTGCGCATCGCGCAGGTCGACCCCGAGACCATGGACCCCGCCTGCCGCGCCCGGCTGGGCTACATCGGCATGCTCCTGGACGGAGAGCTGCCCGTCGACCGGGCGCACGCGCTCTCCCAGCACATCAGCCTGTGCCCCACGTGCACGGCCAGTCGCGCGGCGTTCGAGGACGCCTCGGTGAGGTACCGGGCGTGGCTGCCCCTGCCGATCGTCGGGCTCGGCCTCGGCGCCTCCACCGCGCGCGCCGCCGACGCGCGCGACCCGGGCCAGGTCACGGCGTCGCAGCTCCCGCCCGAGCCCCCCGAGGAGACCGTCGCCGCGTTGATGCCACCGATGCGCGGGGGGCGCGTCGCCGTCGCGGTGGGCGCTTTCACGCTGCTCGCACTGCTGGTCGCGATGGCCGTCCTGGTCGGGATCCGCTCCGGCTCCGACGCCGCGCCGCCACCGCCGGGAGTCACCGAGGTCGCCGGGGTGCCGGTCGTCGACGCCGCGCCGCCCGCCGCGACGACGCGCGCCACGCGAACCGGGGCCGCCGCCACCACGACCGGGACGACGACGGATCAGGGCACGCCCGCGGCCCCCGCGGCCGGCGGGTCCTCGACGCCCGGGCGCGGCGGGAGCACGGTGGCCACCTCGCCCCCGGGCAGGGGCTCGGTCGCGCCGGTCGGCACGCCGACCCGCGGCGCGGGGACCACCGCCCCCGGCGCCGCCCCACCGGCCTCGGTCGCCACCGGCGCTCAGCCGGCCGGCGGCGGCAGCACGGCCTCCCCGCCAGCGGCAGGGACCAGACCCACCACCACGGGCGCCGCTCCGGCCACCACGACCCAGACCACAACCCAGCCCACAACCCAGACCACGACCCCGCCCACGACCCAGCCCACGACCCAGCCCACCCAGCCCACGACGGGGGCTCCCCCGACCACCACCGACGCACCGACGACGCCCACGGGCACCGCCCCGGCCTTCTGATGTGGATCCGGCGCACGGTCGCCCTGCGCGCCCGCCCGCGGGGCGTTCACCTGGTGACCCGCGAGATCGTGGAGGCCCTGCCCGAGCTCGCGGCGCTCGACGTCGGGCTCGCCCACCTGTTCATCCGCCACACCTCGGCCTCGCTTGCGCTCAACGAGAACGCGAGCCCGGACGTGCGGTCCGATCTCGAGGCCTGGTTCTCGCGCGCGGTGCCTGACGGCGCGCCCGAGTTCCGCCACACGCTCGAGGGCCCCGACGACATGCCGGCTCACGTCAAGGCCGTGATCGTCGGAGCGTCGTTGACCCTGCCCGTCGAGGGCGGCCGTCTCGCGCTCGGAACCTGGCAGGGGGTGTACCTGTGCGAACACCGCGAGCATGGTGGCACGCGTACGGTCACCCTCACCGTGTGGGGCGACGGCTGAGGACCGGTTCGTCTGGGTAGGGTGGTCCGCGTGACCCCGCGACTTCCGACCGAGCGCCTCGGCCAGAACGGCCCGCAGATCACGTCCGTCGGTTTCGGCGCGTGGGCGATCGGCGGCGGCGACTGGGCCTTCGGCTGGGGGCCCCAGGACGACGACGACTCGATCGCCGCCATCCACCGGGCCCTGGAGCTCGGCGTCACCTGGATCGACACCGCGGGCGCATACGGCCTCGGGCACTCCGAGGAGGTGGTCCGACGCGCCGTGCGCGGCATGGCGGAGCCGCCCCTGGTGTTCACCAAGTGCGGGATGGTGTGGCACGACCAGGCCGACGGCGTCCCGCGCCCCAACCTGCGCCCCGAGGAGATCCGCCGGCAGTGCGACGACTCGCTGCGGCGGCTCGGCGTGGAGCGGATCGACCTGCTCCAGTTCCACTGGCCCGACACCACCACCGGCACGCCGATCGAGGAGTCGTGGGGCGTGATGGCCGAGCTGGTGGGGCAGGGCAAGGTGCGCTGGGCCGGCGTCTCCAACTTCGACGTCGACATGCTCGAGCGCTGCGAGCCGATCCACCACGTCGACAGCCTGCAGCCGCCCTTCAACGCGATCGACCGCGCCGCCGGCGACGCGCTGCTGCCGTGGTGCGTGTCGCATGGCACCGGCGTGATCGCCTACAGCCCGATGATGTCGGGATTGCTCACCGGCCGCTTCAGCCTCGCCCGCGCGCAGGCGCTGGACGACACGGACTGGCGCAAGCGGTTCCCGGCCTTCGTCGAGCCGGAGCTCTCGCGCAACCTGGCGCTGGCCGGCGCCCTCGAGCCGATCGCGGTGCGGCATGACGCCACCGTCGCGGCCGTGGCCGTCGCGTGGGTGCTCGCGTGGCCGGGGGTCACTGCGGCCATCGTCGGGGCCCGCGCGCCGGCCCAGGTGGACGGCTGGATCGGCGCCGCCGCCCTGCGCCTCGACGACGCCGACCTGGACGACATCGCGAGCGCCATCGCGGCGACGGAGGCCGGCGCCGGTCCGGCGCGACCCAACGTCTGAGGACGCCTCACAGGCCGCCGCCGCCGAGCTGCGTCGGTCGCGTGAGCTGCTGGACACGATCATCACCTGTGCGCCCCTGGGCTTCGCGATGTTCGATCTGGAGATGCGCTACATCCGCGTCAACCAGGCGTTGACCGAGCTCAACGGGCTGCCCGAGGAGGCGCACATCGGCGTGCGCCCGACGGACCTGCTGCCGGGGCTCGCGGAGCAGGTGCTCGGGGTGTTCCGCCGGGTGGTCGATGCCGAGGAGACGGTCTCGGAGGTCGAGGTGAGCGGCACCACCCCCGCCGCCCTCGGTGTCGAGCGCCACCTGCTCTCCGACTGGTACCCGATCCGCGAAGACGGCCAGGTGGTCGGCGTGGGCGTCTTCGTCTCCGACATCACCTCGCGGGTGCGCGCCGAGCGCGGCATCAGGCTGGTCGCAGAGGTCGGCGAGGCGCTCGATGCGGCGCTCGGGGTGGATGAGCGTCTCGAGCGCCTCGCCGACCTTCTCGTACCCGCCCTCGCCGACTTCTGCACCATCGCGGTGACGAACTCCGACGGCAGCACACGGATCGTGGCCGGCGCGCATGTCGAGCCGGACCGCCAGGACGCGCTGCTCGCCGCGGCGACGCCGCCCGAGGTGGACCACCCCGATGCGCTGCTCGAGGCGGCGATGGTCGCGCGCGGACGCTCCCTCGGGACGATCACGCTCGGCATGGGTCCCTCCGGCCGACGCTACGACGAGCAGGACGTGGCCCTCGCGCGCCAGCTGAGCGCCCGCGCCGCGGTGGCGATCGAGAATGCCCGGCTGTTCGAGGGTCAGCAGCACATCGCGGCGACGTTGCAGCGCAGCATGCTCCCGCCGACGCTGCCCGCCATCCCCGGCATCGAGGCGGCGGCGCGCTTCTCCCCGATGGGCGACGGCCACGAGGTGGGCGGCGACTTCTACGACCTCTTCGAGGTCGACGACGGCTGGGCAGCCGTGATGGGCGACGTGTGCGGCAAAGGCGTCGATGCCGCCGCCCTGACCTCCCTGGCCCGGCACGGGATTCGCATCATCAGCCGCGGCACCCCTCTGCCGAGCGATGTCCTGCGCGAGCTCAACGAGGTGTTCATCCGCGATCGCGGACTCGACGCGCGGTTCTCGACCGCGCTCTACGTCCGCCTGGTCCTGGGAGCGGGCGCCGTCGTCGCCACCGTCGCCAGCGCGGGACATCCACTGCCGCTCCTGGTGCGCGGCGGGGGGAGGGTGGAGACCGTGGGCGAGCCCGGCATGCTGCTCGGCCCGTTCGCCGAGGTGCGCATCGTCAACCGGTCGGCCGAGCTGCGTCCCGGCGACGCGCTGGTGCTCTACACCGACGGCGTCACGGAGGCGCGCCGGGCGGGCGAGATGTTCGGCGACGAGCGGCTTCGCAGCCTGGTCGGGCGCCACGCCGGCCGCTCGGCCGACGACATCGCCGAGGCGATCGAGAGCGCGGTCGTCGCGTTCCACGGCGGAGAGCTCGGTGACGACCTGGCCGTGCTCGTGTTGCGGGTGCTCGAGCGTCCTCTGAGATGATGTCCCGGTGAGCGAGGAGATCACCCCCCGACCGCGTCGCCGCGACCCCGTCTGGATCTACTACGTCGTGGCCATCGCGATGCTGGCCGTCGTCGGCGCCCTGGACCTGATCGGCGTCTTCGACGGCCTCGGCCCCTAGGGCACCCGACGGTGGACGCCGCGCCCCTGCGCCTGCTGGTGGTGCACGACGACGACCTGGGCATGAGGTACGGGGGCGACCACCCCACCGACCGGCGCCGGCACCAGCTGGCCGTCGCCCTGTGCCGCGAGTCGGGGATCCTCGATGCGGAGGGTGTGGAGCGGCGCGAGGCTCCGGGCCCCCTCGACGATGAGGCGCTGGCCCGCGTGTTCGCGCCCGCCTTCATCCGCGCGATGCGCCGGTACAGCGCCAATCCGATCCTCGCCGCGGCCCCCGAGGCGGCACAGTGGGGCATCGGCGGCGACAACAACGCGTACGACGGGATGCACGAGGACTCGGCCCGGGCGTGCGCCGCCTGCGCAGCGGCCGCGCTGGACGTTGCCGGGGGACACGCGCGCACCGCCCTTGTGCCGGCGGGCGGAGCGCACCACGGGCTGGCCAACCGCGCCTCCGGGTTCGGCGTCTACAACGAGACGGCCATCGCCATCCAGACCCTGCTCGACGCCGGGCTCGAGCGAGTGGCCTACGTGGATCTCGACGTCCACCACGGCAACGGCACCCAGTGGATCTACTACGACGAGCCGCGTGTGCTGACGGTGTCGGTGCACGAGAGCGGCCGCCACCTGTTCCCGGGCTCCGGCTTCGCCGCCGAGACCGGAGGCGCCGAGGCGCCGGGTTCGAGCGTCAACGTGGCCCTGCCTCCCTTCGCCGGCGACGCCGCGTATCGCGAGGCGATGGGCCGCGTGGTGGTGCCGGTGGTGCGGGCCTTCGCGCCCGACGCGATCGTGGCCCAGTGCGGGGTCGATCACCACCACGGCGACCCGCTCAGCCACATGCTCACGACGATGCCGCTGTATCCGGACCTCTGGCGGGCGCTGGTCGGCCTGGCCGATGACGTCTGCGACGGGCGGCTGGTCGCGATGGGCGGCGGCGGCTACGAGCCGTGCACGGCGCCCCCGCGGGCGTGGGCCGCCTTGGCCGCCGAGATGGCCGGCCTCACGGTGGGCGACGCGCCCGTGCCCGAGGTCTGGAGGCAGATCGCGCTCGCGGCCGGATGCCCCAGCCCGGCGCACGGCTGGTTCGAGGACCGCGGTCCCACGCCCGACGACGCCCGCGACCGCCAGGCCGCCGCGGAGAGTGAGGCGGCGATCCAGCAGACCCTGACCGCGCACTCTCGGTTCGGGGCCCTCTGAGGTCGTCGTCGCGGTGCGTGAGGACCGGCGACACGGCCGGGGACGGGCCCTGCGCGGGCCCGTCCACCGTGCGCCGAGCCCCGCGAAGAACGCCCTTCCTACCGCTCCACCGGCACGCCGACCAGGCTGCCGTACTCGGTCCAGGACCCGTCGTAGTTGCGCACCTTGTCGTAGCCGAGGATCTCGTGCAGGACGAACCACGAGTGGCTCGAGCGCTCGCCGATGCGGCAGTACGCGATCACGTCGGTGTCCGGGGTCACGTTGACGTCGGTGTAGAGCGCCGTCAGCTCGTCGTCCGACTTGAAGGCGCCGTCCTCGCGGGCCGCGCTCGCCCAGGGGACGTTGGCCGATCCGGGGATGTGGCCCGGGACCTGGGCCTGCTCCTGGGGGAGGTGCGGCGGGGCCAGCACCTCGCCCGAGAACTCGGCGGGGCTGCGCACGTCTACGAACCGGTTGCCCGTACCGCCCACGTGGCCGATCACGTCGTCACGGTAGGCGCGCAGCTCCTCCCGAACCGGACCGAGGGCGCCCGGCTGCGCCGCCCCCACGCCGGGGACGTCGCTCACCAGCTCGCGCTCCTCGAGCTCCCACTTCTTGCGGCCCCCGTCGAGCAGCCGCACGCGGTCGAAGCCCTTGTAGCGCAGCACCCAGTAGGCGTAGGCCGCGAACCAGTTGTTGTTGCCCCCGTAGAGCACCACGGTGGTGTCCGGGCCGACGCCGGACCTCGCGAGGAGCCCGGTCAGCTCGTCCTGCGACAGGAAGTCCCGGCGCAACGCGTCGTGCAGGTCGTCCTTCCAGTGCCAGGCGATCGCGTTGCGGATATGACCACCCGCGTACGCGGTCGTGTCCTCGTCGACCTCGATAAGCCGGAAGGCCGGGTCGTCCAGGTGTGAAGCGACCCAGTCGGTGTCGACCAGGACCTCGTCACGTCGGCTCATGTTGCTCCCCTCGTCGGTCCACCAGAGTGGCTCAGCACAATATGTGGAAAAGACTGAGGTTATACGTAGAAACCTCTCCGGTGCCCGGGCGCACCCGTCGTCCGCGCGCGGGATGTTTCGGGGATGATCGTCCTCGGTTCCGCGCGCGGAGTGGGTGTTAGCATCCTCCCCGATGCGCTCTCGACTGAGGTTCGTTGTCGCGATCAGCCTCGCCGTCGTCCTCGGCGGGTGGTTGGCGTACACCAGTCTGGGCGGCACCATGGAGACCTACGCGGCGCCCGGCGCCCTGTCGGCGTCGAAGACCTACCGGCTCAACGGCAAGGTCGCGAACGGATCGCCCAAGGACGCCGCCGGCCTCGCGCAGAGCGACAAGGGCCTCACCTTCACGGTCGTCGACAAGGACAACCCGGCCAAATCGGTCCGGGTGCTCTACCGCGGCCAGGTTCCCGACCAGTTCAAGGACGGTCGCGAGGTCGTGGTGACCGGAAAGCTCGAGGGCGCGACCTTCGTGGCCAAGACCGACTCGCTGATCACCCTGTGCCCCTCGAAGTTCACCGACAAGTCGGACCAGCCGTCGGCCACCTGATCTCGTGAGCATCCTTGGGCGCGCCGCGCTGTTCCTCGCGTTGGTCGCCGCGATCTACGTGGTGGTGGTCGCCCTCGGCTCGCGCCGGCCCGGTCGCCGTGCCTGGGAGCAGAGCGCCGAGCGCGGCGTGTACGCGGTCTTCGCGTTCACGAGCCTCGCCATCGGCACCATGTGGGCCGCGCTGCTCACGGACGACTTCGCCCTGCGCAACGTCGCCGAGTACACCACCACCACCCTGAGCCCGGCCTACAAGGTGACGGCGCTCTGGGGCAGCCAGGCGGGCTCGCTGCTGCTGTGGGCGTGGATCCTGACGGGCGTCTCGGCGATCGTGGTCTGGACCAACCGGACGCGCAACCGGCAGCTGATGCCGGTGGTGATGGCCGTGCTGATGGGCATCGGCGTCTTCTTCCTCGGGCTGCTGACGTTCGTCACGAGCCCCTTCGAGACGCTGGCGACGGTGCCGGCGCAGGGCCGCGGCCTCAATCCGCTGCTGCAGAACTTCTACATGCAGATCCACCCGCCGATGCTCTATCTCGGCTACGTGGGCCTGTCGGTGCCCTTCGCCTTCGCCATGGCCGCCCTCGTCACCGGCAAGCTCGACACCGCCTGGATCACCAGCATCCGCCGCTGGACCATCCTCTCGTGGCTGTTCCTGGGCGCCGGCATCCTGCTCGGCGGCAAATGGGCCTATGAGACGCTCGGCTGGGGCGGCTACTGGGCCTGGGACCCGGTCGAGAACGCGGCGTTCATGCCGTGGCTGGTGGCAACCGCCTTCCTGCACTCGATCATGGTGCAGGAGCGCCGCGGGATGCTGAAGGTCTGGAACATGATCCTGGTGATCCTCACGTTCAGCCTGTGCCTGTTCGGCACGTTCCTGACGCGCTCGGGGATCATCGCCTCGGTCCACGCGTTCGGCGAGTCGACGCTCGGGCCGTTCTTCCTGGCCTTCATCGCGCTCATCCTGATCGGCGCGTTCACCCTCCTCATCAGCCGCCTGCCGATGCTGCGCTCCCAGCACTCGCTCGAGAGCTACCTGTCGCGCGAGGCCATCTTCCTGTTCAACAACCTGCTGCTGGTCGGTCTGGCGTTCGCGGTGTTCTGGGGAACCATGTTCCCGGTGCTCTCCGAGGCGGCGCGCGGCGAGCGCATCACCGTGGGCCAGGGCTACTACGAGCAGGTCGCCGTCCCGATCGGGATCGCGCTGCTGGTGCTGACCGGCGTCGGCCCGCTGATCCCCTGGCGCAAGGCCTCGGCGGCCCAGCTGCGCCGCCGCTTCGTGGTGCCGATCGTGGTCGCGCTCGTGTCGATCATCCCGAT
The DNA here is from genome assembly GCA_963771025.1 of uncultured Thermoleophilia bacterium. Taxonomy (GTDB): domain Bacteria; phylum Actinomycetota; class Thermoleophilia; order Miltoncostaeales; family Miltoncostaeaceae; genus Miltoncostaea. The sequence goes on along the minus strand of CAVYRL010000008.1, from coordinate 473,249 downwards.
CGCGGCCCTCACCGACGCCACCTCCAATTGGGTCGCGCTCGCCACGGTGGTCGCCGGCGTGTTCGTGGTCGCGTGCATCACGGGCGAGTTCTGGCGGGGCATGAAGGTGCGCCACGCGCTCGGCGGCGTCTCGTGGCCCGGCTCCTTGTTCTCGATGGTCGCGCGCAACCGGCGTCGCTACGGCGGCTACATCGTCCACCTCGGCATCGTGGTGCTGTTCATCGGCATCGTGGGCTCGCGCGCCTTCGTCACCGAGGCCGACGTCGCCCTGCGCGAGGGCGGCACCGCGAAGGTGGACGGGTACACGCTGGTCAACGAGGGCGCCACCAGGACGCAGACCCCGCACAAGTCCACGACCAGCGTCAGGATCGGCGTCTTCCAGGGCGGCGAGCGCGTGACCACCCTGCACCCGGGCATCGACCAGTTCACGGTCGACGAGACGCGCGCGTCGGAGGTGGCGATCGACTCGAGGCCCAGCCGCGACCTCTACGTGGTGCTGGTGCAGCTCGAGGGCGGCGGCATCGCGCGCCTGTCGGTGTTCGTCAATCCGCTGGTGCTCTGGGTGTGGATCGCGGGCGTGATGATCGTCCTCGGCGGCGGCATCGCCGCCTGGCCCGGCTCCCCATCCGCGCGTCGGGTGCGCGCCACCGCCCCCGCACCGCCCGGCAGCGCCCAGGTGTGATCGCCGGCGCGATCGTCCTGGCGGTGGTCTCCCTCGCGGTGGTGGCTGCCGTCGCATGGCCCCTGTTGGTGCGCCGGGCCGATCAGCCGCCCGTGGATCCCGGGGTGGCCGCCCGCGCGGCCATCGACGAAGACCTCCAGCGCTCGCTGGAGGCGATCCGCGAGATCGAGATGGACCACCGCGCCGGCAACCTCTCCGACGACGACTTCAGCCAGCTCGACGCGGCGGAGCGGGCCAGGGCGGTCGAGCTGATGAATCGCGCCGACGCCATCGACGCCCCGTGATCCGCCGCCTCGGCCTGGTCGGCGCGATCGTCCTGGCCGCTCTGATGCTCGCCGGCTGCCAGGCCAAGATGACCGTGGACGTGAGCCTCGATCGCGATGGCCGCGGCAGCGTGACCCTGCGCCTCAACCTGGACGCCGCCGCCCAGGAGGCCCTCGGGCTCTCCACCTCCGACGATCCCCAGAAGGCGGCCGCGCTGTTCGCGCCCCTGCTCGCCGACGGGGGCTGGAGCGCGGGCGACCAGGAGATCGCGGCCTCGCGCGACGAGAGCACCGGCGAGCTGACGCTCGAGACGACGCACGCCATCGACTCGCCCAAGCAGCTCGACACCGTCCTCTCCTTCCGGCGCCCGATCAAGGACCTGGCGCCGGACGCGGCGTCCTTCGCGGCGCTGACCGATCTGCCGTCCAGCGCACCCCTCCTCAACTCCGTCGACATCCGGCTCGGCAACGGCAGCGGCGACAACCCCGGCTTCGATCTCTTCGCCCGGGGAGGGGTCGGAGAGATCGGTCAGGAAACCTGCGCGGGCAACGACATCGTCGGCTTCGGCCGCACCATGCGGGATTCCCTGGAGTTCACCTACCGTTTCAAGCTGCCGGGGGGGCCCGGGAGCACCAACGCGGACGAGACGCCGAACGGCCGCAACGTGTGGAACGCGCGATACGGAGATTGTCCCCCTTTGCAGGCATCTTCGGGGGGTGGAAGCTCCAGCACCCTGGTCAACGGGATCATCCTGGCGGTGCTCGCCGGCTTCCTGGCGATCGTGTTCGCGCTGCGGGCGCTGCGGCGCCGCCGAGGGCGACAGGGTCTGACATAGAAACCCCCCTTCGGCGGGGGAGATCACGAGAACGGCGGGCCTGACACCCGTCACGCGCGGCGCGTCGCGCCTTGACCCGCCCCGCGACGACCCCGTAGAGTGCCGCGCGTTCCCCAGCTGACTCCGAGCGTCCTCGGCGAGGTGCCCCTCACCGGTGGATGCGAGCCACGGTTCGACCGTGGCGGAAAGGAGCCGAAGGATCAGAGTTCGACCGCACTTTTCGTCCGGTCTCCGTAGTCCACGTCGCCGTTTGGCGGTGGCGGTCGCTGCGCTGTCAACCCTTTTCGTGATCTCCGTCCCCGCGTTCGCGCAGGACATCGAGATTCCCCAGGCGCCCTCCACGACCCCGTCCGCGGGGGCGGCGCCGGCGCCGGCGGCAGCCGCGCCCGCCCCGGTCGCCGCGACTCGGCCCCGGGCCGTCTCCACCCGCCGCGCGGGCGCCCGGGCCACGACGCTGAAGGTCGGTGCCACGGGCGCGCTGGTGAAGCAACTCCAGCGAGCGCTACGGCGCAAGGGGCTCAAGGTCGCCGTCGACGGAGCCTTCGGGCCCGCCACCCGGACCGCGGTCAAGAAGCTCCAGAAGCGCCTCAGGCTGCGCCGGACCGGCATCGTCAACGCGGCCCTGCTGAAGAGGCTCAGGATCAAGGTGCGAACCGCCGCGACCGCGACGGCGCCCGTCGCCCGCACCATCGCCCCCGGGGCCTCCCGCTACCTCAAGGTGTTTCCGGTCGCCGGCGACAACAGCTACTCCGATGACTACGGCGCCCCGCGCCACCAGGGCCGCCACGAGGGCGTGGACATCATGGCCGACCGGGGAACGCCGCTGGTGGCCGTGGACGACACCGTGGTCAAGCGGCTCAGCCGGGTGGAGACCGGCCTGGGCGGCATCTGGGTGTGGCTCCAGCGCGCCGACGGCACCGAGTACTACTACGCGCACATGAGCAGCATCGCCGCCGGCCTCGACGTCGGCACCAAGCTCACCGCGGGCCAGGTGATCGGCGCGGTGGGCAACACCGGCGACGCGCGGTACGGCGCCCCTCACTGCCACTTCGAGCTGCACCCGGGAGGAGGCGGCTCCGCGGACCCGTATTCAGACCTCGTGGCCGTGGACCCGACAGCGCACTAGCTCGCTCCGGCTGGGACTCAGCGCCAGGCTCATCGGCCTCGCGGTCGGCGTCGTCGCGTTCACCGGGCTTTCGGGGGTGGCGCTCGCGCCACCGGTTGAACGAGAAGGCCGATGTCGACCAGCGCCTCGGGCGGGCCCAGCAGCGCCTCCAGCGCGAGCGGGCGCGCGAGCGCGTGCTGACCGGCGACGTCGCGGCGTACACCGCGAAGATCCGCTCCCTGGAGGCGCGCCTCGCGCCGCTGCGCGCCCGTTCGGCCCGGCTGCAGGCCGAGCTCACCACCCTGCGCGACCGGCTGGCGGCCCTCACCGCGCGCCTCGCCGTCGAGCGCGCCAGGCTGGCCGCGGCCGAGGCCGCCCTCGCCCGTCGCCAGGAAGCGCTCGGGCTGCGGCTGCGCGACCTCTATGTACGCGGCGAGCCCGACCCGATCCTGGTCCTCGTGGAGTCGGGAAGCCTCGCCGCCGCGGTCGAGGCCAACGACCTCGTGCAGCGGATCGCCACCCAGGACGGCGCGCTGGCGCGATCCGTGTCGCGCTACGCGGACGAGACCCGGGAGACGCGGGACGCGATCGCGGACGTTCGCACCGACGTGGCGACATCCGAGGCCCGAGCCCAATCGGCCGCGGACCAGGCGATCGCCGCCAAGGCCGAACTCGAGGCGCAGCGCGCGGGGCAGACGAAACTGCTCGCCGGGCGCCGGGCCCTGCTGGCGCGCGTATCGGGCGACCGCGAGGACGTCGAGGCCGAGGCGAAGGGCCTGGCCGAGCGCTCGGCCGCGCTGGCCGGCAGGATCCGCGCCGCCCAGGGCTCGCCGGCCGCGCCGAGCGGATCGGTCGCCACCGGGTCGCCCTCGTCGGCGGGCATGGTGTGGCCGGTCGGCGGGACGCTCACCTCCGGCTTCGGCCAGCGCTGGGGCCGCATGCACGAGGGCATCGACATCGCCGCGTCCGCCGGCACGCCGATCGCCGCGGCCGCCGCCGGCACGGTGATCCTCGCGGGATGGAACGGCGGCTACGGCAACATGGTCGTCGTCGATCACGGCGGCGGCATCAGCACCGCCTACGGTCACATGTCGAGCCTCGCCGTCTCGGTGGGCCAGAGCGTCGGCCAGGGGACCGTGGTGGGCGGTATGGGCACCACCGGCCACTCGACCGGCGTGCACCTGCACTTCGAGGTACGCATCAACGGCGCGGCCACGAACCCGCTCGCCTACCTCTAGCCCAGGGAGACGCACCGGGCGAGCACGGCGTCGATCATCGGCGCGGTGAGGCGTCCGGTGAACACGTTCTGCTGGCTGGGGTGGTAGCAGCCGACGAGGGTGAACCCGCCGACCTGCGCCTCCGCCCCGTGTCCGAAGGCCGGCCATGGCCGGGGTGGCTCCAGCGCCCGCAGGATCGCGTCCCAGCCGATGGCCCCCAGCGCCAGCAGCACCCGGGCGCCCGGGCACAGCGCCAGCTCGCGCACGAGGTAGGGGCGGCACCGCGCGCGCTCGTCCGGCTCCGGCGTGTTGGCCGGTGGGGCGCAGCGCACCGCGGCGGTCATCCGGCAGCCGATCAGCCTCAGCCCGTCGCCGGCGTCGACCGACGTGCCTTGGCTCGCCAGGCCGGCGCGATGCAAGGCGGCCACGAGGAAGTCGCCGCTGCGATCGCCGGTGAACATCCGGCCGGTGCGGTTGGCGCCGTGGGCGGCGGGCGCGAGCCCCACGATGACGATCGCCGGATCCGGGTCGCCGAAGCCGGGCAGCGGCCGGGCCCAGTAGTCCTCGCGGGCGAAGGCGCGGCGCTTGACCCGCCCCACCTCCTCGCGCCACGCGACCAGCCGCGGGCAGGCACGGCAGGCGACGACCTCCTGCGCCAGCGCCGCCAGGCCCGCCGCGCTCATGGTGCGACGAGGTGCTCGAGCAGGAAGGCGATGGTCTCCTCGACGATCACCGGGTCGTGCTGGAGGCTGCCGTGATCTCCGCCCTCCACGATGCGCAGCGCCGTGGGATCGGCGGTCACGGCGGCGAGCTCCACCGACGAGGCGAACGGCACGCGGTCGTCGCCCATCGCGTGCCAGTAGCCCCGCGCGACGCCGTCGGCGTTCCCGACGACAGGCTGCAGTCGGAGCGCCAGCGGCCACGTGTCGTCGACCAGGCGCGCCAGGCTCCCGGGACGGGCCGTGCAGATGGCGACGACGGCGCGCACCCGGGGGTCCTGCGCGGCGGCGTGCAGCGCCAGCAGACCGCCCATGGACGATCCGCGCACGCCGAGGACGGCGTGCCCGCGGTCGGCCAGGGTCCTGAGCCCGGCGAGGACGTCGTCGAGGACGCCGCCGTCGAGGGAGCCCCCGCTGTCGCCGTGGCCGCGCAGATCGAGGGCGAGGGCGCCGAGGCCGGCGGCCGCCAGCGCGTCGCCGAAATCGACGTGGTTCTCCTTGCGGCTGGAGAATCCGGGGACGATCAGCACCGCCGGTGCCTCCGCGGGCGCGTCCCAGGCCAGCGCGGCCAGCCGTGGCCCGTCCGGAGCCCTCAGGGAGATGGTCTGGGCGGAGGACATCCGGGCAGGATATCCAGGGCGATCTGGTACCGTCCCGCGCGCTGATGATGCCGCTCGAACAGGTGCTGCCTCCCTCCGCAGCGGTCACTGCCGAGGGCCACCTGTCGATCGGCGGGTGCGACCTCGTGCGGTTGGCCGAGGAGTACGGCACGCCCCTCGTCGTCTACGACGAAGGCGCCCTGCGCGGGATGGCCCGCGCCTACCGCGAGGCCTTCGCCGCGCTGGCCCCCGACGTTGACGTCATCTACGCCAGCAAGGCCTACTTCGGCCAGGCGATGCTGCGTCTTGCCCGCGAGGAGGGGCTCTGCGTGGACGTGGCGTCCGGCGGTGAGCTGTTCGCCGCGCTGCGCGCGGGCTTCGACCCCGAGCGGATCTACATGCACGGCAACAACAAGGACGCCCGCGAGGTGGGCGAGGCGCTCGAGGCGGGCGTCGGCACGATCATCATCGACAACCTCGACGAGGTCGCGCTGCTCGAGCTCGAGGCGAGCGCGCGGGGCCTGCGCCAGCGCGTGCTGATCCGCGTCACACCGGGAGTGAAGCCCTCCACCCACTCCTACATCGCGACGGGACAGCTCGACTCCAAGTTCGGCTTCTCCATCGAGGGCGGTCCGGCGGCCGAGGCCGTCGCGGCCGTCCGCGCGGCGCCCTCGCTCGACCTGGCCGGCCTGCATTGCCACATCGGGTCGCAGCTGTTCGACCTCTCCAGCTTCCCCGCGGCCGCCGCCATCGTGGCCGACTTCGTCGTCTCGGTCGGCGGCGACGACCTGACCGTGATGGACATGGGTGGCGGCCTGGGCATCGCCTACACCCGCGAGGACCGCCCGGCCGCGGTCGAGGACTACGCCGAGGCCGTCGTCGAGGCCGTGCGCGGCGAGTGGGGCCGCATCGGCCTGCCGATGCCCCGCGTGCTCGTCGAGCCCGGCCGCAGCATCGTCGGCCGCGCGGGGGTCACCCTGTACCGCGTGGGCTCCACCAAGGTGATCCCGGGCGTGCGCACCTACGCCGCCGTGGACGGCGGCATGAGCGATCTCCTTCGCCCGATGCTCTACGGGGCGGTCTACGAGCCGCTCCTCGCCAACCGCGCCGACGCCGAGCCCACCCGGACTCTGCGCCTGGTGGGCAAGCACTGCGAGAGCGGCGACGTGCTGGTGGACGAAGCGTCGCTGCCGCCCGTCGGGCCCGGCGATCTCGTGTGCCTGCCCGCCACGGGGGCATACGGTGTGTCGATGGCGTCCAACTACAACGGGGTCACCCGGCCGGCGGTCGTGTTCGTCGACGACGGCCAGGCCCGGCTGGTGACGCGCCGCGAGACCTATGACGACCTGATCGCCCGGGACCTCTGATGGCGGGGCGCGTCTCCGGCGGGGCTCCCGTCACCGTGGGGCTTCTGGGCTGCGGCACCGTGGGGCAGGCCGTGGTGCGCTCCATCATCGAGGGCGGCTCGACGATCGAGCGCGCCTCCGGTCACCGGCTGCAGCTCGGGCCGATCCTGGTGCGCGACGCCTCCAAGGTGCGCCCGGGCGTCGATCCGGCGCTGATCACCACCGATCCCCAGCGGGTGCTCGGCGACCCCTCGGTGTCGATCGTCGTCGAGGTGATGGGCGGGCTCCATCCGACGCTCGACCACCTGCGACAGGCGCTCGCGTCGGGCAAGTCGGTCGTCACGGCCAACAAGCAGCTGCTGGCCCGCCATGGGCCCGAGCTGCTGGAGGCCGCCGAGCAGGCGGGCGCGGAGCTGCGCTTCGAGGCATCGGCGTGCGCGGCGATCCCGGTGATCAAGGTGCTGCGCGAGTCGCTGCTGGCCGCCGAGATCACGGCCGTCACCGGCATCGTCAACGGCACGACCAACTTCATCCTGACCGAGATGGCCCGGCAGGGGCTGGCGTACGGCGACGCGCTCGAGCGCGCCCAGGCGCTCGGCTACGCCGAGGCCGACCCCACCGAAGACGTCAACGGCGCCGACGCGGCGGCGAAGATGGCCATCCTCTCGTCCATCGCCTTCCACTCCCGCGTGCTGATCGACGACGTGCCCTACGAGGGCATCGACAACCTGCACGCGGAGGACATCGAGCACGCACGCTCGCTCGGGTTCGTGGTCAAGCTGCTCGGCGTCGCCCGCCTGCTCAACGGCGCGGTCAGCGTGCGCGTGTACCCGGCGCTCGTGCCGCGCGGCCATCGGCTCGCGGCGATCGGCGGTCCCGACAACGCCGTGCTGCTGGCCTCGCGCACCACCCGCGAGATCATGCTGGTCGGCCCCGGCGCGGGCGGTGACGAGACGGCCTCGGCCGTGGTTGCCGACGTCCTCTCGATCCTCGGCACGCACCAGGGCTCCTTCCTGCACAACGCGATGGCCGATTCGGGGCGCACGATCGCCCGTCCGGGCAGCGTCTCGTCGGCGTTCTACCTGCGGATGTCGGTGGCCGACCGCCCCGGCGTGCTCGCGCGCGTCGCCTCCATCTTCGGAGACGAGTCGCTCTCGATCCGCTCCGTCGTGCAGAGCGGATCCGGCGACGAGGCCCGCCTGGTGCTGATCCTCCACGCGGGCGCCGAGGAGCGCATGGACGCGGCCGTCGCCCGCCTGCGGGCGCTCGACGACGTCCGCAGCGAGCCGGTGCTGCTGCGCGTGCTGGGCGACGGCGAGGGCGGCGACGCGTGAGCTCGCTGATCGAGCGCTACCGCGACTTCCTGCCGGTCAGCCCGTCGACCCCGATCGTGTCGCTGGGCGAGGGCGGGACGCCGCTCGTTGCGCTGCAGCGCCTCTCCGAGCGGTTCGGCATCGAGATCTTCGCGAAGCTCGAGGGCATGAACCCGACCGGCAGCTTCAAGGACCGCGGGATGACGATGGCCGTGTCGAAGGCGGTGGAAGAGGGCGCGACCGCCGTCATCTGCGCGTCCACCGGCAACACCTCCGCGTCCGCGGCCGCGTACGCCGCGCGGGCCGGGCTGACCGCCGCGGTGGTCATCCCCGAGGGCAAGATCGCCGCGGGGAAGCTGGCCCAGGCGCTGGCCCACGGCGCGCGCGTGCTGGCTCTCGACGGCAGCTTCGACGACGCGCTGGTGGTGGTGCGCCAGCTGGTCGAGCGCCACAACATCGCGATGGTCAACTCGCTCAACGAGTACCGCATCGACGGCCAGCGCACCGGCGCGTTCGAGGTGTGCGACGACCTCGGCGACGCCCCGGACGCGCTCTGCATACCGGTGGGCAACGCGGGCAACATCAGCGCCTACTGGCTGGGTTTCCAGGCCTATCGCGAGGCCGAGCGCTCTCGCGGCCTGCCACGTCTCTACGGCTTCCAGGCCGCCGGCGCCGCGCCGCTGGTGGACGGCGCCACGGTCGCCCGTCCCGAGACGGTCGCGACGGCCATCCGCATCGGCAACCCGGCGCGCGGCGGCCAGGCGATGGAGGCGATGCGGGCCTCGCGCGGCGGCGTGGCCGCGGTCACGGACTCGCAGATCCTCGACGCGTACCACCGCCTCGCCAGCGAGGAGGGCATCTTCTGCGAGCCGGCCTCCGCGGCATCGGTGGCCGGTCTGATCCAGCGCGCCGAGGCGGGCGACTTCCGCGAGGGCGAGAGGGTGGTGTGCGTGCTCACCGGGCACGGACTCAAGGACCCCGACACGGCGATCGTCAACGCCGAGCCGGTCAGGCGCCTGCCGGCCGACTACGACGCGGTGGAGGAGGCCCTCTTTGCCTGAGCTCGAGACCCTGACCGTCAGCGCGCCGGCCACCTCTGCCAACCTCGGCCCCGGTTTCGACTGCCTGGCCGTCGCCCTCGACATGGGCAACGCCGTGGTCATCGAGCGGCGCGCCGGCCCCCTCGGGGTGAAGGTCACCGGCGAGGGCGCGGGGGAGGTGCCCGAGGACGCCACCAACCTGGTGTGCCGGGCGCTGGCGAGCGGCCTGGGATCGCTCGACGGCCTCGCGATCGAATGCAAGAACCGCATCCCGCTCGGCCGCGGCCTCGGCTCCTCGGCCGCCGCCGTCTGCTCGGGCCTGATCGCCGCCAATGCCCTCGGCGGACTGCGCTGGACCCCCGATGACCTGCTCGCCCGGGCCACGGAGATCGAGGGCCACTCCGACAACGCGGCCGCGTGCCTCAACGGGGGGCTGGTGGCCGTGGTTCCCGGGCCGGTCGCCCAGCAGGTGCCGCTGCCCGAGGGCCTCGCCTTCATCGCGATCATCCCGGAGGGCCGCACCAGCACCGACGAGGCGCGGACCGCGCTGCCCGAGACGGTCGCATTGGCCGACGCGGCAGGCACCCTCTCCCGCGCGGTGGGCCTCACCCTGGCGCTGTGCGAGGGGCGCCTGGACGACCTGCCCCCGCTGCTCGAGGACCACCTGCACGAGCCGCATCGTGCCCCGCTGGTGCCCGGCATCGACACCGTCCGCGGGCTCGTGGACGGCGAGGGCTGCCTGGGCGCGACGATCTCGGGCTCAGGACCGACGATGCTGCTCTGGACGCGCGTGGACGCGACGGCCGACGTGGCCCGGGCGGCCGAGGCCGCCCTCGCCGGGCAGGGCATCACCGCTGCGGTGCGCCCGTCCCGGTGCGCCCCGGTCGGCTGCCGCGCCCGCTGGACCGGGGGATCCGACCTGCGCCTCGCGCGCGCCGTGGGGTGAGCGCCGCCGATTCGGTGTGGATCCACGCGGGCGGCGCTCTCGACTGCGCCCGCGGGCGCCTGGTGGGCATCGTCAACGCCAACCCCGACTCGTTCAGCGACGGGGGCGCCACGGCGGGGACCGAGCGGGCGGTGGCGCATGGCCTGCGCCTTGCCCAGGTCGGAGCCGACGTGGTGGAGGTGGGGGGTGAGTCGCTGCGCTTTTCCGAGCACACCCCGGTCCAGGTGGAGATCGACCGCGTGGTGCCGGTCATCGCACGCCTGGCCGCCGCGATCGACACGCCGATCGCGATCGACACGTTCAAGCCCGCCGTCGCCGAGGCCGCGATCGCCGCCGGCGCGGTGATCCTCAACGACCCCACCGGCCTGCGCGAGCCCGAGATGGCGCGCGTCGCCGCGGCCGGGGGCGTGGGTGTCGTGATGACGCACTTCTTCGGGCCGCCCAAGGTGCGCCCCGCGTCGTTCCCCGACGTCGACGTGCCCGCCGCGGTGTGCGCGTGGGCCCGCGACCAGCTCGCGGTGGCCGCCGCGGCCGGCATCCCGCCCGAGCGGATCGTCATCGACCCGGGTGTCGGGCTGGGCACGTCGCCGCCCCAGGACCTGGACATGCTCCACCGCATCGACGAGGTCGTCGCCCTCGGGCGGCCGGTGCTGGTGCCGATATCCAACAAGAAGGTGCTCGGCGCGATCACCGGCCACTCTGCCGCGGATCGCCTGGCGGAGACGACGGCCGGCGTGGTGTGGTGCCGCATGAGCGGCGCGACGCTGTTCCGGGTGCACGACGTGGAGTTCGTGCGCGCGGCGCTGCAGGTGTGCGAGGCGCTCATGAGGGGTACGGCGGAGGTCTGGCGCGAGGTTGAGAAGTAGCCGCGGGGCGGTGGTAGCCTCGCCCTGGGGCGACACAGGCAAAGAGGAAGGGTGGACGGCATGAAGCTCTTCGTGGACACGGCCGACCTGGCCGACATCGAGACGATCGCCGGGTGGGGGGTCCTCGCTGGGGTGACCACCAATCCGACGTTGCTGTCGAAGGTCGAGGGCGAGCCCGACGACATCTACCGCCGCGTCTGCGAGCTGGTGGACGGCCCGGTATCGGCCGAGGTCGTGGCGGATTCGCGCGGCGACATGATCGCGGAGGGCCGTCGGCTGGCCGCGATCCATCCGAACATCGTGGTCAAGCTGCCGATGGGCTCCGAGAGCCTGGCGGCCACCTCCGCGCTCGCCGTCGATGAGGTCCGGGTCAACATGACCCTGGTGTTCACCGCGGCCCAGGCGCTGCTCGCCTCCGCCTCGGGCGCCGCGTTCGTGTCGCCGTTCGTCGGGCGGTTCGACGACATCGGCCACGACGGCCTGGAGTGCCTGCGCGACATCGTGGACGCGCTCTCCAGCTCGCTCTACGACACCGAGGTGCTGGCCGCCTCGATCCGCTCGCCGCACCACGTCATCGCGGCGGCGCAGATGGGCTCCGACATCGCCACCATCCCCCCGAAGGTCTTCTACCAGATGCTCCAGCACCCCCTGACCGCGTCGGGGATCGAGCACTTCAACGCGGACGCCGAGGCACGCCTGGCCCGCCAGACGAAGGCCTAGGGCCGCCGGCGTGGAGAGGACCAAGGCGGTACCGAGCTCGCCGTCGCGGGCGGGGATTTCCTGAAGGTCACCGAGCGCGCCGCCATCGAGTCGGCGCGCTGGCTGGGACGAGGCGACAACAACTCCGCCGACCAGGCGGCCGTGGACACCACGCGCGCCGAGCTGGGCGAGATGCCGATCACGGGCACGGTGGTGATCGGCGAGGGCCAGAAGGACGAGGCGCCGGAGCTGTACGTGGGCGAGGTGCTCGGCCGCGGCGGCATGGAGTGCGAGATCGCCGTCAACCCGCTCGAGGGCACCGATCTGGTCGCCCGCGGCGACAGCGGCGCGGTGGCCATCTGCGCAATCGGCGAGCCGGGCGGTCCGATGCCGGCGCCCGACATCTACATGCAGAAGCTGGTGGTGGGCGCCACGGCGCGGGGGCGCGTCAGCATCGACGACCCGATCGCCGCGACGCTCGACGTGGTGGCCCGCTGCTACGGCCGCGCGCTGCGCGACACCACGGCCATCGCGCTCGACCGCCCCCGCCCCGCTCTACGTCATCGCCACCGGCGTCACCGATGGAAACCTCCTGCAAGGAGTGCGTTATTTTGCGGACGGGGCGCGAACCCACTCGATCGTGATGGACTTGGTGGGGAACACGGTGCGCTTTATCGACACCGTGCACCTGTTCAGCTCGACCATCATCAACGAGATCCGGTTGTGAGACGTGTCTCAGGATGAGCGGGCAGCCGCGAACCTTGACTCTGAGACAGGTTCCAACGCGAAAGGGCGCACACCGTGAGTGACGAGCCAGAGTTCCCCTTCAACTTCGCCTTCGGCGAGGGCGCGGGCGAGGAGTTCAAGGAGCGCCTCAAGGAGCTGATGCGGGCTCAGAAGGAGGCGTTCGAGGAGATGCAGTCCGAGTCGGGCGGTCAGGCGGCCCCCGTGGACCGCTGGCAGATGATCCAGCAGGCCGTGGTGCTCACCACGGGCGCCCTGGCCACCCTCCAGCCCCAGCCCGGCCCCGACGAGGCCGCGGACGCCATGGGACTGCTCTTCGCCCGATCCATGACCGCTCTTCAGGGGGCGCTGCACCCCTCCGACTGAACGGCGGGCCCTATGGGTGTCGAGGGAGGGCGTCGGCCGTCGGCCGTCGGGATCGTCGGTCCGGGCGCTCGGCGCAGTCGCCGCGCCGCCGCCGGAGAAGCCGCCGAGCCCCGGGAGCCATGCTCGCGACCCCGCAGGGGGGGAGCGGTCGCGGTTGCTCCGCGCCCCTGGCCGGTGCGCCGCATCACCGCCCTCGCGTCCCCATCGGCGGGCCGCCTCGGGATGCTCGCCGGCGCGCCAGACGTACCGCGCGGGAACGGCTCAGGCGGGGGCGGCCCGGCGGGCGACGACCACGCCCGCCCGCCAGCCGGGGGCGCGGCCGCCGGCAGGTGGAGGGATCGCGCCGGGGTCCAGACCGGCGCGCTCGAGCAGCCACGCGATCATCGAGTTGGAGTTCCACATCTCGCCGGCCTTCAGCGTGTCCCGTCCCCAGGTCGCAGCGGGCAGCTGTGGCACCAGGGCGAGCACCCCTCGTGCCACGGCGGGATCGTCGCTGAGGCGCAGCGGTCCGCCCACCGCCATGTCGGCGTCGACGATCACGCCGTCGCGCCAGCGGCGCACCTCGTAGCGGAACGCGCGTACCACGCCGGCCGGGCGCACGGTGACGGGGCCCTCCAGCACCACCCCGCGGTCGACGTCCCGCGCCCCCCAGGCCGGCGTCATCTCGATCACCCAGCGCGCGCCCTCGCTGTGGACGACGAGTGCCGAGTGGTACAGGTCCATGCGCGCTCGCCGGTCGCGGAACGCCTCGATCGCCTCGAAGGCGCGGCCGCTGACCCGCACCAGCGCGCCGCCGGCCCCCGCCCCGAGCGGCAGCCAGAGCAGCTCGACCCCGTCCGCGGAGGTCAGCGGCGCTCGGCCCCCACGCCGTTCGCCGGTGCCGCCGGGGCGGGATCGAAGTGGACCTCGAGCGTGGCGCCGCGCAGCCCGCTCGCGGTCGCCTCGGCGAACGAGCGCAACCCGGCGACCTCCGTCGCCAGCGCCGCGATCTGCCGGTGGGTCGACTCCCAGCTGGTGCCGATCAGCTCCACCAGGCGCTCCATGTCCTCCACGATCTGCTCCCGCTCGCGGGCCGCGTCGGCCGCGATGCCCGCGCGCAGGTCCCGCAGGTCCCTCTCGCGCTCGCGCGCCCGCGCCCGGATCGCGTCGAGATCGGCCTCCAGGCGGCGGACCGCGTCGAGCACCTCCTGCGGGCTCTGTGCGTTCACGCGGTGCTCCGGTAGGCGATCGGCGTCCAGTCGGGGATCGGCGGGTCTCCGGCCGCCGGCTCGCCCGTCAGGCCGTCGCGGAAGCGGAACCCGGTGCGCTCGTCGAACTCCGGCAGCAGGCGCCCGTCGGCCACCTGCTGGTCGACCCAGGCGCCGCGGAACACCAGCCGGCGCAGCCAGTGGACCAGGTCGGCATCGCCGGCCAGCAGGTCGCCCCGGTGCATCTCGATGTGGGCGGCGAGCTCGCTCACCGGCTGGGCGATCCGGCCGTAGGCCGTCAGGGCGACGAGGTCCTGGGTCTCCGCCTCGTTCAGCTCCGAGCGGTCCACCAGGCCCAGCTGAACGGCTGCGGCGGCTACACGCGAGGCGAAGTCGTCGCGGTTGAACTGGAAGCGCACGCCCTCGACCTCGACGGCGAAGTCGCGGCCGCTGGAGTAACAGGGTGAGAGCGGTCCTTGACCCATCGAGGTCAGCCTAGCAACGCCCCTCGGACGCCCTGACAGACCCTCTGTGACAGCCACGGCGCGAGGTCGTCCACCTGTGCGGCCGAGAGGCTCTCGCCAGGAGGCCGCTCAACGCGCTCACCCGATCTGTGTGATCACGTCCGCGCCAAGGTGGTCCCACAGGGCGTCGAGGCCGGGCGACGAGAAGCCCGCGCGCCGGACGGCGCGAAACTCGCGCCAGACCTGACGCCCGGCGCGCACGAGCACGACCATCTCGCCCGCGGCCACCCCGTCGGCGACCACGGTTCGCGGCAGCACCGCGTATCCGAGGCCCGCCACGACGCCCGCCCGCACCGCCTCGAGGTGGCCGAGTTCGAGCACCGGACCGGCCCGATAGGCGTCGCCGACCAGCCCGCGCGCGAGCGCCTCGGTTCCCGACCCCGCCTCGCGCGAGAGGTAGCGGTGGCGCCGCAGCTCGCGCGCGGTCGTCCGGGAGCCACGCGCGAGCGGATGCCCGGCGGCCACCACGAGCACGAGCTCGTCGCGCTCCAGCACCCGGGCCTCCAGCCCGGCGAGGTTGACGTCGCCCTCGACCAGCGCGAGGTTGACGTCGCCCGCCACGAGGTCGCCGACCGCGCCCGCCGTGTTGGCGAGCCGCAGATGAATGTCGATGCCGGGATGCTCGTCGAGGAAGCTCGCGATCCATATCGGGGCGCGGTGGATGCCGACGGTGTTGCTGGCGGCCACGAACACGGTCCCCGTCGCCAGTCCGCGAAATGACGCCGCGGTCTCCTCGATCGCCCGGATGGCCGCGACGGCCGCCCCGGCCCTCGCCGCCACGGCGCGGCCGGCCTCGGTGAGGCGAACGCCACGGCCGACCCGCTCCAGCAGGGCGATCCCGAGCACCGCCTCGAGGCGCTGAACCTGCTGGCTGACCGACCCCTGCGAGACGTGGATCTCCTCGGCCGCCCGGGTGATGTGCCCGTGGCGCGCGACCGCGGCGAAGGTGTGGAGCTGCTCGACGCTGACCGAGGGACGCTGGTGATTCATCTCTGCACAAGATCATATCTATCTCTCAATGGCCTTGGACACGATGATTCATCACGCCTAGCTTCGCTGCATGACGACGACATCGCACCCTCTCGCGCAACCCGTCTCGCGCGACGTGCGCCGGTCGTGGCGGGTTGGGCGCACGGCGCGCTCGATCGTCCCGGGCCTGCTGCTGGTGGCCGTGATCAGCGCCGCCTCGTACGGGTTGGCCCGCCTCGTCCCGGTGCTCTCGCCGCTCATCTGGGGAGTGTTCCTCGGCATGGGCGTGGTGGTCGTCCGGCCGCTCCCCGTCGCGCTTCGGCCCGGGGTTCAGGTGGCGGCGCGCCAGTTGCTGCGCGTCGGGGTCGCCCTGCTGGGGCTGCGTCTCGCCATCGACCAGCTCGTGTCGGTCGGCGTTCCCGCGCTCGCCGTGGTGCTCATCACGATCCCGGCGACGATCGCGGGCACGCTCTGGCTGGGACGGCGCCTCGGTCTGTCGCGCGACCTGTCGCTGCTCGTCGCGACCGGCAGCGCGATCTGCGGCGCGTCGGCGATCGCCGCCATGGACGCGGCCAGCGACAGCCAGGAGGAGGACGTCACGGTCGCGGTGGCGACGGTGACGCTCTTCGGAACCGCGGCCCTCATCCTGCTGCCCCTGCTCGACAGTGCCTTCCTGCACCTGTCTCCGGGCGCCTTCGGCACCTGGGTGGGCGCGAGCGTCCACGAGGTCGCCCAGGTGGTGGCCGCCGCCACGCCGGGCGGCCACGCCGCCGTCGAGACCGCGACCGTGGTGAAGCTCACGCGTGTCCTGGTGCTCGCCCCCCTGGTGCTCGGGGTGGTGCTCCTTCGCCGTCGCCGCGATGTGGCGCCCGCCACGGCCGGCGCGCGGCGCACCAGCCCGATCCCGCTCTTCGTTCTCGGGTTCCTGGCCTGTGTCGTGATCGCCAGCAGCCGGGTGGCTCCCGCGCCCGCCCTCGCAGCGGCCCAGCAGCTCGACGTCGCCCTGCTGACGGCCGCGCTGGTGGGCCTCGGCCTCGGGGTGAGCGCGCGCCACATCGTCCGGCTCGGCTGGCGGCCCATGGCGCTCGGCGCGGGCGCCTGGATGGTGGCGGCCGTCTCGTCCCTGGCCACGGTGCTGGTGCTCGTCCACTGATCTCGTGGCGGCGGCAGAACGGTCGGCGCCGCGGACGTCGTCCTTCTACGATGCGGGCATGCAGCTGGGACGCTTCGGAGTCTGGACGTCGTTCCGGGCGATCGGCGAGGAGAACGCCGGCGAGGCGGCTCGGGTCGCGGAGGGGCTGGGCTACGACGTCGTGTGGCTCGGTGGCTCGCCGCGCCTGCCGGCGGTGCGCCCGATGCTGGCGGCCACCGAGCGGCTCGTCGTCGCGACCGCGATCGTCAACGTCTGGGCCTATCGGCCCGAGCAGCTCGCGGCCGAGTACGCCGAGCTCGCCGGCGCGTTTCCCGAGCGCCTGCTGGTCGGTGTCGGGGTCGGACATCCGGAGGCGACGAGCGCCTACGCGCGCCCTCTGCCGACGATGCGCGCCTTCCTCGACGGGCTCGACGGCGCCACCCCGCCGCTGCCGCCCGACCGGCGCTGCATGGCGGCGCTGGCGCCCCGGATGCTCGCCCTCAGCGCGGAGCGCTCACGCGGGGCGATCCCGTACTTCGTGCCGGTGGCCCACACGGCGTTCGCGCGCGCCGAGCTGGGGGAGGGGCCCCTGCTGGCGCCCGAAGTGGCGTTCGTCCTCGACGCGGACGAGGACCGCGCTCGTGCCACGGCCCGCGCATACGCGCGCATCTACCTGGGCCTGCGCAACTACACCGCCCCCTTGCTCAGGCACGGCTTCACGCAGGCCGACCTCGCCGACGGTGGCTCTGACCGGCTGATCGACGCGGTGATCCCGCACGGGAGCGCGGATCTGGTCGCGACCGCCGTGCGCGCCCACCTCGAGGCCGGGGCCGACCACGTCGCCGTGCAGGCCCTGGGCGAGCCCGGCATCCCGCGGCGCAGTTGGTCGGCGCTCGCCACGGCGTTGACCGCGTAGGCCCACACTCCGCGCGTCTGCGGTGCGTCGTCGGCGGTCACGATGAGCGCATGTCCCGGCTGCGCGTCGATCGCCTCACCGATCCGCCCGTCGCGCTCGTCACCGCGGAGGGGATCGTCCTCGCCCGCCGTTGTCATACCGCCTCCTCGCTCCTCGCGCGCCTGGTGGGGCTGCTCGCGACGCCGGATCTGACGGCCGCGGAGGCCCTCTGGCTGGAGTCCTGCTCCAGCGTTCACAGCCTCGCGCTGCGGGCACCGATCGGGTGCGCCTTCGTCGACCGGCACGGGAGGGTTCTCCGGGTCGTCGATCCCCTGCCGCCGTGGCGGGCCGCGAGTGTGCGCGGCGCCCACGCGGTCGTGGAGTGCCGGGCGGGCGTGATGGGAGCCCTGGGGTGCGACGACGTGTTGATCCGGTGTTGATCGCGCAGAAAAATCCGCTCATTGCGGACATCGTGTGACGCCGCGGGGGGCGACTACGGCACGCAGGCGGCCTCGTGCACATGCGGATCGGGAAGCCATCGGGGCTGCCGGGCGCATGGCTTGGAGGTCGTCATGTCATTGGGGCTCGGGAAGGTCGTGCCCTCCGTCCTGCTGGTCGAGGATGACGCTCCCACGCGGATATTCCTCGCCGAGAACCTGATCGCCGACCGGTTCGTGCCGGTGTCGACCACCTCCGCCGAAGAGGCCGTGGAGATGCTCGGCTCGTCCCGGCCGGACGTCGCCGTCGTGGACGTCGGCCTCCCGGGGATGAGCGGGCTCGAGCTCGTCACGCGCATCCGCGAGGGAGGGCCCGACGATCCGTGGGATTGCGGCATGCCGATCCTCCTCATCTCCGGGGAGGCCAGTCCGCTCGCCGCTGTGCGGGGCATCGACCGCGGCGCCGACGACTACGTCGCCAAGCCGTTCCACTATCCCGAGGTGCTGGCCCGCCTCTCGTCGCTCATACGCCGATCCCGCGGGGCGACGGTGAGCGAGGAGATCCGCGTGGGGACGATCACGGTGGATCGCCATTCGCGACGGGCCACGATCGGCGGGCGGGCGCTGGACCTCTCTGCGAAGGAGTTTGCGCTCCTCACCGCTCTCGTGAAGGACCCGTCGCGGGTCTTCACGAAGGCCGAGCTGCTCCGGGACGTCTGGGGGTATCGCGCCGCGGCCCGCACGCGGACGGTCGACAGCCACGCCAGTCGTCTGCGGCGCAAGCTCGCCGCGCAGGGCGGGGGAGAGGGTCTCGTCGTGAACGTCTGGGGGATCGGTTACCGCCTGCTCCCCGAGGAGGCGTGACGTGCTGGACGTCGACACGGCGAGGGCGTCTACACCCTCGGCCGCCCAGGGGATCGTCCACGATCTGCACGCCCCGCTGACCATCATCCGCGGCCTCTGCGCGATCCTCGTCCGTGACGATCCGCGATTCGAGCGCCCGCGGCTGCTCGAGATGTTGGACGCGGAAACGGTCCGTCTCGCGGAGGGATTGCGTTCCCTGTCGCGCGCCACCGTTCCACCGGGTGGGCGGGTCGCGACCACGGATCTCGCCGACGCCGCGAGCGTAGCGGCCGAGCGGTTTGCGCCGCTCGCGGCGGTCCGCGGTGTCCGGATCGTTGTGCGGCGGGCCGGACGGCCCTCGTGGGTGGACGGCGAGCGGGGACTGATCGAGCGGGTGCTCGACAACCTGCTGCAGAACGCCGTCCGCCACGCGTCTTCGAACGGGACGATCGTGATGGGCGTGTCGCGGCGCGCGGGAATGGCCTCGGTGCGGGTTCGCGACGATGGCGCCGGCATCCCCATGGCGGATCGCCCTCGGATCTTCGGGCGCGGCGAGCGCGGTTCCCAGGCCGTGGGGGCCGGGAGCGGCCTCGGCCTGGCGATCGCGCGGGAGATCGCCGAGTCGTGCGGTGG
The DNA here is from genome assembly GCA_963771025.1 of uncultured Thermoleophilia bacterium. Taxonomy (GTDB): domain Bacteria; phylum Actinomycetota; class Thermoleophilia; order Miltoncostaeales; family Miltoncostaeaceae; genus Miltoncostaea. The sequence goes on along the minus strand of CAVYRL010000008.1, from coordinate 453,888 downwards.
GGCTCTCACACTCGATCCCATGGGCGACGGGGCGTGCTTTCGCCTCTCGCTGCCGCTGACGGTCGTGCCGCCCGGCGGCCCACTGGCCGCATGAGCGCGATCCTCGTCGAGGAGAGGATCGCGTCGTCGGCGGTCGGCGCCGCGTCCGTGGACCTGGTCATCGTGCCGCGGCCTCGGAGGCGGGGCCATTGGCAACCACTCGACGCCGACGTCGTCGTCACGATCCTCTCGGCGGCCGGGCGCGACGCCATCGTGATGGCGCGAGCGGCCGCGGCCGACCCGGATGCCGCATCCCTCCCGGCGCTCGGCAGGGTCATGGGCACACCGGTGATCCGCCTGCCGGACTCCGAGTCCGCCGCTGAATGGGCCATCGCCGTCGCCTCGCATCCGGACTTCGATGGCGACGACCGGCACCACCGCCTGGAGGTGCTGGTCGGCGCCGCAGCATCGGGGCGCCCGGCGCCCGCCCTGCGTCCCGGCGTGCTCGCGCGCTGGGCGACGCGCTCCTGGCGTCCGTGCGGCCGCTGTGCCGGGGGTGGCCTGATGGGCTGCCCGTGCGGACGCTGCGGCGTGCCCGTCCCCGGGGCGGCGGCGTGAGACGGCCGCGGATCAGCGCCTCCAGTCGCCGGGGCGCGACGTGGATGGCGCTCGCTCTGGTCGCCGGCCTGCTCGCGGCCGGTCTCACACTGCGCGCCGTCGCCCAGCCCCCGGACGCGGGCCGCGTGGTGATCGCGGCGCAGACGCTCGCGCCGGGCCTGGTCATCGACACCGAGTCGGTGACGACGGCCCTGTCGGTCACACCCGTACCGGCGTCGGTGTCTCTTGCGGGCACGATCCACGATCCCTCGGAGGCGATCGGTCGACGGATCGCCGTTCCCGTGGCTGCAGGAGAGCCGATCACCCAGGCGGTCCTCGGCGGTGCGCCGGGTGTCGGGCCCGAGCCGCTGGCGGTGGGGGAGCGCGCGGTCGCGGTCCCGCTGTCCGCGGCGGGCGGGCTCGCCGCGGGCCTCACCACGGGTACGCGCGTCGATGTGGTCGCCTCGACCGGCGAGGGCCCGGCCGGTCGTACCGCCATGGTGGTGAGCGACGCCGAGGTGCTCGCGGTGGCTGAACCAGCCTCCGTGGACGGTCAGGCGGTCGCCGGAGGTGAGGCGCTGCTCCGTGTGTCCTCGGGGCAGGCCCTTCGGATCACCGCCGCGCTCAACTTCGCCCGTGAGGTGCGTCTGCTGGTTCGTCCCCGGGACGAGGTCGGCCCGGCGCCCCTCACCGAGGCCCAGGCGCCGTGAGCCGCCGGGCGGAGGTGGCAGCGCCGCGCGAGAGCGCCGCGATCGTTGTCGTCGGAGCGTGCGGTGGGTGCGGGGCGAGCATGATCGCCGGCGCGCTGGCGTTGGCCTGGGCGCGGGATGACACGCGCGTGTGGCTCTTGGAGCTCGATCTCGAGCGCGGCGATCGGAGCGGGGCCTGGGACCTACCGGCCGAGCGCACCCTCGATGACCTCGCCGCGGTGGCGGACGAGCTCGATTCAGGGCATCTGCGCCACGTCGTCCACGCCCACCCATCCGGCGTGCGGGTCGTTCTCGCGGGTGAGGCCTCGACGACGCAGGTGTGGTCGACGATCGAGGTCGGGCGGCTACTCGATGCAGCGGCGGAGAACGACGTCGCGGCGCGCGTCGTCGTGGACGCCGGGCCAGGATGGGCGCTCGCCGCGGGTCTCAGCGCCAGGCCCGGCGTGAGCGTTCTGCTCGCGAGTCCCCCCACGCTGTCCGGCGCGCGCCGGGCGCGAATGCTGCTCGGGTCGCTGGCTGCGTCGGGCGCCGGCTCGCGGTGTGGACTGGTGATCAATCACGGCCCGGGCGGCGAGGAGATCGGTGCCCGGGCGTTCGGTCGGGCGGTGGGCCTGCCGGTTCTGGCCGACCTGCCCTGGGACGAGCGCCAGGGAGCCCAGCTCAGCTCCGGCCGCTGGCCCCACGGGCGCCGTGCCCGCCTGGCCGATGCCATCGTCGAACTCACGCGCGTGGTCGCATGACCGACGCCGCGCGCGTGGATCCGGCGCTGGTCGAGCACCTGAGGGCCCGCGCGGCCCGTGATCCGCGAGTGGCGGGTCCCGGCATGGATCGTGACGACCTCGCGGGCGTCCTCGACGACATGCTCGACGAGGAGCGGCGAATCCTCACCTCCGCGTCTCGCGACGCGCTCGTTGAGGCGGTTATCGACGAGGCGCTGGGCCTCGGGCCCCTCGAGTGTCTGCTGCGCGACTCGGAGATCACGGAGGTGATGGTCTGCGGTCCGTCGTCGATCTTCGTCGAGCGGGCCGGGCGGATCTCCCCGTCGCCGGCGCGTTTTCAGGACGACGCCCATCTGCTGCACGTGATCGACCGGATCCTGGCGCCGCTCGGCCGCCGGGTGGACGAGGCGAGCCCCATGGTCGACGCCCGGCTCCCCGATGGGTCGCGGGTGAACGTCGTCATCCCGCCGCTGGCCCTGGATGGGCCGGCGTTGACGATCCGGCGTTTCGCCGCGAAGGCCCTCACGGGCGAGGACCTCGTACGCCTGGGGACGATCGACGCGTCGATGCTCGAGCTGCTCCGACGGGCCGTTCGCGTCCGGCGCAACCTGCTGGTCACGGGCGGCACCGGGAGCGGCAAGACCACCACGCTCGCCGCGCTGGCGGCGTTCGTGCCGGCGACGGAGCGGCTGGTGACGATCGAGGACGCGGCGGAACTCCGCATCCCGCTGCCACACGTCGTTCGTCTGGAGAGCCGATCTCCGTCGCTGGAGGGTGCCGGTGCCGTGCCGATCCGCGCCCTCGTGCGCAACGCGCTGCGGATGCGGCCCGACCGGATCGTGGTCGGGGAAGTCCGCGGCGGAGAGGCGCTGGACATGCTCACGGCGATGACCACAGGGCACGAGGGGTCGTTGTCGACGTTGCACGCCTCGTCACCCGGCGACGCGATCCGTCGCGTCCAGACGCTCGCGCTGATGGGCGATCTGGACCTGCCGTACCGCGCGGTGGCAGATCAGGTGGCGAGTGCGCTGGACGTGGTCGTGCATCAGGCACGGCACCCCGACGGCGTGCGGCGTGTCGTCGAGATCGCCTCGGTCGAAGCGTCGGCCGACGGGCCCGTGATCGAGACGCTCGTCAAATGGCGGCCCCGGCCGGGCGGCCGGCCGACATTCGAGTGGAGCCGGGGAGCCGACGCATGGATGCGTGCCCTGACCGACGGCTCCGGAGTGGAGGCTCCGGAGTGAGCGCCGGGATGGCCGCGTCCGCCGCCGCGGCGTCCGCCGCGCTTGCGGTGATCGGGGTCGGCCGCATCGCCGGTGAGGTGCGGGCAGGGCCGCCGAGTCCCCGCTCGACGAGGCGCGGTCCTCTCTCCGCACGGCCGTCGGGTCATCGGTTGGGCGCCCGGCTGGCGCGCGGTGGCATCCCGGCGGGGCCGGACCTCTTCGTCGCGCTGGTCGCCGCCGCGAGCACCGCGGCCGCGGTGCTCGCCTATCTCGTCCTCCGGCTCCCGATCGCCGCGCCTGTGGCCGCGGGGCTCGTCGTATTGGGCGCGGTGGCGCTGGTGCGCTCCGCCGATGCCCGCCACCTCGCACGCGTCGAGGTGCAGTTGCCCGGGATCGCCCAGCAGATCGCCGCGGCGCTGGCCGCCGGCCTGTCGTTGCGCCAGGCTCTGACGCGCGCGGCCCGCGACGCGCCCGAGCCGGCGCGCGCGGAGTTCGCGCGCGCGGTCGCCGAACTCGAGCTCGGCACCCGCCTCGAGGCCGCTCTCGAGGGCCTCGCCGAGCGCGTCCCGGCGCACGACCTGCGCATCATGGTCACGGCGATCCTGGTGCAGCGACGGGCCGGGGGCAACCTTGCCCGTGCGCTCGCGGCGCTGTCCGGGCGCCTGGAGGAGCGGGCGCAGTTGGCCCGCGAGCTGCGCGGCGCGACGGCGCAGGCGCGGATGACGGCGTGGCTCGTGGCCTCCCTGCCTCTCGGCGGCGCGATGATGACGGAGATCGCCGCCCCCGGAACCCTCGGTGAGACCCTCGGGCAGGGGATCGGCCCGATGTTGCTGACGGTGTCCGCGGGCCTCTACGCGCTCGGGGTGCTCGGCATCCGCCGCATCGGACGCGTGGAGTCGTGAACGTGCTCACGAGCCCGGTGGCGATGTGGGCGCTCGCGATGGTCTGTGCGACCTTCGGACTGCGCGAGCGGCGCCGCGAGGCGCGACCCGCACCCGCGGTCCCGGCGCCACCGGGGCCTCCCGGCTGGTTGACGGCGGCCGCTCGGGTGCCCTGTCCGGCGCTCCTCGCGGGGACGCTGACCCGGGCGGGTGATCCCGCCGAGATCTCCCGGGCCGGGGTGGGGCAGCGGCTGACGCCGGCGACGCTCGCGCGGGCCCGGGCGGGCTGCGCCCTGCTCGCGGCAACCCTGGCGCTGCCTCTCGCGATCGGGGCGCCGGCGGTTGCGATCCTCGCGCCCGTGCTGGCGGGTGGGGCGGCGTGTGCGCCCGGGCGCTGGATCATGTCCCGTCAGCGGGCGCGCCGCCGCGCGATCGTGCGTGAGCTGCCGGACCTCCTGGACTTGCTGGGCATCTGCGTCGAGGCCGGGATGGCCCTCGATCCGGCCCTCGGCCTGGCCGCCGAGCGGCTGGGCGGTACCCTCGGCACGGAGGTCGCCCAGGTGCTGCACGACCTCTCACTCGGCACGCCGAGGAGCGCGGCCTACCGCCAGTTGGTGGATCGCGTCGGTGTCCCCGAGCTGGCGCGGACGGTCGGGGCGCTGTTGCAGGCGGAGGAGCTGGGAGCCCCGCTCTCCAGAGCCCTGCAAGGACAGGCCGAGGCGCTCCGCGCCGGTCGCCGGCAGGCCGCGCGCGAGCGCGCCGCGACAGCGGCGCCCAAGATCCAGCTGGTGGTCGCGATGGTCATGGTCCCGGCGGTGTTGATCCTGGTGCTGGGGGTGCTGCTGATCCAGCTCTCGCGGCAGGTCGGCGCGGTGATCGGATGACGGGGGCCGCCCGGTGGCGAGGGTCCGCCGTGGTCGAATACGTGGGCGCCGTGACGGCGGTGGGAGTGTTGCTGCTGGCACTGGTGTCCGTGCGCGAGCATCGCCCTCAGCGGCACCCGCCGGTGGACCCGGTGGCGCACATCCGCGCGCTGGTGGCGCCGGTACCGGTGCCCCGGGTGCGGGCGGCTCCCGTGTCGCGGGCGGTTCGGCCCCATCGCCGGCGTGCGTCCCCGAAGCCCCGCCCGATCGTGATCGTTCCGGTCTGGGCCGTCGGCTGGTGACACCGGCCGATCAGTCCCGCCGGCCCGGGGGGTCTGAGATGCGAGAAGGCGCACCGCCGCATTCGCGGAAGGAGAGAGGACATGACCACACCGCCCAGCGTCGACGAGTACCTCGTCGGAGTCCCCGCCCAACCACGGGCCGCGCTCCAGGCGCTGCGCGAGACGATCCGGGTTCTGGTGCCCGACGCGGTCGAGACGATCAGCTACCAGATGCCCACGTTCACCTACAGGGGCAGGGCGCTTGTGGGGTACGCGGCATTCTCCCACCACTGCAGCCTGTTTCCCTACAGCAGGGGGGTCCTGGCGCAGTTGAAGGACGAGCTTGAGCCCTTCGACACCTCGGGCAGGGGCGGGACGATCCGCTTCACCGTCGAGGCTCCACTGCCCGACGAGGTCGTCGCCAAGATCGTCGCCACCCGGATCGCGGAGATCGACGCCCGTTCCCGCAAGGGTTAGTGCTTGCGCGGCAGGGCGAGCTTCTCGGGCACGCGCTCGAGATGCGCGGTGACGCCGGAGCGGCGGGCCTCGATCCAGGCCCAGCGCGGGCGGCGGTCGCCGTCGTGGGCCTCGCCCACGCTGCCGGGGTTGACGAACAGACAGCCGCCTGCGCTGCGCACCAGTGGCGCGTGGGTGTGGCCGTTGACGATGCAGTCGGGCGTGCCGAGCTTGGCCACCAGACGGGCGAGGTCGCGCGCGCCGGTGTGCGCGTCCACCGCTTCGCGCGGGTCCTCCATGCCGCCGTGCATGAGGACCACCGTGAACGACTTCAACGTGAGCCGCACCACCATCGGCAGGTCGGCGAGGTAGGCGAGGCTCTTGGGGCTGAGCTGGTTGAGCGTCCATGCGCGCGAGCCGACCGAGTCGGCTTTGGGGTGGTCCGGGTCGGGGTCCGGGCGCCCGGAGACCTTGAGGTCGGTGTTGCCCATCACGCAGGGCCAGCCGCGCGCGCGGATCTCGTCGATGCACGCCTCCGGTGCGTCGCCGCGCATCACCAGGTCGCCCGTGCAGGCGCCCTCCTCGATGCCGGCGGCGTCGATGGCGGCGAGCACGGCGCGCAGGGCGCGCTCGTTGCCGTGGACGTCCCCGAACAGGGCAAGGCGCTCAGGCACCGTGGCCGATCCCCAGCGCCGACTCGAGGGTGTCGCGAAAACCCTCGTCGCCCATCCGGCGCCACTGCGCGATGAAGGTCGCATAGAGCTCGCCGCGCTCGCGGCGGCGCCGCCCGATCAGGGCGTGGACCCCCAGGCGCTCGCTGCCGCGCCGGCCCACCTCGAGGCGGTGCTGGAAGGCACGGAAGTCCTCCTCCGAGGCCCCGGCCGCGGTGAGGCTCGCGGCCGTCTCGCTCACCAGCCTCCGGGCGGCGCCGGATTCCCGGGAGGCGAGCCAGGCGAGGTGCTCCTCGAGCATCGGCACCTGCACGTCGCAGTCGTGGATGTCGCCGAGCAGGTCCTGAAGCTCCTTGATCTGATCGATCTGGGGCTCGAGGTCGGACGTGAAGGCGATGGCGAAGATCTCGAGCACGTAGCGCAGGCGCTTGCAGGCGATGCGCATGTCGTGCAGATCGGTGATGTTGGCCGGATCGCGGACCGCGCGGTCGTACGCGTAGACCTCGTCGATGCGCACGGCGAGCACCTTGCGGGCGTTGGGGAGGAGGCGGTCGTCGGGATCGAGGCCCGTGACGCGGCGCGGCTTGGCCACCCTCAGGCCTCCGGCGGCCGGGGTTTGAGCTTGGAGAGCTTGACGCCGGTGTGCTTGGCGATGTAGCCGGCCAGGTGCTCCTCGAACCCGTCCGTCTCGACGCGCCGCATGAGCGCGGCGATCTTGGGGTCCTCGGCGGAGCGGTCGTCGCGGTAGCGGGCGATGAGGCCCTCGATGCCGGGCCGCTCGTCGGCGCGCAGGGTGGGCAGGACGTCCATCAGCCGCTCGACGGCGACATCGAGGTCGCGGGCGTCGCCGAGCACGTCGGTGATCTCCTTCACCTGCGTGAGCAGGGGCCGGAACGACTTGGGCGGGAACGCTCCCTCGAACGCGTCCATCGCGGCGCGCAGACGCCGCGACGAGACGCGCATCGCATGCAGCTCCTCGATGTCCTCGCCCGCGAGCGTGCCGTCGCGGTAGCTCATCATCTCGCGCCAGCGCGTCAGGATCACCCGGCCTGCCGCGTCGCGGAATCGCGATCCCGCGGTCAGTCCGGGAACGTCCCAGGCGCGCGCCACTCTCCGCTACTCGACGATCCGGCGCCGCACCATCGCCGACTCGCGCACGGCCTGGCGCAGCGCCTTGCCCTTGGAGATGGTCGGCCAGTCGATCTCGAGCTCCATGCCGAGGTCGACCAGCGCGCGCAGGATGGCGCCCTGGTCGACGGGGTCGCCCGACAGGGTGACGGTCTCCTTGAGCCAGGCGCGCTGGGCCTTCGAGACATCGAAGCGGACCTCGTGCCGGGCGGTCTTGCGCCGGGTGACGATCGCCTCCTCGCCGAGCCGCACATACACGCCGGCCGCCTCGTTGCCGGCGCCGGCGCCGAGCGCCGCCTGGTAGCTGACCCGCCTCATGTCGCCTCCTCCGCGTCGGGCAACGAGGCCTCGAGGGTCATCCGGTGATCCTCGGCCAGGTCGCGGATGATGCCCTCGCCCACCTGGTCGTCGCCGTTGCTGCCCGCCACGAAGAGGGCGTTGGCCAGCAGCAGGTTGACCAGGCGCGGCACGCCCTCGGTCTCCTCGAACACCGCGCGCGACGCCTTCTTGGAGATGATCCGCCGCCCCGCGCCCGCCACGCGGGTGCGGTGCAGCGCGTAGGCATCGACCTCGTCGGCGGTCATGTTGCCGAGGTGGTACCGCACCACCACGCGCTGGGCCACCTGGCGCAGGCGCTCGATGTGCGTGGTCAGCTCGGGCTGGCCCAGCAGCACGATCGGCGCGCCCGGGCCCTCGGCTCCGGGGTTGGTGAGCAGGCGAACCTCCTCGAGCGCCCGCGGGTCGAGGCGCTGGGCCTCGTCGATGGCGAGCACCACGCGGCTGCCCTCGGCCTCGGCCTCGGCCAGGCGGGCGCGGACCAGGCCCGACAGGCGGGCGGTGGAGCCACCGGCCCTGGGACCGCCCATCGCGGGCAGGGCGGCGGCCAGCAGCGCGGCCGGAGTGCGCGGCGGGTTGGGCACCTCGGCGACGCGGAACCCCTCGCCGTCGAGGGTCTGGCGGAGCGTCTGCGAGAGCAGGGTCTTGCCCGAGCCGATCTCGCCCGTGATCACCACCAGGCCGCCGAGCTGCGTTATGCCGAACAGGATCCGCGCGAGCCCCTCGCGGTGGTCGGTGCGCTCGAAGGCGAACCGCGGGTCGGGCTCGAGGCGGAACGGGCCCTCGGCGAGGCCCCAGTTCTCGAGGTAGCCCGTGGCGCTCACCCGGCGGCCTCCAGCACGAGGCCCTCGCGCAGCCCGGCCGTGCTCACGACGAGGGCCTCCACGTCGAAGGCGCGGCGCACGGCCTCAAGCACCGCGGCTCCGGCCAGGCTGAGGCGCACGCGCGCCGCATCGAGCCCGGTCTCATGGCCGAGGTCCTCGGCCGGCAGGGCGACGAGCCGATCGACCGCCCGGATCAGGGCGTCCCGATCGAGCCGCGGGCTTCCCGACAGCTCGGCGAGGGCCGAGGCGGATCCGCCGGTGGCCACCGCCTCGCCGACGGAGACCGGCAGCGGCACCGCCTCGATCAGGCGCCGCACGTGGGCGACGATCGGCTCCAGCGCGTCGATCGAGGGCGGGTCGCCGACCACGAAACGCTCGGTGAGGGTCCGCACGCCGATCGGGAAGGAGGTGGCCCACGCGAGGCGCCCGTCGCGGCCGACCATGACCTCCATGCTGCCGCCGCCCGGATCGACCGCGACCAGGGGGTCCGGCATCCCGGCGGCCTGGAGGCCGCGGAAGGACAGCTCGGCCTCCTCGGCGCCGGTCAGGAAGCGGGGCGCGACGCCGGCCGCGGCCTCGAGGCGCTCGGCCAGTTCATCGGCATTGCTCGCCATGCGCCCCGGCGCGGTGCACGCCACCACGAGGCGCCGAGCGCCCAGGGCGCGGGCCTCGTCCGCCATCCGCCGGACGGCGACCTCCATCAGGTCCAGCTTGTCGGCCGCGATGACGCCCCCCTGATGCAGGCCCGCCGCGAGCGCGGTCATCGCTGTGCCGCTCGCGAGGGCGGAGACACGGCCCCCCTGGGCGCGCGCGACCAGGAGTCGCGTCGTGTTGGAACCGACGTCGATGGCGGCGATGGGCGCGGTTGCGACGCTGCTCTCGGCGGCATCGATGCTCACAGAGGCGAGGGCACGATTCGCGGAAGTCTATCCCGGCCGAACCCGGCCGCCGCGGCCTGTTACAGAGAGGTCAGGCGGATGCGGCGGCCCGACCGGCGCCGCGCGACCGCGCGCGCCCGCATCAGGGCGAGACCACACACCGTGGCCGCGGCGAGGGCCAGCAGCAGTTGCGTCGTCACGATGGCCGCGCCACCCGGCGCGGAGGCGATGGCGGCGAGCAGGAAGCCCGCGACCAAGCCGATCGCGTAGAGCGCCACGGTGGCCGCGGCCGGCACCCGCCGGCGGCGCGGCGTGGGCACGGCCCGCAGGTGCGGCCGCGACGCCGGGGCGTGCCGAGCGAGGGGCTGCGTCTGGCGGGCGGTGGCGTGCATCGGGGAGAACTGTAGTTCGTCTCGCGGACGCGAACAAGTGTTCGGTAACGGATCGTGCAGGGGCGCCATGCAACGTCGTGTGCAGGCACGACATGTGCTGCCCGTCGTTGCGACGGGGCCACCTGGGGGAGAACCCCCTCGGCGTGGGGGGAAATTGGATTGTTATGTGGGGCTCCGTGGGGTAGCGTGGGGCCCATGCAACGGCGGCTGCTCAGCGGGACGTATGAGTGCAGCCTGGACAACCGGTTCCGGTTGGCTATTCCGGCACGGCTCCGCGAGCCCTTCGCCGCCGGCGCGACCGTCGGCTGGTGGATCGACGACTGCCTGATCGTCGTGCCCACCCTCGAGTGGGGCCCTCTCGTGGAGAGGAACTTCGGAACGATGAGCCTCTTCGACGACGACGCCCGCGACATGAGCCGTTTCCTGATCGGCAGCGCGCAGCACTTCGACCTCGACCGCCAGGGCCGCATCCCCCTCGGGGCGGAGGTCCGCGAGCACGCCGGCATCGGCGACGGCAAGGTCAAGCTGGTGGGCGTGGGGGAGTACCTGGAGGCCTGGGACCCCGAGCGCCTCGCCGAGCGCTTCGCCAAGCTGCGCCGAGAGGGGGTGTCCACTCATGCCAAGCGCCTTGCCGATCGAGTCGCGTAGACCGGCGCGCGGGCACGAGCCCGTGCTGGCCGATGAGGTCGTGCGCCTCGTGGCCCCGGCCCCCGGCGAGACGATCGTCGACTGCACCTTCGGCGCCGGTGGTCACGCCCGCCGCCTGGCCCCCGCCCTCGGAGAGTCGGGCCGCTACGTCGCGATCGACCAGGACCCCGAGGCCGGCTCCTGGTTCACGGACCTGGCCGACGACGTCGTCTGCGAGACGCGTTTCATCCGCGCCAACTTCGCCGAGGCCCTGCCGCGCCTGGTTGACCAGGGGCTGCGCGCCGACATCGTGCTGATGGACCTCGGCATCTCGTCCATGCAGGTCGATCAGACCGAGCGCGGCTTCTCGTACTCCCGCCAGGCCCCTCTCGACATGCGGATGGACCCCTCGCAGCCGGGCTCGGCCGCCGACCTGGTGGCCACGGCCTCCGAGAAGGAACTGGCCGACATCATGTTCACGTACGGCGAGGAGCGGTACGCGCGGCAGATCGCGCGCGCCATCGTCCGTCGCCGGGCCCAGGCGCCGATCACCACGACCGCCGACCTGGTGGACGTGGTGCGCTCGGCGGTTCCGACCCCGGCCCTCTTCGCCGGCGGGCACCCGGCCAAGCGGGTCTTCCAGGCCCTGCGCATCGCGGTCAACGACGAGCTCGGCAACCTCGAGCGCGGCCTCGCGGCGGCGTTCGCGCTGCTGGCTCCCAACGGGCGCCTGGCCGTGATCTCGTTCCACTCCCTCGAGGACCGCATGGTCAAGCGCTTCATGCGGGCCCGCAGCCAGGGATGCATCTGCCCGCCCGAGATGCCGGTCTGCGGCTGCGGCCGCACCGCCGAGGGCGCGCTGCTGGCCGCCAAGGCCCAGCGGCCCAAGCAGGCCGAGCTCGACCGCAACCCGCGCGCCCGCTCGGCGCTGCTGCGCGGCGTGCGCAAGGTGGAGGCGTGAGCACCCGCGCGGCGCCCACCTCGCGCCCATCCGTCGCTCCGGGCACCCGGCCGCGGACGCGCACCCGGCCCCGCCCGGTTCCGCGCCGCGAGCCGCGCATCCGGATGGCGTACGTGGTGATCCCCCTGATCGCGCTGATCCTCGGCGGCATCGTGCTGGTCAACGTCGCCAAGCTGTCGCTGACCAACCGCACCGGCCAGGTGATCGAGCGCGCGCGCAGCGTCGAGGCCGAGACGGCGGTGCTGAAGAGCCGGCTGGAGCGCGAGGACGCCTCGGTGCGGCGGCGCGCGCAGGACCAGCTCGGCATGGTGGCCCCGGCGAGTGACGGCCTGACCTATCTCGACCCGGCGGCCTCCCCGTAGAGATGCCCCCGCAGGATCGCCGCCCGCGCCGCCCTCCGCCTCGCCGTCCCGCCCCGCGGAGACCGCGGGCGCCACGCAAGGTGACGCGCCGCGAGCGATCCGGGCGCATCCGCGCGCTCGTCGCGGTCGCGGTGGTGATGCTGGGGCTGCTCGGTCTGCGCGCGGCCTTCCTCGGCACCGTCGAGGCGGGTGCGCTGTCGGCGCGGGCGGTGAGTCAGAACCGGGTCGAGACCCAGGTGCTCGCCCAGCGCGGCTCGATCCTCGCCAGCGACGGATCGGATCTCGCGACCGACCGCCTTGCCGTTGACGTGACCGCGTCGCCCAACCTGATCACCGACCCGCGCGGCGTCGCGGCGCGCCTCGCGCCGATCATCAAGCGCGATCCCAACGTGCTGGCCAACACGCTCTCCACGCCGGGCCTCTACGCCGTGCTCGCGCGCGACGTCGCGCCCGCCGACGCCGATCGCGCCCGCAAGCTGTCCATCCCCGGCATCTACTTCTCGGACACGTACCAGCGCTTCCTGCCCGGCTCGCTCATGGCGTCCCAGCTGATCGGGTTGACCGGCGACACCCACCAGGGCCTCACCGGCATCGAGTTGGAGGAGGACAAGGCCCTCACCGGGACTCCGGGACGCAGGGTGGAGGTGCGCGACGTGTTCGGCCGGCCGATCCAGGTGCTGGCCGACAAGGAGCCGACGCCGGGAGTCGATGTCCAGCTGACGATCGACCCCGCGATCCAGACCCAGGTCGAGTCGGTGCTGGCGCAGACGCGCGAGAAGTTCACGGCCAAGAGCGCGATGGCCATCGTGATGGACCCGCGCGACGGATCGGTGCTCGCCATGGCCACGGTGCCGCGCTTCAACCCGAACAAGCGCCAATCGATCAACCAGGACCTGCTGAGCAACCGCCCGGTCACGGACACGTTCGAGCCCGGCTCGACGTTCAAGATCGTGACCATGGCCGGCGCGCTCGAGGACGGCAAGGTGACGCCGTCCACCCGTCTCAACCTGCCCGTCGAGTACAAGCTCTACGACCGAACGCTGCACGACTCGCACGAGCGCGGGCCGGTGACCTACACGGCGTCCAAGATCCTGGAGCAGTCGAGCAACGTCGGGACCGTGATGATCGCGCGCAGGCTGACGCAGGCGCGCCTCCAGGCGTGGATCACGCGCTTCGGCTTCGGCTCGCCGACGGGCATCGACTACCCCGGCGAGGTCAAGGGACTCGTGCTTCCGGCGACGAAATGGTCGGGCACGTCGATCCTCAACATCCCCATCGGGCAGGGCGTGGGCGTGACGCTCACGCAGCTCACCCGCGCCTATGCCGCGATCGCCAACGGAGGCCACCTGGTGACGCCTCACGTCGTCGAGTCGGTGGACGGCCTGCCGGTCGAGCACGCGGCCGGCCGCCGCATCATGAGCGAGGCGACGGCCTCCAAGGTCGATCGGATGCTGCGCAAGGTGGTGTCCGACAACGGCACCGGCACCGCCGCGAAGATCAGCGGGTACCGCGTGGCCGGCAAGACCGGCACCGCCCAGAAGATCGACCCGACCACCGGGGAGTACAGCGACACGCGGTACGACGCCTCCTTCGTGGGGTACGCCCCCGCCGAGAATCCCCAGCTGCTCGTGGCGGTGGTGGTCGACGAGCCGACGACGGGCTCCTACTACGGTGGCGACGTGGCCGCTCCGGCGTTCGAGAACATCGCCCAGTTTTCCCTGCAGCACCTGAGAATCGCCCCCTGATCCGGTGCCGCAGGCCTCTGTTAGGATCCCGGCCCGCATGACCCTCCAGGAGCTGATCGGGAGTGGGCCGCTGGGGCGTCTGGCCGGCGCTCCCGCCTCCGGCGAAACGGCGATCACCTCCGTGGTGCATCGTGCGCAGGACGCCCAGCCGGGCTCCCTGTTCTGTGCGCTGCCCGGCGCCCGCGCCGACGGCCACGACCACGCCGCCGAGGCGGTGGCCCGCGGTGCCGTCGCGCTGATCGTCGAGCGCCCGCTGGACCTGCCGGTGCCGCAGATCGTCGCCGACGACGCGCGCCTGTCGATGGCCCTCGCCGCCGCGGCGCTCGCGGGCCATCCCTCCGAGTCGCTCGCCGTGGTCGGGGTGACCGGCACCAACGGCAAGACCACCTCCGCCTTCCTGATCCGCGCCGTCCTCGAGGCCGCCGGCCGTCCCTGCGGGCTGGTGGGCACCATCGAGGCGCGCGTCGGCGGCCGGGCCGTGCCCGTGCAGCACACCACACCGGACGCGATCGAGCTCCAGGCGCTGTTCGCGCGCATGCGCGATGCCGGCGACGCGGCCTGCGCGATGGAGGTCTCGTCGCACGCGCTCGCGCAGCGCCGGGTTGCCGGCACGCGCTTCGCGGCGGCCCTCTTCACCAACCTGACGCGCGACCACATGGACTACCACCCGGACGAGGAGCACTACTACGCCTCAAAGCGCGCCCTGTTCGCGCGGCCGCTGGCCGAGGGCGAGAACCCACCCGGGGCGAGCAATCTCGACGACGACTACGGCGCCCGCCTGGCCCGCGAGACCGGTGCCCTCGGCTACGCGGTCTCGGCGCCCGCCGAGGTGCGGCCGGTCGCGGTGCGCGGCATCGAGACGGGCATCGCGGGGACGTTCGCGACGCCCCGCGGGCCGGTGGAGATCGCGACCCGCCTGCGCGGGCGCTTCAACCTGTCCAACCTGCTCGGCGTGACCGCCGTCGCCGAGCTGCTCGAGCTGCCCCACGACGCGCTGGCCGCGGGGGTCGCCTCGCTGGACGGCGTGCCCGGCCGATTCGAGGCCGTGGACATGGGTCAGCCCTTCCCGGTGATCGTCGACTACGCCCACACCCCGGACTCGCTCGACAACGTGCTGCGCGCGGCGCGCGAGCTCGTCGACGGCGGCCGGCTCGTCGCGGTCTTCGGGTGCGGGGGGGACCGCGATCGCGGCAAGCGGCCCCAGATGGGCGCCGTCGCCCGGGCGCTCGCCGACGTCGCCGTGGTTACCTCCGACAACCCGCGCAGCGAGGATCCCGAGGCGATCATCGCCGAGATCGTCGCCGGGGCGGGGAGAGGAGTCTCGGAGCTGGTGGTGGAGGCCGACCGTCGCGCTGCGATCGGATGGGCCATCGAACGCGCGCAACGGGGGGATGTCGTGGTGATCGCGGGCAAGGGGCACGAGCAGGGGCAGGAGAGCGGTGGCGTCGTGACGCCGTTCGACGACCGTGAGGTCGCGCGCGACGCGCTGAGCGGGGCGGCATGAGGCTTACCGTCAACGACCTGCTGAAGTCCGTTCCCGGCGCCCGCATCCCGGTGGGCAAGCCGGATGTCGAGTTCGAGGGCGCCTACGTCGATTCGCGCGCGCCTCTCGAGGGCGGCTTGTTCGTCGGTATCCGGGGTGAGTTCGCCGACGGCGGCCAGCACGCGCCCGACGCCCTGCGCGACGGCGCCGCCGCCGCGGTCGTCGGCGAGTCGGCCTGGCGGTGGATCGAGGGCGACGTGCAGGGGATGCGCCGTCCGGTGGTGGTGGTCAAGGATCCCGTCGCCGCCCTACAGGCCATCGGGCGCCTGGCCCTCGAGCGCAGCGGCGCGCGGGTGGTGGGGGTGACCGGCGCGACCGGCAAGACCACCACCAAGGACACGATCGTCGCGATGCTGCGCGCCGCCGGGGTCAGCGCCCAGGGCAGCCCGGGCAACCGCAACACCGAGGTCGGCGTGCCCATGTCACTGCTCGATCTGGACGAGGGCTGCGAGGTCGCGGTCATCGAGATGGGCATGCGGGGCCTTGGTCAGATCGCCCGGCTCGCCGAGCTCGCCCCGCCCGATGTGGCCTGCATCACCAGCATCGGCCCCGTGCATCTGGAGCTGCTCGGAACGGTGGAGGCGGTCGCGCAGGCGAAGGCCGAGATCCTCGCCGCGCTGCGGCCCGGCGGCACGGCAGTGGTGCCCGACGACGCGCCGCTGCTGGATCCGTACATCGCCGCGCTCGACCCCGGGGTGACGGTGATCCGCTTCGGGGCGGTGCCAGGACTCAGCCTCGACCTGAGCCTGAGTAAAGCCTGGGAGCTGCGCAATGCCGCGGCCGCGCTGGCGTGCTGCGAGGCCCTCGGCGCGCTCCCCCCGGAGGGCGCCCGGATCGAGGTCGAGATCTCGGGTCTGCGCGGTCAGGAGCGGGCGATTCCCGGCGGTGGGGTGCTGATCGAGGACTGCTACAACGCCAACCCGCTCGGTATGCGCGCGGCGCTGGCCGACCTCGCGATCCGTCCCGGGCGCCGCGTCGCGGTGCTGGCCGACATGATGGAGCTCGGGCCCGAGGAGGAGCGCTACCACCGCGAGGTGGGCGAGGCCGCGGCGGCCGAGGGCATCGACCTGGTGATCGGCGTGGGCGATCGCGCGGCCGCGTACGTGGCCGGCGCGAACGGCCTCGAGGCCGTCCACATCGCCACCGTCGAGGCGGCGCTCGAGGAGGTGCCCGGCCTGCTCGTCGACGGGGACGTCGTGCTGCTCAAGGGGTCGCGCTCGATGCGGCTGGAGCGCCTGGGCGCCGTCATCGCCCCGTGAGCAGCGAGCGCTAAGTGCCTCGGGTGCTGATCGCCGCGATCTCCGCGGCCACCCTGCTGATGTTCCTCGGCCCCCGTTTCATCGCGTGGCTGCGGGCCAACGAGGTGGGCCAGTTCGTGCGCGCGCCGGGGCTGATCCCGGACGCCCATCACGAGAAGCAGGGCACGCCCACCATGGGCGGCCTGCTGATCCTGGTGGCCACGGCGATCCCCTTCGTCATCCTTTCGAGCCGCAGCACCGAGGCGATGCTCGTCCTGTTCACCACCCTCGCGTGCGGGGCGATCGGGTTCCTCGACGACTTCATGAAGATCGTCAAGAAGCGGTCGCTGGGCCTGTCGGGCCGGTGGCGGATGCTGGGGTTGCTGGCGATCTCCGGGGTGCTGGTCTCGGTGGCGGTGAGCGTCGTGGGCCTCCCCACGACCCTGAACGTGCCCGTGATCGACGAGTCCTTCGAGATCGGCGCCGTGGCCTTCTTCGTCATCGTGTTCCTGGTGGTCGCCGGCGCCGCCAACGCGGTCAACCTGACCGACGGGCTCGACGGTCTGGCGGCCGGCATCTGCGCCACCGTGCTGCTCTGCTACACCGGCATCGCGTTCGTCTCCAACCAGCGCGACCTGGCGATCTTCGGGGCCACGCTGGTGGGCGCGTGCCTGGGCTTCCTGTGGTTCAACTCGTTCCCGGCGGCGGTGTTCATGGGGGACACCGGCTCGTACGCCCTCGGCGGAGCGATCGCGGCGATGGCCGTGATGACGAAGACCGAGATCCTGCTGGTCGTGATCGGGGCCGTATTCGTGGCCGAGGCCCTGTCGGTCATCATCCAGGTCGTGGTGTTCAAGCGCTTTCATCGACGGGTGTTCCTGATGACGCCGGTGCATCACCATTTCGAGATGGCCGCGTGGAGCGAGACCAAGATCATCGTGCGCTTCTGGCTGATCGCCGCGATCTTCGCCGCGGTCGGCTTCACGCTGTACTTCCGCGACTTCCAGAACATCTCCGGGTGAGCGGGGCGGCCACGGCCTCCGCATCGCGCTTCGTGCCGGGCTCGGTGCGCGCCTTCCGCTTCACCGGCTGGTCCGCCGACTGGGATGCCGGCGCGGTGGATCTGCGCTACTCGCTCGCCGACGC
Source organism: uncultured Thermoleophilia bacterium (assembly GCA_963771025.1). Taxonomy (GTDB): domain Bacteria; phylum Actinomycetota; class Thermoleophilia; order Miltoncostaeales; family Miltoncostaeaceae; genus Miltoncostaea. The sequence goes on along the minus strand of CAVYRL010000008.1, from coordinate 436,328 downwards.
CCACGCCTTCACCGAGTCGTACCGCTTCCCGTCCCCCGCCGAACCTCTCGGCGCGGCCCGCCGAGGGGCGCTCGATCGGGCGGCGCGCCTGCTGCACCTGGTGGCCGGGGTCAGCTACTACAAGGCGGCCGTGCCGCCGCGCGTCGAGATCGACGGCCCGCTGCCGAGCCCCGAGACGGCCCGTTTCCTGGGGCGCCTGTACACCCAGGGCCTCGGCGAGTTCGCATGGCACAACCGGCTGCCCGGCATCGGCCGGGGCGTCGTGTTCCCCGCGGCGGAGGGATCGGCACCGGCCCCCCCACCCGCCGGCCTCGCGGCCCGCTCGCTGGTGCCCGTCGGCGGCGGCAAGGACTCGGTCGTGAGCCTGGCCGCGCTGCGCCGCGCCGATGAGGACCTGGTCGCGTTCTCCGTGGGGCAGAAGCCGTCGGCCGACGCGGCGGCGCGCGCCGAAGGCGTCCGCATGGTCCACGTGGAGCGCCACATCAGCCCGGAGCTGTTCGCCCTGAACGCCGCGGGGGCCTACAACGGCCACGTCCCGATCACCGCGATCGTCTCGTGCCTGGCCGTGATCGGTGCGCTGCTGGAGGGCTGCGACGCCGTGGTGATGTCCAACGAGCGCTCGGCGAGCTCGGGCAACTTCGCGTGGCCCGCCTTCGGGGGGACGATCAACCACCAGTACTCCAAGGGCTGGGAGGCCGAGCGGGGCCTGGCCGACGCGGTCCGCGGCGAGGTGGCGCCCGACCTCGCCTACTTCTCGCTGCTGCGTCCGTACTCCGAGCTGGCGATCAGTCGCGCCTTCGCCGGGTTGCCCGACCACCACGCCACCTTCATGAGCTGCAACACGGGCTTCCGCATCCACCAGCCGTCGGTCCCCGGCTGGTGCCTGGACTGCCCCAAGTGCCGGTTCGTGTTCCTGGCCCTGGCGCCCTTCATGGAGCGCGCAGAGCTGGTGGCGGCGATGGGCGGCGATCTGCTCGACGACCCGGCCCAGATCGAGGGCTACCGCGCGATCCTGGGCATCGACGCCGAGAAGCCCTTCGAGTGCGTGGGCGAGACCGACGAGGCGCGGGCCGCGCTGCGGGCTCTCGCCGCCCGCCCCGGCTGGGCCCGGGCCGCGGTGGTCGCGGCGCTGGCCCCGGCCATCGGCGGGCCGGACGCCCAGGCCGTCGCGCCCTGGCTCACCCCCGTCGGCGAGCACGGGATCCCGCCGCGCCATCACCGGGGCATCGTTGCGCTTCTCGGAGCTTGAGGGCCGGCGGGTCGGCGTCTGGGGCCTTGGGCGCGAGGGCGTCAGCGTGGCCCGGGCGATCGTCGCCCGGCTGCCCGGGACACCGCTGGTGCTGGTCGACGAAGGCCGGTCCCCGGACGCCGAGGATCACTGGGAGGGCATCCCCGTACGCGCCGACCTCGCCGCGCTGGCCGACTGCGACGTGGTGGTGCGCTCGCCCGGTGTGAGCCTCCACCGGCCCGAGGTGGCCGAGCTGCGCGCCGCGGGTGTCGCACTCACCTCGGGCACGCGCCTCTGGTTTGCCGAGTACCCCGGTGCGCGCGCGATCGGGGTCACCGGAACCAAGGGCAAGAGCACCACCAGCGCGCTCATCGCCCACCTGGCCGCCGCGCGCGGGCTGTCGGTCGAGCTGGCCGGCAACATCGGCCGTCCTCTCGCCGACGTGCTCGCCTCGCCGCTGCGCGTCGACGCCGACCTCTGGGTGGTGGAGCTCTCGAGCTTCCAGACCGCCGACCTCGACGCATCGCCCAGCGTGGGAGTGTTGCTCAACCTCTACCGCGAGCACACCGACTGGCACGGCACCCAGGAGCGCTACTGGGACGACAAGGTCAACCTCTTCGGTCACCGGGAGGACATGATCTCGGTGCTCAACCACGCCGACGCGCGCATCCGGGAGCGGGCCGCGAGCTTCACCCACCGACGCTGGTTCCGCTCGCCCGACGGGTTCGACACCTCCCACCTGGGCATCACGCATCGCGGCCTGCCCTACGCCCCGCGCGAGACGATCCACCTCACGGGGGACCACAACCTCGACAACGTGTGCGCGGCCCTCGAGGCTCTCGAGGCGGTCGGCGTCCAGGGCAACGACCTGGTGGACGCGCTCGCCACCTTCCAGCCCCTGGCGCACCGACTGGAGCCGGTGCGCGAGCACGACGGGGTGCTGTTCGTCAACGACAGCATCGCCACCATCCCGGAGGCCTCGGTGGCCGCGGCGCGCGCTCTGGCCCCGCGCCCCACGGTGCTGCTGGTGGGCGGACGCGACCGCCGGCAGGACTACACGGCGCTGGCGGAGTACCTGGCCGGCGGGAGCGCGGTGGTCGGCCTGATCGGCCTGCCGGGCAACGGGCCGGCCATCCTGGAGCGTGTGGCGGAGAGCGTCTCCCGCCTGCCGGCCGAGCCGGCCGACAGCATGGAGGACGCGGTGCGCCGGGCCCGCAGGATGATTCCCGACGGAGGTGTGGTGCTGCTGTCGCCGGGTGCCCCGAGCGGCGACGACTTCGGCGACTTCCAGCTGCGCGGCGAGGCCTTCCGGGCGGTCGTCGCGGGGACCTGATCGGGGCCGGCCGGGGGAGGGGAGGTCCTGGTCTCCGGCGAAGACCACTGAGCCGTGGCAACCTCCCGATCCGCATCGCGCCCCGCCCCCCGGGCGGCGCGCCCGACCTCACGTTCGGGCAGGGGTCCGGTGAGGGCCGACCGGCTGCTGACCGGGGTCGTGCTCGCGCTGGTCTGCTTCGGCCTGGTGATGGTGTTCTCCACCTCCAGCACCACCGCCCTGCTCAACAACGGAGACCCCCTCGGGCTGGTGATCCGCCAGGGCATCTACGCCGTGGTCGGGCTCGGTGCGTTCATCATCCTCACCCGCATGAAGCCGGAGGGCCTCAAGCGCCTCGGGCCGTGGGCGCTCGGGATCTCGGCCTTCCTGCTCCTGATGGTGCTGATCCCCTCGGTGGGGATGACCGTCAACGGCTCGCGCCGCTGGATCTCGCTCGGCGGTCTCGGACAGCTGCAGCCGTCGGAGATGGCGAAGCTCGCCCTGGCCCTCTGGATCGCCCAGGCGGTGGTGCGTCCTCCGGCCGCGATCAACACCTGGAAGGGCATCGTCCCGTTCCTCGTCGTGACGGGGGTGCTGGGGGCCCTGATCCTGGTCGAGCCGGACATGGGCACCGCGGTCAGCTTCTGCGCCGTCTCGTTCGCGATGCTGATCGTCGCCGGCGCCCGCGTGCGCCACCTCGGCGGCGTGGTCGCGGCCGGGTTGGTGCTCGCCAGCTTTGCGATCCTCCTCGAGCCCTACCGGCGCGAGCGCCTGTTCGCGTTCCTCGACCCATGGAGCGACCCCAACGGGGCCGGATTCCAGAGCGTCCAGGCCCAGGTGGCCATCGGCACGGGGGGCCTGCACGGCGTGGGTCTCGGCGGCGGGGTGCAGAAGGCCTTCTATCTCCCCGAAGCGCACACCGATATGATCCTCGCTACGGTGGGGGAGGAGCTGGGGCTCATCGGCGTGGTGGCGGTGCTCGTGGGGTTTGCTCTGTTCGCCATCGCCGGCTACCGCATCGCGTTGAGCGCCCGGGACCTTCACCAGCAGGTCCTCGCCGCGGGCCTGACCACGCTGGTGGTCATGCAGGCGGCGATCAACATCGGAGCCGTCGTGGGCGTGCTTCCCGTCACCGGCGTCCCGCTGCCCTTCGTCTCGTTCGGCGGCAGCAGCCTCATCATCCTTCTCGCCTGTACGGGAATCCTTGTCAACATCGGCCGACGCTCCCATGCCCACACCAGCAGCCTCGTCGCCGTCGCGCCCCGTGAAGGTGATGATCGCCGCGGGCGGGACGGGCGGCCACGTGATGCCGGCTCTGGCGGTGGCCGACGCGTTGCGCGCGCGGGGAGCTGAGGTCGGGTTCATCGCGGTCCGGGGCACGGGCGCCTCGGGCAGGGTAATGGAGGCCGGCTACCGCGAAGACCAGATCGCGCTGAAGGGCCTGGCGCGGAGGTTCACGCTGCGCAACGTCTGGGCCGTCGTGCTGGCGGTGGCGGCGACACCGCGCGCGATGTCGTTGCTGGTGCGGCGCCACGCCGACGTCGTCGTCGGCGGGGGCGGATACGTCGCGGCCCCGGTCGCGCTGGCGGCCTGGCTGACCCGCCGGCCGGTGCTGCTGACCGAGGCCGACTCGCACCTGGGCATGGCCAACCGGCTCGCCGCTCCCTTCGCGCGCCGCGTGACGCTGGCGTATCCCCTGGCCGGGCGCTCGGGCGCGAAGTACCTGGTGACAGGACGCCCGGTGGGGACCGCCGTGACCCAGGCGACCCGCACGGCAGGCCGCCGCGCCTTCGGCATCCCGCCCGAGTCAACCGTGCTCCTGGTGGTGGGCGGCAGCCAGGGGGCCCGCACGCTCAACACCGCAGCCGTCGAGGCCTTCGGCGACGACGCGCCGGTGGACGTGATCCACGTCGCCGGGCCGGGGCAGCTGGACGAGACGGCCCGGCTCCTGGCCCAGCACTCGGCCGGGCCGGGATACCGCCTGGTGGGCTGGCTCGACAACCTGCCCGACGCGATCGCGGCGGCCGACCTGGTGATCTCCCGCTCCGGCGGATCGGTGTTCGAGCTCGCCGCGATCGGCCGTGCCTCGATCCTGGTGCCCTATCCGCACGCCACGGCCGACCACCAGGCCACCAACGCCACGTGGCTTGCCGAGGCCGGCGCGGCGATCGTGCTGCCCGACGCCGACTGCACCGGCGAGCGCCTGCGCGGCTTGGTCGGTGCGCTGCTCGCCGATCGCCGCAGCCTGGAGGTGATGGCCGACGCCGCCCGCTCCGTGGGGCGCCCCGACGCCGCCGACCGGGTCGCCGACGAGGCCCTCGCCATCGCCCGAGGGCGCCGCCGCTGGTGGCACCGCCTCCGGCGCCTCCGGCCACGCCGCGGGTGAGCGGGCCCCGGGCGATACACCTGGTGGGCATCGGCGGCGCGGGCATGAGCGGGCTGGCCCTGCTCGCCCAGTCGGCCGGATACCGCGTCTCGGGCACCGACCGCGACGAGTCGCCCACTCTCGCCGCCCTCCGCGCCGCCGGGGTGGACGCGCGCGCCGGGCACGGCGCGGAGGCGCTGCCCGCGGGCGCGGCGGCCCTGGTGGTCTCCACGGCGATCGCCGCCGACAACCCCGAGCTGGTCGAGGCCGCGGACCGCGGCCTGCCGGTCCTGCACCGCTCCGAGCTGCTCGCCGAGCTGATGTCGGGGCGGCGCGGGCTGGCGGTCGCCGGAGCGCACGGCAAGTCGACCACCAGCGCCATGCTGCACGCCGCCCTCGGCGACGCGTCCGCCTGCGTGGGGGCGACGATCGCCGGCGGCTCCGGGACCGGGGCGGTATGGGGCGCGGGCCCCTGGTTCGTCGCCGAGGCCGACGAGAGCGACCGGTCGCTCCTCAACCTCTCGCCCGAGGCCGCGATCCTGCTCAACGTGGACCACGACCACCACGCCACCTTCGCCACCCTCGAGGACGTCCGCCAGGTGTTCCGCGCGTTCGTCGCGCACCTGCCGGCCGACGGCCTGCTGGTCGTCGGTCCCGACGCCGACGCCCGGGCCTGCGCCCGGGACGCGCCATGCGCGGTGCGCCTGGTCGGCGACATTGAGGGTGCCTTCTGCCGCGTGGAGCGGGTCGGCGGCCGGCTCGGCTTCACGCTCGTCCTGGCCGACGGCCGCCGCGTTGACGTCCCGCTGGCGGTCGCCGGCGCCCACAACGCCGAGAACGCGGCGTGTGCCCTGGCGCTGGCCGACTGGTGCGGCGTGTCGCTCGAGCGCGCCGCCTCCCGGCTGGCGGATTTCTCCGGTGTCGGACGCCGGATGGAGCCCCGCGGGGCGGCCGCCGGCGTCGCGGTCGTGGACGACTACGCACACCACCCCGCCGAGATCCGCGCGACCCTCGCGGCCGCGCGCGAGCGGACCTCGGGTCGCGTCGTCGTGGTGTTCCAGCCGCACCTGCCGTCGCGCACCCGCGCCCTCGGGCGCGAGTTGGCCGAGGCCCTCGGCGCCGCCGACGTGGCCGTGGTCACCGAGATCTACCTCGCGCGGGAGCCCGCCGACCCGGAGGTGACCGGCCGCTCGGTGGCCGCGCGCGTGCCGCCGCCGACCACGGCGATCTTCGCGCCGACCCTCGCCGAGGCGACCGATGCGGTGCTCGACCTGGCCCGCCCGGGAGACCTCGTGCTGACGATGGGGGCGGGCGACATCACCACCGTGGGGCAGGAGTTGGTGGCTCGCCTGGAAAGACGTCTTGACGATGGGGACGATCACGAGCGCACCGACTCTGCCTGACCTCGAGCGCGACGCTCCGCTCGCCCCACTCACCAGCATCCGGGTCGGGGGGACGGCCGACTGGCTCTGCCGGGCGTCCTCGTTCCGCGGCGTGGTGGCGGCCCTCGCCTGGGCCCGTGAGGCGGGCGCCCCCGTCGCCGTCGTGGGGCGCGGCTCCAACCTGCTGGTCTCGGATGAGGGCTTTCGCGGCCTGGTGCTGCGACTGGTGGGACGCCTGACGGCGATCTCGGTGCGCGGCGAGGATCTCTGGTGCGGCGGCGGGGCCTCCCTGCCGCGCGCCGTCCAGCGTGCCGCGGCGACCGGCCTCGAGGGCCTGGAGTTCGGCGCCAGCATCCCGGGGACCGTCGGCGGCGCGGTCGCGATGAACGCCGGCGCCCACGCGGGCGAGTTGGCTCAGGTGCTCGGCTGGGCGGTCATCTGCGGCCCCGACGGCCGCCGCCGGGTGGACCGGGACGACCTCGCGCTCGGCTACCGGCGCTCGGCCGTGCTCCCCGGCGAGGTGGTCGCAGCGGCCGGATTCCGCCTGCGCCGCGGGGATGCCGACGCGATCGCCGCCCGCCTCGCGGAGTTCCGCGCCCATCGCCGCGCCACCCAGCCGCAGGGCGTGCGCACATTCGGGAGCGTCTTCACCAACCCTCCCGGAGACTCCGCCGGCAGGCTGCTGGAGACCGCGGGATGCAAGGGGCTCACGGTCGGCGGCGCCCGGTTCTCGCCGGTGCACTCGAACTTCATCGAGGCCTCCACGGGCTGCCGGGCCGTCGATGTCCTCGAGCTGATGGGCGAGGGCAGGCGCCGCGTACTCGCCGCCGGAGGCCCGCACCTCACGCCGGAGGTGCGGTACCTCGATCCCGCGCTCGGCATCATCCACGCACCGGTGCCCGAGGCGTGAGCGGCTCCGCTCCGGCGCCGGGCCAGCCGGCCCGTCCCCACCCCGCGGTCGCCGACCGGCGCCGTTCGGTGGTCCGCGCCCGCGGCCGCAAACGCCGCGCCGCGATGCTGTGGTCCCTCGGTATCGCCGCGGGCCTGGTGCTGCTCTACTGGCTGGCGACCGGACCCCTGCTGGCGGTGCACGACGTCAACGTGACCGGCTACGAGCGCGGCGACAGCGCCCAGCTGGTCGCCGCGCTCGAGAGCGCGGCCGGGGACGGCACCATCGTCGTCCCGGCGACGGGCGAGATGCGCGCGGCGGCCGGGAGGTTCCCGTGGGTCGAGTCGATCTCGGTGAGTCGCACCTGGCCGCGCGGCCTGAGGGTGGTCGTGTCCGAGGCGACGCCGGTCGCGATCGCGTCGTTCGGCGGCGCGGCGGTCCTGGTGTCGTCCTCGGGGCGGGTGCTCGGCCCCGCCGAGGCGGGCACCCGGCTCGGCACGGTGAGGCTCGGCGCGCAGGCGCCGGCCGCCGGGCGGACGCTGCCCGAGGACGAGACCGCAATGCTCGGCTTCCTCGACGCCTCGAGGCCCGCCGTCGCGTCGACCGTGCGCGACCTGCACGTGGACCGGGCCGGACAGGTCTCGGCCCACCTGATGGACGGGCCCGAGTTGCGCCTCGGCGCCCCCGTTCGCATGGTGGCCAAGGCCCGCGCCCTGGCCCTCATGCTCAAGGCCGTCCCCGCCAAACAGCGGGGGACCGGGATGTACATCGACCTGAGCGTGCCGGAGAACCCCGCCTTGGGCAGCGCCGCCGGCGCGAGTGGCACCACCGCTCAATAACCCTTGAGTACGCATTGAGACTTTGCCTGATAGGTCGCGCAGAGCCTCAACTCACACATGAGATGTGCTTGACACGTCGGGACGGGCGCTCTAGCTTCCAGGCTGGTGGACCCGGGCCTACGCCAGGTGAATTACGGCGCAGGGAGTGTTTCGCCAGCCTCGACCTTTGATTGAGGCTTTCCCGAATCACCGCATGAGCAGTGCCGATCGGAGGAGTCCGGTGGAGCAGAGCAACTACTTGGCGGTCATCAAGGTGGTGGGTGTCGGCGGCGGAGGGACCAACGCCGTCAACCGGATGATCGACGCGGGTGTGCGTGGCGTGGAGTTCATCGCGGTCAACACCGACGCCCAGGCGCTGTCGATGTGCGACGCGGACGTGAAGATCCACATCGGCGGCACCATCACCAAGGGGCTCGGCGCCGGCGCCGATCCGCGCGTCGGCCGCGACGCCGCCGACGAGAGCCGCGAAGAGCTCAAGGAGGCCGTACGCGGTGCGGACATGGTGTTCGTGACCGCCGGCGAGGGCGGCGGCACCGGGACGGGGGCCGCTCCGGTGATCGCGCAGATCGCCCGCGAGCAGGGCGCCCTGACCGTCGGGGTCGTGACCCGGCCCTTCTCGTTCGAGGGCGCGCAGCGCACCCGCCGCGCGGAGGACGGCATCGACGAGCTGCAGAAGCAGGTCGACTCGGTGATCGTCATCCCGAACGAGCGGCTCATCGAGGTGGTCGAGCGGCGCACCTCGATCATCGACGCCTTCCGCATGGCCGACGACGTGCTCCGCCAGGGCGTCCAGGGCATCACCGACCTGATCACGGTCCCCGGGCTGATCAACCTCGACTTCGCCGACGTGCGCACGATCATGCAGGACGCCGGCGCGTCGCTGATGGGCATCGGCACCGCCTCCGGCGAGAACCGCGCCGCCGAGGCCGCGCGGGCCGCCATCTCGTCCCCGCTGCTCGAGACGACCGTCGCGGGCGCCACCGGCGTGCTCCTCAACATCACCGGCGGCACGGACCTCGGCCTGTTCGAGATCGACGAGGCCGCGGGCATCATCCGCCAGGCCGCGCACGACGACTGCAACGTCATCTTCGGCGCGGTCATCGACGAAACCAGCGGCGATGCGATTCGCGTGACCGTCATCGCCACCGGCTTCGAGGGCTACGAGACCACCGCGCCCGAGGCGGCCGAGCCGCGGTTCGGCCGCCGGGAGCGCGAGCCCGCCTCCAAGGCCCCGGCACGCCGCGCCGCAGCCGAGACCGCCCGGGCTCCGCTGGCACTCGACCAGTCCGAGCGCAAGGGCTTCGAGATCCCGGACGACGCGCTGGAGATCCCCGACTTCCTGAAGTAGCCCGGGGTCGGCTTCCGGCCGGCCCCGCGTGGTAGCGTCAGCCCGGATGGCAGACCATTCCGCGCACACCTCCCTGCACGATCGCCACACGGCGCTCGGGGCACGGATGGGAGCCTTCGCGGGGTGGGACATGCCGCTCTACTACTCGACCGCCCGCGCGGAGCACACGGCCGTGAGGGAGAGCGCCGGGGTGTTCGACGTCTCCCACATGGGGCAGCTCGAGGTGTCCGGGCCCGGCGCCCGCGAGGGGCTCGCCATCACGCTGACCAACGACCTCGACATCGCGCCGGGCCAAGGTCAGTACACGCTGATGTGCGAGGACGACGGCGGCGTCATCGACGACCTGATCGTCTACGCGCTGGACGACCGCTATCTGCTGGTGGTCAACGCCTCCAACATCGCCGCCTGCCGCGATCGCCTCGCCGACCGGCTGCCCGCCGACGCGGACCTGACCGACCGCTCGCCCGAGACGGCGATGCTCGCGCTGCAGGGGCCGGCCTGGGCCGAGGCGCTGCGCCCGCTTTCGGCGCGTGGCACGGCATTCGGGCTCGATTACTTCTCGATCGGCGACGATGAGATCGCCGGCGTGCCCTGCCGCATCGCCCGCACGGGCTACACCGGCGAGCCGGGCGTGGAGCTGATGTGCGCGTGGGACGACGCGCCCGCGGTGTGGGACGCTCTGCTGGCGACTCCGGGGTCCCCGGCTCCCGCCGGCCTGGTCGCCCGCGACACCCTGCGCCTGGAGATGGGCTACCCCCTCTACGGGCAGGAGCTGTCGCGTGAGCGCACGCCGATCGAGGCCGGGCTCAAATGGGCGTGCGACGTCGAGAACGGCCGTTTCTTCGGATCCGAGACGCTGCGCCGCCAGGTGGTGGAGGGGACGCGGGAGCGCCTCGCCATCTTCCGCCTGACCGAGCCGGGCATCCCGCGCCCGGGGCAGGACGTGGTGGTCGACGGACGCCCCGCGGGCACGGTCACCAGCGGTACCCTCTCGCCGTCGCTCGACGTGGGCATCGGGATGGCCTACGTCCCGTCCGCGCTCGCCTCGCCCGACAACGACCTGGTCATCGATGTGCGCGGGAAGCCGAAGGCCGCCCGCACCGCCCGCCGCCCGCTCGTGGCGACATCCCCGAGGCAATGAAGGAGACGCCGTGGCTGCTGAGGAGACCTATCCCACCGACCTCCGGTACCACCCCGAGCACGACTGGGTGAGGGCGGACGGCGACGAGGTCGTCTTCGGCATCACCTGGTACGCGCAGGACGCGATGGGGGAGGTCGTCTACTACGACCCGCCCGCGGTCGGCGCCAGCGTCACCAAGGACGCCCCCTACGGCGAGCTCGAGTCGGTCAAGGCGGTCTCGGACATCGTGGCTCCCGCCAGCGGCGAGGTGACCGCCGTCAACCCGGCCGTGACCGACCGGCCCGAGGTGGTCAACGAGGACCCCTACGGCGAGGGCTGGCTGATCCGCGTGAAGCTCTCGGATCCCGCCGAGCTCGACGCGCTGATGGACGAGCCGGCCTACCGCGCGTACCTGGGGGGCCTGTGAGCACGTACACGTCTCTCACCGACGACGACCTGCGGGTGATGCTCGCCGAGATCGGCGCCTCCTCCATCGAGGAGTTGTTCGCGTCGGTCCCGGAGGCGGTGCGTCTGGGCCGTCCGCTGGATCTGCCGGCCGGCATGCCGGAGCAGGAGGTCATGGCGCATCTGAGCGCGCTGGCCGCCCGCAACGTGAGCGCCGACGACGAGATCACCTTCCTCGGCGCGGGGATGTACGACCATTACATGCCGTCGCTGATCGACTCGATCCTCTCGCGCTCGGAGTTCCTCACCCCGTACACGCCGTACCAGCCCGAGATCTCGCAGGGCGGCCTGCAGGTGATGTTCGAGTACCAGACCGCCATCAGCGAGCTCACCGGCCTGCCGGTGTCCAACGCGTCGCTGTACGAGGGCCCGTCGGCCGTCGGCGCCGCCGCGTACCTCGCCCGGCTGGCCAACGCGCGTCGCGACGTGGTGGTGTCGCGGGGTGTGCACCCGCACAGCCGCGCCACCCTCGCCACCCTCGCCCCGGGCTACGGGCAGAACGTGATCGAGGCGCCCCTGCGCGACGGGGTCACGGACGTCGACGAGCTGGCGGCCCTCGTTGGTCCCGACACGACCGCGGTCATCGTGCAGCAGCCGAATTTCCTCGGGGCGGTGGAGGATCTGGAGCCGATCGTCGCGGCCGCGAAGGCCGTCGGCGCGCTGGTGGTGGCCTCCTGCGATCCGCTGCCCCTGGCGATACTGCGCTCGCCGGGCGAGCTCGGCGTGGACGTGGCCGTGGGCGAGGGCCAGTCGCTGGGCAACCGCCTGGACTACGGCGGCCCGTCGTTCGGCTTCTTCGCCGCCAGTCAGGAGCACCTGCGCCGGATGCCCGGTCGCATCGCCGGCGAGACGCGCGACGTGGACGGCCGGCGGGGGTTCGTGCTGACGCTCCAGACCCGCGAGCAGCACATCCGGCGCGAGAAGGCGACGAGCAACATCTGCACGGCCCAGGTGCTGAATGCCCTGGCCGGCGTGATCTACCTCTCGTGGCTGGGCAAGCGAGGCGCCGTGGAGCTGGCCGAGCTGATGCTGCGCCGCGCCGACTATGCCCGGCGCACCCTCGCCGCCCTGCCGGGTGTCCACGCGCTGCACGACCAGCCGATCGCCCGGGAGTTCGCGCTGCGGCTCGAGGCCCCTGTCGCGGCGGTCATCGAGCGCTGCGCCGCCGAGGGCGTCAACGCCGGCTACGCGCTCGGCCGCGAGTACCCCGAGTACGCCGACGGCCTGCTGGTGGCGATCACCGAGAAGCGGTCCCGCGCCGACATCGACCGCCTGGCCGACGTCCTGGGCCGCGCCGTCGCCGCCGAGCGATCAACCTCCCTGACGGGCGCGCGCTCATGAGCGTCTCGACGCAGACTCCTCAGCAGCGCGAGGAGGTGCTGACGATCTATGAGCGCTCGCGCCCGGGTCGCCGCGCCTTCACACCGCCCGATCTGGACGTTCCCGAGGTGCCGCTCGACGACCTGCTGCCGGCCAACCTGCGCCGCGCGGCGCCGCCCGAGCTGCCCGAGGTCGCCGAGCCCGAGATCGTGCGGCACTACAACCGGCTCAGCAAGCGCAACTTCGACCTCGACACCGGCTTCTATCCGCTCGGCTCGTGCACGATGAAGCACAACCCGAAGCTGCACGAGCGGGTCGCCGCCCTGCCGGGGCATGCGCGGCTGCATCCGTTGCAGGCGCCGGCGCGCGCCCAGGGCGCGCTCGAGCTGATGTGGAATCTGGAGCGCGCGCTCTCCGAGGTGTCGGGCCTGCCGCACGTGTCGCTGCAGCCGAGTGCCGGATCGCACGGCGAGCTCGCCGGCGTCCTGCTCACCCGGGCCTACCACGCCGATCGCGGTGACGAGCGGACGCTGGTGCTGACCCCCGACACCTCGCACGGCACCAACCCGGCCACGGTGACGATGGCCGGCTACGAGGTGGTGAAGGTCGCGACCTCGCCCGACGGCGGCGTCGACGTGGAGGACCTGCGTCGCAAGGCCGACGAGCGCGTCGCCTGCCTCATGCTCACCAACCCGAACACCCTGGGCATCTTCGACCCCAACATCGAGGAGATCGCCCGCATCACGCACGACGCGGGCGCCACCCTCTACTACGACGGCGCCAACCTGAACGCCGTCATGGGCATCAGCCGGCCCGGCGACATGGGCTTCGACATCGTGCACTTCAACCTGCACAAGTCGTTCACGCAGCCGCACGGCGGAGGCGGCCCCGGCGCGGGTCCGATCGCGGTGTCGGACCGGATCGCGCCCTACCTGATGGTGCCCCGCGTCGTGCGCGAGGAGGGTGAGAACGGAGGCCCGCCCCGCTTCGACCTGGAGGAGGAGAGCCCCAAGTCGATCGGCCGGCTGCGGGGCTTCCAGGGCAACTTCGGCGTGTTCGTGCGCTCGTACGCGTACATCTGCTCGCTGGGCGCGGAGGGCCTCAAGGAGGCGTCGGAGATCGCGGTGCTCAACGCGAACTACCTGCTGGCGCTGCTCCGGCGGCCGGAGATCGCGCCGTACCTGCCGCTGGCGTTCGGCGAGCGCTGCATGCACGAGTTCGTGCTCTCAGGCGCCCCGATGAAACGCGACCTGGGCATCCGCACCACGGATCTCGCCAAGCGCCTGCTGGACTTCGGCTACCACCCGCCGACGGTCTACTTCCCGTTGCTGGTCGAGGAGGCCCTGCTGGTGGAGCCGACCGAGACCGAGACGCGGGAGACGATCGAGGCCTTCGCCGAGGCCGTCGGCGAGATCCTCCGCGAGGCCGCGGACGATCCCGAGATCGCCCGCAACGCCCCGTACAGCACCCCCGTCCGCCGTCTGGACGAGGCCGCCGCGGCCCGCGCCCCGGTCGTCCGCCAGCCCAACCCGTGAACCCGGTGCCCGACGCCCGCATCGTCGCGCCGGGCGGTGGGCATGGTGATCCATGTCCGGCGGGAAATGCGACGGGCCCGCCGTCAGGCGGGCCCGTGTGCGCTGCGCGAGGCGCTGAGCCGATCAGGTGAGGGGCTTCCCGCTCACCAGCTTCATGTCGGCGTCGATCGTGTAGTCGGACGAGCCACCGGTCTTCTGGGTGATGGTCCAGGCGACCGGGAGCGAGAGCTTGGGCGACCAGCTGATGGTGTCGGTGCGGGTGCCCGGCGTCGATCCCGTGAACGTGCTCTTGGTCTGGATCACGAAGACCGGGACGGCCGCGCCGTCCAACTGGACCGTGTCCTTGCCGGTCACGGTGCCGGTGTACTTGGTGGTGAGGCTGCCCAGCTTGTAGGTGCCACCCCAGGTGGCGCCCACCTTGAGGGCGGCCGGGTGGTCGAGCGAGGGCGGCTCGACCGGGTCGCGGTCGTCGGCGCCGACGCCCAGGAAGGTGATCTTGGTTCGGCGCCAGGTGGCCGTGTTGCCCGTGGCGTTGACCAGGAAGCGCGCCTCCTCGACGTGCTCCTCGGACAGGCGCAGGTCTTCGTGGTAGCCGCCGGCGATCGGCGTGATCACGTAGACGGCCTGGGCGGGCAGTGAGCGCTCGGCCGAGAGGACGCCGCTACCGGCCTTCTCCTTGCCGGTCACCGCATAGGTGTAGACGCCCGCGGCGGGCTGTCCGACGCGCGGTGTCGTGGTCGCGACGTGCTGGGCACGGAACTCAGCGAGGGCGCCGGTCTCGTTGACGGCTGTGCTCGAGTGAGCCCCCGACCAGAGCATGTAGGCCCCGACAGCGAGGGCCGCGAGGACGACCGCCGCGACGACCGCGACGATGCGCTTTGGGCGAGACAGGTTGGAGATCACCGGAGTCCTTACGACTGGGGGAGGACGGATCTTCTGAGGAACCCATCGGCGTCGCCGCGACAGACTTTTGCCCTGGGGACAGCCCCCGGGGGCTCTAGGCGCGCGTGGCGTCCGAGAGGTCGAGGAGCGCGCTGCTCCACGGGGCCGGCGTCGGCTGCCGGTGCGGCCGGGCGAGCAGGTAGCCCTGTCCGAGGGGGACGCCGAGCTCGCGCAGGGCACGCAGCTCGTCGGTGGTCTCGATGCCCTCGGCCACGACCCGGGATCCGAGCTTGGCCTCCAGGCTCACCATCGAGCCGACGATCGCCTGCTTGGCCAGGTCCAGGTGGATGTCGTGGATCAGTGAGCGGTCGATCTTGATGTAGTCCGGGTTGAGCTGGGTCACGTGCCGCATCGACGCGTGACCGGCGCCGGCGTCGTCGATGGCCACCTTGGCGCCGCGGCCGCGGTAGTCCGCAAGGCGGGCCGACAGCCGGGCGTAGTCGCTCACGGCGTCGTGCTCGGTGATCTCGATGACGATGCCCTCGAGCGTGTCCGTGCCGAGCGCCGTCTCCATCTCGGGGGCGAGGATCGCGTCAGGGCTCATGTTGACCGAGAGGTAGGCGCCGTCGGGGACCGAGCCGCGCAAAGCCATGGCCCTGCGCACGCACTCGACCTCGATCTCGAGACCGAGGCCGACCGCGTGGGCCTCGGCGATCCACTTGTCGGGTGGGCGCGGCGGGTCGGCGCGGAAGCGCGAGAGCGACTCGAAGCCCATCGTCCGACCGTCGTCGAGCGAGACGATCGGCTGGAAGACGGTCTGGATGGTCGCGGGGTCGTGCAGGACCTGGCTGATGTCCTCGCGGCGGCGCTCGAGAGAGGCGGTGTAGCCCGCGGTGTAGTCGATGCCGTCCAGGCGACCGCGATCGAAGGCGACCACGCTGACGGCGCCCGCCTTGGCGGCAGCCAGGCCCTCGTCGGCCGCGGCCATCGCGTTGACGGCGTTCTCGGCGTCGTCGGGAAGGATCACGAAGGTCGCGCGGGCGGTGAGGTCGCCGATGTTCTGGGAGGCGATGCTCTGGACCAGCTCGCCCAGGTGGCGGCCCGACTCCGCGTCGTGCCCGATGCCGATCCAGGCGAAGCGGTCGGCGCCGAGCCGGCTCCAGACGCCCCCGGTGAGGCCCGAGCCCTCGAGCTTGTGGGCCAGATCGGTGAGCAGGGCGTCGCCCCGGCCGAAGCCGTTCTGGCCGTTCCACTTGCCGAAGCCGTTCAGATCGACGGCGACGAGCAGGGCCCGGCGACCGGACGAGGCGGCCTGCAGAACGCCGCCCACGTGGCGGGCGAAGGCGCGCGGCTCCAGGAAGCCGGAGAGGGGGTCTGTGTCCGACTGCCCGTGCTTGCGCAGCAGGGCGCAGAGCCTCCAGAAGAGCGCGGCGGCGACGATCCACACGAACGGGCGCAGCGCGGCGGGGGCCAGGACGCTGGCCGGGCCGCTGAGCGCGAGGCCGATCGCTGCGAGGAGGGTCTTCGAGGGGCCGAGCACGGCCTGCGCCTCGGTCACCCGGATCGGGCGGTGGGCGGCGATCGCGAGGAAGGCCATCGCCACCATGTAGCCGAGCATCACGGGGCCGACGCTCCCGGCGTCGCCGCCGCGGGTGACCAGGAAGGAGACCAGGGCGTCCGTGAGGGCCAGGGCGATGAACGCGTAGGCGAACCAGATGAACGCCGTGCTGTTGCTCAGCGAGGACCGGCGGATCGCGTTGTAGAGGGCGGCCAGCAGCAGCAGGTCCAGGGCCACGGGCACGAGCAGCGCGATGTTCTGGAGCGCGGGGAGGGAGGAGGCCCAGATCGTCCCCAGGACGATGATGAAGAGCATCGCGAGCACGGAGAGCTCGATCGCCCAGCCCTCCATCTTCTCGCGAGGCGATTCGTCGAGCGCGGGCTGCCGGATCATCCACAGCGCGCGGTACCAGAAGGGATAGGCCAGCAGGAACCCGAGCTGGGACCAGGCGGCCGGCTTGCTGACGTCGCCGCCGGTG
The DNA here is from genome assembly GCA_963771025.1 of uncultured Thermoleophilia bacterium. Classification (GTDB taxonomy): domain Bacteria; phylum Actinomycetota; class Thermoleophilia; order Miltoncostaeales; family Miltoncostaeaceae; genus Miltoncostaea. The sequence continues at coordinate 419,607 of CAVYRL010000008.1, read as the reverse complement.
GCCAGGAACAGGAGGTACGGGAGGCACCCGAGGCTCCAGCTTGCGAGGCCGATCGCGAACAGGCCCCACACCTGGGCCTCCTTGCCGCTGGTCCGGTTCTTGGCCCCGAGCGCCGAGACGAATCCGACCGACGCCACGAGGCTGATCAGCAGTACGCCCGCCCCCGCGGCGACCGCGGTGTCGAGCGCGCCGACCTGGGCGAAGGGCACCACGACCAGCATCACGGTGGCCGCGCAGACGAGCGTCACGATGATGGTTCGATCGCCCATACGGTCGATCGGCTTGCGAAATGCACCGAGAGCGGTCACGTGAAGCGTATCGGCACCGCCCCATAATGCCCTGAGCAATGGGGCATCCGGGCACGCGGGGACTCTCAGGCGGCGGCTCGGGTCCTCGCCGTCGCGAGGACGCGCGCGAGCACGTCCGGGTAGGTCTGGGCCAGCAGCCGCAGCTGCGCCGCCAGCCGATCGGTGACGCCCTGCTCGTCGAGGAGCGTGTTGAGCCACCCGGAGGGCAGCGGGCGGTGCGAGCGCCGGTCGGTGAACCAGGATGGCGACATCTCGGTGATGAGGGCGTCCATCGCCCGCTGGGTCGGCGTCGTCCGCATGGCGCAGTGCGCCGCCAGCGCGTTGGCGCCGGTCTGCAGCAGCACGGCGGGCGCGCCGTACAGCGGGCGGGCCCCCGCCAGCTCGATGGTGCCCGCCATGGCGGCGTAGAAGCGCTGGTTCTCGGGGGTCACCGCCAGCGGCACCGGGGAATCGGGGAACTCGGCAAGGGCCACCCGCGTCATGGCGGCGAAGAGCCGCATGACGATACGGCGGGTGCTGCGGCGATACTCGCTGCGCACGGCCAGCGACCCCGCCTCGTAGATCGTGCCGAGGGTCGCTTCCCGAAGCGCGTCGTTCTCCTCGGCGAAGGCGCGGTCGGAGGGCAGCCCGAAGGGCCCGTCGGCGATCAGGGCGCATGTGCCGACGGTCTCGCCGTTGACGCGCGCCACGAAGAACGCGGTGCCCGGGTTGAGGTACGAGGCGTGCATGCGGCGGCCCGACGGCTTGGGCGCCAGATAGCCGGCTTCGACGAACCCCTCGTGGACGACCATCAGCGCCTCGTCGATGTCCTCCACGCGATCCGACGCCGTCACGTCGATCTCGTTGACCGAGGGCGCCGCGTGCGTGCGCTTGGGCGCGCTCGTCGTCACGGGCGGGATCTCTCGACGTAGTTCGTCTTGTGCTGGTAGTCGCCGGCCTCGTGGTAGGGGTACTCGCGGTAGTCGTGCACCACCACGCGCCCGGGTGTTCCGGCGGCCATGGTGACCATGTGCGCCAGGGCCGCCTCGATCCCCGGCCCGGGAAGAGCGCCGTTGCGCAGCTGCACGTGGAGCACCGGCGCGCCGTCCTCGGCCGCGATGCGGAACCGGCCGGTAAGAGCGCCGGCGTGCGCGGCGGTCGCGAACAGCCCCTCCTTGACCAGCTCGGGGCGCAGGCTCCAGCCGTCGCCGCGGATCGTGCCTCCACGCCGGCCCCAGAGGGCGACGGCCGGGCGCTCCAGCCGCAGGTTGGTGCCGAGGTCGGCCAGCACGGCGTTGGCCGCGGCCGGATCGACCAGCTCGGCCTCGTCGTCGAGGTCGTAGCGCACGAGCGGCAGCAGACGCCGGGTGAGCGTGGTCAGCACCAGGGTGCGCACGCCGTCATCGTGCAGACGCTCCTCGATGTAGAGGCGGTTGGAGTCCCAACCGAAGAGACTCGGGGAGTACCCGGGGTCGCGGCCGAAGAGGGCCGTCCGCGCGTCGGGGCTGTCGAGCAGCTGCCGCGCGAGGCGCAGCTCCGGGGTCTCGTGCAGGGCGTGCAGGCCAACCTCGGCCGCGCCCATCGAGACCATCAGGCCGAGGCGGCGGGCCGGGCGCTCGGTGAAGCCGAAGAGCTCCGACACGTAGCGGCGCCAGCTCTCGGCGATCCACTCGCCGCCGACGAAGCAGGCCACGACGCGGTCGGCGAAACCAGGACCCCGCTCGCGCAACGCCGTCTCGCCCATCTCCTTCAGGAACGTGGGCTCGGCCGCGATGATCACGCGATCGAAGCTCGGGCCGGTGCGCGCCAACAGCTCGAGGGCCATCTCCATGTGCACCGACGGGGTCGCGACGGTCGCGAGACGGGTCGGGATCGAGATGCCCATCGGCAGGCAGTTGAGCAAGAGGGTGGTGCTGTCCTCACCGCCGCCCAGGGCCCGGAGGGTCTGGTCGAAGGCCCGCTCCTGCGAGCGGCGCTCCGAGCGCGAGGTGACGCCCACCGAGAACAGGCCGGTCTGCCCGCTCGAGGTGAGCAGCTCGGCCGCTTCGGTCACGCGCCCGCCGTCGAGCCAGAAGTCGATGTGGTCGCCGAACACCGAGAGCTTGTCCGTATAGGGCACCTGTGCGATGCGGGTCACCGACTTGTGGTCGATGCCGAGGTGCTCGAGGTGCGCGCGGTAGCCGCGCGACGTCAGGGCGGCGCGGCGAAAGCTACGCAGCGCGGCACGCTCGCCGGCGTTCGGCGGGGCGTGCGGCGCGCTCATGAACTGCGCCTCCGGTGTCGAGAGCTCCAATGGTTCCGCCTGTCAGTTCGATACGACGAACCGCACGCTATCGGCGGGCGTGCCCACCAATCATGGTCAGAATTGACCATCACTCCATATGGATGGCACGTCCCGATCCTGCGTGAAACGCCGAAAAACGGGCGTTCGTATCACTCAGAGGGAGTGATGCCCTCCACGGGGTTCAGCAGTCCGCGCTGACGGGCCGCGTGCACCGCCGCCGTGCGGTTGGACACGCCGAGCTTGGCGTTGATCTGCACCAGGTGGCGCGCGACCGTGCGTTCGCTGATGAACAGGCGCGCGCCGATGTCCCGATTGCGCAACCCCAGGGCCAGCTGGGAGAGCACCTCGTACTCGCGCGCGGACAGCCCTGCTCCGGGCTCGGCGGGCTGGCGCGAGCGTGTCGGGATGCGTCGCCCGATCGCCCGCAGCCGCGCCTCCGCCCGTCGCCGCCACCCCTCGGCGCCCATCTCGCGGAATCCGGCACGCGCGGTCATCAGGTCCTCGGCGGCCGCGTCGGACGTGCCGTCCGCGAGCCCCGCCGCGAACCGCGCGCGGGCCGCCCACCAGTGCATGCCGAGCCGCTCGAAGCGCGCCGCGGCTCCCCGAAGGCGGTCGGCGGCGTCGCCCTGGTCCCGGCGCCGGGCGAGGCTGCCCGCCGCGTATGCGTGGGCTGCGGCCGCCAGCGATCCGCCGCCCGCGGTCATCTCGCCGAGGGCCCTGACGCAGTCGTCCCCCTCTGGGCCGGTCAGGACCTCGGGCGCGGCGGCCAGGAGCATCACGGACGTCAGCCGGTCGTCGGTGCGCGACCACGCGCCGAGTGCCGCGAGCAGGACGCGGGTGGCCTCGTCGTCCTCTCCGGCCGCGGCGGCCGCGAGCGCGTGCCCGGCCGCGACCGGGGCGATCTGCTCGAACAGCAGGGGCTCGCCCCCCGGCACCGGGGCCAGCTCGCGGTAGCGCGCGACGGCCTCATCGATGTTGCCCTCGGCGAAGAGCAGCCACGCGAGCCCCGGATCGGCCGGCGACAGGGCGTCACGGTCGAGCTCGTCCCACCCCGTGGCGGCCCGCTCGAGCTCGCGGCGGGCCTCGCCCAGCTCACCCGCGGCGGCCAGCGCCTCGCCCAGGTTGCCGGTCAGCACCAGCTCGTGAGCCGTCAGGCCGAGCTCCCGCGCGACCACCGCGCCGCGCCGTGCGCGGGCCGCGGCCTCGTCCGGGCGGCCCAGGGCCAGCAGCACGTGGCTCTCGTGGATCATCGCCAGCGTCTCGTTGCGCCGCGCTGCGCCGGTCGCCTCCTCGCCCTCGCGGCGGGCGCGCTCCAGGTGCAGCAGGCCCCCGTCCCCACCGCGCCCGCTCTCGGACATGCCCATGAAGATCAGCGCCCGCGTCCCGATCTCGTGCGCGCCGGCGGCGCGCGCCTCGTCACGGGCCTCGCCGGCCAGGGCCATCGCCTCGCCGAAGCGCGAGGTCTGCGCCGCCATGCCCGCCGCCTGGGTCAGAGCCTCGGCGCGCGACGCCGACGGCGGCTGACGGGGATCGCGGCTGCGGGCGAGGTGGTCCTGAAGCTCCCCCAGCGCGGTGTCGTGTTGCCCCAGGGTCCATCGGGCGCTCGACGCCGCCGAGATGCTCGCGAGCGCGTCCTGCCGCTCGCCGAGGGCGCGCTGTCCCTCGGCCGCGCCCTCGAGCTCCTCCGCGGCCTCCTGCCACAGCGAGGAGTCGAGCAGGGCCATCCCGCGCTCGTGCACCGCGCGCAGCCGGGCCGACTCGCCGATGTCGGGGTTCCACCAGGCGAGCGCGCTCTCGGCGTGCGCGAGCGCCGTGTCGGGATCGCCGGCCTCGCGCGCCTCGGCGGCCGCGCGGGTGCCGAACGCGACCACGGCCGCCGGATCCGCGGCCCCCAGGGCGTGGCGCAGCAGCCGGGACGACGGCGAGCCGGACGAGCGGCCGGCGACCAGCGCCGCGGCGTGGCGCGTGCGCAACGCGACCCCGCCCAGATCGAGGCGGACGACCGCGCGCCCCAGGCTGTCGCGGAAGGTCCATCGCGTCGCCGGGGGGCCGGGGAGCTCGCGCAGCACGCCGGCGACGACCAGGGCGTCGAGGTCGGTCTCGATGCCCGCCTGGTGTCGTCGGCAGACCCGCGCCAGGTCCGCAGGCGTCGTCGGGTCGTCGAGCACGGCGACCCACCCCGCGAGGTCGCGCAGCCAGGGGTCGAGGCCGGCGAGTGGCGCACGCCCGAGGGCCATCAGCTCCGGCGGGACCGGCAGCGGCGTCTCGCCGCCCGGCCACCGGCGTGCCGCGTGGGCCAGGGGCACGATCCGCCCCGGAAGGCCGTCGCCGAGCGCGGCCACGGCGCGCGCGCCCGCCGCCGTCAGGGTCGGCATCGCAAGCGCGGCGAGAGTGGCTCCCTCCTCGTGGGAGAGGCGTTCGAGCGCGAGCCCGGGGGCGTCCACGGCAGGGGCATCGGCGGTCAGCAGCACCAGCGCGCGCGAGCCCGACAGGCGCCGGGCGAGCTCGGCGGCCAGGCCCGGCTCGTCGGGGCGGCGCCCGAGCAGGAGCACGATCGGGCGCAGCCGCGCGGCCCGGGCGGGGTCGTGGTGGTGTCCGGCGTCGATCAGCGCGGCCTCCATGCGCTCGATCCCCTGGCCGGGGTCCTCCGCCGCGATCACCACCGCCCCGTCGAGCGCCATGCGCGCGGCCGTCTCGCGCGCCATCCGGGTCCGGCCGACGCCGAGCTCTCCGCTGATGACCGCCACGCCCGGACGCGAATCGGCGAGGGCCACGATCTCGTGCAACTCGTCGGCGCGCCCGACCAGGCCGGGAGGCGTCGTGACGTGTGCGGGAGGCGGGCTCACGATGGAATCGTAGGCGCGGCCGCGGCCGGCGTGAAGTCCCCGTCCGGGGGGTGCGATGATGCGGCGATGTTGTCGGATTTCGCTCATCACCTGCTGGACGTGGGCGGGTCCACCGTCGCCCTGTCGGTCGCCGGCGACGGTCCGCCCCTGCTGCTGCTGCACGGCTACCCCCAGACCCGGTCGTGCTGGCACCGCGTCGCTCCCGCACTCGCGCGCACCTTCACGGTCGTGGCCGCGGATCTGCGCGGATACGGGCAGAGCGCCAAGCCGGACGGGGGAGCCGACCACGCCGCCTACTCCAAGAGGGCGATGGCCACGGACCTGGTCGGCGCGATGGAGCAGCTGGGGCACACCCGCTTCGCCGTCGCCGGTCACGACCGCGGCGCGCGCGTCGTCCACCGCATGGCGCTCGACCACCCCGGCGCGGTGGCGCGCGCGGCCGTGCTCGACATCGTTCCCACGCGCACCCTGTTCGCCACCGCGGATCAGGGCTTCGCGACGGCCTACTACCACTGGTTCTTCCTGATCCAGCCGGACGGCCTGCCCGAGACCATGATCGGCCGCGACCCCGAGTGGTTCCTCCGCGAGACCCTGCGTCGATGGAGCGGACGCGCCGAGCCGATCGCCGAGGATGCGATCCGCGAGTACGTGCGGTGGTTCCGCGACCCGGCCGCCATCCATGGATCGTGCGAGGACTACCGCGCTGCGGCCGGCATCGACCTGGCGCACGACGGCGACGACGGGGATGCGCTCGTCGAGTGCCCCCTGCTCGTGCTGTGGGGCGAGCACGGCGCGATGCACCGGCTGTACGACGTGCTGGAAACGTGGCGGCCGATGGCGCGTGACCTGCGCGGGTGGCCGCTGCCCTGCGGCCACTTCCTGCCCGAGGAGTGCCCCGCGGCGACCATCGAGGCGCTCGAGGGCTTCTTCAGCGTCTGATCGGGGTCAGGGCGGTGGCGCCGCCTGCCCGGCGGACGAGGTGGTGGAGCCGGCCGGGGCGGGCGTCGGCGTTGCGCCCCTGCTCGGCGCCGAGGGCGTCGACGGGGTCGACGTGGTCGTCCCGGGTGCCGTCGTACGGCCCTTGGGCGCCGTGGTGCTTCCCTTCGGCTTGGGCGGACCGACTTTCACGAACGCGTTCACGGGGCGGTAGGTCCACGTGTACGTCTCGTCGTTGCGCAGGGTGTCGCCCTCGTAGACCTTGCGCGTATAGCTCACGGTGAAGCCGGCGCCCCCCGAGCTCTGCTCCACGACGCGCTCGCCCGGCGCCAGGCTCGGGTCGAGCGTCTCCTTGGTCGTGGGCTCGACCACGTCGTGGGGCTCCCCGGTCTCGGTCTCGACGCGACGGCCCAGCGGCGACGAGTAGAACGCGATGGTGATCCCGTTGGACCCGGCGTTCGCCTCCATCAGCAGACCGGCGTCCCAGTCGTTGGTGAAGATCAGCTCGGGCCCGCCGAAGGAGAGCGTCGCCTCGCGCCCCTTCGGATAGCGCGATATCCAGAACTCGTGCGGCGTGTGGGCCACCAGCGCGAGGCCGGCGAAGAAGGCCGCGTTGTAGAGGGTGGTCGAGACCTGCGAGACGCCGCCGCCGACGGCGTCCTCCAGCCGGCCGCCGGCGATCTGGGGGGCCTCGACGAAGCCGCGCGCGGTCGTGCGCTGCCCCAGGGCGTCATTGAGCGAGAAGGTCCGGCCCGGAGGGAGGATGGTGCCGTTGATCAACTCGGCGGCGCGCTGGATGTTGGTCACGCGCGGCTCGCAGCAGTTGTAGGGCGTCGTGAACTCCGAGACGAGGCTCGTGATCTTGAGCGCCTTCAGCTGAGCGGTCGTCCGGCTGGGCCGGCTCACCTTGAACCGTGCGCGCACGCTGGTCGCGTCGGGGCTGGAAACGATCGCGGCCGCGATCGCCGGCATGTTCAGGCTGCGTCCGACGCGCGAGGGGACGACCCGCGCGCTCGATCCGACGATCCGGAACGTGGCGTCGCGCGCCGGCTGCTCGCGGGTCGCATACGCCGACTTGATCCGGGCGTAGAGCGTGTCCGGATCGAGGGTCACCTTGAGCTTGGGGGGCTCGGGCACGAACCGCAGCGCGGACCGCAGCACCTCGGGCTCGATGGGCACGCCGCGCCCGTCGAGCGTGACCGACACCGGGTGCGAGACGATGCGCGTCGCGATCAGCCGCGCCCGGTCGGCCGCCTGCTCGCTGACCGGGGGGCTCAGCGGGCCCGGCCGCAGCACGATCCTCTCCGGGAGCGTGCTGATCGTCTTGCGCAGCGCGATCGGATCCACGCCGTAGCCCCCCACGCCCGGCGTCACGGTCATCGCCGTGGCGCTGACCTCGACGGCGGCCGGTCGCGGGTCGCGGTTGATCTCATCGGTCACCCGGTTGACGAGGGCGTTGACCTTGGCGGGTACCACGGTGAACGTGATGGGCACCTCGCGCGTCGATGCCAGCCCGATGCTCGCGATCGCGCGGCCGGCCAGGCTGCGGGCCTCGAGGGCGGCGTTGACGGCGACCCGTATCCGCGGGCTCGCCCCGAGCTCGCGCCGCGTCGTGGCGATCCGGAACGAGGGCTTGTCGGCGCGCGTGATGATCAGCCGCTTCCCAAGCAGCTCGCGCGCCCGTCGCCGGGTCACGGCGAGGATCTCGGCGGAGGTCTTGTGGCTCACGTCCACGCCGGCGATCCTCACCGCCGCCGGGGCCTTGCCGGCGTCGTCGCCGCTCAGGGCCACCGCGGCCACCAGACCCGCGACGACGAGCAGCAGCAGCGCGGCCGCGATCACCACCGGCCGGGTGAGCAGGCGACGTCCGCCGCGCCGGGGCGGTGGCGACCCGCGACGCGGGCGGTCCGGGCGCCTGTCCCCGGGCGGTCGGGTGGGGCGAGCGTCAGCCATCGGCCCGCGATCCTACGGCGGATCGCGGCCGACGCGACGGGCTCCTGTCGTCCTTACACACCACGTCGCGGGGAGGCTGGCGGATCACGCCTCCAGGCGAGTGTGTGAGGGAATCCACCGTGTGAGAAATATCACGTCGTGATCCGCGCCCGATGGGGAATGCTGACACGCGTGGACGTGCTTTCGACGGTGTTGGCGGATCGGATGGAGGCGACGCGCGCACGGACGTTGCGGCTCTACGCGCCCCTGTCGCACGAGCACCTCGTGAAACAGGTGAGCAGCCTGCTGAGCCCGCCGCTCTGGGACCTCGGGCACATCGGGGCGTACGAGGAACTGTGGGTGGCGCGCCGGATCGCCGGCCGCGCGCCGCTGCATCCCGAGTTGGACGACGTGTACGACGCGTTCGAGACGCCGCGCACCCGCCGCGGTGCGGTGGGGATCCTCGACCCGGCGGCGACCCACGGCTACCTGCGCATGGTGCGCGAGGCCTCCCTCGAGGCGCTGGACGCCTGCGAACTCGACGCCGCCGGCGATCCGCTCCTCGAGGACGGTTTCGTGTTCGAGATGGTGGTCGAGCACGAGGCCCAGCACACCGAGACCGTGCTCCAGGCTCTCCAGATGCTCCCTGCCGGCGCCTACCCGCCGCCGCCGCGCCGCCCGCTGCCCGCGCCCTCGACCGAGGCGCTCGGACCGCAATGGTGCGAGATCCCGCCGGGACCCTTCGACATGGGCTCGGGCGGGGGGTTCGCCTACGACTGCGAGCGCCCCCGGCACGCCCGTGAGCTGCCCGCGTTCCGGATCGCCCGGGATCCGGTGACGGCGGGAGAGTGGGTCGACTTCATCGCGGACGGGGGCTACGAGCGCCGCGAGCTCTGGACGGACGCCGGATGGACCTGGCGCGTCGCGGAGGGCGCCCTGGCCCCCCTCTACTGGGAGCGCGACGGCGCGGGCGGCTGGCTGGCGCGTTCGTTCGACGACCTCGCGCCCGTCGATCCGTGTCTGCCGGTGTGCCACGTCTGTGCCCACGAGGCCGATGCGTTCGCGCGCTGGGCGGGTTGCCGTCTGCCCACCGAGGCGGAGTGGGAGCGCGCGGCCGTCGGCGCCACGGCCTCGGTCGCGACGGCGAACATCGATCAGCTGGCCTTCGGCCCGGCTCCCCGCGGCGCCTATCCGCCCGTCGCGAGCGGGTGCCGCCAGATGATCGGAGATGTCTGGGAGTGGACCGCCACCGACTTCGACGGATACCCCGGCTTCCGCGCCTTCCCCTACCGGGAGTACGCCGAGGTGTTCTTCGGGGACGCGTACCGCGTTCTGCGCGGGGGCTCGTGGGCCACCCAGCCGGCCGCCGCCCGCACGACCTTCCGCAACTGGGATCTTCCGCAGCGGCGGCAGATCTTCAGCGGGCTTCGGCTCGCGCGGGACGCGGCGTGACGGTCGCCCTGCGTCCCTACCGGCTCGACGTGCACCCGGTCGTGGACGACGGGGCCGGCCTGGCGGCCGACGCCCGGGACGGCCTCACGGCGCCCGTGAAGTCGCTCCCGCCCAAGCACCTCTACGACGAGCGCGGGTCCGACCTCTTCGAGCGGATCACGCGGCTGCCCGAGTACTACCAGTCCCGCACCGAACTGCGGATCCTCGCGTCGATCGCGGCCGGCGTCGTGGAGCGGCACCGCGTCGCAGAACTGGTGGAGCTCGGATCGGGCTCGTCGCGCAAGACCGCCGTGTTGCTCGACGCGATGCGCGATGCCCGGTCGTTGCGCCGCTACGTGCCCTTCGACGTATGTCCGGAGGCGATCCTCGCCGCCGCAGGGCGCCTGCGCGACGAGTACCCGGCGCTCGACGTCCACGGGGTGGCGGGAGACTTCGATCACCACCTGGGCGGCGTGCCCGGGCATGGCGGCGAGGGCGCGCGGCTGGTCGCCTTCCTGGGGGGGACGATCGGCAACCTCGAGCCGGAGGCCCGCACGCCGTTCCTGGCCTCGGTGGCCGAGCTGATGGATGACGACGACATCCTGTTGGTCGGCACGGACCTCGCGGGCGATCCGTTGCGCATCCAGCGGGCCTACGACGACGACGAGGGCGTCACCGCGGAGTTCAACCTCAACCTGCTCCGCGTGCTCAACCGCGAGCTCGACGCCGACTTCGACCTCGACGCCTTCAGTCACGTGGCCCTCTACGACCCGGGTCCGCCCTGGATCGAGATGCGGCTGCGGGCCGAGACCGCGCAGGAGGTCCACCTGGGCGCGCTCGACCTCGACGTATCCTTCGCCGCGGGCGAGGAGATGCGCACCGAGATCTCGTGCAAGTTCACGCGCGCGATGGTGGCCGCGATGTACGCGGCGGCCGGCCTGGCCCTGGTCGAGTGGCACCAGGATCCGCGCGGGTGGTTCGCCGTCTCGGTGGCGCGCCGGATCCACGCGTCCTGAGTCGTCGGCGCCGCGGGCGACCGCGCGGGACCGCTGACGAGCCCACGACCCTGTCGCGGGCCCGACCCGCCCCGTCGGTCGCGCCCGGCTCGGCTGTCGCGCGGGATGTGGCCGTGTTCCGCGGTGCCGATCCTGCACGCATGAAACCTCTCGCTCCCGCGGTGTTCGAGCTGCGCGTCGTCGGCGTGTCGCTGTTGATCGCGGCGGCGGCGATCGCGACCATGGCCGGCGGGGGCGGGGTCGATCTGCGCGCCGCGGGCGCGGGCTTCGCCGGGGCCCTGCTGGTGCTGTGGTGCCTGTGGGGCGGCCGGGCCGTCCGCCGGGCGATCCGGCTCGCGCTGCCGGTACGGCCGCGCTGGATGCTGGAGGCGACCGGCGCGACCGTCGCGCGGGTGCTCGCCGCCCAGGTCCTCCCGGTGGTCGCGGTCGCGGTGGCCGGCGCGATCGTCTCAGAGGATCGCGTTGACGGGGCGTGGGCGGCCGCCGCGGGCGTCGTGGCCGGGACCGGGGCCTCGGCGATGCTGGCCGCGCAGCGCGCGCGGCGCGCCGACATGCTCCGGGGGCGCCGGCTGCTGCACGAACCACGTCTCGGCCCCCCGCTCGGGCGCAAGGCCTTCCACCTCGAGCCGGAGTCCCTGTCCGAGCGCGCCGCGGGCCCCTCGTCCGGCCCCTGGCCGGCGCATCGGCCCCCCGCGCTGCCTCAGCGGTCGGTGGTCGAGCTCGATCCGTCCAACGGCGCGGCTCGGCACGCGATCGGCGTCCGCGGCGTTCCCCGCGTTCCGCCCAGGCCACCGCCCCGGGACACCTAGCCGGCGTCCTTCTCCCGGTTGCGCGCGGGCCGGATGATCAGGTCGCGGCGCCGTATCTCGATCTCGCCGGCGTCGGCCAGCCGGCCCAGGGCGATGGTGACCGACTCGCGCACCGCGCCGACCATGTTCGCGAGCTCCTGGTGGGTGAGGCGCAGGTCCAGCCGGATGCCGTCCGGCGTCACCCGTCCCCAGCGGTCGGCGAGCTGGCGCAGCTTGAGCAGCAGGCGGCGCTCGACCCGGGGCTCCAGCGCGATGGCAACGGCGACCTCGCGATCGGCGATCTGGTCACTCAGCACGCGGACCAGGTTCGCCGCGAGCGCCGGGTCGCGCAGCCAGGCCTCCATGCGCTCCCGGTCGACCAGGTGCAGCAGCGACTCCTCGATGGCGAAGCACCGCACACGCGGACCGGAGGAGATGACGCCGTCGAGCGGGCGCACCACCACGTCCCCTCGCTCGAGCATCCCGATGGTGCGCTCGCCGTGGTCCCCGGCGTCGCCGATCAGCACGGCCAGCGCCAGGCGCCCCGCGCCGACGACGCAGCACGTGGCCCGCGCCTCGCCGGAGAAGTCGAACTCGTCGCGCGGGTGGAGCGTGACGGCTTCGAGGCCCTGCACGGCCCGCGCCAGAGCCCGCTCGTCGAGTCCCGCGAACAGCTCGATCGTGCCGAGATCTCCGGGGTCGGTCACGAGGAGGCCACCAGCGCGATCGCCGCGATGGTGTTGACGGTCGCGTGGGCGCTCACCGACGCCCAGTAGCCCCGCCGCCGGTAGACCCAGGCCAGCACCACTCCCGTGCCGAACAGCGCGAGCGCGCGGGGCCACAGGATGTACGAGTCGGCATGGGCGCCGGCGAAGATGACCGAGCTGATCAGGGCCGAGGGCCAGAAATCGAGACGGCGGGCGAGCCCGCGCAGCAGCAGGCCGCGGAACAGCAGCTCCTCGCCGAGGGGCGCCAGCAGGACCAGGGCGATCACGGTGAGCACGACCTGCCACGGCACGGTCCCGATGTTCTCGACGTCGTTCAGGCGGCGCTCGACCACGGGGTCGATCGCGGAGCCGGTCAGCAGGATGACCGCCGCCCCCGCCACCAGCGCGAGCCCGAGGCCGATGCCGACGGCGACCGCCTGGCGCAGGGGGCCCTTCACGGCGATCGCCGCGCGCCGGTTGTGCGCCGGCAGGCCCCGCCAGAGGGCCAGGGCGAACAGCAGCAGCAGCAGGCTGGTGACGAACGTGAGGATCGCGCCGAGCGTGTCGGTCGAGGGGTCCGCCACCCGGAGAACCCCGGCCATCACGATCAGGGCCGCGAGGGCTGCCAACACGGCGCCCGGGGGTGACAGCACGCGCCACCAGAAGCCCGGCACCGCCTCGTCGCGCCGGGCGCGCTCCTGATCGAGGGTGGCCACGCTCAAGAGTCTAGGGGCGCCCCCGCGCGGAGCGCCGCAGCCGGTCCTACCGGCTGTCGATCCCGATCGCCCCGCGCACCGACTCCAGGAGCGCCGTCGCACGGGCGCGGGCTCGTTCGGCCCCGCCGGCGAGGATGGCGTCCAACTCGCCCCGGTCGGCCATCAGCCGGTCGTAGATCTCGCGCGGACCCGAGAGCTGGGCGTCGAGCGCCTCGAAGAGAAGGTCCTTCATCTGACCCCACCCCAGGCCACCCGCGAGCAGCCGCCCGCGCATCTCCTCGATCTCGTCCGGCGTCGCGAACTGGCGATAGACCGCGAACAGGGCCGAGGCGTCGGGGTCCTTCGGATCCTCCACCGGCGTGCTGTCGGTCGTGATCCTGCGCACCAGCTTGCGGAGCGTCTTCGGGTCGGCGAAGAGGGGAATCGTGTTGTCGTACGACTTGCTCATCTTGCGCCCGTCGAGCCCGGGCATCGTGTTCTCGTCACGGTCGCCCGAGGTGACGTGCTCGGGGACGGTGAGGGCGAAGCGGGTCCCGTACGCCTGGTTGAAGCGCTCGGCCATGTCGCGGGTGTACTCCACGTGCTGCACCTGGTCGCGCCCGACCGGCACGACGTCGGCGCTCATCACGAGGATGTCCGCGGCCATCAGCACGGGGTAGTTGAAGAGCCCCATGTCGATGCCGTCGTCGTCGTCGAGACCCAGCTCGCGGTTGCGGTCGCGTGCCGCCTTGTAGGCGTGGGCGCGGTTGAGCAGGCCCTTCGCCGTGACGCATGAGAGCACCCACGTCAGCTCGAAGGTCTCGGGCACGTCCGACTGGCGGTAGAGCGTCACGAGGGAAGGGTCCAGGCCGCAGGCGAGCCAGGTGGCCGTGACCGAGCGCGTCCACTCGTCCATCAGCGCCGGATCCCGCACGGTGGTGAGAGCGTGGTAGTCGGCGATGAAGTAGTAGGCGTCGTACGCGGCGGCCAGCTCCATGGCCGGCCGGATGGCCCCCACGTAGTTGCCGAGGTGGGGGATGCCCGTCGGCTTGATGCCGGTCAGGGACACCCGGCGGGCGGCGGTCGTCATGCGGTCAATGCTACGGGGCGACCGCGACGACGGGACGCCCGGCTATGCTGGCCGGAAGCCGGATGCCCCAATCAGACGCCCTTCAACAGCCGATCGAGCTGGACCTCTTCGAGGGGCCCTTCGACCTCCTGCTCACCCTCGTCCTGCGCGACGAGGTGGAGCTGCTGGACGTGCCCCTCCTGGAGGTCGTGACCAGCGCGCTGGGAGAGGACGCTCGTGAGCGGTGGGACACCGACACGGCGGGCGAGCTGATCGTCTTGCTGGCGGCGATGGCAGAGCTCAAGGCGCGTCGCCTGCTGGGCGAGCCGGCCGAGGAGGAGCCCGATCCGGACACGCTCGAGGCCCGCGAGGCCTTGGCGCAGCGGCTCGTCGCCTACGCCCCGTTCCAGCGCGCCGCCGGGTGGCTCGCCGAGCGCCTGCGCGACAGCGCCGGCCCGCGTTATCGCAGGGTTCCGCTCGATGGCGCACCGCCACCGCCACCCCCGCGTGAGGACCCGGCGCTGCTGCGCGCGGCGATGCTGCCGCTGCTGGCCGCGCCGCCCGCGCCCTCGCTGAGCCACCTCACCAACCGCCGGGTGAGTCTGCAGGCCGCTCTCGCGCGGCTGCAGTCCGCGCTCGTCACCGCGCGCTCGGTCAGCTTCGACGCGATCGCGGCGGGGATGGAGCCCCTGGAGGAGGCCATCGCCCTGATGGCCGCACTCGAGTTGGCTCGGCGCGGCGAGGTGACGCTGCGTCAAGCCGAGCCGTTCGGCGATATCGCGATCACCGGGGCGCGCCGGTGACCGAGCTCGCCCGCCAGGTCGAGGCCCTGCTGTTCCTCTCGCCCGAGCCGCTCGACGTGGTGACGCTCTGCGAGGTGACCGACGAATCCCCCGGCGCGGTGCAGCGCGCCCTGGCCGAGCTGACCGAGCGACACGGCCCCGAGACGGGTCTCGAGGTGGCGGAGATCGCTGGTGGCCTCACCATCCGCACCCGGGCCGACCTGGCCGCCGTGTGCGACCGGCTGCGCGAGCGCCCGACCGACGATCGCGTGTCGCCGGCCGCGCTCGAGACGCTCGCCGTCGTGGCCTATCTGGAGCCGGTCAGCCGGCCCCAGATCAGCCGCCTGCGCGGGGTGTCGGTCGATTCCACGGTGGTCTCGCTGGTCGATCGGGGCCTGCTCGAGGAGGCCGGCCGGCCGGCCGACGGCGGCGCGATGCGGTACCGCACGACGCGCCTCTTCCAGGAGCGCTTCGGGCTGCGTGGGGCGGGCGACCTGCCCCCGCTCGAGGGGTTCGAGCTCAGCGGGCCCGAGGCCGAGCGCGTGCGCCGGCAGCTGATGGACGCCGGGCACCTGCCCGAGGGGGGCGAGCCCGGTGACGCGTGACGACGACCGCATGCGCGTGCACCGCGCCCTGGCGCTGGCCGGCGTCGCGAGCCGGCGGGCGGCCGAGACCCTGGTCGCCGAGGGGCGCGTCACGGTCAACGGCACGCTCGCGACGGTCGGGCAGCTGGTGGGTCCCGAGGACGAGCTGGTGGTCGACGGCGACAGCGTCCGCGGCGCCGAGCCCCGCCGCGCGTACCTCCTCCACAAGGCGGCCGGCGTCGTGTCGACGGCGAGCGATCCCCAGGGACGCCCGACCGTGCTCGACGACCTGCCCGAGGGCATCCGCCTGTATCCGGTCGGACGCCTCGACATCGATACGACGGGCGCCCTGCTGGTGACCAACGACGGCGAGATGGCCGCCCGCCTGATGCACCCGAGCTCCAAGGCCCCCAAGACCTACGAGATGCTGATGCGGGGGCAGGTCTCCGCGCAGACCATTCGCACGCTGCGCCGCGGCGTCGAGCTGGAGGACGGCATCACGCTGCCCGCCCGGGTCGAGGTGATGGAACGGCGCTCCCCCGGGGGCACCTGGGTGCAGATGGAGCTGACCGAGGGACGCAACCGCCAGGTGCGCCGGATGGGCGACGCCGTGGGCCACCGGGTACTGCGGCTGCACCGGTCGCGTTACGCGGGCATCGGTGTGCAGAAGCTCGCCGTCGGCCGATGGCGCCCGGTGACCCGGGCGGAGTGGGCCAAGCTCGGCAACCTGGTGGGGCTGGAGCGCTGAGCGAGGTGGTCGTCAGGGCGGTGCGCGGGGCGATCTCGGTGTCGCAGAACACGGCCGAGGCGATCGTCGAGAGCACCACCGAGCTGCTCACCGAGGTGTTGGCGCGCAACGAGCTCGGCACCGGTGACCTGATCTCCATCATCTTCACCTGCACGCCCGACCTGACGGCCGAGTTCCCCGCGGTCGCCGCGCGCGAGGCCGGGCTCACCAGCATCCCTCTGCTCTGCGCCAGCGAGATCCCGGTGCCCGGGTCCCTCGAGATGTGCATCCGCGTGATGCTGCACTGCACCGCGCCCCGCGATCGTCCGATCCAGCACGTCTACCTTCGCGAGGCCCGCTCCCTTCGGCCGGACCTCCAGGGGGACGCCCAGTAAGGGTCGGCCCTAGGTCCTCAGGTCGATGTCCAGCCCGAGGTCGAGCGAGGGCGCCGAGTGGGTCAGGGCCCCGACGGACACCGCGTCCACGCCGGTCGCCGCCGCGGCCTCGGCGCCCTCCAGGGTCATGCCGCCGGAGGCCTCGAGCCGGGCCCGGCCGTCCGTGAGCGCCACGGCCTCGCGCAGCGTCTCCGGGCTCATGTTGTCCAGGAGGATCCAGTCGGCGCCGGCCTCCAAGGCGTGGCGCACGCCGTCGAGATCGTCAGCCTCCACCTCGACCAGGGCGTCGGGCACCTCCCGTCGCGCCCGGGCCACGGCCGCCACCAGGCCGCCCCCCGCCAGCGCCAGGTGATTGTCCTTCACCAGCACGCGGTCGTAGAGGCCCATCCGGTGGTTCACGCCTCCGCCGGCGCGCACGGCGTCCTTCTCCAGCGCGCGCAGTCCGGGGGTCGTCTTGCGGGTGTCGAGCACGGAGGCCGGCGCGCACACCGCGACGTAGGCCGCGGTGAGGGTGGCCACCCCCGACAGGTGGCAGAGCAGGTTGAGGAGCGTTCGCTCGGCGGTGAGGACGGCACGGGCCGGTCCGGATATCTCGCCGACCACCGTCCCCGGCTCCAGGCGATCGCCGTCCGCCGCGCGCCATGCGGCGTCCACCCCGGTCTGGCGGCACACCTCGTCGGCCGCCGCGCGGCCCGCGAGCACTCCGGGCCGGCGTGCGACGATGCGCGCCGTGGCCACGGCCTCGGCCGGGACGAGCAGCGCCGACGTGATGTCGCCGCGGTCCCCCAGATCCTCCGCGAGGGCGGTCGCGACCACCCGCTCGGGCGTCACGCCAGCGCCAGCATCCGGTCCAGGGCGAGACGTCCCTGTCGGCGCATCTCGTCGTCCACCGCGATCACGTTGACGATCTCGCCCGCCGCGAGCGATTCGAGGCACCACGTCAGCTTGGGCAGATCGATGCGGTTCATCGTGACGCAGGGGCAGAGGTCCTCCTTGAGGCAGGAGATGCTCTTGTCCGGGTATCGCAGGCGCAGGCGGTTGACCAGGTTCCAGTCGGTGCCGATCACGACGTGCGATCCGGCCGGCAGCTCCTCGCAGCGCCGGATGATGTACTCGGTGCTGCCGTCCTCGTCGGCCGCCTCGACCACCGGCCGGGGGCACTCGGGGTGCACGATCACCAGCACGTCCGGGTCTGCCTCGCGCTCGGCCAGGATCTGCGGGACGGTGAAGCCGGTGTGGACGTTGCAGAAACCCTTCCAGAGGATCACCTCGGACCGGGCCAGGGCGTCCGGGGCGATGCCTCCGAGCTCGGCCATCCGCGGGTTCCAGACGAGGGGCGTGTCGGGCGACATCCCCAGGCGGCAGGCCGTGTTGCGGCCGAGGTGCTCGTCGGGGAAGAAGAACACCGCGTCGCCCTCCGAGAGCGCCCAGCGGAAGGCCTTCTCCGCGTTGCCCGATGTGCATACGGCGCCGCCGTGCTCGCCCACGAAGGCCTTCAGGTCGGCGCCTGAGTTCATGTAGGTCAGCGGGATCACGCGCGTGCCCGGCAGGGCCGCGGTCATCTGGTCCCAGGCGTCGCGGACGGTGTAGATGTCCGCGCACTCGGCCAGGTGGCACCCGGCGCCGAGGTCGGGCAGCACCACGGTCTGGTGGGGCGCCCGCAGCACGTCGGCCGCCTCGGCCATGAAGTACACGCCGAGGAACACGACGAGCTCGGCCTCGGTGGCGGCCGCGCCGCGCTGGGCCAGCAGATAGGAGTCGCCGGTCACGTCGGCGAACGCGATCACCTCGTCGCGCTGATAGTGGTGGCCCAGGATCACAGCACGCGATCCGAGGCTGCGCCGGGCGGCCCAGGCGCGCTCCCACAGGTCCTCCTGGCCGGCCGCGGTCGCGCTGTCGGGCAGCGCGCAGGCGGGGGTGAGCACGGTGGGTGTCATGCGGCCTCCATGGCGAGTGACCGGGTGGACTCGGCGACGATCGGGGTCAGGGAGAACGGCCGTCCGCGGACCCAGGCGATGCGGCGTGCCCAGGCGGGGACGGGGAGGGGGTGGTCGCGGCGGAAGTGCGCGCCGCGGCTCTCGGCGCGCAGGGCGGCGGCCTCGGCGGCCAGACGGCCGACCAGCAGCAGGTTGTCGGTCTCGGGATCGCCGGTCTCGGCGATCGCCGAGAGGTCGGCCGAGGCGCGGGCCAGGCCGCCGGCGTCCCGCTCCACGCCCACTCCCGCCCACATGGCCGCCTGGATCGCCCGCCGGGCGGCGGGGTCGGGGGCCGCGATCGCGGGCGGGCTGAGCGCGGGTGCCACCGGACCCTCCGGCCAGTCGGCGAGGTCGGTGCGGAGGGCGTCCGCGGCTCCGGAGGCGAGCACGGCGGCCTCGAGCAGCCCGTTGGACGCGAGCCGGTTGGCGCCGTGGGCGCCGGTCGCGGCGCACTCGCCGATGGCGAACAGGCCGGGCAGCGTGCTTCGGCCGGCCATATCGGTCAGCACCCCGCCGACCCCGTAGTGGGCCGCCGGGGTGACCGGGATCAGGTCGGTGGCCAGGTCGAGGCCGTGCGCGGCGCACAGGGCGGCGACGGTGGGGAAGCGGCCGCGCACCATCTCCGCGTCCAGGTGGCGCATGTCGAGGGTCACGTCCGCCCCGGGGGGGGCGGCCCGCCGGGCGATCGCCCGGGCCACCACGTCGCGGGGACCGAGCTCGGCCATCGGATGCTCGTCCAGCATGAATCGCCGCCCGTCGCTGTCGCGCAGCAGGCCGCCCTCGCCGCGCACCGCCTCGCTCACCAGGGACAGGGGGCCATCCCCCAGCGCGAGCGCCGTGGGGTGGAACTGGGTGATCTCCAGATCGGCCAGCGCCGCTCCGGCGCGGGCGGCGAGCGCGGGGCCGTCGGCGGTCGCCCCCAGGGGGTTGGTCGTGTACCGGTACAGCTGGCCCATCCCGCCCGCGGCCAGCACGATCGCGCGGGCCGCCCGCACGTGCTCGCGGCCGTCGGCGTCGACGCTGCGCAGGCCGGACACGCGCCCGTCGCGCACCAGGATCTCGACCGCCCGCTCTCCCTCGGCGAGCTCCACCGAGGGGTCGGCGCGCAGGGCCGCCGTCAGCGCCGTCACGATGTGCGCCCCCGTCGCGTCGCCACCGGCGTGCACCACGCGGGCGGCGGAGTGGGCGCCCTCACGCGCCAAGCGCAGACGGCCGTCGCTGCGATCGAAGCGGACGCCGCGCGCCAGCAGGGCGGCCACCTGGGCCGGACCCTCGCGGCAGATGTGCGCGGCCGCGGCAGGGTCGCAGAGGCCGGCCCCGGCGGCGAGGGTGTCGGCGAGGTGCGCCTCCACCGAGTCGTGACCGTCGATGGCCGCCGCGATCCCTCCCTGGGCGCGGATCGTGCTGCCCTCACCGAGCACGTCCTTGGTGACGACCACAACGGGGCCGCCGCCGGCCGCCGTGAGGGCCAGCAGGCCCCCGGCGATGCCGCTTCCGATCACGATGACGGGGTCTTTCTCAGGCGCTCGAGCCACTTTTATGTCCCCTTGACGCAAACTTCGCGGCCAATTGACGTCAACTGGACAGTAGCGAGACCGGGGCCCCGCGCAAGTGTGTCCCTACAATGGCTGCGTGAGCATTCGCGTCTCTCCCCGCCTCGCGGCGATCCCCCGGTACGAGCCCGGCCTGACCACCGCAGAGGTGCTCGCGCGCTACGGACTGGTGAGCGCGACCAAGCTGGCCTCCAACGAGAGCCCCTTCCCGCCGCTGCCCGAGGTGGCCGAGGTCGTGGCCGCCGGCACGGCCGGGCTCAACCGCTACCCGGACGGCCCCGCCCGCGCCCTGCGCCGCTCGCTGGCCGAGCGTCACGGCGTCGGGCCGGACGAGGTGGTGATCGGCAACGGCTCCTGCGAGCTGATCCTCTACGCGGGCCAGGCCCTGCTCGATCCGGGGACCACCCTCGTCCAGGCGGAGCCGTCGTTCTCGCTCTACGGCCACCTGGCCGCCGCGGCGGGGGCGGAGACCATCGCCGTGCCCCTCGCCGACGACGACGGGCACGACCTGGACGCCATGGCCGCCGCGGTGGACGAGCGCACCCGCCTGGTGATCGTGTGCAACCCCAACAACCCGACCGGGGTCTACCGCTCGGCCGACGCGATCGAGCGGTTCGTCGACTCCCTCCCGGAGGACCTCGCGATCCTCATCGACGAGGCCTACTACGACTTCGTCGACCGGCCGGACGTGGGCAGGACGCTCTCGATGGCCCGCGAGCGCCCCAATCTGCTCGTGACCCGCACGTTCAGCAAGGCCCACGGGCTGTGCGGGCTGCGCGTGGGCTACGGGATCGGCGCAGCCGGTTGGATCGAGGCGATCGACCGTGTGCGCCAGCCGTTCAACACCAACGCGCTCGCCCAGGCCGCCGCCCTGGAGAGCCTGAAGCACCCGGCCGCCCTCGAGCGGCGTGTCCGCGAGGTCATGGCCGAGCGGGTCCGGGTCGAGGCCGCGCTTGCGGATTCGACGTGGGCCTTTACCCCCAGCCAGGGCAACTTTATCCTGGTCCGGCCGGATTCCGATCCGGTCGCCGGATCCTCCGGTGTCCACGAGCAGCTCCTGCGCTTGGGCGTCATCGTGCGCGATGGCACGTCGTTGGGCTGTCCGGGACGTCTGCGGGTCTCCATCGGGACCCCGGACGAGAACGCGGCATTCCTCTCCGCGCGGGCGCAGCTCGCCCGCTCGGCTCCTCGAGAGACCCAACCAGGACGGACGCAGACATGATGATCGTGATGCAGCAGGGCGCCACCGAGGAGCAGGTGCGCCACGTCGTCGAGCGGATCCAGCAGGCGGGCGCCCGGGCCCACCCGTCGCGCGGCGAGTTCGTCACGGTGATCGGCGCCATCGGCGACGACCGGCAGATCGTGGCCTCGCTCCAGCTCGAGGGCGAGCCCGGCGTCGAGAAGGTCGTCCCGATCCTGAAGCCGTACAAGCTCGTCTCCAGCGACTTCCGCGGCCACGACGCCGTGGTCGAGGTCGCCGGTCGGCCGATCGGCGGCGGCTCGTTCGGCCTGATCGCCGGCCCCTGTGCGGTGGAGTCGCGGGAGCAGACCCTCGCGTCGGCCCGCGCCTGCAAGGCGGCCGGAGCGACCCTCCTGCGTGGCGGCGCCTACAAGCCGCGCACCTCGCCCTACGCCTTCTCGGGCCTCGGCAAGGCCGGCCTCGAGATCCTCGCCGAGGCGCGCGAAGAGACCGGCCTGCCGATCGTGACCGAGGTGATGGACCCCCGTCAGCTCGAGGACGTCCTCGAGGTCGCGGACATGATCCAGCTCGGCGCGCGCAACATGCAGAACTTCGACCTCCTGCGGGAGGTGGGGCGCACCAACACCCCCGTGCTGCTCAAGCGCGGCATGGCCAGCACCGTCGAGGAATGGCTGTTGTCGGCCGAGTACATCGCCCGCGAGGGGAACGGCGAGATCGTGCTCTGCGAGCGCGGCATCCGGACCTTCGAGACCGCGACCCGCTCGACGCTCGACATCTCCTCGGTGCCGGTCGCCAAGTCGCAGTCGAGCCTGCCGGTGATCGTCGACCCGTCGCACGCTGCGGGCAAGCGCGACCTGATCCTGCCGATGGCTCGCGCGGCCGTGGTCGCCGGAGCGGACGGCCTGATCGTCGAGGTGCACCCGGCTCCGGAGACCGCGCTCTGCGACGGGCCCCAGGCGCTGCACGCCGAGACCTTCGGCGCGTGGGTCGCCGACGTGCGCCGCTGCATCGACCTCATGGGCAAGGTGCTCTCCGGCTCCGCCCCGGTGGCCGTCGCCGCCTCCTGACAACACGATGAGCCCGGTCGCCGTCGTCGGCGTCGGGCTCATGGGCGGTTCCCTCGGGCTCGCCCTGCGCGCGGTGGCCACCACGCGCGTGATCGGTGTCGATCCCGACCCCGAGGCGCTGCGCGTGGCGCTGGCGGTCGGCGCCATCTCGGAGGCCGCCGACTCGGTGGAGGCCGCGGCCGCCGAGGCGGCGGTCGTGGTGGTGGCCGCGCCGGTGCCCCGCATCGCGGCGCTGGCCCGTCAGGCGCTCGACGCCTCGGGCGAGGAGTGCGTCGTCACCGACATCGGCTCCACCAAGACCGGCGTCATGGCCGGCCTCTCGCCGGCCGACCACGCCCGCTTCATCGGCGGTCATCCGGTCTGCGGAGGAGAGCGCACCGGCGTCGCCTTCGCCCGTCAGGAGCTGTTTCGCGACGTCACCTGGTTCCTTACGCCCGGCCCGGAGGCGCGCTCCGATCTGTTCCAGCGCCTGCACGGCCTGGTCGCCTCGATCGGGGCGCGCCCGGTCGCGATCGACGCCGGGGTTCACGATCGCCTGATGGCGCTCGTCTCCCACCTGCCGCACGTCCTCGCCGGGGCCCTGGTCAACCAGGCCGCCGACACCGCCCCGGCCGGCCGCGAGGCCCTGCGCTCGGCGGGCCCGTCGTTCGTCGACCTGACCCGTGTCGCCGGGTCCAACCCGCCCCTGTGGGCCGACATCCTGCTGGCCAACGCGCCCGCCGTGCTCGAGGAGATGCGCGCCTACTCGGTCCGGCTCGCCGACGTGGAGGCGGCGCTCGAGCGTCGCGACCGTGACTGGCTGCTGGGATTCGTGGCCGACGCGGGCGAGGCGCGGGGCAGGCTGCGCCGGGCTGAGGACCGCGAGCCCGCCGACGCGACGTATGTCGTCGTCGCGATCCCCAACCGGCCGGGGGCGATCTCGGAGATCGCGACCGCGCTCGGTCACGCGCACATCAACATCGAGGACCTCAGCCTGCGCCCCGGGCCTCCCGACGGCGAGGGTGAGCTGGTGCTGCTGGTGGAGAGCCCGGCCGCCGCCCGGGAGGCGGTCCGGCTGGTGGGCGAGCGCGGCTACCGTGGCCGGGAGACGCGCGAGGTTTAGACCGCCCCGGTACCGGGTGCGTGCGGATACCGCGCACTCGAGGAGAGGAGGCGTCGTTGACCCCCGAAGTGGTCATCTCGGGGATCGACATCCTGATCGTCGCGGCGATTGCGTCGAGAGGGTCCACGAGCTGACCGGCGGTGTGGGCTACGCGGTCTCCAGGCCCGCCAGGATCTGCTTCGAGAGCGCCCCGCCGCGCCAGGCGAGCGGCGACTCGCCCGGCTCTTCGACCACGAGGCGCGCGCCGGGGATGAGGCGGGCGTAGTCCTCGGCCACGGCCAGGGGGTGGTCGGGGTCGGTCTCGTCGCGGCTGCCGACGACGAGGGTCGGGACGTCGAGGCGCTCCAGGGCCTCCATGCCGCCGAAGGCCGCCGAGCGCGGGATCCATCGCAGCGCGTCGGCCACGGCCTCCGGGTGCTCGTGGCGCGCCATGCGCTGCAGGATCACGGTGCGCACCACCTCGCGCCAGCGCTCGTCCAGGCCGGCGAGCCCCATGGCGGCGAGGAAACCCTCGGGGCCGCCCTCCTCGAGCCCGTCGGCGAGACGGTCCCAGTACTCCAGGTTGGGGCTGGGGCGGCCGCGGTGGGCCGGGGTCACGATCGTCAGCTGTCGCACGCGCCCGGGATGGGCCAGCGCGACAGCGACCGCGGTGGCCGAGCCCATCGACTGCCCGGCCAGGACGGCCCGCTCCACGCCGAGGTGATCGAGCACGGCGACCGCGTCGGCCGCGAGAACCTCGTAGCGGTACGTTGACGGGTCGTCGGCGGGCGACGACGCGCCGTGGGCGCGCGCGTCGTAGGCGATGATGCGGTGCCCGGCGCGCTCGAGCGCGCGCGACCCGTGTACCACGTAGCGCCGCGTCGCCGTGAGGCCGTGAAGCAGCAGGATCGGCGGGCCGTCGCCGGCGACCTCCCCCTCGAGGGTGGCGCCCTCGTGAGCGAGCTCGAAGGGCTCCGCGATGCCCTCGGGGCTCACGCGGTGCTCAGGCGGCGATGCCGAGCGGGGCCGCGCACTCCGGGCAGTAGGGCTCTCCCGAGTCCTCGTCCGGGTGGCCGTCGTCGGGCGCGCGCCACAGCTCGAGGCCGTCGGGGATCGGCGCCCCGCAGTCGTGGCAGCACATCGATGAGGTTGGCATCGGGCCAGGATGACTCACGGCTCGGACGGATAGCATCCGTCCCCCCGGGCGAACCGAGGATCACGTGTCCGCAGCTCGATCGATCGCCGAGGCCGCGCTGGGCCACCCGGTGCCCTACCTCCTCGCCGGCGAGGGCGACGACCCCATCGTGGCTGCGTCCGTCACGGGCGATCTTCCGCGTGCCCGCGTCGCCTGGGTGGACCGCGAGGGAGCCGTCATGGCCCGCGTGGCGTGCCCTCCCGGACGCCCGAGCCGGTGGCGGCCGCTGGTGGCCTGCGTGCTCACCCTGGACATGGCGCCGACGATCGAGGACCGCGTGCTGGTGGTGCGCGCGGCGCCGGAGGCCAGCGCGATCGTGCCGGTGCTGGCCAGCGAGGAGCCCCCCGATCCCGTCGATATCGGCGCGGAGGGGCTCGCCCTGGTGCGCATGCCGATGGAGATGCCGGTGATCGCCGTCGATGCGTTGGACTCGGGAGGGGAGCCCATCGGCCGCCTGGCCCGTTCCGGCATCGCCGAGCTGCGATTCGACGGATCGACCGTCAGCGGCCGCTTGGGCGCGACGCACGGGATGGCCGCGGGGATCGGCGCCGGTCGCTGGGCACAGACCCTGGCCGATGCCGCCTTCGAGGTGGGCTACGACCCGTGGCTGCCCTCGTGGATGCCCCCCGAGCTGCGCAGGGGTCGTCCGCGCGTGGAGCCGGACGTCTCCTATCCGGCTGCGCCCGCCGCCCTCGTGCTCGCGTGGACCGCCGACGACGGGGCGCGCATCCTGCTGCGACAGGCCCCCGCGCCGCTCGCGAGCCCCGACACCGGCGGCCGCGGGGCGCGGGCGGTCGAGGTGGGGGAGTGGCCGGGGGTGCTGCGCGGCCGCGGGCTGGTGACCCTGGTGTGGGAGGGGCCCGAGCGGGCGTTCGGGCTCCAGGTGCGCGGCGTGCGCGAGGCGGAGGAGATCGCGATGCGGGTGGCGCGGTCGATCTCACCGGGCACTCTGTCCTGAGTTCGCGCCAGGCAACTAGGCTTCGCCGCCATGGCCTCCGTCCGAATCGCCCCGGTCCCCCTGCTCCGCGGCGCTCTCCAGGTGCCGTCGGACAAGTCGCTGACCCACCGTGCGTTGCTACTCGCGGCCATCTCCGACCGGACCGTGCGGATCGGCCGGCCGCTCGACTCCGAGGACACCGGAGCCACCCTCAACGCGATCGAGGCATGCCAGGCGCCGGTGGAGGGCCACCTCGGCGACGGGCTCACGGTGAGGGGCCGCGGCCTGCGCGGTCTGCGGCCCACCCCGGCGCTCGATTGCCAGAACGCGGGCACCCTGATGCGCCTGATCGCAGGCTTGCTCGTGGGCCAGTCGATCGACCACGTCGTCCTCGACGGCGACGCATCGCTGCGCACCCGCCCCATGACGCGCATCGCCGCCCCGCTGCGCGCGATGGGCGCCGGTGTGTTCACCGCGCCCGGGGGAACGCCCCCCGTGGTCGTGACCGGCGGCAACGCGCTGGTGGGCATCGAGCACGACCTCGCGGTGGCGAGCGCCCAGGTGAAGAGCTGCATCCTGCTGGCCGGTCTCTATGCCACGGGGACGACCTGGGTGCGCGAGCCGGCGCCCTCGCGCGACCACACCGAGCGGATGCTGGAGGCGGCGGGGGTCCCCCTGCTGCGCGAGGGCGACGCGGTCGGCGTCGTCGGTCCGGTGGACCGGCTGGCGCTGCCCGACATCGACGTGCCGGGTGATTTCTCGTCGGCGGCGGCCCACCTGGTCGCCGGCGCCCTGCTCGGCGATCCCGAGGTGCGCCTGGTCGGGGTCAACCTCAACCCCGGCCGCACGGGTCTGCTGGCGGTGATGCGGCGGATGGGCGTGGACGTCCGCGAGGAGCCGGGCGCGCCGGTCGCGGGCGAGCCCTGTGGGGCGCTGATCGTGGCGCGCACCGAGGGGCTGCGGGCGACCGAGGTCTCCCCCGAGGAGGTGCCCGCGATGATCGACGAGCTCCCGCTCGTGGGCCTGCTGGGCGCCCTCGCCTCGGGCACCACGGTCGTGCGCGGCGCCGCGGAGCTGAGGGTCAAGGAGAGCGATCGAATCGCCTCCGTCGTGCGCGCTCTGCGCGCGCTCGGCGTGGATGCCGACGAGCGCGCGGACGGCTTCGAGGTGCGCGGCTCCGGGCGCATCGAGGGGGGCGCGATGGAGTCGCTCGGTGACCACCGGCTGGCGATGCTGGGCGCGGTGGCGGGCCTCGTCAGCCGCGACGGCGTCAGCGTCGACGGCTTCGACGCCGTGAGCGTCTCGTACCCGCGGTTTGCGAGGGACCTCGCCTCTCTGGGCGGCGTACCCGCGTGATCGTGGCCATCGACGGGCCGGCCGGCGCGGGCAAGAGCACCGTGGCGCGCGTCGTCGCGCGCCGTCTGGGCGTGGCATACCTCGACACCGGCGCCATGTACCGCGCCATCACCTGGCTCGCGCGCGAGAGCGCGGTGAGCCCCTCAGACGGCCCCGCGCTCGCCGCCCTGGCCGCCGCCAACCCCATCGGCATCGAGCCGACCGACGATGGCGACCGGGTGCGCATCGCGGGCACCGACGTGACCGACGCGATCCGGACCCCCGACATCGCCGCCGACGTTTCGGAGGTGTCCGCCCACCCCGGCGTGCGGGCCGAGGTGGTCAAGACGCAGCGCGAGCTGCTGTCCCGGGGCTCGTGGGTTTCGGACGGCCGGGACGTCGGCAGCGTGGTGTGCCCGGACGCCGAGCTGAAGGTGTTCCTCACCGCGTCCCTCGAGGAGCGGGCCCGTCGCCGTCGCGAGGACATGGCGGCCCGTGGGATCGATCTCCCGCTCGAGCGGGTGCTCGGCGACGTGCGTCGCCGCGACCACCTGGACAGCACCCGCGCGGCGAGCCCCCTGGTGGTCGCCGACGGCGCGGTGGTGGTCGACTCGTCCGAGCTCGACGTCGAGGAAGTCGCCGAGCTCGTCGTGCGACTGGTCGGTGACGTCGGCGTCGGGACCCGGAGCCCGCCGTGATGAATCCGATCGACCTCGACGTCGCGCCCACCGTTCCCCGTGCCTGGTGGATCGCAGGCCACATCGTCCTGGTGCCGCCCATCCGCTGGGGCCTGCGTCTGCGCGTGATCGGGCGCGAGCATCTGCCCGACGACGGGCCGGTGCTGCTGGTCAGCAACCACATCTCGCAGGCCGACCCGCCGATCATGGGCGTGGCCGCGCTGCCGCGGCGGATCCACTACATGGCCAAGGCCGAGCTCTTCCGCCCCCCCGTCCTGCGGCGGATCGTCTACCGCCTCGGCGCCTTTCCGGTGGACCGCGGCGGCGCCGACCGGCGTGCTGTGCGCCTGGCGAAGGAGGTGCTCGGGCGCGACGACGTGCTGCTGATGTTCCCCGAGGGGACCCGCCACCTCGACGGGCGCCTGCGGGCCGGCCTGCCCGGGGCGGGGTCTCTCGGGCTCGAGCCGGGCGTCACCGTCGTACCCGTCGCGATCTGGGGCAGCAACCGCCTGCTCCGCAGGGTCTCGGTGGCGTTCGGGCCGCCGGTGGACCTCTCCACCCTGGCCCCCGGGCCCCGCAGCCAGCGGTCCCGTGAGGCAGTTGACCGTATGATGGCTGCGATCGCGGTCCTGATCCCCCAGGCGGGTGGGCCGCGCACCGAGCCCCCGGGGCATGTCGATGGCTGAGAAACGCGCCGAGCGCGCACGTTGGAAGCCGCGCCAGGCGGCGGCGAGCACCCTTGCGACCGATCAGCCGGTCGTCGCGATCGTGGGCTACCCCAACGTGGGCAAATCGACCCTCTTCAACCGGCTGGCCGGCCGCCGCGACGCGGTGGTCGATTCGCAGGCGGGCGTGACCCGCGACCGGCGCCAGTCGGGCGCCGAGTGGAACGGGCGCGCCTTCCAGCTGATCGACACCGGCGGCATCGACGACGCCGATCCGAGCGTCGTGGGCAAGCAGGTCGCCGCCCAGGCGATCCGCGGCATCGACGAGGCCGACCTGGTGCTGTTCGTCGTCGACGTCCAGACGGCCCCGACGACCGGCGACCTGGAAGTGGCGGATCGTCTGCGCCGGACCGACCGCCCGCTGATGCTGGTCGCCAACAAATGCGACGACTGGGCCCCGGAGGCGGCGGCCCAGAACCTGGCGACCCTCGGCTTCGGCGAGGTCCACGCCGTGTCGGCCCAGCACGGCCGCGGCATCGGCGACCTGCTCGACGCCCTGGTCGAGCGGCTTCCCGAGGCGCCTCAGATCGCCGCCGACGCCGAGCATCTGCCCGCGATCTGCATCATGGGCCGCCCGAACGTGGGCAAGAGCTCGATCCTGAACGCGCTGCTCGGCGAGGACCGCGTGCTGGTGCACGACGCTCCCGGCACGACGCGCGACCCGATCGACACCCTGATCGAGGTCGATGGGCGCCGAGTGGTCCTGATCGACACGGCCGGCCTGCGCAAGCGCGGCCAGATGCGCGAGGGCGTGGAGCACTACAGCCAGATCCGCGCGCTCCAGTCGGCCGAGCGCAGCGACGTGGCGCTCGTGGTGGCCGACGCCACCGAGGGGCTCACCGAGTCGGATCTCTCGGCCGTCGACCGCTCGGCACGAGCCCACTGCGCGACCCTGCTGGTGCTGAACAAGTGGGACCTCGCCCAGCCCGACCTCGACCACATCCGCGGGCGCCTGCGATCCAAGTCGCGCCAGCGCCCGCCGATCGAGGTCTGCTCAGCCGCGACCGGAGAGGGGCTCCACCGGCTGCTCCCGGCGGCGCTGCGGCTGGAGTCGCGCTTCCGGGCGCGCATCTCCACCCGCGAGCTCAACGAGGCCCTGCGTGAGCTGGCCGCCGAGCGGCCGGGCCCGCGCCGCGGGCCGCGACGCCTCTCCCTGCGGTACCTGGTCCAGACCTCGGAGGCTCCGCCGACCTTCCGCCTGGAGGTCAACGAC
Source organism: uncultured Thermoleophilia bacterium (assembly GCA_963771025.1). Classification (GTDB taxonomy): domain Bacteria; phylum Actinomycetota; class Thermoleophilia; order Miltoncostaeales; family Miltoncostaeaceae; genus Miltoncostaea. Next base: position 390,168 of record CAVYRL010000008.1, on the reverse strand, counting down.
CGCTCGCTGATGACGCGCGACTACGGCTTCTGGCTGGAGAACCGGCTGCGCCAGCGGTTCGACCTCGACGGCGTGCCGCTGGTGATCGAGGTGCGCGGCCGAGCCTGACTCGCCGGCGGTGCGGTGCGGTGCGGAAGGCTCATGTCCGGGCCCATGCGGGCCGAGGTGGAGAGTGAGAGCCGTCCGGCCATCTGAACCATCCCTTTACTCCGGCCCCCCGGTTGGCGGAAGGGCCGTTGCTACTGTCGGACGACAGCGCCACAAACCCCTTCTGCCGGAGGTTCTCCCGGATGCCCGTCCAGATCATCGACAACCTGCGCCGCCGCAGGTCGATCGTGCTCCTGAGCACCGCCCTCGCCGGGAGCGCGCTCGCGGTGGCCGGGTGCGGGACGGGTTCGCAGGCCGGCGCGAGCCCGAGTGAGACGGCCAGCTACGTCCCCGCCGGGAGCCCGTTCTACCTCGAGGCGACGACCGACTTCGCCGGCTCTCAGTGGAAGCAGGTCGACTCGCTCGCCAAGCTCTTCCCCGCGTACCCGGAGCTGCGGGCGCAGCTCGACAAGGCGCTCCAGTCGAACTCGGTCAACTTCGAGACCGAGGTGAAGCCGCTGCTCGGCGGCCGCGCGGCCATCGCCGGCCTGAACCTCCCGGGCGCGAAGGCCATCAAGGGCTCGATCACCTCCCGCGACGCCGCGGCGGGAGCCGCCGCCGCGGCGGCGAGCGACCAGCAGGTGGTCGGCGTCGTGGAGCTGGCCGCCGGCAAGCAGACGGCCATGGAGGCTCTGCTCGTCAAGTCCGGCGCCGTCAAGTCGGGTGAGCACGACGGGGCGGACGTCTACAAGGACGGAGCCGACGCCGTGGTCGCGGTCACCCCCGACGCCCTCGTGGTGTCGGGCACCCAGGCCCAGCTCTTCGAAGCCCTCGACGCCCACGCGGCGGGCGGTGACAAGACCCTGGCGGGCAGCTCCAAGTTCTCCGACGCCATCGGCAAGCTGCCGGCGGACGTCTTCGGCACGGCGTTCGTCGACATCGGCGCCGCCGTGCAGCAGGTCGGCAAGTCCTCGCCGCAGCTGGGGCAGGCCGGCATCGCGCAGTACCAGAACGCCGTCATGGCGGCGTCCATTGCGGCGGAGCCCGGGGGCGTACGTGTGAAGGGTGTCGTGACCGGCGCGCCGGTCGGCGGAATGGACAACTTCTCGCCGTCCCTCGCCGACAAGGCTCCCGCCGACGCGATCGCCTACGTGGGCTTCAGCAACGTCTCGAAGACGGTCACCACGGCGCTCCAGCAGGCCCAGGCCACGCAGAGCGGCGACGCGCGCAAGCAGTTCGAGGCCATCTCCGGCCAGCTTCCCGCGCTGCTCGGCGTCTCGGTCGAGCAGCTCGCCGCGCTGGGCGCGGGTGAGCAGTCGGTGGTCGTGACCTCCGGGGCCAAGACCCCGGGCGTCGCGCTCGCGAGCAAGGTCGACAACGGCGCCGAGGCCACCAAGACCCTCGACGCCGTGAGGACCGCCCTTCCCGCGCTGCTCGGCATGGTCAACTCGGGCGCGCCGGCCCCCGCGGCCACGCAGGTGCCGCTCGCCGCCGGCGTCACGGGATGGTCGATCCCGATCACCAAGGACCAGAGCGTGGTCTACGGAGTCGATGGGGATCTCGCGATCATCGGCAGCAGCGTGCCCGCCGTCACGGCGGTGCAGCGCCCGACGTCTCCGCTCTCCAGTTCGGCCGCCTTCCAGGCGGGTACGAGCGGCATCCCCGGAGAGGTCTCCTCGCTCGTATGGGTCAACGTGGACGAGGCCCTCGCGGCCGCCCAGAAGTCGGGCGCCCTGACGGGGGTGAGCGCGAAGGACCTGGCGCAGCTGCGGCCGGTCAAGAGCGTCACCGGATGGACCACGGCGGGTGACACGCCGACCTTCGAGGTCTACGTCCGCATCGCCGCGTAGCGGCGTCGGACGGTTCGTCCCACCGGGGGTCCCGCGCGCCGCGCGGGGCCCCCTCGTCGTCTCCGGGGGCTGCCGGACCCCCTGTTATGCTCGTCGCCGCCTCCATCCGCCAAGGGAGAAACCGCCGCATGGGACAGCACCTCTTCACCTCGGAGTCCGTCACCGAGGGGCACCCCGACAAGATCGCCGACCAGATCTCCGACGGGGTTCTCGACGCCGTGCTGGCGGACGACCCGATGGGGCGCGTGGCATGTGAGACCCTCATCACCACCGGCCAGGTCATGGTCGCCGGCGAGATCTCGACGTCCACTTACGTTGACATCCCGGCGATCGTCCGGGCCACGATCCGCCGCATCGGCTACACCCGTGCGAAGTACGGCTTCGACGCCGAGACCTGCGGCGTCTCGGTGGCCCTCGACGAGCAGAGCCCCGACATCGCGCAGGGCGTCAACACGGCGTACGAGACCCGGGCGGGGTCCGACGGCGACCGGTACGACCTCCAGGGCGCGGGCGACCAGGGCCTGATGTTCGGCTATGCCAGCGACGAGACGCCGCAGCTGATGCCCCTGCCGATCACCCTTGCGCACCGCATCTGCGAGAAGCTCGCCGAGGAGCGACGCCGCGATCTGTCCTATCTGCGCCCCGACGGCAAGTCGCAGGTCACCGTGCGTTACGTGGACGGTGTGCCGACCGAGGTCGTGTCGGTGGTGCTCTCGACGCAGCACGCGCCGGAGATCGGCTACGACGAGCTGCGCAACGACGCCATCGGCCGGGTCATCCGGCCGGTGCTCGAGAGCTTCGGGATGTGGAACGACGACATCACCTTCTTCATCAACCCGACCGGCATCTTCGTGGTCGGCGGCCCCCTGGGCGACGCCGGGCTGACGGGGCGCAAGATCATCGTCGACACCTACGGCGGCATGGCCCGCCACGGCGGCGGGGCCTTCAGCGGCAAGGATCCGTCGAAGGTGGACCGCTCGGCGGCCTATGCCGCGCGCTGGGTGGCCAAGAACGTCGTGGCCGCCGGCTTCGCCAAGCGCGCCGAGGTGCAGGTGGCCTACGCGATCGGGGTCGCCCGCCCGGTCTCGGTGAGCCTGGAGACCTACGGCACCGAGACCCGCCCGCCCGAGAAGATCGCCGAGTGGATCACCGAGAACTTCGACCTGCGCCCCGGCGCGATCGTCGAGACGCTCGACCTGCGCCGGCCGATCTACCAGAAGACGGCGGCCTACGGACACTTCGGACGCCCCGATCCTGACTTCACCTGGGAGGGCACCGCCATCGGTCTCGAGGCCGGCGGAAAGCTCGCCGCCAAGGCCTAACGGCGCGGCAGTGGCCGCCGCCCAGGTGTTCCCCCTGGTCGCGGCGCGAGGTCTCGACCGCATCCTCGACTACGCGGTCCCCTCCGAGATGGAGGGGACCGCGCAGCCGGGCGCGCTGGTGGTCTGCCCGCTGGGGCCGCGGCGGGTGCTGGGCGTGGTCGTGGGTCGCGACGCGCCCACCCACCAGGGGCGGCTGGCGCCGCTCGCCGGGATCGTGGACGTCCCCCCGGTCCCGGTCGAGCTGCTCGACCTGGCGGGGTGGATGGCGCGGTACTACCTGGCGCCGGTCGCCTCCTGTCTCAAGCTGGTGCTGCCGCCGGGCGGCGGCGGAGCCCTGCGCCGGGGCGACGACGGCGGCTGGGTGCTGGCGCCGCCACCGGGGCGCGGAGCGGAGCGGTTGGTGGCGCGGCTCACGGGTGTGCAGCCGGACGGTCTCACGCCGCGCCGGCGCGAGGTCCTGGCCGCGCTGGTCCGCGACGGGGGCACGCTCCCCGCGGCCGCCCTCTGCCGGGAGGCGGGTACCACCATGGCCACGCTGCGGGGGCTGGCCGAGGCGGGCGCGATCACGCTGGCCGGCGAGCGCTCCGGGCCGGGCGACGCCCTCACCGCGGCCGGCGGCGCCGCCCCGCGCGCCGACACCCCTCCCGCGCTGACCCAGGCCCAGGACGAGGCTGTCGGCGAGATCGCGCGTCTGATGGACACCGGGGGAGGGACCCTCCTGGTCCACGGGGTCACCGGGTCCGGCAAGACCGAGGTGTACCTGCGCGCCATCGAGGCGGCGCGCGCCCGCGGTCGCGGCAGCCTGGTGCTGGTGCCGGAGATCGCGCTCACGCCGCAGTTGCTCAGCCGCCTGCGGGCGCGCCTGGGCGAGGAGATCGCCATCTGGCACTCCGCGCTCACGCCGGCCCAGCGCGCGGCCGAGCACCGCCGTGTGCGCGAGGGCCGCGCCGACGTGGTGCTCGGCGCGCGCAGCGCGGTGTTCGCGCCGGTCGTGAACCTCGGCCTGGTGGTGGTCGACGAGGAGCACGACGGGTCGTACAAGCAGGACTCGTCGCCGCGCTACGACGCCCGGCAGGTGGCAGCGCGGCGGGCCCGACCGATCGCCGCGGCCGTGGTCTACGGCAGCGCGACGCCCCGCCCGGAGGCCTGGAACGCGCTGCCCCGGCGCACCCTGCCCGAGCGCGCCGACGGGTCGCCCCTCCCGGCCGTCGAGATCGTTGACATGCGCACCCAGGGCGCCGGACCCATATCGCGCCCGCTGGCGGCGGCGCTCCACGCGGCGGCCCTGCGCGGGGAGAAGTCGATCGTGCTCGCCAGCCGGCGGGGCTTCTCGCTCATGGCGCTGTGCCGCAATTGCGGCTGGATCGCCCGCTGCCCGGACTGCGACGTGGCCCTGGTGCAGCACGAGGGCCCGCGTCGCCTGGCGTGCCACCACTGCGGCCACGAGGAGCCGGTGCCGGGGGTGTGCCCCACCTGTCACAGCGCCGACATCGCGCGGCAGGGGATGGGCTCACAGGGGGTCGAGGCCGCCCTCGCCCGCCTGGTGCCCTCGGCACGGCTGGTGCGGATGGACGGATCGAGCGCCTCGGGACGCGGCGCCGTCGCCCGTCTGCTGGGGGAGTTCGCCCAGCCCGGGGCGGCGATACTGCTCGGGACCCAGATGGTCGCCAAGGGGCACGACCTCCCCGACGTCACGGTGGCCGGCGTCGTCGATGCCGATGCGCCGCTGCAGTTCGCCGGCTTCCGGTCGGAGGAGCGCGCATTCGCCCTCATCGTGCAGCTGGCCGGGCGCGCCGGGCGTCGCGGCGAGCGCGCCCGCGTGATCGTGCAGGCCTACGAGCCCGAGGCGCGCGCGGTGCAGTTGGGCGCGCGGCACGCCGTGGAGGAATTTCTCACCGGCGAGCTCGCCCGTCGCCGGGCGCATGACTTGCCGCCCTTCGCGCACCTGGCGCGCGTGGTGCTCGATGGCGAGCGCTCGGAGGCCGTGGTCCGTGGCGCCGTCGAGTTCGCCGACGCGCTGCGGGTCGCCGCGCCCGACGTCGGCGTGCTCGGCCCCTCGCCGCTCCACCGTCTGCGCGGCCGCACGCGCCGGGCCATCCTGTTGAGGTCGGGGAGCACCTCCGAGATCACGGTCCCGTTGCGAGCCATCCTCGACGCTCACGCGCCGGCCATGCGCCGCGCCGGCGTATGGGCCGCTGTGGACGTGGATCCCCAGGAGGCCTGAGCTCCGAGGGCCGTGCCGTGACGACGGTGAAGAAGGCCACAGTTTCGCTACGCTTGCCGGCGGATCAATCCTCGTCAAGGAGCTTCCTCACATGCCGGTTCCCCGTCTGTTCGAGGCGTCGAACGAGCCTCGCGAGCAGTGGGTTCACGTTCTCGCGACCCTGCTGGCCCTGGGCGGCCCCGAGACGAGGACGGCCCTGGTGGAGGAGATCTCGGGCGAGGCCCTGCCGGGCGCTGACGCGCTCCTGGTGTTCGAGCAGCGTCCGATGCGAGGCGGCCCCGAGGGTCTCCTGGCCGACATCATCGCCCGTGGAGCCGGTTGGACCATCGCGATCCAGAGCACCCTCGCGTTCGACGCCGACGAGGAGGCGCGGCTGATCGCCACGCACGACGCGCTGGCCGAGGTCTACGACAAGGTGATCCTGGTCGCGGTGACACCCGACCGGAGGCCGTCCCAGGCCGTGGAGCGCGCCGCCGCGGGGGGGCGCGACGTGCGCCACCGTAGCTGGCTGCGAGTGCGCGACTGGGTGCAGGAGCGTCCCGAGCGCGGTCGCGCCGAGGGTACCGACCTGCTGCTGCTGCGGGAGGCCGAGTACTTCTTCACGCCGCGCGTCGCCGAGCTCTATCGGCTCGAGGGCCTGATGCCCATGGTCTCGCAGTCCCTGCGGCCGAGCCTGGCCGGCATCTTCTTCGACCTCAACGAGCTTGCCCCGGCCCCGCTGGTGCAGAACGAGGCGGGCGCCGCCCGCGTCACGTTCCCGCGCACCGGAGCCCCACAGGCCGAGATCTCCCTGAACAAGGACGGCATGAGCCTCAACCTCGCCAGCGCCGAGTCGGGTCCCGGCTACGACGACGCCGGTGAGGGCTGGAAGCGTTTGGTGGTGGGGGAGGCCGGCGACTACCTGGCCGCCCGCGCCTGGACCCAGTCGACGGCCAAGAGCCTGCTGCCGGCGCGCCGGTGATCGCGTGACGGTCCTCGACCGGACGAGGGTCGTCGGCGACTGGCTGCTCGAGGAGCGCATCGGCGGCGGCGGCCAGGCGATCGTCTACCGCGCCCGTCACCTCGGCCACGGCGGTCCCGCCGCGGTCAAGGTCTTCCACCGCTCGGTGTGGTCCGACAGGGCCTTCCGGACCCGTTTCCGCCGGGAGTGCGACGCGCTCTCCGCGCTCCACCACGCCAACATCGTCCCCATCCGCGACTGCGGTGAGCACGACGGGCGCGGCTACCTCGCGATGGGTCTCGCCCAGGGCGGCACGCTCGGCCAGCGCCTGGCCGCCGGCCCGCTCGCGCCCGACGAGACGCTCTGGCTGCTGGCCGGCATCGCCGCCGGCCTCGACGCGGCCCATCGCGCCGGCCTGGTGCACCGCGACGTCACGCCGAGCAACATCCTGCTCGACCCGGGCGGCCCGTGGCTGGCCGACTTCGGCATCGCGCGGCGCCTCGACGCGACCACCGTCACCGCTGACGGCCTGCTGGTCGGGACGGCGGGGTACCTCGCACCCGAGGTGATCGCCGGGGCGCGCGCCAGCGCGGCCTCCGACCGGTACAGCCTCGCCGCGGTCGCGTTCCAGGCCCTCGCGGGCCGGCCCGCCTTCGAGGCCGACGCGCTCGCCGGCCTGCTGTACGCCCACGTCAATCGCGCGGCCCCGCTGCTCTCCAGCGTCCGCCCCGGGCTCTCGCGCCAGGCGGACCTGGTCATGGCGCGCGCCCTTTCCAAGGAGCCCGACGAGCGCCCCCGCACCGCGACCGCGGTGATCGACGGCCTGTCGCGCGCGCTGCGCGGCGACGTCAACGCGCCGACCCGGGTGATGGCACGCCCGCGCCGTCCCGGGCGACGCCGCTGGCGCACCGTGCTCGTGGCCGTGGCCGCCGGGAGCCTGCTCGCCGCGGGAGGCGCGACGCTCGCCCTGACCGCGGCCCACCCGGGCGGCGATCCCGCACCCGCCGCCGCAGCGCCCACACCACCACCGCTCACCATCCCCGGTCCTGACGGGGAGATCCCCGCACAGTCCGCGACGAGCGCCGATCTGCGTGGCATCCCGACCGGGGCTCGCGCGGCGTCGGGCCAGGTCGGCGACGTCACGGTCGCGGCGGCCCCAGGTGGCTGGACCGAGCTCGCCACGGCGCTCGACGACCTGCGGGGGAGCTTCCATGGCGCGGACGCCCTCGAGGTTGACGGGCGCACCGTGGGCGTGGTCGCCGCGATACCGACCGACCTGGCCGGGCTCGCCGACCGCTGGGTGCTGATCGCGCTCGACGGATCCCAGGGCCCCCGCGCGGTCGTCGTGCACGGCCCGGGCGCGAGCGCCGAGGACTACGCCCGGGCGCTTGCCGCCCGCGCCGACCAGGGCGTCGTCCCGGTCCCCGACGGGATTCTCTCCGCCTCCTGGGGCTGACCGCCCGTCGCTTCGGCGGTCGTGCCGCGCGGGTCGTCGCCACACCGCGCTGCTAGAGTCGAAAGGTGTCATCTCGCGCCCTCGACGACCCCGTCCTCGAGCGCCGGCGACTCGCCGCGCTCGACAACATCCGCCAGCTCGGCGACCCCGTGCTGCGCTCGCCCGCGCTGACGATCACCGACTTCGACCAGGCGCTGAAAGACGAGGCGGAGCGCATGGTCCAGGTGATGACCGACGCGAGAGGGGTGGGCCTGGCGGCCCCCCAGCTCGGGTCGCTGCGGCGCCTGGCCGTGATCATCGGCGGCGAGGACATGGACCCGCTGGCGCTGTGCAACCCGGAGATCACCTGGCGCTCCGAGGAGACGGACATCGAGACCGAGGGGTGCCTCTCGATCGGTGAGATCGTCGTGGAGGTCGAGCGGCCGCTCGCCATCCACGTGGTCGCTCAGGACGTCGAGGGCCGCCGCTTCGAGCTCGAGCCCACGGGCTTCGCCTCACGCGTGATCCAGCACGAGCTCGATCACCTCGATGGTGTCCTGATCCTCGATCGCACGGCGCCGGAGCAGCGCCGAGAGGCCCTTCGGGCACTTCGCGACGGGGGCTGACCGCGCCCATGCGCGTCGCCTTCGCGGGCAGCCCGGAGGCGGCGGTGCCGCCCCTGCGCGTCCTCGCCGCGTCGCACCATCAGGTGTCCGTGGTGGTCACCCAGCCGGACAGGGCCCGCGGGCGCTCGCGTCGCACGTCCCCGACCCCCGTGGCCCTCGCGGCCGAGGAGCTCGGCGTGGACACCCTGCGGCCCGCGACGATCAACGCCCCCGAGGTCATCGAGGCGATCGCCGCGACCGGCGCCGAGGCCCTGGTGGTGGTCGCCTTCGGCCAGATCCTGCGCGACGGGGTCCTGTCACGGTGGCCGTGCGTCAACGTCCATTTCTCGCTCCTGCCGGCCTACCGCGGCGCCGCCCCGGTGGAGCGCGCCCTGATGGACGGTGTCGAGGAGACCGGCGTGACGATCATGCGCATGGACGCCGGGCTCGACACCGGCCCGATGCTGCTCGCCGAGGCCGTGCGGATCGGCGAGCGCGAGGATGCCGGCGCTCTGGTCGCCCGTCTGTCGGGGATCGGCGGCCCGCTGCTGGTGACGGCGCTCGACGGCATCGAGGCCGGAGCGCTGACCGCGACGCCGCAGCCGGAGGAGGGCGTGTCGTTCGCACCCAAGATCACGGCGGAGGACCGCGTCCTCGACCTCGCTCGTCCCGCGGTGGAGCTGGAGCGGCGCGTGCGCGCCCTCTCGCCGCACATCGGCGCGACCTGTCGCATCGGCGGTGAGCCGTTCAAGATCTGGAGAGCGCGGGTCTCGGAGCAGGACGCCCCGCCGGGGCTGGCGGTCGTCGATGGCAGGCTGGTGGCGGGATGCGCGGAGAGCGCGCTCGAGGTGCTCGAGCTGCAGCCCCCTGGGCGCGGCAGGATGGGTGCGGATGCGTTCCTGCGCGGTTGGCGCGGGGAACTCGAATGGGGAGTTGAGTGATGGCCGAAACGGCCGCTGGGGACGGCGTCGCGCGCGAGCGCGGGGTGGCGCTGCGCGTGTTGCGCCGCGTGGACGACGGGGCGTACGCCGATCGGGCCCTCGCAGCCGAGGCGCGGCGCGCCGATCTGGACCCGCGCTCGCGCGCGCAGGCGACCCGTCTCGCGTACGGCGCGGTGCAGCGCCGCCGCACGCTCGATTGGCTGATCGACGGGGCGCTGGACCGCCCCGCCGCCCTCGAGCCGGCCGTGCGCGACATCCTGCGCATCGGCGCGTACGAGATCGCCTTCTCCGATGGGGCACCGGATCATGCGGTCGTCGATCAGGCCGTCCGGCAGGCGCGCGCGCTGCGCGGCCCCAAGGCGCGCTCCTCGGCGCGCGCAGGCGTGGTCAACGCCGTCATGCGCCGCATCGCGACCGATGCCGGCACCCGCCTGGCCCAGCTGGAGGGTGGCGGCGCCACCACGGCGGCGTTGCGTTATTCGATGCCGGACTGGATCGCCGAGCGCCTGGTCCACTCGCTGGGCGCCGAGGACGCGATGCGCGTGATGGAAGCCGCGGACGAGCCGGCCGAGTCGGCCGTGCGGTGGAACCCCCTGCGCGGCCCGCGCGCCGGTCTCGAGGCCGAGCTGCCGGAGGGCTGGCACCGCGATCCCGTGCTGGCGGAGGCCTACGTCGTCCCCGGCAGCTTCGCGCTGGAGGACTCGATGTCGTGGGCGCGCGGGCTGGCAATGGGCCAGAGCCGCGCCTCGCAGCTGGTGGCGCACGCCGTGGATCCGCAGGCGGGCGAGCGTGTGCTCGACCTGTGCGCGGCGCCGGGCGCGAAGGCGACCCACATGGTCGCGCTCTCACGCGGCGGCGCGCGGGTGACAGCGGTCGAGCTGCGACCGGCCCGCGCCCAGTCGCTGCGCACGCTGGCGCGCCGCATGGGCGCGCCGCTCGAGGTGGTCCAGGGCGACGCCCTGACACTCGATCTGCCCGAGGGCGGGTTCGACGCCGTGCTGGTGGATCCGCCCTGCACCGGCCTCGGCGTGCTGTCGTCGCGGCCCGACGCGCGCTGGCGTCGGCGGGAGGAAGCCCTGGAGCCGCTCGCCCGGCTCCAGGCCGACCTGCTGCGGCGCGCGCTGGGGTTGGTGCGGCCCGGCGGCCGGGTGGTCTACTCCACCTGCACGCTGATCAGCGCCGAGAACGAGGATGTCGTCGGCGCGATGGATGCGCCCCTGGACGACCTCGGTGAGCGTTTCCCCGCATACGCCCACCCGCGTCTGCCGGGGGCCCTTCTCACGCTGCCCCACCGGCATGGAACCGACGGGTTCTTCATCGCCCGTCTGCGCCGTCCGGATGGTGGGTCGTGAGCCGCGCGCTCTCCCACGCCCCCCTGGTGCTGCCGTCGGTCATGTCGGCCGACATGCTCCGGCTCGGAGCCCAGCTGGACGGCCTGATCGCCGCGGGCGTGCGGTCGGCCCACGTGGATGTGATGGATGGCCATTTCGTGCCCAACCTGACCGTCGGGCCGGACTTCGCCCGTGCCGTGTCCGAGCCGATCCACGCCACCGGAGGGCTGGTGGACGTGCACCTGATGGTGTCGCGGCCGGCCGAGATGGTGGGCCTGTTCGCCCCGTGGGCGGACGCGATCACCTTCCATGTCGAGGCCGAGCCCCACGCTCACCGGTTGCTCGGCGCCATCCGCGACATGGGGTGCCGCGCCGGCCTCGCGATCAACCCCGGCACACCTGTCGAGCACGTGGCCGAGCTGGCCGCCCAGCTGGACTACGTCAACGTCCTGGCGGTCAACCCCGGGTTCGCCGGCCAGGCGTTCATCGCGACCACCCCGGACCGAATCAGGCGTCTGCGGGCACTGATGCCCGAAAACGTGGTCATCGAGGTCGACGGCGGCATCGGCACGGCGACGCTGCCATCGGCGCGCGAGGCGGGCGCGACGATGTTCGTGTCAGCGTCCTCGATCTTCGGAGCCCCCGACCCGGTGGCGGCCTACGCCGCCCTGGCCGCGCTGGCCGACGGGTGAGCGTGGCGGTGTCGCCGGTCTCGGCGCAGGAGCGGGCGGCCCTCACCCGCGCCCTCGGCCTGGCTCTCAACGGCCGCGGCCGGGTGAGCCCGAACCCGCTCGTGGGGGCCGTGGTGCTGCGCGACGGAGAGATCGTGGCGGAGGGGTGGCACGAGGGCCCGGGGTTGCCGCACGCCGAGGCGATGGCCCTCGCGGTGGCCGGAGGGGCCGCGCGCGGTTCGACGGTGGTCTGCACGCTCGAGCCCTGCTCCCACGTCGGGCGCACGCCGCCCTGCGCCGACGCGCTGGCGGCCGCCGGGGTGGCGCGGGTCGTGATCGGGCTGCTTGATCCGCTCGAGCGCGGGCGGGCGCAGGGCCGGGAGGTGCTGCGCGCGGCGGGCGTGGAGGTGGCCGTCGCCGACGGCGCGGAGGCCCGCGCCTGCGCGGAGATCAACGCGCCTTTCCTGACATGGGCGCTCACCGGCCGCCCGCACGTGACGCTCAAGCTGGCGACCAGCCTCGACGGCAAGATCGCCACGGCCTCGGGCGAGAGCCGGTGGATCTCCGGGCCGACCTCGCGCGGCCTGGTCCACCGCTGGCGCGCCGACAGCGACGCCGTCGCCGTGGGATTGGGAACGGCTCTGGCAGACGATCCGCGGCTGACCGCGCGCGACCTGACCGGACCGGTTCGGCAGCCCGCCCGGGTGGTCTTCGACTCGGGGGCCCGGTTGCCGCTCGACGCGGCGCTGGTGCGCGGCGCGAGCGACGTGCCGGTCGTGGTGATCGCCGCCGCCGACGCCGACGGCGCGCGGGTCCGGGCCCTTCGCGACGCCGCGGTGGACGTCGTGCTGGTTTCGGGGTCGCGCGGGGAGCGCCTGGCCGCCGGTCTCGACACGCTCGGGCAGAGGGGCGTCCAGTCGCTGTTCGTCGAGGGTGGCGCGGATCTCGCGGGGTCGCTGGTGCAGCAGGGCGCCGTGGACCGGATCGCCTGGTTCCTCGCCCCCAAGCTGATCGGCGGGCGCGACGCCCCATCGGCGCTGGGGGGCGCCGGCATCGCGCGCCTCGCCGACGCCCCGCAGCTGCGCGACATCGAGACCGAGCGGGTGGGCGATGACATCCTGGTCACGGGTCGCCTGCGCCCGCTCGCGGGCACGAGCTGAGGAGCCGACGTGTTCACGGGACTTGTCGAGGAGGGCGGGACCATCCGCGAGGTGCGCCCGGGCGCGGCCGGCGCGCGGCTCGTGGTGGGCGCCCGCACGGTGCTGGACGGGCTCGCAATCGGCGACTCGGTGGCCGTCAACGGGGCGTGCCTGACCGCCGTGGAGATCGACGCGACGGGCTTCGCGGTGGACTGCGTCGCCGAGACGCTGCGGAGGACGACCCTCGGCGCGGCCGGAGCGGGGGACCGGGTCAACCTCGAGCGCCCGATGCGGCTCGGCGACCGCCTGGACGGCCACCTGGTGCAGGGGCACGTGGACGGGGTGGGACGGGTGCGGGCCGCCCGCCCCGAGGGCGGGAGCACGATCCTGGAGGTGGCCGCGCCCGCCGAGCTGCTGCGCTACGTGGTGGAGAAGGGCAGCATCACCGTGGATGGCGTTAGCCTGACGGTGGTGGCACGTCTGCCCGACGCTTTCACGGTCGCGCTCATCCCCCACACCATGGAGGTGACGACGCTCGGTCCGCAGGCGCTCGGGCGGCCCGTCAATCTCGAGGTGGATGTGGTGGCAAAATACGTCGAATCGTTGGCGGCGCCGTACAGGCCGGAAGGGATGGGTGCATGACCAGCACGGTTGCCGAGTTCGCGACCATCGCCGAGGCTCTCGAGGAGATCCGCGCGGGGCGCATGGTCGTGATCCTCGATTCCGAGGACCGGGAGAACGAGGGCGACCTCGTCATGGCCGCGCAGTTCGCCACGCCCGAGGCGATCAACTTCATGGCCACGCACGGCCGGGGGCTCGTGTGCCTGGCCCTCACGCAGGCCCGCTGCGAGCAGCTCGGCCTCAAGCAGGTGGTGCGGCGCAACGAGGCTCCCTACGCGACCGCCTTCACCGAGCCGATCGAGGCGCGGCACGGCATCACGACCGGCATCTCGGCGCCGGACCGCTCCCGTACGATCATGGTCGCGATCGACCCGGACGCAGGGCCCGACGACCTGGTCAAGCCCGGCCACGTGTTCCCGCTGCGCGCGCAGGAGGGCGGAGTGCTCAGGCGCGCCGGCCACACCGAGGCGGCGGTCGACCTCGCGCGCCTCGCCGGGCTGATCCCGGCGGGCGTGATCTGCGAGATCAGCAACGAGGACGGCACCATGGCCCGGGTCCCCGAGCTCATTCCCTACGCCGCCCGCCACGGCCTCAAGATGATCACCATCGCCCAGTTGATCGAGCACCGGCGCCGCACCGAGCGGCTCATCGAGCGTGGCACCGCGGCGCGGCTGCCGACCGGGTACGGGGAGTGGAGCGCCGTGGGCTATCGCTCGATCCTCGACGGAAAGCACCACCTGGCGATGGTCAAGGGCGACGTGGACGGCCAGCGCGACGTGCTGGTGCGGGTGCATTCCGAGTGCCTCACCGGCGACGTCTTCGGATCTCAGCGCTGCGACTGCGGCGAGCAGCTGAGGGCGGCGATGCGGACGATCGCCCAGGAGGGCCGGGGCGTGCTGCTGTACATCGCCCAGGAGGGCCGGGGGATCGGGCTGCTCAACAAGCTGCGCGCGTACGAGCTGCAGGACCGCGGGCTGGACACCGTCGAGGCCAACATCGAGCTCGGGTTCCCCCCGGATCTGCGCGACTACGGCATCGGGGCCCAGATCCTGGTCGACCTCGGGCTCAGCTCGATCCGTCTGCTGACCAACAACCCCAAGAAGATCGTCGGCCTCGAGGGATATGGCCTCTCGGTGATCGACCGGGTGCCGATCGAGATGTCACCCGGAGACGACAACGTGGACTACCTGAGGGTGAAGCGGGACAAGATGGGTCACATCCTCCACCACCAGGATCTGCGCTTCGACGATGCGTCGACCAACGGGGCGGCCCATCAGGTGGACGAGGTCGAGGGCTGATGGCCCGCTCCGGCCCGCCGCCTCCGGCTCCGCGCCTGGAGCATCCCGGGATCCGGATGGCGGCGGTGGTGGCCGGTTTCCATCGCGAGCTCGGCGAGCGGCTGCTGGAGGGCGCGCGAGCGCGCCTGTACGAGGCGGGGCTGCCGACCGGCCACCTCGAGGACCACTGGGTGCCCGGCGCCTTCGAGCTGCCGCTGGCCGCCAGATCGCTGGCGACCCACCATCGCTACGCGGCGGTGATCGCCCTCGGCGTCGTGATCCGCGGCGAGACCGCCCACTTCGACCACATCTGCAACGCCGCAGCGACCGGCCTGATGGCCGTCGGCCTGGAGACCGGGGTGCCGTGCGCCTTCGGGGTGCTCACCTGCGAGACCCAGGAACAGGCGGAGGCGCGCTCGGGCGGCGACAAGGGCAACGCCGGATCGGACGCGGCGGACGCCGCCGTCGTCATGGCCAACATGCTGGCCGACGGCCGGTAGGCCCTCGCCCCGTCTGCGGACGGGGCCACCGCAGGCGGCTCAGCCCGCCTTGCGGACCTTGCCGGCTTTGAGGCACCGCGTGCACACGTAGGCGCGCACGGGGGTGACGCCCTTCAGGATGCGCACCTTCTGGACGTTCACGTTGAAGCGACGCGGGGTGGCGCGCATCGAGTGACTGCGGTTGTTACCGAAGGTCGGGGCCTTCGCGCAGACGCTGCAGACCTTGGACATTCCGCGCTCTCGCTTCCGTCGCTGTCGTTGTGGGACGCAACAGCGTCCGAGCGGCCCCGGATTATGCTCGTTCAATGCCCCCGAGCGCAACCGCCCCGGACACGGCGTCAGTGCCGACCCCGCCCCTGGGTCTCGGACGGGGCGCGCCATGGCCCTCTCCGCCGCCCCCGCGCGGGCCCGGTCCGGCCTGGTGGGGCGCGCCGCTGACCGATCTGCCGGGTGTGGGGACGACCACCGCTCGCCGTGCGGCGGCGCTCGGCATCGACAGCATCGGCCACCTCCTGGAGCACCTGCCGGCGCGGTACGAGGCGTTCGACCAGGACGTGCGACCCGTCGCCGGGCTGACGGCGGGGGAGGAGGCGACGGTGCGCGTGGTGCTGGACGACATCACCGTGCGCCCGACCCGCCGCCGCGGGCTGCGGCTGGTGGTGGCGCGCGTGCGCGACGCCACGGGCGCCATGAGCGCCACCTGGTTCAACCAAGAGCACCTCGCGCGGATCCTGCGGCCCGGAGACGAGCTGCTGCTGCGCGGCAAGGTGGGCACGGCCGGCCGCCGCGAGATCGCCGTGCGCACCCACGAGGTGATCGGCGGGCGCGGCTCGGAGGGCCTGCATACGCGCGGGCTGGTGCCGGTGTACCCGGCCACCGAGCAGATGCCGGTGCGGCGCATCCGGGAGGTGGTCGATCTGGCGCGTCCGTACGCGCGGGCGGCCCCGGAGCGATTGCCCGCGTGGATCCGCGAGCGACTCGGGCTGCCGGGCGCGGCCGACGCGCTCGTCGCGGTCCACTTCCCCCGCTCGCGTCGCGAGGCCCGTCTCGGGCGCCGCCGCCTGGTCGTCGAGGAGCTGACCGTGCTCCAGCTGGGTCTCGAGGCCGTGCGCCGGCGACAGTCCCATATCGGCTCGGCTCCGGTTCTCGAGGCCACCGGCGAACGGTCCGGCTCCCTGCTCGCGGCCCTGCCCTTCGCGCTGACGCCGCCCCAGCGCCGGGCCGCGGCCCAGATCGGGCGTGACCTCGCCCAGCCGCGCCCGATGCGCCGCCTGCTGCAGGGCGAGGTCGGCTCGGGCAAGACGCTCGTGGCGGTGCTCGCCATGTGCCAGGCGATCGAGGCGGGCGCGCAGGCGGCGATCCTCGTGCCCACCGAGACGCTCGCCGAGCAGCACGTGCGCACGCTGGACGCGCTGCTGGCCCCCGCGGGCCTCGCGCCGCTCCTGCTGACCGGCCGCGTGCCCCGCGCCGAGCGCGAGCGGCGCCAGATGGCATTGCGCAGCGGCACCGCGCCCGTCGTGGTGGGCACGCAGGCGCTGCTCTCCGAGGGGGTGGAGTTCGCCCGCCTGGGCCTCGTCGTCGTCGACGAGCAGCACCGCTTCGGCGTCGAGCAGCGCCAGGCGCTGGCCGAGCGGACGGCCGGGGGCGACGGCGCGGCGCACATCCTCTACATGACCGCCACCCCGATCCCGCGCACGCTCGCGCTGACGGCCTACGGCGACCTGACCGTCTCGACGATCCGCACCCGGCCCCCAGGGCGGTCTCCGGTCGAGACGCGCTGGGTGCGCGAGGCCGACCGCGAGGGGGCGTACGAGCGGGTGCGCGCCGAGCTGCGCGCCGGGCGCCAGGCTTACGTGATCTGCGCCCTGGTGGAGGAGGGCGCGGCCGCCGAGGCGCGGGCGGCGACCAGCGAGGCCGAGCGCCTGCGCGCCGGGCCGTTCGCAGCCTTCTCCGTGGGCCTGGTGCACGGAGCACAGCCCACCGACGAGAAGCGCGCGGCGATGCTCGACTTCGCCGAGGGGCGCACCGATCTGCTGGTGGCCACCACGGTGGTGGAGGTCGGCATCGACGTCGCCAACGCGACGATGATCCTTATCGAGGACGCCGACCGTTTCGGCCTCGCGCAGCTGCACCAGCTGCGCGGTCGCGTCGGTCGCGGGGAGCATCCGGGGCTCTGCATGCTGTTCTCGGAGCCGCTCACCGAGGACGGGGCGCGGCGCCTGGAGGCGCTCACCCAGACGACCGACGGGTTCCGGCTGGCGGAGCTCGACCTCGAGATCCGCGGCGAGGGCAGCATCCTGGGCCTGCGCCAGGCCGGACCCACCGACCTGCGCTTCGCCCGCCTCTCGCGCGACCGCAGGGAGCTCGGAGAGGCCCGGTACGTCGCGAAGCGCATCCTCAAGCAGGATCCCCACCTCGCGGGGCGCGAGAACGCTCTGCTGCGGGCCGCCGTCCTGCACCGATTCGATGCGCTGCCGCGGCTGCTCGACGCATGAGGATCGTGGCCGGCACGCACCGCGGGCGGCGTTTCGCGGCGCCGCCGGGAGCCGAGACCCGCCCGACCGCCGACCGGGTGCGCGAGGCCCTGTTCTCCATCATCGGCCCAGTGGACGACCTCCACGTGATCGACCTGTTCGCGGGCTCCGGCGCGCTGGGGCTGGAGGCCGTCTCGCGCGGCGCCGCGTCGGCGACCCTGGTGGAGCGCTCGGGACGGGCGCTCGCGTCGATCAGGGCCAACGTGGCCAGCCTGGGGATGGACGACCGGGTGCGCGTCGTGGGGCGCGACTGGCGCGCAGCCCTGGGGGCCGAGGGGGCCGCGGGCCGGGCCTTCGGGTTGTGCCTCTGTGACCCGCCGTATAGCCTCACCAACCGGGTCGTGGCGGAGATCGGAACCGCACTCGCGCCGCTGATGGCGCCCCCCGCAATCGTGGTGATCGAGTATTCCGCCGCGTTGGACCCACCGGAGCCGAGCGGATTGGAGATCGCCGCGCGAATCGATCGGACCTACGGCGACACGGCCGTCAGCGTGATGTGGCTGGGGCGAGGATGAGCATCCCCCCGCGCGTCGCGGTGTGCCCGGGCACGTACGACCCGGTGACCTTCGGGCACATCGACATCATCGCCCGCGCCGCGGGCATCTTCGACGAGGTCGTGGTCTCGGTGACCACCGGATCCTTCAAGAAGCTCCCGCTCTTCGACGCGGAGGAGCGGATCGCCCTCGTCGAGGCCAGCGTCGAGCATCTCGATAACGTGCGGGTCGTGGGCTTCAACAGCCTGATCACCGAACACGCTCGCGCGATCGGCGCCACGGTCATGGTAAAAGGTCTTCGGGCCATCTCGGACTTCGATTACGAGTTCCAGATGGCCCAGTTGAACAGGCATCTGGCGGCCGAGATAGAAACGGTCTATCTGCCGGCCTCTCCGCAGTACAGCTTCGTGAGTTCGAGCGGTGTGCGGGAAGTGGCGGCATGGGGGGGCTCGGTCAACGACTGGGTTCCGCCGATCGTCGCGGAAGCACTGCGTGCACGACGCCCACGAGGCGTCAACTCGATCCCTTGAGGAGGGTTCGTTGGACGTTCTGGAACTGATCGACAAGCTGGACGACCTGATCCACAACGCCCGGGCGGTCCCCCTGACCGACCAGGTGCGGATCGATCGCGAGGCGATCTACGACCTCCTGGACCAGATGCGGGCCACGATTCCCGAAGAGGTCAAGCAGGCACGGTGGATCGTCAAGGAGCGCCAGGAGATGCTGGCCGAGGCCAAGCGCGAGGCCGAGCGCCTCGTGGCCGACGCGCGCGACACGGCGGCGCAGGAGGCTTCCGAGCAGGAGGTCGTGAAGCGCGCCGAGCGCGAGGCCGCGGACATCCTCGAGGAGGCACGCCAGCGCGAGCGCGAGGTGCGGTTGGGGGCCGAGGACTACGCCGACGAGGTGCTCGGGACGCTCGAGGTCAACCTCGGCAAGTTCCTCCAGGCCGTCCAGCGCGGGCGTGAGCGCCTGCAGGGCCGCGCGGACGACAACGAGAATGGGGAGCCGCTCTCCCCCGACTCGCCGCTCTGATCGCCGTGACGGAGGGGGTCGCCACGATCGACCTCCGCGCGCTGGGCCTCGGGCCCGGCGCAGCCGTCCACATGCGTGTGGCCGTGCCGGCGATCGATCTGCGCATCGCGGGGCAGGACTACCTCACCGATCCGGCGTCGCCCGAGGTCGACATCGACGTGTCGCGCTCCCACTCCGGCCTGCACCTGCGCCTGAGGATGGAGGTCGATCTGGTGGGGCCCTGCTGGCGCTGCGTCGAGGACGCGCGCGTACCCGTGCACGTCGACACGTCGGAGTACGTGGACGAGACCCGCCCCGACGACGCGCCCTTCGAAGAGGGCCTCGACTCCGAGTACGTGGAGGGCCCGACGCTCGATCTGGCCCTCTGGGCGCGGGACTCGGTCGCCGAGGTGGTGCCCGCGGTCGTGCTCTGCCGCGAGGACTGCGCCGGGCTGTGCCCGACCTGCGGCGCGAACCACAATCTCGAGACCTGCGACTGCGCCGTCGAGGTCGTCGATCCGCGCTGGGACGCGCTCCGCGCGTTGTCCGAACGCCTCTCGGGGGACCCCGAGACCAACTGATCGAGGGCCGCCCCCGGCCCGGGGCACATCGCCCCCTTTCTCTGGGGCCGTCGGCCCGCTACCCTTCCGCGAGTCCTCCGACCGGTGGTGAGCACGTGGCTGTCCCGAAGCGAAAGACCTCCAAGCAGCGTCGCGATACGCGCCGCGCGACGCACGCCATCGAGGCGACCCGCCTCGGCCGTTGTCCTCGTTGCGCGAGCCCGGTGCGGCCGCACCACGTCTGTGGCGTCTGCGGCTACTACCGAGGCCGGCCCGTCGTCGAGATCGAGGGGTAGGCCGATCGAGCCGACGGTCGCCCTCGATTGCATGGGGGGCGACAACGCGCCGGTCGCTCCCGTCGAAGGGGCAATCGACGCGGCACGGGATGGGATCCGCGTGCTTCTGGTGGGAGACGAGCGGCGGCTGACGGTCGAGCTCGAGCGCCAGGAGGCGGCGGACAGCCTCGGCATCGAGGTCGTTCACGCCCCCGACGTGGTGTCGTCGCACGAAGAGGGGGCCCGCGCTGTTCGGGCCAAGCCCGAGGCGTCGGTGTCGCTGGCGTGCCGGCTGGTGGGCGAGGGCCGCGCGAGCGCGGCGGTCTCGGCCGGCAACACCGGGGCGATGCTCGCGGCCGCGTCCCTCTACATGCGCCGCGTCCCCGGCGTGATCCGCCCGGCGATCGCCGTGGTGCTGCCCAGCTCGCGCGGGCCGGTCGTGCTGCTCGACGCGGGCGCCAGCGCCGACGCCCGGCCCGAGCACTTCGCCCAGTTCGCGTTGATGGGGCGGCTGTTCTCGCGCGACGTGCTCGGCATCCCGATCCCGCGCGTCGGGCTGCTGTCGATCGGCGAGGAGGAGGGCAAGGGGAGCGATCTCGTGCTCAACGCCCACAACCTGCTGCGCGACACACCCGGGTTCATCGGCAACGTGGAGGGGCGCGACATCTCCGCCGGAGCCGCCGACGTGGTGGTGACCGACGGGTTCACCGGCAACGTCGTGCTCAAGACCATGGAGGGCGTCGCGACGTTCCTCCTCAGCGAGGTGCGCGACGCCGTCGGATCGACGACCCTCGGCCGCATCGGCGGTCTGCTGGTGCGCCCGCCCCTGCGCCGGATGCGTGACCGCATCGACCCTGAGACCTACGGTGGCGCCGTGCTGCTGGGCGTGCGGGGCCTGGCCGTCATCGGGCACGGAAATGCGAGCGGTCGGGGCGTGGCGAACGCCGTGCGCGTGGCCGCCCGCGGCACCCGGGGGCGGTTGGTCGAACAATTCGGCGCCGCACTGGCCAGCGAGGGCGCCGAGCGCGCCCGCGCCACGTAGGATTCCGGCGTCCGCTGGAACGTCGGCGGTTCGTCCGAGACCGTGTGTAGGTTGACCTGCCAGAGCCGAGCGGCCACTGGCGTGGAGAGAATCAGAGGGGGACTCTGTTGGACCGAGAGAAGGCAGTCGAGGAGGTCCGCGCCATCCTTGTGGAGCAGCTCGGAGTCGATCCGGCGGAGGTCACCGTGGAATCCTCCTTTCAGGAGGATCTGAACGCGGACTCGCTGGACCTGGTCGAGCTCATCATGGAGATGGAGGACCGGTTCAAGATCAAGATCCCGGACGAGGAGGCGGAGAAGATCGCCACGGTCGGGCAGGCGGTCGACTTCGTGATGGCGAACAGCGCCTGAGCGACGATGGCGCCGCCGGCACCGGCCTCACCCGGGTCGTTACGGGTCTTTCGGCCGAGCGGCGGCGTCAGGTCTTCACTCACAGCTCATGGGCCGCTCGTCGGGAGGCGTCCTACGAGCGTCTCGAATTCCTCGGTGACAGTGTCCTGGAAGTCGTCGTGAGCGAGGAGCTCATGCGCCGCCATCCATCGGTCGACGAGGGTGAGCTCTCCTGGATGCGCCAGGTCGTCGTCGCGCGCGATTCGTGCGCCGCCGCCGCCTCCGCCGCCGATCTCCCCGCGTTGCTCGTCGCCGCGGCCCCGAAGGCGCGCCGTGAGGGCGCCATCGAGCTGTCCCAGCGTCCCACCGTGCGCGCCGCGCTCGCCGAGGCCGTCATCGGCGCCGGCTGGCTGGATCTGGGCGCCGAGCCCACGGCCACGGCCGTCCTGGAGGCGTTCGCGCCGGCCCTCGACGCCGCCACCCCGGGTTCGCGCGACCCGAAGACGGCCCTCCAGGAATTGGTCGCCCGCCGCGGCCGAGCGCATGTGGCGTACGAGATCGTCGACACCACCGGACCGCCGCAGGACCCCATCTTCACGAGCCGAGTGCGCGTGGGAGACCGGGTCCTCGGGCAGGGCTCGGGCCGGTCCAAGCAGGCGTCCGAGCAGGCCGCCGCTTCCCAGGCCCTCGTCCGTCTCGCGGAGCCCGACTGATGCTGAGCCGCCTGAGCCTGCGCGGCTTCAAGTCGTTCGCCGAGGCGACCAGCCTCGAGCTGGGCCCCGGGGTGAACGTCGTCGTCGGGCCCAACGGGTCGGGCAAGAGCAATCTCGCCGAGGCCGTCGTGTGGGCGCTCGGCGAGCAGCGCGCCGGTCGCCTGCGCGCCGGCGGGATGGCCGACGTCCTCTACTCGGGCGGCGCCAAGCGCCCCGCGGCGCAGTTCGCCGAGGTCAGCCTGGTGCTCTCTGACGAGACGGGTGGGAGCGGCGGCCCCGCCGAGGTCGAGGCGAGCCGTCGCCTGACGCGGGCGGGAGACGCCCACTACCGCCTCAACGCCGCGTCGTGCCGGCTTCTGGACGTGCAGGAGGCCCTCGCCGCACGGGGCGCGGGCCCCGACGCACTCGCCGTCATCCGCCAGGGGCAGGTCGAGGCGCTCTGCACCAGCACGCCTCTCGAGCGGCGCGCGATGGTCAACGCCGCCGCCGGCGTCGCCGTCGCGAAGCGCCGCCGTCGCCGCGCGGAGCAGAAGCTCGCCCGCGTCGGGGACCGCCTCGACCGCGCGCGCGACCTCGCCGGCGAGGTGCGCTCGCGGGCCCGCGCCCTCGACCGCCAGGCGCGTGCCGCGGAGAGGGCGCAGGCGCTCGACGTCGATATCGAGACCGCCCGGCGCGCGGTCTCGGCGGCGCGCGCGCGGGTGGCGGACCAGGCCCACCGCGAGGCCCGGGAGAAGGTCGATCGGCTTCAGGCCATCGCCGCGGTGGCGGCCGAGGCGCTCGATCGCGCCCGGCGCGAGCGGTCCGCCGCGGCGGAGACGCGCGCACTGGCCGGCGGCGACGCGTCGCGCGCCCAGGAGCTCGCCACCGCGCTGCGCACGGCCGCCGATCGCAGCGCCGGGCGCGCGGAGCTGGCCGCAGAGCGGGTCGAGGCCGCCGAGGGCGAGCTGGCCCAGCGTGCTCGGCGGCGCGGGGCTGCGGCCGAGCGGCTCGATTCGCTGGCCGCCGCCGCTGCCGAGGCCGCGCGGATCTCGGAGACGGCGCGGGAGGATGCCGAACGCGCGGACGCGGAGGCCGTCGAGGCGGAGTCCGCCGATGTCCTCGCGCGGGGCGAGCACCGCCGCCTGGAGGACGCGGCCGCCGCGGAGTCGAGCGCTCTGCTGGCGGCGGAGAGACAGGCGTCCGAGACCGCACGGAGCGTCGAGCAGGCACGCGCGGCGCTCGCGTCGGCCGAGGCGCGACGTGCGCAGCTGGAGGCCGACGCGGTCGACGCGGGTGCGCTGGCCCGTGCGGAGCGCCGTGACGAGATCGCCTCGGGCAGGGTCGCGCGCTGGTCGGAGCGCCTACAGGGCGCCGAACGGGTGGCCGCCGACGCCGAGAGCGGGCGGGCCGTCGCGGATCTCCGCCTGCGGGAGGCGCGGGTCGCCGCACGCTCGCTGGCACCCGCCGACGCCGGGCAGCCGTCCGGCGGCCGGTCCCTCGGCGACGGCCTCGAGGTGGAGGAGGGCGCTGAGCGCGCGGTCGCCGCGGCTCTCGGCGCGCTCTCGGACGCGGTGCCGGCGACGACGATCGCGAGCGCCCGTGAGAGCCTGCAGGCGGGCGCCGTGTCGGCCGTGGTGCCGGCGCCGCCCCGCGCCGCCGTGACTCCGCCGTCCGGCGCGCGCCCGGTGCTGGACCTCGTGACCGCATGCTCCGACGTGGCACGGCCGCACATCGACCGGTTGCTCGCCGACGCGTGGCTGGTCGACGATCTGGGAGCCGTCCCTCCGGGAGCGACCGGCGTCTTCGTCACGAGCGACGGCCACGCGCTGCGCCCCGTCGACGGCGTGCTCACCCGCTCGGCGGGTTCCTGGGCGCGGCGGGCGATGCACGGGCGGGCCCAGGAGGCCGAGCGTCAGGCCGCCGAGGCGGTCGGCGTCGCCGACTCCCAGGCGCGCGTGGCCGCCGCCGCGGTGCAGGACGTCCGCCGCCGCCGGCGCGCCGCCGAGCGCAGCGCGACGAAGGCGGCGGAGGCCCTCTCACGCGTCCGGGCGCAGGTCGGCGGGCGCGCGACCCGCGCTGCCGAGGCCGCTGAGGCCGTGGAACGCCTGAAGGGCGAGCTGGGCGGACTCGTCGCCGCGGCCGAGGCCGCCGGTCCACGCGCTGAATCGCTCCGGGCCGCAGCCTCCGCCGCGTCGGCGGCGGCCGTGGCCGCGCGGGCGGTGGCCCAGGAGGCCACGGCGACATTGCGGACCGCGAGCGCCACCGCCGCCGACGCGCGCGCCGCGCTCGCCGCGGCCCGGGCGCACGAGGCCGAGGCCACCGCGCGCATGGAGGCGACGCGGGCGTTGGCGCTCGAGCCTGACGACGCGGCCGATCTGGGATCCGCACGCCGCGCGGCCGCCGCCCTCGAGGCCGTCGCGCGCGTCCTCGCTCCGGCCGCCGCCCGGGCCGCCGATCTGTACGACGAGGCCGCCGCACGCACCCGCGATCGCGACGGTGACGTCGCGGCCGCGGATCGCGTGGCGGAGCAGGCGGAGGCGGAGGCGAGCGCCGCGTCGTCCCAGGTCCACGGGGCCGAGGTGCACGCGGCGGTCGCCGCCGAGCGTGCCGCCGAGGCCGGCCCTCCGGTGGACGAGGCACAGGAGATGGCCGACCCGGACGAGGCGATCGCCCGGCTCGCCGACCTCGAGCGCCGGCGCGGGGCGATCGGCGCGGTCAACCCGCTGGCCGCCGCTGAGCGCGGGGAGCTCGACGAGCGCGAGACGGAGATGATCGCTCAGATCGAGGACCTCGAGGCGGCCGCCGAGTCGTTGCGCGCCCATCTCTCCGAGCTCGACGCCGCGGTGGCCGAGGGCTTCGACTCGCTCTTCGATGCGTTCCGCGAGCGGTTCACGGAGGTCTGCGGGCTGCTCTTCCCGGGCGGCGAGGGTCGTCTGCGCGCCGTGGTGGACGACGAGGGCGAGGCCGGCATCGAGGTGGAGGTGGTCCCGGCGGGCAAGCGCCCCCGGTCGCTCGCGCTGCTCTCGGGCGGCGAGCGTTCGCTGGTGGCGCTGGGCTTCTGCCTGGCGCTCGCGATGGCCCGTCCGGCGCCGTTCTACCTGCTGGACGAGGTCGAAGCCGCGCTGGACGACGCCAACCTGCGCCGATTCCTGGGCGTCGTCCGCCGCCTGTCGGAGTCAACGCAGTTCCTCCTCATCACCCACCAGCAGCCGACCGTCGAGATCGCGGACACCATCTTCGGCGTCACGATGGGCGCCGAGGGCGTGTCGCAAATCGTGGCGCGGCGCCTGCGCCGGGATGTCGAGGGGCCGGCGCGGCCGTACGTGCGCCGAGCGCTCCACGCGATCCCCGGCGGCATGGCCTGATGAGCGAGGCCGAGCCGGACGCCGATCGCGAGGCCTGGGCGGAGCTTCTCGGCCTCGCTCCGCCCCCGGCGGAGGCGGAGGCTCCGCGCCGCCGGGGGCTGATGGCGCGGTTGCGGGAGAACCTGACGAAGCCGCGCCAAACGATCTCCCCGCAGCTGGCGGGGATCTTCGCCCCCAGCCTCGTCAGCCCCGAGACGTGGGAGGATCTCGAGGAGGCGCTGATCGCCTCGGACTGCGGAGTGGACGCCACCCTCGCGCTGGTCGAGGAGCTGCGGGGCGAGTGGGAGCAGGGGCGCGTCCTGAGCGGCGCCGATCTCTCGCGGGCCCTCTGGCGCGCGGTCGCGGCCCAGATGGCGCCGGAGCCGGCACGCATCCCGCTCGATGCCTCACCGACCGTGATCCTGATCGTGGGCGTCAACGGCAGCGGCAAGACGACCACCGTCGGCAAGCTCGCGCATCGCCTCGCGGAACTCGACCAGACCGTCGTGATCGGCGCCGCCGACACGTTCCGGGCCGCGGCGATCGACCAGCTCGCGGTGTGGGCCGAGCGCTCCGGGGCACAGCTGGTGCGCCAGGCCCAGGGCGCCGATCCCGGCGCCGTCGCCTACGACGCGGTCGCCTCGGCCACCGCCCGCGGCGCCGACGTGGCCCTGATCGACACCGCCGGGCGCCTCCAGACGCAGCACAACCTGATGGAGGAGCTGCGCAAGGTGCGCGCCGTGGTGGGCAAGCTCGACCCCGAGGCGCCCCACGAGGTCCTGCTGGTGCTCGACTCCACGACCGGGCAGAACGGCCTCAGCCAGGCACGCCTGTTCCACGACGCCGTCGGCGTGACCGGCGTGGTGCTGACGAAGGTGGACGGCACCGCCCGGGGCGGGATCGCGGTCGCGATCCGCCGCGAGCTCGGCATTCCGGTCAAGCTCGTCGGCTCCGGCGAGAAGCTGGAGGACCTGCAGCCGTTCGACGCCGAGGCGTTCGCGCGCGCGATCTTCTCTCCCGAGGAGTAGAGCCTTCCTCTAGAGTGGGCGGTTGCCAATGTTCGACGCGCTCACCGACAAACTCCAGGGAGTCTTCTCCGGCCTGAAGGGCCGGGGCAAGCTCACCGAATCCGACATCGACGCGGCGATGCGCGCGATCCGTCTGTCACTGCTGGAGGCGGACGTCAGTCTGCCGGTGGTCAAGCAGCTCACGACGGCGATCGCGGCGCGGGCCAAGGGCGCCGAGGTGATGGACTCCCTCACCCCGGATCAGCAGGTCGTGAAGATCGTGAGCGAGGAGCTCACGACCCTCATGGGCGAGTCCAACGTCGCCCTGCCGCTGGCCTCCAAGCCGCCCACCATCGTCCTTATGGCCGGGCTCCAGGGCTCGGGCAAGACCACCTGCAGCGCCAAGCTCGCGCGCTACTTCAAGAGTCAGGGCCGCGCCCCGATGCTCGTCGCCTGCGACATCCACCGACCGGCCGCCGCGGAGCAGCTCGCCGTGCTGGGCCAGCAGCTCGACGTCCCGGTGCACCGCGAGGACGGGCGCGATGCGGTGGCGATCGCCCGCAACGGGATCGAGGCCGCCCGCCGGACCGGTCGCGATCTGGTGATCGTGGACACCGCCGGCCGCCTGACCATCGACGCGGACATGATGGACGAGCTGGTCCGCATCAAGAAGGCGGTGCAGCCGACGAGCGTCGTCCTGGTGGTCGATGCCATGACCGGGCAGACCGCCGTCGACGTGGCGAAGGCATTCGGCGAGGCGGTCGACTTCGACGGCGTCGCCCTCACCAAGCTCGACGGCGACGCCCGCGGTGGCGCCGCGCTGTCGGTGCGGGCCGTGAGCGGCAAGCCGATCCTGTTCATCGGCACCGGCGAGAAGCTCGAGGCCCTCGAGCCGTTCCACCCGGATCGCATGGCGTCGCGCATCCTGGGCATGGGCGACGTCCTGAGCCTGATCGAGAAGGCCCAGACCACCGTCGATGTGGGCGACGCCAAGAAACTCGAGGAGAAGATCCGCGGGGGCTCTCTGACCCTGGAGGACTTCCTCGAGCAGATGCACCAGGTGCGCCGGATGGGCCCGATGTCCCAGGTCCTCGGCATGATCCCCGGCTTCCGCAACGCGGCCAAGGGACGCGACCTGAACCTGGACGATCGCCAGATCGACCGCGTCGAGGCCATCATCAAGAGCATGACGCTGCAGGAGCGGCGCCACCCAGAGATCATCAACGGCAGCCGTCGCCGGCGTATCGCGTCGGGCAGCGGCACCAGCGTGCAGGAGGTCAACCAGCTCCTGTCACAGTTCAAGCAGATGCGAAAGCTGATGAAGCAGATGGGCCGTGGCGGCATGCCCGCGCTCTTCGGCACCTGATCGACACCAAAGACAAGGGAGCACCGTGGTCAAGATTCGCCTCGCCCGTGTGGGCGGCAAGAAGAACGCCATCTACCGCGTCGTCGTGGCCGATGTCCGATCGCCCCGTGACGGGCGCAACATCGAGACGATCGGCCGCTACAACCCGCAGACGCACCCCTCAATCGTCGAGGTCAACGTCGCCAAGGCGGATGCCTGGATCTCGAACGGCGCCCAGCCCACGTCCGCGGTCAAGAAGCTGATCAAGATCGCGCGGGCCCAGGCCTGAGCCCCGAGGAGCTCAGTCCGCTCTCGGGCATGGTCGGCGCCCTGGCGCGCGGCCTCGTGGACCACCCCGAGCAGGTGGAGGTCAAGGAGGAGGGCGACCTCGACGGGCGCGTCATCTCCCTCTACGTGGCCGACGAGGACCTCGGCCAGGTGATCGGCCGCGGTGGCCGCATCGCGCGGGCGCTGAGGGTGATCCTCAGATCGGCATCGATGGCGCGGGGCGAGCGGGCGAGCCTCGAGATCGTCGACTAGCGCGGGGATCCGGTGAGTTCTCAGGCGGTCGTGATCGGCCGCGTCGGCCGGCCTCACGGGATCCAGGGAGCGATGCACGCGCGGGCCTCGGGCCCTACTCTGGCCACGATCCGCGTCGGCGAGGCTGTTGATCTGCGCACGCGCCAGGGCGATGTCCGAAGACTGGTGCTGGCGGCGCGTGGCGGCCTGCCCGATACGCCGATTCTGGCCTTCGAGGGCCTCGCCTCGCGCGAGGATGCCGCGGTCTTCACCGGTGGCGAAATCGCCGTGGACACCGCTCGGGTGGGCCGCCCCGCCGATCCGGACACCTTCTTCGTGCGCGAGATGGTGGGTTGCGAGGTGCTGGTTGGCGACCGTCCGCTCGGCAGCGTGCGCGAGGTGATCGCGGCGCCCGCCAACGACGTGCTGGAGGTCGAGACGTCGCAGGAGGTGCTCCTGGTTCCGTTCACCGCCGACGCGGTGGTCGACCTGGACGTGCCGGGCCGGCGCATCGTGCTGCGGCCCGACCTCTTCGGCCCGGAGTAGGCACGTGCGGATCGACGTGTTCACGCTCTTCCCGGAGTGGTTCGACTGGATGCGCCGCCCGCGGCACATGACCAACGCGGCCCTGTCGGCCGGCCTGGAGCTGCGGTGCTTCTCGCCCCGCGACACCACCCCTCTGTCCCACGGCCAGGTTGACGATTCCCCCTACGGCGGCGGCCCCGGCATGGTGATCCGTGTGGACGTGATGGCCGCCGCGCTCGAGGCGGTGTACGGGGAGCGCGCCGAGCAGGTGCGCGACAGTCGTCGCGTGGTGGTGCTCACGCCCCGCGGCAGGCCGTTCACGGACGCCGTCGCCCGCGAGTTGGCGCTCGAGCCTGAGATCGCCCTGCTCTGCGGGCGCTACGAGGGTTTCGACGAGCGGGTGCACGAGGTCCTGGCCAACGACGAGATCTGCCTGGGGCCGTTCGTGCTGGCGGGGGGAGAGGTGGCCGCGATGGCCGTCATCGACGCGGTGGCCCGCCGCCTCGAGGGGGCCCTCGGTAACGCCGACAGCCTGATCGCGGAGTCGTTCTCCGAGGGCCTGGGCGGGCGGATCGAGCACCCGCACTACACGCGTCCGGCGCGTTTCCTCGACCGAACCGTGCCCGATGTGCTGCTATCGGGCGACCACGGGGCGATCGCGCGCTGGCGCGATGAGCGCACCCTGGAGCCCCGGGCCTCCTAGAACGGGTTCGCGCCGTTCCTGCGCCCGGCTGGGGTTCCCGCCGGATCCCTTGCTATGCTCCCGGTCGTTTTGCCGGGCCTGACCCGGGCATGCCGATCGAGGAGTGAACGCGCCATGAGCGTCATCGAGAGCCTTGAGCGCGAGCAGTTGCGCACCGACATCCCGGAGTTCAAGGCCGGGGACACCGTGAAGGTCCACTTCCGCGTCATCGAGGGCACACGCCAGCGCGTCCAGGTGTTCGAGGGAACGGTGATCAAGCGCCAGGGATCCACAAGCCGCGAGACGTTCACGGTTCGCAAGCAGAGCTTCGGCGTGGGCGTGGAGCGGACGTTCCCGGTGCACTCGCCCAAGATCGAGAAGATCGAGCGGGTCATGGAGGGCGACGTCAGCCGCGCCAAGCTCTACTACCTCCGCGGCAAGGTGGGCAAGAAGGCCCGCATCCGCGAGAAGCAGCGCTCCTAACCACGTCTGGCGGGGCCTCGGGCGGCTGATGGGTGCCCGGCGACGACCTGGGCAGCATCGTCCGTCCGCCCGCCTGTTCGCCCACGATCGCTCGCTGGGGGCGGCGCGGGTCGCGGGCACCGACGAGGCGGGCCGCGGATGCCTCGCCGGGCCGTTGGTGGTCGCCGCGGTGTGCCTCGACCTCGAGGGGCTCAGCACCGCCGGACGGCGTGCGCTGATCGATCTGGACGACTCCAAGAAGCTGACCCCGGCCGTTCGCGAAAGGGTTGCCAGAGCGATCATGCGCCACGCCGAGCAGGTGGTGGTGCTGACCGCGGCACCCGCCACCATCGATCGCGACGGCCTGCATCGGACCAACCTGCGCCTGCTGGCACGCGCGCTGGAGTCGATCGCCCCCTGTCCGTCCGTGTGCCTGGTCAACGGTTTCCGGCTCGGCCCGTCGGCGCCCGCTCACCGCGCGGTGGTCGGAGGGGACCGCACCAGCGCCTGCATCGCCGCCGCGTCGGTCATCGCCAAGACCACGCGCGATCGCCTGATGGGCGGCCCGGTGGCCGAGGCATATCCGGAGTTCGGCTTCGCGCAGCACATGGGGTACGCGACGCCCGATCACCGTGCCGCTCTCGCCGCGGAGGGGGTCTCGCCCCTTCACCGGCTCTCGTTCCGGTCGGCCGCATACCCGGCGTGATGCCGCACGCGGGCGCGCAGGCGCCCGGCGTGCACCGTGATCAGGTCGATGCGCACCTCGCGCCCGTGTAGCTCGGGCCGGTCCGCGAGATAGGCCGCGGCGGCGCGGGCGATGCGGGTGCGCTGCGCCGCCGTCAGGGGCTCGATCAGCGCGGCCGGGTCGCCCCGGGTCTTGACCTCGCACATGATCACCACCCGCCCGCGGCCGGCGACCAGGTCGAGCTCCCCACCCGCCGCGCGCCATCGCCGGTCGAGGATGGTCCAGCCCCGCCGCACCAGATATCGCTCGGCGGCGCGCTCTCCGGCCCGGCCCCGCTCGTGACGCGTCGGCATGACGGAAGACCCTGCCCACCGCCGCCGCCCGGCGGCGACACCCTTGGTGTCAGACTCCGCGCGCCTCGCAGCCGTCGTCCGTCAGTCGCCCCAGCGGAAGCCCACCGGGGAGGCCGCGACCGGCAGTGGGCTGCTCGGCAGCGTCGGTGGGGGAGACGGGTCGTTGTACCCGCTGGGCGCCACGTCGTTCGGCGATCCCGAGTGGAAGAGGGATGCCAGGTACTGGATGTGCCCGCGGCCCGGGCCGAGCTCGGTCTGGCCGCCCCCGTAGGCCCCGATGCCGTGGGCTGCCAAGTGGTCGTACGCGGCGAAGAGGCGGCTCAGCGCGCCGAAGCGCGAGGGCTTCATGTTGATCATCCGCGGCGTCCAGTCGAGGGCCAGGATGTCGTCCACAGAATGGATCGGCGCGTCCCAGGTCACCCGGCCCTCGTGCCCCACCAGCTCGGCTCGGATCTCCGGGCTCAGGCGCGGGTCCTCGATCCACGCCTCGGGCAGCCCGGCGATCAGCCGCCGGTACAGCGCCGGGTCGTACGAGCCGTCGACGATCGTCCCGGAGTAGCAGCCCTTCAGGTCGATGATCCGGACGGCGTCGAGCTCGCGGAGCTCGTCGATCAGGACCTGGCTCCAGGTGTCGGTCGGATCGAGCTTGAAGCGCAACGACGGGTCGCGGTCGAGCCAACGTGTCACGCGGCCCGCGTCGGCGGGCTCGTCGAGGCGGGTGGACACCACGAATGTGACCCGTCGCGGGGTGATGCCGAGGGCACTCGCCAGGTTGGTGCCGGCCTGGCGCAGCGCCAGGTCGAGCGCGGCGCTCTCGAAAGCCCACCGCCGGTAGTCCCGGAACGCAGGAAATTCCGGGGTGGCGACGGGCAACAGGTCGAGGGTCTCGAGGTGCCGGGAGAAGCTGTCGAGCGTGAACCCGCCCGCGAGGGGAAGGACCGGCCCGGCATCGGCCTGGGCCGTGTGCTCATCGGCGTCATAGGTGACGTCTTCGCCGACTCCCTCGAGGCCGCCGCCATGGAGGTGCACGACGGTCGTGAGCCGGGTGAACTCCTCGGACAGCTGGAGGCTCAGCACCTCGAGGGTGTAGCCCTCCACGACCAGCGGCAGGCGTGCGATCCGCTCGTAGGTGCTCAGAGGGGGCGGCATCCAATGGCGCGACCACCCGACAGGGCGCAGCGCTGCTTCTTGACGCCCGGTCCCACGGCGATCCGGGTCGCGCTGGCCACCAGCCCGGGGCCGGCCACGCGCACCAGGATCACGGATCCGCGCGAGAACAGGTATGGATGCCCGCGGCCGTCGCTGAACAGCGGCGCGAGGTTGAACGAGACCTTCCGCCCGGGCCGGGGGATCGCCAGGTTCACCGAGCCCCGGCGGGCGCGCGACGCGGTGCCCCAGAAGCGCCCGCGTGGCCCGGTCACGTGCCTGACCCGCGCCCTCGGGGCGCTGAGGTCGAAGGCTTGCGAGAGCCTGCAGCCCCGCGCGCAGGAGACCGTCATGCGGGCCGAGCGGAGAGCCCTCGGGGACACCACCGTGCGCCCCGTGGTGAGGCTGACGGTCCGGACGGTCGCCCTGAGCGCGCGCAGCGAGGTGCGCCCGGCGGTCGCGGGACCCGTCGCGACGGCGACGTCGGCCAGCACGCGCGTCCGGCGGGCGACGAAGCTGAGGATCGCGCCCTGCGCCTGCCCGCCGGCGCTCTCGACGACGAGCCGGTAGTGATATCGCCGGCGTGGGACGAGGCCTCTCAGCGACGCGCGCACGTTCAGATTGTCGCCCGTCACCCGCTGCTCCGGCGTGCGCGACCACAGCTTCGTGGCTCTCCGGCCCCAGACGAAGTAGGCCGACGCCGGGCTGCCCCGGGTGCCGGCGACGCCGCTCAGCACCGCCGTGCGGATTCCGGTGACCGTCGCGTCCGAGGTCTTCGCGGAGGGCGGCAGGCTCGCCGTCGTCGCCGTCTGGTTGGGGCCGATCGTCGTGCCGGCCGCGTTGGTCGCGATCACCCGGTAGTCGTAGGTGGTCCCCGGGGTCAGCCCGGTGACCGCGGACGAGACGGTCGTGCCGCCCCTGCCCGCGCCCGCGCTGCCGGGCGTGGTCTCCGATCCATACGCCGTGCTCGCCCCGTACTGGAACCGGTAGGTCGTCGGCAGGCCCTGGGGGTCCACGCTGGCGCTGAGCGTGAGGGAGGTCGTGCCCGCGACGGCGGCCGTCGCCGTGGCGCCCACGCCGGGTGCGCCGGGAGCCGGAGGGATGGCGAGCCGGTACCGGGGAGGGGTGTCCGGCGCGAAGTCAGGATTCGCCTGGCCGCTGGTGGTCGATGCCTCGACCAGTGCCAGGGTCGATCCCCGGGCGGCTCTGACGTCGGCGCGCGGCACCTGAAGGCCCACGATGCCGAGGGCCTCGGAGATGACCACCTCCGACGAGGTCAGGTCACGGACGAAGGTGAAGCCCGAGCCGCTCCACAGCGACAGCTCGACGTCGGGCACGCCGCCCGCCGTGGCCGGGCCGAAGAGGACGATGCGCGACTCGGCGCCGATCGGCGAGCTTCCCGGCACCGCGCCGGGGCCGCCGGTCGAGGCGTCGTTGTCGGTGTCGAGGTACCAGATGACGAAGTCGCCCGGGCCGAAGCGGGCGCCCAGGCCGGCCTTGTCCAGCACGGAGGTGAAGAGGATCTGGTCGTCGGCGGCTGTCCCGGGGTCGTTCTCGATGTGCGTGATCTGGGTGGACAGCAGATCGGGCGCGGCGCCGCTGTCGCCCGCTTTGTCGGTGAAGACCTGGGTCGAGACGTCGAAGGGGCTGAGGCGCTCGTCCGCCGTCGCGGCGCCGGCGAGGCCGGCCAGCGCGCACAGGGCGACGGCCAAGGCGAGCGCGACGCGCCCGCGCTGTCCCGATCTCGGGCGGGGCCGTATGTCAGCCGCGGAGCGCGACATGCGACGCGGTCCCTCTCCTCCGTGGTGCGGCCCGGACACGGAACGACCGCGTGAGGGTCGCGCGACCGCGTGGTCCGGTCACCCTGACCCGGAGACGGTACCGGCCTGCGGCGAGCCTACCCAGGGAAATCCGCCGGATTCCCTCTCGGTATTTCCTCCGGTGCACTCCGGTGACCACGACGTACCTCGCGCGCCGTCGTCCGGCGGCCGGCTTCCGGCGCTGCAGGAGGGCGCTCGCCGTGGAGGACTCCCCGAGCCTCAGCGAGATGAACCACCTACGCGACCGGGCGAGGACCCTCGCCGCGGGGCGTGGGGGGGTCGCGGCCTTCACCCGCGGGAGGGTCCTCGGGACGATGGGGATCACGGGTGCGGGCGAGGGCGCGTGTGCCGACGGCGTGGCGCCTCCGCTCGACGGGGGCGGGAGCGGGGCGATCCCCAGGGCGCCCGGCAGGCTCAGGCGCCCGCCGGTCACCACCTTGCCGGCCAGCGAGGCGAGGGGCTGGACGCCGCCCAGGATCGCGTCGCGCAGCTGGGCGCTGGTGAAGGTGGGGTGCGCCGCGAGCACCAGGGCCGCCGCCCCGGTGACCATCGGCGCCGAGAACGAGGTGCCCGAGTCGGAGGTGTAGCCCCCGCCGAGGTCGGTGCTCAGGATGTCCACTCCCGGCGCTGCCAGATCGACCGTGCCCCGCCCGGTGTTGGCGAAGCTCGCGAGCTGGTCGGTGCGCCCCGTCGCCGTCACGCACACGACGTTCGGCAGCGTCAGGTTGCAGGGGTAGATCGGCTCCTCGTCGTTGTCGTCCCCCACGCTGTCGCTGCCGCCGTTGCCCGCCGCGACCACGAAGAGCGTGTCGGGGGCCTGCGCGATGGCGGAGGTGATCAGGCTGGACTGATTGGGCCCGCCGAAGCTGGCGTTGGCGATCCGTGCTCCGCGCTGGGCCGCGTAGGTGATCGCCGCGGCGATCTGCTGCTCGGTGCCGTTGCCCTGGTCGTTGATGGCCTTCACCGGGATCAACTGGGCCCGCCAGGCGATGCCCGCCACGCCCAGATCGTTGTTTCCACGGGCGGCGATGATCCCCGCCACGTGCGTTCCGTGACCCGCCGGCGTGTCGTCCTGGGGGGTGTTGTCGTTGTTGACGAAGTCCCAGCCGCGCCAGTCGTTGACCTTGCCGTTGCCGTCGTCGTCCCGGTTGTTGGTCTCGCGCCCCGAGCCGGTCTCACCGGGGTTGGCTCCCACGAGGTTGGGCGCGAGATCGGGATGGGTCAGATCGACGCCCGAGTCGATGACCGCGATGCGCACGCCCGGCGCGCCGCCGGTCGTGACGTCCCAGCCCGATGGGGCGCCGATGGTCGGCAGGCTCCACTGGGCGGGGAAGGACGGATCGTCCGGCACGGTCATGGTGGTGTAGACGCGGTTCGGCTCGGCCCATTCGACGGCCGGATCGGCGTTCAGCCGGGCCAGGGCGCGCGCTCGGGTGACGCCGTCGTCCACGGTCGCAACGCGTGCGCCCGGCACGGAGAGACGCGTGGTGATGCGGATCCCCGCCCGGGCCTCGAGCGCATCCACCGCCGGAGTGGTCACGCCCTCGGCGAGCTTGACGACCACCTGCCGGCCGGCGGGGGCATCCGGCGGCGCCGCCGCGACGGCCGGGGTGGCGGCGAGACCCAGCGCCACGGCCAGCGCGGCGAGCGATGTCATCCGGGTGGTCGGGCTCACTCTGGGTCGGTTCGCGGCCGGCGCCGCTCAGGCGTCGGCGTCGTCGGGGTAGGCGATGATCTCGGTCGCGAGGGCGCCCGGGCCCTGCAGGTAGATGCTGCGCGTGGCGTCGCGATGAGTCGAGATCGTGGCCTCGTTGGCGGTCGCCAGCCGCTCCAGCTCAGCGGCGTCGACGCGGAACGCGAGGTGGCTCGGGTGCTGCCCCGGCAGTACGAAGGCGAGTCGCGCGCCGCCCGATTCCACGAGGGCCCACGACGGGTCCTGGTGCAGGACGGTCGTCCCCGGCACGGTGCGCTGCTGCCACGCCACCGCCTCCGCGATGTCCGGGACCTCCTGCGCGACGTGATCGAACCTCACGGGAAACCTCCTCGCCCACCGGGAAGCGGGTCCTCGACGCGAGACACTCTACTGCCGAGTCGCGCGTTAACGAACGGGAGCGGGGTCCGTCGTGTTGCGGGTTTGCCCACGCGCGCAACATGGCCCGATCGGCCGTGCGTCCCTGGTCCGGCCGCCGGCACCACGTCGTCTCGGTCCCGTCACGCCCGGGTGCGGATACGTCGTCCCCGCGTTGCGAGCCTGCGGTGGTGGTCGCCCAGCTGCTCAGCCCCGCCGTCCTCGGCCTCGAGACCTCCACCGTGCAGGTGGAGGTTGACCTGCGCGCCGGTCTGCCGGCTTTCTCGGTGGTGGGCCTCGCCGACGCCGCGGTGCAGGAGGCTCGCGAGCGGGTGCGCTCGGGCCTCGTCAACCAGGCGTTCTCGGTGCCGGCGCGTCGCATCGTCGCCAACCTCGCGCCGGCCGACCTGCGCAAGGCGGGCCCCCAGTACGATCTGCCGCTCGCCCTTGCGATCCTGGTCGCCTCCGGTCAGCTGAGCCCCGGGGCGGTCGCGGGCGTCGGAGCAGTGGGCGAGCTGGCCCTCGACGGATCCCTGCGTCCGGTGCACGGGGCCCTTGCGATGGCCGAGCACGCGGCGCGAGAGGGGTGGACCCGGATCCTGGTGCCGCGGGGCAATGCGGCCGAGGCGCTGCTCGTGCCCGGCATCGAGGTCTTCGGGCCGTCCACGCTGCGCGCGGCCGTCGACCTGCTCGAGGGGCGGGCCGAGTCGGCCCTCGTGCCGTTGGACGCGGAGACGCTGCTCGCCCACGCGGGGGGAGGGGCGGGCCCGGACATGTCGGAGGTGCGCGGCCAGGGCGCCGCGCGCCGCGCCGTGGAGGTGGCGGCCGCGGGCGGCCATTCGATCCTGATGGTCGGGCCCCCCGGAGGAGGCAAGACGATGCTCGCCCGGCGCCTGCCGGGCATCCTGCCTCCTCTCCTGCGGGACGAGGCGATCGCGGTGACACGTATCCACTCGGTCGCCGGGCTGCTCGACGCAGGATGCCCGCTCGTGGTCCGGCGGCCGTTCCGCGCCCCCCACCACACCATCTCGCCCGCGGGCCTGGTGGGCGGCGGGCGGATCCCCCGGCCGGGCGAGGTCAGCCTCGCGCACCATGGCGTGCTGTTCCTGGACGAGGTCTGCGCGTTCGCCCCGTCGGCGCTCGACGCTCTGCGCCAGCCGCTGGAGGAGGGCCGGATCGATGTCACCCGCGCGATGGTGAGCGCCCGCTTCCCCGCGCGTCCGCTGCTCGTGTGCGCGGGAAACCCATGTCCGTGCGGGTTCGACGGCGATCCCGTACGTCGGTGCGTGTGCCCGCCCGGACGTGCGGAGGCCTATCGGGCGCGTCTGTCGGGGCCTGTGGCCGATCGCATCGATCTGCACGTGGCGATGCCCCGGCTGGATCGCGAGGAGCTGATGGGTCGCTCCAGCGCCGAGCCGAGCGAGGTGGTGCGGGAGCGCGTCGCCCGGGCCCGGCGATGCGCGGCCGAGCGTGGACAACCTCGGCCGAACGCGGAACTCGGGCCGGTGGAGGCGCGCGCCGCCGCGGTTCTCGCCCCCGAGGCGCGGACGCTGCTCGCTCGCGCGGTCAACCGCCTCGCCCTGTCCGCGCGGGCGCACGACCGGCTGCTTCGCGTGGCTCGAACGATCGCCGACCTCGACGACGCGGAGGGGGTCGCGTCCGATCACCTGGCCGAGGCTCTCGGATACCGGGTGCCCTCCCAGGGGGCGCTGTGACCGGGAGGGCGGAATGGCCCCTCGGGCTCGCGCGGATGTCGCAGTCCCTCGGGCGCGATCTGCAGCGGGCCGCGCGGGCCGCCGGCGGGCCGGAGCGGCTCTGGAGAGCGGGGCGCGGCGATCTCGGCCGCTGGATGCGCTCGACCGGAGCCGAGCTGGACGAGATCCACCGGGCACGGGCGGGCATCGATCCCGCCGCCGACGCGCTGCGGCTGCTCGCGAGCGGGATAGCGCACATCGGGCGACCGGACGCCGCCTTCCCCGGCGCCCTGCTCCACCTGCCCGACCCGCCGTTCGGGCTATTCGGGCGGGGCGACGTGGAGGTGGCCACGGCGCTGCTCGCCGCGGCGCCCGTGGTGGCGATCGTCGGCTGCCGCCGCGCGACGACGCAGGGCCTCTCTCTGGCGGGCGACCTGGGCGCCGCGCTCGCCGAGCGGGGGGCGGTCGTCGTCAGCGGATTGGCGCACGGGATCGACGCCGCGGCCCACGAGGGCGCGCTCCGGGCAGGCGGGACGACGGTCGCGGTGCTCGGGTGCGGGGTGGACGTGGCCTATCCACGGCGCAACCGCGAACTGGCGGAGAGGGTCTGCGAGCGGGGTGCCCTGCTGTCCGAGTACTGGCCGGGCACGCCGCCGGCTCCCTGGCGCTTTCCGGCGCGCAACCGGATCGTCGCCGGGCTGGCGGGCGCGGTGGCCGTGGTCGAGGCCGGGCGGCGCTCGGGTGCGCTCATCACGGCCGACTTCGGGCTCGAGCTGGGCCGGCCGGTGCTGGCGGTCCCGGGGTGGCCGGGGGCGCTGGCGTCCGAGGGCTGCAACGCTCTGCTGCGGGCAGGCGCCGCGCTGCTCGAGTCCGCCGAGGACGTCATGGCGGAGATGCCCGAGGCGGCCTGGACCGACGTGCGTGCGGCGGCGCGACCGGCGCAGCTGGACGGCTTGGCGGGTCGGATCCACGACAGGCTGGCGCGGGAGCCGATGGGCGCCGACCGTCTCGCGGAGGACCTGGGCGAGGACTCCGCGGCGGTGGCCGGCGCGTTGGGCCTGCTGGAGGTGGAGGGACTGGCCGTCCGGGGCGAGGGGCAGCGCTTCTGGGCGACGCCACGGAAGCGAGGCCGCTGATAGGTGCAGCGCCAGATCTCGCCGCCGGCGACCCGTGAGCACCGTGGCCAGAATGATCCGGAAGCCGATCCGCGCGGGGGCGCGGGGGGAGCGCCGCCTCCAGAACCCTGCACCCCGTGCCGGGGGGCGAGCCGCGCCTACCCGGAGACGCGGGCGGTGGTCCTGCGGTCGGCCTCGTAGCCGGCGAGCACCTGCTCTGCCAGCTCGGCCACCGTGCGCCGCAGCGCCACGGGCTCGAACAGGACGGCGTCGCCCTGGTACTTGAGAAGCTCCTTCACGAGCCAGTCCTCGCTCGCGTAGGGGATCTCGACCAGCACAGAGCCGTCGGCGAAACGCTCGCGCGAGTGGTGCTTCTCGAGCATCCAGCGGGCGAGGGCCGGGTTGCACCACACCGACGCGCTCTGGGCCACCGTCTCACCCGGCTGCGGGTGGGCGCCCCAGGGCATGTACGGGCCCGACATCGCGATCTCGGCGCGGCGTGTGAACCGCTCCTCCAGCAGCACGGCGCTGCGGATGCGGTCGAGGCGGAAGGTGCGCTGAGCCTCCGCGCGGCGGCAGAAGGCCACGACGTACCAGGCATCCTGGGCGTTGACGAGCAGGTGCGGCTCGATGGTGCGCTTGGTGATCGCCCCGCGCGACTCGGTCCAATAGTCGATCTCCAGCAGCCGGTCCTCGCGGATCGCGTGGCTGACGGCCGCCGCGACGCCGGAGTTGGCCACCTGGGCGCGCCCGAGCTCGACGCTCGGGAGCGCCTCGCCGCCCATGGCCGCCTCCACCTTTGCGCGGACGGAGCTGAGCGATCCGCCGGCCTCGATCGGCAGCCGGTCGCCGATGAAGTCGAGGGCCCAGAGGAGCGCCTTGGCCTCGAGGGGGGAGAGGCGCGCCGGCCGCGCGAAGCGATCGCCGTAGGTCTCCTTCTGCACGGCCACCGTGTCGCCCTCGATCTGGGCGTAGAGGGCGTAGCACCCGCCGCCGAAGTTGATGAGGTTGAGCAGGCCGAGGTCGTCCTCGAGCACCTTGCGATCGAGGTTGAGCGACGCCCGCAGCTCGGCGATCGGTATGTGGGCCTCGGCCGAGTCGCCGCAGGCCGCCAGCAGGCGGGTCATCAGCGCCAGCAGCCGCGCGAAACGCTCGGCGGGGACGACGCGCTCGGAGGCTCCCTGACCACCCGCGGCGGAGGCCGTGGCGGCGGGAGCGGTGGGCGTGGGCTCGGGGGCCGGCGACGCGGGAGCGGGGGTGAGCGCCGTCGGCGCGCCTCCGTGAACGTGATGGCGCTCGCCGACCAACTCGAGGGCGGTGATCACGGCCGCGCGCAGCTCGGGCGGGTCGACCACCTGGGCCTCCGCGCCCAACCCGAGGATCCAGGCCGCCAGCTCGCGGCGGTTGTTGAACGACGTGGTGTAGACGCCTGACCCGTCGGCACCGATCTCGATGGTGCCATGGGCGCCGAACATCTGCTCCACCCACCAGGCGATCGTGGGGGTGAGCGCGATGGTGGCGATCTGCTCGTCGCCCTCGAGCTGCCACGGCGCGCGATCGCGGTACCGCGACAGGTCGAAGTCCTGGGGTGCCGGGAAGTCGTGCTCGGCGCGGGTCTTGAATGTGATCCGGCCCTCGATGCGCGAGAGGCGGAAGATCCGCGTCGCGTTGCGCTCGTGCGAGAAGCCGACCGCGTACCAGCTGCCCGCCGAGTACAGCAGGCTGTACGGATCGACCTCGCGGTCGGAGCGCTCGTCGCGGCCGATCGAGTAGTACGTGAAGCGGATCGTCTTGCGCCGGCTGATGGCCGACTCGATCTTGGTCAGGTGGGCCGCGACCTCGGGCGAGTAGTCCCCGCCGAGCAGGTTGACCGAGACG
The DNA here is from genome assembly GCA_963771025.1 of uncultured Thermoleophilia bacterium. GTDB lineage: Bacteria > Actinomycetota > Thermoleophilia > Miltoncostaeales > Miltoncostaeaceae > Miltoncostaea. The sequence goes on along the minus strand of CAVYRL010000008.1, from coordinate 349,645 downwards.
GTCCGCGTGGCGTGGTCGTCCAGCGGGCTCGGGCGTCCCAGCGTCAGGTGCTGGAGCGCCAGGCGCAGGGGCTCGGCGTACGCGAACTGGCCCTCGAGCAGGTACAGGCAGGTCTGGAGCGCCGAGAGCTCGGCCTGGTCGAAGTCGAGCTCGGGCAGGTAGTAGTTCTCGGGGGGCAGCGCATAGAGGTCGCCCTGGAACGGATCGTCGCCGGGGCGCTCCACCGCCAGCCGCAGGCCCATGGCCTCGATCTCGGAGCGATCGGCGTAGAACCGGCGCAGGAAGGCCTGCTCGGTCATGCCGCCGTACCCCTCCACGGCCTCGTGGATCTCGTCGGCCGTCACCGGCCGCTGCTGCGACATCAGGAACGCGAGCAGGGAGAGCTGGCGAACCAGCTTGTCGTCGTCTCTCATGGCCATGGGTGCGTGCGAAGAATCCGCTCTTCGGGGCGTCCGATGATAGCCCAGGCGACCTCGCGCGGCCGTCTCGGGCACGAGGCGGAGGTCGCTCGGAGCGGGGACATCGGGAGGATTGTCATGGGCGCCGCTGGGCCGGGAGCGGGTGGGCGCGCGCGAGCATCAGATCGCGGTGGGCGGCGCCCGACAGCACCAGCTCCAGCGGGACCAGCACCACTGCGACGGCCAGGGCCCAGATCAGGGCCGGGGCGAGGGCCACGGCGGTGATCAGGCCCGCCGCCATCGCGATCAGGATCACGCCGAGCTCACAGCGCGTGACGGAGGCGGGATCCTCGGGGTCGACCACCACGTGCAGCACCAGGGCGGCCGCGAAGCCGGCCGCCAGGATGGCGAAGCGCCCATCGACGAGGGCGGTCAGCGCCACCGCCCCCGCGACCGCGATCGACGCCCACAACGTGGCGTAGCGCCGCCCCGAGCTCCCCAGCATCACGATCGTGGTGGTCTTGGGGGGGAAGGCGCGGCTGTCGGGGACCCTGTCGAGATAGTGGTGCATCATCAGCATCGCCACGCACGAGGCCCCGTAGGCGATCCCGGTCAGGGCGACGCCGCCCGACATCTCGCCTCGCTGCAGCACGTACGCGCCCGTCGCGCATCCCCAGATGCAGACGAATGCGACCGCCTCGCCGCTGAACGGCCGGTACGCCGCGCGCAGCGGGGGCAGGGTGTAGAGCACCGCGCCGGCGAGGCCGGCGATGCCGTAGAGCAGCAGGATCCAGCCCCAGGTCGCCGCCGCGGCGATCCCCACCACGGCAGCCGCGATGGCCGCCGCGACGCCGATGATCGCCAGGTCGCGCGGGCGCAGCAGGCCGGAGGCGATCACCTTGCTGCCGCCGCTGATCACCCGTGGCGACGGATCGCGGTCGGTGCCCGACCGCCAGTCGGCGATCTCGTTGACCGAGTGGGCCACCAGCCCCTGCAGCAGCACGCCGACCGTCACCGCCGCGATGTACCCGGCGATGGAGACGTCGCCCCCGTCGCGCCACGCGAGTGCCGTGCCGAGCGTGATGGCCGTGTAGGACCACAGCAGGACCGGGATGATCCGGATCTCCAGCCACAGGCCCAGCAGCGCCCGCCGTGCGACCTCCATGGGTCATCGTATCCCGCTGTCGCGCCCCGCTGGTAGCCTGATGGTCGTGTCCGTCTACGAGCATGTCCACGCCATCCCCAGCGAGGATGAGCTGCACCAGCTGGTGGGGGCGGCGACCCCGCATTTCGCCTTCCAGATCCGCGACCGCGTGGCCCAGTACGCCCGGGCCCTCCCGCCGGATCATCCGCGGCAGATCGAGCTGACGCGCCACCTGGACTACCTCGAGCAACTCGGTCTCCAGGGCGAGACCGCCGGCGTCATCGCGCTGGATCTGCCCCCCCGCGCGTCCGTTCCGGGTCTGACTCCTCCGGGCTGAGGGCGCACCGCAGCACCCTGCTGAAGGTCCGAAGGATGCGGGCCGTCGCACCCCAGACATCCTCGCCGCCCAGCGCGTAGCGCAGGGCGAGAACCCCCGGCTCGCCGGGCATCGCGGAGTCGGCCCGCAACAGGTCGGCGAGGCTCGCGTGCACGAGCCGGGCCACCTCGGCGTCGCTGGGAACGGCCGTCATGGGGCCCTCGTGGAGGGCGACGAAGGGCCGGATGATGAAGCCGGTGACGATGGTGTCCACATCGTCGAGCTCCCCGATCACGCGCAGCCCGGCCCGCGACAGCCCGACCTCCTCCTCGGTCTCGCGCAACGCCGCCTGCTCGGGCGAGGCGTCCTCGGGGTCAACCGTCCCTCCGGGCAACGAGATCTGGCCCGGGTGGGAGGGCAGGTCATGGCGCCGTTTGGTCAGCAGGATATGGGCGGCGCCGTCGAGGTCGTAGATCACGATCAGCACCGCGGCGCGGCGGCCGGGCGTGTCGATCTCCGCCGGCCGGCGGCCGCGGAGAATCTCCTCGAGCATCTCGGCCAGCGGCGCGGCCGCCGGCAGACGCGACGGGGGCGGGGGAGGACACACGGCCATTCGCGCGAGTGTACGCCGGGCCCGGGCGACGCCACGCGCCCCATGTCTGCAACAGTGAGACGATGGACTCGGCATACGCCCAGACGGACGACGTGCGCGACCTGGTCGGGCGCCTCGAGGCGGCGCGCGACGCGGCGGAGCGCATCGCGGGCAGGCCTCCGCTCGGGGTGCGGGCGGTCGAGCCCGCCGCCGGCCGCCGCGGCTACGTCGTGGCGTTCGAGGGGCCGGCGTTCCTCTGCCTGGCCGGGGACCTGGAGCCCGAGCGTGACGCCCGTCGCGCGCGTGAGTCCGCGTCGGCGACGCTCCTCTGGGAGCATGCCGAGGCGCTCGTGGACGCCGAGGCCCTGCGCGACCTGGTGCGTGCGGTGGGCCGGCTGCTGGCCCTCGGGGGGGAGCCGGTGGAGGTCGCCGAGCCGCTCGAGGTGGTCGCGGCGCGCGCGCTCGAGCTGGCCGCCTGGCGCGACGCGCCCCGGCGCGCCGTCGCGTCGGTGCCGGAGCTCGACGAGGCGTCGCGGCTTCAGGAGCGCCTGGTGGGCGCGTACGCCCGTTTCATGCGGGCCTCCGACCCGCTCGTGGCCCGGCAGGACTCGCTCGATGCCGCGCTGATCGAGGCGCTGCGCTCGGTTGAGGAGAGCGCCGGTCAGGCCGGCGCGGCCGACCGCCTCGCCGACCGTCTGGCCCGGGCGATCGAGGAGTGCGACGAGGGCGCGGGGCAGATGGTCGCGGCCAACATCGTCCGCCTGCGCGACGAGTGAGCCTGTTCGGCACGGAGATCTCGTTCCGGCTCGGGCCCGGCACGCTGGAGGAGGCGCAGGCCGTCGCCCAGGGCCTGGCGGAGGCGGCCGCGGGGTGCCGTCGGCACGTGCTGTTCGTCGACGAGGTCGCCGGTGAGTACGGCTGTCTGGCTGAGTGGGACCGGCGCGAGGACGCGGACGGCTTCGCCGCGCGACCGGCCACCCGGGTGCGCGTCGCGGAGCTCGCGGAGCGGCTGGGCACGGCTCCCCGCGTTCGTGTCTATGCCATGCAGGAGACTAAGCTCCACTCGTGAGCGCCCCCGCAGAGCCGTCCACGCTCGTCGTGATGGAGGGCGACCAGACCGGGCAGGAGTTGCTGGAGGAGGCCCTCCGGGTGCTCGAACCCGAGGTGACCGGCCTGCCGATCTTCATCGAGCGCTACGACCTGTCGCTGGAGAACCGCCGCCGCACCAAGAATCAGGTGGTGTTCGACGCCGCGCACGCCACGACCGTGCACGGCTTCGGGCTGAAGGCCGCGACCGTGACCCCCGAGGGCGCCGGGGATGTCGGGAGCCCCAACGCCCTGCTGCGCGAGGCGATCGGCGGCAAGGTGATCATCCGCACCGGCCGGCGCCTGTCGGGGGTGCGCCCCATCGGCGGCATCCACGCGCCGATCTCGATCGTCCGGATGGCCGTCAACGATGCCTACAACGCCCGCGAGTACCGCGAGATGGAGGGCGAGGACGAGCTCGCCTGGCGGGTCGAGCGCATCTCGCGGCGCACCTGCCGCGCGGTGGCCGAGTTCTCCTTCCAGCAGGCGCGCCGCATGCGGGCCACGGTCTTCGGCGGTCCCAAGTGGACCGTCAGCCCGGTGTACGAGGGCCTGCTCAAGGAGGAGCTGGACGCCGCCGCGGAGCGGCACCCCGACGTCCGCTACCGGCCGATGCTGATCGACGCGCTCTACGCCGCGCTCATCAGCCACACCGGTGACGCGCTGGTGGTGCCGGCCCTAAACCGCGACGGGGACTGCCTCTCGGACATGGTGCTCCAGCTGTTCGGCTCCATCGCGGGCGCCGAGTCGCAGCTGCTGGCGTTCGACGACGACTTCACGGCCTCGGCCGTCATGGCCGAGGCGCCGCACGGCACGGCGCCGACCCTGCAGGGCAAGAACGTCGCCAATCCGCTCGCCATGATCCTGGCGGGGGCCTCCGTGCTGCCCTACATGTCCGGATCGCACGCCCTGGTCGCGTCGCGAGCGATCTACGAGGGCGCTCTCGAGGCCATCGCCGATGGCGTCCGCACCGCCGATCTGGGCGGCCCGGTCGGCACGGTCGAGTTCACCGACGAGGTCATCAAGCGGGTGCGCACCAAGCTCGACGTGTGGTCGGCCCTCGGGGACACCAACCTCCTCTACTGAGCGAGGGCGCCCGCCCGGGCCGTCCGCCGCGCGTGGCGCTCACCGCGCGCGGCGGTTGCGCGCGACGATCAGGATGATGATCAGCGCCCAGAGGGCGATGACCGTGACGACGGGGATCAGGACGACGATGCTCATCCGTCGTCCGTCGTCGGCCCCTCCGCCAGGAACGCGAGCAGGTCCTCCACGGTGAACCGGCCGCTCTGCATGGAGGCCACCAGCCCGTAGACCGTCGCGGTGTGCGGGCGCTCGACCACGTAGGCGCGCATCGCCTCGTTGGCGTTCTCCTCGAGCGCCGCCGCCCGCGCGACGCCGGTGTCGGTGATCTCCATACCGCTGCCGCGCACCGTCGCGAGGTGCAGGTCGACCAGCCGGCTGCAGAGCCCCGCAACCTCATCCGGCGTCGCCGAGAGGCGCTCCGCGATCGCGGTGACCGGATTGGGGCCCGGGTGGGCCACCAAGTCGCGCAGCACCAGATACGAGCCGGCCGAGAGCCCGGCCGCCGTCACGGTCTGGTCCAGCACGCCCCCCAGCTCGGCGAGGAGTTGCAGGTCGTCCTCGTCACGGAGCATGGAGCCGCCCTACGGGCCGAAGCGGTGCGGCGGGGCGGGACGGGTCAGCGTCCGCGTGGCACCGGCCCAGGTGCGCCCGGTGATGTTGCGGTCGTCGAGGATGCGCAGCGCCGAGCGCACGACGCCGGCGCGCGCCCCATGGCCGTGCGTGTTGGCCACGGTGATCTCGAAATCGTGGTCGGCGGTCGTGTACATCGGGCGGCCGTTGGCGCGGGCGAGCGACACGCGGGCTTCGGCGAGCTTGCGGGCGTCGTCCAGGGTCACGTACACCTCGAAGAACGACCAGTCGGAAGGCTGCTCGGCGAGCAGTTCGTCGAACGCGTCCGTGTGGTTCATGCCGTCGTCTCCCGTGTCGCCGCCTCGAGTCTCTCCACGATCTCGCCCCCGGCGAGGTCTCGTCTCACGATCTCATCGACATCGGCCGCCGCCACGCCGGTGTACCAGGCCCCGGTCGGGTAGCAGCACACAACCGGACCCTCACCGCAGACGGGACCGACGCAGCCGGTCTGCGTCTGCACGACGACGTCGTCGAGGCCCGCCTCGTGCACCGCGACCGCGAAGCGGTCGTAGACGGCCTGGGATCCACGCGAGGTGCAGTCCGGACCCCGGCAGACGAGCAGGTGGGTGCGCGTCATGCGCCGACCCCGGCGGCGGCGAGCGCCGCCTCGACCCGGGCCGACGCCGCCGAGAAGTCGTCGTCTGAGAGCGCGGGCGCCATCTCGGCGGGCGGTCCGATGGTGCTGGGCAGCTCGACCCAGCTGACGCAGCCGCCGTGCTCGGGCAGAACCTCGAGCACCGGGGGGTTCTCGACCGTCCAGACCCGCAGCACCGCCGCCCACAGCGGGTGCTTGGGGCGCCAGCGAAGGCGCTCGGCCGCGTAGTCCGGCGTGAGGATGTGGAGCGGGTCGATCGCCTCGAGGGCCTCGGGATCGGCGACCGGGTGCGAGGAGTGCAGCTCGGCGTACACCGCCAGCGGCAGGCGGGTGGGCTCCTCGCGCTGCGCCAGCGGATCGCCGAATCGCTCACGCCCTTCGGCCGCGACCAGCTCCGGGCGCTGATGCGCGAAGGTGGGGAAGAGGTAGAAGCGCGGGTGCGGGAGCTCGAACCGCTTCTCGCCGATGCCGCCCTTGCGGACGATCAGGACCTGGTCGCCCGCGGCGAGGGCCGCGATCGTCACGGCCCACTCTTTGAGCGCATGCTCTGCCACGCCAGGCAGATTAGCGCGGGACGGGTGTCCGATGATGCTGACGGTAGGCCCTGGTAACGTTGGGCGCAGATGATCGACGCCATCCTCTCGCGCGCCGCCGACGGCGGGCGCATCAGCCCGGACGAGGCGATCACGCTCTTCCGTGACGCGCCCCTCGAGGACCTCGGCGCCGCGGCGGACGCCGTCGTGCGGGCGCGCTACGGCGACCAGATCACCTACAACGTCAACGCGCACCTCAACCCCACCAACATCTGCGTGGTCGGGTGCGGTTTCTGCGCCTTCGCGGTGTGGACCGAGAAGGACGAGCGGGCCTACGCCTACAGCGTCAACCAGCTGGTCGAGCGGGCGTCCCAGCTCTCGGAGCTCGGCATCACCGAGCTGCACATCGTGGGCGGCATGACCAAGGAATACGACCTCCCCTACTACGAGGAGCTCTTCAGCGAGCTCAAGGCGACGCTGCCGCACGTGTCGCTCACCGCCCTCACGGCGGTCGAGGTCGACTTCATCTCGCGCCTGTCCAAGGTGAGCCACGCCGAGGCGATCGAGCGCCTGCGCGCGGCCGGTCACGACACCATGCCGGGCGGCGGCGCCGAGGTGTTCAGCGCGCGGGTGCGCAAGATCATCGCCGACCGCAAGGTCCCCGCGGAGGTCTGGCTGGACGTGCACCGCGAGGCTCACCGCCAGGGCATGCGCACCAACGCCACCCTCCTGTTCGGGCATTTCGAGACGCCCGAGGAGCAGGTGGACCACATGAACCGGCTCCGCGAGCTGCAGGACGAGACCGGCGGCTTCCAGGCCTTCATCCCCCTGCCCTTCCTGCCGGGCAACACCGACTTCGCGTACCTCCCCGGCCCGAGCCGCGAGGAGAAGCTGCGCACGATTGCAGTCGGCCGGCTGTTCCTGGACTCGTTCCCCCACATCAAGGGGCACTGGGTGATGCTCGGCGAGGAGATCACGGCCGAGGCGCTCAGCTACGGGCTCGATGACCTCTCCGGCACGCTCACCGAGGAGCGGATCGCACATGCGACCACGGTCCAGACGCCTCTCGGTCTCTCGCAGGAGCGGATGGAGGGCCTCATCCGCGCCGGCGGCAAGGCCCCCGGCGAGCGCGGCACGCTCTACGGCCGCGTCGACCGCGGCGAGGTCGCCGCGTAGCGATTCCCTCCGCCGGGGCCGGCCGCCGGGCTAGTTGAGCGGGCGGCGGCGCAGCCCGGCGGCGCACACGAGCGCCAGCAGCACGCACCAGGCGAGCGTCCACACCACGGTGTCCCACCCGGCCGCGGGCACGAAGACCGTGTTGCCATTGATCTCGACGCGCGGTGCGGCGGCGCCGGCGGCGTTGCGCAGCTGCAGGTCGGCGATCATCGGCGAGGTCACCGTGCGCGGGGCGATGTAGTAGAGGAGATCGACGCCGGTGTTGGCCGTCCCTATCAGGCCCTGCGTGGACGCGGCGCGCAGGTTCACGACCGCCTGGGCGAGCACGTAGACGCCGCCGCCGAACAGGCCCGCGGCCGCCGGCCCGACGACCGAGCTCGCCGTGGCGCAGGCGATCATCGCCAGCACGAGCCCCACGCCGACGGCCAGGGTGTGGACCGCGAGCGGGCCGTCCAGGCCGAGCTCGAGCACCGCGCTGCCGGCCTGCAGCACGATCGCCCAGGCGCCGATGATCGCCACCATCACCACCAGGCGGGCGCCGATTGCGCCGACCACCAGGCCCGGGCGGGAGGCGCCGGCGCCCACCAGCATCCCGAAGTGGCCGTTCTCGGCGTCGTGGTTGAGGGCGGCGCTGCCGAGGGCGATCGCCAGCGCCAGACCGCCCAGAAGCAGCAGGGTGGCGGCTCCCTGGCGCAGGCTGTCCTCGCGGGCCATGTCCTGGTGGGTGGCGGCGACGCCGTGCACCACCAGCGCCAGCACCAGGCCCGTCGCGGCGCCGGCGAGGATCCACGGGCGCCGCGACAGGCGCCGCGTCTCCAGGATCAGCAGGGCGACGAGCGCTCTCAACGGGGCGCGCCGTCGTACAGCGTGATCCGGCGGCCGAGCGCGGGCGCGATGCCTCCCGGCCGGGAGGCGGCCACCAGGACGGCGGCTCCTCGCTCGCGCGCGGCGCGGATCTCGCGCAGCGTGTCCGAGAACGCCCATGGATCGTCCAGGATCATCAGGCCGGGATCGCCCATCACCGCGAGGGCGAGGCTGAGCCGGCGGTAACCCTCGGCGTCCAGGCGGCTGGTGCGCCACTCCCCCACGAACTGCAGGCCGGCGCGGCCGAGCGCGTCGTCGGCCGCGCCGGCGGGGGAGCTCAGCCCGCGCACCCGGGCCGCTGCGCCCACCACCTCGTGCACGCGCAACCCGGGGGCGAAGCCGGTGCCCTGCGGGCCGTAGCCGACGCGGCCGCGTGCCTCGCCGGCGCCAACCGGATGGCCGAACAGCGCGGCCGCGCCGCGGTGGGCGACCAGCCCCAGCAGCGCGCGCAGCACGGTGGTCTTGCCGGCCCCGCCACGGCCCGAGATCATGAGGCCCTCGCCGGGGCCGAGGTGGAACGTGAGGCCGCGCACCGCGGGCTCCGGGCCTCCGTGGTAGCGCACCTCCAGATCCTCGGCCTCGACCACGGCCTGGCTGTCGAGCATCCGGGGGTCGCTCACCCGGAGTGGATCACCTCGAGCACCTCGTCGCGCCGTCGCTCCATGTCGGCCTCGGAGATCAGCGACTCGAGATTGAGGCGCAGGAGCGGTTCGGTATTGGACGAGCGGACGTTGAAGTGCCAGTCGTCGTACTCGACCGACAGCCCGTCGATCTCGGCTTGGCGCGCGTCGGAGTACCGCGAGCGGATCCGCTCGATCGCGGCCGGCGCGTCATCGACGGTCGAGTTGATCTCGCCCGAGATGTGGTACTTCTCGCGGAACCCGGCCACCCAGTCGGCCAGGGGCCGGCCCGTGGTCGCCACCATCTCGAGCACCAGCAGCGCCGGGATCAGGCCGCTGTCCGAATACGAGAAGTCGCGGAAGTAGTAGTGGCCGCTGACCTCGCCGGCGAAGACCGCGTTGATCTCGCGCATGCGGGTCTTGATGAAGGCGTGGCCGACCCGGTACATGTCGGGCGTCCCGCCGGCGGCGGTGATGGCGTCGCGCACGGCCCACGAGGCGCGCAGGTCGTAGATCACGGCCTCCGGCCCGGTGCGCGCCAGGATGTGGCGGGCGAGCAGCGCGGTGAGGAAGTCGCCGGGCACGAACTCGCCGGTGGCGTCGATGAAGAAGCACCGGTCGGCATCGCCGTCGAAGGCGATGCCGAGGTCGGCGCCGTCCTCGCGCACCTTGCCGATGATGAACTCGCGGTTCTCGGGCAGCAGTGGGTTGGGCTCGTGGTTCGGGAACCGGCCGTCCGGATCGATGAAGTACGGCACGGCGTCGATGTCGAGGCGCTCGAGGACCGGGGGGAGGTACACCCCCGACATGCCGTTCGCCGAGTCGAAGACGACGCGCAGGCCTCGGATCGCGTCGGGATCGACGAAGCCGAGGCAGCGCTGCACGAAACGCTCCAGCAGCCCCTCGTCGCGGCTGCGCTTTCCCGGGCTCGCGGCACGCGGGGGGCCGGCCAGCGCCACGCGCCCCACCTCACCGATGCCGGCGTCGCCCGCCAGCGGTACGGCTCCCGCGCGGACCATCTTCACCCCGGTGTACTGGGGCGGGTTGTGGCTGGCCGTGATGCACGCGCCGGCGTCGTAGCCGCCCTCGGCCACCGCGAAGTAGAGCATCTCGGTCGCGCACAGCCCCAGCTCGACCACGTCGGCGCCGGCCGAGAGGGCGCCCTCCGCGAACGCGGCGGCGATGGACGGCGACGACAGCCGCACGTCGTGCCCGACGGCGATCCGGGTGCCGCCCGTGACGGCGACGAAGGCGGCGCCCACCCGCTCGGCGCCCTCCTCATCCAGCTGATCCGGGTAGAGACCCCGGATGTCGTAGGCCTTGAAGGCCGCCTGATCGATAGTCACGCGGTGAACCCCCCGCGCAGGAGGGCATAGGTCTCATCGAGGTGCTGGGGCATCACGCGTACGTCTCCCAGGGCCGGCATGAAGTTGGTGTCGCCCACCCAGCGCGGCACCAGATGCATGTGGATGTGGTCGGCGATCCCGGCGCCGCCCGCGCGACCCTGGTTGATTCCGAGGTTGAAACCCTGGGGCCGCATGAGATCGCTGAGAACCGCCTGCGAGCGCTGTGCCAGGCCCATGAGCTCCGACATCGTGGCCTCGTCCAGCGCGCCGAGCGAGTTCACATGCGCATACGGGACCATCATCAGATGCCCGTTGTTGTACGGGTACAGATTCATGATCACGAACGCGCGCGCGCCACGGTACAGGATGTACGTGTGCTCATCGTCGTCGCGGCTCGGCAGGTCGCAGAAGACGCAGGCCTCGGGTGAGCCGTCGGTCTCGTGCTCGGAGCTGATGTAGGCCATCCGCCACGGCGACCACATGATGTCGGGGCCCTCGCCTGAGGCCATCTACAACCAGCGCTTGTGGCGGAACCACAGGATGAGCGCGCCGGCGATGGCGAACATCAGGAGCAGGGGGAAGACGAGCGAGAACACCCCCGACTGGTGAAACGGCAACGTGTCCACGTTCATGCCGTAGATGCTGGCGATCAGCGTCAGCGGCAGCAGGATCGTTGACAGCACCGTCAGCACCCGGATGATGTCGTTGAGCTTGTGGGTGATCACCGATTCGTTGGTGGCCTCGAGCGCCTCGGCCACCTCCTTGTAGTTCTCGAGGAGGTCCCAGATGCGCTCGCTCTTGTTGACGATGTCGTCGAAGTAGATCTCGAGGTCCTGCGGCGCGTAGCGCTGGTTGCTGCGCTCCAGCAGCCGCAGCGTGGGCCGCTGCGGCTTCACGATCTTGCGGTAGTTGATGATCTCCTGCTTGATGTTCGAGATGTCGCGGACCAGGTCGTCGCTCTCGCCCTCGAACAGCGCGTCCTCGATCGAGTCCAGCTTGAAGCCGATCTTGTCGAGGATCGGGAAGCAGTAGTCGTACATCGTGTCCACGATCTCGTAGACGAGGTAGCCCGAGCCCTTGCTCATGTGCTGCTCGCGGGCGGGCTCGTTGCGCTCGCACCGGGACCAGAGCGCGCTCAACGGCTTGAGTGGCTCGTTGGGCAGCGTGATCACCAGGTCCTCGGCCACGAACACGTTGAGCTCGGCGGCCTGGAGGCGTCCGGTGCGCTTGTCGAAGCGCGGGACGTGCAGGACGATGAACAGGTAGTCCTCGTACTCGTCGATCTTGGCGCGCTGGCGCCTGCGCGAGAGCACGTCCTCGAGATCGAGGGGATGGAACTCGTAGTGCTCGGCCAGCCAGGCGGTCTCGATCTCCGTCGGCGACTCGATGTTGAGCCAGGTCAGGCCATGGGACTCGATGCGCTGGACATCGGGCCGAGCGCGCTCAGGCTCGGAGGCGTTCGCGGGCCCCTGCCCGCCCCCGTGGCTTCGGCGGATCTTCGGAAGGTTCGCCATCGTCCACCCGGCCGGGAATTGGGGCATTCATGAGCGTCGGCGCGACCACGGGGGGAGTCTGGCACACCGCGCGCCGCATACCCACCTGTTCCCGGGGCCGGTCGGGGCCCTGGACGCCGGCGTGTGTCAGGGATGCGCATGGCGGCCACGGCGCGGCGCAGGTTCCAGGCGGCCACGGCCCCCTCGCCGGCGCTCGGCCGGGCTGAGCGCGGCCTCCACGACCGTTGCTCCACGGCGTCGGTGCGCGCCCCGCGCTGCACCGCCGCGATGATGGACTCGTGCGACAAGGGCTCCATCGAGTGACCCTGCGCCCCGCCGCCTGAGACTGACCAGCGATCGCCGGTGCGGGACCCTCGGGGCCCGGCCGCCGGCGCGGTCTATTCGATCAGGCCGTTCCGATAGGCGTACCGCGTCGCCTCGGTGCGGTTGCCCACCCCGAGCTTGCGGTAGATGTTCGACAGGTGGAACTTCACCGTCTGCTCGGTGACGTAGAGCTTGCTCGCGATGTCGAGGTTCGAAAGACCCTCGGCCACGAGACGAAGGATGGAGAGCTCGCGGTCGGTCAGGCCACCGGGGTGTCCGCCGCCCGAGCCGCCCGAGCCGGATCCGCCCTGGCCGCCGCTTCCGCGGGGGTGGTAGACCGTGCCCTCGACCACCTGGCGGATGGTGGACGGCAGGTCGAGCGGGTTGATCGACTTGACCACGTAGCCCGATGCCCCCTGGTGGAGCGCCTGGTCGATGTGCTCGGAGTCCTCGAACATCGAAAGGATGATGATCTTGAGGTCCGGGTAGTCCTTGCGGAGCGCGGCCAGGGTGGTGAGCCCGTCGCCCTTGGGCATCCGCAGATCCAGGATCACCACGTCCGGGCGCACCCGGGGGACCAGGGTCAGCATCTCCTCGCCGCTCATCGCCTCGCCGACGACCTTGATGTCGGGGGCGGTCTCCAGCGCGCGCTTGATGCCATCGAGCATGAGCCGATGGTCGTCCGCGATGGCGACACGGAGGGGAGTCGTGGTCGATGAGGTGGGGTTCGGCACGTTGGTGGTAGCCACGAGGTCTCTATCGGCCGCGATTCCGGCCCCCTTGAGAGACGGGGCTCCGAACACCCTAACGGCTGATCCGGTCGGCGCATCCGCGCCGGGCCCCCCGGAGTCTCACGCGCGGTGCGGTACTGGAGGTTTAGGCGGTTCCGGGGACGGGGCCGTACCGCTTGATCGCATCCACGATCTCGCGCGCGGGGCCGCCCTTGACCAGGTACTCAGAGGCGCCGCCCGCAAGGCCGGCGGCGATCTCCTGCTCCTTGTCGCCCACCGAGAGCATCAGCACGGTGACGTCGGGGTGCTGCGCCTTGAGCGCGTACGTGGCCTCGAGCCCGTCGAGCCCGGGCATCGAGACGTCCATCAGGACCACGTCGGGGAGCAACTCGGCGGCGGCCTCGAGGGCCTCGGCGCCATCCGCGGCCTCGGCGACGACCACGATCTCGGGGTCGCGCTCCAGCAGACGCCGGAGGACTCCTCGGAATCGCGCGTTATCGTCCGCCAGAAGTACACGAACCAACGGTCGGACCCCCCTCGGTCACGTGGGAAACGCGGATTCACGGCTCCCGCGGCAGAATCCTACGCCCCATACATCATCAGGTCGCCTAGACGCCTTGGTAGTTCGATCCATCAGGAGGTATAGGCGAAAAGCGCTGCCGGGGTCGCCCAGGGCGCTATCGGTACGATTGGAGGATATGCCCGACGCCGACCCACCGTCACGCGCCGCGGTCGCGGCTCTCGTCGCGATCACGTCGGCCGAGGCGGACCCCGCCCGCGGTGACGCCGCCATCGCCGATCTGGCCGAGGTGATCCGCTCGGGAGCGGACGCCCGCATGGCGGTGGCGTGGGTCCACGACCCTCGCGAGGCGGCCGGGCGGCTGATCTCGGCCGGCCTCTCGGAGGAGGAGGGTGCCGCGATCGCGACGGCCCTCGAGCACGAGGCGCTCGCGGAGGAGCGCGAGATCGCCCCCGGTGACGACGGCGGGCTCGCCGCGGCGCTCGCCGGCGTGGACGCTCCGTTCGCCGTCGTCGTGCCGGTGGCGCCGCAGTCGGGTGGCGTCGTCGTCGTCGCGGGCGGCGCGCCGCTGGCGGAGGACCCGGTGTCCCGTCACGCCCTGCGGGTGGGCGCGCGCCGGATCGGCGCGCTGATCGACGTCGTGAGGGTGCGCGACAACCTCGAGCGTGCGATGGCCCAGATCCTGGCAACCGACGAGCGCATGTTGGGCCGCATGGGACTCGACATCCACGACGGCCCGACGCAGCAGCTGTCCGTGGCGATGCTCGAGGTGCAGCTGCTCGAGGCCGACCTCGCCGACGCCGAGGAGGGCGGCCTTCCCACGCCCGAGTCGATCCGCCCGGCGGTCGGCCGCATCTACGAGACCGTCGGCGGGGCGCTGCACGAGATGCGCGAGCTCATCGGCCACCTGCGCCCGGCGCAGTTCGAGGACCGGCGCCTGTCCGAGATCCTCCAGGACGGCGTCACCGCCTTCGAGTCGCGCAGCGACGTCGAGGCCCATGCCGAGTGGATCGGCGAATTCCCGGTCAACGGTGTATCCATCACGCAGCGGATCACCCTTTACCGCATCCTCCAGGAGACGCTCACCAATGCTCAGCGCCACGGTCGTGCCACGCGGGTCGACGTGCGCGTGACCGAGGACGACTCGGGTGTCACGCTCGAGGTGACCGACGACGGACGCGGATTCGACCCCGAAGAGGTCCAGCGCCGCCGCCCGGGGATGCCCCTGGCGCGGTTCGGCCTGTATGGCATGCGCGACCGCGCCCAGATCCTCGGCGGCTCGTTCGACATCGTCAGCGCCGCGGGCCAGGGGACGACGGTGCGCGTGTTCCTGCCGCGGTGGAGCGGCTCCGCGCCGGAGGTGTCGGTCGATGTTGCCTGAGGGGCACGGCGTCGCGGTCAAGATCTGCGGGCTGACCACGCCGGAGGACGCGGCCGCGTGTGCGCGCCTGGGCGTCTGGGGCATCGGGGTCGTGTTCGCCGAGGGGAGCCCGCGCCGCGTCGATGAAGCCACGGCGGCCGCCGTGATGGTCGTCGTGCCGGCCGCGATCGCCCGCGTGGGCGTCTTCGTGGGGTCATCGCCCGCCGAGATGGCCCGCATCGCGCGCGAGGTGGGGCTGACACACCTGCAGATCCACGGCGACGCCGATCCCGACGAGGCCCGCCGCGTCAGCGGCCTGCCGGTGATCCAGGGCATCGGGGTGCGCGACGCCGCGTCGCTCGACCGGGCCCGCGCGAGTGCCGCCGACCTCGTGATGCTCGACGCGGCCGTCGCCGGCCGCGACGGGGGCACGGGGACGAGCTTCGACTGGACGCTGCTGACCGACAACCCGCTCGGGCGGCCGTTCGCCCTGGCCGGCGGGCTGCGGCCCGAGACCGTCGGCGACGCGGCGCTCCGGCTGCGCCCCGTGCTGGTTGACGTGTCCAGCGGGGTCGAGAGCGCGCCGGGCCGAAAGGATCCCGCCCTGGTGACGGCCTTCGTGACCGCGGTGGCCGCGGTGGGGCAGGTGGTCGCGTGAGCGACATCCGTCACTCCGACGGACTGCTCGCGGCGCGGTTCGGCGACTTCGGCGGCCGTTTCGTGCCCGAGACCGTCATCGGGGCGCTCGATGAGCTCGACGCCGCGTATCTCCGGTTCCGCGACGACGTCGCCTTCCGGGCCGAGCTGGAGGGCCTGCTGGACCGCTACGTCGGGCGCCCGACGCCGCTCTACCGCGCGAAGGGCCTGGAGCAGGCGTACGGCATCGAGCGGCTCTACCTCAAGCGCGAGGACCTCTGCCACACCGGCGCCCACAAGATCAACAACGCGCTCGGCCAGGTGCTGCTGGCCCAGCGCATGGGCAAGAGGCGCATCATCGCCGAGACCGGCGCGGGCCAGCACGGTGTGGCCACGGCGACCGCTGCGGCGCTGCTGGGGCTGGAGTGCTGCGTGTACATGGGACGCGTCAACATGGCGCGTCAGCGGCTCAACGTGATCCGCATGCGCATGCTCGGAGCCGAGGTGCGCCCGGTCGATTCGGGCATCGGGACCCTCAAGGACGCGCTTAACGAGGCGATCCGCGACTGGGTCACCAACGTGGGGGAGACGCACTACGTGATCGGGACGGCGGCCGGCCCGGCGCCATATCCCGAGATCGTCGCCGAGCTCCAGTCGGTGATCGGCGTCGAGGCCCGTCAGCAGATGCTGGACGAGGAGCGGCGCCTGCCGGGGACCGTGGTGGCCTGTATCGGCGGCGGCTCCAACGCGATCGGGATCTTCCGTCCCTTCCTCGACGATGCGGAGGTTGCGCTGGTCGGCGTGGAGGCCGGCGGCGAGGGCATCGAGAGCGGGCGCCACGGGGCGTCGCTGGGACACGGCCGGCCGGGGGTGCTGCACGGCAGCTACTCGTACCTGCTCCAGGACGCCGACGGCCAGGTGACCGAGCCGCACTCCATCTCGGCGGGTCTGGACTACCCCGGCGTCGGCCCCGAGCACAGCCATCTGCGCGACACCGGCCGGGTGCGGTACGAGAGCGCCACCGACGCGGAGGCGCTCGTCGCGTTCCAGGCCTGCTCGCGGTCGGAGGGCATCATCCCGGCGCTTGAGAGCTCGCACGCCCTGGCCCTGCTCGCCCGCGAGGGCCGCGAGCTGAGCGCCGCGGGGCCGGTGCTGGTGTCCCTGTCGGGTCGCGGGGACAAGGACGTGGACGCCGTCGGAGCCGCCTTGGGCATCGATGACTGAGGGCGGGGCGCGCATCCGCGCGACCTTCGAGAACGCCGGACGGCCGCTTTTCATGCCGTACATCATGGGCGGATATCCCGATCTCGCCGCGAGTGCGGCGCACGCGGCCGCCGCGGCCCGGCACGCGGACCTGATCGAGCTTGGCATCCCCTTCTCGGATCCGCTGGCCGACGGCCCCACCATCCAGGCGGCCGGCCAGATCGCCCTGGAGCGCGGCGTCCGGCCCGATGACGTGATCGCGATCGCCGACGGACTGCGCGGCGGCCCTCCGGTGGTGCTCATGACCTATGTCAACATCGTGCTCGCGGCCGGCCCCCGGGCCTTCATGGAGCGTGCCGCGCGTGCCGCGGTGGCAGGGGTGATCATCCCCGACCTGCCCATCGACGAGGGTGCCGAGGTGCGCGAGCAGGCGCGCCGCGCCGGGGTCAGCATCATCCCGCTCGCGGCCCCGACGACCCACCCGGGCCGCCTGGCCGCCATCGGCCGCCAGGCCGATGGCTTCGTCTACTGCGTGTCGGTGGCCGGCGTCACCGGCGGTGACGTGCGCGTGGACGGCGCCCTGCGCGACTTCATGGCGCGGGCCCGCGCCGCGATCGATGCGCCACTGGCCGTCGGCTTCGGCATCCGCACGCCCGAGCACGTGGCGGCGATCGGCGGCATCGCCGACGGTGTGATCGTGGCCAGCGAGATCATCCGGCGCATCCGCGCCGCTTCCGACCCGGAGGCCGCCGAGGCCGCGGTGGAGGACTTCGCCGCCGAGGCGATCGACGCGCTGCGGGGCCTGGCGGCGGCCCGTTGATCGCCGTCCACGCAACCCCGCCGGCCCCGATCGTGTGGGTGCAGGCCGGTCACCAGGGGCCGCGCGAGCCCGGGTACACCGCCCAGACCGGTGCGGGCTCGGGCCCCTTCGGCAGCGAGGTGGGCTTCACGACCCGGGTTGCCGCCCGTCTGGTGACCCGCCTGCGCGCCACGGGTGTCGACGCGCGCCGCACGCCGGGCCGCGTGACGCCCTTCGGCTCGCGGGGAGCCGTGTTCATCAGCATCCACCACGACTCGGACGGAGGCCACGCCGCGATCGGCCGCGCCATCACCGGGGCGGGCGAGAACTGGTACCACGGCGAGGGCTTCGGCACGGGGCGCCCCGTGCCCTACTCCGACAGCGCGCCACACCGGGCCGCGACAAAGGTGTCACCGGCCGTGGAGCATCGCTCGCTGGCTCTCGCGAAGCGCATCGGGGTGACGTTCGGCGCCATCCACACCAGGGCCAACGGCGCGCGGGGCTCCTACACGGGCGTGGAGCGGCGCAACGGCAACCCGCGGATGATGCGCTACTACGGCTACTACCGCACCAACGCCGGCGCGCGCGTGCTGATCGAGTGCGGAGCCCCCGGCGTCGACGACGTCTTCCTGCGCAAGGTCGATCCGATCGCCGCCGCGGTCGGTCGTGGGATCACGCGCTACCTGCGTGCCCGCAAACTCCTGCGCTGAGGACGCTCAGCAGGGTCCGCTGAGGACCGTGCCGCCGCTGACGGCGTAGCACTTGCTGGCGTCGGTCGCGACGGGTTGCGAGCGCGCGATGCCGTTGGGTCCGATCTGGACGACGTACCAGCCGCTGCCGAGGCCGGCGAGCGCGGAGGCCCGCCCGGTCGCGATGCCCTGGCTGATGCCGGCATCGGTGCCCTCGGCGACCCCGGCCTTCTTTCCGGCGGCGAAGCCGGTCCGGCGACCCTGCGCGAGGCCCTCCTTCTTGCCGGCGATGCGGCCCTGGCGCGCTCCCGACACCGCGCCGGCCTTCTTGCCGGCCGCGACGCCGGCGCTGTACCCCTCTGCCTTCGCGCCCGACGCGTCGGCGCTCGAGGATCCCAGGATCCATCCACCCACGCCGGCGGTGAGAAGCAGTACCACGGCGGCGATGCCGGCCGCGATCGCGACGTCGCGCTTCATGGCCAGGCCCCGCCGCCGCGCGGCATCGCCGAACGCCTGCGTGAGGCGGTCCGGCACGGGCACGTAGTCCCGGGGCCCGTCATCGTCGGGGGTGTCGCCGTTGCCTCCGCCGGCACCGCTGAAGTGTGCCAGCGCGACATCCCAGGGGTCGCCGGTGACCCGCGATCCGCCTCCTCCGGCCACCGCCGCGACGGGGATGGCCTGCGCCACGCGGGAGCCCAGCGCGATGCGCAGCTCGTCCACCAGCTCCTCGGCGCTCTCGGGCCGCTCGCGCGGCTCCTTGGCCAGCCCGCGCGCCAGCACCTCGTCGACCGCCGAGGGCAGGCCATGGGCGACGGCGGACGCATCGGGCACCGGGTCGCGCACGTGGGCGAGCAGGGTGGCGCTCGGCTCACGGCGCACGAAGGGGGGCCGGCCGGTCAGCACCTCGAACGCGACGACCGCCAGCGAGTAGAGGTCGGAGCCGGGCGTGGCGGGCTCGCCCTCAACCTGCTCGGGGGAGACGTACTCGGCTGTGCCCAGCCAGTCGCCGCGCCGCGTCAGACCGGGCATGTCGTCCAGGCGCACCAGCCCGAAGTCGCTCAGATAGGAGGCCCCTTCGGGGTCGAGCAGGATGTTGGCCGTCTTGACGTCGCGATGCACCGTGCCCCGGGCGTGGGCGAAGTCGATCGCCTCGCCGATGTCCGTCAGCACGGCCATCGCCTCCGCGGGGGGAAGGGGGCCGTTGCGGGCGATGCGCTCCGCCAGGCTGTCGCCGGGGATGAGCCGCATGGACATGTACGCGCGGCCGTCGGCCTCGCCCGCGTCGTACACCGGGACGATGCGCGGGTGCTCGAGCCGGCCGGCGGCGATCGCCTCGCGCCGGAAGCGCTCGAGCGCTCCGCCGCGGTCGAGGTAGCCCTCGTCGAAGACCTTCAGTGCGACCTGACGATCCAGCTCGAGCTGGGTCGCCCGGTAGACGACCGCCTGCCCGCCGCGGCCGATCTCGGCCTCGATGCGGTAGCGGCCGAAGTCCTCGCCCGGTACGAGCCTCAGTGCCAACCCCCCTGCGAGTCGTGTGCGATCACCCTCAGGGATTCGCGGTGAGGGCCCGCCCTCCTCGCGGCCGGAGTGTTAGCGAACCACCAATACCGACGCGTGGGCCTTGTGGGCGACCCGCTCGCTGACGCTGCCGAGCGCCCGCAGGCCGTGCAGCCCGCGGCTGCCGACCACGATCAGGTCGACGTCGAGCTCCGAGAGCGCGTGCACCGGGCTGTGGTGATCGTGCACGACCTCGTGGGCCGGCAGGCCGGCGGCGAGGTCGCCGATACCCCCCTCGGGGCCGCCCTTGGCGACGACGATGCGCAGCTCCGCGCCGCTCCGGGCGGCGATCTCACCGGCCGCCCCCACCGCGATGGTCAACGTCGGCCCGCCGTCGTAGCCCACGGCGACGGAGCGGGGGAAGGGCTCGGCCCGTTTCGAGGCGCGGCCCAGGAACACCGGCAGCGTCGTCTCATGGAGCAGCCACGTCGCCGGCTCGCCGCCCAGGAGGCCGAGCGTGCGCGCCTCCTGCGGGGCGTCGATGGCGAGCAGCACACCCACGTCGTCGCCCGCCTCTTCGCGCATCGCCAGGATCAGGGGGCCTTCCACCAGGGAGACGGTCGCGCCGGGCGCCAGGTCGAATACGGCGGACCTGGTGGTCTCGAGGTCCTCGCGCATGGCGTCGCTCAGCATCTGCGCGGCGCCGACCGGGATGGGGGCGATCAGCTGGCCGGTGTCCATCTCGCCCGACATCGGCTGCATCGCCCGCTCGGCCGCCTCGAGGTCGACGGCCCCCACCAGCACCACCGGCACCCCGGGGGGCGCCAGCGCGATCGCCTGCCGCGCGACGACGATGCTCTGCGCCCCGGACTCCACGGCGCACACCACTCGTGTGATCTCCACTGCGGTCCCTTCGTCGGTCGGCGTCCGGCGTACCGTACCGTGGCCGCTCGATCAGGGGCGGACCCGATCGACGAGGGTCGAGCCGGGAGGCGGGATGAACGTCTGGATCACTGGATCGACGACCCGCCCGCGCCACGGGCCCGGAGCGCTCTCCCGATGGCGCACCGCCCCCGACCCCCGGCTGTCCCGCCTGCCCGACCCCGTGCCGTCCAGGCCGGGTCTCGTCCACGTGAACGACGCGTCCGGCGCCCGGGTCGCCGGGTTCGTCTGCGAGCCGCGCGCGCTGGACGGCGCGCCCGGTATCTCGGCGCACGGCGGGTGGCGGAGTGTGGCGGGCGTCCCCACCCGAGGCATCCGTCCGGCCGGGCTGCCACTCTGCGTCGGTGACGACCGCCGCCACCACGAATCCGGGCATCATCGACGGCGCCGAGCTGCCCCTCGGCGAGCTCGCGGACCTGGCGCGGTGGGTCGAGGCGACCGAGATCGCCGGCGTGGAGCCCCCCGCCGCGCGCGCCCGCATCGAGGGTCTCCTGAGCGCCCTGCGCGAATCGTGGGGCGCCCTCGGGGCGCCGAGCCGCGCCGTGCTGGGCCGCCTCGTGACCGGTCTCGTCGCGCGCAGGCAGCCCGAGGGTGATGGCGAGGTCGCCCCCGAGCGGCCGGGTCTGGACGACGCGCTGGCCCGCCTCGGCGTCCGCCGGCTGCGGCCGGGGCAGGACCAGGCCATCGCCGCCGCCCTCGCGGGTCGTGACGCGCTGGTGGTGATGGCGACCGGATCGGGCAAATCGCTCTGCTACCAGGCCCCGGCGGCCACCCTGCGGGGACTGACCGTGGTCGTCTCGCCGCTGATCGCGCTCATGACCGATCAGCTGGGGGGCCTCGAACGGGCGGGCATTCCCGCCGCGGCGCTCCACTCCGGCCTCTCCGACGAGGAGCAGCGCGCCGCCGTGACGCGCGCGCGCGCCGGCGAGCTCTCGCTGCTCTACGTAGCCCCCGAGCGCTTCCACTCGTCCGTCTTCCGCCGCGCCATGGCCGAGGCCCGGGTCGCGCTGCTGGTGATCGACGAGGCCCACTGCGTCTCCGAGTGGGGTCATGAGTTCCGGCCCGACTACCGGCGCGTCGGGCAGTTCCGCCAGGAGCTGCGCCCGCGCGCGACGATGGCCCTGACGGCGACGGCCACGGCGCGCGTGCGCGCAGACATCGCCCGACGACTGGGGCTCGACCAGCCGATCGAGGTGATCGGCGGCTTCGACCGGCCCAACCTGACCTTCGACGCCCTGTGGGTGGAAGGGCGCGGGTCGGTGGCCCGCAAGCGCCAGGCGATGCTCTCCGCGCTGGCCGGAGCGGAGGGCGGCAAGACCATCGTCTACTGCGGCACCCGCCGCGCCGCCGAGGAGACCGCGGCCGCGGTCACCGGCGCCGGACACACGGCCGTCGTCTACCACGCCGGACGCGCGGATCGCACCGAGGCCCAGGACGCCTTCACGACCGGTCGGGCGCAGGTCGTTGCGGCCACCAACGCCTTCGGCATGGGCGTCAACGTGCCGGATGTGCGCCTCGTGGTGCACACTGCGCTGCCCGACTCCCTGGAGCAGCTGTATCAGGAGGCCGGCCGGGCCGGCCGCGACGGCGAGCCCTCGCGCCACCTGATCGTCACCGGGCCGGCGGACGAGATGGCCATTCGGCGGCGCATCTCCAACGCCCGGATCGACGTGGGCGAGATCGAGCAGCTCCTCTCGCGGCTGGACGCCCGCACGGACGCCGAGGGCGTCTTCACCCTCGATCGCCGCGAGGTGGACGACGAGACCGGCTTCCGCTTGGCGATGGCCGAGCGGGTCGGAGCCCTCGAGATTGAGGGCGCGCCGGGCGGCGGGCGGCGCGGGCGCCTGGCCTCGGCGCGGCTGACGCCGGATCAGCGCGATGACCTGGAGGGTCAGGTCGCGGCCGAGTTGCGCCGCCGGCACCGGAGCGTTGATCAGGCGACCGGCTACGTCCGGGCCGAGAGGTGTCGCCGGCAGACGTTCCTGACCCACTTCGACGACCCCGCCGAGCCGGCCCCCGAGGAACGCTGCTGCGACGTGTGCAGCCCACCTGCCGACCTGGTGGCGCTGAGCGCGATCCCGATGGACGAGCCGCGCGCCGCGCGCGGGGCGTCGCCCGAGCCGGCCGCGGCGCTTTCGGTGGACGAGCGCCGCATATTCGACGCGCTGCGGGCCTGGCGCGGCGAGGTGGCCAAGGATCTGGGCTGGCCGGCCTTCCGGGTGGCCTCCAACCGCACCCTGTCGGCCATCGCGCAGGCCGGTCCGCGCGACGATGCCGCGTTGTCCGCCGTGCGCGGCGTGGGCCCCTGGTTGATGGAGACCCACGCCCCCCGGATACTCGAGCTCGTCGCCGCGGCGACGGAGGGGTGAGATGACGGCACCGATGCGGCAGTACCCGGAGACGCGGATGTGCGAGCCCGTGTTCCCGGGCGACACGAACCACCTCGGGACGCTCTATGGCGGGACGTTGATGGCGTGGATGGACTCGGCGGCCGGCGTGGCCGGGGTGCGTCGGGCCGGCACGGCGGCGGTTGTGACGGCCGCCGTCGAGACGCTCACCTTCCGGGTCGTGATCCACCAGGGCGAGCTGGTCGAGCTGGTGGCCACCGTGGAGTCGATCGGGCGCACGAGCATGAAGGTGCGCGTGGAGGCCTACCGCGAGGAGCCCTACCGCGAGGAGCCCGTGTCGCACACCCGCGAGCTGTGCACCGAGGGCGTCTTCACGATGGTGGCGGTCGACGAGAACGGGCGTCCGACCCCGGTGCGCGACTAGGTCGTCGCCCCCAGGCATCGCAGGGTGGCGTCGGCCACGCGCTCCTCCCAGTTCGCGTCGAACGGATCGCCGGCGAGGTAGCGGGCGTAGTAGGCGCCGATCGCGGTCTCGATGGCGGTCTCGATGTCGCCGTCGGCGTCGATCTCGCCGCGGTCACGGGCCGCCACCAGCGCGGAGCGCAGCAGCTGGCGACCGGGAACCAGGCTGCGGGTGCGCAGCTCGTGAATCAGGTCCGGCAGGCGCGGCTCTTCGGCGAGGCAGGTGCCGATCAGCGACATGCCGGTGCGCTCGAACACCTGGCGCAGATGGCGAAGCTGCGCCACGACGTCGGCGCGCAGCGCGCCGGTCAGCACCGGGGCCTCGCCCACCCGCAGGTGCACCAGCACCGCGACGACCAGCTCCGCCTTGGACGCGTAGCGCAGGTAAAGGGTCGGCTTGCTGACCCCCGCCGCCGCGGCCACGCCCTCCATGGACATCCGGGCGTAGCCCTCCTCGCGCAGGATGGCCGCGGCGGCCACGAGGATCGCATCGTCGTTCTCGGCGGAGCGGGGACGGCCCCGGCCGCGCGGGTTTGTCATCGTGAGAACCGGGGGGAGATGGGCATGGTTTCCATCCTGGCGTATTTACTATACGTTCCGTAAACTAGCGTCGGCGACCACGTACCGGGAGAATCATCGTGGCCCTCACACCGACCGCGCGCGCCGCCTCGGACGCGGCGCGCAGGCTCCATACCGGGCGCATCCTCGTCGCTCTCACCTGCGCGTCGGGTTCCTTCGCACTGATGCAGGCCGTGATCGTGCCGGCGCTGCCGGTCCTGCAGCGAGACCTCGGCACGAGCACGGAATGGGCGGCATGGACCATCAGCATCTATCTGCTGAGCGCGTCGGTGGCCACGCCCCTGCTCGGCCGCCTCGGCGACCAGTTCGGCAAGGACCGGATGCTCCTGGTGACTCTCGCGCTGTTCACCATCGGGTCGATTCTCTCGATATTCGCGTGGAATATCTCCTCACTGATCGTCTTCCGCGCCCTTCAGGGAGTGGGAGGGGCGGTGTATCCGCTCAGCTTCTCGATCATCCGGGACGAGGTGCCGCCCGCCCGCATGGGCGTGGCGATGGGGCTCATCTCCTCGATGCTCGGCCTCGGCGGCGGGCTGGGCCTGGTGATGAGCGGCGTGATCGTCGACCACGGCTCGTGGCGACTGCTGTTCGTCGTCGGCGCGGTTATCGGCCTGCTCGGCATCGTGCTGGTGTCCCGCTTCATCCCGTCCTCGCCGCAGCGCAGCGCCGCCAAACTCGACATCCCCGGGGCGCTCCTGCTGTCGGCCGGGTTGATCTGCATCCTGGTGGGCCTCACCGAGGGGCGCAGTTGGGGCTGGGACTCGGCCAGACTGGCCGGCACGGTCGGCGCCGGGCTGCTGATCCTCGTGATCTGGGGCTGGGTCGAGACCCGCACCAGGCAACCGATGGTGGACATGCGCATGCTTGCGCGCCGCCCGGTGCTGTTCACGAACCTCGCGGCGCTGTTCTGCGGATTCACGATGTACGCGATCTTCACCGTGCTGCCGCTCTTCTCCCAGATGCCGAGCGGGCTGCCGCCAGACGTCGCCTCGCTCGTGACCTACGGCTTCGGCGCCAGCGTCACGGTGTCGGCGCTGTACCTGCTGCCCGGCGCGCTGGTGATGCTGCCGGCCGGGCCCTTCGGAGGGGTCCTCGGGCGCTGGGTGAGCTTTCGCATCGCCCTGGCCATCGGGCTGGTGATCACCGCGACGGGTGCGGCACTGCTCGCCGTGGTCCACGCCGAGCCCTGGCAGCTGATGCTCGGCTACGCCATCGGCGCGGGCGGCGTGGCGATCGCCTTCGGCGCGATGCCCAAGCTGATCGCCGACGCCGTGAGCCCCACCGAGACCGGCATCGCGACGGGCATGAACACCGTGGTCCGCACGGTCGGCAGCGTCATCGGCAGCCAGGCGGCAGTGACCCTGATCGCCAGCAAGACGATCGCCGGCACGTCGGTGCCCTCGGAAGCCGGGTTCAGCACG
Organism: uncultured Thermoleophilia bacterium; assembly: GCA_963771025.1. GTDB lineage: Bacteria > Actinomycetota > Thermoleophilia > Miltoncostaeales > Miltoncostaeaceae > Miltoncostaea. The sequence continues at coordinate 324,258 of CAVYRL010000008.1, read as the reverse complement.
TCGCTCTGGCTCGGGGCGATCGCGGCGCTGATCGCCGCCGGGCTCGCGCTGGCCATCGCTCCGCGTCGTCGTCGTCAGCGCGAGCAGGCGGTCGCGACCTCACCCGGCTGAGATCGGTGAGGCGCTCCGCCTGATCCCGCCTCAGTTGGTGGAGGGCTCCGGGTCCAGCCCGCCGCGAGTGGCCCCGGGGGGCGGGGGGTCCAGGTCGAGGGGCACTGACCCGCGTGTCTCGCGCGCGGGGTAGCTCGGCTCGACGCGCAGGATGCGCGCGGCCCACGTGGGCATCCACCAGTTCCAGCGACCGAGCACCGACACGAACGCCGGCAGCAGCATGCTTCGCACGATCGTGGCGTCCACCAGGATCCCGACGGCGAGGGCCGTGGCGAAGACCTTGATGTCGGTCTCCGGCCCGGAGGCCAGCGCCATGAACGCCAGGAACAGGATCAGGGAGCCCGCGGTCACCAGCCGCCCGGTGCGCGCGAGGCCGGCCACCACGGCCCGGTCGGTCGCTCCGTCGCGGTCGTATTCCTCCCGCATTCGGCTGAGGATGAACACCTCGTAGTCCATCGAGAGGCCGTAGAGGAACGCGAACACCATCAGCGGGATCCAGACGGTCAGCGCGCCCGTCGGTTGGATCCCGAAGATCGCCTCCGATCCGTGGCCGTTCTGCCAGAAGACGACCATGAATCCCCACACGGCGCCGATCGAGATGACGTTGAACAGCACTGCCTTGAGGGGCAGGAGCAAGGAGCTGAACACCCTCGCGAGGAGGATGTAGGTCACGACGAGGATGACCAGCACCACGTAGATGAAGTTGCCGTAGACCGCGTCGTTGAAGTCGACCGTTCCCGGCGTGGAACCGCCGAGCAGGACCGTGCCGGGGTCATCCTTGACGGCCTCGCGCACGTTTCTCACCGTCGAGGGGCTGTCCTCAGCCGTGGGGAAGACCTGGACGATCGCGGTGTCGCCGCGACGCCACGCATCGCCGGTCGGCGCCACGGCGCCCAGCACGCCGTCTGCTCCGGAGATCGTCGTCGCCGTCGCGTCGGCGTTGCCGCCCACGACGACCGCCTCGTACGGGCTGAGCACGCCGGCGCCGAGGCCGGACTGCTCGAGGGCATCGAGCCCGTCGCGCGCGGCTCCGTTGGACGCCAGCGCGTCAGCACGCGGGGAGCCGGTCGAGAAGTCGAGAACGGGAATGAACAAGGCTCCGAGGATGATCAGTGCCAGCGCGCCGACGATGTACCTGTGGTTGACGACGAAGCGGCCCCAGGGGATCCAACCCTGGCCTGAGTTGCCGGTGCGCCGGCGAAAGCCGATCCGGTCCAGTCGGGGGCCGATGGTTCCCAGGATCACCGGGAGCAGGGTCGTCGCCACGAGCACGCTGACAAGCGGGATCAGGAGTCCGCCGTAGCCGATGCTGCGCAGGAACGGCACCGGAAGCACCACCAGGGCCAGCAGGCCGATCGCCACCGCGATGCCGCTGAATATGACCGCTCTGCCCGCGTGCTCCATGGTCTGGATGACCGCCTCTTCCCGATCGCGTCCGTTGGCCGTCTCCTCGCGCCAGCGCATCACCACGAGCAGCGAGTAGTCGATCGCCACCCCGAGGCCGATCAGCGCGATCAGGAACTGGACGACCACCGAGACCTCGGTGGCCTCGGCAAGAGGCCACAGCACCAGGAAGGTCGTCGGGATGGCGATCGCCGCCATCAGCAGCGGCACGAGCGCCATGAGCGAGCCGAACACGAACGCCAGCACGATCAGCGCGCCGAGGCCACCGATGAGCGTCTCGGCAAGGACGCTCGGCCCGGCGGATTCCTGGTCGCCGCTCGCCAGGGCGTCGATCCCCGTGATGCGGACCGGCGCTCCGGCGACCGTCAGGCCGCTCGCGGCGGCGCGCGCCTTCTTGAGCGCCGGCCCGGCGGCGTCGAACGCCACGGGGCTGGGCGGGTACCAGATCACCCCGAACGTGGTCCGGCCGTCCTTGGAGACGAAGAGGCGATCGCCGGTCGTCGCGTAGTCGGCCGCGCGCGATCCCGGGATGGAGCCGGCGATGGCCGCGAATGCCTTCCCGACCTCTTCCTTGGCGCCGGGGGAGTCGATCGTCGTCCCCTTGGGCAACTGCACCACGGTCACCAACGGTCCCTCGACGCGCGGCCCGCCGTTGCCGTACTTCTGGTAGATGATCGCCGTCGCCTCGGAGCTCTCGCGGCCGGGAAGGTTGAACTCGGACGACAGCGCGTCGGCCGATGCAGAGGTCGACGCGAACGCGACCACCGCGATCACGGCCCACGCGGCGAGCACCCAGACCTTGTGGTGCAGCACCCATCGTGTGAACGACCTCATCCCCAGCCCTCCCGAGCGCGGTTCCCCTGGCGCCGCCAGGGTATCCGAGGGGTCAACGCGCGAGCCACCCATCCGTCCGTCACATCCGCCGGGCCAGCTATCGTGCCGCGCTCGCATGGCTCACACGATCCGACTCCGCCGCTGGCAGCGGTCCGCCCTCCAGACCTTCCAGGAACGCCCCGGCGCCGACTTCCTGGCGGTGGCGACGCCCGGGGCGGGCAAGACCACCTTCGCGCTGGCGGCCGCGCGCCAGCACCTGGGAGAGCATCCGCGCCGACGGCTTGTGGTCGTCGCTCCCACGCAGCACCTCAAGACCCAGTGGGCCGACGCGGCGGAGGCCCTCGACCTGCACCTCGAGCCGGCCTGGTCGGCTGCCGAAGGCCGCCTGCCGGCCGACATGCACGGCATGGTCACCACCTATCAGCAGGTGGCCGCCAGCACCGGCCCACTGGCCGAGATCGCCCGCGACGCCTTCGTAGTGCTCGACGAGGCGCACCACTCGGGCGAGGAGCGCGCGTGGGGCGATTCGGTGCGCGCGGCCTTCGTCGGATCGGCAGTGCGGCTGAGCCTCTCGGGGACGCCCTTCCGCTCGGACACGCGGGCGATCCCGTTCGTTCTCTACGACGAGGACGGCCTCGCGCGAGCCGATTTCGAGTACGGCTATGGAGACGCCCTCTCCGATGGAGGCGTGGTGCGGCCGGTGCGCTTCCCGCGTACCGACGGGCAGATGGAGTGGATCGACAGCGATGGCGCGTACGCCACGGCCAGCTTCCAGGATGCCCTCGATCCGATCGCGACCGCCCAGCGGCTGCGCACGGCGCTGTCTCCCGACGGCGACTGGTTGCCGGACGTCCTGCGCCGGGCGCACGAGCGGCTTCTGGACGTCCGCCGGAACCACCCGGGCGCCGGGGGCATGGTGATCGCCACCGACCAAGCGCACGCGCGTGCGGTGGCCGACCTGCTGCGCCGCCGGGCCGGAGTGGTGCCGACCCTCGTGACCTCCGAGGACGCGGGCTCGTCGGCCCGCATCGCCGCCTTCGCGCACGGCACGGAACCCTGGATCGTCGCGGTGCGGATGCTCTCGGAGGGCGTCGACATCCCCCGCCTGCGAGTGGGGGTGTTCGCCACGACCACCACCACCGAGCTCTTCTTCCGCCAGGCGGTCGGGCGCCTGGTGCGCTGGACGCGCGGCCTCGGGGCCCAGCCGAGCCACATGTTCATTCCCGACGATCCCCGCCTGCGCGCGCACGCCCTGGCCATCGCCCAGCAGCGGCGCCACAGCCTGCGGCGGGCCGAGGCCGGGGCCGCCCCGGACGAGCTCGACGCGCCGGTCGAGCGCGAGCCACCCGACGCGGGCGACGATCAGCTATCGCTGTTCGCGGCCATCTCCGCCGTGCCGGTCGGAGCTCCGACCGCCCACCTGGACGACCCGCCGACGGCCGCGATGGGCGAGCGATCCGAGGGCGGGGAGGAGGACCTGCTCATGGAGCTCGCCCCGGCGCCCCTGCTCGCGGCGCCGTCCGGCGACACGCCGGACGGCGAGGTGCTGCGGCCCCGCGAGCGCCGCAGTCGTCTGCGCGACGCCAACGCCGCGCTCGTCCGCCACATCTCCCGCATCACCGGACTGTCTCATTCGCAGGTCAACGCGGAGCTCAATCGCCGGATCGGGATCGAGCGGGTGGGCGAGGCGACGCTCGATCAGCTCCAGCGTCGCCGCGATCACGCCGCCCGATGGCTCGCCGCCGCCTGACCCCGGTCAGCCGGCCCCGGCGCCGTCGTTCTCGAGCACTGCGCGGAGGTTCTCCAGGCCGGCCGTCATGACCCCGCTGAGGCGGCTCTCGATGTCGTAGCCCTCCACCTCGGAGGTTGCGACCTGCCGCCAGGTGACCCGTGAGCCGCCCGCCGCCGGCGTCACGCGCACCGTCGCCCGATGGCTCGTCAGCCCCGGGATACCCGACTCCACCGCGTAGGAGTACTCGCGGCCGGCCTCGTCGCGGTCAACCAGGCGCTCGACGAGCTTCGCTCCGTTTCCCAGGGTCACGCGCCGCTCGTCGCCGATCACGACGCACTCCACCGCGGCGGTGAACCATTCGCTGACACGCGCAGGGTCGCCCGCGAGCGCCCATGCGGCGTCCGGCGGCACCGCGACATCCACGCCAACCTCGAAGTCGTTCGCCATCGTTCCCCCTCGTCGTGTCGTTCGGGCAGATCATGTCAGCGACCCCCGGCCTCAAGTGGGGACCGCCGGATGCCGAGGCCGAAGATGGGCTCGGAGTACGTCAGAGCCCTCTTCTCACCCGCAGGGAGGCGGATGTGAGCCACGGTCCCCGGTTCTGGCGCGACCGTCACCCGCGAACCGCGCGCTGATCTTCTCCCCGCTCGCCGATCTGGCGATCCTCTCCGTCGCGCTCTGCGTATGCCTCGCCGTCATCGTCGTGGTCATCAAGACCCTGCGCAACGGCCGTGAGCCGCGCATCCGGCGTCGCCGCGGCACCCTCCGGGACGCCGTCGAGCACGGCGGTGAGGGTGTCGTCGAACGCCGGTTGGTGGATGCCCTGAGGGGGGGTCCCCAGCAGATCGACGACGCGCTGCTTGCGCTCGGCCTGGCCGATATCGACCCAGTTCGGGCGGCGGTGCTGGCACGGCTGGCCGGTCGCAGCCCTGTCAGCGATGCCCTCACGCGCATCCAGGGCGATCGCCGTCCGGTGGTGCGCTCTCGCGCCGCGCTCATTCTCGGGCGACTGGCCCCGGAGGACGCGGTGGCGCGCATCGCTCCCTGTCTCGGCGACCCCCGCACGGCGCCCAGCGCCGTTCGGGCCCTGGGTATGGTCGGCACCCCGGCGGCCGTCCACGCGCTTCTGGACGCGCTCCCGACCATCGCCTGCCGGGATCGCGTTCTCGACCAGCTGGGCAACCCGTGGGCGGCGGACGGCGTCGCCGAGGCTCTTGCCGGCGGCGACGATCCGCGTCAGCGCCCGCTCCTGATCGAGGCTGCGGGCCTCGCCGGCGCACGCTCCGCGCTGCCCGACCTGCAGCGCGCCCTCGCGGTCGGCCCCACCGAGGAGCGCGTGCGCGCCGCGCGCGCTCTCGGCCGGCTCGGCGGGGGCGTGGGGTCGTTGCTGCGCGCGATGGCCGATCCGGAGTGGGCCGTGCGCGCCCAGGCCGCCGGCGCCATCGCCCTGATCGGCGATCCGCGCCCGAGCCACGAGCTGGTCGATGCGATGTCGGAGGGGCTCGCCGACTCGGCCTGGTGGGTCCGTGCGCACTGCGCCAATGCGCTCTCGGCGAGCGCCCGTGGCCGGCTTGCGCTGGAGGAGGCGCGCCGGGCGCCCGACCGCTTTGCCCGCGACCGGGCCGAGGAGGCGCTCGTGGCACGGTACCTGCTGAGCGCATGAGCCCCTTCGACACCACGGTGTGGGGGTTCGCCGTCTACTTCGCGATCGTCAATCTGTCGTCGGTCGCGCTGCTGTTCCTGGGCTGGCGCGGCATCCGGGAATACCTGGCGAACCGCTCGCTCGACGATCACGACGAGATCCTGCGCGCGCCCACCACGCCGCCGATCTCGATCATCGTCCCGGCTTTCGACGAGCAGCCGGTGATCGTCGCCTCTGTGCTCTCGCTGCTGCGCACGCGGTACCCCCACTTCGAGGTGATGGTCGTCAACGACGGCTCGCGCGACGACACGCTCGGCGAGCTGCGGCGGGCCTTCGACCTCGTCGAGCTGCCACGCGTCCCGCGAACCCGCCTCGAGACGGGCCATGTCGACGCGGTGTACGTCTCACGTCGCGATCCCCGCCTCATGGTGGTGGACAAGGCCAACGGCGGAAAGGCCGACGCGATCAACGCCGGTCTCTCCTTCGCCCGCTACCCGCTCTTCTGCGCGGTCGACTCGGACACGATGCTCGACGACGACGCCCTGCTGCGCCTGGTGCGCCCGTTCCTCAACGATCCGACCGTGGTCGCCTGTGGCGGCGTGGTGCGCATCGTCAACGGATCCCGCTCCGAGGGTGGTCGCATCGCCGAGGTCCGCGCCCCCAAGAGCCTGATCGTCAACATCCAGATCGTCGAGTACCTGCGGGCGTTCCTCGCCGGTCGCGTCGGGTGGTCGCGCCTCGGCGGCCTGCTGATCATCTCGGGCGCATTCGGGCTATTCCGTCGCGAGGCCGTGCTCTCGGTGGGTGGTTACGCGCGGGGCAGCGTCGGCGAGGACGCGGAATTGGTCGTGCGGCTGCACCGGCGCATGGCCGAGCGCGACCGCCCATACCGGGTGGTGTTCATCGCGGACCCGGTGTGCTGGACGCAGGCGCCCACCAGCATGCGCGTCCTCAGTCGGCAGCGCGAGCGCTGGCAGCGGGGACTGTGGGAGTCGCTGCTGCTGCACCGCGGCATGATCGGCCGCCCGCGGTACGGCGTTCCCGGGATGCTCGCGATGCCGTTCTTCCTGATCTTCGAAGCTGTCGGCCCGCTCGTCGAGGTGATGGGCGTCGTGCTCACCGCAGTCGGCCTCGCCATGGGCTACATCAGCCCCGCGCTGGCGGCCGTGGTGTTCGGTCTCTCGATCAGCTTCGGGCTGGTGCTCTCGTTCGGCGCGCTGATCATCGAGGAGCGCGGGTTCCGCCGCTATCGCTCGTGGGCGTCCACCCTGCGGCTCTCGCTCGCCGCGCTGATGGAGAACCTCGGCTATCGCCAGTGGCTGTCGCTGGTCCGTGCCTGGGCGATCGTGTCCCTGGCCACCGGCAAGGATTCCTGGGGCGAGATGCCCCGCGAGGCCTTCGAGCGCCCCGAGGACGCGGACGCGCCGCTCGCTCCCCTGAACGCCCTGCGGACGGGCGCGATCTAGACCTGCCTCAGGCTGCGCGCAGCCCCAGGATCCCCTGGACGCGCCGCGCCGCGGCGATGGTCCCCTCGTAGCGCCGGCGCCTGTCGTCGGCATCACCGCCGTGCTGCCAGAGCCCCTCATGCAGGTCCGCCTCGACCCGGCGCGCGCCCTCCAGCAGAAGGTCGGCATCGCGTGCCGAGACCAGCAGCAGCGGCTCCCGGGGGTCGGTCTCGGTGCCCAGCGCATGGATGAGACGGGCGTACGCGATCACGGCGTCGGCCTCGATGCCGAGGACCTCGTCATCCCCGGCGATCTCCCCGACCACCAGCACCAGCGCCTCGTGCGCGCAGCGCCGCGCCGCGGCAAGGTCGTCCTCGTCGAGCACCAGCCCGTGTACGTCGGCCACCCACCCCTCCCGTCCAGCGATCGCACCCGAGGGTAGCGCGGGGTCGCGGACGGGGGCGAACTCGGGGTGTCACCTAATTGAGGCGGCCGGTTTCAATCCGTTGGGCCCACGGCTCGGCGATCACAGGCCATCGCGCGAGGATCTCCGCGTGGCGGATGTGGCGGTAGTTGCCGCCCTGGGTGGGGATGAAGCGGCTCGGGTCGCCGCTGTCATGGAGCTGAGAGGAGCCCAGGCCCATGAAGGCGCGGGATCCCGAGGACCCGTTCCCCCCGCTCGCGGTGAGACCCGTCATGGCGGCATGCTAAGGGAGGTGGGGGATGGAGGTCGAACATGAGACACGGGCGGCCTCGCGTTTGCGGTCGCCGCGGATCCGTGGTGTTGTTAATGATCGAAACCCGACGAGGATGGTCTTGTGTCGAAGCCCCCTGCTGATGTGGTTGAGCTCGTGGACGCGGAGCTCGACCGGTCGACGGCCCTGACCGCGGAGGTCCGGGATCACATCCGCGCGTCGGCTCACCTGCTCTGGAACGATTCCGACGGCCTCGGCGCGACCGGCGAGGACGGGCTGCTGGTGCTGGCCAATACCCCCGAGCCCCTCGCCGGCGATCGCCAGATCGAGGCCCTGGTGAGCTTCCTCCTGGGTGAGCGCGCGACCCTGATGGGCCGCGACGCCGCGGCGCGTGATTGGTACACGGACGCCGTCGAGAAGGCCGGTCAGGCGACGTCGCTCTACGCCATCGCCTCCGAGAAGGCCTCCGACGCCGACGTCCGCGCCCGCGAGTCGGCGGCCCGTCAGGCCAAGCTCTGGCACCGGGTGCCGACGCCCTCGAAGCCGATCGCCATCGGCTCGGTGATCGCGATCATCCTCACGCTCGGGCTTGTCGCGGCGCTGCTCTTCTGCCGAGGTGGCGACGACTGAACCGTGTCCGGCGGCGAGTGATCCGCTCGTCGCCGGCGCCGCCCTCAGGGGATGGCGGTCTTCCTGACGATGGCGTATTCCGCGTGTAACGCGACCGTGGTCTCCACGGCCGCGACCTCGTGGTCGGGGAGGACGATGAACAGGTCGGCCTCCCGGTGGATGGCCTCGTAGCGGTCCGGGCGCACGCTCAGACGCTCGCGGCAGCCGATGTCGGAGCACTCGCAGAAGAAGGCGATGGGCGCCTCGAGATCCTCGTCGTCCTCGGCGCGAGCCTCCTCGACCCGCTCCTCGAGACGCCGGTTGAGCGACTCCATGATCAGCTCGTTCTCCACCAGGCGCCGCGCCGAATGCGGGCCGGCGGGTTCACCCACGGCGGCCCACGGCAGCCTGCAACTGTGCCTTGTTCATCTTCGAGCGACCGCGGATGCCGCGCCGCCTGGCCTCGGCGTAGAGCTGGTCGCGGGTGCGGCCCTTGGTCCGGTCCGTGCCCGATCGCAGCCCGCCCCGACGCCCCGAGGAGATGTCCTCGGTCGACGTGCGCGAGGCCGTCCGCGACTCGCCCGCGCGGGCCCGCTCCTTGTTGACGGTTCGCGCCGCGATCTCCTCCGCCGCCGACTCCGACTCGCCGCGCTCGCGCAGCTCGTCGCGGATGTGCTCGTACTGGCGCTCTCTCTTGGCGCTACTTCCCCGTGGCATCTCCACTCCCTCCGCCCGGTGACGTGCCGCCCTCGGGCTCGTGTTCGGTCGGTCGCGCCGTATAGCCCAGCCCCTCCGCACCCTTGTCCGGGGCGGGCCGCTCGTCGGTCGTGGTGGCGCCCTTCTTCGGGCGTTCTGGCGGTTTGGCTTCGCCACTCATCGTGTCCTCCGGTGTGGATCGCGTGTGATACCGGTACCCGCAATCGCCCCGCCTCGCACATCACCGACGCGCTCTCGACGGGCGGGAGACCGGCGATGCCGAGGTCCGGCCGACGATCTGAGCCGCACGGTGCGTGCCGGCTTCGCGAGGGCTCAGACGGCCCTCTGCCGCGGGTCACCTGAGCTCCCGCTCAGGTTTCGGGTACGGGGATCCGACAACGGTCCTACGTTCCTATCCACGCGAAGAAATCGAGCGGGGTGCGGCGGTGACGCGCAGACTCGAACAGGCACTCGAGGGGGGAGACCCTTACCACGCGAGGGTCGCTTCGGAGGACGCCGTGCGGGTGGCCTTCCACGCCGCCTGGACCGACATCGACCACGTGCTCGACACCGAGTCCGAACTGTGGAACCACCCCTGGACGGCGATGGAGTCGCGGCAGGCGATGCGTGGTCAACTGGCCTCGCCGCAGCTGATCGCCGCGTACGGCGCGATCATCCCCTGCGTCGAGGCGCTCGTCAGGATCCAGCTCGATCATCGACGCCGCGACGGCCACGACGGGCGCTGGGCGCGCGTCACGCCGCGCCTCGCAGAGACCTTCCGCAAACAGCTCTCCGACCCTGAGAGCCGTGCGGCCTTCGGCCCGCTGATCGAGGCGGAGATCCGCGCCGGATACGTCGGGGCCGCCGCCGTGCTGACGGGGATCGCGCGACCGATGGCGTTTCCGAACGACGTCCCGCTCGCGATTCTCGAGCACCGGGCGGTGTCAGGGCACGACGGGCTCCCCGAGCACGCGCACCCGGTGATGACCAGCTGCTCACTGCACCGCGAGATCGACGGGGAGGGGCACGCCCGCGGCCTGGTCGCGGGTCGCCTTTCCTACAGCCGGGACGCCCGGCAGGCCCAGCTCTGGGCATGCGCCAAATACTGGAACTCGGCAGGCGCGGCCCTGTTCGCAATGTCGAGCGTCCGTCGTCGGCGGGTCGATCCCGGTGCCCTCTCGTCCGAAAGCGTGGGACCGCGCTCGAGCGGCCCCCGCGCCCCGCTCGCCAGCGAGGCGTCGCTCCAGTTCGGCTAGCGGCGAGTCCACCTCGCCTCGGGGGTGGGCCTGGACGCGGATTGCCCTGCGCATCAATACTGATGCGTAAAGCGCCGGCATCGCGTCAGAAGTCGGCCCATTTGGAACAACGAGCCTCGTCATCAACTCCGTGATGCAGCCCTCGCTGTCGCCCTGGCCCGAGCAGCCGGGCGAGCTCATGCGCGTCCAGGGGGCCGAGGAGCGCGGGGCGCCGTTCGTCCAGTACCGCCACGGCCAGGGCGACCTCCGGGTTGCATCGCTCGTGGACGAGGGCGGGGGTGTCGTGGTCGGTCGTGGGTCGCGGGCGGACGTCGTGATCGACTGGGACGAGCGCGTCTCGCGTGTGCACTCACGCCTGGTGCGGGTGGGGGGAGACTGGACCGTCGAGGACGACGGCCTGTCGCGCAACGGCACCTGGGTCAACGGCGAGCGGGTGCAGGGGCTTCGCCGCCTCGCCGACCGGGACGTGATCCAGATGGGTCGCACGAGCCTGGTCTACCGCGACCCGACGGCCGACGGGGGCGAGCGCACGGTCGAGGGCTCCGTGCCCCTCGGAGCCGACGCCATTTCCCCCATGCAGAGCCGTGTGATGCACGAGCTGTGCCGGCCCACCCTGCTCGCCGGTCGGTATGAGCCACCCGCCACCAACGAGGCGATCGCCGCGCGCATCCATCTGAGCGTCGACGCCGTCAAGGCGCATCTTCGCCATCTGTTCCGCACGTTCGAGATCGAGGACCTCCCCCAGAATCAGAAGCGCGCGCGCTTGGTGCGCATGGCCGTCGAGGCCGGGCTGGTGTCGCGGGACCCTTCCGGGTGAGCCCGAGGCGGGCTCGGAACGCGCGAGCGCCGGGGCGCGCTAGACGATGCGCACGGGCGCGCCGGCGGGGACATTCGCCGCGAGCCACGCGACGGCGGGGCCGGCGAGGCGGACACAGCCGTGCGACGACGCCGTCCCCAGAGCGCCGCGCAGGCGCGCCGTGCCGTGAATGGCGATCTGACCGGGCCCACCCTCGAAATGGCGCAGGGCGTCCGAGCGCGCGCTGAGCGCGAGCGCAAAGGGTGCGCCTGCCGCTCCTTGCGGCATCCGCACGCTCTCCTCGACGAAGAAGCGTCCACGTGGGGTCGGTGTGGACGGTCGCCCCACGATCGCCGAGAGGGATCCAGCGAGCCGGCCACCGTGGAACACCAGCAGTCTGCGGCTCCTGGTCTGCACGACCACACGCCATCGCGTGGTGGAGAGGGCGGTTCCCTGTTGCCTGATCCAGCCTGCGTCGCCGTTCGGACGCCCCGGCAGGAGGACGCGTAGCCAGCGCGTGCCGGCGGCGCTGCGGGTGCGAGCGATCACCGGGAGGATCGTCCTGCTCCCGGTGATCGGCCTGCGGGACCTCACCCAGGGGATGATCGAGCGGTGTCCTTCGGGCGAGGTGAGGACGACGTGGGATGAGTGCAGGACCGCGACGAGCTGCGTGCCCGGCTGGTGGGGGGTGGCGAGGGCGTTGGCCACACAGGTCAACCCCCCCGCCACCACGGCGGCTGCAGCGATCACGCCTGCGAGAACCGTCCGGCCTGCTCGAGTGGGACGTCGTCGGTTGGGAGCCATGCCCGCGTCGCTAGGCGAGCTTCTCGATCGTGATCGAGGCATTGGCGTTTGTCTGGGTCCCTCCGGCGAGCGTCTGAAGGGTGACCGCGGCGGCGGAGGAGTGGTTTCTGATGGACAGGCTTGCGTTGGCGCCGACCGCGACGATCACCTCTCCGGTGGTCTGCTGGGTTCCCGCCCCAGAGCCGTAGGTGCCACCGGGTACCGCCACCCCGTTGACGAAGAGGGTCATCTGGTTCGGCTCGACGCCCGAGACCGAGAAGCCGATCCGGTACGTGCCGGCGTCGGCAAGGACGATCGAGTCGGGGCTGGGATGTGTGATGCCCACGCTCATCACGCCTAACGAGTCGAGCGGCACAGACGCCTCGATCGGCACGACCGCAGCCCCCGTGTTGTACAGGTACGCGTATTCCGACAAGCCGTTGGAGCCGGCCGGCCCGATCGGCCCGGCAGGGCCCGCCGGCCCACCGGCGCCGACCGCCCCGTCAGGGCCGGCAGGGCCGATGGCCCCGTCCCCGCCTGCGGGCCCGAGCAGCCCGGTCGCGCCGGTGGCGCCGCTCCGGCCGGGAGGGCCGGTCCGGCCGAGTCCACCCTTCAGGCCGACGCGTCCGCGCCGTCCGCGCGGGCCACGTACCGTTCGAACCCGAGGCGCGATGCACCGTGTCGAGTGAGCCTCGATGCTGCCGGCGAAGGCGGGAGGACTGCACGGTGGAAGGGGCTTGCTCGCCGGCGCAGCGGACGTCAACCCGGCGAGCACCAGAAGGGCGACCGCCCCAATTCCGGCAAGCAGCAGGCTCTGGCGGCGAAAAGTGGGCATGGCGCGGTCAGCCTTTCGCGGGTTGAATCCGTCCGGGCATCGGTCCGCCGGGTCGCTGGGGTGGAGGCCCGCATCGGTCTCATCACCGGCCGCCGCGCAACAAGTTGCATACGACAGTTGGAAACTTTATCGGCAGATTCTCGTCGGCCATGACCGACCGGGTCGCCTGAGGTGCTTCGCGTTCTCGCCCTGCACTCCGGGAGTTGCGAGGCGCAGCACCAGGAGCGGAGCCGGCGGCCGGGCCACTCTGTCCGTCAGGGCGGGGCGACCCCCCCAGCCGCGTCCGCCTCCTGGGGATCCGGGCCGCTCGACCATCCCTCCCCCCTGAGGTGGTCTCCGCGCGCGACAAGGGCCGCGAGCTGGGCGCGCGACCGCAGGCCGAGCTTGCGGTAGACGCTGCTGAGGTGCGCCTCGATCGTCTTGGCGCTCAGGAAGAGGCGCGTGGCGGCGTCCCGGTTCGTGGCGCCATCGGCGACCAGCAGCGCCACCTGGAGTTCCTGAGGCGTGAGGGCTGCGGTGAGTGTCGCGACCGGCGCTCGCACGCGTCCCCCGGCGGCGCTCAGCTCAGACCGCGCGCGCTCGGCCCACGGCTGGGCGCCGAGGCTCTCGAAGGTGGCAAGGGCTGCTCGAAGGGGAGCGCGCGCGTCCGCGCGCCGCCGGGCGCGTCGCAGGCGGCCGCCGTGCGCCAGCTGGGTTCTGGCGCGCTCGAATGGCATGGGAAGCCCCTCGTGGAGCGACATCGCTTCGGCGAAATGCCGGTCGAATTCCCGCTCATCGAGAAGACCCCGGCAGCGCGCGAGCGCCGCGCGCCCCCAGCGGCGCCCGGACAACCCGACCTCCTCGGCGAACCGGGCGAGATTCCGGCGAGCGTCGGCGATCCGGCCGGTGTGGACGAGCGCCTCGATCAGGTCAGGGGTCCACTGGACGACGGCCGGGTCGCGAAGGCCGAGCTGCTGGACGTCCGCCTCCAGGCCGCCGAGCCACTCGATGGCCATCTCCGGCCGGCGGTTGCCGAGCTCGAGGAGCCCCAGCGCCCCCCGTGCGTAGAGCGGAAAGAGGCCCACCCCTCTGTCCCCGGCCATCGACAGCACGCGGGACGCATCGGCACGACAGCGTTCCTCGTCTCCCCGGGCCGCAGCGAACCGTGAGACCTGTGCGAGGCAGTAGAGCTCGAGACCGTCCTGTTGCGTCTCCCTGCACAGGTCGATCGCCTCCCTCCCGGCTGCCGATGCCGCCGCCCAGTCGCCGGTGCGAAAGTGCAGGTCGGACGAGATCGCCAGCGGAACGGGAAGAGCGCCGGGTGCACTGGCGGTGCGCGCCGCCTCCACCACCCGGGTGCTGACACGGCGACAGCGATCGAAATCCTCGAGCTGCAGGGACGTGTGGAGGGCGAACACCAGCGCCAGGGCGTGCGGCCCGAGGGGCGGCACGGCGTCGAGGGCGGCATCGAGGTCCGCCATGACGTCGTCCGCTCGACGTGCGCCGCGGGTCAGCATCAATGCGCTCCCCAGGCATGAGCGGGCGAGCGTCGAGGAGGCGCCGGCCCTCGTCTCGAGCCGGACCGCGCTGCGCGCGGTGGCCAGCGCGAGCTCGAACCTGCCGGAGAGGTGACACGCCGCGGCTGCGTACACGAACATCTCGGCGGCCAGGTCCGGATCGACGGGAGCGATCGGGCCCGCCTCGGCGGACAGGATCTGGTATGCGGCCTCGGGTTCGCGCCACAGGAGCACCTGGCCACGGACGTGCTGCACCGCGGCGCGCAGTTGCGCCGTGGCGGCGAGTGGCAGCGCCCGAGCCAGCAGCGCGAGCGCATGCACGTTCTCCCCCGCGAGCACCGCGTTGCCCGCCGCGCCCAGAAGGCGGGTTGCACGCAGAGGGGACGCCGGCGTGAGTCCGGCCGACCGCTCGAACGCCGCCGCGGCCGCCGCGTATCCGCTGCGGGCCTGGGCGTGCTGGGCGGCCGCCTCGAGCGCGACCGAGGCCTCCTCGTCCGGGCCGACCGCCGCCCCGGCGAGATGCCAGGCGCGGCGCTCGGCATCGGCGTCCGACGACATCACGCCGGCGAGCGCCCGGTGGGCCTCCCGGCGCTCGGCGGGGGTCGCACCGTGGTACACGGCGCCTCGCGCAAGCGGGTGGCGGAACGTGATCCGATCGGGGCCAAGCACGAGCAGTCCCTCGAGCTCGGCGGGTTCGAGTGCGGCCGCCGGCTCGACTCCCAGACTCCGGCATGCCGCGGTCACGCGCGCGGGGTCTGCTCCGTCGTCGCAGGCCACCAGGACCAGGGCACGACGGGAGGGGTCGGGTAGCCGCCCGACCCGCCGGGCGAAGGCCCGCTCCAGTCCGCGCCCCACCGGCAGAGGGCGATCGAGTGGCTCGGCTCCGGCACGCTGCCCGGGGGTCAGCATCGCCGGCAGTTCGATCAGCGCAAGGGGGTTGCCGGCGGCGGCCTCGAGGACCGCGTCCTCGACGACGCCATCCAGTTTCGGTGCGTGATTGCCGCGGAGGAGCCGGCGCGAATCACGGGCGGGGAGCCGACCCACATGCAGCTGATCGAGGCCTGGGTCGTCGAGGGCAACGGGCTCGTCGTCGCGTACCGAGAATATGAGGGTCATGCCCCCTCCCGCCGCGCGGCGTGCGGTGAAGACGAGGCATTCGCGAGAGGCGGCGTCGAGCCAGTGCGCGTCGTCGACCAGCACCGCGAGCGGCTCCATCTCCGCGACCCGCGCGAGGAGGCTCATCGTTGCGGCGCAGATCGTGAAGCGGTCGCCGGCGACCGGGGGGCCAAGTGCCAGAGCGCCGGCGAGCGCCGCCGACTGCACCGACGGGATGTCCTCAAGATGGCCCAGCACCGAAGCCAGGAGCTCCGCGATGCCGGAGAACGAGAGCTCCGCCTCGGCCTCGACGCCTCGTGTGAAGAGCACCCGCATCCCACCGGCCGCCGCGCGCTCCTCGGCGAAACGCAAGAGCCGGCTCTTGCCGATGCCCGCCTCTCCGCGGACGACGATCGTCGAGCCCCGTCCATCCCGCGCCGCGCGAAGCGCCCTGTCGAGGCGGTGGCGTTCTCCATTTCGTCCGACAAGCATGAAGTCGACCCTGTCTCCATGCGGACAGGCGTGTCGCACCGCGTGGGGTGCGGCTTGCTCGGGGCGTGATCCTCAGCGCGTGCTGCTGATCATCGAGCTTGGCCACGAAGCGCGCAAGGCCCGCCCTTTCTCCGTGGTGGTGGGCGCGTCGGCGGCGTTGATCGCGGCCATGGACCCCCCGGAAGAGCGTCGCGCGGACGCCGGTGCCGGGCGTTAAGCCCGGGGGGTTTCCCCGATATCGCTCCCGCGGTTTTCCTTCTACGTTGCGGTTGAGAAGCCACCCGTCGCGTCACCCCAAACCGACGGGCGTTTCATCGATGCGGGGAGGATCGGCCACTTCGAGCGCCGGGGTGGCCCAAGATCAGGAGGCCGCAATGCCTACCGCCCGGCTCGACTCCATCGCCACCGACGGTGTGCCGAGCCAGACTCGCGAGCCGGGGCTCGACCCCGATGACCCGCTGGTCTGCGGCTGGGACCAGTTCCAGGCGGCGCGCGAACGCTACCTCGCCCGCTTTCGCGATCCGGGGAGCCTCGCCGCCGGCCAGTCGGCATCCGGTGGCCAGGGCCGAGACGTCCTGGGGAGATGACCGAGAACGGTCGAACTGGGCCGGTCGCCCTGCACGGAGCCCCACGGATCGCGTCCGCCGCCGGCTGATCCCATGGCCGGGCGCCTCGAGCAGGCCATGCACGGTGCCGGCGTCACGGCTGCAGGCATGCCGGCCCCGACACGTTGCGAGCCGCGCCGCAGAGATGGGCCGAGGTGGATGAGGCCGCGAGCAGTCCAATCTCGCTCGACGCTCGCACCATGCGGTTCTCGCGCGCCCCGTCGCCGGGATCTCAGGCCCCCGTGGCGGTCGTCTCTCGCTCGACCACGAAGTCGAGATCGGTGGTGATGTCGATCGCCGCCGCGACGGAGCGGGCGTTGGGGCAGTGGGCGGCGTGGTGGGTGTTGGCCCTCTCGGCGGCGGCGCGCTTGTCCTCGGACGCGCGCAGCGTGTAGCGCACCGCGATCGCGCGCAGCCGCAGCACGCCGTCGGGGTCCACGACGACGTCGCCCACGGCGTCGGCGGTGAGCCTGTCGCCGGTGCTGTCGATGCCGCGCGCCCTGAGCGCGCCGCCAAACGTCCCGATCAGGCACCCGGCCACCGACGCCACCAGATAGTCGAGCGTCCCGGGGTGCACGGGCACCGTGCCCGGCTCGAAGCCGTAGTGCTCGCCCTGCCAGCCCGGTGTGCCGAAGGTGACCTCGTCGCCGGTCATCTCCAGCACCGCCTTGCGGATGGGCGGGTGTTCTCGGGTGAGGTGCACGCGGATTTCGTGAGTGGTCTCGTCGGTCATCTCGTCCTCATCGGGGCCGCCGTCTCGCGGGTATTCGAACGCGAACACCCCCCTCGTATCAAGCCCTACCCGACCCGGCATCGGGCGAACCTTCGGACTTCCTCTGCGCCCGACCTCCGGCAACCCTGGCGTCGGCGGCCCGACGAGCCGAGCGGACAAGAGGACGGGCCCGTTGACGCCCGATCTGGTGCGTCCTTCGCAAAGCCGGAGTGCGACGGTCACGAGGGCGGATCCGGCCTGAACGAGGCCAAGGGACGACCCCGCCGATGGCGGGGCCTTTCCGGCTACTCCGCGGGCAGGACTCGAACGTGCAACCCTCCGGTTGGCAGCCGGATGCTCTGCTCCGGGAGCGACCTCGTTCGAGTTGTGCCGTCGTCCGGCATCCGGGCGACGCCTCGCTCTAGAACGAGAAAGCCCCGCTAATAGCGGGGCTGTCGTGGTTACTCCTCGGGCAAGACTCGAACTTGCAACCCTCCGGTTAACAGAACAGCCGGGGCAGATCCATGCAGTGACATCCCGCACGGTTACGCGATATGCGGTTCTGTGAAGTGATCTCAGATTCGCTCATTTTGATGCCACGGGTGATGCCACGGGGGGCCGTCTACTTCGGGGAACCCGCGCTGAAGATGGGTGCACTCCCGCTGCCGGGCGGTTCCCGACCATGGGAGCCTCCCCTATAAGGTCGTTCTCGCGGATCAAGGGCCTAAACCGGCCAATCGCGGCCGGGGACTGAGGGGTGTTATCGCATGAGCCACCTGGCAAGGCTGGCTCTCATCGTCGGGGCCGCTGCCTTAGGCGCGCTCGGCGTAGGCAGCGGCACGGCTGCGGCTCACACCGATCCGTGCCACCCTCTCCACACCTGCCCGTCCGATCACCACAGTTATGTGTGGACCGACGCGAACCGCGTGGGCTACTCGTGTGTCGAGCCTGGCGCACCCGAACACCTTCCGTGGGACAAGATCTCCGTGTCCTACGGCGGACGCTCTTATGAGTGCCACTGGGCCTCGGGTGCTCTACCGCCTGATCCTGCTCCGGCCCCGCCAGTGCCCGGTTCGGCAGTCTTCAACGGCTTCGTCGACACCGCCGTCCCGAGGATCACGAGCATCGACTCGGCGGCGGACCGTCGGCCCTCGATCAACTGGACGCTCGTCCCTGGCGCTGCCACCCGGTGGGTGGCGATTTCTGCCTCGCCAGCCGTGGATGCGTATGGCTTCTTCGCGCAGCCGGGATTGAGCAGCGTCTTGATCGACTTCGCCAACACGCCAAGCGCGGGTCTCGATCCCTTGGCCACGAGCTACACATCGCGACAGGCACTTCCACCAGGAGCGTGGTACTTCGCGAGGGTCTCCGTAGGCCCCGATCCGAACTCGCCCGCTTGCACCGAGTCATCACTAGCAGCCGTCTTCTGCGAAGCAGCACATGGCGATCTGCGGTAGTCGCCTTCCGCACCCCGACCCGCCGCCCTTGCCCAGCCCGGTAGCCGCGAGTCCTGTAGCAGCCCTCGCCCCTCCGGTTGCGACCAAGCCGCCGGTGCCCGCCCGCTGTGCGCGCTCGCGCTCGTCATCCGCAAGACGACCGCAAGGATGAAGATTCTGCACGGGCCAGCAGGAGGGCAGGCACCGTAGGTAAGCGCCGGATGGCCCTACGAAAACTCCGTCAGCTCGCTAGGCAACGAAGGACGTATCAGATCGTCCTTCGCAGAGACTGCAAGGTGACCTCCGCGCAGACGGCATGAGCGACGAGACGCCCGGCGCACCAGACCCTCCGCCGTCGCCAAAGGAACTGCGTCGCGAGGCCAAAGCTGCCGTGAAGGCCGCCGAGCGTCGTCGCATGGAGCGCCTCCGAGATACAGAGAAGGCCCTTGAGGCCGCCCGGAAGGAGCAGGCTCTCGCCATCAAGTCCGCCGAGAGCGGTCTCAAAGACGCCGAGAAGGCTCACAAGCAAGCGGTCGCCGCGGCGGAAGACGCAGAAGAGAAGGCCCAAGAAGGCAATGCGCTCGCCGCGTGTGCGCCGTACACCGTCTTTGAGTCGTACGTCTACACGCCAGAGGGCACCGTCTGGCTAGAGCCAAGCATGCAGGCAAGAGCCGACACATCCGGCAACCTGCAGGTCGAACACCACCCCTCTGCAGCCACTGCCGTCTGTTGCGGTTGCTGGCCAGCGCTGATCTTCCAGAAGAAGGAGACCCACGACACCCGCCAGCTCTTCATCTCGCTGAGCGGACCCGGTATCGCGAGCGTCGCTGCGGTGCCTCCGAAGATGGAGGAGAAGGCCAGGCAGTTCGTCGCGACGTTCAACGCCGTTGCCCCAAACGGCCCTGCGGCCCGCCTCGAACGCCAGCGCGTCATCGATGAAGCGCAGCGCTTCACCGAGGCGGTCCGTTCCGACCGCAGCACCATCGAGGATGCCTTACGGAATGTCGATAGAGCGAAGAGCAGCACCGAGGCAATCCGAGTAGCCGAACAAGCTCTCGCCGTCGTCGAGGCGGACACTGCGGAGGTTGATGCTGCACGCGAGCGGCTTAGGAAGTTGGAGAGCTAGGCCGCTGGCAGTAGACGGGATGGGGCCAACGCTCCTCGATCTTGAAGCGGAGCAACCGCTCGACGACTCTCGCGTCCTTGTCGAGGCGGCTCCAGTCGGCTGGGTCGTCAGGGTCGAGGATCGAACCATCGGTGGTGTTGACCAAGTGGGCAACGGCATTGCGGCTCGACCCCTGGAGGTGGCGGACCAGATTCGTCGGCACAGGGTCCCAACCGTGGAAGACCCCTTTCCACCGACGTGGGGCCTTCTCGATGTAGGAGTCGCGGCGGCGGTTCTTCGGGTCGGGCTGGAAGACGGCCTCGAGCGCATTCCAGTAGGCGAGGAAGCGGTCGTACGGGTTCAGCGAGCTGCGCCCCTTGCGATAGAGGGCGAGCGCGAGTCGCAGGCGTTCATCCTGCACCGCCACTATCTCGCTGGGCGTCTGGAGACCGTGACAAAGGGGCAGCGGCCACCCCGGCTGGCGGAACACCACTCGGTCCGGAGGGTCGGTTGCGGCATGGTTGAAGCCGAAGAACAGCGTCGTGATGGCTACTTCGTCATTGAACGAGAGCGCCGAGAGAAAGCGTTGGACGTGAAGGACCTCGGCGCGGTAGTGGGACTCGTCCTTCCAGCCGTCAGACCGCATGCAAACAGTCGGGAGCATCCGGCCGCGTTCTGGATCTGATTCGTTGACGTGCCAGACGATCTCCCGACCGTCGAAGCGGATGACACGATGCTCACCTTCGCCGACCTCCTGCCCAGGTGCGTCCTCAAGGACGAAGTTCGTGAGGACCGGGATCTCGTGACGTGGCATCGTGCCGGATCATCCTCGTGGATTCGGACGACGCTTCAGGCGGCGGCCTCCTCAACCGGCACCGCCTCCTCGGCGGCCTCGGCCCCGAACGCCTGCGCCGCCCAGGCCGCGCCCCGCGTGGTGTCGGGGGCGAAGTCGGCGTACACCTCCGTCGTCGCGTAGCTGGCGTGGCCGAGGTAGCCCTGCAATGTTCGCAGCGGGCACCCGGCGGCGGCCATCGACGTCCCGAAGGTGTGTCGCAGGTCGTGGAACCGGACTCGGCGCACCCCGGCCGCTTTCAGGGCCGCATGGAAGCGGTGCCGGACCTGCGAGGCGTCGAACGGGCTCCCGGTGTGGGGGTGGCAGAACACGAGCTCGTCATCGCCCTGATAGCTCGAGCTCGTGAAGTGCCGGTCGAGCTCGCCCGCCAGCCGGTCGAACATCGGCACCGCCCGGGCGGAGCGGTCCGACTTCGGGGTGCTCATCCGGCCGTGAGTGAAGTTGCGCCGGACGCGGATCAGGCCAGCCGCCCAGTCCACATCGCGCCAGCGCAGCGCCGCGAGCTCCCCTTGGCGCAGCCCCGCCCAGGCGGCCGTCGCGTAGAGGGCCCGATCCCTCGAGCCCTCATCGTCGTCGGGGACGGCCCGCAGGAGGGCCTCGAGCTCCTGGCGGGTCAGGAACCGTAGGTCGTGGCCGCCCTCGCCATCCTGGCGCGGCCGGTCGGCCAGCGGCACCGGGTTGGCGCGAGCCCAGCCCGTGCTCATCGCCAGGACGAACAGGGCGTTGGCGAAGTTCAGGTGGTTGCGGACCGTCTTGGCCGCCAGCGTGCGCCGCTTGGCCACGACGTAGCGGTTGATGTCGTCCACCGTGATCTTGCCCAGGGCCTTGCGCCTGAAGTGCGGGGCCAGGTGGTTGTCGAGCATGATCCGGTAGTCGGTGATCGTCGTGAGCTTGAGCCCCGTCACGGTTTCGGCGCGGGTGAGGTACGCCTTTCCCGCCGTGGCGATGTTGACCCGCTCAGCGGGCGCGACCTGCTCGGGGGTGACCTCGGCCATCATCTGGCGCAGGGCGGCCTCGGCCATCGTCAGGGTCAGGCCCTGGCGAGTGCCCTTGACGCGCTTCGGGCCGATCCGGCGCTTGATGATCCGGCCGTCGGCGCGCCACTGGCCGTAGAACGTCTCGCGGCCTGCCGTGTCGGTGCGGACGATCAGGGAGCCGGTGCCGTGGGATCGGCGTCGGCCTTGCCCGGTAGCGTTGCGGTTACTCATCGGGGTTCCTCCGATGGGTCACGGGGTCGGCCGTTGGCGCGGCGCGGCCCCACTTGTCGTGGCCCGGAAAGGTAGCACGCCGGAAAACCGCTCCCTTACGCGGTTTCGGGGTCGCCTGCTGCACGCCCTCGAGGGGCGAACGGGACGACTGCGGGCGTCGGGGCTACCACCCGACGGAAGCTCCCGCAGCCGCCCCGAAGAGCCGGGGTACGGACGACGCCCCAGCCCCGTGCTCACTCGCCGTCCCGCTCGCTCAGGCGGTCCCGCACCCGCTGGCGACGAGCTCCTCGCGCTGGCGACGAGCTCCTCGAGCTCCTCCTGGACGCGGCGGTGGTCGGCGGCGGTGCGAACCCCGCACATCGTCTCGAGCTCGTCGGGGTCGACGCCAAGGGCCTTCGCCACGTCGGCGGCCGTCTTGGGCCTCGGCGGCGGCACGCGACGGTTGACGGCGGCGTCTCGGGCGGGCCCCGTCGGCCAGGCGTGGCGTCTCGGGGGCGTCCGCGAACAACGCCCCCCAGTCCAGGCCGCAGGCGGCGAGCACGTTGACGACCTCGCAGCCCGCGAAGCAGTGCACGAGCGTGTCGCCGTTGTCGGCCCTGCGGATGCTCAGGCTCTCGTGCCGGTCCTCGTGATGGGGGCAGTGGGCCATCCAGCGGTCGGGGTTGACCTTCGCAACGCGCAGGCCACACTCGCGCAGAGCCTCCACCAGCCGCGGATCGGGGGTCATGGTCGGAGCCCTTAGCTGGCGACCGGCGGCTTGGGGCGGCGCTCCTCTGCCAGCGCCGCGACCTCATCGACGTAGAACCAGCGGAAGCGGCGGCCGCTCGGCCGGATGACGGATTCCAGGCCGACGGGCAGCACGCCCTCGTCCGCCAGTTGGCGCACGCGGTCGTACGAGATGCCGAGCAACTCGGCGGCCCCGTGCGTGTCAACGACAGGGCGGGGTCCATCGGGTAGGGCCATGTGTGCGGACCTCCAGGGCTAGACGATTCGACTGCTCGTCTAGGGGTCCGCGTCACGCATCTGCCCTAGTCCCCGGTCGGCCTCTCGCTCTCCGGGTGCCCCATCCTTGAGACGCGAGGGACTCTAGCCCTTCGAGAGTTCGGCCTCAAACGGTCCGGCGAGGGCGAAGCCGAGCATGCGTTCTGACGCGCTCCGTGGCCGACGATCCCCGCTGGGGAAGCGGGCCTGGAACACCCTCGGGATAGGGTGCGACCCGGGAGAGGCCGACGCGACCAGGAGGGCGACGCTTTGAAGGCGATCGACGGCGGCTACTTGGGCGGCCACCCCAAGTTCCCCAAGCAGATCGAGGATGGCTGGGTTGAGGTCGATGACACGGGGGCGATCACCTACGCCTCCGTGCGGCGCGTCAACATGCTGGAGCGCCGCTTTCCAGAGTTCACGATCCCGGGTGCAGACGTTCGGTCTCTCAAGGTCGGCGTCGGCGCAACGGTCAAGCGGGGCGGAGGGACGACCGCCTTCGTCATGGGCGGGGCACTCGGCGCAGCAGCGCACAACAAGCGCATTGCCTCGAAGAACACACCTATTGAGGTTGTGGCGGACGTTGACGGCGTGCAGTGCGCGCTTCATTTCGCGTGCGAGGCAGCAGCGGCACTTCAGT
This sequence comes from uncultured Thermoleophilia bacterium, assembly GCA_963771025.1. Classification (GTDB taxonomy): domain Bacteria; phylum Actinomycetota; class Thermoleophilia; order Miltoncostaeales; family Miltoncostaeaceae; genus Miltoncostaea. The sequence goes on along the minus strand of CAVYRL010000008.1, from coordinate 300,797 downwards.
GGTCCAGCGAGGTGGATGCATGCCGACAGAGAGCCGGGCTCGCGCCGCTCCTGTCACTCGCGGTGCCGGAGTCACCTCATGCCTCGGCCGAGGCCGCAAGTGGCGGGACCGAGATCCCCTTGGTTGCCGACGAACTACGCAAGCTGGCCGATCTGCGGGACGCTGGCGTGCTGACAGAGGAAGAGTTCGCCGCCCAGAAGGCCCGCCTTCTCAAGTAGGGGGCGGCACCGTGTTGCGACCGCCTGACATCGATCGTGATGCCACGCTGATGCCACGGCCCCGGCGGTGATGCCCGCCCCGGAACGAAGAAAAGCCCCGTTTCCGGGGCCTTTCGTCTACTCCTCGGGCAAGACTCGAACTTGCAACCCTCCGGTTAACAGCCGGATGCTCTACCATTGAGCTACCGAGGAACGCTCATTCGCCAGTGTATCGGACCCGCGCCGAGGCGAATCAAGCTGGTGGGTCATGCCCCGGAGGCCTCAGTGTGTGGAGTCGGATGATCGGCCCGGATTCGTCCTGACGCGCGCGGTGCGGTACATCCTCCGACGTGTGGCGCCATCCCGCCGCGACCATCGGGTGGAGCAATGCCTCCGCGTGGGGGCGACGCGGGTCGGCGATCAGGACCTCGCCGTACGGGCCCACGATCCGCGGCAGCAGCGCCGCCAGCGCCGGCCCGTTGCGCTCCTCGTACAGCACATCCGCTCCGACGACGAGATCCGCGCCTCCGTGGGTGAACAGGGTCGTGGGCGGCGCGTTCCAGTCGACCAGCAGGGTCTCGACCCGCGCTCCGGAGGCGACGGCGTTGGCCCGCGTGAAGGCCAGGGCGTCCTCGTACCAATCCGTGGCGAGGACCCGCGCGCCGAGCAGGGACGCGGCGATCGCCGGAAGTCCGACGCCGCATCCCAGCTCGATCAGACGGCGACCGGCGAGGTCGCGGACGAGAAGCTCCTCGGCGAGGACGCGGGCGCTCGGCCAGAGCTCGGCCCAGTAGGGGAGGCGCTCATCGTTCGCGTACTCGTCTTCGTCGATCAGGTCCTCGGCCGAGCGGGGCCGGGCGATGGAGAGTCGCAGCGGCCCGATCTCGAGCTGTTCGTGCACCACCTGAAAGGGGGAGGGAGGGTCGTCCATGGCCGCCCACGGTACCCAGGTGCACGACTCTTCATCCGAATCACCCTTTCCCGGCCCCTGGCGCATGCGTAGGCTCCGGAGTCCACATGGCCCCGCAACCGATGCCCGATCGGCGCCGACCGCTCCCCGCGGTCAGCGACGAGCCCCTTGCCGTGGCCCTTGCCGCCGTGCTCGAGCGCCGTGGGCTCTCGGTGTCGGCGCTGGGGAGCCTTCTGCGTGCCGAGGGCATTGCGATCAGCCGCACGCGCCTGCACCAGCTGTGCTCCGGGAGCGGGGCTCCGCCGACCGCCGAGCAACTCGAGCGCCTCGCGAGCGTCCTGGGCGTCAGCCCCGGCTATTTCGCCGAATACCGGCTGTGGCGGGTCCGCGCGCTGCTCGATCCCGGGGTGGTCGGCTTCGACCGGGCGATGGCCAACTTCGACAGGCTGCGCGGCCGCCGCGATCTTCCGGCCGAGCCGGACGGCCAACCGGATTCAGCGTCGCGCTATCCTTCCCCGGTCAGACGTCAGTCGAAGGAGCGCGCATGAGCGAGGCAGAGGAGACGGCCGAGGTGGTCGCAGAGGACGTGGTGGCGACCGAGGAGCCCGTCGCCGAGGCCGTCGCCGAGGACGCGCCGGCGCAGGATGAGCCGGCCGCCGAGGTCGAGGTGGAGCCGGAGCCCGAGGCGCCCGCCGAGGCCGTGGCGGCGGACGAGGTCTCCGATGCCGTTGCCGCCGCCGCCGAGGAGCCGGTCGCCGAGGGCCTGGTGGCCATCGAGACGCCGGCCGCGGGGGGGCGACAGGCCCGGATCCTGCTGTGCGAGCGCGGCCACCGTACCGCGGCCATCTGGAGCGAGCCGACCGTGTGCCACGCGCGCCCCACGCGCAGCGGCCCGGAGTGCGGCCGTCAGCTGTACCCGATCGGGGAGCTGCCCGACCAGGTCCAGAAGGCGCTCAACCCGCTGAAGGCCTCCAAGAAGGCCTCGAAGGGCTAGAGACCGGTGTCGGAGGTGCCGAGGCCGGCGATTCAGCCGGCCTCGGCGGCCTCCACCATCAGCTCCATCTCACGGAATCCGGGCTCCCACACGGCCGGATCCTCGAGATTCACCCCGAGCCCGCCCAGCAGCTCGGTCGGTGTCCTCGACCCGCCCGCCGCGAGGAAGTCGATGTAGTCCTCGACGAAATCGGCGCCCGCCTCGCGGTAGCGCGCGTACAGCGCCAGCGTCGAGAGGTGCGCGAACACGTAGGCGTATGTGTAGAAGCGCGTGTGGATGAAGTGGGGGATGTACGACCACCCGAGCCGGTAGCGGTCGGGGAGCCCGACGCTGTCGCCGTAGTACTTGGCGTTCTCCTCGAACCAGATGTCCGACAGCCGGTCTGAGGTGAGGGTGCCCCCCTCGCCGCGCAGGGCGTAGGCCCGCTGCTCGTAGCGCGTCAGCACCGTCTGGCGGAACACGGTGGCGAACGACCCTTCGACCCGCTCGGAGATCAGCGCCCGGCGGGTGACCGGGTCGGTCTCGGTGTCGAGCAGGTGGTCGAAGGCGAGCAGCTCGGCGAACGTGGACGGCACCTCTGCCAGCGCGAGCCCGGTGCCCATGGAGAGCGCCGTCTGCCGCTCGGCGGAGAGCGTGAAGTGCATACCGTGCCCGAGCTCGTGAGCCAGGGTCATGACGTCGTCCATGCGGTCCGTGAAGTTCATCAGCACGTAGGGCGAGGCGTCCTGCGCCACCGAGGCGCAGAAGGCTCCGCCGCGCTTGCCCGAGCGGGGCTCGGCGTCGATGCGGTGTTCGTCGAAGAAGCCGCCCGCGAGGTTGGCGATGCGTGGTGAGAAGCGCCCGAAGGAGTCGCCGATCAGGCGCCGCGCTTCCGGGTAGTCCACCGAGCGGCCCTCGCCGATGGGCGCGTACTGGTCGTGCAGCTCGAGCCGGTCGAGGCCGAGGATGCCCGCCTTGACGCGGAACCACCGGTGGGCGATCGCGTAGTGGCGCTCGACGGCGTCGAGCATCTGTTCCACGACCGGTCCCGGCAGCTCGTTGCGCAGGTGCGTCGCCTCCATCGGGCCCGAATAATGGCGCAGGCGGTCCATCACCAGGCGATCTCCGACCAGCGTGTCGTAACAGTGCGCGAGGGTGTCGGTGTGGGGCTCGAGCGCGTCGTAGAGCGTCTCCAGCGCGCGCCGCCGCAGGTCGCGATCAGGGTTGCGCACATGGGCCAGGAGGCGGTCGATGGTGTGCGGCTCCTCGCCGTCGCCCTCGCCGGCGTCGAACGGCACCTCGAGCGTCGAGGTCACCTGCCCGAACAACGTGTGCCAGGCCGAGACCGCCGCCGGACCGCGCTCTGAGAGCATGCGCTCCTCGGGCTCCGAGAGCGTGTGAGGCGCGAAAAGGCGCAGAGAGATGAGGTAGTGGCGATCGCCGGCGACCTCGGGGGCGTCGTACAACGCGCGCGCCGTCTCCTCGGGCAGCGCGAGCCACTCGAGGTCGAAGAACCTGAGCGCGTTCCCGGCCTCGACCAGTCCGCGGTCCACGGCGGAGGAGAGGTCCTTGTTCTCCTTGCTGGTCACGTCGACCGCTTCGCGCAGGTGGGCGTACGAGCTCACGCGCGACAGCTCGTTGTCGAGCACCGAGAGCTCGGCGAGCGCCTCGGCCAGCCCCGCCCCGTCGAGCTCGGGCAGGCGGCCCCGGTATTTCTGCTCGAAGGCCTTCGCGGCTCCGAGGGCCGAGGCGAGGCGGACGCGGGCGGCGTCGGCGTCGGAGAGGAGGGGGGAGAGGTCCCAGTGGACCCCCGCGGCCCGGCGGCCCGTGGGTGCGGAATCGATCGATGTGGTCATGGCTCCACGGTATCGAAGAGGAGGTGGTCGATGGCGTCGTGCGGCAGGGCGGGCCGGCCGGTGTCCCCGGGCCGGAGCGCGCCCTCCAGGTCGTGGAAGTCGGATCCCCCGGTGGCGATCAGACGGTGGCGCGCCGCGAGACGGGCGAGTCGCGCCCGCCGCTCGGGCGTGTGGTCGGGCCGGTGGACCTCGATGCCCCCGAGGCCCCAAGCGGCGAGGCGCTGGACGTAGTCGCCCAGCTCGCGCTCCGGCATCCGCAGCGAGGCCGGATGCGCCAGCGCGGACGCGCCCCCCGATTGGGCGATCAGCGCGATCGCCTCGCGCGGCCCGAGCCCCCCATGGGGGACATGGGCGGGCCCGCCGTCGGCGAGGAACCGATCGAATGCGTCCTGGCGATCGTGCGCGTGACCCGCCGCGACCAGCGCGTCGGCGACGTGGGGGCGGCCGACGGCTCCCGACGCGCGCGCGCGGACGTCCTCGTAGTCGATGGGTGCCCCGATCGCGGCCAGGCGCTCGACCATGCGGCGGGCGCGGTCCTCGCGCGCCGCACGCAGTGCGCCGAGGCGCGCGCGCAGGGGTTCGGCGGCCGCGTCGCGGAAGTACCCCAGCAGATGCATCGATCCCGACGGGGCGCGGACCGAGAGCTCAACGCCGGCGATCACGCGCACCCCCAGCCGCTCACCCGCCTCGAGCGCCTCGCGGACACCGTCCATGGTGTCGTGGTCCGTCAGGGCGAGCGTGCCCACACCGTGCTCCGCGGCCAGCTCGACGAGCGCCGTCGGCGTGAGCCCGCCGTCGGAGGCGACGGTGTGGGTGTGAAGGTCCGCTCGGGCGGAGGTGCCTACGCGGCGACCCCGCCGCCGATGAGGCCGCGCGCCTCGAGCGCGGTGATCACTTTCGCCGCGCTCTCCTCGGGCGTCTGGGTCTCGGTGCTGATGTGGACCTCGGGGTTCTCCGGAGCCTCATACGGGTCGCTCACCCCGGTGAACTCCTTGATCTCACCCGAGAAGGCCTTGGCGTAGAGGCCCTTCACGTCACGGTTGGCGCACTCCTCGACGGAGGTGTCCACGAAGATCTCGACGAATGGGCCGAATTCCTCGACCATGCCGCGGGCGGCGGCACGGGTGTCCGCGTATGGCGAGATCGCCGAGACGAGGGTCACCACGCCGGCCCGGGTGAGACGGCTCGCCACCCAGCCGATGCGGCCGATGTTGGTGTCGCGGTCCTCTTTGGAGAACCCGAGCCCCTTCGAGAGATGCGTGCGCACGACATCGCCGTCGAGGTACTCGACGAGTTGGCCGCGCCTCTCCAGCTCGGGGCCCACGATGGCGGCGATGGTCGTCTTGCCGGTCCCGGAGAGGCCGGTGAACCACAGGGTCGCTCCACGGCGATCACTCACTCTTGTCCCACCCTTCTTCGGGCCGCGACCCGATCGGTGTCAGCGTTCGGAGGAGGGGGCCGCGGTGAGCGAGGGCAGGTGGAGCCCGCACTCGGTCTTCTCCGCGTCCGCCCAGCGCCCGGCGCGAGAGTCCTCGCCCGGTTGTACCGCACGGGTGCAGTGCGTGCAGCCGATCGAGGGGAAGCCCTGATCGTGCAGCGGGTTGTACGGGACGTCGTGGGCATGCAGATAGCCCTTCACGTCCTCGTCGCCCCATCCGGCGAGCGGCTGCACCTTCACCACCCCGCGGGGGTCCAGCTCGAGCACCCTGGCGCCGGCGCGGGTGACGCTCTGCGCCCGCCGGATGCCCGTGATCCACGCGTCCATCCCCACCAGCGCCCGCTCGAGCGGCTCGACCTTGCGCAGCTTGCAGCAGCGGTCGGGGTCCCGGCTCCAGAGCGCGGGTCCCTCCGTCCGGTCCTGCTCCTCGACGGTCTGCGACGGGTCGATGCGCTCGATGTCGAGGCCGTAGCGCTCGATCAGCCGGTCGCGCGTGGCGTACGTCTCGGGGAACAGCAGACCCGTGTCCAGCTCGACGATGCGTATCTTCGCGCCGAGGCGCCAGAGCATGTCGACCAGGATGGAGGACTGGTGCTGCCACGAGCACGTGAGGACGATGCGGCCGTCGAACCGCTCGACGGCCCAGGCCAGCAGCTCCTGCGCCGACCGGGGCTCGAACTCATCCGCCAGGGCTTCGACATCGGCCCGCGAAAGCGAGAGGGTGCTCACACGGCGCAGGCTACCAGAGTAATTTCGTTGAATGGCTGACAGAAGAGAATCAAATACTCGATTGGTCTATTCGAGCGACGGCGGACGGCGTTCCGAGCCCGCCCCGGCGCGGCCCGGTGCCCCCGCGGGCGACGGCGTGGTGCGGGTGGGACGGACCTCCTCAGGTCGGCGCGGCAAGACCGTGACGCTCGTCACCGGGCTGCCCGCGGCGGACGTGGCGGGTGTCGCGAAGGAGCTCAAGAAGCTCTGCGGGTCCGGCGGATCGATCAAGGATGGGGTCGTCGAGATCCAGGGCGATCAGCGCGCGCGGATCATCGCCCACCTCGAGCCGCGCTACCGCGTCAAGCCCACCGGGGGCTAGCGCTCCGCTAGGCCACGGCGATCTCGAGCTCCCGCCGGAAGGCGCGCTGGAAGGCGGGCGTCTCGAGGGCGGCCGACCAGACGGCCACGGCCGGGTCGCCCTCCGCTTCGACCACCAGGCGCACGGCCCCCTCGGGCGCCTCAAGGTGCACCTCGCGCACCCCGCCCGCCCGCCCGCGCTCGAGCTGCTCGGCCACGCGCAGGCACGCCGCCAGGCGCGCCAGCCGATCGGCCCCCTCGGGCCCAACGATGTCGTCGAGCGGCGCCGTGTTCGGCAGCGCCTTGCGGTGGGCCCGGACGAGGAGCGCGATCATCGCCAGCTCGGGGTGCCGGTAGCCCGGCAGCCCGGCGTTCAGGACCAGATAGAAGCCGTGCTTGTGGTGGTCGTTGTAGTCGACCAGCACACCCGCGTCGTGCAGCATGCCGGCGGCCCACAGCAGCTCGCGCTCGCGCCGGTCGATCGTCAGCAGGCCGAGCCGCGCCAGCTCGTCGTAGACCGACAGCGCGAGCGCGGTCACGTGCTCGGCGTGGGGGACGTCGCAGCGGTAGGTCTCGACGAGGTTCAGGACGCTCTGGCGGCGCACGTCGGCCACCAGCGGCGGGTCGGCGGGGGAGAGCAGCCGCTCGTAGAAGATGCCCTCGCGCAGGCCCTGGCTGCAGATCTCGACGCCCTCGACGCCCATCTGGTCCAGGATCGTCGAGATGACGATCGCCCCGGCGAGCGTGATGTCGGCACGGTCCTGCTTGAGGCCCGGCAGCGCGCTGCGCTCCTTGGCCGGGAGCTCGGCCATCGCCCCGATCAGATCCTCGATGCCCGAGCGGGGGAGGATGTAGCCGTGCAGTTCGTCGAGGGCGTACCGCGTCCGGCGCTGGTGCATGCTCGCGAGGGTGCGGATGGTGCCCCCGACCCCGACCATGCGTCCGCCGGCGCCCCCGAGCCAGTCGACGTCGGCGACGGTGCGCTCGACGTGGCGCCGGAGGCTCTTGATCTGGGCACGGCCCGCCCGGGAGTCCGGCAGGAATCCCTCCGTCATCCGCACGGCGCCCAGCGGGCGCGAGACGATCCGGTCGAGGCTGCGCCCCGTCACCTGGGACACCTGCACGCTCCCGCCGCCGAGGTCGAGGACGTGGCCGTCGCCGAGGGTGGTGCTGTTGACCGCGCCCAGATAGCCGTACCAGGCCTCCTCCTCGGCGGAGAGGATGCGCACGTCGAGGCCCCCGTCGGCCGACAGCGCGGCCAGCGCGTCCTCCCGGTTGGGCGCGTCGCGCACGGCGCTGGTGGCGACGGCGACGACGTCGTCGACCTGGGAGGCCGCGCAGAAGGCCGCGTAGAGGCGGGTGGTGTGCGCGGCCCGGTCCAGTGCGCCGGAGGCCAGGCCCTTCGGGCCGGCGCCGCCCGAAAGGCGTACGGCGTCGCGGATCTCGTCAACCAGCTGGAACGATCCCCCCGGCCGGTAGCGGAACACCACCAGGCGGAAGGTGTTGGAGCCCATGTCGATCACCGCGAGCCGCCGCTCGGCGCCGCCCCGGGGCGGCGCTAACCTAGGAGACATGGGTTCCACTCCGCTTCGTCCCCCGTCGATCAGCGACGCGGGCGGAGAGGGTCCGTCCAGCCCGTCGGGACAGGCCTGGCCCGGCACCTTCGACGCCGCGGTCACCGTGGAGCGCGTGTGGACCGACTTCGTGGCCGCCCTGCCGGATTCCGGGCAGCGCACGGTCCTCCAGCAGGCGCTGGCCTTCGCCCGCGCCCGGCACGGGCGGCAGACCCGTCGCGGCAGCGACACTCCCTACTGGGTGCACCTGGTGCGCGTCGCGATGGAGCTCGCGCGGTGGGGCGAGCACTCGTCGGTGCTCCTCCAGGCTGCGCTGCTGCACGACACCGTGGAGGACACGCATACCACCATCGAGGAGATCCGGACCGGATTCGGCCCGGAGGTCGCCGACATCGTCGATTGGCTGACGGCGCCGTGCGACACCGAGTCGCTGCGCGTCTACTACGAGCGGCTGCGCACCCAGGCGCCGCCCGAGGTCCAGGTGATCAAGATCGCCGACCGCACCGACAACCTGCGCAGCATCCAGGCGCTGGTGATGCGCACCGGCGAGCGGTACCGGGTGTGGGCCGGGGCCTACCTCGGGCGCACCGTGTGGCAGGTGCTGCCGCTGGCCGCAGGCGCCTCTTCGGTCGCCCGTGTGGACCTGGTGACCGCCATGGCCGACCTCGCCCCGCTCGTCGACGCCGGCGGCTTGGCCGAGCCCTAACGCCGGGACAACCGAGCTGACACGGGCGCGGGATTGGATGCCCCCGACACGCCGCCCCACGAGTTCGGGAGATGACATGAAGGCACAGACCACGTCCGCTGACACCGCCCGCATCGAGGCCCTGCTTTCACGCCTCGATCCCGAGCCGGAGGCCGTCTGCACGGTCCCGGGGTGCTTGCATCTGCACTCCACATCGACTCCGCGGGAGGGCGTCGCTCCGGCACTCGCCGCGTAGCGCGCCTCACGCGACACCCTCAGGGGCGGCGGGGCACCACGGCCCGCCGCCCCTCGAGCGCCCAGTACCGCCCGTCGTGCGGTCAGCGTTCCCCCTCGGCGGGGTTCGTGAGCAGCACCGCGCACGGGGCGTGATGGCTCAGGTGCCCGGCGAAGCTGCCGAGTAGGGCCCGCTCCACCCGTCCGTGGTGGCGCGTCGCGATCATCACGTCAACCTCGGCCTCGAGCGCCCACTCGACGGCCGTCTTGGGAGGGTTGCCCTCCAGCAGCACGGCCTCGGCGCCCTCGAGGTCGTGAACGAGCTCGTCGAGCCACATCTCCGCAGCCTCTTCCTCCATCGCACTGTCGTGCACCGGTGCACCGCCGACGCTCGCCGCGAGCGAGAGCAGGAAGGCGGGGCTCGGCATGATGTGCACCACGCTCAGCCGCCCGCCGCTCAGCTCTCGGAGGGTCACCCCGGCCTCGAGCGCGGCGCTCGCGGCGCTGGAGTCGTCGACGAATGCGGCGATGTGGTCGAAGGTCGTGTGCGGTGCCATGGGGTCGGGGCTCACTCTACTGAGGCGTGGCGATCGCGCCCCGGGGGAGCTCGACCAGGAATGGGCGCTGCGCGTCTGCGCCGAGGACCAGGCGACCGGCCGCCAGCTCGATGAGGCCTGCGCCGGCCAGCTCGCGCCGCCAGCCGTTGCCGAGCGGCAGATCGTCGGTCTCCCCACGGATGGCGGCCAGCAGGAAGGCGACGATCTCGTCGCGCGTGGCCAGGAGGCTCGGCGCGAGGTCGACGGCGGCGGCGCGCGCCGTGACCAGCACCGCGCCGAGCGGTCCGAGCACATCCAGGCGCTGCTGCATCTCGGGCGAGGGGGGTGTCGGCGTGGGCGGAGGCGGAGCGCTCTCGCCCTCGCGCAACACCGCCAGCAGCGCGTCGGCGTCGGCGCCGCGGATGCGGTCCGGCAGCCCGCGCTCGTTCTCGAGCGCCGCGCGGGTCGTCGGGCGCCGATGCGCGATCTCGACCAGCGTGCGGTCGGGTATCACCCAGGAGGTCGGCTTGTCGCGGCGCGCCCCCTCGCGCTCGCGCCAGGCCGCCAGGGCGGCGAGCACGGCGCGATCCTTGCCGTTCAGGCGGCCACCGCCCTTGACCTTGCGCCAGGCGGTCTCCGGGTCGGGGAGCAGGCGTGCGTCGGGGCCGTAACGCCGGGCGTGCTCCTCGGCCACCCACTTGGTGCGGCCGAGCTTCTCCGCGCGGCGCGCGAGCTCGTCGGCCAGGGCGAGCAGGTGGATCACGTCGCCGGCGGCGTACTTGAGCTGCGCGTCGGACAAGGGGCGCTTGCTCCAGTCGGTGTACCGCTCGCCCTTGTCCAGGCGGACGCCGAGGACGCGGTCGAGCAGGTTGCCGAGGCCCTGCCCGGCGCCGAGCCCGACGAAGCCGGCCGTGAGCTGCACGTCGGTGAACGACTGAGGACGCACCCCGTACGCGAGCCCCAGCAGCGTGAGGTCGGCCGAGGGGGCGTGCATGACCACGTCCACGGCCGGGTCGGACACCAGCTCGGCGATCGGGCCGAGCGGCGCGCCTTCGATCGGATCGACCAGATGGATCCCCACCGGAGTCGCAAGCTGCGCGAGACAGGCCACCGGAGCGTAGGTGCGCTCCCAGAGGAACTCGAGATCGATGGCCACCCGGCCCTCGGCCCGGGCCTCGCGCACCACCGAATCGACCCCCGCGGGGTCCGTGATCGTCTCGGGGCTCGACACGACCGCTACCCTAGCCGGTCGTGCAGGCGATCCAGATCAGCAAGGCCTTCGGGGCCCGCGATGTCCTCATTGAGGTCAGCTTCCGCGTCGACTCCGGCGACCGCCTGGCCGTGGTCGGACGCAACGGCGAGGGCAAGACGACCCTCCTGCGGATCCTCGCGGGCCAGCTTGCGCCTGACGCCGGCCAGGTGAGCCTGGCGCGCGGATCTTCGGTGGCCCTCCACGATCAGCGCCCTCCGATCGGCACCGGGCTGACCCTCGCCGAGTACGTGGCACAGGGGATGGAGCCGGCCCAGCGGGCCGAGGCCGAGCTGACGGCCCTCGAGAAGCGCATGGCGAGCGGCGACGCGAGCGCGTCCGTGCTCGCGGCCTACGAGGAGGCCCAGGCGCGGCTCGAGCGCGCCGGGGGGTATGCCTGGCGCGCATGGATGGAGCGCGTGCTGCGCGGGCTGAGCATCGATGAGGATCAGCTGCCGCGGCCCCTCGACGGGTTCTCGGGTGGCGAGCTCACGCGCGCATCCCTGGCCCGTTCCCTGGTCTCGCGCCCGGACGTGCTGCTCCTGGACGAGCCGACGAATCACCTGGACCTGGCGGCCGTGGAATGGCTTGAGCGCACGATCGCGGACCTCGGCGCGACCATCGTCTTCGTCTCGCACGACCGCTGGTTCCTGGAGTCCGTGGCCACGGGCATCCTCGAGCTCGAACGCGGTCGCGGGAAGCTGTGGCCGATGAAGTACTCGGCGTTCCGGCGCGAGCGGGCCCTGGCGATCGATCGTCAGGGCGCCGAGGCCGAGCGCCAGGCAGCCGAGATCGCCCGCCTGGAGAGGTTCGTGACCCGCTGGAGCGCCGGCACCAAGGCGCGTCAGGCCGCGTCGCGGAAGAAGCGACTCGATCGCATCGAGCGAATCGAGGTGCCCCGCAAGGCATCGCACCTGGCCTTCGGGTTTCCGAAGGCGGAACGCAGCGGACGGGTCGTGATGGAGGTCGACGGCCTGGACGTCGGGGTCCCCGGGCGATCACTCATCTCGGGCGCCGGGTTCACCCTGGAGCGCGGGCAGCGCCTGGCGATCGTCGGGCCCAACGGGACGGGTAAGACCACCCTGATCGAAACGCTGATCGGCAACCTGCCCCCGGCCCGGGGTCGCGTCAGCGTGGGCCACCGCGTGGTCCCGGCGTACTTCTCCCAGCAGGGCGAGGAGCTGGACGGCTCGCGCACGGTGGTCGAGACGGTTCTCGTGGAGAGCGATCTGACGCCATCCCAGGCGCGGACGCTGCTCGGGGGGTTCCTGTTCTCGGGCGCCGCCGCCGAGACCCGCGTCGAGCGGCTGTCGGGCGGCGAGCGCCGGCGGCTGTCGCTGGTGGCGCTGATCGCGCGCGGGGGCAACCTGCTGGTGCTCGACGAACCCACCAACCACCTCGACACGGAGAGCCGCGAGGCCCTCGAGACCGCACTGGAGGCCTACGACGGGACCGTGCTGATGGTGTCGCATGACCGGGCCCTGATCGACGCGATCGCCACCCACACGCTCTCGCTCGAGGACGGCGCCGCCACACTGCGCTTCGGTGGATACGCCGACTTCCTGCGGGCCCGCGCCGAGGAACAGGAATCCGCGGTCAGGGCCAGTCCGCCGCCGGCCCGCTCCGAGGCACGCGGGCGGGAGCGCAAGGGGGGCGCGGCGCCCCGCGAGCGGCGTCCGGCGCGTTCGGGGGGCACGCGGGAGGTGCGGCGCCTGGAGGGCGAGATCACCCGTGTGGAGGCGCGCATCGCCGACGTCGAGGTCGCCCTCGCCGATCCCGCGACCCTCGCCGACCGCGAGGCCGTCGCCGCGCGCGGCGAGGAGCACCGCGGCCTGCAGGAGGAGCTGGCCTGGCTGCTGCGGGAGTGGGAGAGCGCGGCGGAGCGCTCGGAGGGTTAGGGCGACTCGGCCTCGGCCGGTCCTGTGGGTCCCAGCGACAGCGCGGCGGTGCCGATCGCGGTGGAGGTCAGCGCGATTGCCGACCCGGTCAGCACCAGGCTGAGGCCGACCTCCATCTGGAACGACGAGAAGGCGAAGGCCGCGCCGGTCGCGAAGGTGAACGAGGCGGCCGCCAGGGCCGCCGCGCATGTGGCGAAGTAGAGGGCCGCGCGCCGGTCGCCGGCCCGGGCGACGGCGAGCGCCAGGACCGACGCCGCCACCACGGCGAGGGCCAGCACCACCAGCCACCCGCCGGCGCCCACGTTGTCGTCGAACCCGCTGTACTCGGACAGGCCGGACGAGATCCAGGTCAGCGGACTCGCGATCGTCACCAGCAGCCCCCCGACGCCCCCGCCCGCGGCCACCAGCAGCACCGCGCCCGCGGACACCGGCGCCTCGCGATGCTCGGTCGCGATCGTCGCGACGCCGGCGACCGCGCAGCCCACCAGCACAAGGCCGGCGATCACGAAGATGGCCAGACCAAGCTCCCGGCTCGCGCCGGGCACATCGACGGCCGCCAGGAACAGGGGGAGCCCGGCCACGAGGCCGCCGGCGATGGCCGTCGCCGCGGCGAGCGGCAGGCGCATTGCGCTGAGGTGCGGCTGCGATACCGCCTGCAGCCATCCCCCGGCGGCGAGGCCCGCGATCAGCGCGGCGAGCACGGCCTGGATACGGAAGCCCTGCGGGTCGAGGCTCCATACGCTGTCGGTGCCCGAGCGGTCCCCCAGCACGGGCATCCACACGCACAGCAGGCAGAACGCCGACAGCGCCAGGCATGCGATGGGCAGCAGCACCTCGGGCCGTGCCGTAATGGGGGCCGCCACCTCCTCCGCCGGCACGGCGGCCGCCGGCTCCGGGGCGGGTCGCGGCGCAGCGGCGACCGCGGTCACGGGCGGAGCGCGCTCGGGTCCGGGTTCGGGCCGGAACGATCCCGAGGGCGTCCAGAGCACCGTGAGCTCGGTGGAGCCGATCTCCACCTGGTCGCCGGGCGCGAGGGTGGTCGTCCCGCTGATGGGGCTGCCGTTGACCGTCGTGCCGGCGCTGGAGGCCAGGTCCTCGATGGTCAGCACGGTGTCGCTGAGCCGGATCACCGCGTGGCGGCGCGATACGCGCGGGTCGGTCAGCACGATGTCCATCACCGGCCCGCGCCCGATGGTCGTCTCGGGACCACGGAGCCCGAATCGGGCTCCGTGGTCCTGGCCTCCGGTGACCGAGAGGACGTCGGCCGGCACCGCCGGGCGGATCGGCCCGCTACTCCGTGGAGATGTTCGGGTCGGCCTGCTGGGTGACCGGGTTGATGGAGATGAAGTGCTCGACCGGATTGGCGATCAGCGGCAGGAGATCGTCCGCCGGCGTGATCTGGCCGCTCTCCCGCAGGGCCCTCTCGTAGCTGCCGAGAAGGTCCTGCACGTTGAGCACGTCCGAGTCCTCCAGCGCGACGATGCTCACCTTGGCGGCCTTGGAGAGCCGGCGTCGCACGGCGGCGGCGTTGAGGCCCCAGTCGGGGTTCTGGCGCACATAGACCACGCCTCCGGTCATGCCGCTGCAGAGCCACGGCCCCGGGTCTCCCAGCACGACCACCCGGCCTCCGGTCATGTACTCGAACGCGAATCCCTTGCAGTTGGCGCGCGCGGCCAGGGTGCCCAGCCGGTCGTCGAGCGGGCCGGCCGGCTCACCGCCGATGACGATGTCGGCTCCGGAGAGGCGGATGCCCGCGCGGGCGTCGGCGTCGCCCTGGATCAGGAACAGGCCGCCCTGGGCGCCGTACGCGAAGCTCTTGCCCACGTGCCCGCCGATCCACTTACCCTCCTTGTTCTGGGCCTTCAGCACCTGGATCTCGCCGCCGAGCGCGCACTTGCCGACACCGTCCTGCGCACCGCCGAAGACACGGATGCGCACGCCCTCGAGGGTGAACGCGGCAAGGCCGCTGCCCGCCGCGGCGCCCTTGGTGAACGCGAGGTCCACCAGCGCCGGCCGGTGCCCGTTGCCGTTGCCGTTGCCGTTGGGGCTGACCACCCCGTTGCCCTGAGCGTCGCCCGCGCCGTTGCCGCCCGGGTCGTCGCCGTTGACCACCGGCGGCGCCGGCTCGGCGTCCCTCACCCACGCGTTGTTGACCCCGGTCGTCGCGCGGGCGATCAGCCCGGCGAGGTCGGTGCCCAGGCTGCGGTCGGCGGCCGTGGTGGCCTCCTCCTCGACCGCCAGCGCGGCACCGGCGGCGAGCCGCTCGGCCGCGACCTCGGGCGCCCGGTGGGGCGGCGGCGGGTGGAAGGGCCGGAAGAACCGGGGGGTGCCGGCCGGCGACGTGATGACCCGCTGGTCGACCGGCGTGAGCAGGCTGGCCAGGTCGAGACGGTCGTGATGCGAGACCTGAACCAGGCGGTTCGCCTGCCCGACCAGTTCCTGCACGTCGCTCACGCCCATCTGGCCGGCGAGGTCGCGTAGCGCCTCGCCCATCTCGGTGAAGTAGCGCACCAGGCCATCGACCGACGGGTCGAAGACGCGGGGCACGAAGCGCTTGAGGCCGCGCTCCCGCGCCTCCTCCTCGTCGATCTGGGTCGCGATGCCGACGTGGCACGAGTCGAGCTGACAGCCGCGGCAGATGGTGCAGCCGATGGCGACCATGGAGGCGGTGCCGAAGCCCAATCGGTTGGCGCCCATGCAGATCAGCTTGATGCAGTCCACCGCGCTGCGCAGGCCGCCGTCGGCCCAGATCTCGACGCGGTCGCGGATCCCCGCCTCGGTGAGCGCGTGGTGTGCGAGCACGGTGCCGATCTCACACGGCAGCCCCGCGCGGCGCAGCGCATGCTGGCGCGCGGCACCGGTGCCGCCGTCGTACCCCGAGAGCGTGATGACGTCGGCGCCCGCCTTGGCGATGCCGATCGCGATCGTGCCGATTCCCGGGACGACCGGCACCTTGACGATCACCTTGCCGTACGGGTTCGACGTCTTGAGCTCGTCGATCAGCTGGGCCAGGTCCTCGATCGAATAGAGGTCGTGGTTGTTCGAGGGGCTGATCAGGTCGCTGCCGACCTGGGCGTTGCGGGCCCGGGCGATCGCCTGGGTCACCTTCGACCCGGGCAGGTGGCCGCCCTCGCCGGGCTTCGCGCCCTGGCCGATCTTGATCTCGACCCACTCGGACGAGTTGATCAGCAATGCCGAGACCCCGAAGCGCCCGCTGGCGATCTGCTGGCCGCGGTGCTTGGGGTAGCGGCCGTACATGTCGTGGATCTCACCGCCCTCGCCGTTCATCGAGAGCATGTCGGCGCGCATCGCCGCCTCGGCGTACGAGCGGAAGGCGACCTCGCCCTGGCTCCCGAAGCTCATCGAGCTGATCAGGAACGGGAGCGTGTGCTCGCCGACGCGCGACGACACCTGGTCGGCGGGGATGCGCAGCTCCGGCTCCACCAGCTGCGGCTGCACCGCGTGGCGGATCGCCACGGGCTGCTCGGCCTCGAGCCGGTCGAGCGTCTCGGCGTACTCCTCGTACCCGCGCTCGGACGTGGCCACGCGGGCCAGAGCCTTCCACACCTTGGGGTACATGCGCGGGAGCTTGACCTTGGACGGGCTCTCCTCACCGGCGCGGATCTCGCGACCCTGCTCGGCCAGGTCGTTGAGCGCGTCGAGGCCGAGGCCATGTCCCTCGGTGGCGCAGAAGCCCGGGATCGCCAGGATGTCGAGCACCTCGGGGGAGACCCCGATCGCCGACACCAGCCGGCCGTAGCCGCGCAGCTCGTGGATGCCGAGGGTGGAGAGAACCTTCTCGATGCCCTTCTGGAGGGCCTCGAGCACGTTGGTGGCGACGGCCGAGGGCTCAGGCGAGCCGTCCATGGCCTTCTCCATGAGGGCGTACGGGCACAGCGCCTGCGCGCCGAACCCGAGGGCCACCATCACGTCGTGGACGTTGCGGATGCCGGCGGACTGGAGTAGCAGGCTGGCATCGCGGCGCCAGGAGGAACCGTCCTCCTTGCGGGCCTCGCGCAGCGCCTTGTTGACCGCGGCGACGGCCAGGTGGGGGTCGCAGACGCGCTCGCCGGGGCCGGCGTTGAGATCGTGGAGCACGATCAGCTCGGCGCCCTCCTGAACGGCGGCGACTGCGGCGGCGGAGAGCTGCTCGAGATGCTCTCGCACGGTGATGTCCTGCGAGAAGCTCAGCGGCAGGCGGGTCGCGCGCCAGTCCCACGCGGCGAGGACGTCCTCCATGCACGCCACGCCGTGACCCACGGCCACGCGGCGCAGCTCGGGCAGCGACAGCGTCGCCAGCCCGGCCCGCATCCCTCCGAGGATGATGGGCATGCGCAGCTCACAGCGCTGCGGCGGATCCGGCTCGACGCCCTGGATCGGGGGCCGGCGACCGAGCACGACGCGGGTCGAGAAGTGCTCCACCTCGCGCTCGCGGTCGATGGCCGGGTTGGTGACCACCGCGACGGTCTCCTGGAGATAGTCGGAGAGCGGCATCGGCACCGGGGTGAACGGACCCAGCGGGCCGTCCCAGCCCAGCGAGCCGATCGGCTCCGCGCCGCGATCGGCGTGGAACTGGAGCTGCTGCTTGTCGCTCTCGATCCATCCGGCCGAGGCCAGGAGCAGATCCAGGGCGAGCTCCGGCGCGTCCAGCTCCTCGTCGGGATACTCCTCCACCGCGACCGGCTCGAGACCGCCGGCCAGGCGGGCACGGGCCTCCGCTGTCGGCAGCGCGCCGCGGCTCTTGGCGCGCTGGTACACCTCTCGCTGAAGGTCCCAGTAGTCGAGGACGCGCGGCGCGCCGTCGTCTCCCGTGACCAGGGCGACCTTTTCGCCGGGGGCGAGCGGGGCCGGGTCGATGACCAGGTCGGCCACCGGCACCACGCCGGGCTCCGACGAGACGACGTAGAACTCGTCGGTCTCGAGCCACCACAGCGGCCGCAGGCCCATCGCGTCCACCGCGAACACCATCTCGTCGGCGGCGCGGCAGGCGAGCCCGACCGGGCCCTGGGCGTAGGGGCCGAGCGCCTCGCGGTAGTGGACGTAGAGGTCCTGGAGCGTCGCGGGCAGGCGGTGCACCTCGCCGAGGATCGGCGGCAGCGCGAACTCGACGGCCTCCAGCAGGGAGAGGCCCTTCTCGAAGATCAGGCCCTCCAGCAGGCGGTTCAGGTCCTGGCTGTCGGAGCCGCCCCGGGTGGTCGGCAGGCCGAGCTGCTCGCTCTGCTCCCGCAGCTGGGCGATCGTGTTGATCTCGCCGTTGTGGCCCAGGATCGAGAACGGCTGCACTCGGCTGAACGTGGGGTAGGTGTTCGTCGAGTACCGGTTGTGGGCGATGATCCGCGACGAGGTGAACTCGGGGTCGGCCATCTCCGGGTAGAAACGCGGGATCACCTCAGGCTGGCCCTGCACCTTGTAGACGACGTCGTTGGCCGAGAACGACGCGACGTGGCAGTCGAGCTCGCGCTCGAGCTGCACCATGGCGCGGTAGCAGTTCTTGGACGCCGCGGCGGCCGGCTCCGACGCCAGACAGGCGATCTGCCAGAAGATCGGCGGGGTCTCCGACGCGCGCGGGCCGAGCGCGCCACGATCGGTGATGCCCTCGGCGCTCCACAGCACATCGAAGCCGTGCTCCTGGAGCACGGCTTCGACGCGCGGCACCTGGGCCTGCGCGTGCTCGTCGTTGTCGAAGAAGAGGTGCGCGACCGTGAACCGCAGGTCGTCGGCCGCGGCGGGGTCGAGACCCGACTCCTCCAGCCGCCGCCTCCACGAGCTGCGCGGGAGGTCCACGAGCAGGCCGCTCCCGTCCCCCTCGCCATCAACGCTTCCGGACCGGTGGACCATCATCTGCAGTGATGTCAGGGCGAGCTCGACCATCGTCCTGCTGGGCCGGCCGTCGCGGGTCGCGAAAGCCGCCAACGCGCAGGCGTCGTGCTCGGTCAGATCCGGGAGGCCGCTGGGCGGCGCGGTGGCGAACGGGGGCGGAACGGTCATGCGCGGGCCTCTCGGTCGGGGGTCCGGCGAACACGGCGAACACACTGTTCCCGGCCCATATGGGGACCGGTGGGCGAACCTGCAGTAAACCCGCATGCAGGATGGCAGTCAACGTGGGTGCCGTCACCCCTCAAGTTCCGGCGCCTGACGCCGAGAAGCCCGAGAGATGGCCGCACAGAAGATTAGCGATGACGAACTCCTGATCGTCGCCCGGATCGCCCAACGCGAGGGGTGGCGCGACCTCGGCGAGCCGCCCTCGGAGCACGGGCCGCGGTCGATCGACGAGGAACTGGCCGTCGGGCGCTTCCTGGAGGCGGTTCCGCGCCGCGCCAGCGAGCGCACCCGGCGCATACGCGCGCGCGCCGGAATCGTCGCGATCTCCCTCTCGGTGGTCGGCGTCTGCTGGTGGGTGAGCCCCACCCGGACGGCGATCGGGCTGATCGGGGCCGGGTTGTTCAGCCTGATCGCCCTGCGCCGCTCGCGGCGTCGCTCCGTGCGCCTGCGCACCGGCTGACCCACTCCTCGGCGGCCCCGGATCCCGAGGCCCGGCGAGTGCGACGCGCTACCATCGAGGGCCGATGGGGACGTCTCCCGAGATCAGTGCGCCGGACACGATGCGCTGCTACCGCCACCCCGGACGCGAGACCCTCATCTCGTGCTCCAACTGCGACCGCCCGATCTGCACGGAGTGCATGACCTCGGCCGCGGTCGGCTTCCGCTGCCCGGAATGCGCCGGCGGCAACTCCGGATCCGCGGTGCGCCGCCTGCCGAGGGCCGGCAACGCCACGGCGGTCGCGACGACGGTGCTGGTGGGCCTGAACGTGCTCGTCTATCTCGTCGAGATCGCCCAGGCCGGCACCTTCTACAACGTCGGGGCCGCGCAGATCATCCGCGATTGGGCGCTTTTCGGGCCCGCCGTCGCGGACGGCGAGTGGTACCGCATCGTGACCTCCGGTTTCCTCCACGAGGGCCTGATCCACATCGGCTTCAACATGTACCTGCTCTGGATCCTGGGCGGCGCCTTGGAGCGCTATGCCGGGGCGGGGAGGATGCTGGCGATCTACTTCTCCGCGCTGCTGTGGGGCTCGGCGTTGGTGCTGATCATGTCGCCCAACTCCCTGACCCTCGGCGCGTCGGGGGCGGTGTTCGGCCTGATGGCCGCGCTGCTGCTGCTGGAGCGCCAGCGGGGCATCGCCCTGCTCGGCTCGTCGGTCGGCGCCCTGCTGCTGATCAACCTGCTGCTGACGTTCACGATCTCGGGGGTCTCGATCGGCGGGCACCTCGGCGGGCTGGCCGGTGGCGCCGCCGCCGGGTTCATCCTCTCGGGCTACGGCCGCGGGCACATGGCCTACGGGCGCCTCGGCGCCCTGGGCTGGACGGCGATCGGCACCCTGATGGCCGCGGCGGTCGTCGTCAGCGTCGCCGTGGCCTAGAGCTCGTCGATCCGCTCGATGAGGGCGGCGACGAGCCTGATCGAGGCCTCGATGTCGTCCGGATGGCAGGCCTCGACGCTGGAATGCACGTAGCGCGTCGGGATCGAGACGCAGCCCGCGATCGCGCCCTCGCCCGAGAGCTGGAGGCTGCCCGTGTCGGTGCCCCCGCGGTTGGCGACGTGGAACTGGTGGGGGATCTCGAGCTCGGTGGCGAGCGTCGTCAGCAGATCGACCAGCGCCGGGGCGCCGATGGCGCTGGCGTCCATGATGCGGATCGCCGTGCCCTTTCCGAGCAGCGTCGAGGGCCCTGAGGTTGGGGCGCCTGGGCCGTCGTTGGCCGGGCAGGTGTCGATCGCGAGGGCGATGTCGGGGCGCACCCGGGCCGTCGCGACCCGGGCGCCGCGCAGGCCGACCTCCTCCTGCACCGTGGCCACCGCGACCACCTCCGCCGGTGAGGTGGAGGCCGCCCGCAGGGCCTCGATCATCACGAACACCCCCACGCGGTCGTCCAGGCTCTTGCCCGTGACCAGGTCGCCGAGCGTGCGCAGCTCGCGGATGCGGGTCGCCACGTCTCCGGGGCGCACCAGCCCGCGCACCCGCTCGGCCGGCAGCCCGACGTCGATCGCCAGGTCGGTGACCTCGATCGCCTTCGCGCGGTCCTTCTGCTCCAGCAGGTGCACCGGTGTCATGCCGACGATGCCTTCAAGGTCCTCGCGCCCGTGCACCATCACGCGCTGGCCGACCAGCGTGCGCGCGTCCCATCCGCCGATCGGGATCACGCGGATGTAGCCGCGGTCCTCGACGTGGGTCGCCATCAGCCCGATCTCGTCCATGTGGGCGGCCAGCATCAGGCGACGCCCCCCGCCCTCGCGGGTGCCCATCAGGTTGCCGAGCGGGTCCGCGTCCACCCGGTCGCAGAGCGCCCGGAGCTCGGGCTCGACCACGGCGCGTACGCGCTCCTCGCGCCCCGACGTACCGGCCGCCTCGCAGAGGGCGGTGAGCAGGGGCAGGTTCACGTCGGCCACCCTAGCCGGGCGGACCGGGCCTTTCGCCGCTCCCGGCCGCCCAGATCGCGGCAATCGCGTCGTCGGCCCGGCGGATCTCAGCCTCGAGGGCGTCGCGGTCGGCCTGGATCGTGCGCGCGGCGCCGTCGAGGCCGCGCTCGCGCGCCGTGGCCTCGGCTCCGAGGGCCCGGAGCAGCGCGTCGCGCGCGTCCTGCCGCCGCGCCTCCCACGCGTGGAGGCGCCGCACCATCGCATCTCGTCCGGGATCGCGGGCCAGGCCGCGCAGGAAGGGCGGGGCGGCCGCGCCGAGATCGCCCGCCGGCTCTGCGGCGACCGCGCGCGCCCACGCGTCGCCGCCCCCGTCGCGCAGGGTCACCACGGCCCGCCAGGTGCCCGGGCCGAAGCCGGGCAGCCGCAGCCGTCCCGGGCCGTCGGGTGCCAGCTCGCCGGCCAGGACCAGGGCATCGATGGCGCGGAGCGCGGCATCGATGCGGCCACGGCGCTCCGCCCGCGCCGAGCGGTCCGGCTCGCCATCCTCCCCGGGGTCGGAGCGGAGCCTCTCGAGGCGTGCCCGCTCGAGGTCCTGACGGGCCTCCGGATCGGCCTCCACGGCGTCGGCCAGCCGCTCGCCGGAGAGGCTCGGCGCCTCTGCCGCGACGAGCGCGCCGTGTCCGACCTCGCTGCGCGCTGCGTCGAGTACGCGCGTCGCGACGATCGCGGTCAGCCGATCGACAGCACCAGCTTCCCGAAGTGCTCGCCCGCCTCCTCGCGCGCGTGCGCAGCGGCGACGTCGGCCAGGGGGCGCACCGAGTCCACCACCGGCGTCCACGACTGGTGCGTGACCGCGGCGAGGAGCCCGGCGAAATCGCGCGGGCTGCCCATCGTGGTGCCGAGCAGGGAGACCTGGCCTGTGGTGACGGGGCGCACCGTCAGCCCCACCTTGCCGCCCCCGGTGCCGCCGAACACGACGACGCGGCCTCCAGGGCGCACGCAGTCGATGCTGTCGGCCCACGTGCTGCCGACCGAGTTGACCACCACATCGACTCCGCCACCGGAGAGTTCCCTGACCGCGTTCACCCAGTCGTCCTCGGTGTAGTCGACCCCGCCCGCCGCGCCGAGCTCGGCGGCCCGCGCGAGCTTGTCCCCCGAGGACGAGGTCACGATCACCCGGCAACCCGCCGCGCGGGCGATGTGGAGGGCCACGGTGGCGACGCCCCCTCCGATGCCGATGATCAGCACCGTCTCGCCCGATCGGATCGCCGCGCGGCTGACGAGCGCGCGGTAGGCGGTCAGGCCCGCGAGCGGCAGCGCCGCCGCCTCCTCGAACGAGAGCCGAGCGGGCTTCGGGTAGACGTTCTCCGCGGGGATGCGGATCAGCTCGGCATAGGTGCCGTCGTCGGGGCCGCCGAGGATGCGGAATCCCGGCGCGGGAGCGGCCTCGCCGCCGCCCCAGCCGAGCGCCGGCATGATGACGACCTCGTCGCCTTCGGAGATGCCCGAGACGCCGGATCCGATCCCGCGGACGACGCCGGCGCCGTCCGATCCCGGGATCACCGGGAGGGGGCTGGGGGCGATGCCCTTGCGCAGGAAGACGTCGCGGCGGTTGAGCGCCGCGTTCTTCAGGGCGATCACAACCTCCCCCGCGCCGGCCACCGGGTCGGGGGCGCTCACGACCTGCAGCACCTCGGGCCCTCCGGTCTCACTCAGAACGACGGCGTCCACGGTCACCCTCCTCTGGGGATCGGTCGGCCGCAGCCTACGACCCGGGCCGCGCCTTCGCCCGGATCAGGTGGGCGGGCGGGTCGCCTCGAGCAGGGGGAACGGGTTGATGCGCACCCCGGCGCGCTCCCATGCGATCCGCACCCAGCCGACCGTCGTCCCGAGTGGCTGACCGGCGGTCACCGCGGCCCCCTCGCCGACCCCCGGCGCATACGCCGCGAGCGGCCCGTACCCGACCTGGTCGCCGCCCGGCGTCGCGATCCAGAAGGCCACACCCTCCTCGCGGTCGGCGGCGTCTCCGGCGTGCAGCGTGCCGGCGACCATCGCGACCGCCGGGTCACCGGCGGCGCTCTGGATGGCGAGGGCGCACTGGTGGCGTCCCCCGGCGCAGTCGACCGTGCCGGGCTCGGCGAAGGAGTCGCGATACGTCGCGGCCGCGCCCTGGGCGAGGGCGAGTGGGAAGACGAAGCCGTCCAGCACCGCGGCCGCGCCGGTCGCCGGATCGGCGCCGTCGGCCCCGCGCGCGCCCGCGACGGCGGGAGCGGCGCCGCCCCAGGCGACGACCACCGGTGGTCCGGCGGCCGGAGCCACGTTCGCGGGCATCGAGGAGAGGGGAGCGGGGGTGGCGCCGGAACAGCCGGGGTCGGCCTCCTGGTCGGCAAGCAGGATCGGCCGGGACGGGTCGCCCCCCATGGCCGAGTAGTAGGCGCCCACGCCGGCGGTCCAGTTGCCGTTGAGCCCGCCCGGGTCGTTGGAGGCGCCCACCGGGGCCCACTTGGCGCCGATCTCCGGGATCGTGGCGCGGCCCTCGGCGATGTACCCGGAGGCGAGGGTGCTCGCGGCGCGGGCGATGGCGTCGGCCTCGGTCGGGAAGAAGATGTTGGGACCGAGCCCGAAGGGATTGTGGATCGACTGGGCCGGGCCGTAGGTCTCGAGGATCGTCTCGTGCGCCGCGATGGCGATCAGCGCCCGCGGATCGAGCCCCGCCGCACCGGCCTCGGTGACGAACGTGGCGCCCTCGCCCTCGAGCGGGCTGCCGGCGCGCTGCAGCATCGCGTCGATCCCCTGAGCGTCGCCGGGCGCCACGCAGGTCATGGTCTGGATGACCCCGGTCGCGGCGATCGTGGGTGGGGCGGCCACGACGGTCGAAGCGGCGACGGTGGCGCCGACGAGGGTCGCGAGCAGGAGTGAACGCACCGGGCCCAGTGTAGGGCAGACCTCGCGCGGAGTCTGTGAACCTCTGTCACACGCACTACGCTGGCGCGGTGGAGTCAACGGACGCAGACACCCGCAGACGGCGCATCGGCCTGATCCTGATCGGCTGCGCGTTGCTGCTGTTCGTGATCCAGATGGCCGCCCTCGCCCTGGGCTATCTGGAGGTCGCGGCGAGCATCTTCCTGATCTACGTGGTGGGGTGGTTCGTGCTGCGCTCGTACCAGCGCCGCACCGGGCGGATCCCCTAGCGGCGGGCGAGCCCGGAGAGTCCCTTGAGGGCCCAGACGCCCAGCAGCCCCACCATGATCGTCACGGCGGCGGCGCCCTTCCACAGCTCGTCCCAGCCGAGGTAGGAGAGCTCGGCCGCCCGCGAGGCCTCGATCAGGTAGGTCACCGGGTTGATGTTCGAGATATGGCGCAGCCATCCGGTCAGGGCCTCGCGCGGGGCGTAGGCCACCGACAGGAACACCGAGAGGAAGACCGCGATCTGCATGAGCGGCGCCGCCTGGATGGTGCGCGCCCGCAGCGCCACGCCCATCGCCCAGCATGCCGTCGCGGCCGAGAAGCCGATGGCCAGGAGGTAGATGACCACGGTCCCTGCCAGTCCCGGCAGGCCGACGCCGCCGATCAGCCCCGCGAGCAGCACGACCGTGGTGGTGAACAGACTGCGCATGCCCGCGGCCATCAGGGGCCCGAGGACGAGCGTGATTCGCGGCGCCGGGCTGGCGATGAGCCGGTTGACGAAACCCCCCTCGATGTCGCGGGCCAGCGTCATCCCGGCGTTGATGCCGGCGAAGCCCGCGCCCATCACGGTGGCGAGCGGGATGGTGAACGCCAGGTACGAGGCTCCGCCGAACACGGGCAGCTGAGAGATGCCGCGGAAGGCGCCCGCGGTGGAGACGAGGATGAACAGCGGCATGATCAGCGACGGGAGGAATACGGAGGGCATGCGCCGCACCAGGATCAGGCTGCGGAAGGCGAGCCCCCAGCTGACGGCCAGCGTGTGCTTCATCGGGGGCCCCGTAGCCGCCGGTTGAAGGCGGCCCAGCATGCGGCGATGGCCGCTGCGGCGAGGCCGATGACCACCGCGAGGCCGATCAGGGTGGGCCGGGGGTCGACGCCGACGATCACCTGATCGCGCATCGCCTCGACCAGGTACGAGATCGGGTTGACGTCGGCCACGGCCTTGAACCAGCCGCTCATCGTCTCGCGCGGGAAGAACGCGGACGAGAAGAAGAGCAGCGCGAAGAAGAGGGGGAAGGTGCCCTGCACGGCCTCGGCCGATCCGGAGCGCAGGGCCAGGAACACGCCGAGCCCGCTGATCGCCACCGAGAGCAACGCCGCGAGGATCAGGAGCACGAAGACCCCCCAGACGCCGCCCTCGACGCGGACACCGAAGGCGATGCCGATCGCGAGGAAGAGGAGCGTCTGGGCCATCGCGATCACCACGCCGCCCGCCAGGCGGCCGATCAGGATGGCCGTGCGCGAGACCGGCGAGGCCACCAGGCGATCGAAGAAGCCCCCCTCGATGTCGAGCGCGAATGCCGCGCCCGCGGTGGTCCCCCCGATCAGGATGCCTTGCAGGATCGCTCCGGCGATCGCGAAGTCGAGGAAGCTGCGCACGGGAGGGAAACCCGGGATCGCGCCCGGCGCAGCGCCGAAAGAAGCCGTGAAGATGGCCATCAGCACCAGCGGGAAGAAGAGCCCGGGCACCAGCGCCTGCGGCGTGCGCAGCGTCCCGATTATCGCCCGACGGGCCAGCGCGCCGGTCTGGATCAGCGCGAGCTTCACTCGGCCACGGGGGCCGCGAGGCCCTCCTCGACCGTCTCCGACTCGAGCCGACGGCCCGTCTTGGCCACGAAGACGTCGTCCAGAGTCGGCTGGGCCAGGTCGAGACCGATCGCGGGGATGCCCGCCTCGTCCAGCGCTCGCACGACGGCGGCCACGGCCGATGCCCCGCCCGGCAGGCGTACGGCGATCGCCGACGGCCGGGTGGGCACCACGTCGCCGAAGGCGCTCAGCACGCCCGCTCCGCGCTCAGCGTCAGCGGCGTCGGCCACCCCGATGTGGAGCGTGGGATCGCCCACCTCGGCCTTCAGCGCCGTGGGTGTCCCCTCGGCGACGATCTTGCCGCCGTCGATGATGCCGACCCGTCCTGCGAGCTGGTCGGCCTCCTCCAGGTACTGGGTCGTGAGGAACACCGTTGCGCCGTCGTTGTTGAGTCGGCGCACCTCGCCCCACAGCGTCAGCCGGGAGATCGGGTCGAGGCCGGTCGTGGGCTCGTCCAGGAACAGCACCTCCGGCTCGTGCACCAGGGCGAGCGCCAGGTCCAGGCGGCGGCGCATTCCCCCCGAGTAGGTGCCGACGCGCCGGTCGGCGGCGTCCACCAGATCGACGCGCTCGAGCAGATCGATCGCGCGGGTGCGCCCGAGCCGGCGGTCGAAGCCGTGGAGGACGGCCTGGAGGTGCAGCAGCTCCCGTCCGGTCATGTACGGGTCGATCGCGGCGTCCTGAAGCGCGACGCCGATGCTGCGGCGCACGGCTCCGGGGTCGGCCACCAGGTCGTGTCCGGCCACCGATGCCCGGCCTCCGGTGGGGGTCAGCAGCGTCGCCAGCATGCGCACCGTGGTGCTCTTGCCCGCGCCGTTCGGGCCCAGGAAGCCATAGACCTCTCCCCGGGCCACCGCCAGGTCCACGCCGTCCACTGCTCTGATGCCGCCCTTGAAGAGCCGTTCGAGGCCCTCGGCCTCCACCGCCAGGTCACCCGACATCGAGCACCTCCCGTCGCGACGCCGCTCGCCAGGCTAGCGGCCCACCCGGCGCTCCTGCCCGCCCGGCGACGGCCTCGCTACCATCGGACGGCATGCCCGACGAGACCACCCAGCGCGAAGCCCCCGCCGAGCGCCTCAAGAGGCTCCGCGACGAGGTGACCGCGGCGCTCGAGGCGCGTGATCTCGCGCGAGACGGCGAGGAGCGCGGAGACGCCCATCACCACCCCGCCGAGGCCGCGACCGATGCCGATCTGCGCGAGCGCGACCTGCGCGAGCAGCTGAGGTGGCGCGAGCGGGAGGCGCGCCTGCGCGCCGCGCTCGAGGCGATCGACGCCGGGACCTACGGGATCTGCGTCGACTGCGGTGCGGAGATCCCGGAGGGGCGGTTGAGGGCGCTGCCCGATTCGGTGCGCTGCGTGCCCTGCCAGAGGGTGGCCTCGCGCCGGCCGTAGCCGTCCTCCGGCGACCGGGCGAGCACGGGCCGGGCGACACCCCAGCAGGCCGCGAGGATGACGGCCCACACCAGGGCGGCCGTCGAGACGTGCACGGTCACCACCTGCCAGGGCAGCCCGTGGCGGTACTGGTATTCGCCGATCCCGATCTGCAGCGCCACCAGGGGCAGTGCCAGCGCGGTCAGGCGAACGGTCAGCGAATCCACGCCGCCCTCGCGCCACACCCACGCCACCAGCACGGCGGCGAGCAGCAGGAACCCGACCGCGAAGCGCACGTGTACCTGGAGGGCCAGCAGCAGGTCACCGAAGCGCTTGGTCACGTCGTCGTCGCCCGAGTGCGGGCCGGCTGCCGTGACGACGACGCCCGAGCAGAGCACCACCACCGCGGCCAGGGCCACCACCGCGGCCAGCGGTCCCCGGCGCCGGTCCCATCCGCGGACGCGGCCCGCTCGCCAATCCCAGGCCCGCAGCGCGAGCATCGTCGCCAGCGCCAGAGCGATCATCGAGAGCAGGAAGTGCGATCCGACGGCCAGCGGGTGCAGCCCCGAGAGCACCGTCACGGCGCCGAGCGGCACCTGCCCGACGGTTGCGATGGCCAGTCCCGCGGCCCAGCGCCGCAGCGCCGGCGGCCCGCCGGGCAGGCGACGGGCGACGAGCCATGTGCCGATCGCCACCGCGCCGACCACGCCCGAGAGGATGCGGTTGGTGAACTCGATCCAGGGATGGCCTGCGGTGGCGGGCACGACCCCGCCGTCGCAGAGAGGCCAGTCGGGGCACCCGAGGCCCGACGCGGTCAGGCGCACGATCGCACCGCTCGGGACGATGATCCAGAGGAAGCCGAGGGCGACGAGCGACACCCGGGAGAACCCGACCGGCGTCCGCAGTGCCCTCAGACCGTCTCTCAGGAGCCGCATCGCGGCCATCCTAGCTCCGGGATGCGTCCGCGACCGAGTGTCAAGATCCCCGGATGACCGCGTCCGACGACCCCGGTGCCACCACCACCGCCCCCGAGCAACGCAGCCGGATCGGCGTCGCCCTCGGCCTCGCCGTCACCGCCATCGCGATCGTGCTGGCCGTCTCGTATGGGGCGGCCCGCCACGACGACGATGCCCGCATCGTGAAGGAGGTGGTCGGCCTCCACGAGCAGGTTTCGGAGGCGTCGCCTCCGCCGCTGACCGACGCCACGGCGGCCGCCGGGTTCCCCGCGCACGCCCTCGCCGACGGGTGGGTCCCGATCGGCAGCCGCCAGGATCGGCTGGAGGGCCGGGACACCCTCACGGTCTTCTGGGAGAAGGCCGGTGCCCGGGTGGGGTACACGACCGTCTCGGGGTCGCCGGTTCAGATCCCGCGGACCGGCCGCCAGACCGGCCGGCGGGGTGTGCTGCTGCGCAGCTTCGACGATGACGGGCGGACCGCCGTCGCCTGGACTGAGAACGGCCACACGGCGGTGATCTCGGGTATCCGCATCTCGCGCGCCGCGCTCTACAACCTCGCCGGCGGGCGGGCCGGGAAACGGGCCGGGTAGTACTGCCGGATGTCGTGGTGCCCCGGGCATAATGTCGCCGCGCGCGGCTGCCGAAGCAGGAGGGGACATTTGTCTCCCATCCGTCGGAGTCAGGGTGATCATCAACATGCGGCTCGCCGCGGGCAGCTTCGTCCTCACGTCGTTGCTCATCGTGGCGCTCCACCTGCTGACCAACTGACGGACCGGGCACGCGTACCGGCGGACCTTCGGGGCGTCGGCTGGTAGCGTCGCGCCGTGTGCGCTCGATGGTGGCTCGTCGCGGTACTGGTCGCGATCGCCGTCGCGCCGGGTGCCGCAGTGGCACACGCCGGGCTCGTCGCGGCGGAGCCCGCCCCCGGCAGCCGCGTCGCCGAGGCGCCCTCCGCGGTGCGCCTTGTGCTTGACGCCCCGGTCGAGACGACCTTTCTGCGCGCTTTCGTGCGCGCCCCCGATGGCACGGTCGTGTCGGGGCCGGCCCGGCGCGACCCCCGCGTGTCCCGCGTGGTGCTGATCCCCGTTCGCGCCGCCGCCGCCGGGACGCTCCGCGTGGAGTGGCGGGTCCTCTCGCAAGACGGTCATCCGGCCGGCGGGACCTTCGTCTTCGGCGTCGCGGAGCCACCGGGAGCCGGGGTGGCGGCGGTCTCGACGGTGCGCGACGACGGCCCGGCCGCCGTGATCGCTCGATTCCTCGCCCTGGCGGCGCCTCTGGGGTTGCTCGGCCTCGTCGCCCTGGCGGCCGGGGTGGTGGGCCCGGCCGTGCGCTCGGGCGGCATCGTGGCGCCCGCCGAGTCCCCCGCGGCCGGGGAGGGGTTCCGCGCCCGGGCGGCGGAGGCCCTGGCGGGAGCGTCACGCGGGTGGTGGTGGGCCTGGTGGAGCCTGGTGGCGGCCGGGGCGATCGGGCTCGCGCTCATGCCGTTCGTCGTGCTGCGGGGCCTCCGGGAGGGCCCGGGCGCCCTGGGCGATCTGCTCGACCACACGCGCCTGGGGCGCGCCTGGTGGGTCCAGCTGGTCTGCCTGATCGTCGCGGCGGGGATCGCCCTCGCGCTCGCCCGCCGTTGGGGAGGGTTGCCACGGATGCTGGAGGGATGGGGGTGGGGCTGGACTCTCGGCGTCCCTCCCGCCGTCGCGCTCGTCGCGGTGAGCTGGTCGGGCCACGCGTTCACCGGCGGGGACCGCACCCCCAACATGGTCATCGACAGCCTTCACAACGGGGCCACCGCGGTCTGGCTCGGCGGGCTGCTCGGTCTCGCCACGTTGGTCTCGCCGGCTGTCGGGCGGCTCGCCGAGGCCGACCGCGTGCGCCTCGCGGCTGCGGTGGTCGTGCGTTTCTCGGCCCTCGCGCTGGCGGCCGTGGGGGTGCTGGTGGTCACGGGCGTCTACCGCGCCCTCGCCGAGGTCGATCTCGGCGAGGTCCTCGACACCGCCTACGGCAAGGTGCTCGTGGTGAAGCTCGCGCTGTTCGCCGTGCTGCTCATGGGTGGGGCCTACAACCGCCTCGTCGTGCACCCGCGGTTGGAGCGGGCGGCGCTCGGCCTGGACCCGGACGACCGCGGGGCGGTCGCGGCTCTGCGGGTCAGCGTGCGCGCCGAGCTCGCGGTGGCGGCGCTGCTGCTGGTGAGCGTCGCCGTGCTGATCGGCCTGCCCCCGCCGGGCTGAGCAACTTCCCGGTACGATCGCTCGCGTGATCGACAAAGCAACGGTTCGGCATGTGGCGCGCCTGGCGCGCCTGCACCTGGAGCCCGAGGACGAGGCGCGGATGGGCGCGGAGCTCTCGGGCATCCTCGTGCACGTCGACAAGATCCAGGAGCTCGACCTGGACGATGTGGAGCCCACCACCCACGTGGTGTCGCTGGAGAACGTGGCGCGCGACGACGTACCGCGCCCGAGCCTGTCCGTGGAGGAGGCGCTCCGCGAGGCCCCCGAGGTCGTGGAGGACCGCTTCGCGGTCGTGAAGTTCGACTCGTGACGCCGCTGCACGAGCTGACGGCGCACGAGTCGGTGCGCGCCCTGCACGCGGGCGAGGTCTCGTCGAGCGAGCTGGTCGAGGCGTCCCTGGCGCGGGTCGCCGACGATCGCTGGGGCAGCTTCCTGGCCACCGACCCCGAGGGCGCCCGCGCCCGGGCCGCCGAGATCGACGCTCTTCCCGAGCGCCCGCCGCTCGCCGGAATCCCGATCGCCATCAAGGACGCCCTCTCGACGCGCGACATACCGACGACGGCCGCGTCGCGCATCCTCGAGGGATTCCGGCCGCTCTACACCGCGACGTGCGTCGCGCGCCTCGAGCGCGCGGGCGCCGTGGTGATCGGCAAGACCAACATGGACGAGTTCGCGATGGGCTCGAGCACCGAGAACTCGGCCTATCAGGTGACCCGCAACCCCTGGAACGAGGATCGGGTGCCCGGTGGTTCGAGCGGCGGATCGGCCGCCGCCGTCGCCGCTTTCCAGGCCCCGTGGGCGCTCGGCAGCGACACCGGCGGATCGATCCGCCAGCCGGCCGCGCTGTGCGGCATCGTCGGCCTCAAGCCCACCTACGGCGCGGTGTCCCGCTACGGCCTGATCGCGTTCGCGTCATCGCTCGACCAGGTCGGGCCGCTGAGCCGGACGGTGCGCGACAGCGCCCTGCTGCTCTCGCATCTGGTCGGTCACGACGAGATGGACTCGACCTCCCTCGAGTGGCCCGAGCCGATCGTGATGCCCACGGCGACCGATCTGCGCGGCGTGCGGGTGGGCGTCGTGGACGAGCTGATGGGGGAGGGGGTCGCGCTCGGTGTGCGCAGCGCGGTGGACGCCGCCGTGGGCCGCATCGAGGAGCTCGGCGGAACCGCTCAGCGCATCAGCCTGCCGACGAGCGAGCACGGCGTCGCGACCTACTACCTGATCGCCCCCGCAGAGTGCTCGGCCAACCTCGCCCGCTTCGACGGCATCCGGTACGGGCCGCGGGTGGAGGGCGCGGACGGGATCCTCGAGCACTACGAGAACACGCGCGGGCGCCTGTTCGGCCCCGAGGTCAAGCGACGCATCATGCTCGGCACCTTCGCGCTCGCGTCCGGCTACTACGACGCCTACTACCTCCGCGCCCTGAAGGTGCGCACCCTGATCCGGGAAGACTTCGCCAGGGCGTTCGAGAGCGTCGATTTCGTGGTTTCCCCGACGTCGCCCACGGTCGCCTTCCCGCTCGGCGAGCGGGTTGACGATCCCCTGGCGATGTACCTCTCCGACGTGTGCACCATTCCGGTCAGCCTGGCGGGCATCCCCGCGATCTCCATCCCGTGCGGCCTCTCGGACGGACTGCCGGTGGGCCTGCAGATCGCCGGCCCCGCCTTCTGCGAGAACCGCCTCCTCGAGGTGGCGCACGCGCTGGAGGGCGCGCTCGCCTTCGACACGTCCCCTCCGGGTGTCACGTGAGCGACTCCCGCTGGGAGCCCGTGATCGGGCTCGAGATCCACGTGCAGCTCTCGACGCGCACCAAGATGTTCTGCGGCTGCGAGCTCAGCTTCGGCGATGGACCCAACACGCACACCTGCCCCGTGTGCTTGGCCCATCCCGGCGTGCTGCCGGTGCTCAACCGGGAGGCCGTGCGACGCGCCGTGATCACCGGCCTCGCGTTGGGATGCGAGATCGCCGAGCACTCGCAGTTCCACCGTAAGAACTACTTCTATCCGGACCTCTCGAAGGCGTACCAGATCTCCCAGTACGACGAGCCGATCTGCGTGGGCGGCCGCGTCGACGTGCTGCTCCCGGACGGTGACTTCCCCGTGGGCATCACCCGCGCCCACCTCGAGGAGGACGCGGCCAAGCTCGTGCACACCGGCGCCGGCGGCCGTCGCATGGGGGCCGAGACATCCTCCGTCAACTTCAACCGGGGCGGAACCCCGCTGCTCGAGATCGTCTCGGAGCCGGACATCCGCACCTCCGCCCAGGCCGGCGCATTCCTGCGCCAGCTGCGCGCGACGCTGCGCCGCCTCGGCGTCAGCGACTGCAACATGGAGGAGGGCTCGATGCGGGCCGACGCCAACGTCAGCGTGCGCCCCGCGGGCTCGAACGAGCTGGGCACCAAGACCGAGCTCAAGAACATGAACAGCTTCCGGTTCCTCGAGAGGGGTATCGACGCCGAGATCGCACGCCAGATCGGGATTCTCGAGAGTGGGGGCCGAGTGGTGCAAGAGACGCTCCACTTCGCGCCCGAGACCGGTGAGATCCACTCGTTGCGCAGCAAGGAGGAGGCGCACGACTACCGCTACCTCCCCGAGCCCGACCTGGTGCCGATCGTCCCCGATCGCGCTTGGATCGAGGAGCTGCGCGCGGGCCTGCCCGAGCTTCCGGCGGATCAGCGGCGGCGCTGGGCGGCCGATCTGGGGATCAGCTTCGAGGACGCCGAGGTGCTCTCGGAGACGCAGGAGCTGGCGGACTACTTCGAGGCGGTGGCGGCGACCGCCGATCCCAAGGCCGCCGCCAACTGGGTGCGTGGTGAGCTGCGCGCCCAGCTGCGCGAGCTCGACCAGGAGCCCTGGGAGAGCAACGCGACCCCCGCTCGGCTGGCCGAGATCATCGCGATGATCGACGACCGCACCCTCTCGGTGCCGCTCGCCAAGGAGGTCTTGGCCGAGGTCATCAGCAGCGGTTCGGAGCCGCGCGACGTGGTCGCCGAGAAGGGCCTCGGGCAGATCTCCGACGAGGGCGCGCTCATCGCGATCGTCGAGCGCCTGATCGAGGAGAACCCGGCCCAGGCGGAACAGCTGCGCCAGGGCAAGGACAAGTTGGTGGGCTTCTTCGTGGGGCAGGCGATGAAGGCCACGGGCGGCCGCGCCGACCCGGCCCGCGTGGGCGAGTTGGTCAGGGAGCGCGTCGGCTCCTCCTAGCGCGCTCGCTCTGGGCCCCGCCGGCCGCTGTCATCATTCCGCCGATGACGTCGCCACGTGTGTCAGATGAGGCCGAACCCCTGCCCGGAGGAACGTTCTCGCGGCTCTGGGCGCTGCCCGGCCCGAACGGCGCCCTCGTCGTCAAGCTCGGTCCTCTCGATCTGGTGCGGCACGAGGCCCGGGCGCTGGAGGGGGTCGCCGGCCTCGGGGTGGCCCCCGCCGTGATCGCGGCCGGGCAGGGAGTGCTGGTGACCCCGCGCCTGCCGGGAGGCACCCGTCGGCTCGCCGATCTCGATGCCGCCCCCCTGCGGCGCCTGGGATCTCTGGTGCGACGGGTCCACGAGCACGAGCACTCCGATCGCGGGGCCATTCCGGCCTGGGACGAGACCTCTCCCACCCTGGCCGGCTACCGCGCGCGCCGCGCGGCGGCGTTGCTCGCGGTGGCCGGGCCGCGGACGGATCTTGTCGAGCGCGTCGTCGCGGCCACGGTCGATCGCGATCCCGCGCGGCCTCGCGCCTTCCGCCGGCTCCACGGTGATCTGTGGGGAGGCAACATCGTGTGGGACGGCGACGCCCCGACCCTGGTCGACTGGGAGTACTCGCACCTGGGAGACCCCGCGTTCGAGCTGGCCTACGCGGCCGAGATGGACGCGATGGGCGATGTCGCGCTCGGCGCCCTGCTCGAGGGCTACGGCGATCCGGAGATCGCGCCGCGGGTGGCCGCCTGGCGCCCCCTGGTCGCCCTCGAATCGGCCCTCTGGTACGCGTCGGTGGGGGAGTCGACGCGCGCGTCTGAGCTGGCCGATCAGGCCGAGCGACAGGTTGTCAGGGCGACCGCGGGAGCCGCACCTCGAACCGTACCCCCGCCACGGACGGGATGAGCCGGAGGGTCCCGCCCCAGCGCTCGGCCGTGGCCCGGGCGATCGGCAGGCCGAGGCCCGCGCCCGGCGACCCGCGCCGCTCCGGAGCTCGGTAGAAACGGTCGAAGATGCGATCGCGGTCGGCCTCGGAGATACCGGGGCCGTCGTCGCGCACCTCGAGGATCGCCTCGGCCTCGTCGGCGTGCAGTGCCACGCGCACGTGCCCGCCGTGGTGCCGGCCGTTGTCGATCAGGTTGACCAGCATGCCCCGCAAGGCCGCGCGGTCGCCGCTCACGACCACGTCCGGGGTCACGTCCGCGAGCTCGTCGCTGGTCGCGATCTCGCCGATCATCTCGCCGAGGTCGACCCGCTCCACCTCGCGGTCGTCGCCGTCCACGCGTGCCAGTCCGAGGAGCCCCTGGACGAGGCGGTCCATGCGGTCGACCGACAGCGCCATGTCCGACAGCGCCGCGTCCCTCTCGGCGGCGGGCAGATCGTGGCCGCGCATGGTCTCGATGTCGCCCCGCAGCGCGGTGAGCGGGGTACGCATCTCGTGCGAGGCGTCCGCGGCGAAACGCTGCTGCTCCTTCAGGGTGGTCTTCAGCCGGCCCTGCGCGTCCTCCAGGCGGCCGAGCATCCGGTTGATCGCGCGCGAGAGCCCGCCGACCTCGTCCGCGCGTCCCTCCGGCACCCGCACCGACGGGTCTTGGCTGGCGGCGACGTCCTCGGCGGCCTGGCGTGCCTGGGTGAGCGGCCGCAGCGCGCCGCGAACGATCAGGAGCGCCAGTCCGGTGGCGAGCAGTGCGGCGACGAGGGCGGCGATCAGCAGCCCCAATGCCACTTCGTCCAGGGTCTGCTCGACGTCGGTCAGCGGCCGGGCCACCGCGACCGTCCTCCTGCTGCCGTCGGAGCTGGCCGGGAGGGCGCGCACCAGCAGGCGGTAGCGCTCGCCCTGGAGTGTCACGGTGCGCGGGCCGCTCGGCGGGGTCTTGCCGAGGGGGTCCAGCTGCACGCGCGTGCCGGCCGGGTCGGCGCTGGCGCTGGGCGTCGGTTGCGCGGGATCGCCGGCGGTCGGGGGCGCCGCGAAGTCGCGGCCGCCCACGTCGGGGTTGGCCAGCTCGGCGGCGACCCGCGTCGCCGTGTCGTTGAGCGAGCTGTCCAGCCGGTCGTAGGCCCGCGCCGAGATCAGGTAGTACGCGCCGACGCCGAACAGGGCGACGGCGGCGAGCACGGCCGCCGCCGCCGACAGGGCGATGCGCGTCTGGAGCCTCATGGCCCGGCCTCGCCGGCCCGCTCGCGCCGCAGCACATAGCCCACGCCGCGGACGGTGTGGATCAGGCGTGGCTCGCCGCCCTCCTCCAGCTTGCGGCGCAGGTAGCCCACGTAGACGTCCACCGAGTTGGTCTCGACGGTCGACGAGAAGCCCCACGCGTCGGTCAACAGGCGCTCACGGCGCATCACGGCGCCGGGGTTGTCGAGCAGCAGGGCGAGCAGGTCGAACTCGCGGCGCGTCAGCTCCAGCTGGCGCGCCCCGCGGCGCACCTCGTGAGTGGACGCGTCGAGGGTCAGATCCTCGAAGCGCCGCCGCGGTCCGGTTTCGCTGTCGCGGGCCCGGCGCAGGAGGGCGCGCACCCGGGCGACGAGCTCGGCCGTCGAGAACGGCTTCACCAGATAGTCGTCGGCCCCGGCCTCCAGGCCGACGATCCGGTCCGAAACCGTGTCGCGGGCGGTGAGCATCAGGATCGGCACCTGGTCGCCGGCGTCGCGCAGGCGGCGGCACACGTCGACCCCGTCGTCGTCCGGCAGGAGCAGGTCGAGCAGCAGCAGGTCCGGGCGCCTCGCGCGGAACGCGGACATCGCGCTGGCGGCGTCGCCCGCGGCCACGATCTCAAAGCCCTCATATCCCAGGGCGCGCGTCAACATCGCCCGCACCTGGGGGTCGTCCTCAACCAGCAGCAGACGGCCCTCCATGCACCAAGGGTAGAGGCTGACGGCCCGGTGACCAGCCGGGCGGATCGCGTCGGGTATGCTGCCCGGTCGTGAAGCACACTCTGTCGGTCCTGGTCGAGAACAAACCAGGAGTTCTCTCCCGCGTCGCCGGGCTCTTCACCCGCCGCGGGTACAACATCGACTC
Organism: uncultured Thermoleophilia bacterium; assembly: GCA_963771025.1. Classification (GTDB taxonomy): domain Bacteria; phylum Actinomycetota; class Thermoleophilia; order Miltoncostaeales; family Miltoncostaeaceae; genus Miltoncostaea. The sequence goes on along the minus strand of CAVYRL010000008.1, from coordinate 264,240 downwards.
CCTTGCGGTCAGCCCGACGGAGGATCCCGACCGTTCCCGAATGACCATCGCGGTCGATGCGAGTCGCTTCCCTGTCGAGCAGATCACGAAGCAGCTCGACAAGCTCATCAACGTGATCAAGATCCGCGATCTGGACCCGGAGAACATGGTCTCGCGGGAGCTGGCGCTGATGAAGGTGGCCGCTGATGCACGCACGCGCAGCGAGGTCATACAGCTGGTCGAGATCTTCGAGGCCCGCATCATCGACGTCACCCCCGAGTCCCTCACCATCCAGGTGACCGGGGAGACCGAGGAGCTGCTCAACTTCGAGCAGCTGCTGCGCCCGTTCGGACTGATCGAGCTCGTGAAGACCGGCGTGGTCGCGCTCGGGCGCGGCTCGCACCACACCTGAGCCCACCCGGGCTCGCGTCCGCCACACCCCCGCCCCCGGAGCGCACACCGTGCCGATGTTCTACGACGACGACGCCGACCTCGACCTTCTGACGGGCACGACCGTCGCGGTCATCGGGTACGGCAGCCAGGGCCACGCCCACGCCCTCAACCTCCGCGACTCCGGCGTGTCCGTGGTCGTGGGGCTGCGACCGTCGTCGGCGTCCGTGGCGGCGGCCCGTGAGGAGGGCCTCGAGGTGCTCTCGCCGGCAGAGGCCGCCGCGAAGGGCGACCTGGTGATGATCCTCGCGCCGGACGAGACGCAGGCGGCCTTGTTCGTCTCGGACATCGCCCCGGGCCTGAAGGACGGCGACACGCTCCTGTTCGCCCACGGCTTCGCGATCCACTTCGGCCAGATCGTGCCGCCGAAGGGCGTCGATGTGATCATGTGCGCCCCCAAGGGCCCGGGTCACCTGGTGCGCCGCACCTTCGCCGAAGGGGCTGGCACGCCGGGCCTCGTGGCGGTGGCCCAGGACGCGTCGGGCAACGCCAGGGCCACCGCTCTCGCCTATGCCAAGGGCATCGGCTGCACGCGCGCCGGCGTCATCGAGACCACCTTCGGAGACGAGACCGAGACCGACCTGTTCGGCGAGCAGGTGGTGCTCTGCGGCGGGCTCAGCGAGCTGGTCCGAGCGGGCTTCGACACGCTCACCGAGGCGGGCTACAACCCCGAGCTCGCGTACTTCGAATGCCTGCACGAGCTGAAGCTGATCGTGGACCTGATCTATGAGAAGGGCATCAGCGGCATGCGGTACTCGATCTCCAACACGGCCGAGTACGGCGACCTCACGCGCGGCCGGCGGATCATCACCGACGAGACCCGCGCGGAGATGAAGAAGATCCTCGCCGAGATCCAGAACGGGCAGTTCGCCAAGGAGTGGCTCACCGAGAACCAGGTCGGCCGCCCGCAGTTCAACGCCATCGCCCGCCGCGACGCCGCGCACCCGATCGAAGAGGTCGGCAAGCGGCTCCGCGGGATGATGTCCTGGATCGACACGGAGTTCTGAGCTGACCCCCACCGCCACCCTCGCGCGGGCCGATCTGCGGGTCCTCATATGCGAGAAGATCGCCGACGCGGGCGTCGCCCACCTGTCCGGGCTCTTCACCGTCGACCTCGGTCTGGACTGGACCAAGGACGAGATCGCCGACCGCATCTCCGCGTACGACGCGATCGTCGTCCGCAGCGCGACCAAGGTGACCGCCGACCTGATCGCCCGCGCCGACCGGCTCAAGGTCGTCGGCCGGGCCGGCACCGGCGTCGACAACGTGGACGTCGCGGCCGCGACACGTCGCGGAATCGTGGTCTGCAACGCGGCGGGCTCCAACTCGCTCTCCGCGGCCGAGCACGCGATCGCGCTGCTCGTGTCACAGGCGCGCAACATACCCCAGGCCCACGCGAGCCTGGTGCAGGGAAAGTGGGAGCGCTCCAAGTTCGGCGGCATCGAGGTCACCGGCAAGACGCTCGGCGTCGTCGGGTTCGGACGCATCGGGCAGATGGTGGCCGAGCGCGCCAAGGGCCTCGGCATGAACGTCGTCGCCTACGACCCCCTGGTGGCCGAGGGGCGCTACCGCGAGCTCGGGGTGGAGAAGGCCGACACGCCCGAGGACCTCTACGCGGTCAGCGACTTCATCACGCTGCACCTGGCCTCCACGCCCGAGACCCGCGGGTTCGTGGGCACCGCTGCGTTCGCCGCCATGAAGAAGGGGGCGCGCCTGATCAACGCGGCGCGCGGCGACGTGGTCGACACGGACGCCCTCGTCGAGGCCCTCACCTCCGGTCACCTCGGCGGGGCGGCCATCGACGTCTTCCCGCAGGAGCCGACCACGGAGAGCCCGCTGTTCGGGCTTCCCGGCGTGGTCGTCACGCCGCACCTGGGCGCCTCGACCGAGGAGGCCCAGGATCGCGCCGGCGTCGTGGTGGCCGAGCAGGTCGCGGCGGCCCTCACCGGTGGTGTCGTCACCTCCGCGGTCAACATCCCGTCCGTCGGTCCCGAGGCCCTGGCGGTGCTCGGCCCGTTCGTGCCCCTCGCGCGCCAACTCGGCCAGCTGATCACGGTGCTGAGCGGCGGCGGACCGTCACCCGTGCAGATCGCCTACGAGGGCGAGCTCGCCAACCTGGACACCCGCCTCCTGACCTCGGCCGTGCTTGCCGGGATCCTCGACGGCCACGTGGAGGAGCCGGTCAACGTGGTCAACGCGCCCTCCCTCGCGGCCGAGCGCGGCATCCAGTGGACCGAGACCACCACTCCGCGGACGCGCGACTACACCAACCGCCTCACGCTCACGGCCGCCGGCGGGGTCAGCGCCGGCGGGACCACGACGGGCACCACATCACGCCCGCGGCTGGTCGAGGTGTTCGGCGAGGACATCGACATCGAGCTGGCCCAGCACCTCGGGATCATCCGCAACCTGGACGTCCCGGGACAGATCGGCCGCGTCGGCACCATCCTGGGCAAGGCCCACGTCAACATCGCCTCGATGGCCGTCTCACGTTCGCGCAGCGAGGGTGGCGCCGTGATGGCCGTGACGGTGGACTCGCCGGTGCCCAGGGAGGCGGCCGACGAGCTCGCGCGGGTTGACGGCTTCGAGCACGTCTGGTTCGCCAACCTGGACGTCCACTAGTCGCTCCGAGAGGGGCCTCCTAGGGCCGGATGACCACCGGCGTCTGGACCAGGCACTCCAGCGAGCCGTCCTTCGCCGAGGCGGACCACGCCTGCAGCATCGCCGGTAGGGCCGGCCCGGCCTCGAGGGACGGCGCAAGCGAGAAGTTGAGCTTCACGTCCCAATGCCCCGGTCGTGAATAGCCGGAGACGTCGGGTCGGAGGGTTCCCCCCGCGGCGGTGACGGGCCTCTCGAACAGGGTGTCCGGACCGCCGTCGGCCTGGCGCAGCGACACCACCAGCGAGTGCTCGAAGAGCGGCGTCCGCTCGAGGCCCTTCACCGTTGCGCCGATCCGGCCGCTCCATCGGGTGAGACGCAGGCAGCCGTCGTCGAGGATGCGCGCCGCGGGCGACACCGTGGCGCGCCAGAGGCGGATGACCAGGTGGCGACGGGAGCCGTCGACCCCGTACGAGACGAACGAGAACCGCCGGGATGGCGCATCCAACAGCACCAGTATGTTGCCCGGGCGCCGGGCGAGTCGAGCGCGCGCGCCGGCCCTCGCCGCCGAGGTCGGGGCCGCGGTGATGCCCCGGCCGTTCACCCGCACCACGGCGCGGCCGTCGCCGGGGTCGGGATCCAGGGCGTTGACCTGGCGCTCCAGGCCCGAGAGCGTTCCGCCGCCGAACGTCACGACCACCTGCTCGTAGGCCGGGCGTCCGGCCAGCGTGACGCCGGTCGCCGTGAGGGCGCCCATGCCGCTTGCCGGCGCAGCCAGCCCCGTCGCGACGGCGGCGGCCGCGAGGGCCGTGATGCGGTGGCGGGATGAGATCCGGCCCACGGCACCGACTCTCGTCCATGCCCCCGCCGCCGTCAACGCGGCGCCCGGTTTGCCCGGCATGGGGCGCGCTTGTATCCTCGGCCTCATGCTCTTGGTCGCCGCGCACACCACTCTGTCTCCGCGCGACCTCCTGGCGCTTCGTGGGCTCCTCCCCCGGTAGGGGGAGCTTGCCGACACCCACGCCCGGATGTGCCGGGCCCGATCGCCCCGAAGCCCCACTCGCGAGGAGCATCTAGTCGTGACCGCAGACGAGCAGGCAGAGACCCGTCAGGACCCCGCCAAGCGGGTCACCATCTTCGACACCACGCTGCGCGACGGCGAGCAATCGCCCGGCATCCACCTCAACACACGCGAAAAGGTCGAGATCGGTCTGCAGCTCGCGCGCCTCGGGGTGGACGTCATCGAGGCGGGCTTCCCGATCTCGTCGCCCGGCGACTTCGAGGCCACGAGCGCGGTGGCCCAGGAGGTCTCGGGTGTGATCGTGGCGGCCCTCTCGCGCGCGAACGAGAAGGATGTGAGCGTGGCCGGCGACGCCGTGCGCGCCGCCGAGCGCCCCCGCATCCACACGTTCATCGCCACGAGCGACATCCACATGCAGTACAAGCTGAGGATGGAGCGCGACCAGGTGCTTGCGGCCACGGTGGGTGCCGTGCGTCTGGCGCGCAGCCTGGTGGAGGACGTCGAGTTCTCGTGCGAGGACGCCACGCGATCGGATCGCGGCTTCGTGGCCGAGGTGATCGCGGCGGCGCTTGAGGAGGGCGCGACCACCATCAACATCCCGGACACGGTCGGGTACACGATGCCCACCGAGTTCCAGGGCTTCCTGCTCGAGCTCTACGAGCGGCTGCCGCAGCTGCGGGACGCGATCGTCTCGGTGCACTGCCACAACGACCTCGGCCTGGCGGTCGCCAACTCGCTGGCCGGCGTCCAGGTGGGCGCCCGTCAGGTGGAGGGGTGCATCAACGGCATCGGTGAGCGCGCGGGCAACGCCAGCCTGGAGGAGGTCGCGATGATCCTCCGCACTCGCGCCGACGCGCTCGGCGGCCTGTGGTCGGGCGTCGTGACTCCCGAGATCACCCGCACCAGCCGGCTGGTGAGCCGGATGGTCGGTTACCCGGTGCAGCCCAACAAGGCGATCGTGGGCCGCAACGCCTTCGCGCATGAGGCCGGCATCCACCAGCACGGGATGCTGAGCAACCCGCTGACCTACGAGATCATGGACGTCGCCTCGGTGGGGCTCACGCAGAGCGAGATCGTGCTGGGCAAGCACTCCGGCCGCCACGCGCTGCGCAATGCCCTGGAGGAGCTGGGCTACGAGCTGGACCGCGGCGAGCTGGACCAGGCGTTCGCCCGCTTCAAGGACGTCGCCGACCGCAAGGGGCGCATCTCCGCGTCCGACCTCGAGGCGATCGTCTCGGACGAGATGCGCGTCGAGGGCTCGGGGGAGGGCTACCGGCTCGACGGTCTGCGATTCTCCGGGGGCATCGGCGACGAGCCGCGCGCCACGGTGTCCGTGAGCGACCCCGAAGGGGGTGTCCACGAGGCCGAGGCCGTCGGCGACGGGCCGGTGGACGCGGTGATGAAGGCGATCGACGCGGCCGTGGGCACGTCGGGCATCCTGCTCGAGTACCACGTCACGTCGGTCACGAGCGGCAAGGACGCGCTGGGCGAGGCGCGCGTGGTGTGCGAGATCGGAGGCCGGCGGTTCGCCGGGCAGTCGGTGTCCACGGATGTGATGGAGGCGAGCGCCATCGCCTATGTGAGGGCAGTCAACGCAAGCCGCCACGCCGAGCACGGCGAGCGCGTCGCGGCGGGGGGTGTGTGAGATGGGCACGACGCTGTACGAGAAGATCTGGGAGGCCCACGAGGTCGTGCCCGAGGCCCGCGGCCAGCAGGCCCTGCTCTACGTGGACCTGCACCTGGTGCACGAGGTGACCTCGCCCCAGGCGTTCGACGGCCTCCGGCTTGCCGGACGGCGCGTGCGCCGCCCCGACCGGACCCTCGCCACGGTCGATCACAACGTGCCGACCATCGGCCGGGCCGCCGGCATCGTGGACCCGCTCTCGCGGGCACAGGTCGAGGCGCTGGAGCGCAACTGCGCGGAGTTCGACATCCCGTTGTTCTCGCTGCGCAGCGCGCGCCAGGGCATCGTCCACATCATCGGTCCCGAGCTCGGGATCACCCAGCCCGGCATGACCATCGTCTGCGGCGACAGTCACACCTCCACCCACGGGGCCTTCGGGGCGCTGGCCTTCGGCATCGGCACCAGCGAGGTCGAGCACGTGCTCGCCACGCAGACGCTGCCGCAGGCCAAGGCTCGCACCATGCGCGTCAACATCGAGGGCCAGCCGGGCGTCGGAGTGGGCGCCAAGGACCTGATCCTCGGCACCATCGGCGCCCTCGGGGTCTCCGGTGCCGCCGGGCACGTGGTCGAGTACGCAGGGTCGGCGATCCGCGCGCTCTCGATGGAGGGGCGCATGACCGTGTGCAACATGTCCATCGAGTGGGGCGCGCGCGCCGGCATGGTCGCGCCGGACGAGACGACGTTCGCCTGGTTCGCGGGCCGTCCCGGCGCGCCGGCCGACCTCGACGCCGCGATCGAGGAGTGGCGGGCGATGACCAGCGACGCCGACGCGGTCTTCGACCACGAGGAGGTCATCGACGCCGCCTCTCTCGCCCCCCAGGTCACCTGGGGCACGCACCCCGGCATGGTCGCCCCGATCACGGGCCGCATTCCGACCCCCGAGGACGACGACGGCCACGACCCCGACTCGGTGCGTCGCGCGCTCGACTACATGGGCCTCCGCGGCGGCGAGGCCATCGAGGACATCGCCATCGACGCGGTGTTCATCGGCTCGTGCACCAACGGGCGCCTGCCCGACCTGCGCGCCGCCGCCTCCGTCCTCCGCGGGCGCAAGGTGGCCGACGGGGTCCGGGCGATGGTGGTGCCCGGTTCCATGCAGGTGAAGGCCGAAGCCGAGGCCGAGGGCCTGGACGAGGTCTTCCGCGCGGCGGGCTTCGAGTGGCGCGACGCGGGATGCTCGATGTGTCTCGCCATGAACGACGACGTGCTCGAGCCGGGGGAGCGGTGCGCCTCGACGAGCAACCGCAACTTCGAGGGGCGGCAGGGCAAGGGCGGCCGCACCCACCTGGTCAGTCCGCCGATGGCCGCCGCCGCGGCCGTCACCGGCCACCTGGTGGACGTGCGCTCGCTGGAGACCGATCTGGCGGAGGTGGGCTGATGGAGCCGGTGACGCGCATCGAGGGTGTGGTCTGCCCGCTCGACCGTGCCGACGTCGACACGGACCAGATCATCCCCAAGCAGTTCCTCAAGCGCATCGAGCGCACGGGCTTCGGCGAGTTCCTCTTCTGGGACTGGCGGGGCGAGGAGGGCTTCCCCCTCGATCGCCCCGAGTACGCCGGCTCGCCGATCCTGGTGGCAGGGCGCAATTTCGGCTGCGGCTCATCGCGCGAGCACGCGCCCTGGGCCCTCCAGGACCACGGCTTCCGCACCGTCATCGCGCCGAGCTTCGCGGACATCTTCCGCACAAACTGCACCAAGATCGGGCTGCTGCCGGTGACACTGCCCGAGGATGAGGTCCACGATCTCATCCACCTGGCGATCGCCACCCCCGGCATCACGGCCTCGGTGGATCTCGAGCTCCAGCTGGTCGAGACCTCGGAGGGCCACGAGATCCCCTTCGCCATCGAGCCCGGCATCAAACAGCGACTGCTGAACGGCTGGGACGACATCGCTCTCTCGTTGCTTCAGGAGGAGGAGATCTCGAAGTACGAGGAAGGGCGCGAGCGGAACGGACCGGTGACGACTCCTTTCAGATAGCCCGGGAAACCCCTCAGAGCTCAGGGCGTTCGGAGCTCTGAGGTTTCCGAGTTCGGAACGCCTCCTTTGAGTTCATGTTCCTCTGTCGCCGCGCTTGTCCCTCACGCGTCGAAGCCGGCCTCTTGCGGGCCGGCATGGACGCGGCCAATCCGCCCTGGCCGGGCGGATTGGCGATCGGTGGCCCGCCGGAGGCGGGCGACCTCGGAGCCAGGCCTTCCTTCCGGGTAGCCCCATCGCCCCTGGGGGCCAGCCGGCCCGCGGCCGGCTGTGCAAGGCCCGTCGGCCGAAAGGCCATACGCGCCGAATGCACATGCCCCACGGCGCACATCACCAGTCCTCTCCGCACCGCGACGCAAACGCTCAAAGTCCACCCCGGGCTCGGAAAGGCTCCGAGTTCAGAGACTCAGTCCTTCCACCAGCCCGGTTCCATCTCGGATTCCTTCTGGAGATCCTTCATCTGGGGGGCTCCCACCGCGACGAAGGACATGCCGTCGTCGCCAGCCTCGAAGCAGCGCCAAGTGGGCCCGGGGACCCGGATGGCGTCCCAGACGCTGAGGTTCACGATCTCGTCGTCCAGCTTCACCCTGCCAGAGCCCTCCACGACGACGTAGACCTCCTCCTGGGAGGTGTGGCGGTGGCCGAACTGCTGGCGCACGCCGGGGTCGAGTCGCTGGAAGCTGAGGCCGGCGTCCTCCAGCTGCAGATCCTTCGTCGCGAAGTGGCCCTCGACGCCGTCCATGCCCTGTTTCGCGGCCATGTCCACGACATCGCCGCGCAGGTTCAGGTGCGTGTAGTCGCTCATGCCTGGACGCTACCCGCGCCGGGTCTGGTCAAACGCCCGGGTCCCCGCGAAGCCGGGCTCGGATACCCTGCCCGGGTTCGTCGTCCATCGGGGGGGTCGGTGTGCCGGAGGTGTCTGTAGCGCTGCTGCCGGGTGATGGGATCGGGCCGGAGGTCGTCGCGGAGGCGGTCCGCGTGATCGACGCGATCGCTCCGGATCACGACCTCACCATCGGCTGGCACGAGCACCTGATGGGCGGCATCTCGATCGATGCCCACGGCACCGCGCTCACCGATGAGGTCCTCGAGGCGTGCGCGGGCTCCGACGCCGTGCTGCTCGGCGCCGTCGGGGGGCCCAAATGGGACACCACCGACCCCGACAAGCCGCGCCCCGAGCAGGGGCTCCTCGGCATGCGCTCCGGCCTCGGCCTCTACGCCAACCTGCGCCCCGTGCGCCCGTTTCCGGCGCTCTACGATGCCAGTCCCCTGCGCCGCGAGCGCATCGAGGGGACCGATCTGCTGGTGGTGCGCGAGCTCACCGGGGGCCTGTACTTCGGCGAGCGAGGGCGCGAGGCCGACCGCGCCTTCGACACCTGCGTCTACACCAGGGCCGAGGTGGCCCGTCTGGCCGAGTGGGGTTTCCGGGCCGCCGCGGGCCGCCGCGGGAAGGTCACCTCGGTGGACAAGGCCAACGTGCTCGAGACCTCTCGCCTCTGGCGCGAGCAGGTGATCGAGACCGCGGCGGGGCATCCGGACATCGAACTCGAGCACATGCTGGTGGACAACGCGGCGATGCAGTTGGTCAGCCGCCCGTCCGACTTCGACGTGATCGTCACCGAGAACCTGTTCGGCGACATCCTCTCGGACGAGGCCGCCATGATCACCGGCTCCATCGGGATGCTGCCCTCGGCGAGCCTCGGGCCGGGCACGCTCGGCCTGTACGAGCCGGTGCACGGATCGGCGCCCGACATCGCCGGCCAGGGCATTGCCAATCCCATCGCCACCCTGCTGTCGGCGGCCCTCATGCTGCGCTACTCGCTCGACAGTCCCGAGGCCGCCGACCGCATCGACGCGGCCGTCGAGACCGTGCTCGGCCAGGGCCACCGCACGCGCGACATCGGCGGCGACCTCGGCACGCGTCAGGTGGGCGACCTGATCCTTGCCTCACTGGCGAGCTGATGGCCGAGGTCCCGGGCTGGGAGGGGCGCTATTTCGAGGACTTCGCCGTGGGCGACGTCTACGTCCATCGCCTGGGCCGCACCGTGCTGGACGTTGACAACTCGTGGTTCACGCTGCTCACGCAGAACACCGCCCCGATCCATTTCGACCGCCACTACGCCGCGGGCACGGAGTTCGGGCGCCCGCTGGTTGACTCCACGTTCACCCTGGCGCTGGTCACCGGCCAGAGCGTGGCCGACGTGTCGCAGAACGTGATGGCCAACCTCGGCTGGGACGAGGTGCGGCTGCCGGCGCCGGTGTACGAGGGCGACACGATCTACTCCGAGAGCGAGGTGCTGGAGCTCCGGGAGTCGCGCTCGCGGCCCGAGGTGGGCATCGTCACGGTGCGGACGACGGGATCGAACCAGGACGGCGTCGTGGTGATCACGTTCCGGCGCACGATCATGGTGTACCGCCGCGGGCACGGGCCCGGGGGCGATCGCCCCCGTCCGGTGCTGCCGCCCGCTGGACCGGCCCGGTAACCTGTCCCCTCGTCCGGCCCGGCGCGGGCCTTCGTCGCAAAGGAACCGTGAACATGCAGGAAGCCGAGAAGATCTGGATGAACGGCGGGCTCGTCGATTGGCCCGACGCCCAGGTGCACGTGCTCTCGCACGGGCTCCACTACGGCACCACGGTGTTCGAGGGCATCCGCTCGTACGACGCGGACAAGGGCACGGCGGTATTCCGCCTGGACGACCACCTCAAGCGACTCGAGAACTCGGCGGCGATGTACCACATGCCGCTGCCGTACTCGCGCGAGGAGCTGCGCCTCGCGGTTCACCAGGTGATCGCCTCCAACGATCTCGGCGGCTGCTACATCCGACCGATCGCCCTGCGCGGCTACGGCACCATGGGCCTCTTCCCGTTGGAGGCGCCGGTCGACGTCGCCATCGCCGCATGGCGCTGGGGCGCCTACCTCGGCGAGGACGGGCTGCGCACGGGCATCCGCGCCAAGATCTCCAGCTGGCGCCGCATCGGCTCCACCACCATCCCGGCCACGGCCAAGGCCGGCGGCCAGTACCTCAACTCGATTCTCGCGAAGATCGAGTCGCACAAGGCGGGCTACCAGGAGGCCCTGCTCCTCAATGAGGCCGGCTACGTGGCCGACGGCTCGGGCGAGAACCTGTTTCTCGTCCGCGACGGCGTGCTCCTCACGCCCCCCGTGCAGGCCTCGATCCTCGAGGGGATCACCCGCGCCAGCATAATCACGCTGGCGCAGGACGAGGGTATCCCGGTGCTCGAGCGCGAGGTGGCCCGCGGCGAGCTGTACACCGCCGACGAGGTGTTCATCACCGGCACCGCCGCGGAGGTGTGCCCGATCAACGAGATCGACGACCACGCGCTCGGCGAGCCCGGACCCATCACGAAGCGCCTCCAGGAGCGGTTCTTCGCTGCCACGGAGGGGCGCGATCCGTTCTCCGCCGATTGGCTGGACTACGTCGGCGCCGCCGCACCGACGCTCTCCCCGTGACCCCATGAGCGACCGCGTCGTCATCTACGACACCACGCTGCGCGACGGCATGCAGCGCGAGGGGCTCAGCCTGTCGGTGGGCGAGCAGCTCGCCGTCGCCGTGCGCCTGGCCGAGTTCGGCGTCGAATACCTGGAGGCCGGCTTCCCGGCCAGCAACCCCAAGTACGGTGAACTGTTCCGACTCCTCGAGCGTGAGGACCTCGGCGCCACCCGGCTCGCCGCCTTCGGCATGACCCGCCGGCGCAACACCCCGGCCGAGGAGGACCCGGCGATGCGCGGGCTCGCCGAGAGCTTCGCCCCGGTGATCACCGTCGTCGGCAAGACATGGGATCTGCACATCGAGAAGGTGACCCGCGTCAGCCGCGAGGAGAACCTGCGGATGATCGAGCAGTCGGTCTCGTTCCTCGTGCGCCAGGGCAAGGAGGTCGTGTATGACGCCGAGCACTTCTTCGACGCGTTCCAGGCCCACCCCGAGTACGCGGTCGAGTGCCTGCGCGCCGCCGAGGCCGGCGGCGCCGCCTGGATCACCCCGTGCGACACCAACGGCGCGACGCTCCCGACCCGGGTCGCGGCGACGATGCGCGCCGTGCGCGCCGCGCTCCCGGACGTCTCCCTCGGCATCCACACGCACAACGACGCCGAGTGCGCGGTGGCCAACAGCCTCGTCGCCGTCGAAGAGGGCGCACGCATGGTGCAGGGCACCATCAACGGCTACGGCGAGCGGTGCGGCAACGCCAACCTGATCTCCATCATCCCATCGCTGGCCCTCAAGATGGACCACCCGGTCCTCGACCCCGAGCGTCTGGCGGAGCTGACGGCGCTCAGCAACTTCGTGGCCGAGACCGCCAACCTGCAGCCCGACTCGTGGGCCCCGTACGTCGGGCGCAACGCCTTCGCGCACAAGGGCGGGATGCACCAGCAGGGGATGAACGCCGACTCGCGCAGCTACGAGCACGTCGATCCGCTGAGTGTCGGCAACGACCGGCGCGTCCTGGTCTCCGAGCTGTCCGGCCGCGGCACCATCGTGGCCAAGGCGCGCGAGCTCGGCATCGATGTCGAGAACGACCCCGAGCGCATCGCGGGCATCCTCGCGCGGCTCAAGCAGCTCGAGCACGAGGGCTACCACTTCGAGGTGGCCGACGGCTCGTTCGAGTTGCTCATCGAGCGCGAAATCGGGGTCTACGAGCCTCTGTTCACGCTCGAGAGCTTCCGCGTGATCACCGAGAAGCGGGCCGACGGGCTGGTCGAGACCGAGGCGACGCTCAAGATCCTCCACGACGGCGAGCGTCTGGTCGCCACCGCCGAGGGCAACGGCCCGGTCAACGCGCTCGACGCCGCGCTGCGGCTTGCGCTCGGCACGCGTGTACCCGAGCTCAGCGACATCGCGCTGGTCAACTTCAAGGTCCGGATCCTGGACGAGACCAAGGGCACCGGCGCGGTGACGCGCGTGCTCATCGACTCCAGCGACGGCCACGAGACATGGGGCGCGATCGGCGTCAGCGAGAACGTCATCGAGGCCTCGTGGGAGGCGCTGCTGGACAGCGTCGAGCACGGGACGCGCCGGGTGGCGCGGTCCCGGGCGGCGGCCGCCGGTTGAGCACCGCCGACGAGCGCATCCCGCTCGCGAAGCCCATCATCGGAGACCGCGAGCGCGAGCTGGTCGACGAGGTGCTGCGCTCGGGGCAGCTGTCGCTGGGCCCGATGGTGCCCCGCTTCGAGCGCGCCTGGGCCGAGCGCATCGGAGTCAAGCACGCCGTCGCGGTCTCGAGCGGCACCGCCGGGCTGCACCTGTGCCTGCACGCGCTCGGCCTCGGGCCGGGTGACGAGGTCATCACCTCGTCGTTCTCGTTCGTGGCCTCGGCCAACGCGATCCTGTTCACCGGCGCGACGCCGGTCTTCGCCGAGGTCGACCCGCTCACGTTCAACATGGACCCGGCGGCGGTCGAGGCGGCCATCACGCCTCGGACCAAGGCGATCCTGATCGTCGACATCTTCGGCTACCCCGCCGAGATCCCAGCGCTCATCGAGATCGCCCAGCGTCACGGCTTGGCGCGCGTGGAGGACGCCTGCCAGTCGATCGACGGCGCCTACGATGGGCGCAAGCTCGGCACGTTCGGACATCCGGCGGTGTACGGCTTCTATGCCAACAAGCAACTCACCACCGCCGAGGGCGGCGTGGTGCTCACCGACGACGACGAGCTGGCCAGGGTGCTCTCCAGTCTGCGCAACCAGGGCCGCTCCGACGACGGCGCCTGGCTTGTGCATTCCCGGCTCGGCTTCAACTACCGACTCTCCGACGTCCACAGCGCGATCGGCGTCGCCCAGCTGGAGCGGCTCACCGACATGCTCGACGCCCGCGCGCGGGTCGCCGGCTGGTACCAGGCGCGCACCGCCGAGATCGATGGTGTCACGCCCATGCACGAGGGCGCTCAGCAGAGGTCGTGGTTCGTCTACGCGCCGAGGCTCGACCCGGAGTTCGACCGGGATGAGGTCATCGGCGGGCTCGACGAGCTCGGCATCTCGGCCAAGCCGTATCTGCCGTGCATCCACCTCCAGCCGTACTACCGGGACGCCCACGGCCACGGACCCGGGGAGTTCCCGGTCACGGAGGCGATCAGCGCGTCCACCATCGCCCTGCCCTTCTTCCCGCAGATGACCGAGGCCCAGGTCGACCGCGTCTGCGGCGCGCTGGCCACCGTCCTCGGGCGATGAGCGAGGAGATTCGCCTGTGGGGTGGTCGTTTCGGCGCGGGGCCGGCGGACGCCTTCGACCGGCTCAACGCGTCGCTGTCCGTGGACAAGCGCCTCTGGCCGGAGGACGTTATGGCCTCGCGGGCTCACGCCCGCATGCTCGGGGCTCAGGGCATCATCTCGGCCGAGGATGCCGCGGCCATCGACAGCGGCCTCGTGCAGGTCGGTGAGGAGCTGGCCTCGGGGGAGTTCGTCTTTCGTGAGGCGGATGAGGACATCCACACCGCCGTCGAGCGCCGGCTGACCGAGCTGGTGGGCGACGCCGGGCGCCGGCTGCACACCGGGCGCAGCCGCAACGACCAGGTGATCACCGATACGTTGCTGCATCTGCGCGCCCACGCGACGGCGCAGGTCGAGGGCCTCCGGGCGCTGGCCGAGGCGCTGCTGGCGCAGGCCGAGGCGCACCTCGACACGCTGCTCCCCGGGTACACCCACAGCCAGCGCGCCCAGCCGGTGCGACTCGCCCATCACCTGCTGGCGTACGTGTGGATGCTGGACAGGGACCGCACGCGTCTCGGGCAGGCGATCGACGCCGCGTCTGCCGAGTGCCCGCTGGGTTCCGGGGCGCTCTCGGGAGTCGGATTCCCCATCGATCGCGAGCGCACGGCGGCCGATCTCGGCTTTCTGCGCCCCAGCCCCAACAGCCTCGACGCGGTGGGCAGCCGCGACGCGCTCATCGACTACCTGCACTTCGCCGCCCAGCTTGGAGTGCACCTGTCGCGCCTCGGCGCGGAGATCGTCACCTGGGCCGGGGACGAGACCGGCTTCGTGGCGCTCGACGACGCCTTCACGTCCGGCTCCTCGATGCTGCCGCAGAAGAAGAACCCCGACGCGGCCGAGCTGGCCCGGGCCAAGGCGCCCCGCCTGCAGGCGGACCTCGGAGGCCTGCTCGGCGTCATGTCCGGTCTGCCGCTCGCGTACAACAAGGATCTTCAGGAGGACAAGGAGTACCTGTTCGACGCCATCGACACGGTCGATCTGCTCCTTCCGGCCCTCGCGGGGATGATCGCGACCGCCCGCTTCCGTGCCGATCGCATGGAGGCCGCGGTGACGGGCGGTTTCCTGGCGGCGACCGACCTCGCCGACCATCTGGTGGGCCAGGGCTGGCCCTTCCGCCGGGCGCACGAGGCGGTCGGGCGACTGGTCCGCGCCCTCGACGACCGCGGGCTCGGACTCGAGGACGCCACGCCGGCGGACCTCGTCGAGGCCGGTATCGAGGGCGTCGAGGTGCCCGTCCTCACGGCCGAGGCCTCGGTCGAGGCCAAGGCGGCTCCGGGCGGGACCGCCCGCGCGGCGGTCATCACGCAGTTGGCCGTCGCACGCGAACGGATCGCGGCCTGGTGAGCACCGCGCTCACATCCGCGCCTCGCCTGGGGCGTCGCCTGGACGAGGCCTTCTTCGCGCGCTCCGTCGCGCAGGTGGCCCCCGACCTGATCGGCTGCACGCTGCTGGTCGACGGGGTCGGCGGAACCATCGTCGAGACCGAGCGCTACCAGCAGGACGACCCCGCCTCTCACAGCTTCCGGGGCCCCGTCGGGAGGGCCGCGGTCATGTTCGGCCCCCCGGGGCGGGTCTACGTCTACTGCATCTACGGCCTCCACTGGTGCGCCAACCTGGTGTGCGAGCCCGAGGGCGAGGGGGCCGCGGTTCTGCTGCGGGCCATCGCCCCGGAGCACCGCCTCGCCGCCATGCGCGCCCGGCGGGGCGCACTGCCCGACCGGCTCCTGTGCGCGGGCCCCGGCCGGCTCACGCAGGCGCTCGGCATGGATCGCGACCTCAACGACACCTCGGCCACCGACATCGGCGCCCGCGTCGCGGTCTACGCCCGCCGGCATGACGTGGAGATCGTGGCCGGCCCCCGGATCGGCATCTCCGTCGCGACGGACCTGCCGTGGCGCTTCGGGCTCGCCGGTTCGCCCCATCTCTCCAAGCCCTTCCCGCGCGCGTGAGCGCGGCGGCCGATGCCCTCGCGGCGCGCTCCGTCGATTGCCTGCCCCCGGGCGAGCTCGCGGCCAAGCTGGCCCAAGGCCGGCCGCTCCGCGTCAAGCTCGGGGTCGATCCCACCGCCCCCGACATCCACCTCGGCCACGCGGTGGTGCTCGGAAAGCTGAGGGAGTTCCAGGACGCGGGCCATCTCGCGGTGCTCATCATCGGCGACTGGACGGCGCGGGTGGGCGACCCCTCCGGCCGCACCTCGACCCGCCCGATGCTCGACGAGGATCAGATCGAGGCCAACGCCGCGTCGTATCGCGATCAGGCCTTCCGCATCCTCGACCCCGACCGCACGGAGATCCGCCCCAATGGGGAGTGGTTCGCCCAGATGGGCATGGAGGAGCTGTTCCGGCTCGCCGGCTCGGCGACCGTCAACCAACTGCTCCGCCGCAACGACTTCGCCGAGCGCATGGGCGCGGATCGCCCGGTCTCGGTGCTCGAGCTGCTCTATCCGCTGATGCAGGCGTACGACTCGGTCAAGGTGGAGGCCGACGTCGAGCTCGGCGGCACGGACCAGCTCTTCAACCTCATGCTCGGGCGCGACATCCAGGCCGCCTTCGGCCGGCCGAGCCAGGTCGTGATGACCATGCCGATCCTTCCGGGGCTCGACGGAGTCCAGAAGATGAGCAAGTCCCTCGGCAACCACATCGGTGTCGCGGAGGCACCCGAGGAGCAGTTCGGACGCACGATGCGCATCCCCGACGACGTGCTCGCCGAGTGGTACCGCCTGCTGGCGCCCGACGCGCCGCCGCCGACCGGCCACCCGGGCGAGGACAAGCGCCGCCTGGCCGCCCTGATCGCCGATCGTTTCCACGGCCCG
>CAVYRL010000008.1:0-245000 GCA_963771025.1 uncultured Thermoleophilia bacterium | reverse complement strand
AACGCACGGGTCGCGAGTCCGGCCGGCAATGCTGTTCAGTCTTGAGGGATCATCGCCCGGTGCGGTAAGCGGCCGGGTGGGGTTCTCTCTTCGAGGTCGTCCCCTCACCGCCAGGTGTGTGGGGCGTCCGCGTACCTTGAAAACTGCATAGCGACAGTAGGTGTGCTCTATTTGATATCTGGTCAAGATATTAAGGGCACGCGGTGGATGCCTTGGCGTCAGAAGCCGATGAAGGACGTGGACGGCTGCGATAAGCCGCGGTGAGGCGCTGAACAGCCTTTGACCCGCGGATTTCCGAATGGGGGAACCCACGCGTGGTAATGCGCGCGTATCCCCGCCTGAACACATAGGGCGGTGGAAGGCAAGCCGGCGAAGTGACACATCTCAGTAGCCGGAGGAAAGGAAAGAAACATCGACTCCCTGAGTAGTGGCGAGCGAAAAGGGATCAGCCCAAACCAGACGAGTGCCATGCCTGTGGGCTTAGCTCGAACTGGGGTTGTAGGAGTGACATGACCGGAGCCACAGGCCGGTCGGGGAGTTACAAAAGCATGGGCTAGCCGAGCAGCTTGGAACGGCTGGCTACAAAGGGTAAGAGCCCCGTAGGCGAAAGCTCATGCTCTCCCTCGTCACCACCTGAGTAGGTCCGGGCACGGGAAACCCGGATCGAATCCACGGGGACCACCCCGTAAGGCTAAGTACTCTCTGACGACCGATAGCGAACTAGTACCGTGAGGGAAAGGTGAAAAGTACCCCGGGAGGGGAGTGAAATAGTACCTGAAACCGCGTGCCTACAAGCGGTAGGAGCCGACTTCGGTCGGTGACTGCGTGCTTTTTGCATAACGAGCCTGCGAGTTACTCGTGTCCGGCAAGGTTAAGTAATCGGAGCCGTAGCGAAAGCGAGTCTGAATAGGGCGACATAGTCGGACGCGGTAGACCCGAAACCGAGTGATCTATCCATGGGCAGGTTGAAGCGGGGGTAAGACCTCGTGGAGGACCGAACCCACGTCGGTTGAAAACGGCGGGGATGACCTGTGGATCGGAGTGAAAGGCTAATCAAACTCGGTGATATCTGGTTCTCTCCGAAATATATTTTGGTATAGCCTCCTGCGTTCAGTCGTGGTTGTAAAGCACTGTTTGGCCTAGGGGCCCTACCAGGTTACCGAAGTCAGATAAACTCTGAATGCCACGACTCTAGAGCAGGGGAGTCAGACTGCGGGGGATAAGCTTCGTAGTCGAGAGGGAAACAGCCCAGACCACCAGCTAAGGGCCCTAAGCGCTGGCTAAGTGGAAAACGTTGTGCGAGTGCATAGACAACCAGGATGTTGGCTTAGAGGCAGCCATTCGTCTAAGGAGTGCGTAATAGCTCACTGGTCAAGTGCTCGTGCGCGGATAATGTAACGGGGCTCAAGCCAGCCCCCGAAGCTGTGGGCTTCGTCTTTGACGGAGCGGTAGGAGAGCGTTCTTCGTGCAGTGAAGCGGCAGCGGCAAGCTCCCGTGGAGCGCGGAGAAGTGAGAATGCAGGCATAAGTAACGAAAGAGGAGTGAGAAACTCCTCCACCGGATGCCCAAGGTTTCCTGAGTAAAGTTAATCTGCTCAGGGTTAGTCGGGACCTAAGCCGAGGCCGACAGGCGTAGGCGATGGATAACAGGTTGATATTCCTGTACCGCGTCTTCCGCGCTATTACCGATGGGGGGACGGGGAAGGGTAGGCGAACCGTGGCGCTGGTAGTCCACGGACAACCCGGTAGGAGGAACCCTAGGAAAATCCGGGGTTCATATACTCCGAGAGGGGATGTCGGTCACCGTAAGGTGGCAAGTCGTCGAGCCCATGCCTCCGAGAAAAGCCTCTAGGGAGTGGGAACGCGCCCGTACCAAAACCGACACAGGTGGGCAGGTAGAGCATACCGAGGTGATCGAGAGAACCTTCGTTAAGGAACTCGGCAAAATTGTCCCGTAACTTCGGGAGAAGGGACGCCCCGGTAGAGTGATCGGCTTCGCGCCAGGAGCTCGAGGGGGCCGCAGAGAATTGGCCCAACCGACTGTTTACCAAAAACACAGGTCTCTGCGAAGTCGTAAGACGACGTATAGGGGCTGACGCCTGCCCGGTGCCGGAAGGTCAAGTGGAGAGGTTAGCCCTTGAGGCGAAGCTTTGAAACCAAGCCCCGGTAAACGGCGGCCGTAACTATAACGGTCCTAAGGTAGCGAAATTCCTTGTCGGGTAAGTTCCGACCTGCACGAATGGCGTAACGAGTTGGGCGCTGTCTCAACGAAGGACTCGGTGAAATTGTAGTATCGGTGAAGATGCCGATTACCCGCCGCAAGACGGAAAGACCCCGTGAACCTTTACTGCAGCTTGATATTGGTGTTTGGGACATCCTGTCCAGGATAGGTGGGAGGCTGTGAGACGGTGGCGTCAGCTGCCGTGGAGCCACCCTTGGGATACCACCCTGGGTGTTCTGAGCTTCTAACGGGAGACCGTGATCCGGCTCTCGGACAGTGTCAGGTGGGCAGTTTGACTGGGGCGGTCGCCTCCCAAATTGTAACGGAGGCGCGCAAAGGTTCCCTCAGCACGGTTGGAAATCGTGCGTAGAGTGTAAAGGCATAAGGGAGCTTGACTGCGAGACTGACAGGTCGAGCAGGTACGAAAGTAGGCCTTAGTGATCCGGCGGTAGAGAGTGGAATTGCCGTCGCTCAACGGATAAAAGGTACTCCGGGGATAACAGGCTTATCCTCCCCAAGAGTCCACATCGACGGGAGGGTTTGGCACCTCGATGTCGGCTCGTCGCATCCTGGGGCTGGAGTTGGTCCCAAGGGTTGGGCTGTTCGCCCATTAAAGCGGTACGCGAGCTGGGTTCAGAACGTCGTGAGACAGTTCGGTCCCTATCTGCGGTGGGCGCTGGAGATTTGAGAGGAGTCGTCCCTAGTACGAGAGGACCGGGATGAACAGACCTCTGGTGTATCAGTTGTCGTGCCAACGGCACTGCTGACTAGCTACGTCTGGACGGGATAACCGCTGAAAGCATCTAAGCGGGAAGCCCACCTCGAGATGAGATCTCCCACCCCTTTAAGGGGGTAAGGCTCCAGGTAGACCACCTGGTTGATAGGCTGGATGTGTAAGCGCAGCAATGCGTTCAGCAGACCAGTACTAATCCGCCGAGGGCTTGACCAGAACTTCTTTGTTTGAGCACACCGAAATGTCGCTATGCAGTCTTGAGGGTATGTACACCTCAAAGGTTCCCGGTGGTCGTAGCGAGAGGGACACACCTCTTCCCATTCCGAACAGAGTCGTTAAGCCTCTCTGCGCCGATGGTACTCCGAGTGAAGACTCGCGGGAGAGTAGGTCGCCGCCGGGATTGATGTAGTACGAAGCCGTTGGGTGCGCCCGGCGGCTTTCGTCGTTGACGGGTACGATGCGGCGCATGAGTGACGTCCCGGGGCCCGGCGACATGGTTGATTGCCTGGTGATCGGCGGGGGCCTCGCCGGCCTCAGCTGCGCGCACCGCCTGGTCGCGAGCGGTCGTTCGGTGCACGTGCTCGAGGCCGGGGAGTCGCCCGGGGGCCGGGCGCGGACCGTCTGGCACCGTGGACGTCCCGTCGATCGGGGCTTCCAGGTGATGTTTCGTTCCTATCCGCGAGCCCGGCAGCTTGTGCGGGCGGTCGGCATCCCCAGCCGGGATCTGCGTCCTGTGGCGGGTGGGGCGGCGTTCGTCAACGGGGACCAGTCGTACCGGTTGGGAGGCTCGCGGTTCGCGTTGGCGGGCTTCAGGGGACTCCCGGCGGCCGACAGGGCGCGTCTGGCGCGGTTTGGCGTCGCTGTCGCGCGGCAGCCCGTCGATGCGCTGCTCGATCAGGACGCCGATGCCGAGACGGGGGAGGCCCTGCTGGCGCGGATCGGGTTGTCCGAGCAGGCGATCGAGGGAGTGTTGAGGCCGCTGTTCGGGGTCATCACCCTCGATAGGACGCTGAGCGCGGATGCCGGGTACGTGCGGTTTTTGATCTCGATGCTCGTGCGCGGTCCCGCGGTCATCCCGAGCGATGGCCTCGGGATGCTCGGAGAGTGGACCTCTGCGTCCGTGCGCCAGCAGGGTGGCGTCGTGGAGCTCGGGGCGCGGGTCGTGGCTCTCGAGCCCGGGCCGGAAGGGCGAAGGCTGTCAGGCGTGCGGCTGGAGGACGGGCGCGTGCTGCAGGGGCGTCATGTGGTGCTCGCGGTGGACGGTCCGGCCGCCCGGGCGCTGCTCGAGCCCGTGGACGCGGCGAGCGCCGGGAGGCTGCCGCGCGAGTACGCGTCTGCCCTCAACGCGGCATTCTCCCTGCGGACGCCCCTCTACAGCGGGCGATCGATCGTCCTGAACGCGGAGCCGGGATCGCCGGACGTTCCACGCGTCGACCTGCTGTGCCAGACGAGCAACATCACCCGGCCGGGTGCTCCGGATGGGCCGCACATCCTGCTGGCGACGTGCGTGACCACCGGGGGCGGCGCGCCGGCCGATCTGGTCGCGGAGGTCGGTGCGCTGGTGCGCCGCTGGGCGCCGCGTTACGACTGGGACGGCCTCGCCGAGCCGCTGGGCGTGTACGAGCATCCCCACGCGCAGTTCCGGCCCCTGCCAGGAGTGCGGCGCGATCTGCCCGGTCCGCGCTCGGCGCTCGACAACCTGATCCTCGCGGGTGACGCGACGACGCACCCGTCCATCGAGGGCGCCGTCGCGAGCGGTGTCCGCGCCGCGGAGATCGTTGACGCGCTGACCCCGTGAAGGAGGTCGCCGGCCGGCGGGTGTTCAGCGTCGAGGAGGTGAGCGCGCGGCTGTCGCAGATGTTCGAGGACCTGCGCTCGTTCTGGGTCGAGGCCGAGGTGCAGGACCTGCGCCCAGGGGGCGGCCAGACGTATTTCTCCCTGCGTGGAGACCACATCCTGCGGGCGTCGATGAACAGCATCGTGTTCGAGCGGCTGACGCATCGGCCGCACAACGGCACCATGGTGCAGGCGTACGGACGCGTCGTGTTCTGGCGCGCGCGCGGGGAGATCTCGATGCGCGTGGAGAAGCTCGAGCTCGCGGGCGAGGGGTTGCTGCGCGCCCAGGTGGAGGAGTTGCGCCGGCGTCTGGAGGGCGAGGGCCTGCTGGACGACGCGCGCAAGCGGGTGCCTCCCTTCCTGCCGCGGCGCGTCGGCCTGGTGACGAGCCCCGACGGGGCGGCGCGGGACGATGTGCTGACCACCCTGTGGGCGCGCCATCCGCGCGCCGACGTGGTGCTGGTGAGCGCCCAGGTGCAGGGCGACGCGGCGCCGGGGCTGGTGGCCCGGGCGATCCGCCACCTGGACGCGCGGCCGGATGTCGATGTGATCGTCGTGGCGCGTGGGGGAGGCTCGCTCGAGGATCTGATGGCCTTCAACAGCGAGGTCGTGTGCCGGGCCATCGGCGCCGCGACGACGCCGATCGTGTCCGCCGTCGGTCACGAACGCGATGTCACCCTCTGCGATCTGGTGGCGGACGTACGGGTGTCGACACCGACTGCCGCTGCGGCGGCCGTGGTGCCGAGCCTGGAGGCGCTCGAGACGCACCTCGGGGACGCCTCGGCGGCGATCCGGCGCGGGTTGGCGCGCGCGCGCGCCGAGGCCTCCGAGGCCCTCCGGCGTCGCGAGCGGGACCTTGTGAGGGCCCTTCGGGCCAGCGGATCGGTGGGCCGCGACCGGGTGGCGCGACTGGCGCCTCGCCTCGACACCGCGCTGGCGCGCGTCGCCGCGGGTGCGCCGGCGATGGTTGACGCCCGCGAGCTGTCGCTGCGGCGGGCCGTCGAGGCCCGCCGGGAGCTGGCCGGGGCCCGGGTGGAGCGGGCGTCGGCATTGCTCGCCCTGCTCTCGCCGGAGCGCACGGTCGCGCGCGGATACGCCATCGTGCGGGACGGGGTCGATGGGGCCGTGGTCGGCTCCGCGGCGGCGATCGAGCGCGGTCAGGACCTGAGCATTCGGCTGCGGGACGGTGTCGTGGCCGCGCGAGCGGAGGGCGTGAGCAGATGAGTGAGCAGCAACCGGCAAAAGATGACCCGGTGACCTTCGAGGAGGCCCTGCGGCGTCTGGACGAGGTGGTGGCGCGCCTCGAGAGCGGCGAGGTGGGCCTGGAGGAGGCGGTGGCGCTGTTCGAGCAGGGGCAGGGCTACCTGGCCGCCTGCCGCGAGCGGTTGGGCGCGGCTCAGCGCCGGATCGAGGAGCTCACCGCCGAGAGTCTGCCGGCGTCCGAAGCGCCCGCTTCAGGGGCCGGCGACCCCTTCTGAGCGCGTCGGCGCTCGTGCCAGCGCTCGAGCCGGGTGATGTCGCGCTCCACGGTCCCGAGGGGCACCTGGCAGCCCGCGCTCGCGACGTTTGCGAAGGCCAGCAGGCGGTCCTCATCAGCCCGTAGGGTCATCCACTTGGCGAGCACGTCGTCGCCCGCCGGGAGAAGCGCGGTGGCCCCGGGAGAGGTGCGGTCCGGGAACTGGACGCAGTACTCCCGCACCGGCGCCATCGACCGGGGCAGCAGCGCCACCACGGGCAGGTGGGGATAGATCAGGTAGCGGTAGCGGGGCGGCCCGTCGGGGTCACGGCCAGGACGGCGTCCCGCGACGCAGATGAAGCCCAGGTCGCGATACATCGCCCACTCGTCGGCGTTGACGACCGAACGCAGCAGGTCGAGGGAGCGCTGCTCGGCGTCCTCGCGGCTGAGCGGCGACTCCGAGATCCATGGGGGCAGCGCCGCGTTGGCGCGGCGGCGTCCCCGGACGGCGCGGGCAGGCCGGGCGATCGCCATCGCGAGCCCACCCAGGGCCATCACCAATGCGATGACCCAGAGCCCGGCCACGGGGCGTCGCTAACTCCGGTTCGGCGACGCGCCGCCGGCCGCGCGCGGCCAGAACAGGACGCGGTCTGCGGTGGCGGGGATGTCATCGAACTGGCTCACCAGCAGCGCTTCGCGGCGGCCGGTGCCGGTGTCCGTGAGCGGGACCGCGGCCCACATGCCCTCGTCCAGCTGGGCGCGGAACTCGCGCAGCAGCGCGTCGCGCTGGCCGTTGACGCGGGGATCGCCCTCGCAGATCAGCGTCTCACCGAATCCGGGCATCATTCGCAGAAGGCGCATAGAGGGCGGTTATACCGAGGCGGACGGGCAAAGCGCAACGTGGAGCGACATACCGACACCGCCCCGGGGCCGGCGGCTACGATCCGGGCCGTGCCCCCTGACCCTCAGTCCGTGCGGGCGCAGCTGCCCTCGCTCGCGCCCGACGCGTACCTCAACACCGGCGGATGCGGGCCGCTCACGGCCCCGGCGGCGCGGGCCCTGGCCGAGGAGGCCGAGCAGTCGCTGAGGCGCCCGCGCGGCAGCGGCCCGGGATTCGAGCGCACGGCCGCCGCCGCGCAGGCTCTTCGCGAGGCCGCGGGGCGCACGATCGGGGCGTCCGGAGACGAGATCGCGCTGACCGCCAACACGACCGGCGGGGTCAACGTGGCGGCCTGGGGAATCGACTGGCGGCCCGGCGACGAGATCGTGGTGCCCGCCCTCGAGCACCCCGGGATGTCCGTGCCGCTCGCCGTGATCGCGCGGCGGCACGGGGCGGTGATCCGCCTGATCGACCCCGAGGGCGACGCCGCCGATCTCGAGGAGGCGGTGGCACGGGTCAGCGGGCCCCGCACGCGTCTGGTGGCTCTGTCACATGTGTCGTGGGCGACGGGGGCCGTCCTGGACGTGGCCGGAGCGGCGCGGGCGGCCCGTGCCGTCGGTGCGTTGGTGCTGGTCGATGGCGCCCAGTCGGTGGGCGCCATCCCCGTTGACGTGACCGCGATGGACGTTGACGCCTACGCCTTTCCGGCACACAAGTGGCTGCTCGGCCCGGAGGGCCTGGGGGCTCTGTGGATGAGCCCTCGCGCGCTCGGTCGCATCGACCTGACGGCCTCCGGTTACGAGAGCGGCACCGATCACGCCCTTGGCGGCGGGGTGGTGGTCCATCCCGGCACGCGCCGCCACGAGGTGTCCACGCTCCCCGCCGCGCTGCTGCCCGCGTGGCGCGCGTCGATCGAGTGGCTCGAGGGGCTGGGGTGGGCGTGGATCCACGCGCGTGTGGCGGCGGCGCAGGAGGCGGCGCGGGCGGGTCTTGCCGGGGTCCCGGGGATCGGGATGCTCACCCCGGCCGGACCCCAGGCCGGTCTGGTCACCTTCACCGTTCCCGGCCTCGAGCCGGAGCGGGCCTGCGCGACGCTCGCCGGCCGTGGCGTCGTCGTCCGCTGGCTGGCGCGACCCGCCGCGCTGAGGGCGTCGCTCGGCTTCTTCACCGACGAGGCCGACGTCACGCGTCTGGTGGAGGGCGTCACCGCGATCGGCGGTGGCTGCTAGCTTCCTCGGACGTGAGTCAGGACAGGCTGGTTATCCGGGGCGGCCGTGCGCTGTCCGGCACGATCGTGCCGAGCGGCAACAAGAACGCGGCTCTGCCGATACTGGCCGCATGCCTGCTCACCGACGAGGAGATCGTCCTCGAGAACGTGCCCGACATCCTCGACGTGCACGTGATGCTCGCGCTGCTGGACGATCTGGGCGTCAGCGTCCGTGACGAGGGCCCCAACAGCCTCGCCCTGCGCGCCGACCGGGTGCGCACGACGCACCTCGACCCGGACCTCTGCCGCCGCCTGCGCGCGTCGCTGCTGCTGGCCGGGCCCCTGCTCGCCCGCTGCGGCCAGGTGGAGCTGCCCCTCGCGGGCGGCGATTTCATCGGCCGCCGCCGGGTTGACACGCACCTTCTCGCGTTCCGCGGGCTCGGAGCCACGACCGAGGTCGCGCGCAGCTACACCCTCACGCACACCGGCCTGACCGGCGCCGAGATCTTCCTGGACGAGGCCTCCGTGACGGCCACCGAGAACGCCCTCATGGCGGCGGTCACCGCGGTCGGGCGCACGACCGTGCTGAACGCGGCGAGCGAGCCGCACGTCCAGGACCTCGCGCACTTCCTCAGCGTCCTCGGAGCCAGGATCGAGGGCATCGGGACCAACCGGATGGTCATCGACGGGGTCGACCGCCTCCACGGCGGCCGGTTCCGCATCGGGCCGGACCACATCGAGATCGCGTCGTTCATCGGCCTCGGCGCGATCACCGGCTCGGATCTCACGATCTCCGACGTCCGCGCCGAGGATCTGCGGATGATCAACCTCACCTTCGAGCGCCTGGGCATCCGCGTCGAGCTCGACGGCGACACGCTGCGCGTGCCGCCGGATCAGGATCTGCGCGTGGTGGCCGACGAGGGCGAGGCGATCCCCAAGGTCGACGATGGGATCTGGCCGGCGTTCCCGGCCGACCTGACGAGCATCGCGACGGCCGTCGCCACGCAGACGCACGGCACCGTGATGATCTTCGAGAAGATGTTCGAGAACCGCCTGTTCTTCGTGGACAAGCTGGTCGCCATGGGAGCCCGGATCGTGCTCTGCGATCCGCACCGCGCGGTGGTCAGCGGGCCGGCGCAGCTCTATGGCGAGCGCCTCGAGAGCCCCGACATCCGCGCGGGCATGGCGATGCTGATCGCGAGCCTGGCCGCCAAGGGCGAGAGCGTGATCGGCAACGTCGGCCAGATCGACCGCGGCTACGAGCGCATCGACCAGCGTCTCCAGGATGTCGGCGCCGACATCGAGCGTGTCCGTGAGTGAGATGCAGTCGCGCCGCGGGGCGCCGCCTCCCGGCGCCCTGCCGGCCGGCGCCAAGGACGTCCTGAGCGTCGAGGCCGCGGAGCTGCGCGCGGTCGAGGCGACGCTGCGGCGCGCCTTCGTGGCCTTCGGGTACCGCGAGGTGATGACGCCGGTGCTCGAGTTCGCCGAGGTGATCGACCGCGCCCAGGAGGGCGGGCTGCGCGACGCCTTCCGGCTGTTCGACGCCGAGGGCCGCGTGCTGGTGCTACGGCCCGACATCACGATCCCGATCGCGCGGCTCGTCGCCACGCGGATGGCCGATCACCCCGGTCCCGTGCGCGTGTCGTACCTGGCCCGCGTGTTCCGCCCCCCGGCGGCCGGACGCCCGCGGGCCTCCGAGCAGCGCCAGGCCGGCGTCGAGCTGGTGGGGGAGGCCGGTCCGGGCGGGGATGCCGAGGCGATCGCGCTGCTGGTGCAGAGCCTGCGGGCCACCGGCCTCCAGGGGCTTCGCGTCGGTGTCGGCGACGTCTCGTTGACCCGCGCCGTGCTCGATGGACTGGGAATCGATGCGGACGCGCGGGAGGAGCTCAACAGCGCGCTGGCGGCGCGCAACTTCGTCGAGTGGCGTCGGCTGGCGCGCGGGGCGCTCGCCGAGGGGCCGGGCGCCGCCCTGCTGGTGGATCTGCCCTCCTTGCGCGGGGGCCGGGAGCTGCTGGAGCGGATCGCGAGCGAGGTGCCCGCCGCGGTGCCCGCGTGCGAGCGGCTGTCGCGGCTGCTCGACCTGCTCGCCGGCCACGGCGCCGGCGAGGACGTGATCCTCGACCTGGGTGTGCTGCGTGACTGGCCGTACTACTCGGGGGTGGTCGTCGAGGCGTACGCGCCCGGCGTCGGAGCGCCGATCGCGGTGGGCGGACGCTACGACGACCTGGCGGCCCGGTTCGGTCGCGGGCGGCCGGCGGTCGGCTTCGCCATCACCCTCGACCTGCTGCACCAGGCCCTGATCGCGGCCGACGGCGCCCCTGCGCCGCCGCGGCCCGGCGTCGTGCTCGTGGGCGCCCTCGACGACGATCTCGACGTCGCGGCGGCGGTGAGGGCATCGGGCCTGCCGGTGATCGCGCTCGCCGATCTGGGCGCCGACGCGGAGGCCGTCGCGGCGGCCGACGGCTGGAGATGGGTGGCGCGGCCCAGCGCGGCGGGCTACACCGTGCTCGACCGCCTCACGGGGGAGTCGCGCGAGCACGCGCGCCTGGAGGAGGCGGTGGCGTCGTGGGCCTGAGGATCTGCGTGCCCCTGGGGGCCCTCTTCGAGGGCTCCGTCGAGGTGCTCGAGGGCGCCGGGGTGGACGTCGCGCCCCTACGGGAGGCGGGTCGCCGCCTGATCGTGGAGAGCCCCACGGGGACCACGTTCATCACCACCCGCCCGAGCGACGTGCCGACCTACGTCGAGGCGGGCGCCGCCGACCTCGGCATCGTGGGCAAGGACGTGCTCCGGGAGCGGAGCCCCGACGTGTACGAGCTGCTGGATCTGCGCTTCGGCGGCTGCCGGATGGTTTACGCGACCCAGGCGGGCGAGGATCCGACGGCCGCGGCCCTGGAGCACCTTGGCGTGGTGCGCGTGGCGACCAAGTATCCGATCAGCGCGACCGGGTACTTCACCTCCACCGGACGACAGGCGGAGGTGGTGAAGGTGAACGGATCGGTGGAGCTCGCGCCGCTGGTGGGCCTGGCTCACGGTATCGTCGACCTCGTGGCGACCGGGCGCACCCTCCGTGAGAACGGGCTCGTGGAGCGCGAGCAGATCTTCGACTCCTCGGCGCGGCTGATCGCGAACCGGGTGAGTCAGACCCTGCGCGCCGAGGAGCTCGACGGGCTCGTCCAACGGATGGCGCAGGCCCGGCCATGAGCGGCGAGCCGCGCCGGGCGCGCCTGCGCGCCGGAGGCGTCCAGGCCTTGGCGCACACGCTGCGCCCCGACGGCGACGTGGCCGGGGTCGCCGAGGGGGTCGCGGCCACGCTTGAGGCGGTGCGCAGCGGCGGAGACGACGCTCTCGTGGAGGGCGTGCGGCGATTCGATCACCCGGACTTCACCCATGAGGCGATTCGCGTGCCCCGCGTGGCCATCGACCGCGCGACGGACACCCTCGACGACGACCTGCGCGCCGCGATCGTCACGGCGGCGTCCCAGGTGCGGATCGTCGCCGAGGCGCTGCTGCCGGACGACCGCAGGGTGACGCTGCCCTTCGGGCAGAGGATCCAGGTACGCCGGGTGCCGGTGGATGCGGCCGGCGTGTACGTGCCCGGGGGGCGCGCGGCCTACCCGTCGAGCCTGATCATGGGCGTCGTCCCGGCCCAGGTGGCCGGGGTGGAGCGGGTGGCCGTCGTGAGCCCGCCCGGGCCGGACGGCCGTCCGTCGTCCGTGATCCTGGCGACCGCAGGGATCCTCGGCGTGCACGAGGTATACGCGGCCGGCGGTGCGGCCGCGATCGCCGCGCTCGCCTACGGCACGGCAACGATCCCACCGGTGGCCGTGATCGTCGGTCCCGGGAGTCCGTGGGTGCAGGAGGCGAAGCGCCAGGTGGTGGGCATCGTGGGCATCGACGGCGTCGCGGGGCCGAGCGAGGTGATGATCATCGCCGACGACTCCGCCGATCCGCAGTCGATGGCGCTGGACCTGCTGGCCCAGGCGGAGCACGGTGCCGACTCGCCGGCCGTCCTGGCCGCCGACGACCCGGAGGTGATCGCCGCGGTGGCCGCGGCGCTCGACGGGTTGCCCCAGGGCGACGGGCCCATCACCCTTGTCGAGTGTGCCAGCATGCCCCTGGCGATCGAGCTGGCGGAGGCGTTCGCGCCGGAGCACCTCGAGATCGCCACCCGTGAGCCCGATGTGATCGCATCGCAGATCACGCGATCGGGCGCCGTCTTCATCGGACCCAACTGCGCGACCGCTTTCGGCGACTACATCGCCGGCTCCAACCACGTCCTGCCCACCGGGGGCGCCGCGCGCTACGCGTCCGCCCTCGGGCCCACCACGTTCCTGCGGAGGATGTCCGTGGTCGAGATGACCGACGAGGCCGTCGAGGCGCTCGCACCCCACCTGGCCGTGCTGGCCGACGCCGAGGGTTTCGAGATGCACCGGCGCTCCGCCGAGGCGCGGAGGAAACCGTCATGAGCCGAACCGGAGAGGCGCGACGGAGCACCGGCGAGACCGACGTGCGAGCGCGGGTCGATCTCGATGGGACCGGCTCGGCGCTGATCAACACCGGCGTCGGATTCTTCGACCATATGCTCGCCCTGCTCGCCCGGCACTCCCTGATCGACATCGAGATCGAGGCGCGCGGCGATCTGGAGACCGGCAGCCACCACACCGTCGAGGACGTGGGCATCACCCTCGGGCAGGCGCTGAGCACGGCGCTGGGCGACCGTGCGGGCATCGAGCGCTACGGCCTGGCCGTGATCCCGATGGACGAATGCCTGGTGCAGGCGGCGCTCGACCTCTCGGGCCGCCCCTTCGTGGCCCTCGACGTGCCGCTGCCCGCGATGGTGATCGGCGGTTTCGAGACCGAGCTGCTCGGGGAGTTCGTACGGGGCCTCGCGAACCACGCCGGCCTCACCCTCCACGTCCGAACACTGGTTCCCGGCAATGTCCACCACACCATCGAGGCAAGCTTCAAGGCGCTCGCGCGCGCGCTGGGCGCCGCCGTCGCCCCGAACCCGCGTGTCTCGGGCGTGCCGTCCACCAAGGGGAGTCTGTGACACCTCGGGTGGCGGTGCTCGACTACGAGATGAGCAACCTGCGCAGCGCGACCAAGGCGCTGGAGCTGCTGGGCGCGGATGTCACCGTGGTGCGCGCGCCCGAGGCGGTGGCCGGGGCGGACGCGGTGGTGCTGCCGGGCGTCGGCAACTTCGGCGAGGCGATGCGGCGAATCCGTCTGCACCGGCTCGACCTCGCCGTTCACGACGCCGTCGATCGTGACGTGCCCGTGCTCGGCATCTGCCTCGGGCTCCAGCTGCTGTTCGCCGAGAGCGAGGAGAGTCCGGGGGTCCCGGGCCTCGGTGTGCTTCCGGGCGCCGTGCGGCGGTTGCGCACCGAGCGCAAGCTGCCCCACATCGGGTGGAGCCACGTTGACTGGGCCTCCGGCTCATCTCTGGCGCCCGAGCCGGGCGCCGAGGGCGGCTCCATCTACTACTTCGTCCACACCTACGGCTGCGAGCCGGAGGATCCGTCGCTGGTCCTCGGTCAGGCCGAGCACGGCGTCGCGTTCTGCGCGGCGGCCGGCCGGCCCGGGGTGACCGGCGTCCAGTTCCACCCCGAGAAGTCGAGCGCGGCGGGCCTCGGGATGCTGAAGCGCTGGCTCGCCGCCGTTCCGACCCCGACGCTCTCGTGATCACGCTCTACCCGGCGATCGACCTGCAGCGCGGCCAGGCCGTGCGCCTGCGCCAGGGGGATTTCGACCAGTCGACCGTGTTCAGCGACAGCCCGGTGGACCAGGCGCGCGCGTTCGCCGAAAGCGGCGCGACGTCGCTCCACGTGGTCGACCTCGATGGCGCCCGGGCCGGCGCGCCGGCCCACGCCGCGCTCGTCGCCAGCATCGCGGCGGCGTTTCCGGGCACCGTGCACCTTGGCGGGGGGCTGCGCTCGCGCGCGGCGATCGAGACGGCGTTGGCCACCGGGGTCAACCGCGTGGTGGTGGGCACCGCGGTCCTGGACGATCGCGAGCTGCTGACCTGGGCCATCGACCGCCTCGGCGACGGCCTGGTGGTGGCGCTCGATGCCCGCCAGGGCAAGCTCGCCACCCACGGCTGGACCCAGATCTCCGACCGCGACGCGGTGGAGGTTGCCACCGGCCTCGTGTCGCTGGGCGTGCGCCGTCTGGCCTACACGGACATCAACCGGGACGGGACGCTCGGCGGGCCCAACCTCAACGCGATGCGGCGCCTGGCCGAGGCGGCTCCTCCGCTGCGCCTGATCGCGTCCGGAGGCATCTCCTCGCTGGACGACCTGCGCCGGCTGCGCGACCTCGGCATCCCCAATCTGGACGGCGTGATCGTGGGACGCGCGCTGTATGAGGCCCGCTTCTCGGTCGCGGAGGCCCTCGAGGTGCTCGGGGCCGGGACCCGCACGTGATCCGCGTCATCCCCTGCCTGGACGTCAACGCGGGGCGGGTGGTCAAGGGCGTCAACTTCGTCGGCCTGCGCGACGCCGGAGATCCGGTGGAACTCGCGGCCCGCTACGACCGCGAGGGCGCCGACGAGCTCGTGTTCCTCGACATCACGGCCAGCCACGAGGAGCGCGGCACGATCGTGGAGCTCGCGCGCCGGACGGCGGAGGAGGTCTTCATCCCCTTCACGATCGGTGGCGGCCTGAGGTCCGAGGAGGACATCCGCGCGGTGCTGGCCGCCGGCGCGGACAAGGTGTCGCTCAACTCGGCCGCGGTCCGCGATCCGGAGCTGATCGAGCGAGCCTCGGCGCGGTTCGGCGCCCAGTGCATCGTGGTCGCGATCGACGCCAAGCGTCGCGAGGACGGCGATGGCTGGGAGGTGTTCCTCAACGGCGGCCGGCTGCCCACCGGTCGCGAGGCGGTCGACTGGGCCGTCGAGGCCACCGAGCGCGGCGCCGGGGAGCTGTTGGTGACCAGCATGGACCGCGACGGCACCCATGAGGGCTTCGACGTCGAGCTGCTCGCCGCGATGTCCGCGGCCGCATCGGTGCCGGTCATCGCGTCCGGCGGCGCGGGCAGCCTGCAGCACTTCAGCGATGCGGTCACCCGCGGCCACGCGGACGCCGTTCTCGCCGCGTCCGTGTTCCACGACGGCGTGTACTCGATCGCCGAGGTCAAGCGGGCCATGGCGAGCGCGGGTGTCCCGGTCCGCCAGTAGGCTTGGAGGCGTGAGGAGCATCCGCACGGAGTCCGCGCCCGCGCCCGTCGCCGGGGCGCCCTACAGCCAGGCGGTCGCGACGCCGCCGGGCGACATGATCTTCGTGTCCGGCCAGCTCCCGATCGACGTCGCCACCGGCGCCCTGGTGGAGGACGACGTGGCCGCCCAGACCGGTGTGGTGCTGGGTCACGTCGCCACGATCCTGGCCGAGGCGGGGGCGGCGTTGAGCGACGTCACCCGCACCACGGTGTATCTGGTCGATCTCTCTGATTTCGCCGCGATGAACGCGGCCTACGCGGCCGCCTTCGCGGGACACGCACCGGCGCGCGCCACGATCGGCGTCTCCGCCCTTCCGCTCGGCGCGCGGGTCGAGATCGACGCCGTCGCCGTCATCGCCTCGCGCTAGTGCCCAGAGCTATTCGGCCCAGGTGCGCCGCTCGAGCAGGCTGTCGAGAGCGATGCGGTCAAGGTAGTCGGGCGCCTCGGAGATCGGTCGCCCCGCGTTTGCCGGATCGCGCACCCATGCCTGGAAGCGCAGGTCCGCCTCCTCGAAGCCGGCGCGGAGCTCCAGAAGCGTGAGCCCCTCGTACTTCTCGAACACCTCGAGCAGCTCGGGGGCCACCGGGGCCACGTCGGACAGCTTGCGGGAGACGGGGTCGTAGGCCACGTCGACGATCCTAGTGCCCGCGCGGCCATCGTGGACGATCACCCGCTGGTGCGCGTGGTGCGGCCCCACCTCGCGGGCGACGTGAGCGCGGTGGGTGGGGCCGTGCGCGACGCCCTCCTGGGTCGTGAGCCGGGCGAGGAATTGGATCTGGTCGTCGAGGGGGACGCGATCGCGGTCGCGAGGGGCCTCGGCCGGTCGCTCGACGCCCGGGTCGTGGCCCATGAGCGGTTCCGCACCGCTGAGGTGCAGCTGGACGGCGGCCGCCACGTGGACCTGGTCACGGCCCGCACCGAGCGGTATGCCGCGCCCGGAGAGTTGCCGACGGTGGCGGAGGGAACGCTGCGGGACGACCTGGCGCGGCGGGACTTCACCATCAACGCCATGGCCGTCGGGCTGAGCGGAGAGCGCGACGGGCAGTTCGTGGATCCCCACGACGGCGCGGCTGATCTCGAGGCGCGGCTGGTGCGCGCGCTGCGTGATGATGCGTTCACCGAGGATCCCAGCCGGGTGGTGCGCGCGGCGCGGTACGCGGCGCGCCTCGGCTTCACGCTCGCGCGGCCCACCGCCCTCGCGGCGTCGGCCGCCGCCCCCGCACTCGACCCGAGGTCGTCGCGGGTGATGGACGAACTGCGCCGCCTGCTCGACGAGCCCGGAGCGGGGCAGGCATTGGCGATCCTGTCCGGTCTGGGCGTCCCGTGGATCGCGCCGGACGTCGTCGAGCACGTTTCCCGGATAGATCGGGCCCTCGCGCCCGAGGGCGCGCCGGATCTGCCCGCCTGGGCCCTCCGCCTGGGGGTCGCCGTCGTGCGCCCCGCCCTGGAGGAGGCCGCCGTCCCCGGATGGGCGCGGGCCATGGCCCGCGCGACGCACGACGCGGGCGCGCTGGCGGCTGCGCTGGAGACGGCCGAGACCGCCTCCGACCGCGACCGCCTGCTGTCGGCGGCCGATCCGGCGACCGCCGTCGCCGCCCTGGCGGAGGGTGTGGAGCCCGTGGCGACCTGGTGGGCCGGTGACCGGGCCCGGCAGATCGCGGTGACGGGGGCCGATCTGGTGGCCGAGGGCGTGGCGCCCGGTCCGGCGATCGGGGTCGCCCTGGCACGGGTGCGCGCGGCGATGCTGGACGGTCGCGTGGACGACCGCGAGGAGCAGCTGGCCCTGGCGCTGCGCGTCGCACGGGAGCACGGATGAGCCTCCCCGAGCTGATCGAGGTGCCCACCGGCGCCGCGGCGCGCGCGGTGTTCACCACCCGCCGGGGCGGCGTGAGCAGGGGGTCCTTCGCCGCGCTCAACCTGGGGGCCGAGCGGGGCGACGACGACGCCGACGTGCGCGCCAACCGGGCGCTCGTGTGCCGGGCGCTCGGCATCGATGCCGACGCGGTCGCCATGGTGCACCAGGTGCACGCGAGCGACGTCCGCCGGGGCGGGTACCCGGCGGACCGCGGGCGCTTCCTGGGCGCGCTCCGGGGCTGGCCCGACGGCGACGGCCTGGTCAGCGACATCGCGGGAGCCGGTCTGGTGGTGCTCGGGGCCGATTGCCTTCCCGTGCTGCTCTGGCGCCGCGATCGTCCGGGGGTCGCGGCGGCGCACGCCGGCTGGCGGGGGCTCGTGGACGGTGTCCTCGGGGGCGCCGTCGCCGCGCTCGGCGCGCCGACGCGCATCGGCGCGGCGATCGGCCCCGGTATCGGCCCCTGCTGCTACCCCGTGTCGGCCGAGGTGCGCGAGCGGTTCGCCGAGCATTTCGGGGACGCCGTCGTGGTGGACGCGGCGGTGGATCTGGCCGCCGCGGCCCGTCGCGCGCTCCGGGACGCCGGGCTCGCGGACGCGGCGATCCACACGGTCAACGCGTGCACGTCGTGCGAGGCCGAGCGCTTCTTCTCGTTCCGTCGCGATGGCGCGGCGAGCGGACGTCAGGCCGGCATCGTCTGGGCGCTCGCGACGCACGGGGAGGGGCGATGATCGACGCCGACGCCCTGCGCGCCGTCGTGGACGAGGCCCGTGAGCGGCTCGACGCCGCCGCGGTGCGCGGCGGACGCCCCGCCGGCTCGGTGGAGCTCGTGCTGGCGGGCAAGTACATCCCGGCCGCGGACACGCCCGCGCTGATCGCCGCCGGCGTCACGACAGTGGGCGAGAACCGCCTCCAGGATCTCCAGGCCAAGGCCGCGCTGGCCGATGGGCGCCTCGTGTTCGACTTCATCGGGCACCTGCAGCGGCGCAAGGTCCGCGACGTGCTCGCGCTGGTGCGCCTG
This sequence comes from uncultured Thermoleophilia bacterium, assembly GCA_963771025.1. Lineage (GTDB taxonomy): Bacteria > Actinomycetota > Thermoleophilia > Miltoncostaeales > Miltoncostaeaceae > Miltoncostaea. The sequence continues at coordinate 226,582 of CAVYRL010000008.1, read as the reverse complement.
ATCCACTCGGTCGATTCCGCGCGCCTGGCCGCCGAGATCGCATCGCGCTCGGAAGGTCCGACCCGGGCTCTCGTCGAAGTCAACGTCGCCGAGGAGCCAACCAAAGGTGGTATCGTGCCGCCCCAACTTCGGGCGTTCGTGGATGACGTGTCGGTTCATTCCGACCTCGTGATCGGTGGTCTCATGGCCATGCCCCCGTACCACAGCGACGCAGAGATGAGCCGGCCCCATTTCGCCGCAGTCCGGCGGCTGGCCGAGGATCTCGCGACCGAGTGGCGCGGCCGACACGATTTCCGCGATCTCTCGATGGGCACGAGTCAGGACTACCTGGTGGCGGCCGAGGAGGGCGCCACAAAGGTCCGTGTGGGACGGGGCCTCCTCGAGCGCGTTCAGACAACCACCCAGGGACTTGCGTAGATGGCCGTGACCGACCTCTGGCACCGAACTCTCGTCTACTTCGGCATGGCGGACGAGCCGGACGACTACGCCGACGACTACGACGACGACGATCCCGATCGCCGCGGGTACGAGCGCGAGCAGCGCGAGCGCGACCGTGAGAACCGCTCGGGTGCCCATGAGGACCTCGAGCGCACCTATCGCGAGCGGCCCAACGTCCGCCGCCTGGGCCCGCGCCGCCGCGACGCGGACTTCGACGACATCTTCGCCGACGACACCCGCACCAGCAGCCGCCCGGTGATGCGATCGGTCGAGTCGCGCCCGCAGCCCGCCGAGGTCTACCTCGTGGTGCCCAAGAGCTTCAACGACGCCCAGCAAATCGCCGACAAGTTCAAGGGCACGATCCCGGTCATTCTGAACCTCCAGAGCGCCGAGACCGATCTCGCGAAGCGGCTCATCGACTTCTCCAGCGGGCTCACCTACGCCCTCGACGGCGGGATGCAGCGTGTGGCCGACAAGGTCTTCATGCTGACCCCCCGCAACGTCGAGGTGTCGGCGGAGGAGAGGGCCCGTCTCCTGGAGAAGGGCTTCTTCAACCAATACTGACCGTGTCGGGCTGGCCGGCCAGCATCGGGCTCGTTGGCGCGGGCGCAATGGGACGCGCCCTCGCGGCGGGCCTTCTCAGAGGGCGCGCGGACGCGGCCGGCACCCTGTCGATCGCGGACGCGGTCCCCGCCGCGGTGGAGGCCGGGGTGGCCGACACCGGTGGGCGCCCCGCGTCGCTGCCCGAGGCGGCCGCCTCGGATCTTGTCTGCGTCGCGGTGAAGCCGAAGGACGCCCCGGCGGTGCTCGCCGAGGTCGCGGGGGCGATGCGGCCGGGTGCGACGCTGCTCTCGGTGATCGCCGGATGGGACCTCGAACGACTGGCCGCGGCGGCGCCGGACACGGCGATCGTGCGGACGATGCCGAACCTCGCCGTGCGTCATGGCGCCGGCATCGTGGCGGTGGCGACGCGGGGCCTCGAGCCCGCGCGTGAGGCCGAGGTGCTCGATCTGCTGGGGCCGCTCGGCGCCGTCGTCTCCCTGCCCGAGAGCCTGTTCCCCGCGGCCACGGCACTCGCCGGCAGCGGCCCCGGGCTGGTGGCCGTGATCGCCGAGGGCCTCGAGGAGGGCGCCGTGGCCGCCGGCCTCACCCGCGCCCAGGCCCGCGAGATGGTCGTCGCCGTGCTCGGCGGTACCGCCGCGCTGCTGTCGGACGGGACCGACCCGACGACCCTGCGACACCGTGTCAGCTCACCCGCCGGAACCACGATCGCCGGCATCGCCGTGCTCGAGCGCGGTGCCGTGCGCGCCCATATGGCCGACGCGGTGCTGGCCGCCGCCACGCACGCCCGCGATCTCTAGGAGATGGACGCCGCCAAGACCTACGTCTCCGCGCTGTTCACGGTGTACATCATCATCATCTTCGTCCGGATCCTGCTGTCGTTCGTCCCGGCGGCGCCGGGATCGCGGTGGGCGCGGGCGTTCTTCGACTTCATCTTCCAGAGCACCGAGTGGTTCCTGGGATTCTTCCGCCGGCTCATCCCGCCGCTCGGCATGTTCGACCTCTCGCCGATCGTCGCCATCATCGTTCTGTACATCCTGCGGGATCTGGCCCTGACGCTCCTGGACACCTTCTGACCGACACTCCCTCATGGCTCAGCCGGCGTGACGACGGCGTGATCATCGCGGTCAAGGCCGTGCCGCGGTCCCGCAGCACCCGGGCCGTCGGAGTGCAGGATGGCGCCCTGAGGGTGCAGATCGCGGCGCCGCCGCACCAGGGGCAGTCCAACGCCGCTCTCTGCGGGTATCTGGCGGAGGTCGCCGGAGTGCGCGCGGCGGCCGTGAGGGTGCGCCGGGGCTCGGGTGGCGCGCGCAAGCTGATCGAGGTCTCCGGCGATCCTCAGGAGATCGCGGCCCGGCTGGTGTCGCGCCTGGGCGCGGTGGGGGCGACGGCGTGAGCACCGGCGGGCCGAGCACGCGCGACGCGGTCGTCAGCGCCACGGCCCGGCGGCACCGGCGCCAGACCCAGGCCCGGTGGTGGCGTTTCGGCCTGATCGCTCTGATCGTGGTGGTGGTGGACCAGGTCAGCAAGCTGATCATCCGGGCCGAGTTCGCGCCCCACGAGACCAACGAGGTCTTCCCGGGTTTCTCGATCGCGCGCGTGTCCAACGAGGGCATCGCGTTCGGGCTCTTCCCGGGGAACCAGGCGATCGTCGCCGTGCTGACCGTCGTGGCCCTGTCGGCCATCGCCATCGCGCTGGCCCGGCTCGTCGCGCGCAACCTGCTGGTCGCGGTGGGCGCCGGCCTGCTGGTGGGCGGAAGCCTCGGCAACCTGATCGACCGCCTCATTCACGGCGCCGTGACCGATTTCATCGACCTCGACCGCTGGCCCGCCTTCAACCTGGCCGACTGCGGCATCACGATCGGCGCGGTGCTGATCGTGCTCGGCCTGCTCCGCGACGCCGACGAGGTGGACGACGACGCCGGCTGACGATCCGCCATCCGTGCGGATGGTGGTGGGGCCCGGCGAGGCCGGGCGCCGGCTGGACGCCGTGGTGGGGTCGATCGAGGCCGTCGGGAGCCGCGCCGAGGCCCAGCGCCTGATCGACGCCGGCCGGGTGATGGTCGACGGCGAGGGGCGCCCGAAGCGCCACCTGCTGGCCGAGGGGCAGACCCTGGACGTGCGGCCGACGCCGATGCCGACGTCGACGCTGGTGCCCGAGGTCGTGCCGATGACCGTGCGCTACGAGGACGCGCACCTGCTGGTGGTCGACAAGCCGGCGGGCGTGGTGACCCATCCGAGCGCCGGTCACCAGGAGGGCACGCTCGTCCACGGCCTGCTGGCCCACGCGATCGCGGGCGGGGGCGATCCGACCCGGCCGGGCATCGTGCACCGCCTCGACCGCGACACGTCGGGCCTGCTCGTCGTAGCCCGCTCCGAGCGGTCGCACCGCCGGCTGCAGAAGGCGCTCCGCGACCGTCTGATCGAGCGGCACTACACCGCGCTGCTGCACGGGGCGACGCCCCCGGCGCTGACCGTCGACCGCCCCATCGGGCGCGATCGGAGGATCCGCACCAGGATGGCGATCGACGACCTCGAGGGACGCACGGCGGTCACCCACATGCGCCGCCTGGAGGACCTCGGCCGGTTCACCCTGGCCGACGTGCGCCTCGAGACCGGTCGCACGCACCAGATCCGCGTGCACATGGAGTCGGTCGGCCACCCGGTCGTGGGCGACCGCCTCTACGGCCGGCGCGAGGCCGACCTGGGGTTGGAGCGGCAGTTCCTGCACGCGTCCCGTCTCGCCTTTCCCCACCCCGAGACCGGGGCCCGGATCGACGTCGAGAGCCCGCTGCCGCACGACCTCGAGCTGGCGCTGCGGAGGGCCCGCCGGGAAGCCTGAGCCAGCGCGCCCCTCCCGGAGCGCTAAGATGGCCGACCGCAGCACCCAATCGTTCCCTCCCCGGCGCACTCCACCTGATGGCGGTGCCCGGGCGCTTTCGCGCGTTCGCGCACGATCGCCCCGGAAACCATCACGTTCCGCGCCGGCGCACGTCACCACAAACCGTTTGCAGCAAGGGAGTCACCCATGCCCAGCGTCACCATGAAACAGCTGCTCGAGTCGGGGGTCCATTTCGGGCACCAGACGCGGCGCTGGAACCCGAAGATGAAGCGCTACATCTTCGGCGAGCGCGGCGGGATCTACATCATCGACCTCCAGCAGACCATCGTTCTGCTGGAGCAGGCGTGCGACGTCGTGCGCGACATCTCGCAGCGCGGCGGCACCGTCCTGTTCGTGGGCACGAAGAAGCAGTCGCAGGACGCCGTGGCCGACCACGCGCGCCGGTGCGGCATGCCATACGTCTCGCACCGCTGGCTCGGCGGCCTCCTGACCAACTGGGGCACCATCTCGCAGCGCATCCGGCGCCTGCACGAGCTGCGCAACCAGAAGCGCGAGGGCCAGCTGGAGCTGCTCCCGACGCGCGAGCGCCTGGCCCGCGAGGGCGAGCTGATCAAGCTCGAGACCAACCTCGGCGGAGTGGCCGACATGCAGCGCCTGCCGGACGCCGTGGTGATCGTCAACCTCAAGAAGGAGGCGATCGGCGTGCGCGAGGCCAACCGCCTCGGCCTCGCCGTGATCGGCCTGGTGGACACCAACTGCGACCCGGACGAGGCGACCTACGTCATCCCGGGCAACGACGACGCGATCCGCGCGTGCGGTCTGGTGCTCGGCGCGCTGGCGGACGCCGTGCTGGAGGGCAAGGGCGCGCTGCCCGGGTCCGGCATCCCGGCGCCCGCCCCCGACGCCGAGGCCGAGGCTGAGACGGAGGCCCCCGCCGAGACCGAGGCCCCCGCCGGGACGACCACCACCGAGGAAGAGGTCACCGCGTGAGCACGTCGATCCCCGCGAAGCTCGTCAAGGAGCTGCGCGACAAGACCGGCGCCGGGATGATGGATTGCAAGAAGGCGCTCGAGGAGGCCGGCGGCGACATCGGCGTGGCGACCACGTCGCTGCGCACCAAGGGCCTCGCCGACGCCGCCAAGCGCGCCGGCCGGGCGGCCAACGAGGGCGTCATCGACAGCTACATCCACGCGGGGGGCCGGGTGGGCGTGCTGCTCGAGGTCAACTGCGAGACCGACTTCGTGGCCCGCACCGAGGAGTTCCAGACCTTCGTGCACGACGTCGCGCTGCACATCGCGGCGCTCAAGCCGCGTTTCGTGAGCACCGCCGACGTCCCGGAGGACTACGTCGCCTCCGAGCGCGCGATCTACGAGGCGCAGGCCGAGGACATCCCCGAGCACGCGCGGGCGCGCGCCGTGGAGGGCAAGCTCGCCAAGCACCTCGCGACGATCTGCCTGCTCGAGCAGGAGTACGTGCGCGACCAGAACGAGAAGAAGCCGCGCACGATCGAGCAGTTGCGGGTGGAGGCCACGGCCAGCCTGGGCGAGAACGTCACGATCCGGCGCTTCAGCCTCTTCGAGCTTGGCCAGTAGCCCCGACGACGGTGATGCCGTCCGGCCGGAGCGACGGTCGGGCGGCACGAGTTTCCGGAGAGTGGTGCTGAAGCTCTCCGGGGAGGCGCTGATGGGCGACGAGCCCTACGGCATCGACCCGGAGCGCATCGCGGCGATCGCCCGTCAGGTCAAGGACACCGCCGAACGCGGCGTGGACGTCGCGATCGTGGTGGGCGCCGGCAACATCTTCCGCGGGCTGCAGGGGATGGCGATCGGCATGGAGCGTGCCACCGCCGACTACATGGGCATGATCGCGACGATGCTCAACGCCCTGGCGATCCAGGATGCCCTCGAGAAACTGGGCATGACCACCCGGGTGCAGTCGGCGATCGCGATGCAGGAGGTCGCCGAGCCCTACATCAGGCGCCGCGCGATCCGGCACCTCGAGAAGAAGCGCGTGGTCATCTTCGCCGGCGGCACCGGCAACCCGTTCTTCACCACCGACACGACGGCCGCCCTGCGGGCGCTGGAGATCGGCGCCGAGTGCATCCTGATGGCCAAGAACGCCGTGGAGGGCGTGCTGGACGCCGACCCGCGCGTCGTCCCGGACGCCAAACTGATCCCCCGGATCAGCCACATGGAGGCGATCGAGCGCGGGCTCAAGGTGATGGACACCACCGCGCTGACGCTGTGCATGGACAACGGACTGCCGATCTTCGTCTTCAACATGGGCGACGAGCGGAACATCGGTCGCCTGCTGGATGGCGAGCGCATCGGCACGATGGTCGTCACCGACGGCCCGGAGTGAGGAGACGCTGATGGACGACGATCGTCTGAAGGACGCCAAACGCCGCATGGAGGGCGCGGTCTCCGCGCTCGCGAGCGAGTTCGGGTCGGTGCGGACGGGCAGGGCGTCGACGGCGCTCCTCGACCGCATCACGGTGGAGGCCTACGGCGTCCGCACCCCCCTCAACCAGCTGGCGACGATCCATGCGCCGGAGCCCCGCCTGATCACGGTGCAGCCCTTCGACCGGACCATCATGCCCTCGGTGGAGAAGGCGATCCAGGAGTCGGATCTCGGGCTCACGCCCAGCAACGACGGCCAGATCATCCGCCTGCCGGTGCCTCAGCTGACCGAGGAGCGGCGCAAGGAGATGGTTCGCCTGGTGCACAAGATGGCCGAGGAAGGCCGTGTGGCCGTCCGCAACGTCCGCCGGGACGTGCTCAACGAGCTCAAGCGAGCCGAGAAGGAGGGCGATCTGTCCCGCGACGAGCTCAAGGGAGCGCAGGACGCCGTCCAGAAGGTCACGGACGCCGAGGTGAAGGCGATCGACGACCTGATGGCCCGCAAAGAGGCCGAGATCCTCGAAGTCTAGGACGCGGATGACCCTCCTGACGCGCCTGCGCACCGCCCGGACGGTGCTCGGGCTCGGCCGCGGTCCACGCCGCGAACGCCCGGCCGGGCTCACCGAGACCCCCGAATCGATCGCCATCATCATGGACGGCAACGGCCGTTGGGCGCGTGAGCACCACCTGCCCGTGGGCGCCGGCCACCGCGCCGGCGCCAAGGCGCTGAAGCGCGTCGTGCGCGCCGCCGGTGACGCGGGCGTCAAGGACCTGACCATCTTCTCGTTCTCCACCGAGAACTGGTCGCGTCCCCAGGGCGAGGTGAGCGAGCTGATGGGGCTCTTCTCCGAGCTGATCGATCGCGAGGTGCCCGAGCTCGACGCCGAGGGCGTGCAGATGCGATTCATCGGCCGCCTCGACGACCTCAGCCCGGAGCTGCGCGCGCGCATCGCCGCCGCGGAAGAGCTGACGGCCGGCAATCGCCGCCTGCGCCTGTTCATCGCGATGAACTACGGCAGCCGCGGCGAGATCGTGGACGCCGCGCGCCGCTTCGCCGCCGAGTGCGGTCCCGAGGCGGGGGACGCGGAGTTCGCCCAGTTCCTCTACGCGCCGGACCTGCGCGACCCCGAGCTGGTGATCCGCACCAGCGGTGAGCAGCGTCTCTCGAACTTCCTGCTCTGGCAGAGCGCGTACGCCGAGTTGCACTTCTCCCCGCGGCTCTGGCCGGACTTCGGTCCCGAGGACCTCGACCGTGCGATCGAGGAGTACGGGCGGCGCCACCGTCGATTCGGTGGTCGCTGAGCGCTTCGCCTCATCGGCTCTGACGAGCCGGCTGATCATCGCCGTGCCCGGGGTGATCGTCGCCGCGGCGGTGGTGGCGATCGGCGGGCTCGCGTTCGCCGCGGTGCTCGCGATCATCGCGGTGCTCGGGCTGTACGAGCTCTACAGCCTGCTCGCGGCCACCCGGCCGCTGAGGTGGGCCGGATACCTCGGCGCGTTGAGCGTGATCGGGCTCGCCTGGGCGCTCGACGACCCCGAGCACGGGATCCTGCTGGGCCTGGCCCTGAGCCTCGGGTACGCGGCGGTCGCGGGCCTGATCCTCGCCCGGCGCGACGACATCACCGTCCGGGTGTCCACGACGCTGCTCGGCGTGATCTACCTGGGGCTGCCGCTTGCCCTGCTCGTGAGCATGCGGGAGCTGCCCCACGGCGCCGCGGCCATCGTCTGCGTGCTCGTGGGCGTCTGGATCTTCGACACGGCCTCGTATGTCGGCGGCCGCATGTGGGGCCGCCGCCCGATCGCGCCGCTGACATCCCCCAAGAAGACCGTCGAGGGCGCCGCCGTCGGCCTCGTCGTGGCCACCTTCGCGGTCTGGGTCGCCGGTCTGTACATGGACTGGATCAGCGGCTGGCAGTCGCTGGTGCTCGGCCTGGCCATCTGCCCCGCAGCCTTCCTGGGCGACCTCTTCGAGTCGATGATCAAGCGCGACGCGGGCGCCAAGGACTCGGGTCGTCTGCTGCTGGCGCACGGCGGGGTGCTGGACCGATTCGACGCGCTGCTGTTCGGTGGGGCGGCGGCCTACTTCGTCCTCATATGGTTGGTCTACTGATGGACCTCCCACTCCTCACCACGCTCTGCGAGACGCCCGGGGCCCCGGGACGCGAGGAGCGCGTGCGCGATTTCGTGCGCGCGCAGCTCGAGCCGGCCGCCGACTCCATCGAGATCGATCCGCTCGGCAACCTGATCGCCCGCCGGGCCGGCGGCGGCGGTCCGCGTCTGATGCTGTCGGCCCACATGGATGAGATCGGGTTCATGGTGACCCACGTCGAGGAGGCGGGGTATCTGCGGCTGATCCCGCTCGGGGGCTTCGATCCCAAGACGCTCACGGCCCAGCGCGTGATCGTCCACGGTCGCGAGGACCTGCTCGGGGTGCTCGGCACCAAGGCCGTCCACCTGATGAGCGACGAGGACAAGCGCCGGGCGCCCAAGCTCGAGGATTACTTCGTCGACCTCGGCATGCCCGTCGAGCGGGTGCGGGAGCTGGTGCGGCCGGGCGACGTGGTCACCCGGGAGCGGGCGATGGCGCAGCTCGGCGATCTGGTGACGTGCAAGAGCCTCGACAACCGTGCGGGCCTCTACGTGATGATCCAGGCCTTCCGGGCGCTGGGAGAGCACGAGTGCGAGGTGGTGGCCGTCGCCAGCGTGCAGGAGGAGGTCGGCCTGCGAGGCGCGCGGGTGGCGACCCAGCGAGTGAAGCCGCGGATCGGCCTGGCGATCGACATCACCCTCGCCAATGACGGGCCCGGGGCCGCGCCCCACGAGCGCATCACGAGCCTGGGCGCCGGGGCCGCCATCAAGGTTTACGACACCAGCGCCATCGTCCCCCGCGCGCTGGTGGAGCACCTGGTCGCGGTCGGCGAGGAGCGGGGCATCGCCACCCAGCTCGAGGTGATGGTGCGCGGCGGTACCGACACCCGGGAGCTCGGGCTCTCGGGTGATGGCGCCGCGGCCGGCTGCGTATCGATCCCGACCCGCTACGTGCACCAAGTGGTGGAGGCGTGCCACCCGGACGATCTGGACGCCTGCGTCGCGCTGGTCGTCGGCTTCTGCGAGACGGCGCAGACCCTGGTTGACTGATCAGCCGAACGTGAACGCGTAGGCGCGCGTCCCGGCGGGGAGCTCGATGCGGATGCGTCCGCTCCGCTCGGTGGGGAGCTGCAGCAGTCGGTAGAGGCGCGGGCGGGTCACCACGAGCCGCCCCCGCGGGCCGAGGTCCGGGCCCGTCTCGTCGCGGGCCGGCGCCGTGCCGTCGAGCAGCACGCGCCCGACGCGCCGCTTCCCGTTGCCGTCGAGCACCACGTAGACGCCCTTCGCCCGGAAGCTCAGCTCGAGGGCCGCGTGAGCCCCCGCCTGGGCGGCCTCGTCGCCCACGAGCCAGTGTCCGTCGAAGGCGACGTGGTCGGCGGGAAGCGTCACCGGCGCGGAGTAGATCGCGCCGACGTTGGGGCTCAATGACTGGCCGGGGGCGAGCCGCTGCAGCCGCAGGGCTCCGAGGTAGGTCTCGGGGGTCAGCTCGCTGTGGATCCCCGGCGGCGGGATGGCGCGCCCCGCCGCCTCCCTCGCCCCGGCGGGCACCGCGAGCAGGCGCCGGATGATCGCCTCGGTGCGCCCCTCGTCGCCCTCGCCGACGTGCAGGTCGCGCACGTGCCCCTCGCGATCGAGGATGTAGGTCGTCGGCCAGTAGCGGTTGCCGAAGGCGTCCCACGTGGCGTAGGCGGGGTCGAGCACCACCGGATAGGTGATCCCGAGGTCATGGACCGCGCCCCCGACGTTGCCGGCATCGGCCTCGAAGCGGAACTCGGGCGTGTGGACGCCCACCACGGTGAGCCCGTCGTCGCGGTAGCGGGTGTACAGGGACTCGAGCTCGGGGATCGTCCTCAGGCAGTTGATGCAGGAGTATGTCCAGAAGTCGATCAGCACCACGCGTCCGCGCAGGGCGGCCAGGTTCACGGGGGCCCCGTCGGTGTTGAAGGTCGCGGAGATTCCCCGCAGCGCGGGCGCGGGCCCGGCGTCGGGTAGGCCCACGTCGTCGCCCGGCCCGGGCGCCGAGCCGCGCGCCGAGTCGAGGAAGGGCGGGATCTCGTTCGCGGCCGGGCGCGAGAGCCCGGCGAGCTCGCTCTGCACCGAGGACGCGCGCTCGAGCACCTGGAGCGTGTCGGTGTAGGCGGGCGCGTCGCGGACGAGGGCCGTGGTGAGCCGCGTGTCCCATCCGAGCGCGATCATCACGCCCGCCGCCACCATCAGCAGGCCCAGCGTGGGCCGCACGGCCGCGGCGGCCCGCCCGCGCAGCCTGCCGAGCAGCCGCCGGCCGCCGATGGCGATCAGGCACAGGGGCACGACCGCGCCGATCGCGTAGGCCGTGAGCACGACGAAGGCGCGGAACCCGGCGTCGCCGGTGGCCGCCACCGCGGCGATGGCCGCGAACACCGGGCCGGCGCAGGGCGTCCACACCAGCCCGAGGGCGACGCCCACCAGCAGCCCGCCCGCCAGTCCCCCCCGACCGCGCGGGATGCGCTCGCCGAGGCGCGCGACGGGCGCGAGGACGGCCGCGAACCCCTCCCCGAGGGCCGGGACCAGCAGCGTGACGCCGAACAGGATCAGCGCGGCGATTGCGAGGTTGCGCAGCGCCGTCGGACTCAGGCCGATGGCGTCGAGCGCCGCCGTGAGGGCGAGCGTGAACGCCACGAACGAGACCACGAAGCCCACGGCGATGCCGGTCACGCGCCGGGCGCCCCCGCCGGCCGACCCGGCGAGCACCACGGGCAGGGCCGGAAGGACGCACGGCGAGAGGGCCGTCACCACTCCGGCGACGAACGCGACGGCGATCAGGAGCACCACGTTTCACAGGGTAGCCCCGGTGTCTTAAGCCGCTCTTACCATGGGCCGGGGGGAGGCCTCGCTACACTCGACCGGTGGCACGCGTACTCGTCCTGGGCTCCACGGGGTCGATCGGGGTCCAGGCACTGGACGTCATCGACGGTGCTCCCGATCTCGTCGCCTGCGGGCTCTCCTGCGGACGGCGGACCGGTGAGATGGCGGATCAGGCGCGCGCCCGCGGGATCGTCCACACGGCGTCCGCGGCGGGGGAGGGCACGGTGCCCTTCGATCCCGATCTGGCCGCCCTGATCGACGCGAGCCGACCGGACATCGTGCTCAACGGGTTGGTGGGGGCCGCCGGGCTGCGCCCGACGCTCGCCGCCCTGGAGCGCGGCATCACGGTGGCTCTGGCCAACAAGGAGAGCCTCGTCGCCGGCGGCGACCTCGTCTCCGCCGTGCGAGCGCGCTCCGGTGCGCGTCTGGTGCCGGTCGATTCGGAGCACTCCGCCCTGTTCCAGTTGCTCGAGGGCGTGCCCGGCGAGAGGGTCCACGCCGCGATCCTGACCGCGTCGGGGGGTCCGTTTCGAGGCCGAACAGCCGATGAGTTGGAGGGGGTCACATGCGCGGAGGCGCTGAGGCACCCGACGTGGACGATGGGCGCCAAGATCACGATCGACTCGGCGACCATGATGAACAAGGGGCTCGAGTTGATCGAGGCGCACCACCTGTTCGACCTTCCGTATGACCGCATCGAGGTCCTGGTGCACCCGCAGTCCATGGTGCATGCGCTCATCCGTCTCGACGATGGCAGCGTTCTCACCCACTGTGGCCCGCCCGACATGCGCGTTCCGATCGGATTCGCGCTGCGCCACCCCGCCGCACCTCCCACCCGGGAGCCGATGGACCTCGTGGGACGGCATCTCGACTTCGAGGCGCCCGACGAGATCGCCTTTCCGTGCCTCGCGCTCGCGCGTGCGGCGGGTGCGGAGGGCGGCACCGCCCCCGCGGTGCTGAACGCGGCGAACGAGATCGCCGTGGGCGCCTTCCTCGACGACAGGATCGGTTTCATGGACATCCCGCGCCTGGTCTCCAGCGCCCTCGAGGCCGTGCCCGCCGGGCCCGCCGACACGCTCGACGCGGTGCTCGACGCCGACGCGCGGTCACGGGCGGCGGTCACGGCGGGCCTCGCGGGGGTCACCGCATGAGCGTCGGCCTCAACATCTTCTGGTTCGTGGTCATCCTGATGGGCCTGGTCCTGTTGCACGAGGCCGGCCACATGGTGGTGGCCAAGTGGTGCGGGATGCGCGTCGAGCGCTTCTCGATCTTCTTCGGACGGCCGATCGCCTCGTTCACGCGGGGCGAGACCGAATACGCCATCGGCTGGCTGCCCCTGGGCGGCTACGTCAAGATCAGCGGGATGACCGTCGGGGAGGAGATCCCCGAGGAGCACGCGCACCGCGCCTACTCGGCGTCGGCCACGTGGAAGCGCGTCGTCACCATCCTCGCCGGGCCGGCGGTCAACATCGTCCTGGCCATCGCCATCTTCGCCGCCATCTTCTGGATCGGCGTGCCCACGGTGAACCCGACGACCTCGGTGGCCGGCGTGGTCAAGGACTCCGCCGCCCAGAGCGCCGGGCTCAAGCCCGGCGACAGGCTCCTCGCGGTGAACGGCGTCGCCGCCAACGGCGATCCCGAGCGCATCCGCACCGAGCTGCAGTCGGGCACGCCGGGGCAGACCGTGACGCTCACGATCTCCCGCGGCGGGAAGACGATCACACGTCCGGCGCGGCTCCAGAAGCTGACCGACGGGACCGGGGGCGTCCGGACCGACCCCGCGACCGGGAAGCCGCTGGCCGGACTCGGCTTCACCTTCGGCCTGGTCCAGGGGCCGGTCGTGCGGTCGGGTCCGGTCGAGGGCCTGCAGCGGGGCTGGGACTTCACCTGGTTCATCGTGAAGACGAACGTCCAGGTGATCGGTGACGCCTTCACCAGCAGCGAGGCCCGCAGCCAGGTGTCGAGCATCGTCGGCGTGGGTGCCGTCTTCAACGAGGTGGCCGACCAGGGCTGGGTGACCGTCCTGCGTTTCATCGGTGTCATCAGCCTCGCGCTGGGGATCTTCAACCTGATCCCGATCCTGCCCCTGGACGGCGGGCACATCCTGTTCGCGCTGCTCGAGAAGGTGAAGGGCTCCGCCTTCAGCGCCGTCACCTACGGGCGCGCCTCGTTCGTGGGCCTCGCGATCGTGATGCTGATCTTCGTGGTGGCGCTCCAGAACGACGTGGGGCGCATCACCGGCGAGGGCTTCCAGATCAACCGATAGGAACCTGTCTCGGGACCGGGCACGGCGGAGATCTCGCGACCCCCGCCGTACCGGAGCGGCTACTCGTCCCAGGCCTGCACGATGATCTGGCTGGTGATGCGGCCGTCGTCGTCCAGGTCGGCGATGGTCGCGCAGACGACCCGGGTGCCATCGGGGTAGCGGCAGTTCGTGATGAAGGCGAGGCGGCTGTCCGCGAGGACGGTGTCGCTCACCTCGTGGGTCATCTCGCGGGAGCAGGCGTCGCGCAGGTGGGCGAGCACCTCGCCCCGCCCATGGAGCACGTGGGGGCTGCCGGGCGGGGTCGAGCGGTTGACGATGGTCACGGTGGCCTCATCGGCGTACAGGGCCGAGAGCGCATCGGCGTCCCGCGCCTCGGTCGCGGCGCGGATGGTGTCGAGGATGCTGGTGGATGTCGTGCTCACGGTGTGTCTCCGATCTCGTGTGATGGTGGTCCCGCGGCCCGGACGGGGCTCAGGGACGTGCTTCCAGAACGATGTTCACGGGGGTCTCGGTGGCGCGGCGCACGCGGGAGAAGCCGCCGCCGCGCAGCACTTCGGTGAGCGCCGCCTCTCCCGCCTGGGCGCCGAGGGCGGCGCGCCCCTCCTGGGCGAGGGAGGCCGGAGTGCAGACCATGGTGCTGGCCGCGTAGAAGATGCGGCCGATGGGGTTGAGGTTGTCCTCCACACGGTCACCGGCCATCGGTTCGACGACCATCCAGGTGCCGTCGGGCGCCAGTGCCTCGCGCACGTGGCGCGCGACGCCTGTGGGGTCGCCCATGTCGTGAAGGCAGTCGAACATGGCCACCAGGTCATAGGCGCCCGGGCCGGGGAACCGGTCGGCGGGCGCGACCTCGAAGGTCACGCGATCGTTGACGCCCGCCGTGCGCGCCGACTCGCGGGCGTGCGCGATCGACGGCTCGTGGTAGTCGAAGCCGATGAACGTGGACGCGGGGAACGCCTGCGCCATCAGCACCGTCGATGCGCCGTGTCCGCAGCCGACGTCGGCCACCCGGGCGCCGCGCCGCAGCGCGTCCTCCACCCCGTCGAGCGCGGGGATCCACTCGGTCGTCAGGTGCTGCGCGTACTGGGGCCGGAAGAAGCGCTCGGTGCCCTGGAAGAGCTCGTGGCTGTGCTCGTGCCACCCGAATCCCTCTCCGGTGGCGAATCGCTCGGCCACCGTCGGCGCCGCGTCGAGAGCCGCGAGCACGACCTGGCAGGCCCCCGGCACCGCGGGCCCGTTCGGGTCGGCCATCGCGAACGCGACCTCGTCGCTGATCGCGTAGGTCTCGTCTGCGGGGGAGTACTGCACGTAGTCGGCGGCGGCCATCCCGCGCAGCCACTCCCGCACATAGCGCTCATCGGCGCCGCTGCGCTCGGCGAGCGCGGCGGAGGTGAGCGGCCCGGCGCCGGCCATCGCGCCCCACAGGCCGGCCCGTTCGCCGATCAGCATCAGGCCGGCGCCCATCGCGGCGCCCAGGTCGCCCAGGATCCGCCCCATCAGTTCGTCCATCCGCGCCTCATCGACCGCCATGGCGATCCTCCTCGTCGTGGTGTGTGACGGGACCACCGTCGCCGACACCCGTGACCCGGCCGTGAGCGCCCGCGTCATGCCAGCGTCAACGCGCTCTCGCGGGCGTTGACGCCCCCGCGGACGCGGCGCATGATCGGCCTCATGCTGCAGGCGCAGGTCTTCGGCGGGCTCTCCGTCCAGGTGGACGGGCGCGTGATGCCCGACATCGGCGGCGCCAAGCCGCGCTCGCTGATGGCGTTTCTGCTGCTGCACCCGGGCCCACACCCCCGCGCCCGCCTGGCGGGACGTTTCTGGCCGGACGTGCTGGACACGAGCGCTCGCGGGTCGTTGCGCAGCGCGCTCTGGACCATCCGCGCGGCGCTCGACGCCGTCGGGGGCGCCGATCACCTGGTCGCCGACCGGCTCGGAGTGGGACTCGATCCATCACGTGAGCGGGACGTCGACGCCCTCGAGGTGAGCCGCCTGCTGGACGCCGGGGGCGCGGCGTCGCTCGAGCATGCCCTGCTGCTGGCCGCCGAGCCCCTGCTCCCCGACATCCCCGACGAGTGGGTGCTGGAGGAGCAGGACCGGCTGCGCGACCGCTTGATCGACGCCCTGGGGGCGCTGGCAGACGCTGCGGATGCCCGCGGAGACAGCGCACGCGCCCTGTCGTACTCGCGCGAGGCCCTCAGCCGCGACCGCCTGCGCGAATCCAGCCATCGTGCCCTGATGCGGCGCCTGGCGGCGGCGGGCGACCGCGGCGGGGCGCTCGCCGCCTACGGGCGCTGCCGCGACGCGCTGGCCGGCGAGCTGGGCGTGCCCCCGTCGGCCGAGACGCGGGAGCTCGCTGAGCAGATCCGGGCCGGGACGACCGCCGTCCCCGCCACCGTGGTCTCGCCGGCTCCGCCGCGCCGGCCGCGGACTCCGTCACAACCCGCGATCCTGGGCCGGCGCGCGGAGCTCGCCCGGATGGGCGCCGCGTGGGCCGCCGCCACCGCCGGCCGCGGCGGGGTGGTGACGATCGAGGGCCCGGCGGGGGTGGGCAAGAGCCGCCTGGCCGCCGAGCTTCTCGCGACCGCCGAGGAGGAGGGCGCCCGGGTGGCCGTCGGCCACGCGCTCGACATCGAGGAGGGGCCGCCGTTCGGCCCGTGGGCCGACGCGCTGCGTCAACTGGTCCGTGCGACCCCCGCGCCGCCGCCGGCCGCGTCCTGGCCCGCGGACCTCGCTCGCCTGTGCCCGGCCGTCGAGGCCGCCTGGAGCCGGCACCCGGGCCCGTCGGCCGTCGAGCCCAACCTTGGGAGGGCGTCGCTGTTCGAGGCCGTCGCCGAGACGCTGGAATGGGCCGCGACCGGCGCCCCGGTCCTCGTGGTGCTGGAGGACCTGCATCGCGCGGACCCCTCGAGCCTCGCCCTGCTCGCGCACGTGGGCCTGCCGCTCCAGAGCTCCGCCGCGCTGGTCCTGGTGACCCTGCGCAGCGGCGCCGCCACGGACGGCGTGGACCGCATGCGCGACGCACTGGCGCGGCGGGGAGGAGTGGTCGACGAGATCACGCTGGGGCGACTGGAGGAGAAGGACGTGGCCGCGATCGCGCGGCGCGAGGCCCCGGCGCTGGGCCCCGACGCCGTGGCGTGGATCGCCGAGCTCTCGGGGGGCAACCCCCTGTTCGCGCTGCGCGGCGCGCGCGCGGCCGCGGCGGGCGGCGATCCCGAGGAGGCCCTGCGCGACACGGTGCGTGCGCCGCTCGCGCGCCTGTCGCCTCCCGCACGAGAGCTGGTCGCGGGAGCTGCCGCAGCCGGGCGTGCCCTGACGGTCCCCGAGGCCGCCGCGCTGACCGGAGCCGAGCGCCTCGACGACGCCGTGGCGGAGGGTGTCGCCGCGGGCTTGCTGGACCCCGAGGCGGGAGCGGAGGTGGCCTTCACGCATGGCCTCGTGCGGCGCGCCTGCTACGGCGAGCTCTCGGCGGGGCGCCGGCGCGCCGCCCACGCGCGCCTGGCCGAGATCGGATCCCTGCCGCGCGGCCGCCCGCCGGCAGAGGTCGCCCACCACCTGCGACGCGCGGGCGACGATGAGCGTGCCCGGGCGTACCTCGTGGCCGCGGCCTCGAGCGCTCGCGCGCTCGGCGCTCTGGACCAGGCGGCCGGTTTCCTGCGCGAGGCGGGCGACTCCGCCGAGTCGGCCGGTGCGACCGCCGCGGGAGGGGAAGCGTGGCTGGCGCTGGCCGAGATCGAGGCCTGGCGCGGGGACCGGCCGGCGATGGACGCGGCCTTCGACCGGGTCCGCGACGCTCTCTCCGCGGCCGGTGATGCCGCCGGTCTCGCCGCGGCGCTCGCGGAGCGCGCGCGGTGGCTGCGCACCACCACCTGTTACCCCGATGACGCGCTCCGCTCGAGCCAGGAGGCGCTCGACCTGTTGGACGCCTCGGGCGTCAACGCGCCCGAGGCGCGCCTGATGGCGCTGGCCGGGCTGGCGTGGGGGGAGGCGGTCGCGGGCGATCCGGTTCGCGGCGAGCGGCTGCTCGCCGAGCTCGACGCGATGCCCGGTGTCGTTGACGACCCGGTCCTGCATGCCGAGCTGGTGCTGTCGCGCGGCTTCGCGTTGGTGCGCGCCGGGCACAGCGCCGAGGCGCGGGCGAGATGCGCCGAGGGAGCCGTGCTGGCCGAGAGGGCCGGGCGGCCCGCGCTGGCGCTCGACGCACGCATCGGAGAGGCCTCGTGCGCGGCGGCCCAGGGGCTGATCGCCGACGTCCTGGTGGTGCTCGGCGATCCCCCGGATCCGGCGCGCACCGGCCCCGGTCTCGCCTGTCAGAGCTGGGCCGGCCGCGCGCACGCCCTCTCGCGTCTGGGCAGCCACGACGAGGCGGTGGAGGCCGCCGAGGAGGAGCGCCGCATCGCTCACCGTTTCGGGAGCGTCGAGCTCGAGGAGGCGGCCGAGGCCGACGTCGGCATGACGCTGCTGGCGGCCGGCCGCGCGGCGGAGGCCCTCAGCACCCTCGAGCGCTGCTTGGAGGGCGGGGGCGGGCGGGTGCCGCGCGCCGCGCTGCGGCTGGCCGCCGCGGAGGCCGCGCTCATGGCCGGCGATCTCGCGCGTGCCCAGGCACACCTGGACCGGTTCCCCTTCGAGCCCGTGGGCGCGGGCGACGACCCCGCCGGCCTGGTCGCGCGCCTCGACCGGGTGACCGGACTGGTGCGCATCGCCGCGGGCGACGTGCTCGCCGGGCTGGGGCATCTGGCCGCCGCCGAGGAGCGCCTGAAGCGGATCATCGAGGAGGGGCGGCGCGACGGCGCCGCCGGAGAGGAGTTGCTCGCCGTGATGCTCGATCTCGGGCGACCGCCGGTGGCCGGGACCAGCGATCCTGCGATCGAGCTCGCCCGCGTGAGCGAGGAGCACCGCCAGGCGATGGAGGCGGCGGCCGTCGCCGCGGACCGGGCCTGATGCCGTCCTTCCGCGAGAGCATCGTCTGCGCCGCGCCGCCCGCGGAGGTGTGGCGTCTGGTGCACGACCCTGCCCGGATGCACGAGTGGATGACCGACACCGCGCGCGTCGAGCCGGGCGAGGATGACACCGTCACCCGCTACCTGGTCGGCTGGCCCGACTACCCGATGCCCACGCGGATCCGGTCCCACAACGACGGCGCGCGCGTCGTGATCTCGTGCCTGGTGTCCGACATCGACTTCCGCGTCGCTCTGTCGCCCGATCCCGCCGGCTGCCGTGTCGAGATCGACGTGACGCTGCCCGAACAGCAGGCCGACCGCCTGGTCGGGGTCCGCGCGACCGTGGTCGCGTCGCTGGCCCGCCTGGCCGAGCGGTCGGCGTCCGGAGCGGCTCTCGGCTAACGTTCGTGAGGTGACCATGGCCCGCCGGACCAGCCTTCCGTGTCGCGTCGGCGACGTCCAGATCGGCGGCGGCGCGCCCGTCGTGGTCCAGTCGATGACCAACACCGACACGGCCGACGCGGTCGGCACCGCTCTCCAGGCGGCCGAGCTCGCCGAGGCCGGGTCCGAGATCGTGCGCATCACGGTCAACAACCGGGCGGCGGCCGCCAAGGTGGCGGAGATCCGCGAGCGGCTGCGGGACGTTCACGGCACGGCGGTGCCCCTGGTGGGCGACTTCCACTACAACGGGCACACGCTCCTCACCGAGTTCCCTGACTGCGCCGAGGCGCTCGCGAAGTACCGCATCAACCCCGGCAACGTCGGCCGCGGGGCGCGCCACGACTCCAACTTCGCGACCATGGTCGCCGTCGCCGTCGCGCACGAGCGGCCGGTGCGGATCGGCGTCAACGCCGGTTCCCTCGACCCCGAGATGCTCGACGACCTGATGGACGCGAACGGCCGACGCGACGAGCCGCTGCCGGCCGACGCGGTGCTGCGCGAGGCGATGGTGCGCAGCGCGATCTCGTCGGCGGAGGCCGCGGAGGAACTGGGCCTTCCCGCCGGCCGCATCGTGCTCTCGTGCAAGACCAGCCGGCTCCAGGACATGATCGCGGTGTATCGCGATCTGGCGTCGCGATGCGCCTATCCGCTCCACCTCGGCCTCACCGAGGCCGGCATGGGCAGCAAGGGCATCGTCTCGACCACGGCGGCGCTCGGCATCCTGCTGCAGGAGGGCGTCGGGGACACGATCCGCGCCAGCCTGACGCCCGAGCCGGGCGGCGACCGCACCATCGAGGTGCGCGTCTGCCGCGAGCTCCTCCAGGCGCTCGGCCTGCGCTCCTTCCGCCCGGAGGTGACCGCCTGCCCCGGCTGCGGGCGCACCACCAGCACCGTCTTCCAGGAGCTTGCCCAGTCGATCGAGGCCCACCTCGACCGCCGCATGGCCGTCTGGCGCGAGGAGCGGCCCGGCGTCGCCGACCTCAAGGTCGCCGTGATGGGCTGCATCGTCAACGGCCCCGGCGAGAGCCGCGCGGCCGACATCGGCATCAGCCTTCCGGGCACCGGCGAGTCGCCACGCGCGCCGGTCTACGTGGACGGCCAGAAGGTCGCCACGCTGGAGGGCGCGGCCCTGGCCGACGATTTCATCCGCATGGTCGAGGACTACGTCGCGACGCGATTCCCGCTCCGCGATGGAGCCGCGATCCCGGGATGATGCGGTAGTGTGGAGTCTCTCGGGGCGTGGCGCAGCCTGGTAGCGCACCCGGCTGGGGGCCGGGCGGTCGGAGGTTCAAATCCTCTCGCCCCGATATCGAAGGGCCGCTGGTGCGGGCGGCCGGGCTACTCGAGCTCGAACCGTCGGTGAGAGGTCAGCGGGGTGCGCCGGGCGCCCTCGGGTGGATACTCGTCGAGGAAGACGCGGGCGACCAGCTCCCGGCGGGAGCCGACGTCGAGCTTCTCGAACGGGCTCTTGATGTGGTCCTGCAACGTGTGGGGCGAGAGCACCAGCCCCCGGCGATCTCCGCAACGGTGAGGCCGCGGACGATCAACGTCGCCACCTCGCGCTCCCGGGCGGTCGCCGTGTGCGAAATACCCCCTGTCCTGGGGGATATGCCGGGCGCCGCCGGTTGACGAGACTGGGGAAGGCATCCGCCACCGAGTGAGGAGAAGACGCAGATGGGCCACGCAACAGGCTCTGCAGCCCCGATCGTCGCCGGCCCCGGGGAGGGTGAGGCGTTCTGGTTCTTCGGGCAGCTGGTGACGATCAAGTCCTCGAGCAAGACGACCGCCGGCCGAGTGGGGGTGACCGAGACCCTTGCGCCGCGCGGCACCGGCTCGCCGCTGCACGTCCACCACAACGAGGACGAATGGTTCTACGTGATCGAGGGCGAGCTGACCTTCTGGGTCGGTGGCGAGGTCAGCGTCGCACCGGCCGGGGCCTTCGTGTTCGGCCCGAGGAACATCCCTCACACCTTCACGGTCAGCTCGCCGGAGGCCAGGTTCCTCCTCGTCGTCGAGCCCGCCGGGTTCGAGGGATTCGTCAGCGCCCTGGGTGAACCGGCCCGGGAGCGGGTGATCCCGCCGCCGCCCTCCGAGCCACCTGACATGGAGGCGCTGACCACGCTCGCCGCCGAATACGGACTCGAGATCCTCGGCCCCCCCGGGATCCCATCCTGAAACCACGAGCGGGCGTCCGACGACGCGATCCCTCTCGTGATCGGGGGCGGATCCGATGGACGGGTCGCGCGTCGGCCACAATGCGGGTCCGTGGAGACCACCGCCCCGCCACGCCCGGTCCGCCTCGCCTGGCTGCCCAACGCCCTGACCCTGCTTCGGCTCGCAGCGCTGCCGGTGCTCCTGGTGGTGCTGTTGCGCGCGCCAGGCCCGACCTCGGGCTGGGGGGCGGCGATATTCGGGGTCGTCGCGGCCACGGACCTCCTCGACGGCTACCTGGCGCGCCGTCTCGGGGCCGAGACGCGCTTCGGCCGTATCGCCGATCCGCTGGCCGACCGGCTGCTTGTGGGGGTCGCGCTGGTCGGCGTCATCGCCCTCGGGGAGATCGGCTGGGTCGCCCCGGTGATCTTGATCGCGCGCGACGTGCTCACGGTGGTCGGGTTCGCCTGGCTGCTCAGCCGCGGCATCGAGATGCGGGTTGACATCGCCGGCAAGGTGTCGTCGGCGCTCACCATGGTCGCCGCGGGAGGGGCGATCCTGTTCGACCAGCCCTGGGTCCCCGTGCTGATGTGGCTTGCGGTCGCGCTGGCGCTCGCGACCCTCGTCAACTACCTGCTCATCGCCGGGCGCGCGCTGCGGGCCGGCGATGTCTCGACCCGGCCATGAGGGTTGACCTGCGGGTCGCTATGCTGACTCCTCTCACCGACGAGGAGCCTCGATGGACGCGCAGCCCGATCTCAGCCAGCTCACGGATGGCGAGCTCAAGGATCTGATCCGCCAGTTGACCGAGGAGGAGCGCGAGGTCTCGATGCAGCGCAGGGTGTTGCACGGGCGCATCGAAATCCTCAAGAGCGAGCTCATCGGGCGGCTGAAGGGCCGCGATGAGGGCGATCTGTCCGTGGTGGACGTGGACGCGCTGAGCAAGATCCTGGCGGGGCGCCTCCCCGACCTCGATCAGCTGCAGGGCGACTGAGCGGCCCAAGGGCCGGGACGAGAAGCGGGGGCCGGGCATCTACTGCTCCGAATGCGGGTTCCACCAGAGTGACGCCCACAAGTTCTGCGGCCGCTGTGGCGCGCTGCTGATCGTCGAGAACCAGGGTACCGGCGAGATCACGGGGCCCATGTCCGTCAGCGACGAGCAGGCCGGGACCGGGGGCTGGCAGGGACCGGCCATCGACGGTCCGACGCTGGCCGTGCGGGCCGGCGGCCCTCCCGGGGCGATGTTCGCCCTCGACCAGCCGGAGGTCACCATCGGCCGCGAGCCGTCGGCCGACGTGTTCCTGGACGACGTCACCGTCTCGCGAAACCACGCGGTCATCACCCGGGGGCCCAAGGGTGCCGCGCTGCGTGACCTCGGCAGCCTCAACGGCACCTACGTCAACCGGCGGCGCATCGAGGGGGACGAGGTCCTCGAGGACGGCGACGAGTTGCAGATCGGCAAGTTCCGCCTGACCTTCCTCGCCGGGTGAATCAGCCGAGCCTCCTGCCGGAGGAGCCCTCGCCCCCCGACGAGACGGAGGGTGGGATCACCATTGGCGCGGTCTGCGACCTGCTGAAGGCCGATCATCCCTCGATCTCGATCTCGAAGATCCGCTATCTCGAGGATCAGCGGCTGATCACCCCCAAGCGCACCGCCGGCGGCTACCGCCTCTACAGCCCGCTCGAGGTGGAGCGCCTGCGCACCATCCTGCGCCTGCAGCGCGACGAGTTCCTGCCCCTGCGGGTGATCCGCCAGGAGCTGGAATCGTCCACCACGGGGGCGTTCAGCGTCGCCAACCAGGCGAAGCAGCTCAAGCGCGCCCAGCTCGCAGAGCCGGCTCCCACGCGGCGGTACGAGATCCAGGAGATCCTCGCCACCACGGGCGCCACCGCGAGCCTGCTCAAGGCGCTCGAGGAGTACGGCCTGGTCGGCGGGCACGGCGGCGGTTTCGACGAGACCGACCGCGAGGTGGTCCAGACGGCGATCGAGCTGGGGCGCTACGGGGTGGAGCCGCGTCACCTGCGCCTGTTCCGGGTCGCCGCCGAGCGCGAGGCCGGACTGCTGCAGCAGTTGCTCGCCGTGGGCCTGCGCTCGCGCAACCCCGAGCGCCGTCGCGAGGCGCTCGACTCCCTGGAGAGCCTGGCCGCTCTGGCGTCCCACATGCGCCACCTGATGCTGATCTCCGAGCTGCGGGAGATCGCCAACCCGTGATCATCCGGGGGTTCGACATCGACGGGGTGATCCGCAAGATCCCCGACCACCCCCGCGACGGGATCCTGTTCTACGACCTGATGCCGCTCTTCCAGAGCCCCGAGGGCCTGGCGGCGGGCGTCGATCGCCTGACCGAGTGGGCGCGTCCGCGCGAGCCGGCGGTGGTGATGGGGATCGAGGCGCGCGGGTTCGTTCTCGGAGGCGCGCTCGCGCGGAGCCTCGAGGTCGGTTTCGCCGGGGCGCGCAAGGCGGGCAAACTGCCCGGGACCTCGGTGCGCGAGGAGTACGCGCTGGAGTACGGCACCGACGCGCTGGAACTGCACACGGACGCGATCCGGCGGGGTGAGCGCGTGCTGATCCACGACGACCTGCTCGCCACCGGGGGCACGGCCCTCGCGGCGTGCCGGCTGGTGGAGGCGCTCGGCGGCGTCGTGGCGGGCGTGGCGGTCGTGGTGGAGCTCACCTTCCTGCCCGGTCGGGCCGCTCTGGACGGCTATGACGTTGTGTCCCTGGTGACCTATGACAATGAGGTGGCACCCTCGTGAGAGCTCTCATCGGCGTCGACATCGGCGGCACCGGCATCAAGGCCGGAATCGTGGACTCCCGGCGTGGCGTGCTTGTCGGCGACCGCGTGCGCGTGCGGACCCCCCAGCCTGCCGACAGGGCGGCGGTCGTGGCGGCGACCGCCGAGCTCGTCGCGGGCCTCGGCCCCGATGCGGGACCGGTGGGCATCGGTCTGCCCGCGGTGATCAAGAGCGGCCACGTTGAGATGGCCGCGAACCTCGACGCGAGCTGGATCGGCGCGGAGGCCGCCGAGCTCTTCGGCGAGGCGATCGGCCGCCCGTGCGTGATCCTCAATGACGCCGACGCCGCCGGCCTTGCCGAGATGCGCTACGGCGCGGGCAAGGGAGTGAAGGGGACGGTCCTGGTGCTGACGCTGGGCACGGGCATCGGCTCCGCGCTGTTCGTGGACGGGGTCCTGGTGCCCAACCTGGAGTTCGGCCACATCGAGATCCGCGGCAAGGACGCCGAGTCACGGGCGTCGGCCGGCGCCCGTGAGCGGCGGGGCCTCAGCTGGAAGAAGTGGGCGCCCCTGCTGGAGGAATACCTCGACACCATCGAGCGGCTGGTGTGGCCCGACCTGATCATCCTCGGCGGCGGCATCTCCAAGAAGCCCGACAAGTTCGTGCCCTACCTGACCACCCGGGCGCCGATCGTGACCGCCACGCTCCGGAACGAGGCCGGCATCGTCGGCGCGGGGGTCCGTGCTCGCGAGCTGATGACGCCCGCGCGGCCACGGCGGCCGCGGGCAAGCGCCCCTAGGACCGCGCCGCCCCGCTCACGTAGCCGGGCAGGATCTGCACGGTGACCGTCCCGATGCCGCCCGGAAGCCCGAGGGCCGCGGCGGCCGCCTGGGAGAGATTGAGGTCGCGACCGCGGACGTAGGGCCCGCGGTCGTTGACCCGCACCGTCACGACCTTGCCGCCGTAGGCGACTCGCAGCATGGTCCCGAGGCGGAGGGTGCGTGACGCCGCGCTGAACGCGTTCGGGTCGTAGGGCTCGCCGCTGGCCAGGTGCTTGCTGGTGAAGCCGGGGCCGTACCAGGAGGCCACGGCGTGGAAGGTGGGGAGGGTCCCCGGCGTCGCGGCGCCCGCGGCCGGACCGACCGCGCCCACGCCGGGGAGAGCGCGCGTGACGTCGGGGCCCGCGGGGGTCGGCTCCGAGTCGATGGGGGTGCCGCTCTCGGCGTCGACCGGGGCGTCGCCCGGCAGGGCGCGGCCCTCCACGAGGGCGGCGGGCAGGCCGCGGCTGTCGCCGTTGCCGGCGATCGCGACCCCGCCGGCGCTCGCCGCGGCGGCCGGCGTGGTCAGGGGCAGTCCCAGGGTCGGCGTCGCACTGACGGTCGTCGCGGCCGCGCGGGCCTCCTTCTCGGCGCGGGCGAGGCGGGCGTCGGCCACGCGCCGCTCCCGCTCGAGGCCGCTGCGGGCGGCCACGGCGCGCTCCTTGTGCCGCTGGGCGGCCTGCTCGGCCACGTGAAGGTCGGCGGACGCCTGCCGGTAGGCCTCGACCAGGCCGCGGTCCTGGCGGCCGAGCGCCTCGAGCAGGTCCATCCGGGCCTGAGCCTCGTTGAGGTCGCCGCCCGTCAGGAACTCGATGATCGGGGTCGGCTCGGGGGTGACGTAGAGGCCGCGCAGCCGTCGGTCCAGGCCGTCGAGCGCGGCCTGGTACCGGGTGCGCGCCTTGTCGAGGCGACCGCGATCGCCGGCCAGAGCCGTCTGGCTGCGGGCGGCGCGGGCGGCCAGCGTCGCGTCGCGCGCGGCGAGGGCGTCGGAGCGGGCGCGCAGCTCGGCGACCGACGGCTCACCCGTCGCGACGGGTACGCAGATCAGCGTGACGGCCACCGCGGTCGCGAGCCAGGCTGCGACACGGCGCGTGGAGGGTGCGTGCATCCCCACCGTTATCGGACGGACGGGCCCTCATCTGGACAACCGGGCGCGTCATGGCGCCCCGGAGCTACGCGGGAGCCAGGTAGGAGCGCTCGAGGTGGGCGATCAGGGCGTCCGAGCCGAGCTCCTGGCCCGTCGCACGGCGCATCAGCTCGCCGGTGCTGAATCGAGCGCCGTGGCGGTGGACGCGCTCGCGCATGAAGTCGAGGATGTCGGCGAAGCGTCCGGCCGCGACCACCAGCTCCAGGTCCCCCAGCTCGGCCGCGGCGGCCTCGGCGAGCTGGGCGGCGTACAGGTTGCCGAGCGTGTATGTGGGGAAGTAGCCGAACAGTCCGTCGGCCCAGTGGATGTCCTGCATCGCGCCGAGGGCGTCGGTGGGCGGGCGGATGCCGAGCAGCTCCTGCATCCCGTCCGAGAAGGCGGCGGGCAGGTCGGCCACCTCGAGCTCGCCGCGGATCAGCGCCAGCTCGATCTGGAACCGGAGGACGATATGCAGGTTGTAGGTCACCTCGTCCGACTCGACCCGGATCAGCGAGGGGCGCACCACCCGCGCGGCCCGGTGGAGCAGGCCGGCGTCGATGCCCGCCATCGCGGCGGGGAAGCGGACGCGCATCTCGGGTTCGATCTGGTCCCAGAAGGCCCGCGTGCGGCCGATCTGGTTCTCCCAGAAGCGCGACTGGCTCTCGTGCGCCCCCAGCGATGGCGCGTCGTACACCGGGGTCCGTGCGGCCTCTCCCGGAAAACCCTGCTCGTACAGCGCGTGGCCCAGCTCGTGCAGCGCGGCGGTGATGTTGCCGATCGGGCTGTCCGGCATCAGGCGGGTGGTGAAGCGCACGTCCCCGCGGTGCGGGGAGCTGGTGAACGGGTGGGCCGACTGCGCGATCACTCCGGCCGACTCGTCGAAGCCCACCATGCGGGCGATCGCGTGCGCGATGGCCATCTGCCCGGCCTCGCTCCACTCGTGCGGCGGCAGCGTGACCACCGGGCGTTCGGAGGCCTCGGCGACCACGGGGGCGAGGCGGGCGCGCAGGTCGGCGAAGACCGGCTCCAGGTCGGCGGTGCGGGCGCCCGGCTCGAACTCCTCCAGCAGGGCGTCGTAGGGCTCGTCGCCGACGCCGACGGCCTCGGCCTCGCGGCGCTTGAGGGCCACCACGGTCGTCAGCGGCCCGGCGTACGCGGCGAAGTCGTCGTCGGCGCGGGCGGCCGTCCAGGCGCCGACGCAGCGGCTGCACGCTTCGCTGAGTTCCCGCACCAGATCCTCGGGCACCCGCAGGGCGCGTTGCTGGTCGCGGGACGCGAGTCGGACCAACGCGCGACCGTCGTCGTCGAGATCGGGCGAATCCTCGAGGGCGGCGAGCGCCTCGCCGGCGTCGGGCCGCACCAGCTCCCGGTGGCGCAGCGCCGCAAGGGTGCCCATCTGCCGGGCGCGCCCCTCGCCGCCGGCCGGCGGCATCAGGGTCTCGCGATCCCAGCCCATCAGACCGCCGATGCCGCCCAGGTCGGAGAGGGTGCCCGCCCACTCGACCACCAGGTCCCATTCGGGTGATGTCGGCCCCTTCACGCCGGGGATGATAGTCACCGGGGTGGGGGGAAGAGCCGAGCGTATCCTGGCCGCA
The DNA here is from genome assembly GCA_963771025.1 of uncultured Thermoleophilia bacterium. Lineage (GTDB taxonomy): Bacteria > Actinomycetota > Thermoleophilia > Miltoncostaeales > Miltoncostaeaceae > Miltoncostaea. Next base: position 199,337 of record CAVYRL010000008.1, on the reverse strand, counting down.
TGGCCACACCGCGCGATCGCGAGCCCTCTGCCTGGGTACGCCGCTGGGAGAACCTCCACATCGCGGTCCAGGTGGCGATCGTGTTCCCGATCTCGGTCCTCGTGCTCTGGTACGTGCACGTGGCCTTCCTCAACCAGCCCGTCGGGCGCGGCTTCAGCTACGGCGTCTTCTGGGGCGCGCTCGCGACCGCGGCGATCGTCGGGGCCAGCCGGTCCGAGAAGGCGCGCCGGCGATCGTGACCTCGCGGCCGGCCGGGGCCCGGGCCCCGGCCGGCCGCAGGATGGATCAGCCGCCGGTGTTGGTGGCGGCCGCCTGGAACTTGCCGATCGCCTTCGTGACCTCCGGGACCAGCTTCCCGATCCCCGCGATGTCGTTGGCGGCGGCCGCCGTGAGGAAGCGGCGCAGCACATCGCTCACCTCAGGGCCGGTCGCGGCGAGGCCGGCGCGCTGGCTGTCGAGCTGCTTCGAGGTGAGTCTGTAGGTGCCCAGCTTCGCGATGGCCACGTCGAACTCGTCGAGCTTGCCCTGGGCCGCGCCCGCCTTGCTGCCCAGGTCCTCGAGGCTCGTGGCGCTCTGCAGCAGCTCGCCGAAGCTCTTGAGGGCGGTGGTCGCGACCTGGACGTCGGCCACGTAGGCGGCGGGTGTCGCGGTGGTCCCCGAGGCGGTCGTGCTGGTGGTCGGGGCCGTCGTGGTGGCCGGTGCCGTCGTGTCCGGGGCGGTCGACGTCGTTGCCGTGGTCGTCGCGCCGGTCTTCTCGGTGCCGCAGACGTTGAGCCCGAGTTCCTTCGCCTTCTCGTCGGCCTTGGTGTTGATGGCGTCGATGTCGGCGCTGACATCGTTGACGACGGTTTGGGCCGACTCCCCGGCCTCGATGCGGTCGGCCGCCGCGCTGACGGCCGCGACCTGCTGCTTCAGGAGGTTGATCGCCTCGTCGTACGTGGCCTTCAGGTCCGCGGGGGGCTTGAGGGCCTCGAGCTTCTTCAGCTGGTCCTCCTGGATCGGCAGCCCCGCCCGCAGGAACGGCAGGAAGGTCGCGGCCGAGTTGGGCTCGGTGAGCCCGCTGATCTGCGTGTTGTGGTCGGCGCAGATCGCGTCGGCCTGCGAACGGAACTCGGCCGCGGACAGGTCGCTGGACCCGCCTCCGCACCCGGCGATGAAGGCGGCGGCGCCGAGCACGGCGAGGCCGGCGACGACAGGTCGAGCGAGAGGCATGCCGAGCTCCTTGATGACGAGGCGGTGGCGGCACGATATCGAGGACGGTCGACGCCCCCGGTGCCGGAGGGGCTCGGTTAGACTCCTCGGCGGACGCCGCCAAGGAGTTGACATGCCCGTCGAAAAGATCGTCGTCGATGCCCTCAACGCGCAGCTGGGGCGCGAGTTGGAGGCGCATCTGCAGTACCTGTCGATTTCGAGCTGGTTCGACGGTGAAGGGCTCCCGGAGCTCACCAAGTTCTTCGCGGCGCAGGCCGCCGAGGAGCACGCGCACGCGATGAAATTCCTCGTGTACGTGCAGGACGTGGGCGGGCCCGTCGTGATCCCGGCCCTCGCGGCACCCAAGCCGAGCTTCGAGAGCGCCGAGGAGGCGGTCGCCGCCAGCCTGGCGTGGGAGGAGGACGTCACCTCCCACATCAACGCGGCGATGGACCTTGCGATCGAGCGCCGCGACCACGCGACGCAGGCCTTCCTGCAGTGGTTCGTGACCGAGCAGGTGGAGGAGGTCGCGACCATGAGCGAGCTCCTCCAGGTCACCCGCCGCGCCGGCGAGAGCGATCTGCTGCTGCTCGAGGACTACGTCGCCCGGTCGGTGACCACCCCCGCATAGCCCGATGAGGGGGCTCATCTCGCGCCCGCTGCGAGGCGGCGACTTCCTGCGGGCGCGGGACGTCGTGGACGCGTGGTTCGGTCATCCGGTGGGCCTAGTGATGCATCGGCTCTTCTTCGAGCAGCTGGGCCCCTCGGGCGTGTGGCTCGAGGACGGGGACGGCGCCCCCGTCGGCTTCCTGCTGGGCCTGGTGAGCGAGGCCGACGCGGAGCTGGCCTATGTGCACATGCACGTGGTCGACCCGGCCTGGCGCGGCCGCGGCGTGGGCGCCCGCCTCTACCGCGACTTCGCGGCGCGCGCCCACGCGCGCGGGTGCGTGCGCATCAGGGCGCTGGCCGCCCCCGGTCGCACGGCGTCGCGCGGGTTTCACGAGCGTCTCGGCTTCGTGGGGCGTCTGGAGCCGGGGTACCTGGGCGAGGGCCACGACCGGATCGTCTTCGAGCGGGTCTTGCCACTCGATGGGGTGGGGGAATCTCGGGCGTCCTCCGCTAGCATCGCGCACTCACCAGAGGACGGGGAGCATTCGATGGCGAGTCAGGCCGACCACGACGATCGACGCGTCCACCGCCGCGAGGACGTCGAGCTCGCCGCTCGCATCGTGTCGGGCGACGCGACGATCGATGCCCAGAGCGTCAACCTCAGCGAGGGCGGCATCCTCCTCGCCGGCGCCGACTTCCCCTCGGCAAGCGCGGTGAGGATCGAGATCGAGCTCGCCGAGCTGGGCTGGCACTCGCTCGACGCCGAGGTCGTGCGCCGCGAGGACGGCCCCACCAGCACCCTCGCCGCGCGCTTCGCCGAGGTGGCGACGGAGGGCGGACGGGACGCGATCCGGGCGTTCTTCTCGTCGCGCCTGAAGGCGTAGGGGGAAGAGCCTGGATCGACGCGCGCGCTGAGGCCCACCGGCCGCGTGCTCCGCGGACCGGTGCCACGCCCGCGCGGGAGCCGGGCCTTCGGAAACACCCCACTGAGGGCCCGGGTCCACCGGTCGCTCCACGCACCCCTCTCGAGGGGGTTGTGCGTTCGCCGGCCGGTGCCGATGCTCTCAGGGACGGTGGGTGGTTCCCCATGGCGCCCAAGGGGCTCCCGCCGCTGACCCACATGGCAAGGAGGCCAGTGCGTCGTGGTGGTTCGTGTCGACTCGGAAATGGCATCGTCGTCTGCCCGCACCCTGCGGGCCGCCGGCGTATGGGCACTCACGGTGCTCGCCCTCGGTGCGGCGGCGACGACGGCCTCCCGCGCCTCGGCCGCCCCTACCCGCAGCGACTCGGTGCTGGTGAAGCTCGAGCCGGGCGCCGGCGCGCGCGGCCGAGCGCAGGTCGCCGACGCCCTGGACGCCGACTCGACCCAGCGGCTGATGGCGGGTTGGACGGCGTACGACCTCCCCGACGCGGTGACGCTGCCCGCGGCCCGTCAGCTGCTGGCCGACACCCCGGCCGCCGGCTCGATCTCCCTCGATCAGAAGGTCCACGCGTTCGAGACCCCCAACGACACCTACTTCAACTACCAATGGCCGCTGACGATGATCCGCGCCTCCGCCGGATGGGACGCCTCGACCGGGGCGGCTCCCGTGACCGTGGCGGTCATCGACACCGGCGTCGACACCACCCAGCCCGACCTTGCCGGCCGCATCTGGCACAACCCCGGCGAGATCGCGGGCAACGGCATCGACGACGACCACAACGGCAAGGTCGACGACGCCGTCGGGTGGAACTTCGCCGACTGGAACAACCAGGTCTACAGCTCCTCGGACGGCGACACCCACGGGACGCACGTCGCCGGGACGATCGCCGCGCAGCGCGGCAACGGGGCCGGCATCGCGGGCGTCGCCGACAACGCCCGCATCATGCCGCTCAAGTTCCTGAAGCCCGGCGGCGGGAGCACCTCCGACGCGATCACCGCGATCCAGTACGCGGTGGCGAACGGGGCGAAGGTGATCAACGCGTCCTGGGGAGGGCCCGGCTTCTCGCAGCCGTTGTGCGACGCGGTCGCCGACGCCGGCACGCACGGCGTGCTCTTCGTCGTCGCCGCGGGCAACGACAGCGCCGACAACGACACGACGGCCACCTGGCCGGCCGACTGCCCGGCGACGAACCTGATCAGCGTCGCCGCGACCGACTCGGGCGACGCCCTGGCCGGCTTCTCCAACTTCGGCCGCGCCCAGGTCGACCTGGGCGCGCCGGGCGACACGATCCTGAGCACGCTCCCCGGTGGCGCGTACGGCTACAAGTCCGGCACCTCGATGGCCGCGCCGCACGTGACCGGCGTGGCCGCCGTCGTGCTCGGGATGCACCCGGGGCTCGCGCCGAGCACCCTGCGCGGGGACCTCATGCAGGGCGGGCGCCCGACGCCGGCTCTCGCGTCGACCACCGCGTCCGGCCGCCGCCTCGATCTCGTCGGCGCCCTGGCGATGGCCGACGGCATCGGTCCCGACCTGACCCCCCCGAACCCCTTCGGCGTGATCGCTCCCTCGCCGGGGACGGCCACCAACATCGGGACGCCGGTCTTCCGCTGGAGCCCGGCCACCGATGCCCGCAGCGGCATCTCGACCTACCGCCTCACGGTCGACGGCGCCACGGTCGCCACGGTGCCCGGGGCGACCACCTCGGCCACTCCCGCCACGCCGCTGGCTGAGGGCAGTCACACCTGGAACGTCGTGGCGACCGACGACGAGGGCAACAGCCGCGCGGCCGACGGGCGCCTGCTGGTGGTGGATCGCACCGCGCCCACCCTCGCGACCCCGGCGTCGCCGGCCAACGGGGCCAAGGTCGCGGGCCCGGCCGTGCGACTGGGTTGGACCGCGGCGGCGGACACGGGCAGCGGGCTCGCCGGCTACCGCGTCACGGTCGACGGCGTCGCCGTCGCGAGCGCCAATCCGGGAGAGACCTCGTCGGTCGTGCGCCTCATCCCGGGACACCACGCGTGGCAGGTGACCGCGCGCGATCAGGCAGGCAACGAGACGACAAGCCCGGCGCGCGGCGTCGTCGTCGGCAGTGCGAGCGCCACCAGCAGGCGGCGCTCGAACCTGACCATCGCGCGGCCCAGGCCGGTGCGCTCGGGCGTGCGGCCCCGCCTGCGCGTGAGGCTCACCAAGGGCGCGCGCGTCTCGTTCAGCGCGCGGCGGGCGCGCGGGGGCAGGGTGCTCGCGGCTCAGGTCACCCGCATCCGCGCGGGGCGCCACACGGTGGTGCTGTCACGGAAGTTCACCCGCAGGATCTCGGTCCGCGGCGTTTACGTCATCACCGCGCGGGGCCCCGGGATGCGCGCCGCCGTGCGGCTCTCGGTGCGGGGGCGCAGGTAGCCCTCAGCCGACCTTCCAGCCGATGTCGATGGTGTCGCCGTGGACGATCGCGTAGACCGGCCGGCCGCGGCGCGGGTGGAACACGATCGAGAACAGCTCGCCCTCCGACAGGGCCAGCTCCTGTGGCAGGCGTCGAAAGCTGACCGTCGAGAGCCGCCCCTTGGCGTCGGCGAAGACGGTTTCGTAGCGCAGCCCCATCCAGCGTTTCTCCAGCCGCGGACGCCCGACGCAGCGCGCGCCGATCATCGCGGGGAAGGTCTCCTGGCAGGCCGGGCAGGCGAGCCTCACCACTTCGCCGCCGGCGTCGGCGACCCGGCAGCGCGTCGCGCACGACGGGCACGGCAGCTCGCGCATGCGGGGCGGGGCGGGAGCCGTCGACGGGGCGGAGGCCGCCGGTTGACGCCGGCGCAGGTCGTAGCGACGCCGCCGCGCGGGGTCGCCCAGCTCCTGCCAGGCGCTGTTGACGCGCTTGACGACCTCCTGCGCGCGGGCGCGCTGCTCATCGTCGCGGAAGCGGTCGGGATGGAACGCGACCAGCAGAAAGCGCCAGGCGGCCCGGATCTGATCCGCGCTTGCGTCGGGCGCAACGTCGAGCGCCTCGTAGTGGTCGTCCGGGGGGTTCACCGTGCTCCGTGAGCATGACGTATCGCACAAGGTGCGCCGAGTGTGCGTAATCTGCCGCCGTGGAGGACTCGCTATCGATCGGCGCAACGCTGCGCGACGCGCGGCTGCGCCAGAACCTCGAGATCGCGGAGTGCGCTCATGCGACCCGCATCCGTGAGCGGTACCTCGTCGCCATCGAGGACGGGCGGTTCGAGTCGCTGCCCGATCCGGCCTATGTGAACGGCTTCGTCCGGGCCTACGCGTCGCACCTCGGCGTCACCATCGAGGGTCCGATCCAAGAGCTTCCCGACGACCTGCAGCCGGGGGTCGGCCCCGGCCGGCCGCGCCCCCGGCCACGTCCGGTGCGCGTCAGCGCCACGCGCATCACCGCGCGGGGCGCCGGGCAGCGCCGTCCGCGGTGGCGCAGCTGGCCCGTCGTCCTGATCGTGCTCGTGATCGCGGTCGTCGTGCTCGCCTCGCTGCTCGGCGCGGACATCCCCATGGTCGGCTAGGGGCCGACCGCATGGCGTCCGTCCTGTACCGCGTCGGCCGATGGCTCACCGCGCATCGGCTCACCGTTCTGGTCGCGTGGGTGATCATCGTCATCGGCCTCATCGCGCTGGTCGGCAGCTTCGGGGCCAAGACGAGCAACGACCTGACCCTCCCGGGCACCGACAGCCAGGCGGCGACGGACGTGCTCGCGAATCAGTTCCCGCCCCAGCAGAACGGCGCGAACCCGATCGTCTTCCGGGCTCCCTCCGGCAAGTTGAGCGACGCGAAGTACAAGGACGCGATCAACACGGCGGCGGCCACCCTGGCGAAAACGCCGCACGTGGCCAGCGCGCCCAGCCCCTTCAGCCAGAAGGGCGCCTCACAGCTCTCGAAGAACGGGAAGATCGCGTTCATCCCGGTGCTGCTCGACATCGGGTCGGCCGACCTGACCGAGGGGGAGTCGCAGGAGATCCTCGACATCGGATCGCGGCCGCTGCGCAAGGCCGGCATCACCGACATCGCGGTCGGGGGCTCGATGGGGACGGCACTCTCCAAGCCCCAGACCGAGAGCAGCGAGCTCGTGGGCATCGCGGTCGCGATGATCATCCTCAGCCTGGCATTCGGGACGATCGTGGCGATGGGCATGCCGATCATCACGGCCGTCGTCGGCCTGGTCGCAGGCCTGATGGGCATCGGGCTGCTCGGCCACCTCGTGAGCGTGCCCGACATCGCGCCGACGCTCGCGACGATGATCGGCCTCGGGGTCGGGATCGACTACTCGCTGTTCCTGGTCAACCGCCACCGGCGCCAGATGTCCGAGGGCGTCGAGATCAACGAGTCGATCGCCCTCACGCTGGCCACATCCGGGAGCGCGATCGTCTTCGCCGGCGGGACGGTGGTGATCGCCCTCCTCGCCCTCGCGGTCGCGGGGATTCCCCTGGTCACCTCGCTGGGCTACTCCTCGGCCGTCGCCGTCCTCACCGCAGTCCTCGCCGCGATCACCCTGCTCCCGGTGCTGCTGTCGCTGATCGGCCGCCGCATCGACGCGCTGGCGCTCCCCGCCTTCCTGAGGGGCCGGGCCCGGGAGCCCGGCACCGGGCTGTGGTCGCGGTGGGGCGCCTTCCTGGAGCGGCGCCCGTGGGTGGCGATCGTCGCACCGCTGGTGCTGCTCGGTGTGCTGCTGATCCCGGTCTTCTCGCTGGAGCTGGGCCAGGAGGACATCGGCGCGACGCCGCCGAGCACCCAGGAGCGCCGCTCCTACGACCTCATGGCCGAGGGCTTCGGGGTGGGCTACAACGGTCCGCTGCTGATCGGGGTCAACCTCGCCCCGCCCGCGAAGGTCGATCCGGCGGTCCAGGCGCAGGAGGACCAGGCGAAGGCGCTGCAGGCCGAGCTCGAGTCCGAGCAGGCCGAGGGTCAGGCCCAGGCCGCCTCCCTGCAGGCCCAGGCGGCCGAGCTGACGAAGCAGCAGACGGCCCTCGAGGCGCAGCAGGCGAGCCTTGAGCGCCAGGCGGCGGCCCTCGGCCGCCAGGCCGACGCTCTCAAGGCGCAGCGCGCGACCGTTCAGGCCGAGGCGGCGCAGCTCGAGAGGCAGATCGCGGTGCTCAGGGGGCGCCGTGGCACGCTGCTGCAGCGCGCAGAGGGTGTCCTGACCCGCTACCGCGCGGCGCAGGCGAAGGAGTCGTCCATCCAGCGCCAGCTCGCCGCCACCAAGGCGCAGATCGCCGCGATCGAGCAGCAGATCGCCGCCGAAGTGCGCCCGGAGGAGCTGGCGCGCCTCCAGGCTCGCCTGGCATCGCTGCAGGCCCGCGCGGCGTCGGAGCGCTCTCAGATCGCCGCCGCGCGGGCCGACGAGAAGTCCCTGCTCGCGCAGGCCGCGGCGTTGCGCAAGCAGGCCGCGGCGTCGAATCTCCAACCGCCGACGACGTTGCGCGACGAGGCGGCGAGGCTGGCGAGCAACGCCCGCAGCCTGGCCTCGCAGGCGGCCGCGCTCGAACGCCAGAAGGCGTCGCTCGACGCCCAGGCCGCTCAGCTCGCGAAACAGGCGGCCACTCTCGAGGCGCAGGCCGCCAGCCTGCAGGCCCAGGAGGCCCAGCTCACCCAGCTCCAGGCCACCGCCGCCGCTCAGCAGAAGCAGGCGGAGCAGCTCCAGGACGAACTCACCGCGGAGCTCACCAAGGCAGGGGGCGACGATCGCGGGACGGACCCGCGCCTGGTGAAGCTCCAGGACGCGCTGGCGGGCGCGAAGGGCGTGGCCATCACCTCCCCGCCCCAGATCAACAAGTCCGGCAACGCGGCGGTCTACCAGGTCATCGCGACGACCGCGCCGTCCGACGAGAACACGGCCAACCTGGTGAGAGGGCTGCGCTCCCAGGTGATCCCGGATGCGACCGAGACCGGGGGCATCCAGGCCCACGTGGGCGGCTCGACCGCCAGCAACGTCGACCTGGCATCCGAGATCTCGTCCCGCCTGCCGCTGGTGATCGCCGTCGTCCTGGCGCTGAGCTTCCTGGTTCTGCTGCTGGCGTTCCGGTCACTGCTCGTGCCGCTCCAGGCCGCGGTGGTCAACCTGCTCTGCGTCAGCGCCGCCTTCGGGGTGATGGTGGCGGTGTTCCAGTGGGGCTGGGGCATCGATCTGCTGCACATCGACACGACATCGGACACGGTGCCGATCGCGAGCTATGTGCCCCTGATGATGTTCGCCGTGCTGTTCGGCCTCTCGATGGACTACCAGGTGTTCCTGCTCTCGCAGATCGCCGGGCAGCGCCAGGAGGGCGACGACGATCGGGCCGCGGTGGCGCGCGGGGTGGCCCAGAGCGCCCCGGTCATCACGGCCGCGGCGTTGATCATGATCGGCGTCTTCGGGAGCTTCGTGCTCAACGGCGACCCCACGGTCAAGCAGTTCGGCGTCGGCCTCGCGGTCGCGGTCGCGCTGGCCGGATCGATGGTCCTGATGCTGGTGCCCGCCGTCCTGATCGTGATGGGACGGGCGACCTGGTGGCTGCCGGGGTGGCTGGAGAAGGGCATGCCGCACGTCAACATCGAGGGCGAGCGCCTGCTCGCCCGTCTCGCCGCCGCCGAGGAGGCCGGGGCGGCGCCGTCGCCCGAGGGGCCGGACCGGGCCGCGCCGAGCGAGGGCTAGCGCGCGATCTCACGCATCGTGCGGGAGGTGAGGCCGCTCCGGCCTGCCGATGAGACCCCCGGTGCCTGCGCACGGATGCGCGGCGCCACCTGATCCCGGCCTGCTGGGCCGATGGGTTCAGAGGCCGCCCGACTCCCGCTCGTCGAGGTGGAGGAACTCGGGGGCATTCTCCCCGGCCTTCTCACGAATCTCGACGAGCATGGGCGATTCGACGACGCCTCCCCCGACGAGCCCGTCGAGGTCGCTGAGGCCCCCGCGCGGGCCGGGCTCGCGCACATGGCCCACCTGAGGCACCTCATGGCTGAGGAGATGTGGCGTTTCCGTCCTCGAGGAATAACGTACCGCCATGGACAACAACAGAATGCCTCCTGGGGGGACCGGCCAGGGCGTCTCCCGGCGCCGATTCCTCAAACGATCCGCGCTGACCGCGAGCACGCTCTGGCTCGGCGGACTCGCGACCGGCGCGGCGCGCGCCGCCAAGAAGTCGGCACCACCCACGAGCCTCGCGGGGATGAACGTGGTCATGTTCATCACCGACCAGGAGCGGGCGATCCAGCACTTCCCGCTCCGCTGGGCGCAGGAGAACCTTCCGGGGCTGACGCAACTCCAGCGGCACGGCGTCACGTTCGACAACGCGTTCACCAACGCGTGCATGTGCTCGCCCGCCCGCTCGACGCTCATGTCGGGGTACTTCCCCGATCAGCACGGGGTCAAGTACACCCTCGAGTCGAACATGGAGCCACCGACGTACCCGCAGGTCGCCCTTCCGACGCCGAGCGCCCTGGCGAACGTCGCGACGGTGATGTCCGCCTCCGGCTACAACGTCGTCTACAAGGGCAAGTGGCACTGCAGCAAGCCCGCAGGCGCCACGTGGAGCCCCTCGGACCTGACCGAGTACGGCTTCTCGCGCTGGAACCCCGACGACGCCGGCGCCAATCAGAGCCTCGCCGAGATGGGCGGGGGCATCGCCAACAACGACGGGCGCTTCATGACGTCGGTGGGCGACGAGAGCGCCGGCGAGGAGGGTGCGCTCGAGTTCATCACCTCCACGGCCGCGGCCCTGCAGCCGTTCTTCATGATCATCTCGCTGGTCAACCCGCACGACGTCCTGGCCTATCCGCGCAACTTCTCGGCCGCGGGATACAGCAACTCGTGGCTCGAGGGGTCGATCGGCCTCCCCGCCACCCTGGACGAGGACCTCCGGCTCAAGCCGCGGGCTCAGGAGGCCTTCCTGAAGATCTTCGACCTGAGCGGCCGGCCGCGGACCGCGAAACAGAAGAAGAACTACCTCAACTTCTACGGCAACCTGATGAAGGCCTCCGACAACTACCTGGTCAACGTCCTCGCGGCGCTGGGCTCGGTGACCACGGCCTCGGGCGCGTCGCTCTACGACACCACGCTCGTCATCCGCACCGCCGACCACGGCGAGATGGGCCTGGCGCACGGAGGCCTGCGGCAGAAGAACTTCAACTTCTACGAGGAGTCGCTCCGGGTCCCGCTGGTGTTCTCGAACCCGACGCTGTTCGCGAAGCCCCGGCGTTCGCGCGCCCTGGTCTCGCACGTGGATTTCCTGCCGACCATCGCCGGCCTGTTCGCCGCGCCGCAGGGCGCGCGCTCCGCCTGGCAGGGCAGGGACTACTCCCAGCTCGTTCTGAAGCGCACGGCGCGCCCTGTCCAGGACTACATCGTCTTCACCTACGACGACTTCCAGGCGGGGCAGGCGAGCGGGCCCTACGTGCCGCCGCCGCAACACATCGTCAGCATTCGCGAGACCCGTTGGAAGCTCGCGCACTACTACGATCCCGCCGGGTCGGCCCGGGGGGAGTGGGAGATGTACGACCTCAAGACCGACCCCCTGGAGACCACCAACCTGGCGCGGCCGGGCTACGCGCGCACGTCGGTCGAGTCGGCGCAGTACGCGCGCCTGCGGCGCAGGCTCCGCACGGTTCAGGCCACCCGCCTGCAGCCCCTCTAGGAGGCCGCCATGACGACATCCCAGCGGGCCGGCTCGCACGCTGCCGCCGCGGCGGTCCTCGCCCTCGCGATACTCGGCGCCTGCGCCACGAGCGTCGGCGCTCCGGCGCGCTCCACCGCCGTCGGCGTCCACATCGCGGGCAGGACCTCGCTCGCGACGGTGAAGAGCCCCCTCGTCCTGATCGATCGCGGCACGGTCACCGGCAGCCCGGTCGGATCGGGCGCGATCCGGCTCGTCTACAGGCTCCACCCGAAGTCGGGGATCGCGAGGACGACCTTCACGATCACCAACAGGAAGGGCACCGTCGCGGGCACGGCGACGTCCCGCTACACGGTGACCCGGGTGCGCATCACCTTCACCGGCGTGGGTTCCATCAGGGGCGGCACCCGGGCGTACAAAGGCATCCGCGCGAAGCCGCTCGCCTTTGACGCGATCCACTCGATCACCGGCAGGAGGGAAGCGATCGCCCTCACCGGCCGGGCCACGCTGCCCTAGGCCTCAGTCCGCCGCCGGGGACTCGCGGGGCGTCTCGCGAGCCTCGGTGGCCGCCCAGCCGAGCGGAGCACATGGGACTCCCGGCGGACGGTGATGGCGAGGCCGGCCCGGTGGCCGCGACCGGGGTGAACCGGGAAATCGGACCCTCCGTCCGCTCTCACGTCGCGGTGCGCTGCAACGTGACCCAGGTGAACGCCTGGACCGTCCCACCGGGGGTCCGGTGCTCCTCCCTCTCGGAGGCGATCAGGGAGAAGGCGTCGCCGATCGTGGCGGCGAGGTCCTCGGGCGCATACCGCGCGACCGGAAGCCCGGAGCACCGCGTCGGCCCGTCGGCGGCGAATGTGCCCAGGACCATGTGGCCGTCGCGCGCAACCGCCGCGCGGGCGGCGCGCAGGTACGCCGCGATGTCGAGAGGCGACACCATGAAATGGAACATCGCCCGGTCGTGCCAGACGGCGTAGGTGCGCTCGGGCTCCCACCGGCGGACGTCGCCGAGGATCCACTGGACCTGATCCGCCTTCTCGCCGAGCCGCCGCCGCGCGCCCGTGAGTGCGATCGCGGACATGTCGAGAACCGACACATCCTGAGCGCCGCCTTCGAGCAGCGTGTCCACCAGGGCCGACTCTCCGCCGCCGACATCGATGATCGGAGCAGCCGACGAGACGTCCAGTCGCTCGACCGATCTCCGGGAGACCTCGGGGCTGCGCTGAAACCAGCTGACGCCCGTGGGCCCGAGTCGGTCGTACGCCTCGTCCCAGTGGGCGGCCTCGCTCACGCGGCCCCGTAGACGAATGCGGACACCAGCCGTGCGCCGGGGCCGCCGACGACCGGAAGTCCGGCGGCGACCCACTCCTCGAACCCACCGATCATGTCGGTCGCTCCGTCGACTCCGATCTCCTGGAGCGCCGCCGCCGCCAGGCTCGACTGGAACCCCTGGGCGCACATGAGGATGAGCGGCCCGGCGACTCCGACGAGCTGCGGATCGGTGTGTCCCGAGTCGGGATCGGCCCTCCACTCCAGCACGTTGCGGGGGACGAAATGCGCGCCTGCGATCAGCCCTTGGACGCCGCGCTGTCGCTCCGAGCGGATGTCCACGATCCGCCCTCCTCGTCTGGTCGCGGCAAGCGCCTCGCGAGGACTGAGGCGCACAAGACGCGAGCGCGCCGTCCGGAGGAGCCGCTCGACGCCCTTCGTGTCGTCCCGAGATTGCCGATCCACGCTCGCACCGCCGGGACTCCGATCCTAGGACGGGCGACCGCCGGGTTCCAGACCCGGTCTCCACGCCGCCGGCTCCGCGCTCGATCTCCTTGCGGCTCCGTCCGCCGCCGTCCGCCGGGGATCGGTCGTCGGCGCCGTCGCGCATCGGCTCCGGCGGGAGATGGCTCGGCCCCGGCCGGCGGCCGATCGACGAGCGCCGGACGCGCCGCGTCAATCCCATGCGTGCGCCATGGGGCGATCCGGGGCGACACCTCAGGTGACCGGGGCAACCCTGGGGCGATCTGGCGTCCGGCGGCACCCCATGGCAAAGAGGACCGGCTCCTCAATAACCGCTTGGCGAAGCCGATCCCCCCGCAGCGCAGAACTCGCCGATATGCAGGCTAATCCCGCAGATCAAGCGGCGTGAGGACGATTCGCTTCCGCCGCCGCGAGCGGCTTCTGAAGCCGAGGTCGCGAGTTCCGAGTCTCGTCGTTGCGGACCGCGTGGCGACTCGCCGGGGGTGCATCCACATACGGTGCGGGAGACGGTGCGGGAGCCGCCCCCCGGGCGGAGGGCGATGGGTGCCCCGTGAGGGGGGCGGGGGCTTCGAGAAGGGTGCCCTCCCGGGCGCGTCTGCGGGGCGGGAGCGCGGCACCATGCCGCGGGGTTCAACCTTGCCCGACTGAAGCCGAATGCGCGACGCTTCGCTCTGTTCGGCACGGACGGCCTCTGCCCTCGCTGCTGCGCTAGGGTCTGCGGCCGCAGACGGCTAACCCCCTTGGAGCTGGGCTGCAGCTCTCGACGAGAGCGAGCCGGTGAGCCCGATCAAGGAGGCGGGGATGGCCTGGAAGAAATCGGTCACCGCCCTCGTCGCCGTGGGTGTGCTCGTCGCGGTCTTCGCCGTGTGCCTGATCAGTGCGGTGCAGTTGCTCGAGCCGCGGAACATGCCGTTCGGTGTGACCGGGCCCTCGCCGGTGGTGGACGCCGTACAGCAGGAGTATTCGCTCGATCTGATCACGTACTCCAGCGAATCCAAGTTGATGCAGGCTGCCAAGGACGGCGAGATCTACGGCGGCTACATCCCAGGCTCGTCGTCGACCGACACGTTGGTGACGGTGCCGGCGAAGAGCTTCTTTGGCGAGGTGTACGTCCGCGGTGGGTTCGCGGATGCCGCGAAGAAGGTTGGCCGGCCCCATACGACAACGACGGTCGCCCCCCTTCCGACCTCTGACCGCACGGGCGCTGTCGTCGGGCTGCTGCTGCTTCCGACGCTGATCGGTGGCTACCTGATCGCGTCGCTGCTGTTCTCGTTTGCCCAGAGCGCGGCTGTGCCGGGACGGATCGCGATCGTACTTGCCTTCTCGATCGTGGTTGCCCTGATCACGGGCATCTCTGCCGGGCCGATCCTGGGCGCGTTCCCGACGAGTGACATGTGGCGGCTCTTACCCTGCTTCGCGCTCGTCACGGCGACAATCGGGTTGGCGGCGGTTGCGATCCAGGGCCTGCTCGGCAAGGCGGGCACGCTCGTCGTCGCGGTTCTGTTCATCATGGTCGGCGGCGCCAGTGCCGGCGGTGGCGGGGTAGCGTTGCTGCCGACCTACTGGCAGCACATTGGTGCCCTCCTGCCGCCACGGTACGCCGTGGATCTGTACCGAAACGTGCGCTATTTCGGTGGAAGCGACATCGGTCTGCCGATCGCCGTTCTCGCTGCCTATGCGCTCGTCAGCATCGTGGTGATCATTCTGTTGGAACGGCGCCGCGGACTCGCCGCGTCGGCTGCTCCCAGCACTCCGGGGACACGGCACCGGATCGTGCCGAAGAACCTGGTTGCACCAGTCGCGTTCGCCCTCGTGCTCGTGGCCCTGTTCTCGGTCAACTACATGAGCTCGGGCCACTCTCCGGTTGCGAACAAGATGCCGTTCGGCGTCGTCGGAGCGACGTCGCTGGCCGACGCGGCCCAGAACGATCTGTTCTCCCTGGATGTCACGGAATACGCCGACCAGGCAGCTGTCACCAAAGCGATGGATCGCGGCGAGATCTACGGCGCCCTCATCGCCGGTGACCCGGCCAACGACCTGTACGTCGTCAACACGATCAGCGACATCTCGCCCCTCGACATCGCCTTGAACTTCGAAGACGCGGCCAAGAGCTCAGGCGAGACGGTCACCGTCAAGCCGTACGCACCAACAGCGCTCGCTCCGAAAGACCCCTTCGCCCTCGTCCCCGCCACACTGCTCGTGGCGCTCCTGGTTGGCGGCTACATGGGCGCAGCGTTGCTCGCCACCGCTACCGGGTCGGCGTCCGCCCGCTGGCGCGGACTCTGGCTGGCCGGATTCGCGGCAGCGACCGGCCTCGCGCTCGATCTGATCGTGACCTACTGGCTGGAAGGCCTCCCGACGGACTCGTTCTGGATCGTCTGGCCCATCCTCTCGCTGATCATCCTCGTCGTGGCGCTCTTCGCCGCCGTCCTGCGCCGCCTGCTGGGCCCGGCGGGGATCATCGTTACCTTGATCGTCATCCTGCAGTTCGGTAACCCCTCCTCCGGCGGCTCCAACGGCGCCGCCTACCTGCCCTCCTCGTGGGACGCAATCGGCCCGCTGCTGCCACCGAGAAACGCCTTCATCCTCCTTCGCAACACCGTCTACTTCGACGCAAACGGGATCGGCCAAGCGCTCGCCGTGCTCCTCGTCTACGCCGTGGCCGCCGCCGTGATCCTCACCTTCCTCGATTGGTACAGATCACCGGAGCTTTCCGTTCCCGGAATCGACCAGCAGGCCGCAGCCGAAACTGCCGCCCTGGCGGCGCCCGTCGGTCCCCTCCCGTGAAACCACCTTCACTCGCCGGGCCAATCCGGGGCTCGGCTGAGCCCCGTGGGGCAATCCTGGGGCAATCTGCCGTCGGGTGGCACCCCGAGGCACCCCATGGCAAAGAGGACCGACTCCGCAATAACCGCTTGCCGAAGCCGATCCCCCCGCTATGAAGCCGAGTAGCGCATACGGGATTTGAACCCGTGTTACCGCCGTGAGAGGGCGGCGTCCTAGGCCCCTAGACGAATGCGCCACGGACCGACCCGATCTCCGGATGAAGTTGGGGGAGGAGGATTCGAACCCCCGCTACCGGGGCCAGAACCCGGCGTCCTACCGCTAGACGATCCCCCACCACCGGACGGGCCTCGGCGATGGTACCAAACGGCCATCACCCCTCAAGCGGCCGCGGATGCCCAATCATCGTAGAGCTCCGCGTAGCGACCGCCGGCCACGACCAGCTCGTCGTGGGTGCCGTCCTCCACGATCCTGCCGGCCTCGAGCACGACGATGCGATCGGCGTCGCGGATGGTGGAGAGACGGTGGGCGATGATGATCGCGGTGCGGCCCTCGAGGAGCCGGTCGAGGGCCACCTCGATGCGCTGCTCCGCGCGCAGGTCGACCGAGGAGGTGGCCTCGTCGAGGATCAGCAGCCGCGGGTCGGCGATCAGGGCGCGGGCGAACGAGATCAGCTGGCGCTGGCCGGCCGAGAGGCCGGAGCCGCGATCGCTGATCACCGTGTCGAAGCCGTCGGGCAGGGCCGCGATGAAGTCGGTGGCACCGACCGCGTCGGCGGCCGCGCGGATCTCCTCGTCGGTCGCCTCGGGCGTGCCGAACGAGAGGTTCTCGGCGATCGTGCCGGCGAAGAGGTGACCCTCCTGGGGCACGATCGAGAGCTGGTCGCGCAGCGACCGGGTGGTGACGTGGCGCAGGTCGTGGCCGTCGATCAGCACCTGGCCGGCGGCCGGGTCGTAGAAGCGCGCGACGATCTTCGCCAGCGTCAACTTGCCGGCGCCCGTCGTGCCCACCAGGGCGATGGTCTCGCCGGCGGTGATGTGCAGCGAGATGTTCTGCAGCACCGGCGTCGACGTGTACCCGAAGCTCACGTCACGCAGCTCCACGTCGCCCTCGATGTGCGGGAGGGGCACGGCGCCGGGCGCGTCCACCAGCTCGGGGCTGGTGTCGAGCACGCCGAAGATCTTCTCGAGCGCGGCCATCGCCGACTGGAACGTGTTGTAGAGCTGGGAGAGCTGCTGGATCGGGTCGAAGAAGCTCGACAGGTAGCCGATGAAGGCGACCATCACGCCGATGCTCATGTTCTTGTCGAGCACCTGGGTGGCGCCGAAGTAGAGGACGATCGCCGTCCCGATGCCCGACAGGAACTCGACCCCCGGGAAGTAGGTCCCCGAGAGGCGGATCGTGGACATGTTGGCCTCGCGGTATTCCTCGTTGACCTCGCGGAAGAGGCGCTCGGTGGGCTCCTGGCGGGCGAATCCCTGCACCACGCGGATGCCCGAGAGGGTCTCCTGGAGAGTCGAGAGCACGTCGGCCACGCGCTCGCGCGTACGCCGGTAGGCCCGGGTCGAGTAGACGCGGAAGAACGCCGTGCCGAGCACCAGCGGCGGGAAGATGACGAGCGTCACCAGCGCCAGCTCGACGTCGTAGGTGAACAGGATCACGATCACACCGAGGAACGTCAGGCCGTTGACCACCAGCGAGGTGACCCCGTCGGTGACCAGCTGCTCGAGCGCCTCGATGTCGTTGGTCAGACGGCTGACGGTGCGCCCGGTCGGGGTGCGCTCGTGGTAGCCGAGCTCGAGGCTCATCAGGTGCCGGAAGGTGTCGGTGCGCAGGTCCAGCAGCACCCGCTCGCCGACCCAGCTCGAGAGGAACGTCTGGTAGTAGCCCGCCAGCCATCCGACGAGGCCGACGATCACGAACAGCACGACCGCGAGGACCAGCATCGCCGTGTCCTTGGCGGTGATGCCGTGGTCGATGGCGAACTGCGCGAGCGCCGGAACGGCCAGCCCGCATGCCGTCACGATCAGCATCAGGATGACCGTCGCGATCGCCCGCCAGCGGTAGGGGCGGAAGTAGGGCAGCAGGCGGCGCAGCTTGTGACGCTCGATCGGCGGGGCCTTCAGCTCGCGCATGCCGACCTCGGGCACGGCGGTGCTCATGCGTCACCCGCGATCAGGTCCGGACGCGCCAGCCCGCCGTCATGGATCTCGCGGTAGGTGTCGCTGGCCTCGTAGAGCTCCTCGTGCGTGCCGCGGGCGACGACGTGGCCGTCCTCCAGCACCACCAGCTCGTCGGCCAGGGAGACGGTGGACAGACGGTGCGCGATGACCAGCGTGGTGCGTCCCCGCATCACGGCGGCCAGCGCGGCCTGGATCTCGCGCTCGGTGGAGGCGTCGACGGACGCGGTGGCCTCGTCGAGGATCAGCACGCGCGGATCGGTGATCAGGGCGCGCGCGATCGCCAGGCGCTGCCGCTGGCCGCCCGAGAGGCTCAGGCCGCGCTCGCCGACGACCGTCTCGAGCCCGTCCGGAAGCGCGTTGACGAAGCCCTCGGCCTGGGCCATGCGCGCGGCGGTGCGGATCTCCTCGTCGGTGGCGGTCGGGCGCCCGTAGGCGATGTTCTCGCGCACCGTCGTGGAGAAGAGGAAGGGGTCCTGCGACACGATGCCGATCGAGCGGCGCAGCTCGGCCAGGTCGAGGTCGCGCACGTCGACGCCCTCCAGCAGGACGCGCCCCGCGGTGACGTCGTAGAAACGCGGGATGAGCTGCGTGAGGGTGCTCTTGCCGGAGCCCGTCGGGCCGATCAGCGCGATCGTCCGCCCGGCGGGGATGTCGAGGTCGATGTCGTGGAGCACGTCCGGCGCGTCGGCGGCGTACGCGAAGGTGACGCCCTCCAGCGCGACGTGGCCGCCGCCCGCCGGCAGGGGGATGGGGAAGGCCGGCTCGACGATGGCCGGCTCGCTGTCGAGCACCTCGAAGATGCGGGTGCCGCCGGCGATGGCGCGCTGTGCCTGACCCACCAGCATCCCCAGCGACCTGAAGGGCGCGATGAGGAGCGTCAGGTAGAGGTAGAAGGCGACGAACTCACCGAGGGTGAGGTTGCCGTCGATGGTGAGGATGCCGCCGTAGATGAGCACCACGCCGAGGCCGACCGTCGGCAGGAACCCCATCAGGGGCTGGTAGAGGGCCTGGAGATGGGCCGCATCCATGCTGCGGTTGAAGGCGTGCCGCGCGGTCGCGCCGAAGCGCTCGGTGCGGTCCTCCTCGCGGCCGAACGCCTTGATCACGCGGATGCTCACCGCGCTCTCCTCCGCCATCTCGGTCACCACGGCCACACGCTGCTGCACGTCGATCAGTACCGGGTTGGAGCGCCGGCTGTAGCGCCAGGCCACCACCAGCAGGGCGGGCCCCATCAGCAGGGCGACGAGGGCGAGGGCCCAGTTCATGTACAGCAGGATCGCGGTGACCAGGATCAGCGTGAAGGCCTGCATGAACACGAAGATCAACCCGTAGCCGAGGAAGAAGCGCACGGTCTGCAGGTCGCTCGTCGAGCGCGACATCAACTGCCCCACCGACATGCGGTCGAAATATGCGAGCGACTGCCGCTGCAGGTGGGCGAAGATCCGCGAGCGCAGGTCGAACTCGACCGCGAGGCTCACCTGGCCCGAGACCCACCGCCGGATGGCGCCGAGCACGAAGCGGATCGCGCAGATGGCGACGACGGCCCACACCAGGGGAGCCAGCGCGCTGCGGTCGCCCGCCTGCAGGACGTCGTCGATGACCCGTCCGGTCAGGTATGGCAAGGTGATGGAACACGCCATCAGGCCTGCGGCGCTGATCGCGGTAATCACGACCTTGCCGGTATGCGGCCGCAGGAAACGAAGCAGGCGGAGAAGTACTCTCAAAGTGATTCACCGGTGAACGATAGGGAAGCCCCACGGCGTCCACAAGCGCGCGACGCGGGCTGGGACGAGGATCTGCCCTTGGCGCCCATCCCGCCGACGGCGTACGCGGTGCCCAACGTCAGCGAGGGACGCGACGCCACCACGATCCGAGCCCTGGTCGATGCCTGTCGTCTGCCGCGTGTCTGGGTCCTCAACGTTCATTCCGATCCGGATCACAACCGGAGCGTGATCACCCTCGCCGGGGAGCCGCTCGCGCTTCAGGACGCCCTCGTCTCACTGGCGGGGGAGTGCGTCGACCGTATCGACCTTCGGCGACAGCACGGCGCCCACCCGCGCACCGGCGCCCTCGACGTCGCGCCCATCGTGGCGTTGGACGACGACGACATCCCGCTCGCCTCGGAGATCGCTCTGGGGCTGGCCGGCCGCATCGGCACCGAGATCAACCTGCCGGTCTTCCTCTACGGGGCGGTGGCCACCGATCCCGACCGGGTGCGCCCGCGCGACTTCCGGCGCGGGGGCCTGCAGGAGCTGACCCGCCTGGTCGAGGAGGGCGTGCTGGTGCCCAACGCCGGGCCGCACCACGTGAACCCCACCGCCGGCGTGGTGCTGGTGGGCGTACGCGCTCCCCTGATCGCTCTCAACGTCTGGCTTCCCGAGGGCACCCACACCGAGGCGCGCGCCATCGCCGCCCGCGTGCGTGAATCGGGCGGCGGCCTGCCGGGGGTGCGGGCCCTCGGCCTCTACCTGCCCGAGGCGGGCATGGCGCAGGTCTCGATGAACATCGAGGACCGTCGCGCCGCGCCGCCGATGGTCGTGATCCAGGCGGTGCGCGACGAGGCCCGGCGCCTGGGCATCGAGGCCGGGGAATCCGAGCTCGTGGGCCTGATCCCGGGTGACGCCCTACGCGGCGGCCCCAGTCCCGCGGCCCTCGGCCTGACCGGCTTCACGCCGGGTCGCGTCCTGGAGTTGCTTCTGCCGAAATCGCGGGGAGTCGACTGATGGCGAAACAGCGCAAGAAACGCAAGGGCGCGGGTCCGCCTCCGGTCGGGGTGCCCAAGAAGGCCGCGAGCGACGCGGAGGCCCGCTCACCCTCGGCGACGGCCAAGCGCAAGCCGGGGGAGCCCCTGCCCGCCTCGATCAAGGGCGTGCTGCTGCGCGCCGGCATCGTGGCCGCGATCTTCTATCCGTACCTGATCTACGTGGCCAACGAGGCGACGCTGCCGGCGCTCGGCCTCACGGCCATCGCGTTCGTCCTGATGGTGCCCCTCGGGCTCTTCCTCGACCGCATCCGCTACCGCCGCCAGATGCGCCGGTGGGAGGACAAGCGGTCGCGTCCGAGGCCCACGGGTCGTTGAGCCAGGGCGGTCGCCGGGCGGCGGCGCCACGGGGAACGCGTGACGTCCTTCCCGAGGAGAGCCGGCTCCGCCAGCGTGTCATCGACGTGGCCCGCTCGGCCTTCGAGCGCTACGGCTACTCGCGCCTGGTCACCCCGACCTTCGAGGAGACCGATGTGTTCGTGCGCGGGGTCGGCACCAGCACGGACGTGGTCCGCAAGGAGATGTACACCTTCCAGGACCAGAGCGGCCGCAGCCTGAGCCTTCGGCCCGAGGGCACCGCGCCGGTCGTGCGCGCGTTCGTACAGCACGGCATGCACAAGACGCCACTGCCGGTGAAGCTCTGGTACCTCGCGCCGATGTTCCGGTACGAGGCGCCCCAGGCGGGCCGCTACCGCGAGCACTGGCAGATCGGCGCCGAGGCGATCGGCAGCGATTCGCCTCTGCTCGACGCCGAGGTGATCGCGCTCCTGGACGGCATCTACCGCACGCTCGGTGTGCCCGGGGTGAGCCTGAGGGTGGGCAGCATGGGCGATCCCGAGAGCCGCGGGCCGTATCGGGAGATGCTGCTGGCCTACCTTGAGACGCACCTCTCCGCGCTCGACGCCGACGCTCAGGAGCGCATGCGCCTCAACCCGCTGCGCCTCTTCGACACCAAGGATCCGCGTGTGGCCGAGGTCATGCTCGACGCCCCGCGCCTGCTGGACCACCTCTCGCCGGCCGCCCAGGCCCACCGCGAGAGAGTGCTCGCCGCGCTCGATCGTCTCGGCATCGCCTACGAGGAGGACTCCACCCTCGTGCGCGGCTTCGACTACTACACGATGACCGTGTTCGAGTTCTCCAGCGACCATCTCGGGGCGCAGAGCGCGGTCGGGGGTGGGGGGCGCTACGACGGCCTGGTGGAAGCGCTCGGCGGGCCGCCGACCCCCGGGATCGGCTTCGGCGCGGGGATCGAGCGGATCGTGCTGGCGCTCGAGTCGCTCGAGGCCGCGTCCGAGTCGACCCTCGATGTGTACCTCGCGGTGCTCGATGACGACCTGCGCCTGGAGATGCTGCCGACCCTGGAGCGCCTGCGGGCCTCCGGCCTGCGCTGCGAGAGCGATCTGCGCAGACGCAGCCTGAAGGCCATGATGCGCCACGCGTCGAGCCTGGGCGCGCGCACCGCGGTGATCGTGGGCGCGCGCGAGCACGAGGAGGGCGTCGCCACCCTGCGCGACATGGAGAGCGGAGAACAACGCCAGGTGCCCCTGGGCGACCTGGTCGAGGAGTTGAGCGGATGATCGGTGCGCGGCGCTATCGCAGTCACACGAACGCCGGGGCCGCGGACGCCCTCGGTGAGAGGGTCCGGGTGTCCGGATGGGTGCACCGTCGGCGCGACCACGGCGGGGTCGTCTTCATCGACCTGCGCGACCGATCGGGCATCGTCCAACTCGTGTTCCACCCGACCGACGCGCCGGCCGGCGAGCGCGACGCCGGATCGCTGAGCGCCGAGGACGTGATCTGCGTCGAGGGCGAGGTCGTCGCACGCTCGCCGCAGACGGTCAACCCGTCGATCGCGACCGGTGGCGTCGAGATCCGCGTCGAGCACCTGGAGATCCTCTCCGAGGCCGATCCGCTGCCGTTCTCGGTGGAGGACGAGTCGCAGGAGGCCTCGGAGGAGCTGCGTCTCACGTACCGCTACCTCGACATCCGCCGCCCCCGGCGGCTGCGGGCGCTGGAGATGCGCAGCCGGGTGGCCTCCGCGATGCGCCGGGTGCTCGAGGGCGACGGTTTCCTCGAGGTCGAGACCCCGGTGCTGACGCGATCCACGCCCGAGGGCGCGCGCGATTTCCTGGTGCCCAGCCGTATGCAGCGCGGCTCCTGGTACGCCCTGCCGCAGAGCCCGCAGCTGTTCAAGCAGCTGCTGATGGTGGGCGGCGTCGAGCGCTACTACCAGGTGGTGCGCTGCTTCCGCGACGAGGACCTGCGCGCCGACCGCCAGCCCGAGTTCACCCAGCTCGACGTCGAGGCCTCCTTCGTGGAGCCGGCGGAGGTGCAGGAGCTGATCGAGCGTGTGCTGGTCGAGTCCTTCGCCGCCGCGGGCGTGTCCCTCGCGGCCCCGTTCCCGCGCATCACCCACGCGGAGGCCGTGCGCCGATTCGGTACGGACCGCCCCGACATGCGCTTCGGAATGGAGATCCTGGACTGGACCGAGGCGGCCGGCGCCTCCGGGTTCGGCGTCTTCGAGGGCGCGATCGCGGCCGGCGGCGTGGTGCGGGGGCTGGTCGTTCCCGGCGCGGGCGCAGGCGTGAGCCGCAGGATCGGCGACGAGCTGATGGAGGAGGCCCGCGAGCTGGGCGCAAAGGGGCTGGTCTGGGCGGTCGTCGAGGACGACGGCACGGTGCGATCGCCGGTCGCCAAGTTCCTCGGCGCGATCGCGTCCGACCTGGGCGCCACTCCGGGCGACCTGATCGCCCTCGTGGCCGACGCCGAACCCGTGGCGCAGTCGGTGCTCGGCAGCCTGCGCGGCCGGTTCGCCGAGCGCAACGGCCTGATCCCCGGCGATCGGTGGGCGCTGGTGTGGGTGGTCGACTTCCCGCTGGTCGAGTGGAACGACGGCGAGAAGCGCTGGGACGCGACGCACCACCCCTTCACCGCACCGCGGCCCGAGGATCTGGACCGCCTCGAGTCGGACCCCCGCTCGGTTCTCTCGCAGGCGTACGACATCGTGCTCAACGGCCTCGAGATCGGCGGAGGGAGCATCCGCATCCACGATTCCGAGACCCAGGAGCGGGTGTTCTCGCTGATCGGCCTCTCGGCCGAGGAGGCCGAGGGCAAGTTCGGGTTCCTGCTGACGGCGCTGCGCCTCGGCGCGCCGCCCCACGGCGGCATCGCCCTCGGGCTCGACCGCATCGTGATGCTGCTCGCGGGCGAGCGGTCGATCCGCGACGTGATCGCGTTCCCCAAGACCGCCACCGGCGCGGATCCCCTCACCGGCGCCCCGGCTCCGGTGGACATCTCACAGCTGCGCGAGCTCGGGGTGCGCCCGGTTACCTAGGTCCGGCCGAAGAGGCGCCGGGCATCGCGGCGCAGGTCGTCCGAGAGCGTGATGCGCCCCTCGGCCCCGACCGGACCGGCCGGCCACGCGACGGTCACCTGTCCGCGCTCCTCCAGCTCTCCGAGCGCCGCCATCACCGCCAGGATCCCGGGTCGGCCCGGGTCCAGGTCGAGCTCCTCCGCGGCCGCCGCGATGTCGAGGTCCACCTGGCCGTCGTCGCCGGCCCCCTCCTCGAGCCAGCGCATGACCAGCAGCATCTCGAGGCGCTCGTCCACATTCTGATCGGACACCCGATCAGGCTACCCGCTCCAGGATCAGGAGAGATCCCGCCGGGGTGGCGAGCTCGATCATGTGGTGGCTGAGCGTCGTGCCCGCAGCCGTCACCACCACACCCGTGAGCCGTCCCGTGAAACCGGACAGGCAGGCCTCGAGCGCCGCCTGCTGACCGCTCGTCAGGGCGGGCACGTCGGGAGAGAGGGTGTACGCGGGTGGTGGTGTGGGGGCGAGCACCGGATGCCTCGGGGGGTTTGCGGGAGCGGAAGCGCCCCCACCCTTTCTTCGGCGCCAGGCGGCCGAAATGGAGTAATCGCGGCTCCCGCGTTAAGGCCGCGCCCCGGAGTGCCGACCAACCGGAGTAGCGGCTAGACTCGGAGGTGCCCTGCAGTGTTCGCCACCGGCTCACCCCTTGAGCCAACACGAGTGATGAGGGAAGTGGTGTCCGGCTCCCGCCGTGGCGGGTGTCTCCCGTTTCCCACCTGCTACCGCAGGTTCAAGTCACAGGCCGGAACGGCACCGCGGGGCGCGATCCCCTTCGGCTCATGAGGCGCCTCGCGCCCGTGGGCGCCGCACTCGCCGTCGCCGCCGCCCTCGTGGTGGCCGGCTGCGGCGGAGGCGGTGACTCCTCCGCCGACGGGACCCCGATCGCCGGCACGGCCCCCGCGGCCGCGGCCGCTCCGGTCGCCGTGGCCTCGGTCTCGCCGGGTTCCCCCGTCACCGCGGGCCCCAAGACCCCCAAGCGCGTGGTCGCGGCGCTCAAGGGCAGCAAGGTCGTGGTGATCGCCTTCCTCGTGAAGGGGGCCGCCGACGACGATGAGGTGGCCGCGGCGCTGAAGACGGTGCAGGCCGACCGCCTCTCGCGCAACTCGGCCACGTTCTTCATCTACGACGTGGACAGGGACAAGTTCGGCGACCTGGCCGACCTGCTGGGAGCCAGCGGCACGCCGTCGGTGGCCGTCATCGGACGGGACCGCATCCTCACCAACATGTGGAGCGGGCTGGTCGACGCACCGATCCTGCGCCAGTCGATCTCCGACGCCGCCGACACGGCCGCGGCGCACCCCGGAGCCAAGTAGATCCACCGATCGGCGGGCCCCGAGGGGCCCGCCGATCGCGCTCTCGGGGCGCGAAAGCACCGTGGTAGCCTGGCCCGGTGCCGCCCTACCCTCCCGAGGCGATGCGCCATCTCGCGAGTCCCACGGGCGCCGGGGCGATGCACCCGGCGGATGCCGTCGGGGAGTCCGGCAGCACCTCGTGCGGCGACCTGGTGCGCATCTCGCTGCGCATCGGCGGAGGCCGGGTGCGCGAGGCCCGCTTCCAGGCATTCGGCTGCGGCGCCGCCACGGCTGCCGCGAGCGCGGCGTGCGCGCGCCTCACGGGCGCCCCGATGGACCGGGCCCTGCGGCTGGACGCCGCGACCCTCGATCGTGACCTCGGCGGGCTCGGCCCGGCGCGTCTGCACGGCGTCGAGATCGTCGAGGACGCCGTCGCGCGCGCGCTCGAGGCCTGGTACTCGTCCCGCCTCGGCGATGTCGGGCTGCCGCTCAGCGGGGACCGGGTGGCGGTGGCGATGAGCGGCGGGGTCGACAGCGTGGTCGCCGCCAAGTTGCTGCGCGACGCGGGACACGACGTGGTGGGCGTCACGATGCGCCTGTGGCACGACCCGGCGGCGGCCGCCGCCGAGCGCTCGTGCTGCTCGCCCGAGACGGTCCGCATGGCGCGGGCGGGCGCCCACGCCCTCGGCCTTCCGCACGTCACGCTGGACGTCGCCGAGCGCTTCCGGGCCGGGGTGGTGGAGGACTTCATCGCCGGATACCGCGCCGGCCGCACGCCGAATCCGTGCGTCACCTGCAACGGCCGCGTGCGCTTCCGGGTGCTGGCCGACGCCGCCGCGCTGCTGGGCGCGCGGCTCCTCGCCACCGGCCACTACGCGCGCCTGCGGCGCGGCGACCGCGGGGAGCCGCTCGTTTCGCGGGCCGCCGACGAGGGCAAGGATCAGAGCTACATGCTGGCGATGCTCGAGCGCGCAGAGAGGGAGAGGATCGTGTTCCCGCTGGGCGACCTTCAGAAGGCCGCGGTGCGCGAGATGGCCCGCGCGGCGGGCCTGCCCGGCGCGCGGGCCGTCGAGAGCCAGGAGGTCTGCTTCGTGGGGGAGGGCGGATACGCGCCGTTCCTCGAGCGCAGCGGCGGCCTGGAGTCGCGTATCGGCCCGATCGAGGACGCGCGCGGCCGGCTGCTGGGCACCCACGGGGGCTACTGGCGCTTCACCGTGGGGCAGCGCAAAGGCCTCGGAGTGGCCGGCCCCGAGCCGCTGCACGTTCTGTCGACCGACGCCGGGCGCAACGCCGTGATCGTCGGTCCGCGCGCCGATCTGGCGACGCGCGCGGTCGCACTCGACCCGGCGCGGATCCACGGGGAGCTGGGCGACGAGATGCTCGACGTGCGCGTTCGCTACCGCGGGCAGGCGCTGCGCGGACGGGCGCGTGAGGACGACGGGAGGGTGTGGATCGACCTCCTCGACGCGGCCGACGGCGTGGCCCCGGGCCAGACCGCCGCGCTGTACCGCCGCGGCCGCCTCGTCGCGGCCGGTACGATCGCACCGCCCGAGACGGTCGCGGACCCGCACTGGAGGAGCTCGTAGTGGATTGGTCTGATGTTCTCAAGCTCGCCCTGTCCATCTTCCTGGTCGTGACCGGGCTCGGATTGGCCTACCTCTTCCTGCGGATGGCCGGCGTGTTCGCGCGTCTCGGGACCTCCGTCACGCGGGTCACCGACGAGGTCGTGCCGATCCTCAACAAGGCCCAGACGACCGTGGACGGGATCAACCTGGAGATCAGCCGGGTTGACGACATCATGAAGACGGCTGTCGGGGCCACGAAGGGCGCCGAGAAGACCGTCCAGACCGTCTCGAGCGCGGTCACGGCTCCGGTGCGCAAGATCCACGGCTTCGCCGCGGGCGCCCGGGAGGCGGTCGCCAGCCTGCGGGCCCGGCGGGCCTCCGACGCCGCCCTCGCGGCCGAGCGCTCGGCCGCCGCGGCCGCCGAGCGGGCCGCGGCGGGCATGTCGGCGCAGGAGGCGGCCGCGCCGCCGCCGCCCGCCGTGGACGTCCCCCCGGTCGCGCCGCCGCCGCCGCCCGTCGTGCCGCCCGAGGGCGGACCGCCTCGGCGTGAGAGCCCCTACTGATGGGACGCCTGATCAAGCTGGGCGTGGCCGCGGGGATCGTCGGGTGGCTGCACTCCATCGGGGCCCTCGACCCGCGGCTCTGGAAGGACACGATCGCCCGGGAGCGCGAGCAGATCCCCCAGCAGGTCAAGGAGGCCCTTTCGGCCGGCAAACGCGCCGCCGCACAGGCCGAGGACGACCTCGACCGTCAGGTTCGCGAGGCCTTCGACAGCCACGGCTGAGGGCGCCGCGGGCGTTGGTACACTCGGCGGTCGGATGACGACCAACGAGATCCGCGCGGCGTTCCTCGGGTACTTCGAGCGCCAGGGCCACCTGCCGATTCCATCGGCCTCGCTCGTCCCATTCGAGGACGATCCGTCCGTGCTCCTGACGATCGCCGGCATGCAGCCGCTGAAGTCGTATTTCCTCGGGGCCGACTCTCCGCCCGCGCGGCGCATGACCAGCTCGCAGAAGTGCTTCCGGACGGTCGACATCGACCAGGTGGGCCACACCGCCCGCCACCTGACGTTCTTCGAGATGCTCGGCAACTTCTCGATCGGGGACTACTTCAAGGACGACGCGATCCGCTTCGGCTGGGAGGTCTCCACGGAGGTCTACGGGCTCGACCCCGAGAAGATCTGGATCACGGTGTTCGAGGGCATGGAGGGCGTCCCCGGCGACGACGAGGCGCTCGAGCGCTGGGTCGAGATGGGCGTGCCGCGCGACCGCATCCAGCGGCTCGGCGAGGCGGACAACTTCTGGAAGGCCGGCCCGACGGGCCCCTGCGGCCCCAACACCGAGCTCTACCTCGACCGTGGCCCGGAGTTCGGCCCCGAGGGCGGTCCGGCCGTGGGCGGCGACCGGTATCTGGAGTACTGGAACCTGGTCTTCATGCAGTACGAGCGCGCCGCCGACGGAACGCTGTCGCCGCTGCCGGCCAAGAACATCGACACCGGCGCCGGACTCGAGCGCCTGGCGGCGATCCTGCAGGACGTGCCGTCGGTGTTCGACACCGACGCCTTCCGCCCCCTGATCACCTGGGCAGAGGGCGCCTCGCGCCGCAGGTACGGCACCGACGCGCGCGACGACCGCGCCTTCCGCGTCCTGGCCGACCACGGCCGCGCCATGACCTTCCTCGCCGCCGACGGCGTCGTGCCGGGCAACGAGGGCCGCGACTACGTGCTCCGGCGCGTCATCCGCCGGGCCGTGAGCGAGGCCGGGCACCTGGGCCTGGAGCCGGGCGCCGTGGCCGACCTCGCCGTCCCCGTGGTGGAGGGCTGGGGCGAGGCCTATCCGGAGCTCGTTGAACGCGCGAGCGAGGTGAGGGACGTGCTGGGCGCCGAGGCCGAGCAGTTCGCCCGCACGCTCAGCCAGGGCCGCCGGTTGCTGACCGAGGTGATCGATCGCTCGCGCGATCGGGGCGAGGTGTCGGGTGACGACGCGTTCCGCCTCTACGACACCTTCGGGTTCCCGCTCGACCTCACCCTCGAGGCTGCCCAGGACGCGGACCTCAGGCTGGATGCGGCGGGCTTCGAGGCCCTGATGGAGGACCAGCGCACCCGATCGCGCGCGGGCACGTCGGGCGCGGTGGCGGACGCGGACCTCGGCGAGCGCGTGAGCGCGGTGGCGCGCGAGTCGGACCCCAGCGAGTTCGTGGGCTGGAACGCGACCGCGATGGACACGCGGGTGATCGCCATCGAGGAGCTCGGCGACGGCACGGCCCTGCTCAAGCTCGAGCAGTCGCCCTTCTACCCTGAGGGCGGCGGCCAGGTGGCCGACATCGGCGAGATCGTGGCCGATCACGGCGCGCGGGCCACGGTCATCGACGCGTTCCGCCTCGGTGCCGACCAGGTCCTGCGGGTCCGGCTCGACCAGGGTGAGCTGCCCGTCGATAGCGAGGTCTACGCGGCGGTCGACGCGCCGCGCCGTCGCCTGACCCGCTCCAACCACACCGCCACCCACGTGCTCAGCTGGGCGCTGCGCGAGACCCTCGGCCAGGGGGTCCGCCAGGCGGGCTCGTACGTGGGGCCCGACAAGCTGCGCTTCGATTTCACCCATCGTGGTCGCGTGGAGCCGGAGACCCTCCGCGAGATCGAGAGGATGGTCAACACCCGCGTGGACGAGGACCAGCCGGTCACCTGGGAGATCGTGGACCGCCAAGAGGCGGCCGACGAGGGCGCGATCGGGCTGTTCGAGGAGAAGTACGGCGAGCGGGTGCGCGTCGTGTCCACGGGCGACTTCTCCAAGGAGCTCTGTGGCGGCACCCATGTCGCGCGCACCGGTGACATCGGCCCGTTCGTGATCGTCTCGGAGGCCTCCACCGGCGCCGGCGCGCGGCGCATCGAGGCCCTCACCGGCACGGCGGCGATCGAGTACCTGCGCGAGCGTGAGCGCCAGCTGCAGGAGGAGGTGGCCGGCCGGGACGAGCGCATCCGCGCCCTCGAGTCCGACCTCAAGCGCGCGCGTTCCGGGCGCACCGACGTGAGCGCGGTGGCCGGTCAGGCCACGGCGGTCGGGGACCTGAAGGCCGTCTCGGCCCAGGTCGAGGCGATGGACATGGACGAGCTGCTGTCGATCACCGATCGCGTCAAGCAGGCGATCGGCGCCGGCGCGGCCGTGGTGCTCGGCGCCGCGATCGACGGCAAGGCTGCGCTCGTCGCGAACATGAGCCCCGAGGCCGTGGCCGCGGGGCTGTCCGCCGGGGCGGTGATCCGCGAGATCGCCCCGATCGTGGGCGGCGGCGGGGGCGGCAAGGACGCGATGGCCCGCGCCGGCGGCAAGGACCCGTCCCGGGTGGGTGAGGCCCTCGACGCGGCGCGAGCCGTCCTGACGGCGTCGCGGGGGGCGTGAAGGTCCTCGCCCTCGACCACGGGTCGGCACGCACGGGGGTTGCCGTGAGCGATCCGACCGGGACGATCGCGCGTCCGCTGCCCGCGATCACGCGGATTGATTCGCCGGTCGGACGGCGCGAGCTCGACGCGGTCATCGCGCGCGAGGATCCGGAGCGGATCGTGGTGGGGGAGCCTCGTTCGATGTCGGGCGAGTTGGGCGCGCAGGCGCGAGCCGCGGCGGGTTTCGCGGGGCGGTTGCGGGCACGTACCCCCGTGCCGGTGGACCTGTGGGACGAGCGCCTGACGACCGTCGAGGCCGGACGGCGAGGGCGCGAGGGCGGCTCGCGCGCCGATCTGGACAGCCTGGCGGCATGCGTGCTGCTCGAGGCCTACCTGGCGGCCGGGCGGTGACCGGCAGCGAGCCCCCGACCAAGGACTACCGGCGCTACGGGCGGCCGGAGCGCGCGGGGCATGGCCGCACGCTGCTGTGGCTGGCGGTCATCGTCGCCCTGGTGGCCGCGGCGGGGCTGGCCCTGGCGCGCGGGCAGTTCTCGGGCGATTCCGCCCCGGTCGCCGCCGGCACCGACACCCTGCCGGTCCAGCGCCTGCTGATCCGCGAGGGGCTCCGGCGCGAGGACATCGCGGCGCTGCTCGACAAGGAGACCGGTATCTCGGGCGCCGCCTACTTGGCCGCGACGGCCCCCGGCCCGCGCGGGCGGGCGCTGGCGAAGACGTCCGGGCCGACCTCGCTCGAAGGCTTCCTGTTCCCGGCCACGTACGACATCACCTCGGCCACGACCGCGAAGGACCTCGTGGACTTCCAGGTTCAGGCGTACAAGGACAACACCGCGAACATCGACTACTCCTACGCCCGCTCCAAGAACCTGACCAAGTTCGACGTGCTGATCATCGCCTCGATGATCGAGCGCGAGGTGGCGCTGCCCAGGGAGCGCAGGATCGTCGCGGGGGTCATCTACAACCGCCTGAAGGCCAGGATGCGGCTCGACATCGACGCGACGACGCAATACGCGATCGGCGAGTGGAAGCCCGAGCTCACGGCCGCGGACCTGGCCAGCACGTCGCCCTACAACACGCGCCGGTACGCCGGGCTGCCGCCCGGGCCGATCTCCAACCCCGGGCTCGACAGCATCGCGGCCGCCGCCCGCCCCGCCAGGCACAAGTTCCTCTACTACGTCGCGCGCAACGACGGCAGCGAGGGCCACTACTTCGCCGCCACGCCGGCGCAGTTCGACGAGGACGTGGCCCGCTCGCAGGCGAACGGCGGCAAATGATCGACGGCGCCACGCGCGTGGCCGGGATCATCGGCTGGCCGGTGGAGCACTCGCTGTCGCCCGCGATGCACAACGCCGCCTTCGCGGCGCTCGATCTCAACTGGATCTACGCGGCGTTCCCGGTGCCTCCCGATCGGGTGCCCGAGGCGGTCCGCGGCCTGGCGGCGGCCGGGTGCGCGGGGCTCAACGTCACCATTCCGCACAAGGGCGCCGTCATCGCCTGCTGTTCGGAGGTCTCGGCCGCCGTCGAGGTGATCGGCGCGGCCAACACGCTGGTGCCCGATGGCGCCGGGGGCTTCCGCGCCGACAACACCGACGCGGCCGGCTTCATCCGGGCGCTCGACGAGCAGAGCCCGATGGCGCTCGACGGCGCGAGCGTGCTGGTGATCGGCGCGGGGGGCGCCGCCCGAGCCGTCGTCTTCGCGCTGCGCTCGCGGGGGGCGCGGGTGCGCGTGGCCAACCGGACGCCTCAGCGCGCGGCCGAGCTGGGAGATCCGATCCCCTTCACGCGCGAGGCTCTGGATCTCGTGGCCGCGCAATCGGCGCTCGTCGTCAACGCCACCAGCCTTGGGCTGCACGACACCGTGGTTCCGTCCGAGCTGCCGCTCTCGGGCATCGGCGTGGGGCAGGTGGTGGCCGACATCGTCTACCGCCCGGGCGGCACGCCGTGGCTGGCCGCCGCGGGCGCCCGCGGGGCACGGACGGTTGACGGTCTGGGGATGCTGCTGCACCAGGGCGCGGCGGCCTTCGAGCAGTGGACCGGGGTGGCGCCGCCGGTCGAGGTGATGCGCGAGGCCCTCGGGGCGTAGCCGGGATGGGCGCCGTCGGGCCCATCAAGCGATCGTCGCGCGCGGCCGATTCCTAAGGGGACCGTCCCTGCCTCCCAGGACCGCGCCCTGACACCTCTTCAGAACCAGCCGACGCCGCAGCCGGGTCCTTCCGCTCCCGTCAACCGGGCACCGGCCTCGTCGGGCGGCGCCCCTCCGGCGTCGCCGCGCCCGCCGGCACATCCCCCCGGCCGGCCCGCCGCCCCGCCGGCCGCCCGCCCGACGACCGCCGCCGCGACGCACGCTCCCTCGCCGCCGCCGCCGCCGCCGCCGGCGCCGGTCGCGGGTCCGCCGGCGGTGCGGTCCAGCGGTCCGCGCATCCCGCGCGGGGAGCCCCTCGGCCAGGTGCTGGTGCGCCTCGGCTTCATCTCCCCCGAGATCCTCGAGGAGGCGATCGCCCGCCAGAAGACCGACGGCCGCAAGCTCGGCGAGGTGCTGGTGGCCTCCGAGCGGATCACCCGCGACCAGCTGGCCCGGGCGATGGCGATCCGGATGGGCGTCAGCATCTTCACGCTGGCCGACGGGGTCGACCCCGCGGTCGGCCGCCTGATCGACGAGAAGAGCGCGCGCCGCTACCAGGCGGTCCCCGTGCGGATGGAGCCGGACGGCCTGCTGCTGGTGGCCATGGCCGACCCGTCCAACGTCTTCGCCATCGACGACCTGCGCATGCTCACCCGCCACGACATCCGCCCGGCGCTGGCGAGCCCGGAGGAGATCCAGACGCTGCTCGGCCAGACCTCGCGGTTGGACGCCGTCGTGGCCGACCTCGTGCAGGAGAGCGGCGGCGACGACATCGTGGCCGACCAGGCCGACATCGCCGAGGCCTCCGACGACGCGCCGGTGGTGCGTCTGGTCAACTCGCTGATCGCCCGCGCGGTGGACGAGCGCGCCTCGGACATCCACTTCGAGCCACAGGCCAAGGAGATGGTGGTGCGGTACCGGGTGGACGGCGTGCTGCGCACCGTCACCGCCGTGCCCTTCCGTCTGGCCAACGGCGTCGCGAGCCGC
Source organism: uncultured Thermoleophilia bacterium (assembly GCA_963771025.1). Lineage (GTDB taxonomy): Bacteria > Actinomycetota > Thermoleophilia > Miltoncostaeales > Miltoncostaeaceae > Miltoncostaea. Next base: position 165,816 of record CAVYRL010000008.1, on the reverse strand, counting down.
GTGAAGATCATGGCCGACCTCGACATCGCCGAGCGTCGCGCGCCCCAGGACGGCCGCGTGGGCCTGACGGTGGGCGGCCGCGCGCTCGACCTGCGCGTCGCGACGCTGCCGACGGTGTACGGCGAGAAGATCGTCATGCGCATCCTGGACAAGAGCAACGTCCTGATGACGCTCAAGGAGCTCGGCTTCGCCAAGGACGTGCTCGCCAAGTTCGAGGCCTGCTACACGCGCACCTACGGCGCCGTCCTGGTCACGGGTCCGACCGGCTCGGGCAAGTCCACCAGCCTCTACGGGGCCCTCAACCAGCTCAACTCGAGCGAGAAGAACATCATCACGGTCGAGGATCCGGTGGAATACCGCCTGGCCGGCATCAATCAGGTCCAGGTCAACCCCAAGGCCGGCCTCACCTTCGCCTCGGGGCTGCGCTCGATCCTGCGCTGCGACCCCGACATCGTGATGATCGGGGAGATCCGCGACCGCGAGACCGCCCAGATCGCCGTCGAGTCGGCGCTGACCGGGCACATGGTGTTGGCGACGATCCACACCAACGACGCCCCGGGCGCACTCACGCGGCTCACGGAGATGGGCGTGGAGCCCTTCCTGTCGGCGAGCGCCGTGGCGGGCATCCTGGCCCAGCGCCTCGCGCGTCGCCTGTGCAGCCACTGCAAGGAGCCGATCGACGTCACCCAGGCCGTCCTGCGGGACACGATGGACGTCCCCGGACTGCCGCGCAACCTTCCCGATCCGGTCCGCGTGTTCCGCGCGGTGGGATGCGCGCGCTGCCAGGACACCGGCTACCGCGGGCGCCTGGGCGTCTACGAGATGCTGGTCATGAGCGAGGCGATGGAACGCCTCACGGTGGCCGGCGCCTCGTCCGAGGAGATCTCGCGGCAGGCCCGCAAGGAGGGCATGCGCACGCTGCGCGAGGACGGTCTGCTCAAGGTGCTCGCCGGCCACACGACGGTCGAGGAGATCGCGCGCGCCGTCGGTTAGCGGCAAGCCCCTTGAGGCCCGGCCCCTTGCGGTCGATATCCCTTTTGAGCCGGGTCGGCTCCCCCTCCGTCCCGGCGCCCCTCTCACCCGAACACCCGGAAGGTGTCAATGGTCAACTTCGCCGAGCTCATCACGAACGTGATCGCCAGCGGTGCAAGCGACCTGCACCTGTCCGTCGGCGCTCCGCCGGTGATGCGACTCAACGGTGACCTGGTGCGCCTGGGCGACAAGCCCCTCACGGCGCAGGACACCCGCGAGCTCGTGTACGGGCTCCTCAACCAGGATCAGCGGCAGCGGCTGGAGACCGACCTCGAGATCGACTTCTCGTACGCGGTGCCCGGCAAGATCCGCTTCCGTGTCAACGCCTACTACCAGCGCGCCTCGCTGGGGGCGGCCTTCCGCGTGGTTCCCACCGGGCTCAAGACGCTCGAGGAGCTGAGCCTGCCGGCCTCGCTGCGGGAGTGGACCACCAAGCCGCGCGGCCTGGTCCTCGTCACCGGCCCGACCGGCTCCGGCAAGTCCACCACGCTCGCCTCGCTCATCAACGAGATCAACGAGCGGCGCGCCACCCACATCATGACCGTCGAGGATCCGATCGAGTTCCTCCACCGTCACAAGCGCTCGATGATCAACCAGCGCGAGGTGGGGGCGGACACGCACTCGTTCGCCAATGCCCTGCGCAGCGTGTTGCGGCAGGACCCCGACGTGATCCTCGTGGGCGAGATGCGTGACCTCGAGACGATGCAGATCGCCCTCACCGCGGCTGAGACCGGCCATCTGGTGTTCGCCACCCTGCACACCTCGGACGCGCCCCAGACCATCGACCGCGTGATCGACGTGTTCCCGCCCCACCAGCAGGAGCAGGTGCGCATCATGCTCGCCAACGGCCTGCAGGGCGTGTGCTGTCAGCAGCTCGTGCCCACCATCTCGGGCAGTCGCGTCGTGGCCTGCGAGGTGCTCATGCCCACGCCGGCGGTGCGCAACCTGATCCGCGAGGGCAAGACCCACCAGATCTACTCGGTGATGCAGACCGGCTCGTCCCATGGCATGCAGACCATGGACGCGACCCTCGCCTCCCTGGTGCGTCAGGGGGTCATCACCCTGGACCTGGCTCTGGAGCGCGCCGGTCACCCGGACGAGCTCAAGCGCCAGCTCGGGTTGGTGAAGGCCGCATGAGCGCGACCTTCGTCTACAAGGCGCTCGACCGCGCCGGCGGATCGACCACCGGCGAGATCGCCGGCGACTCCAAGGCGGCGGTCGCCGCTCAGCTGCGGCTCCGCGGTCTCACGGTCGTCGACGTCGACCAGAAGTCCACCACGCCGACCGTCGAGGAGCTGCTCGACCGCTACCGCGGCCTCAAATCGCGCCACGTCACGGTCATGGCCCGTCAGCTGGCCACCATGATCTCCAGCGGCCTCTCACTGCTGCGGGCGCTCTACGTGCTCGAGGAGCAGACCGAGGCGCCCAAGCTGAAGCACGCGATCATCGCCGTCCGCCAGGACGTCGAGGCCGGCCTCGCGCTGTCGCAGGCCATGGCCAAGCACCCCAAGGTGTTCTCGGACCTCTTCGTCGCGATGGTCCGCGCCGGGGAGACCGGCGGAAACCTGGAGGAGGTCCTCGAGCGCGTCGCCGTCCAGCTCGAGAAGGACGACCACCTCAAGCGCACCGTGCGCTCGGCGATGGTCTACCCGATCCTGATCGGCGTCTTCGCCGTCGCCGTTCTGATCGGGATGGTGCTCTTCATCATCCCGATCTTCGCCCAGATGTTCACGGACCTCGGCGGCAAGCTGCCGGCCCTGACCCAGTTCATGATCGACCTCTCCGACGCCATGAGGACCTACTGGTACCTCATGATCGGCGTGCCGATCCTGGTAATCGTCGCCTTCCGCAAATGGAAGAGGACGGATCGCGGCGGGCTGATGTGGGACACCATCAAGCTGCGCTTCCCGATGCGGATCGGGGACATCGTGCGCAAGATCGCCGTGGCCCGCTTCGCGCGGACCCTCGGCACCCTCACCGCGTCCGGCGTCCCGATCCTGCAGGCGCTCGACATCACCGCCAAGACCGCGGGCAACCGCGTCATCTCCGACCCCATGGTCGAGGTGGCCGAGCGCGTCCGGGAGGGCCAGCCACTGGCCACGCCCCTCGCGCGCACCGGGGTGTTCCCGGTGATGGTCACCCAGATGCTCTCGGTCGGCGAGGAGACCGGCGCCGTGGACTCGATGCTCCACAAGCTGGCCGACTTCTACGACGACGAGGTCGCCACCATGCTGAAGTCGCTCACCTCGATCATCGAGCCCCTGATGATGATCGGCGTCGGCTGCATCGTCGGACTCGTCGTGATCTCGATGTACCTGCCCATGTTCAAGATCTTCGAGCTGGTGCAGTAGGCCGCAGTGGGTCTCACGTGGGTTCTCAGGTTCTTCGCACCTGAGAACCCACGTGGGGACTGAGATCTCAGACCCCACCCACAGATCCGGAAACGGCGCTCAGGCGGTGGCGAACCGGCCGACCGCGGCCGAGGCGTCCAGTCCGGGAAGGTGCTCCCGGAAGATCCGGTGATACGCGAGTTCCTCGCGCGTGCGCAGCGGCGGGTCGGTCAGGTCGCGCTCGCGCGCCAGGTCGGCCTCGGTCACCGTCGCGGCGACCCGCTCGCGAAGGGCGTCGGCCGCACCGCTGCCGTCGCCGAACTCCGCCTTGGTGCGCCACAGGAGGGTGTCGGGCAGCCACCCCGTGAAGGCGCGCCGCAGCAGGCGCTTCTCGGGACGTCCCGGCCCGGTGAGCTTCCAGGCGGCCGGCAACGACAGGGCGTGGGAGATCACCCGGCGATCGAGGAACGGCACCCGGGCCTCCAGGCCGTGCGCCATCGTCACCCGGTCGCAGCGCTGCAGGTTGAGATTGTGCAGCCCGCCGACGATGCGCACCATCTCGCCGTGCAGCGCATCGTCGTCGCGAAAGCGGCGGAGGTACTCGTAGCCCGCGAAGATCTCGTCGGCGCCTTCGCCGGTCAGCACGACCTTCACGTGCTCCGATGCCAGGGCAGCCACCATGTAGTTGGGCACGGCGCTGCGCACGAGCGAGGGCTCGAACGACTCGATGGCGCGCACGACGTCGGGAAGGGCCGCCACGGCCTCGTCAGCCGAGTACACCCGCTCACGGTGATCCGTGCCCAGCGCGGCGGCGGCGGCCCGCGCCGCGGCGAGGTCGGGGCTGCCCTCGAGGCCGACGGCGAAGCTGAGCAGTCGCGTGCCCCGGGATGCGCACCAGCGCGCGGCGATGGCGGCGACGAGACTGCTGTCGAGTCCTCCCGACAGGAACACCCCGACCGGGACGTCCCCCATCATCTGCGACTCGACGGCCTCGACGATCACCCGCCGGATCGCCGCGAGGTCGGCCGGCGAGGCTTCGGCGCCGTGCGAGGCCCGGGACGTGCTGCGGTGCGCGGGCTCGACCGCGTGGGCGAAGCGCTCCATGCCGCCCTCGGGCGTCCAGTAGCAGCCCGGCGGGAAGGGGCGCACGAACGGTAGCCACGCGGGCTCGAAGGCGCTCATCTCCGAGGCGAACCGCAGATGCCCGCCGCGCTGCGCCCAGTAGAGCGGCTTGATGCCGACGGGGTCGCGGGCGGCGACGAAGCGCCCGCCGCGGCCGGCGGCGATGAAGGCGTACATGCCCTCCAGGCGCCCGAGCGACCCGGGGCCGAGCGTGTCGAGCAGATGGAGGGCGACCTCGTTGTCGGACCCGGTCGTGAAGCGCCGCTCGCCCAGCTCGAGCCGCACCGCGTCGTGGTTGTAGATCTCGCCGTTGCCGACCATCCAGAGGTCGCCGTCCTCGGTGGCGAGGGGCTGGTCGCCATGCTCCAGATCGACGATCGCGAGGCGGCGGTGACCGAGCCACGCGTCGGGGCCGGGGCTCACCGCTCCGCGGCCGTCGGGGCCCCGGTGGACCAGTCGCGCGAGCATGCGCTCGGTCTCGGGCACATCGGGCGCGCCGTAGCCGGCCGCGATTCCGCACATCGGGCCAGGCTAGCCGGTGGCTGCCAGCGCCGCCTCCATGTCCGCCCCGGCCGGCGTCGCATACACCCCCGGGCGACGGTCGCCGAGATGCGACACCGTCGCGCGCGCCCGGGCGATCTCGGTCAGGTCGATGCGGGCCACGGCCACACCCGAGCGTCCGCGCGTTGAGGCCCGCACCTCGCCGTCGGGGCCGATGACCTTGGCGCGCCCGGGGAAACGCAGGTCGCCGAGGCGGCCGGTCAGATTGCTGCTCACCCAGACCACCTGGTTCTCGATCGCCCGTGCGCGGTCCAGGATGTCGAAGTGCCGGGTCTGCACGTCGGCCGCCGCGCGGCGCGCCGGGCTCACCCGGCAGAGCGGCCACGCCGCCAGGCTCGCGATCACCACCGCCCCGTCGAGCGCGAGCGCCCGGGCGGCCTCGGGGAACGACTTGTCGTAGCAGATGAGCATTCCGACCCGGCCCACCGGCGTCTCGAAGGCGCACAACTGCGCGCCGGACGAGAAGTGACCGATCTCGGATGGAGGTAGGTGGACCTTGCGATGGATCCCGAGAACGCCGTCGCCGGTCACGCATACCGCGCTGTTGTACGGCCCGCCCGGCGCGTCCTCGACGAAGCCCGCGCAGACCACGGTCGATCCGGCGATCCTGGAGAGCCGGCGGATCTCGGGACCATCCGACCGAAGCGCCCTCGGCAGCAGCGCCCGGCGGTCCGCCCCCGGACCGGGATAGCCGCCGAGGGCGCACTCCGGAAACACGACCATCTGCGCCTCGCGCCTCCGCGCCTCGGCGACGTACCCCTCGATGCGGTCGAGGCAGACGTTGACGTCCCGTCCGAACGAGGCAGCAACCGCACCGAACCTCGTCGCCATCGCCCGCCCCTTTCGAGATGTCGCTTCCTGGCGGCAGTATCGACGGGACCGGATTCCGTCCATACGGCCGCCGAGACAAAGTCCCCTGCCCAACCCTTCGCCCTCGGGCGAAGGGTTGGGCAGGGGACGGGCCGGTCCGGGCCGGCGGCGGCGCGCGTCGGGCGCGCATCCCCTTATGCGGGGATGTGGGACGCGACCTCGCTGATACGTATAGGGTTTCCCTATGGACATTCGGACTGCAGACATTCCGATCGCACTGCCCGAGCCGAGCAAGAGCTATCCACAGGACGAGGAGTGGTGCCTCGCGCGGATCGACGGCGAGTGGCGCGAGATGCGGTTTCACGACTACTCCGAGATCTACGGTGTCGAGGGCCTCTACGAGAGGCTCTTCTACGACGTGCTGCGCTGCGATTCGCCGGCCACGATCTGCGGGATGCTGGAGGCCGAGCTCGAGGAGGCCGGCGTCCCGCCATCGGATCTGAGAGTCCTCGACCTGGGCGCGGGGAACGGCATCGTCGGCGCCGAGCTGGCCGACCTCGGCGTGGACAAGGTGGTCGGGGTGGACATCCTCCCCGAGGCCGCGGAGGCCGCCCAGCGCGACCGACCCGACGTCTATGACGGGTACCACGTGCTCGACCTGACCGACCTCGACGCCGACGAGCGTGAGGAGCTGGACGAGCACGAGTTCAATTGCCTGACCTGCGTCGCGGCCCTCGGCTTCGGCGACATCCCGCCGGAGGCGTTCCGCGCCGCGTACAACACCGTCGAGGACGGTGGCTGGGTGGCGTTCAACCTCAAAGAGGACTTCATGAACGGCGCCGACCGCAGCGGCTTTTCGAAGTTGATCTCGCGCGGCACCGAGGAGGGGGTCCTCGAGGTCAGGTCCGAGAAGCGCTATCGCCACCGGCTCTCGACGTCGGGAGAGGCGCTGCACTACATCGCGATGGTCGCCACGAAGCGCGAGGACATGCACGAGGCGCTGCTGCCCTGAGCCGGTCGGCCGCGCCGATGGTGCTCGGCGGGTAGGTCTCGTGCTCGCGCGTCCCGGGCTCGCGCGTGTGCGCCGGTAGGCACGCGAGGGGCGCCCCCCTGTCGGCGGAGTCGCTCGCCGACGATCTCCTGCGCCTCGTCAGGGGGACGTGGCGTGCCGGAGCTTGCGCCGACGTACGTACGCCGTCCGCGTGACCACCACGGCCGCGGCACAGGCGCAGATCATCGCCAGGGCGGGACGGTCCGAGCGAGCGAGCTCGAAGAGCAGCAGGGCGCTGGCGAGGGCGCAGCCGGTCGCCCCCGCCACGGCGAGGGAGCGGTCCAGGACCGAACGGGCCGTATGACGGGCGTGCATCAGGTTGACCAATCCGAAGACGGTCAGGAAGGCGAGCGAGCCGAAGGCCACCAGCTCGGTGATGCCCGGCAGCAGCGAGGCGACGCCGCCGGCGACCGCCAGCCAGATGATCGCCTCGGCCGGCACGCCGCGCCGCTGACGCCCGAGGCGCGCGGGCATCTCGTCCGCGTCGCTCACGGTGTGGACCAGACGCGCCGTCGCGAAGAGGGTGGCGTTGATCGCCGACGCCGTCGACAGCACGGCCCCGAGGCTCGCGACCCACAGGCCCGCGGTGCCGAGCGCCTCCTGGCCGACGGCGGCGAAGGCGACCTCCTTGCCCGCGGTCAGGCGCGCGTCGGACAGGAGCATCTGCGACCCGAGCGTGACGACGATGTAGACGAGCGCCACGATCGCGACCGAGGAGTACAGGGCGAGGGGAAGGGTGCGGCGCGGGCGCTCGAGGTCGGGGTAGTCGTAGGACAGGAGCTCGAAGCCCTCGTAGGCCACGAAGACCACGCCGACCGCGATCAGTGCACCGACGACGCCCTTGTCGGCGGGCGGATCGAGCCTGCCGGGCGAGAAGTGGGCCAGCCCGATCGTCGCGATCCCGCCGAGGATGGCCAGCTTGGTGACCACCACCAGATCCTCGGTGAGGCCCGACGTGCCGACCCCGCGGAGGTTGACGAGCACGAGGGCGGTGAGGACCGCCAGCGCGGCCAGCCGCGCCGCGAGCTCCGGGGCGCCGAAGACGTGCGCCAGATAGTGACCGAAGGTGAAGGCGTACACCGCGAGCGCGAAGACGTATCCCAGGACGAGCCCCCAGGCGATCCAGGCGGCCGCCTCGGGGTGTCCCTCGTCTCGCAGGTAGCTGAAGGGGCCGCCGGCCCGGCCCGAGCGAATCGCCAGGCCCGCGTAGGAGCGGGCGGTCAGCATCGCTATGACGCCGCCGATGGCGAAGGTCAGCCACGCCAGATGGCCGGCGAGGTCGATCGTGACGCCGAGGACGCTGAAGATGCCGCCGCCGATCATCCCGCCGACGGCCATCGCGATCGCCTCGCGAAGGCCGAGAGTCGTCCTGCCGCGCCGCGCGCGATGCGTGCGCGGGTGGAAGGGGGGGGAGGTGCGCCGGGCCATCTGCCGGAAGTATCCCCCCGCCGCCGACCAGGGGGTCCGCGGGGTCTGCGAGGAGGCGGTGCGCGCCCATGTGTGCGGAGGGACACCCGGTCGCGGTCCGTAGTCACCCGCAGCCGCTCGGCCGGCGACCACGATGCGCCCGCCCCGGCGGGGCATCACGCTGGGCCCTGTTCCATCGTGACGAGACCTGCCCGGGGGGCATGCGTTCTCGGCACCGGGCTCCGCGGGACGCGGCGTCGCCGTGACGACGCTCCCGCTGAAGATCGGAGGCGCTGTGGCTCGGGTCGTCATCTTGGGAGCGGGGGTCTCCGGACACACCGCGGCCCTGCGTCTGCGACGCACGCTGGGCAAGGGGGACCATGAGGTGGTCGTCGTGACCCCGAACGCGAACTGGAACTGGATCCCGTCCAACATCTGGGTCGGCGTCGATCGGATGCCCCGGGAGAAGGTCGTCTTCCCCCTGGCCCCGATCTACGCGAAGACCAACATCGGGTTCCACCAGGCGCGGGCCATCGCGATCCGCCCCGAGGGCGACGATGAGAGCGCGCGGGGCGCGGTCGACATCGAGTACACCGATCCCGACCGCGCGGGCGAGATCGCCCGGCTGCGCTACGACTACCTGGTCAACGCCACCGGCCCCAGGCTGAACTTCGCCGCCACCCCGGGGCTCGGCCCCGACGCGAACAGCTTTTCGGTCTGCACGGCCGACCACGCGGTCACGGCGGCCGAGGGCCTTCGCGCGTCCATCGAGCGCATGCGTGCGGGGCAGCGCCAGACCCTCGTGATCGGTGTCGGGCACGGAACCTGCACGTGCGAGGGGGCGGCCTTCGAGTACACCTTCAACGTCGAGCACGAGTTGCGCGAGGCCGGGGTGCGCGACCTGGCGGAGGTCATCTACCTCACCAACGAGCACGAGCTCGGCGACTTCGGCGTGGGGGGAATGACCTTCGAGCAGCAGGGGTTCGTCACCACGAGCGCGCTGTGGACCGCGTCGATCTTTCGCGAGCGCGCGGTCAATGCGATCTTGGGGGCCCACGTCCAGAGCGTCGAGCCGGGTGTCATCCACTACGAGTTGCTCGACGGGACGATGCACGAGCTGGCCTTTGACTTCGCGATGCTCCTCCCCCCGTTCCGCGGCCAGGAGATGGCGGCCTACGACCGGGCCGGCGCGGAGATCACCGATCGCCTGTTCGCGCCGAACGGCTTCATGAAGGTCGATGCGGACTACGTGCCCAAGGACTACGAGGCGTGGCGGGCGGACGACTGGCCGACGACCTACGAGAACTCCGACTACGAGAATGTGTTCGCGGTCGGGATCGCGTTCGCGCCGCCGCACCCCATCTCACGACCCCGTACGAGCCCGAACGGGACGGTCATCACGCCCGCTCCCCCGCGCACGGGGATGCCGTCGGGGATCATGGGCCGGACGGTGGCGGCGACGATCGCGGCGCGCATCGCCCAGGATGGCGCGGGCGCAGCCCACACCGCCTCGATGGCGCGCATGGGGGCGGGGTGCATCGCCTCGGCGGGCGCCGGGATGCTCTCCGGGAGCGCGGCCGGAATGACCATGTACCCGGTCGTGCCCGACTACGAGCGATTCCCGGGGTCGGGCCGAGACCTTCGCCACACCAAGGGCGAACTGGGCCTGGCGGGTCACTGGACGAAGCTGCTCCTGCATCACCTGTTCATCTACAAGGCCAAGGCCAGGCCGATGTGGTGGCTGATCCCCGAGTGACAGCCGCCGTGACGCGAGCACTCCCGCCCTCCCGACGCGAAAGGTCGACGCCGATGCTGGAGCAGGATCCCTCGATACGAGACGCTCCACTGCCCACCGAGCGGACGCTGCGCCGGCGCAGGAATCCGATCGTCCAGCTCGTGCGCTTCATCTCGCTGAACAGCCGCATGGCCTACATCGCCCTTCGCGGGCACAAGTAGCGCATGCGATCCTCGCCGAGCCGTGGGGCCCGGTTGGGCGGCGCCCGGCCGTGCTCTTGCGGCTTTCTACCCGCTGTGAAACGTGGTTGCCGCGCTGGAGAACTCCCCGTGCGCGGGCGCAACTTAGGTGCGATCTGGCCAACCGAACGACGGGGGCGCCTCATGTCCGAGCCCAGTGGAACCACGCCGGAGAGCCGGTGCGACGTCTGTGGCGGCACGCCCAAGCCGGATCCCGCCGCGGCCGCCGCGGCCGAGCCGGTCACCCACTGTGAGTGGTGCGGCGCGGAGTATCCGGTTCCGGTCCTGCGTACGGCGCCCGACGAGACCCCTCGGGGAGGGGCCTCCGGCGGGCGCGAGGGCGCGTGATGGACCACACCGAGGGGTATCGGCGCCTCACGGGGCGGATCGACCACCTCGGTGAGGGCATGCCCGAGGTCATGACCGGGTTCATGTCGCTCCACGAGGCGAGCCAGGCCGAAGGAACCCTCACCGCGGTGACCAAGGAGCTGATGGCGCTGGCGATCGGCATCGCCGTCCACTGCGAGGGCTGCATCACCTATCACGTCCACGACGCCCTCCAGGCGGGCGCACGCCGCGAGGAGGTCATCGAGACCGTCGGGGTGGCGGTGATGATGGGCGGAGGGCCGGCCGTGGTCTACGGCGCGGCGGCGATCGAGGCCCTGGACCAGTTCATGGCGGCGCCGGCCGCGCCTCTCTAGGTGTCCTCGCCCAGTAGGTTCCGAACGCGGCTGATCGGAGCCTTGCCGCCGAGAGGCGCTGTGGGGCCGCCGCTCGTTGTAGTGACGGATCCAGTATCGCAGCGCCCTCTGGCGGTGCGCGGTGGGTCAGATAGACGCATCCCGTAGCCGTCCACTCGACGGGCGCATCCTCTGATGGAAGCGCTCGACTTTCCGCCATTGGTCTGAGGTCGGTAGTGGCGCGTCACCAGATGGCGGACTGCCCTGGCCGGCGCCAGAAGATCGGCCAGGGAGCGGTTCCGGGTGTAGGTGCCGCAGGCGCCGTCGCTCATGAGGCGGCGGCGTCTGGGTGCCCCGGTGCGAGAACCAGACCAGAGCCCGCGCGACAAAGCCCGTCCACGGTGCCCGCGCGCTCGTCGTCGTGCAGGCGTCGACATATGCGAGGCCGGCTGTGGTCATCGACCACGCAGTGGGGCGGTGTGGTAGCCCCAGTGCGCGGCCGTCTCGGCACCGGTCTTTCTGCGATCGCCCGTCACCGGCCGCGTGGCCGGGGCGCTCAAAGCGGCGCGCTAAGCGCTTGGTGTCCATGTGAAGCAGGTCCCCATCGACGTCGAGCAGGGCCGACTCCGATAGCGGCGCGCCTGCTCGCGCTCAGCGGGGGCCGGGCGCGAGAAGCCGTGGCGGTGAAGGACGCTTCCAGACGCTCGACTGGGCCATCCCGAGCTCACCCGCCACCAGCTCGCGGCCTTGCCCAGCTCGGTGCGCCGGCGGGCGCAGCGACGACCTGCGGGCCTGGGTGAGCCGCGGCGTCGCATCTAGGCGCGGCTCGGCGATGCGGGCGCGAGGAGCGATCGCACAGGCAGGCAAGGCCCTCGGCTGCTCTGCGATCGATGGCCCGCCTCCAGCGGGCCTCGCCAGATCAAAGGCCCGTCAACATCGCTGCATCTGAAGGCCACTGCCGCCTGGCGATAGCTCGCGCCCTGGTGCTCGACAAAGAGCACCCTGCTGATCGAGCCGGCCGCGCGCGCGTCTGTCGCTCGACGCTGAGCGGCTGCGTGCCTGCCGGACCTCCCGGAGGCTCGTAGGCGTCGACGCCCACAGCCTCTCGGGAGGTTCGGACTTCTTCGATCAGCCGCCGTTCGGCAACGTCTTTGGGCGGGTACACCTAGGGCCGGCCGACGGCGATGCCGGGGGGCGTGTCGATGACCGTCGCCTGCCGGTCCGCCGCCGGCGGGTCATCGATCGGCGGCGGTTGCTCGCCCGCGGCGACCATCACCCGGTTCCAGGCGTTGATCCCGGTGATCACCACCACCAGTCCCGCGAGCTCGGACCCCGGGAACTGGAGCGCCGCCTCGTCGTAGACCTCCTCGGGGATGGGCCCCTGCGACAGCAGCGTCAACGCCTCGGTGAGCGACAGCGCCGCGCGCTCGCGCTCGGTGAAGAACGGAGCCTCGCGCCAGGCCACGAGGGCGTCGAGGCGCCGCTGGTGTTCGCCGGCCCGCAGCGCCAGCCGGATGTGGAGGTTGACGCAGTAGGCGCAACCGTTGATCTGCGAGGTGCGCACCTTGACCAGTTCCGTGAGCTCGTGTTCGAGCGTCCCGGCCCGGCTCAGGGCGGCCAGCGCCCGGTACGCCTCGGGCGCGTCCGATCGGATGTTCATGCGGCGGGACAGCATCAGTGGCCGAACCTGACCTCGGGAAGCACACGGTGGAGCCACTCGGGTCGCCACCACGCCCATCGCCCGGCGAGCCGCAATGCCACCGGCACCAGCAGCAGCCGAACCAGGAGCGCGTCAAGCAGGACGGCCACTCCGAGGATGACGCCCATCTCCTTCGGGGGCAGGGGCCCCGAGAGCGCGAAGGTGAAGAACACCGCGACCATCACGGCGGCCGCCGCGAGGATCACCCGGCCCGAGTGGGCCATGCCTCCGACCGCGGCCTCCTTGGGGTCGTGCGAGCGGTCCCAGTGCTCCTTCGCCGAGCTCAGCAGGAAGACCGTGTAGTCCATCGAGATCGCGAAGATCATCGCGAAGAAGAACACCGGCCCCCACGCGTCGAGGAAGCCCTGGGACTCGAAGCCCAGCAGGCCGGACAGGTGCCCGTCCTGGAAGACCAGCCGGGCCACGCCGAAGGCCGCGCCGGTGGCCAGCAGGCTGGTCAGCACGCCGATGGCCGCGACCACCGGGGCCTGCAGCGCGACGATCAGCAGGACGAAGCCCAGCAGCAGGACCACGCCGATGACGATCGGGGTGTACGTACTCAGGACGGCCGCCAGGTCGTGGTTCTCGGCGGCGGCGCCACCGACGAGCACTCCCGCGGGCAGATTCGACCGCAGGCGGTCGATCGTCGTCGCGGTGGCGGCGTCCGACGGGCCCGCGGCCGGGACGGCCTGGACCATCGCCAGGCCCTCGCCACCCCGCTGGGGGGGCGTGACGCGGGCGATCCCCGGATCCGCGGACGCGATCGCCCCGGCCTGGCGCATGGTGGCCGCCGGCCCGACGAGCTGAAGGGTGCCCGGCGCGCCGGGGCCGAAGGCCGCCGACACCTGGTCGTAGCCCTGGCGCGAGGAGTCGCTCGAGGGGACGACCTTGATGGACGGCATTCCGGTGGTCAGGCCGACGACGGGGATCGCGAGCACCAGGAGGGCGATCAGAGCCGGCAGCCCGTAGAGCACCGGCCGACGCCACAGTCGCTCGCCCCATGCGGCGAAGCGGGGGGAGCGGTGCTCCCCGCTGTGCGCCCACGGGAGCGCGAACCGGTCGACCTTGGGGCCGAGCTTCGCGAGCACCGCGGGCAGCAGGGTGAGGGTCGCGGCGAGGATGAAGGCGACCGAGATCATGATCCCGAGGGCCATCGATCGGAATGCCGGGCTCGGCACGAGCATGACCGCCGAGAGCGAGACGAGGACGGTGATCCCCGAGAACAGCACGGCCTTGCCCGCGGTGTCCATGGTCTCGGACACGGCGTCGACCACGGGGCGCTTCGCGCCGAACAGTGAGCCGCGGAAGCGCACCACGATGAACAGGGCGTAGTCGATGCCGAGGGCGAGCGCGAACATCAGCGCGAAGTTCATCGCCCAGATCGACACCTCGAAGAACTGTGAGACCACGAAGAGCGCGCCGGCCGACGATGCGAGACCGAGGATGGTGAGCAGAAGAGGCAGTCCGGCGGCGACGAGGGCTCCGAACGCGAGCACGAGGATCGCGAGCGTGACCGGCCAGCTGATCAGCTCGGAGCGCATCATCGCGTCCCGGTTGGCCGCGTTGAAGTCGGACCACATGCCCGACGCCCCCGTCAGGTTGACGCTGACCGCCTGGGTGGAAGCCCCGGAGAGTGGACCCTTGAGGTCATCGGCCGCCTGGACCATCCTCATCGGGTCCACGGCCGAGCCGGCCATGACGATCGCGGTGTGTCCGTCGGCGGAGATCGTTTGGCCGCTCTTGGGCGGCGTCACCGAGGCGACCCGCGCGTCCGCGCGCAGGATCGATTCCGTCGTCGCGATGGTGGAGGCGAAGGCCGGGTCGGCCGTCGTGAGGCTCGGCGAATGGACCACGACCATCAACCCCGACGAGGCGTTGCCGGCGAAGTTGCGCTGGATCAGGTCGCGGGCCTGCACGGACTGCGAGCCCGAGTCCTCCCAGCCCGCGCCCGAGAGGGCCGTCTCCACCCGCGGGGCGAGGACGCCCAGGCCGATGACGACGATGGCCCAGGCGATGATGACCATCCGGACGTGGGTCGCCGACCAGCGTCCCAGCCGCCCGATCGGACCGAGACTGCTCATCGCGCGCACCCCCGCAGGCCGGTGAACCGTCGCAGCAGGAGCGAGGCCGGGCAGTCGCCCGCGAACACGTATGCCCACTGGCTGGCTCCCACGGCCACCGCGGCGAGCAGGAACCAGGGGCTGACGGTGACCGCGAGGATGGCGCTGGCCAGCGTGACGGACCCTGCGAGGGCGAACAGCACGCGCTCGAGCGTCCAGCGCCGTTGGGTGGTACGGGTGCCGCTCATCGGGTGACCCCCTGGCTCACGACGGGCAGACCCCGTCTGAATGTGGTGCAAGACTACTGCACAACTGCACAGTTGACAAGTTGTATGACGACGGCGGATGATGGATTCAGCCGAGCGCGGGTTACTCTGCATCCATAACCGCTCCGCCCATCGAGATGTGCGGACGGCTGCCAAGGTCGCAGCGAAGGGGTCAACGTTGAGCGTTCCACATCCGCTTCCCGAACCGCTCGTCGACGCCATCGCGGAGCGGTTCCGCGTGATCGGTGAGCCGATGCGCATTCGGATCCTCGATCTGCTCCGGGACGGTGACGCGACCATCGGGCAGCTGGCGGAGACGCTGGGCACGAGCCAGCAGAACGTGTCGAAGCACGTGGGAGTCCTGGCACGGGCGGGCCTGGTGGAGCGCGAGAAGGACGGCAACGCCGTTCGCTGCCGGATCGCCGACGACTCGGTCCTCGAGCTCTGCGAGCAGGTGTGCGGGAGCCTCCAGCGGCAGGTCGCGCAGCTGCAGGCGATGCTCGGCCCCGGGGTCGGAATCTGACGCGCGCCGGCGCGCGCCTGGCAGACTGAGCCCCTCGCCCCCGCCATCCCGGCCGGGCCAGGGATCCCGAGGTCGACCACGGACGCCAGCGCGGACAGGACGACCTTCGCCGATCTCGGGCTGCGCAGCGAGTTGCTGACGGCGCTCTCGGGGCTCGGGTACGAGGAGCCGACCCCGATCCAGCGGGAGTCGATCCCGCCCCTCCTCGAGGGGCGTGACCTCCTCGGTGAGGCGGCGACCGGCACCGGCAAGACGGCCGCCTTCGCGCTGCCGCTGCTGCAGCGCATCTCGGCCGGCGACGCCGGCCCGGCGCCCCGCGGCCTGGTGCTCGTTCCCACCCGGGAGCTCGCGATGCAGGTGTCCGAGGCGATCCACCGCTACGGGCGTCCCCTCGGGGCGCGGGTGCTGCCGATCTACGGGGGCCAGCCGATCGGCCGCCAGCTGAGCGCGCTGGAGCGTGGCGCGGACGTGGTCGTCGCCACACCCGGCCGTGCGCTCGACCACATCGGGCGCCGCACGCTTCGCCTGGACCGCCTCGCGGTGGTCGTCCTCGACGAGGCCGACGAGATGCTCGACATGGGGTTCGCCGAAGACATCGAGACGATCCTCGACAGCACCCCCGAGACCCGTCAGACCGTGCTCTTCTCGGCGACCCTGGCGGCCCGCGTCGGCGCGATCGCCCGGCGGCATCTCAACGATCCCGTGCGCATCCGCATCGCCGAGCCGGCCCCGGCGGCCGGCGAGGCGCCGCTCGTGCGCCAGACCGCCTACGTCCTTCAGCGGGCTCACAAGGCCGCCGCGCTCGGGCGCATCCTCGACGTCGAGTCGCCCGCCGCGGCGATCGTCTTCTGTCGTACGCGCATCGAGGTGGACCAGCTCGCCGAAACCCTCAACGGGCGCGGCTACCACGCCGAGGCGCTCCACGGCGGCATGTCGCAGGAGCAGCGCGACCGGGTCATGACCCGGCTGCGCGGCGGCACCTCGGATCTGCTGGTCGCGACCGACGTCGCGGCCCGCGGCCTGGACATCGACCAGCTCACGCACGTCGTCAACTACGACGTCCCGTCCGCGCCCGACGCCTACGTGCACCGCATCGGCCGCGTCGGCCGCGCGGGACGCGAGGGCGTGGCGATCACGCTTGCCGAGCCGCGCGAGCACCGGATGCTCAAGAACATCGAGCGCGTGACCGGTCAGAGGATCCAGATCCAGAAGGTCCCGACGATCGCCGACCTGCACGCGCGCCGCCTGGAGATGATGCGCGCGACCCTGCGCGAGGCGATCCTCCAGGGCGATCTCGACGGCTTCCGCGTGGTGGTCGAGACCTTGGCGGACGAGTTCGACGTGATGGAGGTGGCCCTCGCGGCGACGAAGCTCGCGCACGACGCCATCGGGGGACCCTCCGACGAGGTGGAGATCCCCGAGGTCGCGCTGCGGGTGGAGCGACCGGCGCGCGATCGGGGCCCGTCGGCGCCGCGGACGAAGAGCCGCGCCAGGGGGCCGGCGGGGGAGACGACCCGGTTGTTCGTCGGCGCCGGGCGCAGCTCCGGCGTGCGCCCGCAGGATCTCGTGGGCGCCGTTGCCGGTGAGTCGCGCCTGACGGGCCGCGACGTCGGCGCCATCGAGATATTCGACCGCTTCTCGCTGGTCGAGGTGCCCGCCGCGGCCGCCGACGAGGTGATCGACGCGCTCCGCGCGAGCACCATCAAGGGCAAGCGGGTGCGGATCAAACGCGAGGGAGAGGCCTCCGGCCCCGGGCGCTGACGCGTCAGAGACCGGCGTCGAGACCGTCGTAATCGGCGGGCCGGTGGTTGTCCATGACGACGGGGAGTTCCCTGCGGACGCGGGCCGCCGGGCGCGTCCGGTCGGCGAGGTAGCGGTTCCACGAGTCGGCCCAGTCCCACTCGGCTTCGAGCAGATCGCGCGGGCGTGTCCGCGACACGACGACCCATTCCCGGGGGACCGTCCCGCCGTCGAGGCGGTCGTGTTCGCGCTCGAACAGGAATGCCATCATGCCTCTGCCTCCTGGGTGGGTCGCGATGGACGGGGCGACGGGTGGAGCAGGCCGCTGAGGCCGCAGAGCCGGAGCACGCGCAGAACCGCCGGCTGCGGTCGCCGCGCCACGAGGGTTCCGTTCCAGTCCCGGATCCGCGTCTCCGCGGCGGCGAGGGTCGCGGCGGATCGCGCGTCGATCAGCCTGAGCCTGCGCAGGTCGAGCACGACCCGCGCGGGCCGGCTTTCGAGCGTGACGCCGAGGGCCCAGGTCAGGATCGGAGTGGTGGTGAGGTCCAGCTCACCCGTGAGCGAGAGACGGGTCTCGCCGGTGCCGCTCCGCGGCGCGACGACGACGACGCTCTGGCGGCGCAGGTTGACCGAGACGAGCGCGGGCCGGCGGTCCGGCGGGGAGGGCAGCGCCGTCATGATCGCGGCCCAATCCGCGCCCGCGAAGTCCCCGGCGAACACGACCCCCGCCTCCCCGACCGCGAATCGGGCGCGTCCGTCCGGCCCCGCAAGATCCACAGGGTCCCTTGCTCCTGCCGCCGCCATCCTCATCGCGCCCTCGGTCCGCGTCCCTATAGCAGGAAACCACCGAGGTCTGGGGCGGTACCGGCACCGCCGCCCGAAGGCACCAGCGCCAGCCAGACACGTTAGCACGGGCGGGGCGGAGCGCCGCATCGTTCACCGGCTGCTCGTGACGTCAGCCGCCGGTGATGACGCCGCAACGCGCGGGAAACGTCTGGGCGGACGCGGCGCGCGCGGTCAGCGGGCACGTCCGTGGGTGTCGACGACGCGCTGGGTCTCGTCGTGGATCCGGCCGTCGTCGCGCTCGGTGAGCAGCACGAGCCCGATGTAGGCGAAGGCGAGGATCAGGCCGACGCCGAAACCCAGGCACTCGATCATGCTCCACCCCAGCGCCATCCCGGCGATCCAGCCCAGCAGCATGCTGAGCGGCACGATCGTGACCAGATACACACGCAGCCGCTTCTTCGAGCGATCGGTGTACACCGGCGTGGGATGGAGCAGCTCCTGCTCGCGGATCACTCGCGCGACGAGCTCCTCGCTCGATTCTTTCCTCATGACGCCCCTTCGCTTCGTGGGGTGAGCAGGATCGCTTGTGATGTTGTGGCGAACGTCGCGGCCGCGACGACAAGGGCCACGAGCCAGGCCGCGAGGGCCACCGTCGCCGCCTGGCCCCAGGTGTCGAGAGCGGCTCCGGCGGCGGGCGAGACGGCGGCGCCCGTCCACATCGCCGCGTAGAAGGCCATCAGAGCGGGTTGGCGGTCGCGATCGCCGGAGCGGGCGACCACCTCGGCGCTGGCCGCCGGCAGGTAGCCCCAGTAGGCCGCCAGGAAGGCGCCGTAACCGAGGGCGAAGGCCCACAGAGGCGTCCCGCCGGGAAGCGTGAGCGCCAGGCCTGTCAGGCCGACGGCGAGGGTCGCGACCATCGGCAGCCGCTGGCCGAACCGGTCTGACGCCCGGCCGGTGGCAGCGGCGGTGACCAGGCCCAGAAGCCCGATCGCGGGCAGAGTCCCCGCCTCGCCCGCCGTCAGGTGGAAGCGCTCGTCACGAAGGGCAACCGGAAGCTGGGAGAGCAGCAGCCAGTACCCGCCGAAGCTGAGGAACGCGACGCTCAGCACCGGCCACTGACGCGCCAGCAGCCCGGGGAGGCGGGTCGTTCCGGTGGCGCCGGCGGGAACCGCGGGCCGATGCGCCGGAAGGGCCCGCCACAGCGAGATCGCCGCCGCCGTCGGCGCGAGCACGCACACCAGCGTGAGAGCCGCGCCGGTCGAACAGGGCATCCGCCGCGACGCCGATGACGGCCTGGCCGATGAAGCTGCCGGCGACCACCGCCATCACGAATCCGCCGATCATCCGTCCGCGCTCGTGGGCCGGCGCGGAGCGGGAGATCACGGCCTGCGCGGCGGCCGGGTACCCGGCGGCCGCCGCGCCGACCAGCGCCCGGCCGCCGACCGCCACCGAGGGCGTGGTGGCGAATGGCAGGGGCAGGCTCGCCACCGCCATCAGCATCAGGGACGACGGCAGTACCAGGCGCGAGGCCCGGTCGCGGGCCGCGACGAGCCACACGAAGCTGCCGGCGCCGAACCCCACCGCGAACGGCAGCAGGAAGATCGCGGCGCTGCTCCCTGTCAGGCCCAGCGTGTGGCGCAGTTCGGTCGCGACCGGAACCGGGGCGTTGGCCGAGGCGTACACGAGGAACGCGCCGACCAGAACCAGCGCGTAGGTCCCGCGGGGAAATAGCGGATGCACGCCGTGGCGGATAGCGCTATCGTTACCATCCATGCCAAACGATAGCAGTCCCGAGCGCATCGCGACTCGCCTGCGCGGGCTGATCCCGGACCTGGGAGCCGGCGCGCGACTGCCCTCAACCCGCGCCATCGCCGCCGAGCAGGGCGCCAGCCCCGTGACCGTGCAGCGCGCGATCCGCATCCTGGTGGGGGAGGGGCTTGTCGAGACCCGTCCCGGCGCGGGCAACTTCGTGCGGCACGCACGTCCCGCGGGGCGCGCGGACTACGGCTGGCAGACCACGGCCCTCGGGCCCGCGCGGATCGATCGCAGCGCGATCGGATCGACCCTTCGGCAGGCGCCCGACGACGTGATCCCGCTCCACGAGAGCTATCCGAGCGACGATCTGCTTCCGGTGCGGGCGCTGCGCGCCGCGCTTGCCCGCGCCGCCAAATCGCGCGCGGCGGTCGACCGGCCGCCTCCCGGTGGCCTGCCGGCGCTGCGCGCGTGGTTCGCGCGGGAACTCGCCCAGGCCACCCCGCATGGCGGCGACGCGCCCACCGGATCGGACGCACTCGTCGTGCCGGGGGGTCAGAGCGCGCTCTCCTCGGCGTTCCGGGCGCTGGCCGCCCCCGGCGAGGCCGTCGTGATGGAGGCGCCCACCTTCTGGGGCGCGATCGCAGCGGCGCGTCAGGCCGAACTGAGGATCGTGCCGCTGGCCCGGGAGGGCGACGCCGTTTCGCCGAGCGCGCTCGACGCGGCGCTGGCCACGAGCCGGGCCAAGCTGTTCTACGCTCAGCCGCACTTCGCCAACCCCACGGGGGCGGTCTGGTCGGACGCGCAGGCGGACGAGACGATGGCCGTCCTGCGGGCGCACGGCGCCTACCTGGTGGAGGACGACTGGGCGCACGACTTCGCCCTCGACGTGGCGGCGCCGCCCGTGGCCGCACGGGATGTGGATGGGCGCGTGATCTACATCCGCTCGCTGACGAAGAGCGTGTCGCCCGCGATCCGGGTGGCCGCGGTCATCGCGCGCGGCCCGGCCCGCGCCCGCATCCAGACCGATCGGACCGTCAACGACCTCTACGTCAGCGGCATCCTCCAGTCGGCCGCCCTCGAGGTGGTCTCGGCGCCCTCGCGCGCCGCCCATCTGCGCGCGGTGCACGCCCAGCTGAGGTCGCGCAGGGACGCGCTGGCCCGGCTGGTCGACGGCCTTCTGCCCGAGGGCACGCTGACGCGAACGCCGGCGGGCGGCCTCAACCTGTGGCTGCGCCTGCCCGGCGATGTCTCCGCGCTGGAGGTGGCCGACCGCTGCGCGCTGGCCGGCCTCTACGTCTCGCCGGGCGACGAGTGGTTCCCGACGGAGCCGAGCGGGCCCTTCCTGCGCCTCAACTACTCCGGTCCGCACCCGGGACGATTCGAGGAGGCGATCCGCATTCTCGCCCTACAGTTGGAACCACGCGGCTGATGGACCTCCGCCGAGGCGTGCGGGTTTGCGGCTGATCGGGCCCGCGCCCCCCAATATCCGGTCAGCCACCCGGCCCGGGGGCGACTTCCCCCGGGCCGGGTCCGATCGCGTCGATCGCGGGCGTGACGGCCACCGCGGCCTCCCTCGCGCACCGTGCTGCGCGCGTCCACCTCAGACCCGAATCAGGACCTTGATGGCGGTTCGCTCGTCCATGGCGGTGTAGCCGATCGGGACGTCGTCGAGGCCGATGGTGAGGTCGAGGACGGGGGAGGGGTCCAGGGTGCCGGCGAGGACGTCCTGGAGGAGATCCGGGATGTAGGCCCGGACGGGGGCGACGCCGCCGATCAGGCGCACGTTGCGACCGTGGACGTCCAACAGGCCGACGGGCTCGGCGGGGACTCCCACGTGGCCGACGGTTCCTCCGGGGCGCGCGGCGCCGATGGCGACGGCGAAGGAGCCGGCCGACCCGACGCACTCGAGCACGTGGTGCGCGCCGCCATCGGTCAACTCGCGAACCCGCTCGACGGCCTCGTCGCCCCGCTCGGTGACCACGTCCGTCGCTCCGAAGCGGAGGGCGATCTCGAGTCGATCCGCGTGGTGGCCCAGGGCGATGATGCGGTCCGCGCCGATGCGCCTGGCGGCCAGCACCGCGCACAGGCCCACCGCTCCATCGCCCACCACCACGGCCGTCGAGCCGGGGGTCACGCCGGCCGAGAGCGCAGCGTGGTGGCCGGTCCCCATCACGTCGGTGAGGGTCGCGATGGAGGCCGCCAGACGATCGTCGGAGAGATCGACCTCCTCCGGCAGCGCGACCAATGTGCCATCGGCGAGCGGCGCGCGTACGGCCTCGCCCTGGCCGCCGTCGTTTCTTCCGCCCCAGTATCCGCCGGTGCGACACGATGTCTGAAGCCCGCCACGACAGTAGTCACAGGTCCCGTCCGAGAAGGCGAAGGGGGCGATGACGCGCTGGCCGGGGCGCACGGTGCGCACCTGGGTGCCGACCGACTCGACGACGCCCATGAACTCGTGCCCCGTCCGCCCGGGGCGGCCGTAGATCTCGAGCTCGCCACGATAGGGCCAGAGATCGCTGCCGCAGATGCAGGCATGCGTCACGCGCACGATGGCGTCGGTGGCCTCGATGAGCGTGGCGTCGGGCACGTCCTCGACCCTGACGTCGCGTGGCCCGTGGTAGACGGTCGCTCTCATGCCGCTCCTCCCGAGGTTCTCTCCGCCGGAGGATCCTGGCAGGCGCGGCGGGTCAAGGTCCGTCGGAAACTTTCCGATAATCGGAAGGTAAGTTGGGCGACACCGACCGGGTCGCGCGGCTCCGACGAAGGCCATGACGTGACCGATAGCCCGACCACCACCACGATCGCGCTCGAGGGCGAGGACGTCGACTCCCGCGCACTCCTGGAGCTCCGGGGCACCCCCACGGCGATGTTCGACGAACGCGGCCGGGTCCTGGACCTGAACGCGCGCCTGTTGGAGCTGACCGGACGTGCCCTGGACGAGGTGGTCGGCCGAGAGCCGCCTCATCCGTGGTGGTCGATGCGCGGCTGGGAGGCCGGAGAGATCTCCGGGGGAGAGTTCGCCGTCTCGATCACGGGGGGAGCGGGCGGAGAGGTCGCAATGCGATGCGTCATCGCGGCGATTCCGTCGAGCGCGTCGAGCTCGGGCCGCTGGATCGCGATCCTGGCGCCTTCGGCGGCGGCGCGGGGCGACGACGGCGGGCGCGGCGCCGGCAACCGGCACGCCGGGCGCGTCGCCGATCTGGTCGAGCGCATGGCCCGGGCCCTCGGGTGGGACAGCGCGCGGATCGTCCAGCTGCGACGGGCGGCGCTGTTGCACGACGCGGGCAGCATCCGCGCGTCGGACCCGACGCTGCTCGGGCCGGAGCCGACGTCCTGGGTGCGGCACCACCACGAGCGCTACGACGGCGGGGGACATCCGGACGGCCTGATCGGCCCACGCATACCCGAGGGCGCCGGCCTGATCGCCGTCGCCGACGCCTTTGACGTCCTCGTCAGCGGCCGCCCCGACGCCAGGGCCCGGAGCCGGGACGAGGCGCTGGGCGAGACCCGGTCGCTCTCGGGCATCCATTTCTCGCCCCGCGCCGTCGCGGCCCTCGAAATGGCGCTCGCGACCTCCTGACGATCAGCGTGCCCCTCGCGACGCCGCGCACGGCGCAGGTGCAGGAGCACGAGCCGGCTCTGCGGGGCCCCGTGAACGAGAACGCGTCCCGCGTCGGGCGGCCCGAGGAGGGTGGGCGGGCCGGTGACGGCCACGGCCGGCGCCGTGAGCCCGCCCATGCAATCTCCCTCGTCCGCGCAAACCCGCCTAGACTGGAGCTCGGCGTGAGCATCGATCCGGACCACCTCGAGATCTGCCTGCGGGTCCTGGCCGAGGCGGATGCCCTGCCCGCGGAGCACCCCGACGCCGTCGCGGTGCGGCGTGCGACGGCATCGCTGTACAAGTCGGTGAAGCTGCGCCGGCGGGCCGAACGCCGCGAGGCGATCGCCGCCAACGACCAGGCGGTGACGGCGGCGACCGCGACCGGCGCGCCGGGGCGCATCGACGACGAGACCCAGGGTCTTCCACTGGCGCCGCGCGCCGAGGGAGCCACGGCGGGGACGCTCATCCGCGGCCGCGCCTGTTACGTGTGCAAGCGGCGCTACCACCAGGTCGATGCGTTCCACCACCAGCTCTGCCCCGGCTGCGCCGCGGTCAACCGTGGGCGCCGCGACGCGCGGACCGACCTGACCGGGCGGCGCGCCCTGCTCACGGGCGGCCGGGCGAAGATCGGGATGTACATCGCCCTGCGCCTGCTGCGCGACGGAGCCGAGACCACCATCACCACGCGGTTCCCGCGGGACGCCGCCCGCCGCTTCGCCGGCATGCCCGACAGCGCGGAGTGGCTTCACCGTCTGAGCGTGATCGGCATCGATCTGCGCAACCCGGCGCAGACCCTCGCGCTGGCCGACACCGTGGCCGCACGCGGGCCGCTCGACATCCTGATCAACAACGCGGCCCAGACCGTGCGCAGGTCGCCCGAGTCCTACGCGCTGCTCGCGCGCGCCGAAGCGGCCGAGCTGCCCGAGTGCCCGCTGCCGGAGATGACCTCCCTCGCTCCGGCCGCGGCGGGGACGCCCGGGCTCGTGGACGGGGCCGGAGGGCACTGGTCGCCGACCCCGCATGCCGTGACCGCGTTGGCCCTGGCCGCCGGGTCGGCGTCGCCCGAGCGCATCGCCGCCGACCGGGCCATCGACGCCGGCGGTCTGGTGCCCGACCTCGCCGCGTCCAACAGCTGGAGCCAGAGGGTGGAGGACGTGGACGCGCGCGAGCTGCTCGAGGTGCAGTTGTGCAACATGACCGCGCCGTTCATCCTGGTGAGCCGCCTGCGTCCGGCGCTGGCCGCCTCGCCCGCGCGACGCGCCTACATCGTCAACGTGTCGGCGATGGAAGGGCAGTTCAGCCGCGGGTACAAGGGCCCCGGCCACCCGCACACCAACATGGCGAAGGCCGCTCTCAACATGCTCACGCGCACCAGCGCGAAGGAGATGCTGGAAACGGACGGCATCCTGATGACCAGCGTCGATACGGGGTGGATCACCGACGAGCGCCCGCATCCCACCAAGATGCGTCTGGCCGGCGAGGGCTTCCACGCCCCGCTCGACCTCGTTGACGGCGCGGCGCGCGTCTACGACCCGATCGTCCGCGGCGAGGCCGGCGAGGACCTGTGCGGGTGCTTCCTCAAGGACTTCGAACCGGCGCCCTGGTGACGACGCGTCTTCTTAACAGGACGCCAAGAGCGCACTGATCCGACGCTTATCCGCCGGCGCTTTCATGGTCGTGGCGTCGCGCACCGATGGTGGTGCCGGGTTCGCTGAAATCGACCGCGACCAGAGGTTTCCATGGCTCCCGAAGAACCGCCCCGCCGCATGAGGCGCGCCGTCACGGGCACCGCAGCCGTCGCCCTCGCCGCCGCGGTGATCGGCGGAGGCACCGTCGCGGTCATCGACAAGACCACCTCCAGCACGCCGGTGATCGAGCGCGTGACCACCCCGGCCACGGTGATCCCGGCATCGACCGTGTCGTCGGGCGGGACCACCACCGTCGATTTCAGCAAGGTCTACGCCGCGCGCCGGTCGGGGCTCGTGTCGATCACCTCCACGGTCCCGGCCAGCTCGCCCGGCACCACACCCGGTGACCAGGGCGGTACCGCGACCGCGGGTGGCTCGGGTGTGATCATCGACGAGCAGGGCCACGTGCTCACCAACGAGCACGTCGTCGACGGCGCCACCAAGGTGCGGGTGGAGCTGGCCTCGGGCACGACGGTGACCGCCAAGGTGGTCGGCACCGACAAGTCGACCGACGTCGCCCTGCTGGACATCGACGTCCCCGCGTCCCAGCTCGATCCGGTTCCGCTGGGCGACTCCTCCCGGCTCGTCGTCGGCGATCCGGTGCTGGCGATCGGCGACCCCTTCGGCTACCAGGCCAGCGCGAGCGCCGGCATCGTCTCGGGCCTCGACCGCAGCATCGAAGCGCCCAATGGCTTCACCATCACGGGCGCGATCCAGACGGACGCCGCCGTCAACCACGGCAACTCGGGCGGCGCGCTGCTCAACTCCCAGGGCGAGCTGATCGGCATTCCGTCGCAGATCGCGGACTCCGGCGTCAACGCCAACGTCGGGGTCGCGTTCGCGGTGCCGGTCAACACGGCCAAGACGGTCGTGGCCTCCATCGAGAAGAGCGGCGACGTCGAGCACGCCTGGCTGGGCGTCAGCACCGCGGACGTGGACGCCAACCTGGCCCAGACGAGCGGCGTCGGAGCCAAGAAGGGCGCGCTCATCACGGGCGTGGTCGGGAGCGGCCCGGCCGCCAGGGCCGGGCTGACCGGCGGCAACAGGCTGGTCACCGATGACAGCGCGCAGGTGTGCGTGGGCGGTCCGGTGGTGACGGCGCTCGACGACACGCCGATCGCCGGCGCGTCCGATCTGCAGAAGGCGGTCGACGCTCAGGCCCCCGGCGCGACGGTCACGCTCAAGATCGTCGATTCGAACGGGACGGCGCGCTCCGTGAAGGTGACGCTCGGGACGCGTCCGGCGTCGGCGCAGCAGGGGTCCTCGAACGCTCCGACCTGCGGCTGAGCTCTGAGGGCCTCCGAGGCGGCGAGAGCCTCGCGCGCGGCGACCGGACCGCGAGGAAGCTGGTCCCCCTGGTTCGACGGCGAGTGGACGCCGTCAGTTCGAGTCGTCCCGTGCCGTCCGGCGGGTGCAGGATCGCGATGTCCGCCCGTGCGTCCTGGATCCCACGACGCAGGCCACCCAGCGACCTTCGACGGGCCCTCGGTCCGAGCACGAGCCCCAGCTCGGCGAAGCACTCGACCACGGCCGCGAGACCCGATTCGCACCGCGCCGCCCGTCCTCGACGCACCGCGGGGAAACGCCCCGACGACGACCTCAGTCCATGATCGTCCTGCGGTACGCCCAGATTGCGAGGGGGGCGCAGACGACGACGATCGCGACGATCCAGATCACGCTGTACGCGACCGGGTGCGCGAGCGGCCAGACCGGGTCTCTCAGGTCGGCAGTGGGGTTGCCGAACAGCTGGCGAAGCGCCTCGGACATCGACGTAACGGGGTTCCACTCGGCGATCGTCCTGAGGACCCCGGGCAGGGTGTTGATCGGGACGAAGGTGCTCGCGATGAACGTGATCGGGAAGATCACCACGAACGCGACGCCCTGCACCGCCTCGGGTGAGGGCAGCAGACTGCCGAGCAGCACGCCGACCCAGATGACCGCGAAGGAGAAGGCGATCATCAGCAGGTAGGCGCCGGCCGCCTCGTACACCGAGGTGTGGATCCGCCAGCCGACGATCAGCCCGCAGAGGGACATCAGGACGATGGGCAGCAGACTCCTCAGCAGGCTCGAGATGGCATGGCCCCCGAGCACCGACCCGCGCGCCATCGGCAGCGAGCGGAACCGGTCGATCGCTCCGTTGGTGCGGTCGTTCGCCAGGCCGATTGCCACGCCGAATGCGCCGAACACGATCGTCTGGGCGAAGATGCCGCCCATCAGGAACTCCTCGTAGCCGCCGCCGGGCACGTCGATCGCGCCGCCGAAGACGTAGGCGAACAGCAGCACGAACATCACCGGTTGCAGGGTCACGTCGGCGAGCGCCTCGGGTTGGCGGCGCATGTGCAGCAGCCCGCGCTTGGCCACGACCCAGGTGTCGCCGACGACGTTGCCGCGACGCTCGGCGGGGGTGGGGACCATGATGCTCATCGGGCCGCCTCCACGGGGACCTCGTCGTCGATGGGTATGCCGGTGAGGGTCAGGAACACGTCATCGAGGGTCGGCTGGCGCAGCCCGATGTCGTCGATCTCGATTCCGGAGTCGGCGAGGGCGTCGGCCAGCTGCGACACCACCCGCGGCCCACGGTCGGTGGGCGCCGATGCGGTGCGCGTCGTCTCGTCAACCGTCGGAGTGCCGTCGACGATCCGCGCGATGTGCTCCGCCGCCTCGGCGAGTCTCGCCGGGTCGGGGAGGACCGCGTACACGTGGGCACCGCCGACCTGCCGCTTGAGCTCGCGGGAGTCGCCGCGGGCGATGACGCGCCCGTGGTCGATGACCACGATGTCGTCGGCCAGCCGCTCGGCCTCTTGCAGGTACTGGGTGGTGAGCAGGATCGTGGCGCCCTCGTCGACCAGCGTCTCGAGGACGTCCCAGAGCTCGTTGCGGGCCCGTGGGTCGAGGCCCGTGGTGGGCTCGTCGAGGAAGAGCACCTCGGGGCGCGCCACGAGGGTGGCCGCCAGGTCGAGACGGCGGCGCATCCCGCCGGAGTAGGTCTTGACCAGGCGCCCGCCGGCGTCGGTGAGCGCGAACTGCTCCAGCAGCTCGTCTGCGCGCGCCCGTGCCACCGATCGTCCGAGGTGGTGGAGCCGCCCGATCATGGTCAGGTTCTCGCGCCCGGTGAGCAGGGCGTCGACCGTCGCGTCCTGCGCCGCCAGGCCGAGCAGCCTGCGCGCGCCCTGGGGGTCGGAGAGCACGTCGATGCCGGCGACCCGGGCCGATCCCGCGTCGGGGATGGTGAGGGTGGTGAGGATCCGGACGGCCGTGGTCTTGCCCGCGCCGTTGGGGCCGAGGACGCTGCACACGGTGCCCCGCGACACCTCGAAGCTGACGCCGTCGAGGGCCGTCTTCTCGCCGAAGCGCTTCACGAGATCCTGGACCTCGATTGCGGTGGTGACCGTCATGACCCTCCCCGGTGCCCGGTCGTCCGGTGGCCGCCGGCCGCGTGGCGGGCGTCGCGGCAGTGTCGCAGCCGACTCGCATATTTACAACGGTAGTAAATGTCGCATCAGTGTAATACGATGCCCTAGAATCGCCGCGTGAGCGCGCACCCGCACACGGTGACCCCGCCGTCCGATCCCGGCGGCCTGCGCGCGCGCAAGAAGGCGATGACCCGTCAGGCGATCTCGGACGAGGCCACGCGGCTCTTCCTGGAGCGGGGGTTCGACGCGGTGACGCTGGCGGAGGTCGCCGAGGCCGCGGGCGTATCGGTGAAGACGATCTTCAACTACTTCGGGTCCAAGGAGGATCTGTTCCTCGACCGGGAGGAGCATCTCCACGGCGTGATCCTCGCCGCGATCCGCGATCGGGCTCCCGACGCGTCCATAACGGGGGCGCTCGCCGAGCTCTGCGCCGCGAACCGGGTGATCGATGGGGATGACGGGTGGACGGCCCTGCTCGAGCCGGAGAACGACGCGCTCTTCCGGCGTTTCCTCACCGTCTGGCACGAGTCGCCCAGCCTTCAGGCGCGCTACCTGTCGAGCAACGAGCGGCTGCAGGCGCGGATCGCCGCCGAGCTGGCGGCCGAGCTCGGGCGCCTCGAGGACGACGACGAGATCCGCATCTTCTCGGCGATGCTCGTCGTGGCGATGCATCAGCGGATGAGCGTGCTGTCCGAGTCCGTCCTCGCGCGGAGGCCGCCTGAGGAGACCCGCCAGAAGGTGGTGGCGACGGCCGCCGTCGCCCTGGCCCGGGTGGCGAGCGCCTTCCCCGATCTCGATCGCCCCGGGCGTTCCGTGGAGCGGCGGGCGTAGTCTGCCCGCGGGTGTCCGTGTCACCCGCCACGCCACGACGGGAGACGACGATGCAGATGAGATACCTCGGGCGAACCGGGCTTCAGGTGTCGGCCATCTCGTTCGGCGCGATGACCTTCGGCGGATCCCGCAGCGACTTCTTCCGCGCGGTCGGCACCACCGAGGTCGACGAGGCCCGCCGCCAGGTGGACCTTTGCCTCGACGCCGGGGTCAATCTCTTCGACACCGCCGACGCGTACTCCAACGGCGCCTCCGAGGAGATCCTCGGCCAGGCCCTCGGCGCCCGCCGCGACGACGTCGTGCTGGCCACCAAGCTCCACGCCCAGGCCGGCCCGGGCGTCAACGACCGCGGCCAGTCGCGCCATCACATCATCCGCGCGGTGCAGGCCAGCCTGCGCCGGATCGGCACGGACTGGATCGACGTGCTCCAGGTGCACGGCATCGACCAGCGCACCGATATCGAGGAGACGCTCCGTGCCCTGGACGACCTGGTTCGCGCCGGCACGGTCCGCTACATCGGCTGCTCCAACTTCAGCGCCTGGCACCTGATGAAGGCCCTGGGGATCTCGCAGCGCGAGCATCTCAACCGCTTCAGCGTGCTCCAGGCCCACTACTCCCTGGTGTCGCGCGAACTGGAGCACGAGCTGGTGCCGGTGTGTCTCGACCAGGGCGTCGGCATCTTCGTATGGAGCCCCCTCTCGGGCGGCTTCCTGACGGGCAAGGTGCGTCGCGACCAGCAGGCCCCCGAGGGCTCGCGCCAGTCGGTCATGGGCCCCCCGGGGGGTCTGGCCGACCCCGAGGGTGCCCTCGACGTCGTGGACGCCCTGGTGGAGATCGCGGAGGCGCGCGGCGCGAGCCCTGCCCAGGTGGCGCTCAACTGGCTGCTGGCCAAGCCGGCCGTGACGTCGCTGATCGTGGGCGCGCGCACCGAGGAGCAGCTCGCCGACAACCTCGCGGCCGCCGACTGGACCCTCGACGCCGGCGAGGTGGAGCGCCTCGACGCGCTCTCGGCCACGCGGCTGCCGTATCCCCAGTGGCATCAGCTGCGCTACAACTCAGACCGCGTGACGGAGCCCTGGCTCCTGGAGCGCGTCGCCCGCGGCTGAGGCGGCGCCGAGCCGACAGAGGACACATGGCGCGTCGCCCACGAGAGCCGATTGAGGTCATCTGCCCGACCTGCGGGCTCATCGCGGAGCTCTTCCGGCCCCGGGGGGCGCGCCGCCCCAAGCTCTGCGCGTGTCCGGCGCCCGAGAGCGTCGCGCCCGCGAAGCGGGCCCGGGTGTGCATCAGCTGCACGACGATCCTGAATCGTTACAACCCGGGCCCCGAGTGCGGTCCGTGCACGCGCGCACGCGGCGCGGGGAGGCCCGTCGGCCTGCAGTGAGAGCGGGCGTGGCGGCGGGGATTTCATCGTGCGGTTGGTCTCTAATAGGGACGGCCTGCTACCCCTTAGATGCAACGCACCACGAGCGCCGTCGAGTCGTCCCGAGGGCGAGGCGGTTCGACAACAGGAGGTGATGGCATGGCGCCATTCCAGGTAACCGTACGTCGTCGCGGGGTTTCCCCGCTGACGCTGACCATGGTCGTGACGGCCGAGTCGCCCGCGCAGGCCGCCGGCCTCGCCACGACGGTCGCCGAGTTCGAGCGCGGAGGCATGTTCGAGGCCGGTCGCGTGCGGCACGCCCGCCGGCAGGGCCGCGAGCTCGTGGACGCGGAGGCGATCGTCTAGTCCGATTCGCCGGGGGCGCGGGCCGGCCGCCGACGTGGACCACCACCTCCGGAGCCGGCCGCGCGGAGCCGGGCGCTGAACAGCCCACCTCGCTCGGGCGCGAGACCGGCACCGACGGCCCCGGCAAGGGTGCCCGGCTGGGACGCGAGGGCTCCCATGCCGGCGCGTATCGGCAGGGCGGGCAGCGGCGTGATCGACGCGTCGATTCCGTCCTCCAGGCGCACGCCGACCAGCGGCGGCAGGCGCCTGGCCGGCGCCTGCGCTCCAGGGGTGGCCGTCGTCGCCGTTTTGGCCATCGGGCGGCCGCGAAAGGGTCGTCCGGGGCGGTTCACCGGAGTGAAATTCGTGCGTAATGCTCCACGGAGTGGTATTCCTCAACCCCCGCGAGGAAGATGACGCGGGCGAAGACCCCCCTGCGCCTGGAGTCAGCGATCAGCGATCTCGGCCTGATAAGCGTCTCTCCATGGGCCTCTGAGGAATCCTCAGTGGGCACGCCCATCGCCGTGCTCGGCGACATCCACTCCAACCTGCCGGCCCTCGAGGCCGTGCTGGACGAGGTGAGCGCCGCCGGGATCTGCCGGGGCATCGTCACCGGCGACATCATCGGCGGCGGCGGTCAGACCGACGAGTGCATCAGCCTGGTCCGCTCGCTCGGGTGGCCCTGCGTGCAGGGCACCAGCGATCGCGTGCGGGAGGGCGGCGCGGATGAGATCTCGCGCTCCAATCTGGTGTGGGTGTCGTCCTTGCCGGTGCGACTGCTGCTGCCGTTGGACGGCGCGACCGTGTACGTGACCCATCGGGTCACTCCCCGCGAGCGCCGCAGGGCGATGGACGTCGGGGCCGCCTGCCTGGTGAGCGGCCACACCCACCACGCGTCCGCCGGTCCGGTCGAGGGCCTCCTGGTGGTCAATCCCGGCAGCGTCGGCGAGGGCCTGCCCGACGACCCCCGGCCGTCGTGGGCGTGGGTCGTCGCCGGGCCGGACGGGGTTTCGGCGGGCGTCCGTTTCAGCACGCGGGTGCTGCGCCCGGCGCGCGTGCGCACGTGACCCGAGGGAGACGAGCGCGCAGGCGGTCGTGACGCTGAACCTCGGCGATGTGGTCGACGGCCGGTACGAGTTGGTCCGGAGACTCGGGGGTGGCGATCTCGGCGAGGTGTACGTGGCGTACGACCGGCCCCTCGACCGCCGGGTGGCGTTGCGGTTGGTGGAGCCCGACGACGCGGCGGCGGGCGCGGTCCTGGTCGAGGACACCCGCCGGATGAACGCGGTGCAGTTCAATTCGCTGAGCGTGGTCGCGGTGCTCGACCAGGGGCTCACCCCCGAGGGCATCCGGTATGTCGCGATGGAACTGGTGGACGGCATCTCTCTCGATCAGGTGGTCACGCGGCGGGCGCCGCTGCCGGCGGAGGAGGCGATCCGCTACGGGGCGGAGTTGCTGGACGCGTGCCTCGCGGCGGGCCGCCAGGGCGAGGGTCGCTCGCAGATCGTCCCCGCGACCGCGCTGGTGACCCCCGACGGCCATGTCCGGGTGACCCGCTTCGCCACCGCGGATGGTCCAGGGCCGGAGGGCGCCGAGCCCGCCTGCGCGGCGGTCGCCACGATCGTCCACCGGCTGCTGACCGGGCGCGAGCCGGGACCCGAGGGGCCGGATGACGAGATCCCGCCCGAGCTCGATGTCGTCCTCGGAGACGCGCTTGCGGGACGCATCCGGACCGCGGGGGATCTGCGGTCGCGGCTGCGCGCCGCCCGGCAGGCTTCCCGGATGCCCGCCATCCAGGACGACGCCGACAAGCTCACCGGGCGCACGTGGCTGCTGGTGGGCGCCTCGGTGGCTCTGATCGTCGTGATCATCGTGCTGGTGATCCTGGGCGCCTTCGTGATCGGCGGCTGGTGAACGGCGTATGTGTGACATCAATCGAGCGACGGAGGGTGCGAGATGGGGGATGACCGGACGACGTTCGTCTACATCGGGGCGTACGACACGGAGGCGGACGCGCAACTCGACTACGACGTGGTGAAGGGGCTGTTCGACGTCGGGGTGATCGGCACGTACGACGCCGCGGTCATCACGAAGGACTCCGAGGGCAAGGTGCGGCTCAACAAGGACGAGATCCCGACCCGCCGGGGCGCGTGGGGCGGCCTCGGCGTGGGCGCCCTGCTGGGACTGCTGTTCCCGCCGAGCCTGATCGCCACGGCGGCCGTGGGCGCGGTTGCCGGAGGCGTCGGCGCGCACATCTGGAAGGGGCTCTCCCGGGGCGATGTCAAGGAACTCGGGGAGGTGCTCGACCAGGGCCAGGCGGCGCTGCTGGTGATCGGCGACTGGCGCCTGGAGGAGCAGATCGACAAGGCCTTCTCGCACGCCGAGAAGCGTCTCACCCGAGAGATCAAGGGCCTCCAGCGCGAGCAGGTGGAGAAGGAGATCTCCGGCCTGGTCTCGGGCTCGGGCGGGAGCTCCTAGACCTCCGGGTCGTCCGGGCGCCCGGCGAGCGTCACCGACTCGCCGGGCGCCAGGATGCGCACGTCCACGCCCGGCGCGACGCGCGCGGCGTGCCGGGCGAAGTCCTCGGCCGGACGTGACAGGTAGCGCCGGCCCGAGGTCGCCCACAGGGGCGCGTAGGTGCCCCAGTGGATCGGGATCACGACCCGCGGCCGCAGCAGCGTGAGCGCCTGCGCCGCGGTGAAGGGGTTCAGGTGGCCCGGCCCCAGCGACGGTCCCCATCCCCAGATCGGGAGCAGCGCGACGTCGATCCGCGGTGAGGCCAGCTCGGCCATCGCCGGGAAGAGATCCGTGTCACCGGCGAAGTAGACGCGCCACGAGCCCTGGAGCACGTATCCGAGGGCCGGCGCCGCGAGGTGCCCCCGGGTGCGGCGGCCGTCGTGCTCGGCGTGGACGGCCGACACGCGCAGCCCTGCGGCCGTCGCGTCCTGCCCGGCGGTCATCTCGACGAGTCGACGGTCGAGGGGCGGGGCGAACAGGCGG
This sequence comes from uncultured Thermoleophilia bacterium, assembly GCA_963771025.1. Lineage (GTDB taxonomy): Bacteria > Actinomycetota > Thermoleophilia > Miltoncostaeales > Miltoncostaeaceae > Miltoncostaea. Next base: position 131,779 of record CAVYRL010000008.1, on the reverse strand, counting down.
CGCGATCCGGCCGGCGCCAGGATGACCGCCGGATCGACACGACGCAGCGAGGCCGTGTGCAGGTGGTCGTGGTGAAGGTGCGAGATCAGCGCGGCGTCAACCCCCGCGGGGATGTCGGGCGGCGGCACCATGCGGCGCAGGTGCGCCAGTCGTCGCGTGACCACCGGATCGGTGACCAGCCGCGCGCCGTCGAGGTCGATCACCGCGGTGGCGTGGCCGAGCCAGGTGACCGTGCACGCGCTCGGGAGGGTCGCGCTCGGGGAGGGCTCAGCCACCCTGCAGCATCGTGCGCCAGCCCTTCAGCACCCGGTGCAGCGCCTCGGCGCCCACGATCGGCTCGTCGGGCATCGGGAAGTCGGCCGGCGGCATCAGGAAGGGCTCTGTCTGGGGACCGCCCATGCCGCCGTGGAATGAGATCAGTTCCTCGAATGCGCAGCCCTCGTCGAGTTCCGGGTCGTAGAAGCTGTTGACCATGATGTCGGCGACGTGCGGGAAGCCGTCGGTGCGCAGCAGGTGCTCGGCGGCGGTGGGCGAGAAGGCGGCCAGCGGATCCTCGCCCTCGACGCGCCCACTCTCCAGGTGCCGCAGCCCGCGCGCTCCCAGCGCGAGCGCGCCCTCGGAGTGCGAGCGCACGAGGATGAAGCCGATGTGGGGGTGCTCGCGCAGCGTGGGCACGAGGTCGGGATGGCGGGCGTCGATCTCCTCGAGCGTCAGCCGCCGCGGCTCGTCCATCAGGTAGATCAGGCCGAGGTTGCCCGAGCCCAGCACGATCGCGTCCTCCCCGGCGACGCCCTCGCTCGACTCCGGCGACCGGGGCGCGCGGCCGGTGGCCTCGCTGAACGCCTTGCTGACCGCCGTGTCGTTCTCGTCGCCCGCCGGCACGTCCGCCACCGAGCCGCTCGACATCGCCCCCCGCACCATCTCGTCGAGCCCGTAGCCGTTGCGCTGGAGGAACGTGGCGCCCTGCGTCTGCCCGTGGTCGGAGAGGACCACGATGGCGTAGGGGCGGGGGGCGTACTGACAGGCGCGCGCGACACGGCCGAACTGCTGGTCCAGCTTGCGCAGCGCCTCGAGCGTGTCAGCGCGCTCGAGGCCCGAGTGGTGCGCGACCTCGTCGTACGAGGCGAAGGTGGCGTACACCGCGGGCCGCCCCTTCATCATGTCGCTGAGCACCCCGAAGATCACCAGATCGCGCACCGCGACGCACATCGCCGCCCGCAGGAACGGGTAGCTGCCGCCACGGTGGCCGCGCGGGCGCACGTCGCGGCGGGCGCTGCGCACCGCGGCGGTCCACTCGAGGACGACCTCGAAGAGGTAGAGCACCAGGGTGCGGGTGACGTTGAGGCCGTTCGCGAAGAATGCGCGGTAGCCCGGGTTGGCCTCCTTGTCGGCGTCCATGCGGCTGACGGTGAGGATCACCTCGTCCGCCTCGCCCGAGAGCAGGTTGCCCCGGCTCGCCCCGCCGTCGACGAGCAGGCCGTCACCGGTCGCGTGACGCCGCTCGATCTCGGCGCAGTCGCCGGGCGCCGAGCAGGTCATGACGCGCCCGGTCTCCTTCTCGACCCAGCGGAACGCCGGGATGTCGTGATTGGAGCCGAGCAGGATGCCGGCCTGGCTGGCGCCGGTCTGGGACGAGAGGTCCGTCTCCCACTGGACCAGGCGGTGGGTGTCCTCGGCCAGCCAGCGCGCCATCTCTGGCGCGTTGCCGTCGCGCATCGCGCGCCGTAGGACCGGGAGGGCGAGGCCGTCGATCTCGAGGAAGATGATGCCGGGCACGTCGGTGTGGGTCGCGCCGCCGGTCCTCTTGGCGATGCGCTGGGCGAGGCGCAGCGTGTAGGCGTCGTCCTCGTTGGTCCCGGTGGCGACCGCGAGCGCCATTCCGACCGCCGACATCAGAAGGGCCGCGAGCAGCGCCCACCAGAAGTTGTCCACTCGGAGGGCGTCCGGCGCGATCGCCTCGGCGAGCATCAGCAGCAGAGCGTCGAGGATCAGGATCAGGAGGAAGCTCAGGCCCACCGTGTAGGGCAGGCGCAGCCCCGCGATCACCGGCGGCAGCAGCACGTTGAGCGCGGCGATGATCGCCGTCGCGAGAAGGGCGCCGAAGAACCCGGTCAGGGCGATGCCGGGAAGGATCCACGACACCAGGATCAGGGTCACGGCGGACAGCACCCACGACACCAGCAGCTGCGTGGGCCGCAGCGTGGGCCGCCCCGGCTTCCATGCCGTGCTCTGGTCGTAGATCGGCGGCGCCCCGGAGGGCGTGGTCATCGCGATGGCGGGTCCGCCTCGGGATCGCCGGCAAGCACCGCCGCCCTCAGGTCGCGGACCTCGTCGGCCAGCGTCGCGACCTCCTTGCGCAGCAGGGAGATGTCGCTCTCGATGTCCGCGTCGCTCGTGTTGCGCCGCCGCGCCGCCTCGACGAAGGCGCTCGCGATGGCCGCGGTCGTGACGGTGATGAACCCGATGCCGCCGATCATCACCACGGCGGCGATCACGCGGCCGAGCGGCGAGTTCGGGATGACGTCGCCGTAGCCGACGGTGGTGACCGTCTGGATGGCCCACCAGAACCCCTCCCAGACGCTGTGGATCTGGTCGGGATCGGTCAGGCGCACCAGCAGGCCGCCCGCGATGGTGACCGCGGTCGTGATGATGGCGACCGCCCTCCATGCGCCCACGAAGGGATCTCGGGCGATCTGGTCGAGCACCTTCTGGGTGACCCGGTGGAATCCGTCCGCCATTGCGCGCGATCCTACCCACGCCACCGGCGCTGATGCGTCATCCGGAGGGGGTGAACTGTCGAATCACCCGGTAGTACCCTTCCGATACCGCGGACGGCCCGCCCGGGCCGCGTCGCCGGGTTGATGACCCCCGAGAAACAGGGAGAGACGGTGGCCGAGACCCCCGAGACCTACGGATACGACCGCCAGACATGGGACGCCGCGACCGGCGCGAAGGCCGATTCGCGCGCGATCTTCGGCAAGGTGATGTTCCTCGTCGCGATCACCGCGGCATTCGCCGCCGCCGGGGCGTGGGTCGGCCGTGACCTCTCCGGTGGATGGGCCCTGCTGTCCTGGGTCGGCGCGTTCGTCCTGATCATCGCGATGAGCTTCGCGCGCAAGCGCGACGAGGTGTCCGGGCTCCAGATGGGGATGCTCTTCGGACTCGGCGCCCTGCTCGGATTGGCGATCGGCCCGACGTTGAACCAGTACGCCAGCGTGGAGGGCGGCGGAACGATCATCGCCCAGGCCGCCGGGCTGACGGCCATCTTCATGGCGATCATGGGCACGGTCGGCTACCTGACCAAGCGCGACCTGACCTGGCTCGGTCGGATCTCGTTCGTCGGCCTGATCATCCTGCTGGTCTTCGGCCTCGTCGCGATCTTCGTCAACATCCCCGGCGGCGACCTGATCTGGTGCATCGGCGGACTGGTCGTGTTCGCCGGCCTCACGATCTTCGACTTCAACCGCCTGCGGAAGGCCGGCAACGCGGACGTCGTGATGATCGCCTGCTCGATCTTCCTCGACGCCTTCAACGTATTCCTGTTCATGCTGCAGCTTCTCGGGGGCAACCGCTGATCTGAGGCCCCGGTGCCGCCCATGGGGGCGGCACCGGGGCCGATCTCCGTGGGTCAGAGCAGCCCGCACATGCGGGCGGTGTTCGGCCACGGGGTGAATCCCCGGCCGGGAAGCGCCTTCTCCGCCGTGAGCATCTGCTCCTCGGCGGTCCAGTTGTCGGCCGTTCCCTTGCTCGCGTAGAGCCGTGGGCTGTAGGTGCGCTGGAAGTCGCGATCCATCTGGAGACCGCCGTAGTAGCCATTGCCGGTCGAGGCGTCCCAGGTCGCGTGCGACTCGTGGCCGGCGATGCACATCCATTGGGCGTAGTGGGGCACCCGCCGGGACAGCGGCCTCTCGTCGCGGCGGACCCGCTCCGACTGGCGGTCCAGCCATCGCGCCACGGTGTGCCAGTAGGCGAACTGCTCGTGGCGGGCGCGTGGGCCGGTCGCCGCGGGTGGGGCCGGCGGTCGGCGGATGCCCAGGCGGACGGCGCGGCGCGCGGCGGCCGCGTAGGCGCGGGCCGTGCGCGCCGGCAGCGAGGCGACCGGTCGGCGCGATGGCAGCGAGCGCTCGTCGACGGCCGCCGCGAGCTCGTGCCGGTCCGCGAGGAAGCGGGTGACGCGGGTGAGGCGGCGCGCCTGGCGGGCGAGGAGATCGGGGCGGGACGCGGGCCGCGTGGCGGCGGCGGCGGGCCGCAGGCCGAGCTGCCGGGCGTGTGTCTGAGCGCGGTTCGAGAGCTGGTTCACGCGCCGCTGCAGGTCGTCGACCGTGGGGGCGGGGGCCTCGGCTCTCGGGGGCGAGGCCTGCGTGACCGTGGGGATGACCGCGAGTACGGCGGCCAGCGTCAGGATGGACTTCACATGTGGCCTTCGATCGGGGGCGGGCCCGTGCCGTCCGTGCACGAGAGCGACTGGGGCACGTCGTTCGGCCCCGAGTCGCATCGCGGGCGAGCGGAGGCCGCCCGCGTCGGGCCGTCCCTCCGTCGCGTCGGCGTCATGGCCGCCCGCGTGGCGTCGGGGCGTGGACGCCTCCGACCCGGACATGCAAGCGGACGACCGTCGCGGGGGCAAGGGCGTCCGTCGCCTCCGGGCCGCCGATTGCGCCCGCGGACCGCCGAGATGCGCGTAGTAGACTGGCGAAACGTGCCCCAGCAACCGAACTTCATCATCCTCGGCGCTCCGAAGTGCGGTACCACGGCCCTCAGCGAGTACCTCCGCGAGCACCCGCGGATCTTCGTCTCGCGCCCGAAGGAGCCGCACTACTTCTGCGACGACTTCGACTACTACTACGCCCCCGGCCAGCGGTCGCAGGCGCACTACCTGAGGCTCTTCGAGGACGCCGGCCACGACGACCTCGCGGTTGGGGAGGCGTCGGTCTGGTACCTCTACTCGGCCACCGCCGCCCGCAACATCGCGGCGTTCGCCGACGACATGCGGGTGATCGTCATGGTGCGGAATCCGGTCGATCTCGTCCCGTCGCTCCACTCGCAGCTGCGCTACATGCTCGACGAGGACGAGGCCGATCCCGAGGTGGCGTGGGACCTCCAGGAGGAGCGCTCACGCGGCGAGCGCCTGCCCGCCAGCGTGCGCGTGCCGGCTTTCCTGCAGTACGGGGCGGCGGCGAGCCTCGGCGCGCAGCTGCGCCGCGTCTACGACTCGTTCCCGCCCGAGCGGGTCCTCGTGCACGTGTTCGACGACCTGCGCGGCGACACGGGCGCGATCTACCGCCGGACGCTGGATTTCCTCGGGGTGCCCGACGACGGCCGCGCCGACTTCCCCCGCGTGAACGAGAACAAGGTGCACCGGGCAGGGGCGGTCGCGCGTTTCACCCAGCGCCCCCCGCCGGCTCTCGTCTCGGTGGCCAGGAGCGTCAAGCGGATCGGCGGCATCGAGCGCCTCGGCGTCCTGGAGCGCGTCCGCAGCCGCAACCGCGAGGTGAGGCGGCGAGAGGGGATCACGCCCGAGTTCGCCCAGCGGCTGCGCGACTACTTCCGCGACGATGTCGGCGAGCTCGGGGAGCTCATCGGCCGCGATCTGAGCGACTGGACGCGCTAGCGCCGCGCTGCGCCCGGGCGCCGTCGCGGCGTCCTCTCGTCTAGGGTTACCGCAGTGGCCGCCGAGGACCCAAAGAGCCGCCGGGACCGGTTCCTCCGAGAGCTGGCGTCCCGCGACCTGTACGCGTGGTTCGGGATCCCGGAGAACGCCGACGCCGAGGCGATCTCCGCGGCGGCCGAGGCCAAGCGCCGCGAGATCGCCGGCACGCCGATGCCCCAGAACAAGCGGGCGATCGAGAAGGCGTTCTGCGATCAGGGCGAGAAGGCCCTGCTGCGCCCGGACGTGCGCCGTGAGTACGACGCCCTCCTGCACGCCTCGCGATCTCCGGCGCGCGCCGCGAGCGCCGCTTCGCGGGCGATCAGCGAGCGCGAGGAGCGCCTGCGGGTGGCGCGCGACAGGATCGAGCACTACGGGGACGACGACGCGCGCATGGCGCCGGGCGACGTGATGTTCCTGGGCAGCGCCGAAGCGCGCGCGACCCTCGAGGAGGAGCGCGCGGCGGCCGCGGGGGTCTCCGACTTCGCCACCGCGCTCCGCGACGCGCGGCGCGCGCGGGTGGAGGGGCACAGCCTCCAGGCCCTCGCGATGGCCGAGCGGGCGCATGCGCTGAAGGTCACGGCCGGATCGCTGAACACCCTGGGCGCCGCCCGGCGTGACGTCGGCGACATCGCCGGCAGCGAGAAGGCCCTGCGCGAGAGCGTCGCCATGCTCTCGACCGTGCGTGAGAACGCCCCGGGGTGGATCGCCCTCTCCGCGACGCTCCGGGCGCGCGGAGACCTCGACGGGGCCGAGCAGGCGGCGCTGCGCGTGATCGAGGAGGAGGACGAGGACCCGTACGGCTGGCGGGCGCTGGCCTACGTCCTCACCGACAAGGGCGAGACCCTGCGCGCCGGCGACGCCTGGGAGCGGACCGCCGGCTACGGCCTCGATGTGCCCGGCGCGCTCGCGGGCCTCCAGGTGCTGCGCAAGGACAGCCTCGCCCGCAACGACCAGCTGGGCGCGGCCAACATCGAGGACCGCATCTTCCGGATCAGGCGGGGCTGACGGCGCCTCGGCGGCCGCCGGCGTCGCGGATCACGTGGCGTCGCCTAGCCGGACGCCACGGTGCTCCGCCACGAGGGGCCGCGGTGCAGGTCGGGTCCGTGCGCGCGCAGCCACCACCGGGCATCGTTGACGCCGGGGAACTCCTCGCGAACCAGATCCCAGAAGGCGTGGGAGTGGTCCGGCCGGCGCAGATGGCACACCTCGTGCGTCACCACGTAGTCGAGCACGCTCTCCGGGGCCAGCAGCAGCCGCCAGGAGTAGGAGAGCCGCCCGGCGCGCGAGCAGCTGCCCCAGCGTGAGCGCGGGTCGCGGACGGTGACGTCCAGCAGGGTGACGCCCAGCCGGTCGGCCAGCACCCGCGAGCGCGCGCGGAGCACCTCGCGTGCTTCGCGGCGGTACCAGCGCTCGACGAGGGCGTTGACCGACGCACCGCCGGTGACCCCGACGTGCAGGGCGCTGCCGTCACGGTGGACCCGCGGCCGCTGCCCCGGGGCCATCCGGACCACCAGATCGAGCGTCCCGTCGAGGTACGCCAGGCGATCGCCGTCGGCGAGCGGAGCCGAGGGAGGGGGGAGGAGCGCCGTCTGGGTGCGCACCCAGTCGCCGGACGTCCGCAGGAAGGCGTCCACCTGGCGGGCCGGCGTGTGGGGCGGGATCGTCAGCCGGACCCCGGAGGACATCACGCGCAGCGTCATGCGCCGGGCGCCCCGGTGCCGCACGATCGTGCAGGGATACGGCGATTCGCGGCGCTCCATCGGCACCCCAGGTTAGTGACTACCATCGCCCGGATGCCGCGCCGCGCACAAGACCTGACCCTCCCGGCGATCGCCGTGGGCGGGGCGCTGGGCGCGTGGGCGCGGCTGGGCCTGGCGGACCTGATGCCCACCGAGCCGGGGCGCTGGCCGTGGGGCACCTTCGTCGCCAACATCGTGGGCTGCCTGCTGCTCGGATACGCCGGGACCCGCCTCATGGAGCGGCTGCCTCCGACCACCTACCGTCGCCCCTTCGTCGGCACGGGCCTGTGTGGCGGCCTGACCACCTTCTCGACCTTCCAGCTCGAGGTGGTCCAACTGGGCAGGGATGGGCATCTCGCGCTGGCGGCGACGTACCTGGCGGTGTCGATAGCGGCCGGCCTGGGCGCGCTGGCGCTGGTGACAGGCCTGGTGCGGCGGGCCGGGATGCTTCCCGCGTGAGCGCCGCGTGGGTATGGATCGGCGCCGGTGTCCTCGGGGCCATCGGGTCCACGGGGCGGTTCCTGCTCGACGGATGGGTCAGCCGCCGCACCGCCGGGGCCTTCCCGTGGGGGACCATGGTGGTCAACGTCACGGGGGCCTTCGCGATCGGCCTCGTCGTGGGCGCCGGGGTGGTCGGAGACGCGCGTCTCCTCCTGGCCGGTGGGCTGATGGGGTCGTTCACGACCTTCTCGACCTGGATGTTCGAGACCCAGCGACTCGCCGAGGACGGCGAGGAGCGTCCGGCGCTGGTCAACCTGGTGCTCAGCGCGGCGCTCGGGATCGGCGCCGTCGCGCTCGGCTGGTGGATCGGATCGCTGCTGTGAGCGCCGAGGCCCTCAAGATGGTCGTCCACTTCGGCGAGGGCAGCCGCGTCGGGCGGCATCTGGCGAGCGACGCGCTGATGGACCTGGCGGCCGAGTCCGGGGTCGGGACCGCCGTGTTGCTGCGCGGCGTCGAGGGCTTCGGGATCCACCACCGGCTGCGGACGGACCGCCTGCTGTCCACGTCGGAGGATCTGCCCCTGGTGCTCGTGGCGCTCGATTCGCCGACGCGAATCGTCGAGCTGGCGGACCGGACCGCGCGGATGCTCTCAAGCGGCCTCCTGGTGCTGGAGCGGGCCACGGTCCCCGGCGGGCAGCTGGACGACGACACCCTGGGCGTGTCAGGCCGCTCGTCGAAGCTGACGGTCTACTGCGGTCGCGCGATCGCGGTGGAGGTGGCCGCCGCGCTGCGTGTCGCGGGCCTGGCCGGCGCCATCGTCCTGACCGGCGTCGATGGCCTGCTGGGCGGCCTACGCGGCCGCGGACGCGTGCTCTCGCGCAACCGCGAGGTACCGGCCATGGTGATCGCGGTCGGCACGGGGGAGAGGGTCGCCGGCGCGCTCCCGCGCGTGCGGGGTATCGCCGGGCGCCATCTGGCGGTGCTCGAGAGGGTGAGCATCGTTCGGCGCGAAGGCGTCCCGGTGGGGCCCCTCCCGATGGTGCCCCACGAGGACGACGCCGGGCTCGGCCTGTGGCAGCGCCTCACCGTGATCGGCGGGAGCGACACCGCGCCGGCGCGGCATCCGCTGCACACCGCGCTGATCCGCGATCTGCGCGCGGCGGGGGGACCCGGCGCGACCGCCCTGCGGGGCTCCTGGGCGTACACCGGCGACGACGGCCGGCACGCGGACCGGCTTCTGGCGATCCGCCACCGGTCGCCGGTCCTGGTCACGGTCATCACGCGTCCCGCGGAGATGCTCCGGCTCTGGCCGATCGTCGAGCGGGCGACGGACACGGCCGGCCTGGTGACCTGCGAACTGCTCCCCGCCGTCCGGGTCACCCCGCCGGAGGGGCCGGTGCGCGGCGGCCTCGCGCTCGCCGACTCCGGGACCGGGCGGTAGGGCTTTCGCGGCCCCCGGGGCGGGATTAGCCTGGCCGTCGCGGACGATACCCCGAGGAGGCTCTCATGGACATCGGCAAGCTCACGGCCCAGGCCAAGAAGCTGATGGACGATCGCGGTGGCGCGGATGCCCTCAAGGAGGACGCCGAGGAGCTCAAGGACATCGCGACCGGCGATGGCAGCCTGACCGACAAGGGCAAGGCCGCCCTCGACGCGGTCAAGGACCCGGGCGCCCCGGGCGAGGGCGCCGGGTGACTCCCGGGGGAGTCTCCTAGGTCGGGCGCAGCTCCGAGGCGGGCAGGTCGTCCGGGAGGGGAACCTCCTGCGGCGGCCGCCCATCGCGGCTGTCCCAGTCCTCGTAGGCCACGCCGTCGCGGCCGAGGTGCTCGCCCGCGCCGCCGAGGGCGAGCAGGATGCACAGATCCGGGCCCAGGTTCACCACCCGGCGGCGTACCGCGGGTGCCACGCGCATCATCTCGCCGCGCTCGAGGTCGTGCGCCTCTCCCTCGATCTCGAGAGTCAGCCGCCCGTGCAGCACCAGGTACACCTCTTCCTGCTCCCGGTGCATGTGGATGCGGCCGCGCTCGCCGGGTCGCAGCAGCATCTGGTTGATGCCGAAGCTGCTGACGCCCAGGGCGCGCCGCAGGCTGACGAACCTGTCGGGGGAGCCCTCGTCGATCCGGGCCTTCGAGATGCCGTCCTCCATCGCGCCGAAGGATACCCGCGGTTGACACCCGGTGGGCGCGCGACTACCTTGCGGCGCGCCGTGGGGCCTTCTCTTGGACGGGTTGAGACGCAACGCGCCGTCCTATTCACGGAGGAGCGGCCGCTGACGCTCGCCTCGGGAGCGGAGCTCGCTCCGGTCGAGGTGGCCTTCGAGACCTACGGCGCCCTCGACGACGAGCGCGCCAACGCGGTGGTGGTCTGCCACGCCCTGACCGGCGACGCCCACGCCGCCGGGGACCACGGCGATCCCGGCCGGCGCGGGTGGTGGGACAACATCATCGGCCCCGGCCGTCCGCTCGACACCGACCGCTACTTCGTGGTGTGCGCCAACCTCCTCGGCGGGTGCTCGGGCACCACGGGGCCCTCCTCCGTCGATCCGGCCACCGGACGGCCCTACGGGCTGCGCTTCCCGATCTTCACCGTCAGCGACCTGGTGAGCGTGCACCGGGCGCTGATGACCCACCTGGACATCGCACGGCCGCTCGCGGCGGTGGGGGGGTCGCTGGGCGGGATGCAGGCGCTGCAGTGGGCGCTCGACGCCCCGGGGGAGCTGGGCTCGGCCCTCATCATCTGCGCCAGCAGCCGGCTCTCGGCTCAGAACATCGCGTTCTCGGCCGTCGCCCGCGAGGCGATCATGAGCGACTCCGACTTCCAGGGCGGCGACTACTACGACACCGGCTCCCGCCCGGACCGCGGCCTGGCCGTCGCGCGGATGATGGCCCACATCACGTACCTCTCCGAGGAGTCGATGCGCCGCAAGTTCGGTCGCCGGCTCCAGAACGGCGACACGCCGCGGCCCGGCTTCGACGTCGACTTCCAGGTGGAGAGCTATCTCCAGCACCAGGGCGCGTCGTTCCTGCGCCGCTTCGACGCCAACAGCTACCTCTACCTGACCCGCGTGATGGACTACTTCGACGCGTTCGCGGACCCGGTCGCCACGGCCGCCTCCCTGAGGGGCACGTCCACGCGATTCCTGGTGCTCTCGTTCGACAGCGACTGGCGCTTCGACACCGCCCACTCGCGCGAGATCGTCCGCACGCTGGCCGCCCACGAAGCCCCGGTGACGTTTCGCGAGATCCCGTCGCCGCACGGACACGACTCCTTCCTGCTGGAGGTGCCCGAGTACCACCGCACCGTCGCCGCGTTCCTGGACCGGGTCGGGACCGGGCGGCGATGAGGGCCGATCTGACCGTGGTGGCCGGTATGGTGCCGCGCGGATCGCGGGTGCTCGACCTGGGCTGCGGCGACGGCGATCTGCTCGCCGAGCTGATCGGGCACCGCGGATGCCGGGGCCAGGGGGTCGAGGTCTCGCCCGACGCGTTCTACGCATGCGTCAACCGCGGCATCCCGGTGGTTCAGGCCGACATCGACGAGGGGCTGGGCGACTTCGAGGACGGCGCGTTCGACGTCGTGGTGCTCTCCCAGACGCTCCAGGCGACGCATCGCCCCGTGCTCGTGATGCGCGAGATGATGCGCGTCGGCGGGGTGGCCGTGGTCTCGTTCCCCAACTTCGGCCACTGGCGCTCGCGGCTGCACCTGGGCCTGCGCGGGCGGATGCCGGTCAGCAGCGCCCTGCCGTACGCGTGGTACGAGACGCCCAACATCCACCTGTGCACGCTGCGCGACTTCGAGGACCTCGCCGCCGCGGAGGGGCTCACCGTGGCCGCTCGCCGGCTCCTGCACGCCGACGGGCGGGCGGCGGCGGCGCGGCGCGGGCGGCGACCCAACCTGCTGGCTGCCGGGGCGGTCTACCTGCTCACGCGCTGAGAGGGCTCCGCCGGGGGAGGGACGCCGAGCGCGGCGGCCACGTCGTTGATCGACAACAGGCCCACGAGCTTGCCCCCGTCCAGGATCAGCGCCCGCTGGAGATGTGACGCGCCGAGGGTGGCCACGGCGGTGTCGAGCACGTCGTCGGCCTCGAGGGTGGGAACCCGGTCGCGGTCGGTCATGTGATCGGCCACGCGGTGATGCGGCCAGGCCTCGGGCGGCACGGCTGCGAGGTCGGGCGCGGTGAGGATGCCCACGACCTGGCCGTTCTCGATGACCGGGTAGGCCCCCTGCGGTCCGGGGCCGGCGATCCGGGCGGCCACGTCGGCCAGGGTGTCGTCGGGGCTCAGCGCGATCAGGTCGGTGACCATCATGTCCCGCACCCGCATCGCCCGGCGGGCCTCCATCTCGACGTAGCGCCCCTCAGCGCCGGCGGCCTGGAGGACGAACCAGCCGATCACCACGAGCCAGAGGCCGCTGAACCCGTCCCAGTAGATCGTCGTGAGGACGCCGAGGGCGATCAGGCCGGAGGCGAGCACCTTGCCGGTGGTCGCCGCGATGCGCGTCGCGCTGAGCAGGTCGCCCCTCCAGCCCCAGAGGATGGACCGCAGGATGCGGCCCCCGTCGAGCGGCAGGGCGGGGAGCAGGTTGAACGCCAGCAGGAAGAGGTTGGTGATGCCGAGCCAGGAGCAGACCGCGTCCACGTGCACCGGGATGCCCGGGATCAGCGCGGCCCCGAGGAATCCGACGGCCAGCAGGGCCGACACGATCGGTCCCGCGACGGCGATCCGGAACTCGGCGCCGGCCGACGGGAACATGCCGGCGAACCGGGCCACCCCGCCGAACATCCACAGCGTGATGCCGTCGATCTCCATGCCGTCGCGGCGCGCCTGCAGGGCGTGGCCGAGCTCATGCAGCAGTATCGAGGCGAAGAACGCGAGCGACGAGACCACGGCCATCGCGAAGTAGGCGTTGTCGCCGAGCCCCGGGTTCGTCGAGGGGAAGACCCCGGTCGCCAGCGTCCACATCAGCAGGGCGAGCAGCGCGAGCACGCTCCAGTTGATGCCGATCTCAATTCCGGCGACGCGCCCCAGCGAATAACTGCTCTTCATAACTCCAGTGTAGGCCCCATCCGACAACTGGACGCCCGGGGGGTGGTGCGACCCCGCGCCCGGACGGGGGCCGGACGGAGCGCCGGCCGCACACTCCCTGGTGCAGTGGCGACACGGGAGGACCGATGGGGCGCGGACGCAGGGATGCGATGGGGATTGTTCTCGCGGCGCTGGTGGGAGCGACCGCCGCGCTGATCGGCGTCGCCGGAGCCTCGGCCTTCGCCGGCGTCGGGGGGTCCGCCGACGGCGAGCCCAGCGGCCCCGCCGTGCGCGCCGTGTATCGCGACGCCGCCCCCGCCGTGGTCGCCATCTCGGCCGGCGACCGCACCGGCTCGGGCTTCCTGATCGACGGGAGCGGTCACGTGGTGACCAACGCCCACGTGGTGGGCGACGAGACGACCGTGGAGGTCTCCTTGGGGGGCCGCCACATCACCGCCCATCCGCGCGGCGTCGAGAAGTCGGTTGACGTGGCGGTTCTTCAGCTCGAGTCGCCGGTGGAGGGCGTCACGCCCCTCGTGTTCGCGGACTCGTCGGAACTGCGCGTCGGCGACCCGGTCGTGGCCATCGGCAGCCCCTTCGGCCTCCAGGGGTCGCTCTCCACCGGCATCGTCTCGGGCCTGCGCCGCCAGATCGACTCGCCCAACGGCTTCGCCATCACCGGCACCATCCAGACCGACGCCGCGCTCAATCCCGGCAACTCGGGCGGCCCACTGCTGGACATGTCCGGCCGGGTGGTGGGCGTGGCCACGCAGATCGCCACCGACAGCGGGCGCAACGAGGGCATCGGCTTCGCGGTGCCCGCGTCGGTGGTGCGCAGGACCGCCTCGCGGATCATCGCGACCGGCAGCGCCGACCTGCCCTACCTCGGCATCGTCGGGCAGGACATCGGTGACGGCCTCCGGCTGGCCGAGGTGTTCGCCGACGGGCCCACGGCCGGGGTGCTGCGCCCGGAGGACGTGATCGTCTCGGTGGACGGGGAGCCCGTCACCACCAACGCCGGGCTGGCCTCGGCGATCGCCGACGCGGTCCCCGGAGATGTCGTCTCCATCGGGATCCGCCGCGGCGCGCGCCAAATGCCGGTGCGCGTGACCCTCGGCGCGCGTCCCTCCGAGGCGCCCTAGCCGGGATCCTGCAGCCGCAGGAGGGCGTCACAGGCGCGGCTGGCCGGCACGTCGAGCCCGAGGCGCTCCCCCTCGCGGACCACGGCGCCCACCAGGGCCTCGCGCTCGAGACGTCGCCCCGCCTCCAGGTCGAAGAGGGTGGAGGAGCCGCCTGAGGCGGGCAGCCTGCGGCGGGCGTCGGCGACGTAGGCCCGGGCGGCGTCGGGCGCCACCGGGATCCCGCCGGCACGGGCCACGGCGACCACCTCCTCGCCCAGGGCGAGCATCAGCTCCACGGCCCGCGGATCGGCGAGCACGACGCCGACGCGGGCGCGCCCGAGGGCGGTGACCGTGTTGAGCGCGACGTTGGCCACCAGCTTGGTCCACAGGGCGGCGGCGGGGTCGTCGTCGATCCGCGCGGGGACGCCGATCGCCTCCGCAACGGCCGCCAGGGCCGCGCCGGGCGCTCCCGCTCCTCCTCCGGCGAGCAGGTCGCGCAGTCGCCCCGAGGCCGGATCGCGGCTGGGGCGCCGGATCACGTGGTCGGGCGTCACGCGCTGACATCCGAGGTACACGGCCACGCCCCCGACCTGGGCGTCGGGGCACTCGCGCGCGATCGTCCGGGGATTGTCCACGCCGTTCTGCAGCGAGAGGACGATCGCGCCCGGAGCCAGCGCGGGCCCGAGAGCGCGCGCCGCCGCCGCGGTGTCGAAGCTCTTCGCGCACACCAGCGCCAGCTCCACCGGCTCGGCCTCGGAGGGGTCGGCGACCATCCTCAGCCGCACGGCCGTCTCCGCCCCGTCGTCGCTCACGCGCAGGGGATTCTCGCGCAGGATGCGCAGGGTGCCGCCCCGGGCGAGCACCGAGGTGGGCCACCCCGCCCCGGTCAGCCGGGCCGCCACGAAGCCCCCGATCGCGCCGGGCCCGACGACCAGCGTGCGGGGCGGGTCAGACGTCGAGGCCGAGCTGCCGCGGGTCGTTCGGGAGGGGCGCGGGCGGGGGGAGCGGCGGCGACTCGCGCCGCGGTTCGGCCAGGCGGGCGGCCTCGACCGCGAGGACGTCCGCGCGCTCGTTGGCCTCGTGTCCGGCGTGCCCCCGCACCAGTTCGGGCTGCACCCGCCGGTGCCGTGCGATCTCCTGGATCATCCTCTCCCAGAGGTCGCGGTTGGCCACCGGCTGCTTGCTCGCGGTGCGCCAGCCCTTGCGCTGCCAACCGGCAAGCCAGCCCTTGGAGATGGCGTTCGCGACGTAGCTGGAGTCGGTCACCAGCCGTACGTCGGAGCCCTCGGGCGCGGCCCGCAGCCCCTCCAGGGCCCCCATCAACTCCATGCGGTTGTTCGTCGTCGGGTATTCCCCGCCGGTGAGCACGGTCTCGGAGCCGTCGGGGGCGGTGAGGATGGCCGCCCACCCGCCGCGGGCGGCGTCGGTGCCGTTGCCCGAGCAGGCGCCATCGGTGACGAGTGTGTAGGTGTCCGACATGCCTCTGACATCACCCTAGCGAGGCGCGCGGTGGACCGGTCCTAAAGGGAATGGCCCCAGCGCTCGATGAGAAGTGTGAATCGCGGAGGCCCGAGTCACGGGCAGGAGGTCCGCGTCACTCACTGTTCTCATGGAGGAGAGCTACATGCTTGAGCGACTTCGACGTCGCAAGGGGCAGGAGGGTTTCACCCTCATCGAGCTCCTTGTGGTCGTCATCATCATCGGCCTCCTGGCCGCGATCGCAATCCCCGCATTCCTCGGTCAGCGCAACAAGGCCAACGACGCGGCCGCCAAGTCGCTGGTGCGCAACGGCGCGACCGCGATGGAGGCCTACTTCTCCGACGGCAACACCTACGTCGGCGCGGACGCCACGTCCATGCGCAAGATCGAGCCGAACATCTCCTGGGTCGCCACCGGTGGCCAGGCCGCCAACGACGAGGTGTCGTACGGCACCCCGACCGTGAACGGGTACGTCCTGCAGTCGATCAGCCGTTCCGGCACGACCTACGTCTACACGAAGGACCTGGCCGCGGCGACGGGCTCCACCGTCAAGCGGACCTGTGTGCCGGCGACCGCCTGCCCCGCATCGGGCTGGTAAGCCGCTCCACGCTCTGACGAACGACCCGCGGACCCGCACACCTGCGGCGGGTCCGCGGCGCACCACCCCTCTTCGCACCGCCTGTCTTCTTCCCGACGCCCGCCATGGGCGGACGGTGTCACCCGACGCAAGGAAGCGTTCGTGCCTTCGCTCGATCGGACTCGAGACCTGATGCAGCCACACAGCACCTCCGGCGCAGATCGCGCGTCCCTCGTTCGGACTCCGGTCGTAGCGTCGCGGGCCATGCGCCGCAGCCGCCGCCTCGCCCTCGCGCTCTCGATGTGCGCCCTCGCCGCCCCGGCGGTCGCGCAGGCCGCGACGACGACCACGTCGCCCGACGCGTCCGCCACGGTGCCCTCGCCCTTCAAGGCCAACCGCGCCTCCAGCACGGCCACGGGCCTGACCCCCAACACAACGGCGAACCCGGTGAGGTATCCCGAGCAGTCGGTCGTGCTCACCTGGGGCGATGTGCCGAAGGCGGTCGGGTACACGGTCGAGATCGCCGACAACCCGGGCTTCAGCAGCGTCGTCTGGACCGGGCAGACCACCCAGGCCATCGCGGTCCCCGAGATCCTGCTGCCCGATGGCGCCTACTGGTGGCGCGTGCGGGCGGTGGACGCGGCCGGCACCGAGGGTGTCTGGAGCGACGTGGCGCGCGTCGCCAAGGTCTGGCCCAACCAGATCACCAACACGCGCTTCGCCGCGACGCCCACGGGCGCTGCGGCCAGTTTCACCGAGCTCAACCCCTACCTGTTCTGGGCCCCGGTGCCCGGCGCCAAGAGCTACGACGTCCAGGTCTCCCCGGGCGACCAGTTCAACAACGTCGTCTTCACCGGCACCAGCCTGCCGCAGCCGTTCGCCAGCCCCGCCGCCGTCGGCGCCCTGCCGGACGACACCTACAGCTGGCGGGTGCGCGCGCGTGACACCAACGACAACACCGGCCCCTGGACCGTCGCGTCCACCTTCACCAAGGCGTGGGGCGCGGCCACCGAGGTCGCCCCGGACTTCGGTGTCACGACGGAGGATCTCGCCCTCCAGTGGACCCCGGTGGACGGTGCCCAGCAATACGAGGTCCAGGTCACCGATCTCCAGAACAACTTCGTCGGCCCGCACCTCAAGATCGACGCGAAGACCGCCGCCACCTCGCTGACGCCCACCTTCCAGGAGGAGCGCGCGAAGGCGATGGTCAACGGCAACCTCTGGTGGCGGGTGCGACCGGTGATCGACGGTGTCTTCGGCCGCTGGTCGTCCGCCGGCCGCCGGGTCAACTGGCAGCCGCCCTCGGGCGGCACCACCCCGGTCGCCGTCCTCAGCTCGTCGGGGAACAGCTCCACCGGTCTGTCGCCACTGCTCCAGTGGACCCCGGTGACCGGCGCGACGATGTACCGCGTTGACATCGCGACGGATCCCAACTTCAACAACATCCTCGAGCAGCAGGTCACGACCAGCACGTCGTGGACCTCGCGGGTGCCGCTCCCGGACAACCAGATCTCGACCGGTTACTACTGGCGGGTCATCTGGGGCACGGGCACCACGATCGACGAGCCGTACTGGGTCCCCGCCGAGGACGACGTGGACGTCGCCTCGTTCAACAAGCAGACCCAGGTGACGCTCGGCTCCCCGGCGTCCGGTGGCGTGGTCTCCGACCCGCCGCTGCTCAACTGGGGCTCGGTGCCCGGCATCGCGAAGTACAACATCCAGCTCAGCCAGGACGGTAAGTTCGCCGACACCTCGACGCGCAGCGCCACCCTCTTCGGCCTCGGCGCGGTGCCCGGCGCCATGAGCGACGGCGAGAAGCGACTGCCCGACGGCACCTGGAACTGGAGGGTGCGGGCGGTCGACGGTGGCGACAAGGGCCAGTCGTGGAGCCCCGTGAGCACGTTCACGCTCAACTCCCAGCGGCCGACGCAGAAGCTGCCCAACGACGGCGCCTCGGTCGTCTACTCCCCGCTGATCACCTGGTCGCCGGTCTCCGGCGCCTGCTCGTACGACGTGCAGGTGAGCCGCGACTCGAGCTTCTCCGGCGCCGACGACGCCAGCATCCTGAGCACCGCCCAGACGGCCCTCGTGCCGCCGGCCAAGATGATCACGACCCCCGGGATCCACTACTGGCGCGTGCGTGCCGGGTACTGCTCCGAGGTCAAGGGCCAGTGGACGCCGACGCGGAGCTTCCGCAGCGTCTTCCCGCCCGACTTCAACCTCAACTCGATCCCCTCGAAGGTCGACTTCGGCCGCAGGCTGGTGGTCGGCGGGCAGCTCAGGAACAACGGCGCCGCGGTCAGGAAGGCGCGTCTGTTCCTGGAGCGCCGCACGTATCCCCGCGCCGACTTCAAGGCCGCCGGCGTGATCAGGACCAACACATCGGGACGCTTCCGCTTCCAGCTGAAGATGAGGCGCACGGCCGACTACCGGCTGGTGTGGCGCGAGTCGGCGACCCACCCCGAGGGCAACACGTCGTTCCGCGTCAACGTCCGGCCGCGGGTCGCGTTCCGTCTCGCGACGAGCCGGGTCGTCCGCCGCAGGGGCCTGGTCGTCAAGGGGACGGTGTATCCCAAGCGCCCCGCCCTGATTCAGATCAAGACCTCTGACGGCTGGCGGAAGCTGCGCAAGGTCCGCCTCCGCAAGAACCGCTTCTCGGTGGTCGTGCCCACCCACCGCCTGGATGCCGGCAGGTACAAGCTGCGCCTGTACGTGCCGCGCGACCGCCAGCGCCGCTTCGTGAACACGGCCAGCAAGCAGCGCAGGCTCTTCGTCTACGACAAGTTCATCGTCCGCTGATGCTGCTCGGCGCCCCCACCGCCTACTGGGTCACCGTGGCCGCCCTGATCGGGCTCGCTCTCGGGTCGTTCTCGACCGTGCTCGTGTCGCGGTGGCCGGCCGGTGAGTCGCTGGCGCACCCGCGCTCGCACTGCACATCGTGCCAGCGCGTGCTCACGCCCCTGGAGCTGATCCCGGTGGTCTCGTGGGTGGCCCTGCGCGGCCGCTGCCATGGCTGTGGCGCGCGCGTCTCGTGGCGCTACCCGGCCATCGAGCTCGCCAGCGCGGCCCTGGCCGCGATGGGCATCCTCAGCTTCGGCCCGACGTGGGAGGGCTTCGCGGCCGCCCTGCTCGGTGTCGTCCTGGTGCCGGTGGTCGTCATCGACCTCCAGCACCACCTGATCCCCGACGTGGTGGTGCTTCCCGCGGCCGCCCTCGGGTTGACCGCGGCGATCGCCTCCGACCCCTCCGATTGGTGGGTGCCGGTCACGGCCGCCCTCGGCGCCGCCGGATTCCTCTACCTCCTCTATTTCCTCTACCCGAGCGGCATGGGCCGGGGCGACGTCAAGCTCGCCCTCCTGCTCGGCGCGGTGCTCGGGGCGTCCGTCGTCCCGGCGCTGTTCCTGGCCTTCGCCATGGGCGCCGCCCTCGGCGTGGTCCTGCTCGCGCGATTCGGTTCTCGCGCCCGCAAGATGGCCGTTCCCTTCGGACCGTTCCTCGCCGCGGGCGCCCTGGTGGCCCTGTGGTTCGGCCCGTCGATGATCGGCTGGTACACGGAGCGTCTCGGGTGATGGATCGCCCGGCCGCGCATCCGGTTCTGCCTCCCCTGCCCCCCGAGACACGGACGTCCTCACAATGAGCACCGTCGTTGCACTCGACATCGGCTCCAGCGCCATCGCCGGCGTGGAACTGAAGACCGCCCGCGAGCGCGTCACGCTCGCCAAGGCGGCGGTTGAGCCCCTGCCGCCTGGACTCGTCCATGACGGCGAGATCGTGCGCCCCGAGGAGCTGGCCGGAGAGATCCGCCGCTTCTGGCGCTCCGCCCGGTTCGCCGGCAAGCGCGTGCGGCTCGGCGTCGCCAACCAGCGAGTCGTGGTGCGCACCATCGAGCTCCCGGCCCTGGACGACGAGAAAGAGCGTCGCGCGGCCGTCGAGTTCGAGGCCGCCGAGCAGATCCCGATCCCTCCGGACCAGACGGTCGTCGACTCGCAGCCGGTGCTGCGCTTCGCCAACGACGCCGGCGAGCGCGAGCGCCACGTCGTGGTCGCCGCGCACCGGGACATGGTGGAGGGCCTCACCAGCACCGTCCGCCACGCCGGCCTCGTGCCGGTGGGGATCGACCTCGAGGCGTTCGCCATCCTGCGCGCCCTGCTGCCGCCGCCGGCGGTGATCGACGAGGGCTCGGAGGACACCTCGGCCGTGGCCGTCTGCCACATCGGGGCCGAGGTCACCAACATGATCGTCTCGGTGGACCGGCGCTGCCACTTCACGCGGCTCGTCGGCTTCGGAGGCAACCACCTCACCGCGGCGGTCTCGGATCGCACCGGGCTGCCGGCCGATGAGTCCGAGGCCGTGAAGACGGCGTGCGGGCTGCTCGGCGAGCCGCTCGAGGGCTGGGACGCCGACACGGTCGCCGAGGTCCGGCACGCGCTGGCGCTCGGCACCCGGCCCCTGGTCCGCGAGATCACGCGGTCGCTCGAGTACTACCGCTCACAGAGCTTCGCCCGGCCGATCGGCAAGCTGGTCATCTCGGGCGGCACCTCGCTGTGCGTCGGGATCGACCGGTACCTGCAGCAGGGTCTCGGCATCCCGGTCGAGTTCGGCGATCCGCGGTTCCAGATCGACGACAGCGGCGATCTGAGCCCCGATATCGCCGCGCGCGCCGCGGTCGCCCTCGGCCTGGCGCTCGACGCGCCGGAGCGGTCATGAAGTCGGTCAATCTCCTCCCGCAGACCCAGAGGCGCAGGCCGGGCTTCTCGGGTTCCCGCAAGCAGATCGCCATCGCCGGCGCGGTCGTCCTCGTCGGCGCGATGGGCCTCTGGGGCTACTCCCTGCACTCGCAGGTCGATCAGGCGAAGAAGGACGTCGACGCCGCGACCATCGAGCGTGACGGGCTGCGCGATCAGCTCGGCGCGTACCAGCAGGCCCAGACCCGGCAGGCCGCCCAGGAGGTCCGGAGCGGCGCCGTCGTCGGCCTGGTCGCCGGACGGACCAACTGGGAGCGCATCGTGCGCGACCTCTCGGCCGTCATGCCCCACCAGGTGTGGCTCACCAACCTCAAGGGCGAGACGGCCATCGTCCCGGCGGGCACCGCCCCGGTGACCGCCACACCGGCGGTCAACGACGCCAGCGTGCCGCAGGGCGTGCACCTGGACGGGTTCGCGTACACCCAGAAGCAGGTGGCGCTGCTGATGGCCCGCGCCAACACCGTCCCCGGTCTCGGCGAGCCTCACCTCACGACCAGCGAGGTGCAGGACCGCGGTGACCGGTCGGTCATCCACTTCGTCATCGACATGCCCATCGACCAGCGTGCGCAGGACCGGCCGACCCTCACCCCGGTGACCGGCCAGCCGACCTCCGCCACCAACGGAGCGACGCCATGAAGATGACCAAGCGCGATCAGATCATCCTGGCGGTCGTCGCCGTGGTGGCCGTGGTCGGAGGCTTCTACTGGTTCGCGATCAAGCCGGCGAAGGCCGAACTGAGCGCCCAGCAGGATCAGCTCGCCGCGATCCAGGCCGAGTCCAGCACGCTCAACGACACCCTCGCCCGCGCGGCATCGTCCACCAAGGGCAGCTCCAAGCTGTCGGTCGAGCGTCTCACGCTCGCCAAGGCGATGCCCGAGGACGTCGAGACGCCGAGCGTGGTGGTGCAGATACAGCGTCTGGCCGACCGGTCGAACGTGCAGCTGACATCGATCAAGACCAACAACTACAGCGACTACGGCTCCATCCGCGCTACCGAGTTCGAGGTGCGGATCACCGGCAAGTTCTTCGACGTCGATGACTTCCTCTACCGGCTGCACAGCCAGGTGACCGTCAACGCCAAGGACGCGCCCGTGATCGACGGCCGCCTGTTCGCGACCACCTCGGTGGACCTCACCCTGGACCAGGGCGACGCGGGCACCTCGGGCGCGCCGCAGGGCGACGACGTGGTGGTCGGCACCGTGAAGGTGCTGGCGTTCTCGAGCGTTCCCGCCGGCGCGGCCGCAGCCGCGGCCCCGACCACCCCGACGTCGGCCCCCGCCACGCCGGCCACCACCACCGGCGCGACCACGCCCACGGCGCCCGCCGCGGGCACGCCTCAGACCACCGCCACCCCGAGCTCCGGAGGTACCCAGTGATCCGCCGACGCCATCTTGCGGCCGTGGCCGCCACGGCGGCGACCGCCGTCGTGCTCGCCGGATGCGGCGGGGGCGGAGGCGGCGGCGCCGCGGCGCAGGGCGACGTGCCCGCGCCGGGAACGTCGCTGGCCGTTGCCTCGGGCGCCAGTCCGGACCAGTCGGCCTCGCAGGCGATCGCCGCCCTCGGCACGCCCGGTCCGGTCGATCCCTCGGCGGCCGGTCAGAAGCTCACCGGCTACGACAGCTTCGGAACGCCCCACAACGCCTTCGACCAGCAGGTGAAGGACGGGGCGTCCTCAGGATCGGAGGCGGCCACCCAGGCGGCGACGATCCCCGGGGACACGCCCATCAACGGCGACCCGCTGGTGGCGACCCCCGCCGCGGCTCCCGGAGCGACCCCGACGACGCCGGCGACCCCGGCCGACCCGGGCGCGGGGGCGCCGGTCCAGAACCCACGGGCCCTCGAGGCCGACTTCGACATCTCGGGCGAGCCCGTCGTGGCGCAGGAGGGCGACGCGATCCCGCCCGAGACCCAGCAGTTCCTGGTCAAGACGGTCTCGGCCGGCCAGGTCGTGCTCGAGCTGAGCGGCGGACTGCTCCCCGACGGCACCGACACGGTGACCCTCAAGGAGGGCGAGTCGATCACGCTCTACAACGCGACCGCCAAGCGGAGCTACAAGATCAAGCTCGTGGACGTCAGGGCCGCGTAGCGCCGGAACGCGGGCCTAGGCGACCCGCGAATCGAGGCCGGACAGGGGCGGGGCGACCAGCAGGTCCCCCGCCCTCGTCGTGAGGGCGCCGCCCAGCCAGGCGACCGCGTCCTCGCGACTCGCGTCCACGTCGATGATCACGATCAGGCGGGTCAGGCCGTCCGCCGCGTCCCGCGAGACGACCCGTGGAACGGACTCCCAGGGGCCTCCGGCCCCCGCGGTGGAGCCGGTCAGCTCGTGGACGATCTGGAGCACGGCGTCGGCGTCGTGTGTCAGCAGCTCGAGGCGGTGGGGGCGCCGGCCGTCGGGAAACACGTGGACGGCCGTGATGTTGCCGTTGGGGATCGTCACCTGCTCACCCCTGACACTCGTCAGAACCGTCGTCCGCAGACCGATCGAGCGGACCGTGCCGGTGACGCCGGTCGGCTCGACGCGGATGGCGTCGCCGACCCCGTACTGATCCTCGAAGAGGATGAAGAAGCCGGCGATGACGTCCACCAGCAGTCGCTGTGAGGCGAAGCCGATCACGACCACCACCAGCGCTCCGCCTCCGAGCGCCGCCACGCCGCCTCCGCCGCCCAGGACCGACGCGATCGCGACCGCGGCCGTTATCACGACCAGATAGCGGAGGCCGGTGGCGAGCGCCGATACCGCGGTCAGGCGCTGGCGGGCGCGCGGGCCGCCCGCGGCGCGGCTGCGCGACATCAGGCGAGGCACCAGCCAGCGGATCGTCGCGAGGGCGATGACGGCCGCCACCACGACGATGCCGATCACGATCAGGTTGGCCGCCCACGTCGGCAGGCCGAAGAGGGCGGCGGGGAGAAACGGCACGAGGGCGATCATATGCGCCGCCCCTGGGGGCACGGTCCGAGGGCTGGTTCAGGATGCGGCCGGCCACGGCCGCTTCTGAAAGAGGTTCTCACGCGGCTTCCTCGGCCCCTCGGGCCGTCACCGCGGAGCGGACACGGGCGATGCGCACCGCCACCGGGGCGAGCACGGTGGAGTAGCGGGTCAGCAGCGGCCCGACGAAGGCCAGGATCAGCACGTAGGCCGCGGCGAGCGGGCCCAGGTCGGCCTCGGTGCCGGCGGTGACGCCCAGGCCGGCGATGACGATCGAGAACTCGCCGCGGGCGACCAGCGCGGCTCCGGCGCGCGCGCGGCCGCGGGCGGCGACGCCGGCCCGCCCGGCCGCCCACCACCCGGTGATGATCTTGGTGATCGCGGTCAGCACCGCGAGGCCGATGGCGACTGCGGCCACCGAGGGGATGCTGCCGGTGTCGATCCCGAGCCCGAAGAACACGAAGAAGGTCGCGGCGAACAGGTCGCGCAGGGGGGTCAGCAGCCGGCGGGCGTCCTCGGCGACCTCTCCGGAGAGGGCGACGCCGACCAGGAACGCGCCGATGGCCGCCGAGACCTGCAGTTCCTCCGCGGCCCCCGACACGATCAGCACCAGGCCGAGCACCACCAGCAGGACGGCCTCGTCCGACTTGTGGGCCACCAGGCGGCTCACATGGTCGCCGAAGCGCAGCGCGAGGATCAGCGCGACGCCGGCCGCGCCCACCGCCAGGGCGACCGATCCGAGCGTCGCGAGGGCGCTGCCGCCCACCAGCAGCGCGGCGACGATCGGCAGGTATGCGGCCATCGCGAGGTCCTCGAGCACCAGCACCGAGAGCACGGAGGGGGTCTCGCGGTTACCCAGGCGCCCGAGGTCCTCCAGAACCTTGGCGATGATCCCCGAGGACGAGATGTAGGTGACCCCTCCGAGCAGCAGCGCCCCCACCGGGTCCCAGCCGAGCGCGAACCCGACCAGGAGCCCCGGCGTGAAGTTCAGCACCAGATCGACCAGGCCCGCCGGCAGGCCGAGCCTGAGATTGGCGCTCAGCTCCTCGCCGGAGTACTCCAGCCCGAGCAGGAAGAGCAGCAGCACCACCCCGATGCCGCTCCCCACCTGCACGATGGTCTCGTTGACCGTCGGGCCGACGCCTCCGAGGACGATCCCTGCGACGAGGTAGAAGGGGATGGGGGAGATGCCGAGACGCGATCCCGCCCGCGCCAGCACGCCGAGCACCACGGCGGCGGCGCCCATCTCCAGCAGGATCGTGGCGACTTCCGCCTCGCCGCCGCCACCCGCCGCCATATGCGGTTAAGCGCTCGTCGGAGCCGCCTCGACGGGCCCCCGCAGCAGCTCGAACAGGCGCTTGATCGCCTCGGGCGTGCCCACCGCGACCGCGGTGTCGTCGTTCAGGAGCATGAACTCGGGTCCCGGTGAGGGGAACGTCTGGTCGCCGCGCACCACCGCGACGATCGAGGCGCCCAGGTCGTCGTAGACGCCGAGGTCCGCCAGGCGGCGGCCGGTGCAGCGCGCCCCGCCGGTGACCGGGATCCAGTCGATCGACAGGCCGGCGATCGACTGCAGCTTGGTGACGTCCTCGGTCACCTGCGAGCCGCCGAGGATGTCCGCCAGCGTGCGCACGTCGTCGTCCTCGAGGCGGAGCACCAGCCCGCACGAGTCGGGATCGTCGTGGTCGTACACCAGCAGGTCCTTCACACCCGAGCGGTGCGAGATCACCCCGAGCCGCTCACCCGAGCGGGAGGTGAAGTCGTGCCTGACGCCCACGCCCGGGAGGGGGGTCTTCGACACATCGCCCATCTCGCCACCTTCTTGTCCGCATCCGATTGCCGGAAACGCTACGCCTTCGTATCGTAGCGCGCGCCCGCACCAGCGACCGTATCGTGACGCGCCGGATCATGGGGAGGAATACGCGGTTGGCCGACGCCAGGAACGAGCTCATCGGGGTCCATCACTTCCGCGACCGCAGCCCGGGTGTGGAGCAACGCACGACCAACCTGGAGCTGTTCTTCGACCTCGTGTTCGTGTTCGCGATCACGCAGCTGTCGCACCTGCTGCTGGACCACCTGTCCGTGCGGGGCGCCGCGCAGACGCTGTTCCTCCTGCTCACGGTGTGGTGGGGATGGAACTACACCACCTGGGCGACCAACTTCATCGACCCCGACAGCCCGCTGGTACGTCTGATGCTGCTGGTGATCATGCTCGCCAGCCTGCTGATGTCGGTCGCGATCCCCGACGCCTTCGGCGAGCGTGCGCCGCTGTTCGCCATCTCGTACGTCGCGCTCCAGGTGATCCGCAACGGCTTCGTCACCTGGGCAACGCCCCGCGGGTCGGCGGCCGAGCGCACCTTCAGCGGCATTCTCTACTGGTCGCTCGCCAGCGGCGGCCTCTTCGTGATCGGCGCGTTCCTGCCGGCGCCGGCGCGGGCCGTGGTGTGGGTGGCGGCCCTGGCGCTCGACTACGCCGGTCCCGCCGCGCGCTACTGGGTGCCGGGACGCTCGCAGCAGATCACGACGGGGGACTGGGAGGTCAACACCGACCATTTCGCGGAGCGGTTCCACCTGTTCATCATCATCGCCCTCGGCGAGTCGATCGTGGTCACCGGCGCGACGGCGGATCTCAGCCTGGATCTGGCGCGCGCGACGGCCGCCGCCGTGGCGTTCGTGGGAAGCGCCGCCCTGTGGTGGCTCTACTTCGACTACGTGGCGGTGATCGCGGGCAGGCGACTCGCCACGTCGGACGACGCCGGCCGGCTGGCCCGGGACGGGTACACATACCTCCACCTCCCCATCATCGCGGGCATCATCGTGACGGCGGTGGGCGACGAGATCGTGATCGTGCATCCCGGGGAGGTGCTCCACACCCCCGAGCTGATCGCCCTCGTGGCCGGGCCCGTGCTCTACCTGCTCGGGCATCTGCTGTTCCGGCTCAGGATGGCCCACAGCGTCAGCAACAAGCGGATCATCGCCATGATCGCGATCGTGCTCTGCGGCCCGGTGGGCATTGTGGCGCCCGCCCTGGTGGTGGCCTCGCTGATCGCCGGCGTGCTCGTCGCGCTGGTCGCGGCGGAGACCGTCTCCGGCATGCGGCGGCGGGCGCGCGGCGACCTGGGCCCGCTCGAGCGGCTCGCGTACGGGCGAGCGGGCGACGCAGGGCCCGCGGCGCTCGACTAGAGTGGACGGTCGTGTCATTGAGCTACCGCACAGCCGGGGAGTCCCACGGCCCCGCGCTCTTCGCGGTCGTGGAGGGTCTGCCCGCCGGCCTCCCGCTGGTTCCCGAGGACATCGACGACGACCTCGCGCGCCGTCAGCTGGGCTATGGTCGCGGCGGGCGGATGAAGATCGAGAAGGACCGCGTCCAGGTGAAGAGCGGCCTGCGCCACGGCCGCACCATCGGCAGTCCGCTCACGATGGAGATCGCCAACCTCGACTTCCCCAACTGGTCGGCCGATCGCATGGCCGTGTGGGAGCCCGAGGGCGAGGTCGAGCCGATCACGCTCCCGCGCCCGGGGCACGCCGACCTGGCGGGCATGCTCAAGTACGGCACCGACGACCTGCGGCCGATCCTCGAGCGCGCCAGCGCCCGCGAGACGGCGGCCCGCGTCGCCGCCGGCGGGGTGGCCAAGGCGCTGCTGCGCCGCTACGGCACGGAGGTCCGGAGCCACGTGGTGCGCATCGGGACCGAGTCGGTGCCCCTGCGCGACGACCTCGTGCTCTCCGACTTCGACGGCGTGGACGACAGCCCGGTGCGGGCGCTCGACCCGGACGCCGCGGCCCGCATGCGCGAGGCGATCAAGGCGGCCGGCCAGAACCACGACACCGTGGGCGGCGTCTTCGAGGTGTGGGCCTTCGATGCCCTGCCCGGCCTCGGATCGCACGTGAGCGGCGATGCCCGCCTCGACGGCCGCCTGGGACAGGCGATCATGGGCATCCAGGCCATCAAGGGCGTGGAGATCGGGGCCGGCTTCGAGCTCGGGCGCATCCCCGGCAGCCAGGCGCACGACGAGATCTTCCACGATCCCCAGAGCGGCTACTTCCGCCGCACCAACCGCTCCGGCGGCATCGAGGGCGGCATGACCCACGGCGCGCCGGTGGTGGTGCGCGCGGTGATGAAGCCGATCAGCACCCTCTCGCGCCCGCTCGCGTCCGTGGACGTGGCCACCAAGGAGCCGCGCAAGGCCTTCAAGGAGCGGGCCGACATCTGCGCCGTCCCGGCCGCCGCCGTCGTGGCCGAGGCCGAGGTCGCCTTCGTGCTGGCGCGGGCCCTGCTCGAGAAGTTCGGCGGCGACTCCATCGACGCGCTGGACGCGGCCGTCGAGCGCTACCGCGCCGACATCAGGGCCTAAGCGGTGAACTAGTGGACCGCTGGCTCGTACTGTCGGGATACATGGGCGCCGGCAAGACATCGGTCGGCCGCCGCGTGGCCTCACGACTCGGCTGTGCGTTCATCGACCTCGATCGCGAGATCGAGTCGCGCTCCGAGATGACGATCCCCGAGATCTTCTCCCGTCGCGGCGAGCTGTGGTTCCGCCGCACCGAGGAGACCGTCATCCGAGAGCTGCTGGCCGGGACCCCTGGTGTGCTCGCGCTGGGCGGCGGGTCGCTGGAGAGCGCCAAGACGCGCAGCCTCGTGACCCGGGTGGCCGACGTCGTGTGGCTGCGGACGAGCGTCGAGCTGGCATGGTCGCGGGTGAAGAACTCCGATCGTCCTCTGGCGACCGATCGCGGGCGCTTCGAGCGGCGCGCCGCCGCACGGGAGCCGACCTATCGCGAGGCGGCCGCCCTGGAGGTCAACGCCGACGGCCCCGTGGACGACGTGGCCGGCCGGGTGGCCGCCTGGGCCCAGCGCACCGCCACCGAGCCGGCCCGATGACCGCCGCCGCCCTCACGCCCGCGCGGATCGCGCAGATCGGTGACGCGCGGTTCCCGATCCATCTCGGACCGGGCCTGCTGGATCGGGTCGGTGAGCTCTGGGGAGGCGATCGCGCGCCGGGGAGCGCCGTGCTGCTGGTCAGCGACGCCAACCTCGCCGTGCCGGCGCGGCGCCTGGCGGCCTCGCTGCACGCCGCCGGCTTGCGCGTGATCGACGCGCCCGTGCCGCCGGGGGAGGGCTCCAAGTCGATCGCGGAGCTCGAGCGCCTCAGCCGTCGCGCCGCGTCCCATGGGCTGCGGCGCGCGGACGCGGTCGTGGCCTTGGGCGGCGGGGTGGTGGGCGATCTGGCCGGTTTCGTCGCCGCCTCGTACCAGCGCGGGGTGCACCTGGTGCACGTGCCGTCGACGCTCCTCGCGATGGTCGACTCGGCCATCGGCGGCAAGACCGGGGTGGACCTGCCGGAGGGCAAGAACTACGTGGGCGCCATCTGGCAGCCCGACCTGATCGTGATGGACACCGACCTGCTCTCCACCCTGCCGTCGCGGGAGCTCTCGTGCGGGTTCGCCGAGGTGATCAAGTACGGCCTGCTCTCGGGGACGGCCCTGGCCGAGCGGGTGGAGGCCTGGCCCGAGCTGCCCGGCCCGCTCGATGAGCTGACCGACCTGATCCGGGTGTGCGTGGACCACAAGCTCGAGGTCGTCGTCCAGGACGAGCGCGACTTCGGGGCGCGGGCGTCTCTCAACCTGGGCCACACCGTCGGTCACGGCATCGAGCAGGCCGCCGGCTACGCTCTGTACCACCACGGCGAGGCGATCTCGCTGGGCATGCTGGCGGCGCTGAGGCTGTCCGAGGAGACCGTCGGGCTCGACCCGGAGTGGCGCGCGCGCACGGCCGCCGTGCTCGCCCGCCAGGGCCTGCCGACCCGGCTCGCTCCGGAGGTGACGACGGCGGGCATCCTGGCCGCGATCGATCGCGACAAGAAGGCCGACGCCGGCGCGCTCAACATGGTGATGGTCGCGGCGCCCGGCGATGTGCGCCTGCGGGTCAGCCCGCCGCGCGAGCGTGTCGTGGCCGCGATCGAGGAGCTGCGGGCATGAGCGACCGGCTGCGCATCGCCCTGATCCACGGACCCAACCTCAACATGCTGGGCCGCCGTCCGTCGGCCCACTACGGCACCCTGACGCTGCGTGAGCTCGAGGACCGCGTGCGCGGCTGGGGGCAGGAGCGCGGGATGGACGTGGGCTGCTTCCAGACCAATCACGAGGGCGCCTTCCTGGAGCACGTTCACGGGCTCGCGGGGCTGGTCGACGGGGCGGTCGTCAACCCCGGGGCATGGACCCACTACCAGTGGTCGATCCGGGATGCCCTGGAGGTGATGGGCGCCCCGTTCGTCGAGGTGCACCTCTCCGACATCGAGTCACGGGAGCCCCACCGACGTGCGTCGGTGGTGCGCGACATCGCGTCGGCCGCCGTGTGGGGCAAGGGCCCCGACGGGTATCGCGACGCCCTCGACCACCTGGCGGCGGTGCTGGCGTGAGCGCCCCGCAGCCGGCCCGCCAGGATCGCCTGCTGGTGGAGCTCATCGAGAATCAGCTCGCCGCCCTCGTCGTGACCGACCCGGCCAACGTCCGCTACCTCACCGGGTACGTCGGCTCCAACGGCATCGCCCTGATCGGCGTCAACGGGCGTTTCCTGCTCACCGACTCCCGCTACGCGGTGAGCGCGACCGAGCAGGTGGCGGGCGCCGAGGTGGTGATCGGCACGCGCGATCTGCTCGGCGATGTGGCGTCGCTCGTCGCCGACGTGTCCGGCGGCGGGCCGATCGGCGTCGAGGCCGAGAACCTCACCCTCGCGCGGCACGGGCGCCTCGTCGAGCTGCTGGGCGGGCTCGCCGTCGCGCCGACGCGCGGCGTCGTCGAGGACCTGCGCGAGATCAAGGACGCCGACGAGGTGGCCGCGATGCGCGACGCCGCGGCCGTGATCGATCGCACGCTGGCCCGCGTGCTCGAGGCCGGCATCGTCGGCCGCAGCGAGCGCGCGGTGGCCTTCTCCCTGCTCGAGGCGATGCTCGACGAGGGCGCCGAGGAGCCGAGCTTCCCCACCATCGTGGCCTCGGGTCCGCGCGGCGCGCGGCCCCACCACGTGCCCGGACCCGACCGGATCCCGCCCGGCACGCTGGTGGTGATCGACATGGGCGCGGTCGTCAACGGCTACTGCTCGGACATGACCCGCACGGTGTCCACCGGGCCTCTGCCGGCGCGCCTCGGCGAGATCTACGCGGTGTGCCTCGCGGCCCAGGAGACGGCGATGGGCGCGGCCCGCGCCGGCATGGGGGCGAGCGAACTGGACGGGGTCGCCCGCGCGGTGATCGCCGAGGCCGGGTACGGTGAGTTCTTCGGCCACGGCCTGGGGCATGGGGTGGGCCTCGCCATCCACGAGAGGCCCGGAGTCCGCCCCGAGGGCAGCGAGACGCTCCGCGCGGGGATGGCGATCACCATCGAGCCGGGGATCTACCTCGAGGGCGAGGGCGGGGTCAGGATCGAGGACCTGCTGGTGCTGGGAGAGGACGGCTTCGAGTGCCTCTCCTCATCGTCGAAGGCGCTGAGGATCGTGGAGTGAGAGCGAGGGGGGACAGCCAGCATGATCACCACCAATGACCTGAAGAACGGCTACGTGCTCGACATCGACGGCGAGCTCGTGAGCGTCGTGAGCTTCCAGCACGTGAAGCCCGGCAAGGGCGGCGCCTTCGTGCGCACCAAGCTCAAGAACATGTCCAGCGGGGCCGTCGTCGAGAAGACCTTCCGCGCCGGCGAGAAGGTGGACCGCGTGACCACCGAGAGCCGCACGATGCAGTTCCTCTACCGTGACGGCGACGAGCTGTACCTGATGGACAACACCACGTTCGAGCAGATCCCGGTGTCCGCGGGCCTGGTCGACAACGACGACCTGCTGGCGCCGAACACCGATGTCCAGGTGCTGTTCGTGCGCGACAACCCCATCCGCGTGGAGCTGCCGACCTTCGTGGAGCTGCTCGTGGTGCAGACCGATCCGGGCGTGAAGGGCGACACCGTCTCGAACGTGACCAAGCCGGCCGAGGTGGAGACCGGGGCCTCGATCGACGTGCCCCTGTTCGTCAACGAGGGCGACCGCCTGAAGATCGATACGAGAACGCGTGAGTACAACGCCCGCGCATAGTCGCGCGCGGGTAGCCTGCTCCGGACCATCGAAGGGAGATACGTGACGCCAGCACCCGACGCCGTCGGATACGTCGATGCCACCCTCCGCGACCTCGCCCCGTTCCCATGGGGCACCGCCGTGGGGACCGACGATCTGGCCGCCGCCGCCGCCGCTCTCTCGGAGGTCGGTGCCCGGGTGCTCGAGGCACTCGACGCACGCTGCGCCCGCGCCGCTCTCGAGGCGCGCTCGGAGAGCCCGTGGGACCGCCTTCGCGCCGTGCTGCGCGAGGCCGGCACGACCCCCGTGGGCGTGGTGGTGGGCGCGCACAACCTGTGGGGCGACCGCCAGCTGGCCCCCGACGTCGTCCGGCGCTTCGTGCTGTGCGCCGTGGATTCGGGCGTCGCGCGGGTGCGGGCGACCGATCCCCTCAACGACCCCGACATGCACGAGCCCGTGGCCCGGGCCTGCGAGGAGGCCGGGGTCGAGTTCGTCCCGACCCTGATCGTCGGCCCGACGCCGAGCGCCGATGACGGGCTCTGGGTGAAGGAAGCCGTCGCGCTCGCCGGCCTGCCGGGCGCCAAGAGCCTCTGCCTCTCCGACGGGGCGGGGCACATCTCGCCCGCCGCCCTCGCCCGCCTCGTGGCCGCGGTGCGCGAGGCAACCGGTCTTCCGGTCGAGGTGCAGGTGCAGGCCCCCGGCGGCCTGGCCCCGCTGTCGGCCACGGCGGCCGTCGTCGCCGGAGCCGCCTCGGTGCAGGCCTCGGCCGGCCCGGTGGCGCTGGTCTCGGCCCGCCCCTCGGCCGAGACGCTGCGCGCCGCCCTCGTCGGCGGCGATCGACACCTGGACTGTCAGCCGACCGCCCTCGACCGCGCGGCGCGCGTCGTCGGCCCGATGCTGCCCGCCGACCGTCTGCGCCAGGCGGCCGCGGCGGTGTTCGGTCCCGCCGTCGCCGTGCCGCCGGCCCTGGAGCCGGGCCTGATCTCGCGCCTCGGGCGCCTGGGCCTCTCGCGCAGCCTGGTGGCCGTGGCCACCGAGTCCGCCGCCGTCGCGCGGGACGTCGGCGGCGCGACGCTCGCCTACCCGCTCGGCGCCGCCATCCTCTCCCAGGCCGCGGACCACGTCATCGAGGGCCGCCGCTGGGCCGCGATCGAGCCCGAGCTCGTGCAGGTCGCGCTGGGCCGCGCCGGTCGCCTGCGCGGAGCGGTCGCCGAGCCCGTCCTCGAGGCCGCGCGCGCGGCCGACCCGGGGCCGCCGACCCTGCGCGATCTGGCGACCGTGTCCGAGGAGGCTCCGCAGGGCCTCTCCGAGGAGGACCTGGTGCTGTGGGCGATGTTCGCGGAGGGCACCGAGCCGGTCGTCGCCCGTCGCCGGTCGCTGGGCGCCGAGGCGGCCAACCGCCCGGGTCAGCCGGCGATCGACCGCGACCTGCTGGACACGCTGGTCGACGTGGTCGAGGCCTCGGGCGAGGCCGAGGTGAGCGTCGAGATCTCGGGCGCCCGGGTGACAGTGCGCCGCGCGGCCCCCGCCACCGCGGAGGCCACCCCCGCGGAGGGCGGCGGCGCGGCTCCGGCCGCCGACGCCGGGGACGGCCTGCTGCGCGTCACCAGCCCCATGGTCGGGACCTTCTACCGTCGTCCCGGGCCGGACCAGCCCGCGTTCGTCGAGGTGGGCCAGCGCGTCGAGGCCGGCGCGACCCTCTGCCTGATCGAGGCGATGAAGCTCTTCAACGAGATCGTGGCCGACGAGGGCGGCGTCGTGCGCACGATCGCCCTCGAGGACGGGGCTCCGGCCGAGTTCGGTCAGCTGCTCTTCCTGATCGAGCCATGAAGCTGCTCGTCGCCAACAGGGGCGAGATCGCGGTCAGGATCCTCCGCACCGCCCGCGAGCTCGGCATCCCGACCGTGGCCGTGTACTCGACCGCCGACGCCGAGACGCTGGCCGTCGACCTTGCCGACGAGGCGGTGTGCATCGGGCCGCCGCCGGCCCGCGACTCGTACCTCAACATGGCCAACGTGCTCGGCGCCGCCGAGATCACCGGGTGCGACGCCATCCACCCCGGCTACGGCTTCCTCTCCGAGAATCCGGCCTTCGCCCGCGCCTGCGCGGAGGAGGGGATCGCGTTCGTGGGGCCCTCGCCCGAGGTGATGGAGCGGATGGGCGACAAGATCGCGGCCAAGGCCGCCGCCCGCGAGGCCGGGCTGCCGGTGCTGGAGGGCTCCGACGGACCCGTCGTCGATGTCGCCGCGGCCGTCGCCGCGGCCGACATCGCCGGGTATCCGGTGCTGCTGAAGGCGGCGGCCGGCGGCGGTGGCAAGGGCATGCGCCGCGTGGACCGCCCCGCCGATCTCCCCCAGGCCTTCGAGGTGGCCCAGCGCGAGGCCGAGGCGGCCTTCAGCGACGGCGGCCTGTACGTGGAGCGGATGCTCGAGGGCGCGCGCCACGTCGAGATCCAGGTGATGGCCGACGGCCAGGGGGGCGCCCTGGTCTGCGGCGACCGCGAGTGCTCGATCCAGCGGCGCCACCAGAAGCTGATCGAGGAGGCCTCCGCGCCGCACCTGCCCGACGCGACCCGCGAGCGCATGCAGCAGGCCGCCCTACGGGCGGTCAGGGCGTGGGACTACCGCAGCGCGGGCACGCTCGAGTTCCTCGTGGACGCCTCGGGGGAGTTCTTCTTCCTCGAGCTCAACGCCCGCCTGCAGGTGGAGCACCCGGTCACCGAGCTCGTCACGGGCCTCGACCTGGTGGCCGAGCAACTCAACGTGGCCGCCGGCGGGCTGCTGTCGCGCACCGGCGTCGCCGAGGCCCGCGGACACGCGATCGAGTGCCGCATCAACGCCGAGGACCCCTCGCGCGACTTCCGCCCCGGCGCCGGCCGGCTGGACGATTTCCGCATCGCCCAGGGCCCGGGCATCCGCGTGGACACGCATTGCGAGCCGGGCGAGAACGTGCCCCCCTACTACGACAGCCTGCTGGGGAAGCTGTGCGTGTGGGCCTCCGACCGACCCCGCGCCATCGCCCGCCTGCGCCGTGCCCTGGGCGAGACCTCGGTGACCGGGATCCCGACCACGCTGCCCCTGCTGCGCGACATCGCCCACGACGCGCCGTTCGTGGAGGGCCGCTACACCACCGCGTACCTCACCGAGCGCGAGGCGTTTCTGCCGTCGCTGCACCACGAACGGGTGGCGTGAGCTTCGAGCGCGAAGGGGGACGGCGCGTCGCCAGGCGCCAGGCGGTGGTGCTGCTGTACCAGCACGACGTGACGGGGCTGCCGCTCGAGGAGCTGGAGGCCAACGCCGAGCGGGACGGGACCCCGGTCGACCCGTTCGCGCGGGCTCTCATCGAGGGCGTCGCGTCCGACACCGCGAGCCTGGACGCCCTGATCACGGGCGCCGCGGACGGGTGGACGGCAGAGCGCCTGGCCCCGCTCGAGCGCAACATCCTGCGGGTGGCGGTTCACGAGCTGCTGGACTGGTCGGACATCCCGGCCGCCGTCTCGATCAACGAGGCCGTCGACCTCGCCAAGCGCTACTGCCAGAGCGAGGCTCCCGGCCTGGTCAACGGCATCCTGGGCCGCATCGCCGCCGAGGAGAGCGAGGTGGCGCGCTGACGGCTCCGGACGACGCCCTGGCCCTCGAGGCCGCCGCGGCGCGGTTGGAGGACGTCGCCCGCCGGCTGGCCGACGAGGACGTTCCGCCGGACGAGCGGAAAGCGCTCGCCGACGAGGCCCTGGCCCTTGGCGCCGAGATCACCGAGCGGCTGCCGCGCGCGCTGCGGGCGGCCACCACGGGCCGCGAGGACTGACCCGTCGCGCGCGAGGGGGACACGCTCGATCCGCGGGTGCAGGTGGCCGTGCGCCCGCCGAGCGACCCGGATGCGGCCGGCCACGCCGAGCTCCAGGGCATCGGGTCGGGCGATGACCGGCCGCCGATGGCCGAGCTCGCCGATCGTGCCTGGCTGACGCAGGGCCCGGCCGCGCGCGGCGCCGAGCTGGAGACCGTGGGGCTCTCGATCTACTCGGGACATCCGGAGCTCTCGATGGTCAACGTTCCGACCGCGTTCATCGACAGCGGTGTCCGCATGCTCAAGGAGTTGGGGACGTACGTGCTCGCCGGCGGGTTGCTGGAGCCGGACGACATCATGCAGCTGCGCGCCAACCTGCCGTACCTGGTGGGCATCATCGGCTCGCCCGAGACCGACGACGACGCGCTCCCGACCCTGCGCGTGGTCCTCCTGGCCTGAGCGGCCCGGGTCGTCCTCAGCCGACCGGGTCGGCCCTCGCGAACGCGGGACGCGCGAGCAGGGTCTCGCGCAGCGCGGTGAGAGCGGGGTAGGCGTCAAGGTCGAGGCCGGTCTTCGTGGTCCGGAACAGGACCGGCGCGACGGCGCAGTCGGCGATCGTGAAGCGGCCGAGGAGCGTCGAGCCGGGGGAGACGAGACCGTCGAGCAGCGCCAGGACGGGCTGGATCCGCCGCTCCGCCTCGGCCGCCGCGTCCGTGTCGGGCGGCACCGCGTAGAAGCCCCCCGCGCCGGGCGCGTATCCCAGGGCCGGCGCCTCGTGGCGGAAGAACGCGGGGCGGATGCGGGTGTGCCAGCGGTCGAGGAACTCGTCCACGAGGGCCGCGTCGCGGATGTCGGCGGGGTAGAGGTCCTCGCGTCCCTCGCGCCGCGCCAGGTGGCGGAGGATGGCGTGGGACTCCGAGAGCAGGAGGCCGTCGTCGTCGATCGCGGGTATGCGCCCGAACGGGTTGACCGCGAGATACCAGTCGGGCCGGGGCTCGGGCATCGGCACCTCGCGGCGCTCGTGGTCCAGCGCGAGCTCGGCAAGCAGGAAGCGGACCTTCAGCGCGTTCGAGGACACCGGGTTGTCGTAGAGCACGAGTCGCGCCATCCGGTGGGACGATAGTCACCAGACTCTCCCCGAGGCCCCCGAGGGTGCACTACTATCGGGTCATGGCCGTGCTCGATCCGCGATTCCCGATCCTTGCCGGGCTCTCGAGCCCCCATGAGCTCAACCGCATGAGCGACGCGCAGCTCGAGGCCCTGGCCCAGGAGATGCGCGAGGCGATCATCGACACCGTCTCCCAGACCGGGGGACACCTCGGCGCGAGCCTCGGCACGGTCGAGCTCACCATCGCCCTGCACTCGGAGCTCGAGTCGCCGCGCGACCGCATCGTGTGGGACGTCGGCCACCAGGCCTACGGGCACAAGCTCCTGACCGGCCGGCTC
Source organism: uncultured Thermoleophilia bacterium (assembly GCA_963771025.1). GTDB lineage: Bacteria > Actinomycetota > Thermoleophilia > Miltoncostaeales > Miltoncostaeaceae > Miltoncostaea. Next base: position 94,795 of record CAVYRL010000008.1, on the reverse strand, counting down.
GAGGGGTTCGGCACGCTGCGCCAGCACGGCGGCATCAGCGGCTTCCTGCGGCGGGAGGAGAGCGAGCACGACATCATGGGCGCGGGCCACGCCAGCACCTCCATCAGCTACGCGGCGGGCCTGGCCCAGGCCCAGCGCCACGGGCGCCGCGAGGGTCACGTCGTCTCGGTGATCGGCGACGGCGCCCTGACCGGGGGGATGGCCTACGAGGGCCTCAACCAGGCGGGTGCCCTGGGATCGCCCATCACCGTGGTCCTCAACGACAACGGCATGAGCATCTCGGAGAACGTCGGCGCGCTCTCCAAGCTGTTCCAGAGGGTCCGGGCCGATCCGGGCCTCACCCGTGTGCGCGAGGAGTTGGAGCGGGGCCTCTCGCGGGTCCCCGGCGCGTCGGGCGTCGGCGGTCACATCCGGGACGCGACGAAGGCGCTGTGGTTCGAGACGGGGGCGTTGTTCGAGGCGCTCGGATTCACCTACATCGGCCCGATCGACGGCCACGACATCGAGGGCGTCCGCCGCGCGCTGCGCACCACGCTCGACAAGGACCGTCCGTGCGTGATCCACGTGATGACGGTGAAGGGGCGGGGATATCCGCCGGCCGAGGCCGACGGCGAGGCGATGCACGGCGCCACCCCCTTCGTCATCGAGAGCGGCAAGGCCGCGGCGAAGAAGGCCGCGTCGCCGGTCCCGACCTACACCGAGGTGTTCGGCCGCGCGCTTGTGGCCGAGGCCGAGCGCGACCCGCGCGTCGTGGGCATCACCGCCGCCATGCTGAAGGGAACCGGGATGCAGCACATGATGGCCCGCTTCCCCGAGCGCACCTACGACGTGGGCATCGCCGAGCAGCACGCGGCCGTCTTCGCCTGCGGGATGGCCATCGAGGGCTACCGGCCGGTGTGCGCGATCTACTCCACGTTCCTTCAGCGCGCCTTCGACCCGATTATCCACGACGTCGCGATCCAGGGCCTCCCGGTGGTCTTCGCGATCGACCGCGGCGGACTGGTCGGCGACGACGGCCCGACCCACCACGGCGCGTTCGACATCGCCTACCTGCGGGCGATCCCGGGGTTCACCCTGATGGCGCCGATGGACGAGGCGGAGCTGGTCAACATGCTCCACACCGCGCTGCGGATGGATGGCCCGGTGGCCATCCGGTACCCCCGCGGCGCCGGACTGGGCGTGCCGCTGCCCGAGCGCCCCGAGCCGATCGAGATCGGCCACGCGGAGGTGCTCGAGCTGGGCGAGCGCGTGGCGCTGGTGGGCTACGGTTTCGGTGCGGGCCTGGCGCAGGCGTCCGGAGAGCTGATCGCGCAGGCGACCGGCGTGCGCCCGACGGTCGTCAACGCGCGTTTCGCCAAGCCGCTCGACGCCGCGCTGATGCGCCACCTCGCCCAGGGCCACGACCTGCTGGTGACGATCGAGGACCACGCCCAGATGGGTGGCTTCGGCAGCGCCGTGCTGGAGGCCCTCGACGACGCGCCCGCCCGCGTGCTGCGGGTGGGGCTCCCGGATCGTTTCGTCGATCACGGCAAGCGCGAGCTGCTCCTCGGGGACACGGGGCTGACCCCCGAGCACATCGCCGCGCGTGTCGTGCGCGCGATCGGCGATCCCTCGCGCGCCCTGCTCGCCGAGGGCTGACGCTCCGCGGGCGCGCGCCGCGCCCCCGGCTATCATCCGCGCGGTGGTCACCCGTTCCCGACTCGACGTGATGCTCGTGCAGCGCGGCCTCTTCGCCACGCGCTCGCGCGCACAGGCCGCCGTGATGGCCGGGCGCGTCGAGGTGGACGGACGGCCCGTTCAACAAGCCGGGCACCAACGTGCCCGAGAGCGCCGCGGTGGCGGTGCGCGAGGCCCCGGACTACGTCTCGCGCGGGGGCACCAAGCTCGTGGCGGCCCTCGACGCCCTCGGGGTCAACGTCTCCGGCGCCTCGGCGCTCGACCTCGGCGCCTCCACCGGGGGGTTCACGGACTGCCTGCTGCAGCGGGGTGCCGCGCGCGTCGTCGCCCTCGATGTGGGGTATGGACAGCTGGACTGGTCGCTGCGCCAGGATTCCCGGGTCCACGTCATGGAGCGCACGAACGCCCGCCATCTCACCCCGCAGGACCTGCCGTACGCGCCCGACCTGGTCACCTGCGACCTGTCGTTCATCGCGATCGGCACGGTCTGGGGCGCGGTGGTGCCGTGCCTGGCGGCGGGATGGCGTGCGATGGTGATGGTCAAACCGCAGTTCGAGGTCGGGCGCGAGCGGGTCGGGTCGGGTGGCGTCGTGCGCGACGAGGCGGCCCGCGCGGATGCCGTGCGCGGCGTGATCGAGGTCATCGAGAGGAACGGCGGGCGGGTGCTCGGGACAGCCGATGCCGGTCTGCCGGGACCCAAGGGCAATCGAGAGGTGTTCGTGTACGCCGAGAGCGACGGAGAGCGATGAGCCAGGCCCCACTGGGCAGCGGCGTGCCGATCACGGTGGAGGGCGGCCACCCGGTGAAGCGCGTGCTGCTGCTGACGCACCGCGAGCCCGACGTGACCGCCTCGACGCTGCCGACCGTGATGGCGATCCTCCAGGAGTCGGGCGTGCAGGTGCTGGTGCCGGCCGGCGAGGTCGTCAAGCACCGCATCCTGGCGCCCTTCTCGTCGGGCGACGGCATGGTGCTGAAGTCGGGGGGCGAGGACCTGATCCTGGTGCTCGGCGGCGACGGCAGCATCCTGCGGGCCCTCGCGCGCGAGGCCGGCTCCGGGGCTCCCGTGATCGGCATCAACTACGGCCGCGTGGGCTTCCTGGCCTCCATCGAGCGGGAGAGCCTCGAGCGCGATCTGCGGCGTGCCCTGGCCGGTGACTTCAACGTCCTCGGGCTGCCCTCGCTGAAGGCGACCTGGGCCGACGGCGAGGTGCAGGCCGTCAACGACCTGGCGCTCTTCCGGGGCGGCGATTCGCGCATCGCCGACCTGACCTACGCGGTCGACGACGAGGTCGTCGCCACGGTCCGCTGCGACGGCGTGATCCTGAGCACCCCCGTGGGCTCGACGGCCTACAACCTGGCGGCCGGCGGCCCCACGGTGTCGTGGCGGGTGCGCTGCTTCGTGCTCTCGTTCATCGCCCTGCACCACCTCGACAGCCGGCCCCTCGTGATCGGCGCCGAGGAGCAGTTGACCGTGACCAACAGCGCGCTCGCGGGCGACTGCGACGTCCAGGCCGATGGCCAGCGGATCGGCGTGCTGAAGCCCGGCCGCTCCATAACCGTCGGGCTCGGCGGCTCGGAGGTCCACCTGGCGACGTTCCCCGAGGCATCCTTCTTCCGGCGCTACCGGGAGAAGTTCGGCCGGCCGTGATCCGGGCGCTCGAGGTCCGCGACCTCGTGGTCATCGAGCGGGCCGAGCTGGCGCCGCCGGGCGGCCTGACGGCCATCACCGGCGAGACCGGCGCGGGCAAGACCGTGCTCGCCCAGGCTCTCGGCCTGCTGGCGGGCGCCCCGGCCGACGCCTCGTCGGTGCGGCCCGGCGCGCGGCACGCGCTGGTGCAGGCCACCCTCGAGGTGCCCCACGGCTACTGGGACGCCCTCGACCCGGACGATCCGGCGCTGCCCCTGCGGGATCTCGTCGACGACGAGCGCGAGGTGGTGGTGGCCCGTCGCGTCCCCGCCGAAGGCCGGGCGCGGGCGCTGATCGACGGCCAGACGGCTCCCCGCGAGGCCGTCGCCGCCCTGGCGCGGTCGCTGGTGCGATTCTCGGCCCAGCACGAGCACCGGCGCCTGGTGAGCACCGCCAGCCAGCTCGCCGTGCTCGACGCCTTCGCGGGACCGGGCGTGACCGCCGCCGCCGAGCGGCTGGTCGTGCTGCGCCGCCGCCTCGCGGGCATCGGTCGCGCCCTCACCGCGGCGCGCGCGCGCCGCGATTCGGCCGAGCGCGAGCGGGACGACCTGGAGGAGCTGGTGCGCGACGTGGACGCGGCCGGCATCGACGTGGCCGAGGAGGCCGCCCTGCGGGCCGAGCGCGAGCGTCTGCGCAACGCCGAGGGCCTTGCCGGGGCGGCCTCGGCCGCCGCCGAGGCCCTGTCGCCCAGCACCGGCGAGGAAGGGGTGGTCGCATCGCTGGGCACCGCCTCCGCGGCGCTCGCGCCCATGGCGGAGGTGGATGCCGCGCTCGCGGCGCCCCACGCCGAGCTGAGCGCGGCGCAGGAGGCCCTTCAGGAGGTCGGCCTGACTCTGAGGGCGTATCTGGACGACCTCGACGCCGAGCCCGGCCGCCTGGCACAGGTCGAGGAGCGCCTCGAGACCTACTCGCGGCTGTCGCGCCGGTACGGGCCCGGCACCGATCAGGTGCTCGCGCGTGCCGAGGAGGCGCGGGTGTCGCTGCTGGCGCTGGACGAGGGCGCGGGCGACGTGATGGCGCTGGCCCAGGAGCACGAGGCGGCACTCGACGAGGCGGTGGGCGTGGCGATCGGCCTGCGCGAGGCGCGCCTGGAGGCCGCTCCGCGCCTGGCGGAGGCCGTGGTCGAGCAGCTGGCCGACCTGGCGATGCCTCGCGCCGAGTTGCGGGTGGAGTTGGTGGAGGACCACGACGGCGACCCGCCGGCCGACTCGTGCGTCATCTGGCTGCGGGCCAACCCCGGCCTTCCGGAGACGCCGCTCGCGGCGACGGCCTCGGGCGGCGAGCTCTCGCGCGTGCTGCTCGCCCTGCACGGTGTGGCCGCCTCGGGCGACGACGCCACCTGGGTGCTGGACGAGGTGGACGCGGGCATCGGCGGCGTCACGGCCACCGCCGTCGGAGCCCGGTTGCGCGCCTTCGCCGAGGGCCGCCAGGTGATCGTGATCACCCATCTGCCGCAGGTCGCCGCCATGGCCGATGCCCACTACCGGCTGGTCAAGGGCCTCGATGCCGACGGCCGCGCGACCACCCGCATCGAGCCGGTGGGGGGCGACGATCTGGTCGACGAGCTGTGCCGCATGCTGGGCGCCGGCCCGTCCGACCCGGGCGCTCGCCGCCACGCCGGGGAACTGTTGGCCCGCCGCGTGAGCTGACCCGCCGGGGTGGGTCGGCCGCGACGGATCGGGCGGCGCGACGTGTCGCACGCCCGTCCGCCGGCGGGTCCGCTGGGCGCGGGGGAGGGGTCGCCGCCTCCGCGCGGACGCCCGGCGACGGTCCGGGCGACGCCGGGACGGGTGATGGACCCGTCTCCGCTGGAGCCCTACTGGCCCGGCGCGCGCATCGTGCGCCGGGCGGTCGGGATGGCCGGGCGGGACCGGAGGCTCATCCCACGTCCGGCCAGCGCTCGTCGCGGTAGGCGGAGTCCCAGAACATCCACTCGTAGCGGGCGGCGGTCGCGGCCGAGACGACCATCGCCTCGGTGGCGGCGGGTCCGAGGTCGGCCGCCACCGCTTCGCACGCCTCGAGCGCGCCCTCCACGGCCTCGTTGAACACGGGGTCGGCGTACGTGTCGATCCAGATCTGGTAGGCCGGGTCCGGCGAGCCGGCGTCCCTCAGAGCGTGTCCCACCTCGCGGTAGATCCAGTAGCAGGGGAGCACCGAGGCGATGGCCTCGTGCCGCTCGCCCAGGGCGCAGGCCTGCTTGGTGAAGCTGGTGTAGGCGAAGCAGGTCGGGGTCGCGACGGCGTCGTCCAGGCTCTCGGGGTCGATTCCCATCCGGCCCATCAGCGAGGCGTGCATCAGCCGCTCGGTCGCGATGGCCGAGCCGGAGTGCGCGCAGAACATCTCCACGATGTCCGAGTCGGCCCCGCGCGCCGCGCACAGGGCCAGCGACCGGGCGTACTCGCGCAGGTACAGCGCGTCCTGGACGATGTAGCGTCCGAAGGCCGCATGATCGAGAGTGCCATCGCGAACGCCGGCGAGGAAGGGATGATCGAGGACCCTGCGATAGATGGGGTCGATGCGATCCCAGATGGCCTTGGTGCCGCTGAGCCTGGTGGTCATGCCGGTCGCCTCCGTCCGAGTGTTCGTGAGGCGACGATAGGACGACGCGCCGGGGTGGCGGGGCGCCGACGCGAAAACTCAACCACAGGGCCGATGGGTCGGTCCCGTGGGCCTACCTAGACTGGCGGCGCCTTGGGCATCCTCCACACCACCCGATGAGCACCCGCGCCGAGCAGACCGCGGGTTCGGAACCGGCGCCGACACCGGCGGAGCCGGTCGCCGCGGGGAGGTCGCCGGGCGCCGCCTGGCGTACCTCGCGCTTCAACCTGGTGTGGCCCTCGGTCCTCCTGGTGCTGGTGGCGATCGCCATCTGGGAGTTCTACGTCCGATGGCAGAACGTGTCGCCGTCGGTGCTCCCCTCGCCGAGCGACATCACGCAGGCCTCCTGGGACGATCGCGACAATCTCTGGACGGCGCTCTGGGTGACCTTCCAGGAGACGGTCCTGGGTCTGGGGATCGCGATCGCGGCGGCCGTCGTGCTCGCCGTCGCCATGGATTTCATCCCCTGGGTGCGGCGCGGGATCTACCCGATCCTCGTGTCGTCCCAGACGATTCCGATCGTCGCGATCGCCCCGCTGGTGATCATCTGGTTCGGCTTCGGGCTGATGCCCAAGGTGCTGGTGGTCGCCTTCTACACCTTCTTCCCGATCGTGGTCGGGCTGGCCCAGGGCCTCGCCTCCACCGACCCGGACGCGATGAACCTGCTGCGCAGCATGCGCGCCACCCGCTGGCAGATCTTCGTGCGCGCGCGCCTGCCCAGCTCGATGCCGCACTTCTTCACCGGCGTGCGGATCACCGTCACGTACGCGGTCGTCGCGGCGGTCTTCGCCGAGTACGTGGGGTCGTTCGAGGGCCTCGGCATCTACATGCAGCAGATGCGCAACGCCTTCCGCACCGACCTCGTGTTCGGCGCGGTGCTCATGACGATGCTGCTCACCCTCCTGCTGTTCCTGATCGTGGTCATCATCGAGCGGCTGGTGATGCCCTGGCACCGCTCCACCCACAAGGACGAGCGCTGGTGAGCACCGCGGCGACGACGCCCTCCCTGGCGCCGCCGGGCGCCGCGGTGGAGGTCGTGGGGGTCGGCAAGAGGTTCCCGCTGCGGGAGGGGGAGGTGGTGGCCCTCGAGGGCGTGGACATGGTCGCCGAGGCGGGCCGCTTCGTCTCGATCATCGGCCCGTCCGGATGCGGCAAGAGCACTCTCTTCAACATCATCGCGGGGCTGATGGAGCCGACATCCGGGGAGGTCCGGCTGGGGGGCAGCCCACTGGCGCGCCGCGCGGGTGAGTTCGCCTACATGCCCCAGAAGGACCTGCTGTTCCCCTGGCGGTCGGTGATCGACAACACGGTCGTCGGCCTGCAGATCGAGGGGGTGTCGAAGCGCGAGGCCCGTCGCCGGGCCGCACCGCTGATGGAGCGCTTCGGGCTGCAGGGGTTCGAGAAGGCCTACCCGGTCGAGCTCTCCGGCGGCATGCGCCAGCGCGCCGCATTCCTGCGCACGGTGCTGCTCGGCCGGCCGGCGATGCTGCTCGACGAGCCCTTCGGGGCCCTCGACAGCCTCACGCGGAGCGACATGCAGGAGTGGCTGCTCGACGTGTGGGCCGACCTGCGCACGACGGTGGTGTTCGTCACCCACGACGTCGCGGAGGCCGTGTACCTGTCAGACCGCGTCTACGTCATGGCGCCCCGGCCCGGGCGGATCTGCGACGTGGTCGACGTGGACCTGCCGCGCCCGCGTGCCCTCGGCGTCGAGGAGACCGACGAGTTCGCGGTCATCGAGCGGCGGCTGCGGCGCGCGCTGCGGCTCGGCGGCACCCCCCCTGCGGGGGCGTCGGCCGGGTGAGCGGGCGGACTCTGGTCGTCGGCGATCCGCTGGTCGTGCTGGGCGATGTCGGGGTCGTCCGCGACGGGGCGCTGGTCGTCGAGGATGGCCGGGTCACGCAGGTCGGGCCCCGCGCCGAGCTGGAGGGCGCCGGGGAGGGCTACGACCGGGTGATCGGATCGCCCGGTCACGCGGTGCTGCCCGGCTTCGTCAACGCTCACTACCACTCCGAATGCAACCTCGTGCAGGGGGTCTACGACACGATCTTCGAGCTGGCCAACCTCTGGGTGCACGGGCTGCTCGGCGAGATCGACGAGGACGACCTCTACGACGTGCTGATGGTCGGCCTGATCGACACCGTGCGCGGCGGCCAGACCTGCGTGGTGGACGCCTACTACGGGCGTCGCGGTCTGCCCAACTTCTCGGCCGACGTCGCCCTCCAGGCCTACTGGGACCTCGGGACGCGGGTCGGCTTCGGCCTCTCGTTCCGCGACCGCAACCGCTACACCCACGAGGGCGACGATCGCTTCCTCTCGCGGCTGCCCGCGGATGTCGCCGACGAGATCCGCGCCTCGGACATGGGCTACGCGTGGCCGGTGGACGACGTCGAGAAGGCCTACCGGCGCCTCGTCGCCGACTGGGACGGCCGCGGCGGCAGGATCCGTGTCCTCGCGGCCCCCGACTGGACGCCCGCAGTGTCCGACGAGCTGTACCTGCGCTGCCGCGCCCTCGCCGACGAGTTCGGCACCGGCCTCACCACCCACTGCCTCGAGACCCGCTCCGAGATGGCGTTCAGCATGGCCCACCACGGCACGACGGCCGTGCGTCGCCTCGCCGACCTGGGCATCCTCGGCCCCGACGTCAGCCTTGCCCATTTCGTGTGGCCCACCGACGAGGACATCGCCATCGTGGCCGACGCCGGCGCGGTCGTGGCGAGCAACCCCGGCTCGAACCTGCGGCTCTCGTCGGGCATCTGCCGCACCCGCGACATGCTGGACGCCGGCGTCCGCGTGGGCGTGGGCACCGACGGCATCTCGGCCACCGAGCGCGAGGACTACCTGGCCGAGCTGCGCCTGTCCGCCTACCTGCAGCGCGTGCCGCGGGCCCTCGAGAGCGGCCGGGTCAACGGCCCGGACTACCTGCGCAGCGCCGCCGAGAGCGGGGCGCAGGCCGCCAGGATGGGCGACCGCATCGGCTCGCTGGAGCCGGGCCGGGACGCCGATCTGGCGGTGCTCCGCCGGGGGCGGGTGTTCTGGCCGCCCAACCGCTACGACGAGGCCGACCCGATCGACGTGATCCTCGATCGCGCCGACCTGTCGGACATCGAGTTGGTGATGGTCCAGGGGCGCCCGATCCTCGATGCGGGCGTCATCACCACGGTCGACGAGACCGCGATCCGGACGCGCCACGCCGAGGCGTGCGCCGAGCGGATCTGGCACCGCAGCGCACAGCGCCGGCGCACCGACGTGGAGCTGCCGGCCCTGGCGACGCCCCACGCGCTCGACTTCTACCGGACGTGGTCGGACCTCCCGGTCCGCCCGGGCTACGTCTACAACGCGGGACCGGGGTCATCGCTCGATGGATGACCCGATTCGGCTCACGTGCCCGACGGTGCGCACCGCACCGCCAAACCGAAGGAGACCCCTGACATGAGACGGAGAGGTTTCGGCCTGATCGCCGTTGCGGCCCTCGTCGCGCTGGGCACGCTGTTCGCGGCCGGGTGCGGCAGCGACAGCTCGAGCGCCGGATCGACCACGCCCGAGAAGAAGCAGACGTTCACGATCGCCCTCGACTGGACCCCCAACACCAACCACACGGGCATCTACGTGGCGAAGGAGAAGGGCTACTTCGCCGAGGAGGGCCTCGATCTCAAGATCCTCCCCTACTCCGGCGCCAACACCGACGTCCTCGTGGCGCAGGGCAAGGCCGACCTCGGCGTCTCCTTCGTGCCGCAGCTGCTGGTGTCGAAGTCGTCGGGCATCCCGATCTCCGCCGTCGCGGCGATCATGTCCCACAACGTCGAGTCGCTCGCCGTCCTCGCGAGCTCGAAGTATCAGAGCCCGAAGGACCTGGCCACCGGCACCACCTACGGTGGGTTCGGGCTCCCCTACGAGGTCCCGACCTGGACCGCCGTGATCAAGGCCGACGGCGCCACGAACGTGGACTTCAAGAACGTCACCTTGAACACCGCGGCCTATGAGGCCCTGTACAACAAGAAGATCGACTGGTCGGCCATCTTCGACGCCTGGGAGGGCATCGAGGCCAAGCAGCGTGACATCAAGCTCCGCACGTTCCCGATCAGCAAGTACCTGGGCGAGGCGGGCAACTACCCGTCGGCGATCTTCGTGGCCTCGGACAAGGAGATCGCCGACAACCCCGAGCTGCTCCAGAAGGGCCTCGCGGCGCTCTCGAAGGGCTACACGTACGCGGCCGAGAACCCTGCCGACGCGGCCAAGATCCTGATCGCCGCGGATTCGTCCCTGGCGCAGGCCAAGGACCTCGTCAACGCCAGCGCCGACTACCTGGCCCCGATCTACGTGGGCGACAGCAGTCAGTGGGGCGAGTTCAAGGAGGCCTCGTTCGAGGGCCTCGGGACGATCCTCGCGAAGGCGGGCGCCCTGAAGGACGCTTCCGGCAAGTCGGTGACACCGACCGACTACACCACGTTCTACACAAACGACCTGCTGCCCCAGCAGTAGCCACACGCAGGGACGGCCGCGCCGGGTGATCCGCCCGGCGCGGCCGGTCCGCGTCCTCTGAGGAGACCGAGATGCCCGACAGGATCATCATCACCGGTGGCGATGTCGTGACCATGGACGACGCCGAGTCGATCATCTTCGGCGGGGCGGTCGTCCTGGAGGGCGACCGGATCGTCGCCGTGGGGGAGGCCGACGCGATCGCGCTCAGCCACCCGCCGGGATCGGCCGACGAGGTCATCGACGCGACCGGCAAGGCGGTGCTGCCCGGGCTGGTCGACCTGCACTACCACACGGCCCTGGCCAAGGGCTTCAGCGACCATCTTCCGCTCTGGGAGTACCTCCAGAGCTGCTGGTATCCGATCATCCGGGCGCTCGACGAGGAGGCGGCCTACTGGGCCGCCATGGCCAGCTACTCCGAGTCGATCCGCTGCGGCGTCACGACCGTCAACGACATGTACCGGCGCATCGAGTCGCTGGCCGACGCGGCGGAGGAGATCGGCATCCGCGCCGTGCTGTGCAACGACGTCGCCGACGACGAGCACGACCTCGACACCCTCGAGGACAACGCGCGGGCCTTCGAGGCCAAGAACGGGGCGGCCAACGGCCGCATCCAGGTGCGCGTCGGCATCGAGTGGCTCCCGCTCTCGTCGCGCGAGCTGCTGATCGGCGCCCGCGAGCTGGCCGACTCGCTCGGCGCCGGCATCCACATCCACCTCAACGAGTCGCTCTCGGAGGTGGAGATCAGCAAGACGAAGCTCGGCGGGCGCCCGACCGAGGTGGCCTACGAGTGCGGCATCCTCGGACCGGACTGCATCGCCGCCCACTGCGTGTGGCTGTCGGACGTCGAGATCGCCCTGATGCGCGAGACCGGAACCCAGATCTCGCACAACCCGAGCTCCAACGCCAAGCTGGGGAACGGCATCATGCGCCTGCCCGAGATGCTGGCGGCCGGCCTCAACATCGGCCTCGGCCACGACGCGGCCGAGTGCAACAACAGCCGCGACATGTTCGAGGTGATGAAGTGGGCGTCGCTGCTGCACCGCGCGTCGCGGGTGGACGCGAGCCTGCAGCAGGCGCCCGAGGTGCTCAAGATGGCGACCCGTAACGGCGCGGCGGCCCTCGGCCACGACACCGGTCAGATCGCCGTCGGCTCCAAGGCGGACGTGATCCTGATCGAGCTCAAGAGCCAGATGTTCACGCCGCTGATGCCGGGCAACCGCGACCACCTGCTGTCGCACCTGGTGTTCGCCAGCAACGGCAGCTGCGTGGACACCACCATCTGCGACGGGCAGATCCTGATGCGGGGCGGCGTCCTGACGACCTGCGACGAGCAGCAGGTGCTCGCCGAGGCCAACGCCGCCTTCCTGCGCGTGCTGGAGCGGATGGAGGTGCCCGAGGAGTACGCCCACCTGGTGGTGCGTTAGCCGGCTGCGGAATCCCCCCCGCGGGGGATTCCGTGCTTTTCCGCACCCCCGCCGCGTGGACCCCCGGATGGCTCGGGCGCGGCGGTCTCCGAGCATTCGGCGTGTCGTCTCACCACCGGCGCACCGGAGGTCCGGACATGCTCGTCGGGGTGCTCTTCCTCTTCGGAATCTGGATCGCGATCGCCCTCGGGTCGATCGCGGCGATCGGCATGATGATGCGGGACGACTGAGCGGTCAGTCGGGATCGATCGCGATCACCGGGATCAGGCGCGTGGTCGACTTCTCGTACTCGGCGAAGCTGGGGAAGCGCGCCACCTGCGCTGCGTAGAGCCGGTCGCGCTCCGCGCGGTCGGTGATCTCGCGGGCGACGCCGGTCCCGTTCTTCACCCCGGCCTCGGTGGCGAGCTCGTAGGCCACCTGCGGGTTGGCCGTGAGGTTGTGGTACCAGTCCGGGTTCTCCGGCGCGCCGGCCTTGGAGGCGAACACGTAGAAGCGGTCGCCCTCACCGGGCAGGTAGACGAGCGGATTGACGCGCTCGGCGCCGCTCTTCGCCCCGGTCGTGTGCAACAGGACCATCGACTGGCCCTCGAAGTACGCGCCGCACTTGCCCTCGTTGCCGCGGAACTCGGCGATGATCGCCCTGTTCGCCTCTTTGAAGTCCATGACGGCTCCCTACAGTCGGTCGCTGGAGGCGCGACCGTATCGGGAGGGGCCGAACCCAGGTCCGGTGATCGCCCATTCGTCCCGCCGACCCGGCAGCTATCCTTGGTGCGTCGTCGGGCGAGGGAGGTCACGTGGTTGAGACGCCGGTGAAGTACGTCTTCGTGACCGGAGGTGTCGTCTCCGGGCTCGGCAAGGGGATCTCGGCCGCGTCGCTGGGGACGCTGCTCAAGGCGCGCGGCATCCGCGTGTCCCTTCAGAAATGCGATCCCTACCTCAACGTGGACCCGGGCACGATGAGCCCGTTCCAGCACGGCGAGGTGTTCGTCACCGAGGACGGCGCCGAGACCGACCTGGATCTGGGCCACTACGAGCGCTTCACCGACGAGATGCTGACCCGCATCTCCAACGTCACCACCGGAGCGGTCTACGACGCGGTGATCAAGCGCGAGCGCCGCGGCGACTTCCTCGGCGCCACCGTGCAGGTGATCCCGCACGTGACCGACGAGATCAAGGGCCGCATCCGCCAGGCGGCGGCCAGCTCCAACGCCGACGTGGTGATCGTCGAGATCGGCGGCACGGTCGGTGACATCGAGTCGCTCCCCTTCCTCGAGGCCATCCGGCAGCTGCGCAACGACGTCGGGCGCGAGCACGTCTGCTTCGTCCACGTCACCCTGGTGCCGTACCTCGACGCCTCCGGCGAGCTGAAGACCAAGACCACGCAACACTCGGTCAACGAGCTGCGGCGCATCGGTATCGAGCCGGATGTCCTGGTGCTGCGGTCCAACCGGCCGCTGACCGACGACATCCGCCAGAAGATCGCCCTCCACGCCGGCATCGCGGTCAACGCGGTGATCTCGGCGGTCGACGCGGGCGACATCTACGAGGTGCCGCTCAACCTCGAGGCCGAGGGCTTCGCGCGGGTCGTCTGCCAGCGCCTGGGCCGTGCCGCGCCGGCGCCCGACCTGACCGACTGGCGCAGCCTGGTGCAGCACATCTCGGCCTGCGAGGGCAAAGTGCGCATCGCGCTCGTCGGCAAGTATGTGCAGCTGCACGACGCGTATCTGTCGGTGGCCGAAGCGCTCAAGCACGCGGCCATCCATCACGGCGTCAACCTCGAGATCGACTGGGTCGACGCCGAGGCGCCCGACCTCGACGAGCTCCTGAGCCAGGCCGACGGCATCCTGGTGCCGGGCGGATTCGGCGGCCGTGGCATCGAGGGCAAGATCTCGGCCACCCACCACGCCCGCGTCAACGGCATCCCGTTCCTCGGAATCTGCCTGGGGATGCAGATCGCGGTGATCGAGTACGCCCGCAGCCTGTGCGGCATGCCCGGGGCCAACTCCAGCGAGTTCGATCCGGAGACGCCCTACGCGGTCATCGACTTGCTGCCCGAGCAGCGGGCCATCGAGGAGCGTGGGGGCACGATGCGCCTGGGCGCCGACCCCGTGCACCTGGTGGAGGGCACGCGCGCGTTCGCGGCCTACGGGGATCAGGCGGTCATCTACGAGCGCCACCGTCACAGGTACGAGGTCAACCCTGGGCTTCGCGACGAGATCGAGGCCGCCGGCCTGGTGGTCAGCGGTCGCAGCCCCAACGGCCGCCTCGTCGAGGTTGTCGAGCTCCCGGACCACCCGTGGTTCTGCGCCTCGCAGTTCCACCCCGAGTTCAAGAGCCGCCCCACCCGCCCGCAGCCGCTGTTCCGCGAGTTCATGGGCGCGGCGGTGACCCGGGCACGGGCCCGTGACGCAGTGTCAGAGCGCGAGCCCGCCGCGCTCGGCGGGTGAGCCCGGAGGACCTTGCCGGGCTGCCTCCGGCGGCCCAGCTGATGGTGCGGCTGTGCGAGATCCCCTCCCCGTCGCGCGAGGAGGGGATGGTAGCGGAGGCCGTGCGCGCCGAGCTGCAGGCGCTGGGGGCCGAGGTGCGCGAGGACGCTGCCGGCGAGAGCATCCCGGCGGGGTGCGGGAACGTCGTCGGGCGCTTCGCGCCGACGGTCACGGAGGGCGTGCCGATCATGTTCTGCGCGCACCTGGACACCGTGCCCCTGATGGCGCCGGTCGAGGTGGACCTGGTCGACGGCGACCTCGTCAACCACAACGACGGCATCCTCGGCGGGGACAACAAGGCCGCGGTGGCGGTCATGCTCCAGGCGATGCGCCGGGTGGTGGAGGAGGGCCGGCCGCACGCCGGCGTGGAGCTGGTCTTCACCCCGTGCGAGGAGGTCGGCCTGCGCGGCGCGGCGGCGTTCGACCCGGCGCCCCTGCGGGCCCGGTACGGCTTCGTCTACGACCACACCGGCCCCGTGGGTCACGTGGTCGGGTCGGCGCCGGCACTGCACCGCATCGAGGCCACCTTCGTCGGGCGCGGGGCCCACGCCGGCATCACGCCGGAATCGGGGCGCAGCGCGATCCTGGCGGCGTCCAAGGCCGTCGCCCGCATGCCCCTCGGCCGGGTCGACGCCGAGACCACGGCCAACATCGGCACCATCACGGGCGGCACCGCGACGAACGTGGTGGCCGAGCGCTGCACGCTCACCGCGGAGGCACGCAGCCGCAGCGAGCGCGCCCTCTCGGTGCAGCTGACGGCGATGCTGGACGCGCTCACCTGGGCGGCCAGCGAGTGCGAAGTCGATCTCGAGACGCGGGTCGAGAAGGAGTTCACGGCGTACCGGTTCGGGGAGACCGACCCCCAGGTCGCGCTGGCGATGGGCGTCCTGTCGTCGCTGGGGCACTCCACCCGCCTGATCGCCAGCGGCGGCGGCTCGGACGTCAACGCGTTCCTGGTCAACGGCTTCCCCGCGGTCAACCTGTGCAACGGCATGATCGACGTCCACACGCCCGAGGAGCGGATCGCGGTCGAGAGCCTCGAGCAGATGCTGGACGTCACCCTGGGACTGATCGACGCGGCGCGCGCCGCGTCGTGAGCGGCGACGACGGGCGGCTCGATCCGCCGGTCCACAGCGAGCAGATCCATGCGGGCACGATCGTCAACCTGCGGGCGTCCGACTACCGGCGGCCCGACGGGACGGTCGTGCGCCGTGAGGTGATGGACCATCCCGGGGCGGTCGTGATGATTCCCGTGGAGGTCGATCACGTGCTGTTGGTGCGCCAGCCCCGCGAGGCGATCGAGAGGTACACGCTCGAGCTGCCGGCGGGGAAGATCGACGGGGGAGAGGATCCCCTCGACTGCGCGCGGCGGGAGCTGGCGGAGGAGGTCGGCCGGGCGGCCGGCACCTGGCGTGATCTCGGGGGCTTCTACACCGCCCCGGCGATCATCACCGAGTTCATCCACTGCTTCCTCGCCACCGACCTCCGCGCCGTCGGGGGGGCGACGCCCGACGAGGACGAGCAGATCGAGGTCATCGCCTGGCCGCTGGCCGATCTGAGCGATCTGATCGCCCGGGTGGAGGACGCGAAGACCCTGATCGGCCTGATGCGCCTGGAGCGGGAGCTGCGCCCGGCATGAGCGCCGTCCGGGCTGGGGTCTAACCTCCCGCGCCCGATGTCGTCCCGGTCTGGATACCCGCGCTGGCAGACGGCCCCGCCGACCCTGCCCCACATCGAGGCCCAGAAGGCGGCGCGGGACGCCGTGGCCCCGCGTGACCCCCTGGCCGCCGATCCGGCAGCCAGGAGGGTCTACCGGCTGCGCCCGGTGGTCCGCGACCCGGCGGGGGCGTCGGAGCGCCTGCGGGAGATGCTCGACGCCGAGCAGCTGGCCGCGGTGGAGGGCGCCCGTGGCCGCGTGCTGGTGCTGGCGTCGGCCGGGTCGGGCAAGACGCGGACGATCGTGGCCACGCTCGCGCACCTTGTCGAGACCGGCACGCCTCCCGAGGCGATCATGCTGGTCACGTTCACGCGCCGCGCTGCGCGCGAGATGATCGAGCGGGCCGAGGGCATGGCAGGTGTCGATCTCGCGAGCGTCACGGCCGGCACCTTCCACGCCGTCTGCCGGCGCATCCTGTCGCGCCACGGACCACTGGTCGGCTTGCCCGGGACGTTCACGGTGCTCGACGGCGAGGATCAGGCGCAGCTGGCCGCGATGGCCCGCGACGCCGTGCTCGCCGACCTCGCCGATCGTCCCGCGCTGCCGAAGCCGGGGACGATCGTGGGATGGGCCTCATTCGCGGCCGAGAGCGGCCGGACGCTCGAGGACGTCGTGGTGGAGGCCAACCCACGTCTCGGCGACCGCCTGGAAATCCTCCGGGCGATCGTCGACGGGTACGCCGAGCGCAAGCGCGCGATGGCCGCGGTGGACTACGCCGACCTGCTGGTGCTCACCCTGCGCCTGCTGGACGAGCATCCGGGCGTGCGGGCCCGGCTGGCCGAGACGTACCGGTGGGTGCTGGTGGACGAGCTCCACGACGTGAATCCGGTGCAGGCCCGGATCGTCGAGGCGATCGCGGGGGAGGAGGGCAACCTGATCGCCGTGGCCGACCCGGATCAGGCGATCTACTCGTGGCGCGGCGCCGACCCGCGCGTGGTCGAGCGTTTCGCCGCCGTGCCCGACACCCGCGTCTTCCCCCTGCAGACCAACTACCGCTCGACGCCGGAGGTCGTGGCCCTCGCCCAGGCCACGCTGCCGGCGGGGAACCCCTTCGAAAAACGGCTCAGCGCGCGGCGGCCCGACTCGGGCAATCGGCCGGTGGTCGCCCACCTGGCGTCGGTTCCCGACGAGGCGCGGTTCGTCGTGCAGCGCATCGCCGATCTGATCACCGAGGGCCGTGCTCCGGGCGAGATCGCGGTGCTGTACCGGGCACACCATCACAGCGTCGACCTGCAACTCGCGCTGGCCGAAGCGGGGGTCGAGTTCGAGATGTTCTCCGGCGCGCGGTTCGTGGAGAGCGCCCACGTCAAGGACGTGCTGGCGTTCTGCCGCGTGCGGCACAATCCGCGCGACGAGCTGGCCTGGCACCGCGCGCTGCGCCTGTTCGACCGGGTCGGCGAGGCCACCGCCCAGCGCGTCTGGGCGCGGATCGGATCCGATCCCGACCCGCTCGCGGCAGCCGCCGCCATCACGCCCACGGGATCGGCGGCCGGCGGGCTGGCGCGCTTCGCCGCGACGATCGGCGCGGTGGCCGGGATGAGCCGGCCCGAGGAGATCATCCTCACCGTCGCGCGCTCGGAGTGGTACCGCGACCACCTCCAGCGCGTGTACCCCAACTGGCGCGATCGGGAAGCGGATCTCGCCCGCCTGGCCGAGCTGGCGACGCGGGCGTCGGGGCTCGACCGCTTCCTGGGCGACCTGCAGCTGGCCGAGCGCGTGGAGGCCGACGAGGACGTCTCCGGCCCGGCGCGGCGCGTGGCGCTCTCGAGCGTCCACCAGGCGAAGGGGCTCGAGTGGCCGGTGGTGTTCGTGCTCCAGGTCGAGGCGGGTTCGTTCCCCTCGGGCTGGTCGGTCAGCGAGGGCAAGCTCGACGAGGAGGAGCGCCTGTTCTATGTTGCGGTGACGCGCGCCGCCGACGAGCTGTACCTCTGCCGGCCGATCGCCGCCCGCCGCCCCTGGGACACCGGTGCCGACGCGGTGGTGATCAACTCGGGGCAGGGATTCCTCGACCGTGATCTGAGCGGCCTGGTGGAGGAGTGGTCGGTGCGATGATCGTCGGGCGGGACGCGGATGGGATCGTGCTGGTGCGGCAGATCGACCACCAGGCGCAGTGCGCCGTGATGGCCGGGGCGTGGGGCAACGCCGATTTCCATCGCCCGGAGCCCTACGGGCCGGTGATCGAGGCGGCGGCCTGGCATGACGAGGGCTGGCGCGGCTGGGAGCTCGTGCCGGGGGTCGCGGGCGGGCAGCCGGTCAACTTCACCGGGATGGATCGCCGCACCCACGTCGGGATCTACCGCGAGTGCATCGGGCGGGCCGTCGAGCGCGACCCGCGCGAGGGGCTGCTGGTGAGCATGCACGGGCGCGGGCTCTACGAGTACACGCCACCCGAGCAGCGCGACGCGCCGGCGCGCGCGTTCATCGAGGAGCAGATCGCCCTCCAGCACGAGTTGCGCGCCGAACTCGGCGGCGGTCCGGCATTGGAGGCCTGGGCCTCGGCCGGTTTCCGGCTGGTGAGGACGTGGGACGCGCTCAGCCTGTACCTCACCTGGCGCGGCCTGCGCGAGGGGCACCCTCGAGTGCTGCCTCAGGTTCCCCGCGCGGTGGGGGACGAGGGCATCGACCTGCACCTGAGCCCTGACGGACGATCGGGCTGCATCGTGACGCCGTGGCCGTTCTCAGAGGACGCCCTCGAGCTTCCGGTGCGCGCGGCAAGGGTCCCGGAGCGCGCGTACCGCTCCAGTGCGGATCTGGCGGAGACGATCGCCGCGGCGGAGCCGCTGACCCTGCCCTTCAGGGTGCGGCCGGGCTCCGGGCACCCCGGCCGGCCGCACCCCGCATAGCGGGTTCGGTCAGTCTTCCTGGTACTTGAAGGACACCGAGAGCCGGCTGCGGAACTGGTCGACCGAGCCGTCGTCGTTGATCGTGACGTCCTGCTTGATCACCTCGGCCACGCGCAGATCCCGGAGGGTCTTCCCCGCGGTGGAGACGGCTGCGGCCGTCGCCTCCTCCCACGAGGTCTCGCTGGTCCCGACGATCTCGATCACCTTGTAAACGCTGTTGCCCATTGGGGAAGCCATCCTTTTCCGGGAGTAGGCACGACGCCCCGAGGGGGCTCGTGCGGATTCTCACAAATAGGAGAGGCAGGGGCAACCCCGACGGCGGCTCAAATGTGGATCTGGCGCTCTTCGCGCATCCGCTCCAGGGTCAGGGCGACCCGAGCGCGCAGGTTGGCGTCGGCAGGGAGCACCATTCGGCCCCGTCCGGTCGCGCCGATGGCCACGTGGCCGTCGGCGCTCCGCCCGCGCAGGGCCGCGTAGGCGCAGCAGAGGGCATCGATCCGCGCGGCGTCGTCGATGGCGGCCCAGTCGTCAACCGGTGCGGCGTCGGGCGTCCAGCCCCCGAGGTCCAGAACGTCCGACAGCAGCCGCCACGCGGCGAGCGTCCCCTCGGGCCGTGCCCGGCCGGCGCCCTTGGCCCGGTAGACCGGCGGGCGCACGGCCACCCACTCCGCCCGGTAGTCGGCGAGGTCGATGGCCGGCACCCCGACCGGGTGCGTCTGCTCCCAGATGATCTGCCGCAGCACCTGGTCGGGTACGGTCTCACCCACCGCGCCGGTGGCCTCGGCCAATGCCGGGGCCAGCGACACGCCCCGTGCCCCTCCGAACACCTGCTCCAGGCGCCGCGCCGAGACCGGGAAGGTGGGCACATCGCACCACGCGAGCACGGTCTCCACGTCGCGGCGCCCGACCGCGTCGGGCACCGCGAGGGGCGCGTCGACCACCAGCGAATCCGCTCCCGCGGCCGCGACCAGGGCGATCACCTCGGCGTCGGGCCCCGCGGTGTCGAGCGACACCAGGCGCCCCGCGTCGTCTACACGGGCGAGCACGGATCGCCTCGGGGAGGCGATCTGATCCATCGCCTGGAGCAGATGGAGACCGAGGACATCGCCCATCGTCAGAAGGCTAGCGGCTGGACGAGGGGGTCCGGCTGCCACTACTCTGGCCCGACGCAACCGCTCCGCATTGCATCGCGAATCCCCGGGAGCCCCGCTTGAGCACGATTCTCCTGCTCGTCATCGCCATCCTCGCACCGTGGGTCGTGCACCTCGCGGCCCCGAAGCAGAGGCCGCTGGCCCTGGTCGGCGTGGTGGCGGTGTTCCTGCTCTACGGCATCTTCGCCCAGAACCCCCTGCTCCAGTGGGAGATGTGGGCCGGGCTGGCCGCGGGCGTGCTGACCGTGCTGTTCCTGGCCGGCGGCGGCATCGGCGGAGGTCGCTCGCGCTCGCGGCGGCCACGCTCCCGTCGCCCGCGCAACGACAGCACGTTCGACGAGGGCAACGAGCCGACCGGAGAGATCTAGGCCATCCTCCCGGAGGTCATGTCGCCCACGGCTCGCCGCGGGACCGTCACGGCCGGGAGCACCGACGGACGTCCGGGACGGTGGACCTAGGGGTCGGTCGGATCGAGGTGCTGCGTGATCAGGCGGTTCGCCCGATCCGGCTCCTCCAGCAACAGCAGCCCGCGCCGTAGCGCGACCACCCCGTGGGCCTTGTCGCCGCTCGCGATGAGGCTGATCCCGTAGGGCACGAAGGCATCGGCGAAACGCGGGTCGAGGGTCACCGCACGCGTGGCGGCGGCGAGGGCGTCGGCGGTCCGGTCGGCCTGCAGCAGCGCGTACGCGTCGAACCCGGCGGCGGCCGGATCGGTGGGGTCGAGCCGGGCCGCTGCGGCGAAGGCGACGCCCGACGGGGCGCTCTTGCCGAGGGCCGAGAGCGCGACGCCGCGGCCGAACTCGGCGGCGGCGAGCGTGCGGTCCTTCACGCGGGCCCGGTTGAAGGCGCCCAGCGACCGCTTCCACTGCTTCTGCTTGGCGTACATCTCACCCTGGACGATCTGGCCCGGCGCGCCCGTCCGCCAGGCCTTCGCCCATCCGGCCATGAGGGTCTTGGCGACGCTCGTCTTGCCCGCGTCCACCTGCTGGCGCGCCTGCGCGACGGCATAGGCCAGGATCTTGGGATCGCGCTTCACCGCGACCTTAAGGGGCGCCGCGTAGTCCGGGGTCGGCGTCCAGTCGGGCGAGGCCTCCAGCGTGGCGTTCATCGGCACGCCCTTGCGGACGAACCGGATCGTGACGGCGCGGTCGCCGGGCAGCGCCCGCAGGGCGGCCATCCATGCGCCGGGCTTCGACACGTCCCTGCCGTCCATCGAGGTGATGATGTCGCCGCGCCGGATGCCGGCGGCGCCCACCTTGCTCTTGATCCCGATCACCGCCACCAGCTGCCCGTTGACCGCGGCGCCCATCTGGCGGCGAAGCCCCGGCCAGAGGGGGATCGTGTAGGCGTCGAAGAGCCCGCGCGGCGACTTCAGCTTGAGCGTGAACGCCTTGGTGAGTCGCGCGGAGACCTGGCCCGCGGCGTCGGTGGCCCGCACGCGGACGCGGTAGCGGCCGGCGAGCAGCTGGTAGCCGGAGCTGTCCGTGGCCTCCACGAGCACGTAGGCGCGCCCGGCGTCGCGATCGGCGGCGTCGGTGGTGGTCTTGACCACCTTCTTCGTGGTGCCCGAGATCACCTGGATCGTCAGCTTGGCCGGCACGGAGAGCCTGACGCCGACCAGGAAGCGGGCGTGCCCCTGCTGGGCGGAGACGGTCGTGGCGATCCGCAGCGAGGTCAGCGCGGGCGGGGGGCCGGTCACGGCCGGAGCGGTCGCCGCGGGCGCCGGCGTGGCGGGAGCAGCGAACGCCGGGCCACAGGCCACGAGGGCGGTCGCCAGCACGGCCGCGGGTGTCACGGAGCGAAACACGGCGCCACCCTAGCAGCGGTTCCCGGGGGGTCCGCCGGTGTCCGGTGCGCCCGTTCCGAGACGCCCACGGGCGTAGAGTCCCGGGCGATCATGGCCGCCCCACTCGCTCCCGTTGAGCTCATCGAGCGCAGCCGGCGCGGAGAGCCCGTCGATGCGGCGAGCGTCGAGGCCTTCGTGCGCGCGTGGCTCGACGGCACCGCCGCGGATGCCCTCATGTCGGCGTGGTGCATGGTCGCCTGCCTTCGTGGCATCGATCGCGTCCAGACCGAGGCGCTCGCGCGGGTCCTGGTGGCCTCCGGCGACCGGCTGGAGCTGGCGACGCTGGGCCCGACGGGCGATCCCCAGTCCACCGGCGGCGTCGGCGACACCACGGCGATCGTGGCGGCGCCCCTGGCGGCGTCGCTCGGCGTCAGCGTCGCGTCGATCGGCGGGCAGGCGCAGGGCCACGCCGGCGGCACGATCGACACGCTCCAGGCGATCCCAGGGTTCCTGGCCGAGCTTTCGCTGGGGCGTTTCGTGCGACAGGTGCGCGACGTGGGAATCGCCGTGATCGCCCACCCGACGCGTCTGGCGCCCGGCGACCGGCGGCTGCGCGAGCTGCGCGACGCCACCGGGACGGTTCCGTCGTCGGCGCTGGTCGCGGCGTCCGTGATGAGCGCCGCGGTCGCCGGCGGGGCGGCCGCGGTGCACGTGGACATCCGGACCGGATCGGGCGGGGTGATCGCCGATCTGGGCGCCGCGCGCGCCACGGCCGACCTGATGGCCGGGATCGCGGCGCACTGGGGCAGGGCGCTGCGCTGGAGCGTCAGCGACGCGTCCGGGCCCCTCGGCCGCTGCGTCGGCAACGCCCTCGAGGTGGGTGAGGCCGCCGAGGTGCTGCGCGGCGGGGGGCCGGACGACCTGCGCGAGCTGGCCGTGTGCGTGGCCGGCGACCTCGCCGAGGCGGCGGAGGTGGTGCCCGGGGGCGAGGGGCGCGAGCGGGCCGAGAGGGCGTTGAACGAGGGCGACGCGCTGGCGATGGCCGAGCGCTGGATCGAGGCGCAGGAGGGCGATCCTGCCGTCTGGACCGATCCCGGCGCCCTGCCCAGCGCGCCGTTCCGCATCGACGTCGAGGCGGGCGAGGACGGCTGGGTGGGCGACATCGACGCGCGCGGTATCGGCGAGGCGGCACGCTGGGTCGGGGCCGGGCGGCTGCACGCCGACCAGTCCATCGACCCGGTGGCGGGCGTCGAGCTACTGGCCGGTGTCGGCGACAGGGTGAACCGCGGTGACCCGATCGCCGTGATCCACTGCCGCGACGAGTGGGTGGGCGAGCGCGGCCGGGAGCGGGCCGAGACGTGCTTCGGCATCGTGCCCGACAGGCCCACGCCGACCCCGGTCGTGCTGGAGCGGGGGCGCGGCGGTGCCTGAGCTTCCGGAGGTCGAGACGATCCGCCGTCAGCTGGACGAACGGATCCCGGGGCGCACGTTCACCGGCGTCGAGGTGCACGACCCCAAGGTGACGAGCCCCGAGGATCCCGGGTGGGTCGCCGGACAGGTCGTGGGCCGGCGCGTGGAGGCCGTCGACCGGCGCGGCAAGTATCTGCTCGTCGAGCTCGACGCGCCGCTCACGCTGGCCATCCATCTGCGCATGACCGGCCGGCTCCACTGGGAGGCGGGTCCCCCCGAGGAGGAGGAGCGCTTTCTGCGCGCGCGTTTCCACCTCGACGACGGCAGCACCCTCACCTTCGGCGACATGCGCCGCTTCGGCCGCATCTGGCTGGTCGACGGCGACCTGCGCGAGCGCGAAGCCTACTGGAGGGCCCGGGTCGGCGTGGAACCGCTCACACCGCGTTTCACCGCACGCGTGCTGGCCGGCCTGCTCGAGGGCCGCCGCGGCCCGATCAAGGCCGTCCTGCTCAATCAGGCGTTCGTGGCGGGGCTGGGCAACATGTACGTGGACGAGGCCCTCTTCATGGCGCGCATCCACCCCGAGCGCGCGGCCGGATCGCTGGACGGCGAGGAGGTCCGGCGCCTGCACCGCGCGATACGCGACCGCCTCGCCGCCGCCGTCGCCGCCGGCGGGGCGTCCATCGACAGCTACCGCGACGGGCTGGGGGAGAAGGGGTCGATGCAGGACCTGCTGCGCGTCCACCTGCACGCCGGCGAGCCGTGTCCCCGCTGCGGCACGACGATCCGCAAGACCCGGGTGGCGCAGCGCGGCACGTACTGGTGCCCCGAATGCCAACCGGAGCCGGCGACGTGGTGAGCGGCATCGACGGGGTCCGGGTCGGCCACTGGACCGACGCCGAGGCCGGCACGGGATGCACGGTGGTGCTCCTGCCCGAGGGCACGTTGGGATCGGTGGAGGTGCGCGGCGGGGGGCCGGCGACCCGCGACGTGGAGGTGCTCTCGCCGATCTCCTCCGTGGGCGGGGTGACCGCACTGCTGATGTCGGGCGGCAGCGCCTTCGGCCTGGAGGCCGCCACCGGCGTCGTGCGCTGGTGCGAGGAGCACGGTCGTGGTCATGACACCGGGGCGGCCCGCGTCCCGATCGTTCCCACCGCGTGCATCTACGACCTCGGCATCACCGGCAACGCCCGGCGCCCCGGGGCGCAGGAGGGCTACGCGGCCTGCGAGGCGGCGCGCCCCGGGCCGCACGCGGTCGGCAGCGTCGGAGCCGGCACGGGGGCCACGGTGGGCAAGTTGCTCGGACAGGCGGGGTGGTGCAAGGGCGGTCTCGGCGCCGCGTCGCGGACCCTGCACGACGGCGCCACGGTCGCCGCCCTCGCAGTGGTCAACGCGTGGGGGGACATCCTCGACGAGTCCAACGGCGTGATCGCCGGGGCCTTCGACCGCGAGCGTGGTTTCGTGCGCGCCTCGGAGCGGGTCATCGACTCGCCGCCCACGCATCCGCGGCTGATCGCGCCCACCAACACGACGCTCGTCTGCGTCGTCACCGACGGGCGCCTGACCAAGGTCGAGGCCGCGATGGTGGCCCGGATGGCGCACGCGGGCATGGCCCGGGCCGTGTCGCCGGTGCACACGCCGCTCGACGGCGACGTGGCGTTCTGCCTGGCGACTGGCGCGGTCCCGACCACCGCGTTCGCCTGCGGCGTGGCGGCCGCCGAGGCCGTCGCCGAGGCGATCCGGGATGCCGTCCGCAGCGCCACCGCCGTGCGCGGGGTGGTTCCGGGATCTCAGCGTTCGGCCACAATTCCCCAGTAGCATTCCCGCGATGCCGGACATCACCGCCCCGATCGTCAACTTCGCGACCGACCAGGTCGGCTCCTACGGCGCCCTCGCCGTCTTCGTGCTGATGATCCTCGAGAGCGCCTGCATCCCGGTGCCCAGCGAGGCGATCATGCTCTACGGCGGATTCCTGGTGGGCCAGGGTGACGAGAGCTTCTGGCTGATCGTCGCCGCCGGGGTCGGCGGCAACGTGATCGGCTCGTGGATCGCCTACTGGGTGGGCTACGCGAAGGGCCGCGACTGGCTGCTGCGCTGGCACTGGCTGCACGTGACGCCCAAGCGCCTCGATTCGGCCGACAAGTGGTTCGACCGGTACGGCGATTGGGCCGTGCTGGTCTCGCGATGTCTCCCCATCATCCGCACCTTCATCTCGCTTCCCGCGGGTGTCGCGCGCATGCCGTTCTGGCGCTTCACGACGTTGACCCTGATCGGGTGCATCCCGTGGGTGATCATGCTGACCCTCGCCGGGCGCGCGGTGGGCGACAACTGGGAGAGCCTGCAGCACAAGCTCCACTACGTGGACTACGCGCTGGTGCTCGC
This sequence comes from uncultured Thermoleophilia bacterium, assembly GCA_963771025.1. Classification (GTDB taxonomy): domain Bacteria; phylum Actinomycetota; class Thermoleophilia; order Miltoncostaeales; family Miltoncostaeaceae; genus Miltoncostaea. The sequence continues at coordinate 69,152 of CAVYRL010000008.1, read as the reverse complement.
GATCGTCGTGGGCATCGGCTATCTCGTCGTGCGGCAGCGCCGTCGCCGCGGCGGCGGGGACCCCGATCCGCTGGTGACCTCCGAATGAGCGGCATGGATCCCGAGGCGATGAAGGCCTTCGCCCGCGAGCGCGTTGACGTGCTGTTCAACCGCGGCGAGCTGGACCGGGTGGAGGAGTTCGTCACCGACGACTTCGTCAACCACGAGGCCTGGCCCGGCGAGGACCCGGGCTTCGAGGGCTTCCGGCTGCGTCTCGGCCGGCTGCACAGCGCGATCCCCGACATCCACATGGAGATCCACGAGGTCGTCGCCGGGGGCGATCTGGTGGCCTACCGGGCCACCCTGTCGGGCACCCACGAGGGCGAGCTGCTCGGCATGCCGGCCACGGGCCGGCGCTTCAGCGTCCAGCACATGCACATGCTGCGGATGCGCGACGGGCGCTCCAGCGAGCACTGGGCGACACGCGACGACCTCGGAATGCTCCAGCAGCTCGGCATCATCCCGCCCGCGGGCGGGCCACTCGGAAAGAGCTAGGCGGCCCGCCCGAGCAGGGCGTCGAGCGCGCCCGCGTCGTCCAGGGCCTTGATGTCGTCGTAGCCACCCACGGGGCGATCGTCGATCAGGATCTGGGGCACCGTGTACCGACCCGTCAACTCGACGAGATCCTGCCGCGCCTGGAAGTCGCTGCGCGGGAAATGGATCTCCTCGTAGTCGAACCCCCTTCTGGCTCAGCAGGCGCTTGGCCCGGACGCAGTAGGAGCACGCGTCGCTGGTGTAGATCCGCACGTGGGGAACGGCCATTCAAAAAGTGTAGCGACGTGGCGGAGCGGGAGCCCCGGGGTCCGGCGGGGTTGCCAAGATGGGGTCGTGGCGAACTACGAGACCGAGGCCGTCGTGCTCCGGACGATCCGGTACTCCGAGGCCGACGCCGTCCTGACCCTGATGACGCGCGCGCGCGGCCGGGTGTCGGCCATCGCCAAGGGGGCCCGGCGCACCAACTCGCGCCTCGGCGGGCGGTTGCAGCCCGGGGTGCGCGCCTTCGTCTCGATCCACGAGGGGCGCGGCGACCTTGGCACGATGCGCGGCGCTTCGGTACTGGATGCCCACGCCGGCCTCTGGGTGGCGGGCCACCGGCTGCAGGCGGCCGGTTGCGTTCTGGAGACCGTGATGCGCGTGATGCCCCAGGACGAGGCCTCGGAGGAGGCCTGGAACGTGCTCAGCCGCACGCTCGACCTGCTCAGCCGGGCGCCGGAGCCGCCCGGCCCGGCGCGGCTCGATCCGCTGGTGCTGGCCTGCCAGGCCAAGCTGCTCGTGGTGAGCGGACTGCTGCCGGTGCTGACGGTCTGCTCGCGCTGCGGCGCCGGACCGCCCCTGCCGGGCTTCTCGGCGGCGTCGGGCGGTGCGGTGTGCGCGGCGTGCGGCGCCGGCGTCGAGCGGGTCGACCCCGGCGCGCTCGCCGGCCTCGCGGGCCTCGTGGGGCGTCCCCTCGCCGAGGCATCGTCGGCGATCCCGCCCGGGTCGGCCGCCGGGGTGGAGCGACTGATCGGGCTCGTGCTGCGCGAGCACCTCGGCGTCAATCTGAGGTCGGCCGCCCCCCTGTAGGCGCTACGCGTCCGGCTCCGGCGGAGTCAGGTCGCGCACCGCACTCGCCAGCGCCCGCAGCTCCTCGCGCACGTTCTCGAACTCCCGGCGCAGCACCGCCAACTCGTCGTCGATGGCCATCAGCCGCGTCTCGATCCCGACGTCGTCGGTCATGGCGCCACCAGCCGGTTGACCCGCGCGTCGGAGCCGGGGTAGAAGAGGCTCGTCCGGCCGGTGTCCTGCCAGCGGACCAGGAACGGCGGCCCGCCCGTCGTCCCGTGAACCTCCAGGATCTCGGCGTCGCGCTCCGGCTCGCCGGTGCGATGAGGCTGGATCACGAGCCGATCGCCCGAGCGCGCCTGCAGCCGCGCCGGCGGCGCATCTGGGCCGGTCACCGGAGGCGCCGGCGGCGAAGGTGCGACGGCCCGGGCGATGTCAAGCGCCGAGACGATCCCCTCCGGCGCGCCGTCGCGGCCGACCACCAGCAGGTGCGTCGTCGCGTACTCGGACATCAGCAGTGCCGCGCGCGCCAGCTGCTCGTCGGGATCGACCGTGACCACAGGGGTCCCCGCCACTCGTCCGGCGTTGGACTGGTCATCGTCGAACGGCGCCGCTGCGACGAGGTCGATCTCTGCGATGACACCCCAGGGCTCACCGGCATCCCCGCGGACGACGGGCTCGGCGAGCACGACGACGCAGTGGATGTGGTGCCGGGTCATCAGCTCGGCGACCTCCCGCAGCGGGAGGTCGGCCGCGCAGGTGACGAGGGGGGTGCTCATGACGTCGCGTACCCGCCTCTGCTCGAGGGTCTGCGACACCGACTCGGTCGTCCGATCGCGCTCGGTCATCGGGATCTCCTTTCCTCGCCCCGCAGACTCGCCCGCCCGGGCCACGGCGGCATCCGGGTCGCCCCGGACGCCGCGTGCGGACAACCCTCGTCATCTCACCCTGGGTGACGTTGCGAGGGCCCCCGAGATCGTAGTGGCAGCCCCGTTTCCGTTTCCCGCGGTTCCGATGGTCGGTGGAAGGCTCGACACGGTCGCCCGCGGGCGGCCCGCGCGCCGGAGTCGGTACTTCCACGGTCGCGGCTGCGGGAATGAGCGGATGACGGGGATGCCGGAACCCGGTGGTGTGGCGCGCGACGGGCCGCTCGCCCGAGTGTCGCCCGCCCGATCACGTATCCCGACAAGGAGAGGCGCATATGACGACCACGCGCAAGCTGCTCTGGGCAGGGGGGGTCGCTGCCGGCGCGCTTCTGCTGATCCTCGGGGCCTTCTGGATCTACGCCGGCATCAACGCTCGCAGTGAGGTTCACGACACGATCAGCCAGGAGCAGATCGTCGGCTCGCCTGACATGAGCCCCACGACGATCCTGCCCGGCATCAAGGAAGCCGGGCTCGAGGGCAAGATCAGCGTCCCCAGCTGCAGCGTCGCCGACCAGACGGTGACCAGCGGCGACCAAGCGCGCTGCTTCGCCGAGTACATGCGCGTCCACGCCCTGGAGTTGACCGGCGGCCGCACCTACTCGGAGATGGGCCGCTTCCTCAACGCCAATGGCAAGGAGGTCTTCACCGAGAAGGAGGCCGCCACGGGCCCCAACGGGCGCCCCGTGTCCAACCCGGCGCGCGACCTCTGGGTCTCCCAGCGGGCCCTGGCGACCGGCCTCGAGCTGGCGTACGTCGGAGAGCAGGTCTCGCTCTTCTCCATCGCGACCGGGGTCGTCTTCGTCATCATCGGGATCGGTTTCCTGGTGATGGTGCTGGCGGGAGGCATCCTCGGGAACCCGTTCGCGAAGACGGAGGAGTCCGCGCCCCCGGAGTCCTAGCGGCCAGGCGCGCGTCCGGCGGGTCCCCCCGCGCATCGCGCCGGGGGACCCGCCCGCGTGCGCGGGCGGGATCGCGACCGCTCGGTACCGCTGCTGCTCCCTCGGTGGCGGGCCGGCGACGCGCGACGAGCGCCGGTCCGCCGCTGCGAGCGTTTCGCTACAGGGCCTCAGCGGCGTTCTTGATCCGCTCGAGCCCCTCCTCCAGCACCTCGTCGGGCGCGGCGTACGTGAGGCGGACGTGCCCCTCGCCGCGGTCGCCGAAGGCGCTTCCGGCCACCACGCCGACCGAATGCCGCTCGATCAGGTGGTCGGTGAACTGCTGGGAGGTCATGCCCGTGTCGCGAATGTCCGGGAAGACGTAGAACGAGCCGTCCGGGGTGGGGCACACGATGCCGGGCATCGCATTGAGCGCGGTGACCATCCTGTCGCGCTTGGCCTGCAGGCGCTCCGTGACCCGCTCGATGTGGTCCTGTGGGCCGGTGATCGCGGCGAGGGCCGCCAGCTGGATGAAGGCGGCCACGTTGGTGACCGAGTTCTGCTGGAAGATGTCCATCGCGGTGATCAGGTCCTTGCTGGCCACGCACCAGCCGACGCGGAAGCCGGTCATGATGTAGGTCTTCGAGAACGTGTTGACCAGGATCGAGCGGCCGGCCATGTCATTCACGGCCGTTATGGTCCGATGCTCTGCCGGCGGGTAGACCATGTGGCTGAAGATCTCGTCGCTCAGCACGATCACGTTGTGCTCGCTGCAGATCGCGGCGATCTCCTCGAGCTGGCCGACGAGCATTCCGTTCGGCCGCTGCGGGGAGTTGATGATCAGCAGCTTGGTCTTCGGCGTGATCAGGCTCTGCAGCGAGTCCAGGTCGAAGTGGAAGTCCGGCTCGACCAGCGGGGCGTAGACCACGGTGCCGCCGGCGTAGGTGATCCAGAACTCGTCGGGCGGGTAGCCCGGGTTCGGGAAGATGACCTCGTCGCCCTGGTCCACGACCGTCAGGAGCGACTGCGTGAGCGAGTGCTTCGCGCCCATGGTGACCAGGACCTCCTGGCTCACCGTCGGGCGGCCGCGCCGGGTGACCTCCTGCGCGATCGCGTCACGCAGCTCGGGAAGGCCCGGGCCCGGGACGTAGCGCACGTGGCCGTCGGCGATGGCCTTGGTACAGGCTTCCATGATGTGGGGCGCGGGGCGGAACTCCTCGCCCTGGAAGTCGCCCTTCTCAAAGTGGATGACCCGCCTTCCCGTCTCACGCTCGAGTGCTTCGGCCTTGCGCATCGATGCCCACTGCTTGGGCAGTACGAAGTGCGACGTGCGGCTGGAGAGGTGCGGACGGAGGTGGGACGAAACGAGCGTGCCCATGGTGGCCTCCTCTGGGCGTAGTCCGTCGGGTGTCTCGACTCGTGACAATCCTCACAAAATGTCCGCCCGGCTCTGCCGGCCTTCATCGGGGGATTCCCGGACGCCGGCTGCCAAGTACCCGCGGACGGGCAGCAGCGGGGTGCCGCGCTCTCGGTGGTCGTCGAGGACGACCCGGCGCGCCGGTCGAGCCATGACATCGCGTTCGTCTGCATGCTCGGTGCGAGCGAGCTGCACGAGGTGTGGCGGTTCCGCACCGCCAACCCGAGGGCCAAGCCGCTCTGCCAGCTCACAATTTCACCCTGGGTGAAATCGCCCCGGGGTGATGACCGCTCACCCCGCCCGCCCCGAGGGTTGGTCGCGCCAGAGACGGCCGATCGATTCGTGGAGGCGAGAGATGGACGGCGAGTACCGCATCACCGTACGAGGGGCCATGAGCGAACGGTTCTGCCTGGGCTTCCCCGGCATGAGCCACCGCGTGCTGGCCGACCGGACGGTGCTCGAGGGGAGCCCGGGTTCGGACCCCCTCGCCGATGTCCTGAGCTCGCTCGACAATCTCGGCCTCGAGGTGATCTCCGTGGAGACCCACGACGCCACCGCCGCAGACCACCGGGAGAGCTGAACATGTCGCGCCTTGCCGCCCTGCTCACACGCCGCCCATGGCGGGTCGTGATCATCACCCTGATCGTCTTCGCGATCTCCGTCGTGGTGGGTGGATCCCTCACGTCCAACCTCTCGGCCACGGGGTTCGAAGACCCCTCCGCCGAGTTCGTCGCGGCGCGTGACCAGCTCGAGGCCGCGACCGGCTCCAACCCCGGCCCGGGGGTCGTGGCGCTCGTGAAGCCGGGGACCGATGTCCGCACCGGCGCGGGCCGGGCCGCGGTGGAGAGGGCGGCCGCCACCATCGCCGCCGACACGGACGTGTCCAAGGTGGTGACGGCCTACAACGGCGGCGGCGCGGCGCTCGTCTCCAACGACGGGAAGTCGTCGTACGTCGCGGCCTTCTTCGATCCGATCAACGACGACCAGGCGCAGGACGCCGCGGTGCGTATCCGCGACTCCCTGAAGGACCAGCCCGACGTCACCGTCGGCGGTGTGGCGATGGTCGGCGAGGAGGCCGGCACGATCATCGGCGAGGACCTCGCCCGTGCCGAGATGCTCGCCTTCCCGATCATCTTCCTGCTGTCCCTCTGGGTCTTCCGCGGCGTGATCGCCGCCCTGCTGCCCTCGCTGATGGGCGCGCTCGTCATCTTCGGCGCCTTCCTGGCCATCGGCCTGACCAACGAGGCGACCGGCCTGTCGGTGTACGCCCTCAACCTCGCGATCGGCCTCAGCCTGGGGCTCGCGATCGACTACAGCCTCCTGATCACGTCGAGATACCGGGAGGAGATGGCCTCACGCGGGCCGGGCAGGGAGGCGCTGACGCTCACCCTGCAGACCGCCGGCAAGAGCGTGCTGTTCTCGGCGATCACCGTGGCCGCCGCGCTCGCCGGGCTCATGGTCTTCCCCCAGCGCTTCCTGTTCTCGATGGGACTCGCCGGCGTGCTGGTCGCCCTGATCGCCGCCGCCGTCGCGCTGCTGGTGCTGCCCGCCGTGCTGGCGCTGCTCGGCGCGCGGATCAACTCGCTCGCACCGAAGTCGTGGAAGCGCCGCAGCGAGACGGCCCACGAGGAGATCACCTCGGGCTTCTGGTACCGGCTCTCCAACGCCGTCATGCGCCGCCCCGGCATCGTCGCCGCGGCGACGGCGGTGGTCCTCCTGATCGTCGCGCTTCCCGCCCTCGGCATCAGGTTCACATCCGTCGATGCCGGCGTCCTCCCCACCAGCGCCGCCGCGCGCCAGGTGTCCGACGCCATCTCGGCCGACTTCCCGCAGGACCGCAGCGAGCCCATCTACCTTGCCGTCACGGCGCCCGACACGCCCGAGGCCGGGGCCAAGCTCACCGCGTTCGCGGCGACGATCGCGCAGAACCCCGACGCGGCGGCGGTCGTGCCGCCGGTGTACGCCGGCGCGAACACGTGGCGGATCGACGTGTACTCGAAGGGCACCGGCCTCGAGACCTCCAGCCAGCAGCTCGTCGATCAGATCCGGGCCGCGGACGCGCCCTACCCGGTCCTGGTCGGCGGTCTCACGGCGAGCTTCGTGGACCAGAAGGCGAGCATCGGGGCGCACCTGCCCTGGGCGATCCTGCTGATCGCGATCACGACGATCGTCGCCCTGTTCATCATGACCGGCTCGGTGATCCTGCCGATCAAGGCCGTGATCATGAACCTGCTGACCCTGGCCTCGACGCTCGGCATCCTGGTGTGGATCTTCCAGGACGGCCGACTCGAGGGGCTCTTCAGCTACGACAGCGTCGGCGCGCTCGACCTGACGCAGCCGATCCTGCTCGGAGCCCTGGCCTTCGGCCTGTCCACCGACTACGCGGTGTTCCTGCTGTCGCGCATCAAGGAGGCGCACGACCACGGGGCCGACACCAAGGACGCGGTGGCCCTGGGCCTGCAGCGCACCGGCCGCATCGTGACCGCCGCGGCTCTGCTGTTCGCGGTCGCCATCGGGGCCTTCGCGACCTCGCGGGTGCTCCTGATCAAGGAGCTCGGCGTGGGGACCGCGCTGGCGGTGCTGATCGACGCGACCATCATCCGGGCCCTGCTGGTGCCGTCGCTCATGGCGCTGCTCGGCGGATGGAACTGGTGGGCGCCGGCACCCCTGCGCCGCCTGCACGACAAGATCGGCTTCAGCGAGTCGGGTCCGCAGGAGCCGACGACGCCTGCCACCAGGACGAGCTAGCGCGACCGGGGTTCAGCCGGCCAGGGAGCGCGAGAGGATGCCGCGCTCCCTGGCCTGTGCCACGGCCTCCTCGCGTGTCGCGACGCCCAGCTTGCGGTAGATGGACCGGATCTGGGTCTTCACGGTGTTGTGCGACACGTGGAAGCCGGCGGCGATCTCGCGCACCGAGGCCGTTCCGGCCAGCCGGCGCAGCACCGTGATCTCCCGGTCGGTCAGGTCGCCCCCGGCGGCGGGCGCCTCGGGCGTGCCGATGGCGTCCCCAAGCTCCCGCGCGAGGCGCGCAAGGTGAAGCGGCGCGGTGGACGGCGCCAGCAGGGCCCGGGCGTCGCGGGCGCAGAGCGCCGCCTGCCCGAGGTCGCCGGCCGCGAGCGCCACCTGCCCCTGCACGAGGCGGGCGTGGGCCTGCTCGGTGGCCGAGCTGCCGCGCGCCGCCAGGCTCACCGCCCGGCGGGCCTCCGCGCCCGCGGTCGCATGATCGCCGCGCGCGGCCAGCGCCTGCGCGGTCACGGCGTGGGCTCCGGCGGCGTGAGGATATTCCGAGTGCCGTTCCTCGGCCGCGATGGCGATCGCCTCGGCGGCGCGCGCCGCGGCGCGATCGATCTCGCCGCGCTCGATGTCCGTCCCGCCCAGATGGCCGGCCACGACCACCAGCAGCGGCCCGGCGTCGCAGCGCCTGCCGACATCCATCGACTCCTCGAGGACCGGCACGGCCTCGTCGAGCTGGTCCGTGGCGTGGAGCGCAATCCCGAGGGCCATGCAGGCCAGCGCGCGCCACCACGAGTCCTCCGGCGGGGTCAGCTCCACCGCCGTCCGGCCGACCGCGACCGCGGCGAGCTCGTCGCCCGCGAGCAGTCGCTCGATGGAGCGCCCCGAGGCGATGGCCGCGTCGAAGAGCGGCGCGTCGGCCCGGTCGGGCATCGCCTGCCGCGCGCTCTCGGCGGCGTCGAGCCAGGGCGCGGCGCTCTCGGCGCGGCCCAGGTTGAGTGCGAGGAAGGCCTGGGTGAGGCAGAGGCGCGGATCGGCCCGTACCCGCGCGTCGGGCAGCAGCGCCAGCCAGCGCTGGTTGGTGGTGATCCAGCCGCTGCGCTGGTATCCCGACCAGTGCTCGGCGATCAGATCGGCTGCCAGATCCAGCTCGCCGGCCGCGACCGCGTGCTGGATGGCCTCGTCGATCTCGCCGTGCGCGACGTGCCACTCGGCGGCGCGCCGGTGGAGCGCCGGCACCTCGCCGGGCGCCGAGAGGCGCAGCTCGTGGCGCAGCAGCTCGCCGAAGAGATGGTGGTAGCGGTACCACTCGCGGCGGCTGTCGAGGGGCACCATGAACAGGTTGGAACCCTCCAGCTCGGCGAGCGTCCGGCCCGAGTCCGAGGTCTGCGCCACAGCGTCGCACAGCGGCCCGGTGAGCCGGGAGAGGATCGAGGTGCGCAGGAGGAAGTCGCGCCGCTCGGCCGTCTGGCCCTCCAGCACCTCGGCCGCCAGGTAGTTGACCACCATGCGGTCGTCGCCCGCGAAGGCGTCGATGAAGCCGTCCGCGTCGTCGCGTCCCCTCAGCGAGAGTCCCGCCAGATAGAGCCCGGCGGCCCAACCCTCGGTGCGCGCGCGCAGCAGCTCCACCTGCACGGGATCGAGGTCGAGCCCGATCGCCTGGTTCAGCAGCCGGCCGGCCTCGGCGTCGCTGAACCGGAGGTCCGACGATCGCAGCTCGGCCAGGTCGCCCCGCGCGCGCAGCCGCGCCAGCCCGATGGGCGGCTCGGTGCGGGAGGTCATGACCACGCACAGCGAGGCCGGCAGGTGCGCCAACAGGAACGCCATCGCGTCGTGCACGGCCGGCTCGGAGATGACGTGGTAGTCGTCGAGGGCCAACGTGGCCGTGACGTCGGACAGGGCCAGCGTGTTGATCAGGGTCGAGAGCCCGGCCTCGCGCATGTCGGGTCCGCCACCCATCGCGCCGACGGCCTGGTCGTCGAGGTGGACGCCCGTGCGGTTGAGCGCCTCGGAGACGTAGCGCCAGAAGCGGGCGGGGTCGTTGTCGGAGGCGTCGAGGGCGACCCAGGCGGTGGGCCGGGGAGACGAGGCGAGCCAATCGCCCACCAGGGTCGTCTTGCCCCAGCCCGCCGCGGCGCTGACCAGCGTCAGCCTGTGACGCTCGGCCGCGGCGTCGAGGAGCGCGACCAGGTCGGGCCGGGACACGAGGCCCGCCCGCCGGTCCGGTGGGCGCAGCTTGGTCTCGACGAGCGGGGGGCCGGTGAGCACGTCCATCGTGATGCCATTGTCGCTGTACGGGACGAGCGGTCAAGCCGGTCGACGTCCGGGTACACTCCCGCGATGTGGCGGGGGCAAGCTTCCAGGATGTGATCGCGCGTCTGTCCGGCTATTGGGCCGAGCACGGCTGCCTGGTCACGACCCCGTACCACACCGAGGTCGGAGCGGGGACGTTCAACCCGGCCACCCTGCTGCGCAGCCTCGGCCCGGATCCCTGGCGGGTGGCCTACGTGGAGCCCTCGATCCGCCCGACCGACGGGCGCTATGGCGAGAACCCCTTCCGCCTCCAGCACTACTTCCAGTACCAGGTGCTGCTGAAGCCCTCGCCGGAGGATGTGCAGGACCTCTACCTCGGATCGCTCCGGGCGCTGGGCCTGAAGCCCGAGGAGCACGACATCCGCTTCGTCGAGGACGACTGGGAGGGGCCCACCCTCGGCGCATGGGGCCTCGGCTGGGAGGTCTGGATGGACGGGATGGAGATCACCCAGTTCACATACTTCCAGCAGGCCGGCGGCATCGATCTGACGCCGATCTCGGTGGAGCTGACCTACGGCCTCGAGCGCATCGCCATGTACCTCCAGGACGTGCGCTCGGTCTACGACCTCGAGTGGGGCCACGGCGTCACCTACGGCGACATCTACCAGCGCAACGAGCGGCAGTGGAGCCGGTACAACTTCGAGGTCGCCGACACCGACGGCCTCTTCGCCGCCTTCGCGGAGCACGAGCGCGAGTGTCTGCGCTGCCTGGAGGACGGGCTGGTGCTGCCGGCCTACGACCAGGTGCTCAAGTGCAGCCACTCGTTCAACCTGCTCGACGCCCGTGGCGTGATCAGCGTCACCGAACGGGGCGCCTACATCTGGCGAGTACGGGCGCTCGCGGCCAAATGCGCGCGGGCCTACCTCGAGCTGGTGACTCCGGCGGAGACGACCGCCGGTGCCTGATCTCCTGATCGAGGTGGGCTGCGAGGAACTCCCCTCCAGCGCCTGCCGCGAGATCGTGGAGCAGACGCCCGCCCTGCTGGATGCGGCACTGGCGGCGGCGGGCGTACCGGAGGGCTGGACCGCGACGGTCTCCGTCGCGCCCCGCCGGTTCGCCGTCCAGACCACGGGCCTCCCGGTGGAGCTGCCCGCCACCAGCCGCACGGTGCGCGGCCCCGCCGCCACCGCGGCCTACGACGCCGGCGGCGCGCCCACCAAGGCCGCCCTCGGATTCGCCCGCGGGCATGGGATCCCCGTCGAGGACCTCGTGGTGCGCGAAGACGGGGGACGCGAGTTCGTCTTCGCCGAGCTGCACGCCGAGGGCCGCGGCATGGAGGAGCTGGTGCCCGACGTGGTGGCGCATCTGATCGGCGGCCTGCGCTTCTCCAAGACGATGCGCTGGGGAGGCGGCACGGGTCTGCGCTTCTCGCGGCCGGTGCGCTGGATCGTGGCGAAGCTCGACGACCACACCGTGCCGTTCGAGATCCACGGCATCACCGCCGGCGACGTCAGCCAGGGGCACCGCTTCCTCGGGGGCCCGGCCACGATCGCCTCGGCGGCGACCTACGCCTCCGCCATGGAGCAGGTCGCCGTCATCCCGAGCCACGAGGCGCGGCGCGCGAGCATCCTCGCCGACCTCGACGCGGCGGCCGAGGCGGCCGGCGGCACCTGGGCGGACCCGGGGCGCAAGATCGAGGAGGTGGTGTTCCTGGTCGAGTGGCCGAGCGTGATCACCGGCGGGTTCGACGAGCGCCACCTGCGGCTGCCCTCGCGCGTGCTGGTGACCGCGATGCAGGGCCACCAGCGCTACTTCCCCCTCGAGGACGACCAGGGCAGGCTGCTGCCCAGGTTCCTGGCCGTCTCCAACGGCGACCCCGCCCACGCGGACACCATCACGCGGGGCAACGAGGGCGTGCTCGACGCGCGGCTGCAGGACGCCGAGTTCAGCTTCGACAAGGACCTCGAGGCCGGCCTCGTCGCGCTCGACGCGCGCCTCGACGCGATCGTGTTCCACACGCGCCTCGGCACCATGGCGCAGAAGCGCGACCGCCTAGTGGCCGGCGTGCTCGAGCTCGCCGACGCGGTCGGCGGCGATCCCCCGACACGCGCCGCTGCCGAGCACGCGGCGCGCCTGGCCAAGGCCGACCAGGGCGCCGTCCTGGTGGCCGAGTTCAGCGAGCTCGAGGGCTACGTCGCCGCCGAGTACGCACGGCGCGAGGGAATCCCCGACGAGGTGGCCACGGCCGTCGAGGAGCACTACCTGCCCGAGGGCGCGGACTCGCCGCTGCCCTCCCGCCCGGCCGGCGCCCTGCTCGCCGCCGCCGAGCGCATCGACAACCTCGTCGGCGCCTTCGCCGTGGACGAGGCCCCGACCGGGTCGAAGGACCCCTACGGGCTGCGCCGCGCCGCCCTCGGCCTGGTGAGGATCGCCCTCGACCGGGGCTGGGACGTGGACCTATGGCCCCTGCTGCGGGCGGCTCATGCCCGGCTCGCCGCCCAGGGCGCCGACCTCGCGCTCCCGGCGGAGGAGACGGCCGACGCCGTCCAGGCCTTCCTGTCGGATCGCTTCGTCTACCTGCTGGGCGAGGAGGGGGTGGGGGCGGAGGCCGCCGCGGCCGCGATCGGGGCCCGGCTGGGCGGGCTCACCACGACGGCCGCATGGGCGCGCGCCATCCAGTCGGCCCGCGGCGGCGCGCCGTTCATGGCCGTCTGGACCGCGAGCACCCGCCTCAACCGCCTGGCGCGCAAGGGGCCTGACGAGGCGGAGTCGATCTCCCCGGGGGACGATCCCGGCGAGGCCGCCCTGCGCGCGGCCGTGGAGGCCGCCGCCGCGCCGATCGAGGCCGCGCACGGGCGCGGAGACTTCGCCGCGGCGCTCGCCGCCGCCGAGCCCCTGGCGACGGCCGTCGACCGGTTCTTCGTGGACGTGCTCGTCAACGCCGACGACCCCGGGGTGAGGGCGCGGCGGTATGCGCTGGTGCGGCAGGCGGCCGGGGTCCTTTCCCAGGTCGCGGACTTTGAACGGGTGACCGACGTGGGGGGAACACGGTGAGCAGCACCGGGGTGATCACCAAGAGGGTCTACGACTTCTCCGAGGGCGGGCGCGAGATGCGCGATCTGCTCGGGGGCAAGGGTGCGAACGTCGCCGAGATGACGCGGCTCGGCCTGCCCGTGCCCAAGGGCTTCACCATCACCACCGAAACCTGCATCGAGTACCTGCGCGGCGACCACAAGTTCCCGGTGGGGCTCACGCGTGAGGTCACGGTCCACCTCGAGGCCCTCGAGCAGGCCGTCGGCAAGCGTCTCGGCGACGAGCAGAACCCCCTTTTGGTCTCCGTGCGCAGCGGCGCGAAGTTCTCGATGCCGGGGATGATGGACACCGTCCTCAACCTCGGGCTGAACGACGTCAGCGTGGAGGCGCTCGCGGCGCGCACCGGCAACCCGCGCTTCGCCTACGACTCGTACCGCCGTTTCATCCAGATGTTCGGCGACGTCGTGGCCGAGGTCCCGAAGGAGCATTTCGAGAAGGCCCTGTCGGCGATGAAGCGCCGGCGCCGGGTGGAGCAGGACGTCGACCTCTCGGCCGCCGACCTGCGCAACCTGGTCGAGATCTTCAAGGACATCTACCGCGAGCACCGCAGCGAGCCATTCCCGCAGGCCCCCCGCGAGCAGCTCGACGCCGCGATCCGGGCGGTCTTCGAGTCGTGGGACAACCGGCGCGCCCGCGACTACCGCCGCCTCAACCGGATCGACCACGATCTCGGCACCGCGGTCAACGTGCAGCAGATGGTGTTCGGGAACACGGGCCCCAACTCGGGGACGGGCGTCGCCTTCACCCGCAGCAACGTGACGGGGGAGAAGGGCGATCCCTTCGGCGACTTCCTGATCAACGCCCAGGGTGAGGACGTGGTGGCCGGCATCCGCACGCCGCGCCCGCTGGTGGAGCTGAAGGAGGAGATCCCCGAGGCCTACGCCCAGCTGATCAGCACGATGGACCAGCTCGAGGCGACCTATCGCAACATGCAGGACGTCGAGTTCACCATCGAGGACGGTGCGCTCTACATGCTGCAGACGCGCAACGGCAAGCGCAGCGCCCAGGCGATGGCCCGGATCGCGGTCGACCTGGTCGCCGAGGGCGTGCTGAGCGAGCAGGACGCGCTGCTGACCCTGGTCGAGCCCGACCAGGTGCGTCAGCTGCTGCTGCCCCAGCTCGATCTGACGCGGGCGCCCGAGCCCCTCGCCAAGGGCGTCAACGCGTCGCCGGGCGCCGCCGTCGGGGCGGTGGTCTTCACCGCCGACGAGGCCGACCGTCTCGGCAAGGCCGGCGAGCACGTGATCCTCGTCCGCGACGAGACCACGCCGGACGACTTCCACGGGATGGTGGAGGCGCAGGGCATCCTCACCGCCCGCGGGGGCAAGACCAGCCACGCCGCGATCGTGGCCGTCGGCATGGGCAAGCCCGCCGTCTGCGGCGTCACCGCGATCCGCTTCCTGGACGACGGCTCCATCCGGATCGGGGACGCGACGTTCCGCGAGGGCGACCGGATGACGATCGACGGGACCTCGGGGACGGTCTTCGCCGGCGATGCTCCGCTGGTGCCGCCCGATCCGAACAACCCCTACCTCGCGACGATCCTCGAATGGGCCGACCGCGCCCGCACGATGTCGGTACGCGCCAACGCCGACACCCCCGAGGACGCCACCCGCGCCCGGGAGTTCGGCGCCGAGGGCATCGGCCTCTGCCGCACCGAGCACATGTTCCAGGGCGACGACCGCCTGCCGATCGTGCAGAGCATGATCATGGCCGAGGACGCCGCCGACCGGGTGCAGTACCTTCACCAGCTGCGCGCCTTCCAGCAGAGCGACTTCGAGGGGATCTTCCGGGCGATGGCGGGCCTGCCGGTCACGATCCGGCTGCTCGATCCGCCGCTGCACGAGTTCCTGCCCGACCTGATCGAGCTCTCCGAGCGGGTCGCCGTCGCGAAGGCCACCGGGGCGCCGGACCCGGAGGCGTTCTCACAGATCGAGATCGTGCGCCAGCTGCACGAGGTCAACCCGATGCTCGGCACGCGCGGCTGCCGCCTGGGCATCGAGTGGCCCGACGTCTACCGCATGCAGGTCGCCGCGATCATGACCGCCGCCTGCACCATCAAGCGCGAGACCGGCGCGGCCCCGATCGTCGAGATCATGATCCCGCTGGTCGGCTTCGAGGAGGAGCTGCGGGTCATGCGGGCGCAGGTGATCGACGTGGCCGAGATCGTCCTGATGGAGCAGAAGATGGAGGTCGAGTACGCGGTCGGGACGATGATCGAGCTGCCGCGCGCCGCCCTGCGCGCGCGCGAGATCGCCCGCGAGGCCGACTTCTTCTCGTTCGGCACCAACGACCTCACCCAGACGACGCTGGGGTTCAGCCGCGACGACGCCGAGAACAAGTTCCTGACGCATTACCTCCAGAACAACATCATCACCTTCAACCCGTTCGAGACCATCGACATGGCCGGCGTCGGCAAGCTGGTCAACATGGCCGTCGCCGACTCGCGGGCGGAGAAGCCCGGCATCAAGCTCGGCATCTGCGGCGAGCACGGCGGCGATCCGGCCTCGGTGATGTTCTTCCACTACGCAGGACTCGACTACGTCTCGTGCTCGCCCTTCCGGGTCCAGACCGCACGCATCGCCGCCGCCCGCGCCGCGCTCGGCGCCGTCTGAGTGTCCCGAGCCGTCGACATCCGCAGGCCCTCCCATGGGTCGGGACGCTGATGGGCCCCGATGACGCGCGATACGAGCTGTCGGGCCTGGGCGACGTCCTCGAGTTGATCGTGGACGGCTGGCGCATCTCGCGCCTGCACTACGCCGACCGCTCGGAGGCGTCCGGCCCGCCTGCCGCGGTGTTCGATCTCACCCGGGGCGTCGACGAGCACCTGGGCGTCTACGTGCCCGATGACGGCCGCGCCTTCTCGCACCGGGCGCTGGTGGAGCTCTTCCGCTCGAATCCCAATATCTGGAAGTACCGCACTCCCGACGCGATCACGGCGCCGACGGAGGACGAGGGCACGCCGGTCGCGGAGTGGGCCGAGGTGGTCGAGCCGTTTCCCGACGCGCTGGTCTTCGGACCGTCCACCCTTCAGGGCGTGGTGCCGGTCAACCAGATCCAGTCCGTCGGCGGGCTCGACATCGCCCTGGTGGCCCTGGAGCGTCACGATGACGGTGCCCGCCTGCGCTACATGTGCCACGCCTCCACGGCGCGTACGCGCACCGAGATGTGCATGCTCGACGTGATCGCCGTCGACGACGCCGGGCGCCTCTACCGGGTGGCCTGCATCGAGAGTGTTCCCGAGGGCAACCGCCTGGAGGGCGCGCTGGTGCTGGCGCCGTCCCTCCCCGCCGACGTCCGCCAGCTGACCGTCAGCATCGGGACGGTGTGGGACACCCACGAGGGCCTCGTCCAGACGCCCGGGCCCTGGGTGTTCCCGATCCGTCTCGCTCCGGAGGGATGATCGGGCAGCGGATCGAGTCGCGGGAGCCACCGCTCGGTCCGCGGGCCGCGCGGGCGGCCGACGCCGTGCGCCGCCACCCCGAGGAGCCCTGCCCCTTCCGCACCGCGTTCCAGCGGGATCGCGACCGCATCCTGCACACCACGTCGTTCCGCCGGCTCAAGCACAAGACCCAGGTGTTCGTGGCTCCGGCGGGCGATCACTACCGCACCCGGCTCACCCACACCCTCGAGGTCTCGGCGGTCGCGCGCACGGTCGCGCGCGCCCTCGAGCTCAACGAGGACCTGGTGGAGGCGATCGCGATGGGCCACGATCTCGGCCACGCACCCTTCGGCCACGCCGGCGAAGTGGCCCTCGACGGGATCCTGCGCGACCGGTACGGGCGGCGGTACGAGCACAACGTCCAGAGCCTGCGGATCGTCGACGTGCTCGAGCGCGGGGGAGAGGGCCTCAACCTCACCGAGGACGTCCGCGACGGCATCCTCAACCACACCGGATCCGGCCGCCCGATGTCGCTCGAGGGGCAGATCGTGCGCCTGATGGACCGGATCGCCTACGTGAACCACGACATCGAGGACGCCCTGCGGGCAGGCGTGATCTCGGTGCGCGATCTCCCGCCCGACGACGTCGCGATCCTGGGGACCACCACCTCGCAGCGGCTGACCACCCTGGTGGCGGACACGGTCAACTCCAGCCGCGAGGGCGACGAGATCCGCCAGTCCCAGCGCATCGGCGCGGCGTTCATGCGCCTGCGCCGGTTCATGTTCCAGAACGTCTACCTGGCGCCGCCGGCGAGCACGGAGGCCGACCGCGCCCAGGGCGTCGTGAGAGCGCTCTTCGCCTGGTTCCTCGACCACCCGCAGCGCCTGCCGCCGGCGCGTGAGGAGGATCTGGTGACCCGCGTCACCGATTTCGTGTCCGGCATGACCGACCGCTATGCGCTGCGGCTCTACCGCGAGACCTTCATGCCCAGTGAGGGCCCCCTCTGAGCAGGGGCCCTCGCCGGGCGACGATCAGTCGGCGGCGATCACTCCGACCGGGCAGGTGACGCCGGTGCCGCCCAGGCCGCAGTAGCCGTTGGGCACCTTCGCCAGGTACTGCTGGTGGTAGTCCTCGGCGTAGTAGAACTCGGGCGCCTCGACGATCTCGGTCGTGATCGGCCCATATCCGGCCTCGTCCAGCCGCAGTTGGTAGGCGTCGCGCGTGGCCTCGGCGATCTCCCGCTGCTGCTCGCTGTACCAGTAGATGCCGGAGCGGTACTGCGTGCCGGCGTCGTTGCCCTGGCGCATGCCCTGGGTCGGGTCGTGGCCCTCCCAGAACTCCTTGAGGATGGCCTCGTACGACACGACTGCGGGGTCGAACACCACGCGCGCGACCTCGTTGTGGCCGGTGCGCCCGGAGCAGACCTCCTCGTATGTCGGGTTGGGCGTGTACCCACCCGCGTAGCCGACGGCGGTCGTGTAGACGCCCTCGGTCTGCCAGAAGATCCGCTCGACGCCCCAGAAGCAGCCCATGCCGACCAGGGCGAGCTCGAGTCCCTCGGGGAACGGCGGCACGATCGGCGTGCCGAGAACGAAGTGCGGCGCGGTGACGGGCATGCTCTGCGTCCGGCCCGGGAGGGCGTCCTCGGGCGAGGGCATCTGAGCCTTCATGCGTGAGAAGAGCCCCAACGTGTGCCTCCTGTCGCGGTGCGTCACGATCAACGATAGAACGGAGGGGTTTGGCGCGCCCCGTATCCTTTCCGGTCTGATCTCCCACCGTCTCACCATATGCCCCTGATCTCACCCCACAGCGTCGAGTCCGTCCGCCAGGGAGTGGACCTGGTGGAGCTGGTGCGAGGCCGTGTCGAGCTGGTGCGCCGCGGGGGGCGATGGTGGGGGCGCTGCCCCTTCCACGAGGAGCGCTCGCCCTCGTTCAGCCTGCTGCCCCCTGATTTCCGCCGCTACTACTGCCACGGGTGCGGCGCCACGGGGGACGCGATCACATGGATGCGCGAGCAGGAGGGCGCGGCGACCTTCGGTGAGGCGGTGCAGGGACTGGCGGAGCGCTTCGGCATCCCGGTCTCCTTCGAGGAGGAGTCGCCTGACGAGGCCGCGCGCCGCGCCGCGGTGGAGCGCCGCCGCCGCCTGCTCGACCGCGCGGCCGACTTCTACGCGGCCTACCTCTGGGGCGCCGACGAGGCGGCTCCGGCGCGCGCCTACCTCGCCGAGCGCGGCTTCGCCCAGGAGATGCTGCGCAGCCTGCGGGTGGGCTATGCACCGGGCGGCGGCGCGGTGCTCTCGGGCCGGGCCGGGCGCGAGGGCTTCGGGCGCGATGAGCTGGTCGACGCGGGTCTCGCGCGGCGGCGCGGCGGGCAGGTCGGCGACTTCTTCCAGTCGCGCATCATGTTCCCGATCGCCGACAGCCAGGGGAGGGTGCAGGGGTTCGGGGGGCGCACGCTCGATCCCAACCAGCGGGCCAAGTACGTCAACTCGCCCGAGGGGCCCAACTTCAAGAAGCGGAGCCTGCTGTTCGGGCTGGCGAGCGCCCGGGTGGCCGCCGCGCGCACGAAGTACTTCGTCGTGGCGGAGGGATACACCGACGTCATGGGCCTGATGGCCGCCGGGGTCGAATCCGCCGTGGCCTGCATGGGCACATCGCTGACGACCGACCAGATTCGCCTACTCCGACGGTGGGCGCCGGAGGTCAAGCTCTGCTTCGATCGCGACGCGGCCGGGGAGCATGCGGCCTGGCGGAGCGTCGAGGCCGCGGCCGATGTCAACCTCGGATGGTCTGCCGTGAGGCTGCCGGAGGGTCAGGATCCGGGCGATTTGGCCGCTACGGACGAGGGGAGGGCCATACTGGCCCGTGCGATCGACTCGTCAGAACCTCTGGTACCTTTCCTGATCCGATCACGAGTAGAACGGTCCGGAGGGTCTCCGCGGGAACGGGAGGCGGCCCTCGAGGCGATAGGTGAGCTGCTGCGGCGGTTTCCCGATTCGGTGGAGAAGGACGAAGGGGTTCGCTTGACCGCAAGCCTGCTTCAACTGTCTCAAGGGTTGGAAGAGCGCCTTCGCCGGTCGTCGCGCACGGGCGCCCTTCCCGAGCAGGTCCTGCCCCAGCGGGAGAGCTCCCCCGAGGAGGTCCGCGAGCGCCGTTTCCTCACCATGGCGGTCGCGCTGCCCGACACGGCGCGCCAGTATCTCGACGGCCTCTCCCCCGAGGCGTTCCAGGTCGAGGGCCACCGCCGCGCCTTCGAGCTGATCCGCGCCGGCGAGATCGATCTCGACGCGTGGCCCGAGGATCTTGCCGGCGTCGCGCTCGCGCTGAGGGTCGGCGTCACCGATACCGCGCCGAGCCCTGCCGAGCTGCGCGAGGCCGCCTACCGCGTCGAGCTGCCGATGCTCGAGCGCCGCGCGGCCGAGCTGCGCGAGTCCGGCGACGAAAAGGGCCGCCTCGAGGTGCTCGACCTCGCCCGGCGGGTACGCGCCGCGCTCAGGAGCGAGTCGTGAAGACCGAGGTCTCGGTCACCGGGCTGGAGGAGGTCCGCGAGCTGATCGAGGAGGGGCGGGAGCTGGGCGGCATCCCCCTCTCGCGCGTCGCGGACGTCGTCGAGGCGGTGGACCTCAGCGAGGAGCAGCAGGAACGCCTGCTGCAGGTGCTGGCCGAGCTCAACATCGAGGTGCTGGGAGAGGGCGTCGAGCCCCCCACCGGGAACGGAAACCCCCGGCTCGACCTCTCGGTCAAGGCCCATTCAAATGACCCGGTTCGTATGTATCTGCGCGAGATCGGGCGCGTCCCGCTGCTCACCGCGGCGCAGGAGGTGTCGCTGGCCAAGCGCATCGAGCGGCGCGACATGAACGCCAAGGCCGTTCTGATCGAGGCCAACCTGCGTCTGGTGGTCTCGGTCGCCAAGCGGTACGTGGGCCGCGGGCTCGCGTTCCTGGACCTGATCCAGGAGGGCAACCTCGGGCTGATCCGCGCGGTCGAGAAGTTCGACTACCGCAAGGGGTACAAGTTCTCGACGTACGCCACCTGGTGGATCCGCCAGGCAATCACGCGGGCGATCGCCGATCAGGCGCGCACGATCCGCGTCCCGGTGCACATGGTCGAGACCATCAACCGGCTCTCGCGCGTGCAGCGCCAGCTGCTCCAGGACCTCGGCCGCGAGCCGACGATCGCCGAGATCGCGCATGAGCTCGAGGTCACTCCGGACCGCGTCCGCGAGATCCAGAAGGTCGCCCAGGAGCCCGTCTCGCTCGAGACGCCGGTCGGCGAGGACGAGGACTCGGAGCTCGGCGACCTGATCGAGGACCAGGGTATCCAGAGTCCCTCCGACGCCGTGGCCGGATTGATGCGGCGAGAGGAGCTCGAGTCGATCCTCGGCCAGCTGACGCACCGCGAGCGCAAGGTGCTGGAGTTGCGCTTCGGGCTGCGCGGCGAGGAGCCGCGGACCCTCGAGGAGGTCGGTCAGCGTTTCGGGGTGACCCGTGAGCGCATCCGCCAGATCGAGGCCAAGACGCTCACCAAGCTTCAGGCCTACCGCGACACCCAGCGCCTGCGCGAGTTCCTCGACTAGTCGGCCGCGGGGTCCGGCGGGGCGATCAGCGCGACCGCCTCGGCCTTGCGGGTCGCGCCGCGCAGGTCGAGTGAGCAGCGCGCGGCGAGCAGCAGATTGTCGCCGGTGTCCTGCGGCCGGCGTGGGGCCGGGCCGATCCAGGAGATCCGCGGCGCCGGGCCCAGCAGAGCGGCCCGCTGCGACCACACCAGCAACCGGGCCAGCGCCAGCGCGCCGGCGCTGAGACCCTCGGGCGCGCCGCGTGAGGCGACGTAGGCCCGATGGGCCGCGACGCACGCGATCAGCGACAGCCCGTCCGGCGCTCCCTCGTGGTCGAGGTCGAGCGACAGCAGCGTCGCGTCCGAGGCGCCGCCCGTCTCGGGCGGACGGGTGAGTCCCGGAGCGAGGCGCCCGAGCTCGGCGCGCAGACCCATTCCGATGGCCTCCGCCGCCACTCGGAGCTCCGGCTCGACCGCGCCGATCAGCTCCGAGTGCGCGTCGTCGAGGCGCAGGCCCAACAGGCCGGCTCCGGCGTCGCTAGATGGCGGGTGGGGGCTCGACGCCCTCGGTGGCCGGGGGTGCCTCGGTGAAGACGAACTCGTCCGGCTCCCCGCCGAGGCGATCCTTGACAAGCCAGTAGGCCAGGCCCGCAAGGGCGAGCAGCACGAGCAGCTTCTTCATCTGTTCTCCGTTCCATGCTCTGGTAGGGAAAGAGCGTACGAACCGTATCGCATCGCCTGGACGTTCCTCAGACTTCCAGGATGACCTTGCCGACCGTCGTGTTGGCGCCGACGATGCGGTGGGCCTCGGACGCCCGGTCCAGGGGCAGCACGCGGTCGATGACCGGCCGCAGGCGCCCGTCGGCCAGCCGCGGCGTGCCCCACTCGGCGAAATCGCGCGCCAGGTCGGCCTTCTCGTCGAGGGTGCGCGACCGGATGGTGCTGGCACGGATGGTGGCCTGGAGCCACAGCAGCTGCGAGAGGTCGATCTCGGCGCGTGTTCCCCCGACCATGCCCACCAGGGAGATGCGGCCGAGCCGGGCGAGGGCGCGAACGCTCTCGTCCCAGTAGGCGGCGCCCACCAGATCGAGGATCACGTCCGCTCCGCGGTCGCCGGTCAGCGCGCGCACAGTGTCGGCGAACGCGCCGTCGGGGGTCACGATCGCGTGGGCCCCGAGCGCCTCGATCGCCGCGGCCTTCGACCCGTCGCGCACCGTGCCGATGCTCGACGCCCCGAGCTCGCGGGCCACCTGGATCGCCGCGGTGCCCACGCCGCTGGCCGCGGCGTGCACCAGCATCACCTCGCCGGGCGCCAGGGCGGTGAGCCGCCCCAGCGACTGCCACGCGGTGAGGAAAACCTCGGGCACGCCTGCCGCGGCCACCAGGTCCAGGCCCTCGGGGACGCGCATCAGCTGTCCCTCCGGGACCACGGTGCGCTCGGCGTAGCCGCCGCCGGCCAGGAGGGCCATCGCGCGATCGCCGGGGGCCCAGCCCTCGACGCCGGGCCCGATCTCGGCCACGATTCCCGAGGCCTCGAGGCCCGGGATCTCGCTCGCGCCCGGAGGCGGCGGGTAGTTGCCCTCGCGCTGCATCAGGTCGGCCCGGTTGACCGCGGTCGCCGTGACCTCGAGCAGCACCTCACCGGGGCCGGGACGCGGATCGGGCACCTCGGCGACCCGGAGAACCTCGGGGCCTCCGAACTCGGAGATGACGATCGCCCTCATGTCCTGCGCTCCCGTCCTCGCCCGATGATCAGACCGCCGATCGCTCCGACGGCCGCGCCCACCGCCGCCAGGGTGTCGATCTCGGTGGCCAGCGCGATCACCGTGCCGAGGGCCAGGCCGACGGCGGTGCCGTACGAGGTCCACGCGAGGCGGCGTGTGGAGGTTGCGCTCATCGCACGATCCTCTCATCCCCGGTGGCCCCGGGGCCGCACATCCAGGGGTGACGTTTCGCCCTCGGGCGATATCCGCCTCCGCGGGCCCGGGGACATGATCGACCGAGCTGCGCAGGAGCCCGGGGGGCGGTGCATGGAGACACGCGAGATCATCAGGCGCTTCCGGTTGCCCGTGGCGCTGACGATCAGCCTGATCGTCTACGGGACGATCGGGTACACCGTGATCGTCCACTCGGCGACGCCGGTCGACGCCTTCTACTGGACGATCCTCACGCTGGGCGGCGTCGGCTTCCGCGACACCGAGGCGTCGGGCGCCTTCGCGGAGCTGTTCTCGGTGAGCCTGGTGGTGGGATTGCTCGTCGCGGTGGTCCTGACCGCGGGCATCGGAAGTGACCTAGTCGCGTCGGGCGACCTCGCCCGGAGCCGGAGGAGGCGTCGCATGAAACGTCGATTGGAGGCATTGAGCGGGCACTTCGTGCTCTGCGGCTATGGCCGCGTCGGACGGGCCGTCGTGGAGGAGTACAAGGGCCGCGGGGTCGAGGTGGTGGTGATCGAGATCGACCACCGCTCCCGGGAGGAGCTCGAGCAGCTCGGCGTGCCCTTCCTGATCGCCGATCCGCAGAACGACGGCATCCTCGAGGAGGCCGGCATCCATCGCGCGCGGGGCATCATCTGCGCGGTCGACTCGGACGCGATCAACGCGTTCATCGCGCTCAGCGCGCGGACCCTGAATCCCAACCTCGTGCTGGTGGCGCGCGCCGCCGACCCGCATTCCGAGTCCAAGCTGAGGCGCGTCGGCGTGCACCACGTGGTGTCCCCGTACTCGCTGAGCGGGCAGCGGATGGCCGTCAACTCGCTGATGCCCCTCTCCGGCGAGGGGGTCAACTCGCTGGACGTGCTGGACGATCCCCCGGCGTCGTCGCCGACGGGAGGCCGGCGCAGGGTGTAGCGTCGCGGCGGGTCGGGGTGGCGCCGGGGGGCGGTATGCGAGCGGTGATTCCGGAGTCGGTGGGGCAGAGCCTCGAGCGCCCGCGCCGCGTGGTCGCCCGTCTGCGCGACGCGGCGCGCGAGTACGACGCGCCCGTCTCGAGGATCGCGGCGCGAGCCGCCCGGCTGAGGTTGCGGGGGTGGCGCCTCGGCGACATGGCGTACCTCGGGCTGCTGGATCCCGACGGGGGTCGCGACGTCGAGGGCTGGGCCGTGCGGCCGGGTGAGTTCACCGCGCTGCAGGAGCGCCTCAATCCCCGGAACGCGGTGGCGAGCGTCGAGGACAAGCGCCTCTTCGCCGCGATGTGCGCGCGCCGCGGCCTGCCCACGCCGCCCATCGTCGCCGACCTGCGCCGCTCCAGCGACCGGCACTGGACCGTGCGCGACTGGGCCGACACCCTCTCGCGCGACGCTCCCGCGGAGTTCTTCGTCAAGCCCTCGGAGGGCACGCGCGGCATCGGCGTCCGGGCGATGACACGCACCCCCGAGGGGGCGGCCGATTTCCGCGGACCGCGCCGGACATGGGGCGACCTGGCCCGCTCGCTCGCCGACGAGCCGTGGCCGGAGATGATCGTGCAGCCCTGGCTGCACAGCCACCCTGAGATCGTCGAATTGAGTGGCCTGGACGTGCTCCAGACCCTGCGCATCGTGACCCTGCGCCTCGACGACGGCCCGACCCGGGTCGTCTGGGCCGGGCTTCGCATCGCGACCGGGGGCGTTCCGATCGACAGCTATCGCGCCGGCGGAACCGGCAACATCCACGCCCAGGTGCGGTCGGACGGCACCCTCGACCGGGCGGTCGGGGTGGCGCCCTCCGGGTTCGGCCTGGTGTGGGTTGACGAGCACCCGGTCACCGGAGCGCCGATCGCCGGAACGCGGGTCCCGGACTGGGACGGGTGCCGGGCGCTGGCGGAGCAGGCCGCCCGGGCGTTCGCGCCCCTGCGGGCCGTGGGATGGGACGTCGCGGCGACGGCACAGGGCGCCGTCCTCGTCGAGGGCAACGCCTGGTGGTCGCCGCTGCAGGATCCCGCCGGGGGTTCGGTGCCGGTGCGCGAGGCCCTGCGTCAGGCCGCGGCCCGGGTCTCCTCGGCGACGGCCTGACGAAGGTCCTCCAGCACCCGGAGCGAGGATCCGTCCGGGTACGACAGGATCGCCCACCACGCGTTGGCCTCCAGCAGCACCACGCCGGCGTCGGTGACCGCCACGTCCCAGCCCACGGCCCGCAGGGGCGCGAACGCCTCGGCCGCGCGTCCCACGAGCTCCAGGACGGCGTCCCACTCGGGCAGCTGCACCCCGACCGTGGGCGCCCCGGTGACCGGGTGGACCGGCATGGGGGTGATCCCGAAGCCGCTCTCGACAAGCTGGTAGGCGGCCGTGGTGACGCCCTCGAGGGATACGGTCGCGAGGGCGTTGCGGGTCGATCCCGACCGGAACGAGTTGACCGGCAGGGCCCCGACGGCGATGCGCAGCAGCGCGATCAGGATCCGGATCCGGCCGTCGCGCTCGCGCAGCGTGACCACGCGGGCCGTCTGCAGCACGTCGCGGCCGCTCAGCTCGAGGAGATCGTGGTGCGGGTGGTAGCGCGGCTGCACGACGAACGACCGCCACGACTCGGACGCGAGCGACTGGGCGAGCTCCATCCACGTGGATGCCTCCCCGACGTGGTCGAGGGCGCCACGCGGCGTGCGCCGCAGCACCCTCACCCCGATTCCGCGGTGTCCGTCGACCGGCTTCACCACGAACTCGCCGGGCGCCACCTCGGCCAGCACGCGCGCCCACGTCCGTACCGTCTCGGGGTGATGCGCGCCGCGCGCGAGGGTCGCGAGCACCGGCGGGGTGGGGATTCCCTGTCGTTCGCAGACCTCCGCGAACAGGCGCTTGTCCTCGGCCGTCGGGATCGCGCCGGCCGGGTTGAGCCGATCCTGCAGGCGCGTAAGGTCGCCCGGGCACACCGCCCACCGCTCGACATCGGGGCCGGTGCGCGGATCGAGCAACCCGAGAGGGCCGAGGTCGGCGAGCCACCAACCGCGGCGCTGCATCCGCACGGCCCGCAGCGCCACGCGGTGCACCGGCGCGTGGTGGGCGCGCGCGGCGGCGCGCAACTCGCCGGCGATGCGCAGGGTACGGCCCGTCGCCCGCCGGGCATTGCTCAGCACGGCGCCGGCGCGGTGCGAGGGGTCGCGCATCGACGCCAAGTATGCACGGCCCGCGGGTGACGCTGTCCCGGGGAGTGAGATAGCGTGCGGCCATGGGACTCTTCGGTCGCCGCATCACCGAGGACACCGACCTCGAGAGCCTGTCGGACGCCCGGCTGCTCAAGGAGCATCGGCGGCTGATCCTGAGCGCCTCCGACCCCCACGGAGGCGCGGCGGTGGGGGCGTCGTTCGGGCTCGTCTCGGACATCGAGGACGTGCTGGAGCGCCGCGGCGTCAGTTTCCCGACCGCCCCCGAGATCACCCGGGGCGAGGGGATGTAGCGGGACCAGCGGGTGGGTTTGCGGCGCCCGGACGGCGGGCAGGATCCGGATGCCTCCAACCGGAGGAGCGCGCCGCCGGTCGAGTGAGCCGTCCGCTCCTGGCATGGGGCGGCGACGGGACCATCGGACCCGCCGCCGCCACGCGCGCGGGGCCACACCTCGGCACCCCCGCAGACGCGCGCCGCGATGACGCACGTCGAGACGCCGAGGAGCGCGTCGTCGAGCACCGCGCGGCCGCCGCGTCGAGACCTCGCCCCGGGCCCCCTCCGGCCCCCTCGCGGTCGTCGACCGCGCAGGGCTCACAGGCCGGTCATGAAGGTGTGCCGCGCGCGGCATCGAAACGTCCGGCTGTACATCAAACGAGCTGGGAGGGAGTGTGTCCACGACATTTCAGGAGCGATCATCGGCCTGGACGGGCTGGGTGATCTTCGCCGGTGTCGTCATGTTCATGATCGGATGTCTGAACATCATCCAGGGCCTCGCCGCGCTGGTGCGCGACGATGTCTTCCTTGTCACGAAGTCCGGTCTTCTCGTGACCACGAGCTACAGCTACTGGGGCTGGGCTCTGATTCTGTGGGGCGCCCTGCTGGTCATCGTCGCGCTCTCGCTGTTCGTCGGCAACGAGGCGGCGCGGTGGTTCGCGATCGCCGCGATCGCCGTCAACCTGATCATGCAGTTCGCGTGGTTTCCCGCGTACCCGCTGTGGTCGCTCGTGGTGATCGGCCTCGAGGCCGCCGTGCTCTACGCGCTCACCGTGGGGTGGAAAGAGGCCAAGGCGGAGCTCGCCTGACCTGCCCTCGGCGACGCGGTCGTCGGCTCGGCGGGTGGACGTAGCGCCCGCCGAGCGCGCGAGCGTGAGGACTCGTGAAGGGCGACTCGACGCGGGGGCTCGACGCAGCGCACCTCACAGGGGATGATCGGCGTCATAAAGGGGTAACCGGCCCCCAAGGGCATCCGCCCGGGGAACGATTGTAGGGTGCACGCATGATGGCGGGATCGTTCGTTGATCGAGGGAGGTCTGTACCTGATGGCCTTCGGTGGGTGCCGTAGCGGAGAGGGGCTCGGGCGAGCCACGCCGTGCCGCGCCGGACGAGCGGGTGCCGCGTGACGACGAGCGTCAGCGGAGGCGCCGGAAACCTCCCCGAGCACCTGCGGTCCCTGCTCGACGACTACCTGCGAATGCTCGACTTCACGGCGATCGATGCCTCGGAGGCGGCCGAGGCGGAGGGCACCGAGGCCCTGGTGGACGCGATGCGCTACTCGCTGCTGGCCGGCGGCAAGCGGATCCGGGGAGTGCTTGCCCTCGCGTGCTGCGAGGCGCTCGGGGAGGATCCGCAGCGCCTGCTGCCGACGGCCGCGGCCATCGAGCTGATCCACACCTACTCGCTGATCCACGACGACCTTCCGGCGATGGACGACGATGATCTGAGGCGAGGCCAGCCCACGTGCCACCGGGTCTACGGCGAGGACGTCGCCATCCTCGCCGGCGACGCCCTCTTCGCGGAGGCCGTGCGCCTCGTGTGCGAACGCCAGGCCGGAGGCGCAGAGGTGCAGGTGAAGATCATCTCGGAGCTCAGCCGGGCCAGCGGCGTCAACGGGATGGTGGGCGGGCAGTTCCTCGACCTGCGCGGCTCCGGGCACACATCGCCCGAGGCGTTGCGGCGGGTGCACATGCTGAAGACCGGACGGCTCATCGCCTGCGCCGTCCACTGCGCCGTGGCGCTGGCCGATCCGCCGCCCGAGGTCGAGCTGGCGTACCGCGCCTTCGCGCGGGAGCTCGGCCTGCTGTTCCAGATCGTCGACGACATCCTCGACGTCGCCGGCTCGACCGAGACCCTGGGCAAGGCGGTCGGGTCGGACGTGCGCCAGGACAAGGCGACGTACGTGAGCATGTACGGCCTGGAGCGTGCGCGTGAGCTCGCGGTCGAGACGCACGCGCGCACCAGCGCGCTGCTGGCCTCGATTCCCGGTCCGGTGGGCGATCTGCAGGCGGCCGCGGATCTCATCCATGTCCGCCAGAGCTGATCGCGAGGTGGCCCGTGGAGAGTGAGCGCCAGGACGCCGGGCACGCCGGCCGGAAGGCCGACCACATCAGGATCACCCTGGAGGAGGACGTCGGCTTCGGCGGGCTCACGACCGGGCTCGAGCTCTACCGCTTCGAGCACCAGGCCCTCCCGGAGATCGATCTCGAGGACGTCGATCTGACGACGGAGTTCCTGGGACGGCAGCTCGCCGCCCCGGTGGTCATCTCGTGCATGACGGGCGGCGTGGAGAGGGGCGCGCAGATCAACCGGCGGCTGGCCCGCGCGGCCCAGGCGGCGGGCGTGGCGATGGGCGTGGGCTCGCAGCGCGCCGCGCTCGACGACGCCGCGCTGGCCGAGACGTTCCTGGTGCGGGAGCAGGCGCCGGACGTGCCCCTGATGGCCAACCTCGGGGCCGCCCAGCTCCGCGAGCCGGATGCCGTGGGCCGCTGCCGGCGTGCTGTCGAGATGATCGCCGCCGACGCGCTGGTGCTGCACGCCAACCCCCTGCAGGAAGCGCTCCAGCCCGAGGGCACGCCGCATTTCGCCGCGCTCGTCGACCTGATCGGCGAGGTGGTCGTCGCGGTCGACGTGCCCGTGCTGGTCAAGGAGGTGGGGTGGGGGATCAGCGAGCGCGTCGCGCGCACGCTGGCCGACGCCGGCGTCGCGGGCCTCGACGTGGCGGGCGCCGGCGGCACCTCGTGGAGCGAGGTCGAGCGCCACCGCATGACCGATGCCGTGATGCGCCGCGTGGCCGCGACCTTCCGCGAGTGGGGGATCCCCACGTCCGAGAGCCTCGTCGCGTGCCGCCGGGGCTTTCCCGAGGGACTGCTGATCGCGTCGGGGGGGCTGCGCAGCGGCCTCGACGCGGCCAAGTGCATCGCGCTCGGCGGCGATGTGGCCGCCTTCGCGGCGCCGTTCCTGCGCGCCGCGGTCCAGGGCGAGACGGACCTCGCCGACGAGCTGCGACGGATCGTCACCGAGATGCGAGTGGCGATGTTCTGCATCGGCGCCTCCTCGATCGCCGAGCTGCGGAGCACCTCTCACATGGCGCGCGTGGATGGCGCGTCCGCTCCACCATCGAATCTGGCCTCGCCGATCTAGGAGTACTTGATGCCGAACCGACCACGCTCGCTGGAACTCGCCATGGCCGGCTACCTGCTCAAGAACCGCTTGATCAAGCGGGAGTCGCGCTTCCCGTTCACGCTCATGCTCGAGCCTCTCGAGCTCTGCAACCTCGCGTGCGAGGGCTGCGGGCGGATTCGGGAGTACGAGCACGTCTTCGACAAGCGGCTCACGGTCGAGGAGTGCCTGAGGGTGGCCGACGAGGCCGGCGCGCCGATCGTCAACATTCCCGGCGGCGAGCCGCTCATCCACAAGCAGATCGACGAGATCGTCAACGGCATCACGGCCCAGGGCCGGTTCGTCTACCTCTGCACCAACGGGCTGCTGATGGAGCGCGCGTTCGGGCGCATCCCGCCCTCGGACCGATTCGCCTTCGTGGTCCACATCGACGGGATGGAGGCGGTGCACGACAGGGCCGTCGCGCGCGAGGGCGTCTTCGTCACGGCGACCGCGCACATGCGCGAGGCCATCTCGCGCGGCTATCGCGTGTGCACCAACACGACGATCTTCCGCGGCGTGCCGGCCGAGGAATACGTCGAGCTCTTCACATTCTTGCGCGACATGGGCGTGGAGGGGTGCATCACCTCGCCCGGCTTCGACTACGAGTCCGTGACCCACGACCGCGAGCAGTTCCTCGCCGCCTCGGAGGCGGAGGCGCTCTACACGGAGGTGCACGAGCGATGCGACGGCCTGGATGTGCCCTTCTACAACAACCCCCTGTTCCACGAGTTCCTCCAGGGCAAGCGCGAGTACCGCTGCTCGGCGTGGTCGATGCCGACGTACACCGTCGAGGGCTGGCGGAGCCCCTGCTACCTGCTGGCCGACGCGCACGTCTCGAGCCTGCAGGAGCTCTACGAGGGCACGGACTGGGAGGCCTACGGGACCGGTCGCGATCCGCGCTGCGCCAACTGCAAGATGCACTGCGGGTACGAGGCCAGCACGATCATCGAGGCCCTCGGCCGACCCAAGGATCTGGTCGCGCTCGCACGCGGTTGAGCCCACGCCCTTCGTCCTCGTCTGCGCCGTGCCCGCCGAGCGCCGGGCGCTGCGACGGCTGGAGCGGCCGGGCGTCGTGCTGCGCCTCGGCGGCATGGGCGCCGCGGCGGCGGCCCGGGCCGGCACGGCGATCGCGGCGGGGCGCCCGCGCGCGCTTCTGGCCGTCGGTTTCTGCGGGGCCCTCGACCCTGTGCTCCGGGTGGGCGACCTGGTCGCCGCGGAGCGTGTGGTCGACGAGGTCACCGGCGACGAGTTCGCCGCCGACCCGGCCCTTCTCGCCGCCGCCCCGGGGCGGCGGGGGGCGCTCGTGAGCGCGCGCCACATCGCCCGCACGCCGGACGCCCGCGCCCGCCTGGACGGCATGGCCGTCGACCTCGAGAGCGCCGCCCTGGCACGCGCGGCCGGGGCCGCCGGAGTGCCCTTCCTGGCCCTGCGGGCGGTCACCGACGCCACCCGCCATCGTCTGCCCGATTTCGAGCGCATGGCGGCCGGGGGGGCGAGTCTTCGCCCCGGGCGCGTGGCCGCCCACCTGATCACCCATCCGCTCGAGCTGCCCCTGCTCGTGCGGTTGGGGCCGGCCGCGGCGCGGGCGGGCCGGGCGCTCGCCGGCGGTCTCGAGGGGATGCTGGCGGAGACGGCCTGATGGGCGGCACCGCCCTCGTGACCGGCGCGACGGGGTTCATCGGGCACCACGTGGCCGATGACCTGCTGGCCAACGGCTGGACCGTGCGCGCGCTGGTGCGCGAGGCGAGCATGACGGCGGAGGGGTGGCCGGCCGGCGCCGAGCCCGTGCCCGGCGACGTCCGCGACGCCGCCTCCGTCGCGGCCGCCGCGCGCGGCTGCGACGCGGTGTTCCACGTGGCCGCCCGCTACACGCTGCGCCGGAGCGCGGCGCGCGAGGTCTGGCACACCAACGCGGGCGGGACGGCCAACGTGGTGGCCGCCGCGGCGGCCGCGGGCGCCCGCCTGGTGTACACGTCGTCCGTGTCGACCATCGGCGTTCCCCGGGGGGGCGGCGTGGGCGACGAGCGCACCCCCCTGCGGCGGTCGAAGGTGATCGGCGCCTACAAGCGCTCGAAGGTCGCGGCCGAGCGCATCGTGGGCGAGGCCGCCCTCGGCGGCCAGTGGGCCGTCATCGTCAACCCCTCCGCTCCGGTCGGCCCGGGCGACCGGCGCCCGACGCCGACGGGACGCGTGGTGCTCGACTTCCTGCGCGGGCGGATGGTGGCCGTGGTCGACACGGGCCTCAACCTGGTCGACGTCCGCGACGTCGCCGTGGGGCACCGCCTCGCCCTGGAGCGCGGCACGCCCGGGCGCCGGTACATCCTCGGCAACGCCAACGTCACACTCGCGGGCATCATGCGGATGCTCGGTGAGGAGACCGGCCTGCCGTTCCCCGAGCGGCGCATTCCGCACGCCGCGGCCATCGGCGTCGCGGCCGTCGACGAACTGGTCGAGGGCTGGATCCTGCGACGCGAGCCCGTCGCGCCGCTCGACGGCGCCCGCATGGCGCGCTCGCCGATGTACTTCTCCGCGGCGCGCGCGGTCTCAGAGCTCAAGCTGCCCCAGTCGCCGGTCCGGGGGGCGCTCCGCGACGCGGCCGAGTGGTACTACGCGGCCGGCATGGCCGCGCGCCCCGAGATCCACCGCGCGGCGGTCCACGCCTGATGCCCGTCCACGCCCCTCCCGACCTGCTCTCGGCGGCCCGCGCCGCGATGGAGCGCGGTCGCGACCAGCTGGTCGCCGACCAGGATCCGGCGGGCTGCTGGTGGGCCGAGCTCCACTCCAACGCCACCATCGTGGCCGAGCACGTGTTCCTGGTCACCATGCTCGGGATCGCGCGCGACGACGACCTGCGCCGGCTGGCCAACGAGCTGAGGGCCGGTCAGAGCCCCGATGGGGGCTGGCCGCTCTGGTACGACGGGCCCTCCGATCTCTCGACCACGGTCGAGGCGTACTACGCGCTGCGACTCACCGGCGCCCCGGCCGACGATCCTGCCCTCGCACGCGCGCGCGAGCTGGTGCTGTCGCGGGGGGGCGCCGATCACGCCCGCTTCTTCACCAAGCTCTGGCTCGCCGTGCAGGGCCGCTACCCCTGGTCGGCGCTGCCGGTCATCCCCCCGGAGATGATCCTGCTGCCTCCGAAGGCGCCCCTGTCGCCCTATCGCTTCGCCTGCTGGGCGCGGGGGACGTTCGTGGCCCTGATGGTCGTCCTCTCACGGCATCCGACCTACCCGCAGGCCGTGGGGCTGGAGGAGCTCTTCGCCGGGGCGCCCGGGAGCGGGCCCGCCCCGAGCGCCAAGGCCGCCGGACGCTGGACGCCGTGGTTCCGGCGCGCGATGCCGCTCGCGCGGTGGTACAACCGCCGCCCGCTGCGTCGCCTGCGCGCCCGCTCCGAGGCCCGGATCGCCCGCTGGATCTGCGATCGCCAGGAGGCGGACGGCTCGTGGGGCGGCATCCAGCCGCCCTGGATCTACTCGATCATCGCCCTCAACGCGCTCGGTTACCCGCTCGACCACCCCGTGATCGCCAAGGGCCTGGCGGGCTTCGACGGCACGTTCCGGGTCGAGGACGGAGACCGGCTGAGGGTGCAGGCCTGCCTGTCTCCGATCTGGGACACCGCTCTGGCGGCGGTCGCCCTCGGCGACGCCGGCCTGCCCGCCGATCACCCTGCTCTGAGGCGGGCGGCCGACTGGCTGCTCGCCAAGGAGGTGGACCGGTTCGGCGACTGGTGGGAGATCCCGCGCAGGGGCCGCCCGGGTGGCTGGTCCTTCGAGTTCGACAACGTCTGGTACCCCGATACGGACGACACGGCGGAGGTGCTGCTGGCGCTGCTGCGCGCGGGACTGTCGGGCCGGCATCCCGCGATTCGGCGCGGCGTCGACTGGCTGCTGGCCATGCAGAGTCGCAACGGCGGTTGGGGGGCCTTCGACGTTGACAACGACCGTCGCGTCATGACCCAGCTCCCGGTGTGCGATTTCGGCGAGGTCATCGACCCTCCCACCGAGGACGTGACCGCCCACGTGATCGAGGCGCTGATCCACTGCGGAATCCCCGCGGGCCATCCGGCCGTGCGCCGGGGGGTGGCGTACCTGCTCGCCGAGCAGCGCGAGGACGGATCGTGGTGGGGCCGCTGGGGCGTCAACCACATCTACGGCACGGGCGCGGTGGTGCCCGCCCTTGCCGCGGCCGGCGAGGACATGGGCGCTGCGCCGGCCCGCCGGGCGGTCGCCTGGCTGGCCGACCGGCAGAACCCCGACGGGGGTTGGGGCGAGCGGGTCGAGAGCTATCGCGACCCGGCATGGGTCGGACGGGGCCCCTCCACCGCCTCCCAGACGGCCTGGGCTCTGCTGGCGCTGCTCGCGGCCGACCCGGGGCATCCGGCGATCGCCCGCGGCGTCCGGCACCTGGCGGAGAGCCAGCGGAGCGACGGGACCTGGGAGGAGAGGGCGTACACGGGAACGGGCTTCCCCGCGGATTTCATGATCCGCTACGACATCTACCGCAACGTCTTCCCGGTCACCGCCCTGGCGCGCTGGGTCGCGCGGGCCTCGGAGGAGGCGGCATGAGCACCTCGACCACGGCGGGGCAGCGCCGGGACCGCCTGGCGGCTTCGCGGGCGGCGCGCGGCCACGACGAGAACTTCCCCGTCGCCTTCTGGCTGCTGCCGTCCGCGGCGCGCGCCGACATGCACGCCCTGTACGCCTTCTGCCGGGCGACCGATGATCTGGGCGACGAGGGGGAGCGTTCGCGGCGCCTCGAGCGGCTCGCCGCCTGGCGCGAGGACACGCTTCGCTGCTTCGGGGGCGCCCCGCGCGACCCGCGGCTGCGCGCGCTCGCCCGGACGATCGCCCGCCACGACCTGCCGGCCGACCCGTTCCTGCGGCTGATCCACGCCAACGTCATGGATCAGCAGACCGATCGCTGGGCGACGTACGCGGACCTGCTCGAGTACTGCGAGCACTCCGCCACGCCGGTCGGCCGCATGGTCCTCGGAGTCCTCGGGTATCGCGACTCCTGGCGGACCCAGATGAGCGACGCGACCTGCATCGGCCTCCAGCTGGCGAACTTCTGGCAGGACATCGGCCGCGATCTGCGCGAGCGCGGTCGCGTGTACCTGCCCCTCGAGGA
Organism: uncultured Thermoleophilia bacterium; assembly: GCA_963771025.1. Classification (GTDB taxonomy): domain Bacteria; phylum Actinomycetota; class Thermoleophilia; order Miltoncostaeales; family Miltoncostaeaceae; genus Miltoncostaea. Next base: position 34,705 of record CAVYRL010000008.1, on the reverse strand, counting down.
CATGGAGCGCTTCGGGGTGGGGGCGAGCGATCTCGCGCGCCCGCGCGCGACCCCGGCGCTGCGGGAACTGGTCGCGTTCGAGGTCGATCGCGCCCGCGACTGGCTCGATCGCGGGGCGCCCCTCGCCCGCGTCGTGCCCCCCGCGGTCGCCATCGACATCCGGATGTTCACCGCCGGCGGCAGGGCGGTGTGCGACGCGATCGCCCGCCAGGGCCACGACACCCTCTGGCGCCGGCCGGCCCCCGGGCGCGTAGGGCGCGCCCGCATCGCAGGATCCGTACTCCTGGCACTCTTGAGGAGGCAGACATGAGCACCGCAGAGGCGTATCAGGCCTGTCGCGAGATCACTCGGCGGGAGGCGCGCAACTTCTACTACGGGTTCGTCCTCCTGCCCGCGCAGCGCCGGGAGGCCATCTACGCTGCGTACGCGTTCAGCCGCCGCTGCGACGACAGCGTGGACGGCGACGAGCCACTCGACGAGAAGCTGGTCGCGCTCGACCGCCGCAGGGAGGAGCTGGCGCGCTGCTACGCGGGCGATCCGCCCGCCGACGACCCGGTGCTCGTCGCGCTGTCCGACGCCGTCCGGCGATTCGCGATCCCGCGCACGCACCTCGAGCACCTGCTGGAGGGCGTGGAGTGGGACCTGCAGGTGGCCCGGTACCCGGACTTCGCCGCGCTGGAGGAGTATTGCGACCGCGTGGCCGGGGCCGTGGGCCTGGTGAGCCTTCATGTCTTCGGCTTCACCGACGTCGCCGCGCCGCGGCACGCGCGCGATCTGGGCGTGGCGCTGCAGCTGGTCAACATCATGCGCGACGTCGCCGAGGACGCCGGCCGCGGCCGCATCTATCTGCCTCAGGACGAGCTGCGCGCCCATGGCGTGAGCGAGAAGGAGGTGCTCGAGGGGCTGAGCAGCGAGCGCTTCCAGGCGCTGATGGCGACGCAGGGCGCGCGCGCGCGGCGGTACTTCGCCCGCGGCGAGCAGCTGCTGCCGCTGCTCGATCGGCGGGCGCGCATGTGCGTCGCGATCCTCGCCGGGCTGTACCGCGAGATCCTGACCAGCATCGAGTCGCGCGACTACGACGTGTTCGGCGAGCGGGTGGCGCTCTCGACCGGGCGCAAGCTGAGCGTGATGGGGCACGAGACGCTCGCCAGCCTCGCCACGCGATGAGCCCCGGCCCGTGGGCGCCGGGGGCGGGGTGACCCGCTGACGCGGCTGCGCGTCGTGGTCTGCGGCGGCGGTCTGGCCGGCGTCGCCGCGGCCTGTGAGGCCTCCCAGTCGGGGGCCGACGTCACGCTGGTCGAGCGCCGCCCCTTCCTCGGGGGCAAGGCCTTCAGCTTTCACGACCAGGATGCCGGGGTCGAGGTCGACAACGGCCAGCACGTCTTCCTCGGCTGCTGTACGGCCTACATCGCGCTGCTCCGCCTGCTGGGGACGTCCGCGCTGACCACGCTGCAGCCCGCGCTGGAGGTCGCCGTCCGCGATCGCGCCGGGCGCACGGGGGCGCTGCGCGCCGCGCGGGTGCCGGCCCCCGGACACCTCGGCCCCTCGTTCGCGGCCTACCCTCACCTGAGCGCGCGCGAGAAGGCCGCCGCCCTGCGGGCCCTCCTCGCCCTGGGCGCCCTGCGCGAGCAGGCCCGGGTCCGCCTCGACACCCGTTCGTTCGCCGACTGGCTGGCCGAGCACGGACAGGGGCCCGGGGCGGTCGCGCGCTTCTGGGACCTCATCGTGCTCCCCACGTGCAACGATCGCAGCGACCGCGTGTCGGCCGCCCTGGCCGCGTTCGTGTTCCGCGAGGGTTTCCTGCGGACCCGCACGGGCTCCGCGATCGGATGGTTGACCGTCGGGCTGACGCGCCTGGTCGACCCGGCGGCGCGCGAGCTGATCGCCTCGCGCGGCGGGCGGGTGCTCTGCGGTGTCGGAGTCGTGGAGGCCGGAGCGGACGGCGTGCGGCTGAGCGACGGCTCGCGCCTGCCGGCCGACCGGGTCGTGCTCGCGCTGCCGCCCTCGCGCGTCCGGGAGGTCGCCCCCGAGGCCCTCGCCGAGGATCCGGGCCTCGGCGCCTCACCCATCCTGAACGTGCACCTCTGGTACGACCGCGCGGTCATGGACGAGCCCTTCGTCGCCGTGCTCGACAGCCCCGCGCAGTGGGTGTTCAACCGCACCGCGATGTCCGGGCTCCCCGGACCGGGGCAGCACCTGGCCGTTTCGGTGAGCGGGGCGCGGGATGAGATCCTCGCGCCCAAGACCGAGCTCGTCGCCCGCTTCACCCGGGAGCTGGAGAGCCTCTTCCCGCGGGCGCGTGCCGCCCAGGTGCAGCGGGCGACGGTGGTCAAGGAGCCCGAGGCGACCTTCTCCGCGGCCCCGGGGCAGGCCGCGCGGCGACCGGGCCCGCTCACGTCGGCGGAGGGCGTCGTGCTGGCCGGGGCGTGGACCGACACCGGCTGGCCGGCGACGATGGAGGGCGCGGTGCGCAGCGGCATCCGCGCGGCCCGGCTGGCCGTCTCCGGGACGGGAGCCGGGCCGTGATCGCCCGCGAACGGCTCCGGCGGCGGTGGGACGCGCTCGCGCTCGCCCCCGACGGCGCTCCCCGCCCGGAGGCTCCGTTCGCCCGCGGTCCGGTCGCCGCCCGGGTGCTGGGGCGCGTGATCGACGGTGCCTCCTGGGCCGGGAGCCGCATGCCGTCGGGGCTGGCGCATGGGCTCGCCCGCGTCGGTGGCACGTGCGAGTGGGCCGCCCGCGCCGGCAAGCGGCGTGCCCTGGCGGCCAACCTCGCGCACGCAGTCGGCCTCCCGGCCGACTCCCCCGAGGTCCGCCGCCTCGTGCGCCGCGAGATGGTCAACGAGGCGCACCGCTCGGCCGATCTGCTGTGGGCCCTCGGCCGCCAGGAGGAGTTCCTCCGGACCGTGGCCGTGCACGGCCGTGAGCACATCGACGGCGCGATGGAGGAGGGCCGGGGGATCATCCTTGCCGGCATCCACATCGCCGGCTGGGAGGTGGCGACGGCGGTGCCCGGGAAGCTGCTCCGACTGCCGGTCACCGTGATCGTCGCCGACGACTGGCTGGCGTGGGCGATCGACAACAAACGCGGGCTCGCGGGGATGAGCGTGATGTATCGCAGCGAGCCGACGCTCCGCGCGGCCCGCGTGCTGCGCCGCGGCGAAACGCTGCTGATGCTCGGCGACGACGAGGCGGGCCAGGAGGTGCGCACATTCGTCGTCCGCTTTCTCGACGGCCGCGCCCACCTGCCGGGCGGAATGGTGGCGCTGGCCCGCCTGACCGGCGCCCCGATCGTCTGCTTCCACGTGCTTCCCGAGGGCCCCCGGCGCTGGCGGGTGGTGATCGACCCCGCCGTCCCCGCGCCGCCCCGCGCCGAGGGCGACGCCGGCGAGCACCGCGTGCTGCAGATCCTCGCCGACCGCTGGAGCGAGGTGATCCGGGCGCAGCCGGAGCAGTGGGCCGCGTCACACCGGATTCGCTGGGAGGCGACCCGGGAGCCACCGCGATGAGCCCGCATCGCTCGGGTCTGTGCGAGGCGGCCCTCGGCCTCGGCGCATACGGCGTCTACATGGCTGTGCGGCGGGCGGTGCTCACCCCCGCGGGGCGACGTCGCGCGCGCCGCAACGCCGACCGGATGATCGCGCTCGAGAGGCGGCTCGGGATCGATCTCGAGCCCGCCGTCCAGCGCGCCGCCCTGCGCGCCCCGGGCCTCATCCACGCGCTGCACGCCGGGTACGCCGCGGCCAACATCGGGCTGAGCGTGGGCTGGCTGGTCGTCCTCCAGAGGCGCGGCGACGCCGGCTACACCCGCGAACGGCGGGCGGCGGTCGTGGCGTTCCTGGGCGCCCTGCCGGTGTTCCTGGCGCTTCCGATGGCACCGCCGCGCAGCCGCTCGGACTACGTCATCGACACGATGGCCGCCAAGGGGATCGACATCGAGCACCCCTTTCCGCTGCGCTTCTACAACCCGATCGCGGCGATGCCGAGCCATCACGTGGCGTTCGCCGTCGTCAGCGGGCTGGGGCTCGCGCGCCGGGCCAGGACGCCCTGGGGGCGCGTCGCCTGGACCGCGTACCCGGCACTCGTCTCCCTCGTCGTCCTCGCGACCGGCAACCACTACGCCCTGGACGTGCCCGCCGGCGCGCTCCTCGGCGCCATGGCACGGGTGCTGACCCGGTGACCGAGCAACGCGAGGCGCACCCCCGCCTGGACTGGCGGCGGGCCGTGCTCGGAGCGAGCCTCGCGCTGGTGGTGGGCGCCGGGGTGGTGCTGCTGATCGGCCGCGCCGCAGGATTCTCGAGCCTGTCGCGCACCCTGCGCCAGGCCGACCCCCAGTGGCTCGCGTTGTGCGCCGCCGCGCAGGGGGCCGTGTTCGTGGGCTATGCGGGGGTGCTGCGCGGGGCCACCTCCGTCGAGGGCGGGCCGCGGATCGGTACGTGGCTGTCGCTGCGGGTCGTGCTGGCGAGCTTCGCCCTGACCCAGTTGATCGCCACGGCCGGGGTGGCCGGGCTCGCCGTGATCTATTGGGCGATGCGACAACTCCGGTTCGGCACGCGCGAGGCCCTGGTGCGGCTGATCGGCCTCAACGCCTACGTCTACCTGGTGTTCGCCGTCATCGGCTTCGTCGGCGCGGTGGCCGCCCTGGTGACGGGTGCGGCGCCTCTCGGGATGACCCTCAGCTGGCTGATCGCGATACCCGTGCTGCTGTTCGCCGCGCGCTGGTTCACCGAGACACCGCGCGTCGCCGGGTGGAGCCGGGACGAGGGCGGATGGGCGCGCCGCGGCCTCGCGGTCGGCGTGTCGGCCGCCTGGTGGGTGCGCCGGGCACTCGCCACGCACGAGGGCAGGGCGATGGGTCCGTGGGGCCTCCTCTACTGGGCGGCCGACATCGTCAGCCTGTGGGGCGGATTGCGCGCCGTGGGCGTCGACATCGGGCTCCCCGCACTGGTCATCGCGTACGCGACGGGCTATGTCGCGGGAGCGCTCCCGCTGCCGTTCATCGCGACCGGCGGCGTGGATGCGGCGACGACCTTCGCGCTCACCGCGACCGGCGTGCCCCTCGGGCAGGCCCTCCTGGGAGTCGTGGCCCACCGGGTGTTCGCCTTCTGGTTCCCGCTGCTCCCCGGCCTGGTGCTCGCGGCCCTGCTGCCGCGCACCGGCTCCCAGCTCCACGAGGCCGCCGCCGCCCGATCAGGCGCGTGGTGCTCGTCGGACTCCACGGGCGCCAAGACGGGTTCGCCCCACTAGCGGCCGTTCCGGCGCGCCGATGATCCGGTGGGATAGCGTCCGACCATGTGGCGTCGACGAGGGTGGCTCCCGGTCGCGCGGGGCGTTGCCGCGCTCGGGCTGCGGACTCCGCGGGTCAGGGCCGTGGGGCGATGAGGGAGACCGAGGACCCGAACGCGAGGATCCTCCGGGAGCTCTCGTCTGACGTCCTCGCCCGGCTGGTCTCGCTCTACCACTCGGGCTACCGGTATCGGTTCGGCCCGGCGCCGGACGGCGGGCGGCGCTGCACCCTGATCCTCGGCGGGCGGGGAATGGCGGTGGCGGCCGAGGGCGAGACCAACGACGCGGCCGCCCGCGCGGTGATCGACCTGGTGCTGCGCGGCGAGCGGGCGCGGGCCGACGTGCGGCGACGCAAGCGCCGCGGGTAGGCGGCCCCGGGCCGCCGCCGAGATCCACGCCGGCGCCGCCCCCGTCCCGCGGAGCGACGTCGGCGATCCTCACGATCACCCCACCGCGCGTCGCGCGCGGATGACAGGACCGTGAGATGGCCCTCTCATGCTCTGCCCATGCGGTCCGTCTACCGTGGGTCGTGTGTTCGAGATCGCCGGCCCCGCCGAAGCCCTCGCGCCCATCCTCGCGCGTTTCTCGCACGTCAACATCGGCCTTCTCTCGCTCGGGCTCGCGTGTCAGCTCGCAAAGCTCGGGGCGCTGAGCCGAGTGTGGCGATGCATCCTGCGCAGCACCTATCCCGCCGCGCTCCTGCGGCGGCGTGAGGTCATGGCCGCCTACGCGGCGGGCGCCGGCATCAACGCCGTGTTCCCCGCCCGGGCCGGATTGCTGGCGCGCGCCGCGCTCATGCGTGGGCGCATCGCGGGTGCGACCTACGAGACCCTCGCGGGCACGATGCTCGTGGAGTCCGCCCTCGGCGTCGTGCCGATGCTGGCGCTCCTGGCGATCGCCGCCGTCTCCGGTGTGCTGCCGGGCGTCGTCGGTCAGGCCTCCTTCGCCCCGCCCTCGGTGTCGCGGCTCCCGGTCGTGCTGATCGTGGGCGTCGCGGCCGCCGCGCTCGCCCTCGCCCTCACCGTGGCCCTGATGCCGTCGGTCCGCGCGTGGGCCCGACGGGTCGCCGCCCGGCTGCGCGAGGGCGCCGCCATCCTGCATGATCCGCGCGCTCTGGCCGCGGCGACCGGCTGGCACAGCCTGGCCTGGGGGCTGCGCCTCGCGTGCATCTGGGCCTTCCTCGGAGCGTTCGGCCTCAGCGCAGACCCGGCGACCGTGCTGCTGGTGCTCGTCGTCCAGATGCTCTCGTCGTTGCTGCCCCTGTCACCCAACGGGGCGGGCGCGCAGCAGGGGCTGATGGTCGTCGCCCTCGCGGCGATCGCCTCGAGCGACGCCATCCTCGCCTTCGCGATCGGCATGCAGGTGGCGATCGGCCTGGTGGACATGGTCGCCGGCTCCATCTCGCTCGTGGCCCTGGGAGCCCACCGGCTCCGGCGCAGCACATGGCTGCGGCTCGGCGAGGCCGCCGCCTAGGGGGCCGGCGCCCCGGTGACCCGCCCCCCGCGGTCGGATGCCGTGCTGCCCGTGGGCAGCGAGATCCAGGCGTCGACGCCGCCGGCGGGCAGGTTGTCGATGTGGGCCTCGCCCCCGTGCGCCCGGGCGACGGCGCGGACGATGGCGAGGCCGAGACCCGAGCCCCCACGGGCCCGCGCGACATCGGCCCGCGCGAAACGATCGAATGCCTGCGGGCGGAACTCGGGATCGAGCCCGGGCCCCGCGTCCATCACGTGCAGCTCCGCCGCGCCGTCCCCGGCGCGGGCCACCAGGCGCACGGGGCCGCCGCCGTGGCTGAGGGCATTCTCGACGAGATTGGCGAGGGCCTGCTCGATCCGCGCCCGATCGGCCCACACCTCCAGGCCCTCGCCGCCCTCGCTCGAGAGCGTCCGGCCCGAGGCCTCGGCACGCGACGCGAACCGGGCCGCGACGGTCTCGAGCAACCCGTCGGCCGGCAGGGGCTCCGTCCGCATCGGCAGGCCTCCCTGATCCGAGCGGGCGATCACCAGCAGGTCCTCCGCGAGCCTCACCAGGCGGTCGGTCTCCTCGCCGGCGGACGCGACGGCCTCCCGCAGCTCGTGGACGGAATGATCGCCGCGCAGGGCCAGCTCCAGCTCGGTCTTGAGGATCGCGAGGGGGGTGCGGAGCTCGTGGCTGGCGTCGGCGACGAAGGCCCGCTCGTGCGCCAGGGCGGCGTCGGTGCGCTCGAGCAGCTGGTTGAGGGTCAGGCCGAGCCGGCGGATCTCGTCGTCGGCCGCCGCCAGGGGAAGGCGGTCGCCCTGTCCGGAGCCCGAGATCCGTTCCGCCCGGGTGCGCATCTCCTCCACCGGCCGCAAGGCCGCCGACGCCACGCCGTAGCCCGCCGCCGACGCGAGGATCAACGCGATCGGGCCGGCGATCAGCAGGAAGGTGGTGAGATCACCGATCGCGTCGTTGCGGTTGCCCAGCCCGGTGCCCACCACCACCACCGCGCCCGGCACGTCCCCGCCGGCCGGGACGGCGAGCAGTCGCGTGGGCTCGTTCAGACCCGGGACCCCCGAGACGTTGACGAAGAGGGGACCCTTCTGCGCGGCGGCGACCTGCGCGGGTGTGAGCAGCCGGCTCGAGCGCAGGAGGGGGGTGGCGTCGAGGATCGCTCCCGTCGGGCTGAGGACCTGGGCGAAGGTCGCGCCCCCCTCGGTCAGCGCGCTACGGCCGGCCTCGGGGCGCAGGGCGTCGCCGTCCCGGGCGAGGGCGCTCACGTCGACGGCGCGGGAGCGCAGCGCCTGACGGATCGACTGGTCCAGGCCGTCGCGCAGGCTGATCCGGATGAAGAGGGCGCCGGCGACGAGCACGACGGTCATCACCACGGCGAACGCCAGGGTGAGGCGAACCCTTATCGGGAGTCGGTTGAGCATCCGCCGTCCGCGCGCAGGAGGTAGCCCGCGCCGCGCACCGTCTCGATCGACTCGACGCCGAAGGGGCGATCGATCTTCTCGCGCAGGTAGCGCACGTACACCTCGACCACGTTCGAGCGGTTCTCGTAGCCGCCTTCCCAGACGCTCTCGAGCAGATCGAACCGCGACAGCACCCGTCCGGGGCTCCGCATGAACGCCTCGAGCAACGAGAACTCCCGCGACGAGAGGGTGATCGGGCTGCTGTCGCGCGCCACCGCGCGCGTCGCGGGATCGAGGGTGAGGTCGCCGACCTGAATCACGGTCGGGCGCTCCGCGGGCCGGCGCCGTACGACCGCGCGCAGGCGGGCGAGCAGCTCCGTGAAGGCGAAGGGCTTGAGCAGGTAGTCATCCGCCCCGCTGTCGAGACCGGCGACCCGGTCCTCGATGCCGTCGCGGGCCGTGAGCATCAGAACCGGCACCCAGATCCCCTCCGCGCGCATGCGCCGGCACGTCTCCACACCGTCGAGTCCCGGCAGCGAGACATCCAGGATCACCGCGTCGTAGCGCGTCGCGCCGGTCATCCACAACGCGTCCTCGCCCGTGTGGGCGACGTCGGTGGCCATGCCCTCGGCGGTCAGTCCGCGCTGGAGCAGCCCCGCCATCTTCGACTCGTCCTCGACGACGAGGATCCGCATGCGCCCCCCTCGGCCTCGCGCGCCCGCCCCCGGAATTGTACGCCGCTTCGATGAGAGCCGGCTGAGGAGGGTCGAGGTCGCCCCCTCGGCCTCTCATCGTCCTGCCAGGTGAGTTTGGTGCCATGTGACCGACCGCGGGGCGCCGTCCCGCTCTCACCCAGGATGGTCGAATGAGTCCCACCGCGCGCCGCATGCTCACCAGGGTCCCCGAGGTGACCCTCGACGTCGGGGACATCACGCTCCTCGCGACGACCGTCGGCGGGGCGGAGTAGCTCATGGACTACCGCCTCGAGCACGTGATCAACGGGCCCGCCGGAGGGCACCCCTTCTGGGACACGCTGATGACCGACGTGGCCAACTGGGCCGTCCCGGTCTTCGCCGGGATCATCGTGGTCTGGTTCGCCGTCGGCTGGATCATCGACCGGCCCGAGGAGCGCCGGGGCGCGCTGACCGCGCTGCTCGCGGCGGGGGCCGCCCTGCTCGTCAACCAGGCGATTCTGCTCGTGTGGGAGCGCCCGCGCCCATTCGTCGCGCACCCCGCGACGGTCCACACGCTCGTCGCGCGCAGCGCCGACGGCTCGTTCCCCAGCGACCATGCCGCCGCCGCCGCGGCGATCGCCGGTGTCCTGTTCCTCTTCCATCGCAGGCTCGGAGCGGTCGCTCTGGGGCTGACCGCCCTGCTCTGCGTCGCACGGGTCTACGTGGGCGCCCACTACCCTGGCGACGTCGCCGTCGGCGCGATCATCGGGCTCGTGGTCGGCGCGATCTGCGCCCGGCCCCTGGCGCCGGTGGGGGAGTGGATCGTGCGGACGATCGATCGCGCGGCAGGGCTCGTGGGCATCCGTGCCCCGGCGCGGCTCACCGGCCTGAACGGCGCGCCGGGCGCCGGCCGTCAGTCGTCGCGGCGGTGAAGTCCCCGTTCGGCGAGCTGTGACCACGGGCTGTTGCCGATCCACCGCAGCACCGCGGTGATCGGCTCCGTGACGCGGTCCGGAGGCGCCGTGAACGACGAGAGGACCCCGTCGTCGTGGAGGACGCTCCACTCCGCGGCGCAGATCTGCTCGCCCTCGTCGACCTCCGCGATCAACTCGCCGGACACGCGGTCGTAGACGGCTCCCTCACCGATCGCCTGGGACCAGACGAAGCGGAGCCGACTTGCGGGGTCCAGGGTCAGGACGAAGGGCACGTGCGTGTTCTCGACCATGCCCCTGAACCTTACATCGCAAGTTTCACCGTTCGCCAGAGGGCGCTCGGACGAATACGATGGGCGGACGGTCACCGCCTGGGAGGAGGCGAGATGGTCAGCCTCTACATCGTCGACTTCGAGGGCGATGTCGCCGAACTGGTCGGCGCGTACGAGCGCGTCAACGGGGCTCTGGCCGAGGAGGCGCCGGAGGGGGCGGCGGTCGGCCTGATCCATCACACCTGTGTCACGACACCCGGCGGCATCCGGCTCTTCGACCTCTGGGAATCCGAGGAGGCCGCGGATCGGTTCTACGGTGGAGATCTGCTGCGCACGCAGTTCGCCCGCGCCGGCCTGCGGCCGCTGAGCGCAGGGCAGATCACGGTCTTCCCGGTTCACGAGCACTCTCCCCGGCAGTAGGGGAGGAGGCTGCGGGTGCTCGGCGCAATTGGGTAACGGTGGCTGCCTGAGGCCGCCGCCGTTCCCGGAGGTGCCGACATGGCGCTCAATCGCAGGCTGGGCCGCGGGATCATGGTCACGGTGGTGGCGCTCACCCTCGCGTGGGCGTGCTCGGCCGGTGGAGCCACCGCGCATCACCCGAGGGCCACGACCCTCGATGGGACCGTCTCGGACGTGGTGGACGGCGACACGATCAAGGTCGTGTCGCGTGGATTCGAGACGCCGGTGCGTCTGATCGGGATCGACACGCCCGAGACGGTGCACCCGTCCACGCCGGTCCAGTGCTTCGGGCCGGCCGCCAGCGCCATGACCACGCGTCTCCTGCCGATCGGGCAGAGGGTGCGGCTGGTGACCGATCCCACCCAGCACACCCGCGACCGCTATGCGCGCCTGCTGGCCTACGTGTTCACGCCCGGACGCGCGGGGGCCCGGGGATCGGTCAACTTCACGCTCGTGAGGACCGGCCGGGCCAAGGTCTACGTGTACGGCGGGGTGAGGTTCGGGTACACCGACGCATTCCTGCGGGCGCAGAGCCGGGCGCGGAAGGCGAAGACCGGCCTCTGGGGGCCACCGTGCAACGGCAACACCACCAGGCCGGACCCGAGCGCACGGTCGACCCCGGCGCCCGCCCCGGCGGCGCCGAGGGCACCCGGCTGCGATCCGAACTACGCCGGAGCCTGTATCCCGGTCTATCCGCCGGACGTCGACTGCAACGAGATCGCCGACCGCAACTTCCGGGTGGTCGGGACCGACGTCGATCACCTCGACGTCGACCACGACGGGATCGCCTGCGAGGAGTGAGCGATCGCCGGCCCGTGAGGCCCGCCGATGGCCGCTTCGGAGCCCCCCGGTCGGTCAGGCCGTCGGTCGGAGCCTGCCCCGGACCCATCGACCCCCTCTGCGTCCGCGCGAACTGAGAGTCTGTCGCCATGAGACCGATAACGCGTTCGTGGCGGGTTGCTCTTCTCACCGGGCTCGCCGGCATGCTCTGGGTCGCCGCGCATGCCGGAGCGTCTTCGGCTGCGGGCGCGTCGCCGACCCTCCCGCCGCCGGTGGCGCAGCAGCACGGACCCGAGATCCGGCTCGTTCTCCGCGCCCGTGCCGCGATGCCGCTTCCGCGCGGGAGCGTTGCATGCGTGGAGATCTCCGTCGGAGGCCGCCCCGCAGCGCGCAGCGTGTGTGTGATCGGCGGTCGCACCAAGAGCGTCAGGGTCCGTGTGGCCGGCGTCGTCAGCAGCCTGCCGCGGGTTCCGGTGGAGCGCGTCGGTCCGCGCGCCGTCAGCGTCTCCGTATCGGAGCGCCTGCTCGGGCTGCACGCCGGAGCCTCCCTGACCATGACGACGAGCATCCGCGGTCGCGCCGACCGGGCCGGGTCGGGGGCGTCGAGTCCGGCGAGGCTCGTCTGGCGCGCCTGGCGGCTGGTCGGCTGCGCCCCGCGCGGGGCCACGTCGGTCCGCGAGGGGCCGCGGGACACTCGCCTGGTCGGCCTCTCATACGACGACGGGCCGAGTCGATACACGCCGCAGATCCTCGATCTGCTTGCGGCCGCCCACGCGCAGGCCACCTTCTACATGCTCGGCGGCGCTGTCTCGTCACAGCGTGCGGTCGTCCACCGGGTGCTGCGCGAGGGCCACGTGATCGGCAACCACTCGTCGGATCACGCGCTCCTTCCGGGCGCGGACAACATCGCGCGCGCCCAGCGGGCGATCCGCGATGCAAGCGGTTTCACGCCGTGCACCTTTCGGCCGCCCTACGGGGCCCGGAGCGCCCTGCTCGATGCCGACGTGCGCTCCCTGGGGATGCGCTCGATCCTCTGGAGCATCGACACGAACGACTGGAGGCTGCCGGGGGCGGATCGCATCGCCCGAGTCGCGCTCACCGCCCGCGCGGGAGACATCATCCTGATGCACGACGGCGGCGGTCCACGCTCGCAGACGGTCGCCGCCACCCGCCAGGTCCTCGACGGTCTGCGCGCACGCGGCCTGCAGCCGGTCTCCGTCGAGCGCCTGCTCGGGTTCGCGTCGATCTACGACTACCGGGGGTGACCTCCGCCCCTCGTCTCGTGGCGACGGCGGCGACGGTCACGTCGTTTCGGTGATCTGAGCGACGTCCGGCGGCGTGGAGCGGTTGCTCGCGCCGCTCGCCGCCCCCGGTCACCGCTCCGGAAAGGTGACGACGGCCAGGGTGCCTCCGCCCGGGGCCGGCTCGAGGCGGATCGTCGCGCCGACGCGGTCGCAGACGGCGCGCGCGATCGGCAGGCCGAGGCCGCTCCCCGGCCTCCCCGAGGCGGCGGCTCCGCGGAAGAAGCGGTCGAAGGCGCGCGCCGCCTCGTCCGGAGGCATGCCCGGGCCCCGGTCGCGGACGGTCAGCCGGGGCGGGCCATCGCTCACGGCGACCGTCACCGGGGCGTCCGCGGGGCTGTACTTGACGGCGTTGTCGATGAGGATGAGGGCCAGCTCGCGAAGGCGCCCGTGCTCGCCCAGGACGATCGCCGGCGACAGCTCCCGCTCGAGACGACGATCGGGTTCGAGCGCGCTCATCTCGCTGCATGCCTCGACGACCGCGAGGTCCAGGCGGACGGGCCGGGGGGGCTGCGGCGACGCCGACCCCGCCTCGGCGAGCGCCAGCAGCTCGCCGAGCATCACGGCCAGGCGCCGTGACTCGCGCAGCACGATCTCGGCCGACTCGCGCGCCTGCGGCAGATCCGATCGGTCGATCGCCCGGACGACGATGCGGGAGTGCCCCTCGACCGCGGTGATGGGCGTCTTGAGCTCGTGGGAGGCGTCGGCGACGAAGCTCTCCTGCTCGCGCACGGCGACCTCGGCGCGGGCCAGCAGCCGGTTGAAGGCGGCGGCTAGGAGGCCCAGCTCGTCGGCGCTGCCCGCGGCCAGCCGTCGGCCGAGCGAGGTCCCGCCGATCTGGTCGACCTCCTGGCGCATCCGGTCCACGGGGCGCAGCGCGCGCGACGCGAGGATCCAAGCGAGCGCCGCTGAGAGGACGAGCCCGGCGAGCCCGACGCCGATCAGGGCCAGGCGCAGGGTGCTGAGGGTGCTGTCGAGACCCCCGGTGGACCGCGCCACGATGGCCTCGGCGCCGTGGGTGCCGGTGGCGGTGGCGGTCACGTCGCCGTGGATGCGCGCGATCGTCGCCTCGATCTGGGCGCGGCTGGTCTCCGTGGCGCCCGCCGTGGCCGCCAGCACCCTTCCGGAGGGATCGATCAGCCATACCCGGTCGCCGGGCCCCGCCAGCTGGTCGAGGGCGGCCTCGCCGGGTTCCTCGACCGCCGCCGCGGCACGCGCCAGCACCACGGCGCCGCTCCGGGCTTCCGCGTGCAGGCGGTCGCTCACGATGAGGTAGGTGGCGATCGAGCCCGTCGCCACCAGCACGGCCATCGCCAGGAGGAACCACGCCGTCAGCCGGATCCGTATCGATCCGAGCAGCGCCGGCCTGGCCGCGGCCGGGGGTGCGCCCTCGGGTGCGCTCATGCGCGCGCGGTGTAGCCCACGCCGCGCACGGTTCGGATGATCGACCGATCGGGGGTCGTGCCGAGTCGGCGGCGCAGCGTGGACACGAACACGTCGATCACCTTCGTCTGACCCATGAACGTGTAGCCCCATACCCCCTCGTAGATCTGCTCGCGCGTGAAGACGCGCCCCGGGGCGTGCATGAGGAAGGCCAGCAGGTCGAACTCGCGGGCCGACAGGGCGACGGGCTCGTCGGCGACCGACACCTCGCGGGTCGCGGGATTGAGGCGCACGTCGCCGACCTCGAGCCAGTCGTCCGACGAGCCCGAGCGCCGCAGCAGCGCCCGCAGCCGCGCGAGGAGCTCCTCGACGGCGAAGGGCTTGGCCAGGTAGTCGTCGGCCCCCGCATCGAGCCCCAGCACGCGATCGCCGACGCGATCGAGGGCGGTCAGCATGAGGATCGGCATCGCGTGCCCGGCGCGCCGGGCCTGCCGGCAGACGGTGCGGCCGTCGGTGTCGGGCAGTCGCAGATCCAGGACGACGAGGTCCGGGGGGTCGTGATCCATCGCATCCAGGGCCGCGGCGCCCGTGCCGGCGACGCGCGGGCGGTAGCCGGCCTCCTCCAGCTCGATCTCGAGGAGCCGGGCGATCGCGGGGTCATCCTCGACCACGAGGACGCTCTGGGCGAGTGAGGCCACGGCCAGACGATAGACCCGCCGGCGGGCGGCCCGCGGCCCCTTGCCGAATGGCATGTGCCGCCCTTACCGGCCCCTTACCCGGCCGGGACATCCTCGTCTCATGGCAAACGACGAACGCTCTCAGATGGGTCGCGGGGCGACACTCGCGCTCGCGGCCCTCCTCGCGGCGACGGTGGTCACCGGGTCCGCCGCGATCGTGGGCATCGCCCACCAGACACCCGCCCCGGCGGCCGTTTCCGCCCAGGTGGCGCCGGCGGCGCCGGTGAGCCCGCCCGTGGCCGTCCCCGGCCACGACACGCACGAGGAGGACTGATGCAGAGGATCTGGGCAACGGTTGCGACCGTCTGGGCGGTGCTCGGCGTGACGGCCGCCCTGGCGTGGACGCAGGCGAGCCATGTGGCGACGACGCCCACGCCCACCACCACGGCGGCGACGACGTCGGCGGCGGGTACCACCGGCGCCGCCGCGTCCAAGAACGTCGCCGTGAGCGTCCCCGCCCACGCGACCACCCGCACGTCATGACCGGCCGACTCCAGGGCCGGTCGTTCCGCGCCATGGGCTGCGACTGCGCCATCCGGGTGACCGCCGCGGCCGGCGATTCACGCCGCGTCCGACGCGCCCTCGCGGCCGCCGGTGACGAGATTGCCGCCTGCGAGCGCGCCCTCTCGCGATTCCTGCCCGACAGCGAACTGTCCCGCGTCAACCGCGGTGCGGGCGACTGGGTCGCGGTCGGCCCCCGCATGGCGGGCGCCACCCGCGCCGCGCTCGCCGCGCGGGCGGCCACCGGCGGCCGCTACGACCCGACGATCCTCGCCGCCCTGGAGGCGGCGGGGTACGACCGGTCGTTCGCGCTGCTCGACGACCGCCCGCCCCGCGTCGCCGCGGGCTGGCGCCCGGGCGGCGCGGTGGAGGTGGGGGACACCCGGGTGCGCGTGGCCGAGGGGACCGCCCTCGACCTCGGCGGCATCGCCAAGGGCTGGGCCGCCGAGCGCGCCCTGGAGGCGATGCGCGAGGCCTGGCCCGCGCTGACGGGCGGGCTCGTGGACCTCGGGGGCGACCTCGCCCTCTGGGGACGCACCCCCGACGGTGGTCCGTGGCGCGTGGCGGTCGCCGACCCCCGGCGCCCCGGCGCCCACCTGGCCACCCTCCTGGTGGCCGGGGGCGGGGTCGCCACCTCCGGGCGCGACCGGCGCCGCTTCGGCCCCGGCCGCGCGCTTCACCACCTGATCGACCCGGCCACCGGCGTGCCGGCCCGTGGGGGCCCGCTCACCGTGACCGTGACGGCGCCACGGGCGGATCGGGCCGAGGCCTTCGCGACCCTGCTGGCGCTCGGCGACCCGAGCGCGGCCGCGAGCGCCGTCGCGGCTCACGCCGACATCGCGGCGATCCTGGTGCCCGACGTGGGCGCCCCTGTCGTCGTGGGGCCCGCCCGGCTCGAGTGGCCGTCCGAGCTGGTCGCGGCGGCGGGCCGATGAGCGCTCTCGCCGGCCTCCCGATCGCCTGGCTCGTCGTGCGCGGCGCCGGTCTGGTCGCGTTCGCCCTCCTCACCCTCTCGGTGTGGCTCGGGCTCGCGATGAGCACCCGCCTGCTCGGCGCGCGCCGGCAGAAGAAGCTGCTCGGCCTGCACCGCTCGCTCTCATGGATGGGCCTGTCGGCCCTTGCGCTGCACGCGGGCGCGCTGCTCGTCGATCCGACGATCAACTTCGGGCCCGCGGCGGTGCTGATCCCCTTCGCGGCGCCCTGGCATCCGGTCGCCGTCGCGGCGGGCGTGATCGCCGGGTGGCTGATGCTGATGCTCGCGGTCTCGTTCCGCCTGCGCGCCCGCATCGGGCAGCGGGTCTGGCGCCAGCTGCACTACGCGAGCTTCGCCGCCTTCCTCCTGGCGATGCTGCACGCGATCACCACCGGCACGGACCTCGCCGGCATCGGCGGGCCGATCCTCGCCCTGATCGCAGGGGTGCCCGTCCTCTGGCTGACCCTGGTCCGCATCCTCACCCCGCGGGGTGCCCCGCGCCCCGCGGCGCCCACTCGTCCCATCGCCCAAAGGAGCACCTGATGGCCTACCAAATCATCATCGACCGCGACCTCTGCAGCGGCTTCGGCGCCTGTGCCGACGTCGACCCCGAGACCTTCGCGATGGGCGACGACGGCATCGCCGTCGTCCTCGCGGAGACCACTGACCGGGCCGAGGCCCTGGATGCCGCCCGGGCGTGCCCGATGGCGGCAATCCGGGTGCTGGACCACGCCGGCGCCCCGGTCGTCTGAGGATGACCGAGATCGACGTCCTCATCGCGGGAGCCGGCCTGGCCGGCTCCCGGTGCGCGGAGACCCTCCGGGCGGGCGGTTACGGGGGGCGCGTCGTCGTGGTCGGCGACGAGCCCCATGCCCCCTACGAGCGCCCTGCGCTCTCCAAGGAGATGCTCACCGGCGCGAGGGCGCATGGCGAGCTCGCCCTGCGCGACGCCGCCTTCTGGGGCGAGCGCGACATCGAGCTCCGGCTCGGGGAGGCGCTGGGCGGCCTCGACGTCGGCCGGCGGTCCGCCCGCGTCGGCGACGAGCCGGTGCGCTGGCGGCACCTCGTGCTGGCGACCGGCGCGCGAGCGCGCCGCCTGGGGGTCGTGCCCGAGGCCGACAACGTCCATCACCTGCGCGGGATGGACGACGCCCGGGCCCTGCGGGCCGACCTCCAGCGCGGGGGCCGCCTGGTCATCATCGGCTCGGGCTTCGTCGGGGCCGAGGTGGCCTCCAGCGCGCGGGCCCTCGGCATGGACGTCGCGATCGTCGAGGCCCTCCCCGTTCCCTTCGCCACGACGCTGGGCCCCACGGTCGGCCGGCGTCTGGCCGACCGCTACCGTGAGATGGGCGTGGACCTGCGCCTGGGAGAGGGCCTGGCACGGGTCACCGTGCGGGGCGGCCGGGCGGAGTCGGTCGAGCTCGCCGACGGCAGCCGTCTGGAATGCGACGTCCTGCTGGTGGCGGTGGGCACCCGACCGGCCGCCGAGATCCTCGACGGCGTCATGGCCACGGCCGAGGACGGGGGCCTGCCCACCGACGCGCTCGGCGCGACGGTGGCGCCGGGCATTCACGCGTGCGGCGACCTGGCCAGCCCCTGGCGCCCCGAGCTGGGACGCCACCGCCGGCTGGAGCACTGGACCGCGGCCTCGATCGGCGGCGCGTCGGTCGCGCGCGCGATCATGGGTCAGGCATCGCCCCCCTCATCGCCGCCGTACTTCTGGTCGGACCAGTTCGGCTGGCGGCTCCAGATGATCGGCCACGCGCCCGCGGGCGCCGACGCGGTGGTGGAGGAGCGCGGGGACGGCTTCGTGGCGCGGTACCGGAACGGCGCGGGAGCGGTGGCCGCCGCCCTGGCGGTGAACCGCCCGGGCGAGCTCGGCTCGCTCAGGGCGGAGGTGGCGGGCTCCGCCGCGGGCGCCGCGGCCTGAGCGGGGCGCGGGGGAGGGGAGGCACGACGTGGGCCGAGCACCCGCCAGGCGGTCAGCCCCACCACCGCGCCCGCGGCGACGCCGTACATCGCGAGCGCCCACGGACGCGCGCTGTCGCTGCCGGCCATGAGGCCGTGCGCGGTCGCGGCGCCGAACACCAGGAAGGTCGCGTAGTGCATCCGCCGCCAGTTGCGCACGCCGATCCGCTTGCGGAAGCGGAACGACAGGTGGATGAGCAGCATCAACTCCGCCGCGACGACGCCGGCCCCGACCCAGAGGGGCCGGTAGGGCGAGGTGCCCGGGACGACGAGGGCGACCACCGGGATCGGAACCGACACGTCCAGCACGAGCAGGGCGCCGTGCAGGCCCACCGCCATCAGCGACAGCAATGACAGGAAGCGGTGGAGGTTGACGGTGGCGGCCGGGGGCACCGACCGCACCGGGCGCGCCCGGGCGGTGAGGCCCGCGAGCACGGTGCACGACAGCAGCAGGTAGGCCACCAGACCGGTCGAGCGGGCGAGGATCCACAGAGTCGGGTCGCTCTTCACCGCAGCCCCCCGGCCAGGAGCACCCGGCCCTCGCCGGTCACGATGACGGCGGGGATGTGGCGGCGGTCGGCCTCCTCGCGGGCGCCCTGCTCGCCGCCCAGGAAGAGGGCCTTTGCGAGGACCTCCGCCCGGCAGGCGTTCTCGGCCACCACGGTGATCGCCTGCAGGTCGCTTTCGGCGGGACGGCCGCTGGCGGGGTCGATCAGGTGATGCTGCTCGTGGCCGTCGCGCCGCCATCGCCGCCGGTTGCGGCCAGACGTGGCCATCGCCCCGGAGTCGAGCGCGAGGACGAGCGGCTCGGCGGGGGTCTCGACCCCGACGGGCCATGGGTCCTCCCGCGGCGGGCCGGCGATGCGCAGGTCGCCCCCCGCGTTGACCAGGCAGGGCCCGCTCTCCCCGAGGCGCTCGGCGACCCGGTTGACGACATAGCCCTTGGCGATGCCCCCGAGGTCGAGGCGGAACCCCGGCGCGAGCGCGACCTCCCCCCGGGCGGCGTCGATCGTCACCTTCCCCCCGCAGGGCGCCGGTTCGCCCGGCGGCTCGGGACGGTCGCCGGCGACCTCGTCGAAGGTGCGGTCGTAGCCGGCCGCCACGATCGCGTCGTGCACGGTGGGGTCGAAGCGCCCACCGGTCATGGCGCGCGCCTCCACGGCCAGCGCGACGACGGCGAGCAGGTCGTCGCCGGCCACCAGGTGGCCCGTCCGGTTCAGCTCGGACAGCTCCGAGCCGGGATCGAAGCGAGAGAGACGGCCCTCGAGTGCCACGACGCGGTTGCAGGCGTCGTCGAGGGCCCGTTCGCCGGACTCCTCCGATGATGCCTCGAGCAGGATCTCGACCGTCGTCCCCATGGCGCGGAACTCGCGGCGCAGCATCACGAGGTCCGGGTCACGGTGACCGCGGGGAGGTGCACGACGGCGACCGACGGCCCGCCGTAGGACGGGGCGGACGGCGCCGCGGCCTGTGCCGAGGCCAGCTCGCGCCGGTGGGCCTTCGTCGCTGCGGCGATCTCGGTGTGGCGGCGCGCGAGCCGGACGCGGTAGACCGCCCACCGGTGACGCACGACCCGCTGGACGACGACCGCCTCGTGGCGCACCTTCAACTCGCGTGCGTGCAGGGCGGAGACCCGCGGGTTGACCGCCGCGGCCGAGGTGGACCACGGGTTGGCGGCGATCACGGCCCAGGCCAGGAAGAGCACCAGTACGGCGCCCGCCGCGGCGTATGCCCGTGCGATGTGCTTAGTCATCCTGACGCTCCGAGCCGTTGTCGTGGCCCTCGTGTTCTCCGCCGGCGCGGTGGACGGTGACGACACGGGGGGGAGGTCGCACGTAGGTCACCTGCTGCACCGCCGGGCGCGCCGCGGCCGGCGCAACGGCGGGGGCCGAGTAGGTCGGCACCGCGGGGAGGGCCGGCGGGCGCTGAGCCAGCGCCTTGCGCAGGGATGCCTGGACCCGGTCGAGGGCGTGTGAGCGCCGCGCGAGGGCTGCGGTGTCCGTCGGCTGGGTCTTCGCGGTGGCGGCGCCGAGGTCGAGCGTTCGACTCAGGCCGAGCAGACCGACGATCACAGCGAGTCCAAGGATCGCGGCGATCGCGGTCCGGTGGATGGGGAGCACGTCCTACCTCCGAAGTGGAGTGGGTGTGCAGTCGAAGCTAGGCGGCATTCGCTTAGAGGAGGTCCAGGGAACGCGACGGATGTGCCTGCAGAGGTCAAAGATTTGGTAGGGGCCGAGAGGGCCCCGGCCCTGGGCCGCCCCGGAGCTCGGGCCGTCAGGCGAGGCGAGGGGGCGGCGACGCTCAGGACGGCCGGCTCGCTGGTGCACCACTCGACTCATGCCCACGAGGGTTGCGCCACAGCGGTGTTTGAGACCGGCAGGAGGGTGCCAGGTCCGGCTCGAGTTCGTCGCAACCGGCCACCGACTCGGGGCGGGGGAATGCGTGGGCCCACCTGGTGACCAGGAGTGATTTCCGCGCCTCGCGAAGTGGACCGTGGCCCCCCTCAGGATGCGAGAGCCCGATAGGCCAATGGCTCCAGGTCTCGCATGGCGGCCGTGGCACCCACCGTGGTACCAACCTGACGAATCTCAGGCGCCATAGCCCTTGGGCGCGGCGGTGGGAGACCGTGGGCGGCGTCCACCCCCCGCTCCCTCTCGTCCCGTGTGCCAGCATTGGCGCCTGCACACTCCCACTGCGGGAAGGAATGAGACCATGATTCGGCTCCTCGACGGGCTCCCGGATAGCGTCATCGGCTTCGAGGCGGTCGGTGAGGTGGAGGCAGCGGACTACCGGTCGGTGCTCGATCCTGCCGTTGACGCAGCGGTGGCTTCGCACGACAAGGTCCGCCTGCTGTATGTGCTCGGCGAGGAATTCGAGGGGTACAGCGGCGGTGCGATGTGGGAAGACACCAAGGTCGGCGTAAAGAACTGGAGCCACTTCGAGAAGATCGCCCTCGTCTCCGATCACAGGAGCTACATCGACGCCGTCAAAGCCTTTGGCTGGTTGATCCCAGGCGAGGTGAAGACGTTTCCGCTGGCCGATTCCGAGGCTGCGAGAACCTGGGTGGCAAGCTGACCGCAGCATCTGATTGAGGCCGGGGCGGGGGAGGGGGCACCCCCGGCGACCCGAGACGTCCCGCCACCGACCGTGCGCCGCGCCCCTGCCTTCCGAGTTCGGCCATCACGTCGGTGAGGGCTCCCGTCGGCCCCGATCTGGCTCGGCCGCGGGGGCTGCCGCGGCTCTGGGGCCTGTGCGAGTCGGTGATCTCGTACCTGGACCGCCGCGTCTTTCCGGGCGGATGCTTCTTCGTCGCCACCCAGACGGAGTTCGATGCGAGGCCCGGGCCGGTGCGTGACCGCCTGGTCGAGATCCGGGTGATGTGGTCCGAGACGTGGCGGCGATTGGTGGACGACGCGATGACGGCAGGGGATCTGAACCCGGACGCCGACCCCGGCCAGCTCGCGTTCGAGCTCGCGTCGCTGACCTTTGCGGCGGGTGGCCTCGTGAGGATGCCGGGCACCGAGGAGCTCCTCGGGCGGACCCGTGTCGCTCTGCGGACGCGACTCCTGGATGCCGGCGCCAGGCCCGAGCGGTTCGGGGACGGGCCCTCGCCGAGGCTCTCGCGGTAGAGGGGTTGGGTCTCCGTCGAGGGTTCGATGTCCTGCTCGCGGATGAAGGACCTCTCGCGGCCACCGGCGCGGCCGGCGCGCACGACCGAGCCGCCCGCGCCGGCCGGGCATCGGGCTATGCGGGCGCCGCCTCGGGCAGCGCGCCGATCTGACGCATCAGGCCGGCGGTGTCGATGAGCTCCCACTCCTCGACGATCCGCCCGTCGCGGCAGCGGCTGATGGCGATGGCGGTGAACTCGACCTCGCGGCCGGTCGGCGGGATGCCCATCAGCTCGCCGACATGACGGCCCCGGAACGTGGCCCGCGACGCGACGTCGTCGCCATCGGCGATCTGGTGGTCGACCGTCGCCCGCAGGTCAGCGAGGGCCGTGCGGAAGGCGTGGACCATCCCGACCAAGCCCTCGTGCCCGCGGACCTCGAGCGGGTGCAGCACGAACTCCGGGGCCAGCAGCTCGCCGAGGGCCTCGTAGTCGCCGCGGCTCCCGCGGGCGAGGCACTCGCGGACGACGGACTTGTTGCGTTCGGCTGTGCTCACGTCGCACCTCCATCTCTCGGTGGTCTCCGCCCCGGGAGGGCGGCCACCGTCAGCGTCGCCGAGGCATCGGGCCCGCGCATCGGTCGGACTGCCTACACGCCTACGGGTCCGTCGATCCTCCGCGGGCGTCCAGCGCGGCCGCATGCGCTGCCGCCTGGGCACGGCTGCGGACCCCGAGCTTCGCGAGGATGCGGGCCACGTGATGCTCGGCCGTTCGGGGGCTGATGACCAGGCGCGCAGCGATCTCGGCGTTCGAGAGACCGTCGGTGAGCAGGACGAGAACCTCCCGCTCGCGCCGGGTGAGGGTGCCCCGTCCCCGCGTTCCGGCCCGTCCCGGGGCGCCGAGCCTGCGCAGCAGCGCCGCCGCCACGTCTGCGTCGCGGGCCGCCCCGAGCCCCTCCAAGGCGGTGAGGGCGAGGCGGGCCTCTGCGACGGCGGAGGGCGCACTCCGCGCGGCGAGGGCGTGCGCGAGGGCGAGCCGCGTGCGAGCGGCCTCCAGCGGCAGGCCGAGATCCGCGAACCGCTCGGCCGCGCGGGCGAGCCGGGCCTCGGCCTCACCGCGCCCCTCGGCCGCGGCGACGACCCCGGCCGCGCGCTCCGCCCCGGCTCGGGCCCGCGCGTCACCCGAGTGCGCCGCGACCTCCTCGAGCCGCATCACCGTCCGGCTGGCCGCCGCGCGGTCTCCACGGGCGAGCTGCGCTTGCCCCAGCAACTCGAGCAGGGGCGCGCAGCCGGGCTCGAGCCCGCGACCCTCCAGGCACGCGTGGGCGATCTCCTCGCCGAGCGCGTGCTCGCCGCGCGCCAGCGCGATCGCGGCCAGGGACGCCCGAGCGGCGGGGTCCCACTCGATCCCCTCCAGCAGCCGCTCGGCCTCCTCCAGCCGGCCCTGACGCACCCGCAGGTCTGCCAGCCGGACCAGCGGCGAAGCCCGCCCGCCGCGGTAGCCGCCCATCAGCGCCGCCAGGGCGCCGAGCAGCTCGCGCTCGGCGTCCTCCCACCGCCCGACCTCGATCAGGATCCCGCCGTAGTGGCACCGGCAGATGGGGCCGACGAAATCGGTCCATGCCACCAGCCGGTGCGCCGCCGCCAGCCACTCCTCGGCCCGCCGGACGTCGCAGGCGTGCTCGCAGGCCCCGAGGAGGCGGCAGTAGATGTCCCCAACCGACCCGGGCTCGACGACCTCGGCCCCGGCGATCGCCGCCATCGCCTCGTCGAGCAGGCGCATGCCCTCCTCGACCTGCCCGAGCACGACCCGGACGTGACCGTGGAGGGCGATCGCCGCGAACTCGAGCTCCGCGTCGCCGACCCGCCGGGCGATGGCGAGCGCCTCGTCCGCGATCGCCTGCCTCGTGTGTGGATCGCTCGTGAAGGGCGCCCGGTCCAGCGTCACCCAGCCGTGCGCCGCCGACTCCTCCTCGCCCTCGAGGAGCCGCTCGGCCCGCGCCATCCATCCGCCCGCGACCGCCATGTTCCCGCGAACCATGCCGTGCAGGAATGCGAGCCAGCGGGCCACCTCCGCGGCGGCCGGGGAGTCCCCCCGACGCCGGTATTCGGCGAAGGCCCGCTCCTTCAGCGCCATCGCCTCGTCGTACTCCCCCGCGAAGTGCGCGGCGCGGGAAAGCCCGTCGAGCACCTCTGCGCTCGCGCCGTGCGCGCCGGCCGCCGCGTAGGACGCGCGTGCCCGCTGCCAGTCGCCCGAGCGGAGCGCCTCCGCCCCGGCGCGGAGCAGGTCGTCACGCGACCGGGGGGACATGCCGCGAGGATCCCAGAGGAACGGCACCTTGGCGAGGGCTCCGGCCATCATCCCTCCGCACGGCGACGGCTCAGCTCCGCCGGCCGGCCGCCGCACCCGATCGATCCCCGAGGCCCGCCGCGAGCCCCAGGCCGGCGCTCAGTGCCGTGATCGCGACGATGCCTGCCGGCGCCGCACATTTGCCGGCCCGTGGAGGTCCTGAGTCGTACGGTCAACGCCGCTGCCAACACACGCCCCCGTCGGTCCTCTCGTGCCATCGGCGAACTGGCGGGTCTCGGGTTCACCGTCCCAGGGCGGGCGTCGGGGCTCGCACGGTTCGCGGCGGGCGGACGACGCCCTCATGGCATTCTGCTCACTGGGACGGCCGTCCCCGGGGCGACGGTCCCGACGCCGGGCTCGATCCAGGCCAGAGCACGCGCCTGGGCGAGGGAGCTCAACTGTGCCGAACCCTGGCGAGCGAGGGGGACCAACCCGTGGGCCTCCTCGGTGCAGCGCAGAAAGGTCGTCGCGCGTTCGTGCATTCGAAACGGGCGCAGGAGGGGCGCGGAGTGTCGCCAGTCCTCCGGTGCGCCGACGAGCGCCCGGCCGAGGAGGTGGAAGCAGACCGCCGCGGCCGCGGGGTTGCCGGGGAGGGCGAGAATGACCGTCGGGCCGCGAACCGCCACGCCGACGGGGTGCCCCGGGCGCATCGCGACGCCGCGAACCGCCCACCGCCCTCCGAGTTGCT
This sequence comes from uncultured Thermoleophilia bacterium, assembly GCA_963771025.1. GTDB lineage: Bacteria > Actinomycetota > Thermoleophilia > Miltoncostaeales > Miltoncostaeaceae > Miltoncostaea. Next base: position 9,928 of record CAVYRL010000008.1, on the reverse strand, counting down.
CGAGCGCCGGGCCCACGTTGTCGTGCGCGCCGACGGAGATCCCGCCGACGGTGATCACGACGTCGGGGTCCTCATCGAGCAGGCCTGAGAGCACCTCGAGGGTTGCGGCGCGGTCGTCGGGCGCGTGGGTCGAGGCGCACACGGTCGCGCCGGCAGCCACGGCTTGAGCCACGAGGCCGATGAGGTTGGAGTCGATCACGCCGCCGCGCGGCACCGCGTCGCCGGGTGCGACGAGCTCGTCACCGGTGGTGGCGAAGGCCACCCGAATGCGGCGCCGGCAGAACGCGCCAGCGTGGCCGGCCGCGGCGACGACGGCGACCTCATGCGCAGCGACGACCGTCTCCGCCGCGAGCAACTCCTGGCCGAGCCGGAAGTCGTCGCCGCGGGGGCGGACGTCGGCACCCGGCCGCGGGGCCGAGGCGGCGACCAAGAACCCGCCGGATTCCTCACCGTCCTCCCGGCGCAGCACGGCGTCGGCACCCGCGGGGAGGAGCGCCCCGGTCGAGATCCGGCAGGCCTCGCTCGGTCCGAGGGCGCGCAACGGGGCGTGGCCGGCGGCGCTCTCCCCGCGCACGCGCAAAGGCCCGCCGGCGTCAGCGGCCCGAAGCGCCCAGCCGTCCATGGCCGAACTGTCGGCCGAGGGTACGTCGCGGCGCGCGGCAACGGCAGCAGCGAGCCGCCGACCCGCGAGCCGGGCAATGGGCACCCACTCCGACGCGGGGCGCGGGGCCAGCGCGCGGGCGAGGGCGAGTGCCTCGCCCGCCGGCAGCGGGTCCGGGCGGACCTCGCGCCGGGCATGCTCCCGGGGTGCGCTGGGCGCCACGCCTACCGTGTCTCCGCCGCGGTGCCGCCCACAGCGCGGGGCTCACCGCTGCGGCCCATGTACTGGAGCACCGCCAGGGCGGCGACCGCGGTCAAGGCCAGAAGCACGAAGCCGAGCGAGTAGTCGCCGGTGGCCGATTTCACGAAGGCCATCACGAGCGGCGGGAAGAAGCCGCCGAGCCCTCCAGCCGCTCCGACGACCCCCGTCACGACGCCGACCTCGTCGGGGAACTCGTGGGCGACCAGCTTGAACACCGCTCCCGTTCCGGCACCGAAGGCCGCGGCAAGGGTCAGCGCGAGGACCGTGAGTGGCACCATCTCGTCGTAGAGCGGGGCGAGGGCCAGCGCCAGCACCGCGGCCGCCACGAAGCAGACTCGCAGGACCCGCTCGGCGCTGAAGCGGTCCGCGAGCCATCCGCCCACCGGGCGGGCGATGACCGCGACGAGCGCGAATCCGGCCGCCCGGGCGCCGGCGTCGGCCTTGGTGAGGTCGTGGACCCCGGTCAAGAGCTTGGGGAGGTAGGCGAACATGGCCACGAAGCCCCCGAAGACCAGGAAGTAGTAGAAGGTCGGCGCCCATGCCGCCGGGCGCTCGCGGAAGACCCGCAGCGGGCCGAGCACCCCCCCGCGAACCCGCGGACGCGGCACGGGCGAGTTGCGGGCGAACAGCCAGAAGACGACGGTCATCGCCGCCACGAGAGCGATGGCGAGGACGAAGGGGGCCGTGAGACCCCATCGGTCGGCGATGCGCGGTGCCGTGAGACCGGCGACGACGGTGCCGCCCATGCCGGCTCCGTAGATCCCGAGAGCCGCCCCCTGTCGTGAGCGCGGGTACCACCGGCTGATGAAGGGGATCCCCACCGCGAACGACGCGCCGGCGAAGCCGAGGAAGAAGCCGAAGACCACCACGCTCACGAACGACGTGTGCCAGAGCGCGAGCGCGGTGAGCGGGAAGAGGGTGAAGACCATGAGCCCGGTGAAGACCGCCCGCCCGCCGAGGATGTCGGTGAGCATGCCCAGCGGGATACGCATGAGCGAGCCCATCAGGACGGGCGTGGCGACGATGATCGCGAGCTGCACCTCGGACAGGCCGAGCGAGTCCTGCAGGTCAGGACCGAGCGGCCCGAGCATGCTCCAGGCGTAGAAGGACACGGTGAAGGCGAGCGTCGCGAGCAGGAGCGCCTTGGCGTTGCCCCTCGGCTCGAAGCTGGACACGGTCGGCGGCCCCTTTCAGACGGTGACGCGCGGGCGCTCGTCGGCGACGGCGCCGCGGCCGCGCGAGCGGTAAAGGATGTGGCTGCGGCCGAGGTACCCCAGCGGCACGCTCCATGCGTGTACCAGGCGGCTGAAGGGCCACAGCGCGTAGAGCAGGAAGGCCGTCGCCGCGTGGATGCGATAGACCAGCGGCGCTTCCGCGATCAGCGACGTGTCGGGATCGAGGGTGAAGATGCCGCGGAACCAGGGCGCCACGGTCTCGCGATAGTCGTAGCCGCCGGCGAGCAGATTCTCGCCCACCGTGGCGTACATGCCGGTCAGGATCATGACGCCCAGCAGCAGATACGTGAGGCGGTCGGTCCTCGTCGTCGTCACCCGCACCCGCGCGTCGCTCTCGCGCCGGGCCAGCAGCAGCGCGAAGCCCACGAGCATGACCAGCCCGGAGAGTGTTCCGGCCGTCACCGACACGGCGTGGTACTGGTCCTCCGACACGCCGGCCCTCCCGGTCAGCGAGGCGGGGACGAGGAGCCCGAGAACGTGGCCGCCGATCACGGCGAACAGTCCGAGGTGGAACAGGAGGACCGCAGGACGTAGCCGCTTGCTCTCGAGAAGCTGGGTGGAGCGGGTGGTCCACCCGAACTGGTCGTGGCGGTACCGCCAGATGTGCCCGGCCACGAACACGGTCATGGCGGTGTAGGGCAGCACGATCCACAGCAGGAGGTCGACGCGGCTCATCGCCCGCCTCCCGGCATCGCTCCGGCGCAGGCGGCCGGGGCGATGCGGACCGGATCGGGCATCACCTCGGGCGGCGCGAATGGCTCGAGCCCCACCGACTCGCCGGGCGGGCCTTCGCGGGCGAGCCGCCGCAACTCTGCGAGCTCGTCGTCACGAAGCTCGGGCAGGAGCAGGCAGAGCGCCGCGATCAGCCCCGCGTAGGGGCTCTCGGCGCGCTCGAGAGAGAGCCGGATGAGCTCGATCACGGGCCGGTACTCGGCGAGCAGCTCACCGCCTCCGGATGGGTCGAGCGCGGCGAACTCCAGCACCACCGGTAGATGGTCGGGCAGTTCGGGTCCCTCGAAGTCGAGTCCGGCCGCGTCATAGCGTCGGCGCAGCGCGAGCAGCGCCAGTCCGCGCTGGCGCCGATCGCCGTGCGTGTAGTAGGTCAGGTCCAGGGCGGTACGGCGAGAGAAGTCGAAGGTCTCGACATACCGGCGGCGCAGATCGCCGGCGGGCTCCTGCGCCCACCAGTCGAGGAAGTCGCGGAGCGCGTCGTGGCCCGGCGACGAGGGCAGCGACCGCGCGGCCCCGGCCACTTCACCGCGGGCCGTGAGCACCTCCGCGTCCGGGTGCTGGAGGGCGATCGAGATGAGTGCGAACGCGCTCATGGGGTCACCGGCGCGACGGGCGCGCCCCCGCACGTGCACGAGCCGTCCCCGCAGCCGCTGCCTGCGGTCTCGAGGCGGCGGGCGACCGGCTCGGGCTCCGGCTCGGCCTCGGGCGCCGGGGAGCCGAGGTGGAACGACTCAACGGCCTCCTCGGCCCGGGTGGCGCGGCCGTTGGCGCCGCAGCCGCCGGGGCCGCCGGCGAAGTCGAGGCCGCAGGCGCCCTGCTGGGCCGACATGGCACCCGCCAGCTCCGCGTGGGCGCTGGGGATGACGAAGCGCTCGTCGTACTTGGCGAGCGCCAGCAGCCGGTACATGTCCTCCATGTCGCCGACCTCCATCCCCGCCGAGGCCGCCACCGAGGCGTCGGCCTCGCCGCCGAGCGAGAGCTCGCGCATGTAGCGGCGCATGGCGGCGAGCTGTTTCAGCACCCGCCGGATCACCTCGTCGTCGCCGGCGGCGAGCAGGTTGGAGAGGTAGCGCACCGGGATGCGGAGCCGGTCGATCGCGGGGAAGACGTCGTCGGGATCGGCCGTGCTGCCCTCGCCCTCGATCATCCCCATCACCGGAGATAGGGGCGGGACGTACCAGACCATCGGCAGCGTTCGGTACTCGGGGTGGAGCGGGAGCGCCACCCGGTGGCGCATCGCGAGGGCGTAGACCGGCGAGCGCCGCGCGGCGTCCATCCAGTCGGCCGGGATGCCGTCCGCCTCGGCCTGGCGGCGGACCTCGGGGTCTTCGGGATCGAGGAAGACGCTCAGCTGCGCGTCGAGGAGATCCTTCTCGTCGGCCACCGAGGCGGCCTCCTCCACGCGGTCGGCGTCGTAGAGGACGACGCCGATGTAGCGGATCCGCCCCACACAGGTCTCGGCACAGATGGTGGGCATGCCCGCCTCGATGCGCGGGTAGCAGAGGGTGCACTTCTCGGCCTTGCCGCTCTGCCAGTTGAAGTAGACCTTCTTGTAGGGACAGTTCGAGACGCACATGCGCCAGCCCCGGCAGGCCTCCTGGTTGACGAGGACGATGCCGTCCTCCTCGCGCTTGTACATGGCCCCGGAGGGGCAGGAGGCCACGCACGAGGGGTTCAGGCAGTGCTCGCAGATGCGCGGCAGGTACATCATGAAGACGCGCTCGTACTCCATCCGCACGGCGTCCTCGATGCCGCGCAGGTTGGGGTCTGCGGGGGCGGTCTCGGGGGCCCCGGCGAGGTCGTCCTCCCAGTTGGGTCCCCACTCGATCGCCATCGGCTCGCCGGTGATCGCGGACAGCGGCCGCGCGACGGGCTGGTGCTCGGAGGCGGGCGCGCGCGTCAGCGCGTCGTAGTCGAAGGTGAACGGCTCGTAGTAGTCGTCGAGCGAGGGCAGGTCGGGGTTGAAGAAGATGTTGAAGAGGCGCCTCGAGCGGGAGCCGCTCCGCAGCTCCAGCCGCCCCCTGCGGCTCAGCTCCCAGCCGCCGTTCCAGGCGTCCTGGTCCTCCCAGCGCCTGGGGTAGCCGACGCCGGGCTTGGTCTCGACGTCGTTGAACCACATGTACTCGGCGCCGTCGCGGTTGGTCCAGACGTTCTTGCAGGTGACGCTGCAGGTGTGGCAGCCGATGCACTTGTCGAGGTTCATGACCATGCCGACCTGGGCCCGGATGCGCATCAGTACGCCACCTCGGTCTGGCGACGGCGTATGACGGTGAGCTCGTCGCGTTGGGAGCCGGTGGGGCCGTAGTAGTTGAAGCCCCATGAGAGCTGGGCATAGCCGCCGATCATGTGGGTCGGCTTCACGGTGATCTTGGTGAGAGAGTTGTGGGTGCCCCCGCGGGTGCCGGACACCTCCGACAGCGGCACGTTGATGTGCCGGTCCTGGGCGTGGTACATCAGCGACGTGCCCTCGGGGATGCGGTGCGAGACCACCGCCCGGCAGGCCACGACGCCGTTGCGGTTGTAGGCCTCCACCCAGTCGTTGTCGGCCACGCCGATGCGCTCGGCGTCGAGCGGGCTCATCCAGATGACCGGCCCGCCGCGGAAGAGGGTGAGCATGTGGAGGTTGTCCTGGTAGGTCGAGTGGATCGACCACTTGGAGTGGGGGGTGAGATAGCGCAGGGTGACCTCGGCGACCCCGTCGTCGATGCCCTGCGCACCAAGGTGGCGGGCCAGGTTGAGCGGCGGCCGGTAGGCCGGCAGGCCCTCGCCGTACTCGAGCATCCAGGGATGGTCGACGTAGAAGTGCTGGCGCCCCGTGAGGGTGCGGAAGGGCACCTCGCGCTCGATGTTGATCGTGAAGGGCGAGTAACGGCGCTCGCGGCTCTCCATGCCCGACCACTCGGCCGACGCGATCACCTTGCGCGGCTGGATCTGCGTGTCCTCGTAGGTGATCCGGGTCTCGGCGTGCTCGGTGGCGAGGTCCGCGAGACCGTTGCCGGTGCGCTTCTCCAGCGCGCGGAAGCTCTCGACCGCGAGTCGTCCATTGGTGGTGCCCGAGAGCGCGAGCATCGTTTCGCAGGCCTGGTCGGCGCGCTCCATCCGGGGCCGGCCGTCGGCGGGGCCGCCGCGCACGCGGCCGTGGCGCACGCCGAGCTCCTCCACCTCGGCGTCGGGCGTCCACGAGACGCCCTTCCAGGCGGTGCCGGCCGTTTCGACCAACGGTCCGAGCGCGGTCATGCGGGCGTGCAGCGCCGGGTAGTCGCGCACCACCGGGATCAGCTTGGGCATGGTCTGGCCCGGGATCGGCTCGCACTCGCCGAGCTTCCAGTCACGCACCGGTGCGCCGATCTGGGCCAGCTCGTCGGGCGTGTCGTGCAGGAGGGGGGCCGCCACCAGGTCGGTGCGGACGCCCAGGTGGCGCTCGGCCAGGCGCGAGAACGACTCGGCCAGCCGCACGAAGATGTCCCAGTCGGTCCGTGTCTCCCACGGCGGCCCGATGGCGGGCGAGAAGGCGTGCACGAACGGGTGGAGGTCCGTGCTCGAGATGTCGTGCTTCTCGTACCAGGTGGCCGCGGGGAGCACGACGTCCGAGTGCAGGCAGGAGCCGTTCATCCGGAAGTCGAGCGTGACGAGCAGGTCGAGCTTGGCCTCGGCCGCCTCGTCGTGCCATACGACCTCCGTCGGCCGCAGCTCGGGGGGCGACTCCTCGCCGCGCACCGCCGAGGTGGTGACCCCGAGCAGGTGCTTGAGGAAGTACTCGTGCCCCTTGCTGGAGGAGCCGAACAGGTTGGAGCGCCAGAGCGTCAGCACGCGCGGGAAGTTCTCCGGCGCGCCCGGGTCCTCCGCGGCGAAGTGCAGGGTGCCCGCCTTGAGCTCCCGCACGACGTAGTCGGCGGGCGGGACGCCCTCGGCCTCGGCCGCGGCCGTGATGTCCAGCGGATTGCGGTCGAAGCTCGGGTAGGCCGGCAGCCAACCCATCCGCGCGGCCTTGGCGTAGAGGTCGGCGAAGTGGGCGCCATCGAGGATCCCCTCGCCGAGGGGCGAGGCGAGCTCGTCGGCCGAGAAGGCCTCGTAGCGGTACTGCTCGGTGGCCAGGTACCAGAAGGGCGTCGCGGCCTGATGGCGGGGCGGCCGGTTCCAGTCGAGCGCGAAAGCCACCTGCGAGAAGCCGGTGATCGGCCGCACCTTCTCCTGGCCGACGTAGTGCGCCCAGCCGCCGCCGTTGACGCCCTGGCAGCCGCAGAGCACCACCATGCTCAGCATGGCCCGGTAGATCTGGTCGGAGTGGAACCAGTGGTTGGTGCCCGCGCCCATCACGATCATCGATCGCCCGTTGGTGCGCTCGGCGTTGCGGGCGAACTCGCGGGCGATGCGGATGACGAGCTCGGCGTCCACGCCGGTGATCTCCTCCTGCCAGGCGGGTGTGTACGGGGCGGGGTCGTCGAGCCCGGAGGGCCACTCGCCAGGCATGCCCTCGCGTGCCACGCCGAGCTGCGCGGCCAAGAGGTCGAAGACGGTCGTCACCAGGTGGCCGCCGATGCGCCGCACCGGGACGCCCCGCCGCATCGCCCCGCCGCCCTCGGTCTCGCCGACGTCGAAGCGGGGCAGGTCCACGGCGACGGACTCGCCGGCGTCCAGGAGCGTGATGGCCGGAACCACGTCCTCGAGGTCGAGGTTCCACCGCCCCGCGCCCTCGTTCCCCCAGCGGAAGCCGATGGAGCCGTTCGGGACGGCGGGCAAGGCCGCGCCCGCGTCCCACACCACCGTCTTCGCCTCGGCGTTCTCGCCGGTCTCGCCGAGGTCGGCCGCGGTGAGGAAGGCGCCGGCGACGTGGGCGTCGCCACGCTCGGTGAGGCGCACCAGGAAGGGCAGGTCGGTGAAGCGGCGGGCGTAGTCGGCGAAGTACGGGGTCTCGCGCTCGACGTAGAACTCGCGCAGGATCACGTGCGTCATCGCCAGCGCGAGCGCGCCGTCGGTGCCCGGCTGTGCCGCCAGCCAGTGGTCGGCGAACTTGGTGTGGTCCGAGTAGTCCGGCGAGACCACGACCGTCTTCTGGCCCTTGTAGCGCGCCTCAGTCATGAAGTGCGCGTCGGGCGTGCGCGTCATGGGGATGTTGGAGCCCCACATCATCAGGTAGGTCGCGTTCCACCAGTCGGCGGACTCGGGGACGTCGGTCTGATCGCCCCACACCTGGGGCGATGCGGGCGGCAGGTCGGCGTACCAGTCGTAGAAGCTGGTCAGCACCCCGCCCATCAGGGAGTAGAAACGCGTGCCCGCGGCGTAGGAGACCATCGACATCGCCGGGATCGGGGAGAAGCCGACCACGCGGTCCGGGCCCCAGCGGCGGATGGTGTGCACGTGCGCGGCGGCCACCATGTCCGACACCTCGTCCCACGAGGACCGCACGAAGCCCCCCTTTCCGCGCTGGGACGTGTAGGCGACACGGGCGGCGGGGTCGTCGACGATGGACGCCCAGGCGTCCACCGGGTCGCCGGTGGCGGCGAGCGCCTCGCGGTAGCGCGCGAGCAGGACGCCGCGCACGTAGGGGTAGCGGATGCGCAGCGGCGAGTAGACGTACCAGGAGAAGGAGGCGCCCCGCGGACAGCCGCGGGGCTCGTAGTCGGGCACGTCCGCCCCGTTCTCGGGGTAGTCGGTCTGCTGGGTCTCCCAGGTGACGATGCCCTGCTTGACGTGGACCTGCCACGAGCAGGAGCCCGTGCAGTTCACGCCGTGGGTCGAGCGCACGATGCGGTCGTGCTGCCAGCGCTCGCGGTAGGACGACTCCCAGTCGCGCGACCGGCGGCCGTCCAGGCTGCTCCAGCCCCCGCCGGGCATGGCCTGCGATCGTCGGAAGAAGCGGGGCAGGGGAATGGTCATCGGAGGGGTGTCTCCCGCTGTCGGCGCGACCGCATGGCCGAGGCTCGCCGCCCGCACGACCTCACCATCCGGGGCCCGACGCTGAGGGGGCGCCGCGACTACGCGACCGCCGCGCGGCACGACCATCGCTCGGCGCGCAATCGGCTGCGGAGGTGAGGGAAGCCCGGTGACGGGTCGCCGGCTGCATTCCCCAGTAATATGTCGAACTGTGTCTCTAATAAATCCCCGGATGTCCCGACCTGGGCGGACGGCCCGCCGCGATACGCCGTCGCCTACTTCTGGGATCCCGGGTGCCGGGGACATACTCGATGGCGCCCCGCCCCCCAGATGGAGCGACCCGATGACCGACCGCGAGTGGATCGACGCCTTCGCCGCCCTGCTCGGGACGGCCGCGCCCGGTGATGACGAGGTGGAGGCCATCCTCACCATCGCCGGGGTCGCGGCCCATGCGTCGCAGCGGACCGCGGCCCCGGTCGCCTGCTGGCTGGCGGCGGCCGCGGGTCGTGCCCCGGCCGACGCGATCGCCCTCGCGCGGGCGGTCGCCCCGGAGGGCGAGCGGTAGTGGCCCGTCCGGCCTCCGACGCCCTCGACGCGCTGTTGCCCGCGCGCCACGAGCGCGCCGCGGCGCTCGCGCGGACCCCCGCGCGACGGGTCGCCGCCGCGCTCGAGGCCGCTCCGGGGCCGCAGACGGCCCAGGAGGTCGCCGACGCCCTCGGCCTCCACCACACCGGGGTGCGCATCCAGCTGGCGGCGCTCGAGAGCGCCGGCGTCGTCGAGAGCCGCACCGATCCGCCGCGGGGCCGTGGGCGACCGGTACGCCGCTACGAGCTGGCGCCGGCCCCCGGCGAGCGCGAGGCCAGCGGGCACCGCGAGCTGGTCCGCCTGCTGATGGGCGTGGTGCGCCAGACCGGGCTGGGCCCGGAGGAGATGGAACGCTTCGGCGAGCGCCAGGGCTGGGCGGTGCCCGTGCCCGGCGGGGGCATCGGGGAGCTGCGGAGCGCGTTCGAGCGCCTGGGCTTCGACCCGCACGAGATCCCCGGCGGGGATGTCCCGGACCTGGTGCTGGGCAGCTGCCCGTTCGCGGACGGGGTCGAGGCCCCCGGGGGCGAGCTCATCTGCCTCCTGCACCGCGGCCTCGCGCGCGGGATCGCCCTGCGGGCCGCCCCCGGGGTCACGGTGACCGACCTCGTCATCGAGGATCCCCGCAGGGCGGGATGCCGCC
>CAVYRL010000007.1:0-77437 GCA_963771025.1 uncultured Thermoleophilia bacterium | reverse complement strand
CTTCATCTGCGTCTCGCGCACGGCGTGCTCCCTCCGACGGCGATCCAGGGGGCGCCGTCTGCAGACCGCCGGCCACCCGATGGAGGTTCGAACCCCCCAACCCTAGGGGCGCCCCGATGGGAGGAATCCTCCCGGGAGCCGCCAATGGCGCATCACAACCGGCGCGCTCCGCCCCCACCCACACGCCGCTTGGAGAGGAGCCGCCGTGCAGTGGTATCTCGAGGTACTCAAGAAATACGCGGTGTTCGAGGGTCGGGCCCACCGGACCGAGTTCTGGATGTTCGTCCGGCGAGCGGGATCATCAGCATCGCGCTGTCGCTCATCGACGTCCTGATCGGCACCAACACGGGGGCGGGTGGAGTCCTCCAGGGGATCTACGGCCTGGCCGTGCTCATCCCCTGGCTCGCCGTGGGCTGTCGCCGGCTGCACGACATCGACCGGTCGGGCTGGTGGCAGCTCCTCGGCCTGATCCCCCTGGTCGGGATCATCATCCTGATCATCTGGTTCGCGAAGGAGGGCGACCGCGAGCCCAACCGGTACGGGCCCAACCCCTGGGCGACCCGCAGCCGGTCGGAGCGGTCTGAGACGGGGCCCGCCGACAGGCCCGCGAACGCGCCGCCGCCGCGCCGGGCGTCTCCACGACGGATGCCCCGGCGCTCACAAGTGACCGCGGGAGCCCGATATAGCTCTCACCAGGCGGCAAGAAAAGAGGACGCCTCGTGACACGCGATACACCGGAGCGGCGCCACGAACGGACCCGCGCCGCGCTCGGTCGTCGCGCCGGCGACCTGGGGCCGGTCATCGTCCCGGTGGTGGTCGGCACCCGGCCGGAGGCGATCAAGCTCGTCCCGATCATCCTCGCCCTGCGCCAGAGCAGGTCGTATCGCCCGGTCGTCGTTTCGACGGGCCAGCACCATCGGATGGTCGCCGAGGTCCTCGCCCTCGCCGGGATCGGCACCGATGCCCAGCTCTGGGTGGGCGGCGCCCACGCCCAACTCAACGAGCGCGTGGCGTCGGTGATGCAGCGCTTCGATGACTTCTGCCGGGAGCGCTTCGGCGCGGACGGGGCCGGAGTGGCGACGGGCCCCGCGGTCCTCGCCGGCTTCCCCGGAGCGGTGGTGGTCCACGGCGACACGAGCTCGGCCATGGCCGCCGCGCTCGCGGCCTTCCATCTGCGCATCCCGGTCCTCCATGTCGAGGCCGGCCTGCGGGTGGGGGGGCAGGGGCACCTCACGCCCTTCCCCGAGGAGCTCAACCGGCAGGTGATCTCCCGCGTCGCCTCCCTGCACTTCGCACCGACCGCCCGGAACCTGCAGAACCTCGTCCGCGAGAACGTGCCCGCGGCACGCGTGGTGGTGACGGGCAACACCGCGATCGACGCACTGCGGTGGGCATCGCAGCTGCCGGTCCGTTTCGACGACCCCGCCGTGCAGAGGCTCTACGAGGGCGACGCGCGCCTGGTCGTGGTGACCGCGCACCGCCGCGAGAACTGGGGCGAGGGCCTCGCGGGAATCGCCGAGGGCGTGCGGCGACTCGCCCTCGCGCACCCGGACGTGCAGTTCGTCGTGCCCATGCACCCCAACCCACAGGTGCGCGCGAGCCTGCAGGGCCCGCTCCAGCAGAGCACCAACGTCGTGACGACCGAGCCGTTGCCCTACGTGTCGTTCGCCCACCTGCTCGCGCGCTGCCATCTGGTCATCACGGACTCCGGCGGCATCCAGGAGGAGGCCCCTGCGCTGGGCACGGCGGTGCTCGTCACCCGCGAGACGACAGAGCGGGTCGAGGGCCTGCAGGCGGGCACCCTGCTGCTGGTGGGCACCGACCCCGCGAGAATCGCCTTCGAGGGGGCGCGGTTGCTGGCCGACCCGGTCGCCTACGAGCAGATGACGCAGGCCGCAAACCCCTACGGCGACGGCCATGCGGCCGAACGCATCGTGGCGACGCTGGAGTACATCGCCGACAACGGCCCGCCACCGACTCCGTTCGGCCCCGGCCTCGACCGGCTCGAGGTGTTGAGGGACGCGGGCTATGCCCTGCCCGCCGGCGCCCCGGCTGCGACGGCGGACGGCGACCCGGTCGCGGGTCTCGATCGACCCCAGGCCGCGCTCACGAGCGCCTCGGCCTCGTGACCCTTCCCTTCGAGGGACTCCCCGTCGCCTGGGTGGTCGTCTTCGACCTGGCCCTCGCCGTGATCCTGGCCATGCTCGCGTGGACGGCGCTGCTTCTCGTCCGCGGAGCACGCGCGCGGCGCAACGCGCCCGAACCGCGCGAGAACGCCTGCGACGGCTTCATGTGGATCTTCCTGGTGCCCGCGTTGAACGAGGAGATCACGATCCGCGACAGCGTCGAGCGCCTGCTGGCGATCCCACTCGCCCGTCGCGTGATCGTGATCGTCGACGACGGCTCCGACGATCGTACGCCCGGCATCCTGCGCGAGTTGGCGCACCCCGACGTGCACGTGCTCCGTCGCCTGCCGCCGCACGCCCGCACGGGCAAGGCGGCGGCCCTCAACCACGCCTACCGCGCGCTCGACGGCCTCGTGGGCGACATCGACAGGGAGCGGGCGGTCGTGGTCGTCGTCGATGCCGACGGGCGACTCCACCCGACGGCTCCCGACTACGCGGCCGCGCACTTCGACGATTCCCGGGTCGGCGGGGTCCAGGCGCTCGTCCGGATCTACAACCGCCAGCGACCGCTCACATGGGCACAGGACGTCGAGTTCTCCGTCTACGGACACCTCTACCAGGCCGGACGAAACGATTGGGGAACGGCCGGGATGGGGGGCAACGGCCAGTTCAATCGCCTCAGCGCGCTCGACGCGGTCGCCGACCGGAAGGGCCCGTGGCGCGATCGCCTCACCGAGGATCAGGATCTCGGGCTGCGCCTCATCGCGGCTGGCTGGCGGTGCCGTCAAGATCTGCGCGCGGTCGTCAACCAGCAGGGCCTGCCCCGTCTTCGTCCGCTGTTTCGCCAGCGCACCCGGTGGGCCCAGGGCAACCTGCAGGCACTGCGGCTGATGACAGCCGTCTGGCGCGCTCCCCTGCCGTTGTCGGCACGGCTCGAGCAGGTGGCCTACCTGTTGATGCCGCTGTGGCAGGGGATCGTCGGCGCGGCGTTCGCCGGCGCCGTCGTGCTCGCCGCCACCGGGGTGTCCGCCTTCTGGGTTGCCGGACCCTGGTGGCAGCTCCTTCTCATCTACCTGCTCGGATTCGGCGGAACGATCATCGGCTGTGTCGCCAGCCGCGCCCCGATGCGTCCCCGCAGTGTCGCCGCCGGGCTTCTCATCGCCCAGGTGTACGCGTTCTATTCGTGGTTGCTCTGGCCGGTGCTGCTCCGCGCGGGGCTGCGTCAGGTGGTGAAGCGCGACGACTGGGCGAGGACCAGGCGCGAGCCGCTCGGTCCGCCCGTGGCGGGTGGCGCGACGCCTCCGCCGCTCGCGCAGTGACCCAGCCATCGGGCGGGGTCCGCTAAACTGGCGCCGCCGGCGGATCCGCTCGGATCGTCGGGACGCACCAAATGCCTGCGCGCAGGCGTTTTTCGCCCAGTTAGCTCAGCTGGTAGAGCACTTCCATGGTAAGGAAGGGGTCAGCGGTTCGAATCCGCTACTGGGCTCTTGGACGACGACCCGTCGTCCGCGCGGCGGAGTAGCTCAGCTGGTTAGAGCAGCGGAATCATAATCCGCGTGTCGGGGGTTCGAGTCCCTCCTCCGCTACTTCCCCGGGCGCACGGGGTTCCTCTCCGCCGTGAGCACCTCGCTGACCGCCCTCCTCACAATCCACCTCGCCGCCACCGCGGCGATGGCGGGATTGATCTGGTTCGTCCAGCTCGTCCACTACCCCCTGTTCGACGGCGTGGGAGAGGACGGGTTCGCGGCGTACGCGCGAGGTCATCAGCGCCGGACCTCCTGGGTGGTCGGGCCGCTGATGACGATCGAGGGTGTCAGCGCGATCGCCCTCCTCTTCGTACCCACCGGCGAGCTTCCGCGCGCCCTGCCGGTCGCCGGCCTTCTGCTGCTGGCGGTCATTCACGCCAGCACGCTCTGGCTCCAGGTGCCGCGCCACCGCGAGCTCGCGGTGGGCCATTCCGCTCCCGCGACGCGGCGCCTGGTGGCCTCGAATTGGATCCGCACGATCGGCTGGACCGCCCGCGCGGTCCTCGCCGCCGTGATGCTGATGGTCGCGTCCTGATCTGACGCGGAGGGGCCGGGCCCTACTCCCCCTTGGATGCCCGAGCGCAGACGTTGGCGCGGCGGGTGACCAGGGCGCGACGCTGCCGGAGGCTCTTCTTCAGACGCCGCACCGCGACCCGGTGCGCCGCGCGCGTGTGCGCGCGCCGCACTCGCTGCCGGTTCCGTTTGACGATGCGCGCGTTGGTCTTCAGCCGGGTGGTGTAGCGGACGCACGCCACGTCGGCGGTCGCGGCCGAGATGGACGGCACGACGGGGGCCCCGTTCTGCGCGGCCCTGCCGCTCGGAACGGGCGCGGGCATCGCGGGCGTCCCCCCGCCCGGCGCCGGGGTCACGGGCGGCGTGGGGCCGGGGCTCGTGGGCGGAGGCGGGTCGGGAACCGGCGCGTCGACCACGGTGAACTGGCGTGTCGTGGTCGCCTGGGCGCCGCCGTTGTCGGTCACCCGCAGGCGCACCGTGCGGGTTCCCGCCGTGGGGAAGACACGCGCCGCGCTCGCTCCGGTGGCGTCGTCGTAGTTGCCATCGCCGTTCAGGTCCCAGGCGCGCGCGACGATCGTGCCGTCGTAGTCGATGGAGGTGTCGGTGAACGTCACGTTCTGGTTCACGACGGGGGATCCCGGCGCGACCGAGAACGCGGCGGCCGGCGCCTGGTTCGGCGGCGGAGGCGGTGGGGCGCCCCCGGTCAGCTCGGCCATCATGTTCTGCATGAACGTGTACATGGGCAGGTCGGTGGACGACGTGAAGCCGTCGCGCCAGGGATCCAGGCCGTAGGAGAATTGCATCGAGCCCGAGCTGAACACCTTCGCGCCGGATGGCGCGGTGTACGTGACCGCATCGGCTCCCGGGAGGGCGTCGGCGGGGTCGTCCCAGTGGAAGAGCGGCGTCGGCGTCGGCACGTCGCAGCCCGGCGTGATGAGGTCCCACTCGTAGCCGACGGTGTTGCGCGAGGTGGAGTTGGCCGAGAACCCGGTGCCGGCGAACCACGGGTTCGAGAGCGAGTCGTTGACCACGCCGTAGCTGCGCACGATGCCGTCGATGGCGTCGGAGTAGTCGTACTGGACCCCGAAGAGCTCGCACTCGGGGCGTCCGACGTCGCGGAACTGGAGCGTCTTGCGCGCGGGATCGGCGATCGGGTCGGCGGTGCTCTTGTAGACCACCATCGTGTGCTCGCCGTCCTCGAACCGCACCTGCCAGTAGGCGGTGTTCGCCCCCATGTTGGCGATGTTGACCCCCGCGTCGCGCGCCGCATCCCACCCGTCGCGCATCTCCGCGCTCCAGTATTCGTCGTGCCCGGCGACCATGATCAGGCGGTGGTTGCGCAGCTGCGACGGCGAGCGGTGGACGTCCACATCGGTCGCGTAGCTCACGTCGTAGCCGTTGCGCTCCATGAAGCGCACGAACGGGTACTCGTAGTCGAACATGTGGAACTCGGCCGCCCAGGTGGGTCGGGCAAACGACACGTGGTTCGCGCGGACGCCGTTGGCGCTCTTGTTGTCGTAGACGCTCTTGCCGCCCCAACCGTTGTAGGCGAGCCACGTCGTGACCGGCACCTGCACCATCACGGTCGAGTGCGAGGCGGGCTGCCTGACGACGAACGCCACCCACCGGGCGGTGCCGGTGTCGGGCCCGCTGGTCAGGATCAGCTGGGCGATGTAGTAGCCGCTGACCCAGTCGGCGCCGACGTCGATCGTGTCCGTGACGGGCCATCCCGCCTCGACCTCACCTGTCACGGGGTCCATGGGAGGCGGGCCGGCGGGCTGCGTGAGACCGGCCTTGTCGCCCTGGCAGTTCGGGTCCGGCAGGCACGCCTTGCCCCGGGCGCCCACGCCTCCGTACCACCCGAGCCGGTACACCTGGATCCGGTATCGCAGGTCGGGAGTCGCGACGGCCACGTGAAGCTGCACCGTGCCGCCGGGGGCGACGCTCTGCTCGACGGTGTACCCGTCGATGCTCGTCACCAGGCCGGCATACGACTGGGCGCTGCTTGGGTGGGGGGCGTCGGCGTGGCGCCACCCCGCCGTGCCGGGCAGGGCGTTCTCGGTCTGGATCGCGTTCGCCGCGGAGGCCAGGGAGGACACGGCGAGGAGTAGCCCGCATGCCGCGAGCGCGATGCTCGCGAAACGGCGCCATGGGTGGCGGAGGTACGTCCAGGTCGACATCTCGGCCGCCAGCATGCGACGGCGCGCCGCTCGCGCATCACCCCTGTCGGGTTAGACCGCACCCGGTACGTCATACGCCAGAACCATACGATCGGTGAGGGGCGTCATCCCCCGTTGCTGTGCCACCTCGTCGGCAGGAGGCGGCGGGCGGGCAGCGAACCACACCCCCGTGGCCGCCATCCGCATCACCTCAGGTCCCCTCCGGGGCGTCGAGCTCGAGACCGGCGTCAGCGGGCACGGGGGACGCCTGCGCCTGTTCCTGCGCTCACTGCGCCGCCGGCGCACGACCCCGTCGGTGCGCCCGATCAAGTAGGCCAGGGCGCCGTCCGCCTCAGGCGGGGACGGCGGCCTGCACGAGTATCGGTCCCTGGGGCGTGGTCCGGTTGGTGCGCGGCTGCGCCGTCACGGCCACCGCGTCACCCTTCGCCAGGCCGGTCGCCACGCCACGCGCATCCGATGGCCCGGTGCTCTCGAGCAACCCGGCCGAGTTCGCCGTGCCGTCGTGCAGCACCCACAGCTGATAGGCCTCACCGGGTGACAGCGGGGGCAGGTTGGAGAGGTTGACGATCGCCGTGCCCTCGTCGGACACGTAGACCATCCGCCCCGTCACGCCGGGCGCGTCGGACGTCCCGGAGACGGTCACGCTGGCCACGTTCTCAGAGGGCGCGTCGGATCCGCTCTGGACGACGATGGTGAGACCGGCCAGCAGCACCACGAGGCTGCAGGCGATCGCGATCGCGGGTCCGGGGGCCAGCAGGCGACGCCACGACCATCCGGTCGCCGCGCGGACGGGGGTCCGCGTGGGCGGCGAGGCCGTCTCGGCCTCCGCGGCACGCTCGGCCGCCTCCGCGCGGACGGTGCTCATCAGCGACGCCTTGAGGCGCGGCGACGGCTCCTCCTGCGGCACGTCCGCGGCCAGCATGGCGGCGCCTGCGCGCAGGTTCTCGAGCTCTTCCCGGCAGATCGGGCACCGGGTCGCGTGGGCCTCGACGCGCGCGATCTCGGTCGGGTCGGCGGCACCAAGGGCGACGGGGGCGAGCAGGTCGTGCAGCGCGTCGTGCTCGGTGGTCATGGTGACGAGACCTCGGCCGCTCCCATTCCCCGGCGGAGCCGCTCCAGTCCCAGGCGCATGCGGCTCTTCACCGTCCCGAGCGGCAGCGTGAGCATGTCGGCGATCTCGTGGTGGGTGAAGCCGCCGTAGTAGGCGAGCTTCAGCACCTGGAGCTGCTCGTCGGGCAGGCTGCCCAGCTCCTCCCGCATCTCCGAGGCCATGGCGCTTTCGATGCCGAGCGTGGCGGCGTCGGGCTCGTCGGGCCGGCGCAGCTCGACCTGCTCCAGGGCGTCCTGGCGACGCGACATGGCCGCCGCGGTGCGGAGCCGATCCACGCCACGGTTGTGCACGATCGAGAGCATCCAGGTCCGGACGCTACCCCTGTTGGAGGCGTAGCCGGCCGCGCCGCGCCACACGGCCAGGAACGCGTCCTGTACGAGATCCTCGGCCGCCTGCCGGTCCCCCAGCAACCGGAACGCCAGCGAGAAGGCCACCTTGCCGTGGCGCTCGTAGATCACCTCGAAGGCATCGGGCTCCCCGCGCTCCACGAGCGTCAGAAGGTCCTCGTCGGCGAGCCGCGTGAGTTCGTCGGGAAGTCGAGGACTGGCCATCACGAGAGCCTACGAGGCGGCCGCCGGACTGGATCACCTCACCGCCGGGACCCGGAGGGGTCCCGTGGATCAGAGTTCCCAGACCCTCGCCGAAACGACGGCCACCACGTCGTCGTCGCTGATCGGGCGGCGGTATCTGCGTGCGCCTCCTGTGGAGGCGACGCCGAGGTGACGATCGATCATCGAGGCGGGGACGCCCTCCTCGGCGAGCTCCGCCGCGTTGGCGTAGCGCAGGGCAAGCGGGTGCACCCGCTTGCGGATGTCCGCCCGCTTGGCGAGCCGTGGCAGCAGTTCGCGGACGTAGGCGGCCTTCAGCGGCTCGCCCGCCAGGGTGCAGAAAAGGGGCCGGTCCTCGCCGATGCCGCGCTCGCCCCGCCGGGCGATCCAGGCCGAGACCAGCCGGCGCGTGGTCGCGTCGATGCCGGTGACGCGTGGGCGGCCGCCCTTGCGCGGAGGCACGATCACCGTCCGCGCGGAGAGATCGAGGTCGTCCGGCATCAGGCCGAGGGCTTCGCCCGGCCGGAGTCCCGAGCGGTACATCACCGCCACCAGCGCGCGATTGCGCAGGCCGGTGGGGGCGCGTCCCGACGACGCCAGCACCAGCGCGCTCGCTTCCTCGGGGGTGAGCAGATCGTCGGCCATCGGCTCCGATCGCTCATCGTCCAACGGGGACGGGAGAGGGGGTCGCGGCATCTGGTCGGTGTTCAGTGGATCCTCCGTGGGAATATGCGCGACCGATCGGACAGAAGTTGCAGTTTTTGACAGGTTGACCCTTCTAATCGAGTGACGCCTTCCGTGTCAACCGCTGGTTTTCGGTTTCTCGGCTCACCCCTCGACCCACGGGCGGCGTGGGGATAGCCTGAGGGCGTCTCGGGTGGGTGGTCGTCCGTGAGGGCGCGCGAGGGAAGCCGGTGGGAATCCGGCGCGGTACCGCCACTGTCACCGGGAGCGGCACGGCTGGGCGCGAAGCCAGCCACTGGGGGCGACCCTGGGAAGGCGTTGTGCCGCTGCGATCGGAAGCCAGGAAACCTGCCTCCGCCCGAGCACCGACACCGCTTTCGGAGAATGGAGCAGTTGGTGCGTCGACCACGCTGGGCGGTCCTGCCCGCGCTCATGGTGCTCGTCGTGCTGCTCGCGTCGGCCTACGGCTGCGAGCACCGCTCGGAGGCCGCTCCCGCGGAGGGCGCGCCCGCCGCCACCCTCACCGCCACGGCCGGCTACGGCGCCACCGAGCTGCTGTCCACCCGCGTCGCGCCCGGCCAGTCGGTCATGCGCGCCCTGCGCGGCGCGACGGAGGTCACGACGGCCTACGCGGGCGGGTTCGTCAACGGGATGCTGGGCCACCAGAGCGACCGCGCCGGTCGGTCGGATTGGTTCTTCTTCGTCAACGGCGTCGCCGCGCCGGTCGGTCCCAAGGACGTGCGCGTCCACGACGGCGACGCGATCTGGTGGGACTACCGCGCGTGGCCCCTGCTGATCTCGACGCCCGCGCTCGTCGGCGCCTGGCCGGCGCCCCTGGTGCTGTCCGGCGGCCGGAGCCCCGAGGTCGCGGCCGACCCGCCGTTGGCGACCGCCCTGGCCGCCGACGGAGGCCGGCTCACCGAGGGGCAGTCGCCGTGGAGGGCCCGCGTCGGGGCCAGCGACGCCCTCGCGGCGCGCGACCCCGCCTGGCGTCGCGCGCTCGCCGACCCCGACGCCGCCGGCCTCACGGCCACCATCACGGACGGCCGGATCGTCGCGCTCGGGCCCGATGGACGATCCCGCGAGCCGGTGCCCGGCGCCCGCGCGCTGGCCGCCGCCGTGGCGACCGGCAGCGACGCGACGAAGGGGGTCCTCTTCGTGGTCGCCGGCCTCGACGCGGGGGCGGCCCGGGCCGCGGCCGACGCGATCGTCGCCCATCCCGAGATCCTGCGCGGCCGCTACGCCCTCACGTTCGACGGCTCGGGGCGCCCCGTGCGCGCCGGGGGCCGGGAGGGCCCATGAGGAGGGCTCCGGGCCCCCTCTGCCTCTTGGGGCTGGCCGCGATCGTGATCGCGTTCAGCACCGATCACCCGCTGGTGCTCGGAGCGGTGGCCATCGGGGCCGTCGTGCTCTTCATGGCCGCCCCCGGGCGCCCGAGCCGCCTCTTCCTGCTGGGCGGCGCCATCAGCGGGATCACCCTGGCGATCCTCAACCCGTTCGTCTCGGCCGAGGGGGATCTGATCCTCTGGCGCGGCCCCGAGATCCCGATCATCGATCTGGAGGTCACGCTCGAGGAGGTGGTGGCCGGTATCGCCATCGGGGTGCGCCTGTTCGCGGTCGCCGTGATCATCGGCGCGCTGCTGGCCCACATGGACGCCGATCGCCTGCAGGCCCAGGTCGCCCGGGTGGCGCCGCGCTCGGCGCTGACCTGCGCCCTCGCCGCGCGGCTCATGCCGACCCTCCAGCGCGACGCCCGGGCGATCGTCGAGACGGCCCGCCTGCGGGGCGTCGCGCTGGCCGACGGCAGCTGGACCCGGCGGGCCCGGCTCTCGGCGCCCCTCGCCCTGCCCCTGCTGGGCTCGAGCCTCGCCCGCGGGCTCGACGTGGCCGAGGCCATGACCGCACGCGGGTACGGGGCCGGTCCGCGCACCCGCATCCCCGAGCCGGGCTACACGCGCGTCGAGCGGATCGTGCTCGTCATCGCCATCGCCCTGTGCGCGGTCGCCGTGGCGGCGATCGGGCTGGGGGAGGTGGGCTACTCCTACTACCCGACCCTCGCATCGCCCCTGGCGAGCGGGCCCGCGGCCGTCGCCGCGGCCACGCTGGTCGCCCTGGTCGGCGCCGCGGCGGTGCTGCGCAGATGAACGCGGCCACCGTGCGCGGACTGCGCTTCACCTACGGCGGGGCGGCGACGCCCGCCCTGGCGGGTGTCGACCTCGACGTCCGGGCCGGGGAGGTGCTGTTGCTCGAGGGGCCTTCGGGCGAGGGCAAGTCGACGCTCCTGCGGGCGCTCTGCGGCCTGGTGCCCCACTTCCACGGCGGCCGGCTCTCCGGGAGCGTCGTCGTGGACGGCCACGACACCACGCGCACCTCACCGGCGCTGATCTGCCGCTCCGCCGCCATGGTGTTCCAGGATCCCGAGGCCCAGGCCGTGCTGGGCTCCGTCGAGCGCGACATCGCCTTCGGCCTCGAATGCGCGGGGATCCCGGCGCGGCTGATCCCCGGCCGCGTCGGCGAGGCCCTCCACATGGCGGGGGCGGCCCACCTGCGCGAGCGCCAGATCGGCGACCTCTCGGGCGGCGAGCGCCAGCGGGTCGCGCTGGCCGCGGTGCTCGCCCCCGGCCCCCGGGTGGTGCTCCTCGACGAGCCGACCTCTCAGCTGGACGACGCCGCGGCCGCCGCGCTGATGGCGACCCTGCGCACCCTGGCCGCGGGGGGCGCGGCGGTGGTGATGGCCGAGCACCGCGCCGACCGCGCGCGCCCCGCCGCCGACCGGGTGCTGACCGTGCGCGGCGGCCTGCTCGCCGCGCCCGACGAGGCCACGGTGCCGCACCCTTCGCAGACGCGCGGTCCGGCGATCGGCCCGGTGCGAATGGCCCTGGAGTCCATCACCGCGAGCCACCCGGGCCGGCCGGTGCTGCGCGCCACCTCGCTCGAGCTGCGCGCGGGCGAGGTGGTGGTCGTCTCCGGCCCCAACGGCAGCGGCAAATCGACCCTCCTGCGCGTCATGGCCGGGCTCCATGCCCCCGAGTCCGGCACGGTGGTGCTCGAGGGCGCCGACGTCACCCGCCGCCCCGCCGAGCGTCGCTTCCCCTCGCTGGCCCTGGTGGGCCAGGATCCCGGGCGCCACCTGCTCACCGAGCGCGTCGACGAGGAGCTCGCGATCGCCCTGCGGGCGACGGCGGTCCCCGAGGCCGAGCGTTCTCGCCGCATCGCCGGGATGCTCGATGCCCTCGACCTGGACGACGTCGCCGACCGGCACCCCCTGGACCTCTCCGTGGGTCAGCGCGAGCGGGTCGCGCTCGGCGCCGTACTGGTCGCGCGGCCCGGCGTGATCCTGCTCGACGAGCCCACCCGCGGGATGGACCCGGGCCGCAAGGCCGCTCTGGCCGCGCTGCTGCGCCATCGCGCCGCCGAGGGCGCCGCCGTGCTGGTGGCCACCCACGACTCCGCGTTCGCGCACGAGGCGGGCGACCGGGCGCTGGTGATGAGCGGCGGCCGGCTGCTGCCGGCGCCCTCCGCCCAGCCGGTCGTGGCCGGATGAGCGGGGCGACCCTCGTCGTCGTCGGCCTCGGGCTGCTGCTCGCCCTCGGGCTGGTGGCCCTCGAGCGCGGCGGCGTGGACGGCGCGGCCGCCAAGGAACTCGCGCTGGTCGCCACGCTCGGGGCGGTGGGAGCGGCCGGCCGGGTGATCTTCCATCCCCTACCCGGCGTGCAGCCGGTCACGATCATCTGTCTCGTCACCGGCGCGTCTCTCGGCCCGCGGGCCGGCCTCGCGGTGGGCCCGATCGCCGGCCTGCTCAGCAACAGCTTCCTCGGTCAGGGTCCATGGACGCCGCCCCAGATGGCGCTCTGGGGCCTCGCCGGACTGTCCGGAGCCCTGCTGCGGCCCCTCTGCACGCGGGCCGTGGGCCTGGCGGTGGTCGGCTTCGCCTGGGGGTTCCTGTTCGGCTGGGCGATGAACGTCTGGTTCCTCGCCTCATTCGGCCCCGACCTCAGCTGGGCCAGTTTCGCGCTCGTCACCGGGCGCAGCGTCCCCTTCGACCTGGCGCACGCGACCGGCAACGCCGTCCTGGCGCTCACCATCGGCCCCGCCCTGCTGCGATTGCTGAGGCGCTACGCCCTGCGGATACGCACCGAGATCGTCATCGACGACCCAGCGCGCGCGCGCGCTCCCGCAGGTCCGCCAGCGCCTCTGCCTCCCGCTCCCGCGCCGCCGCGCTGAGGCCCCGCCCGGTCGCGATCAGACCGCGGCACTCGGCGATCATGGCCGCCACCTCGTTCGGCGTCGCCGAGCCGGTCTGGAGCCGGGCGGCGACGCAGGCCGCCGGGTCGAGCGCATCGGCGAGCGCCTCCGGTGAGATCGCCGCCGGGCGCCCGAGAGTCGTCTGCGCGGCGGCGGAGAGGCGCTCCGGCGTGAGAGCGCTCGGATCGAGACCCTCCTCCACGAGCGCCCGCACCGCGCGGCCCACCACGTGGTGGGCGCTTCGGTAGTCGAGACCCGCCTCCACGGCGAGGACGTCGGCGACGTCCGCGGCCGCGGTGAAACCTTTGCGCGCGGCGCGCTCCCACCGGTCCACGGCGATCGTCAGCCCCGCGACCACCTCGGCGGCGAGCCGCGTGACGGCGACCGCCTCGTCCAGCAGGCGGGGCACGCTGCCGTTGAGCAGGTGGAAGTGGTCGGTCCGGGCCGATCCGGTGTGCAGGGCCACCAGCGCCGCGGTCAGGTCGCCCACGGCGATCCCGGCCTGGGTGCGGATGACCGCGAGCGCGTACGGGTTGCGCTTCTGGGGCATCAGCGCGCTCGCCCGGCTGTGCTGGTCGGCCAACTCGACGGCGGCGAACTCTTGGCTGGCCAGGATCTCCAGGTCCTGTCCCAGCTGGGAACCGTGGGTCGCGGCCGTCGCGATCGCCGAGATCAGCGTGACATAGCCGTCGGTCTGCCACATCGCGTCTTTGGTGTGGCTCACCACCCCCGCGCATCCGAGCAGCGCCGCCAGGCGCGCGCGGTCGAGCGGCCAGCGCGAGCCGGCGCTTCCGCCCACCCCTGCCACGCTCAGGTCGAGCCACGCGTGCGCATCCCACAGACGCGCGGCGTCGCGCAGCGCCGGATATGCGTAGGCCAGCAGCAGGTGTCCCACGGTGGTCGGCTGGGCGGGCTGCAGGTACGTGTAGTCGGCGGCGAGGTCGTCGGCGTGGCGCTCCGCCTGGTCCACCACCGACGCCGCGAGGTCGAGCGTCGCGTCGTGCAGGTCGAGGCTGCCCGCGCGCGCACACAGGCGCAGCGCGACGCGAAAGGCCTCGCGCCGGGGTCGGCCGGCGCTCAGCCACCCCGCCGCGGCGGCGCCGACCCGAGCCTTCAGCTCGTGCTCGCGGGAGTTGAACGCGTCGCCCAGGTCGGCGCGCCAGGGGAACTCATCGCCCGGGATCGCGTCCAGGGCGAGGAGGCCCTCCAGCAGGCCATCGGCGTCGCCGCCCCTCAGGGCGCCCGCCTCGACCAGCGCGACCGCGTGGGCGAGGTCGGCGGCCGAGAGCCACGGCGCCAGCCGCACCGCGTGGGTGATCTCGTGCCCGTAGCCGGCCTGCACGAGCTCGGACGCCGGCCCTCCCGTGAGGCGCCCGCCGGCCCCCAGATAGTCGTTGCTCACGACCCGGAGACTAGTGCCAAAGAGTCGGGCTGACATTCGCGGTGGCGGCGGGAATGCCACCGGCCGGCCGACGGCGGACTCCTCACGCCTGCCCGCCGCTCGGCGCGGAGCGCGGCTCCTGCATGGGTGCCACGTTCCCGGTCGTGATCGGCGGCGTCGAATGCCCAGTCCGGCTCGTCGGCCTCGCCCGCGATCGCGATCCGGGTCACCCGTGGCATGTGGAGCGTCGCCGATCCGACGGCGCTGCCCACGCCCGACCATCATGAAGTCGAACCCCGACGATGCGCCGCACGAGCCGGAGATCCGCCTCCAGCCCGGGATTCGGCTCCTCGGGCTCGCGAGGCGTGCGCAGCGCCTACAGGCCGACCGTGCTCACCCGTCGAAGGAGGCGGTGCGCGGTGGGGTGGCGAATCAGCCGCTCGCTGAAGCGCCGGCGATCGAGGGGCATTCGTCCCGGGTCATGCACGGGGATGCATCGACCGGCGCGGCGCGATCGTCGCCCATTACGGTCCGCCGGCGAAAGCCATCGTCCGCCGATTCCGGGTCCGGCCTAGGTGGCGGGCAGCTCCTCGACCTCGACCAGCACGCCGCGCACGCCCGAGACATCCATCAGTCGCTGCACCGCCTCGGAGGGCTTGAAGATGCTCACCGACGGGGCGCCCTCGCGGCTGCGCTCGTAGGCGGCCAGCAGCGCGCCGAGCCCGCGGCTGTCCATGAAGGTCACGCCCTCGAGGTCGACCACCACGGGACCCTCCCCGCGCTGTGCGTCGGTGAGCGTGCGCGAGACGTCCGGTAGGGCGAGGGCGTCGAGAACGCCGACCACGCGCACCACGGTTGTGTCGCCCCGCGCCTCGACGAGGACCTCGACGTGCTCGGCGGCCATGGCGCGGCACACTAGCAGGGACCGTTGCAACCCCATTCCCGGGGCGTCACGGTAGAGTTGCGCGGATTAGAGCGATCGAGGAGCTGCCATGAGGGGCCTACCGCTGTGGATGCTGGGTGTGCTGGCAGTGCTGACCGCGCTGCTCCTGATCGTGGGTTGGGAGGACCGCGACGCCGCTGGCTACGTCCCCTTCATCCTGGGGATCGTCTTCGCCCTCTTCACGCTCGCGGGGGTCGGTGGGCGCGTCCGCGGCGACGAGGACTGACGGCGCCACCGTGCCGCGGGCCGAACGGCGGCCACCGTTTCGTCACGCGTCCCAGATTCGCTCGGCCAACCTGCGCCACCGGGTGTGAGCGCCGCCCGCCGCGAACGGCGAGAATGACCCGGTGACGACCCGCCCCCCCGAGGATCGCGACGAGCCTCTGCGTCGCGACGTGCGGATGCTGGGCGACCTGCTGGGGCAGGTGCTGGTGGAGCAGGGCGGTCCCGAGCTGCTCGAGACCGAGGAGCGTCTGCGCCTGCTCAACCGCGAGCTGCGCAGCGATCCGGACGACGACGACGTGGCCGGGCTCGAGCGCCAGGTGGACGACATCGTCGCCTCGCTCGACATCGCCACCGAGGTCGGCGTGATCCGCGCATTCTCGATCTACTTCCAGCTGGTCAACGCGGCCGAGCAGCACCATCGCGTGCGGCGCCGGCGGGCCCGCGACGCCGAGCGCGCAGCCGAGGGCCGGGCCCAGCCCGAGAGCCTCGCGGCGGCGGTGTCGTCGTTCGTTCAGCACGGCGTGCCGCCCGAGGAGGTGCAGGCCGTGCTCGACCGCATGAGCATCGCGCTCGTGGCGACGGCCCACCCCACCGAGATCACCCGCCAGAACGTCCTCGACAAGCACATCCTGGTCAACGGCTGCCTCGAGGAACTCGAGGCCTCGCGCTCCCCGGGCGAGCGCCGTGAGACCATCGACCGTCTGCTCGAGGCCATCACGATCCTCTGGCAGACCGACGCGATGCGCTCCGAGCGCCCCCTGGTGATCGATGAGGTCCGGCGGGTGCTCTATTTCTTCGACCACATCCTCGTCGACGCCGCCGGCGCGGTGCAGGAGGAGCTCGAGCGGCTGCTGGCCGAGCACTACCCCGGCGTCGTGTCGCCTCACTCGGTGCTCACGTTCGGCTCGTGGGCGGGCGGTGACCAGGACGGCAACCCCAACTGCACACCGGACCTGATCCCCGCGGCCCTCCACCGGCATCGCGACGCGGCCATCCGCAACCTGCGCGAGCGGGTCACCAAGCTGGGGGCGGAGCTCGCCATCTCGGTGCGCATGGTGGGCGTCAGCGACGAGCTGCTCACATCGATCGGCGCCGACGAGGCGACGATGCCCCGCGCCTCCGAGGAGATCCTCGCCCGCAACGCGGCCGAGCCCTACCGGCGCAAGCTGTCGTACGTCTGGGAGCGCCTCGACCCCGAGGGGGAGGCTCCCTACGCAGACCCCGCCGAGATGATCGCCGACCTCGAGGTGGTCGAGCGGTCGCTGCTCGAGCACCGCGGCGAGCGGATCGCCCGCCGGGGGCTCGCCCAGCTGATGCGGCAGGTGCGGACCTTCGGCTTCCACACCGCCCGCCTCGACGTGCGCCAACACTCGAGCCGGTTGCGCGAGGCCGCGGACGCCCTGGCGTCGGGCCGGCCGGAGACGATGTCGCCGGGGGCCGCCGAGGTGGTCCAGACCTTCCGCGAGCTGCGCGCGGCCATCGACGAGTACGGCCCACGGGCGGCGGGCACGGTGATCGTGAGCTTCACCCACGAGGCCGAGGATCTCCTGGCGCCGCTGGCCCTGGCGCGGCATGTGGGGCTGGTGCGCGAGGTGGACGGCCACCTGCACTCGGACGTCGATCTGGTGCCGCTGTTCGAGACCATCGACGACCTGCGCCGCGCGCCGGCCATGCTGCGCACGCTGCTCGGCGCGCCCGACTACCGCCGCAACGTGGAGGCCCGGGGAGACCGTCAGACCGTGATGGTCGGCTATTCCGACTCCAACAAGGACGGCGGCTATCTCGCGGCCAACTGGGAGCTCTTCCTGGCCCAGGAGCGGATCGCGGATGCGTGCCGGCTCGACGGCGTGGAGCTGACCCTGTTCCACGGGCGCGGCGGCACCGCGAGCCGCGGCGGCGGATCGACCTACTCGGCCGTGATGGGAGGCCCGATGGGCAGCCTCAACGGGCGCATCCGCATCACCGAGCAGGGCGAGGCGCTCTCGTTCAAATACGGCCTCCCCCAGGTGGCCGAGCGGAACCTCGACTCCGTGGTGGCCGCCGTGCTGGAGCGGACGCTGCAGGAGGACGACGCCGGCGGGTTCACCGGGCGCAAGGGCGTGTGGGACGAGGCCGCCGCGGAGCTGGCCGAGAGCGCGATGGCCTCGTATCGCTCGCTGGTCTACGAGGATCCGGACTTCCTGCCGTACTTCGTCCAGGCCAGCCCGATCCGGGAGCTTGGGCTCCTGACCATCGGGTCGCGTCCGTCCCGGCGGCCATCCGACGACCCCGGCGCGACCGACGACGTCCGGGTGGAGGACCTGCGCGCCATCCCCTGGGTGTTCGCCTGGACCCAGAACCGCCACCTGCTCCCCTCCTGGTTCGGGGTGGGCACGGCCCTGGACGACTTCATGAACCGCTATCGCGGCGGCCGGGACGTGCTCCGCGAGATGTACGCGCGCTGGCCCTGGTGGCAGTCGATCATCGACACCTGTCACATGACCGTCGGCAAGGCGGACATGCGCGTGGCCGGCCTCTACGCCCTCCTGGTCGGCGACGAGGCGCTGCGCGACCGGATGCTCGGCAGGGTCACCGAGGAGTACCGCCGCACGGCGTCCGGGTTGCTGGCGGTGGTCGACCGCGAGCGCCTGCTCGACGACAAGCCCTTCCTCCAGACCTCCATCCGCCTGCGGAACCCCTATGTCGACCCGCTGCACGCGATCCAGGTGCGGCTCCTGCGCGAGTTCCGGGCGGCGCGCGATCCCGACGAGCGCGCCGCCCTTCAGCATCCCCTGCTGCTCACCATCAGCGGCATCGCCGCGGGGCTGCGCAACACCGGCTAGGCCGGCCCCCCTCGAGGCCCTCCGGCGGGGTACGATCCTCCGATGCCGACGAACCCGTATGGACCCAGCGATCCGGCGAAGCGCCACAGCGCCGCCATGACCGACGGCCCCGACCGCGCGCCCGCCCGGGCGATGCTGAAGGGCACCGGCTTCACCGACGAGGACCTCGCCCGCCCGATCATCGGCGTGGCGACGACCTGGATCGAGACGATGCCGTGCAACCTCAACCAGCGCGACCTGGCGCAGCACGTCAAGCGCGGCATCCGCGCCGCGGGCGGCACGCCGATGGAGCTGAACACGATCTCGGTGTCCGACGGCGTATCGATGGGGACCGAGGGCATGCGCTGCTCGCTGGTCTCCCGCGAGATCATCGCCGACTCGCTCGAGCTCGCCGCGCGCGGCCACTCCTTCGACGGCCTGGTGTGCCTGGTGGGCTGCGACAAGACGATCCCGGCCGCCGTGATGGCGCTCGCGCGCCTCGACATCCCCGGACTCGTCCTCTACAACGGCTCGATCGCCCCCGGGCGCTACCGGGGCCGCGACGTCACGATCCAGGACGTCTTCGAGGTGGTCGGCGCGCACGCGGCCGGCAAGGTCGGCCCTGAGGAGGTGCACGCGCTCGAGAACGTGGCGTGTCCCGGCGCCGGCGCATGCGGCGGTCAGTTCACGGCCAACACCATGTCCATGGCGCTCGACATCCTCGGCATCAGCCCGGCGGGGCTCAACGGCGTCCCCGCGCTGCATCCCGACAAGGAGTCGGCCTCCGTGGCCGCCGGCGAGCTGGCGATGCGTCTGGTGCGGGAGGACGTGCGCCCGTCCCAGATCATCACGCGCGACTCCATCGAGAACGCCATCGCCGGGGTGGCCGCCAGCGGCGGATCGACGAACGGGGTGCTCCACCTGCTGGCGATCGCCTGGGAGATGGGCATCGAGCTGTCGATCGACGACTTCGACACCATCGCCGAGCGCACGCCGATCGTCGCGAGCCTCACGCCCGGCGGCACGTACGTGGCGACCGACCTCTACGAGGCGGGCGGGGTCGCCCTCGTCACGCGCGAGCTGCGCAAGCACGACCTGCTCCACTCCGGGGCGGTCAACGTCGACGGCCGCACGCTCGAGGAGATCTCCGACCAGGTGCACGAGGCGGCCGGGCAGAAGGTGGTGGTCGACATCGAGACCCCGCTCTCGGCGACCGGCGGCCTGGCGATCCTGCGCGGCAACCTCTCCCCCGAGGGGTCCGTGGTCAAGCTGGCCGGCCACGAGCGCCGCTACTTCGCCGGTCGCGCCCGCGTCTTCGACTCCGAGGAGGCCGCCTTCGCGGCGGTCAAGGCCGGGTCGATCACGGCCGGCGACACCGTGGTGATCCGCTACGAGGGGCCGGCGGGCGGCCCCGGCATGCGCGAGATGCTCCACGTCAGCGCGGCCATCGTCGGCGAGGGGATCGGGGAGGAGGTCTCCCTGATCACCGACGGCCGCTTCTCGGGCGCGACGCATGGCCTGATGGTGGGCCACATCGCCCCGGAGGCCTTCCGCGGCGGCCCGATCGCCGCCGTCCGCGAGGGCGACACGATCGTGATCGACGTCGACGCCCGCGAGCTGCGGCTCGACGTGTCCGACGACGAGATCGCCCGGCGGCTCGAGGGTTTCACGCCCCCCACCCCGCGCTACACCCGCGGAGTGCTGGCCAAGTACGCCGCGTTGGTCGCGTCCGCCTCCGAGGGGGCGGTCACCCGGCCGGTCTAGTGCCGTTCTTCACCGACGCGCTCCGGGCGGCGCTCACCGCCCGGGGCGCGGCCGGCGTCTACGGGGAGCTGATCACCCTCTCTGTGGTCGCGTCGATCTCGCTGGAGGAGGACCCGGGGCCGTGGCTGATCGCGATCACGGTGGCGATCACCAATGCCGTTTTCTGGACCGCCCACGTCCACGCGTCGTTGATCGCGGAGTGGACCCACGACGGGGGCCGGCCGGGCTGGGCCCAGGCGGGCCACCGCATGGGGCGCGAGTTCCCCCTCTTCATGGCGTGCGTGCCGACCCTCGTCGTGCTCGTGCTCTCAGGCTTCGGCCTCTACAGCGTCGAGACGGCGGTGTCGTTGTCGCTGTCGCTCGGCATCGCCCTGCTCGGCGCCTGGGGAATCGGGATCGCACGGATCGCGCGCCTCGGCGTGGCGGGCGCGCTCACCGTCGCCGGCATCAACATCGCGCTCGGCCTCGCGATCGTGCTGCTCAAGGTGATCGTCTCCCATTAGGGAGACGATCTAGCCCTTCGGGCGGGCCGGCTTGGCTCGCCCGCCGGGCGACCGGGGCAGCCCGCCACCGCTCTCCTCCTCCCCGGTCTGCCCCCTCCGCTGGCTCCAGACGAAGCCGAGGACCGCGCCGATCAGCAGCGCCAGGGCCACATAGAAGTTGAGCCGCTGGCCCAGGAGCATCCGCGAGGGGTCCACGCGCAGCTGCTCCCAGAAGATCCGCCCCAGCGAGTAGATCGCGACGTACAGGCAGAAGAGCCCCGGCGGGCGGATGCGGTAGCGCCGGCCGATCCACACCAGCACCGCGGCCCCGGCGAAGTTCCAGAGCATCTCGTAGAGGAAGGTGGGGTGGTACGTCGCGTCGAGCGGATAGGCAGCGGGCCGGTATCGGCCGTCCACCTCGAGCGCCCACGGCAGGTCGCTCGGTCCCCCGAACAGCTCCTGGTTGAAGTAGTTGCCGAACCGTCCGATGCCCTGGGCCACCAGCAGCGCCGGCGCGGCGGCGTCCATGAACCGGAACACGCTGGCGCCACGGCGGCGCACAACGAGCGCCCCGACGGCGACACCCGCCGCCACGCCGCCCCAGATGCCGAGTCCTCCCTCCCAGATGGCGAACGGGGCGTACCACTGGGACCCGAGCTGGTTGGAGCTCGTGATGTCGTGGTAGATGCGCGCGCCGATGATCCCGGCCAGCACCGACCAGAGTGCGACCTCCAGCACGAGGTCGGGATCGCCGCCCCCCGCCTTCCAGCGACGCATGGTGATCCAGGTGGCCGCCGCGATGCCGGCGAGCAGGGACAGCGCGTAGAGGCGCACGTCGAACGGGCCGAGCGAGAACCCGCGAACCCCCGGCGCGGGGATGCTTGCGAGGAGATGGGCGCCCGACACGTCGGCGATCGTAGACCATCGCGACGGCAATCCCCTCCGTCATTGGTTATGGTACTCGCTCTCATTAAGGCACCTGCCGGTGCCGGATCGGGGGGTACCGGTGGGACGGATCGATACGGCGCGTTGGCGGATCCGCGGGATGGGCTTCGCCGTGGCCGTCCTCCTCGCCGCCCTGTCCCTGGCGGGCTGCGGCTCGGGGGGCGACGCATCGTCGAAACCCACCATCGTCGTCACCACGACGCCGCTGGGCGCGCTGGTGAAGGACCTCGTCGGCGACACCGCCGATGTGAAGGTGCTGATGCCGAACGGCGCGGATCCCCACGAGTACCAGCCCTCCGCGAAGGACATCGCGGCGCTCAACGGGGCCGACCTCGTGGTGGAGAACGGTCTCACGCTGGAGGAGGGCCTGGCAGACGCCCTCGATCAGGCGCGCGGCGACGGCGTGCGCATCTTCACCGCCACGGACCATGTCACCCTGCGCCCCTTCGGCCAGGATCAGGCCGCGGAGATCGCGAAGCACGGCCCCGACGATCCCCACATCTGGACCAGCCCCATCGAGATGCGCCAGATGGTCGCGGCCCTGGCGCCGGTGATCTCGTCCGACCTCGGCATCGACGTCGCAGCGCGCGCGACGACCCTCGAGACGCGCCTCACGGCGCTCGACGCTCAGATCCAGCGCACGCTCGCCGGCATCACCCCGGCGCGCCGCAAGCTGGTGACCGGCCACGAGTCCCTGGGCTACTTCGCGGCCCGCTACCACCTCCAGCTGATCGGGGCGCTGATCCCCTCCCTCAGCTCACAGGCCCAGGTGAGCGCCTCCAACCTGGCCGCGCTGCGGAAGCAGGTCGAGGCCGAGGGTGTGCCCGCGATCTTCAACGAGGCGGGCACGCCGCCCGACGTCGCGAGGGCGATCGCCGATCAGGCGGGTGTCCCGGTTGTCGAGATCGCCACCCACAACCTTCCGGCCGACGGCTCCTACTTCACCCTCATGACGGACATGGCCACGGCCATCCACAACGGCCTGCAGCCGTCCGCGGAGCGTTGATCGGCGTGGGCCCGCTGATCGACCCGTTCCTGGACAACGAGTTCATGCTGCGCGCCCTCGTCGCCGGGTGCCTGGTGGCGCTCGCGTGCGCGGTGGTCGGCACCTTCGTCGTCCTGCGGGGCCTGGCGTTCATCGGTGACGCGCTCGCGCACGGGGTGCTGCCGGGCATCGCCGGCGCGATCCTCCTCGGTCTCCCCGGCCTGGCCGGGGCGCTGGTGGGCGCGGCCGTGATGATCGGCGGCGTCAACCTGGTGCGCCGGCGCTCGCGCCTGTCCGGCGACACGGCCATCGGTCTGCTCTTCGTGGGCATGCTCGCGTTGGGGGTGGTGATCGTGTCGCGCTCCGACTCGTTCACGGGCGACCTGACGCGCATTCTGTTCGGGGAGGTGCTCGGCATCTCGTGGTCCGACATCTGGATCCAGCTGGCGGCCACCGTGGCCGTGGCGGTCGTGGCCGCGATCTGCGCGCGGCCCTTCCTGCTGCTGTCGTTCGACCGCGACCAGACCGCGGTCGCGGGCTTCTCGGCCGAGTTGTACGACTGGCTGATGCTCGGCACCGTGGCCGTCACGGTGATCGTCTCGTTCCAGACGGTGGGCACCCTGCTGGTGTTCGGGATGCTGGTGGCGCCGCCGGCCACCGCGGCCCTCGTGGCCCGTCGCATCGGGGTGATGATGATCGGCGCCGCCCTCATCGGCGTCGTCTCGGTCGCCGCCGGCCTCCTGCTCTCGTACCACTACGACCTGGCCGCCGGCGCCTCCATCGTGCTCGTCGAGGTGGGCCTCTTCTTCGTGGTGCTCACGATCCAGGGGGTGCGGCGGCCGCCGCCCTCGGCGGTGCCGGCGTGAGCGCCGCGCCGCTCGCCATCGCCGTGGACGGCCTCGCGGTGGGCTACGACGGGCACCCCGTCGTCGAGGGCATCACGCTCGATGTCGCGCAGGGCACCACGCTGGCGGTGCTCGGCACCAACGGCTCGGGCAAGTCGACGCTGATCAAGACCCTGGTCGGCCTGCTCGACCCCATCGCCGGCGCCGCGCGCGTGCTGGGAGCCGCGCCGGGCGCGACGCCGGCGCGCGTCGCATATCTCGGGCAGATCCAGCCCTCGGGCTTCGTGCTGCCCGTGCGGGCGTCCGACGTCGTCGCGATGGGCCGCTTCCCCGCGCGTGGCTTGCTGGGGCGCATGCGCGCCGACGACCGGCGGCTCGTGGCCGAGAGCCTCGCGCGGATGGGGGTCTCCCATCTGGCCGACGAGCCGCTCGGCGCTCTGTCCGGCGGGCAGCGTCAGCGTGTGCTGATCGCCCAGTCGCTCGCGTGGCGCGCCGATGTGCTGGTGCTCGACGAGCCAACCGCAGGCCTCGACGTGGCCGGCCGTGAGCTGCTGCTCGACGCCCTGGCGCAGGAGCGGGCGCGCGGTGCGGCGGTGGTTGTGTGCACCCATGACATCGCCGACGCGCTCTCGGCCGAGCGCGCGCTGCTGCTGGCCCGCCGCGTCGTCGCTTACGGCCTTCCCTCCGAGACCCTCACCCGGGAGCGCCTGATGGAGACCTTCGGGCTGGTCCTCGCGGAGCTGCCCGGCGGCCATGAGCTGGCGATGGATCCCATCCATCGCCACGAGCACTGATGCGGGCGCCGATGGGGTCCGACCGGCCCGTCATGCTGTCCCCATGCTCCGCTCACCCATCATCATCCGTCCGGCGCGGCGGTTCGCCCATTACCGGCTGCGTCGCCTGGCCGGCACCGAGTACCTCTCGTGGGCGATACGGGTCCCCCTGGTCACGATCGCGCTCACCGCGGCCATGGTCCTCGTTCTCCCCCGCATCGCACGGAGGCCTTCCCGCCCGCCCCGGTGATCCCGGGGGTCGCTCAGGCGGCCCGGCAGCTGGCGCAGGTACCGTGCACCGTGAGGTCGTGTCCCTCCACGCGGAAGCCCTGACGGGCGGCCCGCTCGGAGGCCCAGTCGGCGATGTCGCACTCGCCCAGCTCCGCGACCGCGCCGCAGGAGGTGCAGACCAGATGATGGTGATGGCCACGACCGCACAGCCGGTAGACGACCTCCCCGCCCGGGCGGGTGATGGCATCGACGGCGCCCGATCGCACCAGCAGGTCCACCGTGCGCTCGGCGGT
This sequence comes from uncultured Thermoleophilia bacterium, assembly GCA_963771025.1. Taxonomy (GTDB): domain Bacteria; phylum Actinomycetota; class Thermoleophilia; order Miltoncostaeales; family Miltoncostaeaceae; genus Miltoncostaea. The sequence continues at coordinate 52,836 of CAVYRL010000007.1, read as the reverse complement.
CCGCTCGCCGAGCCCCGGCGCGCGCCGGCGGCCGCGCGCCAGCAGCACCGGGAGCGGCAGCCCGTCACCGGCCGTCCCGAGCGCCTCCAGGATCGCCTCGCGCTGGGGAGTGCGGCGCAGGCCATCCGCGCTCAGTCGACGCCATACCGCCTCGGTCATCGGCCCGCTCATCCCGTCCGATGATACGCGCGGATCAGGGGCCGGCCCCCCACGATCACGGGCCTCGCTCGGCCGAGGAGTGGTCGGCCCACGCCCTGGCGGAGGTCGCGCGGGCGGGGCACCGCTCCGGCGGCGCTCGCCGCGCGGTGATCGCCTCCCTGGCCGACCAGGAGTGCTGCCGGTCGGCCCAGGAGATCTTCGACCAGTTGCGCGGCGAGGGGCGCCGCGTGGGCATCGCGAGCGTGTACCGGGTCCTCGACCTGCTGGTGAGCCTCGGGCTGGTGCAGCGGCTCGACCTGGGAGGCGGAATCGCGCGATACGAGCCCGCGATGCCCGGCGGTGAGCATCACCACCACCTCGTCTGCGTCGACTGCGGGGATGTGCGCCCCTTCGAGGATCCTCAGCTCGAGCGGGTTCTCGAGGGCACGGCGACCCGGTCGGACTACACCGTCGAGGGCCACGACGTGGTGCTCAAGGGACGCTGCCCGGATTGCCGCGAGGACTAGGGCCGGGCCCGATCGGCGGGTCAGACGTACGCGATCACGAGCGCAGACGCGCCGGGGTGACGACCGGCGGAGGTTTGTGTGCCAGCATCGGCAGCGTGAGCCGACGACCCCTGACGCTGATGTACACGGCCGCCTTCCTCGCCCTGGCGGTGGCCTTGACGGCGCTGGCGGGCAGTGGCGGGGCGTACCACACCGGTCACGCAGGCCCCTCGGCCGACGCCCCGACCAACCTGAGCGCGCTCTGGGCGGTCCCGCCGGTGGAGGTCGCCGGCCTCCTCGTGCTGGGTGTCCTCTACGGCGTCCGGGTCCGCCGCGTCGGCGGGGTCGACGGCAAGCGCCGGCTGAGCTTCTACAGCGGGATCGCCCTGATCCTGATCGCCATCTGCTCGCCGCTCGGCGGCATCGCGCAGCAGGGACTGCTGACGGCGCACATGTTGCAGCACACCCTGATCGGGGCGGCCGCTCCGCTCCTGCTCCTGCTGGGGATTCCGCGCGCGTTCGCCGCCGACCTCCTGGGTCCGTCGACGCGGCGCCTGCTGCAGCGGCTGCAGCACCCCCTGCTGGCCTTCCCCCTCTGGGCGGTCGGCACGGTGGTCTGGCTGCTCCCCGACGTGCACCACGCCGTGCTCGACAACGGGGCCCTCTGGATCGCCCAGCAGACCTCGATCCTCCTGCTCGGCCTTCTGATGTGGGCGCCCGTCGTCGAGGTGCTGCCGGCGCCGTCGTGGTTCGGCACCGGGATCAAGGCGCTGTACATGACCGCGGTGTGGTTCACCGGCCTCGCGATCGCCAACGTCTACTGGTTCTCGGGCACGGCCTTCTATCCCTCGCACGCCTCGGCGGCCGGGGCCTGGGGCGTCGCTCCGCTCGAGGATCAGGCCAACGCAGGCACCGTGATGATGCTGATGCACTGCCTGCTGGCCTTCGGCGCGATCGCGGTGCTGTTCTTCCGCCAGGCCCGTGAGGGGGACCTGCGCCAGCGCCTGCTGGAGGCCGGCATCGACCCCGAGCGCGTCGCCGAGGCGGTGCGCGCCGGTGACGGCAATGCCCTCGCGCGCGCACACGGGATCTCCGTGCACACGCGCGCAGGCATGGACTAGCCGGCCAGGAAGGGCGTGACCGCCGCCGTCGCCTCGGCGGCCGTGAGGACCTCCGGAAGAGACGGGTTGGGCACGAGGTCGCCCCCGGCGCCGACCGACCTGAACGTGGTCAGGTGCTGCGCCTCGTTCGCCCCGATCTGCGCCGCGACCTTCTTCAGGCCGTTGTCGGACAGCGCGGAGACGGCGCCCATGTACGCGCCGACGAACGCCGTCTCGAGAGCGGTTCCCGTGGCGGCGATGCTCGTGTCGGAATCGAAGGTGCCATCCGGGTACATGAACGTGAGGCCGGCGGGGGCATCCTTGCCGAGGACCTTGGCCAGCGCGTCGTAGTGGTCCTGCTCGTTCATCTTCGCCGCGGTCATGTAGGCGAGCACATCGCCCGTGAACGTGCCCGAGTCGATCGCCCTGCCGTAGAAGTCGATCGCCAGGAGCTCGGCGGTCGCGGCGAGTGTCGCGATGGCGGCGTCGCCCGTGGGGGCCGCCGCGGTCGTGGTCGCCAGGGTGCTCGCGGCGCTGCTGCTGTCGCTGCCGCACGCGGCGGCCGCGAGGGCCGTGCCGCCGACGACCAGCACGAGGCCGCCCGTCGCGCCACGGCGAAGGAACGTTGCGCGGTCGGTGTTCACCGTGCGGTCCTCCTCCGGGTTGGTGGGTGTCAGGTCGCCGCTCACGCGAGGAACGGCGTCACGGCGGCCGTCGCCTGCGTGGCGGTGAGACTCTTCGGGAAGGACGGGTTGGGCACCAGGGCGCCGCCCGCGGCGAGGCGCGTGAACGTGGTCAGGTGCTGCGCCTCGTTGGCCCCGATCTGGCCGGCGACGGCTTTCAGGTCGTTGCTGGCGAGGGCCTCCACGGCGCCGAGGTAGGCGCCCACGAAGGCAGTCTCCAGGGCGACGCCCGTGGTGGCGATGCTCTTCGTGCTGGCCAGCGTTCCCGCCGGGTACGTGAACATCAGCCTCTTCGGCGCGGCCGAGCCGAGGACCTTGGCCAGCGCGTCGTAGTGGTCCTGCTCGTTCATCTTGGCCGCATTCAGGTAGGCGAGCTGGTCGCCCGTGAACATGCCGGTGCCGATCGCCTTGCCGTAGAAGTCGATCGCCAGCAGCTCGGCGGTCGCCGCGAGCTTCGCGATCGCCACGTCACCCGTGGCCTGGCCGAGTGCGGGGCTCGTGGCCATACCGAGCACCGCGCCTCCGGCGACGAGCGCGAGCCCGCCCTTCATGCCGTGGGAGAGGAACTCCCCCCGGCTGGTCGTCATGGTCATGCCGCGCACCTCCGCGCAGTTTTTCCGTGTCGCGTCCGTTACGCGTGCGGGCGACCGGCGGATCACAGGAGGGCGATCGGGCGGGTGGGTGATCCATGCGGCGGGGACGGGCGTAGTCCCCTGTGTTCCACACCCTATGCACGGAGGACCAGGTGTCAGATCTCATCACGCTCGAGGCGCTCGACGTCGACGGTGCCATCCAGGAGGCGGCCTACGAGGTCGACCCGGAGGGTGCCGCCACGCGCGCCGACTTCTTCAGGAAGGCCGGGCTCGCCGGCGGCGCCCTGGTCGCCGGTGGAATGATCTTCGGTGGCCTGCCCGCTCTTGCCCTCGGAGCCCCGTCGAAGGCCCAGGACGTGGCCATCCTGAACTACGCGCTCACCCTCGAGTACCTCGAGACGGCGTTCTACAAGCGGGCCCGCGCCCACGCGGGCCTGAAGGGCGACACCGCGACGTTCGCGCGGGTCGCCGGCGCGCACGAGGCCGCCCACGTGGCCGCCATCAAGAAGGTGCTCGGCTCCAAGGCCGTCAGGTCCCCGGCCTTCGACTTCGGAGCCGCCACCGGCTCGCAGAAGGCCTTCACGGCCGCCGCCATCGCCATCGAGGACCTGGGCGTGTCGGCGTACGCCGGCCAGGGCCCCCGCCTCAAGCAGCTGCCGGTCATCCAGGCTGCGCTCGCGATCCACTCGGTCGAGGCGCGCCACGCCGCCTGGATCCGCGGCATCGCCGGCAAGAACCCGGCTCCGAGCGCATTCGACCCGGCTCGCGACATGAAGCAGGTCCTCGCCGTCGCCGGTGGCTTCATCACGAAGTAGTCGTCGTGACCGTCCGGTGGGTCGCCGTCGTGCGGCCCACCGACGTCATCCCTTCCGAAAACGAGGTCCATCCAACGTGTTCGACATCTCACCCATCCAGATCATCATCGTTCTGGCGATCGCCCTTCTGATCTTCGGTCCGAAGCGTCTGCCGGACCTGGGTCGCAACCTGGGCAAGGGCATCCGTGACTTCAAGGAGGGCATCGTCGGCGACGAGACCTCCGCCATCGTCCCGACGCCCGCCGTGACCGACGCGCCCATCGCCGTCGACGAGCCCGTCGAGCAGACCGCCGCCGACCTGATCGTCGAGTCGGCCACCCCCGACGCCGTCGAGAGCGCCGAGACCCGTCCGACGGCGAGCGTCTAGGACGAGACGACGAGGCGGAGGCCTGCCATGCCACGCACGTTCCGAATCACCCCTCAGCGGGTCCGCTCCGACGACCGCCTCGATCTGACCGAGCACCTGGGCGAGCTTCGCCACCGCTTGATCGTGAGCGCGCTCGCCCTGGTGATCGCCTTCGGGGGGATGTACGCGATCCACGATCGCCTCATCGAGGTGCTCACCTGGCCGCTTCCGGCCGACCATCAGAAGCTGATCACCCTGTCGCCCACCGAGCCCTTCTTCATCACCCTGAAGGTCTGCTTCTGGGCCTCGATCCTGGTGGCATTGCCGGTCTGGCTCTACCAGGTCTACGCGTATGTCATCCCCGCGGTGTCCGACCAGCCGCGCCGGGTGATGCTCGCGATCGTGACCGGTCTGGCGGGCCTGTTCGCGGCGGGGGTGGCCTTCGGCTACCTCGTCGTGCTGCCCGTGGCCCTCAACTTCCTCACCGGATTCGGCGGCGACACCTTCAACACCCAGCTGCGCGCCGGTGACTACTTCGGTTTCGCCACCACCATGCTGCTGGCCTCGGGGATTATGTTCGAGGTCCCGATCGCGATGGCCGCTCTCGCGCGCATGGGCGTCGCCAGCGCGAAGATCTATCGCCGGCAGTGGAGGATCGCCATCGTGGCGATGGCCGCGATCGCCGCGGTGCTCCCCGGCGGCGACCCGATCAGCATGGCCTTGCTGATGCTTCCGCAGTTCGTGCTCTACGGGCTGGGCATCGCCCTGGCGGCCAAGTTCGGCCAGGAGCCGATCTGGAGACGGGCAGACCTCGATCCGGCGTAGTGATTCCGTCGCACGGCGGGTCCGGCGGCTGGCAGACTTGGGGAATGGCCGCCATCGGACACGTCGCCCTGAGCGCCTGGAGCGGTGGGCGCTTCATGCACTTCGGGCAGGAGGTCGACGAGGAGCGGCTCGTCGTCCTCCTGCGCCCGGATGAGGCGATCCACACCGTCATCACCGCGGATGTCTATGGACAGGGCGCGGCCGACCGTCTGGTCGGGCGCGCCCTGTCTGGTCTGCCCCGCGACGACTTCGCCCTGATCGGCGCGGTCGGCCACGACTTCTACGAGGGTGAGCGCCAGGGCGCGAAGGGCTTTCCCCGCTTCACCGATCCGGCTCTCCGCGATCGCTCCGGCTACGCCGACTATCTGCGCGCGGCCACCGAGCGCAGCCTCGAGCGGTGCGGGACCGACCACTTCGATCTGCTCATGCTGCACAACCCGGACCGGCTCGGGTACACGTCCGAGGATGTGTGGCGCGCGATGGCCGGGCTGCGCGAGCAGGGTCTGGCGCGGGCCATCGGCGTCGCCCCCGGTCCGGCGAACGGCTTCACGCTCGATCTCATCGACTGTCTCGAGCGCTTCGGTGACCGGATCGACTGGGCGATGATCATCCTCAGCCCCTTCGAGCCCTGGCCGGCGCGCCTGGTGCTCCCCGCCCTCGAGCGGCACAACGTGCGCACCATCGCGCGCGTGGTCGATCACGGCGGCGTCTTCCACGGCGACGTCCCCGACGAGAGCGAGCTGCCCGCGCAGGACCACCGCTCCTTCCGGCCCGCCGGATGGGTCCGTCACGGCCGCGATCGCCTCGAGCAGCTGCGCCCGATCGCCGAGCGCCACGGCCTCACGACGCTCCAGCTGGCCTGCCAGTGGACCCTGGCCCACCGGCCGGTCGCGTGCGTGGTCCCGACGCTGATCCAGGAGCCCGGCGCCTCCGCGCGGGCGATCGAGGACAAGAGGGCCGATCTCGCCGCCGTCCCTGTCGAGATCATGCTCGACGCGGCCGAGATCACGGAGATCGAGGCGATCGGCGAGAACGCCGGCTGCATGGCCCTGAAGGGCGGCACGCCGGCCCACGACGGCGTGGAGCGCTCCGATTCGTGGCCGCTCAACGACGAGCTGCGCATCGTGGCGGACCGCTGGAGCATCGTCCCTGAGAGAGACCTCGTCCTCATGTGATGAGGACGGCGCCGCCCGGAGGCTGGCGCGGCACCCGTCCGGGGCCTAGTGTTTGCTGCACGCGGCGCCGTCCCGTCACGGGGCGCGGGCGCGTCCTCGTGACGGGTGGCCCGGCGGACCTGGGGGTCTGCGGTGAAACCGATCGACGAGAGCGACGAACGGCTGCGGCGTATCGCCGGCGCGCTCGGCGACGGCGATCCGGCCGCATTGATCGAGCGCCTCTGCGCCGTGTGCGTCGAGCTGGTGGGCATCACGGGCGCGGGCGTGACGCTGCGCGGGCCGCACCTCGCCGCGTCGCTCTGCTCGTCCGGTCCGGCGGCCGCGCACCTCGAGGAGCTGTCCCTGAGCCTCGGCGAGGGCCCCTCCGTCGACGCCCACACGAGCGGCGTCGCCGTCCTCGAGCCCGACCTGCTCTCTCCCGTGGCGCCGCGATGGCCGGTCTTCCGGCCGCAGGCGGTGGAGGTCGGGGCGGAGGCGATGTTCGCGTTCCCCCTGCGCGTCGGCGCCGTGCGTCTCGGCAGCCTGATGATCTACCGCGACCGGCCCGGGATGCTCTCGGACGCACAGCACGGAGACGTCCTGGCGATGTCCGGCGTGGCCATGGACGTGGTGCTGGCCAACCAGGAGCACGCGCCACCCGATGGGCTCGCCCCGGGGCTCCGGACCCTGAGCGGTTCACGGGCAGAGGTCCACCAAGCGGCCGGCATGGTCTCGGTGCAGGCCGGCGTGAGCGTGGCGGAGGCGCTTCTGCTGCTGCGCGCCCGCGCCTACGCTGACGAGCGACCCCTCATGGACGTGGCCCGGGACGTGGTGGCGCGCCGGATGCGGTTCGCCGGATGAGTCAGGTTTTGTCATCGTGGGTTCGTCGTCATAAGGATTGGTCATGAGCACCAGGGAGATTCGTCTGTCGCGCGTTTTCGTCGAGCTGGCGGACACGCTTGTCGATGACTTCGACGTCGTCGAGCTGCTCGCGAACCTCGGCGAGCGATGCGTCGAGCTGTTCGACGCCGCCGCCGCGGGTCTCCTCCTCACCGACGAGCGGGGCGCGCTGCGAGTGATCGCCGCGACCAGCGAGGAGGTCGAGATGGTCGAGCTCTTCCAGATACAGGCGGCGGAGGGGCCGTGCCTCGAGTGCTTCGACACCAGCGAGCCGGTCCAGATCGGCGATCTGGGAGCGATGAGCGAGCGCTGGCCGAGCTTCGTGCCCATCGCGATGGCAGCAGGATTCCGTTCGGCCCACGCCTTCCCCCTGCGACTGCGCGGCAGCACGCTCGGGGCGCTGAACCTGTTCCGCGTGGAGACCGGTTACCTGGACCAGGCGGCCGTCGCCGGGGCACAGGCCTTCGCCGACGTGGCCTCCATCGCCATCCTTCAGCATCGTGCCGCGGCCGACGCACAGGGGCTCGTCCAGCAGCTGCACCTCGCCCTCAACAGCCGGATCGCGATCGAGCAGGCCAAGGGGGTGCTCGCCGAGCAGGGCCATGTTGACATGGACGCGGCGTTCGGACAGCTTCGCGGCCACGCCCGGCGCACGCAGCGACGGTTGAGCGAGGTCGCGCAGGACGTGGTCGACGGAACCCTCAGCTACACGGACCTGGGGTAGCCGGGGGGCCGCCGGCCCCCCGGCTCAGCAGCTCAGCCGCAGCCGCTGGTGGCGCCGCAGGTCCTGCAGGTGAGGCAGGTTCCGGCCCTCACCATGTCCGAGCTGCCGCACGACGTGCAGACCTGACCGGTCGAGTCGAGCAGCAACCGCGGCCGTGACGGCGGAGCTGCGGCGTCCGACTCGCCCTCGTGCGAATGGCCGTTGGCGTGGCGGTTGCCGTTCCCGTTGGCCTCCGTGACGGTCCCGAAGGAGAGCTGGTCCTCCGGTGCCTCCTCGCCGCTCTCCACCTTGGGTGTCTCGGCGCCTTCGGCGCCCGGCAGCACGCCCGCCGTGCGCTGGTCCTCCTCCGAGAGGAACTTGGAGGCCATCCAGCGCGCGAGGTAGTCCACCACGGAGCGCGCCATGGGGATCCGCGGGTTGCCCGTGAAGCCCGAGGGCTCGAAACGGTGGTCGATGTACTTGGCGATCAGGCTCTCGACCGGGACGCCGTGCTGCAGCGCCATCGACCAGGCGATGGCGACCGAGTCCATCAGACCGGAGACCGTCGAGCCCTGCTTGCTCATCTTGACGAACACCTCGCCCGGCGTGCCGTCGTCGTACAGGCCCACCGTGATGTAGCCCTCCTGGCCGCCCACGCTGAACTTGTGCGTCATCGCCGCCCGGTCGTCGGGCAGCCGGCGCCGCACGGGCGCGGCCAGTTCGACGTGCACGTCCTGCACCACGGTCTTCTTCCCGCCCGAGTCGTCGGTCGTGGAAAGTGGCTGTGTGCGCTTGGAGCCGTCCCGGTAGATGGCGATGGCCTTCAGGCCGAGCTGCCATCCGAGACGGTAGATGTCGCTGACGTCCTCGACCGTGGCCGAGTTGGGCAGGTTGACCGTCTTGCTGATCGCGCCGGACACGAACGGCTGCACGGCGGCCATCATCCTCACGTGACCCTCGGGGTCGATGGTGCGCCCGCCCGCCACGCCGAAGGCGCAGTCGAACACCGAGAGGTGGTCGTCGTCGAGGCCCGGAGCGCCTTCGATGGAGCCGGTGGCGTCCACGTGGGCCAGGATCGCGTCCTGCTGCTCCCTGTCGTAGCCGAGCGCCCTCAGGGCCCGCTCGACGTCGGTGTTGACCAGCTTCATGAAGCCGCCGCCGACCAGCGTCTTGTAGCTGATCAGGCCGATCGCGGGCTCGATGCCGGTGGTCTGGGCGTCCATCATGAAGCTGATGGTGCCGGTCGGGGCGATGACGCTGACCTGGGCGTTGCGGTAGCCGGGGGCGCCGTTGCGGCCCTCGGACTGGCCGAGCGCGACGGCGTCGTCGAGGGATGCCGACGCGGCGGCGCGCACCTCGGCGTAGTTGGCGCGTGAACCGCTGGCCGGCAGGTCCAGCGCCGCCTCGCGGTGCATGCGCACCACGCGGTCCTGCGCCTCCTTGTCGGCGGCGTAGCCGTCGTAGGCGCCGACCCGCGCCGCGAGCCGCGCGGACTGCGCGTACGCTTCTCCCTGGAGCAGGGCGGTGAGGGCGCCCGCCCATGCGCGGCCCTCGTCCGAGTCGTAGGCCAGTCCCTGGCACATCAACAGCGAGCCCAGGTTGGTGTAGCCCTGGCCGAGCTGACGGAAGGCCCGCGCGTTGTCGCCGATCCGCTTGGTCGGGTAGCTCGCCGGCGTCACCACGATCTCCTGCGCGGTCAGGATCACCCGCACCGCGTGGCGGTAGTCGTCGACGCGGAACGTGCCGTCCTCGTCGAGGAACTTCATGAGGTTGATCGAGGCGAGGTTGCAGGCCGAATCGTCGATGTGCATGTATTCGGAGCACGGGTTGGATCCGGAGATGCGACCCGCGTTGGGGCTCGTGTGCCACCGCTGGATGGCGTCCTCGTACTGGACGCCGGGGTCGCCGCAGGCCCACGCGGCCTCCGCGATCTCCCGCAGCAGCTCGCGTGCGGGGAGCTCGTCCCGCACCTCTCCGCTGGCGACGGTGCGGGTCTGCCAGGGCTCGTCCGCATCGGCGCGCCGGAAGAAGTCGTCGGTCAGGCGCACGGAGTTGTTGGCGTTCTGGAACTGGATCGAGCGCCACGCCTCGCCGTTGAGGCCGAGGTCGTAGCCCATGTCCCCGAGCGCGTACGCCTTGGCCTCCTCGCGCGCCTTGCAGCGCACGAACTCGAGGATGTCGGGGTGGTCGCCGTCGAGGATCACCATCTTCGCCGCGCGGCGCGTGCCGCCACCCGACTTGATGGAGCCCGCGCCCGAGTCGGCCCAGCGCATGAAGCTCACCGGGCCGGAGGCCTGGCCGCCGTTGGAGAGCGCCTCGCCGTCGCTGCGCAGCCGCGAGAGGTTGACGCCGGCGCCGGAGCCCCCGCGGAAGATCTCCGACTCGGAGGCGATCCAGCGCTGGATCGAGGGCATCGTGTCGTTGACCGACAGGATGAAGCAGGCCGAGGCCTGGTTGACCTGCGGCTCGTCGGCCTCGGTCGGCGGGTCGTCCACATCGAGGATGCGGTCGTCATCGAACTCGCGCGTCGCAGCGTCGACCCCGCAGTTGAACCAGACCGGCGAGTTGAAGGCCGCCTTCTGCGTCACCAGGATGTGTCGCAGCTCCTGGGCGAAGGTCTCGGCCTCCTCGTCGTCGAGGAAGTGGCCGCCCTTCAACCCGTGGTGGCGGATGGTGTCCACGACGCGGTCGATCACCTCGCGCAGGCTGGTCTCGCGGCGAGAATCGTCCATGCCGTAGCGGAAGTACTTCGACGCGACGATGCGCACCGCGGTGTCCGACCACTCGACCGGGAACTCGCAGCCGTTCTGCTCGAAGATCACCTTCTCGGGCGCGCCATCGCGCGCCGGCTCGGCGATGCGCGCATCGCGCAGACCCCAGACCACCTCGTCGTAGGGGTGGACATCGGGGCGCGTGAAGCGCCGGGAGATCCCGAGCGCCCGATCGGTCATCGTCGGGGGCGCGTCAGTCGCCATCGGTTGCCTCCTGGGCGGTCGTGCGCAAGACAGACCCTTCGCGCCCGCCGGGCAGAGCCCTCAGCGTAGCGCGGCCGGGTAGGGCGGAGTCCGCGTCGAGTGTTTGGAAGATCTGGTCGTCGAGGGGGTACTGGCCACGGGGGAGGGGCGGCTCACGTTCGAGCCGGGAGAGCTCGTCCTCGAACTCCTCCACGTCGGCGAACTGCCGGTAGACGGACGCGAAGCGCACGTACGCCACCGGGTCGATCTCCTTCAGCCGGCGCAGGGCGAGTTCTCCGATCTGCGGGCTGCTCACCTCCTGGCGGAGCCGGTTGCGCAGCTCCGCTTCGATGTCGCGCACGGCCATGTCCAGCGACGCCGTCGAACACCTGGCGCTTGTGGCAGGCGCGCTGCAGGCCCTCGAGGAGCTTGGAGCGGTCGAAGGGCTGACGCTCGCCGTTGCTCTTGACCACCACGAGGGGCATCTCCTCGCACCGCTCGTAGGTGGTGAAACGACGCCCGCACGAGTGGCACTCGCGACGGCGGCGGATGGCGTCCTTGGTGTCGGCCACCCGTGATTCGACGACGCGGTGCTCGGGGTTCTCGCAGAAGGGGCAGATCACGGTCGAACGCTATCCCTGGTGTCGGAGGAGAGGGCGCCACACCATATTCAGCGTGGTGGGGGCGCATCCTTCCACACGTGACAGGAGATGCAAAGCCCCAATACCGACGCGAATGACGCTCCGAGCAGGCGGGAGCTGATCTGAGCTCTGAACGCATCCTTTGAGCCCCTCGGCGTTTCCTCCCGCGCTTTGTCCCTCACGCGTCGACGCCGGCCTCTCACGGTCCGGCGTGGACGCGGTGGCGATCTCGGAGCCCAGCCGTCGCCATCGGGTGGCCCTGTCTCCCATGGGGGACAGCCGGACTCCGTCCGGCTGTGCAAGGCCCGTCGGCCGAAAGGCCATACGCGCCGAATGCACCATGCCCACGGTTTATGGGCATGGTGCGCGTCCACCCGGCCGCCAAGAGGCCGGGTGGACGCCTTGTCGCCAGTCCTCAACGCACCATGACGCAAACGCTCAGAGCTCGGAACGCCCGGAGCCGGCGCGGTCAACCCCTAGTTCAGGAACGAGAGATGTGACAGCGGCCAGTAGATGACCTCGGCCTGCCCGATCACGCTGTCCTCCGGCACGAACGGGTTGGGCTTCCACTGGTGCGCGTCGCACGAGCCGGGGCGGTTGTCGCCCAGCACCAGCAGTTGCCCCTTGGGCACCGTCGGCCACTTCATCTCGTAGTTCGGGGCGAGCGCCTTGTCCACGACGAAGGGCGTGCCGTTCACGAAGGTCTGGCCGTCGCGCACCTCGACGTTGTCGCCGGGAAGCCCGATCACGCGCTTCACGAACGGGACGTTTCCACCGCCCGCGTCGCCGCAGGTGGCCGTCGCCGAGGGCGGCGGGTGGAACACGATGATGTCGCCGCGCTCGACGTCGCGAAAGCGGTAGATCAGCCGGTTGGCGATGATCCGGTCGTTCGCCTTGATCGTCGGCACCATCGACTCCGTCGGGATCTCGTACGGCTTGGCGACGGCCGCCTGGATGACGAACGCGAGAGCCACCGCGACGGCCATCGGGAGCAGGAAGTCCTTGACGAAGCGCCTCATCTACCTCTCTTCCGCCCCTTGCCGCTGAGATGCGCCCAACCGCCGGCGCCCACCGCCACCAGGCCGACGACCGCGAGTGCGCCGAACCAGATCCCCGCCCCGCCCCCGGTGTCGACGGCGATCGCGGCCCCGGGCGCCGCCCGCCCGCTCCCGCAGGGTGCGCCCTTGACGGCCACGTTAGTGAACTGCGCCTCTTTGATGTTGTCGACCAGGGCTGAGTAGAGTCGCTGATCGTTGCTCGCCTGCCGGAGAGCGTCGCGGAATTCCGCCCGCGTGTAGCACCCATCCACCCGCCCGTTATCCTGCGCGTCGGCCAGCACCGCCTGTCCACCGGCGAGGGCGGAGCCCGTCATGCCAAGGAGCACGACCGCGAACATGACCAGCACCCTGGCGGGACGTCGGAGCAGGGCAGCCACCCGGTGAGGGAGAGGGGGGGCGTCGGCCCCCAGGGCGTCGCGGATCGTAGCGGCGCCCCCGAGGGCCGACAAGCCGGGAGGTCGGGCGCGCGCACGAGGTTCGAGGCGCCCGTCGTGGCCGGCGCGATCGCCATCGTGGGCTGGAGCCTGCTGTGCGTCGGCGGCGGTGGCATCGACCCGGGCGACGGCCTCGGCGGGCCCGGGCCGCGCGCGGCCTTCCTCGCCCTGCTGTTCGGCGCTCCCCTGGCCGCGACCGCGGTGATCCTGGCCCGGGATCGCGCCGCCCTGCGCGCCGTCCCCAGCCGCCTCGCCCTCGGCGCGATGGCCGGCCTCGCGGGATGGGCGGCCCTCTCGATCATCTGGGCCGCCGCGCCCGACCTGGCCTGGATCGACGCGAACCGCCAGGCGATCGCGCTTTGTGCCCTCGCGCTCGGGCTGGCGCTCGGGGCGCTCCTGCCGAACGCCCCCCGCCTGCTGGGCCTGGGCCTCAGCGCGGGCGCGGCGCTGCCGGTGGCGCTCGCGCTCGGCACCAAGATCTTCCCCGGCGTGCTCGGTTCCGACGGCGACCTCGCTCGGCTGGCGGCCCCGGTGGGCTACTGGAACGCCCTCGCCCTCGTGGCCGTGTTCGCCGCCCCGGGGCTGCTGTGGCTCGCGGGCACACCCGGCCGGGCCCCCCGGGCCCTCCCGCTGGCCGCCGCCGGGCTCTGCGTGGTGGTGGTGACCGTGCTCCTCACCTACTCCCGCGGCGGGTTGCTCTCCCTGATCGCCGCCGTGGTCGTGACGCTGGCCTTCCTGCCACGCCGTTGGCACGCGTTGACGGCGCTGGTCGTGGGAGGGGTCTGCGCGCTGCCCGCCGCCGCGCACGGGTTCAGCGATCCCCTGCTGTCGTCCGATCAGGTGCCGACCGCGCTGCGCGCGTCGGCCGGCCTCGGCCTCGGCTGGCGCCTGGCGGTCGGAATCGCCGCCGCGGCGGTGCTGGCGCCTCTCGTGCTGCGCCTCGCGCGCGGCCACGTGAGCGCCCGTGACGGTCGGCGGGCCGTCGCCGTGCTGGTGGTGGCCTGCGCCCTGGCATCGGTCGGCGCGCTGGCGACCAGCGCGTCGGCGCGCGGGTGGGTCGGCGACCGGGCCGCCGAGTTCCGGGGCCAGGGTGGCGACGCCGTCGCCAACGACCCGGGCCGCCTGGTCAACACCTCCGGCAACCAGCGCCGCGCCTGGTGGGGGGAGGCCTGGCGCGGCTTCGAGGCCTCCCCGGTCATCGGGCAGGGCGCGGGAGGCTTCCCCCTGGTGCACCTCCAGGAGCGCCGGGCGGCCGACAACGCCCTCAATACGCGCGAGGCGCACGGATTGGTGCTGAGCGTGCTCTCGGGGCTGGGCATCGTCGGCCTCGCCCTGCTGGCAGCATTGGTCGCCGCGATCGTCTGGGGGGTCCTGCGCGCGACCGACCTCCGGCGCGATCCCGACATCGGGCTGCCCCTCGCCGTGCTGGCCGCCTTCATCCTCCAGGCGGCGGTCGACTGGTCCTGGTCCATCCCGGCCCTCACGGTTCCGACCCTCGCCGCGGCCGGCGTCGTGCTGGCCGCGGCCGCGCCCGGCGGGGTCGCGCCGCGAACACGACCGTCGGCTCTCGCCACGGGTGCCCTGGGCGCCGCGGTCGCCGTCGCCATGATCAGCGCCACGCTCCCGTGGTGGTCGGGCCACCTCGCCGCCCGGGGCGAGGACGCCCTCGCCGAAGGCCGCCCGCGGGTGGCCGTGGACCGCGCGGCCGCGGCGCACGCGGCCAACCCGCTGACCATCGGGCCCATCCTGCTGATGGGGCAGGCGTACGACGATCTGGGCGACCGCCGCCGCGCCCTCGGCGCGCTCGAGGAGGCGACGCGGGTGCAGCCCGACAACCCGGCCGCCTGGCGCGCCCTGGCGATCTACATCGGCCGCGGCCCGGCGAGCGCCGCGGCGTGGCACGAGGTGCACCGCCTCGATCCTCAGGATCCCGAGGCCGCCCTTCGCTCCGGCTAGCCGCCCGTCAGGCGCGGGCGCCCTCGACGGCGCCCTCGGAGGTCGCGGCGGGCACCGGCCCGAGCCGCCGGCGCAGCCGGGGCACCAGGGAGGCCGCCTCCCACACGATGTGGCGCGACATCTTGGAGGAGCCGAACTCGCGCTCGGTGAAGACGATCGGCACCTCCACCACCCGGAAGCCGAGCACCAGCGCCCGGTAGGTCATCTCGATCTGGAAGCCGTAGCCGGCGGCGGTCACCTCGTCGAGGGGGATGGCCTCGAGCACCTCGCGGCGGAAGCACTTGAAGCCCCCGGTGAGGTCACGCACGCCGACCCGCAGCACGATCTGGGCGTAGAGGCAGCCCGCGCGGCTGATCGCCCGGCGCACGGCGCCCCAGCGGGCGACGCCCCCGCCGGGCACGTAGCGGGAGCCCAGCACCAGGTCGGCGTCGGCGGCCGCCGCCACCAGGGCGGGCAGGCGCGCCGGGTCGTGCGAGAAGTCGCAGTCCATCTCGACGATCAGCCCCGCCCCGGCGTCCAGCGCGTGGCGGAAGCCCGCGCGGTAGGCCGGGCCGATGCCCTCCTTGCGCGCACGCCGCAGCACCGAGACCCGCGGATCGCGCGTGCCCACCGCCGCGGCCAGCTCGGCGGTGCCGTCCGGAGAGCCGTCGTCCACCACCAGCAGGTGGGCCTCGAGGCCCGCCCGGTCGACCACCGCCAGGACCGCGTCGAGCAGCGCGACCACGTTCTCGGCCTCGTCGTAGGTGGGAAGGACGACCCACACCGGTCCCGAGGGGGGGCCGGTCACGCCGATGGGGGCACCGCCACGCCGAAGGTGAACGGGCCCGCCAGGATCTCGGCGGAGGGACCGTGGCCGGGAAGGTCGGCGAGCCGGATGCCCAGCGCGACGGCCTCCGGGCTGATCGCGGGCGACACCTCGAGGCTCGTCTCGCTCCACCCTGGCCGCGCCGCGCCGTGGATCGGCGAGACCTCATAGCGCTGCCCGCGGTCGTCCCAGACGTCCACGCGTCCGACGCCCGGGGTCAGCGGCGCCACGCGCAGCGGCTCCTCCGCCAGCGCCCCGACGCTGAGCACGCCGCGATCGGCGTAGCGCTCCAGCGACCACAGGCACACCGCGGCGCCCTCGGCCATGCGCGCCTGTCCGATCGGCACCAGGTCGCGGAAGCCGGCGAAGGTCCGCGCCGGAACGCGGGCCGGACCCACCGTCGCCGGAGCCCCGGGCGGCTCGTCGGGCACCGGCACGCCGGTGCGGCCGGGAACCAGATCGATCTCGAGCGACCAGGTCGAGCCCGCGAGCGGGCGCGCCACGCCGGTGCCGCGCGCGACGGCGGTGCGCACCAGGCCGGTCATCGCCAGCTGCAGGCGCCGGGCCTCGGGCAGGGGAGCGGGAGCGATCCACACGGCGGTCTGGAGGGCACCCAGGCCGGCCTGCTGGGCCAAGCTGTGCACCTCGTACTCGCGGCCCGTGTCGTCGCGCACCTCGAGGCCCTCCACCGGGTCCCAGCCGAGGAGGCCCGGGGCGTCCGAGAGCACCAGCAGCGGCAGCACGGCGCCCTCGGTGTGGACCTCGACGCACAGGGCCAGGATCAGGGTGTCGCCCCCACGGGCGACGGCGGAGGCCGGGATGAGGCCGCCCAGGCTGCTCTGCCGGCGGCGCTCCGGCCCGGTGAGGGCGACGGGGGTGCTGGTGCTCACAGTCCGACACGGTAGCGTCCCCGCCCTGACGGTGTCGCGGCCCTCGGTCGCGACCGCGAAAATCGCTCGGAGCCACCATGCCTCAGCCCGCGCCCCTCGTCCTGCTCCACCCCTTCCCGTTGGACGGCCGCTTCTGGGCTCCCCTCATCCCGATGCTCTCCGCCTCGCGCGCCGTCGTCGCGCCCGACTTCCCGGGCCTCGGACAGGCAGAGCCTGTGGCGAGCGCCTCCGTGGACGGGTTCGCCGACGCCGTCGCGGAGCGGATCGCGGCGGAGGCCAAGGATGGCCGCGCGGTGGTGTGCGGGCTGTCGCTCGGGGGATACGTCGCGCTGTCGCTGGTGGCCCGACACCCCGGCCGGGTGGCCGCGCTGATCCTCGCCGACTCCCGGGCCGAGCCCGACACGCCCGAGGCCGCGGCGGGCCGTCACGAGAGCGCCGCCCAGGTGCGCGGCGGCCGCCTGTCGGCGTTCCTCGACGACTTCACCGTCCGGCTGGTCGCCCCCGGCGACGCGGCGAGCCTCGCGGCCGTCCGGGCCATCGCCGACACCCAGACGCCCGAGGGCGTCGCGGGCGCGCTCGAGGCGCTTGCCGGGCGCGCGGACCGGCGGCCCGATCTCGCCGCCGTCACCGCGCCCACCCTGGTCATCGTCGGCGCCGAGGACGCGCTCACCCCGCCCGACAGGGCCGAGGCCCTGGCCGCCGGCATCGCCGGCTCGGAACTGGTCGTCCTGCCGGGGGCGGGTCATCTCACCGCCATCGAACGCCCCGAGGCGTTCGCCGGGGCCGTCACCGACTTCCTGGCGCGCCGCCTGAGCTAGCCCCGGCCCGGGCTCAGTCCCGGTGGCGGCGGTAGTACGTTCAACGCCTTGGAGCGGGCGCCGCACAGCTCCATCGAACACCATCGCCGGCTCTGGTTGCGGCTGGTGTCCAGAAAGATCACCGGACATGTCTCGTCCGCGCACTCGCGCACGCGTCCGGGGCTGTCCCTCACGATGTCGAGCGCGTCGAGCACCGCGGTCACCAGCAGGCAGCACGACGTCTGCGCCGCCGGTGTGAACCGCGGCGTGAGCGTGGTCTCCTCCACGCACAGACGGCCGGGCGCGCGACCGAGCCAGTCCTCCGCCACCGCGGCGACGCGGGGCCCGTCGGACGCGAGCAGGGCGGCCCGGAGCTCGCTCCGCAGCTCTCGCGCCGCCGTCAGCTCACTGCGACTGATCGCGGGCGGGTGATCCGTCAGCCCCGCGCTCACGAACCACTGAGCGAGGTCCTCCGGCGTCGCGAGGTGTTCTTCTCCGCAGAGATGGGTATTGCACAGATCGAGCGCCGGCCGGCCCGCGATCAACACGAATGCGGAACTCAGCGTCATTGTTTGACGGACCGGCAGGTCGGGCGTATTCTCACCGGTAAAGGTCTATCACAGTGGTTTACAGGAGTGCCGCGATGCCTTCTCTTCCGCCTGCCATCGAGCTCGCTGTCCACCGCACCGGCGACGGTCCGCTGTTGGTCGCGCTCCACGATCTGGGACAGAGCGGCCAGAGCATGATCGACGCCGTGGGCGCGGTCTCGGACGAGTATCGCATCATCGCCCCGGACCTCAGGGGGCACGGCGACTCGCCGACCCCGCACGGCCCGTGGAGCATCGACGACTTCGCCTCCGACGTGGCCCGTCTGGTGGGCGCCGAGGGGGGTGACGCGGTTCTGGTCGGCGTGGGTCTGGGCGCGGCCACCGCGCTCGCGCTGGCGCTGGGGCATCCCGGCCTGGTCGCCGGCCTGGTCGTCTCGGGGGTCGGCCCGCGCGGTGAGGATCTCGAGGGTCAGGACCGCTGGGTTCGCGCCGCACGAGCGCTGCGCGAGCGCCGTGGCGCGGAGGGTGTCGCCCTCGCCGCGGAGGCCATGGGGACACGTCCCGACTGGCGCGGAGCCCTCGCGCAGGTTGACGCCCCCGTGATCGTGCTCGCGGGCGCCGCCGACCGCGCCGTCCCGGCGGAGGTGCAACGCGAGCTCTCCGCGTGGATGCAGAACGCGCGGTTCCGCGTCGTGTCCGAGGCCGGGCACAACGTGGCCGTCGATCGCCCCAACGAGCTGGTCCAGGCCGTCCGCAGCCTCTCGCGCGCCGCGCAGCCGGTCGCCGCGTAGCCGCCTCCGGGCCCGCCCTCACGCGGACCCGGGGCCGTCTGTGGCCGTCAGTCCAGCGCCTCGATGGACAGCGGCATCGCGCCGTCGGGGAGGGCGAGATAGTGCACCGCGTAGCGTCCGTCCTCGCGCAGCGCGGTGGACTGGTCGCGCTCGACTCCGAAGCGCGCGGCTCCCACCTGTGCGTACCAGGTGCCCGTCGGGCTGGTGCGCACGTTGAGGACACCCTCGGCCACGAGGAGCCGGCGGTCGCGGATCGCTCCGCGGGTGCGCTGCCCGCGCGTCATCGCCCACATCACGATCATGAAGATGCCGGTCAGGATGACGGTTGCGACCGACGCGGCCGCCAGCCCGCCCCCCGGAGTGGCGGCGATCGCCACGGCGGTCAGCACGATCGCGACCGTGAACACCACCGCCACCAGCCGCGCCGACCGTCGCGCGCCGCGGTCGTACGCCGTCACCGCCGCGTCCAGCAGCCGGTTCTGCTCGTCGGTCAGCCGGCCGTCGCGGTTGGCCTCGAGGTCGTCGGCCGTGAAGCCGAACCGGCTGCCGATGACGGGATCGAACGCCACCTGGGCACCCCCCGGCCGCCGGTCAGGCGGTCAGGAGAACCCGGGCGGTGAACGGCCCCTTGGGATCTGCGGCGACCCGCGCGATCCGCGCGGTGGCTCCGGAGCGCACGGCCGCGAGAGCCGACTCCAGCGCCGGACGGATCGCGGCGAGGGTGGCGTCCGTGTTGGGCGCGCGCAGCCGGTCGTTGATCCGGATCAGGATCTCCTCACGGCCGAACGCCACGCCGTCCGTGGCGGGGTCGCCCTCGACTCGGCCGGCGATCGCGTCGGCGCCCTCGAGGGCGATCCTGAAGCGCTCCTCGAGCGGCCCGTCGAGGTCGCGCTTACGCTGGTACAGCACCCCCGGGCGACCCTCGCCGAAGTCGATCGACCGATCGGCCTCGTGGCCGATCAGAATGATCCCCGGCCCGTCAGGAACATGCGTGTAGTCCGCGACGTCGATCGGGACGCCGTCGAGGACGCGCTCCTGGATCCATCCGTGGAACAGGCCCGCGTAGGCGTCGGCATCGACCACCTCGGGGTTCTGCGCGTACAGCTTGGCGCCGATGCGGACGACATCCGCCACGAGCACCTCGTCGACCGCGCTCATCTCGGCTCCTAGACGAGGGCCGACTGCGCGCCGGCCTCGCGGATCTCGAAGGCGTGGACGGCGTCGATGAACAACTGCGACTCCTCCACCAGGGAACGCGCGGCCTCGGCCTCGTGGATCTCGGGCGGCCCGGCGTGGCGGTCGAACAGAGGGCGCGCGAAGCGGCCCTTCGCGAAGCGGTCGAAGAAGCGTTCGGTGTCGTAGAAGCGCGTCTTGAACTCGTTCACGATGGTGTCGGGGTCGTCGGGCACGTTGGGGAACTCGGTGCGCACCAGGGCGCGAGCACCGGCCACCATCGCCGCGTAGGCCCGCTCGTCGGCCCGCTCCAGGTCGCCGTCCTCCAGCGCGACCTGGGCCTCGAAGGCGATGCTCTCGGCGAACGACAGCTCGAGGTCGGTGCTGGAGATCACCTCGCCCGCGCATTCGCCGATGCCCAGGTCGCCCATGGTGAACACGCGGGCGTCGCCCCAGTCCATGTAGGCGCCGGGCGCCTCCTCGGGCGTCGGGATCGTCTTGAGCTCGCCGATCAGCGCGCCCAGTTCCTTCTTGCCCAGGCGGACGATCCAGTCCTGGAAGCTCTCGTCCGGCTCCCGCTCGGCGACGAACCGCGTGGTGATGACGTCCACCACCTCGGGGATCCGCTTGGACGGGACCGCGCCGACGGCCAGGCCGTAGGAGCCCGCGTTCTCGCGCCAGCGCCCGCCCAGCACCACCTGGAAGTGGGGCACGGTGACGCCGTTGATCTTCCGGCTGTTGCCGAAGAAGCCGATGTCGGCCACGTGGTGCTGGCCGCACGAGTTGAAGCAGCCGCTCACCTTGATGCGCAGGCCCCGCACCGCCTCGTCCAGCTCGTACTGGCGACGGCCCAGCTGCGCGCGCAGCTCGGCGGCCAGGCCGCGCGAGGACGCGATGCCCAGCTTGCAGGTGTCGGTGCCGGGGCACGAGGTGACGTCGACGATCGTGCCGGCGCCGGGCGTGGCGAGGTCGATGGCGACAAGCTCGGCGTGCAGCGCCGGCAGGTCGCCCTCGTGCACCCACCGCAACACGATGTTCTGCTCGACGGTGGTGCGCACGGCGTCGCCGACGTAGCGGCGGGCGACCTCGCCCAGCTTGCGCGTCTGTTCCGAGGTCAGGTCGCCGAGGGGAAGGGCGATGGTGGCGACCGCGAACCCGGCCTGGCGCTGGCGGTACACGTTGGTCGAGAGCCAGTGCTCGTAGCCCTCCGCCGTGGCCGTGCCGTTCGGCGGGCGGGGCACCGACTCCCGGACCGGCGACTCGGTGTAGTCCTCGACCGAGGGCAGGTAGGAGGTCCAGCGTTCGTCGTGGGGGAGCACCCTGCGCTCCTCATCGACCAGGCGGCGGAACTCGTCGATGCCGAGCTTCGCGACCAGGAACTTGATGCGCGCGCGGTTGCGATTGGCCTTCTCTCCCAGACGGCCGAAGACGCGGGCGATCGACTGCACCGCGGGGAGCAGCTCCTCGACGGGATGGTCCTCGTAGAGCAGCTTCGCCTGGTGCGGGGTCGTACCGAGCCCGCCGCCCACGTAGAGGTCGAAGGAGCGTCGCTCGACGCCGTCGACCACGGTCCGGCGGGCGATGGCGCCGAAGTCGTGCATCATCACCAGCCCGCAGGCCTCGCCCGCGCAGCCGGAGAAGGCCGGCTTGAACTTGCGACCGAAATCCTGGCAGTCCGGGTGGCCCAGCAGGAAGCGGAAGAGGGCGGCGGCGTAGGCGGTGGTGTCGAACGCCTCGGTGTGGCACACGCCGGCCAGAGGGCACGCGGTGAGGTTGCGGACGCCGTTGCCGCAGGCCTCACGGGTGGTGATGTCGACCGCCGCGAGGCGCCGCATCAGGTCGGCCGTGTCGTCGATGTGGACGTAGTGCAGCTGAACGTCCTGGCGGGTGGTGATGTGCAGGATCCCGTCCGAGTACTCCTCGGCGAGCTCCGCGATCACGTCGAGCTGATCCGGCGTGATGCCGCCGTAGGGCACCTTGATGCGCACCATTCCCGGCGCGTCCCACAGGGTCTCGGGACCCTTGGTGAGCTCACCGGCGGGGAAGACCAGCTGCCGTGAGGCCAGCCCGTCGTGGCGCTGGCCGTTGTCGTAGCGCTGGCCGTACACGCCGCGCCGCAGGCGGGTCTCCGCGAAGACCCGGTCCTCGATCTTGCCCTGGCGGCGCAACTCCATCTGGCCCTCGAAGATGTCGATCTCCTCGGCCAGGGCCGGAGGCATTTGGTCGAGAACCCGCTCACGCCAATCGATCCCGCTCATTCCACCGCCCTCGTGTCTCGTCGAGGCGGAGAAAATACCAGATACCCATTGGTAATGGCGTGAATCCCGCGGGCTATGTCCTCGCCGGCGCGATCTGGGCGCGTGCCCGCCGCACGACCCCGCGGGGCACCCGCGCGAGCCAGAGCGGGTCGCGCAGGGGAGGATCCACCAGCCGCCGCCCGCGGCCATGGACGCGGGCGGCGCGCCGCAGGGCCGTCATCGGCCCGCCCACGGAGGCGTCGTCGACCAACCCCTTCATCTCGTCGAATCGTGAGATGTACGCGAACGGCCTCAGCGGCGCGCGCGGCGCCGCCCACTCCCGTCCGACCGTGGCCTCGACGGCCAGCGCGGGGAGGTTCAGGCCCGCCCTGATGCTCAGCGCCACGGGCGCCGGCGGGCGCAGGTTCACGTCGTGCACGACGAAGAGCCCGTCGGCCCGCTCGAAGAGCTGCACGTTTGCCAGACCCCGGTAGTCGACCTGGTCGAGCACCCGGCGCGCCGCGTCGATCGCCGGGCCCTCGCGCGCCAGCACGCTGATCACGGACGGCATCCCCGCTCCCCGCGGGAAGGTGCGTTCGATGCGGCCGAGAACGGCCGCGAACCGGCCGTCCGCGCCACGCACGGCGTGCACCGTCCAGTGGGTGCCGATCACCCGCTCCTGGACCACGGCCTCGTGGCCGGCCGACACGATCGCCTCGACGGCGGCCGCCCGCCCCCGCTCGTCGTGGACCACCAGCACCTCGATCGCGGAGGCGCCCATCGCGGTCGCCCGCAGCTTCACGATCGAGGGGAAGCTCGGCCACGGACCGGTGGGTCCCTCGCGCCCGACGGTGACGCCCGCCGGGCTCTCGAGCCCCGCCGCCGCGACCGTGTCGCGGAGCGTCGTCTTGTCGCAGAGCTCCCGGTACTGGCGCGCGTCGGGCCCGACGATCACGGCGCCCGCGAGGCCTCCCTCCACGCGGTCGGCAAGCACCTCGACGGCGTTCTCGCTGAGCGGCAGCACCGCATGCGCCCCGTGCTCCCGGCACAGCACCTCGAGGCCGGCGAGGAAGCGGTCGGGCGAGGTCGAGGGGGAGGGGCAGCGCAGCGGCCGCAGACATGCCGTGGAGCGGCCACCCGCCGGATCGGGGCTGACCCCGATCGGCCGGTGGCCCGCCGCCTTGAGCGCCCGCAGGACCCACGGCCCGGGGCGGTACCCGGTCCATACCACGATCACCTTGAGGGGACCGGGCGAGCCCATGGCGCCGCGCGCTAGTCCTCGCTCTCCAGGGTGTCCGTCTCGCCGTGCGCGACTCCCGCCAGCGCGCGTACGATTTGGACGCACATCGGGTCGCTGACCGCGATCTGCACCTGGCTCCCGTCCTCATCGTCGAAGGCCAGGGTCCAGTGGGGCACGAGCCCGTCCGCCGTCTGCTGGGGCGGTGTCACGGACACGCCCACCACGGTCGGCTGCAGCGCCCAGAACAGGCCCTCGGGCAGGCCGGAGGGCTGGGGCTCCCAGTCGCCCGCATCCGGGATCTCCTGGCGGTACGGCTCGGCCTGGGTGAAGGCGTTCATCATGTTCTCGGCGTCGCTGGTCGCGAGCGGCAGCGTCAGCACCACGTTCGGACCGCTCTCAAAGGCCAGCAGGGCCACCGGGAGCGCGTCGGGATCCGGAGGCTCGCCGTTCTCGTCGATCTCGACCTGGACAGGCGAGCAATCGAAGCCGGTCGCCTGGAACGCGATCGTCTGCCTCATGCTGCTCCGTCCAGTGCCTTGCTAGCGTCATCCGCGTGCGGCACGGGGCGACTCCTTCGGCCGGGGAACACTCTCCGGCCATTCTCACACACCTCCACCCCGCTCCGTGGGCCGCCCGCGCATGAGGGTGGTGTGGCTGGACGGCGCCCTGGTCGAGCCCGGCACGGCGGCCCTTTCCATCGACGACCCCGGCGTGCGCTGGGGCGAGGGCCTGTTCGAGACGATGCGGGCCGAGGGCGGAGGCGTGCCTCTGCTGGGCCGGCACCTCGATCGCCTCGCGCGCTCCGCGCGGGTCCTCGGGCTGTCGTCCATGCCGGCCCCACGGGCGATGGAGGAGGGCGTTGAAGCGGTGGTCGCGGCGCTGGGCCGAGGCCCCGGACGGGTCCGGCTCACCGCCACGCCGCGCCCGACGCTCCTGGTGGAGGGGGCGTTTGTGGAACCCCTCGACGCCGACCCGCCGGCCGTGCGCGCGCTCGCGGTGCGGGGCGCCTGGCAGCCGGGTCTCACGACTGCGGAGCACAAGACCCTGTCCTACGCGGGCTTCCGTCGCGCCCAGCGCCAGGCGGTGAGCGCCGGGGCGCAGCACGCGCTGTTGCTGGACGGCGCGGGGCGGCTGGGCGAGGCGGCCACCACGAGCGTGTTCTGCGTGGTCGACGGGCGGCCGACCACGGCTCCGGCCATGGGCCTGCTCCCGGGCATCGCCCGGGCGCTCGTCCTGGAGGGCCTCACCGTCGCGGAGGAGGTCTGCGACGAGTCGGCCTGGAGGAGCGCCGGCGAGATCGTGCTCACCAACGCGCTGCGCGGGGCCATGGCGGTGGTCGAGGTGGACGGCGTCCCGGTGGGCGATGGATCACCGGGCCCGGTCGCCCACCGGATTCACGCGCTGCTGCGGGAGGAGCTCAGCTCGCCGCGGCGCGGCGCTTCGGCTTCTGGGTGACGGTCGAGACGCGACGCCCCAGCAGGCGCATGGCCTTGAGGCCGAGGGAGAGCTTTTCGCGGTCGTCGGTCTTGGCGATGTCGAGCCCCGAGAGCTCGGCGATCCGGTCCAGGCGGTATCGCACCGTGTGCCGGTGCGTGTAGAGCGTGCTGGCCGTGGCCGCCAGGTTGCAGTCGTGCCCGAGGTACGTGGAGAGCGTGCCCACCAGTTCGGTCTGGTACTGCTCGTCGTACCGCACCAGCGGCGCGATCGTCTGCTCGTAGAACGAGATCAGCTCCTCCGGGCGGTCGGCGAAGATGTGGAAGAGCAGCTTGTAGGTGCCGGTCTCCTCGAAGGTGACCACCTCGCCGGCGCGGCCCAGCCGCTCGCCGATCGACAGCGCCAGGCGGGCCTCGTCGAGAGCCACGCCCAGCCGCTCGGGCTCGAGGGTGAAACGCGACAGCGCGAGTGTCAACGCGAGGCCGGGCACCGTTTCGCGGGTGGCGGCCAGCAGACGCTTGCCGAGCGTGGAGGCCTGGGCCTCGATCTCCTCGCGGGACGGATCGCCGCCGCCCGCCGGGGCCGGCGGCAGCAGCGCCAGCAGCCGCCCCTCGTTCCAGTCCACCAGGGCACGCGGCCAGTGCAGATCCATCGCCGCGCGCGCCTGTTGCAGGAACCGCCGCACCAGGCGGGGGTCGGTGATGATGCGGCCCTCGGTGTGGGGGTCCTGGAGCTTTCCGATCAGCGCGACGGCGCCGCCGGAGAGATCCGCGCCCAGGTGCCGGGCGCGGCGCACCAGCGACTCGCGGCTCACCACCTCGCCGGCCATCAGCTCGTCGATCAGGTCGCCGCGCAGGCGCGACTCGGTCTCGGTGCGCACCTCCTCGCGGGCCCGCTCGAGGGCCACCGCCTCGGCGAGCTCCTCGATCACCGCCCCCGGCGCCGGGGCGAGCGGCCAGGGGGCCCAGACCACCAGCACGCCGATCACCGCACCACCGCTGGTCACCAGCGAGCGGCTGATGCCGGGCATCTCCTCCTCGACGAACGGCCCGACGATGGACGCCGGGCCATGACCGCGCGCGCGCAGGATGGCCGCCTCGAGAAAGGCCTCGTCGTCGGCCGAGAGCCCGGCCGATCCACGCTGGTCGAGGTACTCGTCGAGGATCGCCACCGGTACGTGCAGCAGGTCGTTGGCCGCCGCGGCCAGGCCCGGGTGGCCGTGTCCCTCGATGAGCGGCGCCCGCAGGGCGCCGCGCGCCGCGGCCGCCGCGGCCTGGGTGGGACCACCGGCGATGGCGCCCACCAGCTCGGCGATGACGATGCCCCATGGCGCCGTGGCCGGGAGCACGATCGCCGGTACGCCGAGGTCATCCGATGGCGCCGTGCGGCAGACCACCGCGGCACACCCGGGCGGCGGCTCGCGCGGCGGCGCGCCCGGGCACGCGACCAGCGCGCCCTGCTCGTGCGGGGCGTCCGCGTCGGCCAGCACGAGCGCCGAGATGGGCACGTCGAGAGGGGCGGAGCGGGGGACGATGCGGGCGCCTGCCAGCGCGGGAATGGCGATCAGATGCGAAAGCAGCGCCCGGTCATCCGCCGCCGTGGCGGTCGCGTGTGTCGTCACCGCCAAGACAATGGGCGGATGAGAGGTCGGTTTCAAGGCGACCGCTCCTCCCGGGCGTGTGTTTGTCCACAGGGCGAAAGATGCGCTTCGGCGTTTGGCCCCCCGCCACAAAGCGCGGGTTCTCGTTGACGTCGTACAATCCGGCGCTGCCTGAGCCCAGACAAGGAGGGCCCCCCGCGTCATGCCGAGATCCCGACAGAAGAACGTGCTCGCCGCCCAGTGGAGCCCCAATGGCACCGCGACCGGTGTGAGCGACCTGAGCTTCCCCGGCGCGATCCACTTCGCCGAGAACGTGTTCGGAACCGTTGCACAGCGCCAGCGGCTGCCGAAGGACGTTTTCAAGAAGCTCCAGGCAACGATCGATCGCGGGGAGCCGCTCGACGCGACGCTCGCCGATCAGGTCGCCGCCGCCATGAAGGACTGGGCTCTCGAGAAGGGCGCGACCCACTACAGCCACTGGTTCCAGCCGCTGACCGGGTCCACCGCCGAGAAGCACGACTCGTTCTTCAGCCCGGTGGGCGACGGCACGGCACTCGCCGAGTTCTCCGGCAAGGAACTGGTGAAGGGCGAGCCGGACGCGTCGAGCTTCCCGTCCGGCGGCATCCGCGTCACCTTCGAGGCCCGCGGCTACACCGCCTGGGACCCGACCAGCCCCGCCTTCATCCTCGAGAACCCCAACGGGAGCCACCTCTGCATCCCGACGGCGTTCGCGTCGTGGACCGGTGAGGCCCTCGACGCCAAGATCCCGCTGCTCCGGTCGATGGAGGCCCTCTCCAAGTCGGCCGTGCGCGCCCTGCGCCTGATGGGCGACACCGCGACGCAGCACGTGTTCACGACGATCGGGCCCGAGCAGGAGTACTTCCTGATCGACGAGCAGTTCTTCTTCGAGCGCCCCGACCTCGTCAGCACCGGGCGCACCCTGTTCGGCGCCAAGCCGGCCAAGGGCCAGGAGCTCGACGACCACTACTTCGGGTCGATCCCGGAGCGGGTGCTCGCCTTCATGCTCGAGAGCGAGAAGGAGCTCTTCAAGCTCGGTGTGCCGATCAAGACCCGCCACAACGAGGTGGCCCCGGGTCAGTTCGAGCTGGCGCCGATCTTCGAGAACTCCAACGTCGGCACCGACCACCAGCAGCTGGCCATGCAGGTGCTCAAGAACGTGGCGCGCCGCTACGACATGGTCTGCCTGCTCCACGAGAAGCCGTTCGCCGGCGTCAACGGGTCGGGCAAGCACAACAACTGGTCGATGAGCACCGACACCGGCTCCAACCTGATGAACCCGGGGTCGTCGCCGCACACCAACCTGCAGTTCCTCTTCTTCTGCACCGCCGTCATCTCGGCGGTCTACAAGTACCAGGGCCTGCTGCGGGCGACCGTCGCCGGCGCGGGTCAGGACCACCGCCTCGGCGCGAACGAGGCGCCGCCCGCGATCATCTCGATCTTCCTCGGCAAGGAGCTCGAGAGCGTCTACGACGCGATCGAGAAGGGCAAGGTCGGGTCCAGCACCGCCGCGCAGATGATGGCGCTCGGCACCCCGGTGCTCCCGACGCTGCCGAAGGACGCCGGCGATCGCAACCGGACGAGCCCGTTCGCTTTCACCGGCAACCGGTTCGAGTTCCGCGCGCTCGGCTCGAGTCAGTCCCCGAGCCTCGCCAACACCGTGCTCAACACGGTCGTGGCAGAGGCCATCGACTCGCTCTGCGAGGACCTCGAGCTCGCGATGGCCCCCAAGGGCAAGAAGGCCGGCAAGTCCTTCGCCGAGGCGCTGCCCCCGGTCATCCAGAAGGTCTACAAGAACGCCAAGAGGGTCGTCTTCGACGGCAACGGCTACTCGGAGGAGTGGCACGAGGAGGCCAAGAAGCGCGGCCTCCTCAACCTGCCCTCGACGCCCGAGGCGCTTCCGCAGCTGATCACCAAGGAGTCCGTCTCGGTCTTCAGCAACTACGGGGTGCTCGACGAGCGCGAGCTGCACGCGCGCTACGAGGTGGGCCTCGAGCAGTACGTCATCGTCACCAACACCGAGGCCGAGACCGGTGCGGACATCGCAGCGACGATGATCCTGCCGGCGGGCGTGCGGTACATCGCCGAGCTCAAGGCGGCCGGCCTGACCGTGCTCGCCAAGGAGGTCACCGGGCTCGTCAACGAGCTCGACTCGGCGATCAAGAACCTCCAGAAGGTGAACCTGATCCACGACGACGACACCATCGAGAAGGAGGCCACCTACATGCACGACGTGGTCCTCCCCGCGCTGCTCGACGTGCGCAAGGTGGCCGACGTCATGGAGCGGACCGTGGCCGACGACCTCTGGCCGCTGCCGAAGTACTCGGAGATGCTGCTCATCCGGTAGCGATCCGGCGACAGATCCGCACAGCCCGCAGGCGGCCCCGTCCCTCAGATGGACGGGGCCGCCTGCGTTCTGCGGGCGGTTCACGGGCGCTGCTCGTCCGGTCGAACCTGCGCGACGGGCAGAGGACGACCGGCGTCACCGGCCCGGGCGGAGCGGGACGCGCACACGGTCGAGCAGGTCGCTCCACCGGGAGGCGCAGGCGTCCCAGGTGTGGTCGGCGGTCCATTCGTGCCCCGCGGCGCCCATCCGGTCGCGCAGCGCGCGGTCCCCGCCGAGGCGGCGCAGCTGGCGCTCGTAGCCGGCCGCATCCAGATACAGCAGTCCCCCGCCCGACCGCGCGGTCTGGCCTGCCAGCACCTCGGAGTGGCCGATCGCCAGCGTCGGCCGGCGGGCCCGCCAGGCCTCGAGCGCGACCAGCGAGAGGCTCTCGTGCGGAGAGGGCAGCACCACGACCTCAGACGCGTCCAACAGGTCGCCGCGCGTCGCGGCATCGACGAACCCTGTCGTGCGGACCCAATCGGGAAGGCGCATCTGCACCGTGGGCCGTCCCGCGAGCACCAGGCCGAGCGATCCGCCGCCGGCGCGGTAGCGCCCGTGGGCACGCACCAGGGCGTCGAGGCCCTTTGCCGGGTCCAGGCGGCCGAGGTACAGCGCGAACCGGTCCGGCAGGTCGATCGCCGTCCGGGCCCGCGCTCCCTCGCCGGGCGGCGCCGGTGCGATGCCGGCGCCGACGATCTCCTGCTCGTGTCCCTCGAGGCCGTGGAGGTCGTTGACCAGCCGGCGCTCCTCGGGGGTCATGAAGGCCAGGCCGCGCGCCATGCGCACCAGGCCGCGACTCAGGCCGAAGCGCAGCATCGGCTCGTCGTGTGCCAGCGGCACCAGGATGGTCCGCTCGGGGGCGAGGGGCATCGCGAGCTGTGTCGTCGCATAGAGATAGGTCCACAGGGCGAGCGCCTCGTGGCGCTCCCGCGCGTTGGTCAGGGCGCGCAACATCCCCGGCGCGACGGGGCCCTGGGCCCGGGCCCACGCCACCTCGGCGGCCGCGCCGCCCACCCCGAGCGAGAGGCTGCGCGTCAGCTCGGCCGATCGCGCCGGGTCGGGGCGGTCTGCCGTGAACCGGTGCACCGTCACCGCGCCGTCGGCCTGCGTGCCCGGGGCGTAGTGGGGCGCCCACGTGAGGTAGTCGCGCGCCGTGGTGGTGTACACCTCGACCTCGTCCCCCCGGTCGGCCAGCGCGTGAGCCGTCGCGCGACAGAGCGACTCCGCGCCCCCCGCCACCTCCTCGCCGAACCGCTGGACCACGAACGCGATCCTCACCGGCTCACTCGCCCCGCTCGCGCTCCAGCTCGGCGACCCGTCGCTCGAGCCTCACGATCTCCGCCCGCTGCCGGTGCCGGTCACGCTCGAGCTGGCCGAGCAGCTCGGCCAGGGCCGGGGCGATCAGGCGCACCACCGCACGCCGTGCGGCCGACACGGCGCCACCGGCCAGGCCGCGCCGCGCCGAGGGCGACGGGTCGGCCAGTCGCAGGGGCGGCAGCGGCGGCGGGCCGCCGGCGCGCTGCAGCTCGGCCAGCAACTCGTCGGGGTCGGGGGCCGTGGGCGCCCCGGCCTCGTCCGGGTCGCTCAGTACGCCCCCCGACGCCCGAGCACGACCGGGATCGTGCGCGCCATGATCGTCAGGTCGAGCCAAATCGACCAGGTTTCGATGTAGTAGAAGTCGAGCCGCACGAGCTCGTCGAATGAGAGAGCGCTGCGCCCGCTCACCTGCCAGAGGCCGGTCAGGCCCGGAAGCACCAGGTAGCGCTTCTTGTGGAGGTCGTCGAGGCGCTCGTAGTCGCGCAGCGGCAGGGGCCGCGGCCCGACCAGCGACATCTCGCCGCGCAGGACGTTCCAAAGTTGGGGCAGCTCATCGATCGAGAGGCGCCGCAGGATGCCACCGACCCGGGTCACGCGCGGGTCATCGCGGATCTTGAAGATCGCCCCGTCGGCCTCGTTCGCCGACTCCAGCGCCTGCTGCTCGCTCTCGGCGCCCTGGCGCATGGTGCGCAGCTTGAAGCAGGTGAACTCGTGCTCCTCCACACCCACGCGGCGGCTGCGGTGGATCACCGGGCCACCGTCCTCCAGGAGGATCGCGATGACGGCGACGAGCACGATCGGCGACACCAGCAGGCTGATCAACGACCCCACGACCAGGTCGAAGACCCGCTTGGTGAAGAAGGCGGCTCCGCCCAGCACCGGTGGACGGAGCTCGAACAGCGGGAGCCCCGGGGCCGGAACGGCCTGCACCGAGTGCGAGAGCAGCTCCGCCGTCGTGGGCGCCAGCCGCACCGGGATGCCGCGGCGGCGGCAGACGTCCAGCAGCTCCAGTACCGGGACGTCCTCTCCGGACCAGCCGGCAAGGATCACCTGGTCCACGGCGTTCGGGTCGAGGGCGGCGCGCAACTCGGCCGCGCCGCCCTCGGCCCGGTCGTCCGCGATGCCGGGGGTCAGCTCCTGGCGTCCCACCACCCGGTAGGGCACCCCCTGACGGCTCTCCGACCGCTCGAGGCTGGCCGCGATACTCGCCACCAGGGCCGGCGTTCCCACCAGCAGCACCCGGCGCTCGAAGTGCAGCGCGTCCAGCACCAGGGCGGTGACGCTGTCGTAGCTCGAGCGCAGGGCCACCACGAGCACGCCCACCAGGATCCAGGACGAATAGAAGATGTAGTAGGTGTCGAAGCGCCACCCGGCCACCAGCACCACCACCAGCACGATCACCGTCGCCAGCGTCACCGACGACAGCAGCCGCGCGGCGCCGCCGCGCTGCTCGCGCGACGAGTACAGCCGGTTCTTGGCGAACACCAGGATCATCGTGGTGGCGGCGATCGGCAGGGCCTTCTGCTCGACGGCCCAGATCGCGCTGGAGTTGACCGCCTCCCCCTGCACCATCAGCTTGATGGCCAGCGCCAGGTAGACGCCGGCGAAACAGGCCGTGAGGTCGATCGTGATCAGCACGGCCACCGAGAACACCCGGCGGATCGCGGCGGTCCCCGCCGGGCCCGCCAGCAGGGGCAGGAACCGGGTGTCGCGACGGGCCGGGCGGCCTCCCGCCGAGTCCGCGCCGTCCCGTGTCGGGCGTGTGGTCATCCGCCCACGCCGGTCACGTCGGTCTTCTGAGAATGCCTCCGCACGGCGGGATCGTACTGCCGTTGGCCCGATCGCGTGCCATTCGGCATCGGTAAAGGTTATCCGTTGACCCTCAGGCTGGTCTGCGCAACCGCAGGTACACGACGCCGTGCTCGGCCGCTCCCAGCCCCTCCGGGCCCTCGATTCGGGCGAAGTTGCGCGCGCACACGGCGAACAGCAGGTTCCCGAGCAGGAACGACCAGGGCCGCGCCGCGAAGAACACGCGATGCACGGGGCGTCGTTCCCGCACGTATTCCCGCGCCTCCTCCTCCCAGCCCAGGCCGAGGAGGCGCTGCTTCAGGGTCGCCGCCGAATACCGCCGCTCGAAGAAGACGCCCCCGGCGCCGTCGTCGCCGTCCTCGCCGGTGTCGTACACCGCCCGGGCCGTGCGCACCTCGCCCGCCCGGGCCGAGACGTTGGTGGTCAGGTGCAGCACGCCGCCGGGCTTCAGCACCCGCCACATCTGGGCCATCGCCTCCGCGTCACCGTCGCCTGCCACGTGCTCGATCACCGAGACGCAGGCGACCGCGTCGAAGGACCCGTCGGCGAAGGAGAGGGACCGTGCGTCCTCGACGCGGAGGTCCAGCGCTGGGTCGATGGCGCGCCACCGCGCGATCTCCTCGTCGAGCAGGTTGACCGCGACCCAGCGGCCCGCGCCCTCGCTCTGCAGCAAGCTCGCCAGCAGCTTGGGGCTCGACACGTCCAGGCAGTCGCCCGCGAACGGCTCCTCCGCCACCCGGGCCAGCTCGTAGTGGCGCCACGGCTCCAGCGGCACGAGCAGGCGGTACAGCGCGGCGCGCGGGTGGGGCCATCCACCCCCGCGCAGCCCGCGCGAGACCCACTCGAGCCCGAGGCGGCGGCTGCGCCGCGCCAGCCGCGCCCGGCCGGGGGCCCGCCGGCCCCCGGTCACCTGCCCAGCGCCTGCCGATAGACGTCGCGGGTCGCCGTCGCCGACGCGGGCCACGAGTAGCGCGCCGCCTCCTCGCGCCCGGCCTCCCCGCGCGCCGCCAGGGCCTCGCGATCTGCGAGCGCCTCGGTCAGCGCGGCCGCGACCCCCTCGGGTGTCACGTCGTCGAGGAAGATCGCCGTCCGCCCGCCGATCTCGATCAACGACGAGTTGCGCGCGCAGAGCACCGGGCAGCCGCACGCCATGGCCTCGACCACCGGCAGGCCGAATCCCTCGTACGCCGACGGGTAGGCCAGCAGGGTCGCGCGGCGGTAGAGGTCGATCAGCTCCTCGGCGCGGATGAACCCGCGGATCTCGCAGCCCGGGCCCGCGGCGGCCCGGATCCGCTCCTCGTCCCCGCCGGGCCCGCCGACCACGATCAGCCGGCAGGGCGGCGGATCTGCGGGGGCGTTGGCGTAGTACAGCGCGTGGCCCTCGGCGAGCACGCCGATGCGCTTGCGCGGCTCGCGCACCCCCACGCTCAGCACGATGGGCTCCCGCTGCCCGGGAGGGCGGGTGTCCGGGTCGACGCCGTTGGGCACCACCCGGATCTTCTCGGCGGGCACGCGGTACAGCTCCTGCAGATCCCGGGAGGTTGACTCCGAGACGGCGATCACCCGTACCGCGCGTTTCACCGACCGCTTGGCGAAGCGCCGGGCGTACCGCCGGAAACTCTCGGGGAACGCGTCCGGCACCCGCTCCCACGACAGGTCGTGAATGGTGACCACCGTCGGGCACGTGCTCCACCACGGGGCCCAGTTGACCGGCGAGTGGAGCACCGCCGCCCGCCGCCGCATCGCCGTGAGAGGAAGGATCACGTGCAGCCACAGCAGGTCGAGCATCAGGTTGGCGTACGAGGTGATCTTCCCCATGCGGGGCAACGCCGGCGGGCCGAACACCCACTCCACGCGCAGGTCTGACGCCGGCTTGCTCTCCATTATGTGCCGCAGCTCGTGGATGTACGTCGCGATGCCGGTCGGGCGCCGCTTGGCCATGCGGCCGTCCACCAGGACCAGCGGCGGATCGCCGCTCGGTTTGCGGGCCGCCGCGGCCGCCGCGGCCGATACCCCCTCCGCCTCGCCGGCATCCTCGGTACGTCGACGCCAGAGGCGTGATCTGGTCATGCGGGCGGTCCCCTCGAATGGCTCGTGGCCCGGCCACCCCGGCCGCCGCAGAACCTGGAGTGCACACCCCGGTCACGCCGCCGCCGAGTTGGGACGACCCACGATCGACGTCGTGATGGAGCCTACAGGCAGGCCGTCCGCCGCCGCGGCGCGCAGGGCGCTCCGCGGCGTCGTCGCCAGGCCGAGGCCCAGGCGCAGGGAGGCATCGATCGCCGCAAGCCACTCCCCGGCGCTGTCGCAGTGGACGAGGACCGCCGAGACGCCCGGGGTCGCGAGCAGTTCCTCCACTGTGGCGACCAGGGCGACCATCTCGCCCCGCGCCTGTTCGACGTCGCTGAGGGGATGCCAGCGCACCAGGAAGCCGTGCTCGAGATAGTCGGCGAGGGCGTGGCGCGTCCGGAGGGCGGAGACGATGGCGACCACGCCCCGTGACCTCCACCACGTCATCTCCGCGAACCTCAGCTCGCGCCGATGGCTTCTGCCGGCGCCGCCCGGCCGCTCGGCCACGGCCAGCTGGCCGGGGATGATCCAGGCATGGATGGGGGGTTCCACGGGGCACTCCTCCACGTCGTCTTCGTCGTGGCGAAATGGTCCGGTACGGGGTCGGCACGCCTCCAGCCGCGACGGTGACGGAGCGCGGACCGCTATGTGACCGGTGTCGTGTCCTCCACCGCGAGATCCCTGAGCCACTCCGGCACGGGCACCGTCTCGCGCGTCTCCCTGTCCACGCAGACGTGGATCAACTCGCCCCGGGCCATCACCTCGCCCGCGCGGCGGAAGACATGGCGACTGCGGAACGAGGTCGTGCCGACCCCGCCGATCTCGGTCCGCTGCTCGATGAGGTCGTCCAGCATGATCCGGCCGAAGAAGGAGCACCGGGTCTCGACGATGGGGATCCCGGGACCCTCCTGAAGGAGCCGCGTGAACGGGCGGCCGACCTCGGCGAGCCATTCGGACAGACCCCGGTCCATCCACCGGTGCACGGCCGTGAAGTGGATCTGGGCGGCGTCCACCTCGGACATCACCACCGGGAACGTCGCGACGTGGATGTGGGCCATCGGCCCAACCTAGTGTGCCGCGCCCGTCGCGGTCCGCGCGAGGCAAGGGTTCCCGCAAAGTGCGGATTTTGAGCGGCCTACTGACCGGGCGAGGGGGCGAAACGTCCGCTCGGGCGACCTCTGCACCGTCGCGCTCTCACTCTTTCGGCGGCAGACTGGACTTAGGTCTAATGGTTTTGATGATTCATACGTATATTTTTCGCCTCTGCGCATGACCGAACCCACCCCGCCACCCCCGACGGACGACGAGCGCCGAGCCGCCGCGTGTCGCGCGATGGCCGCCGCGCCGGGTCTGATCCGCTTCGCGGCGCGATACACCCGATCGCTCCACGACGCCGAGGACGCCTATCAGCGCGCGATGGAGATCGCGCTCACCCGCGCCCCCGTCACCGAGCCCCGCCGGTTCATGGCCTGGCTCCACACCGTCCTGCGCAACGAGGCCCTGGCCGTCGCCGGGGCGCGGCGCCGGGAGGGCCCGAGCGCCGAGGCCGACGTCACCGAGGTCTACGAGGATCAGCTCGAGGATGCCGTCACCGTTGACGCGCTCGCCGAGTGGCGCGAGCGCTACCGCTCGATCCAGGACGGTCTCGCGGGGCTCACCGAGGCGCAGCGGATCTGTCTCATCCTCCAGACCGCAGGGGCGACGTACGAACGGATCCACGCCATCACCGGCTTCTCGTTGCGCAAGGTGGAGCGGTCCGTGCTGGAGGGTCGCAAGGGCCTGGCGGCGTGGGAGGTGCGCCTGATGTCGGGAGAGGCCTGCGAGCGCCTCGACACGACCATCGCGCGCGTCGCGCTCGGCGAGGCCTCGCCCAAGGACCGCCGTGGGGTCTCCCGGCACGTGCGCCACTGCGGGCACTGCCGCGCACTCCTGCGCCGGCGCCGCGAGAGCAACGAGTGGCTCGCCGGCCTGGCGCCCCTGGCCCTGCTCGCGAGCGGAGCGCTGTCCGGCGGCGCCGATCCGACTCCCGCGATCGCCTGGTGGGACCGGGTCGCCGACAGCGCCACGGTGCGGATGGGCAACGCCGTGCAGATGGCGATGGACCTTCCCGGAACGGCCATCGCGAAGGTCGGCGCCGGCACCGCGGCCGCCGTGGTCGCGGGGGCGACCGGCCTCCCCGTGCTGGCGCAGGCCGTCTGGCCGGATCCTCCCACGCCGGCGGCGCAGGAGCCGAGCGCCGCGGCCCCGGATGGCGCCGCCACCTCTCCGGCGGCGTCCCCCGCACACGCCGCGCCCTTCTCGACCGCGCGCCGTGCCGTGACCGAGGCCCTCGAGCGCACGAGGGTCGCGCGCGCCGCGACCCGACAGACACCCCCCACCACGAAGGACACACCGCCCGCGACCGCGACACCCACCCACTCCGCTCCTGCGACGACACCCGCCGCACCGCCGCGGACCGTCTCGGCTCAGGTGGTCTCGCCGCCGTGGTCCCCGTCGCCAAGGCACCCGCGCCCAGCGCCGTGGCACTGGAGTTCGGGCCGTGACCCGACGACGTCGAGGTGCCGCCGCGCTGGTCGTCTGCGGGCTCGCCCTTGCGCCGACACAGGCGAGCGCCACCGACGGGAGCCTCTACCCGTATGGCGCCTCGGATTGGGCACGGAGCGCGCAGGTGTCGGCGACGATCCTCTCGGGTTCGGTGTGGCAGATCAGCGCGCCCGCGATGACACCGGCCGCGATCAATCACTGGGAGATGCACTGGGGCTGCCCGGTCGGCGGCAGCGAGGTCGCCGCGGTGCAGTTCAGCGCGCTGCGGACCGCGCCCGCCAGCTCG
Source organism: uncultured Thermoleophilia bacterium (assembly GCA_963771025.1). Lineage (GTDB taxonomy): Bacteria > Actinomycetota > Thermoleophilia > Miltoncostaeales > Miltoncostaeaceae > Miltoncostaea. Next base: position 16,085 of record CAVYRL010000007.1, on the reverse strand, counting down.
ATGGCCATCCAGGTCACCGGCGCCCGCCGGACTCTCTGGGCGGAGGGCGACACCCTGATGCCCCAGTCGCCCGCGGGCGGCCGCGCCTACGACGTCCGTCTTGCCGGCGGGCAGTGCGACGTCCATCTCGCCCTGACGCAGGTCGAATCGCGCCCTCAGCACGCGCGCACCTACTTCATCGACAGTCCGCGCATCCTGGTGCGCGACGTCGCGGCACCATCGGTGGCGATCCGCGGGGTGTCGGGGGGCTGGCTCAACGGAACGACCGCGCTCGGCGTGTCGTGGGCGACGGCCGACAACTTCGGCGCCGACGGCATCGGTCAGCAGCGGATCGTCGTGGCGGGGCAGGTGCTGTGGGCCGGCGGGCCCGGCGAGGGCGAGCACAGTGCGTCCATGCCGATCGACGGTCTCGGAGACGGCGTGCACCGGCTCGAGGTCCAGGTTGACGGCGACGGAACCGGCGGGACGTCCGCGGACGGCACCGTCTCGATCGACCGGACGGCCCCGAGCGCCGATCAGCTCGCGGCGTTCCCGACCGAGACCCCGGGTGGGGTGCGCCTGACGTGGCGTGTCGCGGACAACCTGAGCGGCGTCGTAACGAGTCAGGTCGAGGTGAACCGCGCCGCCGACGGGACCCTGCTCGGTGACTGGACGGCCATCGCCGGTGCCGCTGGTCCGGGGGCGCACGAGGCCACGGTCGACACGTTGCGCGTCGCGGACGGGCTGCACGCGTGGCGGGTCCGGACGACGGATGCCGCGGGCAACGTCGCCGTCACGGCGGCTACCGGAACGGTGATCGTGGACACGACGCCTCCGGAGGTGACCCTGCATCCCCTCGGGGCGGCATGGGTCAAGCGGGCCGACGTTGACGTGACGGCCACCGACAACCTTGAGGGAACGCTCGGGATCGGATCGACCGAGGTGGACCTCAACGCGGCGACCGACGGCACGGACGGCGGCGCGTGGATCCGCCGCAGCACCAACGCCGGCCTGGTCGGCCGGCGCGTGCTGCCGATCGATGTCGGTGGCCTGGGTGACGGCCGGCACGCCGTGCGCGTCACGGTGCGCAACGGCGGTCCCCTGGGCGCCCGGCTCGCGACCGAGCGCCGCTCGTCCCTCCGGGTGGATCTCACCAACCCGGTGGTCTCCGCCGCGGCGTTCTCGGGCGGTGGATCCGCGCCTCTTGCCGCGACGTGGGTCTCCGACGACGCGACCTCGGGCGTGGCGAGCGTGGCGGTCCAGTGGAGGGACGGAACGGCCTGGCGGACGCTGGCCACGCAGCCGGCGCGCAATGGTGCGGGCCGAATGGACGTCGACGGATCGGCGATCCCCAACGGCGACCGCACCCTTCGTGTCGTGGTCACCGACGCGGCGGGCAACGTGGCCGTTCGGGCGGGCGGCGCCACGATCAGCGGCGCGAGCGCCGACACGCTCTCGCGGCTGCGGTCATCGCGACTCGCTCTCGTCGTCCCCGGCGCCCGCCGGGAGAAGCGGGGTGGTCGCGTCGTGCTGGTCCGCCGGCTCGTCGCACACGGCCGGATGCGGATCTCGGGGCACCTCACGGACGGCTCGTCGCGCGGAATCGTGGGCGTCGAGGTGCAGGCACGCGGGTACCGCGGCGAGATCATCGCGCGAGACCTCACCCGGGCCGGCGGCGCCTTTTCGATGGAGGGTCGTCCCCTGGCGGGGTCGGCGGTGCGGATCGGCGTCCCCTCCCTGCTCGGCCTGCTGCCGACGCGGCCCGTCGCGGACCTGCGGGTCGAGGTGCGGCCCCGGATCGCGATGGCGGCCTCGCGCTCGAGGGTCGCCGCCGGCGGTCGGGTGGTCTTCTCGGGACGCCTCAGCCCATCGTCCAAGGAGCTGGGGATCAGGGCGTCAAAGGGCGTGGTGCTCGAATGGCGCGATCCGGTGCGACGCACCTGGCGGCCGGTGGTCAACGCCCGGCTGCGCCGCGACGGCACCTTCGCGATCCCGTGGAACTTCGGCGTCGCGGGCCTGACCATCCCCTTCCGGGTCGCGGTGCCGCGCGAGGTGGGCTGGCCGCAGCTGGGTGTGCGGTCGCGGGTGGTGAGGGTCACGGTTCCGCGCGGGTAGCGTCCCTCGGCGGAGTAGGCTTTCGCGCCCGATGCCCGCACCGGCCCTGCTCGACGCCACGCCGCTTGCGGGCGCCCATTCGGCCCGAGGGATCGGCGCCGCCGTGCGCGGCCTGGTCGGTGGGCTGGCGGAGCTCCCGCCGGAGCAGCGCCCGTCCCTCCTGGTGCGTCGTGGCCAGGCCGTTCCCGAGGGCTTCGCGGCGGTCGAGGTGCGCTGGCCCCGCTGGCCGGTCTACCGGCTGCCCGACCCCTGGCCGTGGGCGCTCGGGGAGCGCGCGGCGCGCCGGGCCGCCGCCGGGGGCCTCTTCCACGCCCAGCAGCCGTCGCTGGTACCGCCCGGACGCACCGTCGTCACGTGCTTCGATCTGATCCCCGCGTGCTTTCCCGAGTACCTCTCCGGCCCGGGCCGGATGGGCGAGGCCGTGGCGTTCCGCCACTTTCTCAGCCGCCTGCGGGAGGCGCGCCGGGTGATCGTCCCCTCGAGGGAGACGGCCGACGACGCAGTGCGCCTGGCGGGGGTGGATCGCGGGCGCATCCGCGTGGTCCCGCTGGCGTCGCCGGAGCCGGTTGCGCCGATCGGGGCGGCGCCACTGGGTCCGTACGTGCTCTTCACCGGCGCGATCGAGCCCCACAAGAATGCGGGGCTGGCGGTCGAGGCGATCGCGCGCGTGGGCTCGGGGGCCCGGTTGCTGATGGCGGGGCCCTGGTCGGCACGGCGGGCTCAGCGATTGCGCGATCTCGCCGCGCGGGTCGGCGCCGACGGGCGCATCGGCTGGCTGGGCCTGGTGGACGCGGGGAGGCTCGCCGCCCTGCGAGCGGGAGCGGTCGCCGTGCTGGTTCCGTCCCGCAAGGAGGGGTTCGGCCTTCCGGTGCTGGAGGCGATGCAGGTGGGCGTGCCGGTGCTCGCCTCCCAGACCCCGGCGCTGCGCGAGGTGGGAGGGTCGGCGGCGACGTACCTCTCGCCCGATGACCCGGATGCCTGGGCGGCCGCGATCGACGCGCTCGTCGCCGATCCCGCCGGGCGGAGCGCGCGGGCGGGGCTGGGCCGGGCCCGCGCGGCCGAGTTCTCCTGGCGCGCGACGGCCGAGGCCACCGTGGCCGTCTACCGCGAGGTGAACGGATGACGCTCGCGGCGATCGATTGCCACATGGTGGGCCAGGCGGCCGCCGGCGACGCGGGCAACGGCCGCTACGCGACGACCCTGCTGGCCGCCATGGCGGCGACGGCCGCCGACGGCGACGCGGTGGCGGCGTTGGTGGCCACGCCGGAGGGCGCCCGGTCGCTCGCGGCCTTCGGCCGCACCGTCGGCGTCCCCGCCGCCGACGTCGCCCGGCTGGCACGCGCCGCGCCGCGGGCCCTGTCGGACATCGCGGCCGACGCGGCCGTGTTCACGTACGTCTCGCCGGGGTGGAATCCGTGCCCGGTGCTGCTGGCGGTGCACGACGCCACGTTCATGACCAATCCCGAGTGGCTCGGCAACCGTGCGCGGATGGTGCTGCGCGGCCTGGTCCCGCGGTCCGCCCGCCGGGCGCGGCTGGTGCTGGCCCTGTCGGAGACGGCCGCCCGGGACGTGGCCGGGGCGCTGAGGATCCCGCTTTCCAAGGTCCGGGTGGTGAGCCCCCATGCCGCCTCCGTGTTCACCCCGGGTGGGGGCGCCGCGGACCGGGTGCGTGAGCGGTTCGGCCTAGGGCACTACTGCCTGGCCGTGGGGGACCTGGGCCCTCGCAAGAACCTCGCCGCCCTGGGCGCCGCCGTGCGCGCACTGCGGTCGACCGGCCTGGAGCTGGCGCTGGTCGGCAAACCGGGGCCCCAGGGCGACCGCATCGCCGCCGAGACCGGCGGGCGCTGGCTGGGGCACGTTGACGACGCGACCCTGGCCGACCTCTATCGCGCCGCGGCGGTCACGGCGTACCCCTCGCTGTACGAGGGCTTTGGGCTGCCAGTGGTGGAGGCGATGGCCTGCGGGTGCCCCGTGGTCGCGGCGGACCGGGGCGCCATTCCCGAGGTGGCGGGGGACGCGGCGGTGCTGGTGGAACCGAGCGCGCATGGGATCCTCGCGGGGTTGCGGGCGGCGCTCGATCCGACGGTGTCGGCCCGGCTGCGGGCAGCCGGCCCGGCGCGGGCTGCGCGCTACACGCCGGAGGGGATGGGCCGCGCCGCCTGGGCCGCCGTGTCGGAGGCGGTCTCGTGAGGATCGCGATGCTCGGCACGCGGGGCATCCCGGCGGCGTACAGCGGTTTCGAGACGGCGGTGGAGCACCTGGCCGAGCGCTTCACCGCGCGCGGGCACGAGGTGACGGTGTACTGCCGCCCGCACATGACCGAGCGGCGCGAGACATACGCCGGCGCGCGCCTGGTGCACCTTCCGACGATCCGCAGCAAGCACCTCGACACCCTGGCCCACACCGTGGTGAGCACGGGTCACATGGCCACGCGCGCCCGGCCCGACGTCGCGCTCTACTTCATCGCCGGCAATGCGCCCGCGGTGCCCCTCGCCCGCATGGCGGGCATCCCGGCCGTGCTCCAGATCGATGGGCTCGACTCGGAGCGCGCCAAGTGGTCGGGGCCGGCGCAGGCCTACCTGCGGCTGGCGGAGCGGTTCGCGCCCACCGCGGCGACGGTCGCCGTGACCGACTCGGCCGCCGTGGCCGACTCATACGAGCGCCGGTACGGGCGACGCATCCCCTGGATCCCCTACGGCGCCGACGTCCCGGATCCCGGCGACGCGGGCTGGTGCCGGCGGCTGGGCGTGGAGCCGGGGCGGTTCACCCTTTTCGTCGGGCGGCTGGTGCCCGAGAACAATGCCCATCTGCTGGTCGAGGCTCAGCGCCTGCTGGATCCCGACTGGCCCCTGGTGATCGTCGGCGACGCCCCGTACTCCGACGACTACATCGCCCGGTTGCGGGCCGCGGCCGGCCCCGACGTGATCCTTCCCGGCTACGTCTTCGGGGAGGGCTACCGCGAGCTGGTGCACCGCTGCGGGGTGATGTGCGCGCCGACCGAGGTGGGCGGCACGCACCCCGTGATCGTGGAGGGCATGGCGGCCGGCGCGGCCCTGCTGGTGAGCGACCACGCCCCCAACCTCGAGGTGGTGGGCGACGCCGCGGCCAGCTTCCCCCTGGCCGGTGGCGCACCCGGCCTGGCCGAGGCCCTGGGCGCGCTGATCGCCGATCCGGAGCGCCGCCGGACGCTCGGTGAGCGCGCGGCGCGGCGGGCGGTCGAGCGCTACTCCTGGGACGCCTGCGCCGACGCCTATCTGCGTCTGTGCGAGCTGGTGCGCTCGCGGAGGGTCAGGCGGGGTCGGAGTAGGTGAAGGGGATGCTCGGGGCCAGCTGCGAGAGCAGCGGCGCCGTGCGGTCGCGATCCGAGACGATCTTGTCGCCCTCGGGCCAGATGATCCCCACGTCGGGGTCGTCCCAGGCGATGCCGCGCTCCTTGGCCCCGTCGTAGTAGGCCGAGCACTTGTAGACGACGTCAGCCGTATCGGAGAGCACCAGATAGCCGTGCGCGAACCCGACCGGCACGTACACCTGGACGCCACGCTCGTCGTCGAGCTCCACGCCCTCCCACCTGCCGAAGGTGGGCGACCCGGCGCGCACGTTGACGACCACATCCAGCACCCGTCCGCGGGCGCAGCGCACCAGCTTGGCCTGGCCCGGCTCGACCGAGAAGTGCATGCCGCGCAGCACGCCCTTCTGGGAGCGGGCCTGATTGTCCTGGACCCACGCCACGTCGATGCCGGCGGCGCTCAGCGCGTCGGCCCGGAACGTCTCGGCGAAGAACCCGCGCTCGTCGCGATGCACCACGGGCTCCAGCACCAGCATCCCGGGGAGCGTTGAGGGCACGGCGCGCACGGCGGAAAGCTACAGACGGACGCCCTAGGAGATGGAGCGCTCGCCCGGTTTCGCCAGCTGCAGGAGTCCCTTGGTGATGCCGGCCGAGTAGGCGACGTCGAGGGCCGGTTGAAGGGCGGCGAGGGCCGCCATGTCGCGCGCGTCGAAGCGCAGGTGGCGCACGTAGCGGCGGAAGAGCACCGACTTCAGGGCCGTCGCGGTGAGCAGCGCGGCGGCCGGTATCCGCGGGGAGCGGCCCGTGACCAGCGCGGCGCCGAGGGCCACCATCGCCCCGGCACCAGCCAGCTGGAGTGCCCGGAGGATCGAGCGCTCGGTGCGGTTGCGCCCCGCGACGCTGCCGACGACGCCGGCCGCGGTGCCCCGGTTGGCGAGCATCAGATAGGGCGTCACCCGCCCGAAGAGCTGTGCGTGGCGCACCAGCTTCAGCAGCGAGTCCTGGTCCGACGAGACGGAGAGGTAGTAGCGCAGCGCCGGCGCGCGGCAGACGCGGTATCCGTTGGCGCGCAGGCGAGCCGACATCACCTGGTCTTCGCCGGCGCGACGCAGGGTGGTGTCGTACAGGCCGGTCGCACGCAGGGCCTCCATGCGGAAGCCGTCGCAGCGCCCCTCGGCGAAGCCGACCGGCACCAGCTCGCCGTCGCCGTCCGGGAAGATGTCCATCAGATTGGCGGCGAGGTACACCTTCTCCACCTGCGAGAGCCCGGCCTCGACGTCGGCGATCGACTGGCCCGAGACCACCGCCACGTCCGGGTGGCGATCCAGCAGGTCGACCACCCGGGCCACGTAGTCGTCGGTGCCGAAGCGGCAGTCGGCGTGGCACGTCAGCACGTAGTCCGTCGTCACCGTCCCGAGCGCGCGGTTGAACGAGCGGGCGAGGCCGAGGTTCTCCTCGTTGCGCATGATCCGCACCGCGAACGGCAGCCCCGCCGCCTCGAGCTCGGCCTCCAGACGGGAGACGGTGTCGTCGGGCGAGTCGTTGTCGATGAACACGACCTCGAGCCACTGCGCCGGGTCAGCTCCCGCCGGGGGCCGCTGGGCACCGATGCCGGCCACCAGGCCCGCGACCGCATCGGCGGCCCGGTACACCGGGAAGATCACGGTGATGCGGGGCTGCTCAGGCACGCGCGGGCTCCGGGACGTAGTCGGGGTAGGTGCGGTCGCGCTCGCTCATCACGCGCCGCCCGGCGCGCGGCCATTGGATCGCGAACACGGGGTCGTCCCAGCGGACGCCGCGCGCGGCGTCGGGCACGTACGGCGAACTCATCTGGTACAGCACCTCCGCGTGCGATTCGAGTGTCTGGAAGCCGTGGGCGAAACCCACCGGGATGTAGAGCGCGCTGTGGTTGTACGCCGTCAGCTCGACCCCGTACCAGCGGCAGTAGGTGGGCGACGACGGGCGCAGGTCGATGATCACGTCGAAGACCCCGCCGGACGTGCAGCGCACCAGCTTGACCTCGCCGTGCGGCTCCGCCTGGTAGTGCATGCCGCGCAGGGTGCCGGTGGTGACGTTCGTCGAGACGTTGCACGCGGCGATGTCGGTCACGAGGCCCTGGGCCGCGAACTCCTCGGGGCTCCACGTGCGCGCGAAGAAACCGCGCTCGTCCTCGATCGGCTCGATCTCGACCAGCCAGGCGCCCGACAGCGGGGTGGGTGTGAATCGCATCGTCAGTCCCAGCACTTCCACGGGGCGGAGCCCGAGCTCCACATCTCCTCGAGCACCCGCACGTCGCGCAGGGTGTCCATCGGGTGCCAGAAGCCGTCGTGGCGGTAGGCCATCAGCTGGCCGTCGCTCGCGAGCCGCTCCATCGGCTCGTGCTCCCACACCACCACGCGATCCCGGTCGATGTACTCGGCCGCCCCCGGCTCGAGCACGAAGAAGCCGCCGTTGATCCAGCCCGTCGTGGTCTGAGGCTTCTCGGCGAACTCCTCCACCCGGTCGCCCGCGAAGCGCAGCTCGCCGAAACGGGCCGGCGGGCGCACCGCGGTGACCGTGGCGAGCTTGCCGTGCCCGCGGTGGAACGCGAGCAGTGCGCCGAGGTCGATGTTGGAGACGGCGTCCCCGTAGGTGAGCATCATCGTCTCGCCGCGGTTCAGCTCCATCAGCTTCGCGACCCGGTCACCGGTCTGTGCGTCGAGGCCGGTGTCGCGCAGGTGCACGGTCCAGTGGTCGCCGGCGCCGGGACCGACGTCGACCTCGCCCGTGTCGAGCCGGATCGTCAGGTCGCTGGTGCGGTGCCGGTAGTGCAGGAAGAAGTCCTTGATCACCTCGCCGCGGTAGCCGAGGGCGACGGCGAACTCGTCGAAGCCCCCGCCGGCGTAGATCTTCATCAGGTGCCACAGCATCGGTCGTCCGCCGATCTCGACCATCGGCTTGGGACGGACGTCTGTGTGCTCCGAGAGCCGCGTTCCGAGGCCCCCGGCGAGGATCCCTACCAGCATGGTCCGGCACCTCCGGCGGCGGCGGGTCGATGAAGCGGACGGCACGCTATCAGGGCACCTCCTCGCCCCGACCCGCGCTCAGGCCGCGCTCCGCAGCAGCGCGCGGCCGTGACGCACCGCCCGCACGATGCCCGGGCCGATGGCCTCGGGAGTGCCGCGATAGAGCACCTCGTGCACCGCGAGACCCAGCACGCCGACGGCGGCGTTGACCGCGATGATCGCGCCGGGCGTGTCGTGGAAGAGCGCCAGAAGCACCGCCTGGGTGAGGGCGATCGCGGCGATCGCCCAGACGAAGGGGTTGGCGCCGCGGCCGACGTGGTGGTTGATCACGACGATCAGCGCGCCGATCAGGGTCGACGCCGCGGCGTACGTGCCGAGGATGCCCGCCGAGACCGTGTACTCGGGCCCGTAGGTGATCCGCAGCAGGGGATCCGCGATCGCCCAGAGGACGAGGCTGGAGAGGCCGCCGGCCACGAGCGAGACGCCGACGCCGAGCCCGAGGATCATCCCGGTGTCCTTGGCCGCAGCCGAGCGCGCGGCCACCCGGGGGAGCAGCACGAACGAGACCGCCTGGGGGAACAGGAACACCGCCTTGGCCAGCGTCGCCGCGGCGGCGAAATGCCCGGCCTCCTCGGAGCCCAGCGCGATCTTGGCGACGATCAGATCGAGGTTGGTGAGCACCCCGAGCCCCGACAGACCGACGACCACGGGGAGCAGCGGGCCCGCGAAGCCGTGCCACTCGCGCGCCGTCGGGGGGCGGGCGGGACCGCGCTCGCGCGTGAGCCACCACGTCGCCCCCACCGCCGACGCAAGGGCCACCCCCGTGGCGCCGAGCGCCGCGTACACGCCGAGGCCGATCACCGCGAGGGGGATCAGGGCAACCGGCCGCGGCGCTCCCCACAGCGCGAAGCCGACCGAGAAGCCGGTGAAGCGCTCCTGCCCCTGCAGGCGCCCGAGCGCGAGGAAGAAGAAGCCGAACGGGGCCACCAGCGCGACGGTGAAGAGCAGCGGCCCGAGGGGAAGGTCGCGGTTGGCGAGCCACACCGCGACGATCGCCGCGCAGGCGACCAGCGCGACGACCGGCGTGATCACCGCGCACCGCCGCCAGGCGCGCGCGTAGATGCCCTCGGCGAGCGGGGCCTCGCCCCCGGGCGGGGCCGCCACCAGGCGCGCGGCCGCGAACTGGAGCGCCTGGGTGGGGACGGCCACGACCAGGGTCGCGGCCAACAGGGCCGCGACGATGCCGTAGTCGCTCGGGCCGAGGATGCGCCCCGCGATGAGGAAGAAGGCGTAATTGCCCGCGTTCCAGACGATGAGGGCGCCCAGCACGAGACTGCCGCCCCGCAGCGCGGGCGCGGCGGGGAGGCGGCGGGACGAGCGCCCGTCGCCCGCCCCCGCCGGCCCGGCCACCGTCACCCCGGGGCTCGACCGCTGAAGACCATCAACGCCCCGGCCGGGTCGTCGGCGATCTCGAAGACCTCGGGCGCGAGGCCCGCCTCGCGGATGTGCTCCACGAGGTCGCGTCCGAACTCGGTGAACGTCAGCAGGTCGGCGCCCACCGGGATGTGCCGGTAGATACCCGCCCCGCGGCCGTGGTACAGCGGCGGCAGCCTATGGACCGGCTCCCCGTGGGGACCGAGGGTCGCGCGGGTCTCGGTGGTGGGCCGCGAGGCCACGATCGGCACCGTGAACAGGTGGCGCCCGCCCGGCTTCAGCACCCTGCGGGTCTCGCGCAGCGCGGCGCCGAAGTCGGGGACGTGCTCCAGCGTGTCGGACGACAGCACCAGTTCGAAGGAGGCATCGGGGTAGGTGAGCCGGGTGACGTCCTCGTTGCGCGCCCCGTCGATGATCTCGCCGAGGCGGTCGGGGCCGCGGTATTCCGAGAAGGCGAGCCGCGGCAGCTGGGCGAGCTGGGCGTGCAGAGATCCCATCGAGCCGATCGTGTTGACCTCGGCGACGTCCAGCAGCCGAAATGCCGGGGTCCGCACCAGGTGTGCCACGGACGGCGAGCTCGGCCCGTAGAGCGACAGCAGCACGTCAGAGAAGCGCCGCACGCGCAGGCTCGCGCAGCAGCGATGGCAGAACATGCTCTCGCGCCGGGTGTAGGCCTCGCCGACGGCCGGATCGCCCCACGCGGAGCGCAGGTCGTCGGGGATCACCCAGGAGTTGAAGACGAAACGGCTCTGGTGGCCGCACGCGCTGCAGATCCCGGTCTCGTCGTGGGCACGGTCGCCCCGCGGCCGGAGGTGCACCAGCACCGGCCGGCCCAGCCGCGCCTTGGCGCTGTCGATGACCGAGTTCATGTCATCACCGGCGCGCGCAGCGCCTCGATCGTCAGCTCCAGCCCCTCACGCAGGTCGTGGCGCGGTCGCCAGCCCACCTCGTCGCGCAGGCGACCGGCATCGGCCACGAGCAGGGCCGGATCGCCGGGCGCCGCCGGGATCGCGCCGAGCCGCAGCAGATCACCGCGGCCGGTGATGTCGCCGATGGCGGTGACCACCTCGGCCAGGGTCACCGGCACGCCGGAGGCGACGTTGACCGCCCCGGCCACGTCGCTCTGCACCAGCGCGCCGAACCCCGCGGCGACATCCTCGACGTGGAGCAGGTCGCGCACCTGGCGACCGTGCGAGCACTCGGCCGGCTCACCGCGCAGCATCGCGCCGGCCACCGAGGGGACGAGGCGCCCCGGCGGCTCGCCCGGACCGTGGAGCAGGAAGATCCGCCCCCAGGCGAGCGCGACGTCCGTGAGCTCCGCGTAGGCGCGCAGGGCCACGTGCAGGGCGTGCTTGCTGGCGCCGTAGAGCGTCGCGGGCTCCAGCGGCGTGCTCGCCTCGTCGCAGACGGTGTCGTCCCAGCGGTACTCCGCGCACGTGCCGGCGACCACCATCCGCCGTCCGCCGGCCTCGACGAACGCGCGGGCGAGATGGGCGGAGGCGGCGAGCCAGTCGAGGTTGCGCGCCGACGACCAGAATGCCCCGTGGGCCGTCTCCCACGCCAGGTGCAGGAGATGGGTCGGTCGCACGTCCGCGACGAGGGCGCGGGTCGCGGCCGTGTCGAGCAGATCGGCCCGGTGCCAGGTCGCACCGCCGGAGAGGGCGCGGGTGGAGACGGCGTGCACCTCGAACCCGCGCGCGGCGAGGTCGGGAAGGCAGTGGCGGCCGAGGAACCCGGCGGCACCGGTCACCAGCACGCGCCCGGGTGGCCGCGACGCGTCCGCCCGCGTCACCCGACCACCGCGACACGGGGCACCGGCACCGCGAAGCGGCCGCCCCACTCGCGCACCGCCGACAGCTGCTCGACGATCTCGTCGGCGAGGTTCCACGGCAGGATCAGGACGTAGTCCGGGCGGTCCTCGAAAATGCGCTCCGGCGCATGGATCGCCAGGTGCACGCCCGGCAGGAAGAGGCCCTGCTTGTGGGGGCTGCGATCGACGGTGTACTCGAGGAGGTCGCCGCGGATGCCGCAGTAGTTGAGCAGGGTGTTGCCCTTGGCCGGGGCGCCGTAGCCGACCACGCGACGTCCGTCCCGGCGCGCCTGGATGAGGAAATCGAGCAGGTCGCGCTTCACCTCGGCGACCTCCTCCGCATAGCCCACGTAGGTGTCGAGCGAGCCGAGTCCGCCGGCCGCCTCGTCGGCGCGCAACTCGGCGACCGCCTCGGACTCGGCGATCCCCTCGCCGGCGTGGCGCAGGTACAGGCGCAGGGAGCCACCGTGCGTCGTCAGCCGGTCCACGTTGACCACCGCCAGGTCGTTGCGGGCGAAGATCGGCTCCAGGGCCAGCAGCGACAGGTACGAGAAATGCTCGTGGTAGATCGTGTCGAACTGGCGCTCGGAGATCAGGCGCAGCAGGTGGGGGAACTCCAGGGTGATCGTGCCACCCGGGTTGAGCGCGACCGACAGGCCGGCGATGAAGTCCTGCAGGTCGGGCACGTGGGCCAGCACGTTGTTGCCCGCGATCAGGTCGGCTCCGCGGCCCTCGGCCACGAGGCGCCGCGCCGTCTCGACGCCGAAGAAGGCGACCAGGGTCGGCACGCCGCGCTCCTCGGCCACCTTGGCGACGTTGGCGGCCGGCTCCACGCCGAGCACCGGCACGCCGCGCGCGACCAGGTACTGGAGCAGGTACCCGTCGTTGCTCGCGATCTCGATGACGTGGCTGTCGGAGTCGAGGGCGAGGCGCTCGACCATCAGCGCGACGTAGGCCTCGGCGTGCCGCAGCCAGAGGTCGGAGAACGACGAGAAGTAGGCGTAGTCGCCGAAGATGCTCTCGGGCGACTCGACCTCCGGCAGCTGGACCAGGAAGCACGTCTCGCACACCCGGACGTGCAGCGGGAAGAAGGGCTCCATGCGGTTGAGGGCGGCGGGCTCCAGGTACGAGTTGGCGAGCGGCTGGGCTCCGAGGTCGACGAACGTCTGGCGCAGCGGCGCGCCGCAGCCCCGGCAGGTGAACCCGGTCACGTGGCGACCATTCTCTGGTACCGCGTGAGCTCGGCGTCCACGAGGGTGTGGGCCGGTGTGCCGGACGCGAATCGCTCGTACCACTCGGCGATCTGCGCGAGCGTCTCGTCCAGCGTGAAGCGCGGCGCCCAGCCCAGCAGGGCGCGGGCCTTCGACGCGTCGAGGCGCAGGGAGCCGGCCTCGTGGGGAAGGACCCCGGGGGCCTGGGTCCACGTGGCGGGCCGGTCGAGCAGCTCGGCCAGCCGGTGAACGATCCTGCGCACGGGCCACCCCTCCTCCAGACCGGGCGCGAAGTTCCAGGCCCCGGCCTGGCCGGGCCGCTCCCACAGGTCCTGCGCCAGCATCAGGTACCCGCCGAGCGGGTCGAGCACGTGCTGCCACGGACGGATCGCGTCCGGGTAGCGCAGCACGAGGGGCTCTCCGGCCAGGATGGAGCGGGCGATGTCGGGCACGAGGCGCTCCGGGGCCCAATCGCCCCCGCCCAGCACGTTGCCGGCGCGCGCGGTCGCGACCGCGACTCCGGCGCCCGCCAGGAACGAATCGCGATACGCAGAGGTCACGAGCTCGGCGCAGGCCTTGCTGCTGGAGTAGGGGTCGCGCCCGCCGAGGGGCTCGCCCTCGCGGTACGGCCAGATCCACTCGCGGTTCTCGAAGCACTTGTCGCTGGTCACGACCACCACGACGCGCACCTCGTCGCACCCGCGCACCGCCTCGAGGACGTTGACGGTGCCCATCACGTTGACCGCATAGGTGTCGACCGGGGCCTCGTAGGAGGGGCGCACCAGCGCCTGCGCGGCGAGGTGCAGCACCACCTCCGGCCGGAAATCCGTGACCGTCGCGGTGAGCGCCCCCAGGTCGCGGACGTCCGCCTCGGTGCTCGCCATGCCCTCGGCGAGGCCGGCGGCGGCGAACAGGCTGGGGTCGGTCGACGGCGGCAGGGCGTAGCCCATCACCTCGGCCCCGAGCCGCTGGAGCCAGGCCGAGAGCCAGGCGCCCTTGAAGCCGGTGTGCCCGGTCACGAGCACGCGCCGGCCGCTCCAGAACTGGGGATCGACGTCGGTCATCGCCACGGCGAGGCGGGACGCTGGCGGATTCCAGGCTTCAATGCCGCGACAGTCTAGACACGCGGTTCACGCGGGCCGGACGGGCGCCGCTCAGTCGAGGCCGGCGGCCAGCAGCCGGCTGAGCTGGTCGCGCCGGATCGCGTCCACGCCGAGCGAGAGCAGCGTCGGCTGACCGAGGAGCTCGGGCCACACACGAGAGCGGAACGACAACAGCCGGGGCTGGAGGCCGGCCGTGGTGCGGTCCGACAGCGCCACGAGCGGGGGCCGGCGCAGGGCTTGGCGCCATGCGCCGAGGATCGACGCCACGGTGGTCTCCACCTCCGAGGCGAACACCTTGACCACCACCGCGTGGCCGTCCCGCTCGAGGCGATCGCGCTCGATGCGCTCGGCCGCGTCGGCCACCATGCGCCCCGCGTCGGCGGCGAAGAGGTAGTCGCGGATGGTGTCGAGGGGGACGTAGATCGACACCGGCTCGCGACGCAGGGCCGCCCGGCCGACGTGGGAGATCAGCCCCTGCGGCTTCGCGAGGCTCTGGCCGGGGCCGTAGAGGTTGGACAGGCGCCCGATCAGCACGTCGACGCAGGCCGCGTCGCCCACCGCCCGGAAGGCCTCCTCCTGGGCGAGCTTCTCGCGTCCATACGGCGCGAGCGCACCGACGGGCGACTCCTCGTCGAACGGCGGCGTCGCGCTGCTGGCCGAGTAGACGCCGCCGGCCGAGGAGGCGTGGAACAGCAGGCCGCGGTCCGCCAGCGCCGGATCGTCCACGAGGCGGTCGCGGACGAGATCGAGGACGCGCGTCAGCACGCGGGTCTCCTGGGCGAGCGCCTCCGGCGGGGTGGCGATCACGCCCGGCGCCGGCGCACCACATCAGGCGCCACGAGACGCCCCCGATCGCGGCGACGTCGAGGAAGCGCGCGGCCTCGTCGCGCAGCATCGCCGCCGCGGCCTCCTCGTCCGCCCACGGCACGGACTGCTCGGGACGCCACACCGCGTCGAGCAGCGGCTCCACCTGCCGGCCGAGCAGCCCGCCGCGCCCGATGACCCAGGAGAGGTGTGCGGCGGCCGCCAGCGCGCGGCCCGCTAGTCCCGGGCGACGGGCTGGGGCGGCGCCGTCGTCCCTCGGGTGCCGTGGGCTCCTCGGCGCGAGCGGCCGGGGCGGGCGCGGAGGCGCGTCCCAGCGGGCCGTCGGCCGGGTCGCTCACCACCAGGTACAGCGGCTTGCCCATCGCGCTCTTGGCGGCGATGCCGAGGTACTCGGCCATGATCCCGAGGGAGAAGAGGATGCCGCCCGAGGTCACGAGCAGGATGACCGTCGTGGACGCCCAGCCCTGCACCGGCACCTGGTCGGTGAGGCGGGCCCAGACCACCCAGGCCAGCATCACCATGGCCAGCACGCCGAGGAGGGCGCCGAACAACGCGACCAGCCGCAGCGGGCGGGTGCCCGAGGTCAGCACGAGCCTCCAGAAGTGGGACGCGAGGCGCCGCGTCGAGTAGCCCGACGGGCGCCCGCGCTCCTCGCGCATCTCGACGGGGCAGGTCGCGGTGCGGTTGACCACCCAGGTCAACGCCACGTCGAGGAAGACGCTCTCGCCGCAGTAGGCGGCCAGGCCCCGGCCGGTCTCTCCGACCACGAGGCGGAACGAGTGGAAGTCGCGCAGCTCGCCGGCGCCCATGACGCTCGCGATGCGGTGCGCGGCCCGGCTGGTCATGTTGCGGAACCCGCTGTGGGGGGGCGGGTTGGTCGGCGCGGCGTAGACCAGCGGCGCGCGCTCCCTGAGGGCGGTGTCGAGCATCCGGCAGATGGCGGCGGGGTCGTGCTGGCCGTCCTCGTCCATCGTGACGATCCAGTCGGCGCTGGTGCTCGACATGCCCGCGAGCGTCGCCGCGTGCTGACCGAAGTTGCGCGCGAGCCAGACGGGGCGGACGTAGGCGTAGCGCTCGCGCAGGGCGCGGATCGTGGTGTCGGAGTGATCCGGGCCGGAGTCGTGGACCAGCACGACCTCGCTCACCCGGTAGTGGTTGCCCGCCGCCGACACCCGGCCGCCGACGTAGTCGTCGATCTCCTCGAGGAGGGCGGGGAGCGTCTCCTCGCCGCGATAGACCGGCACCACGATGGCGATGGTGTGCTCTCGGGCTGGTGTGTCCTTACCCGGCATCGCGCCCATGCTATCGGGCTCCTCC
>CAVYRL010000006.1:0-12027 GCA_963771025.1 uncultured Thermoleophilia bacterium | reverse complement strand
CCCGTAGGTCAGGAGGCCGATGAGGCTCACCACGACGAGTGCGCCCACGAACCCGGCGAGCGCCACCACGAAGGTCCGGAGGGTCGCATCGCCGGGGTCGTCACCGTCGTCGTCGTCCGTCCACGGGGCGGGGGCCGTGGGCCGCGGATTCACCGCGCCGGGATCGGTCGGCTGCTCGTCGTTCGGCGTGTCGCTCATCCCGCTGAGCGTATCGGGGTGCGGCCCAGGAGTGGAGACGCCTCGGCCCGATCACCGGGGTGAACGACACTCCGCCCCTTGATCTGGATGCCGGGGGAGAGAGCCTCGGATCCTGACCATACGAAGGGGACCGAGATGACGACCGCGCGCAACGACCGCCGCGTTCCGACGAAGGCGAAGGTCGAGCATCTGACGCCGGAGCAGCGGGTGGCCGTCGGCAAGGCCGCGCGCGCAGAGGTTCCGCGCAGCGCGCACGCCGGCTTCACGCCGGCCTCCAACCGGCCGGACCCGGTCGCCCTCCTCGAGGGCCAGGCGGCGACCCGCGTCCCCGAACTGGTGCCGATCCGCTACGGCCGGATGCTGGTCTCGCCGTTCACCTTCTACCGCGGCGCGGCGCTCATCATGGCCAGCGATCTCGCCGCCTCGCCCAACACGGGCCTGCGCGTGCAGCTGTGCGGCGACGCCCACCTCTCCAACTTCGGTGTCTTCGGCAGTCCCGAGCGCTCCTTGGTCTTCGACATCAACGACTTCGACGAGACCCTGCCGGGGCCGTTCGAGTGGGACGTCAAGCGGCTCGCGGCGAGCCTCGAGGTGGCCGGGCGCGATCGGGGCTACGCCGACGCCGACCGCGCTGCGATCGTCCGAACGTGCGTCAGCAGCTACCGCACGGCCATGGCCGGCTTCGCGGCGCAGACCAACCTCGAGGTCTTCTACGCACGGCTGGACGTGGAGAAGGCCTTCGCGCGCTACCGGGCCACCGTGCCGGCCAAGCTCTATGCGCGCGCCGAGAAGGGCCTCGCCAAGGCGCGCACCAAGGACAGCACGCAGGCGCTGGCCCGCCTTGCCACGGTCGTCAACGGCCGGCCGCGCATCGTGGCCGATCCTCCGCTGATCGTCCCGGTCGCCGACCTCCTCCCCGACGAGCGGGCGGAGGAGTTCGCCGGCTGGGCACACGCACGCCTGCGCGAGTACCGCCGAACCTTCGACATCGACCGGCGGCGCCTGTTGGAGCGCTATGAGTTTGTGGATCTGGCGCGGAAGGTGGTCGGCGTGGGCAGCGTCGGCACCCGCGCCTGGATCGCGCTCTTCCTGGGCCGCGACGCCAAAGACCCCCTCTTCCTGCAGCTCAAGGAGGCGCAGCCGTCGGTGCTCGAGGCGTTCGCCGGGCGCAGCGACTATCGCAACGCCGGCCCCGCGTGGTCTCGGGCCAGCGGCTGATGCAGGCGACGGGCGACGCCTTCCTGGGCTGGACGCACGTGAGCGACGGGCTGGACGGCCGCGAGCGCGACTTCTACGTGCGTCAGCTTCGCGATTGGAAGGGCTCCGCCGACATCGAGGGGATGGTCCCCAAGGGCATGACGATCTACGCCCAGCTGTGCGGGTGGACGCTGGCGCGGGCGCACGCCCGGTCGGGAGACGCCGTCGCGATCTCGGCCTACCTGGGCAAGAGCGAGGCGTTCGACCGGGCGATCGCCGCGTTCTCGAGCGACTACGCGGACCGCAACGAGAGCGACTACGCGCTCATGACCGCCGCGGTGGCCTCCGGCCGACTGGAGGCGCTGACCGGTCTCTGACCACGGGAGGGCCGGGCTCAGCTGAAGGCGCTGAGCCCGGTGATCTCGCGGCCGACGATCAGCGCGTGGACGACGTCGGTGCCCTCGACGGTGGAGACCACCTCCGCGTCGCCGAGGTGGCGGGCAACGTGGTTCTCCAGCAGGATGCCGTTGCCGCCCAGCAGGTCGCGCGCCCGGCCGACCACCGAGAGGGCCTTCTCGGCGTTGTGCATCTTGGCCAGGGAGGCCATCGCCGGGGTCAGGCGGCCCTCGTCGACCAGGGCCGCCAGGCGCATGCAGATCAGCCGCATCGCGGTGATGTCGGCGAGCATCTTGGCGAGGCGGAACTGGGTGAGCTGATAGCCGGCGATCGGGGTGCCGAACTGCTCGCGCTCCAGGCAGTAGGCGACGGCCGCGTCGTAGGCGGCGACCGCGTGGCCCAGCGCCCCCCACGCGATGCCCGGGCGGGCCCGCGCCAGCACGGCGGCGGCGTCGTCGAAGGTCGTGGCGCCCTCCAGCCGGTTCTCGGCCGGCACGCGGACGTCGCGCATCGTGACGTCGGCCTGCCATGACGCCCGCTTGGCCATCTTGCCGGTGATCAGCCGGGTCTCGAAGCCCGGCGTGCCCTTCTCGACGACGTAGGCGCCCACCTCGTCGTGTGCGTCGCGCGCCCACACCACGATCAGGTCGGCGAACATCGCGTTGCCGATCCAGCGCTTGTCGCCGTCGATGACGTAGCCGTCGCCGAGGTGGCGCACCCGGGTCTCGAGGGTGACCGCGTCGGAGCCGTGGTCCGGCTCGGTCAGGGCGAACGCGCCGATCAGCTCGAGGCGGGCCATCGGGCCGAGCCAGCGCTCCTTCTGCGCCTCCGAGCCGAGCATGGCGATCGCGGTCATCGCGAGCCCCGAGTGGACGCCGTGAAACGTGCTGACGCTGCCGTCACCGCGTGCGAGCTCCATCGACACCAGACCGGCCGCCAGGGGCGAGAGGCCCGGCAGTCCGTACCCGATGAAGGATCCGCCGCACACGCCGAGGGCCGCGAGCTTGGGGATCAGCTCGAAGGGGAACTGGGCGCGCTCCCAGTAGTCGTTGATGACCGGGCGCACCTCCTCGTCGCTGAAGCGGCGCACCCGATCGCGCACCGCGCGCTCCTCATCGGACAGGAGGTCGTCCACGAGGAAGAGATCGCTCGTCGCAGATGGTTCCACGCGGGGCCCCCGCCGTTGTCGCCGCCCACGGGTGGACGGGTCTCCCGGGAGCCTGCCACGGTAGGACGGCCGGTGGGCGGCGATCAGGCGGCGATCACCGCCGCGGCGACGATGATCGCCACGATCATCAGCCCGAGGCAGACGCCGAAGACGACGAGCGTCCGTCCGCGCGGTCCCACGCCGTCGTCACCGTGCTCCGCGGACATCAGGACGCCCCCGCGGCGAGATGAGTGCGGAGGAGGCTCTCGGCCGAGTCGAGGCCGTCCTCGTAGTAGACGCGGTTTATCTCGACGAACGGCTCCAGGCGTCCGGGCACGTCGGCCTCCAGCAGCGGGGCGCCGACGGGGCAGACCTCCATGCACGCCGAGCAGTCGATGCACTCCGTGGGGTCGATGAAGAGGATGGTCGCCTGCCGGAACCCGGGCTCGTCGGGGCCGGGGTGGATGCAGTCGACCGGGCAGACTTCGGCGCACGACGTGTCGAGGGTCCCGACACATGGCTCGGTGATCACATAGGTCATGGGGGCCTCTGTCTTTAACGGTCCATTTAAGTAGAATAAACGGCAGAGCGCGCGAGTGTCGAGCGGCGACATGGGAAAGGGACGAATGACCGAGGCGGGCCCCCGGCGGACACGACAGGGGATCACCGAGGCGCTGGCGGGCTCGACCGGCGGCATGACGGCCGGCGAGCTGGCGGAGGTCCTGGGCCTGCATCCGAACGCCGTCCGCAAGCACCTGCGAGCGCTCACCGAAGACGGGTCGGTCGGAGCCGAGAGCGAGTTCTCCGGACGGCGCGGACGCCCCGCGGTGCGCTATCGGGCCGCCGAGGGACGACGTGCGGAGGCGGCCACCCAGCGCCTCGCCCGGCTGCTGGTGGAGTTCGTCAACGAGATCGGGCCCGACGAGGGCCGCGTGGAGCAGTTCGGCCGGCGCCAGGCCGCCGGCCTGGTGAGCAGCGCCGACGGCAGGACGGCGCTCATCGACCTCATGACCACGATGGGATTCGCCCCCCGGGAGACCACGCGTTCCTCGCGCTCCCGTGAGGGCGGGCTGGAGTTGGTGCTGGGGCACTGCCCTCTGCGAGACGCCGTCACCGCCGACGGGGGCGAGCTGGTATGCGCCCTCCATCGCGGGATCAGCCGCGGTCTGGTGGAGATGAGCCCCTCGGGGCGCCTGACCGAGTTCGAGATCCACCCCCCCGAGACGGCCGGATGCCGCATCGCCGCCGAGGGCCTGGGGCCGCCCGACGCCGCCGGTTAGAGCGGCGCGGGCCGCCTTAGCGCGGCGGCGTGAGCGAGCGCAGCAGGGTGGCCAGCCGGCGGCGGTCGGCCCGCAGCCCCGCGACCGTGCCGGCGAGCCGGCGCTCCCCCTCGGGCGTCAGGGCCAGGAGGCTGCTGCGCCCGTCGTCCGGGGATGCCTCGCGGCTCAGGAGCCCGGTCGCCTCGGCGCGCGCGACGAGGTCGGTGACCGTGTTCTGCGCCAGCTGCATGCGATCGGCGAGGTCGGTGACCGTGGACCGCTCCGAGCCGTCCGGCGCGCCCTTGATCAGCAGCAGCAGGAGGTGGCGGCGCGGCGTGAGGTCGTTGGCAGCGGCGATCTCCTCGCTGCGGCGAAGGAAACGCCGCAGCCCCTCCCGCAGGATTGCGGCCTCCCGATAGTCCTCGGGTCCGATCGCGTGTCCTGCGGGAGTGTCGAGGCTCATTCGGGGCGGCTCCTGCGGGAGTGGACGCCCGCAGGCTAGCTCACCTCCGCTCGCCGTCCCCGCCGGCGGGAGCGTGTGCGGACCTCACTTCTGATCGGCGTGCAGGAACGGCTCGCTTCCGCGCCCCTCGGCGGCGAAGAGCCCGTAGTGACCCAGCAGGTCGGCCCACCAATCCGGGCTCATGTGCCATCCGTCGGGGCTCGCGTCCGGGGGCGGCGGCGCGTTCGACCACTTGGTCGATGCCGATCCCCGGCGCCACGACGACCGTGTTCGTGGACGGATCCACGGAGGTGATCATCGCGTCCGGGAGGTAGCCCGCGTGGCGGGGGTGCCCCGGGATCTTGTGGACGCGGACGCCCTCGGGGCGGACGCCCTCCACTTCGCCGATCACCACGGTGCCGTCGGCCGTGCGGACCTGGTAGCCCACGGTCGCCATGCGGAGTCGCGTTTCGTCGGGCATGAGAGGCCTCCTCACAACATCGTTATACGATGCTTCTACGTTACCCCTGTCCCTCCGCTCCACAAACCAGCCGGGTCGCCGGAGCGCCCGCTCCCGCAGGCTCTCCTCCACGAACACCCGCCGGTGGGCCGAGAGGAGATCGAACTGGGTGACGAGCCCGAGGACCCGGAGCGGATCGCCCGGCGCGACGACCGGAAGCACTCCGTGCCCCGTGACGACCATCCGATCGGCCACGTCGCGGAGCGTCTCGGCCGGATGCGCCACGACGGGTGCGCGCGCCAGCGCGCCGGTGGAGGGCGACGCGGATGAGAGGGCAGCGGTCAGGATGTCCGACAGCGCGAGGACTCCGACCATGCGGCCGTCGTCCCCGAGAACCGGGTACAGCCGCTGACGGCGCCGTGCCGACCCCTCGGGAAGGGACGAGTAGAGGTCCGCGACGGGCGTGGTCGCGCTCACCGTCACGGGGTCGGTCGCCATCACCTCGCGGACTGCGAGCGCCTGGAGGGGGTCCACCTCGTACTCCCGGCTGACGTGATGCCCCCGGCGAGCGACCTTCTCGCTGAGGAGGTCGCGCCTCAGCACGAGGGTGCTCACGAGGTAGGCGAGCGCGCAGGCGACGAGCAGCGGCATCAGCACGCCGACCTCGTGTGTGAGCTCGACCGCGAAGACGATCGCCGTCAGGGGGGAGCGCATCGCGCCCGCCATCGTCGCGGCCATGCCGACCAGGGCCCAGGTCGCCGGACCGGCTCCCGGCAGCACCGCGCCGACGATGCCCCCGAGCGCGGCGCCCATCATCAGCAACGGGGCCAGGATGCCCCCGCTTGTGTTCGATCCCAGCGCGATCGACCACACCACCAGTTTGCAGACCAGGATGGCGATGAGCGTTCCGACGGCGAGGCGGCCGCTGAGCTCGTCGTCGATCGTCGCGTAGCCGGCCCCGAGGACGCGCGGCTCGATCAGGCCGCCCACACCCACCACCACGCCGCCGATCGCCGGCCACCAGCACCAGTGCATCGGCAGACGTGAGAACCCGTCTTCCGCCAGATAGACCGCGCGGGTCAGCACCCACGCGAGGCCGGCGCCGAGCACGCCGATCACCACGGCCCCCGCGGCGGCCGACCGCGGGACGTCGCTCAGGACGTGGACGGGGAACAGGGGGACCGGATGGATGAGCCCCGCCCCGGCCAGCGCGTCGCGCATGACGGCGGCGGACGCGGCGGCCAGCGCCGCCGGCACCAGGGACCGCGGGCGCATCTCGAACGCGAGCAGCTCCACCGCCAACAGCACGGCGGCGATCGGTGTGCCGAACACCGCTGTCATCCCGGCCGCCGCCCCCGCCACCAGCAGGCTGCGGCGCTCGGCGGCGGTCAGGCGCAGGAGTTGTCCGCCGACGCTGCCGATCGCGCCGCCCGTCACGATGATCGGCCCCTCGGCGCCGAAGGGGCCTCCGGTGCCGATGCTGATCGCGCTCGAGAGCGGCTTCAGCACCGCAAGACGGGGCTCCATGCGGCTTCCGCGCAGGAGGATCGTCTCCATCGCCTCCGGGATGCCGTGCCCGCGTATGCGCTCCGCGCCGAAGCGCGCCATCAGCCCGATCACCAATCCGCCGGCCACGGGGACCAGGATGCTCCAGACGCCCAGTCGATCCGGGTCCGGTGCGACGAACGCGGTGCTCCAGCGCCCGAAGTACACGAGGTTGGTGATCAGCCCGATGAGATCGAGCAGCGCGAGCGCCGCGAGCGCCACCGTCGCGCCGATGCCGACGGCGAGCGCCGCCATGCCCACCAGGCGCGGAGTGGTCGTGAAGTCGCCGAGCGCGCGCTCGCGGAAGGAGGGATCGGCCGGAGAGGACATCCCTGCCATTAAATCGTATAACGATGTTCTTTCCCGCCATGACCGATCAGCCCGCCAGTGCCTCCCCGAGGTCGGCGATCAGGTCCTCTGCGTCCTCCAGGCCGACGGATAGGCGGACGAGGCCATCGACGATCCCTCGCCGGGTGCGTTCAGCGGCGGCCATCTGGTGATGGGTGGTCGTGACCGGCTGGGTGACCAGGCTCTCCACGCCGCCGAGGCTGGGCGCGATCGCGAAGAGCCGCAGCCGATCGACCATCGCCGCGGTGGCGGTGGCATCGCCCGCGAAGACGAAGCTGACCATGCCTCCCCCGCCGCGCATCTGCCGCGCGATCAGCGCCGCCTCAGGACCCTCCAGGAGCGCGGGGTGACGCACCGAGACGACCCGGGGGTGCCCCGCCAGGAATCGGGCGACGCGCTCGGCGTTCTCGTTGTGGGCCCGCACGCGCACGACCAGCGTGGTGAGACTGCGCGCCAGCAGCGCCCCGACCTCCGGCGCGATGATCTGCCCGAGGTTGCGGCGCCATCCGCGTATGGGGGCGATCAGCGCCTCGGACCCCATCACCGCCCCCGCCGTGAGGTCGCTGTGCCCGCCCAGGTACTTGGTGGCGCTGTGCACCACCAGGTCCGCGCCGTGATCGAGCGGGCTCTGGTTGACGGGGCTCGCGAAGGTGTTGTCGACGATCACCGGGATGCCCTGGGCCCTCGCCACCGCCGAGATCGCGGCGATGTCCAGGACCTCGAGGCCCGGGTTGGTGGGGGTCTCGAAGCAGACGATCCGCGTGGACCCCTCTATGGCGTCGGGGAGCCGACGCACCTCGTGGGCGAGCAGGAAGGTCGTCCGGACTCCGAGACGAGGCAGGTGGTGCTCGAGCAGCTCGTAGGTGCCGCCGTACACGTCACCGAGGCAGACGATGTGATCGCCGGCGCCGGCGAGCGACAGGATCGCGGCCGACTCGGCGGCCATGCCCGACGAGAAGGCGAGCGCGGATTCCGCGCCCTCCAGGTCCGCGAGCCGGCGCTCCAGCGAACGAATCGTCGGGTTCTGCCCGAAGCGGGTGTACAGGTTGCCCTCGACCCGCCCCTCGACGACGTCGAGGAGCTCGGCAGTTGACCCGAAGGCGAACGTCGAGTGGCTGTAGAGCGGCGTGGAGAGCGCCCCCTCGGGGTCGCGCCCCTGCCCCGCGTGCACGCACCTCGTGCCGGGCCCGAGGCGGCCCGCGGGACCCGCTTCTCCCCTGGGCCGTCACCGCGCGCACCGGGTCATGGCCCCTCGTGGCGGCGGCTGTCCTGGACGCGGTCGTTGACGTCGCCGTCGTCGACGGCGAAGACGATCACGACCCAGACGAAGTCGATGCCCAGGGCGACCGCCAGGCCGCTCGCGATGCCCACCGCCAGGCCGCCCACGATCAGGCTCAGCGCCAGCCCCACCACGAGCCCGATCGGCCATGCGGCGAGGAGGACTGTCCAGAAGCTCCTGCCGCGGGCGTGCGACCGTACCTTCTGCGGATCGATCTGGGTCTGCGGTGTGGTGCCCATGTCGTCTCCTGTTCGTCGCCGCCGGGCTCGTGCCTCGTCGACGACAATAACGGTCCATTTATGTGGACTAAACACCCATTGCGGACCGGTGTTGACCGATGGCGGCGCGGGGCGGTAAGAAACGCCGGCGTGGCGGCACAAACCCGTCGATGAACACTTCCAGTGCCAGAGCGGTCGTACACTCGGCCATCGTGGATCCGCCGCCGTCCCCTGGGCTCGACCGGGTCTCCCGCGAGTGGCTCCGAGACCTGCGCGCCGAGGGCGCGGCGCGCGACGCGGCGGTGGGCCGCCTGCACGCGCTGCTCCTGAGGGCGGCCCGGTTCGAGGTGTCCCGGCGACCGGGGGCCCTCCCCCACCTGCGCGGCGACGAGTTCGCCGACATCGCGATGGAGGCCGCCGACGACGCGCTGATGAGCGTGCTGCGCCGGCTCGACGACTTCCATGGCGCGAGCCTTTTCAGCACCTGGGCGTACAAGTTCGCGCTGCTGGAGGCGGCGGTGAAGCTGCGTCGTCGCGCGTGGCAGGGCCGGGAGATGCCCCTCGAGGCAGCGGCGTGGGACACGTTCGCGGCCGCGGGGCCGACCGCGCACCAGCACGTCGAGCAGACCCAGCTGCTGCAGGCGCTCGCGCACGCGATACGCGAGGTGCTGACCCCTCATCAGCGGGAGGTCCTCGTCGCCCTGACCCTGAACGGCGTCCCGATCGACGTCCTCGCCGAGCGCCTCGGCACGACGCGGGGCGCGCTCTACAAGACGCTGCACGACGCGCGCCGCCGCCTGCGCGTGCACCTCGAGGGGATCGGTCTCTCACTCGGCTCGTGGGAAGGAGACGCCTGATGGAGCCCGTCGAGCGAACGAGGATCCTGGCCGCCCTGCTCGGCCCGTCCGGTCCCGAGATCGGATGCGACGAGTGCTTCGACGAGCTCGACCGGTACGTCGAGCTGGAGCTGTCCGGGGCGGATGCCGAGGCCGCCGTCCCGGGGATGACGGCCCACCTGGCCGGTTGCCCGGCATGCGGTGAGGACCACGCGAGCCTTCGCGACCTGGTCGCCGGGCGGACCCCGTAGGCGCGCCGGGCGATCGGCCGCCGGCCCCGACGCTCGACGCGTCGCGGGAGGCGCCGGCGCGGATGGGCCGCGCGCGCTGGCTGCGCCGCCGGACCTTCGCCGGCGGCGGCTTCGACCCCGGTGAACTCGTCGCGCGCAAGCGATCGCTGGGAGTTCGCGTCTCGGTCGCGTTGCCGGCCCGCGACGTGGCCGACACGGTGGGGGCGATCGTCGACGCGGTCCGCGTCGAGTGGCTGGGTGCCGGGCTGGTGGACCAGATCGTGGTGATCGACTCCGACAGCTCCGACGCGACCGCGCGGGCGGCGCGCGAGGCGGGCGCCGAGGTCCATCGGGCACAGGACATCCTGCCCGGGCTCGAGAGGCATCCCGGCAAGGGCGAGGCGCTGTGGAAGAGCCTCGCGGTGGTGACGGGCGACCTGGTCGTGTGGCTCGACGCGGACGTGGCGCCCTTCGACCCCGCTTTCGTGCCCGGCCTGCTCGGGCCGCTGCTCCACATCCCCGAGGTGTCGTACGTCAAGGCGCTCTATCGCCGCGACCTTCACGGCGCCGAGGACGACGGGGGGCGGGTGACCGAGATCTGCGCCCGCCCGCTGATCAACCTGTTCTACCCCGAGTTGGTGGCGATCGTGCAGCCGCTGGCGGGCGAGGCGGCCGGCCGCGTCGGGACGCTGCGCGGCCTGCCCTTCTTCACGGGCTACGCGGTCGAGATGGGCCTGCTCGTGGAGATGTGGCGCCGAACCGGCCTCGCCGGCCTGGCGCAGGTTGACCTCGGGCACCGCAGGCATCGCCATCAGACGACCGCGGCGCTCGGCCGGATGGCGTTCGAGATCGAGTCGGCGGTGCTGGAGATGCTCGCCTCCGACGGGCGACTGCCGCCGGAGGCCGTGGCGCCCGGGCCCTACGCGCGGCCCGCGCGGCGCGATGGGACCTTCGTGCTGGAGGCGTCGGATGCCCGGCTGGTCAGGCGACCGCCGCTCGACATGGTCGCGTGGCGGTAAGAGACGACCGCGCCGCGGCACTCACCATCCGCGACGAAGAACCCCCCGATCGAGGAGAACCGCGTGAGCCGGGCCAACGGTCAGATGCGAAGTGAGCCGACGCTGCTCGAGCCGCCGGAGCGGGGGGTCGATCGCGAACGCGCCGAATGGGCGGTCGCCGAACTGCTCGACGCCCTCGGGGTTGACCGCCACACCGAAGCCCTGCGGGAAACTCCGCGCCGCGTCGCCTCCGCGTTCGCCGAGATGCTGGCGCCGACGCCCTTCGGGGCCACGACGTTCCCCAACGAGGGGGGCTACGACGAGCTCGTGGTGGTGTCGGACATCGCCTTCTCGTCGCTCTGCGAGCACCACCTGCTGCCCTTCGTCGGCGTCGCCCACATCGGCTATCTGCCCGGCAACCGCATCGTGGGGCTCTCGAAGCTCCCGCGCCTGGTGGAGCACCGGGCGCGGCGCCTGCAGGTGCAGGAGAGGATGACCGTCGAGATCGCCGACTGGCTCGAGCGCACCCTGGCGCCCGGCGGCGTCGGCGTGGTCGTGGAGGCCACTCACATGTGCATGAGCCTGCGCGGCGTGCGCCAGCCCGGGGCCGTGACCACCACCTCCGCCCTGCGCGGCCGGCTGCGCGACGACCCGCGGACGCGCCACGAGTTCCTCGACCTGATCGGGAGGCGCCCGCCCCCGCGCGTCTAGCCCACCGATTCGCCGGATTGGATCGCGATCCGGGCTCAACAGCGCCCAGGCGTGCGGCGACGTGCCGCGCAACATCATCGGCTGCCCGCTCGCGGGCGTTGACGCGCGCGAGCGCTCGACGCGACGCCGCTGATCCGGAAGGTCGAGGCCGAGTACCTCTGCGACCCCGCGTTCTCCAATCTGCCGCGCAAGTTCAAGACGTCGATCTCGGGATGCGCGGACCACTGCGCCCAGCACGAGATCAACGACATCGCCTTCGTCGCCGTCCGTCTCGCCCGCGTAAGGAGCCGGCGCGGGAAAAGACCAACGGGATCTCAGAGGGAGCGTGCCTGGCTCGAGGATCTGGAGCTCACAGACTCCCGAAGCCCCCGCCTCCGGAAGTGGCCCGTCGGCCGACGGGCGAGCACCCTGAAGTGCGGGCGCGGCCTCGATCGCCACGGGCGATGCGAGCCCGGGGTAAGATCGGCGCGCAGGCGGGCACCAAACCCGTATGAACGCACAACGGCGACACACCCGCACCGCCGAGGATCCGGCCGTCATCGACTGGCGGCGGCGGATGCTCGGCAGGGCCGGGTGGAACCCGGATCGCGCGAAGGCCCTGGCCCTCGATCCGCGATATGACCTCCACGCGCTGATCGAGCTCACCGAGCGCGGTTGCCCGCCACCCCTGGCGGAGCGCATCCTGGGCCCGCTGGGGCCCGACAGCACCCGCCGACGGGAGACACCGTGACGCAACCGGAGAGCATCGTGATCGTGGGTGGCG
>CAVYRL010000005.1:0-413707 GCA_963771025.1 uncultured Thermoleophilia bacterium | reverse complement strand
CGCCCTCGGGCTCTCATGGGTGCCTCATCGCCAGGTGGCTACCGTCGGTTGCCCGGATGCCGCGGGCGCGCAAGGGGAGCCGACGTGAGCACCACTCCGCAGTGATCGAGATCCTGTCACCCATCGAGACCGCGCGGTCGCCGGTCGGCCGCCTCGCGGCCGTCAGCCCGGTGCCGCTCGCGATCGGCCGGCGCTCGGGCGCGGTGGCCCGCACGAAGACCCCCGTGGCGGCGGGCGGCCACTGAGCCTCGCGGTCCCGGCTCCGGGCGCGCGCCCGTCCGCGTGGCGGGAGATCGCCCTCGCGTGCCTGCTGGCCGCCGCAAGCGCGGCCGCGCTGGCGGCGTTCGCCCCACCGCCGGAGGACACGCCGGTCCACCTCTACCGCGCGCTGTTGCTGCGCCAGGGTGCGCTCGTCTGGGACAATCTGTGGTACGGAGGCCACTACCCGCTCTCGTACGGCCTCCTCGATCCGCTGCTCGCGTCGGTGGTGGGTCAGCCGGCGGTGCTGGTGGTCGGCGCCGTCCTGTCGGCGGGCATCTTCGCGACGATCTGCCTGCGCCAGTTCGGCGACGCGGCGCGATGGCCGGTCCGCGCCTTCGGCGTGCTCGCCGCCGCCCCCCTGTTCACCGGTCTCGACAGCTACTCGCTGGGACTGACATGCGTGCTCGGGGCGCTCTTGGCGCTGCAGCTGCGCCGCCCGTGGCTGGCCGGCGCGCTTGGCGCCGCCGCCCTCGCGTCCAGCCCGCTCGCCTTCGCGTTCCTGTGCCTGGTGCTCGCCGGACTGCTGGTGTCCCGGCGCCTGCCGCGCCCCGACCGTCGGACCGCCGTGTGGGCGCTCATCTCGGTCGGCGCCGCCGCTCTCGCCGGACTCGCCGTGCTGAGAGCCTTCCCGAACGGCGGCCAGTATCCGTTCAGCGCGTGGGACCTGGCCCTCGTGCTCGCCCTGTGCACGTCGGCGGGAGCGCTGGCGTACCGCTCGACGGCGGGCCGGCCGATCGCGGCCGTGCTCGCGCTCTGGGGGCTCGCATGCGTCGGGTCCTTCCTGATCGCCTCGCCGGTGGGCGACAACATCACGCGGCTGCGCGGGCTGGCGCTACCCGTCGCGCTCATCGCCGCCGGGCTCGTGCGCTTCCGGCCGCGGTGGCTCGCGGTGCTGGCGGTCTCCCTCGCCGCGGTCAACAACGTCGGCCCCTACCTCACGATGATCCCCGACGGGCTCGACCGGCGCCCTGCCCACGCGGCCTTCTGGGCCCCGGCGATCGGGTACCTCGCGGCCCATCGGGCGCCGGGCTACCGCGTCGAGGTGGTGCCGACCGCCGCCCACTGGGAGGCCTACTGGCTGCCGCGGGCCGGCGTGCCCCTCGCCCGAGGATGGTTCCGCCAGCTCGATCCACCCTCCCTCTACGACGGCAGGCTGCGCCCCGCGACCTACCTGCGCTGGCTCCGTGACACCGGCACCGGCTTCGTGCTGCGGCCCCACACGCGCCTCGATCAGACGGGCGGGCCCGTCGAGGCCCGCGTCGTGGGCGAGATCGCGCCTCAGCTGCGCCCGGTGTTCGACGGCGGCGGGGTGACGGTCTACGCCCTCCGGCGGCCCTCCCCCATCCTGAGCGGCGCGCCCGGCGACCGCATCACGCAGCTCGGGCACACGGCAATCGCGGGCGTGACCGCGCGCGGGGGGGCCCACCTCCTGCGCGTGCGCTACATGCCCTACTGGCGCGTCACCCTCGGGGACGTCTGCCTGCGCCGTGGCCCGCGGGGCCTCACCGTGCTCGAGGCCCGGCGGCCGGGGCCGTTCCGCCTGTCGGTTGACCAGTCGCCGGGGTCCCTCGTCGAGCGCATCGTCAGCGGTGAGGGCGGCGTCTCGTGCCGCGACGCATCCGGGGGACCCGGATGAGGGCGCTCTCATGGGCCTCTAATGGCCCGCATCTAGCGTACTTCGCCTCCCGAATGACGCGCACACCCCGACCCATCGAGCCCGACATCCCCCCAGCCGCGCCCGGCGCCCGTCCGCGCAGAGCGCGTGGCTGACGCCCCCGACGGGCTGCGCGACGTGCGCGCGCGCCGGCGGGCGGCCGCGCGGCGCCGGACGCGGCGGCGGTGGACCACCGGGCTGCTCGTCGCTGCGGCCGTCGCCGCCGCCGGAACGTGGATGCTGCTCTCGCGGGACTCGGCCTCGGCGCCGGCCGCCACGGCGCCGAGCGTCTCCGACACGGCGACGGTCGCTGCGGCGGCGGCCGCGCCGGCGCCGGCGGGCACTCCCCGCCTGCGCGCAAACACCGTCGGCACCCTCAACTCGCCGGTGCAGGACGCCGCCGGCGCCGCCGTGAGCCCCTCCACGGTCGTCCTCGCGGCGGGCCTCACCGCCGCCGACACCTCCCGGGCCGACGTGATCTCGGTGACCGGAGGCCACGAGCGCGTGCTGGGCCGCCTGCCCGGAGCGCTGCACGACGCCGCGGCCGCGTCACTGGGCGGCGACCTCTACCTGTTCGGCGGCGGCGACGGCGTCCGCCAGCTCGACGCGATCCTGCGGGTCGACCCCAGGACCGGCGCCGTGGTGCGGGTCGGCCGCCTGCCGGCGCCGAGCTCCGACCAGGCCGCCGCCGCGTTGGACGGCACGGCCTACGTCGTCGGCGGCTACGACGGCGCGTCCTGGCTCGACACGATCATCGCCTGGCGGCCCGGAGGCGCCGCGCGGGTCGTGGGGCACCTGCCGACGGCCCTGCGCTACGCGGCCGTCACGGCCGCCGGGGGCCGCATCGTGATCGCGGGCGGCACGACGCCCGGCGGCGGCGCCACGGCGGTGGTCGAGGATTTCGACCCGGCGACGGGGAGGGTGAGCGCCCTGGGGCGCCTGCCGGCGCCGACCACCCATGCCGCGGCGGCGTCGATCGGCCGCGCGGCCTACGTCATCGGCGGGCGCGGCACCGCCGTCGGCACCCCGGTGGGGCGGATCACCGCGGTGAACCCCGCCACGGGGAAGATCGCCCCGGCGGGCGCGTTGCCGACGCCGCTGTCCGACCTCGCGGCTGCCGGCCTCGCCCACCGCATCGTCCTGGTCGGCGGCCGGTCGACGGCGGGGACCGTGGCGACGATCACCGAGCTCGCCCCTGCCGGCGCGGCCACCGCGGCCGCGCCGGCCGCGCGGGCCGCGACGGGGCCCTTCCCGCCGACGCCCCCGGGCAACGTCTACGCCTACACGCGCGCCGGCGACATGAGCCCGGCGGTGCGCGGGGATCTGTACCGCGTCTACGTGCCCAACAGCGAGAGCAACACGGTTGACGTGATCGACCCGCGGACCTACCGCGTGGTCGACCACTTCGCCGTCGGGGGCCTGCCCCAGCACGTGGTGCCCTCCTGGGACCTGCGGACGCTCTACGTCACCAACGACTCGGGGAACAGCCTGACGCCGATCGACCCGCGCACCGGCCACCCGGGCACGCCGATCCCCGTCGACGACCCGTACAACATGTACTTCACGCCCGACGGACGCTCGGCGATCGTGGTCGCCGAGCGCAACGCGCGGCTCGACTTCCGCGACCCCCACACGATGGCCCTGCAGAAGCAGCTCCCGGTGCCGTGCAGGGGCGTCGACCACATGGACTTCTCGGCGGACGGCACGTACCTCATCGCGAGCTGCGAGTTCTCGGGGCAGCTGATCAAGGTGGACGTCGTGCACCGGCGCGTCGTGGGCACGCTGACGCCAGGCTCACCGTCCGACATGCCCCAGGACGTCAAGCTCAGCCCCGACGGGCGGGTCTTCTACGTCGCCGACATGATCGCGGGCGGCGTGTGGAAGGTGGACGGCCGGCGCATGCGGACCATGGGCTTCCTGCCGACCGGCAGGGGCGCCCACGGGCTCTACCCCAGCCGCGACGCGAAGTCCCTCTACGTCTCGAACCGCGACGCCGGGTCGATCTCGGTCGTCTCCTTCGCCACAGGGCGCGTGACGCGCACCTGGCAGCTGCCGGGCGGCGGCAGCCCCGACATGGGGGGCGTCTCGCCCGACGGACGCGTCCTCTGGCTCAGCGGCCGCCGCGACCGGGTCGTCTACGCCATCGACACCCGCGACGGCCACCTGCGGGCGAAGATCCCGGTCGGCGACCAGCCCCACGGCCTCGCCGTCTGGCCCCAGCCGGGGCGCTACTCGCTCGGCCACACGGGGATCCTTCGCTGACGCAGCACCGAGCGGACACGCCGCCGGCTCGCAGATGCGGGGAGCGCGTGCGCCCTCGATGTGGAGAGGCCTCGTCGGGTCGCGGGGCGGCCTCAGTCGTTGCTGATCAGCTGGACCCGGAAGGTGAGCTTGCCGGGAGTGCCCTGCTCGCCCGGGTTGGAGAGCTTGATCGTGAACGCCCTGGGCGTGCTGCTGGTACGGGTGATCAGCCGCGAGCCGGTGTTGCCCCCCGAGAGCGTCGCGAAGCCCTGCAGGATCGTCGTCTTGGGGCTGGTGTTGGGCGGCGTGATCGTGACGGTCTGGTAGGCCGTGAAGCCCCTGGAGGTCGTCTTGGAGATCTTGACCTGCCCGCCGCCGTTGCTCGCGTAGTAGTAACTCGTGGCCTTGCCGCCCAGCTTCGAGTTCGGGACGGTCTTCTGGACCACGTACATCTGGGCGGCCGCGGCGTCCTTGGGGGTCGTCGCCGGCATGGTGGACCTCACGCCTCCGGCGAGGGCGGTGGCGGCGACCGCCCCCGCAAGGGCCAGGCCGACGACCGCGGTGCGCTTGGTGAGGATGCTCATGGGGACGCCTTTCCGGTGAGGGTCGGGTAGGGCGAGTACACACACGACGCCCCGGGCGACTCTACGAACCCGACGGGGGCCCGGCAATCGCGCCGTCGGGGATGGTGGGCGCGACAGCCCCGCGTCGGCCGGCGCCGTTCGAGACCGGACCGGGCGGCTTGCGCCCTCGGCGCCGCGGTCAGCGAGATCCCGGTCCAGATGCCGAGACCCGCTTCAGTGGGGGGAGGAGGGTTCGAACCTCCGTAGGCGTAGCCGGCGGTTTTACAGACCGCTCCCTTTGACCGCTCGGGCATCCCCCCTCAGGGCAAAGCCCGGGAAGGGTAGCCGACGCCGAAACCCCCCTCAAGGCGCTTCGGCGGGCTCCTCCAGGGTCTGGTCGGCGCCGGCGGGCTCGAAGCGATAGCCCACCCCGTAGTGGGTCTGGACGTAGCTTCGCTCGGGTCGCGCGGCGGTCAGCTTGAGGCGCACCTTGCGCACGAAGACGTCCACCGAGCGGTCGCCGCGCGTCATCTCGTAGCCCCAGACCTCGCGGTACACCCGCTCGCGCGGCACCGGCTTGCCCTCGGCGCGCGCCAGCGCGTAGAGCACCTCGAACTCGCGCGGGGTCAAGCCCACGGGACGCCCGTCGGCGAACGCCTGCACCTGCTCCGGGTCGATCACCAGGCCCTCGACCTCGATCGGCGCGACGCCCTCCGGTTTGCGATGCGACTCGACCCGGCGCAGATGCGCGTTGACGCGCGCGAGCAGCTCCTTCATCGAGAAGGGTTTGGTGACGTAGTCGTCGGCGCCCATCTCGAGGCCGTGAACGCGGTCGAACTCGCTGGTGCGGGCGCTGCACACGATGACCGGGACGCGCGGGTCCTCGCGGCGCAGCTCCTCGGTGACGCGCCAGCCGTCCATCTGCGGCAGCATCAGGTCGAGGATCACGAGATCCGGCCGCTGCTGGCGGAAGAGCCGGAGGCCCTGGCCGCCGTCGCCGGCGCGCAGGGTGCGAAAGCCGGCGCGATCCAGCGCGTAGGCGATCGAATCGGAGATCGCCTCGTCGTCCTCGACGATCAGGACGGTCTGCGGTGCGGGCACGCGGCGAGTCTATCGTCCGACCCTGAGCCTCCGACGGTCGCGGGTGACGGCGGTATCCTCGACGAGTGAGACCGGCTGCGGACGAACGGTGACGATCGACGCCCTCCTCGGCGAGCGCTACCGGCTCGACCATCTGATCGGCCGGGGCGGGATGGCCACGGTCTGGAGCGCCACCGACACGGTGCTCGACCGCGCGGTCGCCATCAAACGCCTGCACCCCGGCCTACTCTCCGACGTCGAGCACGCCGAGCGCTTCCGCCGGGAGGCGCTGCTGGTGGCGCGCCTCTCGCATCCCAACCTTGTGCAGCTGCTGGATCGCGGGGAGGACGCCGACGGCCCGTACCTGGTGATGGAGCTGGTCGACGGCGAGAACCTGAAGGTCCGCCTGCGGCGCGAGGGGCCTCTCGACCCCGACGAGGCGGCGCGCATCTGCGCTGAGGTCGCCGGGGCCCTCAGCTACGCACACGGCCAGGGCGTGGTGCACCGCGACATCAAGGCGCAGAACGTGCTGCTCACCGCGGAGGGCGGCGTCAAGCTCGCCGACTTCGGCATCGCCCGGCTGATCGAGACCGACGGCGAGGCGGGCCTCACCAAGACCGACATGCTGCTGGGAAGCGCCGACTACCTCTCGCCCGAGCAGGCCGACGGCCGGCCGGTCGACGCCCGCACCGACATCTACTCGTTGGGCATCCTGCTGTACGAGTGCCTCACCGGCGTACTGCCGTTCCGCGGCGAGGGTTTCGTGGCCGTGGCGATGAAGCAGTGCTCGGAGCCCCTGCCCGATCCGCGCCTGGCGGTGCCGGCGGTGCCCGAGTGGCTGGCGGCCTGCACCATCCGCGCCGCCGCCAAGGATCCGGCCGCGCGCTATCCGGACGCGGCCCGCATGGAGGCGGCGCTGACGGGCCGGGATCCCGGTACCGCGGTGATGCCCGCGCTGACGATGCCGGACGGCGAGGGCCACGAGGACACGGCGCGCCGGAGGCGGCCGCGGCGGCGGCGGCTGGTGTGGGCGATATGCCTGCTGGTGCTGCTGCTGGCCGGCGGGGGTGTGGCCGCACTGGTCCTGGTGGGCAGCGGTGACGCGCCGCCGGCGCAGGCGGCGGCCAGCGTCCCCCTGACGCTCTCGGCCGTGCGCGACTACGACCCCCAGGGCAACGACAAGGCCGAGAACCCCGCTGAGCGGGGTTTCGCGGTGGACAACGACCCGACCACCGCCTGGTACACGGAGAAGTACCGCGACACCCCTCAGTTCGGCGGCCTCAAGACCGGCGTCGGCCTCATCCTGCGCCTCACGGCTCCCGCCGTCGCGACCGAGATGGTCGTCACCTCGCCGACGCCGGGCGCGACGTTCGAGGTGCAGGGCCCACTCGACGCCGGGTCGCGCGAGGTCCTCGCCCACGGGACCCTGAGCGGGCCCGATCAGGTGATCCCGCTGACATCCGCCGCCGCCTCGGCGGTCTACGTGCTGTGGATCACCTCGCTCGTGCCGGACGAACAGGGCGGATACTGGGCCGGCGTCGGGGAGGTACAGCTGAGGGGCATACCGAAGACCACGTAGTGACCTGGGATGAGAGCCTCGAGGATCTGCGCGTGCGCCTGGCGGCGCAGGGAGGCCGCGGGCGCCGCCTGTCGCCACGCACCCAGTCCGCGTACCTGAAGGACGCGCGGCGCGTCGCGGGCTGGCTCTCGGAGCGCGGTGTGGATGGCCCCCGGGACGTCAGCGCCTCGGCGATCGAGGCGGCGTTTCGCGGACTGGGCTGGTCCACGGCGAGCCGCGCGCGGGCGGTGACCGCGTTGCGCGAGTGGCTGGCGCCGTACCACCCGCCCGGCCGGTCCCCCGCGGACCTGGTTCGACCGGCCCCGGCCCACGCCGCCACCCATACCGCGCCTGTCTCAGGCCGACGCCGCCTCGCTGGTGGACGGCGTCGGCCCCGCGGTGGAGGGCGAGACGGCCGTCGCGACGTCACTGCGCCTTCGCGACCGCGCGCTCGTGGAGGTGCTGTACGGCAGCGGCCTGCGGCGCCAGGAGGCATGCGACCTGGTGCTGGCCGGGCTGGACTTCGAACACGAGGCGCTGCGGGTGGTGGGCAAGGGCGGCAAGGCACGGACCGTGCCGATGACCGAGCCGACCGTGGGGGCGCTGCAGACCTGGCTGAGCGAGGGCCGGCCGCGCCTGGTGAGCCCGAAGACGCCCACCCCTGCGGTACGCGCGCCGGTGTTCCTGTCGCGCGCCGGGCGTGCCCTCGACGGCTCCACCGTGTACCGCATCGTGGCCCGCGAGCTGCGCGCCGCGGGACGGGCGGGCGGGCCGCACCTGCTGCGTCACGCGGCCGGCACCCACCTGCTGGAGGGGCCCGGGGGCGAGGGCGGTGCCCACCTGCGCGTCGTGCAGGAGGTGCTCGGCCACGCGAGCCTGGCCACCACCCAGCGCTACACCGGGGTGACCACCAAGGCGATGCAGGCCGCGCTGCGCCGCGGGCACCCGCGCGGATGAAGGTCGACCCCGACGGGTTCGCGCGCCTGGCCGCGGCGTTCCTCGCGACCCGCGAGAACCCCAACACCCGGGCGGCGTACGCGCAGGACCTTGCCGCCCTGGCCGAAGCGCTCGACGCGTCGGCCCCCGACGCCGACGTCTCGCGGGTGTTCGGGGTGGAGGACGACCCGCTCGCTCGGGCCGCCGCGGTCGAGCTGGCCGCGCTGCCCCTGGCGTGGTGGCAGACCTGGCGCGACGGGCTTCCCGGCCGGCTGTCGACCCGCCGGCGCCGCGTGGCGGCGGCGCGGGCGTTCTGCCGCTGGTGGTCGCGTGCGATGGAGCTCGAGAACCCGGTCCTGGACCTGCGGCCGCCGGCAGCGTCCGGCGAGGGCGGCCAGGAGATGATCGGCCGCGAGGCGGTGTCGCTGTCGCCCGCCGCCGTGCGACGGATGTGCGAGGTCGCTGCGGCGCCGGGGCCGCTCGGCGCCCGCACCGGCGCGCTGATCGAGGTGCTCTACGGCTGTGGACTGCGCGCGAGCGAGGCGGCGGAGCTGGACCTGTCGGCCTGTCACCTGGACGATCCCGAGGATCCGTTCCTGATGGTGGTGGGCAAGGGCGGCCGGCGGCGCGCCGTCGCGATCCCCCGGGAGGCGCTGGCCTCGATGAACGCCTACCTGCGCACCGGGAGGCCGGAGCTGCGCGCCCGCGACCGGTCGCCGCGCGCCGACCAGGTGCGGCGGCGCGACGCCGACGCCGTGTTCTTGAGCGCGCGCGGCCGGCGGCTGGGACGGGCCGCGGTGTGGCGCATCGTCACCGACGTCGCCGACCGGGCGGGTCTGCGCGACGGCGGCGAGCGGGTGTTTCCGCACGCCCTGCGGCATTCGTGCGGCACCCACCTGATCCAGTCCGGCGTGGACATCCGCTACGTACAGGCCCATCTGGGCCACGCGTCGCCGGTGACGACCCAGATCTACACCCACGTGACCGTCGCCCACCTGCGCGAGGACTTCGACCGCGCGCACCCGCGCGCCCGGAGATCGTGACGACGAGCTAGCGGCGCTCGATGCGCCGCACCCCGCGACCGGGGCGCCACGATTCGATGACCAGGTGGTCGGCCGGCTCGCCGAGGGCGACCACCAGGACCTCGGTGATGTCGGCGCGGAACAGGTGCAGGGGACCGGGCGGCGCGTGCGTGACGACCCGGTCGATCACATCGCGGTCGGTGACCTCCACCGCGCGGCCCGCGAACGTGGCGTCGCCCGGCCAGTCCGGCGGATCCGTCGAGCCGCTGTGCATCGCGAAACGCGGGTCGCGCAGCAGGTCGAGGGCTTTCATCGACCGCCACATGCTGCCGAACCAGATCTCGCCCTCGGCGAAGATGATCTCGCTGCCGCTGATGCGGGGCGACCCGTCGCGACGGGTCGTGGCGAGCGTCTTGTGCACATGGGCGTCGAGGAGCTCCCGGGCACGGCCCGCGAGCGCGGGCGCCTCGCCCTCGATCTGCCCCCAACCGGCCACGCGGGTGATCCTACGAACGCACCCGGACGCCCAGGCTGGCGCGGTCGCGCAGACCGTCGCCGATCAGCACGGCCCGGATGCGGTACACGCCGGGACGACTGTCGGCCGGCAGCCGTACGAGCACGGCGCGGGCGGGGCCGTTGAGCTTGCGGATGGCGCGCACCTTTCCGCCGGCGCGGGGCGTCATGGTCACCACGGCGCGCCCGGAACGGGCGATGGTGATCCGCACCCGCCGGTTGCCGGCCGCGGCCAGCGTGAGCCCGCCGGGCCGCGGCACGGCGTAGTCGGCCCCCGTGGCCGACACCGTCGGCGCGGCCCGGAAGGCGCGGTACTGGGCGAGCCAGCCGCGCGCCGCCGACGGCGTGGGGAGCCCGTAGGCCGCCGGCCCACGCGCAAGCAGGGCGCGCCCCGCCGCGGTCGCGCGCAGGCGCGCCCACAGCGCGGCCTGCCCGGCGCCCGCGTCGGGCCCGAGCATCACGCGCAGCTCGCCGCGTCCGGCTGGCCAGCGCATGGCCCAGCGCGTGGGGTGCGTCGCCATCTCGCGCGCCGGGAACGGGGTGCCGTCGCCCCGGTAGGTGGCCAGGTAGGTCGCCCGCCCCCGGCTGACGGCGTCCACGATCGCCGCGAGCCGCGCGGGGAGGGCGCGACGTGGATCGGCGCGTCCGACCTGCTCGACCAGCGACGGCGCCGCATAGAACATGACGCGATTCGCGTCAGAGCCCAGCCGGTCGAGGGCGCGGGCCAGCGCGGCCGACCCGGCCGGCGTCCACCGGGAGGGGGTGATCTCGTCGATGGCCACCAGGCCGTCGGCGCCGTCGCGCCTCCAGCCGGCCCGCAGGACCGCGGCGATGCGCGCGACGCCCCGGCCCTCGATCTCGGCTGCGCGGACCTTGCCCACGGTGCGCCCGCGGGTCCATCGGGGGTCCGGGGCGGCCGGAGCCTGGCGCAAGGTGCCCCCGCCGAGGCCGGCGTCCATCGTCACCGCGGACCCGGCCGGCAGGTAGAGCAGAGGTGGATCGGCGGCCCGCGCCGTGACGTTCCCGCCGGCGACGGTGGCGATCAGCCCGAGGGCGATGGCCAGGACGGCGCGTGGGCGGGTCGTCGTGCGCATCCGCGGCATGCTCACAGCGGCGCCTCCACGGGTCGCTCGTCGCGAACGGAACCCTTACATGCGGTGGCGAATCCGCCGCATTGGGTGGTCACCCGGGGGAGGCCACCAGCATTCCGACGCCCCCGATGGCGGCGAGCAGCGACAGCACCAGCGTCCCCGCGATGATTCCGGTGAGCGCCATCGGCCGGCCGGTGAGGCGCTCGGCAGACGCCCGGATGTCCCCGAGCGCCAGTATCCCGAGGGCCGCCCCCAGCGCCGAGGTGACCACGATGGCGACGCCGAGCAGGCCGAAGATGGCGGCGGTCGGAGCGGTGCGGGCCCGCTGCTGCGGCCCGGTGCGCGCCATCGAGGGGACCGGCCCGCCCGTGGCGACCATGCGGATGCCGACGAGCGTCACGGTGACCCCGGCCAGCGCGATCCAGAAGGAGGTGACCAGCAGCCAGCCGCCTCCGCGCAGGGACACGTCCGCGTCGCCGGCGATGTTGTCGGAGATTCGCGCGCTGATCACGAGGAGGCTGGCCGTGAGCGCGACTCCGGTGGTCACCACCAGCGCGACGAGGTGGAGCCACAGCAGGCGCAGGGCGATGGCCGCGAGGACCACGAAGAGCATCGCCAAGCCGACGAGCGACAGCGAGGCCCCGACCTGGGCGACGTAGTTCCCGCGCCCGGGGACGGCGGCCATACCCTCGACGAGGTCGAGGGCCGGTGCGATTGCCAGCAGGATGGCGGCCACCGCGCCCAGCGCGAGACCGCCGCGGATGGTCGAGATCGCGCGACGAAAGCCGGCGTCGGGCGTCGGCGCTGACACTAGCGAGCACCCACCGCGACGATGGAGGGGTGGATCCCGGTGGCGTCGATGTCGAGGAATCCGACGTGCGGGCGCATCGCCTCCCGCCCGAGTTGGTGGCGGAACCGCCGCACGGCACGATCGCCGGCGCCAACGGCTCCGGTGCGCGGCGCGACTCCGCCCTCGAGGCTGCCCCACGGGCACAGGGCGCCCGGGGAGAAGAGAAGCGTCCCGTTGATCCGCGCCGAGACCGGCTCGTGCCAGTGGCCGAAGACGATCGCGTCCACCGGCCCCATGCGGCGCGCCAGCGCACGGCTCAGGCCGGCGCGGTAGGGCAGCGGCCGGCCGGCCAGCACGGACGCGGCCACGATCGAGGCGTCGATCGCCCAGGTCCGATGCCCGTGGACGAGGCCGATGCGCCGGCGGGCGATCGCGACGACGGCCGTCTCCGGCAGGGCGAGACCGTCCAGCCGGTCGTGATCGCCGCGCACGGCCACCACCGGGGCGATGCGACCGAGATCGTCGAGCACCGAGGGCACGCTGAGGTCGCCCGCATGGAGGATCAGGTCGCATCCCTCAAGCGCCTCCAGGGCTGCCTCCGGGATCACGTCCAGGAACTCGCCGACGTGGGAATCGGCCACGACCCCGACGCGCGTCACGGCCGAGTCGCTCAGCAGCGGTAGCGGCGCGCCTCGACGGCCCGGGCGATGCCCAGGTCGATGAGGCGGGAGACCAGGTCGGGATACGCGACGCCGGCCGCCTCCATCAGGCGGGCGTAGACGCTGGTGGGCGTGAAGCCGGGCATGGTGTTGAGCTCCGAGAGCAGCACGTCGCCCTCGGGCGTCACGAAGAAGTCGATGCGCGCGAGCCCGGCGCAGTCGACCGCGGCGAAGGCGCGCAGCGCGAGTTCGCGCGCCCGGTCCGAAACGGCCTGAGGCAGGTCGGCGGGCACGTGCACCTGGGAGCGGCCCGGGCGGTACTTGGTCTCGTAGTCGTACCAGTCACCCTCGAAGGTGATCTCGCCGACCGGCGACGCGAGGGGGACGGGCCCGTCGAGAACGCCGACCTCCACCTCGCGCCCGGTGATGGCGCGCTCGACGAGCGCCTTGCCGTCGTGCAGAAACGCCAGTTCGAGAGCCCCGGCCAGGGCGGCGGGGCCGGGCACGGGGCTGATGCCGACGCTCGAGCCGAGCCGCGCCGGCTTGGAGAAGGCCGGATAGCCCACGAGATCCGCGACGCGCACCGCAACCGCCTCGGGAGCGGCCTCCCACTCGGCCCTCGTCACCACGGCATGCTCGGGGGTCGGGATGCCGGCCTGCGCGAGGAAGACCTTGAACAGCGCCTTGTCCATCGCGACGGCCGACGCGGCCACGCCGGCGCCCACGTACGGGACGCCCGCCGTCTCGAGCAGCCCCTGGACGGTGCCGTCCTCGCCGTGGGGGCCGTGCAGTACCGGGAACGCGACGTCCACGGACCGAGGGGCCGCCTCTCCCGCCAGGGACACGATCTGGGGGGCGCCCGCGGGTCCGGGGACGATGGCGACGCTCTCGCCATCGACGCTCCAGACGCCGTCCAGGGAGATCAGGACGGGGATCACCTCGTAGCGGTCCGGGTCGAGCGCGGCGATGACCGCGGCGGCGGACGCCAGGGAGACGTCGTGCTCGCTGCTGCGACCGCCCATCAGGACGGCCACGCGCGCGCTCACGGGGTCGTCTGCGTCGGCGGCGGAGCGGGCACCGTCGGCGTGCTGGAGGGTCCGTTGCTGACCGTGATCACGATCCGCTGGCCGGGAGCCACCGACGTGCCCGCCGCCGGGTTCTGATCGATCACGTTGCCGGCGGGCGCGCTGGAGTCGGCAGTGTCGCTGGTCACGCGGAAGCCGGCGTTCTCGAGCTTGAAGCGGGCGTCGCTCGCCGTATTGCCCACGACGTCCGGCACGGTGACGTTGGCCGGGGCCGTGGCGATCACGATCTTGACCGTGCTGCCGCGGTCGGCCTTGGCGCCCGAACCGGGATCCTGGGAGATCACCGTCCCGGGGGCGTCGTTCGCGCTGGAACTGGTGCTGGCGGAGGGCACCAGGCCCGCGTCGCGGATCGCCTGCTCGGCGGACGACTGCGACTGCCCGCTGACGTCGGGGACCGTGACCTGACCGGGCCCGC
This sequence comes from uncultured Thermoleophilia bacterium, assembly GCA_963771025.1. Taxonomy (GTDB): domain Bacteria; phylum Actinomycetota; class Thermoleophilia; order Miltoncostaeales; family Miltoncostaeaceae; genus Miltoncostaea. The sequence continues at coordinate 399,839 of CAVYRL010000005.1, read as the reverse complement.
TGGAGACGGTGATCGTGACGGTGCTGCCCTTGTCGGCCGTGGCACCGCCGGCGGGGTCCTGGGAGATGACGAGGCCCTTCCCGACGTCCGAGCTCGCCTTCGTCGTGGAATCCACCTTGAAGTCCGCGCGCTTCAGGGCCGTCGTCGCCTGGTCCTCGGTCTTGCCGGTGACGTCGGGCACCGTCGATTGGCCCGGCCCGCCGGACACGCGCAGCACGACGGTCGAGCCCTGGTCGGCGCTCGTGCCGCCCGGCGGATCGGTCCCGATCGCCAGGCCCTGGTCCACGGTCGCGTCGGTGACCGTCTGTAGCTGCACCTCGAACTTCGCGTTGGTGAGGGCGTCCTGCGCCTGCGCGACGGGCTGACCCGCGACGTCGGGCACCGTGACCTGCTTCGCGCCGCCGCCGGAGGTCAGCAGCGCGAATGCCACGCCGCCGGCGATCAGCAGCAGGAGGATGGCGCCGAGGATGGCCCACAGGCGCCGGCGGCCTCCGCGGGGCGGCTCGGCCGGCGGTGGCCCGGCGACCCGGGTCGCGGCGGTCATCTGGCCGGTGGTGACCCCGGCGGGGCCGACGGGCATGAGGCGCGTGGGGCCGCCCGATCCGTCGATCGCGGCGCGCGCCTCGGCGAGCGCGCGGCTCATCTCCGCGGAGGTGCGGTACCGCTCGGAGGGGCGCTTGGCCAGCGAGCGGAGCACCACCGCCTCGAGTTCCCGGGGGACGCTGGGCTCGACGATGCGGGGCGAGACCGGCTCGTCGCTGATCTGCTTCATGGCGACGGCCACCGGTGGGCCCCCGTCGAAGGGCACCCGCCCGGTGAGCATCTCGTAGAGGACGATCCCGACGGCGTAGCAGTCGCTGGCGGCGGTCACCTCGTCGCCGCGCGCCTGCTCGGGCGAGAGGTACTGGGCCGTGCCGATCACCGAGCCGGCCTCGGTCATGTCGGTCTCCGCGCCCGCCCGGGCGATGCCGAAGTCGGTGACCTTGAGGTGCCCGTCCTCGGCCACCAGGACGTTCTGCGGCTTGACGTCGCGGTGGATGACGTCGCGGCGGTGGGCGGCCCCGAGCGCCGCCAGGATCTGCTGGGCGTCGTCGATCGCCTCGAGCGGCGGCAGCGGAGCCCGGCTGCGGATGACCTGCTTGAGGTCGGGCCCGGCCAGGTACTCCATGACGATGTAGTAGCTGCCGTCGGCCTCGCCGCGGTCGTAGACGGCCACGATGTTGGGATGGTTGAGGCCGGCCGCGTGGGAGGCCTCACGCCGGAACCGCTCCACGAACTGCGGGTCGGACGCATACGGCTCCGAGAGCACCTTGATCGCCACCTGGCGGTCGAGCAGGCGGTCGTGGCCGAGGTAGACCCGGGCCATGCCGCCACTCCCGAGCTGGCGACCGAGCTCGTATCGGTCGCCGATCAGCTCTCCGGGCTCGAAGCTCACCCGTTGCCCCCCGGGTCGATCGCGATGCGCATCACCTGGGCGGCGACCGGAGCCGCGACGACGCCACCGGTGCCCGGCGTGTCCTCGATGACGACGGCGACCGCGACCGTCGGGCTCTCGGCCGGCGCGAAGCCGATGAACCAGGCCTGGTTCTTGGCGGGGTCGGCCGTCTCGGCGGTGCCGGTCTTGCCGGCCACCGTGGTACCCGTGCTGGACAGGGCGGCGGCGGTGCCGGTGCCCTCGCGCACCACGTCCTCCATCATCTTCGTGAGCTGGCCCGCTTGCTCCGGGCTCATCACCCGGTCCATCTTCTGGACGTCCACGCGCTTCACCACCGCGCCGCTGCGCTCGACGATCCTCGACATCAGGCGCGGCGCCATGACCTGGCCCCCGTTGGCGACGGCGCCGGCGACCATCGCCATCTGGAGGGGCGTCACGGTGAGCTGCTCCTGGCCGATCGCGATACGGGCGGTGTCCTCGTCACGCTGATCGTTGGGGAGCACCGTGTTTCCCTTGCGCCTCCCCGAGATGGCCGCCTCGGGCAGGTCGAGCGGGGGGCGCTCGCCAAAGCCGTAGGCCGTCATCGTCGCGCCCAGCTGCTCGGCGCCGAGCTCGTCCCCGATCTGGGCGAAGGTCGTGTTGATGGAGTTGGTCAGCGCGGTCGTCAGCGTGTGTGGTGGGAAGCTCTCGTTGCCGAAGTTGTGGATCTCGCCGCCCGGTGTCTTGTACGTGGAGCCACCGGGGAACAGGGAGTCCGGTCCGAACCGGCCGCTCTCGAGGGCGCTGGTGGCGGTGACCACCTTAAAGGTCGAGCCCGGAGGGTAGAGGCCGATCGTGGACCGGTTGAGCAGGGGCGCGTTGGGCTGGGCCAGGATCGACGGGTAGTCGGTGAGGATCGTCTGGTTGTCGAAGGTGGGCGAGGACGCCATCGCCAGGATCTGGCCGGTGCGCGGATTGAGCGCCACCACGGCGCCCACCTTGCCCACCAGTTGCTCCTGCGCGACGCGCTGCACCCGCGAGTCGATGCTGAGCTGCACGTTGGCGCCCTGCTTCTCCTTGAGGTTGAGGCGCTGGAGCAGCGGCTCCGAGCCGAAGCTGCCCGCCAGGTATCGGTCGTAGCTGCCCTCGATGCCCGCCTTGCCCTTGTTGACCGAGATGTAGCCGACGACCTGGGCGGCGAGGTCGCCCTGGGGATAGACGCGGGCGAACTCGCGCTGGCCCTTGACCCGCCGCGCGCGGCTGTAGGCGAGGATCTGGCCGTCGGCGGTGAGGATCCGCCCCCGGTCGATGAGCTTCTCGACCTGGATCGTCTGGAGGTTGTTGGAGTGGTCCTTGAGCCCGTTGGCCGCCACCACCTGCCACCAGCCGAGCATCAGCACGAGCAGGCCGAAGCCGCCGGCCAGCGTGAGGTAGAGGCGGCGAATGGATCGGTTCACCGCAGCGCCTCGCGCTCGGCGCGGTCGTGCTCACGCTCGATCGCGCGTGCCTGGATGTCGGCCTGGCGTCTCAGCCGCTTGGACGGCGCGTTCCCCGCCTGCGAGCGGTGGCTGATGATCAGCAGCATGGCCACCAGCACGAAGTTGGTCACGACGCTCGATCCGCCGTAGCTGAGGAAGGGCAGGGTGACGCCGGTCAGCGGTATCAGCCGGGTGACGCCGCCGATGATCAGGATGGCCTGAAGCCCGATCGCCGCCGTGAAGCCGCCCGCCAGCAGCTTGGAGAAGCCGTCGTTGGCCTGGGCGGCGATCACGAAACCGCGCTGGATGAAGATCAGGAACCCGAGCAGCAGCCCGACGCCGCCCACGTAGCCCAAGTCGCTGGCCACGGCCGAGAACATGAAGTCGGTCTGGAGCGCCGGGATCACCGGCGTCCCGTTCTCGGTCACCAGGAAGGCCCTCCCGAGGCCCGGGCCCACCACCCCGCCCTCGGCGAGCGCGTAGAGGGACTGGACCAGCTGGTACCCCTGCCCCTGCGCGTCGTCGAACGGCCGCAGCCAGTTGTCGACGCGCACCTGGATGCGCGGCACGACGGTGTACACGAGGGCCGATCCCACCACGAACACGCCGAGACCGAAGACGGTGTACGCCGCCCGGCCCGTCGCCAGGTAGATCATTGCCAGGAAGATCCCGAGGAAGAGCAGCGCCGTGCCGAAGTCGTTGAGCACCACGACGAGGGCGAGACAGGCGCCGAGGAACACGAGCACCGGCCCGAGGGCGGCCATCGGCGGTACCGGCACACCCATCACGCGGCTGGTCGGGATGGCCAGCAGCTCGCGTTTGTCGCGCAGGTAGGCGGCCAGGAAGACCACGATCAGCACCTTCGAGACCTCGCCCAGCTGGACGGTCTGGCCGCCGCCGATCTCGATCCACAGCTTGGCGCCGTAGATCCGCGTGCCGAAGATCATCGTCGCCACCAGAAGGCCCACTCCGAGCAGGCCGATCAGGTACGTGTAGTGCTCCAGCACGCGGTGGTCGGGCAGCAGTATCAGGGTCGCGACGAACGCGACGCCACCGACCGCGATCCACACCGCCTGGTCGGCCGCCAGCTGCGGGCTGATGCGATCGAGCTCGACCAGGCCGAGCGCCACCAGGACACCGACCGTGGGGAGCAGATAGGGATCGGCGTAGCGGGCGCGCAACCGCAGGGTCAGGTGCATCGCGAGGAACACGGCGAGCACCCCGAGGGCGCTCGGCAGCGGGCCCAGCTCGAACGCGTCGCTGCGCGCGCTCGCGACCGACGCGAGGCCGATGATGCCCAGCAGGGCAGCCGGGATCATGAATCCCAGCTCTCGTGTGCGCAGCGTCACGGGGCGGTGGTCGTCCGGGGGGTCGTCGTGGTGGTGGTCGGCGCGGGGGGCGCCTCGATCACCGGTGGCTGGGAGACGCCGTAGCGCCAGACCAGGGAGGCGGCGAGGCCGACGGCCTCGCCCTGACCTCGCGCCGAGGATGACAGGGCACCGGGGTCGGATGCGCGAACCGCGTCCGACGAGACCCCGGTGTCCTGCCACTCGACCGACAGTTCACGACCGAAGACGGAGACGGGCAGGCCATGGGCCACCCTCACGGTGCCCTGCGGGCCCGCCTCCACCGTGTACGTCCGGCTGGCCACCCACGCGACCGCGCCACCCACCACGATCAGCAGGATCAGCACGCCGATCAGCACCGGAATCGCGCGCGACCGACGGCGACCGGCGCGCTCGAGCACCTGGGGCGGGCGGCTGGGGCCGCCGCCGGCGCGTTCGCTGCCGGCGTGCCCGTGGACGCCGCCCAACACGCGCACCTCACCGGTGGGCGTCTCGGTCGGCGGCGCGACGACGGGCTCCTCGGCGGTGTCGCCGTCGTTGCCCTCCGGAGCGGCCCCGACCCGCGCGAGCACCACGGTGACGTTGTCCGCGCCGCCGGCCCCGTTGGCCTTGGCCACCAGCGCGCGTGCCGCGTCGGCCAGGCCGTCCGAGCCCTCGAGCGCCGCGGCGATGTCGGCCTCGGCGACGTACGACGAGAGGCCGTCGCTGCACAGCAGCACGACGTCGCCGTCCTGGAGGCCGGTGGAGACCGTGTCGGCCTGCACCTCGGCCTCGGCCCCGAGCGCGCGCGTGATGACGTTGCGGTGCGGGTGGACCTCGGCCTCCTCGGCGGTGATGCTGCCGCGCCGCACCAGCTCGCCCACCACGGAGTGGTCCTCGGTGACCTGGCTGAGCCGCCCCTCGCGCCACAGGTAGGCCCGCGAGTCGCCCACGTGGATCACGTCCAGCCGGTCGTCCCGCAACAGCGCCGCGGTCATCGTGGTGCCCATCCCGCTCTTGTCGGGGTCCTCGCTGGCCATCCGGCGGATGGCGCGGTTGGCGCGCTCGATGGCGCGCCGGACCGTCTCGGAGTTGACCGCCGTGAGGCCGCTCAGCGAATCGACGGCCACCTGGGCGGCCACCTCACCGGCCTTCGCCCCGCCCATGCCGTCCGCGACGGCCAGGATCCTCGCCGTGGCGATGGCCCGGTCCTCATTGTGGAGCCGCACGCGCCCGGTGTCGGAGAGGTGGGCCACCTCGACAAGCGCGAGCGGCCTCTCGGCGCTGCCCTCGCCGGTCATCTATTCCTCGTAGCGCAGAGTGGTCTGACCGATCCTCAGGGCGTCGTGGACCTTGAGCGCCGCATCCTTCTCCACACGCCGGTCGTTGAGGAAGGTCCCGTTGGTGGAGCCGAGGTCCTCGACGAAGTGATAGGCGCCGCGGCGCAGGATGCGGGCGTGCATGTGGGAGACGAACTGGTCGCTGATCGGGAGGTCCGCGGCCTCGGAGCGACCGATGGTGATGCCGCCCTCGAGCGCGATGACGCGGCCCGGCTCGAGCACGGCGGACGCGTCGACGATCAGGCGCGGGTCGAGGTTCGCGCCCATCTCGAACGCCGCGGAGTCGGAGTCCTCCTCTCCGGACGCCCCGAGCTCGGTGGCCGCCTCCGAGGCGGCCGTGGCGGCCGCGGCGGGCACCAGCGGCTCGAAGGTCGGCTGAGGGGTCGGCGGCGCCGGGGCGGGGGGCGGGGCGACGACCGGCGCCATGGCCGCCGGGGCCACGTCGCGTGGCTCCTCGGGCGCCGCCTCCGGGGCGGACGCGGGCGGCGGCTGGGCGGAGCGCAGCTGGCGGCTCGAACTGCGCACGACGCTCCACACGAAGGCATAGAGCAGCACCAGGAAGGCCACCTCGGCGACCAGCAGGCCGGTCTCGCTCATCAGCGGAGCTCCACGTGGATCTGCGTCGTCCCGATCACGATGGTGTCGCCGTGGGCCAGGGCGTGGCGTTTGACCAGCTGCCCGTTGACCTCTGTCCCGTTGGTGCTGCCCATGTCGACGAGGAAGTAGTCGAGCCCGATGTGGCGCACCTCCGCGTGGATACGGCTCGCGTTGGGGTCGGCGATCACGACCTCGCAGTCACGGCTGCGACCCATGGTGGACACGCGCTTCGTGAGCCGGGTGCGGGTCGGCCCCACGACGAGGGTCATCGTCTCCGGCGTGACACCGGCATCGCGCGCGTCCGCCGCCGAGATGACCTGGGTGCCGCTGACCCCCTCGAGCGCCTGGTACGGCCGCGCAGGGGGCGGCAGGGCGGGTGCGGGAGCGGGTGCCGGTGCGGGTGCGGCGGACTCGGGCGAATCCGCGGGCGCCACGGTGGCCGCGGGGGCGGGGGCGGCGCCCTCGGGCGGGTCGACCAGACGGCAGGCGATGCCGAACTCGCCGACGCGTAGGTCCTCGTCGGTGGCGAGGGTCACCGTGGCCGGGGCGACCAGCGAGAGCCCGGCACCGCGGGCGTGGGCGTCGAGGTATGAGCCGAGCTCCGTGACCAGCGACCGCTCGTACGACGCGAAGCTCTCGCGGTCGCGCGACGACAGGTACACCGTGAAGTCGTTCGGCACGTAGACGCGCGACACCGAGATCGTCTTGTGATCCTCCATCTCCCGCGCGAGCTTGCGGGCCAGCTCGACCGGTTGCAGGCTGCTACGGAAGGCCTTTCGGAAGCCACGCTCGAAGAGGCCCTCGATTTTCTGCTCGATGTCGCGCAGGAGGCTCATACGATCGGACCGCGGAGCGTAGCGGACGTCCCGCCCGGGGCGCGACGGCCCAGACTGGCCCACGGCCGGATGGCCCATACGATCACCACGATCGCGGCGGGCACGACGGCACCGACCGCGGACGCGCGATCGAGGGACGCGGCGATCAGCACGCCGCCCAGGCCGGCCAGCCACAGGCACGCCGCGAGCACCCGCGGCCCACCCGCCCGCGCGCGCAGCACCAGGGGCGCGCACATGGCCGCGGCGATCACCGCGACCGCCTGAACGCCCACCTCGGGACGGCCGGCGAGCGGTTGCCACAGCCGTTCGGCCACTGTCTGTGGCGACGTCTCGCCGTCGAGGTCGCTCACGGCGGACCCGACATACCCGCCGCCGGCGAGGAAGGAGTCGCCACCGGCGCCGATCTGCCAGGCGATCGTGGCAAGGACGCCCGCGCCGGCCACCCACAGGCGCTCGGTCCACCGCGGGAGCAGGCCGGCGAGCGCGGGCAGCAGAGGCCAGAGCCCGATCGCCAACAGCGCGGGGCCTGCGGCGGCCAGCAGCGTGATGCGCCCGAAGCGCCAGCCGCTGGCGAGCACGACCAGGGCGAGGAGGCCGAAGGCGACGCCGACGCCGGGCGCGGCGAGACCCACGAGCACCGCTCCGGCGACGACGGCGCAGAGGGCCGCCGCACGCGGTCGCCAGGCGAAGGCGAGCGCCGCGATGGCCGTGGCGGCGGCGGCCACCGGCGCCGAGCGCGCGTCGACCCCGGTCGCGTCGTCGATCGCCCCGTGCGCCATCACGATCGCGACCCCCGCCAACGCCGCGCCCGTCGCCGCGCAGGCGATGAGGGGCAGCGCGCGCGCTCCCCGGCGCCGCGCCGCCCGCACGCCGCCGCGCGCGCCGCTCAGGACGTCGGCGAGTTCCTCCGCGTCGGGACGCGCCTCGGGATCGCGGCGCAGGCCCGCATCGATGGCGCGGCACAATTCCCGCGGGAGCTCCGGGCGCACGGACTCGAGGGCCGGGATGCCGCCGGCCGCGGCGCGGCGGGCGGTCTCGGCGGGGGAGGACGCGTTGACCGGATTGGAGCCGGCGAGGCCCTCGTAGACCACCAGGCTGGCCGAGTAGACGTCGCTCGCGGGGCCCACCGGAGCGCCGCGCGCCTGCTCGGGCGACATGTAGGCGACGGTGCCGACCACGCCGCCGGTCATCGTCAGCCCGCTCTCGCCCGAGAGCCGGGCGACGCCGAAATCGGAGAGCTGCGCGCGCCCGTCGTGGTCGATGAGAATGTTCCCCGGCTTGACGTCGCGGTGCACGACGCCCCGGCTGTGCGCGTGCGCGAGCGCTGCGAACACGTCCTCCCCGATTCGGGCCATGGCGCCGTCGCCCGGGCGACCGGGCCGGCGCAGCCACTCCGCCAGAGACTCGCCCTCCACGAGGTCCCAGACCAGGTACAGGCACTCGCTGTCCTCGCCCCAGTCGCGGAGCGCGACGATGCGCGGGTGGTCGAGGCGCCCGGCCGCGCGCACCTCGGCGCGTACGCGGGGAGCCAGGTCGAGCTCGACGGGCACTGCTTTCACCGCCACCACCTCGCCGGTGACGATGTCGCGCGCGCGGTGGACCACAGCCGTGGCGCCGCGCCCGATGGCGGGGCCCAGCACGTAGCGCCCGAGGGCGCGTCGATCTGATGTCGCACGGGAACTCATCGGGGGGATCTTCCACGACGCGGGGCTCCATCCTTGCCCTCCCGGGTCCGATCGAGGCCCGTGGTACGCTTCCGCATCCCTGGAAGGCAGGAACGCCTGGGCGAGTGGTGGAATTGGTAGACACGCTAGGTTCAGGGTCTAGTGCTCGCATGAGCTTGGGGGTTCGAGTCCCCCCTCGCCCACTTCCACCCCACCTCCTCCACACGGTGCGGACAGCCCCCATCAGACGAAACCCCGCGTAGCCCATGGCCGAGTTCGACGACGAGCGGCCGGATTTCGACGCGGCTTTCCGCGATCCGCCCATCGACGCGGGTCGCGCCGCCCGGCGCGAGGCGCGTCGCAAGGGCGGCGACGCCGGACCGATCGACAGCGACGCGACCGGTGAAGTGCACCGCTCGCGGGTGACCGAGGGATCCGCGCCTCCACCCCCCGCCGGCACGGATCCAGACGACGCGCCGCCGCGGACCTCCCGGTCCCGTTCCTCCAGGTCGGGCTCGCGCTCGCGTTCCGGCGGGGGTTCGGGTCGTCCGCCGCGCCGCTCGGGGTCGCGATCGGGGTCGGGCGGAGGATCGGGGGGGGGATCCGGTGGCGGCGGGATCGCGGTGCTCCAGGGGCCGCGCGGGCGGCTGATCCTGGGAATCGCGTTCGCTGTGGTGCTGGTGATCGTGATCGCCCTGGTGGTCAAGGACTGCCAGCGCAGCCAGCTCGAGGACTCGTACACCTCATACATCAACGGCGTTTCGCAGGTGGTCACCAAGTCCGCCGCCCAGGGCGCCGCGCTGCGTCAGGTGATGGCCAACCCGCGCGGCGACAAGCCCCCGCAACTGCAGGCCAAGATCAACGCCATCGCCAAGAGCGCCCAGGGCCTGGTGGACCAGGCCGAGGGCCTCGATCCGCCGGGCGCGTTGAAGGGTGCCCAGGCGAGCCTGGTCACGGCACTCGAATACCGCGTGACGGGCCTCACGACCCTGGCCTCCGGCCTGCCCACGCTGCTGCAGGGGTCCGACCAGCAGACCAAGGCCGCCGGCATCGCCAAGCCGATGCAGCGCCTGCTGGCGAGCGACGTGATCTACGAGGACTCCTTCAAGGGCCCGGCGATGAAGGCGCTGGAGAAGGACGACATCACCGGCGTCGAGGTGCCTCCCCTCCAGGCGTTCCTGCCCAACGCGGCCCTCGCGTCGGCCGAGGGCGCCAAGTCGCTGATCCCCGACCTCTCGCGGCGCACCACTCAGGCCGGCGCCGACGCGTCGGGCAACCTGCGCGGCACGTCCCTGGAGTTGACGATCGCCAAGCCCTCGGACACCCGACTGACGGTCGGGCAGACGGCGCAGGTGCAGGCCACCGAGGATCTGAAGTGGAGCGTGACGGTGAAGAACGGCGGTGACTTCGACGAGTCGAACGTGATCGTCAAGGCGTCGTTCTCGTACCCCGCGACCCCGAACGAGATCGACACCCGGCAGGTGGCGATCAAGTCGCTCGCGTCGGGTGAGACGGTCTCGGTCGAGATCCCGGGGCCGGCGTCGGACAAGATCGTCTTCGGCGATCAGGGCACGCTGGTGATCGAGGTCGTGCCGGTCACCGGGGAGACCCGGATCGACAACAATAAGGCCGAGTACCCCGTCAAGATCACGATCTGATGGAGCCCGCAGTCTGGGCAGCGGTGGTCGCCGGCGTGGTCGCAGTGATCGCGCTGGGTCTGTGCATCGCCCTCTGGATCTCCCTCCGGCGCCTGCGCGCGGCGCAGAAGGTGCTCCTGCCGGACGGGTCATCGGCCGGCCTTGTCGACCGCCAGGCCGGGCTGCAGCGGGCGCAAGCCCGCCTCGAGGAGGGCCTCAAGGATCTCCAGAGCCTGGTGGAGCGCCAGGGCGAGGTCACCGAGAGGAGCCTGCGCTCGGCGCTGCGGTTCCAGGGCATGGTCCGCTACGACGCCTACCGGGATATGGGAGGAAGCCAGTCGTGGTCGATCGCCCTGATCGACGGCAACAACACGGGCGCCGTGGTCACCTCGCTCCACGCCCGCGACCACGCCCGGGTGTACCTCAAGGAACTCGTGGAGGGCACGCCGGGCCAGCGTCTCTCGCCGGAGGAGGCCCGGGCGGTCGGGATCGCCACCGGCGCGCCGCCGCGCGCCCCACGGCTGGAGGATCCCGCCCCGGACGAGCCTGCCGCCACGCCTGGGACGCCCCCCGAGCCGGCCGGGCCCGCCACGTGAGGGTCGGCTACCTCGGGCCTCCCGGGACGTTCTGCGAGGAGGCGTTGCTCGAGTTGCTGGGCGCCGACGGCGAACTCGAGGAGATCCCCTTCCCCACGGTGATCGATTGCTTCCGCGCCGTCCGCGAGGGCGAGGTGCCGGCCGCGCTGGTGCCGATCGAGAACACGATCGAGGGGTCGGTGAACCAGACTCTCGACCAGCTCGCGGTGGGTCGCGACATCTGGATCCGCGGGGAGGTGGTGCTGCCCGTGCGCCACCACCTGCTGGCGGGCGGCGTGGTCGGCTTCGAGGGGATCGCCCGGGTCCTCTCCCACCCGCACGCCACCGCGCAATGCCAGGGGTTCCTGCGCGAGCGCCTGCCCGGCATCGAGATCGTGGCCACCAACTCCACCTCGGACGCCGCGCGGCTGGTCGGGACCGGCGAGGTGCCCGACGCGGCGGCCATCGGCACGCTGCGCGCCGCCTCGCTGTACGGCTGCGAGGTGATCGCGCGCGACATCGCCGACGTGCAGGAGGGTAACTCCACCCGTTTCGTCCTGCTCGGCACCGAGCCCGCCGTCGCGGTCGGATCGGGTCGCTTCCGCACCTCGATCATCTGCCACCTGGAGCACGACCGGCCGGGCGCCCTCCTTGCGATCCTCCAGGAGTTCGCGATGCGTGCGGTCAACCTGACCAAATTGGAGAGCCGCCCCACCAAGCGGGGCCTCGGCCGGTACATGTTCTTCATCGACATCGAGGGCAGCCTGGAGCGCGATCTGCCGGTCTCGTCGGCCATCCAGGCCCTCGAGCAGCGGGACGTCGCCCGTGTCACATTTCTCGGGTCCTACCGCGCCGGGGGCCGGTCCGGCTAGAATCCTGCGCGGGCTCGGGGTGAGAGACGGTAGCCCGACAGAGAGCCGGTCCTCACCCACGCGAACCGGGGAGCCATGGCGCAGCAGGTCCTCGTCCTCAACGCGACCTACGAGCCCATCAACGTGTGCTCGCTGCAACGCGCCGTGGTCCTGGTGCTGAAGAACAAGGCCGAGGTGCTCGAGCGCGCCGCCCGCCAGCTGCGCAGTGCCACCGCGGCGCACGTCTGCCCGCTGGTGATCCGGCTGATCTACTTCGTGCGCGTGCCGCGCCACGAGTCGCGCAAGATCTCGCGCAGAGCCGTGTTCGCCCGTGACGACTACCAATGCCAGTACTGCGGCGCCGGCTCGCACCTGACCATGGACCACGTCATCCCGCGCTCGCGCGGCGGGCGTTCGTCGTGGGACAACGTGGTCACCTCGTGCGCGCCGTGCAACCTGCGCAAGGGCAACCGCCTTCCGGCCGAGATCAACATGCATCCGAGGACGAAGCCCCGTCCGCCGCGGCCCGACGTCTTCATCGCCGTCGCCGCGCCACGCCAGCCGATGGCCTGGCAGCCGTACCTCCCCGCCGCCTAGCGCGGCTATTCTGGCCCTGGGCCCTCGTAGCTCAGTGGATAGAGCACAGGTTTCCTAAACCTGGTGTCGCAAGTTCGATTCTTGCCGGGGGCATGGGCTTCGTGGGGCGGCACCCGCTGATCCGTCGGGGTCTGGGGGCTCCGTAGGGGGTTCGCGCCATGTCGGTGAGAAACCGCCTTGGTGCGCCCTCCCGCTGGCCCACTGGCGTACGGCTGGCGCGCGCGAGGGGAAGGCGGCTACGTGACCGAGCCAGACCCCACCGTCGATCACGCTCTCAGGGGCGTGTGGTCACAGCGGGATGGATCGGCTGATCCAAGCGTGGCAGCCGGTATTCGAAGCCACCAGCCCGTGCAGGTGATGTTCGACCTCAGGAGCATGGTCTTCTGCGCGCCTTGTGCTCTCGCCGCGCTTCGAGCCGCGGTTGTCTGGGTCCACAGCCGCGGCGTGCTTGCAGAAGGGAGCCACCTGTTACTGCCCACGAACAACTGCTGCGCGGACTGCAGTGCGTGGCCGTCAGGACGATCGTGGGCGTCACCAGGGTGCCCGTGCACACCTCTTGCGAGACGCCTTGCGCGTCGTGGCCGACGACCATCCCGACGTTCGGATGCTGGTTGCCGTCCGGCCGTCCTTCGACGACGGCGACCGCTGGGGCGGCGAGCAGGAGGCAGAGCGCAAACGCCACGATTGTGGCGGACCACCCCATCCCGAGCGCGCACGTCTGCCGTCTCCCTGTTGGCGATCTTCACTAGTCCTCCATCCCGGACCGAGGACGCACTTCCCGCCCTCGCGGGGCGATGCCGGCCTAATCAGGCGCGGGCTTTCCCATGACGCGTGCGTAGAGCTCCTGTGATGCGTGCAGGATGGCCTGCTCGTCCACCAGGGCGTCTGGACCCGCCCCGAGTTCGACGTAGACGTACGGTCCGTCGGTGAAGACGGTCCCGGCGAGCACGTAGGTCTTCTTCTGCCCGGACTTGCCGGTGGATTCGGCCTTGGCAACGACCGCCTGAGACCCTGGGACCGCCGTCAAACGGGAGACGACGGTATCCGCAGGGGTTCCCGCCTTCTGCCCCTTCTTGAAGTAGCTGGCGAGGTCCTGCGCTTGTGCGGGCGAGCCGGTCAGCACTGCGGCGGACCATCCAAACTGATCCAGATCGTTCGTGCCGTACTTCTGGTAGCCGCCAGTGATGAAACCCGCCGTCGTGTAGACGGCGAGGTCGGGTCCTGATACCCCCTTGAAGAGGCCGCTCGCGAACGCTGTCGAGTCGGAGAAGGTCTCCGCCTTACCCTTCTTTGACATCCCGCCGAAACCCTCGGACACGAGCCTTTCCTCAATGCCGAGCGATGCAGTCGTGGAAGAACCCGACGAGTCCGCAGACGGCGGCGAATCGCTGCCACACCCCGCCCACAGCAACATCGCTCCCGCTGCCACGACCACGACGAACGCGAGCCTCCGCAGAGATCTCATCGCGTGTACGAGGGGACCGCGACGAGGCGGCCTTGCGGGATGAGCGGTGCGTATGCGTCCTCGTCCGCACGGCGAGCGAGCCCTCTCATGAGACGAGCCGCAGCGACTTGATGACGCGCTCGGACTTGACCCGGAGCTGCGCGGCATCGGCCCCGGATGAGCTGTAGGCGATGACCAGAGGCCTCCCGGAGGCCCTCTTGACGACGAAGATCCTGCCCCGGTCGCCCTCCAAGAAGCCGACCTGGCCGCCGTCGGAGAGATCGGTGATCGGAACGCACGGCCCCGGGCACTTCGGGCTGCTCAGCGTCTTCGAGGGGTCAACGGTGAACTCGAACGCGGTTGCGGGGTGGCCACCGACGGAGACCTGCTCTTTGGGACCCGTCGTGAGCCGGTCGTGCTCGTGGAGGAAGGCAACGAGGTCGGAGGGAGCATCGATGTCCGTCATTCCCGTGGCGTCCGACGGATCGATCACGGTCGGCAGCGTCCAGAAGTCGAGCGCCGCGCCCTCCGAGGAAGCTGTATACACGTCGAGGAGTTCCTTCAACTCCCCTCCGCCCGAGACCCAGCCCTCGTCGAGCGTCATCTCGATCGGGATGGCGAACGTGTCGCTTCGGTAGCGCCCCGCGGTCAGTGGTTCGTACGGCCCCCCGAAGGTCATCGGGAGCGGCAGGCCGCCGACATCCGTCAACGCTCTCGCGGCCGCCGTATTCGTTGCCTCCGGACGGCTGGAGGCAACCGAGTCGGTGCCGCCGCAACCGGACATGGCCAGCGCCGCCAAGCTGGCGGCGACGCCCAGGGCGGCCACCACCCTCCCCGCCCGCCTCGACGGGAGGCCGGCGCCGAGAGTCGCCTCGACCGTCCCAGGCTGGGCAGCTCCGCGCCGCAAAAGTTTTCCTTTTTAGATAGTAACCCAATCGACACGACACCACCTGGCTCACAATGTCAACCCCGCGTCGACGCCCGAGGACGACCGACTGGCCTTCCGCGCCGTGCCGGCCGAGCCGTGGTCGACGCCTCGGAGCACCAAACCGCTCGCACGGGTCAGCCGCGAGATCTGCCGGCGCGGCGCGATGAGCTCGCTGCATCCCGATGTCGCGTCACCCCACCGACGACGGGTCGTAGCTACACCGCGTCGGGATTTCACTCGACGGATCGGGGGTAACCTGACTGTGGCCCCAACCGCCGCGCTCCGAGACGACCGGCGCCGGCGAGGGCCTCGCCGTCAGAGCACGACGGAATCCGTCCATGACCGCAGGCGAACGTCTCAACCTCGTCCTTCGCGCGCTGTTGGAGACCGGCATCGTCGCCGGTCTCGCCTACTGGGGGGTGCACTCCGGCGACAGCACGGGCGCCAAGATCGCACTCGGAATCGGCGCCCCCGTCATCGGCTTCGGCGCCTGGGGCGTCATCGACTTCCACCGGGCCGGCCGCTTCGCCGAGCCGGCGCGTCTGGCGCAGGAGTTGCTCCTCTCGGGTCTCGCGGCAGCCGCCTGGTACGTGGCGGGGCGTGAGATCGTCGGCGCCGCGCTCGCCGCCCTCTCGCTCATCTACCACGCCTCCGTCTACGCGAGCGGGCAGAGGCTCCTGACGCGAAGGGGTGCGTCCGCGGCCGGCCGATCGACGGCGGAGGGAGCCCGCCGGTGACGGCCCGAGACCGCTCCGGCAGCCGCGCGCGGCAACGCGTCCGCGGCGCGCTGATCGGCGGCATCTTTGGCTTCGCCTTCCTCGTCGCCAACGCACAGACGCCGCTCGGGCCGGTTGCAGCCGACCTCTTCCGGGCCCTTGCCGTCGCCGGGCTACTCGGGCTTTGGGTTGGCAGGAGGCGGGCGCTCGAGCGTCCGGCGCGAGCGAGCGCGAATGGCGAGCGCGTGGATCTGTTCGGCCGGCGCTGGTGGCTGATCGTCGGTGCGGAGATCGTCGCGCTCGCGACCGGGTTCATCGCCATCTGGTTGCTCGACGCCCCAAGGGAGACCTACCTGCCCTGGACGGTCTTCGTCGTCGGCCTGCACTTCGCGGCGTTCCATCGTGCAGGGGTCTGGCAGGGCCGGATCGTGCAGGCGGCCGCAATCCTCGCCGGCCTCGGGATCGCCGGCCTCATTCTGGCCGCCACCCCGGAGGCCGATTGGATCCCCTTCGTCAGCGGCGTCCTCGCCGGGGTGACGCTGCTGGCCGGAAGCCTTTCCGCCATGCGCCGCGCGCGTGGGTAGCGGCCGACTGGCCGAGATCGGCGCAGGACACGGCCCATCAGCCCGGCGGGCCGGTCGGATATGGAAAACTGAGCGCACCGCGCTCACGGGGCGGGCCAAGCAACGCGGTGGGCGCATGGCGCGCAGACCGGACCATGAAAAGGGGGCAGGAATGCGCATCTCACGACGCGCTCTGACCGCGGCGGCCGCCGTCGCGATGACCGCGGCGATGACCGCGGCGGCGGTCGCGGGGGCCCAGACCACGCCGTCGGGCAGCTTCGACGTGATCCGGAAGGTGTCCGTCGGCAAGAACCCGGGTCCGGTGACCTACGGCTACGGCGCGGGCTGGGTGATCAACCGGGGTGACCCGAGCGTCACCCGGATCGACGCCGTGACGGGGGCGACGATCACCACCGCGGTGGGGGCGGGTCCGATCTCGATCACCGCGGGCTACAACTCGATCTGGGTGCTGACGGGCGAGGGCAAGGCGAAGGCCTCGATCTACCGCCTGAACGCGACCACCGGCGCGGTCCAGAAGACCTTCACGGCAGCCCTGCCGATCAACTGGGGCGCCGACATCGCGCCGAGCTCGGGCTACATCTGGGCGAGCAGCGACGGACAGGCGAAGCTGGTCCGGATCGACCCGTCCAAGAACGCCGCGGCGATCAAGAAGGTGCCGACCCACGCGGGGTTCACGACCGGGAACTCGAAGCTCTGGACGACCGTCTTCGTGGGCTCGAGCCCGAAGCTCCAGTCCTGGAATCCCAAGACGCTCGAGGTCGAGCGCTCGATCGGGATCGCGAAGGCCTACGACGGCGCCGGCACGGTCTTCCTGTCCTACGGCTCCAGCCACGTCTACGTGAGCGAGACCGAGCCGAACGACGACGGCTCCACCTCGGCGGTCTCGCTCTCGCAGGGCGCGGTCGTGGCTACCCATCCCAGCAACATCGCGCTGCAGTGCACCGACACGGGCAACAACGCCCTGTGGCTCGGCATCGACTACGACGAGCTGGGCGGCGCCCCCGCGCAGATCGTGGCGCTCAACGAGGAGAACCTGTCGGTCCTCAAGTCCCAGCAGCCGTTCCCGAGCGGTTCGACCAACGGATCGGTCGGCTGCATCGGCACCGGCGGGGGCTACGTCTGGGTGCCCGACGGCCAGACGTCGGGCTCCGTCTACCAGTTGGTGTCGAGCACGAGCTGAGCCGCGCGGGGCAGGCGCCGCCGGGACGGCGGCGGCCTGCCCCCGCGGCCCCAGCGGGAGGTCGGCTATCCCGCGGGCGGCATCAGACGGTCGAGCGAGCGCAGCGCCGCCCAGGCGGAGCGCGATGTCACCGAGAAGTCGTAGAGGCTCCACCCCATCGGCCGCAGCGCCGCCACCCGCCGCACGAAGGCGCGCGACTCGGCGGCGCTCATGTCGTCACCGAGGCCCCCGATCAGGTGGACGGGCTGGTCCGGACGCCCGGTCGCGGTGCGCAGGATGGTCATGCTGCGGTTCACGTCGCGCCGCACCACGGCCGGACCGTCGCCGCGGTAGGTCGAGTAGACCATCGGCACGAAGATGTCGTAGACCCGTGCGAGTTCGGCGTAGGGGAACGCCCGCCAGTAGCCGCGACGCAGCTCCATGCCGCGCGGGTTGGGGATGATCGCGCCGAGCGCGTAGTCGGGGCCGACCGCGCTCCGCAGCCGTGCCGACAGGGCCAGCAGGCGCCGGTTGCGCCTGCTCACCGGTGTGACGGCGCCATCCTCGATGTCGAGCGCGAACGAGTCGAACGCCTGGCCGGCGGCGGAGCGGTACCGGACTGCCGCCAGCGAGCGGCGCAGGTCGCGCCCGCCCGGACGGAACCCGGGCAGGTACCACGCCACGACGGCGATCCCGCGGGCGTGCGCGGCGTCGAGGAAGCGCGAGAGCCGGCCCGGCCGCACGAGATCGGTCCGCTGCCTGAAGTTGCCCGTCTCCAGGTAGATCGTCCGCACGCCGCGAGCGGCGATCCTCGCCACCGTCGTCTCCGGAACCGCGAACTGTGGGTCGTCGTAGATGTTGACCCACGTTCCCAGGCCGCGATAGGGGTCGAGGCTCGGCGCGGCCGAGGCGGCGACGGAGGCGCCCAGCACGAGGCCGACAGCGAGCAGCAGGGTCGCGGCGAGGCGGCGCGCTGAAGCGCGACCCTCGTGCGCCGGCGTGACGGGGGTCGTCACCGGGCGGCGGCGAGCTCGACGACGGTGTCCGGATGTGCGCGCAGGTTCGGCGACCAGGCGGGCATCGGCCCGGCCCAGCCGCTCATGACCGGGAGGACCGGGTCCGGACCGTCCTCGATGTGGGTGGGGATCACCGGGTGCTCGGCGCCGGAGCGACGTCTCACGCGCAGCCGGGTCCGTCCGCCGGTGCTACTCCTTCGCGGCCATCGCCTTTGCGACCCCGGCCTGCATGTCCTCCGCGTTCATCGCCGGGACCAGCGTGATCTGGGCGTTCATCTCCATGAATAGCGGCTCGCACGCCGGCGGGATGTCGGTCGCGTCGGCCATATCGAAGAAGATCAGGCCGGTCCTCATGCCGTCTTCGGCGATGAAGTAGGCCGCCTCCGCCTTGAGCGCCCCGATGACCGATCCGAGGGTTCGCGGCAGGCTGCCGCTCATGATCGCCTCGTTGCCCGCCTCGGTGGGGATCTGCACCTTCATCAGCATGCGCATCACGCGACCTCCGCTTGGGGATTCGACAGTAAGCGAGGGGCCGCCGCCGGTCAAAGCGGCGGGCAGGACGACGCCTGCGGTGCGCGAGTTGGCGCCGTCGTCAGGTCGCGCATCGGCACGCCCCTGCTCACCGCCCGGCCTGCGCGGCGCGAAAGGCCGCGACGGCCTCCTCGAGGGAGGCGAACATGTGCTCCCGGCCGATCTCCTCGACGAGGCCGAAGCGCTCGAGCTCGAGGACCACGTCGTCGCGAGCGCCGGCCACGGCGAGGACCACGTCCCGCTGCCGGAACCGCTCGGCGAGCTCGACGAGCGTCTTGCCGCCGGTGAAGTCGACGTCGTCGATCGCGTCGGCGAGCAGGACGAGCCACCGCGGCGGCGCGGGCCCGTCCACCAGCGCCATGGCCTCCTCGGTGAACCGGGGGGCGTTCGCGTAGAAGAGGCCGACACCGAACCGGTACACGACGAGCCCGGGCTCGAGGGGCGTCGCCGTGCTCGCGGGGGCGGTGGTGAGCTCGCCCTGGTCGTCGCGGATGATGACCGCATCGTGCGGCTGGTAGTGCCGCCTCTCGTGACCGAGTACCGAGAGGACGATCGCCAGGATGATGCCTTGCTCGACCCCGACGCCGACGACCACGGCCGCCGTGACGGCGGCGATCCAGAACTCGTCGCGGCGCAGCCGGTAGATCTCCTTCATGTGATCGACGTCGACGAGCTTGACGCCGATCACGAAGACCACGGCCGCGAGGACGGCGTTCGGCAGGTACTGGAGGGGCTGGGTCAGGAAGAGCAGGACGATCGCGACCATCACCGCCATGGCGAGCATCGCGACCTGGCTGGTCGCCTTGGCCTCCTCGGCCATCTTGCTCTTGGTCGGGCTGCCGTTGACGACGAAGGTGCCCGTGATGCCGGCGGCGAGGTTCGCGGCGCTGAGGCCGACGAGGTCGGTGTTCTCCTCGAAGTGCTCCTTGTACTTGACCGCGTAGGCCCGCGAGGTCGCGGCGCTCTGGGCGATGATCACGAGGAACATCGAGACGCAGGTGGCGAGCAGGGGCACGACGTCGTCCCAGCCGACGCCGCTCGGCAGCCCGATCGAGGGCAGGCCGCTCGGCACGGCGCCGAGGGTGGAGACGCCGTGCGACTGGAGGTCGAAGCCCCAGCTGATCGCGATCGCGCCGACGACCGCCACCAGCCCCCCCGGGATCAGCGGTATCCACCTCTCGAAGACGATGAGCGTCGCGATCACCGCGAGCGAGACCACGAGCGTCGCAGACGAGGTGTCGGGGATTTCCTTCAGCGTGTCCCAGAAGGTGATCACCGCACCGCCGACCCGGTCGAAGCCGGCGCCGGGCGACGGCACGCCGAGCATGCCGGCGAACTGGCCGAGCGCCACCTGGATCCCGACGCCCGTCAGGAAGCCGACCAGCACGGTGCGCGAGATGAAGTCCGCGAGGAAGCCGAGCCGCGCGATGCGCGCGAGCAACAGCAGGCCGCCCGTGATCAGCGCGGCGAGGCTCGCGAACGCGAGCCACTCGCTCGTGCCCGGCTGAAGGCCGGAGATGCCGAGGCCGGCGATACCGGCGTACATGATCGCGGCCGTGGCGGAGTCGCCGCCGACGACCAGGTGGCGCGACGAGCCGAGCAATGCAAAGGCGACCGCGCACAGCAGGATCGTGTAGAGGCCGGTGATCACCGGCGTGCCCGCGATCTTCGTGTAGCCCATCACCTCCGGGATCGCGAGCGCCGCCAGGGTGACGCCCGCCACGAGGTCGCGGGAGAGCATCGACTTGTCGACAGGCCGGATCCCCTGCAGGACGATGATGTACCTGCCCAGGCCGGAGGGCCGGTCGGCCTTCGAGGACGTCGCGCTCACAGGGCGATCAGGCTCCCTCTCGATCCGGGGGGCGGCGGGCGGTCATGGATGATGTCGGCGCGCGACACGGCGCGGCGACGGCGCCCGCAAGCGCCACGCGCGCTCGCGATGACCCGGGTCGGGTCGGGCGAAATACCCGATACGCCATCGGCCCGCGTGCGGCATGGGTCTCCCCGGCCATCGGTCGAGGTGTGCCCCATCGCCCGAGGTTAGTCGCTCGCCTCGGGTGTCCGCGCGCCGGGGACGGTTGGCTGCCGGTCCCGAGACGCATGTCCGACCAGCGGTCCTTGAAACGGACGCTCTCATCTCCAATATTCGGTGGCCCGAATCCCTGGGATCGAGGAGCCGCGTCTCCGTTGGCCTTCACGCAGCGACACCGATGGGTGCTGATCTCGTTCGCCGCCCTGCTCGGACTGGTGATCATCCTCCAGGCCGTGGACGGCGGCGTGAGCGACCCGACCGCGACGGCCCGGCTCGGCACCGGGGCGGTCATCTTCAACAGCGCGCTGCTGGTCTTCCGAGAGGGCCTGGAGTCGATCCTCGTGCTGGCGGCCGTCGTGGCGAGCCTGGTGGGCTCCAACCAGTCGCTGCGCAGACCCATCAGCGTCGGCGCGGCCGCCGGACTCGCCGCCACGGCGATCACATGGATCATCGCCGTCGCGCTCATCGGCCAGATGGGCGCAGGAGGGCTTCAGGTTCAGGCGATCACCGGCCTCGTCGCGATCGTCGTCCTGCTCGTGGTGATGAACTGGTTCTTCCACAAGGTCTACTGGACCGGCTGGATCAGCCACCAGAACCGCAAGAAGCGTCACCTGCTGAGCCTCGAGGGGCCCGGTGCGGAGCGCAGGGTGTTCATCGGCCTCGTCGTGCTGGGCTTCTTCAGCGTCTACCGCGAGGGTTTCGAGATCGTCCTCTTCCTGCAGAACATGCGCCTCCAGTATGGGCAGCTGACGGTGCTCGAGGGAGTCGCCCTCGCGTCGGTCCTGGTGGCGATCGTCGCGGCGATCACCTTTCTCAATCACGCGCGCCTGCCGTACAAGCGGATGCTCGTTGTGACGGGGGTGATGCTCGGGGTCGTCCTCGTGGTCATGGTCGGCGAGCAGGTCCAGGAGATGCAGGCCGCCGGCTGGATGGGCACGACGCCGCTCTCGATCGGGCTCCCGCACTGGATGGGCACCTGGCTGGCGGTGTTCCCCAACGTGGAGGGCCTCGTCGCGCAGGGGGTCGCCGTGGGATTGGTCCTGGTGAGCTACTTCTGGGCGGAGGAGGCACGGGTGCGACGCCCCAAGCGCCGCGGGCGCACGGCCGCGGTCCGGCCCGATCTCGCGCCGGCCACCGCCGACGAGGCGGCGTCCGTCAGCTGAGGGGCGGCGGGTGGGATGGCGGCCCCGAGGGCGCGTCGGGATCGACCACGCCGGCGACGCCCGCATCGCCTCCCGCGGGGGCCTACTTCGAGCGGGTCAACCCGCGCAGCGCCAGGACCCCGAGGGCGACCGCGAGGACGAGCAGGAGCAGGAACCAGAGGCTGATCTTGATCGCGCCTCCGATGCCGAAGATCAGGGCCAGGAGGATGAAGATGATCAGCAGGACGACGGGCATCGGCTCTCCGCTTGTCGAGACGCAGTGCATGTGGTCGTTCCCCGCCGGGCGGCGCGTCAATCGCCCCGCCCTCGATCTGCGCGCCCTGGTGGGGCATGCTCGCCCCATGGACGAGAGCCCCGTTTCCGATCCCCTCGGCGCGGCGGTGCGCGTTGCGGGCGCCGCCATCGCACTGCAGGCGGCCGCGTCGGCCGGCCTGCCGGACCTCACGCCCCACCAGCAGCTCGCCGTGGCGACGATCGCCGGCGAGGATCTCGACGCGGCCCTGGAGGACCTCAACGACCACCTGCCGGGGATCCGCGCGGAGATCGACGCCGGCGCCGGGATCGCGCGGGTGCTGGCCGACTACGACAACCGGGTGCCGCCCGCCGCGGACGCGGAGGGCGAAATCGTCCGGGCGCTGGTGCCCGTGGCCATCGCCGCCGAGGCCCTCCGGGCTCAGGCCGAGACCGGTGTCTCGACCGACGCGTGGCGGCACCTGGAGGAGCGCCTGGTCGCCCTGGAGCTGGCCGAGCCCGTGATCCACGCGCGGCTCACCGAGCAGGTCGAGAGCTGGCTCGCCGACGCAGCCCGCGATCTGCCCCCCGACGCGCGCTGAGGTCCGTCAGTCGATCGGAGCCAGCTGGCCGGTGAGCCCGAGCAGATCGACCTCGTCCCAGGCGGCCACGATGAGCCCGTCCCTGACGCGGAGCACGGCGGTCGAGGTGAACTCGACGCGACGGTCGGTGGGCGGCATGCCGATGAACTCGCCGTCGTGGGTGCCGGTCCAGCGCTGGTGGGCGGCCACCAGGTCGCCCTCGGCGAGGATCAGCAGGATCTCATTGTGCAGATCCGAGAAGGCATCGAGGAAGGCGGCCACGGCGGCGCGCTGACCCTCCCGCCCGCGGGTCTCGTCGTCGTGCGTGAAGTCCTCGGCCAGCAGGCGGTCGATGGCGCTCAGATCGCGGCCGTTGATCGCCTCCGCGTAGAAGCGCCGGACCAGATCGCGATTCTCGGAGGCGGACATGTCATCCCTCGCCGTCGAGCAGGAACGGGGTGCCCGCGCGCTCGGTGATGCCGCGCAGCAGGGCCACCAGGCTATCGGGCAGGGGGATGCCATCGCGTAAGCGCTCCTCCCGGGTGGCGCGCTCCGGGTCGCCGGCCACCAGCACCGGCCGCGCGGGATCGGACCGCTTGGTGTCGTGCAGCACGTTGACGACCTCGTCGAGATCCTCCTCGAAGGCCCCCGCCTCGCGAAACGCGCCCGGATCGATGGCGAGGAAGAAGTGTCCGAGATCGTTGGGGTCGCCGGGCCTCTGGGTGCGCTTGCGTACCGGCGAGAAGGACGCGCCCCCGAGGACGCCCCCGAGGATGTGGACCATCACCGCCAGCCCGTACCCCTTGTGGCCGCCGAGCGCACGCGCGATGCCGAGCGGCGTGAGGCCTCCCTCGGATTCCTCGTCCACGAGTTCCATCGCCTCGTCGGGATCCGTGACCGCGCGCCCCCGGCCGTCCACGACCCAGCCCTCCTGGAGGGGCTCGCCTCGCAGCTTGTGGACCCGGACGCGGTTCATCGCGACTGTGGTGGTCGCCATGTCGAGCTCGAAGGCCGGGTTGCGCCCCGCGGGCGCCGCGAAGGCGAGCGGGTTGGTGCCCATGACGGCCTCTGCTCCGAACGTCGGCACCATCAGCACCCCGCGAGTGGCCGAGGTGACCATGCCGATGCACCCGCGCTCGGCCGCGATCGCCGAGTAGACGCCCGCGGCGCCGAAGTGGCTCGAGTTGGTCACCGACACCGCGCCGACGCCGATCGCGTGGCACTTGTCGACCGCCATGTTCATCGCGTGGGCGGACACCGCGTGACCGAACCCGCTGCCGGCGTCGATGAGGGCGGTGGCCGCCGACTCGCGGACGACGGTGAACCCCGATCGAGGGCGCACCTGGCCGGTCGCGATCTGCTTCTCGTAGCTCGGCAGCATCGAGATGCCGTGGGAGTTGACGCCGCGAAGATCGGTCTCGGTCATGAGCGACGCGGTGGTCTCGGCGTGCTCGGGAGACATGCTCCAGGCTTCGAGAATGGCCCGCGTCTGGGCGCGGACCAGGTCCGCCGGGTAGCGGTTCACCGGGAGCGCTTCGCCACCAGGGTGATGGGCTTCGAGACGCGCGCCCGGCCACGATCGCGGTATGAGAGGCGCACGCGATAGGCGCCGCGGGTCGCGAGGCGCAGACGGACGCCGCCGGCGACGCCGTGGATGACCGTCGCGGTCGCGTTGCGGTAGCGCAGCACCGATCGGCCGTGGACCCGGACGCGGGTGCCGACCTGGATCACGACGCGCCGCGCGGCGAGGGAGCGACTGGCCGAGATGCGCAGCAGAGCCGTCCGCGGCGCGCGGCCACGCACGCCGTTCAGCACCGAGAGCCTCAGTCGCACGGGAGCGTTCGCGGAGACGGGCGGCGCGGCCACCAGCGTGATGGGCTTCGAGACGCGCGCCCGGCCACGATCGCGATATGAGAGGCGCACGCGATAGGCGCCGCGGGTCGCGAGGCGCAGACGGACGCCGCCGGCGACGCCGTGGATGACCGTCGCGGTCGCGTTGCGGTAGCGCAGCACCGATCGGCCGTGGACCCGGACGCGGGTGCCGACCTGGATCACGACGCGCCGCGCGGCGAGGGAGCGACTGGCCGAGATGCGCAGCAGAGCCGTCCGCGGCGCGCGGCCACGCACGCCGTTCAGCACCGAGAGCCTCAGTCGCACGGGAGCGTTGGCGGAGACGGGCGGCGCAGGGAGCGCCCCCGTGACGGCCGGCGCGGTCGGGGCGGCCGCCGGCGTCCCGGGGGTCGCGACTCCGCCGCCCGGCGTCGGATCGGGCGTCGGATCGGGCGTCGGATCGGGCGTCGGAGGGACCGGGGGGTCCGGAGGGTCCGGGGGCGAGGGAGGAGTCGGGGGGGCCGGCTCCGTCGGGATGTTGAGGAGGGCGTTGGCGACCACGCGCACGCGCTGCTGTCCGGTGCTGGCCCCGGAGAGCAGTCCCGCGCCCGAGATGTAGAGATCGCCATCCGCTGAGAGGTTGGCCCCGAAGGGCTCCGTGAGGCGGGCGGAGGTCGCCGGGCCGCCGTCGCCGGACGTGCCCGCAGAGCCGGTGCCGGCGATGGTCACGATGTCGCCGTCGGGCAGCACCCGGCGGATCTCATGCACGCCGCTGTCGGCGATCAGGAAGCCCCCGTCCGGAACCGCCTCCACGTCGCGCGGGATGGAGAGGTACGCGGAGGTCGCCGGGCCGAACTCCCCGCTGTTGCCGCTGGAGCCGGGGCCGGCCACGGTGGTGATGGTCCCGCCGGGCACCGACACCCTCCGGATGCGCCGGTTGAGCGAGTCGGCGATCAGCACCGAGCTGGACGTCGCGGCGATGCCCCGTGGGTTGTTGAGTTTCGCGCTCGTCGCGGGGCCGCCGTCGCCGGAGAAGCCCGTCGCTCCCGTGCCGGCGATGGTCGTGATGGTGTCGTCGGAGGTGCCCGTCAGGTGGTCGGGGCCGGGCGCGACGCGGTGGACCAACCCGCACAGCTCATCGAGGACGTAGTAGCCGCCGGAGGGATCGAGAGCCAGGCTGCGCGGCCATGCGAACTCGGCGGACGCGGCGAGCCCCGACTGGTCCTGGCAGGCCTGGGTGCTGCTGCCCGCGATCGTCGAGATGGTGCCATCGGGCGCCACGCGCCGGATGCGGTGGTTGAACTCGTCAGCGATCAGGACGGCACCATCGCCGGTCACGATCGCGTCGGTGGGCCCGCTGAACTTCGCGTCTGTCGCGGGGCCGCCGTCGCCGGAGAAGCCCTCCACACCGGTGCCCGCGAAGGTGCTGACGTCGCCGTCGCCGCTGACCCGCCGGATCCGGCCGTCGCCGTAGAAGGGCTCTCCGCCCCCCTGGCCGAACTCGACCACGAGCAGGTCGCCGCCGGGAAGGAAGGCGACCCGGCGCGGGTGCCGGAGCGCGACCTGGGTCGCCGCGGCGCCGTCGCCGCCCGACCCCCCGCCCACCGCCGTGCGGATGTCGCCTGGCGCCGCGTGGGCGCCGGTCGTCCACACGAGGCCGAGGCACGCCAGGCCGAGCGCGGCGGCCAGTACCGACGCATGACGATTACGTGCGCGCGCGTTCATCGTCCGTGAGCATGGCCCCACAGGGGCGCCCGCCCCAACCCTCGCAGGATCAGGACGCAACTAGACGTGCGGAGGGGGACATCGGCGCGCCCGCCCGCGGGCGTCGCCCGGACCCCCCCGCGCGCCCGCCCGTCGCCCGTCGCCATCGGCTCTCCGGGATGATCAGGTTCCCTTCAGGGGCTCTATACGTCCGAGGGGTGCTTGGGACGCCCGATGAACATACCTTTTCCCCATGACGCCGCTCACCCTTCTGATTTCCGACAGGACGCGCGCCCGCCGCGCCGCCGCCGCCTCCACGCCGAGGGCGGGGGCGGCGGAGCGATCGACGGGCGCTCGGCCCACCATCCTCGTGCTCTGGACGGGTTACCCTCCGGGCCCGCGCACCTGCCGATCGCTCAAGCGGGCCGGGTTCACCGTGATCGGCGCCTTCCCCGAGGGCCGCTCGGGTGGCTCCTCCTCGGGATGCGTGCGCCCCCTCCGGTACCCGTCCCCCACGGAGCATCCCGGCCGCTTCCTGGCCCGGGTCGCCGACATCTGCCGCGCGCACGACGTTGACGCGGTCGTCCCGCTCGACGAGGACATCGTGCGGTTGATCGCCGAGCGCGGATCCGAGATCGGCGACGTGGTGGTGATCGGACCCGACGCCCTCCAGTACAACACGCTCTGCGACAAGCTGGCGCTGACCGAGACCGCGCGCGAGCTCGGCCTCGACGTCCCGCACACCGTGGTCGTGGACGAGGGCGGCCCCGACGGGCCGTGGCCCACGCTGCCGTCCATCGTGAAGCCCCGCACCTCCCGGTCCGAGAGCGCGCGGCCGCAGATGGTGACGACGGCCGCCGAGCGCGACGCCTACGTCGACGAGCTCGTCGAGGCGGGCATCGGCGCCATCGTGCAGGAGCGCATCGACGGCGAGCGTTGGCTGGTGCAGAGCGTCCGCGGCCCGGGCGTGTTCGAGTGCGTGGTGTTCCACGTGCTGGACGACTGGCCCCGCGGGGCCGGGCCGGCCTCCTACAAGCGCAACGTCGCTCCGCCGGCTCCCCTGGTCGCGGCCGCGAAGGCGCTGCTGGACCACGTGGACTACAACGGGCCCAGCGGGATCAGCTTCATGGTCCGCGACGGCCGGTACTACCCGCACGACGCCAATCTGCGCCTCGGGGCCTCCAGTCCCGCCGCGCCACATGCGGGATTCGACTTCCCGCGGCGCGCGGCCGAGGCCGTGCTCGAGCTCGACGGCGAGCCCTTCTCCGGGCGCTGGCGCCCCGGTCGTTTCCTGCGCCTCGACCTCGAGCTGGAGGCGCTCGCCGACGCGTGGCGCACCCGCCGCGAGGACGGCGCCCCCGGAGCCGTGCTCCGGCGCATCCTGTCCGTCGGCGTCTCGCGCGACGGAATGCTGGATCCCTCGCCCCTCGACCCCTTCTGGGTCGGACAACTGATCGCCCGTGCCGGGCGCGTGGCGCGCCGGAAGTCCCGGTCGGCACTGCGGTCGCGCGGAAAAGGAGATTGACGTGGCACGGACCACCACCACGCGCACGGACGCCGGGACCGCGTCCCCGCTGCATCAGCCGCACGACCAGGACCTGCGGGACATGCTTCCCCGGGTGAGCTGCTCGGCGATCGTCGACGCGATGGCCGGACGCCACGCGCACGTCGCCCACATCCTCGACATGGTGAGCCCCAATCCGGGATCGGTGCTGTTCGGCCAGGCGGTGACGATCCGCTACTTCCCGACGCGCAAGGACATCCAGCACCCGATCCACAACAACTTCGCGTCGCTCTTCTACCAGGCGATCGAGAGCGGCGGGGGCGAGGGCAAGGTGCTGGTGATGGGTGGCGGCGGACACCACGACTCCGCGTTCGGCGGCGGTCGCAAGCTGTCGCGCCTGCGCCACAACGGCCTCGCCGGAGTGCTGGCCGAGGGCCGCCTGCGCGACTTCGACGCGCTCGCCGACTACGGCTTCACCACCTACTGCCGCGGCGAGACGGTCCGCCAGGGCGGCAACCTGATCATGCCGATGACCGCCAACGTGCCCGTGGAGGTCGCGGGCGTGGGCATCATTCCCGGCGACTACATCTACGCCGACGCGACAGGCGCCGTCGTGGTGCCCGCCGCCGAGATCCGCGAGGTGCTCGCGGAGGCGATCGAGAGCGAGATCAGCGACCAGGCCTCGGCCGACCGGATGATCCACGAGGACCCGGCCACCGTGATCGCGCAGGGAGAGACCCGTTGAGCAGCCACCGCGTCACCCTCATCCCCGGCGACGGCATCGGCCCCGAGGTCATCGCGGCCACGTGCCGCGTGCTCGAGGCGACCGGCGTGGGCTTCGAGTGGGACATCGAGCAGGTCGGCCAGCCCGCCCTCGACCTCGTGGGGACCCCGCTCCCGGACAGCGTCGCCGAGTCGGTGATCTCCAACCGCGTCGCGCTCAAGGGCCCCGTCTCCACGCCCGCGGTCAAGGGCTTCCGCAGCGTCAACATCGCCATGCGCAAGGCCAGCAACCTGTTCGCCAACGTCCGTCCCTGCCGCACCTACCCGGGTGTGCGCAGCCGCTACTCCAACGTGGACGTCGTGGTGATCCGCGACGTCACCGAGGATCTGTACGCCGGCGTCGAGGTCGAGGCCGGCACGCCGGAGGCCCTCGAGCTGATCGCCAGCATCGAGAAGACCACCGGCCGGCCGATCGCCGACGGGTCGGGCATCTCCATCAAGGCCATCTCGGAGGGTGCCAGCCGGCGGATCGCCGAGTACGCCTTCCAGTACGCGGTCGACAACGGGCGCTCGCGGGTGACCGCGGTGCACAAGGCGGCCGTCATGAAGCGCACCGACGGCCTGTTCCTCGAGGTGGCCCGCGAGGTCGCCGCCCGGTACCCGGGCATCGAGTTCGAGGACCGCGCCGTCAACAACACGGCCATGCAGCTCGTCCAGCGCCCCGAGGACCTCGACGTGCTGCTCATGCCGATGCAGTACGGCGACATCCTCAGCGACCTGGCCGCGGGCCTGATCGGCGGTTCGGGAATGATCCCGGGCGCCAACATCGGAACCGAGGCGGTGCTCTTCGAGCCCGGCCACGGCAGCGCGCCGAAGATGGCCGGCATGAACCGCGCCAACCCCATGGCGACCATGCTCTCGGGTGTCATGATGCTGCGGCACCTGGGCGAGAGCGACGCCGCCGCGCGGCTGGAGGACGCGATCGCCGAGGTCATCGCCGAGGGGACGCACGTCACCTACGACCTCAAGAGCGAGCGCGATGACCCGTCTGCCGTCGGCACGTCGCAGGTGGCCGAGGCGGTCGTCTCCAAGATGAGGGTCCCCGTCGCCTCGTGACAGGAGCGGCGTGACCGGAGCCCCGGCACCCGCCCGGCGACGCCTCGTCGTCCGGGCGGGTGCCGTTCCCATGGATGCGACCCGTCGCTCCCTGCGCATCCTGCGCCGGCTGCAGGGCGCG
This sequence comes from uncultured Thermoleophilia bacterium, assembly GCA_963771025.1. GTDB lineage: Bacteria > Actinomycetota > Thermoleophilia > Miltoncostaeales > Miltoncostaeaceae > Miltoncostaea. The sequence goes on along the minus strand of CAVYRL010000005.1, from coordinate 370,142 downwards.
TCCCGCGCGCATCACGCGCCCCTGCCACGCGTCGCCCTGCGGGCCTGGACGATGACCCGGCGCGGCTGGCATATGGGCGACCTGGCGCTGCTCGGCCTGCTCGACCCGGTCCACGGCCCCGCGCGCGAGCGCTGGGCCGTCCGGCGCGGCGAGTTCGAGCGCCTTCAGGAGGTGCTCGACCCGATCGCGGCCGTGCCCTCGGTGCAGGACAAGCTGCTCTTCGAGGAGCTCTGCCGGGGGCGGGACCTGCCCACCCCCGAGGTCAACGCGGTGCTCGAACGGAGCCCCGACCCCGAGGCGACTGCGCGGGCCTGGGCCCGGGCGCTGGAGGACCACGCCCCCGACGACCTGGTCGTCAAGCCGGTGAGCGGGCAGCGGGGCATCGGCGTCCGCATCCTGCGCCGCGTCCCCGGCGGCGTCGACGACAACCGCGGCACGACCCTCACCTGGATGCAGCTGGCCCGCGAGCTGGAGGCCGGTCCGGGGGAGACGCTGATCGTGCAGCCGCGGGTGTTCTGTCACCCCGAGCTGCGGGCCCTGAGCGGACGAGACGCGCTCCAGACGCTGCGCATCGTGACCCTGCTGGACGCCGGCGGCCGGGCCCGGGTCCTCTACGCGCTGCTGCGGATCGCGGTCGGCGAGGAGCTGATGGACGGCTTCCGCGCCGCCGACTCGGGCAGCACCGGCAACCTGATCGCCCGCGTCGAGGAGGACGGCACGATCGCCCTTCCCGTGGCGTCCTCGCCGAGCGGCTTCGGCCTGATCCGCGTGCCCCGGCACCCGGTGACCGGGAACGCTCTCACCGGCTACCGCGTCCCCGAATGGCAGGCCGCTCGGGATCTCGCTCTGCGCACGGCCGAGGCGTTCACGCCGCTGCGGACGGTGGGCTGGGACGTCGCGCCGGTGCCCGGAGGCGCCGTGCTGATCGAGGGCAACGCCTGGTGGGGCGCCTCGGCCGACCCCGACGGGGGCCTCCTGCCCGTGCGCGCCGCCCTCGAAGCGGCGATCCGCGAGACGGAGCCGGCGCCGGTCGCCTGACACGTAGGCTGTCGCGCCATGGGACGACGACGCGTCGATGTCGGGGAGGTGCGCCTCGCCATCTGGGAGGAGGGCGATCCCGCAGGCGAGCCGGTGATCCTGCTCCACGGCTTCCCGGAGATCTCGCATTCGTGGCGGCGCCAGCTGCCCGCCCTGGCCGCGGCCGGCTACCACGCCGTGGCGCCCGACCTGCGCGGTTACGGCGACTCGGACCGGCCCCCCGCGGTCGATGACTACCTCGCTCCGAAGCTGGTCGGCGACATCGAGGGGCTGATCGAAGCCCTCGGCCACGAGAGCGCGCACATCGTGGGCCACGACTGGGGCGGCGGGTTGGCCTGGGGGCTGGCCGGCAACGTGCCGTCAACGGTCCGGTCGCTGACCATCCTCAACGCCCCGGTCGGCGTGGTGTCGGCGCGCCTGCGCCGCGAGGACCCCGCGCAGCGCGCGAAGAGCTGGTACATGCTGCTGTTCCAGTTCCCGGGGGTCGCCGAGACCTGGCTCTCGGCCGACGACTTCGCCAACCTGCGGGCCTTCGTCTTCGACACCGCCGCCCCGGGGACGTTCCCCCCGGAGGAGCGCGAGGTGTTCGTCACGGCCCTGCGTCGCGACGGCGCGCTGACCGCGGCGCTCAACTACTACCGCGCCAACATGCCGCCCGCGTCGTGGCTGCGCGACCCGCCCGACCCGCCGCCCGTCGTCGCGCCGACCATGATCATCTGGGGCGAGGCCGACGCGTACATGGACCCGGTCCTGCTCGAGCGCTCGGCGGCCACAGTCACGGGCCCGCTGCGCATCGAGCGCCTGGCGGGCGTGAGCCACTGGGTGCAGCAGGAGGCCCCCGACCGGGTCAACGAGCTGCTGATCGACTTCCTGGGGTCGCTGGAGCGCTAGAGGACGCGGTCGAGCCGCAGCGCGAACGGCTCACCGTCGAGCACCTGCTCATCGTGATGGATGCCACCGAAGGGCGCGCCGTGGCCGACCGAGACCTCGGTGGCCAGCGTCTCGGCCGCGATGGGGGAGCGGTGCTCGTCGATGGCCTCGCGGATCAACCCCGAGCCGTCGAGGTGCAGGCGGATCCTCTCCTCCACGCGCAACCCAGCGGTACGGCGCGCGCCCTGCACGGCGTGGATGATCTCGCGGGCAAGCGCCTCGCGGCGCAGTTCGGGGGTGATCTCGGTGGCGAGGCCCACGGCGAGGGCCGCGTCCTGTGCCACGGCGTAGCCCTCCGTCGGACGGGCCTCGCGCAGCAGGTCCTCCGAGTCGAGACGCTCGGCGACGCCGTCGATCTGGATCTCCACCACGTCCCCGGCGTCGAGGCTGCGGGCGGTCTCGGCGGGAGGCAGCCCGGCCACGGCGGCCGCGACGGCGGGCATTCCCTTGCCGAAGCGAGGCCCGAGGCGGCGGTAGTTGGGCTTGAGGCTGACGTCCACCAGCTCGCCCGGGTCGGTCACGAAACGCACCCGCCGCACGTTGAGCTCCTCCGCGACCAGGTCGACGAGGCTGCCGATCTCGGCGGCCACACCCGTCGGGCAGGCGACGACGGCCTCGGCGAGCGGCTGGCGCACCTTGATCTTGGCCTCCGACCGGGCGCCGCGGCCGACGGCGACGGCCTCCCGCGAGGCGGCCATCGCGGCCTCGAGAGCCGGGTCGTGGCGCCCCCGCGAGGACGGCCAGTCGGCCAGGTGGACGCTCTCGGGCGCCTCGGAATCGTGGGCCGCGACGAGCGTGCCGTACATCTCCTCGGCCACGAACGGGCAGAAGGGGGCCACGAGCAGCGCGAGGGTGGAGAGGCACTCGTGCAGCGTCGCGAAGGCGGCGTCGCCGTCGGCCGAGCCCTCGCCGCCGTTGCGCCCGCCCCAGAAACGGCGCCGCGACGTGCGCACGTACCAGTTGCTGAGATCGTCGAGGAACGCCTCGAGACCGCGGCCGGCCCCCGTGGCGTCGAAGCCCTCCAGACGCTGGGTGACGTCCGCGACGGTGCCGTCGAGCCGCGAGAGGATCCAGCGGTCCACAGGTCGCAGCGCGGCCGGGTCGGGGGGCCCGCCACCGGGCGACCATCCGTCGGGCAGCGACGCGTAGGTGACCAGGAAAGAGTGCGTGTTCCACAGGGTCAGCAGGAAGCGGCGCATCGCGTCGTCCACGGCCTCGAGGCTGAATCGGAACGACTCCCACGGGCTCTGGGCGGTGAGCAGGTACCAGCGGAAGGCGTCGGCGCCCTGCCGGTCGAGGACGACCCACGGCTCGATGACGTTGCCCTTGCTCTTGCTCATCTTCTGACCCTCGCCATCGAGGATCAGCCCGAGGCAGACCACGTTGCGATAGGCCGTCTCGTCGAACAGGAGGGTGCTCTCGGCCAGCAGCGAGTAGAACCACCCACGGGTCTGGTCGAGCGCCTCGCAGATGAAGTCGGCCGGCACGCGGCCCGACAGGTCGCCCCCGTTGGAGAACGGGTGGTGCTCCTGGGCGAAGGGCATCGCGCCGCTGTCGTACCAGACGTCCACGACCTCGGGCTCGCGGTGCATGACGCCGCCGCACCCGCAGGTGAGCTCGACCTCGTCGACGAAGGGCCGGTGCGGGTCGAAGTCGTCCGCGAGGGCCGCGGTCGAACGCTCGCGCAGCTCGGCGTACGAGCCGACCGCCTCCACCTCGCCGCACGCGCGGCAGCGCCAGAGTGGCAGGGGCGTGCCCCAGTAGCGGTCGCGCGAGATGGCCCAGTCCACGTTGCCCTCGAGCCACTTGCCGAAGCGCCCGTCGCGCACCCGCTCGGGATGCCAGCCGATCGCGGCGTTGAGCTCCAGCATGCGGTCGCGGACGTCGGTGGTGCGGATGTACCACGACGGTTTCGCGTAGTAGAGCAACGGGGTGCCGCAGCGCCAGCAGTGCGGATAGGAGTGGTGGTAGATCTCCGAGCGCAGCAGCAGGCCGCGCGCGTCGAGATCGGCGATCAGGTCGGGGTCGGCCTCCTTCACCTGCCGGCCGGCCCAGGGACCGGCGGCGTCGGTGAAGCGTCCGTCGGGGCCCACCGGGTTGGGGGCGTCCAGGTCGTGCCGGCGGGCGGTGGCCATGTCGTCCTCGCCGAAGGCCGGCGCGATGTGGACGATGCCGGTTCCGTCGTGGGTGGTGACGAAATCGGCGTCCACCACGCGGTGGGCCCCGGGCAGGAATGGGAACGGCGGCGAGTACTCGCGCCCGATGAGCTCGGCGCCGGAGATCAGCCGCGCCGGCCGCGCGCCCTCGCCGAGCACCTTCTCCACCAGAGCCTCGGCCAGGATCAGGGTCTCCTCGCCGTGCTCCACGAACGCGTAGGTCACGCCGGGGTGGATCGCGGCGGCCTGGTTGGCCGGCAGCGTCCACGGCGTCGTGGTCCAGACCAGGAGGGATCCCTCGCCGTCCCGCAGCGGGAAGCGCACGAACGCGGACGGATCGTCCACGTCCTGGTAGCCGAGGGCCACCTCGTGGCTCGAGAGCGCCGTGCCGCACCGTGGGCAGTAGGGCACGACCTTGTCGCTGCGATACAGCAGGCCGCGCTTGTAGAGCTCGGCCAGGCTCCACCAGACGCTCTCGATGTAGCTGGTGTCCATCGTGCGGTAGGCCCGATCGGTGTCGATCCAGAAGCCGATGCGCTCGGTCAACCGCTCCCACTCGTCCAGGTACGTGAGCACCGACTCGCGGCACAGGGCGTTGAACTCGGCGATGCCGTACGCCTCGATCTGGGGCTTGCCCGAGATGCCGAGCCGCTTCTCCACCTCGAGCTCCACGGGCAGGCCGTGGCAGTCCCAGCCACCGCGGCGGTCGACGAACCGCCCGCGCATGGTCTGGAAGCGCGGGAAGATGTCCTTGAACACCCGCGACAGCACGTGGTGCGAGCCCGGCCGGCCGTTCGCCGTGGGAGGACCCTCGTAGAAGACGAAGGGGTCGGCGCCCGAGCGCTCCTCCAGGCTGCGCGCGAAGATGCCGCGCTCGCGCCAGAAGGCGAGCACGCGCTCCTCCATCTCCCCCCAGGCCGACGCCGGGGGGACGTCCCTCCAGCCGTTCGTCATGCCGCCAGCGTCGAGGACGAGTCGAGCCGCTCCCGGATGCCGTCGAACTCCTCGAACCGGATGAACGGGATGGAGTCCCTCTCCAGGTCGTCGGCGAGCATCGCGCGGGCGAAGATGACATCGGCCATCCGCGCGCTGCAGCGGTCGGAGATGCCATCGCCGATGTAGACCAGCCGCTCACCGCGCGACTGGCGGCGCAGGTCGTGGCGCTTGCAGCGCCGCCCGCACACCTCGCACACGTCTCCGCGGTCGGACCACACCAGGCGGCAACCCTCGGCGGAGAAGCGCGCCTCGTGGCTCACCACCTGCAGCCCCGTGATGCCCCAGTGCTCGAGCGCCGCCTCGATGACCGAGCGGAAGCCGGACGAGAACACGATCAGCCGGTGGTCGCGCTCGCGCGCCCAGCGGACGAACTCGGGGAAGCCGCGGCGCAGGCCGGCCTCGCGAAGCACCAGATCACGCACCTGTTCGGGCGTGGCGCGCACCGAGTCGAACTCCTCCTGAATCGCCTGCTCGAGCGAGACCTCGCCGGCGTTGAGGCGCGGCTGGATCTCCTCCCAGAGCCCCTGGGTCCCGTAGGCCGCGACGATCAGATGGAGCGTGTCCCGCTCGGTGATCGTGCCGTCGAAATCGCAGGCGATGAGCAGGGTCTCCACTGTTTCGAGGCTACCAGAGACGCTCGCGGCGGCCCGCGCCACTACGATCGTCCGGTGAGCGTCCCGCGCCCGATCTTCATCCACGGCTCCGGCGGCGATCACCGGGTCTGGTCGCTGCAGACCTCACGGCTGGCGGGAGCCGTCGCGCTCGACCTTCCCGGGCACCCGGCCGGCGAGCCCGCGACGGACGTCGCGGGGCTCGCCGAGGCCATCGGCCTGGCCCTCGCCCAGATCGAGGGACCGCGGGTGCTCATCGGCCACTCGCTGGGCGGCGCGGCGGCGCTTGAGCTGACCGTGAGCCGGCCGGATCTGGTCCAGGGCCTGGTGATCATCGCGAGCGGAGCGCGCCTGGGCGTGCCGGACGAGACGCTCGCGCGCGCCGAGAACGCGTTCGCCCAGGAGCGCGACCGGCTGATCTCCGGATCGTTCGCCGATCCCGCGACGCCGATGGCCCGCCGCGCGCGGCAGGCGTTGGACGCGGCGGGGTCCGTGTCGCTGCGCGCCGACTACGCGGCGTGCCGCTCCGTGGATCTGCGCGGGCGGCTCGGCGACGTGCGCGTTCCCGTGCTGATCATCGTCGGCGGCGACGACCCGTTCACCCCCGCCTGGAAGTCCGAGGAGCTCGCGCGCGAGCTGCCCCTCAACCAGATGGTGGTGATCCCGGGGGCCCGCCACATGCCGATGGCCGAGTTCGACGGCACGGTGACGGCTCTCGTGGCGGCGTACCTCGCACGCCTCGAGCTGACCCTGGACGAGCAGGGGTGAGGACCGCCGGCCCGATCGCGCTGGTCATCAACCCCGTGGCCACCCGGTCGCGCGCCACCGAGCGCGCCGAGGTGACGCGGCACCTGGCGCCGCTCGGGCTCGAATGGTCGCTGCTCACCAACGCCTCCGGCGATGCGGGGCGGCTCGCGTCCCAGGCGGTCGCGGAGGGCGCCCGCGTCGTGGTGTCGCTGGGAGGCGACGGCACCGCGGCGGAGGTGGCCGGCGCTCTGGCCGGCACCGACGTGGCGATGGCCGCCCTGCCCGGCGGCAACGCGAACGTGTTCGCCCGCGCCAGCGGGTGGCCGCCGTCGCTGCGGCGCTCGCTGCCCCTCCTCGACGCGGCCCTCGGCGAGGGCTGGCGCGGCACCACGACCCTCGGCCGTGTCGGCCTGGACGAGGGCGCCGACCGCCTGTTCCTGACCAATGCCGGCGTGGGCATCGACGCGGCGACCGTGGAGTGGGTGGAGGCACGACCACGGGTCAAGAGGCGGATGCGGCACGTGAGCTTCGCCCTGGCGGCCGCCCTGGCGGCGGGACGGGCGGGGCGTGGTCCGCGGCTGCACGTCTCGGTCGGCGGCGGCGAGGTGCACGACGGGGTGACCGCGCTCGTGTCCTGCAGCAGCCCCTACACGTACCTGGGGCCGCTGCCCCTCGACCTGGTGCCCGGCGCGGGCGAGGACGGGCACCTGGCATGGACGGTGCTCACCCGGGTGCGAGCCGTCGAGCTCGGGGGGCTGATGGTGCGCGCGCTGGCCGGCCACTCGCCGGCAGTCGGCCGCCAGCCGCTCGACGGGGGGCCTCTGCGGACCGAGCTGGTGGTCCGTTCCGACGCGGCGGTGCCGGTGCAGGCCGACGGGGAGCCCCTCGGGCGCCACACGGCGGTGCGCATCTCGCCCGCCGAAGTGCTCGTGACCGTTGACCCTCGCGGTGACGCAAACCTCAAGTCGGACGCCCCCGGACCGACGTGACATGAGAGGGACAGGAACGTCCCCAGTGGGAAAACGTCGGGCAAGGAGGCTCGCATATGACCCAGGGACCCGATCCTCGGGCGACCATCCGGGGTTTCATGGCGCTGGTGCTGGACATGGTCCGTATCGATCCGGAGCGCCGGCCCAGCAGCGAGATGCTGAAGTGGCACCGGGATCTGGCGACGGCCGCGGGCATCGTGCCTGAGCACCCCGAGACCAACCGCGAGCTCCTGGACGGCGCGCTGCGCATCTCCCAGGTGCTGAACGCCGGCCCGGGCGGGACGCCGGTCGACCCGCGGACGGTCGAGGCCGCACTCGGATAGGGCGCGAGAGCGCACCGGCCCCTCATAATGGGGTCGGTGCGACTCCGTGGACGGACATATGTGGTCCTCGTGGCCGAGGGCGTGGAGGACCTGGAGTACTGGGTGACCGTCATGCGCCTGCGCGAGGAGGGGGCGACGGTCATCTCGGCGGGGTCGGACACCGATCCCCACCCCGGCAAGAACGGTCTCACGGTCCGCGCCGACGTGCTGGCCGGCGACGTCGACCCCGCGTCGCTCGACGGCCTCGTGATCCCCGGTGGCCACGCGCCGGACAAGATGCGCCGCGACCCGGCGATCCTCGACCTGGTCCGGGCGGTGAACGTACGCGAGCTCCCGATCGGGATCATCTGCCATGGCGGCAGCGTGGCGATCTCGGCCGGCATCGTCGGTGCCCGCGCGACCGGTTCACTGGGCATCAAGGACGACCTGGTGCTCGCCGGCGCCGAGTGGGTCGACGCGCCGGCCTTCCGGGATGGGCGTCTGATCTGGGGGCGCGTCGTGGCCGACATCCCCGACTTCGAGCGTGAGCTTGTCGACGCCTTCGCGGAGGCGTCCCGCTAGAGCGTCAGTCCGGGGCCGACCCGTTGGACGAGCCCTTGGCCTCGTGGCGGCCCGCCGCCATCGCGGTCGGATCGCCGGCAGCCACCTCACGGTAGGCCCCGATGCGGCGGTAGCGCTCCCGCCTCTGGCGCTTGCGTTCGGCCACCGGCACCGCCTGGAGCTCCTTGAGGGCGCGCGAGATGTAGGTCCCGAGGAGGCGGGCGGCCTCGTCGTGATCGCGGTGGGCGCCACCCGAGGGCTCGGGCACCACCACGTCGGTGATGCCCCAGCGATAGCAGTTGGCCGCCGTGGGCTGGAAGGCCAGCGCCGCGTCGCGGGCGCGGGCCGCGTCACGCCACAGGATGGCGGCGCCGCCCTCGGGCGAGATCACCGAGTAGGTCGAGTTCTCGAGCATCATCACCCGGTCGGTGACCCCCAGGGCGAGCGCGCCGCCCGAGGATCCCTCGCCGATCACGATGGCCAGCGACGGCACCCGCAGACGCAGCATCGTCTGCATGCTGCGGGCGATCGCCCCACCCTGACCGCGCTCCTCCGCGCCGGCGCCCGGGAACGCCCCGGGCGTGTCGATGAGCGTGATCACGGGGAGGTCGAACTTCTCGGCGAGGGCCATGACCCGCATCGCCTTGCGATAGCCCTCGGGCCCCGGCATGCCGAAGTTGCGGTGGGTGCGCTCGGCCGTGTCCCGGCCCTTCTGATGGCCGATCACGACCACCGCGCCGTCCGCGCCGCGCCCGATCCCGGCCACGATCGACGGGTCGTCGCTGTACAGGCGGTCGCCGTGCAGCTCCTCGAACACCGGGAAGAGCCGGGAGATGTAGTCGAGCGGATAGGGCCGGTCCTGATGACGCGCGAGCTGAATGGTGTCCCAGATCGCGGAGTCGGGCTCGGCAGAGTGGTGCAGACGGTGCGCCAGGCGCCGCACGAAACGCCCTCCACGCCGACCGGCGACGCTCATGCGTCCTCCTCATCGTCGGGGCGACGCAGCTTGGCGGCGAAGCGGCGCGAGATGCCGGGCAGGGTCTTGGCGACCGTCGCCGCCCGCTCCGCGCGCTCCTGCGCCCAGGTCACGGCCGGCGCGGGGGACAGGCCGGAGGGACGGTGCAGGATGGTGAGCACCCGGCCGATGCGCGCGGCGAGCTCGCGACGGTCCACCACGGCGTCCACCTGCCCATTGGCGAGCTGGGTCTCGGCACGGCCGAACTCGGGCGCCAACTTCTCGCGGGTGGTCTGCTCGATCACGCGCGGGCCCGAGAACGCGATCAGCGCCCCCGGCTCGGCGTACGTGACGTCGCCCAGCGATGCGAAGGAGGCCCACACACCGCCGGTGGTGGGGTGCACCAGCACCACGATCACCGGCAGCTCGGCGTCGTGCATCAGCTCGAACGCCACCACGCTCTTGGCCATCTGCATCAGGGCGATGACGCCCTCCTGCATGCGCGCCCCGCCGGATGCGGTGATGATCACCAGCGGCAGGCCACGCTCGACGCAGCGGTCGCAGGCCCGCACCAGCTTCTCGCCGACCACGGATCCCATGCTGCCGCCGAGGTAGGCGAAGTCCATGATCGCGGCCAATGCGGGGTGCCCCTCGATGGTCAGCTCCGCGACGATCAGCGCCTCGTTGTTGCCGGCGGCCTCGGCCGCCTCGACGCGGTCGGGATACGGCATGAGGTTGACGAACTGGAGGGGGTCGCTCGCGCGCAGCTCGGGCCACAGCTCGGTCCAGGGCCCGCCCCCCGCGAGCTGGTCGAGGCGCTCGCGCGCGCCGACCGGGAAGTGGTGGCCGCACGAGGCGCACACGCGGAAGTTGGCGCGCATCTCCTCGGCCCGGTAGTGGCTCTGGCAGCGGGGACACGAGCGCTCGTCGGCGGGCAGCTTGCGCGGCCTGGACGGGGGGGCTTCGGCGTGCTTGCCGCGGAGGCGGTCGACCGAGACGGTGATTGGGCGCTTTGACACGTGACGCTCGATTATGTCAGGGGGGCGTCGATATGCGCGAGCCACCCCTCGACGCTCGCCCGATATTGCGGCACCAGGGACGCGGGCGCGCGGCTCTCGAGCACCAGCCGGGCGGCCTCGCGCTCGTCGTGGCCGCGCAGCCGTAGGACGGCGTAGGCGACCATCGCCGAGCGGCGGCGCCCCTGCTGGCAATGGATCAGGACACCGGCATCGGGGTCCTCGTCGAGGCGGGCGGCGGCGAAACGCGCGGCGGGCGCCCAGAGCCGGGGGGGCTGACGGCGCCCGTTGTCCCACATCGGAGCGTGGACGACGTGCTCGGCCCCGAACACGCGTCGCTCGGCCCAGAGGTCCTGTGACAGGCGCGTCTGCAGCTGGGCGCGGCAGTTGACCACGTCGGTGACACCCAGGTCGGGCAGGCGGTACAGGGCCGACCCGACGGGGATGCTGCCGATGGCGATGCGCTCGCCCTCCACCCAGGACATGCCGGCGAGGCCGCGGCGCGGGCCGTAGACCCGCGTGCTGGCGCGGTGCGCGGCGGAGCGCAGACCCGTCCCGCGGCGAGGCGTGGACGACGCCGGTCCTATGGCTGGTCCAAGCGTCCGAGGATGATGATCGCGTTGTGCCCGCCGAACCCGAAGGCGCTGGAGAGGGCGACGCGCACGTTGACCGTCCGGGCCTCGTTCGCCACGTGGTCGACGCCCTCGCACTCGGGCTCGATGGCCTCCAGGTTGATCGTCGGCGGCACGACGCCCTCGGCGATGACCATCGCGGTCAGAGCCCCCTCGACGCCACCGGCGCCGCCCAGGCAGTGCCCGTGCATCGACTTGGTGGACGAGACCGGCGTACGGGCGGCGACCTGGTCGCCCAGCGCCCGGCGCAGGGTGCGCACCTCGCCCTTGTCGCCGACCGGCGTCGAGGTGGCGTGCGCGTTGACATAGTCGATCTCGTCCGCCGCGATCCCGGCATCCTCGAGGGCCATCGTGATGGCCGCCGCCGGGGCCTCGGAGGTTGGGTCGGGCTCCGTCAGGTGGTGCGCGTCACCGGTCATGCCGTAGCCGAGCACCTCGCAGATGGGCGCGACCCCGCGCGCCGTGGCGTGCTCCAGGCTCTCCAGCACCAGGATGGCGCCGGCCTCGCCCATCACGAACCCGTCCCGTCCCGCGTCGAACGGGCGGCTTGCCCCGGCCGGGTCGTCGTTGCGGGTCGAGAGCGCGCGCATCGCGTTGAAAGCGGCGATGCCGGTGCGGGTGATGCTCGATTCGGTGCCGCCGGCGAGCATCACGTCGGCCTGTCCGCGGCGGATCACCTCGGTCGCGTCGCCGAGGGCGTGGTTACCCGAGGCGCACGCGGTCGATATGCACGACAGAGGGCCCTTCAGGCCGAGTTCCATCGAGACCTGGGCGCCCGCCATGTTGGCGATCACCATGGGGATGAAGAGCGGTGACACGCGGTCGGGCCCACGCTCGTGGGCGATGAGGGTCTGCTCCACGAACGTGTCGAGGCCGCCGATGCCGCTGCCGACGATGGCGCCGGCGCGAGGACGCAGGGCTTCGCTGATCGAGAGACCCGCGTCGTCCAGCGCCAGCCGCGCGGCCGCGACGGCGAGTTGCGCGAAGCGGTCCATGCGGCGGGCGGTGCGGCGCTCCATGAAGTCGGTGGCGTCGAAGCCCTTGACCTCGCAGGCGATGCGCGTCGCGCTGTCGGAGGCGTCGAACGAGGTGATCGGCCCGGCGCCGCTGTGGCCGGCGATGGCGTTGGCCCAGTTCTCCCGCCGCCCGATGCCGAGGGCGGTTACCATGCCGAGACCGGTGACCACGACCCGGGTGCGATCGCTCACGACATCGCCAGCCCGCCGTTGACCGACACGGTGGCGCCGGTGATGAACGCGGCCGATGGAGAGCACAGGAAGGCGACGGCCGCCGCGACGTCCTCGGGGCTCCCGAGGCGCCCGAGCGGGGTCTGAGCCAGCAGGCCGTCGCGCTGCGCGTCCGTGAGCTCCGCCGTCATGTCGGTGGTGATGTAACCCGGTGCGACGGCGTTGACGCGCACGCCGCGGGAACCAGCCTCGCGCGCGAGGGCCCGCACCATCCCCAGCAGCCCCGCCTTTGCGGCCGCGTAGTTGACCTGCCCGGCGTTGCCGATCAGCCCGACCACCGACGACACCGCGACGATGCTCCCCGCGCGCCGGCGCAGCATGCCGCGCAGGGCCGGCCGGGCGGTGTAGAAGGCCCCCGACAGGTTGGTGTCGATCACCGCCGACCAGTCCTCGGCACTCATGCGCACGGCGAGGCCGTCACGGGTGATGCCGGCGTTGAGCACGACGGCGTCGAGGGGGCCGAGCGCCTCCTCCGCCGCCTCGACCATCGTCTGCGCCTGGGCCTCGTCGGCCACGTCGGCCTGCACGGCCATCGCGTGGCGGCCGAGCGCCTCGACCGCCGCCACGGTGTCGGCGGCCCCGGTGGCGTCGGCCGCGTAGCCCACGGCGACGTCGAACCCGTCGGACGCCAGCGCCCGCGCGACGGCGGCACCGATACCGCGGCTGGCACCGGTGACGAGGGCCACCGCCACTAGCGGGCCCCCCCGCCCACGCCGACCGCCGCTGCCAGACCGGTCACGTCGGCCGGCTCGCCCACCTGCAGCGTCGTCAGGTCGCGCCGGACCCGTCGCACCAGGCCCGACAGTACGCGGCCGGGGCCGATCTCCACGAAGGTCTCGCCGCCCTGTGCCACCGCCGCCAGCACCGCGTCGCCGAAGCGAACCGGGGAGATGATCTGGTCGAGGAGCACCTGACGCATGCGCTCCGGGGGCTCCAGACAGCATGTCGTCGTCGACAGGAACGGCGGGTCGGAGGCGGCGGGTTCCCACGTCTCGAGCGCCGGGCGCAGGCGCTCGGCGGCTCCCGCGATCAGGGGCGAGTGGAACGGGCCGTCCACGGCGAGGTGGGCCACGCGCACATCGCGTGCGCCCGCCAGGGCGACGAGGCGCTCGATGCCGGCGTTCGATCCCGACACGACGACCTGGCGGGGGCAGTTGTAGTTGGCGGGCCACACCTCGCCGGCCTCCTCGGCCAGTGCGCGCGCCTCGTCGTCGGAGGGCCCGAGCAGCGCGGCCATGCTTCCGGGCGACGCCTGTCCGGCCTCGCGCATGGCGGCTCCCCGCTCGGCCACGATCCGCAGCGCGGAGGGATAGTCCAGGGCGCCGCCAGCCACCAGGGCCGAGTACTCGCCGAGCGAGTGCCCCATCACGAGGCCCGGGGCGAGCCCCTCCTCCTGCGCGACGCGGAACGCGGCGACCGAGGTCGCCAGGAGGGCCGGCTGACAGACGTCGGTCTCGGTGAGGCGATCCGCCGGGCCCGAGAAGCAGATCTCCGACAGGGAGTAGCCGAGGACGTCGTCCGCCTCCTCGAAGGCCTGACGGGCGACGTCGTAGGCGGAGGCCAGGTCCTGGCCCATTCCGACGGCTTGCGCCCCCTGTCCCGGGAACATGGCGACGATCACGGAGCTGCCTCCTCGGAATCGACGAGCGCGAACCTCAGCTCGGTCTCGCAGGCGGTGACACCCGCCACGGTGGCGGTTCCGTGGCCCTCGCCGAGCGGCCCGCGACGCCGGGTGAGACGCGTCTCCAGCACCAGTTCCTCTCCCGGGCGCACGACGCGGCGGAACCGCGCGCGTCCGATACCGGCGAACAGCGCCAGTTTGCCTGAAGTCTCGGGTTCCGCGAGCGCTGCGAGCGCGCCGGTCTGCGCGAGCGCCTCGATGATGATGACCCCGGGCAGGATGGGATTGCCCGGGAAATGGCCGGCGAAGAAGGCGGCGGCCGGATCCACGAACCACCGGGCCCGCGCCGAGTCTCCCGGGACGAGGTCGAGGATCTCGTTGACGAAGAGGAAGGGCGCGCGGTGCGGAAGGAGATCCGTCGGAGCCGGGAGACGGGGGCTGCGGTCGCTCACAATCGCGCGGATGGTAGCCCATCACCCCCGCCGCAACGACGGGGTGCGCCCATGGAGCGCTGGTATCGTCGGGTGAGATTTTCGGGTACCCCGTCGAACCGCAGGCCCACAGAGGAGTGCCGCCCCCATGGCCGCCGCCTACGTCGTGATCATCATCCTGGTCCTCGGACTCCTCTTCCTTTTCGCATCCGTGAAGGTGGCGCGCGAGTACGAGCGGGGCGTCGTGTTCCGGCTCGGGCGCCTGATCGGCATCAAGGGACCCGGAGTCTTCATCCTGATCCCCTTCGTTAACAAGGCGGTGAAGGTGGACCTGCGGACGATCACGCTCAACGTGCCGCCGCAGGAGGTCATCACCAAGGACAACGTGACCGTGAAGGTCAATGCGGTCGCCTACTTCCGGGTCACCGACGCCGCGCGGGCCATCGTGCAGGTGGAGAACTACCTGGTCGCCACGTCGCAGATCTCGCAGACCACGCTGCGCAGCGTGCTCGGGCAGGTCGACCTCGACCAACTGCTGTCGGAGCGCGACCAGATCAACGAGCGTCTGCAGGCGATCATCGACGAGCAGACCCATCCGTGGGGCGTCAAGGTGTCGGTGGTCGAGGTGAAGGACGTCGAGCTGCCCTCGACGATGCAGCGCGCGATCGCGCGCCAGGCCGAGGCCGAGCGCGAGCGGCGCGCCAAGGTGATCGCGGCCGATGGTGAGTTCCAGGCCTCCGAGAAGCTGTCGCAGGCGGCGGCGATCATCGGCACGCAGCCCGGCGCCCTGCAGCTGCGCTACCTGCAGACCATGAACGAGATCGGCTCGAGCGAACGCACCACCACCCTCATCCTGCCCTTCCCCGTCGAGATGCTGGAGGCGCTCACCGGCGCCTTCGCCGGCAATCGCGGGGGCGGCAACGGCGCAGGCCGCCCCCCGGCGTAGCCGCCGCTCCTCCCGAACCCCGAGGACGCCCGATGCGCGCGATCTGGAACGGTTTCATCAGCTTCGGACTCGTCACCATCCCGGTATCGGTGGGCTTGGCGCAGCAGCGGAGCGACGTCAGCTTCCGCACGCTGTCGCGAGCGACCCAGAAGCCTGTCCGGCAGAAGCGCTGGGACCCGGATCGCGACGTCGAGGTGGGCAGCGAGGACACCGTGAAGGGCTGGGAGGTCTCCAAGGGCCAGTACATCCCCGTGGAGGACGCCGAGCTCGAGCGGTTCGCGGCGCGCCAGGAGAAGACGATCCGCATCCTCCAGTTCGTCGACCTCGACGAGGTCGACCCGGTCTACTTCGAGCGGGCCTATTGGCTGGACCCCCAGGAGCGCGCCGAGCGCCCGTACCTGCTTCTGACGCGCGCGATGGAGGCCTCGGGCCGTGCCGCCGTGGGACGTTTCGTGCTCTCCACCAAGGAGCACCTGGTGCTGCTCCGGGCCACCGACGGGATGCTCGCGCTGCAGACGCTGTACTACCCCGAGGACGTGCGGGCGCGCGACAAGAAGGAGATCCTGGAGCGCCTCCAGGGAGTCGACGTGTCGAAGGACGAGCTGGCGATGGCCGAGCAGCTGGTGGCCGGCCTCGCCAAGCCGTTCGACCCGGAGGCGTACCCCAACGAGACCCGCCGCGCGCTGGTCGAGTTCCTCGAGGCCAAGGCGGCCGGCCAGGAGGTCGAGCCGACTGAGGAGGCTCCTGCGCCGGCGCCGGTGATCGACCTGATGGCGGCACTCAAGGCGAGTCTCGCCGCAGCGTCCCCGAGCGATCCGGACCAGGACGGGGCCGAGGAGAAGCCTGCCGCAAAGAAGCGGAAGGCCGCCTCCGGCTGACGCGCCTCAGGCGGAGAAGCCCGAGATTGCGTCGCCGAGGATCTTGAACCCGATGACGACGAAGAGCACTGCGACGATGACCGCATTGTTGGCGGCCAGCCACGTCCGCATGCCGTCGAGGACGCCCCGCGACCGGTCGCCCAGCACGAAGTAGAGGACGACGGGCGCCGCCACGCCGATCGTCCCGAGGACGACGAGGATCGCGAGCGAGGCAGCCTGTTGCGCCGCCGGCAGGTCGGCCTGGGCGATCACGGTGGCGCCCGCCGCTACAAGGAGCAGGTTCTTGGGGTTGGCGGCGGACAAGGCGAGACCGGCGCCGAACGCCCGGGGCCAGGTGAAGCCCTCGAGCGCCGACATCCAGCTCGGGAGCTCACCGAGAGCGTCGCCGGTCGGTCGGCGGCGGAACTTCCGCGCCCCGAGTGTGATCAGGCAGATGCCGATGGCGAGACGGATCCAATTCGCCCCGCTGGACGGTGCGTCCGAGTCGGCATGGGCCTCCGCGTCCGCGAGGACGAGCAGGATCGTGCCGGCCGCCGCGAGGCCGAGCACCCACGCCAGCACGAAGACCGGGCCGTTCGCGCCTCCCCGCGGCGTCGCGAGCATGAGCACCACCGCGACGATCGGGATCGGGAAGATCGCGATGACCACCGCCAGCGGGAGCAGCTGACCGACGACCTCACCCATCCCCACCTCCCGCCGGCGACCGGGTCGCGATAGGACCCAGGGGGCCCTAGGCGGAGAAGCCCGAGATCGCGTCGCCGAGGATCTTGAACCCGATGACGACGAAGAGCACCGACATGATCACGGCGTTGTGGGCGGCGAGCCACCCGCGCAGATCGTCGAGGACCGCCCGCGACCGGTCGCCGAGCGCGAAGTAGAGCACGACGGGCGCCGCCACGCCGACCGTCCCGATCAGGACGAAGATCGCCAGCGAGCCCGCCTCCTGCCCTCCCGAGAGGCCGGCTTGGGCGATCACGGCCGCGCCTGCCACGGCGAGCAGCAGGTTCTTCGGGTTGGCGGCCGAGAGCACGAGCCCGGCGCCAAGCGCCTTGGGCCAGCGGAAGCCGTCGAGCGCGGCCATCCACGTGGGCAGCTCACCGGGAGCGTCGCCGCGCGGCCGACGGCGGAACTGGCGCACCCCTAGGGCGATCAGGGCAAGGCCGATCACGAGCTTCAGCCAGCTGACGCCGTCCGAGGGCGACCCCGAGTCGGTGTGGGCGTTGTCGCCCGCCACAAGGATCACGACGGCCCCGACCACGGCCAGGCCGACGATCCAGGCCAGGACGAAGGCCGGTCCGTTCACTCGCCCCCGGGGGGTCGCCAGCATCAGCACGACGGCGACGATCGGCAGAGGGCTGATCGCGACCCCCACAGCGATCGGCAGCAACTGACCGAGCACCTCTCCCATACCCGCCCCCGCTCCCTGCGCCCGACGTCCTTATGACAGGTCGTTCGTCTCGGTCTCGTCCGTGGCCACGAGGTCCTCTTCGGTCATCTGGTAGTCCTCCTCGCCGGGCTCGACGACCGACGCCACACCGCAGACCAGGTCCTCGTTGCTCATGTTCATCACGCGCACGCCCTCGGTGGAGCGCCCGGTGCGGCGGACGTCGTCCACCTTGATCCGGATCACCTGCCCGAGCAGGGAGATCAGCAGCAGCTCCTGGCCCTCGCGGACCGGGCGGGCGGTCACCAGCTCGCCCTTCTTGTCGGTCACCTTGATGGTGCGCACGCCCTTCGTGGGACGCCCCTTGCGCGGGTAGTCGGCCATGGGCGTCCGCTTGCCGTAGCCGTTGCCCGTCACCACCAGCAGGTCCTCGTCCAACCGCGCGACGCACAGCGCGAGGACCCGGTCGCCGGGGTCGAGGTTCATGCCCTTCACGCCGCGGGTGTCGCGGCTCATCGGACGCACTTGGCCCTCGCTGAACCGGGCCGCCTGGCCCCGCGCCGAGACCACGAGCAGATCCTCGTCGCCGTCGGTCAGCTGCACGCCGACAAGCTCGTCGTCCTCGGTGAGGTTGATGGCCGTGAGACCGCGCTCGCGCAGCACGGTGTCGTAGCTGCGCAGCTCGGTCTTCTTGACCATGCCCTCACGCGTCGCGAGCACCAGGTATCTGCCCTCGGAGTAGTCGCGGGTCGCGAAGACGGCGCGGACCTCCTCGTCGGGCTGCAGGGCGAGAACGTTGGCGATGTGCCGGCCGCGCGAGTCGCGGGAGCCCTGGGGCAGCTCGTGCACCTTCTGCCGGTAGACCTTGCCCTTGTTGGTGAAGAAGAGCAGGAACTGGTGCGTCGAGGCGATGAACAGGTGCTCGATGTAGTCCTCGTCCTTGAGCCGCACCCCGCGCAGGCCCTTGCCGCCGCGGCCCTGCGAGCGGTAGGTCGAGACCGGCAGCCGCTTCACGTACCCACCATGGGAGATGGAGATCACCATCTCCTCCTCGGCGATCAGGTCCTCGAGGTCGATGTCGCCCTCGCCGGGGACGATCTCGGTGCGGCGCTCGTCGGCGAAGCGGCCCCGGATCTCCAGCATCTCGGAGCGGATCAGGGCATAGACGCGTGCCTCGTCGCCGAGGATCGCCCGCAGCTCGGTGATGCGCTCCTTGAGCTCGTCATATTCGGCCTGGATCTTGCCGGCCTCGAGCTGGGTCAGGCGCTGGAGGCGCAGGTCGAGGATCGCCCGCGCCTGGATCTCGGTGAGGTCGAACCGTGTCATGAGGCCATTGCGGGCCTCCTCCGGGTCGGTCGCCGCGCGGATCAGCGCGATCACCTCGTCCAGGTAGCCGAGGGCCTTGAGCAGGCCCTCCAGGATGTGGGCACGCGCCTCGGCGCGCGCGAGACGGAAGCGGGACCGGCGGGTGATCACCTCCTTCTGGTGGGCGAGGTAGTGCCGGATCATGTCCTTGAGACCCAGCGTGCGCGGCACGCCGTCGACCAGCGCGATCGCGTTGACGCCGAACGTCGTCTGGGTCGCGGTGTGCTTGTAGAGCTTGTTGAGCACGACCATCGGCACCGCGTCGCGCCGCAGCTCGATCACCACCCGCACCCCGTCGCGACCGCTCTCATCGCGTAGATCGGCGATCTCGGGGATCACCTTGTCGTTGGCGAGGTCGGCCATCTTGCGGATCAGCTCGGCCTTGTTGACCTGGTACGGCAGCTCGGTGAAGACGATGGCGTTGCGCCCGTGCTTGAGCGGCTCGTTGTGCGCGCGCCCGCGGACCACGACCCGGCCACGGCCCGTGCGGTACGCGTCCACGACTCCGGCCCGTCCCACGATGATCCCGCCGGTGGGGAAGTCGGGCGCCTTGACGTACCGCATCAGGCCCTCGACCTCGATGGCCGGGTCGTCGATCGTCGCGACGCAGGCGTCGATGACCTCGCCGATGTTGTGCGGCGGGATGTTCGTCGCCATGCCGACGGCGATGCCGGATGAGCCGTTGATCAACAGGTTGGGCACGCGCGACGGAAGCACCAGCGGCTCGCTGCGGCGATCGTCGTAGGTGGGGCCCTCATCGACGGTGTCCTCGTCGATGTCGCGCAGCATCTCAGTGGCGAGCTTCGAGAGCTTGGCCTCGGTGTACCGCATGGCGGCCGCCGCGAACTCGCTCGAGCCGAAGTTGCCCTGTCCGTCCACGAGCGGATACCGGCTCGCGAAGTCCTGGGCCAGGCGCACCAGCGTGTCGTAGATCGACTGGTCGCCGTGCGGGTGGAACTCACCCATCACGCGACCGACGATGTTCGCGCTCTTCACATACGCCCGCTCGGGCTGGAGGCCCATGTCGTGCATCGCGAACAGCACACGGCGGTGGACCGGCTTGAGCCCGTCGCGCACATCCGGGAGCGCGCGGCCCACGATGACGCTCATCGCGTAGTCGAGATACGACGAGCTCATCTCGCGATCGAGCTCGCGCGGCTCGATGCGCCCGTGGCGGTCGATCGCCATCTAGTCAGTCCTCCTAGACGTCAAGGAAGCGAACGCTGCGAGCGTTGTCCTCGATGAATGCCCGGCGGGGCTCCACCTTGTCGCCCATCAGCTTCGCGAACAGCTCGCCCACCGAGGCCTCGTCCTCCATCATCACGCGCTGTAGCAGCCGTCGGTCGGTGTCCATCGTGGTCTCCCAGAGCTGCTCGGCGTTCATCTCACCGAGACCCTTGAACCGGCTCAGCTGGACGCCCTCGCGGCAGAGCTCGAGCACCGACGACCGCAGCCCCTCGTAACTGGTGGCCGTGCGCGAGCGCGCGCCCCGCGAGATGCGGAACGGAGCGGTGCCCACCTGGTCGCGCAGCTTCGCCCGCGCGCCGCGCAGGCCGGCGAGCTCACGGGTGCGGAAGATCTCGAGCGGGATGGTCACCGTGCGCGCCTCGCCGGTGCGCGTCTGCACCGACCGCGCCAGGATCTCCTGCCCGGCGACATCGACGCCCTCCACCGACAGGGCCGCGCGCTCGTCCGACGCCGCGGCGACGGCGGCGGCCAGCTCATCGAGGTCCAGGGGCTCAGCCTCGATGAGCCCGTGCACCTGGAGGAAGTCCATGGTCTCCGAGCCAAAGGTGCCGCGCAGGTTGCCCGCCCACGCCTCGTGCTCCTTCAACGCGCGCTGGAATCGCTGGTAGCGCGCCTTGGTGAGGCCGTTGGTGTCGCCGTTGGCGTCCTGGAGCGTCAGGTCGCCCAGGTTGCGATCGAGCAGCCAGTCCTCGAGATCGATCTCCTTCTCGATGTACTGCTCCTGGTTGCCCTGCTTGACCTTGTAGAGCGGCGGGCACGCGATGTAGACGAAGCCCTCCTCGATCAGGCCGCGCATGTGGCGGAAGAGAAAGGTCAGGATCAGCGTGCGGATGTGGGCGCCGTCCACATCGGCGTCGGTCATGATGATCAGCTTGTGGTACCGGGCCTTCGCGATGTCGAAGTCCTCGTCGATGCCGGTGCCCATCGCGGTGATCATCGCCTGGATCTCCGTGTTGGAGAGCACCTTGTCGATGCGCGCCTTCTCGACGTTGATGATCTTGCCGCGCAGCGGCAGGATCGCCTGGAAGCTCGACTGGCGCGCCATCACGGCCGAGCCGCCGGCGGAGTCGCCCTCGACCACGAAGATCTCCGTGTTGGCGGGGTCCCGGTCGGAGCAGTCGTGGAGCTTGCCGGGGAGGCTGGTGGAGTCCATCGCCCCCTTGCGCCGGGCCAGGTCGCGCGCCTTGCGCGCCGCGAGCCGGGCCTGGGAGGCGTTGATCGCCTTGCCCAGGATCGCCCGGGCCTCCGCCGGGTGCTCCTCGAGGTACTCCGCCAGGCGCTGGGTGACCGCCTGGTTGACGAAACCCGTGATCTCGGAGTTGCCGAGCTTGGTCTTGGTCTGCCCCTCGAACTGCGGCTCGCGCAGCTTCACGGAGATGATCGCCGTCAGGCCCTCGCGCGTGTCCGGGCCCTCCAGGTTGTCGTCCTTCTCCTTGAGCAGGCCCTTCGCCCGGGCGTAGTCGTTGAGCGTGCGCGTGAGCGCGGTGCGGAAGCCGGTGAGGTGGCTGCCGCCCTCGTGCGTGTTGATGTTGTTCGCGAAGGTGTAGACGGCCTCGTTGTAGGCCGCCGTCCACTGGAGGGCCACCTCGAGCGCGGCCTCGGGGCCCTCGGACTCGAGGTAGACGACGTCGCGGTGGACGGCGTCGCGCGATGTGTTCAGGTGGAGCACGAAGTCGCGGATGCCGCCCTCGTAGTGGAACTCGACCTCGCGGCCCTCGCCCCGGCGGTCGACCAGGATCACGCGCAGGCCCTTGGTGAGGAACGCCGTCTCGCGCAGGCGCTGCGCGAGCGTCTCGAAATCGAAGTCGGGCTCCTCGAAGATGTTCGGGTCCGGCATGAAGGTGGTCGTCGTGCCGGTGTCCGAGGCCGGGCCGATCCGCTCGATCGGGGTCAGCGGCACGCCGATCTCGTAGCGCTGCTGGAAGGCGCCGCCGTCGCGGTGGACCTCCACGAGCAGGGATTCCGAGAGCGCGTTGACCACGCTGCTGCCGACGCCGTGGAGGCCTCCGGAGACCTTGTAGCCGTCGCCGCCGAACTTGCCGCCGGCGTGGAGCACGGTCATGACGACCTCGAGCGCACTCTTGCCGCCCTGATCGGCCATCGCGGACACGGGGATCCCGCGGCCGTTGTCGGAGACGGTGCACGAGCCGTCCGGGTGGAGGGTGATCTCCACACGGTCGCAGTAGCCCGCGAGGGCCTCGTCGACGCTGTTGTCGACCAACTCGTACACGAGGTGGTGCAACCCTCTCGGTCCGGTCGAACCGATGTACATGCCCGGTCGGCGGCGGACCGCCTCAAGGCCTTCGAGGACGGTGATGTCCCCGGCGTCGTAGTTCGTGCTGACCGACGGTACGTCGGGCGTGGGCTGGATTCTGTTGCCTCCTGAGACGGTCTCAGGAGTTTAGCACCGCGATCCGCTGGCGGAGGCCGTTTTGTGCCCTCTTTGCAGGTATTTCACCCGTCAGGAGCCCGTGTTTTGCGCGCCGCCGCCGCCGCGGCGGCCCGCGCGACCAATTCCCGCACGCGCGGGTCGGAGACTCCCTCCGCGATGGCCTCTCCGGCGGCCCGGTCGGCGCGCGACGGGGTGGGCGCCAGGGGAGGCGACGGGGTGGCCGGCGCGGCGCCTCCGAAGGCGTGGTCGGCAACCGCGAAACGGATGCCGGTGAGGCCCGCGTCGGGACACTCCCGGGCCAGCCTGGCCAGCAGGTCGTCGCGCCGCGCCGAGAGCTCGTGGGCCCACCCCGCGTCGGAGCAGGCGACGCTCAGGACGCCGGCCCGGGTGCAGCGCACCGGGATGCTGTGGGCGGCCACCGGCGCGCCGACGACCGCGGGCCAGGCCGCCGCCAGCCGGGCGATGGCCCCGCCCGAGGCGGGGGCTCCCGAGCGGCGGCGGAAGCGGGAGAGCACGTCCCCGGCGGGCATCGGGTCGGGTCGGCGCCGCCGGCGGCGCGGGTGGTCAGGCATCCACGTGCCCCGAGGCGACCCGCACCACCGCATCGAAGGCGCCGCCGAGCGGGTCGGCCGCCGTGGGGTCGGCGCTCGTCACCAGGGTCTGCCCCCCGTCGCGCACCGCCTCGAGCAGCAGCAGGCGCCGGGTGGGATCGAGCTCGCTCAGCACGTCGTCGAGCAGCAGGATCGGCCGCGCCGATCGGGCGCGCAGGTGGTCGCGCGCGGCGAGCAGCAGGGCGAGGGCCGCCGTGCGCTGCTCGCCCTGGCTGCCCTCCCGGCGCAGGTCAGTCCCGGCCGCGCCGATCCACAGGTCGTCGCGGTGCGGACCGCCGAGCGTCTGGGCGGCCTGGATCTCCCGCGGGCGGCGCTCGGCGAGCGCCTGGACGATCACCTCCTCGAGGCGTGCCTCCTCCACCTCGGCCAGCGACGACGGAGACGTCTCCAGGCGCAGCTCTCCACCCGCTCCACCCCCGAGCTGCGCGAGCCACTCCGCGAACGGCCCCGCCAGTGCCGCGACGCCGGCGCGGCGGGCGGCGGCGACGCGGGCCCCGAGCTGCGCCATCGGCGCCTCCCAGACCGGCAGGGTCAACTCGCTGGCGGCCCCGGAGCGCACCCGGCGCAGGAGCGCGTTGCGTTGCGCGAGGGCCTGCTGATAACCCACAAGATCCTCGGCGAACCCGGGAACGCTGGCCTCGAGCACCCGGTCGAGTGCCCGGCGGCGGGCGGCGGGCGGCCCCTTGACCGCGCGCAGCTCGTCGGGGAGGAACACCAGGACCGCCCGGGCCCTCCACCCGCCGAGCGAGCGCACCGGCTCTCCGTCCAGCTTCAGGCGCCGCCCGCGGCCGGGGGCGAAGCCGATCTCGCGCCGGTGCGGACCCGAGGGCCCGTCCAGATCGAGGGTCACGTGCAGGGCGTCGGCGCCGTGGCGCACGATCTCCGCCTCACGTGCAGTCCGCGGCGACACGCCGAGGCAGCCGAGCACCACCGCCTCCACCAGGGAGGTCTTACCCGCGCCGTTGGGCCCCACGATCACCACGAGTCCACTGGGAAGATCGAGCGAGGCCCGGCCCCAGCAGCGCACGTCGGCCACCTCGAGCCGCCGGGCCACCCATTCCGAGCCGGACGGAGGAGGGTTGGCGTCGGCGCTAGGCGTTGAGCCGGATCGGCATGAGGAGATAGCGGTAGTCATCGTCCGCCCCGCGCAGGAGCCCCGGCCGCAGGGGGCTGATGAGCCCGAGGCGGACCTCGTCCCCGCTGATGCTCTCCACCCCGGCGCGCAGGAACTCGACGTTGAAGCCCATCTCCAGACCCTCGCCCGAGAACGCGACCGGCAGCGCCTCGTGGCCCTCGCCGACCTGGTCACTGGTCGCCGAGATCGTCACGGTCCCCGGCTCGAACGCAAGGCGCACCGGCGTGTTGCGCTGCGCCAGAACGCCGATGCGCGTCAGCACGGCGAGCAGCTCGGCCCGGTCGAAGGCGACGTCGTGCTCGAACGTGTCGGGCACCAGCTGGCGGTGATCCGGGAACTGGCCGTCGATGATCCGGCTCGTGAGCCGCAGGTCGCCGATCCGGAAGAGGGCCTGGGTCTCCGTGAGGATCACCTCGACCGAGTCGGACCTCATCACGCCGACCAGGCGCGAGACCTCGAGCAGCGCGCGCGCCGGCACGATCGCCTCGACCACGTCGGCGGGCGGCGCCTCGAGCGCGGTCTGGCGCACGGCCAGCCGATACGAGTCGGTGGCGACCAGCGTGAGGCCCTCGGGGCCCAGCCGCACCAGCACACCCGTCAGGACCGGTCGCGTCTCGTCACGGGAGGCCGCGCGGGCCACGCGATCGATCGCCTCGACCAGCGGGCCCGACGGCACGGAGAGGCCCTGCCCCTCATCGGCGGGGAGCTCGGGGAAGTCGTGGGCCTGGAGGCAGTTGAGCGCGAACGAGGATCCGCCGCCCGACACGCCGACGACGCCCTCGTTGGCGCGATGCTCGAGCGATATGGGGCCGTCGGCCATCGTGCGCACGATGTCCGCCGCCAGGCGGGGCAGCACCACGGCGCCCGGCTCCTCCACGGTGGCGTCCAGCGGAACCCGCAGTGAGAGCTCCATGTCCGTCGCCGCGAGCTCCACCCGGCCGGCCTCCGCCCTCAGGAGGATGTGCGACAGGATCTGGATCGTGCTCTTGGCGGACGCCGCACGTCCGGCCATCGCGAGCTTGCTCGCGAGCTCTTCCTTCGGAGAGATGAGGCGCATCGAGCGACCCTAGCGACTGCGGCGGGGGCGTGCGGGAACTCTCCACCAACAGGCGGTGCCCTGTAGTGAAGAGAAAGAAGAAAGGGGTTTCAGGGCCATCACCGTCATAGGTCGTGTGGAGACGGTGGACGGGGCACGAAGTGCCTGGAAATCAGCACTGTCACCCTGTCAAATCAGCCGTGGGCGAAACGCGCGGCGGGCCAGGATCCATCCCCAGGTGTCCACAGGGCTGCGGCCCGCCTGACACCGGGTGGGGGAGTCTGGGGAGTGGTGGCGCCGCCGGTCCACCGGTTCGTCCCACCTCAGGACGGCGAGCGCCGGCCGGTGAGACGGCTGGTCAGGGCCCCGACGTCGGTCAGCATGTCGCCCTCGCCGCCCATCTGGGTGGTCACCTTCTGCACGGCGTACATGACCGTCGTGTGGTCGCGTCCTCCGAAGGAACGCCCGATGGCCGGCAGGGACGCGTCGGTGAGCTCGCGGCTGAGGTACATGGCCACCTGGCGGGGCCGCACGATGCGGCGCGTGCGCTTGTCGCCGGTCATCTCGCCGAGGGTCACGCCGTAGTAGCGACACACCTCGCCCTGGATGACCTCGATGCTGAGCACGCCCTCGCCGGCCGGGAAGAGGTCCTCGAGGACCTCCTGGGCCAGCTCGACGGTGATGCGCCGCCCGGAGATGGAGCCGTGGGCGACGACCCGGGTCAGCGCGCCCTCGAGCGCCCGCACGTTGGTCGAGACCCGGCCCGCGATGAAGGGGAGCACCTCGGGATCGTGGATCTCGTACCGGTCGGCCCGCACCCGCTTCTGGAGGATGGCGATGCGCGTCTCCACGTCCGGGGGCTGCACGTCGGTGATGAGGCCCATCTCGAAGCGGCTGCGGAGCCGGTCCTCGAGGGTGGCGATCGCCTTGGGGGGACGATCCGAGGAGATCACGATCTGCTTGCCGCTGTCGTGTAGGGCGTTGAACGTGTGGAAGAACTCCTCCTGGGTCTGCTCGCGACCCTGGAGCGACTGGATGTCGTCGATCAGGAGGATGTCCGTGCTGCGGTAGCGGTCCTTGAACGAGCGGATGCCGCCGTCGCGCAGCGCGTTGATGAACTCGTTGGTGAAGGTCTCCACCGAGACGTAGGTGAGCGAGAGCTCCGGGTGGTTGGCCGTCACGAAGTGGCCGATCGCGTGCAGCAGGTGGGTCTTGCCCAGCCCGACCCCGCCGTAGATGAAGAAGGGGTTGTAGGCCCGAGCCGGGGCCTCGGCGACGGCGAGGGCCGCCGCCTGGGCGAAGCGGTTGGATGGCCCGGTGACGAAGGCCTCGAAGGTGAAGCGCGGCTGGAGCCCGATGGTGCGCCGGGCGGGCAGCGCCGTCATCGGCGCGCGCGGTGACTCGACATCTGCGCGATCCGTGTTCGCGGCGCTCTCCTCCGAGGCGGCCGCGCTGGGGTCGACGACGATCTCGACCTCGAGATCCGCATTGCGCACTTCGAAGAGGGCGTCGCGGATCAGAGGCAGGTAGCGCTGGCAGATCCAGGAGCGCAGCAGCTCGGTGTCGACCGCGAGCACCACCCGATCGTCGTCGAGGCTCACCGGACGCGCGCCCGCGAAGGCGAACTTGTAGGTCTGGCTGTTGAGGGTTTCGCGCAGCTTCTCGCGTACCTCGCTCCAGACGGCGTCGCGCTCAGTGGCTGGGGCGGTGGCTGGGGGCATTACCGAGGCTCCATCGGGTGGGTCGGGAGGACGAGGACGGGGGAGTTCGGCAGAGCTAGAAGAGCGTCGCGACGAGCGAGGTGCCCGCGTCGGTGAGGCGGCGACGGCCGGAGGGCTCACGCGCGACCAGGCCGCGGTGCTGGAGCAGTGTGAGCTCGCGTCCGCACTCGGCGCGCGAACGGCCGAGCTCAGCGGAGAGGCTCTGAGGTGCGGCGCTGCCGACCTCGAGGAGGAGGGCGAGGATGGTGCGCGCGAGGTCCGAGCACGCCTGCGGCGGGATCGCGATGGTCTCGGGCGCCGGCGACACCAGGGTGACGGTGGTCCCGCCGCCGAGGTTGTCGTCGATCTCGAGACGCCCGCCCGCCGCCGCCATCATCCGGTGGGCGAGCGGCAGGCCGCTGCCCACGCCGCGGACGATCGCCCGGGCCTCGGGGCCCGCGGACGTGACGCCCGGGAGCAGGGCGCGCTGCGGGTCGCAGATCCCCGGCCCGTGGTCGCTGACGCGAAGTGAGTGGCCGGCGTCGAACAGGCTCACCACCGCGTCACGGAAATCCGCGTGCACCAGGTTCTCCACCAGTTCGCGCACGGCCGGACCGGGAAGCGGCGAGCGCTCATCGACCGCGTCGCACAGGTCCTCGATCAGGGCGACCGGGTCGGCGTCGGCGAAGTCCTCGACGTGAGGTGCCTCCGCCGGATCGGAGTAGACGGCCAGCCGCGCGCTCACCACGTCGGGCAGGGCACCGCGGGCGGAGGTGATCGGCGTGGGGAGGGCGAGGTGTGAGGACATCAATTTCCGGTGGAGGGGCGGGCACTCTAACCGTGCGCCCCCGTGCTCCGAAAGGTCCCAGGACTCCCTGTGGAGAACAAAGCATCGACTGAGCGGCGAAATCGAGTGACGGGCCCGTCGGGCGGTGTCACACGCCGTGCACGGATCCCTTTGGCGGAGCGGCATCTCACGATCTCTCCCCAGGTGTCTCCACACATGTGGAGAATGGCCGAGCGCGAAAGATCGGCCCCCCGCGCGCGGGTACCCCGGCCTCTCGGCGGGGGCTCAGCCGGCCCGGATGCCTTTGCTATGCTCCTCCATCCCGCGGCGGGTGTGGCCCGCCCGGATTTCGGATGCTTCGGCATCGACGCGGACGAGGAGTGCGGCGCGCGTGAAGCGGACCTACCAGCCCAATAAGCGCAAGCGTAAGAAGACGCATGGCTTTCGGGTGCGCATGAGCACCCGAGCGGGCCGTGCGGTGCTCAAGCGCCGCCGGTCGAAGGGCCGTGCGCGACTGTCGGCCTGAGTGACCGACGCCGGCACCGCCCCGCGGCGCCGCGCCCGGATCACCCGCTCGGGGGATTTCGATGCGGTCTATCGGCGCGGGCGCTCTGCCGCGAATCGCCACCTCGTCGTCTATGCCTTCTCCCGGGACGACCGTCCCGCCGATGCCCCGGCGCGGTTGGGCCTGTCCGTGTCCCGCAAGGTCGGTGGAGCGGTGGAGCGCAATCGCGTGAAGCGCGTGCTCCGCGAGCAGTTCGCCGGCCTGGTGCCCGGGTTGCCGGGCGGCCTGGACGTCGTGGTGATCGCCCGGCCCGGCTCGGCGGAGTACCTGGAGGAGCGCGGCTCCGAAGCGCTCGGCGCCCGGCTGGCCGAGTTGGCGGAGCGCGTGACGCGCCCCCCGTCGGAGAAGGCCCCGTGAAGGCCGTCCTGATCGCGCCGATCCGTGCCTACCAGCGCGCGATCTCGCCCCTCATCCCCCGCCGCTGCAAGTACCACCCCACGTGCTCGGCGTACGCGGTGGACGCGATTCGGGAGTTCGGGGCCGCGCGGGGCGTGGTGCTGGCCGTCTGGCGCATCCTGCGCTGCAACCCGTGGAGCCACGGCGGCGTCGACTACGCCCACGATCAGCGGGTGTTCCGCTCGTGAATCCGCTCAAGCTCCTGGAGGATCCGCTCCGCGGGATCCTCGACTTCCTGCACCAGAACTGCCACCTCACGTATGGGTGGTCGATCGTGGTGCTCACCATGCTCGTGCGCACGGCGATGCTGCCGCTGGTGATCAAGCAGTACTCGTCGATGCGGAGCATGCAGATGGTGGCGCCGCAGCTGAAGGAGCTGCAGCGCAAGTACAAGGGGAACCGCCAGAAGCTCCAAGAGGAGACGATGGCGTTCTACAAGCAGAACGAGATCAACCCGTTCGCGTCCTGCCTGCCGCTCGTCGCACAGATCCCGATCTTCATCGCGCTCTACTACGTCCTCAAGAGCTTCGCCAAGGACGCGACGGTCAGCGGTGGGTCCCTCTCCTTCATGTGGCTCGTGAACGACGTGCGCGTCGATTTCACCAGCATCGGGTGGGGCGTCTACGTCCTCCTGTTGATCTACGCGCTGTCGCAGCTTCTCTCGACCGAGCTCTCCTTCACCCCGAACATGCCCGAGAATCAGCGGCGCTTGATGCGCTTCCTGCCGCTGCTGGTCGTGTTCTTCGTCTACCAGTTCCCCGTCCCGGCCGGCTTGGTCCTCTACTGGATGACGACCAACCTCTGGACCGCGGGTCAGCAACTGGTGATGCGACACCGGATCGGCCTGCACCTGGCCAATCCCGACGAGGTGGCCAAGTTCAACGCGACCCAGGCCAAGAGCGGCTCGCGGACAACGCCGAAGGGCGACGGGGAGGACGACGACGACGCGGCCGAGGCCGCGCCCCCGACGCGCACGTCGCCGCGCAAGCGCCGCAACGGCGCCCAGGCCGACGAGTCCGGCGAGCCGGTCGTGGCCGTGGACGCTCCGGACACGGACGCGGCGCCCGACGCTCTCGAGGCGTTGGACGCTCCCGACGCGACGGATGCCCCCGACGCGACCGACGCGCCCGAGCCCGCCGCGGCCAAAGCGCCCCGCGGGTCGAACGGCTCGGGTTCGCAGCGACGTCAGCCGCGGTCGAAGCCCAAGGGCGTGGCCAAGGGCTCGCGCCCGGCCGGCAGCACGCGCTCCAAGAAGAAGAAGAAGCGTTGACCGGAGGTGGCGAGGTGGGGGTTACCGAGGTGACGGCGGCGGGTCCGGGCGCCGCGGCGGTGGCGGAGACCCTCGAGGCGGTGGTCGCGGGCATGGGTCTGACCGCGCGCGTCGTCGTGGCCGTGGGCGAGGGCGAGCACGACCTGGATGTGACCGTCAACGGCGAGGGCACATCCGCCCTGGTCGGCCGCGGTGGCGAGACCATCGACGCGCTCCAGTACCTGCTGGCCCAGATCGCCACCCGCGCCGAGGGCGGCGCACGACGCCGGGTGACCCTCGACGCCGATGGTTACCGCGCCCGTCGAGCTGCCGCTCTCGAGCAGCTGGCCGACCAGGCGGCGCGGGAGGCCGTGGAGCACGGCGAGGAGATCGAGCTCGACGCGATGACCCCGCATGACCGCCGCATCGTCCACATGGCGCTGAAGGACCGGTCGGAGGTGGTGACCCGGAGCGAGGGGGAGGAACCTCGCCGCCGGATCATCGTCGAGCCGGCGGAGTGAGCGGCACGCCCTCGGTTTCACGTGAAACAGAGGGCTCAGGCGAACCGGTTTCACGTGAAACCGGCGGGCCGATCGAACTGCTGCTGACCCGGGCCGCCCGGATGGGACTCGCCCTGGATCGTCGCACCGCCGGGGCGCTCGTGGAGCTGCTCGGCCGGATCGCCGGCGAACCGCAGAACCTGACCGCCATCACCGGTGTGGAGGAGGGCGTGGACCGGCACCTGGCCGACAGCCTCGCGGGACTCGCGCTGCCCGAGGTGAACGCCGCGACGGCGTGCGTGGACATCGGCAGCGGCGCGGGTTTCCCCGGATTGGCCCTCGCGATCGCGCGTCCCGAGATGGAGGTGACGCTGGTCGAGAGCGAGGGCCGCAAGGCGGATTGGCTGCGCCGCGCGTCCGCTGCGATCCCTAATGTGCGGGTCGTGTCCGATCGCTCCGAGCATCTGGCCGTCACCGAGCGAGAGACCTTTCCGCTTGCGACGATGCGCGCGCTCGGGCCGCTGCCGGTGGCGCTCGAGCTCGCCGCCCCGCTCGTCGCCGTGGGGGGAGCCGTCGTCGCCTGGAGGGGAGACGATTCCGACCCCGAGCTCGAGGCGGCGGGGGCGCGCGCGGCCGACGAGCTGGGCCTCGCGCCGCACGATCCCGTCGCGTCCACGCCCTTCCCCGGCGCCCGGCGCCGACTGCACGTCTTCGCCAAGGTGGCGCCCACGCCCGCGCGGTTCCCGCGCCGGCCCGGCCGCGCCGCGAAACGGCCTCTCGGGGGTGCCCGCGCGTGATCTATGCCGTTGCCAACCAGAAGGGCGGGGTCGGCAAGACCACCACCGCGGTCAACCTCGCGGCATGCCTGGCCGAGGCGGGGTCGCGGGTGTTGCTCGTGGACGTCGATCCCCAGGCCAACGCCACCGGGGGCCTGGGCGTGTCGGGACGCGACCGTCCGACGACGGCCGACGTGCTCCTCGACGGTGTGCCCGTCGCCGATGTGGTGGTCTCGACCAGGGTCGCCAACCTCGACCTGGTGCCCTCCTCCTCGGATCTGGCGGGGGCCGCCGTCGAACTGCCGGGCCGTGACGGCCGGGAACGGCTCCTGGCACGGGCGCTGCAGCCGGCGCGCGAGACGTACCAGTACGTCTTCCTCGACTGCCCGCCGTCCCTGGACCTGCTGACCATCAACGCCCTGGCGGCCGCCGATCGCCTGATCGTGCCGGTGCAGTGCGAGTACTACGCGCTGGAGGGGCTGTCGCGGCTGATGGAGACCGTGACGGCCGTCCAGTCCCGGCTCAACCCGGGTCTGCGGGTGACCGGCATGCTGATGACCATGCACGATTCCCGGACGCGCGTGAGCGGCGACGTGATCGGTGAGGTCCGCCGGCATTTCCCCCAGCTCGCCTTCCGTACCGTCGTGCCGCGTAACGTGCGCCTGGCCGAGGCCCCCTCATACGGGGAGCCCGCGATCCGGTACGACCCGCACTGCGCGGGGGCCGACGCCTACTTCGAGGCCGCCAAGGAGGTCGCCGCCCGTGGCTGAGCCTGCTTCCCGTGATCGCCGCGGCCTCGGCCGCGGCCTGGCCTCACTGCTCGGTGAGGGCGACGTGGTCGCCGCGACGTCCCCCGGGGCGGCGCTGGTCGAGCTGCCGCTGGCCGCCATCTCGCCGAACCCCGACCAGCCCCGCGCGACGATCGAGCCCGCGGCGCTCGAGGCCCTGGCCGCGTCGCTGCGGGCGGCCGGCGTTCTGCAGCCCGTCGTGGTCGCGCCCGCGGACGCCGATGGGCGCCACCAGTTGATCGCCGGGGAGCGTCGCTGGAGGGCTGCCGGCCTCGCGGGACTCGAGCGGATCCCGGCCGTCATCCGCGAAGTTGACGCTCGTGAGCGGCTCGAGCTCGCCCTCGTCGAGAACGTGGTGCGCGAGGATCTGAGCGCGATCGAGGTCGCCCAGGCGTGCGCCTGCCTGATCGAGGACTTCGGTCAGAGCCACGGCCAGCTGGCCGAGCGACTTGGCCGCAGCCGCCCGGCGATCTCCAACCTGGTGCGTCTGCTGGAACTGCCCGAGGGGGTTCAGGCGTCCATCGCCGCCGGCGAGCTCACCGAGGGCCATGGCCGCGCGATTCTGATGGCCGACGGCCCCGCTCGCCGCACGCGCGTGGCCGAGCGGGTGATCGCCGAGGGACTTTCGGTGCGCGCCACCGAGGAACTCGCCCGACGCGAGAGCGGAGCGGCAATGGCCGCCCGGCGGCCCGGCCCCGAGCCCACGCCGCTCGGCGACGCGGCCCTGGAGGCATTCGGCGTGGCCTTCGACACCCCCGTGCGCGTGCGCACCGGCCAACGCGGCGAGGTGACCGTGGAGCTCCGTTTCGCCGACGACGACGCCCTCCTCGACGCCCTGGCGCGCCTCTCCCGCTGAGCGTCGGTCAGTAGCCCTCCGCCGGCAGCACGAGCCGGATGGTGGTGCCCCGGCCCTCCGCCGACGCGATGGTGAGCTCGCCGCCGGCCAGCGCGGCGCGCTCCTCCACGGCGGCCAGGCCCAGGTGGCCCTCGGCGACGCCGGGGCGCGGATCGTCCGGATCGAATCCGCGCCCGTCGTCGGTGACCTCGATCACGACGGCCCCCTCCTGGGCGCGCGCGCTGATGCCGACGCGGGTGGGGTCGGCGTGGCGCCACACATTGGCGACGGCCTCCTGAACGATGCGGAACGCCACGGCCCGCTGAGTCTCGGAGAGTGCGTCGGCGTCGGCCACCTCGAGCGAGACCTCCACGCCCCGCCACTCCAGGCGCTCGACCAGCGACCGCGTCGCCGCGGCGAAACCGAGTTCCTCGAGGGCGAGGGGGTGCAGGTCGGCGATCGCGCGGCGCAGGGCGCGCACGGCCTCGCGCGCCGCCGCCGCCGCTCGGTCCACGTCGGCCGCCGCGGCGGGTGACTCGCCGCCCAGGTCGGTGGAGAGGGCGTCGAGCATCAGGCCGACCCCCACCAGCTCCTGCACCGGCCCGTCGTGCAGGCTCTCCGCCACTCTGCGGCGCTCCTGTTCCTGGGCGAGGACGATCGCCGCCGCGAGGGTCCGGCGGGTCTGCTGCTCCCGGCGCAGGTCCGTGAGCAGCCGCGCGTTGGCCATCGCCACCGCGGCCTGATCGGCCAGGCCGCGCAGGCGCTCGAGGTCGTCCTCGTCGAACTCACCGGGCCGGTCGCGCCGCACGATGATGAGACCGTCGTCCGTCGACGCTGCGCCACCCGACTCCGAGCGCGGAAGCACCACCATGGCCCGTCGTCCCTCGCTGGCCGTCCCGCCCGCGGCCACAAGAGCCGCCAGCTCGGGGAGGTCCTCGTCGCCGGCCGCGGAGCCGTCGTGGGCGGCCACGACCGTGCCGCCATGCCCGTCGGGCACGATCAGCGTCGCGGAGTCGGCCAGCACGAGCGCACGCGCCTCGGACACGATCACCCGGTGGGCCTCGCCCTCGTCCAGCGACCCGGCGACCCGGCGCGCGATCTGGGTGAGCGCCTCCAGCTGGAGCGCCTGGCGGTCGAGCTCGCGCACCCGGTCGCGCAGACCCGCGACCAGCTGGGCGTTGCGCACCCAGAGGGCGAGAATCTGCGCCACGGCGCGAACCGCCGCGCGGTCGTCGCCTGTTGGCCGGTGGCCCTCGGCGAAGGCGACGCCCACCGCGCCCACCGTCGTCCCTGCGATTCGCGACGGTACCACCAGCCCGTCCGCGAGGCCGAGCAGCACCATCTCGGCGCCCGCCGGGCTCTCGTCGTCGACCGCGACCCCCGACCGCAGCGCCGCGATCACGGCGGGGGTGCGACGCGCGGCGATCTCGCCCGCGACCCGGTCCTGGTCGGCGGCGTCCGCGGGACGGCGACAGCGCAGTGCCAGCCCCCGCGACGCGCGGTCGTCGACGTAGACCGCCCCCACGCGCGCGCCCACCGCAGCCGTCAGGCGGTCGAGGGCGATCTCCAACGCGGGCTCGATGCTCGCCGCCGGGTCCGGACCGGACCCGAGCTGATCCAGGATCTCCAGCACCACCCCCCGTGCATCGCTGCGTCGCCCGGTCACGGGCTCTCCCGGCGAGCTCAGTGGATGAGGGCCTGGCGGATGCCGATGGCGACCGCCTGGGTGCGGTGCTCCGCCTCGAGCTTCGCGAGGATGTGCTTCACGTGGGTCTTCACCGTTTCGACGCTCACGACCAGCGCCTCGGAGACCTCGCGGTTCGAGTGGCCGTCGGCCAGCATCTGCAGGATCTCCCGCTCGCGCGCGCTGAGGATGCCGCCGGAGCGCGGCCGGGCGAGCTGGCGCAGGAAGTCCGGCGCCAGGCGGGGATCGACGTAGGGGTCGCCGGCCACGACCTGGCGGATGGCGCCAACCAGGGCCGCGCTATCGGAGTCCTTGAGCACGAAGCCCTGGGCGCCCGCGTCGAGGGCTTCCCAGAGAAGGTCCTGCTCGGCGTGGGCGGTGAACATCACCACGCGCACGTCGCGGTGCTCCAGCGCGATGGCCTGCGCGGCGGCGACGCCCCCGATGCCCGGCATGCGCGCGTCCATCAGCACCACCTCGGGCCGCCGGCGCGCGACCAGCTCCAGGGCGGCCTCCCCCGAGGACGCCTCGCCGACCACGATCATGTCGTCCATCTGGGAGAGGACGCGACGCAGGCCCTCGCGCACGATCGCGTGATCATCGGCCACGAGGCAGCTGATGCGCCTCTGGCCGTCGATCTGCGTCTGCTCACGTCCAGCACTCACGGACGATCCCACCCTCACATGCCGCGCGGCCGGGCCGGCCGGCGGAGAAATGGGCGATCCTGGACTCGAACCAGGGACCTCATCCTTATCAGAGATGCGCTCTAACCGCCTGAGCTAATCGCCCCCGCCCATGCGGGTCGCGGCAGGGTATCAACCCCGTGGAGGGATGACCAAGGAGCGTTCGCACGCCCGGGGGCGGCCGGCCCCCCCGGGCCTATAATGGCCCCTTCGCGACGTCCGCCGTTCTCACGAAAGCAGGGCGCGCCATGCAGGAAATGGTGATCTACGGAGTGAGCTTCGACATGGTCGGCAAGCAGCCGATCGTGCTGTTGAAGACCGTCTCGGGCAACAAGTTCCTGCCGATCTGGATCGGACACGCCGAGGCGGCGGCCATCCTGATGAAATTGCAGGGCGCCGAGACCCCGCGGCCGATGACCCACGACCTGCTGACCGACGTGGTGGCCGAGCTGAGCGCGGAGATCGCCAAGATCACGGTCACGGAACTGCGCGAGAACACCTTCTACGCGCTGATCACGCTGCGCGCGGCGACGTCGGAGATCGAGATCGACTCCCGTCCCAGCGACGCCCTCGCGCTGGCCGTGCGGAGCAACGCGCCGATCTTCGCCGCCGACAAGGTGATCGAGGAGAGCGGCATCGAGTTCGAGCACGAGGTCGAGGACACCGACGAGGTGGTCGAGAAGTTCAAGGAGTTCCTCGACGAGGTCAGCCCGGAGGATTTCCTGCCCGACGGCTGACCGCGGCTCACGCCCGCGGCGCGTCCTCCCGGGTCTCGCTCTTGGTCAGGTCGAGCAGGTGCCCGTAGATCTCGTGGAGCCCCTCGGCGCTCAGCGGGCCGCGGTTCGCGCCCTGGAGATAGGTGTGGAGCCACTCCTCTCGGGCGGGATCCACGAAGTCCATCCCCTGTGAGCGCTTGTAGGTGCGAAGCCGCTTCACCAGCTCGATGCGCGCGTTGATGGTCTGGAGCAGCTTGAGGTCCGTATCGATGATGGCGTCCCGCATCTGGCGGACGACGGCATCGGCGGCGGGGTCGGACATCGGCGACCACCGTACCAACCCCGCGGTCGCGGCGGTCGGGGCGGGTGGCCGCGTCCGGCCGGCACGTCTACCATGAAGTCCTCCCGGAGCGAGGAAGCCACATGTTCGACATCTCTCCCATTCAGATCCTGATCGTCCTGGTGATCGCGCTTCTCGTGTTCGGGCCGAAGCGTCTGCCCGAGATGGGCAAGTCGATCGGCCGGGGGATCCGCGAGTTCAAGACCGCGATCACCGACGACGAACCGGCTCCCCCACCGGCGCCGCCGACCCCCGCCGCTCCCGCCGCCACGGCGTCGAGCACCGAGTCCACGACGACGACCGTGAGCTCGACGGTCGCGGACGAGTCCGACGACGATGTGCTCGAGGGCGTGGTCGTTCCCGGCGACACGCCCCCGCGATCGACCGACGCCTGACGTAGCTTCGCCGGGCAGCCGCCACAGATGGGCTTCCTAGGGGACCGGCGCCTCACCCGCGCCGGGCGCGAGGACCGGCTGAGCGTCGTCGACCATCTCGACGAGCTCCGCAACCGGCTGATCGTCTCCGGCCTGACCCTGATCGTGGCCTTCGGCGTCGCCTACGCCTTCCATGACCAGCTGATCACCTTCCTCGAGAAGCCGCTCCCGGAGCGATATCAGGAGTCCGGGCTGATCACGTTGTCGCCCACCGAGCCCTTCTTCACGACGCTCAAGGTGTGCTTTTGGGCCGCGATCCTGGCCTCCCTGCCGGTCTGGCTCTACCAGGCCTACGCCTTCGTGATCCCGGCGGTGGAGGATCAGTCGCGCCGCAAGATCCTCGCGATCGTGGGCTCGGTGGCCGCGCTGTTCGTGGCGGGCGTCGCCTTCACCTTCTACGTCGTCCTGCCGGTGGCCCTGCAGTTCCTGCTGAACTTCGGTGACGGCACCTTCCAGACCGAGGTGCGCGCGGGTGAGTACTTCGGGTTCGCCACCAGCCTGATGCTGGCCGGCGGCCTGATGTTCGAGGTGCCGATCGCGATGCTCGCCTTCGCCCGCATGGGCCTTGCGAGCGCGAGCGTGTACATCAAGCAGTGGCGGATCGCGCTGGTGGTGATCGCGGCCCTCGCGGCGGTGCTGCCCGGCGGCGACCCGTTCAGCATGCTGCTGCTGATGGTCCCCCAGATCCTGCTCTACGGGCTCGGCGTCCTGCTCGCCCAGAAGTTCGGCCGCCCGTCCGTGTGGACCCGGGGCGCGTGGTTCACCGACGACGACGAGAGCCCCTCAACCCCGGTCTGAGCCGGCTCGGGTCAGTCGCGCAGGCGACGGCCCGTGAGGCGCAGGAAGACGTCCTCCAGCCCGGCGGGCCGCGCCGATTGGAGCGTGACCGCCACGTCCGAGGCCCGGGCCCGGGCATGCAGGGCCTCCGCGTCGTCGGTGAACAGCAGGACTAGGTCTCCGTCGATCTCGTGCGCCCGGGCGCCGTCGCCGATCTCGGCCAGCAGCGCGGGCATCTCGGCCGGCTCGACGCGCAGCTCCAGCACCTCGCGGCCCACCTCGTGGGCCACCAGCTCGGCCGGGCGCCCGGTCCGCACGATGCGCCCCTGGTCCATGATCACGAGCCGGTCGCACAGCTGGGAGGCCTCGTCCATGTAATGCGTGGTCAGCGCCAGCGTGGCGCCCTCGCTCCTCAGGAGGCGCAGGCGCTCCCACACCGCGTGGCGCGCCTGGGGGTCGAGCCCGGTCGTCGGCTCGTCCAGCAGGACCAGGCTGGGGCGGTTGATCAGGGCGCGGGCGATCTGGAGGCGTCGGCGCATGCCGCCCGAGAGCTCGTCGACCTGGTCGTCGGCCCGGTCGGAGAGCGTCATCAGGCCGAGCAGGTCGATCGTCCGGGCGCGCGCCTCGCCGCGGGGGATGTCGAAGTAGCGCGCGTAGACGAGCAGGTTCTCGCGCACCGTGAGCTCCAGGTCGAGCGTGGTCTCCTGGGCGACCACGCCGAGGCGGCGCTTGAGCGCGCGCGGGTCGTCGCGGGGGTCGATGCCGAGCACCCGCAGATCGCCGGCATCGCGGGGCGCAAGGCTGGAGAGCATCCGCATCGTCGTGGTCTTGCCCGCGCCGTTGGGCCCCAGAAAGCCGAAGCACTCGCCCGGCGCGATGTCCAGATCGATGCCATCGACGGCGGTGAAGTCCCCGTACCGCTTGACCAGCCCGCGCGCCGCGACGGCGGAGGTTTCAGTCGGCGACCGGGAGCTCCCGACCCATGGCGGCCAGCGTCAGGCCCAGGCCCTCCTCGAGCTCGATCGTGGGACTCCAGCCCAGCAGGTTCTGCGCCAGGGTGATGTCCGGCCGGCGCACGGTGGGGTCGTCCTCGGGCAGGGCGTCGTGCACGATCGTCGAGCGGCTGCCCGTGAGTCGGATGATCGTCTCGGCGAGCTCCAGGATGGTGAACTCACCCGGGTTGCCGATGTTGACCGGCTCGTGGTGGTCGCTCTCGATCAGCCGCAGGAACCCCTCGATCAGGTCCGAGACGAAGCAGAACGACCGCGTCTGGCCGCCCTCGCCGAAGACCGTTATCGGGAGGTTCTGCAGGGCCTGGCGCAGAAACGTCGGGATCGCCCGCCCGTCGTGCGGCCGCATGCGCGGTCCGTACGTGTTGAAGATGCGCACGATGTGGGTGTTGACGCCCTGCTGGCGGTGGTACGCCATGGTGAGTGCCTCGGCGTAGCGCTTGGCCTCGTCGTACACGCCCCGCGGGCCGATGGGGTTGACGTGTCCCCAATAGCCCTCCCTCTGGGGGTGCTCCTGGGGGTCGCCGTAGACCTCGCTGGTGGAGGCGAGCAGGAATGCCGCGCGATGCCGCTTGGCGAGGCCCAGCGCGTTGTGCGTGCCGTACGACCCCACCTTCAGGGTGTGCAGCGGCAGGCGCAGGTAGTCGATCGGGCTCGCCGGAGAGGCGAGGTGGAAGACGTAGTCCACCGGCTCGTCGATCTCCACGTGCTCGATCAGGTCGTGCTGGAGGA
Organism: uncultured Thermoleophilia bacterium; assembly: GCA_963771025.1. Classification (GTDB taxonomy): domain Bacteria; phylum Actinomycetota; class Thermoleophilia; order Miltoncostaeales; family Miltoncostaeaceae; genus Miltoncostaea. Next base: position 330,943 of record CAVYRL010000005.1, on the reverse strand, counting down.
ACCGGAACGCCGGCTGGCGGATGTGCTCGATGTTCTCGAGCGTGCCGGTGTCGAGGTTGTCGACGCAGATCACGCGATGGCCTGTCGTGAGCAGACGATCGCAGAGGTGGGATCCGAGGAAGCCGGCGCCTCCGGTGACGACAGAGGTCGGCATCACGCGCAGCCTAGCGAGCGGGCCTGTCGCGTGCCACCAGGGCGCGGACGACGCGACGCCCCTCGGCCAGTTCGTCGCTCGCGATCGCGCGCGCCACGACGACGTAGACCGCCAGGGCGGCGAGGACCTTTATGGCGAGGGGGATGATCATGCCGCGGGAGCTCAGGCCCTCGGTCGGCCACGCCAGGTTGAGGACCACCGCGGTCACCGCGGAGGCCGCGCCGGCGATCAGGACCCTCGCCTGGCGCCGTCCGAGCGCCGCGATGGACAGCGATGGGAAGTGCAGGCGCAGGCACCACAGGAGGGCCATCGCGTTGGCGTAGACGCCGATCGTGGATGCCAGCGCGAGGCCCGACTGCTCCATCGGTCCGAGCAGGACGAGGTCGAAGCCGATCGTGATGACGACGGTGCTGATCGTGGTCCAGAGGATGTCGCGCTGACGGTTGGCGGCCGAGAGGGTGCGATTGAGCAGGGCCCCGACGAAGGCCGGCCACATGGAGAGTGCGTAGAACGCGAGGGGCGCGCTGATCTGGTCCACGCAGCCCTGGCCGCACTTTCCCCGCCCGAACGCGAGTTGCGCCGTCTCCTGCGAGTAGATCGACAGGAAGACCAACATCGGGATCGACATCAGCGTGAGCAGCCCGGCGACGCGCCGGAACGCGTTGAGCGCCTCGCCCTCGCGCCCGTCGGAGATCAGGCGGGCGATCAGGGGGAAGAGCGGCGTCAGCAGGGGCAGCAGCAGGGCCACCCGCGGCGCCTGTCCGAGGGCGTTGGCGAAGCTGAGGGCCGAGACGCGCCCGGCCTCGAGGCTGGATGCGAAGAGCTTGTCGGTGAAGTTGTTGATCTGCTGGAGCACCGAGGCTCCGATGACGGGGATCGCCAGCAGGCCGACCGCCCCGAGCCCGGGATGGGTCAGCGCGGGGCGGGCGCGGGCCTCGCGCAGCAGGCGCCAGAACTGGGGCAGCTGGAGCAGCACCTGGAGGGTGGCACCGATCACCACGCCCCAGCCGGCGGCCTCGATGCCGATCGAGCCCCGTCCGGCGATGACGCCCAGGATGATGCCGAAGTTGAACGCCACGCCCACGGCCGCGGGACCGGCGAACCGGCCATGGATCTGGAGCATCGCCGTGAAGATCGCCGAGAAGCCCTGCAGTGCCAGGGCCGGCGCCATGATGCGGATCAGCTCGGCGGTCTTGGCCTCGCGCGTCGGATCCAGCTGGAAGAGGGCCGCGAAGGCCTCGGGCCACACCGCGACGACGGTGGAGAGCGCCACCAGGAAAACCCCGGTCCAGACCGCGAGCGCGCTCACCAGACGCCACGCGCTTTGCTCGCCGCGATTGGCCCGCTCGCGCTGGAAGACCGGGATGATCAGCGTCACGAGGGTGTAGAGGAGGATCGCCGCGATCGAGTTGACGATCAGGAGCGAGTTGACGAACGCGTCCGTCGCCCCCGATGCGCCGAACGACGCGGCCAGGACGATCTCCCGGGCGAATCCCAGCAGGCGCGAGACGAATCCGAATATGGCCACGATCGCCGCGGCGCGGGCGAGGCGCCCGACGCTCATCGCGGCGTCAGGCCGTACAGGGTCCGCACTCCGGTCATCACGAGGATCCCATCGACGCCCACGGCGGGGCTGTAGCGGCCGTCGGGAAAGGTCAGGAGGCGCCTGCCGGTGGCCGCGTCCAGGCCGAAGGTGCGCCCCTGCGAGGGGTCCTTGGCGAGCGTCGAGACGTAGACGACGTCGCCGATCACCGACGCCGATCCCGAGATCCTCTCGCCCGCGTCGAAACTCCAGCGCACCGCGCCGGTCACCGCGTCGAGGGCGTAGAGGTGATGGTCGTAGCTGCCCACGTAGACCAGCCGGCCGGAGATCGCGGGGCTGGCGTACACGTAGGCGTCGAGCACGCGCACCCAGGCGATGGCCCCGCCGTCGCGTTCCAGAGCCAGCACACGGCCGTTGATGTTGCCGATGAACACGCGCCCATAGGCGACCGCCGGACCGCCGTAGAAGCGCCCTGAGCCCCGCAGGGCGCCGCCGGGACTCGTCGTGTCCCACATCACCTTTCCGTCGGTGCGCCGGAACGCCGTGACGTGGCCGGCGTAGTCGCCCACCACGACGTTGGGGCCGGCGACCGCGAGGCTCGCCTTGACCTGCCCGCCGGCCGGGACGCTCCAGAGCACGCCTCCGGTGCGGGCGTCGAGCCGCATCACCCGCTCGCCGAGCGTCCCGATGAACACCGTGTCGTCCACCACGAGGGGCGAGGACTCAACCGGCGAGCCGATCCTGCGCCGCCAGACCTCGGCGCCTGTGGCCGCGCGCAGCGCGATCAGGTCGCCGCGGATCGTGGTGAACAACGCCAGGTCGCCGGACAGCGCGGGGGAGGAGGCCACCCGCCCGCGCAGCGCCACCCTCCACCGCTCCCGACCGGTGGCGACGTCCAGGGCGATCGCGAGTCCGGCGTTGGTGCCCACGACGACGCGGCCGTCGGCGATCACCGGAGGGAACTCCACCAGCGACCCGGTGTCGAATTTCCAGGCGGTGTCGAAGGGCGGCGCGAGGGCGAGCCGCGGGTTGGCCCGCGTGCGACGGGCGTCGAAGCCGTATTCGGGCCAGGATCGCGAGCCGGCGTCTGCCGTGGGCGCGTCACCGGGTTCGAATCCCGCGGAGGTCCCCTGCACGCTCCCCGGGTCGAACCACCCGCGCGCGAACCCCCACCCCACTATCCCGGCGCCCACCACCAGCAGCAGGACGACCGCACCGGCCCAAAGGGCGGCCTTACGGCGTCGGGTCGCGATAGGCATCGATGACGCGGGTCCCCACCAGGTAGAGGGTCACGCCCGCGGCGACCGCGGGCGAGTAGCGACCGTCATCCCCGGTGAACCGCACCGCGCCCGTGCCCGTGTCGAGCCCGAAGGTCTTGGGCGGCGTCCCCCGCTTGGCGAGGATCGCCGTGTAGACCACGTCGCCGACCACTGTCGCCGAGCCGGAGATGCGCTCGCCGGCGTCGAACGACCACTTCGACGAGCCGTCGGCCAGCCTGAGGGCCTCGAACGTGCCGCTGTAGGAGCCGATGAACACGGTCCCCTTGGCGATCGCGGGGGACGAGTACACGTATCCGCTCGTGGCGTGACGCCACAGTTCCCGCCCGGTGTTGACGTTCAGCGCGACCACCGCGCCGCCGACGTCGCCGATGACCAGGGTCGTGCCGCTGACGGCCGGTCCGCCGTAGAAGCGCTTGCCGCCCGAGTAGCGCCAGCGCTCCGCGCCGGTCGCGGGGTCCAGGGCGTAGACGTTGCCCGCGTAGTCGGCGACGACCACGGACCCGCCGGCCAGGGCGGCGCTGCCCTTGATGTCGGCCGCGGCCTGGAAGGTCCAGTCGGCTGTGCCGGTCTCCGCGTTGACCGCGTACAGCTTCCCGTTCCACGCCCCGACGAAGACGCGCCCGTCGATGACCAGCGGCGAGCTCTCGATCGGGCTGCCCGCGGTGGAGAACTGCCAGCGCGGCGTGCCTCCCAGCCCGTAGGCGGACAGCATTCCGTCCATCGAGCTGACAAACACGCGGTTCCCGGAGATCGCCGGGCTCGAGGCGATCTCGCCTTTCTGGCGCCGCGCCCAACGGACGGCTCCAGTCTCGGCGTCCAGGCCGTAGACGCGCCCCGAGTTGACCCCGAACACGAGCAGGCCGTCATCGACCGCGGGCGGGAACTCGATGAGCGTACGGCTCTCGAAGGTCCAGTCCGGGTTTCCGCTGGGGAGCGGGGCCACAACGGCGGGCACGTACCGGTTGCGCGCCGGTCCGCCGCCGTACTCGGGGCTCTGGAGATCCGGGTCGAAGACCGGGACGTTGACCGGGGCCGACCCCACCGCGCGGGCTCCGTCGGAGAAGCCCGCGGCGGTGACGGTGACCCGGCGCGTGCCCTGGGGCACCTCGGCCGTGCCGTCGTCGCCCGAGGTCACGGTGGCCACCACCTGCCCCGAGCGCGTGCCCACCACGGTCGCGCCGGAGACGGGTTGGCGGGTGTCGCCGTTGAGCACGGTCACGGTCACCGCGCCGCCGGGGTCCGCCGTGGTGGAGGCGGCGTCCCCGCCCCCGCCGCCGCACCCGGCCACCAGCAGGCCGACGCAGGCGACCGCCGCGGCGGCGCCCCTACTCGCGACCCGCACGTCCCGCCGGGCTGCCGCGCCAGATGAAGGTGACGATGATCCCCACCAGGAAGCCGATGACCGCCGCGAAGAGGACCGTGCGGGCGCGGCTGTTGACGCTCCCCGTCGACGACGGGCTCGACGCCAGCGAGATGATCTGGGGCTGGAACTGCTGCTCCTTGAGCAGGCTCAGCCGCTGGCTGGCGAGGTCGCTCGTCACGATGTCGAACTGCTGCCCGGTGCTGTTGAGGAGCGCTTGCAGGATCGTTTGGTCCTGGGCGTTGCCGGCTGCCGAGAGCTGCCTGCGGTAGGTGGCGAGCGAGGCGTCGAGCCGGGTCGCCGCCGCGGTCTGCGTCGCGACCGCCTGCTTGTAGCTGTTGACGATCGCGGAGAAGCTCTCCTGCGAGCGCTGGTAGACGGTCTGGGCGTAGGCGTTCGCGCCCTTGCGCGCGGTGTCCCGCGTGGTGTCGGTCCACTTGATCGTCACGATCGTCGGCTGGTTGCCGATCGACCCGCCCGGCGCCTTGGGGACGCTCAGCGTGACGCTGCTGCGCACGTGGGCAGGGGTGACCCCCAGATCCTTGGCGACCGGTACCACGATGCCGTCGCCGCCGAGCGCCTCGGTCACCGTGCCCGGGTTGGTGCCGGGGGTCGCCACCGGTGTTCCGGAGGAGGTGGTCGCCTGTCCCACGAAGATCTCGGCCGTCCCCGTGTACTTGGTCGTGCTCGCGAACGAGAGCAGCAGGCCGGCAAGGGCGGCCACCACGGTCGTCGCCACGATCAGCCAGCGACCGCTCCAGAGCACGCGGCCATAGTCCCGAAGTGTTATCTCCCGATCCACGACGGCGGACCCTAGAGCACGGGGGGGAGGGGGGCGAGCCCCGTCGGTTGCCGGGAGAGCAGGATCTGGTCCAGGAAGCGGGTCATCACGACTCCCGGCGTATGGGCCCCGAGCTGGGAGGTGGGCCGCTCGCCGGCGGCGATTCCGATGATCGCCCGCGGATACCCCGCGCCGGCGGCCTGGGGCAGCGGGAACGCCCCTCCGAAGCGGGTGTTGATATCGGTGATGCCCAGCACGCGACCCTCCTCGCGGAAGCACTGGACGGTGCTCGGACCCACGAGCCCGAGACCCTCCACGGCGGCCGCGCCGAGTTCGACGAGCTGGGGATCGTCGAGGGTCTCGCCCTTGATCTGCTCCCCGCCCTTGCTCTGGATCATCGAGCGCGGCACCGCGCCCAGCGCCGCGCCGTCCACGTCGCCGAGGCAGTCGATGCTGAACTCGAGGCCCGGCAGCGCCTGCTGCACCACGCTCTCGGCGGGGCTGTAGTCGCGGAAGAAGGCGAGCTCGGCGGCGTTGGCGCAGCGGTGGATGTGGCGGCCGGCGAAGCCCATGCGCGGCTTCAACAGCACCGGATAGGGCAGCGTGGCCGGGTTGACGTCGTCGGGCAGCCAGGTCGGCGGCGAGGGCAGCCCGCGCTCGAGCAGCATCAGGTGACACTCCCACTTGTCCTGGCAGCCCAGGGCGATCTCGGGCCGCGGCACCAGGGTATGCGCCCCGGCCTCCAGGATCTGCGGTGCGGCGTGGGCGAGCACGACGGGGTCGAGATCGGTGAGCGGCAGCACCACGCCCACGCCCTCGCGCCGGCAGACCTCTGCGACGGCTGCGCCGTAGCCGGGATCGTCCACCGGCGGCAGCTCGACCGCCTCGTCTGCCGCGAACAGGGCGGGCGAGAGCGGGTCGAGGTCGCTCACCAGCACGCGCCCGCGGTGGGTCCCCTCCGCCAGCGCGTCGCGGAACGCGCGCACGATGTCCACGCGCTGGCCGGCGCATGTCAGGAGAACGTTCACATCTGCCATCAGCCGCTCCGGGTCATGGAAGGTCGAACCCGCCGCGCGGGCCCTTGTAGGTGCTCTCGCGCCGGACCACCACCAGCACCGTGCGCGCCAGGATCGCGAGGTCGCGGCGGATGCTCCAGCGGTTGACGTAGGTCAGGTCCATCTCGATGCGCTCCGACCACGGGATGGCCGTGCGGCCGCTGACCTGTGCCAGGCCGGTCAGCCCCGGGCGGGCCAGCAGGCGCCGCCGCTGACGGTCGTCGTAGCGCGCCACCTGTGACGCCACCGTCGGCCGTGGCCCGACGAGGCTCATATCGCCGCGCACGATGTTCCACAGCTGGGGCAGCTCATCCAGTGACAGCCGTCGGAGGATCTCCCCGGCGGTCGTGATGCGGTCGTCTCCCTCACTGACGGCCAGCCCGGCGCCCATGCCCTGGGCCCCGACCACCATGCTGCGGAACTTGAGCAGTGTGAAGGGGCGCCCGGCGAATCCGATCCGCTCCTGGCGGAAGAGCGCCGGGCCGGGGGAGTCGCGCCGGATCCAGATCGCGATGCCCACCATGACCGGTGCCAGGAGGATCGCGAGCGGAAGGGCGACGAGCAGGTCGATGCCGCGCTTCAGGACGCCGCCGACGGGGGTCGCGACGTCAGGCAAGCGACTCCACCACCGATACGAAACGCGCCGCCAGCGCGACCCGGTCGTAGTGCTCGAGGGCGTATCGGTGCCCGGCGGCGCCCATCTCACGGGCCCGGCCGCGATCGGCGGCCAGGCCGCGGATGGCCTCGGCGAGGGCCGAACCATCCTCGGGGGGCACCGCGATGCCGCATCCGGCGGCCTCGACCATGCGGGTCAGCTCCCCCCGGGGCGCGGCCGCGATGATCGGGCGCCCGGCGCCGAGATAGTCGAAGGCCTTGTTGGGCAGGGCCCCCGCGAAGAGCGGGTTGTCCTGGTAGGGCAGCAGGCAGGCGTCGGCGCGGGCCAGCCAGGACGGGACCTCCCGCTTGGGCACCGCGTCGACGAACGTCACGTTGGTGAGGCCACGACGCTCCGCATCGTGCACCAGCGACGCCTTGCGGTCTCCCCCGCCGACCAGCACGATCCTCAGGCCCGGCGCGCCTCGCAGCCGCTCGGCTGCGTCGAGCACCGTCTCGAGGGAGCTGTAGGTGCCGTGCGCGCCCACGTACATCGCCACGAAGTCGCCCTCGGCAAGCGGCACGGGGGCCTGGTCCTGTATCTCGAGGTTGACGCCGTTGGTGATGAGGCTGATCCGGGCAGGCGCCACGCCGTGCGCGACGATGCCGTCGCGGATGCCCTCGGTGAGCGCGATGATGCGATCGGCGCGGCGGTAGCAGTAGGCCTCCAGCCGCCGCGACACCGCGATGATGCGGGGGTCGCCGACCAGGCCCATCGCGATCGCCGAGTCGGGCCACAGATCGCGCACCTCCAGCACGAAACGCGCTCCCCGCACCCGCGCGAGTGCCGCCGCGGCCGCCGCGGCGGGCAGCGACGGCGAGGAGGCGATCACGACGTCCGGGCGCGGCGTCCTCAGGCTCGCGAGCGCCGACCACCACGCGAACGTGCCGTAGCTGGCCACGCGCGAGCGCAGGTCGCGGCCGTACCCCGGCGTCGAGTAGGTGCGCCAGACGTCCATCCCGTCCTCGACCTCGTGCACGATCTTCCGGCGCGCGTACCGCTCGGGGACGGTGCGCTCCTTGTGCTGCACGTAGGAGGTGACCACGCTCACCCGGTGCCCGGCTCGCGCCAGGGCGCGCGTGTGCTGCCAGTGGCGCACCCCGCCGGGCTGGCCGGAGGTGACGAAGTACTGCGAGACGTAGAGCACCCGGCTCACGCGTCGAGCAACTGTGCGTAGAGGGATGTGAGGCCACGCGCCTGGGCCTCGAAACCGAGCCCCGCGAGGAAGGCCTCCCGGCCGGCGGCGCCCATGCGCCCCGCCTCCCCGGGATCGCCCAGCAGGCGCTCGAGCGCCGCCGCGTGTGCCGCGACGTCGGCCGGCGGCACCACCAGTCCGCAGCCGGCGGCCCGCACCATCGCTCCCATCCGGCCGAGATCGCTCGCCACGACCGGCCTCCCGGCCGCCATGGCCTCGACCAGCTTCGTCGGCACCGCACGGTCGTAGTTGCCATGCCGCTGGAGCGGGATCCAGGCCACACGCGCCTGGGCAAGCAGCGCCGGCACCTCGGAATGATCGACCGCGCCGAGGGCCTCGACCCCGGCCGGCAGGTCCCCCGGATCGCCGGGCCCGACGAGCAGCAGGCGCGCGCCCTCCACCCGGACCAGCGGGAAGGCGGCGCGCATCACCTCCAGGCCGCGCAGAGGGCCGAGGCCGCCGACGTAGAGCGCCACCGGCGCGTCCGGCAGCGGCGTCGGAGCGGGGAACGCGTCGCTCCAGGGCGAGTTGGTGACGCTCACCGCCGTCGCCCCGGCGCCCGCGAAACGCGCGGCCAGGTCCTCGTTGGCCGTCACGACGCCGTCGAGCCGCCGCGCCGCCCGCCGCTCCGCCCGCTCGACGGCGAGCGCAAGGGGGCGCCGCAGCGGGGCGGGGATCCAGCGCTTGGTGCGCGTGGTCTGGCCCAGGTACTCGTGCACGTCGTAGACCACCGGGCTCCCCGTGGTGCGCGCGAGCCACAGCGCGGCCGGCAGCAGTTCGGGATCGTGGACGTGGTAGAGGTCGGCATCGCGCGCCTTCGCCACGCGGGCGAGGCGCCATCCGGCCAGCGGCCGCCGGGAGCGCGGGATCGGTGTGGCCGGCGCGCCCACCCATGTGTCCGCTCCGGCGTCGGCCGCCGCCCGGGCCTCCTTGTGGAAGATCCGCACGTCACGCGGCCGGTGGACGCTGGTCAGGTGCACGATCCGCCGGCCCGCGAGGCGCTCCCCTGCCGGCGGCGGGGCCGGATTGCCCGCGGGCCCGAGGGTCGCCCCGCGCGCGGTGAGCTCGTCCAGCAGATCGCCCCACAGCGGCCCGTATCCCGGCGCGCGCTCATCGTTGAGGTACGTGTTGTGCCACAGCAGGGCGGCGCGCCCCCCGCCGGCGCGCACCCGGTCGAGCACCGCCAGGGCGCGGTCGTGGGCCCCCGCGGCGTCGAGCCTCAGGCGCGAGTGCAGGGTGGTGTCCATCACCGCCAACGGCAGCAGCGTGAGCCGGGCCGGGCGCTCCTCGCCGATCAGGTACGGCCGGAAGGGGCGGGCGATGCCGGTCGCGAAACCCGGGGCCTCGCTGAACGCGAGGCTCGAGTCGTACGTCGCCCCGGCCTCCTCCAGCCACCGCACCGTCTGGTGGTAGCGGAAGCGCAGGTAGTGGAAGCGGACCCCCTCGACCTCGCCGACCTCGCCTCGCAGGCCGGCCATCTCGGACGCCAGGGCGGCGCCGTCCTCGGACGAGCCGAACGACGCGTGCAGGCCCACCTCGGCGCCCGCCGCGCGTACGGCGGCGGCCAGCGCCGGGCGCTCGCGCTCGTAGGTCCGGCGGGGCGTTCCGTCCAGGCGGTGGGCGTTGCGTCCGATCAGGAAGACCGTCGGCCGGACGCCGCGCAGCCACGACGCCTCCAGCAGGTCGGGGATGTTGTTCCAGGGGTCGGGGCCCATCAGGACGCGCCCCACCCCGCGCGGGCCACGCCGCCGGGCGATGCCCGCGAGGCCCTTGGGGGTGCGGCGCCGGATGCGGTCGATGTCGTGTGTCAGCGCCACGCTCCAGGCGCTCGGCACCGGGATGCCGAGCGCGCCGCGCAGCGCGGCGATGTAGCCCTCCACCGCCGGCTCCTCGAGATCGAGCCCGGCGATGCGTCCGAACGCGCTGGAGGCCAGCGGCAGGCGATCGAAGGCGTCGCGATCGGCCACGTGGAGCTCGTCCCAGCGGGCCAGCAGGTAGAAGGCGCTCGCCACCAGGTCGCCGGGGATCTCCCGGTCGGGGTGCGTCGGGGCGAACAGCAGCGTAAGCCCGCGTGCGCCGTGGACCGCCGCGGCCGGGAACGCCTCCTGGCCCTCGAAGAAGGCCTGCGCCGCGCGGTCCGCGGGGATCCAGGCGCCCGCCTCGGGGGCGTCGGGCGCATAGACCAGGTCGGCCTCCGCGTCGGTCCAGCGCGGCGTCCGGCCGACGGCCTCGACCAGGGTCTCGAGCACCCACCGGGCGCGCGGCGCAAAGGGCGGGCGCGCGCCCTCGATGCGGATCCGCAGGTCAGTCATGCCGGCCCAGCGAGCGACGGTAGAGCGCCAGCATCGGTTTGGGGTCGCGCAGGTCGAACACGCCGTTGACCAGCGGCGGGCGCAGCGTGGCCAGGAAGGCGCGGGCGGTCCAGCGCCGACCGCGGATCTCCCGCAGACTCCCTACGAGGTGCTTGGTGGCGAGCATCCACCGCACGTCGCTGCGGTGGCCCTGCGCCCACTCGCGCGGCCGGCCGATGGCGTCGAGCCAGGCCGCGTGGGGCAGGTTGACGCCGCACCTGGTCGCGAGCCCGATCCAGAGCCAGGCGCGCGGGTTGACCTCGATCAGGTAGTCGCGCCCGTCGCGGGGATCGCGCTTCACCTCCAGCTGCGAGATGCCGTGGTACTCAAGCGCGTCCAGGAGCGCGTGACCCCGCTCCGACAGGCCGGGGTCCCAGCGCGACTCGCAGGAGCGCGCGGTGCCGAAATGGGGCGGCCACTGGCGCAGCTTGCGGCCGGTGAACGTGGCGAGCACGCGTCCGTCGGCGGTGCGGTAGCTGCCCAGCGTCCAGATCTGGGAGTCCTCTCCGGGGATCACCTCGGAGACCTGGGGCCGGTACTCGGCGGCCGCGTCCCAGGCGGCCCGAAGCTCGTCCAGATCGGCCGCCTGCAGCACCTGGACGCGGAAGCGGCGGCGGAACTCAGGGGCGTAGCGCGGCTTGAGGATCACCGGGAAACGCAGCCCGCGCACGGCCTCGGCGATATCGGATCCGCGCTCCGGCTCGACCGTGGCGGGCACGGGAAAGCCGATGGCGCGAGCGGTCGCGTGCTGGTGGCCCTTGTCGATGATCCTGCTCATCGTGGCCCAGGGGCTCCAGGGCCGCCGCAGCACCGCGTCCACCTCGGCCTCGCGCGGGCCGATCGCGGCGACGGCCTCGTCGTGGGTCGGGAACAGGACGCCGCCGGCGCCCTCGCCGCGCCCCAGGGCGATCAGGTCGTCCACGAACGCGTCGGGCGCCGCGAGCGGATCGGCCGTCAGCACCGGCGTCACGTACTTCGACAGCAGGCCCAGCGCCGCCGGGTCGTGGTCGCAGGCGATCACCCTCACGCCCGCGCGGGCGAGGCTGCGGATGATCCCCAGTGCGTTGGGACCCGACGCCTGGAGCACGATCGCCGGCGGGTCGATGGCGCCGCTCACGCGGTCATCTCCTCGTAGATCCCGGTCATCCGCCGCGCGTTGGCCGCCCAGGTGTACTCGGCCCGCCCGATGCGCAGCGCGGCCGCGCTCATGCGCGCGGCGACCTCGGGGTGGTCGAGGACGCGGGCGAGCGCCGCGGCGAGCGCCGGCGCGTCCCCCGTGGGGATCAGGATCCCCGTCTCGCCATCCCGGACGATCTCGGGCGTTCCGTCCACCGCTGTCGCCACCACCGGGCGCCCGCAGTTCATCGCCTCGCAGACCACGGTGGGAAGTCCCTCGCTGAGCGAGGGCAGCACGAAGACGTCGCCGGCAGACATCCACCAGCCGACGTCGTCGTGCGGAACCTTGCCCGGGAACCGCACCCTGTCGCCCACCCCGAGCTCTCTGGCCCGGGCCTCCAGGCCCTCGCGCAGCTCGCCGACGCCTGCGGCGACCAGCAGAGGCGCGCCCCCGGGACGGCGGCCCAGGATGCCCATCGCCTCGATCAGGGTGTCCACTCCCTTACGGGGCACGAGCTTGCCGACGAAGCTGACGATCGGGCCGTCGTCGGGGAGGCCCAGATGGGCGCGCGCATCGGCCTGGGAGCGCGCGACGAAGATCCGTGTGTCGGCGCCGTTGGGGACGATCTGGATCGGGCGTCGCGGGGTCGCCAGGGCGTTCGCGGCCTCCGCGATGGCCTGGCTCACCGAGCAGATCTGCCCGATGTCCTCGATCGCCTCCACCACACGCTCGCGGCTCCGCGGCCCCTGGGCGGGGACGTCCAGCACGTCGGCCCGGTGAGCCGTCGCGACCACGGGAACGCCCAGCTCGGCGCCGATGCGCGCGGCCGCCCAGCCGTCGGGCACCACCATGTGGGCGTGGATCACGTCGAAGGCCCAGCGCCGCCGGATGCGGCGCAGGGGTCCGGAGATCGCGAACGACATCGCGTCGCTGTTGCGATGGCCGAGGCGGGCGCCGGGCAGCGTCAGCTTGCGCGGATAGAGCACGGGGATGCCGTCGACCGTGTCGGCCCCGGCGACCTCGCGGAAGGTCTTCCACCGCGGCAGCAGCGGCGGCGCCCAGGCCTTCGGTGAGACCACGCGCACGTCGTGGCCGAGCTCCACCAGGGCGCGGGCCTGCTCGTGCACGAAGATCCCGGCGGTCCAGCTGACCGGGCTGGGGTACATGTGGCTGAGTATCAGGACGCGGATGAGCGCTCCTCTTGTCGCGCGAGCACCAGGGCGCCCATGCCGAGGCCGAACATGATCCACATGGGCGCGAAGTGGATGGCGGTCGAGGGCCCGACGCTCCCGATGACCCAGCCGATCAACGACAGGGCTCCTGCGAGGCACATGTACCGGATGAAGGGGTCCCGGGTACGTCGCGCGGCGCGGGCCTGCCCCCGCAGGAGAGTCAGGAAGAAGAGCAGGTACAGCCCGAGCCCGACGACACCGCCGTCCACGAGCACCTCGAGCCACCAATTGTGCAGGTTGGCGACTGCGGGAGTGTCCACCAGGGCCTTCACCTGGGTCTCGGCGTTGCCGGCGCCGACGCCGAGACCGTTGGTGCTCACGACGATGCCGAGCCCGTCTCCCAGCAGCGCCCCGCGCACGCCCCCCGAGCCCTGGTCGTTCTCGATCTGGCTGCGCAGGATGTTGAAGTTGAGCTTGGTGACGGTCCGCTGGTCCAGCTTCACCGGGCCGGTGCCCGAGAGGATCGGGACCACCAGCACGACGGCCATCGCGGCGATCGCGCCCGCAACCACGAGGCGCCCGCGCGACTTGCGGTCGGTGCCGACCAGCAGCAGCAGCCCGATCACCACGAAACCGGCGGACAACAGGCCCGACTTGCTGCCCGCGAGCAGGATGAACATCAGCGCGGTGGCGCCGCCGATGAACCCGATGGCGCGCAGGCGCACGTCGCGGAAGACGATCGGCAGGGCCGCGAAGTACGGCAGGCTGATGCTGAGGAAGGCGGCGAAGGTGTTCTGGTTGCCGAACAGCGAGCCCACGCCGATCAGCCCGCCGCGGTTCTCGACGCCGGCCCGGAAAGTGGGCAGGTGGCGACCGGTGCCGACCTCCCCGACCGCGATCAGGCACGCGAACGCGAAGGCCGCAGCGAGACACCACAACAGGATCTTCGCCCGCCGTGGGTCGCGGCACAGCAGGGCGACCGCGATGGCCAGCCCGCCCATCATCGCCATGAAGCTGGTCCACCGCACCGCGGCGGCGGGGTTCTCGGCCCATCCGAGGGACAGCGCCGACCAGAGCACCCACACGCCGAGGACGCCGGCCGGTCGCGGAAGCCCCGCCGGCAGGGCCAGGTGCCCGTCCATCAGCAGGTAGCCGAGCACGCCCAGGCCGAGCAGAACGATCAGGATGCGGAAGAGGAAGATCCCGGGGGCCCCCGGCGGCGCCAGGTTGGGCCCCGCGACCGCCGCGAGGGCCGTGAGCACCACCAGAACCGGCCCGACGCGCGACATCGGCATGTCGCGCAGCAGGACGGCGATCACGGCGATGATGGCGAGTCCCAGCCCCACCAGGGGCTGCCACACCGCGAAGGCGCCGGCCACGACCGCGCCCGCCACGGCCACGAGCGCCCAGAGGCGAGGGGCCGCTCCAGAGCCCGCGGGCCGGGCGGGGGCATCGGTCAGCGACATCGGTCGCGCAGAGTAGCGTAGGCCGGGGCCATCGCCGCTGAAGAGGTCAGGTTCGGTCGACCGCGCGGTGGAGGATGGCTGCGACCCGGCGTGCCTGGCGGCTCAGGGAGTTGGGCGCCGCCGCGCCGCGGCACGTCTCCGGCGATGGTGGCCGATCGAGCAGATCCAAGATCGCCACCGCGATCGCGGTGGGGTCGAGCGGGTTGACGACCCGTCCCGCCCCCGGGTCGGGCACCACCTCGCGGGTTCCCCCGACTCGGGTCGCCACCACGGGACGGCCTCCCGCCAGCGCTTCGAGGGCGACCACGCCGAGGGGCTCCACGCGACTGACCAGGGCGAGCATGTCGCACGCGGCCACCCAGTCGGCCACCTGGTCGTGCGGCAGCGCCCCCGTGCGGATCACCGCCTCGCCGAGGCCCAGCCGTCCCACGCCGACGTCGACCGCGCGGGCGAGCGGACCGTCGCCCACGAAGGCGAGCCGGGCATCGGGGCGAACGGCGTACACCCGCGCGAAGGCCTGCAGCAGGCCGAGCGGGTTCTTCCTGTCCGTCAACCCGCCGATCGCGAGCACGAGCGGTGCGTCGCGCTCCAGCCCGAGCGCGGCCCGCGCGGCGGGGCGATCGCGCGGCACGAACCGCTCCATGTCCACGCCCATGTTGACCACGTGCACCGGGGGCAGGTCCATCCCGGTCGCCCGCAGGTCGTCGGCCAGGTGCCGGCTCACCGCGATCAGCGAGCTGGCCCCGCGCAGGGCGCCGGCCGTGGCGCGCCGCACGGTGTCCCGGTCCAGGTTGCGGACGTCCTGTCCGTGCGCGGTGACCACGTAGGGGATTCGCGCCGTCCGCGCGGCCAGCGACGCCGCCGCGGCCGTGGGGAAGAGGTAGTGGGCGTAGATCACGTCGGCGCGCCGGGCGCGCCGCGCCGCGCGGGCCGCCAGCGACCCGTACTTCACGGGCGTCCGCGCCGCGCCGCTGCGCCGGTGGTCGATCACCACCGGGTCCACGGTCATCCCGAGCCGCTCGAGCGCGCCGCACATGTCGGCCACGAATGCCCCGTAGTCGGGATCCACGGGACCCGGCCACATGTTGCTGAGGCAGAGGACACGGAGCCCCGAGGTCATGTGTCCTCCGCCTCGAGGATCTCCATCACCACCTTGGGCGGGCGCGCCGCCGAGAGCGCCAGCGCCACCGCGCCGCCGACGGCCACCCACACGAACGGGTCCTCGAAGAAGGCCGCGTACAGGAGGCTGTGAACCAGGATGCCGATCGCGATCGCGCCAAGGGTCCAGCGTGCCCAGCCGACCTCGCCCTGGTCGCGCGAGCCGCGCACCATCGCCCACCCGGCGCCCCCGATCAGCGCGAGGAAGAGCGCGAAGCCGATCACCCCGTCCTCGCTGAGCACGGTGATCGGGCTGTTGTGGGAGATCACCACGCGCACCCGGCGCTGCTCGACCGGGGTGAGCGTCGCTTCGAAGCGGGTCTGGAACCCGCCGAGGCCGGCGCCGGCGACCGGCTGGTCCCTCCAGATCGTGAGCCCCCCCTTCATCAGCTCGAAGCGGCCCTCGCTGACGCGCTCCAGGCGGTGCGAATCTGTGACCGCATGCCGCACGTTGCCGCTGGTCGCGAACACGATCGCCCCGGCCACCACGAGCAGGGAGACGCCGGTGATCAGCGCCCGCTTCGGGCCGAACGCGCGGGTCGCCAGCAAGACCAGCCCGACCATCAGCATCAGGGCGCTCGAGCGCGAGAAGGTGACGATCAGCCCCGCCGCCATCACGACGGCCGCGGCCGCGATCAGGCCCAGCTCGGCCGGGCGACGCCGCACCCAGGCCAGCGCGACGCAGATCAGGAGCCCCACGACGAGGTAGCGGCCCAGGATGTTGGGGTCGAAGAAGATGCCGTTGACCCGGAAGAAGCGGCTGTAGACATTGGCCTGGTGCAGGGTCTGGTTCCACCAGATGTCCGAGGTCGCGTACTGCCAGAGCCCCGTGACGGCGGCGACGGTGGCGCCCAGGATCGTGGTCACCGCGAGGGCGCCGAGCGCCCGCGCCCGCGGCCACCAGGCGACGGTGAGCGAGTACAGCAGTACGAATGGGATGTAGAAGAACACGGTCTTCTTGGCCGCCTCGGCCGTGTCCGCGCTCCAGAGCGACGACACCAGCAGGAAGCCGACGAAGGCCGCCAGGGGCCACGTCAGCACCGGTGGCCCCTCGTCGGCCGGAGAGGTGATCCGCCCGCGCAGCCGTCCCCAGATCCACGCCGCAAGACCGATCAGGATGACCGCGTACAGGGGGACCAGCAGGTTGCCGTCGGTCTTGCCGATGGTCACCGGTATCCGGATCGGCAAGGCGAGGCCGAGCAGGACGAACCACACCAGTGGCCGGCCCAGCACGACGCGCACCGCGATGACGAGGGCCACCGCCAGCAGCACCACGGCGATCACGCCGGCCACCGCCCCCGTCGGGCCGGTGAAGCGGTCGAGGGCCCTCCGGGCGTCGGCGCTCGGGACCAGGCTGGCCAGAAGCAGTGCCCAGGCGGCCAGGGTCACGGCGAGCGCGGCCGCGCGCTGGGCCTCCGAGCGCAGCAGGGGCAGCGGCGCGAGCAGGCCCACCACGCCCACCGCGGCCGCCAGCGCGGCGATGTCCCGCGCGGCGCCGTTCACGGCCTGCCCCGTAGGTCGATCAGGGCGATCGCGCGCCCGCCGGTCGTCCGTGCCTCGAGCCAGAGGGCGCGCGGGTTGACCTTGCGCGGCAGCGTGACCCTGACGCGGCCGGCCGGACCCGTGCGTCCGGGGCCCACCTGGGCGCCGACCGGGTCGGTGAGCGTCAATCCCGGCTCGCCCGTGCGGCGTCGCAGCACCAGCGCGACGCGGGTCGATCCGGGAAGCGCCGTGCCGTCCGTGCGCCGGAGGGTCACGCCCACGGTGCCGCCGGCCACCGGCCGCGCGGGACGTGGCGAGCCGGCGATGTAGCCGACCCAGCAGGTGCGCTCCCGCGTGACCCGGTTGCGCGCGGGGTCCCCCAGGATCGCCCGGATGACGTAGAGGCCGGGCGGCACGCGCGTCGCGGCCGACGTGCCGACGCCGGTCCACGCCCAGCGCAGCGGATCCCCTCCCTGCACCGGCCGCGGCCCGAGGGTGCGCACGGGCTTGCCGCCGCGGAACGGGAGGGCCTCGAAGATGACCGACCCTGGATCATGGGACGTGAAGCTGACGCGGCACTCGCCCCGACCGGGCGCGGCCAGGGTGGCCGACGTGACCGTCATCGCCGCGGGGCGTGGCGCCTCGAGGTCGACGACCACGTTGTGGCTCGTGTTGAACTGCTTCTCGCCCGAGCGCACCCGCAGCGTGATCGCGTACGTGCCGCCGGGAGCCGGGAACCCCTGGGCGTCGCGGCCGTCCCAGCTGGTGGTGAAGAAGCCGCGGGGCTTGGTGATGCTGTCGAGCAGGGTCGCGACGTCCTCGCCGTTCCTGCGGATCCGGATGGTCACCTGACTGGTCTGGCTGAGCCGGACGGCGACGCGCGCGACGTCGCGCCGGCCGTCGCCGTTCGGGCTGAAGAGGTGGGTCGTCTGGAAGCGCGTGACGATCGGCGGCGGCGTCGGGAAGGCGAACGGCAGGACGAACACGCCGACGGCGACGATGAACAGCGCGAGCATGGCCACCGCCACGCCCGCGCGCCGTGCGCGGTCGCGGCCATCCGGCCGGGATGCGCTCATCTCAGAGCGCCCGGAACCCCAGGCAGATGTAGAACCCGAAGCGTCCCGCGGGCGTGCGCGAAAGGGCGTGCTCGGCCTTTCGCGGCGCGGGGTGCCGGTACAGCCGGCCGATCTGCGATCCCACCCGGCCGCCCGGCCGGAAGAAGATGCCGCGGCGCGACACGGGCACCAGGCCGGCCGACGCCGCGTGGCCGGTCAGATCGCCCCAGGTCTGCCAGTTGTCGACCGGCGCGAGGCTCACCTTGATCCACGGCACGCCGTTCTCGGAGAGCCAGCGGCGCGCGCCGGGCAGGCTGCGGCGGTTGGGGGTCGAGATCACGACCAGGCCGGCGGGGGCCAGCTGGTCGCGCACCGCGGCCAGGCAGGCGCGCGGGTCCTCGAGGTGCTCCAGGACGTCCGTCAGCGTGACCAGGTCGAAGGGCCCCTCGGGTGGCTCGTAGGCGCTGCCCACGACGGCGGAGAGGCGATCGGCCGCGCCGATGCGGGCGAGGCGCTCCCGCGAGTGCTCCACCGACTCGGGCGACAGGTCGATGCCGATGCCGCTGAAGCCCAGCCCCGCCAGCTTCTCGAGCAGGAAACCGGTGCCGCAGCCGACATCCAGCACGCGCGGCGCGGGGGCCGAGCCGATCGGTGGCACGTTGGGGACGTGCTCCTGGATCGTCTCGAGGATGAGCGACATCCGGCTCTGGAGGTGCCAGTTGCGGTCCTCCACGGCAACCAGCCGAGGCGCGAGCCGGTCGTAGTACGCCTGCACCTCGTCGAGGCGGCCCTCGCCCTCGCTCATCGTGCCCACCCCGCGGGCGGAGGGTTGGCCGCGGCCGCCGCAGCGAACCGGTAGTACGACGGCTTGCGCGTCCCGTCGCCGCGCAGCAGCCCACCGGTCCAGAACGGGTTGTCCTGGAAGTTGAACCATGTCACCAGCTGGACGCGCCGAAACCGTGCCGCCGCCTGGACGGTCTCGTCCACCCACAAGGCCTGCTGGGCCTCGCTGACGAAGTAGCGGTGGTATCGGTTGTAGGACGTGTGGTACCCCGTCTCGGTGACGTGGATGGGCGCGCCGCGGCGAAGCCTATCCACCTGCCGGATCACCCGGGGGATCGTCCTCCACGAGGGCACGAAGAAGGCCTTGAGGGGGCTTCCGAGGGGATACAGGTGCAGGCTCCACGCGTCGATCGGGGGCCCCTCGTTGGCGACCCGGCGCGCGAAGTCGAGGCTCCCGACGCTGCTCGAGCCGTCCTTGGCGCAGGTCTTCGGCGATCCTCCGGTGGGGCCGGTGACTCCGCCGACCACCTCGGCGCCGGGGTTGGCCGCGTGGATCTCCCGATAGGACGCCGCGAGCAGGGCCGCGTAGGCGCCCGGCGAGACCCAGCGGGCCCTGCCCGCGCGCCTCCGGCACTGGGGCACCCAGAAGGCGGGCAGGTTGGGCTCGTTCCACACCTCGATGCGCCGCACCATCGGCAGCACTCCGCCCGCGGGGTCGGGGTAGGCCCCCGAGTACCGCCGCGCCAGTGCCCCCGCGAACCGCGATCCATCCGCCGCCCGGGGCGCCGCCTGGCGGGCGCCGGTGCGCGACGCCCAAGGGGGCGTCCAGTAGAAGTCCATGACGATCGAGATGCCGCGCGCGCTGAGGCCCCGAACGATCTGGTCGTAGCGGCTCCAGTCGTAGGCCGGGTCGGCCGGGTTGCGCGCGTCGGCCGGCCGGGTGGGGGCCACCTGCCCCCACAGCACGTCCACGCGCGTCACCGCGACCCCGGTCGCCGCGAGCGCGTCCATGCGCGCCTCCAGCGCCGGGCCGCGCACGTTGACCAGGTTGTCGTCCTGGAGCGACAGGATCGGGGCGGCACTCGCCGTGCCGGCCGCGACCGCCAGCAGCACCACGACGAGCATGAGCACGCGCGCCCTCATCGGGCCACCCCCAGGTGCACGACGGCCACGCGCGCCCTGCGACGCACGCCGCGGTCGATCCAGGCCACGCGCCGGCCGTCGATGCCGACCGCCTCGACAACGCGACGCGTGCGGGCCAGCACCTTCAGCGATCCGCGGCGCGCGGCCAGCACGCGGCGGCGCTCGGCGACGGCCACCGACCCACCTCCCACGGCCACGCGCGGGACGGCCGCCCCGGTCCAGATGCGGGTGACACGCAGCGCGGGCTGATCGATTCGCACGAGCGCGACCCGCGATCCGCTGCGCACCGCGACCACGATCACGTTGGTGGCCGACCAGACACGCAGCGCGGGTCCGGGCAGAGCGACCGGCGTCGCCGTCGCGGCTCCGCTCGCCCGCACCTGCAGCGTGGCGGGCGCGGCCGGGTCGACCCAGGCGAGGCCGCTCGGGGAGATGGCCACCCGGCCGGTGTCGGCCGGGGCGGTCGTGGCGATGGTGGTGACCGCGCTCGGCGTCAGCGGCGAGGCCCGGCGCAGCTGCTGCAGGCCGCCCGGCCCGATCTGCACCCACGCCACCGAGCCGACGTCCCAGGTGGCCGCGATCGTCACCGGCGCGTCGGCGCGGCCGTCGCTCTCGAGCACGGTCTCGACGCCCTCGTCGTCGCAGCAGTGGATCACCGGAGGGGCGACGCCAGATGTGCGGGGCACCATCACGAACCCGCCGTCGCCCGTGGGCGAGAGGATCCCGGCGCCCATGGCCGCGACGCTGGTCCGCACCGACACGGGGTTCTCCGGAGCTCCCGCGCGGAACAGGCGAGAGCCCCGGTTCAGCGCGACGCGGAAGGCCTCGGCACGGTAGTAGTCGAAGCGCGCCGCCCCGGCGGGTGAGCCGGAGATCTTCTTGGGGTCCACGCGCACGGTCGCGGCCTCGGTCCACACCAGGCGCGAGCCGCTGAAGACGACGGCCCGGTTGGCCCACCCGTCGATGGTGATGGTGCGCGACGCCCCGAGCGCCGAGGGGGTCCCCGCCGCCAGCAGACCGAGCCCGGCGAGGCACAGCGCGGGCCCCGCCAGCCGGACTCTCACGCGCCCGCCGCCCGGAGGGCCGTCACGGCGTCCCCCAGCAACGACTCGCTGGCCGCGGCGAGGCCGGGGTCGGCCAGGGGCGTCAGGTTGGTCAGCTGCACGTGACGCGCGCCGGCGGCGACGAAGGCTCCGATCGCGCCTGCGACATCGTCCGGGGTGCCGTGGATCACGGTGTCGCGGACCACGCCGGCGGGCACCGCCTGCGCCAGGCGCAGGGCCTCGTCGCGGCCGTACCGGGTCGGCAGGAAGGTTGTGAGGCCGAACTCTCCGGCGCCGAGGGGATGATCGGCGCCGCGCTTGGCGAACGCCTCGGCCGAGCGGGTGAGGGCGATGAAACGCATCAGGAGCGATCCGTCGATCGCCGCCTCGGCCTGCTCACGGGTCTCGCAGACCACGACGCGCGCGTAGAGGCCGGGCGTCACGGCGCCCTCGGCACGACCCGCGGCGGTCGCCGCGGCGCGGACCGTGGCCAGCATCCTGGTGTATTCGACAAGGTCGGTGCTCAACGGCAGCCAGCCGTCGCCGTAGCGGCCGGCGACCGCCAGCCCGCGGGGGCGATGGGCCGCCACCCAGATCGGAGGGGGCCGGTCGCCCACCGGGCCGAGCCCCATCTCGGCGGCGTCGAGCTGGAAGTGGTCGCCCGCGAAGTCGACCGGCCCGGGCCCGCTCATCAGGAGGCGCATCACCTCGAGGCCCTCCTCGAGCCGGCCCAGGGGCCGGGTGTTGGTGAGGCCGAACGGGGTCAGGTTGAGAGCCTCGCCGGTGCCGACGCCCAGCACGAAGCGTCCGCCGCTCAGGTGGTCCAGGGTCAGGGCGGTCTGGGCCAGCGACGCGGGGTGGCGGCGCACGAGGTCGGTGACCCCGATCCCGAGCCGGATCGCATCGGTGACCCCCGCGGCGGCGGCGACCACGGGCACGGGGTCGAACCACACGTGCGGGCTCACCTGCCCGGCGGCGGCCTGCGGCACCAGGCCGGGCTCCCAGATGGACGTGGGGAACCAGTGGAGGAAATGATCCGCCCACCAGATGGCATCGAAGCCCTGCTGCTCGCGCCGCTGGGCCGATGCGAGTATCGCCTGGGCCGGTGGGCGCACCGCGCCCATCGCCGACAGCTCGAGCCGCTCCGACATGGCGGGCAACCTACTCCGCCCGCCCCACCCCTCCAACGCGCACGGGTGGTCGCTAGTGGTCGCCGCCCGCGAGCTGGGCCACCGCGTGGGCGGCGATCGGGCCCACCACGGCCCACCCGTCGCGTGCCCCGCCGGGCGAGCCGGGCAGATTGACGATCAGGGTGCGCCCGCGTACCCCCGCGACGCCGCGCGAGAGCATCGCGTTGGGCGTCACGGCCAGCGACCGGGCCCGGAGCGCCTCGGCGATCCCCGGCACCAGCCGGTCGCACACCTCGGCGGTGGCCTCCGGGGTCCGATCGCGCGGCCCGAGGCCGGTCCCACCCGTCGTGAGCAGGACACCCGGCGCGTCCGGGCCGTCGCAGACGTCCGTGAGCAACGCGGCGAGGGCCGCGCGGTCGTCCGCCACCAGCTCGCGGCGCACCACCCGAGCGCCGGAGGCCTCCACCGCCTCCGCGAGGGCGGGCCCCGATGCGTCCGGGCGATCGCCCCGCGCGGAGCGATCGGACACGGTCACCACCGCGACCCGGAGGCTCACGACGTCTCGGGCGCTGCGCCCTTCGTCTTCTCCAGCAGGCGCACGCTCTCGATGACGATGCCCGTGTCGATCCCCTTCACCAGGTCGTAGACGTTGAGGGCGGCCACCGAGGCGGCGGTGAGGGCCTCCATCTCCACGCCGGTCCGCGCCGTGGTCTCCACCTCGGCGCGGATGCGGACGATCCCCTCCTGCGGCTCCACGGTCACCTCGACGCCGGCGCGGTCGATCGGCAGCGGGTGGCAGAGGGCGATCAGGTCGGGGGTGCGTTTCGCGGCCATGATGCCCGCCACGCGCGCAACGGCGGCGGCGTCACCTTTGGGCAGCGTGTTCTCGGACATCGCCCGCGCGCTCGCGGGGGCCATCCGCACCAGCGCCTCGGCCACCGCCCGACGGGGGACGACCGGCTTGTGCCCCACGCCCACCATGCGCGCGTCGCCCCGCGCGTCGAGGTGGGTCAGCTCCGGCGCGTCGCTCACGAGGCCCCCGCCCGCTTGACCTTGCGCCGGTCGGAGGTGCGCTTGCGGGCGATGTCGTCCTGCTGGGCCGAGAGCCATTTGCCGACGTCGTTCTCCCGCACGATGCGCTTGATCTCCTGGATGCGGAAGGCGCGCTCGTCGGCGGGCATCACCAGCGCCTGGTGCAGGGCCTCCGCCTGGGCCTCGATGTCGAACGGGTTGATCGTGATCGCGAACGAGCCCAGCTCCTCGTGGGCTCCTGCGTTCTCGGAGAGGATCATCACCCCGTCGCGCTCGTTGACCAGGGGCGCCTCCTTCGCGATCAGGTTCATCCCGTCGAAGATCGGGTTCACCAGCAGCACGTCGTAGTGCTTGTAGGCGGCGACCGCCCGGTGGATGTTGCTCTCGATCCGCAGGTCGATCGGCATCCAGTCGGACGTGCCGTGCTTGAGGTTGATGTGGCTCACCACGTCCCGGATGCGGGCCAGGTACTCGACGTACTCGTCCACGTCCTGTCGTGAGGGCTGGAGCAGCGCGAAGAACGTGATGTCCTCCAGGTACTCCGGATGACGCTCCAGGAAGACGTCGAACGCCTTGAATCCGCGCAGCGTGTTCTTGGAGAGGTCGGTGCGGTCCACGCGCACGATCAGGTACTGGCGCCGCCGGCGCAGGATGGGACCCTCCTCCTCGGCCACCTCCGGGGATCCCGAGAGTTCCTCGAACATCGGCGCGTTGACCGAGATCGGGTACGAGCGCACCCACACGTCCCGGCCCTCCCACCGCACCTGCCGCCGCACGTAGTTGACCTGGAGGTCCAGCAGGTCCTCGCAGCACAGGAGGAAGTTGCGGGCGTAGCTGCGGGTGTGGAAGGCGACGATGTCGTTGGCGAGCAGGCCCCGCAGGATGCCCTCGCGGATGTGCGGCGGCAGGATGCGCCAGTAGTCGGGCTGGCTCCACGGGATGTGCACGAAGAAGTGCAGGAACGCCTCGGGATGGGCTGCGCGGATCGCCTCGGGGGCCGTGTACAGGTGGTAGTCGTGGAGCATCACGACGCGGTTGGGATCCTCGTCCAGCTCACGGCTGACCGCGTCGGCGAAGGCGCTGTTGGCGGCCAGGTAGCCGTACTCCCAGGCGTCGAGCTCCTCGCGGCGGATATCCGGCGCGTTGCTCAGGTCCCAGAGGTAGTGCTGGATGAACCACAGCATCGGGTTGGCGACCACGTTGTAGAACGCCTGGTGCGTCGCCTCATCGATCAGGACGAAGCGCCCGCGGGTGTCGACGCCGAGATCGGGCAGCGGAAAGCTGCCGCCGCCGGCCTCGGCGGCCACCTCCTCGTCGGTCTCCGAGATGGTTCCGGAGACCCAGAGGGCGGGCGTGTGCTCGGTCAGCCCCAGCAGCGCGGTGACCAGGCCACCGCCCCCACGGACCCGCTCCAGGCCGCCGTCGGGCGCGCGCTCGAACGTCATGGGACCCCGGTTGGACACCAGGATCAATGGCGCCGGGCGGCGGCTCATCGGGTCACCCTTCGGTGTGCTCCCACCAGACTCACCTTCCCGTCCCGGATCGCGGCGTGCGAAGAGTCTGTAATTGTTCCCAGCCCCACCGGCCTTGTGCACGCCTCTGGCCGCCACCACGTGGGAGTAAACAATCTCGCGCGATCATCACCCTCCCGTCGGTGACAGAACCGATGGCGATCGACACGACTCTACGCTCCGACGCCGTCCCGCCGGGGGCCCGCGTCCGTGCTGAACCTGCGCCTCTACCGCACCTGCTGGCTGGTCGCGGGCGTCGCGCTGGTGGTGGCGCTGCTGACCCTTCAGGCCCCCGATCCGGGGCCGCAACCGTCGCTGCCATCGGCGATCGACGGCCAGGGCACCCTCGAGCTGGCGAAGCAACTGGAGGCGATCGCCCCTGAGCGCCCGCCCGGCTCCGCCCCGGATCTGGCGGCGGCCAAGTGGGTCCAGGGCCAGCTCTCGCAGGTGCCGGGCGGCGCCGGCAAGGTGCGCACCCAGGATCTCGAGGCCCGGGCCGACGGCGAGGTGGTCGACCTCCAGAACGTCTACGTCGCCCAGCCCGGCGCCGACGACGGGCGCAGCCGAGGCGGCATCCTGGTGGTGGCCCCGCGGGACACCCCGGCCGGTGTCTCGGCCGGCACCACCTCCACGGCCGTGCTGCTGCGCCTTGCGCAGGCGTCGGGCACCACGCCCCACCAGCGTCCCCACCTCTTCGTCTCGACCGATGGCAGCACCCTCGGCAATGCGGGCCTGCGCTGGTTCCTGAGGCGGTTCTCCTCGTTCCCCCTCACCGCCGCCATCGTGCTGGACGCGCCCGGCGAGGCGAACGGCGACCGCGTGCACGTCTGGGTCAACGGACGCACCGACCGTCAGGCCCTCGGCCTCGGTCATATCGCCGACCTCTCGGTCCAGCGGGCCGGCGGGCGCTCCGACGGCCCGCCCTCGCTCGGCGGCCAGCTGCTGCGCCTCGGCGTTCCCCAGACGTTCGGCGACCAGGGCGCGGCCATCGCCTCCGGCCTGACCGCGGTCACCCTCTCCGGCCGTTCCGAGTCGCCGCTGCGCAAGGGCCGCCCACCGACGGCCGACCGCCTCGAGATGGTCTCCAACTCGGCCAACGACCTCCTGGGCGCGCTGGACGGCGCCGACGAGGTGCCCGCCGCCGACGGCAGCATCGCGTTCGCCGGCAAGTTCCTGCGCCCCACCATCGCGCGGCTCGCCCTCCTGCTGGTGCTGCTGCCCGTGCTGGTGTGCTCGCTCGACATCGTCGCGCGCCAGCGGCGCGCCAAGGTGCCCCTCGGCCTGGGGGTGCGCGCGGTGTCCCTGCGGGCCATCCCCCTTTTCGCGGCGCTCGCCGCCGGCTACCTGCTGGCCCTCGGGGGGCTGCTGCCGGGAGCCTCCGCGGG
Source organism: uncultured Thermoleophilia bacterium (assembly GCA_963771025.1). GTDB lineage: Bacteria > Actinomycetota > Thermoleophilia > Miltoncostaeales > Miltoncostaeaceae > Miltoncostaea. The sequence continues at coordinate 305,092 of CAVYRL010000005.1, read as the reverse complement.
CGAGCCGCCCATACCGGCCAACGCGCGCTTCGGCGCACTCGAGGCGTTGGCGGTGGTGCTGGCCGCCGCCGCGGGGGTGGCCGGCTGGCTGCTCGCCCGCCGCCGCGGGCGCCGTCTGGGCGCGTCCCGCGCCGCCGAGGGGGCCGCCGCCCTCGCCGCCCTGTCCATTCTGCTGCTGGTGATCTGGATCGTGCGGCCGTACGCGCTGGTGCTGGCCATCCCGGCTGCACACGCCGCCCTGCTCGCCACGACGGCACGCCGGCCGTGGCACCTGCCGGCGCTCGCCGCCCTCGCCCTGGCGCCCTTCGTGTTCCTGGCGGTCAGCATCGGCCAGGTGCTCGACTCCAACGCCCTCTTCGCGGTCTGGTACCTCCTCGCCACCTCGGCCAACGGATCGCGCGGCGCCGTCGGCCTGTTCCTGGCCCTGCTGGTCGCGGCCTGCATCTGGTCGCTGGGCGGGCTGGTGCTCGAGCGGGCGCGCAAGAGCGGGCTGGCCGTGACCCGCCGCTCCCCGCGGCGCGAGCGCGAGTCGCGAGTCCCACGGCGCCGTCGCGCGCCACGCTCCGCCGATCCGGACGCGGGTCGCTGGTAGCATCGCCCCCGGTGGCCGCCCGCCTCGCCTTCGTCTCGGTCGTCATCCCGGTCTACAACGAGCGCGACTCGGTGCGTCCTCTGTCGGAGGAGCTCCTCAAGGTGCTTCGCTCCCTGGGACGACAGATCGAGATCCTCTACGTCGATGACGGATCGACCGACGGAACGTCGGAGATCCTCGCCGACCTCGCGTCCACGGAGCCCGAGATCGCCGTCGTGCGCCTGAGGCGCAACTTCGGCAAGGCGGCCGCCCTGATGGCCGGATTCCGCGAGGCCCGGGGGGACGCGATCGTGACGATCGACGGCGATCTCCAGGACGACCCGGCCGAGATCCCGCGTCTGCTGGCCGAGCTCGAGGCCGGCGCCGACCTGGTGAGCGGATGGAAACGCGACCGCAAGGACGCCTGGAGCAAACGCGCCGCGTCGAAGGTGTTCAACGGCGTCACCGCGCGCATGTCCGGCGTGGGGCTGCACGACCTCAACTGCGGCTTCAAGGCCTACCGCGCCGAGGTGGTCGAGTCGCTGTCACTGACGGGTGATCAGTACCGCTACATCCCCGTGCTGGCCCACAACGAGGGCTTCCGGGTGAAGGAGCTCGCGGTCAACCACCGCCCGCGCGCGTTCGGCAGCAGCAAGTACGGCCTCGAGCGGTACCTGCGCGGATTCCTCGATCTGCTCACGATCCTGTCGATCGGGCGCTTCCGCCAGCGCCCGATGCACCTCTTCGGGGGCGTCGGGATGCTGTTCCTGGCAATCGGGACCATCATCTGCGCCTACCTGGCCGTGCTGCGGATCCTTGGCGAGGGCATCGGCGCCCGCCCGCTGCTGCTGCTGGGCGTGCTGCTGATCGTGGTGGGGGTCCAGTTGCTCACGATCGGGCTCGTCAGCGAGATGATCCAGCGGTACCACCTGCGCCCGCAGGACGACGAGGCCCGATCACGCGTGGAGCGCATCCTTCGCTGACGCGCCGTCGCCTCCGCACGTCGTCCCCGGGGTGCGCGACATGCGCGTGATGTGGCTCGGAACGTACGAGCGGGAATACCCCCGCTCGCGCGTGCTCATCGCCGGCCTGCGGGAACTGGGCGTCGACGTGGTCGAGCACCACCGGCCGGTCTGGGAGAGCACGCGCCACAAGGCGGGCTCCTCCTTCCTGCGGCCCCTCCCCCTGGCGACCTCGGCCGCGCGTTTCGCGTCGGCATGGATCGGCCTGGCCGTCGCGGGCCTGCGCGAGCGCCCGGTCGATGCGGTCGTCGCCGGGTATCTCGCCCAGCCCGACGCCGTCCCGGCCTGGTGTGTCGCGCGCGCCCGCGGCGTCCCGCTGGTGGTGGACATGATGATCTCGCTGGCCGACACGCTCGCCGGCGACCGGGCGATGGCCGGGCGCGGCGCGGCGGCCGCGCTGGCGGGGGTCGATCGCGTGAGCCTGCGGCTCGCCGACCTGGTGCTGGCCGACACCCGCGCGGGTGCCGACTGGCTGGCATCGCGCTTCGGCATCGCCCGTTCGCGGGTCGCCGTGGTGCCGGTCGGCGCCGAGCCCGGGCGCTTTCCCGCCCTCCCGGAGCCTCCGGGGCCGCCACACGCACTGTTCTACGGCAAGCTCGCCCCCCTGCACGGCATCGCCACGGTCCTCGCCGCCGCCCGGCGCCCCGGGACGCCGCCGATCCGGTTGATCGGCGATGGCCAGCTGGGCGGCTGGCTGGCCGGGGAGCTCGAGCGGGACCGGCCCGCGGGCCTCACCTGGGAGCGCTGGGTGCCCTACGAGGAGCTCGGCGCCCGGGTGGCCGCGTCCGCCATCTGCCTCGGCGTGTTCGGCGAGAGCGACAAGGCGGCCCGCGTGGTGCCCAACAAGGTCTGGCAGGCGATGGCCGCCGGGCGCGCGGTGGTGACCGCCGACACCCCCGCCGTGCGCGAGGTCCTGCGCGACGGCGAGAGCGCCCTGCTCGTGCCGGCCGGTGATCACGAGGCGCTGGGATCGGCGCTCGGCCGGCTCGCCGCCGACGCGGGCCTGCGCTCCCGGCTGGGATCGGGAGCGCGGCGGGTCTACCTGGAGCGCGGAGCGCCCGCGGCCGCCGCGTCGGTCCTGCGCGACGCTCTCGCCCCCCTAACCTGTCGGGCATGAGCACCGACGTCCAGGCCCACGACTGGGGCAACGCGCCCGAGCTGTTCGGCCCCCGGCACGACTACCGCGAGGCCCTGGTGCTGCGCCGGCTGCTGCCCGCAATGCCCGGCCGGAGGATCCTCAACGCCGGGGCGGGGGCGGGTAGCCTGACCATGAAGCTCGTGGACGCCGGCCTCCAGGTCACCTCGATCGACGCCAGCGTCGAACTGTGCGACTGGGTGCGCGCGTCACTGTTCGAGCGCGGCCCCGAGGTGGCGGCGGCGAATCCCGTGATGGCCGGGGATCTGCAGAACCTCGACCTGCCCGACGCGTCGTTCGACGGCGCGGTCTGCGCGGAGGTGCTGGAGCACCTCGACGACGACGTCGCGGCCCTCCGCGAGCTGGCGCGGGTGGTGAGGCCCGGAGGCCTGCTGGTGGTGACCGTACCGGCCAACCCCTACCGCTACGACTGGACCGATCAGTGGGCCGGGCACCGGCGCCGCTACACCGTCCCCGTGTTGCGCGCGCGCCTCGAGGACGCCGGCTTCGTCGCCACCGCGGTCCAGGGCTGGGGCTTCCCCTTCACCGGCCTCTACCACCGCCAGGTCTACCGCCGCGCGCTGCGCCGCCGGCTGGCGGCCGGCAACGGCAGCGCCGCCGGCGGCGCGCCGCCCCGCCTGGCGGCGAAGGTGGTGCGCGCGGTGCTCGAGGTCGACTCTGCCTTCATCGGCCGCCGCCCGGGGTACCACGGGCTGCTCGCCGTCGCTCGGCGGCGTGAACAGCCCGCCTGAGGTCGCCGCCGAGCCCGCTCCCGCGAGCCCCTGGCGCCGCCGCCTCGGGTTCCTCGCCGGTCTGCTGGTGCTCGCGTTCCTGGCGATCGCGCTGGTGGATGGGTGGTCGGCCGTCTCGGACTACGACTGGAATCTCCAGCCGGGCCTCCTCGCGCTGGGCTGCCTGGTGCTGCTGGCGTTCTACCTGGCCAGCGGCGCGGGCTACATCGCGATCATCGAGCGCCTCCACCACGGCGGACCGCCTCGGGTGGTGATGCTCGACATCTGGGCCCGATCGCTGCTCGGGCGGTATGTGCCCGGCAACGTCCTGATGGTGGTCGGACGGGTGGTGCTCTCGTACGAGAGGGGCGTTCCGCGGCGCGCGACGGTCGCCGCGATGGTCTACGAGCAGTTGCTCACGGTGGCGGTCGGGGCGGCCGGGGCGGTCGCCTTCGTGGCCTTCTACAGCGGCGGCGGTGACGGACGCCTGTGGCTGCTCGCGCTGCTGCCCCTGGGCCTGATCCTCCTCACGCCGCGGTTCTTCGGGCCCGCGACCACCTGGGTGCTGCGCCGGCTCAAGCGCGAGCCCCTGCCGCGGCTCCTCGCGACGCGGGTGCTGATGGCGCTCGTCGGCTGGTACACCGCCACCGCGGCGCTGCTCGGTCTCGGCATCTGGCTGCTGGTGCTGTCGGCCGCGGGCACCGAGGCCGGCGATCCCGCCTTCGTGGGCCTGGCCTTCCTGCTGTCGTTCGCGGTCTCGATGATCGCGTTCATCTTCCCGTCCGGCCTGGGCGTGCGCGAGGGCGTCTTCGCGCTCGCGCTGGCCCAGAATCTGCCCGGCAGCGTGGCCGTCGCCCTCTCGGTGGGCGTACGCCTGGTCCTGACCCTCGTCGAGTTGGCCTTCATCGGCGTCGTCTACCTGATCGCCCGCGACAGGTGAGCATCCGGCGGCGCCCCGAGCTGATCGTGTGGGCGATGATGGCGGTGTTCTCGGTCGTGTTCGCCTACCTGGCGCTCGCGCGCCAGCGGGCCTTCTGGACCGGGCGGTTCGACCTCGGGAACATGGTCCAGGCGGTGTGGAGCACCGCCCAGGGGCGACCGCTCGAGACCACCGACGCCGCCGGGCAGCAGTTCGTGCGCCTTGGAGCCCACGTCGATCCGATCCTGGTGCTGTTCACGCCCCTGGCCTGGACCGGATTCCTGCCCGAGGCCCTGCTGGTGGCCCAGGTGCTGATCGTCGCCGCAGGCGCGCTGCCGGCCTACTGGCTGGGACGTCGCTGGCTCGCCGACACGCGCCTCGCCGTGGCCGCGGCCGCGGTGTACCTGCTGTACCCCCCGCTCCAGTGGACGCTCGTGACCGAGTTCCACCCGGTGACCCTGGCCGCACCCCTCCTGCTGTACTGCATCTGGGCAGCGGAGGAGCGCCGCTTCCTGGCCCTCACGATCTTCGCCGTGCTCGCGGCGCTGACCAAGGAGGAGGTCGGCCTCGCCCTGGCGATGCTGGGCATATGGATGATGGTGCGCGGCATCACGCGCCGGCGCTACGGCGCCTTTCTGGTCGCGGCGTCGCTCGCGTGGGTGGCGTTCGCGGTACTGGTGATCATCCCGCGCTACAACGCCGGCAACGGCTCCGAGTTCGTCGACCGCTACGGCTCGCTCGGCTCGAACGGCAACGGGGTGCTCACCACCCTGCTCACCCGTCCCTGGGAAGCCGTCGCGGTAGCGGGCTCCTATGACCGCCTGAGCTACATCGGCGCGCTGCTGCTGCCCCTGCTGCTGCTGCCCCTGGGCGCGCCGCTGCTGTTGGCCGGGGCCCTCCCGGAGTTGCTGATCAACATCCTGGCCGACTGGTTTCCGCAGTACTCGATCGAGTTCCAGTACGTCGCGGTCATCGTCCCGTTCGTCGTCGCCGCCTCGATCCTGGGCCTCGCGCGGGTGCGCCGCCTGCGCCGCCCCGCCCCCCTCGTCGCGCTGGTGTCCCATCCGGGGAGGCTGGCGGCGATCTGGGTGGGCGTGGTCGCCCTCGCGGGCGTCTACCAGGGGCCCCTGCCATGGTGGGACAACGTGCCCCTGGTCGGATCCGACTCACGCGTGGAGCAGTACCGCGTCAACGACCACTCCCGCGTGATGGCGCGGGCCGCGGCGCTCATCCCCGACGACGTTCCGGTTTCGGTGGGCAATCTGTTCGGAGGGCACCTCTCCGAGCGCGAGCGGGTGTACACCTTCCCGGTGATCGCGGATGCCCGGTGGGTGATCGTGGACAACCGCAGCCCGTACCTGGCCGACCGCATCGCTCCCTTCGGGTATCGCGCCCGTGTGCGGCTGCTGCAGACGAGCCCGGGCTGGCGTCTGGTGTTCCGGGAGGACGGCGTCATGGTCTTCCGGCGCGCGCGCGGGGCCGCCTCGTGATCGCCCGCGCCACCGGCGGCGCGCTGATGGTGCTCGGCGCCGCCCTTGCCGCAATGCCCGCCTTCTCGTGGTTCGCCGCGCCGGGACCGGCCGCCGAGACGCGCGCGAGCGGGTTCTCCGGCGCCGGCCAGCTGTGGTTGCTCCCGGTGCCGGCGTTGATCGTCGTGCTCTGCGGCGCGGGCCTGGTCGCCGCGCGTCCCGGCTCCGAGCGGGCGGTCGCGCGATGGGCCGGCACGGCCGCGACGATCGCGGGCGCCGTGGCCTTCGGCCTGGTGCTCTGGGCCGCGATCCACCCGAGCCTCGGGCTCGTCGTGCGGATCGCCGACGCCACCGAGCACATCTCCGCGCCGATCCACCTCGAGCCGGCCGCGACGCTGGCCGCCGTGCTCGCCGGTTTCGTCGTGGGCATCGGCGCCGTCACGTCCCTTGCCGGGTGGCGGCGGTGAGCGCGCCGTGGCGCCACACGCCACTCGCGGCGTGGGCCGCCTCGCGGATCCTGGTGGTGGGGGCGGCCATCGCGGCCGGCCTCCTGTTCGGTTTGCCCACCCGCGGCGTCGATCCCGCCGTGCCCCACGCGCTGGGGTTGCTGGGCGGGTGGGACATCACCTGGTACCTCGACATCGCCCGCCATGGCTACGAGCACGACACCGGTCAGGTGGGGACGGTCTTCACCAACCTGGCCTTCTTCCCGCTGTTGCCCGCGGTCATGGCGGTGTTCATCGCAGTCGGGGTCAATCCGTTCCTTGGCGCCCTGGTCGTGGCCAACCTGGCCTTCCTCGGCGTCCTGGTCGCCTTCCGGGCGCTCACGGCCCCACGCGGCGCGGCGACCGCGACCCGGGCCGTGTGGGCGCTGGCCCTGCTGCCGTCGGCCGTCTACTGCGCGATGGCGTACACCGAGTCGATCGCGCTGCTGTGCGCGGTGCTCGCCGCGCTGGCCGCCGTGCGCGGGAGGTATCTGCTCGCGGGCCTCGTCGCGGCCGTGGGATCGCTGTCCCGACCCACCGGCATCCTGGTCGTGATCCTGATCGGCCTCCTCGCCATCCAGTCGAGTCCGGACCTGGTCCTGCGCGTGAAACGCGCCGCGCTCGCCGCGGTGCCCAGCGTGATCGCCCTCGGCGGCTTCCTGGCCTGGATGGCCGTCGAGCGGGGCTCAGCCCTGCTGCCGCTCCGGGCGCAGAGGGCCTGGGATCGCGGCCAGCTGGGCATCGGGCTCGTGACCTCGGCGCCCGGCGAGATCCGCGCGGGGTGGGGCCACGTCGTCAACGGCACCGGAGGCGCCGCATGGCACGCGACGATCCGCGACCTGGTGTTCCTCGCGCTGGCCCTGTGGCTGCTCACCCGGCTCTGGCGCACCGAGGGGGGGCTGCGCTCGCCGTGGGTCGCCTACTCGGTGGTCGTGTTGGCCGTGCCGCTCTCGAGCGGCACGATCACCTCGACGGCCCGCTTCTCGCTGATGGCGTTCCCCCTCATGTGGCCGCTGGCGGACTGGCTCGGGGAGGATCCCCGGCGCGTGCGGTGGGCGGTTGCGGCGGCTGTGCCGGTCACGGTGCTGCTGGTGCTCCAGCTGTTGATGCGCTCTCCCTGACACGCAGTGTCACGGTCACCGGATCGTGATCGGAGAGCCGGATCCGGCGGGTCAGCCCCCGCCATGCCACACCGATCTCCCTCTCCCGGGCAGGCTCCCGCCGCGCCGGCGCCACCTCCTCCAGCCCGCGGTGCACCACGCGGTCGATGCCCATCCCGGTCACCACCGCGGCACCGTCCCAGCCGGCCGAGACGAGGTCCGCCAGAGCCGGGTGGTCCGGGCGGGCGTTGAGGTCGCCCGCCAGAACCGCGGGCCCCCCGCCGGCCGCCACGCGCACCGCCGCGGCCGCGCGGGCGATCTCCTCGCCCACCACGCCGGGGTGGCGTGCGTTGTGGCAGTGCGTGCACCCCACGGTCACCTCGCCGCCCCCCGGGGCCGTCAGGCGGGCGATCACCAGGCGCCGCGGCTCGGGGATGTAGCGGGCCAGCTCCCCGAGGGTCAGCCCGAGCCGACTCCGGGCGTCGAGGATCGTCGGCAGCGGGTTGAGCCGCACGGAGCTGACGCTGCCCGGCACCAGGGCCATGCGGGGGCCGATCAGGATCACGTTCGCGTTGCCCTCGTGGGTGCGCCACAGGTCGGGATTGCGCTCGCCCAGCGCGTCGCGCAGCCGCCGGGGGCCGATCAGCGGCCCGGTCGTGGTCCACACGGCGCTCATGCCGGTCGTCGCGGCGAGCCGGCGGACGGCGGCGGTGGGCACCTCCTGCAGGGCGACGACGTCCGGCTCCCAGGAGGCGATCAGCCGCCCCATCTCGCCGGTGAGCTTGCGGTTGACGTGCATGTGGACGCCGTCCTCCTCCGGGATCCGCCGCCATGTCGATCGGCACGTGGCCCCGAGGCCCGGCAGGCCGTCGCGGCCGTGGAACAGGTTCCAGGTGACGAAACGCATCGTTCGGTCGGGCATCGCGCGAGGTTCGCCCCTTGCGCCGGGCATCGCAAGCGTGGAGATTGCGCGACGTGTCCGAGCCCTCCTCGCCCACCATGGTCCGCCGTGGTCGTCTGAGCGCGGCCTACTGGACCGCGGTTGTCGTGCTCTACGCCCTCCTCGGATCCCAGTTCCAGCCGTTCTTCCTCCTCGGCTTCTGGGAGTCCCTGCCCTTCCTGTTCTGCGCGACCTGGCTCGCCGGCCGTCTGCTGCCGCGTGCGATCCCGCCTCTGTCCAGCCGCGACGATCCGGAGTGAGCTGGGCCGCCCACGACCTCGAGCCGTACCTGTTCCGCGTCAAGCTCGGTGGCGCGGTCAGCCTGCCCTTCTGCCTGGCGGGGTCCTACTCGCCGGACATCTTCACCAAGTGGGCCGTCTACGGCCTGGGCTTCAGCGGCCACCACAAGCTCGTGGACGACCCGGTGCATCTGCACCGCGGGTTCCCGGGCGTCGGCTTCACGCACACGCTGTTCTTCGGCGCCGTCATCGGCGCCCTGATCTTCCTGCTGAGCCGCAACAAGATGTGGGCCTTCTCGTTCATCCTCGGCGAATGGGCGCACGTCTTCTCGGACACGCTCGATTCGGTCGGGGTGATGATCTTCTGGCCCCTGACGGACTGGCACATGCACCTGGATGTCTGGGAATACGTGGGCGAAGCCGGCCGCAAATTGGATGCGATCGCCTACTACACATCCCTCGGAGGGGTCTGGGACGCGCTCTGGGCCGGATGGTTGGCCCTGCATTGGCGCATGTTCACGCAGGAGTACTTCCACCGCCAGATCGTGCCGCGCGACACGTTCTGGATCTGGCTGCAGACCAAGACCACCGACACGATGATGCTCACCATCTACCGCGGCAGCGCCTTCTTCGGCGTGGCCTCGATACTCGGCTGGTACATCTGGGCGCTTCTGATCAACGACTTCCACGCGGCACTCGACTGGAGCCTGGGCGGACCGCAGTGGGCTCCGCGGGTCGGACCGCCGTGATCCGGGGACGGGGCGCCTAGTTCCCCGTCGGTGTCGTGGGCCCCGCGGGGCCGGCGGCCCCCGGCGCGGGCGGCCCGTACATGGGCGACCCGCAGCCGCCCTCGCTGCCGAGCACCGCGCCGACGAACGTCCCCAGCCGCACGTCGAACGACAGGCGCATGATGCCGGGGCTCGTGACGCGCAGGTCGGTGCCCCACGGCTCGCGCGGTGTGGCGCAGGCGTACCCGCGCTCGACGCTCCAGTAGGGGGTGTAGCGCAGGCGCAGGCGGTACGTGCCGGGGCGGTCGACGCGCAGCGTCACGGCGTCGGAGGTGAGCGAGAGGATCGAGATCCCATTGGCCGGAGTGGCGATCGGAGTGGGTTTCGGAAGCGCGAAGATCGTCCAGCCGCCGACCTGCGCCACCTGCGTCAGACCGGACGTGCCCGAGCGAAGCAGCTCGGCCTCGTTGGCGGCGCTGTAGTCGAGCGGATCGTCGGGCAGGAACACGTAGTGGACGCCGGTCCGCCGTAGCCAGCTGCCGTAGCTGCGGGCCGTCAGCTTGCCGTAGAGCACGGCGTTGGCGGGGAAGTCGTCCTGACGGAACCAGCCGCGGGCGAGGGGCACGTTGCGCCGGGCCAGGTAGTACGCCTCCCAGTTGTCCGCTGTCGCCACCACCTGAACCCGGTAGTTCGGCTCGGGGTGCTCGGCCACCCACGAGATGACCGGATACCAGAAGCTCTCGTCCTGCGCGCGCGATTCGGTCGCCGTCCGCCACCCGGCCACCGCGGGCAGGGCCTGCCACATCAGGGCCACCGCCACCAGTGCCACCGCGATGCCGCGCGGGCGGAATCCGCGCGCGGCGAGGGGCAGCATCAGCAGCGGCACCCCCATCAGCAGCATCAGCCGCACCGCGTTGCCGCCCACCGGCGAGGAGAGGGAGAACGCCACCGCCCCGAGCGCCGCGTAGCCGATGAACACCGCCCTCAGGTGGCGCTGATCGGGCAGGCCGCGGGTCAGCAGCAGCCCCACGACGCAGAAGCCGGCGATCGCCAGCGCGTCCTTGGGATCGAAGGGATACCGGGCGTCGCCGGTCGAGAATCCGCGCAGCAGGATGCCCTGCGTTCCGGCGACGGCGATCGACCCGGCCGCCAGCGCCAGGTTCGAGGGCCGTCGCCACCAGCCGGGCGTGCTGAGTGCGATCGCCGTCAGCACCACCAGCAGGAAGGCGAGCGCCAAGGGGTGGGCCAGGCCCGTCACGAGCACTCCCGCCAGCGCCACGAACCGGTGTCCGGCGTCGAGGGCCATCACGGCGCCGAGGGCGATCGCCAGGCCCAGCAGGAAGGGGTAGGTGCCGGCCACGACGGCCAGCGGCACCAGCAGCGCGAAGGCCAGAGACGGTCCGGTGGCCAGTGCCGGCCAGCGGCGGCGCAGCAGGGCGGCGAAGGCTCCGGCGGCGCCCGCGCACGATCCGGCGACCACGGTGGTCGGGTGCAGCACCGAGGCCAGGGGATAGAACAGCAGGCTGTAGTTGACCTGCGCGTAGCGGCCCGAGTACCAGAAGTTGTCCCACAGCTGCCAGCCGTGATCCCTCCACGCCTGGGTCATGTAGAGGTGCGCGGCCGCGTCGCCGCCCGGGGGCCCGAACGTGATCAGGGCGAGCGCGACGAGCCCCGCGACGACGGCGGCTCCCAGGGGTGACCCCCCGGCGCGCGCGACGCGCCGGGCTCGTTGTCCGACTCCGCTCAGGTGCAACGCTCTCATCATCCGCGGGGATACCCCCGTCGAGGCGCTGCCAGCTTAGGGGGTCGGCGTGGCGGGCGTCGGCGGCGCCGGGGTCGTGGGCGTGGGAGCCGGAGGCGTGGGGGCCGGAGCCGGCGCCGGCGGCGCCGGCGCGGGAGCGGGCGCGGGAGCGGGGGCCGGAGCCGGCACCGAGGGCGGCGGTGCCGGCGCCTCCTTTGGGGTGGGCTTCGGCTTCTGCGGCGCCACCGTCGTGCTCTTGGTCGTGGTGGTGGTCGTCGTGGACCCGGTCGACTTCGCCTCGGAGTTCGACTTCGCCTCGCCGGCGGCACGCGTGAAGTCGCTCGAGAACGGCGACCAGGAGACCGGGTTGTTGGGAAGCGGGAAGGAGCCCGAGCCGCCGTCGCGCGCCACCACGACCCGCATGAAGTCGGCCCAGATGGCCGCGGGGAAGGTGCCCCCGGCCACCGTCACGCCGTGGACGTCGTACATCGAGCGCCGGACGCCGTCGTTGTTGGGGTAGCCCATCCAGACCGCGGTCGAGTAATTGGGCGTGAAGCCCACGAACCAGGCGTCGGTGTAGTCGTCGGTGGTGCCCGTCTTGCCGCCGACGGGGACACCGATCTGGGCGCGGACACCCGTCCCGCCCGTGACGTTGTTCTGGAGGATGCGGGCCACCTCGTAGGCGACGCCGTCCGAGAAGGCGCGCTTGCGGTCCGGGGCGAACACGTCCTCGCTTCCGTCCGGCTTGACCACCTTCGTGATGGCGAGCGGCTGCACGCGATACCCCCCGTTCGACAGCGGCGAGTATGCGGTGGCCATGTCGAGGGGTGTCACAAGGCCGGAGCCGAGGCCGATCGAGGCCACGTCGGGCAGCTTGCGCGCCTTCGGGATGCCCATGTCATAGGCCGTGTCGATGACGTTCTTGGGCCCGACGTCCAGCGTGAGCTGCTGGAAGACCGAGTTGTCGGAGCTCAGCAGCGCCGAGGCGACCGGAATCGCGCCCCGGTACGAGTGGGAGTACGTGGAGACGTCGATCGGACCGTACTGGGGATCGACGAAGTCGAGCTTCTTGCTGTCGTAGAGGGTCGTGTACGGGTTGATGCCATCCCGGATCGCCTGCGTGAGCACGAATGTCTTGAACGTCGAGCCCGCCTGGCGCAGGGCCTGCGTCGCGAAGTTGAACTGGTTGTCCTTGCTGAACGTCTGGCCCGAGGCCATCGCGCGGATGTAGCCCTTCTTCGAGTTGACCATCGCGATCGCGGCGTTGGGATCGCCATCCGAGTACAGGTTCTCCCTGATGGCCGTGCGCGCGGCCGCCTGCAGGACGGGGTCGATCGTGGTGTAGACCTTGAACCCGCCCTGCTGGACTTCCTTCTCGCCGTAGCGGTCGATCAGCTGCTGGCGGACGTACTCGAAGAAATACTCCTCGCGGGTGCGCTTGTAGGCCTGGCCCCTCTTCAGCCCCAGGCCGGCCGCCTTCGCCTGGGCCGCCCGCTCGGGGGTGATGTACCCCTGCTCGGCCATCTGGTCCAGCACCATGTTGCGTCGCGCGCGGGCGTCCACCGGGTTGCCGAACGGGTTGTACGACGTGGGCGCCTGCGGCAGACCGGCCAGCAGAGCGGCCTGGGGGAGGGTGATCTTGCTGACGTCCTTGTCGAAGAACGTCAGCGAGGCCGCCTGCACCCCCACGGCGTTCTGGCCGTAGAACACGCCGTTCAGGTACCGCGCCAGGATTTCGTCCTTGGTGTACTTCTTCTCGTACTGGAAGGCGAGGTAGGCCTCCTCGATCTTCTTCGAGAGGGTCCGGCTTGCCTGGGGGTCGTAGAGGTTCTTGACCAGCTGCATCGTGATCGTGCTGCCGCCCTGGCTGGCGGAGCGGCTCTCCAGGTCGCGCACCGCGGCACCCGCCAGCCGGTAGTAATCGACGCCGTGGTGGCTGTAGAAGCGCTTGTCCTCGATCGCGACGGTCGCGTCCTTGAGCACCCGCGGGATGCGATTGCTGGCCACCACGGTGCGGTTGGTCTCGCCCGCGACGATGCCGAGGAGCTTCTTGTTCTTGTCGTATATCCGCGTGTTCTGGCCGAGCCGGATCTCCTTGAGCTGCCCGCCGCTGAGGGACTCGCCGACGGAGTGGACGGCCAGCGCCGACACGAGGATCAGGCCGCCGAACACCGCGGCGATGGCCCCGAACACGATGAAGGCGATGTTGTGACGGCGTCGGTGCGCGCGCCGCTTGCGGCCCAGGCGCCGCCGCCGGAGGTCGCTCACGGGGTCACCGGCGGGAGCGGGCGGATGCTCCAGGCCACCTGGCCCGTGGTGTAGTCGAGCAGGCCGATCATCTGCACCGGACCGCCGCGGACGCGTCCCTCCACCACCCACCCGAAGCGCGAGAGCGGCTCTGCCACCCGGTTGTCAGTGGCGGGCGGGGTGCCTCCGCGCGGGACGGGCACCACGAATGGGCCGTCCTGGTAGACCAGCTGGACGCCCGACGCGACGGCAGGGGGTCCGGCCCAGATGCTGCGCGCCCGGACCTCCGCAGCGTCCGAGGCCCCGAGCCGCGCGTTGCGCGAGAGGCGAACGGCGTGGTAGACGAACTCGATCCCGCGATCCAGCCTGGCATAGCCGACCTCCGCTCCTCCGGGACCGTCCGCGTAGCGTTCCGCGACCACGGTCGCCGCCACCGCGCCGATCAGGACCGCCACGAGGGCGACCGCGACAATCCACCGACCGCGAACTCCGCGCAACGCCCGCACCCCCTCCGCCGCACGGCGCGCGGGATTATAAACCGGACTCCGTGGTCACCCATCCCACCGCGGTTCCGGTGGAGGCAGTTCTCCTCGATGCCTTCGGAACCCTCCTCCATCTTGACGATCCCGTCCCGCGTCTGGGCGCGCTGCTGGCCGACGCCGGCCACCGCCATCCGGCTGACCGGCTCGGACGCGCCCTGGCCCAGGAAATCGCGTACTACCGGCGCAATCTTCACCGCGGGCGCGATGAGAGCTCGCTCGCCGCGCTGCGCCTGGACTGCGCTCGGGTCCTGAGCGACGGTCTCGGCGGCCACGCTCCGCCTCCCGAGCGTCTCGCCGAGATCCTGCTCGAGGCGCTCCGATTCGACCTCGCTCCGGACGCTCTGCCGGCCCTCGACGCCCTCATGGACGCCGGAGTGCGCCTGGCCGTGGTGAGCAACTGGGATTGCAGCCTGCCGGGCGTGCTCGCCGGCCTCGGCGTGGCCGACCGGTTCGACGCGATCTGCGCCAGCGCCGCCGCCGGCGCGGCCAAACCGGATCCGGCGATCTTCCTCCACGCCCTCGCGCTCCTGGGGGTGCGGCCCGAGAAGGCACTCCACTGCGGCGATTCGCCCGATGCTGACTGCGCCGGAGCGCGGGCGGCCGGCCTGCGCGCGGTCCTGATCGACCGCTCCGGAGTGCTGTCCACGGGGCCATGTCGGCGCATCACGACGCTCGCCGATTTGGCCGCGTGTACGACCGCCTGAGGCGGGCGGTCGAACCGTCGTGAAACGCAACTCTCACTTTCCGGACGAAATTGATGTCAAAAGTCCCGAGGCCGTGTATCTTCCCGGTCCTTCGAGGACTCTTGTGACGGCGAGCACTATGGGGATTCTGGCGATTCTTCGGTGACCAAAGCGACCACGACCACCACCGTCGGCGTTTCTGCCGTCCTTCGCGCGCTGCTGATCGTCGTGCTCATCGCGCTCGTGGTGCCCGCGTTGGCCATGGCCGACGACACCGCCGGGGCCGTGCTCGATCAGCCACCCGCCGCCGAGGCCCCGACGGCCGATCAGCCGGTGACCGAGCTGCCGCCGCCCGCTGCCGCGGTGGCCGTCGCCCCTGCGCCTCCGGCGTTGGAGCAGGTCCCCCCGGTGGATCAGGGTCCCGTCGCGACGCCGGCCCCTCAGCCCGCGACTCCGCCCGCGGGGGGGCTCCCCACGAGCACCGACCCCGTCGTGGAGCCGACTCCGGTCGAGCCGCCCGCCGAGGTCGTGCCGGCGCCCGCCCCGATCGCGCCTCCCGTGGCGGACGCGATCACGACGACCCCAGAGCTGACCCCGGCCCCGGCTGCGCCGCCCGTTGACACGGGCACGGCCAAGCTCCTGCCGGTCGTGCTCGGCCCGGCGACGGTCGTCGCCGCGCCGACCAGCCGCCCCCCCGCCCCCGCCCCCGGTCCCGCGCCGACGTCGCCTACCTCGGTCACGTCGATCACGCTCGCCAGCGGCACGGACACGCCCGCTCCGCTCCCCGGTGCGACACCGCGCGCCACGCCGACGAAGCCGCCGGCCGCGACGGTCCGGGGTCTGCTGACCTCGCGCGCGAGGCCGTACCAGGACATCTTCTCGCTGGACCCCGGCCGCACGCACCACGCGCCCCCGGCTCCCGCCGGAACGACCGAGCCCGGTCCCGGCATGCGGCTCGCGGGCGAGGTCACCGACCCGGGCCTCTTCGCCCAGACGGCCGTCGCGGCCGTGGGCGGCATCCAGTCGGGCTCGAGCCTGCTGGCGGTGCTGGCCGGCTACGTGCTGCCGGGTGTCGCCGGCCCGCCGGCCACGTCGATCATCATGTTCATCCTGGTCGGGCTGATCGTGGGCATCGCCCGCGCTCCGCGCCCGCAGCTGAGCGAGCGCCTGCACCTCGGCGGTCTGCTCGGCGCCCGCTCCGGCCACGGCCTGGCGGTCTGCCGGCCCGGCTAGTTCGTCGTCCCCCGGTAGAGGTGCGCCCTCAGGGCGTCACCGACCGGATATCGCGTCCCGCGCGCGGCCCTCGATGGGCCGGTCCGCGCAGAAACCTTCGCGAGACATGGGGTACGACAAATGCAGTCGATGCGGATCTTGGTCCTCGGACCCGAAGGAAACGGCCGGAGCGCCCTCGAGGAGACCCTCACGCGCCTGGGCTACGTGGTGATGGGCGCAAAGGCGCGGCCGGACCGTCCGGCGCCCGCCTCGGGCGACATCGTGATGCTGGACCTGCGCGACGAGGACACCGACTGGCGCGGCCTCGCCGAGAGCCTGCACGCCGATGAGCGGCCGATGATGATCATCTGCGACCGCCCCCGGCGCCTGGTGCGCACCCTCTCCGGGCGCCCCGCCGGCACCATGCTGCTGACCGGCGCCGAGTCGGACGCCGGCTACAGGGTCGCGCTCGCCGTGTGCGAGGCGCTGCGTCACAGCTCGCTGATGCGACGCGCCGCGGCCACGCGCGCCCCGTTCCGCCACGTGGCGGCGATGTGATGCACGCCACCACATGGCCCGCCGGGCCGCCGGGCGGTGCGAGGCGACATCGCCCCGGCGCCGCCCGGCACCTAGCGGGCGAGCGTGGCGAACCTCAGGAACGTGGCGACGGCCTCCTCGAACTGCGTGGTGCAGTCGACCTCGTTGCCGTCGACCATGCACGTGCGCAGGCGCTCTGACATGAGGTGCAGACCCACTTGGTCGACCGCGGCCTTCACCGCCGCGAGCTGCGTGAGCACCTGGTGGCAGTCCGAGCCCTCCTCCAGCATGCGCTGAACTCCGCGCAGCTGGCCCTCGGCGCGCCGCAGTCGTGTGACGAGCTGGTCAGGGGTGGGAGTCGTGCTCGACACGGCCATCCCTAGTGGCCGCAGCCGCAGGAACCGCCGCAGCAGCCCCCGCCTCCGCCGAAGCCGACGACCGTCGGCGCCGCGGCCGCCGCACCCTTGCTGGGCCGGGCGGTCACGAACCCCGTGAACATCTGCCGCGCGTTGACCGCGCCGCACTCCGGGCACACCCGGTCCTCGTCACGCAGGAATCCCTGACGGAACGCCTCGAAGCCGTGGTCGCACTCGGTACAGGTCAGGTCGTAACTCGGCATGGCCGCTACTCCAGTCCGAGGGCGCGCTCGATCTGCGCCTTGGGCATCGCGCCGACCGCGTGACGCGAGAGCTGGCCGTTCTCGAACAGGCCGAGGAACGGGATGCCCTGAACGTTGTACTTCTGAGCGATCGCGCTCGCCTCGTCGACGTTGAGCTTGCCGACGACAAGCGTGTCGACCCGTTCCTTGGCGATCTGCTCGACGACCGGCGCGATCATGTGGCAGGGGCCACACCACTCGGCCCAGAAGTCCACCAGGACCGGCTTCTCGTTCTCCAAGACCGTGCCCTGGAAGTTGTCCGCCGTGATCTCCAGCATTCCGTCTGCCATCTACGCGTCCTTTCCTGACGCGAGGGCCCCTGCGGGCTCCCCGCTGGTGAGGTTCTCATCGCCGACCGACTCCAGCCAGCGTTCGGCATCCATCGCGGCCATACAGCCACTGCCGGCGGCGGTGATCGCCTGCTTGTAGATCGTGTCCTGGACATCGCCGCACGCGAAGACGCCCTCGATGTCGGTGCGGGTCCCGTCCGTGATGACGTAGCCCGTGTCGTCGAGCGCGACGGCGCCCCGGAACAAAGCGGTGTTGGGGTCATGCCCGATGGCCACGAACATGGCCGCGGCCGGAATGTCTTCGAGCTCACCGGTCACCGTGTCGCGTACCCGTACGCCCTCGACCTTGTCCTGGCCGAGGACCTCTTCCACGACGGCGTTCCACCGCACGTGGATCTTCGGGTTGGCGAGCGCCCGGTCGACCATGATGCGCGAGGCCCGGAACTCGTCGCGCCGGTGAACGATCGTCACCGACGCCGCCATCCGCGCGAGGAAGCTGGCCTCCTCCATCGCGGAGTCGCCTCCGCCCACCACCACCATCGGCTTGTCGCGGAAGAAGAATCCGTCGCACGTGGCGCACGTGGAGACGCCGAAGCCACGCAGGCGCCCCTCGCTGGGCAGATCGAGCCACCGCGCCGAGGCGCCGGTGGAGATGATCACGCTCTTCGCGAGGTGGAGCTCGTCGTCCACCCACACCTTGAAGGGCCGCTGCGAGAAGTCGACCCGCGAGGCGTCCACCGCCTCGAAACGGGCGCCGAAGCGCTCGGCTTGGGCCCGCATGTGCTGCATCAGCTCCGGACCGGTGACGGCCTCCGGGAAACCGGGGAAGTTCTCGACGTCGGTGGTCAGCATCAACTGGCCGCCTGCCCCGAACCCCTCGATCACGAAGGGCGACAGATTGGCCCGCGCGGCGTAGATTGCGGCGGTGTATCCCGCCGGGCCTCCGCCGATGATGATCACCTCATGAACATCCGTCACGGATCGGTCCTCCTTCATCCCTGAACGCATACCCGTGGGGGTATCTTAGCACCATGCCCGCCAAGTGCTCATCTTGCGGCGGTCGCGTCGAACCCACGGTCGTCTCCGGGATCGTCTCCCTCAAGCGCCGCCGCTCCTGGTTCGCCTCCGGCCGCATCAGCCCGCTCCGCGCCGAGACCTGCGTCGAGTGCGGCCACACCGAACTCTTCGCCGAGAGGCTGGAGCGGCTCTTCTCGGACCTGCGCCCCAAGGGCTAGCCGGACCTCTCAGGCGCGTGCGTCACCCGCCCCGCGCTGGGGGATCCAGACCAGCCGGTTTCCCACGCCCGTGGGGCGCTTGCACGCCGCGTAGTATCGCCGTCCCTCGATGGCCTCCACCTCGCGGATGCGGCTCACGTCGACGAGGGTCGCGGCGCCCCACGCCGCCAGCATCCCCACCACGACGCCCTCGGCGGTGCCCCCCCGACCGAGAACGCCGATCAGGAACATCATCATCGCGGCGCCGCCGAAGAGCAGGATGGCGACGGTGAACAGGCCCCAGCGGCGCCAGTCGCGCGGGGTGGCCTCCAGCCGACGCGGACCCGTGGCGCGCACGGCCTGATGCAGCCGCACGGAGGGCAGCGCGGACCGGCTCAGCCAGACGCGGAAGAAGGGGAAGCACAGGATCCCCGTGACCCCCGTGATGCCGATCGCAGCGGCGAACCAGCGCGCCGTGAGGCCACCGCTGGAGCCCGCCTCGAGCGCCACCGCGAACAGCAGCAGCACGCCGGCCACACCGATCAGCGTCCACGACCAGAGCCGCGCAAGGCTTGCGTATCCCCACAGTCGCTCGTCGCTCGTCGCCACCGCCCCAGGGTACTGCACGCCCCCCGGCTAGACTCGGGGTGTGAGGGAGCGCGCCGCAACACGCGTCGTGGCGCTCCGGGCGCGCCTGCTCGCGCACCCACGGTGGCGCTGGATGGCCCTGATGGTGGTGGCGAGCGGCATGATGCTCTCGGTCGTCAACGTCAGCATCGTCAACATCGCGCTGCCCACGATGGCGGAGGACCTCGGGGTCGACGTCCCCTCCATCTCCTGGGTGGTCACCGGTTTCCTGCTCACCCAGGCGACCCTGCTCGCCCTGGCCGGGCGGGCGGGCGACCTCTACGGCCGCCGCCGCGTGTTCGTGATCGGCGTGGTGGTGCTGTGCGCCGGCTCCATCCTGTGCGCGCTGTCCTGGAACGCGCCGTCTCTGGTCGCCTTCCGGATCCTCCAGGCGGTCGGCGCCTGCGCCATGGCGCCGACCGCCTACTCCTACGCCGCCGAGCTCTTCGGTCCGCGCGAGCGCGGGCTCGCCCTGGGCGTGATGGGTGGTGTGCTCGGCCTGGCCCCGGTGCTCGCCCTCAACCTCGCGGGGGTGCTGGTGGGAACGCTCGGCTGGCGCAGCGTGTTCTGGTTCAGCCCCGTGATCGGCGTCGTGGTGCTGATCGGAGCGGGCCTGGTGCTGGTGGAACTACGACCCGCCAACGCCGACCGTGACTTCGACCTCCCCGGCGCCGGGCTCGTCGCCGTGGGCCTGTTCTCCCTGCTCGTGGCCATCTCCCGTGGCGAGGCGTGGGGGTGGACGTCGGGACGGCCTGCGGCGTTCGCCGCCCTGGGCGTGGTCGCCCTGGTCGTGTTCGTCGTCCACGAGACGCGCGCCGCGCACCCGATGATCGACGTGCGCCTGCTGCGCCGCCGGGCCATCGCGTCCGCCAACCTGGCGGCGATGGCCTCGTCGGCCGCCCTGTTCGGCGTGCTCATCGTGCTGCCGTTCTATCTCACGGCGGTGCTGGGCTTCGACGCCGTCGAGCTCGCCATCGGCATCACCCCGATCGCCGCCTCGTTCGTGGTAGTCGCGCCCATCGCGGGGCACGCGGTCAACCGCATCGGATCCGATCGCCTGGCCGCCGGCGGGTACGTGGTCGCGGCGGGCGGCGCTCTCGGGATGGCGTTCGCGGCCGGGCAGCAGAGCTACCCCGCGCTGCTGCCCGGGATCGTCGCGTTCGGCGCCGGACTGGCCGCCGCGACGTCCCCGATCACCATGACCGCGATCCACGACGTCCCACCCGCGCGCCTGGGGGTGGCGGCGGCGTTCCCCAACATCAGCCGCTACACCGGCGGCGCGCTGGGCGCGGCGCTGCTCGGATCGGTGCTCCACGCGCACCTCCCGGCCGGCCTGAACGGCGGCCTCACCCAGGTGGCCCCGATCGGCCGCTCGCTGGTGGCCGACGGATTCCGGTCGGCTCTGCTGCTCGCGGCCGCCATGCTCGTCATCGCCGCCGCGACCGCCGCGGCGATGCCGCGCCTCAACGCGCGGGAGCCCGTGGTCGTCGGGGTGAGCGCCGGGCTGGAGAGCACGGCCCCGCGGTGAGCGCGCTCCCGCGTATCGGCGTCTTCCTGGCCCCCGTGCGGGACACGCCCGGCCACATCGCCCTGGCGGAGGAGCTCGGGTTCGCCTCGGCCTGGGTCTACGACTCTCCGCTGCTGTACCACGACCCCTTCGCCACCCTCGTCCGGGCCGCCGATCGCACCCGGCGCATCGACCTCGGCGTCGGGGTGCTGATCCCGGGGCTGCGCGCGCCGGTCGTGACGGTGGCCGCGCTGCGCACCCTGTCGTCGCTGGCGCCCGGCCGGGTGCGCGTGTCCGCGGGCGCCGGGTTCACCGGTCGCTTCACCCTGGGTCTCGGCCCGGTGCCGCTGGGTCGTCTCGAGCGGGAGGTCGGCGACGTGAGGACGCTGCTCGCCGGCGGCGAGCGCGACCACGTGGAGGGCGCGCGCCCGGTGCGCGACATGCCGGTGCCGGGTGCCGAGGGCGCCGGCGAGGTGCCGATCTACGTCTCGTGCCGCGGACCGCGCGCGCAGGCGCTGGCCCGGCGGATCGGCGACGGGGCGATGACCGGGATCCTCTATCCGGGCGGGCTCGCGCTGCTGCGCGAGGGTGTCGGCCCCGACCTGCCCCTCGTGGTCCACGCCGTGGGGGCCGTGGCCGAGCCGGGGGAGCCGCTCGACAGCCCGCGCCTGCGCGCCGCGGTCGGTCCGGTGGTGGCCGTCGCGTTCCACGCCTTCGCCGAGCAGCCCTGGCGTCTGGAGGGCCTCGACCCCGCGCTGCAGACCCAGGCGCGCGCCTACATCGCCGCGGTCGCGGCCGCGTATCCGGCTGAGCGTCGCCACCAGCACCTGCACCGCGGCCACCTCGTCGCGCTGACCCTGCCGGAGGACGACGCCATCGTCACGGGGGCGAACATCGCGGCTCTCTCGTTCACCGGGACGGCCGAGGCGCTGCGCGAGCGCGCCGCGCGCCTCGCCGGTGACGGCGTCACCGAGCTCGCCGTCCAGCCCGGCGGCGACATCCCCGCCGAGCTCCGCCGCCTGGCTGCGGCGCTGCTCCCCTAGGCGACCGCCCGGGGGTCGGGCAGCGGCGTCAGGCCCGCCTCGATCTCGTCGCGGCGCGACTCGAGCCCCGCCGGCAGGATCAGGCGCGACCCCAGATCCTCGAGGGGCATGTCCCTGGTGAAACCCGGAGCGTCGTCAGCGATCTCGTACAGGATGCCGCTCGGCTCGCGAAAGTAGATCGAGTGGAAGTAGTAGCGGTCGATCACCTCGGTCGGATGCGGCCCGGCGGCGCTGATCGCGGAGCGCCAGAGCGGGTGCTCCGCCGCCGTCGTGGTCCAGGCGATGTGATGGACGGTGCCGGCTCCGCGCACCGCGCGCTCGGACGGGGGCGGGTCGAGCCGAATCGTGCCGCCACGGTGCTCGCCGCGCACCTCGAGGGTGCCGTCGCTGCGCGCCACGGCGCCCATGGCTCCCTCGAGTAGCTCGGCGCTGCGGTCGGCCGCGCGCGCGTACGCGCGCACGCCCACGAAACCGCCAATGGCGTGCTCGCGCGGGATCTCGGGGTGGCGAGCTGTCAGCGGCGGGTCGGACCGGTCCACCACCAGCTCGTGGCCGAGCCCCTCGCGGTCGGCGAAGCGCAGGCCGTGGGCGTCGCGGTCGGTCGGGATGCCCTCGTCGCCGAGGCGCTCGTCCCAGAAGCCGAGCGACTCCGGGGAGCCGACGCGCCACGCGATGCGGTGCACCATCCCGGAACCGGCGCGGCCGACCGGGGCACCGCGGTACTCGAAGAAGGTCAGGTCGGCGCCCGGGCTCGCGTTCTCGTCCGAATAGAACAGGTGGTAGTGACGCGGGTCGTCCTGGTTGACGGTCTTCGCCGCCAGCCGCAGACCCAGGACCCGCGTGTAGAAGTCCAGGTTCGCCCGCGCGTCGCCCGTGACCGCGCTGATGTGATGGATTCCGTCCAGCCTCGTCGCGCACCCCTCATTTGAGGGCTCAATAATAATCCCCGCTGCTTGCATGCGCAACCAGATCACCCGCTACCCTTCGCCGGTGGATCGCGTCGCACTCACCGAGCTCCTCTCCGACTGGGGACAGCCCGCCTACCGCGCCCGGCAGGCCTACGAGGCCCAGCGCGCGGGTGCCGACGGCTGGTCGGACGTGAGCACCCTCCCCGCCGCGCTGCGCGAGCGGCTCGCGCACGCGCTGCCGTTCTGGGCGCTCCAGCCGGACGAGCGCGTGGTCTCGCAGGACGGCACCGTCAAGTGGGGCCTGCGCGCCGCGGATGGCGTCGTCGTCGAGGCGGTGCTGATCGCCCACGCCGAGGGCCGGCGCACGGTGTGCGTGTCCAGCCAGGCCGGGTGCGCCCTCGGGTGCGACTTCTGCGCGACGGGGAAGATGGGCGCCGGACGCGACCTGACGGCCGCGGAGATCGTGGACCAGGCCGTGCTCGCCGCCCGCGAGTCCGACGCGCAGGGCGCCCGCCTGACCAATGTGGTCTTCATGGGGATGGGCGAGCCCATGCAGAACCTCGATGCCGTGCTCGAGGCCTGCGCGGCGATCAACTCCCCCGACGGGCTCAACATCTCGGCCCGCCGCATCGCGATCTCGACCGTGGGCTGGGTGCCCGGCATCGCCGCCCTCGCAGAGCATCCGCTGCCGGTGCGCCTCGCGGTGTCGCTTCACGCGGCCGACGACGCCACCCGCAGCAAGATGATGCCGATCAACACCCGGTACCCGATCGCGAACCTGATGGCGGCCTGTCGCCGGTACTGCGACACCACCGGGCGACGGGTGTTCATCGAGTACGTGCTGCTCGAGGACGTCAACGACTCGGTGGCCGACGCCAAGCGGCTCGCGCGCCTGCTTCGCGACGGCCGCTTCCACGTCAACGTCATCGAGTACAACGCCACCGACGGGCCGTACCGCGCCAGCTCGTACGGCAGGCGCGAGATCTTCCTGCGCACCCTGGCCGACGCCGGGCTCGAGGCATCGGTGCGCCGCTCGCGCGGCGCCGACGTCGCGGCTGCCTGCGGCCAGTTGGCCGTGGCCTCGCGCCGGTCCACGGCCTAGCTCACATCCCGCAGACCGCCAGGGCCGCGAAGTAGTCCTCCTCGTCCGGGATCTCTGAGGGGGCATCGGTGAGCGACACGCCCCGGATGATGCCGGTCTTGTCGATGACGAAGCTCGCGCGGCCCGAGAAACCGAGGTCGTCGCGGTAGACCCCGTAGTCGCGGCTCACCCGGCCCTTGGGCTCGAAGTCGGCCAGCAACACCGTGTCCACCAGGCCGATCTCCTGCGCGAACTTGCCCTGCGAGTAGCGCGAGTTGACCGAGACGCCGATCACCTGGGCGTCGCCCTCCGCGTAGCGCTTCTCGTTCTCGCCGATCGCGCTGAGCTGCCGGGTGCAGACGCCGCTGAAGGCAAGCGGGAAGAAGACCATCACCACGTTCTTCTCGCCGCGGAACGACGAAAGCGTGACGTCATTGCCGCGCGGATCCTTGAGCGTGAAGTCGGGGGCCTGCTGGCCGATCTCAATCGCCATGCGACGCTCCTGGGTCGACTCCCGGACGGCGAGGATAGATCGGCGGGGCGGGTTCAGGACCGCCGACCGAGCCGCTAACGTCCCCGCGGTGACGGAGACCCCCAAGAAGCCGCCACGCGCGGGGCGCCCGCCGGAGAGCGGGTGGGAACTCGGGGCCGGAGGGCTCACCAAGGTCGCGTGGGGCGTGGTGGTCGTGCTGCTGGTCGCCCTGGGCGTGCTGCTGCTGGTGAGCGGCTACATGGGCTATGGCGGCATCATCCTGGTGCTGGCGGCAGCGGCCGCCGTCAACCTGCTCTGAGCGACCCGGCCGGACGCGTGGCGGACGACCCCGAGGCGCTCGCGCACGCGCTGCGCACCGCGATGCCCGATGCCGAGCCGTTCGAGGTGCACGCCGACGACCTCGCCGCCGCGGTGGCCGCCGCGGGCGCCGACCCGGCCGACGACGCACTCGTCGCCGCGGCCCTCGTGGCCTGGGAGTCGCTTCTGATCTGACGGATCTTGGCCCTCGGACGCCGAGCGCGCGGGCGGTCCCGCGGGTAGGGTCGTCAACAACTCGGACGGAGGCAAAATGCGCAAATATCTCGCACTATTCGCAGTTTTGGCCGCGTTGCTCACCCTCGCCGCATGTGGCAGTAGCAGTAGCAGTAGCGATTCATCGGCGAGCACCGCGTCGAGCACCACCGCGGCGGCCGATCTCGGTCTCAAGACGCCCGGCACCGTGACGGTGGGAAGCGACATCCCGTACGCCCCGTTCGAGTTCACGGACCCGGGCTCCTCCGTGGCCAAGGGCTTCGACGTCGATCTCGTCAACGCGATCGCCAAGACGCAGGGCATCACGACGGTCAAGTTCATCGACCAGCCCTTCGATTCGATCATCCTGGGCATCCGCCAGGGCCGCTACGACATGTCCGCGTCCTCGTGGACGATCACCCCCGCTCGGGCCAAGGTCGTCGACTTCGGCGATACGTACCTCAGCGCGAACCAGGCGATCCTCGCCAAGAAGGACAACACCGACATCACGGACCTCGCGAGCCTCGATGGGAAGAAGATCGCCACCCAGCGCGGCACGGTCGGTGCAGAGGTCGCGGGCAAGGTGCCCGGCGCGACGGTGCTGCAGTTCCAGAACAACGACGACGCCTTCAACGCCGTGGCCCAGGGCCGCGCGGACGCGTCGATCACCGACTTCCCGGTCGTCGCGTACGCGGCCGCCCAGAAGCCCACCCTCAAGGTGACCGGGGAGATCCCGGGCGACCTGGGCCTCGGGCTGATGTTCCCCAAGAGCAACCCGGCGCTCAGGGATGCGTTCAACACGGGCCTCGCCGAGATCAAGGCGAACGGCACCTACGACCAGATCTACGCGACCTGGTTCGGCGACGCGCCGCAGTAGGAGCCTGAGGGGAGAGGGGTTGCGCCGTGAACCAGGTCTTTCAGCAGTACTTCGACTGGGGCGCGGCGCAGCCCTACTTCGGCGCCCTCGGGCGAGGCTTCTGGGTCACCATCCAGATCGCCCTCCTCGCGGAGGTCCTGGCCCTCACGCTCGGGCTGCTGCTGGCGGTCTGCCGCCAGCTGGGCCGGGGCGCCCGGACCAGGACCGGGCGCATCGCGGGGACCGTCGCGCGCGTTCTGGCGGTGACCTACATCAACATGTTCCGCGCGATCCCCGCTCTGCTGGTGCTGCTGCTGATGGCCGGCAGCTTCCCGTTCCTGCCGATCCCGATCGTCAAGGACCTGACCACGTTCGAGATCGGCTGGATCGGCCTCGGACTGGTGTACGCGGCCTACATCGCCGAGGTCTACCGCGCCGGGATCGAGTCAGTCGACCGGGGGCAGACCGAGGCGGCCCGCAGCCTCGGGATGGGCGGCGGGCAGGCGCTGCGGCTCGTGGTCCTGCCGCAGGCGGTGCGCCGCGTGCTGCCGCCGCTGATGAACGACTTCATCGCGCTCACCAAGGACGTCTCGCTGGTGAGCGTGCTGGCCGTCAACGACGTGGTGAACGTCGCGCGCGACGCGCAGTCGGTGACCTTCAACTCCTCCACGCTGGTCGTGGCGGCCGTCTACTACGTGGTCTTCACGCTCCCTCTGATCTTCCTCCTGGACAAGATCATCGCGCGGGACCAGCGTCGCATGGGGCGTGGCGAGGTGGTGGCCCCGTGACCGCCATCCGTGCCGAGGGCATCGTCAAGCGGTTCGGCGCGAACACCGTGCTCCGCGGGGTCAACTTGGAGGTGCGCGACGGCGAGGTCGTCTGCGTCATCGGGCCGTCGGGCTCGGGCAAGTCGACCCTCCTGCGCTGCCTCAACATGCTCGAGCAACCCACCGAAGGACGCGTCTTCCTCGGGGCGGACGAGCTCACGGCGCCGGGCGCGCCGGTTGAACGCGCTCCGACGGCGCCTTGGCATGGTCTTCCAGTCGTTCAACCTCTTCCCCCACCGGACCGTGCTCGACAACGTCACGCTCGCGCCGATGCGCGTCCTCGGGCTCGACCGCGCGGCGGCCCGCGAGAGGGCGATGCGCCAGCTGGACTGCGTCGGCATGGCCGAAAAGGCCGATGAGCACCCCTCGCGTCTCTCCGGAGGGCAGCAGCAGCGCGTCGCCATCGCCCGCGCGCTGGCGATGGAGCCCGAGGCGATGCTGTTCGACGAGGTCACCAGCGCGCTCGACCCGGAGCTGGTCAAGGACGTCCTCGGGGTGATGCGGCTGCTCGCCGAGGAGGGCATGACGATGGTGGTCGTGACCCACGAGATGGGATTCGCGCGCGAGGTCGGCGACCGCGTGGTGTTCATGGACGGAGGCGTGATCGTGGAACAGGGCGACCCCGACCAGGTGCTGGTGCAGCCCAAGGAGGAGCGCACGCAGCGCTTCCTCTCCCTCGTTCTCTAGGAGACCACCTCGGTCACGACGGGCAGCAGCTCGTCGAGCCGCGCCGGCTCCAAGGCGAGACCGAGCCGCTGACCGAGGCTCTGGGCGAGGGCCGTGTCAACCCGTTCGCGCGCAGGGTCGCCTCCCTCGGCGGCGATCGAGGTTGCCTCGACCCCCGGTGCTCCGCACGCGGTCATGATGCGGAACCACTCCAGGTCGGGGTCGCGGTTCAGGGCCAGCCCGTGGGTGGTGACGCCCTCGCTGACGCGAATGCCCACGCTGCCGATCTTGCGGCCTCCGGCGTAGAGACCCATCGCGTCCTCGCCGGGCGCGGCTCCCGGGAGCGCCGCGGCGTCGCGCATCGCGCCCACCAGGTGCTCGACGAAGGCGCGCACGCGCCGGCCGGGCCGCAGGTCGCAGATTGCGTAGCCCACGCTCTGGCCCGGGCCATGCCAGGTCATCTGCCCGCCGCGATCGACGTCCACGAAGCTGGCCCCGGCATTCGCGAGGGCCTCGTCGCTGAGGAAGAGGTCGGAGCGCCGGCCGTGACGTCCGGCCGTGAACGTCGGCGGGTGCTCGAGCAGCCAGATCACATCCGGGATCGCGCCCTCGGCCCGCGCGGCGGCCAGTCGCCGCTGAACGTCCCATGCCTCGTGGTAGGCGATCCGCTCCGTGCGGACCAGAGCGCCCGGCCGCCTGCTCACGGCACCGGCGCCCCGGGGCGCCCGATGAGCCGCATCGCCTCGGACATCTCCCGCATCAGCCCGGCCTGGGGGCCGGGGGAGGGGTCGGTCGTGGCGGCCATCAACCTCGTCTCGGCGGCGGTGTGGACACCTCCGAGTCTGGCACGGGACCGGCGTCCTCGCCCAACCCCTCGAGGTGGAGCTCGACGATGGTGACGTCGCGCCACACGCCCTCTCGCCGCGCGTGCGCGCGGTGGGTGCCCACCACGCTGAACCCCGCGCTCCGGGCGAGCGCCAGCCCGGCGGCGTTCTCGGGCAGGATCATCCCCACGAGCTTCCAGTAGCCGAACGAGGGCGCTGCCTCGGCGAGCGCGGCCAGCATCCGCCCGCCCACCCCGCGGCCGTGGGAGCGCTGCGCGACGTAGACCGTGTACTCGCCCACCCCGGAGTACCAACCACGGTGCGAGAAGGGCGCGAGCGCCGACCACGCGACGACCTCACCGTCGATCAGTCCGGTCCACACCGGGGCGCGCGCGTCTCGCCCCGCGAGCCAGCCCCGGCGCTCGTCCGCCGTGTGCGGGCCGGTGGCGAAGGTCGCGAGCCCGCTGGCCGCGGCCTCGTCGTAGATCACGCCGATCGCGCCCGCATCCTCGCTCTGTGCCGGGCGGATCACGAGCGGAGAGGTCACGGCCACGCAGTCTAGACGCCCCCGGGAGTGCGCCGGGCCCGCTCGGAGGCTCCGTCGCGGTCACCGGCGATGGTGACGCCGGAGCGGCTCCTGTGGTACGAAAGCTTCGGATTCATGTATTCCGATCTCGCCCACGGGGCGCGGGTCGCGGTGGCCCTCGTCATCGTGGTCTGTTGCTCCCTGCTCATTCTCACGTCCGCCCAGGCGGAGCAGGCGTCCTCGGTCGCGCCGCGCATCCACGCGGGCTACCTGGACGCGGGCGACAAACACACCTGCGCGATCCTCGCCGACCGGTCCGTCCGCTGCTGGGGCATCGGCGCCGAGGGGCGCCTCGGCTACGGCAATGTCGCCGACATCGGCAACGCGGCGGACGCCGGTCCCGTCAACCTGGGCGCCGGACGCACGGCCCGCGCGCTGGCGGCCGGGTTCGACTTCACGTGCGCGATCCTCGACGACGGCACCGTCCGCTGCTGGGGCGACGGAGCCAACGGCCGGCTGGGCACCGGAAGCACGGCGTCCGTGCTCACGCCCGCCGACGCGACTCCGGTCGATCTGGGCGGCACGGCCACGGCGATCACGGCCGGCTACCAGCATGCCTGTGCACTGCTCAGCGACGGCACGATCCGCTGTTGGGGCCTCGGTACCGCGGGGCGCCTCGGGTACGGCAACCAGAACTCGATCGGCGACAACGAATCGCCGGCGAGCGCCGGTCCCGTCGATCTCGGCGCCGGTCACCGGGCGGTCGCGATCTCGGCCGGCTGGTACCACACGTGCGCGATCCGGGACGACGGGCAGCTGCTGTGCTGGGGATACGGCGCCTATAGCCAGCTCGGTTACCCCAACACGGATAGCGTGGGCGACAACGAGACCCCGGGAGCGGTCGGACCGGTCGATCTCGGAGGTCACACCGTTCGCGCGGTCAGCGCCGGCGACTCGCACACCTGCGCGATCCTCGACGACGGCTCGGTGCGCTGCTGGGGCCTCGGCACCTACGGCCGTCTGGGATACGGCTCGACGGCCCTCGTGCCCAGCGCCGCGGCGGCCGGGACGGTCAACCTCGGGGCGGGCCGGACCGCGGTCGCCATCTCGACCTACGTCGGGCACACCTGCGCCATCCTGGATACGGGGGACGTCCGCTGCTGGGGCCTCGGAGGCAACGGCCGGCTGGGCTACAACGATCAGGTGAGCATCGGCGACGACCCCGGGGAGAGCCCCGCCAGCGCCGGGCCGGTGCCCCTGGGCGGGCGAACGGCGCGGGCGATCACGGTGGGGATCTCACACACCTGCGCGCTGCTCGACGACGCGACCGTGCGGTGCTGGGGGTTCGGTGGCGACGGACGCCTCGGCTACGGGACCAACGTGTCCGTGGGCGACGCCCCCGCCCACAGCGTCGCGCTGGCCGGCCCGGTGCCGCTGGCCGGCCCCGTCGGACCGGCCGCCGCCGATCTCTCGGTGTGGGTCGCCACGAGCGCCACGCGCGTCCAGGTGGGCGGGACGATCTCCCTGGTGGTCTCGGTGGTCAACGCGGGTCCCAACGCCACCGACGGGGTGTCCGTGTCCGTGCCGCCGCCCTTCGGGCTCGGGTTCATCGGCGCCTCCGCCGACCGCGGCACGTTCTCGGCCCCGCCGGGCATCTGGCAGGTCGGCAGCCTGCCCGCCGGGCAGGGGGCGACGCTCACGATCACCGTCCGGGCGGACGCCGTCGGCGGATACCAGCTGTCGGCCGAGGTCGCGACGTCGTCGGTGCTCGACCCCAACTCGACGCCGGGCAACGGCGCCATCGAGGACGACCGCTCGGGCGCCTCGCTCGAGGTCTCCGCCGCGCCGGTCGTGAGGGCTGCCGCGATTCCCCACCTGCGTCCGCTGCCGCGCCGCGTCGGCCTGACGATCAAGCGCTCGCCCAAGAAGGGCAAGGTCAAGAGGCTCACGGTCACCGGCAGGATGCTGCTGCCGCGCGTCAGGCCCGCGGCCCGGTGCGGTGGGCGCGTCCGGGTGGCCGCCAAGGTCGGCAAGAAGTTCGTGGCCCGGCGCACCGTGTCGTTGCGCCGGAAGAAGGGTGCCTGCACCTACACCGCGGTCCTGCGCCCCAAGGCGCCCCGCAGGGTGAGGAAGGTGAAGGTCTCGGCGCGGTTCCTCGGTACCGCGGCGATGCGGCCGCGCACCTCGGTCGCCCGCTGGGTGCGCATCCGCTGAAGGACCCAGCGACTCCGCCCGACTACCTGCGGCGGATACTCACCGCACGGGTCTACGACGTCGCCCGCGAGACCGAGCTCGAGCGCGCGCCCCAGCTCTCGGCCCGCACCGGCTGCACCGTGCTGCTCAAGCGTGAGGACAACCAGCCGGTCTTCTCGTTCAAGCTGCGCGGCGCCTACAACAAGATGTCGCACCTCGGCCACGACGAGCGCGCGCGCGGGGTGATCGCCGCGTCGGCCGGGAACCACGCGCAGGGGGTCGCCCTGTCGGCGGCGTGCCTCGAATGCCATGCGGTGATCGTGATGCCGGTGACCACGCCGCTGGTGAAGGTGGAGGCGGTGAGGTCGTTCGGCGGGCCGTGGGTGGAGGTCGTCCTTCATGGCGACTCGTACTTCGACGCGCAGGCGCGCGCGGACGCGCTCGCGGCCGAGCGCGGCCTGGTCTTCGTCCACCCCTTCGACGACCCCCACGTGATCGCCGGGCAGGGGACGGTCGGCATGGAGATCCTGCGCCAGCACCCCGGCCCGCTCGACGCGATCTTCGTCGCGGTGGGCGGGGGCGGTCTGATCTCCGGCATCGCCGCCTACGTCAAGGCACTGCGTCCGGAGGTGCGCGTGATCGGTGTCCAGACGGTCGACTCCGACGCCATGGCGCGATCCCTCGAGCAGGGCACCCGGGTCGTGCTGGCCGATGTCGGCCTGTTCTCGGACGGCACCGCCGTGCGCCAGGTCGGGGTGGAGACCTTCCGGCTCTGCCGCGAGCTGGTCGACGAGATCGTGCGCGTCGACGTGGACGCCGTGTGCGCCGCCATCAAGGACGTGTTCCAGGACACCCGCAGCATCCTCGAGCCGGCCGGCGCCCTCGCGATCGCCGGCCTCAAGGCGTGGGTCGACCGCGAGGGGCGCAGCGGTGACCAGCTGGTGGCCGTGGCCTGCGGCGCCAACATGAACTTCGACCGGCTGCGCGTGGTCGCCGAGCGCGCCGAGGTCGGCGAGTCGCGCGAGGCCGTCTTCGCCGTGACGGTTCCCGAGGAGCGCGGGTCGTTCCTGCGCTTCTGCGCGACCCTCGACGGCCACGGCATCACGGAGTTCAACTACCGCATCGCTGACGGCGACGCGGCCCACCTGTTCGTCGGCGTCGAGATCCGCGGGCGCGCCGACGCGGAGCGCATCGCCACGGCCCTGCGCGACGGCGGCTTCCCCACGCTCGACCTGACCGACGACGAGCTGGCCAAACAGCACCTGCGTCACATGATCGGGGGCCACTCGCCGCGCGCCCAGGACGAGCTGCTCTACCGCTTCGAGTTCCCCGAGCGCCCGGGCGCGCTGCTGCGGTTCCTGTCCGAGATGAGCCCGAACTGGAACATCTCGCTGTTCCACTACCGCAACGAGGGCGCCGACTTCGGGAGGATCCTGGTCGGCCTTCAGGTGCCGTCCGCGGAGATGGGCACCTTTCGCGCCTTCCTCGGCACCCTCGGCTATCCCCACAGCGACGAGAGCGCCAACCCCGCATACCGCCTCTTCCTCGCCTAGCCCTACGGGGTGGGAGAGGCGACGCCCACGTCGGCGGGCCGGTCGTCGAGCACCACCCGCAGGGCCACGCGACGGCCGTCGCGGAGCACGGTGAGCGTGACCGCCTCTCCCACGGCGCGCGACGAGACGGCACGGCTGACGTCGGCCATGTCCTCCACCGGACGGCCGTCGATCGCCACCACCAGGTCGCCCCCCCGGGGCACGGCGGCGTCCCTGGCGGTCGTCGACGGGCGCAGGCCGACATCCTTCGCCGGTCCGCGGTCGTCCACGCCGATCACCGCGACGCCCCGCACGTCGGGCACGCCGAGCGCGGCCGCGATGGCCGGGGTGATCGAGCGCCCCGTGACACCGAGCCAGGCGTGGGTGGCACGGCCCGTGGAGATGATCGCGTCGGCGACCGGACGGATGGTGTCGATGGGCACCGCGAAGCCGATGCCGTCGCTGCCGCCGCTCTCGGAGGCGATCTGCGAGTTGATGCCCACGACACGTCCGCGCAGGTCCAGCAGCGGGCCGCCCGAGTTGCCCTGGTTGATGGCGGCGTCGGTCTGGATGACGTTCTGGATCTGGAAGTCGTTGGGCGAGCTGATGATCCTCTTGAGCGCGGACACGATGCCCGTGGTGGCGGTCCGCTCGAGCCCGAACGGGTTGCCGATCGCGACCACCGGATCGCCCACGACGAGGGCCGAGCTGCGTCCCAGCGGCAGCGGCCTCACCCCCATGGGGACCTCCTCGACCCGCAGCACCGCGAGGTCGGTGCTCTCGTCGCGCCCGAGCACCGCGGCGGGCGTCTTGGTGCCGTCGTCGAACGTCACGGTGGCCGACTCGTGGCCATCGATCACGTGCGCGTTGGTCAGGACGCGACCGCGCCGGTCGACCAGGAAGCCCGAGCCGAGGCTCCCGCCGGCGCCCGAGCCGGAGGTGACCAGCACCACGGCGGGTGAGCTCTCGGCGACCACGGCCTGGACGCTTTGGAGGCCCGCCGAGGAGGCCGCCCCGCCCTCGTCGCCCGCGCCCGGGGCGGCCGGGGCCGGGGAGGCCGTGGCGGCGGGCAGGGGGGTGGGATCGCCGATCGTGGTGGTCGTGTCGCCGCCGAGGTTGCCGGTGAGGGCCAGCCCGCCGAGCACGATGAGCCCGCCCACCACGGCGGGCAGCAGCGCGCCGGTCAGCCACGCGAGAGGCCGGCGTCGGGGCGGTGGGGGCGGGGCGAAGGGATTCGTCCCACCGGGTCCGAAGGCCGGCACGCCTCAGAGAGTAGCCCCGGTCGTTCGCGGCGAGCCCGCGCTTTAAGGGTCCGCGAAGATCGGCACCGTCTCCCCGGACCCTCGCTACCATCCCGCCGAGAGCACCGGGAGGTCCTCCATGTCCGACCGCATCCTGGTGGTCGAGGACGAGCAATCCATCCGCACGATCGTCGAGTACGCCCTCAAGGACGCCGGATTCGCCGTGGTCACGGCGGCCCGCGGAGACGACGCCCTCGATGTCGTCGAGCGTGAGCCCATCGACCTGGTGGTGCTCGACGTGATGCTCCCGGGCCTGGACGGGCTCGAGGTGTGCAAGCGCATACGGGCGGAACGCAGCATCCCGATCATCATGCTGTCGGCGCGCGGCGAGGAGCTGGACAAGGTGCTCGGCCTCGAGCTCGGGGCCGACGACTACGTCACCAAGCCGTTCTCTCCGCGCGAGCTCGTGTCACGCGTCAAGGCCAACCTGCGCCGCGCGCGATTGGAACCCGATCGCTCCGCCCCGCTGCGCATCGGGGAGCTCGAGATCGACGCCGTCTCGCGAACGGTGACCAGGGACGGAGAGGAACTGACCCTCACGTACTCCGAGTTCGAGATCCTCAACAAGCTGGCCAGCTCACCGCGCCGCGTGTTCACTCGCGAGGAGCTGATGAACCACCTCTGGAAGGGCAACTTCTTCGGGGATCTGCGCAGCGTTGACGTCCACGTCCGTCACCTGCGCCAGAAGGTCGAGGTCGACGCGTCGGCGCCGCTTCTCATCCGTACGGTGCGCGGTGTGGGCTATGCGTTCGGCGGGGAGGGCGCGCGAGGGTGAAGCGCCGCCGGGTCTTCGGCCTGCAGGGGTGGCTCGTCGGCGCCCTGCTCGCCGTGGGCATGGCCGCGAGCCTCGCGGTGCTGCTGGTGGTGCTGCCGACGCTGGAGTCGAGCGTCCGTGGCGACCGCGCCAAGCGCGACGCACAGGAGCTGGCGCGCGACATCCGCACGGCCGGGGCCGACTCGGGCCTCTCGGGGTCACCCGACCGGGAGCAGCTCCAGGAGTTCGTGACGCAGGTGCGCGCCCAGACCGGGGCGGAGGTGCGGATCGACATCCACGGGCTCTTCCTCAACACCTCCGCCCAGGCGCCGGGCCGGCTCACGCTGATGGCCCACATGCCCGAGCTGGGGTACAACCAGACGGCGACCTTCGACAACGAGCAGGCCGTGGCGACCGTCGCCCGCCTCAGGATCGGGGACGACCCCCAGGGTGGCACCATCGCCGCGGCGCGTGAGGTGACCGGGCTCGCGCCGGAGCTCGCGATCGTCCGCCAGCGCGTGATCATCGCGATGATCGTGGTGCTCGGTCTCGCGGCCCTGGCGGGCATCGCGCTCGCGCGGGTCCTGGGCGGCCGCATCCGGCGCCTGGCCAGCACCGCGGCGACGCTGGCCGCCGGGGACCTGTCGGCACGCGCGCCCACCGCGCGCGTCGCGCCCGAGGAGCTCGCCACCCTCGGCGACAGCCTCAACGGGATGGCGGCCCAGCTGCAGTCGATGGTCTCCGAGATCACCAGCGAGCGCGACCGCGACCGGGCCCTGATCGGCTCGCTGGCCGAGGGCGTGATCGCCGTCGCTCCGGACGGGGCGGTGGTGGTCACCAACGACGCCGCCAACCGTCTGCTGGGCTTCACGGCCGGGGAGTCCACCCGGCTCGACGCCCTGCCTGCCCCGATTCTCGACGCGGTGCGCGACGCGCGCACCGACGGCGCCCCGCCGGTCGACCGGCGTCAGGTGGCGCTGCCCGGCGGAGTCGAGCTCGAGCTGCACGTCGCCCGCATCGCCGCCGACGCCGCCGGGGGCACGGTCATCACCCTGCGCGACGTCACCGACGAGCGCCGACTGGAGCGCGCGCGCCGCGATCTGGTGGCCAACGTGTCGCACGAGCTGAA
This sequence comes from uncultured Thermoleophilia bacterium, assembly GCA_963771025.1. Taxonomy (GTDB): domain Bacteria; phylum Actinomycetota; class Thermoleophilia; order Miltoncostaeales; family Miltoncostaeaceae; genus Miltoncostaea. The sequence goes on along the minus strand of CAVYRL010000005.1, from coordinate 269,852 downwards.
GACGCCGATCGCCGCGCTCAAGGGTTTCCTGGAGCTGCTCGAGGGCCAGGGCGTGAGCGAGCAGCACCGCCGCGAGTTCCTCCAGTCCATGAGTCAGGAGACCGGCCGGCTCGAGCGGCTGGTGGAGGAGCAGCTGCAGCTGGCCCGGCTCGACGCGGGTGCGTTGCCGCTCGACCGCCAGGAGTGCGACCTCGACGACCTCGCCGAGGTGGTCACCGCTCCCCGCGTCCCGCTCGCCCGCCGGGAGGGCATCACCCTCTCGGTCACGCCACTCCCCGACCCGGTGCTCGCCGAGGTCGACCCCGCGCGCATCGAGCAGATCCTGTTGATCCTTCTGGACAACGCCCTCCGTCACACCCCGTCGGGCGGAGAAGTCACCGTGATCGTCGGACGCGACGGCCAGGACGCCACCATCGCCGTCCGCGACACGGGTGAGGGGATCCCGGCGGACGCCGTGCCGTTCGTGTTCGACCGCTTCTACCGGGGCGACCTCTCGCGATCCGGCCGCAGCGCGGGCCTGGGGCTCGCCATCGCCCGCGGCCTCGCCGCCGCGCACCGCGGCAGCATCGAACTGGAGTCGCGCGTCGGGGTGGGCAGCACCTTCACCCTGCGCCTGCCGCTGTCGAGCGCCGGGCCGGTCACCGAGGAGTCGCCGATCCCCGATCTGTCGGGCATCCCCACGCCGCGGCCGGGGTCGGCGTAGCCTTCGGCACCGTGAGCACGCCTCGAACGGTTCTCGTCACCGGAGCGGGTCGCGGCATCGGCCGGGCCGTCGTCGAGGCCTTCGCCAACGAGGGCTGGCGGGTGGTCGCGGGCGTGCGCGACGTGGAGCGCGCCACGGCCGACCACGCCGAGCGGCCCGGGGTGACCGTCGCGTACCTCGACGTCACCGACGCGGCCTCCATCCGGGCGGCCGTGGGGACGGCGCACGAGCTCGCCGGGGGCGCGCTGGACTGCGTGGTCAGCAACGCCGGCTACGCCGTGGTCGGGGCCGTCGAGGACGCCGACCTCGACGAGGTGCGCACGATGTTCGAGACCAACTTCTTCGGCGCGGCCGCCGTCATCCAGGCCGTCTTCCCGGCCATGCGCGAGGCCGGCTCCGGTTCGGTGATCTTCGTCTCGTCGATCGGTGCGCGCATCTCCAACCCGCTGGTCGGGATGTACCACGCCTCCAAGTACGCGCTCTCGGCCATGGCCGAGGCGCTGGCTGTCGAGGCGCGCCCCTTCGGCGTCCGCGTCGCGTCCATCGAGCCGGGGATGGTCGACACGGACTTCCCGCGCGCCACGCGAGCCACCGGCGCGCTCAGCCGCGGAGAGGGCCCCTACGTCCCGCTGTTCGGCGAGCTGCGCCAGGGCTTCGCCGCGTGGCGCGACCGCAACCCCACGCCGCCCGCCGCCATCGCCCACCTGGTGCTGGCCGCCGCCCTCGACCCGGACGGGCCGTTTCGCGTCCCCGCGGGCGACGACGCCCGGTTTCTCTCCGACACGCGCCAGAGCATCCGCGACGACGGCGAGTGGCAGGACCAGCTGCTGGGCTTCCTGCAGATCGATTGGCCGCGCCGCCCCGCCGAACCCCCGGCGTGACCGCGGTGGTCGTCGCGCCGGCGCCCTTCAAGGGGGCGCTGCCACCCGCCGGGGCGGCGCGCGCGATCGGCGCCGGGGTGCGTCTGGCCATCGCCGATTGCGAGATCCGCAGCTCGCCGGTGGCCGACGGTGGCGAGGGGACCATGGACGCGCTGATCGCCGCCCTCGGTGGCCGCCGGCGCCCCGTGACCGTGGCGGATCCCCTCGGCCGCTCCGTCGAGGCCGCCATCGGCGAGCTTCCCGGCGGCGTTGCGGTGGTCGAGTTGGCCCAGGCATCCGGCTACGAGCGCGTGGGGCGCGACGAGCGGGATCCGGAGGGCGGCACCACGCGCGGCACCGGCCAGCTGATCGCGGCGGCGCTCGACCTCGGGGCCCGGCGCATCGTGGTCGGTCTGGGCGGCAGCGCAACCACCGACGGGGGCCTCGGGCTCGCCCGCGCCCTCGGCGCGCGCCTGCTGGACGCCGAGGGCGACGAGCTCGAGGGCCGCGGCGCCGACATGGCCCGGGTCGTCCGCATCGACCTCGCGGGCCTGGATCCGCGTCTCGCGGAGACGGCGATCCAGGTGGCCTGCGACGTTGACAACCCCTTCCACGGTCCGCGCGGCGCGGCGGCGGTGTTCGGCCCTCAGAAGGGTGCCGGCCCCGATGCGGTCGCGCGCCTCGACGCGGGCCTGGCCCAGGTGGCGCGCGTCGTGCGCAACCAGACGGGGATGGATCTGCAGGAGTTGCCCGGCGCCGGCGCCGCCGGGGGCGCCGCCGGGGGCCTGGCGGCCCTGCTCGGCGCCGACCTGACGCCCGGCGCGCCCCTGGTGCTGGAGGCGATGGGGTTCGCCGCACGGCTCGCGGGGGCATCGCTCTGCATCACGGGCGAGGGCCGCTTCGACGCGACCACCGCCATGGGCAAGGCTCCGGTGGTCGTCGCCACGGCCTGCGCGGAGGCCGGAGTCCCCTGCGTGGCCCTGTGCGGAGAGGTGGACCTCGGTCCCGGAGCGATCCGGCGCCTCGGCTTCGCGGGGGCCCTGGCGATCGGCCGCCGTGTTCAGGACCTCGACGCCGCACTGGACGCGACCGAGGCCGATCTGGCGTCCGCGGCCTGCGCCGTGACGGGGATCTGGGCGGCCGGCGGTCTGCGGCAGGCCTGACCAGACGACCAGGCGCCTACTGGCCGTCCGCCCCGGGGTCGCGTGCGCGCGCGGGGCCAGTGTGCGAGAGGTCACGGACCGACCACCCGGAGAAGGATCCTCCCGTGCGCCTCGCGCTCATCATCATCGCCACCCTCGCCATCGGTCTCGTCCCGGCTCTGGCGGGCGCGGCCACCTCGTCCGCCGGCTCGGCCGATATCGCGAAGGCCGAGGCGCTCTCGGTGCGGTGGGGCCGCTGCCCCACGGCACGCCCGGCGCAGGCCGTCCTCGCCCGTGCCAAGCGGACCCGCGCTCCCGTACGTCGGGCGCGCCGTGCCCGCTCGGCCGTCCGCGCCTGGACGACGGTCGCCACGGTCTGCTCCCGGCCGGTCGATCAACCGACGGTCATCGTCCCCTGAGAGCAGGCTCCAGCCAGGCCTCCACAGCCTCGAGCACCCCCGCCCCGTAGGAGCCGCGCGTCACCCACGCGGCCTCGCGCCCCAGCGCGGCGTCGGCCGCCGCTCCGTTGGCCACGATGGCCACGGCGCCCAGGACGGTTCCGATGTTCAGATCCTGCCGGCTGTCGCCCACCGCCAGGCTCGCCGCCGGATCGGCGCCGCGGGCCTCCAGGTCGCGCGCGACCGCGGCCGCCTTGCTCGCCGCCGCCGGCAGCAGGTGCCAGATGTGCGCCCCCGTGGCGTCGGTCTGGCCGTTGTCGGCCAGGCGCAGCGTCCCTCCCGACAGCCGCGTCACCAGGGCTTCCGCGTCGGGGCCCGCCGTTCCGATCATCACGTGGCTCCCCTCCCGGCCCCAGGCGGCGATGGGGTGGTGACCGAGGCCCGGCTCGTGATCGAGCAGCGCCTGCGGGATGCCCGTGAGGGCGATGGCCTCGTGCACCGTCTGCCCGGGCGCGGTGGGGTATCCGGAATCGATCGCGCCCATCTCCGGCAGGATTCCGTCGGCGCCCAGCGCCTGGGACACCGCCTCCAGCCGCCGGCGGGAGCGGCCGCTCACCAGCACCACCGGCAGTCCGGCGTCGTGCAGACGCTGGAGCGCGCGGACGCCATCGAGGGTGAACGCGCCTGCGGCGTCGCGGAGGATCGATCCCCCCGGTCCGAAGAGGGTGCCGTCGAGGTCCAGGTAGACGGCGCGTGAGCGCGGTGGGCTCAGGTCACTCCCGCCTGCAGCACGTCGGCCATCGGCGGCCGCTCGTCCGGGTGCGTGTCCAACTCCACCAGGCCGAACCCGTCCTCGCCCCGCACCGGCCGCGCGTAGGCGCCGGCGCCCGCGAGGTCGCCGGGCGCGCGCCCCTCCTCGGCAACGCGCCGCAGCACGGCCTGGGAGATGGTGGACGCCATCGCGCCGAGCGCGGCGGTGGGCTGATTGGTGTGGCGCCGCGTGCCGAGATCGACCTGCGCCAGCGCGCCCAGGCCGGCCCCGCGCAGCAGATCGATCAGCAGGCCGAGCTCGACGGCGTAGCCGGTGAAGAAGGGCACCGACCGGAGCACGTCGCGGCGCCCCGCGGCCTCACCGGAGAGCGGCTGCGCGAAGCCCGCGAGCTCCGGGTAGAAGAGGTTGATCAGCGGCCGCGCGCAGATCTCGGTGACGCGCCCGCCGCCGTCCGCGTCGTCGCCGAGGGCCCGCTGATACAGGGCCTTCACGTAGCCCACCGCCGGATCTTCCAACAGTGGCCCCACCAGGCCGGTGACGAAGGCCGGATCGAAGTCGACAACGTCGGAGTCGAGCCACACGACGATGTCGCCGCCCAGCACCGCGAGCGACTTCCAGAGGGCCTCGCCCTTGCCGCGTCCCGGCGCCAGGCCCGGCAGCACGTCGCGGTCCTGCACCACGCGGGCTCCGGCCCCCTCGGCGACCGCCCGCGTCGCGTCGTGGCTGTCGCTGTCGATCACCACGATCTCGGAGACCAGCGACGTTCCGGCGACCAGGGCCTCGCGCACCGAGGTCACGATCTCCCCGACCGTGCCGGCGACGTTCAGCGCCGGCAGGCACACCGAGATACGCAGGTCGTCGCGTCGCGCCCGGTCCGCCAGCCGTTCGGGATCGTAGTCCGCACCCCGATATGTGCGCTTGGCCAACCACTCGTCTCGGTCCACAGGGCGGAATGGTAGCGAGGGACCCCAACCCGGCGGCCGGGGATCCGGCTGGTAGGGTCGTCCGCGTGACCGCCCCACTCAAGGGACTGGTGCTCTCCGGCGGAGCGGGGACGCGCCTACGGCCGATCACCCACACCAGCGCCAAGCAGCTCGTGCCGGTGGCCAACAAGCCGGTCCTCTTCTACGGCCTCGAGGCCCTGCGCGCCGCGGGCGTGACCGACATCGGCATCGTGGTGGGCGACACCCAGGCCGAGATCGAGGCCGCCGTCGGTGACGGCTCCGCCCTCGGCATCACCGTGACCTACATCCGCCAGCAGGCCCCCCTCGGGCTTGCTCACGCGGTGCTCACGGCGGAGTCGTTCCTCGACGGCGCGCCGTTCGTCATGTACCTGGGCGACAACCTGCTGCGCGACGGCATCACCGAGCTCGCCGATCGTTTCCGCGCCGGCGACAGCGACGCGATGATCCTGCTGCAGCGGGTGCCCGATCCGGAGTCGTATGGCGTGGCCGAGCTGGAGGACGGGCGGGTCGTGCGCCTGGTGGAGAAGCCGGCCGAGCCCAAGACGGACCTCGCGCTGGTCGGCGTCTACATGTTCACCTCCGCGATCATGGACTCGGCCAAGGCGATCAGCCCGTCGGCGCGCGGCGAGCTGGAGATCACGGACGCGATCCAGCACCTGATCGATCGCGGACTGACCGTCGATCCGCACGAGGTCACCGGCTGGTGGAAGGACACCGGGCGCTTGGAGGACATGCTCGAGGCCAACCGGCTGATCCTCGACGTCCTGGAGCCCTACAGCGCCGGCGAGGTCACCGACTCGACCATCGAGGGGCGCGTCGTGGTGGAGGCCGGAGCCCGCCTCGTGCGCTCGTCCGTCCGCGGGCCGGCGATCATCGGCGCGGGGGCGCTCGTGGAGGATGCCTACATCGGCCCGTACTCGGCGATCTCGTCCAACGTGGTCGTGCGCCGCGCCGAGGTGGAGCACAGCATCCTGCTCGAGAACAGCCGCGTAGAGGACCTCGACGCCCGTGTTGAGAGCAGCCTGATCGGGCGGGGGGTCACGATCGCGCGCACCGCCGAGAAGCCGCGCGCCTACCGCTTCATGGTGGGGGACTCGTCGTCGATCGGCCTCGTGTGATGCCCCGGGGCGCATGAGGATCCTGGTGACCGGCGCCGCGGGGATGCTGGGGCGCGACCTCTCCGCCCACCTCGCGGAGCGCCACGAGGTGACCGGGGTGGACATGGAGGTCGACGTCACCGACCTCGAGGCGATCCGGGAATGCGTCCGGGCGTCACGGCCCGAGGCCGTGATGCACCTCGCCGCGTGGACCGACGTCGACGGCGCCGAGGCGCGTGAGCCGGAGGCCGCGGCGGTCAACGCGCGCGGATCGGCCAACGTCGCCGCCGCGGCGGCCGAGGTGGGCGCCGCCCTGGTGGTGCCGTCGACCGACTACGTGTTCGACGGCCGCGCCGGCCGCGCCTACGCCGAGGACGACGCACCGAGCCCGCTGGGCGCCTATGGGCGCACGAAGCTGGCGGGCGAGCGGGGCGCCATCGCGGCATGGCCCGGCGGCACGCGCATCGCCCGCACGGCGTGGCTCTACGGTGCGTCCGGGCGCAACTTCGTGGACACGATGCGCGCCCTCGGAGCGGAGCGCGATGAGCTGACTGTGGTCGACGACCAGGAGGGATCACCCACCTGGACGCGCGACCTCGCGCCCGCTCTCGAGGCGCTCCTCGACCAGCCGCCGGGGATCTACCACACGGCCGGCGGCGGATCGGTGACGTGGGCCGGCTTCGCCCGGGCCATCTTCGAGGAGGCGGGCATCGACTGCGCGGTGCGCCCCATCACCACCGCCGAGCTCGGGCGCCCCGCGCCACGGCCGGCGTACTCCCCGCTCGTCGCGACGCGCGCGGGCGCGCCGCGGCTGCGACCCTGGCGCGAGGCACTCTCGGACTACATCAAGGAGACGGCGTGAAGCTTCTCGTGACCGGTGGGTGCGGGTTCATCGGATCCGCGTTCGTGCGCCTCGCCCTCGGCCGCGGGGCCGAGGTGGTCAACCTCGACAAGCTCACGTACGCCGGGAACCCGGCCAACGTGGCCGACGTCGCGCAGGAGGAGGCCTACAGCTTCGTCCACGCCGACATCGCCGACGCCGAGCGGGTCGAGGGGGCGATCGCGGGGGTCGATGCGGTGGTCAACTTCGCCGCCGAGAGCCACGTGGACCGGAGCATCCTCGAGCCGGCCGACTTCATCCAGACGGATGTCGTCGGCACCGCCGTCCTGCTGGAGGCCTCGCGGCGGGCCGGGGTCGGCCGTTTCGTGCAGGTCTCGACGGACGAGGTGTATGGCTCCATCCCCACGGGGGCCTTCCGGGAGACCGACCCGATCAGCCCCTCGAGCCCCTATTCGGCCAGCAAGGCCGGGGGAGACCTCCAGGTGCTCGCGTGGCACCGCACGTTCGGGCTCGACGCGGTCATCACCCGCGGCTCCAACACCTTCGGGCCGCGCCAGTACCCGGAGAAGCTGATCCCGCTGTTCGTCACCAACGCGCTCGACGGGCTCGAGCTGCCGGTCTATGGCGATGGCATGCAGATCCGTGACTGGATCTACGTGGACGACCACTGCGAGGGCATCTGGACCGCGCTCACCGAAGGCGTCGCGGGCGAGGTCTACAACGTCGGCGGGGGCAACGAGGAGCCCAACCTCGAGATCACGCGCCGCATCCTCGCCCTGACCGGGCGCGACGAGAGCCTGGTGCGCCACGTCGCCGACCGCCTCGGCCACGACCGCCGCTACGCCCTCGACACCGCGCGCCTGCGGGGCCTCGGCTGGGAACCCCGCACCTCGTTCGAGCAGGCTATCGAGGCCACCGTGGCCTGGTACCGCGACAACCGGCCATGGTGGGAGCCGATCAAGAGCGGCGAGTACCGCCGCTACTACGAGGAGCAGTACGGCACGCGCTAGGCGGGCCGGACCCCTCGTCAGGCGGGCCGTCGTGCCTGCATGTTGAGGCGCACGTAGTCGATCACCATCCGCCCGTCGGGCGCGCGCAGGCGGCGGGCGACCTCCTCGCTGAACGCGCGTCCGCGCTCCGCTCCCAGCAGCGCGATGTGGCGCCGCAGCACGACCGCCGCGAGGAACTGCGCGCAGGTGTCCAGGTCGTCGAACCACGCCGGCGCCTCCTCCAGCCACGCCGCGGGGTCCTCGAATCCGACATCGCGCAGGCGCGTGACCGTGGAGAGATGGTCGGCGAACAGCAGGTCGTTCGACATGCCCTCGAGGGCCCCGGTGAACGGCTCCCGCGCCGCGACCTCGTCGGCCATCCGCATCGTGCGGGCGATGTTGCCCACGCCACCGCACTGGGCGATCAGCCGGCCCTCCGGGGCGAGGGCGGCGAACATCCGGGCGAAGAGCCGCGCGTGGTCGGTGATCCAGTGGAATGTCGCCGTCGAGACGATCAGATCGACCGGCGGGGCGACCACCAGCTCGAGAAGATCGCTCTGGCGCACCGTGACCCGCGGACCGAGGTCGGCCAGTTGACGCCGGGCCTCCTCGACCATCCGGGCCGATCCGTCGACCGCCTCCACCGTGCCTCGCGGCACCCGCTCGGCGATCATGCGGGTCACCCGGCCGGTGCCGCAGCCCGCGTCGAGCACGCGCTCGTCGCCCCTGAAGGGGATCCGCTCCACCACCCGCCGCCCCCAGGCGACCTGCGGCTCCGAGACCCGCTGGTAGGTGCCGGCGTCCCACTCCTCGGCCATCAGGGATCCCATCGCGATCGGCACGCCATGACGCGGGAAACTACCGCGTCTCCACCCTGCTCCGGATTCAGAGGTCGAAGAGTGTCGCCTGTCCGTGCTCCTGGGGAGGCGGAGCGTCCGACGCCGGGAAGGTGGCGGTGATGACCCGGCGGCCATCCGCGAAGGTGGCGACGCCGTCGGCGAACGCGCGCTCCACGGCACCGGGATGGATGCCGGTGACCAGCTCGCCCAGCACCGCGCGCTCGCGGCCGGCCTCGGGCGGGGGCGTGACCTCGAACACGGCCCGCGCACTCTCGCCGGTGTCGGGGTCGTTTGTCGTGATGATGACCATATGGGGCACGCCGCCCTCTCCCTGGCGATCGGGAGGTCCAGCCTAACCCTCACCCGCCGGAGCCCGATTCCCGATGGCGGGCGAGTAGCCTTGCGGCCGCCGCCCATGAACCGCACACGACCCATCATCCTCCTCGGCGCCCTGGGCGCGATCGCTCTCGCCGCCGCGGCCCCCGCGGTGTGCGCCCCGGCTCCGCCCCCGAAGGCCCCCGCGGGCACGGGGACCTTCATCCTGACCGGCCGCGGCTGGGGGCACGGCGTGGGGCTCTCGCAGTACGGAGCCCGGGGGCGCTCCCTGGCCGGCTGGAGCGCGGCCCGGATCCTCGCGCACTATTACCCGGGCACGAAGCTCGCGACCGTGCCCCGACGCCGCGTGCGCGTGTTGCTGTCGGCCGATCTCGGCCGCGTGGCGGTGCGCAGCGCCGGACCCTGGCGGGCCCTCGGCCGCCGTCCCGACGGCGGCACACGAACGGTGCGCCTGGTCAAAGGGGCCTCGTACTCGATTCGCGCGACCTCGGGCGGCCGCGTCGCCGTTTTCCGCGGCCCGGTCCGCGTGGCCCTGTTCGCGGGCGCGGTGCGCGTGCGCCCCACCACCCGCCGGGGCGCCGTCGCCTGGGGCTCGGCGCGGGCCGGCCGGGGCCCGTACCGGGGCGAGATGCGCGCGGTCCCGGCGGACGGACGGCTGTCGCTGGTCAACGTCCTGCCGCTCGAGGACTACCTCAAGGGCGTCGTCCCGCGGGAGATGCCGGCCGCGTGGGCCCGGGACTCCTACACCGCCGTGGTCGCGCAGGCGGTGGCGGCCCGCAGCTACGCCCTGTCCACGATGAGCCCCACGGCGACGTATGACGTCTTCAGCGACGACCGCAGCCAGGTCTACGGGGGCGTCCCCGCCGAGGACCCGGGCACCACGCGCGCGGTGGTCCAGACGCGCAACAGGGTGCTGACGTTCCGCGGCGCCGTGATCACGGCGTTCTTCTTCTCCACCTCCGGGGGACGTACGGAAAGTGCGGCGAACATCTTCGGCGCCGGGGCCGCGCGCCCGTATCTTGTGAGCGTGCCCGACGGATACGACCGCATCTCCCCGCTCCACACGTGGCCCGACCACCCAATGTTCAGCGCCGCCCGCCTCGGGAAACTGCTCGGCGTCGGCGGCCCGGTTGCGACGTTCAGGATCACGCGCCGCGGCAGCTCCCCGCGGGTGCTGGCGGCTCGCGTGACGACCGCCGGCGGCGTGGCCACCACGTTCACCGGAACGTCGCTGCGCTCGCTCCTGGGGCTGAGGGACACGTGGTTCAGCGTCCGCCGCGTCCCCCTGACCGCCGTGCCGCAGGCCCGCTGATGCGGTCCCCCCTCCCGCGGGCCCGCCCCCTGGCCGCGGGCCTCGCCGTCGCCGTCGGCCTCGGGCTCGCCGGAGCGGGCACCGCTGCGGCGGCCGACCCGATCCTGCCCCTGTCCGAGGTCACCCCGGGCATGGTCGGCGAGGCGCGGACGGTGGTCCGCGGGACCGACATCGTCACCTTCCCGGTCTCGGTGATCGACGTCCAGCGGTCGGCGGACGGCCCCGGCGGCTCGCTGATCCTCGCGCGGGCCGAGGGTCCGCTGATGACGCAGACCGGCGGCGTCGCCGAGGGCATGAGCGGCAGCCCCGTGTACGTGACCGGCGCCGACGGCGTGCCCCGTGTGATCGGCGCGATCGCCTACGGCAGCGGCGACCAGGACAACGTGATCGTCGGCGTCACGCCCATCGAGCAGATGATCGACTCCTCGTCCGGGCAGCGCGCCAACGAGCGGCCCGCCCCGCCGACCGCCTCCCCTGTCCGCCGCGTGACGAGGGTTCGCACCCGCGCCGCCGCGCGGGCCCTCGAGGCGCGCCGGCCCGACCAGATCGGCCTCTACCCCCTCACGCGCTGGACGCTGGCGGGCGTGTCGCGGCCGCTGGTCGCCTCGGTCTCCAAGCAACTGGCGCAGTCCGGGATCCAGCTCACGTCGATCGGCCCGCGCACTCCCCGCCCGCCGGTGGCCCTGGTGCCCGGCTCGTCGCTGACCGCGCTCGTCGCCGGAGGCGACGTGGTGCTCGGCGCGATCGGTACGACCACCTACGTGGATGGGACCACCGTGCTCGGGTTCGGGCACCCCTTCCTGGGCGCCGGCCGCACCCGCTTCCTGATGGGCGACGGCTACGTCTACCAGACGATTCCCGCGCCGATCGCCGGCGCCAGCTACAAGCTGGGCGAGCCCGGGACGCTCCAGGGGATGATCGTGGGCGACCGCGCCGATGGCGTCACGGGGCGCATCGGTCCGGTCGAGGCGATCTCCGCGGTCGCCACCGCCACCGACGCCTCGCGGGGGACGCAGAGCACGGTGCGCGCCACCCTCGCCCCGGACGAGCGCACCGCTCCGATCGCCGCCGGCCTCGTGCAGGACGAGCCCGCGGTAAGGGTCACCGACGGTCTCGGCGCCGGCACACTCACGCTCTCGATCGCGATCTCCAGCCCCGATCTCAAGCGGCCCTTCGTCTACCGCAACGTGTTCGCCGCGGCTGGTGACGTGGTGTCGCTCGCCAGCGGGCAGCTGCCCTGGCTCGTGGCCATCATGATGCAGAACGGCACGCGGCCGGTGCCGATCTCGGACATCTCCGTCAGGGAGAAGATCAGTTCGTCCGTGCGCGCCGCGCGCATCGTCGGCGCGAGCATCCGCCCCCGCCGGGTCCGGGCCGGCGGCCGCGCCACGCTGGTGTTGCGCGTCCAGCCGTGGCGGGCCTCGCCGCGGGTGATCAAGGTGCCTGTCAGGCTCCCGCGCGGCCTCTTCCCGGGGGCCTCGGGCATCCGCGTGGTGCCCAAGTCGGCCGGCGGGTTCGACTCGAGTCAGCCCGACCTGTCGCAGGACCTGGGGGCGACGGCCGGGCTGGCCTCGCGCGCCGCCGCCGTGCGGAGGGTCGAACGCCTCGCGCGGAAGGCCAGGGGCTCGCGGCTCACGCGCGTCATCTCGGGTCTGCGCCGGGCCACGGACGACCGCCACGACGCGGTCCGCCTGCTCGGCCCCGGCGATGACGCCGATGACCCGGCCAGCGGGGTCACCGTCGCGGTCCCCTATGTCATCTTCGGCGGGCGCGCCGCCGTCCGGGTGACCGTCCGCTAGCGCGAGCGCGGCGGCGTGCGCCGGGCGAACTCCTCGAGCAGCGCGGCCCAGTCCGTGCCGTCGGTGGTGGTGCCCTCGAGGGCGCGCACCGCGTCCGCGGGCGTGTCCCAGATCGGGTCGGCGACATCCGGCTCGTCCGTCGTCGCCCAGCCGCACAGGTGCGCGGCGACCATCACCCGGCGGCCGTCGGGCAGGGCCACCGCCACCAGGGGCGACGCCGGCCTGCTCAGATCACGGATCGCGACCATCCCGTCGGGCGCCTCGAGGGAGAGCCGGCGGCCGGTCATCCCGCGTCGTGGTCGACCATCTCCTCGACGGGCACGTCCCGCCACACCTGGGCGGGAAGTCCGGCGACCAGCTTGCCGGGCGGCACGTCGCGGGTGACGAGGGCGCCCGCGGCGACGAACGCCTCGGCGCCGATCTCGATGCCCGGCAGAATCACGACCCCGCCGCCGACGCGGGCCCCGCGCCGGATGATCGCGCCCTTGATCTCCTCGTGCCGGGCCTCGGTGCGGCCCATGTAGTTGTCGTTCGTCGTGGTCACGCAGGGCGCCACGAACACGTGGTCCTCGAGCTCCGAGTAGGCCGTGATGTACGAGTTCGACTGGATCTTGGTGAAGGCGCCGATCGGGACGTCGTTCTCGATGCAGACGCCGCGTCCCACCACCACGCCCTCGCCCAGCACGCAGCGCTCGCGGACCGTCGCCAGGTCGCCCACGATCGCGCCGGGACCGACGACGGTGCCCGCGTAGACCAGCGCACCGCTGCACACCGCGGCGCCCGCCCCCAGCTCGAGGGGCGCCAGGGGCGCCTTGGCCTTGCTCGTGGACCGCGACGAGAGCTTGGGCTGCTTGCCCAGTACGACGTTGTCCTGGATCACGCACCCGTCGCCGATGCGCGTGCCGTCGTGGATCACCACGTTTGCACCGATCTCGACGTCCTCGCCGATCATCACACCCTCGCCGATCACCAGGTTCTCGCGGCTCATGCCGTCGCCCCCTCCTGAAGCACAACCGGTCGGCCCGAGTTCGCAAGCGACTCGCTCATCGCCTCGAGCACCTCCACCACCGCGGCTCCCGCCCAGCCGTCCGACGGCGACGGAGCGCGGTCGGCGACGGCCGTGAGGAATCGCTCGCACACGATACGCAGCGGCTCCGTCGCGGGCACGCGCGGGATGGTGATATCGCCCGATCGCACCTGGATGTACTCGCCGTATGTCTCGGTGCGGGGGAGGGGGCCCTTGTCGTACACGGTCACCTTCCGCTCGGTTTCCATGTCGTCGAAGACGACCATCCTCTCGGAGCCGATGACGGTCATCTTGCGCATCTTGTGTGGATCGAGCCAGCTCAGGTGCAGGTGCCCGATCACGCCCGACGGGAACCGCAGGCGGCCGAACACGACGTCTTCGACGCCGGGCTGCAGATAGCTCTCGCCGCTCGCGGCGACCTCGCTGGGGCGCTCGCCGACCAGCCACAGCATCACCGAGATGTCGTGCGGGCCGAGGCTCCAGAGCGCGTTCTCGTCGGAACGCACGATGCCGAGGTTCTGCCGGTTGCCGTAGAGGTAGTAGACCTGCCCGAGGGTCCCGTCGGTCACCAGGTCCTTCAGCTTCTGGACCGCCGGGTGGTAAACGAGCAGGTGGTCGACCATCAGCACGCGTCCGCGGGCGTCGGCCAGGGTGGCGAGCTGGTTGGCGTCGGACGCGGTCAGGGCCAGCGGCTTCTCGACGAAGGCGTCCTTGTCGGCCTCGAGGGCGAGCCGGGCCAGCGGCGCGTGCGTCGGGACCGGCGTGGCGATGACGACCGCGTCCAGCGCGGTGTCCTCGAGCAGGTCCTCGTAGCGGGTCGTCAGGCGGCTGCGCGGATACGAGGAGCGGTGCCGGTCGAGCACGGCCTCGTCGCGGTCGCAGATCCACGTCACGCGGCAGCCGTCCATGCGGTCGAAGTTCCGCGCGAGGTTGGGGCCCCAGTAGTTCATGCCCACGACCCCGATGGAGATCTCTCTCTCGCTCACCTCGGGTTCCCGACCCGGATCAGAGCCTCCATACCTTGCCGTCGGAGCCAGGGATCGCGTTGCGGAGATCGACGATCAGGGTGGCCGAGTCCGCCACCATCTGCCAGTCGATCCCATCGTGCGCCGTCACCACCACGACCACGTCGAACTCGCGGGCGCTATCGGGGGTGAGGGGAATGCTCGCCAGTCCGAGCTTGGGCAGGGAGGGCACGAAGGGGTCGTGGTACTCCACATTGCCGCCCTCGGCGCGCAGCAGCTCCACGATGCGCAGCGCGGGGCTCTCCCGCATGTCGTTGACGTTGGCCTTGTAGGCCACCCCGATCACCAGCACCCGGCTGCCGTTGAGCGCCCGGCGGCGGCTGTTGAGCGCGCGCACGACCTTGGAGACGCAGAACTCGGGCATCTGCGAGTTGACCTTGCCGGCCAGCTCGATGAACTCCGTGTGGAGGTCGAACTCGCGGGCCTTCCACGTGAGGTAGAAGGGGTCGATCGGGATGCAGTGGCCGCCCAGGCCCGGACCGGGCCGGAACGGCATGTAGCCGAAGGGCTTGGTGGCCGCGGCGTCGATGACGTCCCACACGTCGATGTTCATCCGGTCGCAGAGCATCGCCAGCTCGTTCACGAGGGCGATGTTGACGCTGCGGAAGATGTTCTCGAGCAGCTTGGTGAGCTCGGCCACCTCGGGGCTCGAGACCGGCACCAGCGTCTCGCAGGCCAGGCCGTAGAGGTCCATGGCGCGCCGGGTGCACTCGGGCGTCAGCCCGCCCATCACCTTGGGCGTCGTGGCCGTGGTCCAGTCGGTGCGGCCCGGGTCGACCCGCTCGGGCGAGAACGCCAGGTGGAAGTCGCGGCCGGCGCGCAGGCCGGAACGCTCCAGCACCGGAGCCACCTCGTCCCGCGTGGTGCCCGGGTACGTGGTGCTCTCGAGCACGACCAGATGTCCGGGGCGCAGGCGCTCCGCCAGGCTCTCCGAGGCTCCCAGCACGGCCGAGAGATCGGGCTCGCGGTGCCCCGTGAGCGGCGTCGGCAGGCAGATGATGACGGCGTCCGCGGCGCGGACCTCGTCCCAGGCGGTGGTCGCGCGGATGGTGCCCGCGGCGACCAGGGGGCCGAGGCGTTCCGACGGAACGTCCTCGATGTACGAGGTGCCGGCGTTGACCTGGTCCACCTTCGACTGGATCGCGTCCAGGCCGAGCACGCTGACACCCGCCTCGGCGAAGGTCATCGCGAGGGGGAGTCCGACATACCCGAGGCCGATGATCGCGACCTGAGAAATCTCAGAGGTCAGTGCGTCGGCGAGGTGGTCGCGTGAGGGATGGGGGTTCGGGATGTCAAAAGGCGGGCGTATCTTACCGGAGTCGGCACGCTGGGCATCGACTTTAAGGATGGGCACTGCGACCGGAGACGTTTCTCGCTGGCCTCCCGCGTCTCGTCCGGGTCGCGGACGAGACGCGCTGGCGCGGCCAGGCGGCCGTGGCGACGAGCCTGGTGATCGTCGCGTTCTGGGTGCTCAGCTGGCTCGGTGGGGAGCCGGTGCGCCCGGGCCTCACCATCCTCGCCGCGAGCGCGGTTGCCATCCCCACGATCCTCACCTGCGCGCTCACCAGCGGCCGGCGGCTGCGCGAGGGCCTGGTCCATGCCGTCCCCCCACCGCGATCGACGGTCTACGAGACCTTGGCCAACACGCGCGATCGCCGCCTCCGCTTCGCGGGGGTGGTGCTGACGGGCATCGTCCTGCTGCTGCTGTTCGACCGGTTCACCGACGGCTCGGGCATGACGGCCGGCCTGCTGATCGGGCTGCTGGGGTCGCTGGGGGCGGTGGACTGGGTCGAGGCGCGCCACTGGGACCAGGCCGAGCGCGAGCGCGGGACGCGGATCTACGTCCTCGTCCGCCCCGACGCGCTCTCGCCGCGCCTCCTCACCAGTGATGTCTACGAGACCCCGCGGCCCGGGGGGACCCAGGACCGCGAGCGGGAGCCCAGCCCCTTCGATCTGGGGATCTAGCGCCGGCTCCGGAGCTTCGCGGCCCTGATCTTGGCGGCCCTGATCTTGGCGGCACGGGCCCTGGCGGCCCTGATCTTTGCGGCACGGGCCTTGGCCCGGATCACCTTGGCGCGAGCGGTGCAGAAGTTGCTCACGCCCACCGGCTTCGCGGTGAAGGCACGGCCGGTGTACGGCCAGACCCGCCAGACGTAACACGTGTGCGCACGGAGCCTCTTCTTGGGTGCCCGGGCCTGCCGGCTTCGCGGGAAGGCCGAGAAGATCTTGGTCACCTTGGCTCTCGCGCCGGCCTTCTTGAGCTGGGTCACCTTGAAGATCTGCAGGTTGTAGAGCTTGGTGCCGCGCGGGCCCCGTGACCACCTGAGCACCGGCGCCAGGGTGGGGAGCACCTTGCCGGCCTTCGGCCTCAGCCGGCTCGCGTTCTGCTTGGGCAGGGCGAGCGCCGTGATGGTGCCGCCGCTGGACGTGGTCGCGCGGGCGGCCGGGTCGGGGACCAGCGGGGCGAGCACCGTGAAGGGCTCGCTGGTGGCCGACGAGACGTTGCCGGCGGCGTCGATCTGCTGCACCTGGAAGCTGTAGGCGCCGTCCGCCAGCGGGGGCAGCGCGGCGTTGGTCACCGGGGTGTCGATGGGACCGATGATCGGCGTCCCGCTCGGTCCGATCACGACCCAGCGCGAATAGGCGCCGGGCTCGGCGGTCCAGGTGAACACCGGAGCGGAGATGGCCGGGAAGGTCGGCCGGGTCTGGATCGCGGGCGGGCTCGGCGGCGTGGTGTCGACCGTGAACGTGCGGGTCGCCTCGGCGCTGCCCAGGCCGGCCTCGGTGATCTGCGTCACGCGGAAGATGTAGTTGCCGTCCGGCAGGGATGACAGCGTCGCCCGGCCGGTCGTGCCGGCGCCCTCGCGGACGGGCGTCTCGCTGCCGGCCACGCGGACGTCCCACTTGAAGGTGGGCTGCCGTCCGTCCCAGGTGAACGTCGGCGACGTGTCGCGGGTCGGCCCGCTCGGCCCCCCGGTGATCGTCGGGGCGGCGGGGATCGTGGAGTCGATCTTCAGCGACCAGAAGCCCGTGTTGCTGCCATTGCCGGCGGTGTCGATGGTGCGCACCCGCCACTCGATCTTCGTGCCCTCGGGGAGCGGGTCCGGGGCCAGCGCGGGCTGGCGCTTCACGCTGTAGTTGCCGACGTTGTTCGGGTCCAGCACCTGGACCTTGGCGATCGTGGTGATCGGCGGCGTGTCGTTGTTGACGTCCGGGATCCGGATCTGGACCTGGTACTCGGCGACCTTGGAGGTCGCGTCGGTCCCAGGGCTCCACTCGAAGGTCGGCTCACCCGGCACGACCGCCAGCGAGCTCGGCGTCAGCTGGGTGCCCGCGACAGGGGGCACGTTGTCGTAGTTGAACGACGGAAGCGTGGCAGGGTCGGACGTGTTGCCGGCGAGGTCGGTCACCGTGAACGGCTGCGCCGGCACCGTGCCCTGGGTCGTCACCGGGATCGGGCCGCAGCTGCCCACGTCGGGGGAGCAGGTCCGCACGATGTTCAGGAGAGGGGCGGTGATCCAGCCCGAGGGGCCGGCCGCCTGGTCGAGCGCGACGGACAGCGTCGGCTTGCTGGTGTCGACCACGATGGGCACGACCGCGTAGTCGCTCACGGCGCCGTCGCTCTGGAGCGCCCGCACGCGGAAGGTGTGGGCGCCGTCTGGGGCCGGCACGATGACCGGCGTCGGCGAGGTCAGCGGCGCGGGATCCGCCCCGTCGAGCCCGCCCTCGTATCCGGTCACCGTCTGGCCCGGATCGGGCGCGGCGGCGAAGCTGAAGCTGAAGCCGCTGTTGCTCGGGCCGGACGGGCTCGGGGTCACCGTCGGCGGATCGATGGCCATGGCCGGCGAGACAGCCACCGCGGCCCCGACGGCAAGAGCCAAAAGGCTCAGCGCAAAACCGCGAGACCTGCCGGAAAATCGTTTCATCGCGCCAGAACCACCGATCGGGAGGAGGGTCACGTGATGTTAATCATGCCGAGGGGGTGCTGTGCGACTGGCCATAGGTCCAGACCTGAGGACTAGCCGTTCTGCGCGAACACCGCGTCGGCGATCCTGCCGGCGGCGTCGCCGTCGCCGTAGTACGGCGGTCGCACCGCGGGCATCGAGAGGTCGGCGAGCGCCGCGCGCAGCCGCGCGGGGTCCATCCCGACCAGCCGGTTGAAGCCGCCATCGACCGTCTCGACCCACTCGGTGGTGTCGCGCAGGGTGACGCACGGGATGCCGAGGAAGTA
This sequence comes from uncultured Thermoleophilia bacterium, assembly GCA_963771025.1. Taxonomy (GTDB): domain Bacteria; phylum Actinomycetota; class Thermoleophilia; order Miltoncostaeales; family Miltoncostaeaceae; genus Miltoncostaea. The sequence goes on along the minus strand of CAVYRL010000005.1, from coordinate 251,516 downwards.
GGCCTCCTTCTGCACTCCGCCCGAGTCGGTGACGACCGCCTTCGCGCCGATGAGCAGCGACGTGAAGTCGAGGTAGCCCACCGGCCCCGAGAGCCGCAGGGTCGGGTGGCCCGCCACGCGCTCCCACAGGCCTGCCGATTCCAGCGCATGGCGCGTGCGCGGGTGCACCGGGAAGATGGCCGGCTGGTCGATCGCCTCCAGCACGGCGACCATCGATCGGAGCGCCTCGGGGGTATCCGTCGCGGCGGCCCGGTGGATCGTGACCAGCAGGTACCCGCCGGGTACGAGGTCCAGAGCGGCCGGGCCCGGACGCGCGGCGGCGGCCGGCGCGAACATCAGGCTCGCGTCGAGCATCACGTCGCCGACCTGGTGGACGCCTTGCGTGATTCCCTCCCGGGCGAGGTTCTCGACCGCGGTGTCGGTGGGGCACAGGAGGAGCGACGAGAGGTGGTCGGTCACCACGCGGTTCTGCTCCTCCGGCATCGATCGGTCGAACGAGCGCAGCCCCGCCTCGACGTGTCCGATCGGATGCCCGAGCTTGGCCGCCGCCAGCGCTCCCGCGAGGGTCGTGGTGGTGTCGCCGTAGACCAGGACCATGTCGGGCGCCTCGGCGATCAGCAGGGGCTCCAGTCGCTCGAGCATCACGGCCAGCTGCGTCACCGGGCTGCCCGAGCCCACCTCCAGCGCGTGATCCGGCTGGGGCACGCCCAGTTCGTCGAAGAACAGGTCGGCGAGGTCGGGGTCGTAGTGCTGGCCGCTGTGAACCAGCACCTCGTCCACCTGGGCCCTCAGGGCGCGGCTGAGCGGTGCGGCCTTCACGAACTGAGGCCGGTTGCCCACGATCGAGACGATCTTCAAATGCCCTGGAACCCCATGCTGGAGAGCCGCTGGGCGAGCACCTCGAACCGTCCGGTGGCCACCAGGAAGCCGATCACGATGAACACCCCCGCAGCGGTCGCGTTGACGATCCTCCACCGGTCACGCAGCCAGCGGAACGCGGACATCGTACGTGTCACGAAGAGCCCCGACAGCAGGAAGGGGATGCCCAGGCCCAGCGAGTACGTGAGCAGCAGGGTCGCGCCCACGCCGGGTGAACCGGTGGAGGCGTAGGTGAGGATGCTGGCGAGGATCGGGCCGATGCAGGGCGTCCACCCGATGGCGAAGGCCGCGCCCACCAGGCCGGCGCCCACCAGGGTGGTCGGGCGCTGCGACATCTTCAGGTGGCGGTCGGTCTGCATCATCCCGATCTGGGGGAACGCCACCATGGCGATCCCCATCGCCACCAGCAGCACCCCGGCGACCACGTTGAGGACGCTCTGGTCCTCGGCCAGCGAGTACCCGATCAGCCCGGCTCCAGCGCCGTAGGCGGTGAAGATCAGGGAGAAGCCGGCCACGAACGCAAGCGTCGGCACCAGCACGTCGCGGGTGCGCGCGCCGAGCTCGTCGAAGGACACACCCGAGATGAAGGTCAGATAGCCCGGGACGACGGCCAGGACGCACGGAGAGGCGAACGAGACGAACCCCGCTGCGAAGGCGACCGGGTAGCTGAGCACCGAAACGTTCTGCACGCGACGATAGTAGTCCCACGCCGCCGGGCGTCTGGCAGGATCGACGCCCCCGTTCGTCACCGGAGTGCCCATGGCCATCGTCGTTCCCGACGCGACCGAGCTGGAGACCGTCACCGTCGCCTTCGGCGAGGCGGCCGAGGCGATCGGCCTGGACGACGAGCTGCGCATGCTGCTCGCGGGCTCGCACCGCGAGATCACCGCTCAGGTCCCGGTGCGCATGGACGACGGGCACCTGCGCGTCTTCACGGCGTATCGCGTCCAGTACAACGGCGCGCGCGGGCCCTACAAGGGTGGCCTGCGATACCACCCCGACGTCGACCTGGACGGCGTGCGCGCGCTGGCCGCCGCGATGGCATGGAAGACCGCCCTCACCGATCTGCCGTTCGGGGGCGCCAAGGGCGGCATCGACCTCGATCCGAAGGCCCTCTCACCCGGCGAGCGCCAGCGGGCCACGCGCGCGCTGATGGACAGCCTGGAGAAGGTGCTCGGCCCGATGCGCGACATCATGGCGCCTGACATGGGCAGCGGGCCGGTCGAGATGGCGTGGCTGATGGACGAGTACGGCCGCCTCCACGGGCACACGCCGGCGATCGTGACCGGCAAGCCCATCGAGCTGGGCGGCACGGTCGGGCGCATCGAGGCGACCGGCGAGGGCGTCGCGATCGTCACGGCCGCCGTCGCGCACCACGCCGAGATACTCCTGGACGGCGCGCGCGTCGCGGTGCAGGGCTTCGGCAACGTTGGCAGCCACGCCGTGGCGGCGCTGGCGCGTCTTGGCTGTGTCATCGTCGGGGTCAGCGACGTGTCCGGCGCGGTGCACAACCCGAGCGGGCTCGACTCCGACGAGCTGGTGCGGCGCGCGCGCAGCGGCATCGTCGGCCACGAGGGCATGGACGTCGAGCGCATCAGCAACGATGAGCTGCTGGCTCTCGACTGCGACATCCTGGTGCCCGCCGCGGTCGGCGGTGTGCTGCACGCCGGCAACGCGGACACGGTCCGGGCCCGGATGGTGGTGGAGGCCGCCAACGGCGCCCTCACCCCTGGCGCCGACGCCGTCCTCGCCGAGCGCGGCACCCTTGTGGTGCCCGACGTCCTCGCCAACTCGGGCGGGGTGATCGTGAGCTACGTCGAGTGGGTCCAGAACCTGCAGAACATCCGGTGGGAGCGCAGGCAGGTGGACGAGGAGCTGACGCGCCGCCTGATGGGCGCCTACGCCGTGGCGCAGGAGCGCGCGACCCGCGACGGGTGCTCCCTGCGGGCCGCTGCGTACCGCGTCGCGGTGACCCGGGTGGCCGCGGCCGAGGCGCTTCGTGGCCACGAGTGATCCCCCGGGGGCGCGGCCGGGTTAGGCTTGTGTCCGGAGCGGGGTACACGACTCGAGGAGGGATCCCGTGGCGACGACGGTAGGCACCACCGTGGAGGAGCTGCTGGGGGACGAGGCGGAGAGCCTCCTGACGCATCGCTGCACGACCATCCCGTCCGAGAGGCTCATCCTCCCGGGCCCCACCTGGGTGGAGGACGTCATGTCGATGTCCGACCGCCCGACCCCCGTGCTGCGATCGCTGCAGTCGATCTTCGATCACGGGCGCCTGGGCGGGACGGGCTACATGTCGATCCTGCCCGTCGATCAGGGCATCGAGCACTCGGCGGCCGCGTCGTTTGCGCCCAACCCGGACTACTTCGACCCGATCAAGATCATCGAGCTGGCGATCGAGGCCGGCTGCAACGCGGTGGCGACCACCCTCGGGGCGCTCGGGCTGGCGGCCCGCCGCTACGCCCACCGCATCCCGTTCCTGCTCAAGATCAACCACAACGAGTTCCTGTCATACCCGAGCACGTACGACCAGATCATGTTCGCATCGGTCAAGCAGGCCCGCGAGCTGGGCGCGGTGGCCGTCGGTGCGACGATCTACTTCGGCTCGGCCGAGTCGGACCGCCAGATCGTGGAGGTCTCCCAGGCCTTCGCCGCGGCTCACGAGCTCGGGATGGCGACGGTGCTCTGGTGCTACATGCGCAATTCCGCCTTCAGCCCCAAGGACGGCGGCCCTGACTACCACGTGGCCGCCGACCTCACCGGCCAGGCCAACCACCTCGGCGTCACCATCGAGGCCGACATCATCAAGCAGAAGCTCCCCGAGACGGCGGCGCCCGGCTTCCTCGACCTGAAGTTCGGCAAGACCGACCCGCGCGTCTACTCCGAGCTCCTGACGGACAACCCGATCGACATGACCCGCTACCAGCTGGCCAACTGCTACATGGGGCGTATTCCGCTGATCAACTCGGGCGGCGCCTCGTCGGGCGACAGCGACCTCGCGGAGGCCGTCCGGACCGCGGTCGTCAACAAGCGCGCCGGGGGCGCGGGCCTGATCTCGGGGCGGAAGTCCTTCCAGCGCCCGATGGTCGATGGCGTCGCCCTGCTCACCGCAATTCAGGACGTCTACCTTTCGGACGATATAACCATCGCCTGAGAGACCACCGGCCGGAGAGATCGCATGGGACGCATGAAGCGGGGTTGGGAGCTTGCCAAGGTGAGCTGGGCGATCCTGCGCTCGGATCGGTCGCTGGGCGCCTTCCCGGTGCTCGCCGGGATCTCGGCGCTCCTGCTCGCCGCCGCCTTCGGAGCCCCGACGGCGGTGCTGTTCCACGAGGACATGACGGTGCTCGGCGTCATCGTCGCCGCGGTCGGCATCTACTTCGTCACCTTCGCGGCGGTGTTCTTCAACGTCGCCCTCGCGGCGGCCGCCGGGCAGGTGCTCGACGGCGAGGACGCCACGGTCGCGAGCGGCGTCGCCGTCGCGCGCGCGAATCTCGCTGCCGTCGCCGGATGGGCGGCCATGGTCGCGAGCGTCAACATCGTCATCCGGGCCCTCCAGGAGCGCGCCGGCCCGATCGGCGACATCCTGCTGGGCGGCCTGTTGGTGGCGTGGACTCTCGTGACCTTCCTCGCCGTGCCGGTCATCGCCGCGGAGGGCACCGGCCCGATCCAGACGCTCAAGCGCTCTGCCGGCATCTTCAAGGCCCGCTGGGGTGAGCAGATCACCGGCCAGTTCGCGATCGGCGGCATCGTCTTCCTGGTGGCCATCCTGCCCGCCCTGGTGCTCGCCGGCATCGGCGTCGCGACCGGCAACGTCGTGGTCATGGTCGTCCTGATCACGATCGCCGCCGTCGTGATCATCGTCGCCTCGATCGTCAGCGCCGCGCTCAGCCAGATCTTCGCCGTCGCGCTCTATCGCTACGCGATCGGTGAGGGCTCGCTCGGCAGGTTCACCGAGGGCCAGCTGGCCGCATCCGTCGCTCCCCGCAAGGGTCGCATGGGGTTCGGCCGGGCCTAGCACGGGGGGCTCGCGCGCGGCGCGCGCGGCGTGTGGGTGGTAGCGTCCTAAACCTTACGGTGCGTGCGTTTATTCGTCTCGAGGAGACCACGATGCCCACCCCCTACCGCCACATCGCCTGTTGCCTCGATCCCTCGCCCGGGTCCGATCGCGCTCTCGAGGAGGCGGTTCGCGTCCACGAGTTCGGCCCCGGTCGGTTGAGTCTCGTCCACGCCACCCGGCTTCCGTGGGCGAGCGGGTTCGCCGGGGGCGCGCCGAACCCGGAGGACGTTCTCGAGGCCGATCGCACCTGGCTCGCCGAGCGCGCCGAGCGGACGCCGGGCAGCGAGTTCGTGCTGCTCGAGGGCTCCGCCGCTCCCTCGGTCTGCGATTGGGCGGCCGAGAACGGGGTCGACCTGATCATCGCCGGCGCCCACCGCGGCCTGCTCCAGCGCATCGCCCTGGGCAGCTTCGCGGGCTACCTCACGCACCACGCGCCCTGCGCCGTGATGCTCGTGCGTCCGTCCGTCCCCGAGAACGCCTAGCCGCGGATAGCATCACGCACCTCGCCCTCTAGGGCGTCCGAGCCGGTCGTCCGGCGCCGACATCACGACGGGGGGTGACGCGTGGCAGAGGTGACGCGCAACGAGGTCGCGCAGGGCTTCAGCAGCACAGCGCGCGACTACGACGAGGCGGTTCGCCACAACATCGAGGGGGCGCGGCGACTGATCGCCTCCCTGCCCGAGGGCGCCTACGACGAGGTGCTCGACGTCGGCTGCGGCACCGGCTTCGCCTCTCTGGCGATGATCGCCCGATTCGGCTCGCAGCACATCACCGGCGTCGATCCGGCGGCGGGAATGCTCGAGGCCTTCCGCGAGAAGCTCGGCGAGGTGCCCGACACGCAGATCGCGCTCCACGAGTCGGATGTGCTGGAGATGCCGGTCGCCGCCGACGCGTTCGACGCGGTGGTCTGCAGCATGGCGTTCCACTGGTTCCCCCGGAAGGCCGACGCCATGGTGGCGATGGCGCGTCCGCTGAAGCCGGGTGGCCACATCGCGATCCTGTGCTCCGGGCGGGGCGGGGAGGGGGAGTTCCGCCGCGTGCTCAGCGACATCGTACCTCCGGTGCCGCAGTGGCTGGGCGTCTTCGACATCGTGCAGCGCGACATCCCGGAGATGGAGGAGTACCTCGAGGCCGCCCGCCTCGAGCCCGTGGACGTCTGGATGGAGCGGCGCATCCGCCGCACGCCGGTCGAGAGCTTCCTCGAGCGGATGCGGGTGGTCGCGGGCCACCTCCACGCCGATCTTCCCCCCGACGAGCTCGCCGCCATGCGGCAGCAGGTGGCCGACGCCACGCGGGCGGTTTCGGGACCGCGGGGTTTCGAGTACACCTTCACCAAGCTCTTCGCGATCGCGCGCAAGCCGGAGGTGTGACCCACGATGGCGTTGGGATCGGCGGCACAGATCGAGCTCCACCTCGAGGACCACCGGGTCGAGCTGACCGGCTACTGCTACCGCATGCTGGGCTCGGCGTTCGAGGCCGAGGACGCGGTGCAGGACACCATGGTGCGCGCCTGGCGCGGTCGCGACCGCTTCGAGGGCCGCTCGACGCTGCGCTCGTGGCTCTACCGCATCGCGACCAACGTGTGTCTCGACATGCTGAGCGGCCGCCAGCGCCGCGCGCGCCCGATGGGCCTCGCGCCGCCGCAGCATGCCGACGCCGCGCTGGGCCCGGCGCTGCCCGAGGCGACCTGGATCCTCCCGGTGCCCGACGCGCGGGTGCTGCCGAGCGGCGACGACCCCGCCGACATGGCCGTCGCCCGGGAGTCGATCCGTCTGGCCTTCGTCGCGGCGCTGGCGCATCTGCCGCCGCGCCAGCGGGCGGTGCTGATCCTGCGCGACGTGCTGCGCTGGGAGGCGAGCGAGGTCGCGGCGCTGCTCGAGACCACCGTGGCGTCCGTGACCAGCGCCCTCCAGCGCGCACGCGCCACCATGGCGTCGCTCGACGTGGCCCCCACGGATCCCGCGCCACCGGTCGACGACGGCCGGCGCGACCTCCTCGCCCGTTACGTCGCCGCGTTCGAGGCCTACGACATCGACGCCCTGGTGGGCCTGCTCGCGGAGGATGCGAGCCAGTCCATGCCGCCCTATGCGCTCTGGCTGAGCGGCCGCGACGATGTCGTCGCGTGGTGGACGGGCCCGGGCATCGGGTGCCGCGGGTCACGGCTGGTCGCGACGGCGGCCAACGGCCGGCCCGCCTTCGGTCAGTACCGCGCCGGCGGGCCCGACGGCGGCCACGAGCCCTGGGCGCTGCAGGTCATCGAGATCTCCGGTGGCCGGATCATCGAGTTTGCGTCGTTCCTCGACACCGCGAGCCTGTTCCCCCTCTTCGGATTGCCACCCAGGCTCGACTGAGCGTCATCCGGCATCCGCCGGCCGCTCGCCGAGGCTGCTGCTCGCGGGCTCGTAGACCTGGAGGATGACGCCCGAGTCGTAGGCGGTGGAGCCGGTGAGCGTCAGCGGGGTCGGGCGGGTCGTCTCGGCGAAGAGGCGCCGGCCGGATCCCAGCACGACCGGGAACACCATCAGCCGGTACTCATCGACCAGCTCGAGGTCCATCAGGAAATGGACCAGCGTCCGGCTGCCCGCGACCAGGACGATCCCCTCCCGCTCGGCCTTCAGCGCCGCGATCGCCGCCGCGACGTCCTCGGAGATGACCGTCGTGTTGTTCCACTCGGGGTCCACCAGAGTCGTCGAGACGACGAACTTGGGCATGGCGTTCATCTTGTCCGCGAAGCCCGCCTCGTCCGTGCGCTGCGGCCAGGCGTCGGCGAAGCTCTCGTAGGTCACCCGCCCGATCAGCAGGCACTCGGCGGCGAGCGTCTCCTCGAGCTTGTAGCCCATCTGGCCGGAGTCGGGGGTGCGCATCACCCATCCGGTATGGGGGTGGCCCTGTTCCCCGCCCGGCGCCTCCATGACGCCGTCGAGCGTCACGAACTCGGTGACGACGATCCTGCCCATGCGGATCCTCCTGAGGTGATTCGGCCCGGTCCCCGGGTCAGAGCGCGGAGAGGGCCCGCGAATGGCAGGCGTCCGCCGCCGCCCTCATCGAGGTGCCGGCCTGCGGGCAGCGTAGGCGATGAGCCCCGCGGGAAGTTCGAGCGATGCGTAGCGGGCGAGCGCCTCCGGTTCGGCGGCGCCGGCGGCGGCCAGCGCCGCGACGACCTGCTCCCGGGTGGACAGCTCCAGCACGTGGTGCTCGTCGCTGCGCCGGTAGTCGCCGGAGGCGATACGACGGAACGTGACGATGTCGCGCTTCAGCCGGTCGCGAGAGCCCGTGGTGGACGCGAGCACCGCCCAGCCGTCGCCGGTCGTCCAGGTGCGCTGGTCCCGATCGGCGACGCGATCGGGTGCCGGGAGGTCGAACAGCAGCAGCCCACCGGGGCGCAACAGCGACAGCAGCCTCCCGAGTCGCGCCTGCAACGCCTCCTCGCGACCGCGGACGTACGCGAGGACCTCGCCGATCGCGAGCACGGCGTCGAGCTCGCACGGAAGATCGGCGGAGCGGTCGTCCGCTACATGGAAGTCGACGTCGGCGTGACGTTCACGAGCCAGCGCGACCATCGCCGGGGAGCGGTTGACGCCGACGACCTGGTGCCCGGCCGCCGCGAGCAGTCCGGCCGTGGTGCCGTCGCCGCAGCCGAGGTCGAGCACGCGGCCGCCGGGTGCCAGTCGCGCCTTCGCCTCGGCCGCGGCAGAGCGCGCGATCCCGCCGAACCCGTCGGCGTGGATCGCGGCGAGATCGCGGCCATAGAAGTCGAGCCCCCTCACCGGGGTCGAGTTCGACACCGCCCCACCGTACTCCGGGGGGCGCCAGGACCGCGCGGACTGAGCCGGCGCGCGCACGAGCGGGTCGCGCCGTTCGTTCGCGACGAGGCCGCCCCACCCATCAGGTGAGTATGTTCGTCCCATCCGGGAATCACCGGGGACCCTCATCGCCGCTTCCGCGACGAACGAGACAACCTCGATAGGAACGGGGCCCATGCCCAGGACGAAGACGCACCCGTACGCCACGCTGCCGGGCTTCGACTGGCACGTGTGGTTTCAGGCCTGGGAGGTGGCGATGGCGACCCCCGAGATCATCGCCCACCGCACGGCACGGATGATGCTCGGAGGCTGGCCCCCGAGCGCCCGGGACCAGGCCGAGTACGCCAGGATGATTCAGGAGAAGGGTGAGGTGTTCGTCGAGTCGTGGATGGCGGGCGCGCTCGCCTGGCAGCGCGGCGGAGCGGTCGCTCTGCAACAGAGCCTGGGACCGGTGCACCGGAGGGTGACCGCGAACCGAGGGCGTCTGCGCACGACCAGGTGAGAGCCACTCTCGGCCCGTAGTCGTCCGCGGCCTCGGCTCGTCATCCCTCCGCCGTCTCGACCCCCCAGTCGGATCGCACCGGGGATTCCGTCCAGACCGTGGGCCCCTGGTCCCTCTTCCATCGGACGATGTAGTCGTCGTGCCCGAAGAAGGGGCCCGCGAGCATGCCCGCCAGTTCCTGTCGATCGCGACAGACATACTCCCTGCCCTCGTGGGGCGCGATCACGAACTGGCCCACGGACAGCTGCTCGTCAAGCGCCTTTCCCTGCAGCTCTGGCGGCTGCTCACCGCTGGCGACACCCTCGCTCATCGCAGCTCCTCTCGTCTGTTCCACCAACGTTAGTGGGGAGCGGGATCTGCTGCTTCAAAGCGGTCCCTCGAGGTCAGCGGCCAGATCACCCGGCTCAGCCGCCACCTCGGGCACTCCAGCGTCCAGGTGACCACAGGGGTCCACGGCCACTGGGAGCGGGGCGAGCGGCGCACGCAGGCGCAGCAGCTGGCCGGCCCGATCGGGGTCTCGATCCTTCGGTCTGCAGGCGGTGAGCGCACAGGGGTGGGCGAGCACGAGAACATCCGCGCCGCGGCGTGGTCTTCCTCGTGATCGGGCTCGTGTCCCGCGAACATCGTCGGGTCCGCCGGCTGACAGTCGGTCGGTACTAGCCCGGGCGCGCGGGGCAGTGCAAGCCCCCACCAGGCCAACAAAAAACCCCGCATTTGCGGGGTTTTTCGAATGGGCCGTGTAGGATTCGAACCTACGACCTTGGGATTAAGAGTCCCCTGCTCTACCAACTAAGCTAACGGCCCGCGGAGGAGCCTAGCAAAGGCCCCGACCGGGCCGACGGGCCCGGCGATGAGATGCCCAGACTCAGTTCGCGTTGAGTTGCCTGAGCTGATCTCGGACCGCCCCGGCCGAGGGGTCGTCGGGCGCCAGGCGCAGAAACGCCTGGTACGAGAGCCGCGCGAGCGACGTCTTGCCGGCGGTCTGCGCCAGCTGTCCGAGCTGCAGCAGGGCCTCTGCGTTGTTGGGGTGGGCGGCGCTGTACTTCTGCACGACCAGGATCGCCTGATCGGTCTGCTTCTGGCGGATCTGCAGGGACACCAGGTTCTGCAGCCGGCGGAAGCTGTTGGGGTCGAGCTTGGCGGCCCTCGTGGCCGCCGCGATCGCCTTGTCGAACTCGCCGGTGCCCGAATACGCGGACGCCAGCTGCTCCCACGCGTCCGGGTTCTTGGGCGACTCCTTGACGCGCGCCTGAGCGTCGCTGCGCTGCTGTTCGGCGGCCGATTGTCCACCGCCGCCGAAGAAGACCAGGCCCATCACCACGAAGATCACCCCCGCGAACGCGAGCGACGTGAAAACGGCGACGACCTGGACCATTCTGCGCGTACGCTTCTGGTCGAGGAGCACGCAGCGACGCTAGCAGAGCCGTCTGCGAACCTCCTCGGCCCGGGCATCGTAAGCGTCCGCGTCGACCCGCGTCGGGGCCCCGTCGAGGAACACGATCTCGCCGTTGACGACGACCAGCTCCACGAGGGTGCCGGGGTCCAGTGCCGCCGCCGCCGGCGGCCCCCCCGAGCGCGCCGGGGCCAGCACCACCAGGTCGGCCCGCCGGCCGGGAACGAGGCTGCCCACGGATGCGTCCAGGCCGGCCGCCCGCGCCGCGTCGAGCGTGATCAGCCGCAGCAGCGCGTCGTCATCGAGGTCCATCACGGGCGCGTGGGCCCGCCAGCACGCCCGCGCCTCGGCGCGCAGGTCGTAGTCGCCGCCGCTGGCCGGGCTGTCGGTGCCGAGCCCCACGGCCACACCCGCCTCCCGCAACTCCTCCAGCGGCGCCCGCCCGCAGCGCAGGTACTCGTTCGACCGGGGGCAGTGGGCCACCCCCACGCCCTCCCGCGCCAGGGTGGCCGGGTCGCCCGGGCCGAGCCGCACGCAGTGCGCCGCGACCAGGCCGGGCTCGAGCGCGCCCGCGCGGGCCAGGCGCGGCACCGGGCCGTCCCCGTCCCCACCGGGCCAGCGCCCCGGCTCCAGGTCCGCCCGCGCGAACAGATCGCCGAGCGGCCCGTCCCCGTGTGCGATCACCCGCTCCTCGGCCGCCGATTCGGCGAGGTGGGTCGCCCACGGCCGGCCCTCCCCGTCGAAGCGCTCGCGAAGCGCGCGCCAGAAGCCCGGGCCCACCGTGTAGGGCGCGTGCGGGGAGATCCCGACGCGTCCCCGCGGGCCCACCGCGGCGTCCAGCTCGGCCAGCCGGTCGCCCAACGCGCCGGCCGCCGCCCGGGCCTGCTCGCCCTCCTCGCGACCGAAGGCCTCCAGGTGGACCAGGCCGCGCAGCCCGGACGCGGCGAGAGCGCCGGCTCCCGCGCCGGTGGGGCCTGAATCGATCACCGTGGTCGTGCCGCTCGCCAGGGCGCGCAGCGCGCCGTGGACGGCCGCCGCCTCGTGGTCGGCGGGGCTCATGAGCCTGCGCATCGGCAGCAGCCGGCCGAGCCACTCGGCGAACTCGTCCGGCGGCAGCAGCCCGTCGAGCAGGCTCCACTCCAGGTGGCAGTGCGCGTTGACGAAACCCGGGGCGACGATCCGCTCGCCCAGGTCGCGCTCGGTCAATCCGGGATGGGACGATCGCAGCGCGCCGGCGGGTCCGACCGCGACGATCTCCCCGCCGCGCACCACGACGGCCCCGTCGCGGATCGGCTCACGGGCGACCGGCAGGACCCAGGCGGCGCGCCACAGGCAGTCCGCGGGGGCGTCAGACCTTCGGGTCGTCGTCCTTGTGCTTCCGGGCGGCGGGGTCCTTGCCGGCGGTGTCACCGGAGATGCCCTCCTTGAACTCCCGAGCGCTCGAACCGAGCCCTCTGCCGATCTCCGGAAGGCGCTTGGCGCCGAAGATCACGAGCACGATGAGGAGGATGAGGACGAGCTCGAGAGGTCCGATCCCAAAAGGCATACCGGGAATCCTGACGCAGCGGAGCGGGACGGGCGGCGGTGCCGGGGGAGGGTAGCATGGCCCTCGTGGCGCCCCTCGCATCCCGCCCGTCCGCCGCGGCCCCCCGGCTGGACATGATCGCGGTCGTGTGGGGCGGCCTCGTCGCGTCGATCGGGCTGATGGCCGGCGCCGGACGCGACTGGCCCGCGCGTCTGATCGTGGCGGCGCTGTCGTTCGCCGTCGGCGGCTTCCTGGCCGGGGTCCGTGCGGCCAACCGGCGGATATTGCACGCGTTCGCGGCGTGGTTCGCGGCCTACGTCATCCACGCCTGCTTCATCGCGCTCGCCCGCCTGATCGACGCGTTCGGCGGGCCGCACTCACCGGCCCTCTTCGCGGGCGGCGGCGCCAACTGGCTGGTCGCGGCGGGCTGGGCGCTGGCCTTCGCGCTGCTGGGTGGGATGGTGGCCAATTCGTGGCTCCGCCCGGCGGGCCGCCGCTGACTCAACCGCCGACGGTGGTGCCCCCGGTCGAGCACTCCGGCTTCACGTCGTCGAGCGCCGCCTGGACGGGAGCGAGCGCCTTCTGCGCCGACTCCAGGCCGGCCGAGAGTCCCTGACCGCTCCCGGGGATGGCGCGCAGGTCGTTCGTGAGCTGGGTGAACGAGCTCTGCAGCGCCGCGCTGTCGACGCCGACCGCGTCCTTCGCGCCGGCGGTCAGCTGGCTGAGCGCGGTGGTGAGCCCGCTGGCGAGCTGGGTGAGCTCGTTCACCGAGACGTCCCCCGGGCTGACGTTCTTCAGGTCGGTGAGGGCCGACTGGACGTCGACGAGGCTGGAGCAGAAGGCCGCGTTGGAGGCCGCCTGGGAGGTGCCGGTCGTCGCGATGGAGGTGCTGCCGGCGGACGTGTCGCTGCCGCAGCCGGCGAGGCCGAGGACGAGCACACCGGCGAGGGCGATGACACCGAGGAGTGCGAGGAGGCGCGTCATCTGCGGCGGAAGCCGTCCTCGAACTCCTTGTGGAAGGAGCTCGCCGTGGGGCCGCTCTGGCCCTGGTACTTGCCGCGGTACGGGCGCTCGACCGGGGTGGTCATCTGGAGGAAGGAAATCTGTCCGATCGCCATGCCCGGATAGATCGAGATCGGCAGCCGGGCGACGTTGGACAGCTCGAGCGTGATGGTGCCGTCGAACCCGGGGTCGATGTACCCGGCCGTCGAGTGGATCAGCAGGCCGAGGCGCCCGAGGCTGGACTTGCCCTCGAGCCGGGCGACCAGATCGTCGGGCAGCGCCACCCGCTCCACCGTGGAGCCCAGGACGAACTCGCCCGGGTGCAGGATGAAGGGGTCGCCGGGCGTGATCACCACGATCTCGGTGAGGTCGTCGTTGGCCTGGCGCACGTCGATGTAGGGGCGCCGGTTGTTGTGGAACACCCGGAATTCGGCGGCCACCCGCACGTCCACCGAGGACGGTTGGAGGTACGCCTCGTCGAAGGGCTCGATCACGAGTCGTCCGGCGGCGAGCTCCTCACGGATGGTTCGGTCGGAGAGGACCACGAGGGCGCGACCATACCGGCCGGCGATCCGGTCCGCTACCGTGGGAGGGGTGTGCGGCGACCGCGGATTCCTTGTCGAGGCCGGCCCCGGCTGCCCGACCTCCGAGGAGATCGCGGCGGCGCAGGCGCAGGGCTTCCTACCTGATGTGATCGTCGGCGGGCGACTGGTGGGAAACGGCCCGATCGACGCCCTCGAGCTCGTGAGCGTGGCGCCCGGAGACGTGGCCCAGCTGCTCGACCGAACCCGTCTGCCGCGGTGGGTGGCGGCGAAGAACCCCCTGTCAGGGGGCTTCGTGAAGACCAAGGCGCTGATGCGCTCGAACGATCTCGTGACCGTCTGCGAGGAGGCCGCCTGCCCGAACATCGGCAAGTGCTGGTCGCGCGGCACGGCCACCTTCATGATCGCGGGGAGCCGCTGCACCCGGGGGTGCCGCTTCTGCAACGTCGTCACCGCCCGCCCGCTGGCCCCGCCCGACCCGGACGAGCCGCGGCGCGTCGCCGAGTCGGCCGCGGCCATGGGGCTCCGATTCGTGGTGGTCACGGCGGTGGCGCGCGATGACGTCCCCGACGGGGGGGCCGCCCACTTCGCCAACGTGATAGCGGCGATCCGTGACCGCCTGCCCGAGTGCAAGGTCGAGGTGCTGATCCCCGATCTGCGCGGCAACTGGGACGCGCTCGACACGATCATCGAGGCGGCGCCCGACGTGCTGAACCACAACACCGAGACCGTTCCGCGCCTCTACTCGCGCGTGCGCCCGGGCGCACGCTACGAACGCACCCTGGAGCTGCTGGCGCGCTCGTCGTCGGCCGGCCTGACGACGAAGAGCGGCATCATGGTCGGTCTCGGCGAGGCCCTCCCCGAGATCGACCGGGTGTTCGGCGACCTCGCGTCGGTGGGCTGCGGACCGGTCACGGTGGGCCAGTACCTGCGGCCGTCGTCCGAGCATCTGCCCGTCGTGCGGTACTACGCGCCGGCCGAGTACCCGGCCGTCGCGGAGCTCGGGCGGGAGCGGGGGCTGGCGCACGTGGAGGCGGGTCCGCTGGTCCGCTCCTCGTTCGAGGCTGACAGGGTGGCAGAGGCCGCTTTCACCCGCATCTGACCGACGGCCGGCCGGCCGGGTCGGGCGTCTCAAGTCCGGTGTTCGTGGGCCGATATCAGCCCCACTGGCCATCCCAGCGACGACTGCACGGATCGCGGTCGATTGCGCCACGAGATACGGACACAGCCATGAAGGGCTTCCGCACCAAGAAGATCTCCCTCCCCGGGGGAAAAGTCATCGAGATCATCTACTTCTCCGAGCCGGGCACTGAGGGGGCCGTCGACATCGACACGCGCACCCCTGAGCGCGACGACCTCGTCGAGACGGACCGTGAGTACGACGACTCCCTCGAGCTGCACGTGTGTCCCGCGTGCGAGAGCGACTTGGTGTATCCGGTCACGTGGGAGGAGCGGTCGGGCGACGCCTGGTCCATCGAGCGGCGCTGCCCCAACTGCGAGTGGAGCCACACCGGTGAGTTCCCGCAGGACGAGGTCGAGCTCTTCGACGACGCCCTCAACGACGGCACCGAGGAACTGCTGATCACGCTCCGCAACTTCGCCCGGTCGAACATGCAGGCGGACATCGACCGGCTGATCGACGCGATCCACCAGGACCTCATCGAGCCGATGGACTTCTAGGTCCTAGCGGGGCGGTTCACCCTCGTACGGCAGGCCCTCGGCCGCCCAGGCGATGATGCCGCCCTCGATGTTCGCGACCTCGCCGTGCTCGCCGTTGGCGTTGAGGTAGTCGGCCACCTGGCCGCTGCGCGCGCCGCTGCGGCACAGCACGGCGAGGGGTGTCTGGGCGGGGATCTCGTCGATGCGCGCGAGGAACGCGCTCATCGGGATCAGCGGGACGCCCTCGACGCGGGTGGCCTCGTGCTCGGCCTTCTCGCGCACGTCGATGATCGCCAGCTCACCCGACGACCACAGCGCATGAGCCTCCGTGACGGAGTACTCGGTCACGCGGCCTTCTCGAAGGTGCGGACCGCCCGGTAGAGCGTGTCGCGCTGCACCGCCTGGCGCCCGGTCGCCTCGATGGCGCGCACCATGCGCTCGGTGTCGAGCCGGAAGGCGGTGCCGGCGGCGCGCACCACGTTCTCCTCGATCATGATCGAGCCCATGTCGTCGCAGCCGAACTCCAGTGCGAGCTGACCGATCCGCAGGCCCTGCGTCACCCACGACGACTGGAAGTGCGGGAAGTTGTCGAGGTAGAGCCGGCTCACGGCCAGCATCATCAGATAGTCGGCCGCCGTGGTGTGCGCGTGGTCGTCCCCACGCGCGCTGCCGCCCCCGGACTGGTAGCTCCAGCACACGAACGCGCGGAATCCCGGAATCTCGTCCTGCACCTCGCGCAGGCGCCGCAGGTGCTCGATGCGGTCCTCCCACGTGTCCACCGTTCCGTACATCATCGTGGCCGTCGTCGACATCCCCGCCCGGTGCGCCGCGCTCATCACGCTCAGCCACTCGTCCGAGGTGGTCTTGCGCGGGGCGATCACCTGGCGCACGCGATCGACGAGGATCTCGGCTCCCCCGCCCGGCAGCGAGTCGTGGCCGGCCGCGCGCAGCCGCGTGAGCGTCTCGTCCAGGGAGAGCCGCGACACGTTGCTGATGTGGAGGATCTCCGAGGGGGAGAGGGCGTGCAGGTGGATCGGGTACCGCGACTTGAGGTCGGTGAAGAGGTCCTCGTACCACTCGATCCGCAGGTTCGGGTGGTGGCCCCCCTGAAGCAGCAGCGCGGTGCCGCCCAGGTCGAGGGTCTCCTCGGTCTTGCGGAAGATCACCGACTTCGGCAGCACATAGCCCTCGGGGTCCATCGGCCTGCGGTAGAACGCGCAGAAGTCGCAGTCGGTGATGCAGAAGTTGGTGTAGTTGACGTTCCGGTCGATCGAGAACGTCACGCGGTCCGGGTCGCCGGACGCGTCACGGACCTTCCGCGCGGCCTCGCCCACGGCCACCAGATCGCGCGACGCCAGCAGGGCGAGCGCGTCCTCGTCGCTCAGGCGCCGACCGGCGAGGACCCCCTCGAGGATCTCTTCGACGTCCGGGTGGGCGAGGGTTGACATCTCCGCGATCCTACGCTGCCAGCCGTGGAACGGCCGCGAGCTGGCCGTTCTCGCTCGCCAGGCGCAGGAACTCCTCCAGTCCGGCCCGCTCGGCGGGACCGAACTCGTAGCGCAGGCGCCCCAGGTACGGGCGGATGAAATCCGCGGGGAAGGGGAATCGCGCCGCGGCTGCGGCGACCACCGGCTCCGGGTCGGCGAGGTACGCGGAGCGGGCCTGGGTCAGGAGCTCGGCGAGGTCGTTCACGGCCCCCGGCCGGTCGCGCGCCACGGCCTGCGAGGCGGCCCATACGGCGAACACCATCGGCCGGCCGGTGCGCTCGCGCCACACGGCGCCGAGGTCCGTTCGGTGGGGGGCGAACGGGGTGCGGAGCCCGGCCAGCGCCTCGTCGCCGATCAGCAGGACGCCGTCGACCTCCTCGAGCGCCTCGATTGGTGGCCGGTCGAGCACCGCGAAGGTGGGGAGCTCCGCGCCCATCAGGATCCGCAGCAGCGCCACCGAGGTCGCGCTGTGCGGCGTGACGGCGACGGTGCGGATCTCCTCGAAGGGCACCCGCGAGAACACCTGGATCGAGTCGACGGCACCATCGGCGGTGATCGAGGCCACCGGCACCAGATGCAGGCGGTCGGCGTTGCGGGCGAAGGCGATGCTGGACATCGCCGATACGTCGAGGCGCCCCTCGAGCAGCGCCGCGTTGAGCGTCGTCGGCACCCCGTCGGTGAACTCCAGCGTGGGGTCCTCGGCGCGCTCGAGGCCGTGGTAGATCGGGTACATGTTGAGCGCCGCGATGCGGCCCACTCGCAGGAGCCTCATCCGAACTCCACGCCGACGCCCTCGGCCAGGTGCGCGGCGTCGGCCGGATCACCCTCGGGGATGAGCCACTCCGAGGCCCCGAAGGCGACCGAGACCTGGCACATCGCCTGGCCGAGCCGGCGCCAATGGGGGCGGACGCCGACGTCGGCGGGCATCGCGAGCCGGCTGACCGCGATCACCGTGAGATCCTCGACGCCCCAGGAGCCCGGACGCGTGGCGCCGCCCTCGGCGGGCACGGGACACACCGCCCGCAGCATCCCGGTCTCACGGGCGAGCGCCGCCAGCGCGTCGATGCGCGCGGCGACCGACTCGGCGGTCGTGCCGTCGCCATAGGCGATCGCGGCCTCGCTGGGACGGCCCGCGGCGTGCGCGGCGCGATGGGCGGCGATCGCGCCCTCCACGTCTCCGTCGACCAGCCGGTCCTCGGCCCGCTCGCCCACGATCGCCACGCGGCGTCCCGACTCGAGCGCGGCGCCGCGCGCCGCCGCGATGGGGTCGCCGGCGCGCAGCAGTTGCTCGATGCGCTCGCGGGTGGCGGGCCCCGTCACGAGTACCGATCCACGACGCCGTCGGCGATCTCGAGCAGTGCCCCCACGTCGGCGCCCTCCACGGGGGCCTCCTCGATGGCGGCGCGTGCCGCCGCGACGAAACCGAGCGCGCGTCCCCGTGCGATCTGGAGGCCCTCGTGGGCCGCGAGCCGCGCGCACAGTCCCTCGAGGGCCGCCCCACCGCCGGAGACCGCCGCGATCTCGTCGCGCACCTCCGGCTCGATCTGCATCGCCAGGATCAGTGGCAGGGTCACCGTGCCGTCCACCAGGTCGGTGCCCCGGCGCTTGCCGGTCGCCGCCGGGCTCCCGGCGAGGTCGAGGATGTCGTCGAAGATCTGGAACGCCATGCCCACGTTCTCGCCGAAGGCGGCGAGGCGGGTGCGGGCCTCCTCGCCGAGCCCGCCGAGCTGCGCGCCCAGCCGGCACGAGACGGCGAACAGGGCGGCCGTCTTGCGGCGGCAGCGCGAGAGGTAGTTGTGCTCGGTGAGGTCCAGGTCGAAGGCGGCGCGCTGCTGGTCGATCTCGCCCTGCGACAGGTCGACCGCCGCCGCCGCCAGGGCGCCCACCGCGGCGGCTGATCCGGCGCGGGTGAGCTCGCCGAACGCGCGCGCGAAGAGGAAGTCGCCGGTGCTCACGGCCCGCTCGGCGCCGAACGACTCGGACACGGTGGGCCGGCCACGCCGCATGGTGGCGCCGTCGAGCAGGTCATCGTGCACCAGCGTCGCCATGTGGACCAGCTCGACGGCCGCGGCCGCCGACAGCAGGTCGCCGAGCGTCGCCGGGTCGGTGAGCGCCGCCTGTGGCGCCGCGCAGAACAGCAGCAGGGGGCGGATGCGCTTGCCCCCGGCGGCAAGGGTGTCGGCCGCCGGGTCGGCGACCTCACGGGCGTGGCCCGCGATCGCCTCGCGCAGCCGCTCCTCGCACATCGCCAGATACGGGGACATGGGCCGCACGCGCGTGGGAAGGGGCGAGACCGAGCTCATCCGGGGCGCCCATGGTGCAGGGCGACGATGCCGCCGGCCAGTCCGCGCCAGCGCACGTCGGTCAGGCCGGCCGCGGCCATGCGCGCCGCCAGCTCGAGCGGCTCGGGGAATCGTCGCACCGACGCGGGCAGATACGCATAGGCCGCGCTGTCGCGACCCAGCAGGCGTCCCAGCTGCGGCACGAAGGTGCCGAACCAGACGTCGTAGAAGGGGCGCAGGCGGGCCGGGGTGGTGATCTCGAGGATCACGACCTGGCCACCGGGGCGTACGACGCGCGCCATCTCGGCGATGCCGCGGTCGAGGTCCGACACGTTGCGGATGCCGAACGCCACCGTGGCGGCGTCGAAGGCGTCGTCGTCGAATGGCAGGGCCATCGCGTCGCCCACCTGGAAATCGACGGGGACGTCGCGGGCGCCGGCCTTGTCCCGGGCCAGCGAAAGCATCTGTTCCGAGAAGTCCACGCCGACGACGCTGCCCGAGGGCGTCACCCGCTCGGCGAGTGCGAAGGCCAGATCCCCGGTCCCGGTGCAGCAATCGAGCGCCCGGTCGCCCGCGGCGAGGTCGGCGGCCGCCGCGGCGGCCTGACGCCACCGGCCGTCCAGGCCCGCGGTCATCGCGCGGTTGAGCCGGTCGTAGCGCGGGGCGATGCGGTCGAACATGTCCCGAACCTCGGGCGCGGGGAGCCGGCCGGAGGCGCTCACGTCGCGCGCTCGCCGCGATGCGCCGAGGACACCTCGCCCCAGCGGGCGATGAGCTCGTTGGGCACGCCGAGCTGGTCCAGCGCCTTGGCCACCATGAAGTCGACCAGATCGTCCACGCTGCGCGGCAGGCCGTAGAAGCCCGGCATGGCGGGCATCACGATGGCCCCCGCGCGGGTCACGGTGGCCATGTTCTCGATCTGGATCAGGCTGAGGGGCGTCTCGCGCGGCATCAGCACCAGCCGGCGGCGCTCCTTGAGCATCACGTCCGCGCAGCGGTGGATCAGATTGCGCGCGGTCCCGTGGGCGATCGCCCCGAGCGAGGCTCCGGAGCAGGGCGCGATGAGCGCGGCGGGGGCCAGCGACGAGCCGGAGGCGAACGGGGACGTCAGGTCGTTCAGGCCGAGCAGGGTGACGCTGCCGGGCGTCGTCGCGAAGCGCTCGATGAACGTCGCGACCACCAGGCCGGGATCGTCGGGCGGAGCGGTGCCCGCCTCGAGGATCTCGTGACTGATCACATGGGCGCCGGAGTCGCTGATGCACAGGCCGACGTCGCATCCCGCGGCGGTCAGGGCGTTGAGCGCACGGCCGCCGTAGATGGCGCCGCTCGCGCCGGTGATCCCCAGGAATACACGCATCACGTCACCCGATGGTAGCGGGGCGCCTCCGCCCCGAACGCCCGGCGGTACGGGACCGGGCCGCCGGGGATACGGAGACGCTTACTTGTACTGGGTTCCGAGCCCGCTGAGGAAGGTCCCCAGCTGCGTGTACTGCTGGTCGGTGAAGGTGGTGAAGTTGGGCATGATGTTGCCCGGCGGGTTCATCAAGAAGCCCTTGTAGAAGGCCACCGGATGGCCCTTGGCGCCTTCGTTAGTCAGGTTCGGCCCCGGCCCGGGCGCACCGACCCCGGCGATCTGGTGACACGACGTACAGCCGTTGGCCAGGAAGAGGGCCTCACCCGCCTTCGCGGTCGGGTCGTTGACGGTGATCGGCAGGCCCCCGGCACCGACGCCCTCGTTGGAGTTCGCGCCCTGGTTGGTCATGTACGCGAGGAAGACGATCACCGCGATGCCCGAGAAGAGCGCGATCGGGCGCTTGTGGATCCTGCGCTCCGGCCCCCGGTCGATGAACGGGGTCACGATCAGAAGGAGCATGAGGATGTTCGGGATGATGAACGTCGCCATGATCACCGGCATGAGCGCGTTCTGATTCTTGAAGATCTTCAGCAGCTCGAACAGGAAGAAGAAGTACCACTCGGGCCGCGGCACGAAGTCGGTGCTCGCCGGGTTGACCTGCTCGCCGACCTCGACGCGGTGGACGATGGCGAGTGCGATCACGAGCCCGATGGCCAGGGTCGCGATCAGCAGGTCCTTGTAGACCGCGTAGGGGAAGAAGGGCTTCCCCTCCTTCTTGGCCTGCGCGTAGTCCCGCTTGTAGTACTCCTGCTGCCCGCGGTTCACGAGGTCCTCTCAGATGCGGTGGTGGGCGCCGGCTGACCCTCGGGGGCCGCTGATGGCACCGGCCGACGACCATAGGGCAGCCTCTCGCGCTCCGCCGCGCGTCGCGCTTCCTCCTCTTCCCGCTCCACCGCCATGCGCCGGTGGCTGTACGGGGGCTCGGCGATGCCGAGCTTCGTGATCAGGAAGAGGTGCAACCCGATCAGGGTCGCAATGGCACCGGGTATCACGAGCATATGGATGGAGTAGAAACGCGAGAGCGTCGTTGGTCCGAACTCGGGGCCGGCGCGGAGGATGTCGGCGATGTAGGGGCCGATGATCGGCGCGCTCGCGGTGATGTTGACCGCGACCACCGTGGCCCAGTACGCCTTCTGGTCCCACACGAGCAGATAGCCGGTCAGGCCCATGAACATGGTGAGCACCAGCAGCAGCGCGCCCGTCACCCATGTGAGCTCGCGCGGGTACTTGTACGACCCGAAGAAGAAGACGCGGCCGAGATGCAGGAAGACGACCACGATCATCGCGCTGGCGCCCCACTTGTGCATGCCGCGGACGAGCCATCCCCAGGTGACGTCGTTCGTGATCGCGTCGATGCTCTGGTAGGCCGAGTTGGGGTCGGGCTGGTAGTACATCGCCAGGATGATCCCGGTCACCGCCTGCATCCCGAACAGGGCCATGGCCGTGAAGCCGAGCGTCTGGAACCAGCTCGTCTCGGCCGGGATGTTGCGGAACATCATCCACTTGAAGCCGGTGGTGGACCCGCTCCGGCGGTCGATGTAGTCGGCCGTCTCCTCGCCCACCTTGATGAGCGGGTTCTTCGGTCCGATGTCTTTGGTCGCCACGGCTCTTCTCCTAGAAGGGGTAGAGGTTGGCGAGAGCGCCGGTCACCGGCTCACCGGGACCGCGGAGCTGATACGGGCTGCTGCTGCGCGTCGATCGAGAACGGCCGCCCGAGAAGCAGGCGGTCGTCCGGCTTGGCGGCCGACGTGGGGCAGCCCTGGGAGGGAACCTCCTGCTGCGCCACCTCCTTGCCATTCGCCGTGACGATCTTGACGTCGAAGCGGTCGAGTGGGCGGGGCGGCGGGCCCGAGGTCACCAGGCCCAGCGAGTTGTAGGCGCCGCCGTGGCAGGGGCAGGCATAGACGTCTCCGCCCTCGGAGTAGGCGACCGGGCAGCCAAGGTGGGCGCACCGGTTCCAGATCGCGATGACCGCGTTGTCCTTGTGACGGACGTAGGCCCGGCGGTTGGACTCCGGCGACGGCCCGGAGACGGCGATCGAGGTGACCTTGCCGTCGGGGAAGTCCGACATCGGGCCGATATCGACCCACTGCCACTCCTCTTGCTTGAGCGTGTCGGCGGCGGCGAAGCCGACGACGGGCACGAGGATGGCGGCCGTCATGACCCCGCCCGTGACCACGGCGACGCCGGTCAGGAACTTCGTACGCGTGATGAAGGCGGGGTCGTCATGGTGATCGTGGACGGGCTCGGGCTCGTGCGCGACAGGCCCGCCGTACTGGGCTCCCCGCGTCCCCTCGCCGTTCCCCTCACCCTGGCTGTCAGCCAACCCCGACCTCCTGCGATCTCGTTCCACGGCCGAACCCCGGCGCGCCTGGGGGATTCAACCCGACGGGAAGGGCAGAATCAACGACTCCGACCGGGGCCGGACGTCCCTTTATCCACGTGCCGATCGATTCCGTACTCGCGCCAGCGCCGATCGACCAGGGACCGTACCTCCTCGCTCATCACGATGGGGTCCGGCCATGGACGCACCAAGCCCTCGCCATCCCACTTGCGCGTGGCGTCGAACCCGACCTTGGATCCGTACGCGAAGTAGGGCGCCGCGTGGTCCAGCGCGTCCACCGGGCCCTCCACCACGAGCATGTCGCGGCCGGCGTCCACGTTGGAGAAGGCCTGGAACGCCACCGCCGACACGTCCTGTACGTTGACGTCGTGGTCGACAACGATCACGCAGCGGCTCAGCGAGAGCAGGCCGAGGCCCCAGATCGCGCTCATCAGCTTCTTGGCGTGGCCGGGGTAGCGCTTCCTGACCGACACGATCGCGCAGTTGTGGAACACGCCCTCGAGCGGGAGGTTCATGTCCACCAGGTCGGGGAGCGTCATCCGGATGATCGGCAGGAACAAGCGCTCGGTCGCCTTGCCGAGGAAGAAGTCCTCCATCGGGGGCGGGCCGACGATGGTGGTCGAGTACACCGCGTCGCGGCGCATCGACATGCCGGTCACGTGGAAGGCCGGGTAGTCATCGACCGGGGTGTAGAAGCCCGTGTGGTCGCCGAACGGGCCCTCGGGGCGCAGGTCCGAGGCGTCGACGTAGCCCTCCAGTACCACCTCGGACTCGGCGGGGACCTCGAGGTCGACCGTCTTGCAGCGGACCATCTCCACGCTCTTGCCGCGCAGGAAGCCGGCGAAGATCATCTCGTCGATGCCCGGCGGCAGCGGCGCCGTCGCCGAGTAGGTGGTCGCCGGGTGCGAGCCGATCGCCACGGCCACGGGCACGCGTCCCTGGGAGTCGCGCAGATGGGCGGCGCCGTCCTTGTGGATCTGCCAGTGCATCATCGCCGTGCGCCGGTCGACCTTCTGGATGCGGTACATGCCGCAGTTGCGCGCCTGCGTCACGGGATCGCGGCTGAACACCAGCGGCAGCGTCACGAACGGGCCGCCGTCGTCGGGCCAACAGGTGAGGATCGGCAGCAGGTCGAGGTCGGGCTCATCCAGCCACACCTCCTGGCAGGGTCCGTCCTTGACGATCTTCGACGAGAACGAGGCGAGCTCGCGCAGCTTGCCGAGCGCCTTCATCTTCGCCACGACGCCCTGGGGCGGCTGGAGGTCCATCAGCGACTCGATGCGCTCGCCGAGCGCGTCCAGGCTCTCGGTGCCGAGGGCCAGGCACATGCGCCGGTCCGTGCCGAACTGGTTGATGAGCACCGGTAGGCGGCTGCCGATCACGTCGGTGAACAGCAGGGCCGGGCCGCCGGCCTTCGAGACCCGGTCCGCGATCTCGGTGATCTCGAGCACGGGATCGACCGGCGCCGTGATGCGCACCAACTCCCCCTGCTTCTCCAGCAGGGTGATCCATTCGCGCATGTCCTTCATCCGGCGAGCGCCCCCGCGAGTCCGGGAGTGGGAGCGAGGGTGTCCGCGATCGCCTTCAGGCCGGAGGCGTCGGCGTCGGCGCGCAGGGCGCCGCGGGCCGCGAGGAAGCCCTCGGTGATGTCGGCCTCCTCGGCCCGGCCGCGCGCCGCGATCGCCGCCGTGGTGGCCCGCCAGAGAGGGGCGAGCGACGCGCGGTCGCCGGTCGCCACCAGTCCCGCGCTCAGGGCGATCAGATCGGCCAGCAGCTCGACCACGAACAGGTCGCCCGCCTCGGCGATGCGCACCAGCCCGTACGCGTAGCAGTAGTCGCCGGCCAGGACCTCGCGCCCAGGGGCGGCCGACGGGGAGAGGTGTCGTGCGGTGCCGTGGTGGAGCAGGAAGCCCTCGAGGATCAGGTCGAGGCCCGCGGCCTGGTGGTCGGTCAGCGGCGGCGTCACGAGCGGGCCCAGCAGCGGGGCCGCCGCCGGCCCGAGCAGCCCCCCGGCAAGTGTCGCCTCGTCGGTCAGCGCACCCCTCACGCCGCGGCCGCCCGCGCGAAGGCCGCGCGCGCCTGGTCGAACTCCGGGTCGCCGTGGGTGAGGCCCACGAACCACGCCTCGTATTGGGACGGCGGCGGGTACACGCCGTCCGCCAGCAGCGCGCGCGCGAACCGCCCGTAGGCCTCGGTGTCGCTCGCGGTGGCGCTCGCGTAGTCGCGCACCGGCGCGGTCCCGAAGAAGGGAGTCAGCATCGAGCCGACGCGATTGATCGTCACCGGCGCGCCGCTCTCGCGCAGGGCGCTCTCCAGCCGCGCCCCGGATTCCTCCAGGCGCGCGTAGACGCCCTCCCTCGCGAGCTCACCGAGCACCGCGAGCCCGGCCGCCGTCGCGAGGGGGTTCCCCGAGAGCGTCCCGGCCTGGTAGCAGGGCCCCTCGGGCGCCAGCTCGCGCATCAGATCGCGCCGTCCTCCGAAGGCGCCCACGGGCAGGCCGCCGCCGATGATCTTGCCGAAGCAGGTCAGGTCGGCGCGCACCCCGAAGCGCTCCTGTGCGCCGCCGCGCGCCACGCGGAAGCCCGTGATGACCTCGTCCAGGATGAGCACCGCGCCCGTGCGGTCACATGCCTCGCGCAGGCCGGCCAGGTACCCGTCGTCCGGCGGTACCACGCCCATGTTGCCGGCGACCGGCTCCACCAGCATCGCCGCCGCGCCCTCGAGGGCCGCGCGGGCGGCGGGCACGTCGTTGTAGGGGACGATGCAGGTCGCCGAGGTCGCCGCCGCCGTCACGCCCGCGCTGGACGGCACGCCGAGGGTCGTCAGTCCGCTGCCCGCCTCGGCCAGCAGGCCGTCGATCGCCCCGTGGTAGCCGCCTGCCGTCTTGACGATCACGTCGCGTCCCGTCGCGGCGCGCGCCAGGCGAAGCGCGCCCATCACGGCCTCGCTGCCCGAGGAGGTCATGCGCAGCTGCTCGACCGAGGGGACGGCGTCGCACACCACCTCTGCGAACACCACCTCGCGCTCGGTCGGCGCGCCGTAGGACGTGCCGAGGGGCAGGGCCGCCTCGACCGCGCGCACGACCGCCGGGGGGGTGTGTCCCAGGATCGCGGGGCCCCAGGTGGAGAGGAAGTTGACGTACCGGTTGCCGTCCACGTCCCAGACGTGGGGCCCCGCGGCCCTCGCGACGAAGATCGGGTCGCGCCCGATCGAGCGCATCGCCCGCACGGGGGAGTTGACCCCTCCCACCAGCACCCGCTGGGCGCGCGCGAAGAGCTCGGCGCTGCGGGTCGCGGAGGTCAGGTGCGCCATCGGGGCAGCGGGGCCCCGGCCAGCGCGAGGTCCTCCCACTCGCGGTACTCGGGCGTGAAGTACATGAGCCGGATCTTCTTGAACTCGTAGGTCGAGTAGAGGATGGCCCGCCGCTTCGGATCCGTGAGGCCGGTGTCCTCCGCGATCGCGTCGATGGCCTCCTCGCAGGCCTCCTTCGAGCGCGCGTGGACCATCGTGAAGATGCTGTACGGCCAGTCCGGGTAGGTCGGGCGCTTGTAGCAGTGCGACACCGCCTGGAAGGCCGCCATCCTGGGACCGATCTCCTCGAGGTCCTCCTCCGGCACCTGCCACACGGCCATCCCGTTGGCGCCGAAGCCGGCCTTGCGGTGGTTCAGCACGCCGGCGAACCGGCGCATGTAGTTGCGGTCGACGAAGGTCTGACACGCGTTCAGCAGAGCGTCGGGCGTTACGCCCGCCTCGGCCGCCCACGTGTCGAACGGCTGGGGCTCGACCGGCAGGTCGCGCTGCAGCACCGCGATCATCGCCTTGTCGGCCTCGGTGGGCAGCACGCCGTCGCCGCGCGTGGGGGGTGGCTTGGGCGCGTCCTCCTTGGCTTCGATCGATCGTGTGCCGGTCATGTCGAGCTGCACATTGATCTTGTAGAGCTTGAGCGTGGGCAGGAGTCGCGTCGATTCGGCGCCCGACGCCTCGTGGAGGCGGTTCATCGTCTCCTCCAGCCCGAAGCGCGAATCCGGCTCGCAGGCCAGCGTGTACCAGAGGTTGAAGGCGTGGGTGCGCCGGTAGTTGTGGCTCACGCCGGGATGGCCGCCGACGATGTTCGCGGCCTCGAAGAGATGATCCTCCGGGTAGCGCGCCGCCACCAGGCTGCTCGAGTAGCCGAGGGCGCGGGTGTCGAAGATCGCCGACAGCTGGCGCACGATCTCGGCCTCCTTGAGGCGCGTCAGCCGGCGCAGTACCTCCTCCTCGTCCATGCCGATGCGCGAGCCGATCTCGGCGAAGGGCGAGCGGACGAACGCGAGCCCGGCCTGGAGCTGGTTGAGCAGCTCGCGGTCGGCCTCGTCGGGCTTGTGGTGCACCCGCCGGGTCGTCGCGGTGGTCATGTGCCCTCCTCGCGTATCCAACGTGCGGCGTCTTCGGCGTAGTACGTGATCACCAGGTCGGCGCCCGCCCGCGCGATGCCGGTCAGGACCTCCATCGCGGCGGTCGGCTCGTCCAGCCAGCCGCGCTCGGCTGCCGCCTTGAGCATCGCGTACTCGCCGCTCACGTGGTAGGCGGCCAGGGGCAGGTCGGAGGCGGCGCGCACCGCGGCGATGACGTCGAGGTAGGCGGCCGCCGGCTTCACCATCAGCATGTCCGCGCCCTCGGCCGCGTCCAGCAGTGCCTCGCGGACGGCCTCGCGGGCGTTGGCGGCGTCCATCTGGTACCCGCGCCGGTCGCCCCTACCCGGGGCCGACCCGGCCGCCTCGCGGAAGGGGCCGTAGAAGGCGGAGGCGTACTTGGCCGAGTAGGCCAGGATCGAGGTGTCCTCGTGCCCCTCGGCGTCGAGCGCCGACCGGATCGCCCCGACGCGCCCATCCATCATGTCGCTGGGCGCGACGATGTCGGCGCCGGCGTCCGCGTGGCTCGCCGCCACGCGCGACAGCACCTCGAGGCTGAGGTCGTTGTGGACCGTGCCGTCCACGAGCACCCCGCAGTGGCCGTGGTCGGTGTAGGCGCACAGACAGACGTCGGTGATCACGACCATCTCGGGTACGGCGTCCTTGATGGCGGCGACCGCGGTCTGCACCACGCCGGCGGGATCGAACGCCGCGCTCGCGGCTCCGTCCTTGTGACCGGTGACGCCGAAGAGCAGCACAGCCGGCACTCCGGCCGCGAAGGCGCGGCGGGCGGTGCGCACGATCAGATCGGGCGAGAGGCGCGACTGTCCGGGCAGCGACGCGATCGGGTGCTCGGTGTCGCGTCCCTCGATGGCGAAGAGCGGCAGGATCAGCTGGTCGGGGGAAAGACGGGTCTCACGCACCATCCTGCGGATCGTCGGGCCACCCCGCAGCCGGCGCATGCGCACCTGCGGAAATCGGCTGCCAACGGCGGATTCGGAGCCCTCGATCACCTGGGGGAGTCTACTCCCGGTCCGCGTCCGGCCACCGCTGCCAGACTGCCCATGTGAGCGGCCCACCTGTCCTCGTCGTGTTCGGTGCCCGAAACGTCGGCCGGGCGATCACGGCCGAGCGCCTGGCCGCCGGCTGGCGGGTGGTCGCCGTCTCGCGTACCGAGGCGACCCTCGCGCTCCTGCGCGACGCGTACCCGGACGTCGTGACCGTCCGGGGCGACGCCGCCGACCCCGAGGTGGTCGGCGAGGCGCTCGGGCGGGCGGAGAACGACCTCGGCGGGCTCGACCTGGTGGTCAACGCGACCACGTCGGTCCCCCGCGATCACAGCTTCGGCGGCGGCCCGATCGTCGCCGCTCCCCCGGAGCGGCTCGAGTCGTGGATGTCCGGCTTCCTCCCGGCGGCCTGGGCCATCCTGCGGGGCGCGGGCGCCGTCCTCGACCGCCGTGGCGCGGGAACGCTGATCCAGATCTCGGGCGGCTCGGCGCGACGGGCGATGCCCGGCCGCGGCCCCTGGGCCGCCGCCCAGTTCGGCGCGCGCGCGCTGACCCACGCCCTGGCGCTCGAGCTGCGCCCCCGGGGGGTGCACGTGGCCCTGCTGGTCGCGGACGGGATCATCCAGACCGACCGCAACCCGATGGCGGGCAGCCCGCCCGAGGCGTCGCTCACGCCCGACGACGTGGCCGGGGCGGTCGCCTACCTGACCTCGCAGACCGCGCGCGGATGGACCCACGAGCTCGTCATCACACCTCCCGCGGACACCTGGGTGCCGTAGTCAGGCCTTCAACAGCAGCACGAGACTGACGAAGATCAGGACCAGCGCGACGACCCTCGGCCAGGAGAGGGCGATCGCGTTGACGCCGAACCAGCCGTAGCGGTCGATCAGCGACGACAGGATGATCTGCCCGGCGATGGCCGCCACGAAGGTGGTGGTGACCCCGATACGTGGAGAGGCGACGAGGGTGGCGACCACGAAGACGGCCCCGAAGAGACCGCCGAGGTAGGCCCACCAGGGGCCGGCGCCGACGGAGGCCATCGCGCCCGATTGGCCGGTGACCACCATGGCGCCGATCAGCAGCACGATGCCGACCGCGAACGAGATCACCGCGCTGCCGAACTGGGAGCCGAGCACCAGGCGCAGCCGGGCGTTGACCGGGGCCTGCGCGGCGATCATCGCCCCGCCGACCAGCGGTAGGAGCGCATACAGGAGACGCGTCACGAGAACCCTCCGGGTGGGATCGCGTGACGTTACGCGGGCCGCGACGGTCCAAGCCCCGGGGCACCCGACGTTACCGTGCCCCCTATGGCCGGCCGGCCCCTCCCTCACCCCTCGCTGGCACCCGAGGCGCTCATCGCCGCGTACACCCACGGGTGGTTCCCGATGGACGAGCCGGGCGCCGCCGGCCCGATCGGGCTCTTCGAGGCCGACCCCCGCTCGGTGATTCCGATCGACGCCTTCCGCACCCCGCGCTCGGTGAGCCGCAACCTGCGCGCGGCGGGTTTCGAGACCCGGGTCGATACGGCCTTCGCCGACGTCGCGGCCGCGTGCGGGGGCGACCGCGACGGCGAGTGGCTCACGCCCCGTCTCGCCGACGCCTACCTCGCGCTCCACCGCGCCGGATTCGCGCACTCGATCGAGATCTGGAGGGCTGATCGGCTCTGCGGAGGCCTCTTCGGCGTCGCCCTGGGAGGCCTCTTCAGCTCGGAGACCATGTTCCACCGGGAGCCCGACGCGGGTAACGCCGCCCTGGTGGCCAC
Organism: uncultured Thermoleophilia bacterium; assembly: GCA_963771025.1. Taxonomy (GTDB): domain Bacteria; phylum Actinomycetota; class Thermoleophilia; order Miltoncostaeales; family Miltoncostaeaceae; genus Miltoncostaea. The sequence goes on along the minus strand of CAVYRL010000005.1, from coordinate 221,461 downwards.
CGCCGCGCTACTCCGCGCCGCCGCCTTCACCCTCTGGGACATCCAGGTCGCCTCCGAGCACACCAAGCGCTTCGGCGCCGTGGAGCTGTCCCCACGTGAGTACCGGAGGCGACTGAGAGAGGCGCTGGAGGAGAGGCCGCTGCGCCTCGGGCCTTTCTGAGGAGGGCGGCGAGGGAGGGCGACGCGGCGGGTGACCACGCCTCGTGGGCGGGCCCGCGCACGCCGGGCCGAGCCCTCCTAAGAGGGCCGGAGGGCGACTCGACGCCCGGCGACCCCTCGCCGCACCACCAGGGCCGCGAGCACGCCGAAGACAAGCCCCAGGAGGGCGAGGTGGCCCAGCGTGAGGGCAAGCCCGGCTCGGTCGATGCTCGGGTCCACCAGCAGGCTCTGGAAGGAGTCGAACGCCGGCCCGAAGGGCACGAACCGGGACACGGCATGCGCGGCCGAGACCCCCGGGAGCAGGCTCAGCGCCAACAGGGGCAGGGCCAGCATCAGCGCGACGAGCAGCGCCGTGCGGGTCTCCCGCGCCAGCGCTCCGGCCAGCACGCCGAAGGCGCCGAAGGAAAGGCCCGCCAGCACCAGCGCAACGAGCCAGAGCGCCCAGCGCCCCACCTCCAGCGAGGTGAACAGCGCCACGCCGGCCAGCAGCACCAGCCCGATCGCCAGGCAGGAGGCCGCCACGAACACCATCTTCTGGGCGACGAGACTCCACGACGACACGAGCCCTCGGCCCAGCCGCACGAGCACGTTGTCCTCGCGCTCGGCCGCCATCGTCGCCGCTCCGAGCAATACGCCGACCAGGCCCAGGCTCACCAGCAGCGCTCCGGCGAAGCCGAAGGCCGACAGGGGCTCACGCCCGGCCGCCGACTCGGTCACGTTCAGCTCGATCGGCGCGCGGATGGCGTTTGCGGCCGGCCGCGCCAGGTCGAGGTTGCGGCGGGTGGTGTCGATGAAGGCGAGGATGGGCGCGAGCTGAGCGGCCGCCGCGGTGTTGCCCTCAGCGCGCAGCTGCCCCTCGAGTTGCCGCACGAGCGTGCGGCTGCGCTCCAGCCCGAAGGCGTTGGCGCTGCGCCCGAACGCCCCGAGTCGCCCGCCCTTGGAGATCAGGTCCACGAGGCGCAGCACCTGGTCGACGTATCCCACCGCGAGCCGCTGGTTGAGCCGGAAGACGGCCGACTCCAGGTTGCGCACCACCGCGTCCGCCTCGATGGGGGTGCGGCGGCTGGCCTCGAGCGTCAGCGTGGGCTGGCGCACCCCGGACTGGAGGTCGGAGATGAAGTTGGGCGGGATGGTCAGCACCGCCGTCACCCGCCCGGCGTCCAGGGCGTCCTTCGCCGCGGGGGCGTCCAGGCGGCGCACGTCCACGTCGCGCGCGAGGCGGTCCACGTAGTCGTTGATCCCCAGCCGCTCGTCCCCGACGGCGACGGTGCGGCCCGAGGTGTCCTGCACCACCACGGCGACGGCGGGCCTGTGGTCGTTGCTCTGCAGCGCCAGCGCCACCAGCAGCGCGACCAGCACGGGGTACACCACCAGCACCAGGAGGAGCGCCGGAGCCCGCGAGAGCAGCCGAAGGTCCTTGCGCAACAGCAGCGCGAACGCCCTCATGCGTCCTCTCCCGCGCCGGCGTCTCCGGGCTCGACCAGGCGCATGAACGCCACCTCGGCGCCCTCGGCGTCGATGCCCGGCCCGATGCCGTAGCGGTCCACCATCTCGCCGGGAGTGCCCGCGAACAGCAGGCGGCCGCCGGCGAGCACCACCATGCGATCGCCGTGCCGGGCCGCCTCGTCCACGGACTGGGTGGAGAACAGCAGCGCCAGCCCATCCGAGCGCAGGTCGTCGAGCCAGGTCCACAGGCGCCACCGCTGATCCGGGCTGAGGGTTGCGGTGGGCTCATCGAGCAGGAGCACGCTGGGGCGGCCGGCGAGGGCGATGGCGAGGTTGAGGCGCTGGAGCGTGCCGGTCGAGAGCTTCGCGGCGGCGCGGTCGGCCACGGCGACCAGGTCGGCGCGCTCGAGCAGGTCGTCGGCGACCGAGCCGGCGTCGTCCGCGCCCTCCAGCCCCGCGAACAGGCGCAGGTTCTCCCGCGTGGTGAGGCCCATGTAGAGGGCCGGGCGCTGGGGGACCCAGCCCACCCGCGGGGCCACGCCCTCGGCCCAGGCGAGCGTGCCGGCGTCCGGTCGCGTGACCCCCGCCAGGATCGTCAGGAGGGTCGTCTTGCCGGCCCCGTTGGGTCCCAGCAGCGCCACCGATTCGCCGCCGCCGAGGTCGAGGTCGACGCCGTCGAGGGCACGCACGCCGCGGTAGTCGCGGGTCAGCCGCCGCGCCACCAGCACGGCCGGTTCCGCGCGCCGGGCCGTCAGGACTTCTGCCGCAGGGCGGGCGGTTCGATGACGGTCGTCGTGACGGGGACGTCCGGCTCGGCCGGCGCCACGTTGTCCGCCACGGGATCGCCATGACCGAGCTGGTCGGTCGCGAAGATGACCGACTCCTTGACCACCACGATCACCGGGATGGCGATCAGGACGCCGACGATCCCGGCCACCTGCTCGCCGATCAGCAGGCCGAAGATCACCACCAGCGGGTGGACGCCCACCGCGTTGCCCATGATCTTGGGCACCACGATGTGGCCCTCGAGCTGGTGGATCGCGATGAAGGCCACCAGCACCCAGAGCGCGGTGATCGGCGAGGTGAACAGCGCGAGCAGCACCGGCGGAACGGCCCCCAGGATCGGCCCGACGTAGGGGATGAACTCCATCACGAACACCCACGCTGCGAAGGCCACGGCGAAGGTCGCCCCGAGCGGGAAGATGCCCGTGACGCCGTAGATCCACAGCACCACGCCGGCGGTGGTGCCGATCACCATGGAGATCAGCAGCTGCGCCTTGACGTATTCGGTGAGGGTGCGCTCGGTGCGGCGCAGGAACGCCCCGGTCGCGGGTCCTCCGAGCCGCTGCGCGAATCTCAGGATGCGCGGCGCGTCGAGGAGCATGTAGATGCAGCAGACCAGGATCAGGATGAGCTCGATCACGACGCCCAGCACGTTGAGGCTGTAATCCACCACGTTGTTCGCGGCCTCGGAGGCCCTGTTCTGGAGGCCGGCGAGAATCGCGTCAGAGCGCGCCTTCACGTTGACGTTGATGCCGTGCTCGTCGAAGAACCGCTGGAGGTTGTTCGCCTGGCGCTCGGCCTGGTCGGTGTAGGCCGGCAGGTTGGCCTGGATCTCCTCGACCTGCGTCCGGACGGGTGAGATGACCAGGAAGACGGCCAGCGCGATGGCCGCGATGAACCCGGCGAACACCACCAGGACGGCCAGGCTGCGGGGGATGTGCAGCCGGCGCAGGATGCGCACCAGCGGGTTGAGCAGCAACGCCACGATCGTGGACACGGCGAAGATCACGAGCACCGGCCCGATCAGCTGGCCGAGGATCCAGACGATCGCGAGCACGGCCGCGACGGACACCAGCTTCGCCCAGAGGGGCTGGGGGGCGATTCGCCCGCTCATCGGCGCCAGTTTAGACCCCGGACCGCCCGCGCCTGGCACACGGCGGCACGGCTGAGCTACGCTGGCCCGGTATGCCCCCCATCACCAGGGAGCAGCTCGCCGCCCGGCGCGCCGCACATCGGCGTCGGCCTCTGCGGCGGGACCGGCGTGCGCTGGTCTCCGCAGCCATCCCCATCGCCATCGTGGCCGTGCTCGCCCTCGTACTGGGCATCATGGGCGGAAACGCGAACCAGGACACCGGTCCGCTCGCGTCTCCGGTGCCCTCGCCCGAGCTGGGCGCCGGCGCCCGGCCGCCCGAGCTGGTGATCGCCCAGGCCGAGGGCGTCGAGGTGCACATCCCGGTCGACCCCACCCGGGTCACCGCCGTGGCCTTCCACGCCATCGACGACCCGACGGGCGTCGCGTTCCAGGCCACGGGCGACGTGCACATCCATCAGGCCTCCCGCCGCGGCCGCAGCGGCCCGGACACCGCGGGGCTCGATGTGGGCGCGCCCGCGGGCACCACCGTGTATTCGCCCGTGGACGGCGTCATCGCCAGCGTCAGCGACTACACGCTGTCGGGCCGCATCGAGGGGTACGAGATCACCATCACGCCGTCGGCCGCGGCCACCGGGCTGGTGCTGAGGGTGACCCACCTCAACGACCCGGCCAGCGGCGTCCGTCCCAGCGTGGGAACCCCGGTGCGGGCCGGCGTCACGCCGCTCGGGCGGGTGCGCGACTTCTCGGCTGTCGCCGAGCAGGAGCTCGCGCAGTACACCGCCGACGCGGGCAATCACGTGGACATCGAGCTCGTCCGGACCCAGGCGGGCCTCACGCTCTGACCCGGGTAGGGTGGGCCGGGTGAGGGTGATATTCGTCGGTGACGTGGTGGGTGGCGTGGGCATGCGTGCCCTGCTCGCGCGTCTGCCCGACCTGCGCGAGACCCACCGGCCCGACATGGTGGTGGTCAACGCCGAGAACGCCGCCGCCGGAGCCGGGACGTCGCCGCGCCAGGCGCGCGACCTCCTGGACGCCGGGGTCGATGTGCTCACGGGCGGCAACCACACGCTCCAGAAATCCGAGATCTACGGGATGCTCGAGACCGAGCCACGGATGCTGCGCCCCGCCAACATCGCGGTGCGCGCGCCCGGCCGGGGCATCGTGACCGTCGAGTCGCCCGCGGGGCCGGTGAGCGTGATCAACGTGATGGGCTCCGTGTTCCTCACGGCGGCCCAGAGTCCGTTCGCGGTGATCGATGACCTCGTCGACCAGGCGCGACGCGACGCCGACGTCGTGCTGGTGGACATCCACGCCGAGGCCACCAGCGAGAAGATCGCGCTCGCCCACCACCTCACCGGCCGGGTCACCGCCGTCGTCGGCACCCACACCCACGTCCAGACCGCCGATGCCCGCATCCTCGGCGACCAGACGGCCTACGTGACCGACCTCGGCATGACCGGCCCCCACGACTCCGTGATCGGCGTCCGCACCGACATCGTCCTGCGGCGTTTCCTGACCGCCGGCCCCGGCCGCTTCGAGCCGGCTGACGGGGGCGTGCTGGTGCAGGGCGCCATCGTCGACGCCGAGGCCGACGGACGGGCCACCGCCATCTCCACCTTCAGCTTCGAGGGATGAGCGACGCGGCCTACACGCCCGGCTGGGGCCCGCACGTCAGCGCCTTCATGGAGCGGCGCACGGCCGAGTCGCACGGGCAGGAGATCCTCGGGCACCTACGCCCCGGGATGGATCTCCTCGACCTGGGGTGCGGGCCGGGCTCGATCACCGTCGGGCTCGCGCGCGCGGTGTCGCCCGGGCGGGTGACCGCCATCGACCGCGAGGGCTCGCAGATCGCTCTGCTGGTGGCGCGCGCGGCGGCCGAGGGCGTCTCCAACGTCGCGGCGCTGGCGGGCGACGCGCTCGCGCTGCCCCTGGACGACGCGTCGGTGGACGCGGTCTTCTGCCACGCCGTGTTCGAGCACCTGCCCGACCCGGTCGCCGCGCTGCGCGAGGCGACCCGTGTGCTCCGCCCCGGGGGCGTCGTGGTGGTGGTCAGCCCCGACTGGGGTGGGTTCGTGCTGGCGCCCTCTGAGCCCCAGGTCGATGAGGCGATCAGTTTCTACGAGCGGATCCAGACCGCGAAGGGCGGTGACGTGCGGGCCGGGCGGTCGCTGGGCGCGCACATGCGCCGCGCCGGCCTGTCCGACGTCACCATGTCGGCGCGCTATGAGGTGTATGAGGATCGCGCGGCCATCGCCGACTACCTGGCCAGCCGCATCGAGGCGAGCCCGGATCAGGATCACAGCGTGGAGCTCGGGTGGGCGTCGGCGGCCAAGGTGCGCGGATTGGCGCGGGCGCTGCGGGAATGGAGCGCGATTCCGGGCGGGATGTTCGCGCAGGCCTGGATCAGCGCAACGGGCCGGCCGCCTCCAGGCTGACCTCGTGGGCGGCGGCCTCGGCGTCGACGAACCGCACCAGCGCCTCGGCCTCGTCGCGCAACGCCCGGGCCGCTCCTCGGGGCAGCCGCCCGAACGGCGTGACGCGCAGGATCGCGGTGCGCCTGGCCCGCTCCACGGTCCACGTGCCGGCCACCTCTCCGTCCCAGAGGACGGTCGCGCGCACGCGCAGGTTCCTGGTCACCAGCTGGGCGCGGTGATCGTCGGAGATCACCCGCGTGCGGTCGGCGTGCGCCAGCACCAGCGAGTCGAAGTCGGGCAGGAAACGCGGGGGGCAGGGCACGTCCTCGTCCGGGCGAGGCGCGTCGGGGAGGTCGTAGAGGATGCGTCCTCCCTCGTCCTGAAACCTCTCGAGGCGCGAGGCCATGCCCCGCAGCACCGTCGCGATGCCGTTCAGCCCGCTCCAGGCCTGGACGTCGGCTGCCGCCGCCGGCCCGAACGCCGCGAGGTGCCGCGCGACCAGGGCCTCCGGTCCCGCCGCGGCGTTGACGGGCCTGCCCAGCCAGGTCTCGGTCGGCGTGACGCGCGCGTCGGCGGGAAACGACCAGCGGTCGCCGGTCGGCACCATCACCAGCGGCATCAGCGTGCGCACGGTGTACCCGAGCGCGCGGTCGTTGACCCCCGGGAAGACCCCGGCGAGATGGCCGCGGATCTCGGCGAAGGTGCGCGGGCCCGTGGCGAGGTACTCGCGCGCCGCCTCCAGCACCGGCGCGGCCTCGAGGCCGGCGGCCCGGCTGCCCAGCACCTTCACGGCGCGCTCCATCACGGGGGCGAGCGCCCCGCGGGTCGCCAGGTGGTCCCCGGAGGTCTGCAGGTGCAGCGTGGCGCGCATCGCCATGCCGCGCACGACCCGGCGGTCGTGCAACGCGTCGTTCAGGTCGCGCGCGGCGAAGTCCGCCAGCCGCGACCACAGCCCCACGAACGGCGGGCGGGCCTCCTGGGCCTGCATGCCGCCCAGGCGGGCGACGGCGTCGGCGGCGTCGACCGGCGCGCGCTCCAGCAGCATCTGGCGGGCCAGTGTGGCGCGCCCCAGCGCGCGCCGCGTGAGCATCGGTCCCGCCGGGCTCACTCGACCAGATAGCGGGCGGCCACCGCCTGGCGCGCCGCGGTGTCGGAATCGCGGCGTCCCAGCGTCCGGCCGAGGGGCCGCCCGGCGATGCTCGGACGCGGCCAGCAGGCGGCGAGCAGGGCGATCAGCACGCTGTCGCGCAGCACGAGGATGCCGATGGGCAGGTCGTGTAGCGCCACCAGGTCCCAGTATTGGTGCGGGAAGTAGGCGAACGTCAGCAGCATTGCGGCGGCGGTCAGCGCGGCCGCGACGCGTCCGTACCGCCCCGCGATGAGAAAGCCGACCGGCAGCAGCCACACCATGAACTGGGGAGAGAGCACCTTGCCGCACACGAGCAGCGACACGATGGTCGCGGCCGCGGCCGCCACGAACAGGCGCCCGTCGCCCGGCGCGCGCGCCCGGTGGAGGCCCACCCAGAGCGTCCACGAGATCGCGATCAGCAGGCCGATCAGCACGGCGGTGGAAATGCCCGCGATCACCGACGGGCCGGATCCCGCGAGGCCCTGGCTGCCGAATGAGCTCTCGACCGTGACGGGGATTCCCGCCAGCGAGTGGAGGCCCAGCAGGTACGCCGACCCGGTCGCCTCGAGCTGGAGCGGGCGGTCCAGGTGGTAGCGCGCCAGATCCCAGGTGCCCGAGGGCGCCATCACGAAGAACGGGGCGATGCCGGCGGCCACGACGGCGAGGCTGGCGCCGAGGCCGGCCCACGCCGAGCGGGCGCTCGCCCTATGGCGCTGCCACAGCACCATCACCGGGATCAGCGCGAGCGGGATCAGCTTGAGCAGCGTTGCCGCCGCCAGCAGGCCCCACGCGAGCTTCCAGCGCTCCGTCGCCGCGGCCCAGAGGGTCCAGACCACCAGTGCCGCGAGGGCCAGGTCGAACCGGGTCTCGACCAGGTTGCCGATCATCAGGGGGCTGACGGCCACCAGCAGGGCGGCCGCGGTCTGGCGGCGAACGTCCATGCCGACCGCCCGGGCCAGCGCGATCACGCCGAGCACCGTCGCGCACAGGCAGGCGAGCATCAGGATCGAGAAGGTGACCCCGTATGGCCCGGGCAGCGCGCCGGCCAGCCAGAACAGGGCCGCCGCGAGGGGCGGGTACTCGAGGCTGAAGTTGACGTAGGGGATCTGTCCGTCGGCGATGTGCAGGTAGGCCGCCTGATACGTCGGGATGTCCGTGATCACCGAGTCCGCGTACGCGCCCATCTGCAGGGGGATGGCCCAAATCACGATCGTCAGCCCGACCGCGAGCCACGGGAGCCAGCGGCTCCAGGTCACGTGGGCACCGGCATCGGCTCGGGTGCGGGGGCGCGCTCCGGCGCCGCCGCCTCGCGCGGGCGGCGTCGCGGCGCCGGCCAGTCCGGGACCATCGCCAGCAGGGCGAAGGGCAGGAACCACGGGATGTAGAGATAGAACCAGTGCGTCACGGTCAGCTCGACCCCGATGAGGAGCGCTCCGGAGAGGGCGATCATGGTCAGCATGTCCAGCCGTCGCGGCCAGCGGAGCACGGCGATCGCGGCGACGCCGACCACCACCATCAGGCCGATCTGCACCGGCCGCAGACCGGGGTGCTGTCCCCAGACGGAGAACGGGGAGTCGCGGCCGAGTTGGTAGCCGACGGTCCGCGACCAGAACGCGCGGAGCCCGTTGGAGCCATCGAGCAGGAGCACCCACCCGGTCAGCACCGCGGCGATCGCCAGGCCCCCGGCGAAGGGGAGCAGGTTGCGGCCCGGCGCGGGGCGCGGGAAGGGCCGGCGGCTCCAGAGCGGCAGCAGGATGACGGGTGCGAACTTCGTTCCCAGGGCCAGGCCGAGCATGACCCCGCGGCCGATCGGATGTCGCGCGACGACGAGACCCCAGATGAGCATCGCGGCGACCAGCGAGTCGTTGGCGTTGGTCTCGAGCGCGAACGCGGTGAAGGGGAACGCGGCCCAGGCGAGCGTGAGGCCCATCCCCAGCCGGAGGCCCGACATCTGCCAGCCGAGCACGAACATGCCGGCCAGGCAGAGGATGTCGAAGAGGGTCGCGGCCCCATGTGCCGCCGGCAGCGAGTCCCAGGTGCCGTGCCAGGGCTCGGCGAGCTCGAACGGCACGTAGGCGATGTAATTGAGCGGGCCGTAGGTGTCGCAGCTGCCGCAGTCGGCGGGCATCGTGCCGTAGGGCGTCGCCCCGTGGGCGATGCGGTCGCCTCCGATCACGCCGGCGTATCCGACGTCGATGACGTTGGAGTCGAAGGCGTTGAGCCCGAAGCGCAGCGCGAGCGTGGCGAGCAGCAGCGTCACGAGGACCCATGTGGGCGCCGACCCGCCGAACGTCGGGCGCCGCGGCCCCCGCTCGGGCATGCCCTGGGCGTCGCGGGCCTCCGTCTCCTCGAACCCGTCGGGCATCGGTCTCGCGGTGCGCGCGCGCGACACGGCGATCCACGCGAGCCGCAGCGCCAGGTAGATCATCGGCGGGTACTGGAGGGGAACCGAGGTGAAGATCTCGCCGCGGTTGAACCAGATCAGCGACACGCCGAACGACAGCAGCACCAGCAGGTCGAGCGTGCGGATGGACAGCAGGCGGCGCGGTTTCATGATCGGCAGCAGGGCGATCAGGAACACGGCGCACAGCGAAAGCCAGATCGCCGGGCGGTTGATCGCCCGGCCGAACGCCCCGTCGACACCGCGCGCCATCATCCACGCGACCTGGGGACCGGTGCGGACCTCGGTGATCTGGCCGCTCTCGTCCGACACGAAGACCTGGGCCTCGACGGTCTCCTTGCCCGCCGCGTTCGTGCTGACCGCCCAGTACGTGTGCAGGCCGGTCTTCGCGTCGTAGTCGAGGGCCGTGCGGGAGATCTTGCGTCCCCTGATCCAGTCGTTCAGCTTGGACGAGGTCTTCGCGATCGCGGTCACCTCGTCGTCGGTGAGCGAGGCCTTCCTCGGTGGGGCCGGGGTTCGCACCGCTCCCTGGATCTCGCCGGCCTTGTCAGCGACGGCGCGCAGCAGATCGCCCGCCGCCGCCGTGGCCTCGACCGGGGTGGGCTCGTTGACCGCCCTCTCGGGGCCCGGAGCCGCCGCCGCTCCCGAGGCGCCCGCCGCGCCGATGACGGCGGCCGTCAGCAGGGCGACGGCGGCTCGTCGCCCGAAACGCATTCGCCCTACCGGAAGGACCAGCGGCGGTTGAGCAGGAAGTTCACCGGCATGACAGCCGCGATCGCGATCGCCTGGGCGGGAACCTCGGCCAGCCCGGCGCGCACCAGCGCCTCGAGGATGACCAGGTTCATGCCCAGCGCGACGAGGCTCACCGCGAGGTATCTCGCGCCCTGCTGGACCGCCGACAGGCCGTGCTGCTGGAAGGTCCAGAACTTGTTGAAGACGAAGTTGCTGGTCCAGGCCACGCAGAAGGCGCCGATCGCGGCCACGACGTAGTGGAGGCCCAGCGCGTGCACCATCGCCGAGAACACGAGGAGGTTGACCAGATAGCCCGACGCGCCGACGACGCAGAAGCGGATCAGCTGCTGCCAATCGGCCCTTTGCGCACGGCGAATGCTCGGCACGCGCAGAAGGCGCGCCTCGGGCAACGCCGGGGGTGGGACTGGCCTGGTCGGCACGACGGGCGATGGTACCAGAGCCCCCCTCGGCCCCCGTTCTTCGTTGGCCTACACTGGCGATGATCGTCATGGAGGATCCCGTGGGAGACCCGACGCCCCCCCGCACGCCCCAACCGCGCGCTCGGTCGTACGAGAGCGCCATCACGCCGGGCGATTCCGCCCGGTACGACGCGCGCTTCGCGTCCCGTGCCTCGGGGATCGTGTCGTCGGTCATGCGCGACCTCATGTCGCTCTCGGAGCGTCCCGAGATCATCTCGCTCGCGGGCGGATTCCCCAACACCGAGTCGTTCCAGCGCACGATCTTCGACGACGTCGCGGGCGTCATCGCGCGCGACCACCTGACCTCCGGGCTCCAGTACGGCCCCACCGAGGGCCTCGCGGAGCTGCGTGAGCTGATCGCGGACATCATGGGCCAGGAGGGCGCTCGCGCCGGGGTGGACGACATCATGGTCACCAGCGGCGGCCAGCAGGCGATCGACCTCTCGATCCGCACCTTCGTCAACCCGGGCGACACGATTCTCGCCGAGGGCCCGACCTACCCCGGCGCGGTGCCGAGCTTCACCACCTACGAGGCGCGCGTCGAGCACATCCCGCTCGACGATGACGGGCTCCGGGTGGACCTGGTGGAGGACGCGATGGTGCGCCTGGCGGCCGAGGGACGCGCCCCCAAGCTGCTCTACACCATCCCCAACTTCCAGAATCCGGGCGGCGTGACCATGTCGCTGGAGCGCCGCGAGCGCCTGATCGAGATCGCGCACCGGCACGAGCTGCTGATCGTCGAGGACAACCCATACGGGCAGATCCGCTTCGAGGGCGAGCCCGTGCCGAGCCTCTGGGAGCTCGACAACGGCTCGGGATGGGTCATCTACCTGTCCACCTTCTCCAAGATCCTCTCCCCGGGCCTGCGCGTGGGATGGGTCGCGGCCCCCGCGCCGGTGCTGCGCAAGATGAACCTGGGCAAGCAGGCCGCGGACCTCTGCTCCTCCACGGTCTCGCAGCGCTTCATCATCGAGTACATGCGCCGCTACGACTGGCGCGACTACGTGGCCGAGCTCAACGTGATCTACCGCTCCCGCCGCAACGCCCTGCTTCGCGCGCTTGAGGAGGAGATGCCGCCGGAGGCCACGTGGAGCCGCCCCGGCGGCGGGCTCTTCGTGTGGGCCACCCTCCCGGCCTACCTCGACACCACCGACCTCCTCGCGCTGGCGACGGACAAGCATGAGGTCGCCTTCGTGCCGGGGCGCGGGGCGTTCCTCGACGGGCGCGGCGGCAACTCGATGAGGCTCAACTTCTCCGGCGTGCCGGAGCCCATGCTCACCGAGGGTGTGAGGCGCCTGGGGGTCGCGGTGGCCGAGATGACCGACCTGCACCGCATGCTCGGCGGTCTGGACGGTGACGGCGCGTGAAGGTCGCGGTGCTGAAGGGCGGTCGCTCACTCGAGCGCGAGGTGAGCTTGCGCTCGGGCGCGAATGCCGAGGCCGCGCTGCGCCGCCTGGGGCACGAGGTGGAGGCGATCGACGTCGACCAGCACCTGGTGCGCACCCTGCGCTCCGGCCGCCCCGACGCGGCGTTCATCGCCCTCCACGGCAAGGGCGGCGAGGACGGCACCGTGCAGGAGCTCCTCGAGATCCTCGAGATCCCCTACACCGGCCCCGGCGTGCTGGCGTGCGAGCGGGCGATGGACAAGGTCGTCGCCAAGGCCCACTTCGCGGCCGCCGGCATCGACACCCCCCCGGCCTACGCCTTCCGGCAGGAGGCGTTCCGTGAGCTCGGGGCCGGCGATGCGATCCCGGAGATCCGCGACCGACTCGGCCTGCCGCTGGTGGTCAAGCCCGCCAAGCAGGGATCCGCTCTCGGCATCACGGTCGCGCGGACTCCGGCCGACGTTCCCGGCGCCCTGATGAGCGCGCTGGCCTACGACGACCGGGTGCTGCTGGAGCGCTTCGTCCCGGGGCGCGAGCTGGCCGTGTCCGTGCTGGGTACCGCGGAGCCCTGGGCGTTGCCGGTGGTCGAGGCGATCCCCAGGGGGCGCGACTTCTACGACTTCGAGGCCCGGTACACCCCCGGCCTCACCGACTTCGTGGCCCCGGCGCAGCTGTCGGACGCCGTGGCGCAGGAGGTGGCCCGTGTCGCGATCGCCTGCTTCCACGCCCTCGGCTGCCGGGGCCTCAGCCGGGTCGACATCATCCTCGACCCCGACGAGCGGCCCTGGGTGCTGGAGATCAACCCGATCCCGGGCATGACCGACACGAGTCTGCTTCCCAAGGCCGCCGAGGCCGCCGGCCTGGGCTTCGACGACGTGGTCGAGAGGATCCTGGCCGAGGCCGCGCTGGGTGCCTGACCTCCTGATCGCGGCGTTGGTGCTGACGGCCCTCGCCGCCGGCGCCACCGGCGCCTGGTCGCCCTGCGGCTTCTCGATGATCGACACCCTCGGCGGCGGTGGCCGCGGCGGGCGCGCCACCTGGATGGCCTGCCTCACCTTCACGGCCGGCGCCGTGATCGGCGGGGTCGTCACGTTCGGGACCCTCTCCCTTCTCGGCGACGCCCTCCGGACCCGGGGCGAGACGCTCGCCCTGGTGGTGGCCGCCGCGGTCGCCGCGCTGGCGGCGGCGGGCGAGTGGGCGGGCGTGCGCGTGATGCCGCAGATCCGCCGCCAGGTGCCCGAGCCGTGGAGGCGCTCGATGCCGCTGCCGCTGGTCGGCGCCCTCTACGGGCTCCTGCTGGGCCTGGGCTTCACGACCTTCGTCCTGACGCTCGCCGTCTGGGCACTGGCCGGCATCGCGATCGCCCTCGGGTCGCCCGCCGCCGGCCTGGCGATCGGCGTCGCCTTCGGCCTCGGCCGGGCGATCCCGGTGATCGCGATGGCGCCGCGCCTGGCGGGCGCCGGCGGCCGGATGCTGACCTCGATGCTCGAGCGCCCCATCCTGCTGCGCCGCGCCCGCCTGGCCGACGGCGCCCTGCTGACCTGCCTCGCCGTGGCGCTGCTCGCCGCCGGAAGCTAGCGGCGGCCCGGCGACGCCGCGATTCCTGCTCACCGTGAGCGGAGTCGGCTGGCGCCTTCAGTCCGACCCCTGAGGAGGGGGCAGGCCGCTGCCGGGATCAGCCCGATCCACCGCGCAGGGCCGGGTCCAGGTTCACCATGGAGATCGTCCCGGGCCGGAAGTCGTCTCCGACCAGCCCCTCCGCCAGCGTGGCCGCGAGCGCGTTGGCCTGCCGGACACCCGCCTGGGCGATGCGCTGGTTGATCGCGAGCTGGGAGCTCGTCAGGCGCACGTCACGCGCATCTCCCGCCCGCCCGCGCGCCACGCGAGTCGTCGTCGGCGCGAATTCGGGACCGGGTCCCGAGGCCACGATGGTGAGGCCCCCCGCGAGACGTGACGCGTCGATCGCACCGGCGCGCAGGTCTCCTCCGGTCAGCCCCCCGCGCAGCCGGCGCGAGAGGCCGGCCGCGCGCCGCACCGCCGCCTGCGATATCCGCTGGTTGATCACGAGCTGGCCGCGCACCAGCCGGACCGAGCGCGCCGCGCCGGAGTGACGCGCCGGCGCGGGCGCGGCGGGCGGCCGCCTGGTGAGTGGCGGCGGTGGCGGCGCGAGGCCGCTCGGGGCCACAGCCACGCCGATGCCCGGCCCGAACGCGGGCGGTCCCATCCCGCCCGGCCGCAGATCCGCGCCGATCAGACCCGCGTCGAGGCGTTGCCCGATCAGGTTGAGCCGCCGCACCGCCGCCTGCGATATGCGCTGGTTGATCAGCAGCTGCGACGTGCTCAGCGTGACGGCCGGCCGCACCCGCAGGTCGGGTGTGAGCCGCGAGCTCCGCGCGAGCCTGCGGAAGACCGCGTGGCTCGGCTTGAGCCGGCCGGTGTCGCGGCGCAGGCCCCCCGGCCAGTTGACGTTGTCCTGGAGGTTGAACCAGATCACCGCGCGCACCCGCCCGGAGCGCACGGCCGGCAACGCCATGATCTGGCGCAGGTAGAGCGCCTGTTGGGCGGGGGTGACGCGCACCGTGCGGAAGGGGGTGGCGGCGGTCGTGTAGCCGGCCTCCGTCAGGTAGACCGGTGTCCCGCGTCGCCCCGGTATCGCGTCGAGGACGGCGAACAGCTCCGGGAGGGTGCCCCATGCGGGGAATGCCCGGGTCGCCGCGAGCGGCGCCGCCGCCGGATAGACGTGCTGCGAGTAGGCATCGAAGGGCGCCCCGCTCCTGGCCACGGCCCGGGCCCAGGCCAGGGCTCCCGTGCCCCTCCCGTCGGTCGAGCTGCGCGGTCCTCCGGCTCCGGCGATGACGATCGCGCGCGGGTTCGCCCGCTTGATCGCCGGGTAGGCCCGCCGGGCCATCTCGACGTACCTGCTCACCGAGACCCGCCGCCCGCCCGACACCTGCGGGGACAGGAACCCGGCGAGATTCGGCTCATTCCATATCTCGAAGTGGCGGACGCGGGGAAGCGGGTCGCCCCCCTGCTCCGGTCGGTGGGACCCCGAGTAGCGGCGCGCGAGCGCCTCCATGAAGCGCCCGTAGTCCGCCGGCCCGGGGGCGTTCGGATTCACCTCCGTCCCGGCAGGAGTCCCCCGCCCGCCCGCCGCCCATCCGGGCGCGCTGTAGGCCACGACGATCGGCGTGACCCCGCTCGCGGCGATGGCTCGCAGGGTCGCGTCGGTGCGGCCCCAGTCGTAGGCGGGATCGTCGGGGTCGGCCGGGTTCGCCGGCCGGTGGGGCGCGACCAGCGACCAGAGCACGTCGAGCCGCGTCACCTTCGCCCCGGAGGCGCGGAGCAGGCCCATTCGGGTCGGCACCTGGCTGACGGGTCCCGTCGTGAGGCGGTCGTCCTGCACGCCGAGCACGGCCGAGGCCGCGGGCGAGGGATCTCCCAGCCCGGGGGCCGCGAGCGTGAGGACGAGCGCAAGCCCCATGAGCGAGCGCCTCATCTCCGCGTCACCTTGACGGTCGTCGACTGGCGTGAGACGCCGAGCGACGAGCGCGCGTCCACCCGGATCGTGCGGCGACCCGCGGGTGCCGCGATGCGCAGGCCGCGGGCGCCCCGCCCGAGGCGCCGGCCGGACACGACGGTGCGCCACCCGCCCGGCACGCGGACGCGGACCGTGATCCGCGCCGTCCGGGTGAGCCGGAACGAGAGGACCGCGCCGCCTGCCCTGCCGGCGGCGCGCAGGTGTCCGAGGGTGCGGTCGATCACCACGGCGCGCGTCGCGATGGTGGCGTGTCGATCGCCCGCCCGCCGGGAGACGACCTTGACCTGGTAGCGCCCGTCGCGCAGGTCGCGCACGGGCACGCGCATCCGGTGGGCCCCGCTCTCGCGCCATCCCGCGACGAGCCGGGCGACGCGACGGTGGCGCGCGTCGAGGAGCGACGCGCGCACCGCGGAGCGCGCCGTCAGCCGGTAGACCGCCGTGGTGGTCTCCGCATGCCCGTCGCCATCGGGCGAGACGCGGCTGGGCCGGGGCGGCGGCATCGCCACGCCCCGGTAGCTGACCACCAGGGCCGTCGCGATCGCCCGCTCGCCCGCCGGCCCGGCGGACGCCGGGGTCAGACCGCGAATCGAGATGCCCGCACTCCCCCCGCTGTCGAGGCCCATCGCCGTGACGGCGCCGAGATCGATCATCAGCCTCGCGAGCTCATCGCCGGTCAGCCCCCGGCTGGGCCCGGATCGTCCGTCCTCCACGGTCACGAGCAGGAGCGTGCCCGCGGCGGTCTGCCCGATGGCGCTTCGGGCCGTGCGGGAGTCGAGCTGGGCGCTGGAGAAGCCCTCGCCGTCCTCGACGGCGCGCCCGTCGCGCACGAGGACGGGTCCGCCCCCGATGCCGGTGACCGTTCCCTCTGGGAGGCCGGGCACCTCGAGATCCAGCCGGACGGCATCGCCCGGTCGCAGGCTCTGCGCGAGCGCGGTGGCCCGCGAGCCCCCGAGTGCGATCACGATGCGCCCCGCGAGGGAGATTCCGCCCCCGCCCCCCGTGGTGAGGACCCGGGCCGCCACGGGGCCGATGAGCGGAGCTCCCGGATCCGCGGGGGCGAGGACCAGTGACGGCGTTCCCGGCGATGGCGGGGTGCGCCGTCCGAACGCCTCGGTGTAGAGGATGCTCTCTCCGCCGCCGGGACGCGGCAGCCGGTTGATCGCCTGCACCGTGGCCGGCGCTCCCACCGGGCCGTCGGGCCCCATCGCCACGATGGTGCCCGCCAGCGCGAGCCGCGCGACATGGAGGGCCCCCGCTCCGTCCAGGAGGGCGGACGAGCGGAACGGCGCCGGGCTGCGGACGAGGCCGCGCCCGTCGAGCAGGAGTCCGCTGGGGATGCCCGACCAGTTGAAGAAATCGCCGTTGATGCCGGCGATCGCGCCGCTCTCGCGCCGCTTGCGGACGATGGCCGAGAGCCGGGTCCGCCCCGCGGTCAGCTGAGGTGCGCCCGTCGCCTCGACCCGGTAGAGAGGCCCGTCGGCGTTCGCCCTGCGGGCCGGGTACCGGTTGAGCTTCAGGACGTCGACGACCGTCGGCCCCGGGAGGGTACGTTGCTCGTACACCAAGCCGGGGGCGAGCACGTCGCGCGCCGCCGCGGGGGCGGCGGCCACGGCCAGGGCCGCCAGGCCCAGGGGCAGGGCGCGGCGCACCATGGCGCCCGAGCGGCGCGCACGTCGCCGAGCGGCGCGGGTCCTCACGGGCGAAGCGCCCCTGCGAGGTCGGTCGCCACCACCGTACCGTCCGCGAAGTGGCGGGACGACAGGCCGACCTTCAGCTGATCGGCGAGGGCGTCGCCACGCCGGATGGCCTCCTGGGCGATGCGCTGATTGATGCGCAGCTGGGCCGCCGACAGTCTCAAGGCGACGTGGCCGGCCGGGCCCGGCGCGGACGCGGTGCGGCTCGGGGCGGGCCGCGGCACCGTCGCATCGGCCTTCAGGATGCTGATGTCGCCCGAGAGCTTGCCGGGTCCGACGGCGCCCTCCACGAGGTCGCCGCCGGTGAGGCCCCCGTCGAGGCGGCGCGCGAGAGCGTTCAGGCGGCGGACGGCGGCCTGCGACACACGCTGATTGATGAGGAGCTGTCGCGCGCTGAGCCTCACCGAGGCGCCGTCGCGGCGCACGGGCGCTGCGGGCCGCAGCGGGCGCGGGTCGGCCGTCGTGAGCGGCACCCGCGTCGCCGCGTCGCCGGCGATCACTCCGGGCCCGAGCTGGGCCAGCCCGATGGCCCCGCCGCAGAGGTCGCGCGACTCCACGCCGCCGTCCAGCCACGCCTCGATGGCGTTCGCGCGGCGCACCGCGGCCTGGGCGATGCGCTGGTTGACGAGCAGCTGGCCGCGCGTCATGACGATGCGTCCCGCGGCACCGCGGGCGGGCTCGCTGCGTGTCGCGACCTCGGCGCACGCGGTCGCCGGGGCGGCGGTCTGGGCGCGGACCGCCGTGATCGCGATGCGAACCTCGGACCACGCATCCGGGGTCGCGACGCTCGTCGCCCGGATCGTCACCGCGCCCCCCGGCGGGGGCGTGGCCGGGGCCTGGTACACGCCGTCCGGGCCGATCGTCCCGTGCGCGGCGTCGCCGCCCTCGATGCCGTCCACGCTCCACGTCACCCCGCCGCTGCCGTCGGTGAGGCCGGCGGTGAGCCGGATCCCCGTCCCTGCGGTGAGGCCGGCCGGAGCGCCCGTGATCGCCACGACGGGAGAGGCCCCCGCGATGGTCACGGCCGCCGCCGGGGCCTCGAGCGGGTAGTCGCTCGCGTCGTCGCGCGCCGAGTAGGTGAAGGTGTCCGAGCCGCGATAGCCCGGCTCGGGCGTGTAGACCAGCGCCGGGTCGGCGAACGGCGATCCGACAGCGCGGCTGAGCGAGCCGTGGGCCGGCGCGGTGAGAATCCGGAAGCGGGGCTTCCCCGAGGGGTCGAAGGCGTCGGCCCGCAGCGTCACCCGCACGGGACCTCCGCCCTGGGCCGCGGTGACCGGCCTCGCCCGGTAGCCGGGCACGACCGCGCTCCGGAAGGCATACCCGTTGTTCGCGGTCTCGTGGCTCTCGGCGATCACGTTGCCGGGGTCCACCCGCGCCCCCAGCCGGTATGCCCCGGGGGCGACGTTGGAGATGTCGATCCACTGGAAGCTGAGCCACGACCCGTAGACGTCGCGGAAGTCGGGCGATATCCCCATGACCAGCGTCGATTGGCCCCCGGTCACGTGGTTCTGCCAGCAGAAGTGGTTCTGGGCGACGCTGTACGTGCCACCGGCGGGGTCGCTGTCCTCGATGCAGAAGCCGGCCTCGGTCTTCTGGGCGGTGGCGACCTGGACGCTCAGGTCGTCGGTCCAGAGCGTGTATTCGGCGGCGTTCTTCAGGTGGTAGTGGTTGTGGTCGTCGTTGGCCTCGAACACGACCGTGGGGGCGCCCCCGGCCGGCGCGGCGACCGTACTGCCGCCCGTGCCCGGCCCCGTGACGTCCCGCCACTGGGACACCTTTCGCATGACGTCGGTGCTCGGATCGGGGTCGGACGCGCGGATCTCGAGGGGGCCCGCCCCGATCGCGTTGGTCACGTAGCCGTCGAAGCGAAGCAGCAGGCGGCCATCGACGTAGCGCTCGACGTACGGGGGCCCGGCCGGCTCCGAGACGAGATCCGGCAGCGCGGCGGCGGCCGGCGCCGCGGTGATGCCGGCGGCGGCGATGGCGATGACGGCCGGAGCGAGCCGGCGAAGGAGCGAGGGCACGCGGGGGACGCTCGGCGCGGTCCGCGCTGCTCCCAACCCCACCTTGGTCCCGTCGGGGACTGAGCTGTTTGCAGATAGCCGCCGACCGGCCACCGCGCTCGACGGCGGGGTCCTCCCGCCGTGCGCCGGTCGCGTCACCACGTGCGGTGTGCCGACGTCGCGGTGGATCAGCAGAGGACGCTGAGGTTGAAGGGCAGGGTGTTGTCCGCGGCCCCCGCCGCGTCACCCGTGCGGACCGTGACCTTCTTGGCGTCGGTGGCGTCGCGCCACGCGCTGACCTGGCCGCCGGTCGTGATCGGGTCGGTGCCCGGGGACGCGATCGTCGCCTGGAAGGAGCAGGCGCTGACGTCGCGATCGAAGGTCACGCTGTAGAGGCCCGTGTCGGCCAGCTTGGACGCCGCAGAGGCGCCCTTGCCCCGCACCAGAGCGCCGGTGGTCGCGGCGACCACGGCCCATCTGGGCATGCCCTCGCGGACCGACGTGTCCAGCTTCGCCTTGGTCACCGCTCCATTGCGGATCGACGCCGCCGGCCATCCGGCTGCCGGCGTGGTGCCCGACGCGCGCACCGGGCCGAGCAGCGTGAGGGCCTCGTTGCTGCGTCGCACGGCCGCCTGCGAGATCCGCTGGTTGATCTGCAGCTGCTTCACGCTCACGGTGAACGGCGCGGCGTTCGCCGGAGTCGTCGCCTGATCGGCGATCGCCACTCCGCCGATGCCGACCGCCAAGCCTGCCGCGACGCCGATCCACCAGTTCTTTCGCATCATGTGCCGTGTCTCCCGGTCGATTGCGTAACCGGCAGGGCACGTTAGGGCGCGAGGGCGCGATCGCCGGGATGTTCACGGGACCCTTACCGGTGCGGTGAAACGGTTCACCGCCTCGAGCGGGCGGCCTCCCGTAGCGAGAGCAGGCCGTCGAGCACCCGGTTCACCGGCGTGGGCACGCCGAGCGCCGCCCCCTCGCGGGCCACGAACCCGCACAGCGCGTCGCGCTCGAGCGGCTTGCCCGCCTCGAGGTCGCGGGCGGTGGACGGGTGGTAGTCGCGCAGCTGAGGCTTGTCGGCCGCCATCTCCTCGACCTCGTCGGCCGTGAGGGTCACGCCGTGGCGGGCGGCGATCGCCACCACCTCCCACATGGCCTCGCGCACGAGGGTCTCGGACCCGGGCGTCGCCAGGGCCTCTCCGGCGGTGGCGCCGGTCACGGCGCAGATCGCGTTGAAGCCCGCGTTCCACAGGAGCTTGAACCACTGATCGTGCACGATCCGATCCGACAGGCTGACGTCCCAGGCCGGGGCCAGGAGCGCGTGGACCGCCCGTGCGCGCTCGGTGAGCCCGGCGGGATCGCCGATGTCCACGTGCCCCTCGGCTTCGTGGTCGACGCTTCCCGGCTCGGCCACGTTGAGCCCGACGAAGGCGATGCCGCCGAGCACCCGGTCGGCAGGCACCACCCCGGCGATCCGCTCCACGTTCTCAACGCCGTTCTGGAGCGAGAGCACCGTCGTGGTCCCGGCGACGATCGGAGCGAGCGCGCGGGCCGCCGCTAGGGTGTGATGTGACTTGGTCGTGACGATGATCAGATCCGGCGCGGGCCCCTCGGGCTCGGCGAGCGCGCTCACCGGGACCTCCCAGCGCGAGCCGTCGGCTTCGCGCACCTCGACCCGGCCCGCCGCCCGCAGCGCCTCGAGATGGGGTCCGCGGGCGACCAGCGTCACATCGTGCCCATCGCGTGCGAGCAGGGCTCCGTAGTAGGAACCCACCGCTCCCGCCCCCATGACGAGAACTGATGCCAACTGAGAATCTCCCGTCCGGTCGGCTCCTCGTGGAGGAGAGCGACGGAGTCCTGACCGCGCGGATCGCCAACGAGGGCCGCGCGAACGCCCTCGATACCGCGATCCTCACCGAGTTGATGAGCCTACTTCACGGTCCGCGCGTCGCGTCGGCGCGCGTGGTGCTGCTCAGCGGGGAGGGCGAGCGCCATTTCTCGTCCGGCCTCGACCTGGGCGACCGCTCGGCCGAGGAGCTCGCCGCCGAGCTCCAGAACGGGGAGCGACGGCTCGGCGACGTCGCCCAGGCCATCGAGTCGTGTCCCGTGCCCGTGATCGGCGTGGTCAACGGCGCGGCCTTCGGCGGCGCTCTGGAGCTGGCGATCGCCTGCGACTGGCGCATCGCCGCGCGCGGGGCCCGGTTCGGCATGCCCGCCGCCCGCATCGGAGTGGTCTACGCCGCGGATGGCCTGCGGCGGTTCGCCGCCGTCATGGGTCCGGCGCGCACGCGCCGCATGTTCCTGACCACCACACCGGTCGACGCCGACGAGGCCTACGCGCTGGGCCTGGTGGACCAGGTGGTCGAGCCCGCCGATCTGTGGCCCACCGCGCGGGCCGTGGCCGCCACGGTGACCGCCGCCGCGCCGCTCGCCGTGTCGGGTACCCGGGCGATCGTCGCCGCGCTCGGAGAGGGCCCCGCGTCGATTCAGGAGACCGCTCGGGCGGCCCGCGCCCGCGCCTTCGGTTCGGACGACTTCCGCGAGGGGCTGGCGGCCTTCCGGGAGAAGCGCCCGCCGGCGTTCGGCGGGAGGTAGTGCCATCCACCCCGGCGGCCGTCGCGGCCGCCGGGGTGGGAGGATCAGGCGGTCATCTCGGCCGCGTGCTCCAGGATCCGCGCCTGCAGGTCCTTCGCGGACGCGTCATAGGCCTCCTTGTCGGCCCAGGTGCCGCGCGGGTCGAGCAGCCCCGAATCGACGCCCGGGATCTCCGTCGGGACCTCGAAGCCGAAGATCGGGTCGGTGCGGGTCGGCGCGGAGTCGAGCGCGCCGGACACGGCGGCCTGCACGATCGCGCGCGTCGCGGCGATCGGCATGCGCGATCCGGTGCCGTAGGGCCCGCCGGTCCAGCCGGTGTTGACCAGCCACGCCGACACTCCGTGCTTCTCGATCCGCGACCCGAGCAGCCCGGCATAGACCGACGGGGGCTGGGGCAGGAAGGCGGCGCCGAAGCAGGCGCTGAACGTCGCCTGCGGCTCGACCACCCCGACCTCGGTGCCGGCGACCTTGGCCGTGTATCCGGCCAGGAACATGCGCATGGCCTCCTCGGAGGTCAGCTTGGCGATGGGGGGCAGGACGCCGAAGGCGTCGGCCGTGAGCATCACGATGTTCGACGGGTGCCCGGCGCGCTTGGCCTCGACCGTGTTGGGGATGCTCTCCAGAGGGTACGCGGCGCGCGTGTTCTCGGTCTTGGAGCCGTCGTCCAGGTCCAGGCGGCGCGTGACCGGGTCCATCACCACGTTCTCGAGCACCGTGCCGAACGTGCGCGTGGTCGCGTAGATCTCGGGCTCGCCGGTCGCCGAGAGGTTGATCACCTTGGCGTAGCAGCCGCCCTCGATGTTGAAGACGCCCTCCTCGCCCCAGCCGTGCTCGTCGTCACCGATCAGCGGGCGGGTCGCGTCGGTGGAGAGGGTCGTCTTGCCCGTGCCCGAGAGGCCGAAGAAGATCGCCACGCGGCCGTCCTCGCCCACGTTGGCCGAGCAGTGCATCGGCAGGATGCCGTGGTTGGGCAGCCGGTCGTTCATCAGGGTGAAGATCGACTTCTTGATCTCGCCGGCGTACTCGGTGCCGCCGATCAGGATCTCCGAGTTGGTCAGATGGAGGCTGACGAAGTTCGTCGCGCGGGTGCCGTCGGTGGCGGGGTCGGCGGTGAAGGTGGGTGCGTGGAGGATCAGGGCCTCGGGCTGGTGTCCGGCGATCTCATCGTCGGTGGGCACGATGAACATCGTCTGGGCGAAGAGGGCGTGCCAGGCGCTCTCCGTGACGACCCGCACCGAGAGCTGCTCGGCGGGGTTGGCCCCGGCGAACGCGTCGATCACATAGAGATTCGGCGCCGCGCTGAGGTGCTCGCGCAAACGGGTGCCCAGGCCCTCGTGGTTGGCCTCCTCGATGGGCTGGTTGATCGCGCCCCACCAGATGCGCCCCTCGCTCTGGGGCTCGCGCACCACGAATTTGTCCTTCGGCGCCCGGCCGGTGTGGACGCCGGTGGAGACGACGAGCGGTCCGCCCTCGGCCAGGGTGCCGTCACCCGCGGCGAGCGCGTGCTCGTACAGGGCGGCCTGCGGCAGGTTCCAGCAGACCGTTCCGTCGGGGGAGATGCCGTGTTTGTCGAGCCCCACGGCACCCTCACGCGTTGCCACCTGATCGATCGCCACCTCGTGCCTCCACCTTCGCGTTCACTAAATTCCGCTCCCCGGATGGCCCGAGCACCCAGTAGGCCACGGCCGGAATGGCGGCTGCGCCGGGAAGCGCCAAAGGAGAGCCTGCCAGGAAAAGAGCGATCCCGCAGGCGAATCCGACTCCCCAACAGGCCAGTCCTGTCATTCCCCACCCGATCGCGGGACGTCCGCCGCGCACGACGTGCAGCACGCAGATCAGGATCAGGCCGGGTGCGGCGAGGGCCATCACGGTGAGCCAGGGGAGCATCAGGTCCGAGAACCCGGCTGCGGCGATCACGGCACCGACGCCCGCGACGATCGCCTGCCCGGCCGGGCGCGACATGCGGGGCGCCACGTCCGTCAGCGACAGGCCCCCCGACCAGATGTTGGTGAGCACCGAGCCGGTGAAACCCAGCGCGACGAACAGGTAGGCCAGCTCGGGACTGCCCAGGTCGCGCATCACGTCGGAGAGGTCCCAGGTGCCCGTCGCGGCCTGGAGCGCGGCGCCGGCCAGCCCGAAGAGGACGAGCGGCATCGCCAGGCCGGTGAGCGCGCACCACACCACATGGCGCGCGCGAGCCAGGTCGTGGGTGAAGTCAGGGGCACGCAGCGAGAAGGCGGCTCCGTACCCGACCACCAGCACGATGCCGGTCACGATGCTCGTGGGGTGCCGGCCCGCCTCGCCGCCCGAGAGCGTGATGGCCCTGTCGGCGAAGGCCAGGTGCAGACCCCAGCCGGCCAGTACGACGGTGGCGAGACCTGCCACGAGGGCCGACCACGAGAGCACGCCCAGCCCCCGGCCGGCCACCAGCAGCATGAGCGCCGCGAACACGAGCACGCCGAGCACGTCCGGGACCCCCACGAGACGGGCGACGGCCACGCCCGCCACCCCGGCGTTGACCCCGAACCACCCGAGCATCATGGCCAGCATCACCACCGACGCCGTCCGTCGGCTGCCCTCGGCGCCCAGCGGTCCGGCGGTGAGCTGCGCCAGCGTCATGCCGGTGCGCTGGCCGAGGACCCCCTGCGTCGCCGCGAGCGCTCCCAGCAGCACGACCCCGACGACGAGTGCGATCACGAGGTCGGCGCCCTGAAGGCCCTCGCCGACGCCACCGCCCGTCATCAGCGCCGCCGGGCTGGTCCCCAGTCCGACCCACGGTCCTATGCGACGCAGCCAGCCCATTGGGGGCCGATCGTAGTTCGGTACCGTGGCGGGCGTGCGCAGAGACGAGCTCGCGGCTCTGGGGGTGCAGCTCCCGGTGCTTCCCACGATCGTGCTGGGGGCATTGCCGCCGCGGCCCGACTGGGCGCACCGCCTCGCGCGCATCGGGCTCGACGTGGTGTCGACCGGGGCCGACGAGGACACGCTCGAGTCGATGGCCTCCGCCCGCGCCGCCGCGCCGCACCTCGCGGTCAAGGTCCGCGCCCGCGACGCCGGCGCCTTCGACGGGCACCGCGGTCTGCTGGTCGAGACCGACGGTCCGGTGCCCGCGGGGCTCTACCGGCTGGGACCGGACGAGGATCTGCTGCAGGCCGTGAGCGGTGCCGATCCCGAGGTGGAGGACCCCCGCGAGGTCGCCCGGGCGGTGTTGCTCAGCGCGCGCGCCGGGATCCCCTCCGCCCTCTGGGTGGCGATCACCCCCGGCCTCGATGCGCTGCCCGTCGCGACCGTCGAGGAGAAGCTCGCCGTGCTGGTGCAGGGCGCCCGCCAGGCGCGGCTCTACCTCGCCAAGGAGCAGTTCGAGATCTAGGCGGCGGCGCGCTGCGGCGCATCGGCGAGCCCCTCCTCGAACCCGGTCCGCCAGGTCGGATACCGGAGCCGCCAGCCCAGCTCCCGGCGTGCCTTCTCGTTGGAGGCGCCCCGGATGCGGGTGAACATGGACACGCCGGCCTCGCCGGCGGCCAGCCGCCCGATCCAGGCCGGGATATGCCGCGGCGGCGGGGCGCCCACCGCCTGCGCGATGGCCGGCAGCCAGACGGCGGCCGGCGCCGGGTCGTCGTCGGCGACGTTGACCACCCCCGGCGCGCTGGAGCGGCACGCGAGCACGGTCGCGACCGCGGCGTCGTCGATGTGGACGAACGACCAGACACCCGCTCCGTCCCCGACCACCGGCAGCTTGCGCTCACGCACCAGCGCGACCAGCTCGCCGCCCTCGGCCCACGCGGTGCCGGGCCCGTAGAGGTTGGCGTAGCGCAGCGCGACCCCCTCGATGCCGCCGGCCTCGACTACGGCCGACTCCAGGTGGCGAATCGCCTCCAGGCTGCGGCGCATGGAGGAGGGCGGAGCCGAATCGAGCGGGTCGGCCTCCGTCTTCACGGGGCCGCCCGTGCGCGCGTAGTTCCAGTTGCCGAAGCTCTGGGCGACGATACGCCGGGCCCCGGCGGCCCGCGCGGCCTCCACCAGGTGATCCGTCCCCTCGGTCCGCAAGCGGATGGTCGGGGCGAAGGCTTCGTCGAAGCGCTTCATGTTCGTCACCCCCGCGATCCTGGTCATCTGGTGGATCACGACCTCCGGCGCCGCCGCGCTCACGGCGCGCATCACCGCGTCGCGGTCGAGGCCGTCGGCCACGACCGTCTCCACACCGAGCCCGGCGAAGACGCCCGCATTCGCCGGGGAGCGCGTTGACACCGTCACCCGGTCGCCCTCGGCCACCAGCATCGGCACGAGCCGCCGACCGACCGCCCCCGTCCCGCCTGCCACGAACACCCGCATGGCTCCTCCTTGTCGTCGCTGTCCGGCTGCCGCCCGCCCGGCGTGCGGCGAGCGGCGAGGCTCAGAACGTAGGCACGACGAGGAGGCGTGGCACCGGCGAAACCACCGGGCCGGGACCGCTAGGCGACGGCGTCGGCCGCCAGGTCGAGCTCCAGGCGGGTGAGCTGCGTCCGCGACGCGATGCCGAGCTTGCGGAACACGTTGCGCAGGTGGAAGTCGATGGTGCGGGGGCTCAGGTACAGCTGCGCCGCGACGTCGCGGTTGCTGAGGCCCTGCGCGACGAACTGCGCCACCTGCAGCTCCTGCGCGGTGAGCTGATCCCGGGCGCCAGGGTCGCCGCGCCTGGCGGTCTGCCCGCTCGCGCGCAGCTCGGCCCGGGCCCTCTCGGCCCAGGGCTCCGCGCTCAGCGCCTCGAAGCCCTCGAGCGCCTGCCGCAGATGCTCACGCGCCTCGATCCGCCGCCGCGCCCGCCGCAGCAGCTCGCCCAGCGCGAGACTGGCGCGGGCGCGCTCGAAGGGGCGGCCGGCCTCGTGGTGGGCCTCGATCGCGGCGCCCAGCAGGCGCTCCCCGTCGGCCGCGTCTTCGGCCAGGAGGCCGCGGCAGTGGAGGGCGGCGGCCATCGCCGACCGGGACCGGCTGCCCTCTGCCCACCGCTCCAACTCCCCCAGCCACACGCGCGCCGCGGCCGTGTCGCCCGCCCGCGCCGCGGCCTCGATGCGGTCGGTCGCGGCCCAGAAGCGGATGAGCGCGTGATCGATCCCACGGGCGCGTTCCAGCGCCGCCTCGGGGCGCCCGAGACCGAGGGCGAGAACGCACAGGGCCCACCGCGAGATGTCCTCGACGTGCGCGAGGCGCTGAGCCGAGGCCATCGCGCCGCTCTCGCGCGCGAGCGACTGGCACCGCTCCTCGTGTCCCTGCAGGGCCGCGATCAGGCCGCGCAGGGCCAGGCCGTGCGCGGCCACGTCGTCCTGCCCGATGTCGCGTCCCAGCTCGACGCACTCCTCGGCGCCGGCCGCCGCGGAGGACCACCGTCCCGTCCACAGCTCGGTGTGGCCGAGGCGGGGGAGGATCTGGGTCAGCAGGCCGAGGGTCCCGTCATGGCGCGCGATGGACGCGACCCGCTGGTGGAGCTCGGCGGCCGAGCGGTCGTCGCCGGCGAAGAGCGCCGCGCGGCCGGCGAGCAACAGGGCCGCGGGCCTCAGCGCGAACAGGCCGTCGAGCTCCTCGGCCAACGCGATCGCCCCCCGCAGGCGCAGACCCGCCTCGGCGAAGTCGCCGCGCACGTGGGCGCCGAGCCCGATGAGCGTGTCCCGCAGCATCCGCGTGTACGCGTCCGTGTCCAGATCGAGTCGCGCGGCGACGTCCGCGATGACCTCGGACACACCCTCCTCGCCGCTGATCGCCGCGGCGACGCTGGCGAGGTTCAGCAGGTAGACCGCCCGCCCGCCGTCCTCCGGCGCGACGTCGACCGCGGCGCGGATCAGGTCCTGCGGCGCCTCCGCGGGGATCCCGTGGGTCAGCTTCACCAGGCCCCTCCAGCGGGCCAGGTCGGCGCGCTCGACCGGGCCGGACACCAGGGGCTCCGCCCGCCCGAGGATCGCGATGGTGCGATCGACGCGGCCGGCGAACCACGCGTGCTGGGCGGCGGCGAGCAGCAGCCGCCCTCGTGCGGCGTCGTCCGGGCTCAGCGAGGCCGCGCGCTCGTAGGCGAGCGATGCCGCGGCGGGGCCGCCCCGCTCCAGCGCGCGCTCCGCCGCCCGCTCGAGATCGGCGGCGATCCCCGCGTCGGGCTCCACGGCCGCCGCCGCGCGATGCCAGGCGCGCCGGTCGGCCTCCCGCTCCCCCGGCAGCGCCCCGGCGAGGGCCTCGTGCGCCGCCCGGCGCTGCGACACGGACGCGCCGTGGTAGATCGCGGAGCGGGTCAGCGGGTGGCGGAAGGCGAGCCCCTGTCCCCGGATCGAGACGAGCCCGGCGAGCTCGGCGGCGTCGAGGGCCTGGAGTGGGACACCGAGGCTCGCAGACGCCCGGACGACCGTCGGCAGCTCCTCCCCCTCGTCCGCCGCCGCGACCAGCAGCATCGTCTGCGTCGCCTCCGGCAGCAGGCGCGCCCGCGCCAGGAACGCCTCCTCGACGCGCGCGCTGAGGGGGAGCGGTTCGGGCAGCAGCTCGGCGCCCGTGAGCTCCGCGTGGTTGAGCGACCGGGGCAGCTCCATCAGCGCGAGGGGGTTGCCGGCCATCCCGGCGACGAGCCGGGCGCGGACCTCCGGCGCGAGCGGGACCGGCGCGTGCTGATCGAGCAGCGCCCCCGCCGCTTCCGGTTCGAGGCCCGTCACCCTCAGCCCCGGCAGCCCGGGGGTGGAGAACGACGACGGCTCCCCGTCCCGCACCGCGACGAGCAGAGCGATCCCCTCGGCGTCCAGGCGCCGCGCGAGGAACACCAGGGCGTCCGCCGAGGCGTCGTCGAGCCACTGCCCGTCGTCGACCAGACACAGCACGGGGCGCTCCTCGGCCTCCTCGGAGAGCAGGCTGAGGACGGCGAGAGAGACCAGGAAGCGGCTCTCGCCCGCCCCCTCCGCGAGTCCGAGGGCGACGCGCAGCGCGTGTGCCTGGGGGGGCGCCAGGTCGTCCACCCGCCCAAGTACCGGGCGCAGCAGCTGGTGCAGCGCGGCGAACGGGAGCTCCGCCTCCGATTGGATCCCCTGCGCGAGGAGGACGGTCATGCCGTCGGCGTCGTCGCGTGCGGCGTCGAGCAGCGACGACTTGCCGACGCCCGGCTCCCCGCTCAGCACCAGCGCGCGACTCCGCGAGCGCCGTGCGTCGCCCAGGATGTCACCGATCAGCGCCCGCTCACGGTCCCGGCCTCGGAGCATGCCGGGATCGTAAACCGATCACCCCGGTGGGATCGCCGGTGCGAGGGCCGGTGGTCCGGCGGGATCCTCGGCCAACGAGATCCCAACCGACTGGAGCGCACCGAAATGACTCTCGACGCACGGGCCTACGACCGGCGCTGGAAGATCCTCGGCGTCCTGGCGATCAGCCTGGTCATCGTGGGCCTCGACAACACGATCCTGAACGTCGCGCTGCCCACCCTTCAAGAGAGCCTCGACGCCTCGCCGTCGAGGCTCCAGTGGATGGTCGACTCCTACCTCCTGGTGTTCGGCGGGTTCCTGCTCACCGCCGGCACGCTCGCCGATCGCATCGGCCGCAAACGGATGCTCCAGGCGGGCATCGTCATCTTCGGCACCGCGAGCCTCCTGGCGGGCCTCTCTTCAACCCCGGATCAGCTGATCCTGTGGCGGTCGGTGATGGGCCTGGGAGCCGCGTTCATCATGCCCGCGACGCTCTCCACGATCACCGCGGTGTTCCCACGCGAAGAGCGCGGCAAGGCGATCGGCATCTGGGCGGGCCTGGCCGCGGTCGGCATCGGGCTCGGCCCCCTGGTGGGCGGTCTACTGCTCCACTGGTTCGACTGGGGCTCGGTCTTCTTCGTCAACGTGCCGGTGGCGGCAGTGGCGCTGCTCGCCGGTTTCGTCCTGGTGCCGGAGAGCCGCGATCCGCGGCCCGGCAGGTTCGATCTGCCCGGCGCCGTTCTTTCGCTCGCCGGGATGCTGACGCTGATCGCGTCCATCATCGAGGGCCCGACGCGCGGCTGGCTCGATCCGCTCGTGCTCGCCGGATTCGCCGCGGCCGTGGTGCTGTCGGCGGCGTTCGTCGCCTGGGAGATGCGCTCGTCGCACCCCATGCTCGACCTCTCGTTCTTCCGGGACCCGCGCCTCAGCGTGAGCTCCCTCGCGGTCGGCGCCTCCGGGTTCGCCCTGATGGGCGGGATGTTCGTGCTGACGCTCTACCTCCAGGTGACCAAGGGGTACTCGGCACTGGAGGCCGGGTCCGCGATGACGCCCATCGCCCTCGGGCTCATCATCGGTGCGGCCCGCAGCGACGTCCTGGTGCATCGCATCGGGCCCGCGCGCGTGATCGCCATCGGCCTGGTGGCGATGGGCGGCTCCCTGCTGGCGACGTTCGCCTGGTCGCCCGGCACCACCTACTGGATCGTCGCGGTCGCGTTCTTCTTCCTGGCCCTGGGCATGGGGCTGGTCAACGCGCCCGGCACGGACCTCACGATGAGCTCCGTCCCGGACGAGAAGGCCGGCATCGCCTCCGGCGTCAACAGCGTCGCCCGTCAGGTCGGTGGCGCGATCGGGGTCGCCATCGCCGGTTCGGTGGCCACCTCGGTGTACGCCGGGAAGGTCGATGACGCGACCCAGGGCCTCCCGGCTCCCGCCCAGAACGCCGCCGACGACTCGGTGGCCGCGGCGCACGCCATCGGCGCCGGTCTGCCCTCGGGCGGCGGTGACGCCCTGGTCGCGACGGCCGACCGCGCGTGGACCGACGCGCTCGCGGTGGGGGTCGCCCCGGCCGCCGTCATCGCGCTGCTCATCGCCGTGGTGGTGCTCCGCCGCCTCCCCGGGAGGACCCCCGCCGTCCACACGCGCGATTCCGTGGCAGCCCCGTCCCCCCGCGCGATGCAGGGCGGGAGGGCCGGCTGATGACCTCGGTGACCGATGACGCCGTGCGGTTCCCGGCGCACACGTTCCCGACCCCCGCGATCGCTGACGCGGTCGCGGGGTTGGGCGGGGCTCCGCTCCATCGGGTGGTGATCGTGGGAGGCGGGTTCGGCGGACTCAGCGCCGTGCGCGCGCTCCGGCACGCGCCGGTGGAGGTGACCCTGATCGACACACGCAACTTCCACCTGTTCGAGCCGCTGCTCTACCAGGTCGCGACGGGGGCGCTCTCGGCCGCCGAGGTGGCCACCCCACTGCGCGGCATCCTCAAGCGTCAGCGCAACGCACGCGTCCTGCTGGGCGAGGTGGTGGACATCAACGCGGAGCACCGCCGCGCCGTCCTCGGCGGTCTCGCGAACGGAGCGGCCGACGCCGAGGTCCCCTACGACACCCTGATCGTGGCGGCGGGGGCACGGCACGCCTACTTCGGCCACGACGAGTGGCAGTCCCGCGCGCCTGGCCTCAAGACGCTCGAGGACGCGCTCGAACTGCGCCGCCGGCTGCTGCTGGCGTTCGAGGCCGCGGAGGAGGAGCCCGACCCCGTCCGCCGGGCGGCGCTGGCTGACCTTCGTCGTCGTGGGCGCGGGCCCGACCGGCGTCGAGATGGCCGGCCAGATCGCCGAGATCGCGCGCGAAACCCTTCCCCGCGACTTCCGGGCGATCGACCCGCGGGAGGCGAGGGTGGTGATCGTCGAGAGGGACGACCGCCCCCTCGTGACCTACGACCCCCGCCTCTCGGAGGCCGCGCGCCGCTCGCTGACGGCGCTCGGCGTGAGCGTGCGCAGCGGCAGCGACGTCGTGGACATCGACGACCGGTTCGTCACGATCCTGCGGCCCGACGGAGAACTCGAGCGCGAGGAGGCGCGCACCATCGTGTGGGCCGCGGGCGTCCAGGCCTCGGGGCTCGGGGCCGTGCTCGCGCGGAAGACGGGGGCGTCCCTCGACCGGTCGGGCCGCGTCATCGTCGAGGCCGACCTCAGCCTCCCGGGGCACCCGGAGATCGTCGTGCTCGGCGACATGGCCAGCCTGACCGACCCGCGAACGGGGCGCCGGCTCCCGGGTGTCGCGCCGGTGGCGATGCAGCAGGGGAGGTTCGCCGCTGCAGGGCTCGTCGCCCGCCTGCGCGGAGGCGACCGCGGGGCGTTCCACTACCGGGACAAGGGCGACCTCGCCACCATCGGGCGCGGGCGGGCGGTCGCGCAGGTGGGGCCGGTACGGATGTCCGGCCTGCCGGCGTGGCTGGCGTGGGCCGGGGTCCATCTCCTGTACCTGGAGGGAGTCCAGAACCGGCTGATCGTGATGACGCGGTGGTCGATCAGCTTCCTCACCCGCGGGCGCGGAGCGCGCGTGATCTGGTCGGACGGGGCGACGTTGACGGTTGCGAATGGATTGACAGGCGTAGGCGGAGTCATGGAGGATCCGCCAAATCTTCCAATCAGGACGGGGTGAGGGCATGATTCGGGTGATGTGGCGCCGCGGCGCGCGGTGCGGGTTGATGACGGTCGTCGGGGCCACCGCCCTCGCCGCAGCGGCCTGTGGCGGATCGGACACCCTCTCCCAGGAAGATGTGATCGCGAAGGTCTCGCCCAGCACCGTCGCACTGACCGGCAGGGTCGGCGACGGGTCCGCCGGCGGGACCGGCGTCGTCATCGACGCCGAACGCGGCCTGGTCCTCACCAACTCGCATGTGGTCGTGGGTCTCTCCGCCCTGCGAGCACGCGTGGGGGACGACGCCTCGACCGAGGGCCCGGCACGGGTCGTCGCGAAGGCGCCGTGCGAGGACCTGGCCGTGGTCCAATTGGTCAACCCCCCCAAGGATCTGACGGAGATCACCTTCGGCAGCTCCGCGGACGTCAAGAGCGGTCAGACCGTCACCGCGCTGGGGTATCCGGCATCGTTCGAGAACCCGGACGAGCAGAAGGTGGTCACGACCACCGGCATCGTCAGCTCGGCCAACGTGGCCGCCGAGCCCGATCCCTCGCTGCCCAAGTACACGTCCACCATCCAGCACCAGGCGCCGATCAACCCCGGCAACTCCGGCGGACCCCTGGTCAACGAGAAGGGCGAGCTGATCGGGATCAACACGCTCGGCAACACCGAGCAGGGCGGGCGCACGATCCAGGGGCAGTACTACGCGATCTCCGTGGACCACGTGCAGAAGTTCCTGCCCGATCTCGAGGAGGGCAAGAGCACGACCGACGCCGGCTGGGACATGTCGCCGGTCGGCACCGTCGCGCTGGCGGACATCTTCGCCAACGACCCCGACTTCGCATCGGCCGCGACCGGCCAGGCGATCCAGGATCAGATCCAGTCCGGCGACGTCAACGGCCTCTACGTCTGGCGCACCGACACCGGCTCGCCGGCCGGCAAGGCCAACATCTTCTTCGGTGACCTGGTCACCAGTGTCGAGGGCACCAGCGTGCATTCGGTCGCGGACGTCTGCGACATCCTCGCCTCACATGCGCCGGGCGACTCCCTCGCCGTGCGGGGCCGCTACCTCAACAGCGCCCGGGACACCGACCAGGTGCTGACCACCTGGAAGGCGGAGGTGGTGCTCAACTGAGGGTTTCTGAGCTCTGAGGGTTTCTGAGCTCTGAGGCTTTTTGAGCTCGGGTTCGGCTTGGGGTTTTCGTCGCGGTGCGTTGAGGACTGGTGACAATTGCGGACCGGCCGCACGGCTCCGCCGAAGGGCGGCGTCCGGGAAAAGCCAGTCACGGACTCAAAGCGAGTCATTCCCACGCTCTGTGATGTGGACCTTCCTCTCGCTTTGAGGGGTTGGCCGCCACGCTTGTGGGTTGTGGTGTGGCCCTCCCTCTTGCTTTAAGGGGTTGGCCGCCGCGTTTTGTGGGTTGGGTGGTTCGGCCGTTCCTCTTGCTTTGAGGGTTTGGCCGCCACGCGTGGGGGTTCGGCGCTGCTATGCCGTGGCTGACTCCCGTTGGGGAGTCGGCTCGTAGCCCAGGTTCGGGCTCAGCCAGCGCTCGGCCTCCTCGACGGTCTCGCCCATGCGGGCGGCGTAGTCCTCGACCTGGTCGCGCGTGACCGGGCCGACCGCGAAGTAGCGGGCCTGCGGGTGCTGGATGTAGATGCCGCTCACCGAGGCCGCCGGGAGCATCGCCAGGCTCTCGCTGAGGCTCATCCCGATCGCCGGCGCGTCCAGGAGGTCGAAGAGCCGGCGCTTGGGCAGGTGGTCGGGGCAGGCCGGGTAGCCGAACGCCGGGCGGATGCCGCGGTACTTCTCGGCGGCGAGATCCTCGGGGGTCAGGTCCTCGTCGGCCCCGTATCCCCACTCGCGGCGCACGCGGGCGTGCGTCATCTCCGCGAAGGCCTCCGCCAGCCGGTCGGCGATCGCCTTGACCATGATCGCCGAGTAGTCGTCGAGCGCACCCTCGTAGGCCTTCGCGATGTCCTCCGCGCCGAGCCCGGCGGTGACGGCGAAGGCGCCGACGTGGTCCAGCAGGCCCGACTCGCGTGGCGCGACGAAATCGGCGAGCGAGTACTGCGGCTTCTCGTCGGCCTTCACGCGCTGCTGGCGCAGCATCGGAAAGCGAGCCACCTCCGCCGAGCGCTCGCCGTCGGCGTAGAGCACGATGTCCTCGCCCTCCGAGTTCGCCGGCCACAGGCCGTAGACCCCGCTCGCACGGAGATCACCCTCGTTGATCAGCTTCTCGAGCAGGGCGGTCGCATTGTCGTACAGCTCGCGGGCCGCCGCTCCGTGCTCGGGGTGATTCAGCACGTCGGGGAACTTGCCCCGCAGCTCCCAGGCGTGGAAGAAGAACGTCCAGTCGATGTACTCGGCGATCTCGCGCAGCGGGACGTCCTCGAGCACGCGCCGGCCGGTGAACTCCGGGGTGGGCACGTCCTCGGCCCGCCACTCGAACACCGGGCGCCGGCTGAGGGCCTCGGCGTAGCTGTGCACCTTCCGCTCGCGCCGGGTGGCATGCTGCTCGCGCAGCCGGTCCTGCTCGGTGCGCAGCTCCCTCTCGTGCACCTCGCGCTGCACCGGGTCGAGCAGGCGCGAGACCACCCCCACGGCGCGGGAGGCGTCGAGGACATGGGTGACCGAGTTCGAGTAGCTGGGGGCGATCTTGACCGCGGTGTGCTGGCGGCTGGTGGTGGCCCCGCCGATCAGCAGCGGGATGCTCATGCCGCGCCGCTCCATCTCGGCGGCGACGCTCACCATCTCGTCGAGCGACGGCGTGATCAGGCCCGAGAGCCCGACCATGTCGGCATCCTCCTCGACGGCCGTCTCGAGGATCCGGTCCACGGGCACCATCACGCCCAGGTCGATGACCCGGTAGTTGTTGCACCCGAGCACAACGCCGACGATGTTCTTGCCGATGTCGTGGACGTCGCCCTTGACGGTGGCCATCACCACGGTGCCCTGGACCTCCACGTCCTCGCCGGCGGCTTCGGCGCGGGCGCGCTCCTCCTCCATGTACGGCTCCAGGAGGGCCACGGCGCGCTTCATCACGCGCGCGCTCTTGACCACCTGGGGGAGGAACATCTTGCCCGCGCCGAACAGGTCGCCGACGACGCCCATGCCGGCCATCAGCGGGCCCTCGATCACCAGCAGGGGAGCCCCGTACTTGAGGCGCGCCTCCTCGGTGTCCTCGTCGATGAACTCGACGATTCCGTTGACCAGGGCATGGCTCAGGCGGTCCTCCACCGAGGCGTCGCGCCAGGCCTGATCGACCACCCGGGCGGCGCCCGACCCCTTGACGCGCTCGGCCAGGTCGACGAGGCGCTCGGTCGCGTCCGGCCGCCGGTCGAACAGCACGTCCTCGACGGCCTCGAGAAGCTCCTCGTCGATCTGCTCGTACACCGTCAGCTGGCCCGCGTTGACGATGCCCATGTCCATGCCGGCCTGGATCGCGTGGAAGAGGAAGGCGCTGTGCATCGCCTGGCGCACGATCTCGTTGCCGCGGAACGAGAACGAGAGGTTGCTCACGCCGCCGCTGATCTTGGCGCCGGGGCACCGCGCCTTGATCTCGCGGGTGGCCTCGATGAAGGCCATCGCGTAGCCGTTGTGCTCCTCGATGCCGGTGGCCACGGCGAAGACATTGGGGTCGAAGATGATGTCCTCGGGCGCCACGCCGGCGCGCTCCACCAGCAGCCGGTAGGCCCGCTCGCAGATGCTCACCTTGCGCTCGACCGTGTCGGCCTGGCCCTCCTCGTCGAAGGCCATCACGACCATCGCGGCCCCGTAGCGACGCGCGACCTCGGCCTTGGCGAGGAAGTCCTCCTCGCCCTCCTTGAGGCTGATCGAGTTGACCACCGGCTTGCCCTGCACGCAGCGCAGGCCGGCCTCGATGACCGACCACTTGGAGCTGTCGACCATGATCGGGACCTTGGCGATGTCCGGCTCGGTCGCGACCATGTTGAGGAACGTGGTCATGGCGGCCTCGGAGTCGAGCATGGCCTCGTCCATGTTCACGTCGATGATGTTGGCGCCGCTCGCCACCTGCTCGATCGCCACCTCGAGCGCGGTCCCGAAGTCTCCGGCCAGGATCAGGTCGGAGAAGCGGCGCGAGCCGGTGACGTTGGTGCGCTCGCCGATCATCAGGAAGTTCGCGTCGGGCCGCAGCACCAGGGCCTCCAGGCCCGCGAGGCGGGTCAGCGGCTCCTGCGCCGGGATCGCCCGCGGAGACTCGCCGGCGGCGACGTCGGCGATGGCGCGGATGTGGTCCGGGGTGGTGCCGCAGCAGCCGCCGAGGATGTTGACGTACCCCGAGGAGGCGAACTCGCGCAGCTCACCGGCCGTCTCGTCGGGCCCCTCGTCGTACTCGCCGAAGGCGTTCGGCAGGCCCGCGTTGGGGTAGCAGCTGGTCCAGCACGAGGCGACCCTGGAGAGGTCGGCCAGGTAGGGCCGCATGTCGGCGGCGCCCAGCGCGCAGTTGACGCCGATGCTGAAGGGCCGCGCGTGCGCGACCGTGATCCAGAAGGCCTCGATCGTCTGACCGGCGAGCGTGCGGCCGCTGCGGTCGGTGATCGTCACCGAGATCATCAGCGGCAGGCGGACGCCGGTCTCCTCGGCCACGTCCTCGATGGCCGCGATCGCGGCCTTGGCGTTGAGCCCGTCGATGATCGTCTCCACCAGCAGCAGGTCGGCGCCGCCCTCGATCAGGCCGCGCACCTGCTGGGCGAACGCCGCCCGCAGTTCCTGGAATGTGATCGCCCGCGCCGCCGGGTCCTCCACGTCGGGCGAGAGGGACAGCATCCGATTCGTGGGACCGATCGCCCCGGCCACGAAACGCGGCTTGCCGGGAGTGCGCGCCGTCCACTCGTCGGCCGCCTCGCGCGCCAGCCGGGCCCCCGCGAAGTTGAGCTCGTGCACGAGATCCTGCGTCCCGTAGTCGGCCTGCGCCACGACGGTCGAGCTGAAGGTGTTGGTCTCGATGATGTCGGCGCCGGCGTCGAGGAACGCGTGGTGGATCCCCGAGATGATGTCCGGCCGCGTCAGCGTGA
Organism: uncultured Thermoleophilia bacterium; assembly: GCA_963771025.1. GTDB lineage: Bacteria > Actinomycetota > Thermoleophilia > Miltoncostaeales > Miltoncostaeaceae > Miltoncostaea. The sequence goes on along the minus strand of CAVYRL010000005.1, from coordinate 184,251 downwards.
GCAGGTCGTTGTTGCCCCGCAGTGGCACGGGATGCTCCGCGAAGCGCGTCCCGCGGAAGTCGGCCTCCTCCAGGGGGTGGCGCTGGATCATGGTCCCCGTGGCGCCGTCCAGGATCAGGATCCGCTCCGCGAGCAGGCGGTCGAGTGTGTCGCGTGTGGTCACGGCAGACATCCGGGGCAGGGTATCGCCCGGGTCTAGTCCCCGCCCCCGTCGGGGCGGAAGAGCGCGCGGGCGACCAGCGGGCCGGCCAGGATCCCGGCCAGCACGATGCCCACCGCGACATAGCCGAGGACCTCGTTGTCGGTCGCGACGGCGATGATCCCGAGCACGGCGGCGACGGCGCACGAGAGCACCAGGCGCACCGTCTTCTCGGCGCGCGGGGACAGGCCCCGGATGAAGCCGCTCATCGGCCGTCCCCGTTGGGGCTGCGCGTCAGGGCGAGCACGGCGTTGTGACCGCCCAGGCCATAGGACGCCGACAGCGCGACGCGCAGGTCGGCGGGCCGGGAGACGTTGGCCACATGGTCCACGCCGGCGCAGGCCGGGTCGATCGTGTGGAGGTTGATCGTGGGCGGCAGCACCGACTCCCTGAGGGCCAGGGCGGTGATCGCGGCCTCGAGCGCGCCGGTGGCCGCCATGCAGTGCCCGTGCATCGACTTGGTCGCGCTCACGGCCACCCGCGCCGCGACCTCCTCGCCCAGCACGAGCTGGAGCATGCGCACCTCGGCGGGGTCGCCCGGCTTGCTGGCGCCGCCGTGGGCATTGACGTGGTCGACGTCCTCGGCGCGCAGCCCGGCGTCGGCCAGCGCGGCCCGCACCGCACGCGCCTGCGGGACCGCGCTGGGGTCGGGATCGGTGATGTGGTGCGCGTCGGCGCTCGCCCCGTAGCCGGCCACCTCGCACACGATCCGCGCGCCGCGTTCCTCCGCGTCCTCGAGGCGCTCCAGCACCACCACCACGCCGGCCTCCCCCACCAGGAACCCGTCGCGGTCGAGGTCGAAGGGCCGCGCCGCGCCGGTGGGGTCGTCGTTGCGATGCGAGAGCACGCGCATCGCGTTGAAGCCGGCCATGAAGTAGGGGGAGATCAGGGCCTCGCCGCCGCCCGCGAGCATCGACCGCGCGTCGCCCCGCCGGATGATGTCGGTCGCGATGCCGATCGCGTCGGTCCCCGCCGCGCACGCGGTGCACACGGCGGTCACCGGCCCGCGCAGGCCGAGCTCGATGGACACCTGCCCGGCGCCCATGTTGGCCACGCTGAGGGGGATCGCGAACGGCGACACCCGGTCGGGGCCGCGCTCGAGCATCACCCGGTGCTGCTCCTCGCGCGAGATCGTGCCCGAGCCCCCGTTGGCGATGATCGCGCCGATGCCCGCGCCGTCGTTGTCGATCGGCATCCCGGAGTCGGTGATCGCGAGGCGGGCGGCGGCCACCGCCAGCTGCGCGTAGCGGTCCATGCGCCGGGAGGCCTTGTGGTCCATGAAGTCGGTGGGCTCGAAGCCGTGGGCCTCGCAGGCGATGCGCACCGGGTAGTCGGACGCATCGAACTGGGTGATCAGGCCGGCGCCCGAGCGTCCCGCCACCACCGAGCGCCACATCTCGTCGCGCCCGATTCCGAGCGGCGAGACGACGCCGATCCCCGTCATCACCACACGCACGCGATCGTCTCCGGTCACGCATCCACCTTCGAGAAGGCCAGCACGGCGTTGTGCCCGCCGAAGCCGAAGCTGTTGGAGAGGGCGACGTCCACCGTCGCCTCGCGCGCCGCGCGCACATGGTCGACCCCGCTGCACGCCTCATCCAGCTGGTCGAGGTTGATCGTGGGCGGCACCCGGCCCTCGCGCACCGCGAGCGCCGTCAGCACGGCCTCGAAACCGCCCGCCGCTCCCATGCCGTGCCCGTGCATCGACTTGGTGGACGACACCAGCACCTCGGGGGCGCGAGCGCCGACCAGCTGCCGGATCGCGCCGATCTCGACCGGGTCGCCCGCCGTCGTGGAGGTGCCGTGGGCGTTGACGTAGTTGACGTCGTCGGCGCCGAGGCCGCCCTTCTCCAGCGCCATTCGCATCGCGGCGACCTGCCAGCGCCCGCTCGGCTCCGGCTCCGTGAGGTGGTAGGCGTCGCTGCTCGCGCCGTAGCCGGCCAGCTCGCAGATGATGTCCGCCCCACGGGCCAGCGCACCCTCCAGGCTCTCCAGCACGACGATCCCGGCGCCCTCCGCCGAGACGAAGCCGTCGCGGTCCACGTCGAAGGGGCGGCTGGCGCGCCCGGGGGCCTCGTTGCGGCGCGAGAGCGCCCGCGTGGCGTCCAGGCCGGCCATGCAGAACGGGGTCACGCCCGCCTCGGTGCCCCCGGCGATCATCACGTCGGCCGCGCCCCGGCGGATCACCGCCGCCGCGTCGCCGATGCCGTGGTTGCCCGACGCGCATGCGGTCACCACGCACGATGTGGGGCCCCTCAGGCCGAGCTGCATCGAGACGTGCCCGGCCGACATGTTCACGATCGTCATCGGGATCATCAGCGGCGACGAGCGCTCCGGGCCGCGCTCGATCAGATCGATGTGGTTGGCCTCGAAGGTCTCGCTCGAACCGTTGCCGGTGGAGATGACCGCGCCGGCCCGCTCGCCGTCCCCCTCGATGGTCAGCTCGGCGTCCTCGAGGGCCATCCGGGCGGCGGCGACCGCGAACTGGCTGGCGCGGTCCATGCGGCGCACGGAGCGGTGGTCGAGGAAGTCGGTGGGGTCGAACCCGTCGACCTCGCAGGCGATGCGGCAGGTGTGCTCGGACGCGTCGAATCGCGTGATCGTGCGGGCAGAGGACGTGCCCGCCAGCGCGGCCGCCCAGGCGTCGCGCCAGCCGATGCCCAGGGGGGAGACGATGCCGAGGCCGGTGATCACCACCCGGCGCGCGTTGCGAGTCATATGCGAAGACCTCCGTCCACGGCGAGCACCGTACCGGTGATGAAGGCCGATGCGGGAGAGCAGAGGAACGCGACGGGCCCGGCGACATCTTCGGGGGAGCCCAGGCGGCCGAGCGCGGTGTGGTCCAGCAGGTGCCGCCGATGGTCGTCGGCCAGCACGTCGGTGAGGCGCGTGGTGATGTAGCCGGGCGCGACGGCGTTGACCCGCACCCCGGAGGCGCCCGCCTCCCGCGCCAGGGCGCGCACCATGCCGATGATGCCCGCCTTGGAGGCCGCGTAGTTGGCCTGCCCCGCGTTGCCCTGCACACCGACGACGGACGAGATCGCCACGATGCTGCCCGATCCGCGCGCCAGCATGCCCGCCAGCGCCGCCCGCGCCGCGGCCAGCGTGCCGGTCAGGTTGATCGCGATCGGGCCACGCCACGCCTCGCCGGTCATGCGCACGGCCGGGCCGTCGCGCGTGACGCCGGCGTTCGCCACCAGGGCGTCGATGGGCCCCAGCTCGTCCTCGGCGGCGGCCACCATCGCGCCCGCGGCGTCCGGCTCGGCGGCCTCGGAGCGCTGCACGTGCGCCCGGCGCCCGGCGGCCACGACCTCGGCCGCCACCGACTCCGCCCCTGCGAGATCGGAGGCATAGGTCAGGCCGACGTCATAGCCCTCGCGCGCGAGGGCCACCGCACATGCCGCCCCGATGCCCTTGCTCGCCCCGGTAACGAGCGCGACGGGCACCCTTACCCTGGGGACTTACCGGCGAGCGCCAGAAGGGCGGGGATGTCGGACGGATCGCCGACGTTGATCGCCTCGACCCCGGGACGGATGCGCCGCACCAAGCCGACGAGCACGCGCCGGTGGCCGAACTCGACGAACTGCGTGGCGCCGTGGTCCAGCGCGAGGCGCACGGTCTGCGTGAACCGCACCGGCGCCGTCAGCTGCTGTGCGAGCAGCGAGCGCAGGTGCTCGCCCTTCTCGAACGCGGCCGAGGTCGCCGACAGGAAGGGCAGCGACGGCGTGCTGATCTTGACCCCGGCGAGGGTCTCGCGCAGCTTGTCGGCGGCGGGTGCCATGACCGAGGAGTGGAAGGCGCCGTCCACGTCGAGCAGCTTGGCCTTGATGCCCCGCGCCCGCGCCAGCACCATCAGGCGGTTGACGCCGCGGTGCAGGCCGGAGGCGACCACCTGCCCGGGGCAGTTGTAGTTGGCCGGCCATACCTCGCCGGCCTCGCGGCAGAGCGCCTCGACGTCCTCGTCGCTGGCGCCGAGCACGGCGGCCATCGATCCCGGGTGGCGGGCGACGACGTCGGTCGTGGCCTCGCCGCGCGCCTGCACCAGGCGCAGGGCCTCGGCGAAGGAGAGACTGCCGCAGGCCACCAGCGCCGAGTACTCACCCAGCGAGTGGCCCATCGTCAGGTCGCCGACGACGCCGTGCTCCCCGGCGACCCGCCAGGCGGCGACCGAGTGGGTCAGCACGGCCGGCTGGCAGTTCTGCGTGGACATCAGATCCTCGTGGGGCCCCTCGAAGCAGATGCGCGTCAGGTCGTACCCCAGGAGGTCGTTGGCCTCCTCGAAGGTGCGCCGGGCAGCCGGGAACGCCTTGGCCAGCTCCCTGCCCATGCCGACCTGCTGTGCTCCCTGACCGGGGAACAGGAGCGCGATCAGGGTCGGTTCTCCGTGCCACCACGACTGGCCGTCCAGCTCATGCCGACTCCTCGCGCGACAGAGGGTCACGGGTGGGCACCCGCGATAACGAGCCATGATAGTTCGATCGCGGCCCGGCGTACAACTCCGAGCTCACGGTATGGCCCTGCCCGCCGCCGCCGCCAGCTCCACGGCGACGGCGCGATCGGTCGCGATGGCGACGACCACCCTCCCCGCGTCGGCGAACGTCACGGCCACCAGGGGGCCGTCGCGCTGCACCTGGGCGCTCGATGAGACCCCGGTCAGCGCGATCGCGCCCTCGGCGTGGCCGCCGATCACCGCACGCACCCGCTCGACCGTGATGCGGGCGTCCTCGCGGTCGGGCCGGAGGCCGATCAGCACGCCGGTGTCGGCGCCCCGTCGCGCGTGAGCGGTCTCCACCTGCCCCAGGCGCCGCAGCTCGCGCTCGGCCGACGCGGGGTCGGTGGCAGAGAGGAACCAGCCGTCCACGGCGGCCGGCAGCACGGCCCCCAGCGGGAAGCTCGACGGCGGCGCGGTGAGCGAGCCGGTGGTGTCGGGGACGAAGGTGGTGACCGTGCGCGATCCCCCGCTGCCGTTGACCAGCACGATCACCATCAGCAGCACCACCAGGCCCAGGAGGGTCGCGCCCACGATGGCCGGGACGCGCCAGCGCGGACCCTCGATCGCGGGCGCGCCGACCGGGGCGGGAGGCGGGGGCGGCGGAGGCGGGGGAGGCGGGGGCGGTGGGGGCGGCGGGGGGGATGGCGGTCGGGCGGGCCGCCGTGGCGCCGGGCGTCGCCGCGAGCGCGCCGTCGAGGTCGTCGACCAGGGCCGCCGCGCTCGTGGGCCGCGCGGAGGGGTCGGTGGCGAGGCCGTGCGCCAGCACTCCGTCCACCAGGGGCCCGAGGGCGGGGTTTCTCGCCGATGCCGCCGGGGGCGGCGCGGTGAGCTGGGCGCGCAGGGCCGTGTCGCGATCGCCGGGAAACACGGGACCGCCGGTCAGGCAGCGGAAGGCGATCGCGGCCAGTGCGTACCGGTCCGCCGCCGCCGTCAGCGCGTCACCCCGGATCTGCTCGGGCGCCGCGTAGCCGACGGTGCCGACCCAGGTGCCCGTCCTGGCCGGCCGGCTCTCGGCGACGGCGTGGCTCAGGCCGAAATCGGACAGATAGGCGTGGTCCCCGGGCCCGAGGAGGATGTTGGCGGGCGTGACGTCCCGGTGCACCATGCCCAGCCCGCTGAGGTAGTCGAGGGCCTCGGCCACCTGCCGGCAGATCGCCAGCGCCCGGCGCGGCTCCATGCCCTCGGGTGCCCGAAGCAGCGCCTCGAGCGACGGCCCGTCGATGAACTTCATCGCGAGGAACCCGACCCCGCCGGCCTGCCCCGCCTCCACCACCGGGATGATGTGGGGGTGGTCGAGCCCGGCCGCCGTGACGCCCTCGCGGGCGAAGCGCTCGAGGAACGCCGGGTCGGACGATGCCCCCGGCGAGACCACCTTCAGCGCCACGACCCGCTGCAGCGACAGCTGCGTGGCCCGGTACACGACCGCCTGGCCTCCCCGGCCGATCTCGGCCTCGACGCGGTAGCCCTGCAGGGTCGAGCCGATCAGGTCGCTCATGACGCCACGCTAGTGCACCGGCCCGGACGTTCGGGTGTCGCGGCGCGGCGCCGGGTCGACGTGCGACGATGCCGCGCATGCCGCCCCTGATCCCGCTCCGCCACCTTTTCGACAACCCCGAGCGCGCGCTGGCGCGGCTTTCCCCCGACGGCACGCGGCTGTCGTGGGTCGCGCCCCGCGACGGCGTGCTCAACGTCTGGGTGCGCGACCGCGCCGGCGGCGAGGCGGTGCCGGTCACCGACGACCGCGATCGGGGCATCCGCTCGTACATGTGGTCGCGCGACTCGGCGCGCATCCTCTACAGCCAGGACCTCGGTGGCGACGAGAACCACCACCTGCTCGCCGTGGACGCCGGCGGCGGGGGACCGGCCCGCGACCTCACGCCGTTCCCGGGCGTGCGCGCCGGCCTGATCGACGCCCCGCGGGCCACGCCGCGGCACGTGCTCGTCTCGATGAACCTGCGCGATCGCAGCCTGTTCGACGCGTATCGCGTGTCGCTGGCGACGGGCAGGCTCGAGCTGATCGGCCGAAACCCGGGCAACATCATCGGCTGGGTCGCCGACCGCGACGGCCATCTGCGTGCGGCGCGGGCCCAGACGCCGGCCGGTGACTACGAGCTGCTCGTCCGTGACGACGAGGCCGGCGAGCTGCGCGTGGTCGCGGAGTACGCGAATGAGGACGGCGGCCACCCGTTCGCCTTCACGCCCGACGGCTCCCATATCTGGATGGGCAGCGCCCGCGGAAGCGATCTGCTGCGCCTGGTGGAGCTCGATCCCGCCGACGGCTCCGAGCAGGAAGTTGACCGCGACGACGAGGTTGACCTCTCCGGTCCGGTGATCAGCGACCTCACCGGTGAGCTGCTGGGCGCCTTCTACCTGCGCGACCGCGTCGTGCTGCACGCGTTCGACGAACGCCTCGCCCGCGACTGGGAGCGGGTGCGCGCGCTGCATCCGGGCGATCCGCGCATCGGCGGCCAGGACGAACGCGAGACCGCGTTCATCGTCTCCTTCGACGACGACCGCGATCCGGGCGCGACCTATCTCTTCGACCGCGAGACCGGCGAGGCGGAGTTCCTCTACCGCTCCCGCCCCTGGCTCGATCCGGCCACGCTCGCGCCGATGAGGCCGGTCACGATCGCCTCGCGCGACGGCTTGGCGCTGCACAGCTACCTCACCCTGCCGCTCGACGCGGAGCCGCGCGACCTGCCGGCCGTGCTGGTCGTCCACGGCGGCCCCTGGGCGCGCGACGCATGGGGCTACGACCCCCAGGCGCAGCTGCTGGCCAACCGCGGCTACGCCGTCCTGCAGATCAACTACCGCGGCTCGACCGGGTTCGGGAAGTCGTTCATGCACGCGGCGGAGCACGAGTTCGCCGGCAAGATGCACGACGATCTGATCGACGGGGTGGAATGGCTGGTCGGCGAGGGCATCGCCGACCGCGCGCGCGTCGGCATCTACGGCGGTTCGTACGGCGGATACGCCGCTCTGGTCGGCGCCACCTTCACGCCCGACGTCTTCGCCGCCGTCGTGAGCGTGGTCGGCCCCTCCAGCCTCGTGACCCTGGTGCGGTCGTTCCCGCCCTACTGGCGACCCCTGCTCGCCAGCACCTGGTTCCGGTACGTCGGCGACCCCGAGGACCCCGAGCAGCTGGCCGACCTCGAGGCGCGCTCACCGCTCAACCGCGTGGACGACATCGTGGCCCCGCTGCTGGTGATCCAGGGCGCCAACGACCCGCGCGTGACCAAGGCCGAGTCCGACCAGATCGTCGCCGCGCTGCGCCGCCGGGGTGTGGAGGTCGAGTACCTGGTGAAGGACGACGAGGGCCACGGCTTCGTCAAGCCCGAGAACCGCATGGACGCCTACGGCGCCATCGAGAGGTTCTTCGCCAAGCACCTCGGCGGACGGGTGGACCCGGGGTAGCAACGGATAGGTTGGGGCGATGGGCGCCTTCGAGATCCCCCCGGCCGACGACCGGGTGCGCGTGACGAGCGTCGAGGTGCTCTCCGACAACTGGTACGTCCTGCGCAAGGTCGGGTTCGAGATCCGCCTCAGCGACGGCCGCACGACGCTTCAGCACCGTGAGGCCTACGACCGCGGCAACGGCGCCGCCGTTCTGCTGTACGACCCGGACCGCGCGACCGTGATCCTGACCCGCCAATTCCGGCTGCCGGCCTACGTCAACGGGCACCCGGGCGGGTGGATGATCGAGGTCCCGGCCGGGCTGCTCGACGGGAGCGACGCCGAGCAGGCCGTGCGGCGTGAGGCAGAGGAGGAGGTCGGCATCCGGGTCGGAGAGGTCCGGCGGGTGTTCGACACCTTCATGAGTCCCGGGTCGGTCACCGAGCGGCTGGTGCTGTTCGCCGCGCCCTACTCGCCCGCTTCCCGCGCGGACGACGGCGGCGGGCTGGACGCCGAGGGGGAGGACATCGAGGTGATCGAATGCCCCTTCGCCGAGGCGATCGCGATGATGGATGCGGGCGAGATCGTCGACGCGAAGACGATCATGCTCCTCCAGTGGGCCAAGCTGCACGGGGTTGTCTGACACTCGCCCGCCCGGGTACCGGTGGGTGGTCCTGGGCGTCGGCATGACCGCCCAGGCGAGCATTTCCGCGGTGCAGCTGGGGCTCCCGGCCATCGCGCCCGAGATCCGCGCCCAGTACGGGCTCTCGCTGGCCGCCATCGGGACGCTGCTCGCGGCCTCGACGGTCGGCATCATCGCGACGCTCCTCGCCTGGGGCGCGCTGGCCGACCGCGTCGGGGAGCGTGCCGTGATCGGAGTCGGGCTCACCGGTGCGGCCGCCGCACTGCTGGCCGCGTCGACGACCGACACCGCCGTGGGGCTCGGCGTGTGCCTGGTGGCGGCCGGCGCCTTCGGCTCGAGCGCAAACGCGGCCAGCGGACGCGCCGTTGTCGCGTGGTTCGGGCCCTCACAGCGCGGGCTGGCCCTGGGCCTGCGGCACATGTCCACGCCGCTCGGGGGCGCCATCGCGGCGCTGCTGCTGCCGGTGGCGGTGCAGGCGGGAGGGACCGCGGAGGCCATGGTCGCGCTGGCAGGCGCCTGCGCCGTCGGCGCCCTCGCCGCCGTCATCGGGCTGCGCCGGGCCGAGCCAATGCTCGACGCGCCGGGCGACCTGCCCGACGCGCCGCCCGTCGCCGGCCCCCTGCGCGACCCCGCCATCTGGCGCCTGTCGCTCGGCACGGCGTCGGTGGTGCTGGCGCAGCTGTCGCTGCTCAGCTTCACCGCCCTCTACCTGCACGAGGAGCGCGGCTGGTCGCTGGCGGCGTCCGCCGGCGCGCTGGCGGCGATCCAGCTGGGGGGCGCGGCCTCCCGCGTCGCCGCCGGCATCTGGTCGGACCGCGCCGGCGTGCGCATCCGGCCGCTGCGCGCGCTCGCGCTGGCCGGGGCGGCCACCACGGCCACTGCCGCCGTGCTGGTGGCGGCGCCCGCCTGGGCCGGCGCCGCGGCCCTGATCGCGGCCGGCGTGCTGACCATGGCCGGCAACGGGGTCTCGTTCGCCGCCGCCGCCGAGATGGCCGGTCCGTCGCGGGTGGGCACGGCGCTCGGCCTCCAGAACACCGTGCTGTTCGTGGCCGTCGCCATCGCCCCGCCGGTCTTCGGCGTCGCCGTGGGGCTGCTCTCCTGGCCGGCCGCCTTCGCCCTGGCCGCGGCGTGTCCGCTGGTGGGCTGGTGGATCCTCGCACCGCTCGCGGCGCGCGAGCGCCGCAGGGCCGTCGTCTCGGGTTAGGTGGCTCCGGGCGCGGCGTGGCGCCCGAGGCCCAGCGCGCGCATCGTGCGGTGGGTGATGATCGCCGCGAGGATCAGGACGATCAGCGCGAACACGCCATGCAGGCCGCCGACCCACTCGTCGCCGTCGGCGAGGCCCAGCTGGATGGTGCCGACCACGCCGAGCGCGAAGCTGAGGCCGATCTCGCCCCAGTTCTTCCAGTAGGCCCCGATCGCGGAGAGGAACACGAGCACCTCCACCATGTGGACGATGCCGCCCAGGTCCTTGTGCGCGTTCAGGGCGTCCTGGCCGGCCCCGAAGAAGTACGAGGCGATCAGGTACACCTGGACGAAGACCCCGATCACCACCAGCGTGGCGAGGACGAGGTTGGTCCACTGGAAGGCGCGGGTCACGCCGAGACCATACCCGCCGAGACGCTGCTTATCCCAGTGGCGGGATCCTTGGTCACGTGGATCGCGGCTCCGAGGCGGTCGGCCACTCCGGGCAGGTGCGTGATGATCCCCACCAGGCGCCCGTCGCCGGACAGCCGCTCCACGCCGGCGAGGGCCTGCTCCAGCGACTCGGCGTCGAGGGTCGAGAAGCCCTCGTCCAGGAAGAGGCAGTCGAGGCGGCCGCCCGCCTCGGCGGCGACGTCGGAGAGGCCGAGGGCCAGCGCGAGGCTCGCCAGGAAACGCTCACCGCCCGACAGGGTGGCCGCGCTGCGGCGCCGCTCGCCGCGGCGGGTGTCGACCACCGCCAGCGGGTCGGGCTCGGTGCCGGCGAAGCGGTAGGCGCCGCCGCTCAGCTCGTTGAGGCGCGCCGACGCACCCACCGCGAGCCGCTCGCGGTATCGGGCGAGCAGGTACCGCGGGAAGGCGTTGGCCTTCAGATCGTTGGCCACCTGGCGGTGCACCCGCGCCCGCTCGGCCGCCGCGGCCGCCCGCGCGCGCAGGGCGCGGGCCCGTCCCGAGGCCTCCTCCACGCGCCGCAACTCGGAGCGCGCGGTCTCATGCGCCCCCTCGGCGCGGCGCAGCGCCCCCGTCAGCTGTTCCGGGTCCGTGACCCCCAGGGGCTCCCCGGCCTCGACCAGTCGCGCGGTGGCGGCCCGGGCCGCGGCATCCGCGGCGGCCGCCCGCCGGTCGTGGGCGTCCGCCGCCTCTCGGACGGTGCCCCGCAGCGTCACCGCGGCGGCGATGAGTTGCTCCGCGCCGAGGTCGTCGCCGGGCGCCTCCAGGTCTCCGCGGGCGGCGACCCGGGCCGTGGCGGTGCGCAGCGCGGCGACCGGCCCGCTCTCGAGCCGCGCGACGTCGGCGAGCGCTGCCGCTGCCGCGTCGGCGGCGCGCGCGGCACGGGTCGCGGCCTCGTCGGCCGCGGCCTCCGCCGCTCCCACCTCGGAGATCGCGGCCCCGAGGGCGACGATCGGATCGTCCTGCGCGCCCCAGGCGCCGAGGCTCGCGCGGTCGGCCTCGTGAGCGGCAACGTCCTCGTCCAGCCGGGTGCGCGCCGACTCGCAGCGGGCGCCCTCCGCGGCCACCTCACGCTCCTCGGCACGCAGCGCGTCCCGAGCGGCCTCCAGCACATCGGCCCGGCCCCGGGCGGCGTCGGGATCGGCCGCCCCGTCGACGTCGTCCGGCGCGACGCCGGCCTCGCGGAGGGCCGCCTCATCCCGCGCACGGGCGGCCTCGGCGTCCGACACGGCCCGCTCGGCCGCGCGCGCGCGTTCGTCGTCGCCGGCCCAGGCGCGCCCCGCGTCCGCCGCGGCCTCGCGCGCGCGGGTCAGCTCGTCGCGCCCCATGTCGAGGTGGGTCGTGCCGGGAAGGTGCTCGCCGATGGCCGCGCCGCACACCGGGCAGGGGTCACCCGGCGACAGGCCGTGCTGCAGCGTCGCGGCCAGATCCTGACGACGCGCCGCCTCGTGCGCCGCTTCCGCGGCGGTCAGGGCCCGCTCGGCGGTGGCCCGCCGCTCCGCGGCCGCCGCCGCCGCGCCGCGCGCCGCGGCGAGCTCCCGCTCCATGGCCGAGACCCGGGCCGCCGACTCGCGGGCGCGGTTGAGCATGGTGTCGCGCGCCACGAGCCGGTCGTGGCGCTCCGTCATCGCGGCCAGTTCCCTCTCCTCGGCGAGAAGCGCGGTCCGGCGCGTCGCCAGCAGGGTCTCACGCGCGGTCAGCTCTCCGCGCCGGGCGGGCAGCTCGGCCTCGAGCCGCCGGGCGCGCTCGGCCCGCTCGCGCAGCGCCGCGAGGCCCATGGCGCCGCCGCCGTGCTGCCGGCGCAGCGCGTCGCGGGCCATGACGAGGCCGCTCAGCCGCGCGACGGCCTCGGCGCGCGCGGCATCGGCCGCCGCCGCCTCTCGGCGCGCCGCCGCCAGCTTCGCGGCGAGAAGGGCGCCTTCCTCCGCGTCCGGAAGCTCGTCGGCGCCCCGGTGGGCGCTGTCACGGCGGGCCCGCGCCGCGTCCGCCTCGGCCCGGTGGCGCTCGACGTCGTCGGCCACGCCGCGCACACGGCGGGCGACGGCGCGGGCGGCGGAGGCCTCCCGCGCGGCGCGGGCGGCGGCGGAACGCGCGTGGGGGTCGTGCCGGGGGAGGGCTGCGGCGTCGGCCTCCCGGATCTCGGCCTCGGTCGTGGCGGCCTGCTCGTGTGCCACGGCGGCCTGGCGGGCTCCCTCCAGGGAGGCGACTCCGAACAGCTCGCGCAGGATCGCGTCCCGCGCGCGCGGCGGGGCGGTGAGGAACTCGGCGAAGCGCCCCTGCGCCAGCAGCACGGCGCTGGTGAACGCGGGGAAGGTCATCCCGATGATCTCCTGGATGCGCGCTCCCGCCGCCGCCCCGCCCGCGAGCGTCTCGAGCACGTCTCCCCCGTCACCGTCCAGGCGCTCCACCACCAGTGCCGGGTCCGGGGCGTCCTTGCCGTAGCGGCGCACCACCCGCCACACGTCTCCGCGCGCCGCGAACGTGAGGCGCACTTCTCCGTGCGTGTGTCCCAGCGTGAGCAGCTCGGACACGCGGCTCTGCTCGGGTGTGCGGCCGAACAGCGCGAAGCACACGGCGTCGAGCAGCGTCGTCTTGCCGGCCCCGGTGTCCCCGGTGATCACCACCAGGTCGTGGGCCCGCAGGTCGATCGCGGCCCTGTCGTACGAGCGGAAGGCGGCCAGCTCGATCTCGAGCGGACGCACCGTCAGTCGTCCCCGTCGGGCTCCGCCTGAGCCTCGGAGAGGGCCGCGGCGAAGGCCCGCGACTGGGCGTCGCTGAGCCTCCGCTCGTTGAGGCGGTACCACTCCGCGTAGAGGTCGCCCAGCGCCGGAGCGCCGTCTGCGTCGTCGCCGCTCTCGCCCGGCGGCAGCTCCAGCGGCTGGGAGTAGTGGGGCTCTACGCGCAACGCGCGCGGCACCACGGCGCGAACCCGCTGCACCAGGTCCATCTCGGGCGCGTCCAGCTCCACCTCGCACGCGAACCAGGCACCGGGGTGCCCGGAGGCGAGCGCGCCGAGGTCGTCGATGGTCCCGCGCAGCCGCACCAACCGTGCGGCGGCCGTGATCGGGATCTGCCGGGTCGCGGTGTGGTCTCCGTCGATCTCGACCACGACGGCGCTCTTGTCGTGGTTGTCCTCGCTGAAGTCCAGCGCCATCGGGCTGCCCGCGTAGCGTCCGGGCGCCGCCAGGCCGGGAATGCTCTGCGGCCGGTGGACGTGCCCCAGCGCCACATAGTCCAGATCCGCCGGCAGGGAGGCGGCCGAGACGGCGTACGTGATGCCCATGGTCATCTCACGCTCGCCGCCCCCGGGTTTGGCGCGCTCCACCATCAGGTGGCCCAGGAGCACCGCGGCGCCGCCCTCCCTCCTACGCCGCCCGATCGCCTCGGACGCGTAGCGCCCGACGACCGCGGCCACCAGGTCGGCGTAGCGCAGCCGCGCGGTCTGCGCGCTCGCTCCGGCGTCCACGGCCATGCGCGCCGGTTCGGGCCAGGGCAGCATCGCCGCGTGCAGGGGCCCGGCGGCGGTCGGCACCGTGATCACGGCCTGGTCGGCGGGCCGCAGGCGGCCGGCCACGTGGATGCCGCGCTCGCGCAGGTAGGGCGCCAGGTGCGTCCACAGATCAGGATCGTCGTGGTTGCCGGCGATGGCCAGCACGGGCGCGGTCGCCGCGAGCCGCTCCATGGCGCGCAGGCACGCGCCCAGCGCGCCGGAGTTGACCAGCCGCCGGTCGAGCAGGTCGCCCGACACCAGCACGGCGTTGACCTCCTCGGCCTCGGCCTTCTCGCCGATCTCGGCCAGCGCGGCCTCGGCCTCGGTGAGGCGATCCGAGCCGTACAGCCGCTTGCCCAGGTGCCAGTCACCCGTATGGAGAAGCCTCACCCGCCGGGCCCCTCAGCCGAACTCGTCGATCGCGGCGTCGGCCAGGACCGCCCGCGAGACCTCCCCGGATGTGGTCGCCCAGGGTGGGAAGGGGATCTCCACCGCGATCGGGGCGGGCACACTGGGCTGGCTCACCAGCACGCGCCCCTGCATCAGCAGGCGCGCGCGTGCCCGGGCAGCCGGACCCAGCCAGCCGTACTCGCTGCGCTCGGCCTCGGCGGCATCGAGCCGGCCGGCGATGCGGATCGCCGCGTTCTGCGTGATCTCGGAGGCCACGAGCGAGGCCTGCTGCTGGGCGCCCACCAGGATCACGCCGAGCGAGCGGCCCCGCTGCGCGATGTCGATGAGCGTCTCCTTGATCGGGGAGTCGCCCTCCCGCGGCGCGTACTTGTTGAGCTCGTCGAGCACGACGAACTCGATCGGGTCGCGGACGCCCGCCTCCTTGGCGGCGAACGTCTGGGCGAGCAGGGTGCCCACCACGAAACGCTGCGCGAAGTCGTGCAGGCGCGCGAGGTGGACGACCGCCACCGGCGGCTCGTCCTCGGCCGCGTCGCCGCGGGGGATCGGGGCGGCGTCCGAGCGGATCAGTCCGCGCAGCCGGCTCGCCGCGCTCTGCAGACGGCGCACGAACGCGTTGACCGTGCCGGGCGCCGCGCGCCGGGTCCAGGGGCCGCCGGCGCCGTCCTCGGCGTCGAGTTGCGCGACCAGCCACTCGACCAGCCCCTCGAGGTCGTGGAAGGGTCCGGCGGCGAGCTCGCTCACCGGGCGCGCCGCACGGCGCGCGGGGGCGCCCTCCGCCGGTCCGTCCATCAGGCCGAGTGCCCCGGGATGACCCTGCACCGGCACCGCGCGGCGCAGCAACTCCCCCCGCACCTGCTCCTCGAGGAAGCTCAGCTGGTTGCGCATGTCCGACGCGTCCGAGAAACAGAATCGCAGCAGTCCCTCGATCGCGAAGCGGTGGGGCGTCCAGCCGAACACCTTCACGCCGTGGTGGCGCGACTCGCAGCTCGGCAAGCGGTGGTCGTCGGCGCGCGGCGGTGCCCAGAACGCGACGTTGGGGAACCCGTCGGGGTCGTCCAGCCCCAGACGGCTCCAGCGCTCGTCCAGGTCGGCACGGTCGGGCTTGGCCCGGTAGGTCGCGTTGGGGTGGTCGATGAAGAGCAGGTCCTCGCCCTTCACGTTGAACAGCAGGACGCGCACGCGCCGGCGCATGTCCTCGTGGGCCAGCAAGAGCCGTATCAGTGCGAGCGCGGTGCTCGTCTTGGTGGCCACGCCGCTGATCCCCGAGATCGAGACATGCCCGCCCTTGGTTCCGTCCAGGAAGTCGAGGTCCAGGTGCACCGGGTCGCCGTCGCGGCCGATGCCGATGGCCAGCCGGCGCGTCATGGTGTCCTCGTAGAGGGCCAGCTCGCGCTCGTGGTCTCGCGCGCGCCGGACCGGCTGGCCCGGATGCGGGGCGATCCATCGCTCCGGATCGACGCGGATCACCTGCACCTCGGCTGTGCGCACCAGCTCACCGGGCATCTCGCCGTCGGCGATGATCCGCGTGTCCGAGGGCAGGGAGGCGCCCTCCATCTGGGCGTACGTCTCGGTGACGATGCCGAACGTCGTGACGTCACCGCCCGAGTCGGTGGTCGTCACGGCCACGAGGTCGTCCACCTCCAGGGTCTGTCCGTCCGCGAGGCCGACCGCGAACACCTGGCTGCTCGCCGCCTGGTGCCCGAGCACCACGCCCACGGCCTCGGTCATGCGGCCACCGGCTCGTCCGCCTCGGAGACGGCCACCTGGGCCGGCGAGGCCGTGTCGAGCGTCGCCCGCAGGGCCGCGCGCCGCACGGCCCGCAGCGCCAGGCGCCGGTCGCCCATACGGTGGCGCAGCCGCCACTCGAGGCCCGCCACCGGAGAGAGGTTCTGGGGCGCCCGGGGGTCGCGATGCGGGCGGCCCGCGAAACGCGGCAGCTCGACGGCCGCGCGGTCGGCCAGCCGGGCGGCCTCGGCGGCGCCCATCGATCGCGCCACCTCACCGCGAAGGATCCCGGCCCAGCCCGCGAGGCCGACGCCCGGCAGCCGCTGGTACCAGCTCAGGCGGTCCGCGCCGATCGCGAACAGCGGGGTGCGTTCGCCCACGCGCAACGCCACGACGACGCGCGCCTCCTCGGGCGGCAGGTACATGCGGTGGTGGCTCTTGATGGCGCCGACGACCGGCCCGCCGACATCCCGGACGAACGACAGTCGCCCATCGAGCACGATCAGCCGGTCCGGCCCGGCCAGCTCCTCGGCCAGGGCCAGCTCGAGCTGTTGGCGGAACTCGCCCACCCGCCGCGCGATGCCCGTCGACTCGCTTGCCGCCCCGGTGCGCGGCTCCCACGAGAAGCCGCCGACGGGGGGCAGCTGCAGGCGCCGGTCCCCGACCGTCACGATCGCCCGGCGCACGCGGAGGCCGACGATCTCGGCCGCGCTGCCCGGCCCGGTCAGAACGGCGCCGGCGGCCGCCGCGAACGCCGCTCCGGGCAGCGGCTCGGGGTCGTCGCCGGCCGTGACCGTGAGCCACGCCTCCACCTGCTGGGCGCCGTCGATGAAGGCGAGCTCGCCCCCGGGCGAGGCCGGCGGGGCGACGGGACCCCAGGGAAGTCCCTCAACCGTGGTGTCGACCGGGGCGGTGTCCCCGTCCATCGGGTCGAGACCCGGGCCGTAGGACGGATCCGCGACGTGGATGGAGGTACCGGGAGGATTGACGTCCATTCGACTGACTGTAGTGCGACTACCGGACGCGCTGGGTTCCGGCCATCACGCTATCGTCGCTCAGGTCGCCGGCGCGCCGGCCGATCGTTGGGGTGGATCCGCGGACAGAGAGGCCGGATACGTGAACAGGCGATACATCCTCGGCGGAGTGGTCGTCGCCGTCGTCATCGTGGCGGTCCTGGTGGGAATCCAGGTCTTCGGGAGCGATGGCGGTAGTGGAAGCGTCTCGACCATCCAGGGCACGGCGCAGGCCACGAAGGAGTTCGACGGGATCCCCGCGTCGAAGAGCGTCGTCGGTCAGGCGGACGCCCCGGTGACGATCGTCGAATACGGCGACATCTCGTGCCCGGCCTGCCAGGCCGCGTCCACCTCAACGGTCCCCGAGGTCGTGCAGAAGTACGTCCGCACCGGCAAGGCCAAGATGGAGTTCCGGCCGATCGCGTTCATCAACACCAGCTCGGAGCGCGGAGCCCTCGGCGCCGAGGCCGCGGCGCTCCAGGACGCCATCTGGCCCTTCGTCACCACGCTGTACCTCAACCAGGCCTCCGAATCGCATCCGGACTGGCTCACCGACAGCCTGATGGAGGAGGCCGTCGGCAAGCTGGGGCTGGACGTCGAGCAGTGGAAGAAGGACTACGACGGCGAGGCCGTCAACAGCGCGTTCTTCACCCGTCGCGATCAGGCCGCCAAGGACTCGGTCAACGAGACGCCGACATTCGTGATCACCGGCCCCAACGGCACCAAGAAGCTGGTCGGCGCGGTCGACATCGGTGAGTTCGATGCCGCCATGACCGAGGTCGGCCCCTCGTCGTGAGCGCCCTGAGGATCAACGAGACGGCGCTGAGGATCGCCCTCGGCGTCGTCTCGGTGGCGGGCCTTGGCGTCGCCGGCTACCTGACGTCGGTGCGGCTCGAGGGCCAGGCGCCCACATGCATCGTCGGCGGCGGCTGCAAGACGGTGCAGGAGAGCGACTACTCCGAGCTCGCCGGCATCCCCGTAGCGATCCTCGGTCTGGTGGCCTACGTCGCGCTGTTCGCCGCCGCGCTGATCCCCGGGCAGCTGGGCCGGGCCCTCGGCCTGTTCACGGCCCTCGTCAGCTTCGGCTTCTCGGCCTGGCTGACCTTCGCCGAGCTGTTCATCATCGACGCGATCTGCGCCTGGTGCGTCACCAGCGCGATCCTGGTCACCCTGGCTCTGATCCTGACGATTCTGAGGGCGTTCGGGCCGTGGGCCACACAGGCAGGAACCGCTCGTCCGTCAGCGCAAGACCTCCCGCCGCCAGGGCAGCCCCCGCCAGCGACACCATGATCACCCCCACGCCGGGCGGGGCCACCTGGAAGAAGTCGCGCCAGCCCGGCAGGGACAGCACCACGAAGTAGAGGGCCAGCAGCCCGAGGCACAGCGCGCCGACGGTGTAGCCGCGCACCCGGCTCGACGACTCGAGCACCACGATCAGGTACAGGCCCATGGCGACGAGGACCGTCGTCGCCACGGTCCGCGCCTCCACCTCGTTCATCTTGAGCAGGTTGATCGAGAACAGGAAGCTCGCGACCACGCCGAGGCCGGTCGCCGTGCCGGCCGGTATGGCGAAGCTGGCCAGCTCCCGCAGGAAACGGAGCGGCCTCCAGGGCCCCGTGCTCGGCGCGAGCGCCAGGAAGAACGCCGGGATGCCGATCGTGATCGCCGAGGCCAGGGTCAGGTGCCGCGGCAGAAACGGGTAGCTCTCGGACGAGAGCCCCACGGTCAGGATGAGGAAGGCCGCCACCACGGACTTGGCGACGAACAGCTTGGCCACCCGTTGCAGGTTGCGCAGCACCTTGCGGCCCTCTCGGACCATCGGCGGGATCGAGGCGAAGCCGCCCTTCACGAGCACCAGGTCGGCCACGCCGCGGGCCATCTGCGATCCGCCGCCCTGGGCGATCGCCAGCCGCGCGGCCTTCAGCGCCGGCACGTCGTTGACGCCGTCGCCCACCATCACCACGTGCAGGCCGTCGGCGGCGAGCGTCTCCACGTAGCGCTTCTTGCCGGCGGGCGAGATGCGCCCCACCACGTTCGTCTCGCGCACCAGGGCGCGCAGTTCCGCGTCGCCGGCCGGCAGCTCGCGTCCGTCGACCGGCGTGCCGCGCACCGGAATGCCCGCGTCGGCGGCGATCGCCGCCACGGTGGCGGGCGCGTCGCCGGAGATCACCCGGATCTGGATCTCCTCCTCGAGCAGGAAGGCGATCGTCTCGCGGGTGTCGGGGCGCAGCTCCTCGGCCAGCACCACCAGTCCGAGGACGGTGAGGCCGGCCGGGGGCGGGGCGTCGGGCGAGGCGAGGGCGAGGGGCGCATCGCCCGCCGCCAGCGCCAGCACACGGCGCCCGGCCGCGGCCTCGGCGGCGACCCGCAGCGTCAGCCGATCGCCCAGGTCGAAATGCTCGGGTGCCCCCAGCACGTGGGTGCGCCCGGCCATGCGCACACCGCTCCAGCGCCTGCGCGAGGCGAAGGGCACGTTCTCGTCGATCGGCTCGGGCGACCCCGGCACGAAGGCGGCCACGGCGTCGAGGGTCGCGTTGCGGCTCGGCGAGCTCGCCGCGTAGCGCCCAAGGGTCGCCGAGAACTCGCCCTCGTCCACGCCGTCGGCCGCCGTCAGCTCCACCACGCGCAGCCGCTCCTCGGTGAGGGTGCCGGTCTTGTCGAGGCAGATCACGTCGGTCGACGCCAGCGACTCGATCGCGTTGAGCTGCTGGCTCAGGGCGCCCCGCCGGGTCATCCGCAGCGTGGCCACCGCGTAGGTCACGCCCACCAGCAGCACGAGTCCCTCGGGGACGATCGTGATGACGCCGGCCACCGCCGTCGCCACCGACTCGCGAAAGGGCGTGTCCTGCTCGATCAGCGACCAGCCCAGCAGCACCCCGAGCGGCACCATGGAGACGCCGAGGATCAGGATCAGGCGGTCCAGGGCCAGCTCGAGCGGCGAGCGCGGGTGCCGGAACTCGCGGGCCTCGCCCACGAGCCGCTCGGCGTACGTGTCGGCGCCGACGGCGTCCGCGACGTAGGCGCCCGACCCCTCGACCGCGTACGAGCCGGCCCGCACGCCGTCGCCTTCGCGGCGCACCACGGGCTCCGACTCGCCGGTCAGGATCGATTCGTCCACCCCCAGCGCGTCGCTGCGCACCAGCCGCCCGTCGGCCACGATCTGGTCGCCTGCGCCCACCGTGACCAGGTCCCCGGGCACCACCTCGGCGATCCGGACCACGACCGGCCGGCCGTCGCGCACGACGGTCGCGCGGGGAGCCACCAGCGCCGCGAGGCGGTCGAGGCTCGCCTTGGCGCGCGCCTCCTGGATGATCCCGATGCCCGCGTTGAGCACCAGGATCCCCAGGAACACGGCGTCGCGCCAGTCGCCGAAGATCAGCGTGACGATGCCGAAGAACAGCAGGGTCACGTTGAAGACGGTCAGCAGGTTGGCGCGCAGGATGCTGGACCACGACCGGCTGGTCGGGGCCGAGTGCACCTCTCCTCGCGCGGCGAGGCGCCGGCGGGCCTCCGCCTGCGTGAGCCCCTGCTCCGGCGGCGGCAGGCGCTGCGTCAGCGTGCTCAGGTCGCCAGGGCCTCCGCCACCGTCGCGTTCACGACCCGGCCGTCGCGGACGTTCACCCCGGGACGCAGGCCCGCCTCCGCGCGCAGCGCGTCGTCGAGGCCCTCGTCGGCCAGGCGCATCACGTACGGCAGCGTCGCGTTGCAGAGCGCCCGCGTGGCGGTCACGGGCACCGCGCCGGGCATGTTGGCGACGCAGTAGTGCTGCACCCCGTCAACCGTGTACACCGGGTCCGAGTGCGTGGTGGGGTGCGACGTCTCGATGCAGCCACCCTGGTCGACGGCGACATCGACGACCACCGATCCGGGTCTCATCAGCCCGAGGGCCTCCCGGCGCACCAGGCGCGGCGCGCGGGCTCCCGGCAGCAGGACCGCTCCGACGACCAGGTCGGCGGTGGGCAGCAGCTCCTCGATGGCCAGCTGGGTCGAGTGCAGCAGGGTCACCCGCCCCGCCAGCAGCAGCTCGAGCTCACGCAGGCGCACGAGGTCGATGTCCAGCACGGCGACGTGCGCCTGCATTCCGGCGGCCACCACGGCGGCGTTCGTGCCCACGATGCCGCCGCCCAGAATCACCACCGAGCCGGGGGCGACGCCCGCCACGCCTCCCAGCAACACACCGCGGCCGCCCAGGGGGCGCTCCAGGTACCGCGCGCCGGCCTGGACCGACAGGCGCCCGGCGATCTCGCTCATGGGCGCCAGCAGCGGCAGGCGCCCCGACTCGTCCTCCACGGTCTCGTAGGCGATCGCCGTGGTGCCGGCGCGCTTCAGGGCATCGGCGACCCGCGGGTTGGCGGCGAGGTGGAGATAGGTGAACAGGGCCTGGTCGTCGTGCAGGAAGCCGAACTCGGAGGGCTGCGGTTCCTTGACCTTCAGGATCAGCTGCGAGTCCCATGCGGCGTGGGCGTCTCCCAACCGCGCACCGACCCGGGCGTAGTCGGCGTCCGAGAAGCCCGCCCCCTCGCCGGCGCCGGCCTGGACCCACACCTCGTGGCCGTGCTGCGACAGCTCGAGGGCACCGGCGGGCGCGAGGGCCACCCGGTACTCATCCGACTTGACCTCGGCCGGTACTCCGATTCGCACACGCGCCTCCCCGCCGGAGCGACTTACCTTACTCGCCGCTCCCCCGGACGCCCCGTCCGGGACGCGCGAGCGCCAGCCCGCAGACGATCGCGGCGACGATCGCCAGGACCGCGACCGCCAGCAGCACGCCCCGCCGCCGCTCGGTTCCCACGAGGCGGTAGTCACCCGCCGCGAGCTCCTCGGCCCGGCGTCGCTCGACGCCGGCGAGGGTGTGCCCGCCGAACGTCGCCAGGGTGGCGGTGAAGCCCTCTTGCGCGCTCGCGAAGTCGAGGTTCCAGAAATCGGCCATGGCGCCACGGAACAGCGCCGCCGTCGGCCCCGGCGCGGGCGTGACGTCGATCCCCGCCATCAGCTGCCGCACCTCGGTGGCCTGCTCGGCGACGCCACCGTCTCCGGTGCGGATGATCACCACGCCGCGCACGCGCCCCTGCGCGTCGATCACCGGACCACCGGAGTCCCCGGGCTCCACCGGCACTGAGATCAACGTGGCCTGGCGGGCGGGCAGCCCGTCCTCGGCGTCCAGTGCTCCGGTGCGTCCGAGCCGGCCGCGGCGCACCGCCGGCTCCAGCTTGCCGCGCACCGGCCCGTCCAGCGCGGAGCCCACTCCGAAGCCGATCGTCGCCACCGGGGTGCCGATGCTGGCCGACTCGTCCAGCGCCAGCGCCGGCGCCTTGGGGAGGTCGATGCGCATGGCGACCAGATCGGCCTGATGGCTCGCGACCACGTCGATCGCTTCGTACGAGCGCGACGCCAGCGCCCCCGCGCCGGCGTCGGCCTGGGTGATCTCACGCCCCACCACCCGGCCCTTCACCGCGCGCGCGCGGGTCTTCGCGACCCAGTCGAGCGCGGCCTTCTCGCTGATCTGCCGCCCCAGCGCCCGCTGCCTGCTCTGGTACGCGAGCGCGGCGATCCGGACGGCGCCGGGCGCCGCGACGTGGGCGGCGGACACCAGCCAGCCGCCCGGCGCGACCGCGAATGCCGTGCCCACCTCCCGGAAGACCCGCCCGACGGGGGGGATCGTGAGCGTCGTGCCGTCACCGGTGCGCAGGCCCTGCACGTGCATCGTCACCTCGACGCGGTAGACGCTCGGCAGCGCCAGCAGCGCGGCCCGGTCGAGGGCGTCGGTGGACAGATCGTCGGGGGCCGCCGCCGCGGCCGGGGAAACCAGCGCGAGGGCGACGGCGAGGGCGGCGAGCAGCGGGCGCATCACCACAGGGTAGGTGCTGCCCGCCACGGCGCGGCTGCCACGGGTCAGGTGGGTCGGTCGTCCTCCACGATCTGCTTCACCCGCACGAGCGCATCCGTCTGGGTGGGGGTCAACCGCGCCTCCAGATCGACCGCCGGATCCGAGGGCTCCGCGTCCGTCGACCAGATCACCCGGCTGCCCGTACCGAGGGCGGTGACCTCGAAGCTGGCCCGGTGTGAGGCGACGGGGGCGCCCGAGAGCACGGAGTAGGCGTAGAAGCGGCGCGCGTCGTCGCGGTCCATCAGCACCTCCCGCAACTCGGCACCCTCCGCGCTGCGAAGCACGCGGGTGTCCCCGTCCACCGTGCAGGAGACGTACTTCGGGTACCACCGGGGCACGGTGGTGGGGTCGCCGATGAACGCCCACACGGTGTCCGGAGGGGCGTCCACGTCGATGGTCAGCTGCCAGCTCGGCACGGGTCCCCGAGTCCTAGTGGCGGAAGTGCCGGCGGCCGGTGACGACCATCGCGACCCCGGCGGCGTCGCAGGCCGCGAACACCTCGTCGTCGCGGATCGAGCCGCCCGGCTGGATGATGGCCGTCACGCCGGCCTTCACCGCGGCCTCGGGGCCGTCGGCGAAGGGGAAGAACGCGTCGCTCGCGAGCACCGAGCCGCGCACCGGCACCTGGGCCTTGTCGAGCGACAGGCGCACCGAGTCGACGCGGCTCATCTGGCCGGCTCCGATGCCCACCGTCGTCAGGTCCCGGGCCAGCACGATCGCGTTGCTCTTGACGTGCTTCGCGACGCGCCACGCGAACAGCAGGTCGCCCCACTCGCTCTCGCTGGGGGAGTGCCGGGTGACGACCGACATCTGGTCGCGGTCCTCGGCCTCGGCGTCACGGTCCTGCACCAGCAGCCCGCCCGACACCCGGCGCAGATCGCGCTCGCCCGGGTTGGTCCGGCGCCGCTCGCCGTTCAGCATGATGCGCGTGTTGGGCTTGCGCGTCAGAGCCGCGAGCCCCGCCGGGTCGTAGGCCGGGGCCAGCAGCACCTCGACGAAGGTCCCGGCCAGCAGCTCGCCCAGATCGGCGTCCACGGGCCGGTTGACGACCACGACGCCGCCGTAGGCCGACACCGGATCGCAGTCGCGCGCGGCCTCGTAGGCCGTGCCGACGTCTCCCGCGATCGCGACGCCGCAGGGGTTGTTGTGCTTCACGATCACGCACGCCGGCAGCTCGAACTCGGCCAGCATCGCGCGCGCCGCGTCCATGTCGTACAGGTTGTTGAACGACAGGGGCTTGCCATGCAGGTGCTCCACGCGCGACAGCAGGTGGGTCCGGGCGCCGCGCTCGGCGTAGTACGCCCCGCGCTGGTGCGGGTTCTCGCCGTAGCTGACATCCAGGTGCTTCTCGAAGCCGAGGAGGATCTGGTCGGGGAACTCGTCCTCGCCCTCGGCGAACCAGTTGGCGATGGTGGCGTCGTAGCGCGCGGTGCGCTGGAACGCCGCACCGGCGAGGCCGCGGCGCAGGGCGGGCGAGAGCTGGCCGTCTCCGGCGGCCAGCTCGTCGAGCACCTCGGCGTACTGGTCGGGCGAGGTGACCACCCCGACCCGGGAGTGATTCTTGGCCGCCGCCCGGATCAGCGCGGGCCCGCCGATGTCGATCTGCTCGATCAGCTCGTCGTCGCCGACGCCGCGCCGCTGGACCCAGTCCTCGAAGGGGTAGAGGTTCACCACCACCAGGTCGATCGCCTCGATTCCGTTCTCGCGCATCTGCTCGGCGTCGCCCTCGTGGCCGAGGCGTCCCAGGATGCCCCCGTGGATCTTCGGGTGGAGGGTCTTGACCCGGCCGCCCATGATCTCGGGATGGCCGGTCACCTCGTCGACCGACACCACCTCGATGCCCCAGGAGCGCAGCGAATCGGCCGTGCCGCCGGTCGAGACGATCGTGATCCCCCGAGCCGCCAACCCCTTGGCGAACCCCTCGAGGCCGGTCTTGTCGGAGACCGATACGAGCGCGCGCGAAACCCTCACTCACCCTCCAGAGAGACGATCTGGACCTTGCGTCGATCGACCGCGTCGCGGCGCACCCTGCCCTGCGCGAACAGGCGCACCGCCGCGGGCACAAGACGATGCTCCACCTCGCGGATGCGTGCGGTGAGCGCCTCCTCGTCGTCACCGTACAACACCGGAACGGGCTCCTGCAGGATGGCCGGACCACCGTCCACGACCTCTTCCGCGAAGTGCACCGTGACCCCCGTGTAGCGCACCCCCCAGGCCAGCGCCTGCGGGATCGCGTGCAGGCCGGGGAACGCGGGGAGCAACGACGGGTGCAGGTTGATCACCCGGTCCGGGAACCGGTCCAGGAACACGCCGGTGAGGATGCTCATCCACCCCGCCAGCACCACCAGTCCGGGCGACGCCTCGGCCACCACGTCGCCCAGCTCCGCGTCGCGGATTGCCCGCTCGCGCCCGCCGAGGCTCACCACGCGGCTCGGTATCCCGGCCCTCTCGGCCCTGCCGATGGCCGGGACGTCGGCGCGCGAGCTGACCACCAGCACGATCTCGATCGGGCCACCGGGCGCGTGCACGGTGTCGATCAGGCTCTGCAGGTTGGAACCCCCGCCCGACACCAGCACCGCCACCCGCAGCGGCGCCTCAGCCACGCAGCACCCCCGGGGAACCGACCTCGACGCGGCCCACCTCGCGGGCGTCGGAGACGACGGCCGTCACGGCCGCCACGTCGGAGGGATCGACGATCACGCACATGCCCAGGCCCATGTTGAAGGTGCTCCAGGCCTCGTCCTCGTCCACACGGCCCCCGGCGAGCAGCCCGTCGTACGCCGGACCGCGCTCCCACGACCCCGGAGCGACGACCGCCCGCAGTCCCTCGGGCAGCGCGCGCGGCAGGTTCTCGGGGATGCCTCCGCCGGTGATGTGCGCGACGGCGTGCACCTCGACGCCGGCCGCGGCCAGCCCGGTGATGTCGTTCACGTAGAGGCGGGTGGGGGCCAGCAGCAGCTCGGGGTCGAGCGTGAGCGCCCCTTCGCGGACCAAGGCCCGCACCAGCGAGTAGCCGTTGGAGTGGAAGCCCGAGGAGGGGATGCCCACGATCGCGTCGCCCCCGCGCACCCGGTGCGGGCCGAGCATGTCGGCGCGTTCGACCACGCCGCACGCGAAGCCGGCGAGGTCGAAGTGCCCCGGCGAGTAGAGGCCCGGCATCTCTGCCGTCTCGCCGCCCGCCAGGGCGCAGCCCACCGCGGCGCAGGCGTCGGCGATCGATCGCACCAGCACCGCCGCCTCGTCCGGGTCCAGCCGCCCCACGGCGAGGTAGTCGAGGAAGACCAGCGGCCGTGCCCCGGTGCATGCGAGGTCGTTGACGCACATCGCCACGAGATCCTGGCCCAGCCCCCCGATGCGCCCGAGCTCCTGGGCCAGCAGCAGCTTGGTGCCGACGCCGTCGGTGCAGCTGACCAGCATCGGCTCCCGCATCCCCGGCGGCATCGGGTGGGCGGCGGCGAACCCGGTCTGCCCGCCGGCGACCATGGCGGAGATGGCCTCGGTGTGGCGCCGAGCGGCGTCCAGATCGACGCCCGCGTCGCGATAGGAGATCCGGCCGTCCACGTCCCTCACGTCCCGGTTGTGCTCAGAAGGTCTTTCAGGATGAAAGACCTCTAGGCGCGGGCGGGCTCGCGGCTGCCCGGCTCGAAGCGCATCTTGAGCGACGAGTCGGGGATCGCGATCGGGTACTCGCCGGTGAAGCACGCGCGGCAGAACGACGAGGCGGGGCGCCCGAGGGCGCGCTGGAGACCCTCGCGCGAGAGGTAGGCCAGCGACCGCGCGCCCGTCAGCGCGGCGATCTCCTCGACGGTGTTGTTGGCCGCGACCAGCTCCGAGCGGTCGGCCATGTCGATGCCGTAGAAGCACGGCCACAGGATCGGCGGGCTCGAGACGCGCATGTGCACCTCGACGGCGCCCGCGTCCAGCAGCATGGCGACGATCTGGCGCGTGGTGTTGCCCCGCACGATCGAGTCGTCCACCACCACCAGCCGCTTGCCGCGGATCACGGCGGGCAGCGGGTTGAACTTGAGGCGGATGCCGTGCTGGCGCAGCGCCTGGTCGGGCTGGATGAAGCTGCGGCCGACGTAGCGGTTGCGCACCACGGCCTCGGCGTACGGGATACCCGACTCGCCGGCGAATCCGATGGCCGCGGGCGTGCCGCTGTCGGGCAGGCCCACCACGAGGTCCGCCTCCGCGGGGCTCTCGCGCGCCAGCTCCGCGCCCATCGCCCGGCGCGACTCCCACACCGTCGTCCCGTCCATCTGACTGTCCGGGCGGGCGAAGTAGATGTGCTCGAACACGCACAGCTGCCCGCCGGCCGACGGCAGCGCCTGGCGGCTCTCGATGCCCGTCGCGGTCACCCGGATGGCTTCACCGGGGCGGACGTCGCGCTCGAATCGCGCGCCGATCTGATCGAAGGCGCAGGTCTCGGAGGCGACGCACCAGCCGCCCTCCTCCAGGCGTCCGAGCACCAGGGGCCGCACGCCGTGGGCGTCCCGGAAGGCGACGAGCTCGCGGCTCGTGATCGCCACCACCGAGTAGGCGCCCACCAGGCGCGGCATCACCGCGCAGACGGCGGTGAGCAGGCTGCCCTCCTCGGCGGCGAGCATCGCGGCCACGATCTCGGAGTCGGTGCTCGCGCGCAGGTCCACGCCGGCCAGCTCCATCTCGGCGCGCAACTCACCGGTGTTGGTGAGGTTCCCGTTGTGCCCGAGGGCGACGATGTCGTCGCCGCGACTGTGGGCGACCGGCTGCGCGTTGTCCCACTTGTTGGCGCCGGTGGTCGAATAGCGCACATGGCCGATCGCCGCGTCGCCGGTCAGGCTGCGGAGGGAGGGCTCGTCGAAGACGGCGCTCACCAGGCCGAGGTCGCGCTGGATGGTCACCCGGCCGTCGTCGCGGGCGGCGATGCCGGCGCTCTCCTGGCCGCGATGCTGCAGCGCATGGAGCGCGTAGTAGGTCAGCCGCGAGACCTCGCG
The DNA here is from genome assembly GCA_963771025.1 of uncultured Thermoleophilia bacterium. Taxonomy (GTDB): domain Bacteria; phylum Actinomycetota; class Thermoleophilia; order Miltoncostaeales; family Miltoncostaeaceae; genus Miltoncostaea. The sequence continues at coordinate 156,372 of CAVYRL010000005.1, read as the reverse complement.
ACCGGGGGGGGCGGCGATGCCGAAGACCCCGCACTCCTCCTTGGGGGAGTCGTCGTCGATCGGGCTCATGCCAGTGCCTCCGGTAGGCCGCGCTCATACGCGTCGCGGGCGTCCCCGACGGTGAGGGCCACCTCGCGATCGCCGATCCCGACGACGATGCGATCGCCGCCGACCTCTCCGATCCTCCGCACCCGCGCGCCGGAGACCTCGCCCAGCGCGGTGAGCCGCCGGGCCGCGTCCTCGTCCGCGACGGTCAGCAGCATGCGGCCGCCACCCTCCCCGAACAGCACCTCGTCGTCGCGGTCACCCGACTCCAGACGCACCGTCACCCCGCGATCTCCGGCCATCGCGCACTCGGCCAGCGCCACGGCGACGCCGCCGCCGGACACGTCGTGCGCGCTGGTCAGGATGCCCTCCTCCGCGGCGGTCAGCACCAGCTCGATGCCCGCCACCTCGCGGCTGACATCGATGTCGGGAAGCGCGCCACCGGGCCGGGCCGCGTACTCGCTCGCGTCGAGGAGACCATCGTCACCGACCAGGAGCACCAGATCGCCGTCCCGGGGAAAGGCATGTCCGACGCTTCCGTCGGCGCGCTCCAGCAAGCCCATCATGCCCACCACCGGTGTCGGAAGGATCGAGCGCGTCGCGCTCTCATTGTAGAGGGAGACGTTGCCGGAAACGACCGGCACGCCGAGCTCTGTCAGAGCGTCCGACATTCCGGCGATGACCTCCGCCAGTCGCCAGCCCGTGGCTCCCTTCTCCGGATTGGGGAAGTTGAGGCAGTCCGTCGCGGCGACGGGGCGGGCCCCGACGCACGCGAGGTTGCGCGCCGCCTCGAGGACCGAGGCCCGCCCGCCGTTGCGCGGGTCGATCTCGCAGTGGCGCTCCGCGCAGTCGGTGGTCAGCGCGATCGCGCGGTCCGACCCGGGCAGGCGCACGACGGCGGCGTCGCCGCCGGGCCGCCGGATGGTGTTGGCGCCCACCAGGTGGTCGTAGCGCTCGTAGATCCATCGCCTGCTGGCCACGTTGGGGTGGGCGAGCAGCGCGGTCCAGGCGGCCGCCGTGTCGGCCGGCTCGGGGAGGCCCGCCCGGTCGAGGGGGACGGGCGCCGGCGCCGGGGCGCGTGGCACCTCATAGGTCGGCGCCTCGTCGGCGAGCAGGCGGGCCGGCAGGTCCACCACGACCGCGCCGCCCGAGCGCGCCACCAGGTTCTCGCCGTCGGTGACGGTTCCGATCGCGGTCGCGTCCAGGTCCCACCGGCGGCAGACCGCGATCACCTCGCCGAGGCGGCCGGGCTCCACCACGGCCAGCATGCGCTCCTGGCTCTCGGAGACCAGGATCTCGGCCGGGGCGAGCCGCTCGCGCAGGGGCACCAGGTCGAGATCGATGTCCAGCCCGACGCGTCCCTTGGCGGCCATCTCGCTCGCCGCGCTGGTCAGCCCGGCGGCGCCCAGGTCCTGCAGGGCCACGAACGCGCCGTCGGCGGCGAGCGCCAGGCAGCAGTCCATCAGCTTGCGCTCGGTGAAGGGATCGCTGACCTGCACCGACGGGCGCTTGTCCTCGTCCTCGTCCAGTTCGGCCGACGCCAGCACGCTCGCCCCGCCGATGCCGTCGCGCCCGGTGCGGTTGCCGATCAGCACCAGCGCATTGCCCGGGCCCGACCCCGCGGCCCGCAGCATGCCGTCGGCGCTCAGCACCCCCACGCACATGGCGTTGACCAGGCACGACTCCTCGTAGCGGTCGTCGAACGACACCTCGCCGCCGACCGTGGGGACGCCGATGCAGTTGCCGTAGTGGCCGATGCCGGCCACCGAGCGCGTGAAAAGGTGGCGGCTGCGCGGGCTCGTCAGCTCGCCGAAGCGCAGGGAGTCGAGCAGCGCGATCGGTCGCGCGCCCATCGCGATGATGTCGCGGACGATGCCCCCGACCCCGGTGGCCGCGCCCTCGAAGGGCTCCACGGCGGAGGGGTGGTTGTGGCTCTCGATCTTCAGCGCGACGGCGATCCCGTCGCCGACGTCCACCACGCCGGCGTTCTCCCCGGGCCCCTGCAACACGCGGGCTCCCGCCGTGGGGAAGCCCCCCAGCAGCGGCCGGCTGTGCTTGTACGAGCAGTGCTCGCTCCACATCAGGCTGAACATGACGAGCTCGGGGTCGGAGGGCTCCCGCCCCAGCAGCTCGGGGATGCGGGCCGCCTCGTCGTCGGTCAGGCCCAGCTGGCGGTGGCGGGGGACCTCGGTGGTGCTCACGCCGTCACCCCGATCAGGCCGCCCAGCACCAGCCGGCCGTCGGTCGATCCCAGCAGGGGGTCGCACGCCTCCTCGGGATGGGGCATCAGGCCCATCACGTTGCCGGCCGCGTTGGCCACGCCGGCCACGCGATCCGTCGAGCCGAGCAGGTCGTCGTGGTAGCGCAGCACCACCCGCGTCGTCGCCGGGGTGCCGTACCAGGCACCCTCGTTGTTCTTCACCGGGATCGAGATGCTCGCGCCGGCCGGGAGCCCCCCGGTCCAGGGGGTGCCGGGGTCGGCCACCTCGAGCGACATCTGCCGGCAGACGAACGACAGCGTCTGGTTGCGGCGCAGGGCGCCGGGGAGCAGGCCCGACTCGCAGAGCACCTGGAAGCCGTTGCAGATGCCCACCACACGGCCTCCGGCCTCCGCGTGCCGCCGCACCGCCGCCATGATCGGCGCGCGGCTGGCGATGGCGCCGCAGCGCAGGTGATCGCCATACGAGAAGCCGCCCGGCAGCAGCACCGCGGTGGTCTCGGGCGGCAACGCGGTGTCGGCGTGCCAGGCCTCCGTGGCGCGCGCGCCGAGGCCCTCCATCGCCCGTCGTGCGCTGTCGTGATCCAGGGTTCCGGGAAAGCGTACGACGGCGACGGTGCTCACCCGGCGACCTCCACGCGGTACTCCTCGATCAGGGCGTTGGCGAGCAGCTTCTCGCACATGGCCTCCGCCTGGCCGGCCGGGTCGTCGCCCTGGATCGCGAGTTCGATGCGCTTGCCGATCCGGACCTCCCCGACGTCGGCGAATCCGAGCTGCGCCAGAGCGCCGGCCACCGCCTGGCCCTGGGGGTCGAGGACGCCCTGCTTGGGCATCACGGTCACGATCACCTGGGTCACTCGTCCACCTCCGTGATGCGCTGATGCGCCTCGATGTACCGGGCCCGGGTGCCCTCGACGACCTCCGCGGGCAGCTCGGGAGGCGGCGAGGAGCGATCCCAGCCGATCTCGTCGAGCCAGTCGCGCAGGTACTGCTTATCGAACGACGGCGGGCTCTGCCCCGGTTCCCAGCGGTCGGCCGGCCACAGCCGGGACGAATCCGGCGTCACCGCCTCGTCGCCGAGCACCAGCGTGCCATCGCGATCGGTGCCCAACTCGAACTTGGTGTCGGCCAGGATCAGCCCGGCCTTCCCGCAGCGGCCGGCCGCCCGGCGGTAGAGGGCCAGGGTGATCCGCTCGGCCTCGGCCAGCACGTCGGCGCCCACCAGCTCGGCCGCCTCGTCGCGCGTGATGTTGATGTCGTGACCCTCGGTCGCCTTGGTCGCCGGCGTGAAGATCGGCTCCGGAAGCGGGTCGGCCTGGCGAAGCCCGGGAGGCAGCTCATGGCCGCACACCGCGCCGGTCTCTTGGTAGTTGACCCATCCCGAGCCGACCAGGTAGCCACGGGCGACGCACTCGACCGGCAGCATGCTCAGCCGCCGCACCAGCATGGCCCGGTCACCCACGATCTCGATCAGGTGGTTGGGGACGATGTCGGTGGTGCGCGCGAACCAGAACTCCGAGAGGGCGGTGAGGATGCGCCCCTTGTCGGGGATCGGCGTCGGCATGATCCAGTCGTACGCGGAGATGCGGTCCGTCGCCACGATCAGCAGGTGTTCGGCGTCCACCTCGCGCACCTGGCGCACCTTGCCCTCGAGGATCAGCGGATAGCCCGCGACCGCGCCGGCGTCGATCACAGGGCGGCCACCCTCTCCAGCACCTCGGGCACGTGGCGCACGTACCAGGTGGGATCGAGCAGGGCGTCGAGCTCCGCGACCGGCAGCACCGCGGTCACCTCGGGATCGGCCGCCAGCAGCTCGCCGAGCGGGCGGGCCTCGTCCCAGGCGCGCATCGCGTTGCGCTGCACCAGCCCGTACGCCTCCTCGCGGGTCAGCCCGCGCTCCACCAGCCCCAGCAGCACGCGCTGGGAGAACACCAGGCCGTGGGACGACTCGAGCACCGCCAGCATCCGGTCGGGGCGGACGACGAGGCCCTCAACCAGCGCCCGGGAACGGGCCAGCATGTAGTCCAGCGCCAGGAAGGCGTCCGGCAGGATGATCCGCTCCACCGAGGAGTGCGAGATGTCGCGCTCGTGCCACAGCGCGACGTCCTCGAGGGCGGCCACGGCGTGCCCGCGGACCACCCGGGCGATTCCCGAGATGCGCTCGGCGGTGATCGGGTTGCGCTTGTGGGGCATCGCGGAGCTGCCCTTCTGGCCCACCGTGAAGGCCTCCTCGGCCTCGCGCAGCTCGGTGCGCTGCAGGTGGCGCAACTCGGTCGCCAGGCGGTCGAGCGAGCTTGCGGCGACGGCCATCGTGCACACGAGCTGGGCGTGACGGTCGCGGGCGACGACCTGGGTCGCGACCGGCTCGCCGCCCAGCCCGAGCTCGCCGAGCACCTCCCGCTCGATCGCGGGATCGAGCATCGCGTAGGTGCCGACGGCGCCCGAGAGCTTGCCCACCGAGGCGCCGGCGATCGCCTCGGCCAGGCGCTCCTCGTTGCGCCGGCTCTCCAGCGCGTGGCCGGCGATCTTGAGGCCGAACGTGGTCGGCTCGGCGTGGATGCCGTGGGTCCGGCCCACGCAGAGCGTCTCGGCATGGCGCAGCGCGATGTCACGCAGGGTCGCCGTCAGGGCCGCCTGCTCCGCCAGCAGCAGCGCACCGGAGCGCCGGATCGCCAGGGCCAGCCCGGTGTCGAGCACGTCGGACGAGGTCATGCCGTAGTGGACCCACCGCGAGGCGGGGCCGATGTGCTCGTTGACGTCGGTCAGGAACGCGACCACGTCGTGGTTCGTGGTCCGCTCGAGCTCCTGGGTGCGCTCGACCGTGAAGGCCGCCTTGGCCTCGATCTCGGCCAGGTCCCCGGCGGGGATCACGCCCTGGGCGGCCCAGGCGCGGCACACCGCCAGCTCCACCTCGAGCCAGCGCGCGAGCTTGGCCTCCTCGGTCCAGAGCGCGTTCATCGCCGCTCGCGAGTAGCGAGGGATCATGGCCCGCCGTCTCCCGTTTCCATTCCCGACGCGATGTCTCCGCGCATCTGCCGTCCGTCGAACCGGACGAGCTCCGCGGCGGCGTAGGCCTTCGCCCGCGCGTCGGCCACCCCGTCTCCGCGAGCGCTCACCGCCAGCACGCGCCCGCCCGCCGTCACGATGGTGCCATCCCTGCCCGCCGCGGTGCCCGCGTGGTACACCTCGGCGCCCAGCGCGGCGGCCTCCTCGAGGCCCTCGATCACGTCGCCGGAGCGGGGCGTGCCGGGGTATCCGTGGGCCGCGAGCACCACCGCGACCGCGGCGCCGTCGTGGACCCGCACCGGGCCGTCCGTCAGCTCCCCGTCGGCCGCGGCGGTCAACAGCGCCAGGACGTCGTCCTCGAGCCGCGGCAGCAGGGCCTGCGTCTCCGGGTCGCCGAAGCGGGTGTTGAACTCCAGCACGCGCGGCCCGTCCGGGGTCATCATCAGCCCGGCGTAGAGCACGCCGCTGAACGGCGCGCCGCGCCGCTCCATCTCTGCGATCACCGGCCGGTGCACGCTGTCCACCAGCTGGTCCGCCAGGGCGTCGGGGATGTCGGGGACCGGTGAGACCGAGCCCATCCCCCCGGTGTTGGGGCCGGTGTTGCCCTCGCCGATCGGCTTGTAGTCGCGCGCGGCGGGGAAGCGGGCGACGGCCCGGCCGTCCGTGATCGCCAGCAGCGACACCTCGGGGCCGGTCATGCCCTCCTCCACGATCACCACGCGGCCGGCCTCGCCGAAGGCGGACTCCACCAGGCAGGTCTCCAGGGCCTCGCGAGCGTCGGCCTCGGTGGAGACCACCATCACGCCCTTCCCGGCCGCAAGGCCGTCGGCCTTCACGGCCGCCGGCAACCCGAGCTCGGCGACGGCCGCCATGCCGGCGTTGACGCCGGTCACGGTGATCGCGCGGGCGGTCGGCACGCCCGCGGCGGCCATGACCTCTTTTGAAAAGGCCTTGCTGCCCTCCAGACGCGCGGCCGCGGCCGACGGGCCGAAGGCGCGGATGCCGGCGGCGCGCAGGCCGTCGCACAACCCGGCCACCAGCGGCGCCTCGGGGCCGACGACCACGAGGTCCACTCCGAAGACCCCCGACAGGGCCACGACACCCCCGACATCGTCGAGGTGGACGGGGATGATCTCGGCGTCGGCGGCGATCCCGGCATTGCCGCCGGCACACAGGATCCGGGGCCGCTCGGGCGATCGGGCGATCGCCCTCACCAGGGCGTGCTCGCGCCCTCCGCCTCCGACGACCAGCACCGTCCGACTCACGCCGCCACTCTCGCACACGCGGCGGCCGCCGGTGCGCTTGACGCCGACCTGGCCGATCGACCGAGCGCTCGACTACCATCGGAGCGCAATGACGCCACCATCGCCGCCGCCCTCACGCGCCGACCGCGAGGCGTACCGCTCCGTTCTGGAGGACGCTCTCGCCGAACTGCCCGCCGCGCCCGATCGCGAACGGGCGGCCGCCGAGGTGATGCGCGCCCTGGACTCCTACATGGAGGCGACGGGCGGGGGCACTGCGCTCAGCCCCCGGGAGGCGCCCGTCACCAACTACGAACGCGGCCGCCACGAGGTGGACAACGTCGCGTGGCCGCTCTGGATCGTGCTCGGCGGCGCGGTGCTCGGCACGATCGTCGTCGCCATCGCCCTCTCCGGGGGCTGGCCGGCCGCCCTCGCGGTCATCGGCATCTGGGTCCTCGCCCTGGCTATCCTCGTCTCGACGTGAGCGGGCCTGCGAAAATGAACGGGAGCGGAGCGATCGACGCTCTGCTCGCCCGCGCGCGCGACATGCCGGCGACCACGCGCCCCGCCCCGCCCCGCCTGGGCCTCGCGATGGTGATCTGCATGGACGCCCGCCTCGACCCGATCTCGCTGTTCGGCCTGGAGCCCGGCGACGCCCACATCATCCGCAACTCCGGGGGCCGGGTGGACAAGGGCGCGCTGCGCTCCCTGGCCCTCTCCCAGCGCATGCTCGGCACGCGCGAGGTGCTGATCGTGCAGCACACCGGCTGCGCCCTCCACGGCTTCGACGAGGACGCCTTCGCCGACCAGATCGCGCGCGACACGGGCGAGCGCCCGACCTGGCGCGCGGGCGGGTTCGCCGACCTCGACGCGAGCGTGCGCGGGGCGATCCGGCACGTGCAGTCGACCGCGTTCCTGCCCCACCGCGACCGCGTCCGCGGAGCGGTCGTGGATCTGCTCGCGGGCGGGGTGCGCGAGGTTCTCCCGGAGACCTCCACCCGCACCTGAACGGTCGTCGGGTCCGCGCGGCCCCCCTCGTTCGTCGCCGTCCGTTCGGGGAGTCTTCGCGGTTTTCGGCGTCGGGTTGTGAGCTTTCCGCAGCTTTGCGGCGGCGACACGATCTCGGGGCCACCGCCCTGCGCTATAAGCGGGGTCCCGGACTGTGGAGGATCCCGCTGGCAGCACCGTTCTCACCCGCCTCTCGCCCGCGGCGCCGTCGTGTCGGCCTCGCCTCGATCGCGGCCGTCGCCGCCTGCGTGGGCGTTCTGGCCGGGGGCGTCGCCCAGGCGTCGGCGGCGGACGCCGATCCGTCCGCGGCCCTCGCACCGGCGCTGGTCGCGGACGGGGCCGTCCCCGCCCCCGACGCCGTCCCCGTCCCCGTCCCCGAGGCCGTGCCGGCTCCTCCGCCCACCTCAACGAAGCCCGGCGCGCGCTGGCGCCGGTGCTGGTGGGGGACGCCCGTGCCGCCCATGGTCGACAAGCCCGTGCCGCCGGAGAAGCCCGAGCCTCCGGTGGTGACCCCCCCGGAGCCGCCGGTCCCCGAGCCGCCCGCCAATCCGGACCCGCAGCCGGCCCCCGGGCCGCCCGGTCCCGCGCCGGAGCCGCCGGCCACCACGCCCGACCCCGAGATCCCCGCCGTCCCGGCCCCACCGCCGCCGGAGCCGGTCACTCCCTAGGCGCTACGCGCCCACCTGGTCGATGACCTGGTGGCGGCCCTGTCCGGTGCCGATCAGCGTGATCGGCACCTCGACGGCCTCGGCGATCGCGTCGACGTACTCGCGCGCGCGCGGCGGCAGCTCCTCCAGCGTGCGGCACTCCGAGAGGTCCTCGTCCCATCCGGGCATGGACTGGTAGATCGGCCGGCACCCGTGGAACACGGTCTGGTGGTACGGGAAGTTCACCAGCTCGGCGCCGTCCCGGTCCCGGTAGGCCGCACACAGCTTCACCTCGCGGAACCCCGACAGCACGTCGAGCTTGGTCAACGCGAGCTGGGTCATGCCCGAGAGCCGTACGGCATAGCGCAGCGCGACCAGGTCGAGCCACCCGCAGCGCCGCTGGCGCCCGGTGGTGGTGCCGAACTCATTGCCGCGCTCCAGCATGCGCCGGCCGTCGGCATCGGCGAGCTCGCTCGGGAACGGGCCCTCGCCCACGCGGGTGACGTACGCCTTGGACACGCCCAGCACGGTGTCGATGCGCGTCGGCCCGATCCCGGTGCCGGTGCACGCCGCGCCCGCGATCGGGTTGGACGAGGTGACGAACGGATACGTGCCGTGGTCGATGTCGAGCATGGTGCCCTGGGCGCCCTCGAACAGCACCCGCTTGCCGTCGCGCAGGGCGTCGTCGATCAGGAGGGCCGTGTCGGCGATGAACGGCCGCAGGCGCTCGGCGTGCTCCAGCAGGTCGGCCGCGACGGCCTCGGGCTCGAGCCGCGGCATGCCGTAGAGCTTCTCCAGGACCTCGTTCTTGTGCTCCAGCGCGACCTCGAGCTTTCGCACGAGGATCTTGGGGTCGAGCAGGTCCTGGGCGCGGATGCCCACCCGGGCGGCCTTGTCCTCGTAGCAGGGCCCGATGCCCCGCCGGGTGGTCCCGATCGAGAACCTGCCGAGCCGCATCTCCGATGCCCCGTCCAGCATCACGTGGTACGGCATCACGAGGTGCGCGTTGCCGCTGATCCGCAGCGTCGCGAGCGATACGCCGCGCTTCTCGAGGCCGTCGATCTCGTCGCACAGGGCGCCGGGGTCGATCACGGTGCCGTTGCCGATCACGCACACCGTTCCGGGGTAGAGGATCCCCGACGGCACCAGGTGCAGCTTGTACACCTCCTCGCCCGCCACGATCGTGTGGCCGGCGTTGTTGCCGCCCTGGTAGCGGGCCACCATGTCACTGCGCTCGGCCAGGAGGTTGACGACCTTGCCCTTGCCCTCGTCGCCCCATTGGGCGCCGATAACGACGGTGGCCGGCATCAGTGGTCCCTGTCGAGGTTGTCGAACTTGGCATAGCTTCCGCGGAAGGCCAGCTTGACGCGGCTGGTGGGACCGTGGCGGTTCTTGGCCACCAGCACCTCGGCGAGTCCCTTGTCCTCCGAGGTGTCGGGGTTGTAGTAGTCGTCGCGGTAGATCATCAGCACCAGGTCGGCGTCCTGCTCGATGGCGCCCGACTCGCGCAGGTCCGACAGCATCGGCCGCTTGTCGTTGCGCGCGTCCGGCGAGCGGTTGAGCTGGGAGACGCAGATGATCGGCACCTTCAGGTCGCGCGCCAGCATCTTCAGGCCACGCGAGATGGCCGAGATCTCCTGGACGCGATTCTCGTCGCGCCGTCCGCGGTTGCCCTCCATCAGCTGGATGTAGTCCACCACCAGCAGGTCGAGGCCGTCGCGGCTCTTGAGGCGGCGCAGCTTGGTGCGCATCTCACCGACGGTCACGCCCTCCGAGTCGTCGATGTAGAGGCGCGCGGCCGAGAGCCGGTCCGCGGCGCGGCCGATGCGCGACCAGTCCTCGGGGGCCAGGCGCCCGGCGCGGATGCGGCCCGCGTCCACGACGGCCGTGGAGGACAGCAGGCGCTGGATCAGCTCGTCGCCGCTCATCTCCAGGCTGAACACCGCGACCGCCAGGTTCTGGTTCAGGGCGGCGTTCTCGGCGATGCCGAGGGCGAGCGCCGTCTTGCCCATGCTGGGACGCGCGGCGACCACGATCATGTTGCCGGGCTGCAGCCCGCCGACCACGGTGTCGAGGTCGGTGAAGCCGGTGGGCACGCCCACCACGCCGTCGCCCTCGACCGCGGTCGTCAGTCGCTCGAGCCCCGCGATCACCAGCTTGTCCACCTTGGTGAAGTCGCCGCGCACGCCCTTCTGCGAGAGGTCGTAGACCAGCGTCTCCGCGTCCTGAAGCATCGCCGTCGTCTCACCCTCGCGCTGGACGATCATGCGCTCGATCTCCTGGCCCACGCGCAACAGGCGCCGCTGCGTGGCCGCGTCGCGGACGATCTCCGCGTAGGTTCGGTAGCTCGCCGCGATGAAGGGCGTCTCCATCAGGTCGAGCACCGACACGCGGCCGCCCGCGTCGTCCAGCTCGCCGTTCTTGGTCAGCTGCTCGATCACCGTGATCGGCTCGACCGGCTCACCGGTCTGGAACAGGTCCTGGATGGCCCGGTATACGGCGCGGTGGCCCTCGCGGTAGAAGTCGTCGGCATCCAGCATCCCCTGGGCCTCGGCGACGTAGGCGTTGACCTCCATCAGGCTGGCCAGAAGCATTGCCTCCGCCTCCGCGTTCTGCGGGGGCGGCACGCTCTCCGAGGTCATCGCATTCCTCTGCCCCGCGGGGCGGGAGGTGCTCAGTCGATCAGGGGGCTGACGATGGTCTTGACCTCGGTCGACAGGCCGGGACCGAGCTCCACCGGGACAGAGTAGGTGCCGAGCGCCCGGATGGGGGGCTCCACCGTGATGTGACGGCGGTCCACGTTGACCCCGCGGGCCTCCTTGATCGCCTCGGCGACGTCGGCGGACGTGATCGAGCCGAACAGGCGCCCGTCGTCGCCGGCCTTCGCCTTGAGGGTCAGGATGGTGCGACCGAGCAGGTCGGCGAGCTCCTTCGACTGGGCCTCGGCTCGGATCTCGGCCACCCGGCGCTGCTCCTCGCGGCGCTGCACCTCGGCGATGCGGGCGGGGGTCGCGACCTCGGCGATGCCGCGGGGCAGGAGGTAGTTGCGCATGTAGCCGCGGGCAACCGTCACGACGGACCCGGCCTCGCCGAGCCCCTCGACCTCAGTCAGAAGAATCGCCTGCATGTCGTCTCGCCTGTCCTAGAAGGGGATGTCGTCGTCGGCCACGGGCTTGGCCGGCGCCATGTCACTGCGGTTGACCGGGAGGTCCCCGGTCGGGGCGGGAGTGGGGCTCCATCCGGCGCCCTGCTGATAGTCGCCTCCGCCGCCACCCGCGCCGCCGCCGCCCTCGCCCCGGCTGTCCAGGAAGAAGACGTCGTTGGCGATCACCTCGACCGACTGGCGCTTGGAGCCGTCCTGGGTCTGCCACTCGCGCCAGGACAGGCGGCCGTTGACGCCGATGCGCCGTCCCTTGGCCAGGTAGGTGGAGGCGGTCTCGGCCTGGCGGCCGAAGACCGTCACGTCGAAGTAGTTGGAGCGGTCGCCCCAGTTGCCCCCCTCGTCGCGCGCACGCGAGGAGACGGCCAGCCGCATCGAGCAGATCGCGTCCCCGCCCGCCGTGTGGCGCATCTCCGGGTCACGCGTCAGACGACCCACCAGGGTCACGCGATTGAGGTCGGCAGGCACGCGGTGCTAGCGGGGCCGGCGTCCGCGACCGCCGCCGCCCGGGCGGCCGCCACGCTGAGGACGGTCGCCCTCGGGGTGGACGTCGGCCGGAGCCGGCGCGCCGGTGGCCTTGGCCCGCTCGAACTCGAGCGCGTTGAGGCGGATGAAGAGCGCCCGCAGCACCACGCCCTTGTTGATCGAGAGGATGCGCTCGATCTCCGGGAGGGAGGTCGGCTCGCCGGTGCACGTGATGATCACGTAGCGTCCGTCGGGACGCTTCTCGATCGGGAACGTGATCTTCTTGCGTCCCCAGTCGTTGACGTGCTCGATGACGCCGCCACCGCCGGTGATGAGCTGCTGGACCCTGTCGAGGATCTCCTGCTGCTGCTCCTCATCCGCGTCGGGATTGAGGATGATCATGATCTCGTAGGGGGTGATCCCAGACCTCCGGTGATTGGCGACATACAGGCAGTGCGGGGCGACCGGGCCCCGGCAGGCGCGTGAGTATAGCAGCGGCTGATGGGCGGACTAGGATGCCCCCGAACCCCCAGGCGAGGTGATGAGGATGCGCGGTTGGAGCATGTGGGCGGCCACGGCGATCGGCGCAGTGGGAGCGGGTGCGGGGCTCGCGGCGCTGAGCCGCCGGCGCGAGCGCGACCGGCCTGCCGAGCCCAGCCCGGTGTCCGCCGCGGAGCTGCCCGTGGCGATGCCGGACGGCCCCGCCGACGATCCCCAGGCGGCGCTCGACGCGGCCCGCGAGCGCCTGCGCCGGCGCGCCGACGAGCTGCGCATGCGCATCGAGTCGTCGGGGGACGCCACCGGGGACGAGTGAGGGGATCGCTCCCGGCGGTCGTCGCCGGGCTCGCTGCCGCTGCGCTCGCGATCGGCGCCGCCGCGGCCTCCACGCCGCCCGCCGAGGCCGCGAGCGTCCATTTCGCCGTCAAGGGCGACTGGGGCACCGGCTCGGCCGGTCAGGCGGCCGTCACCCGCCGGATGTGCGGGGAGGCACGGAGGCAGCGGTTCGCCTTCGTCCTCACGACGGGCGACAACTTCAACCGCCCCGACGGGGTCGCGACCGACGCCACCTACTGGCGGCCCGAGCGGTGCCTGCTCGCCCTGCGCATCCCGTGGCGCGCGTCGTGGGGCAACCACGACGTCCGGGGCCCGTCGACGGCCGCCGTCCTCGGGGCGCCCGCCCGGTACTACGCGTTCTCCGCCGGCCCCGCGCGGTTCATCGTGCTCGACGCCAACGTCCCCACCGACCCCGAGCAGCTGGCCTTCCTGCGCCGCGAGCTCGCGCGCCCCCGCGGGCGCGCCCGCGTCCGAATCGTGGCGCTGCACCAGCCGGTGTACACGTCGGGCATCCACGCTCCCTCGGCCGGCGCTCAGCGCCTCTGGGCGCCGCTCTTCCGCAGGGGCCATGTGGCGCTGGTGCTGCAGGGCCACAACCACATGTACGAGCGAATCGTCCGCGACGGCGTCACCTACATCACCACCTCGGGCGGGGGCGATCAGCTCTACCCGTGCGTTCGGCCCACCCGGGGGCTCAGGGCCTGCGCCCTGGAGTTCCACTTCCTCATGGTCACCGCCGGAGAGCGATCGATCGCCGTCCGAGCGGTGACACCTCGAGGAAGGATCATCGAGAGGCTGACCGTCCGCGCACGGTGAACCGGCTCAACGGGGCGACGGCAACCGCTTCAGAGCTCGAGGCCCTAACGACCTCGTCCCGCCACCGCCGAGGCCCAGGCGGTCGCGACTCGTACCGTCAGGTGGCTCATGGCGGCGACGATCTCGCGGCGTTCCGCCTCGGTGACCGGTGCCGGCTCGGCGGCGAGGGCGCGATCGATCGCGCGCTCGAGGGCGAGACTGCCGCCAAGGGTGACCTCGGCGGAGGAACCCGCCAGGCCGTGGCCCCGTCCATACGTCTCCGAGCGCTCCAGCACGTCGGCGAGGCTGCCGGTCTCGAAGGCTCCGGCGAGTGCCTCGACCCAGGCGCCCACCACGTTGCGGCGCTCGATGGGGGGCAGCCTGCGGTAGGCCGCCTCGGCAGGCCCCTCGACGAGGGCCTCCACGGCGTCCGACACCTGCTCGATGCGCGACCGCAGGGCGTCGGCGAGGTGCGGCGCCACCGGGATGCGCACGGCACCCTGGCGCGGTGTCCGGGCGGGGCGGGCCGGCTGGCGGGCAAGCCACTGGCGCAGTGCCTCCGGATCGAAGCGCCGGTGGCCACCGGCGGTGCGCACGTGGGGCACCCGGCCCTCGCTGGCCCACAGACGCAGGGTGCTCGGGCTCACGCCCAGCGCGCGCGCCGCCGAGGAGACCGACAGCCAGGGCCCCTCGGAGCGCCGTGCGCGCGGGGTTATCCGGGACACGGCCGTCTCAGGCCGCCATCACTCGAGCGTCGATCGGAGTCTGCAGCGCACGCCGTCGGCGTAGCCCGCAGCGACGCGGACGGCCATGCGGTCCAGCGATCGTTCGACCGCGCGCTGATCGGACGTGCGGGTCTCGAGTGCCGGGCCGAGCACGCGGTCCACGGCGCGGCGCAGGGCGAGGGCCTCGGTCACCGGGGCGTCGCCCGGCTGCCCGGACGCGCCGTTGCGGAACCCCTCCCACTCGGCGTCGCGGTAGCACTCCGAGAGGTCGCCTCCGGCAAGCGCCTCCGCGAGCGACTCCAGCGCCGCGAGCACGCGTGACTGGCGCGCGGACGAGGGCCGCACGGCGCCCGGCGGGCGGGTCCTGGCGAACTCCTCCTCGAATGCCTCCAGCACGTCGTCCGCCGCGCCGGCGAGCGCGGCGGCCGTCTCGGGCATCGCCTCGAGGCGGGTCGGGACCAGCTCCTGGAGACGATTCTGCGGCGCGGGCGGGGCGCCGCCGCGGTCGGCGAGCCATCGAACGAGCTCGTCGAGCTCGAAACGGCGGTGACCGCCGGGGGTGCGCACGTGGGGCACGCGACCCGCCGCGGCCCAGGCGCGCAGCGAGGAGGAGCTGACCCCCAGCAGGCGGGCGGCCGCGGAGACGGAGAGGAGTGGCGAGTCCCCCGTTCGCGTGGTGCGATCGGCGTTGAGGTGCGGGCCCGCGGCGCTCTGGGCAGCGGACGCGACGGCCACCTCAGGCGTCCTGCCGTGCGGTTGAGCGACCCGCTCGCTTACGTTTTGCGGGATCAAAGCCACCGATCTCCAAGGGATCCTGCACGGTTCGGATTCTGGGGAGGCACCCACCGCGCCGCAACCCCCATCTCGGCACCGTGCGCGAGAAACCTGACGAAACCTCCAGGTCGCGTGGGGGTGTCAAACAAAAAACTCACAGCCTCCAACCCACTCACCGCGGCCCGTCGTCCGCTCCCGATTCCTCCTTCGCGGCCTCGAGGCGCTCGCGGCGGGTGCGCTTTCGCTCCTTGGCGGCGACGAAGGCGCCCACGATGCCGGTGACCGCGAAGGCCACGACGAAGGCCACCCAGAGCTGGTCGGCGAAGGCCTTGCCGGCGAAATACCCCAGCAGCGCGGCCTGCCCGGCCCACGCGATGCCGCCCAGCACGTCGAAGGTCAGGAAGCGGGGGAACGACATGTGCCCCGCGCCGCAGGAGAGGTTGATCGCGATCCGGATGCCCGGCAGGAAACGTCCGACGAACACGAGGGCCGGGCCCTGCCTCTGCACCATCCTCTCGGCCGCGGCGAGACGCTCCGCCCCGGCGACGCGCGTGACGGTGCGCCGGATCGGCCCGTGGCCGACGCGCCCGATCCAATACGCCGCCGAGTCCCCCGCGACCGCGCCCGCGGCCCCGGCCAGGATCACGAGCGGCAGGCTCAGGCTGCCGTTGGAGGCCAGCACCGCGGCGGCCACGATCGCCGTCTCGCCCGGGAGGATCGGGATCAACCCGTCGCCGGCCACCACGAGGAAGACCGCCCAGTACCCATAGGCGGCGGCGTCCTCCGCGAACTGGCTCACGGAGTCCAGGATCGAGGCCGCCGGCAACAGCGAGGCGGCGTTCAACGCGACGCGGTCCGGCGCATGCGGGCGGATCGCGGCACACGCCGATGATGCCAGCGGGACCGCGCGGCCGCGACCGGACCCCCCGCTATTCTCACCGCATGGGACGCATCGCCGACGCGGCCGTGGATCTGCTCGCCGACGGGCCCCTCGGCGCGGACGCACTCGGCGCCGCCCTGGCCGCCTCCGGCGCCACCCGCTCGCGGAACCCGGCCGAGGCGGCCCGCCGTGCGATCCGGGCCGATCCGCGGGTGATCCAGCTCGTCGACGGGCGTCTGGCGAGCGCCGCACAGGCCCTCGAGGGGCTGGAGCTGACGACGGTGGTGGGGGATCTGGAGGCGGCGAGCGGGCGCATCGATGTGGCGCCGGACCTCGCCCCGCTCGCCCTGATCGGCATCGGGCCGCGCATCGCGGTGCCGGATGGGGTCGTGGCGGGCGATGTCGTGGCCGTGCGCCTGGAGGACGCGGCCGCGCGACGGATCCGCGTCGCGGGCATGGACGTCGTTCCGCGCCGCCCGCGCGACGAGCGGGCGCTGATCGAGGTGGTGGTGGAGCACCTGGGTCAGCGCGGCGGGCCTCGGATGGCGCCGCCGATCGCCGACCTCGCCACGCTCGTCGCATCCATCGCAGCCGTCGCGCCGGACGTGCTCCGGTCGCGCGGCCGCCCCGTGTCGGAGGTGCTGCGCGGCGCCGGGTTCGAGGTGCACCTCGGATGGGTGGGAGCCCGCGGCACCTCGTGGTCGCACCTCACCGAGGCCGAGATCGACACCCTGGAGGTCGAGGTCGCCGCGCTCCTCGCCTCGGAGCGCATCGCCGAGGCCGCCGAGACCCAGGAGCGGCTGACCGCGCTCCTCGCCCGTCACGTGCCGGAGCGGCTGCCCGCCGCTCGCCGCCACCTCGCCCGCCTGCTGGCGCGGGCGGGGGACGTCGATCGTGCCCTCGGGCAGCTTCGGCCGGCGTTCCGTGACCGCGATCCCGAGGATTGGTACGAGGCCGCCCTGATCGCGTATCGCAGCGGCGACACCGTCAGCGCCCGCCGCTGGACCGAGTCGGGCCTCGCCCACGCGACGGCGCCCGAGCGGGCCGAGGTGGCCGAGTGCCTGGACGACATCGCAGGCGACCTCGACGCGCAGGCGGCCTTCCTGCGTCTGCGGGCGTCGCTCGAGGACGAGGACGGAGACATCGAGCCCGAGCGCGACGGCATCGACCGTGTGGTGCGCGCGCTCACCGGCCTGGAGCGCTCGTACCTCGTCGAGGCGATGGCCGAGGGGATCGTCGACAGCGTGCCGCCGGAGGAGATCGGAGGCTTCCTGGCCGCCGTCGCGGAGGTGGAGGACGGCGGGCGCGACGCGTGCCTGGCCCTCTGCACCGTCGCCGCGCCGGGAGGTGCGCGCACCGCGCGCGACGGGCCTGCCCGGACAGAGGGGGGCCGCGCGCGCCCGGCGATCGCGGGGCTGGTCGGCGCCCGCCCGGTGGCGGCGTGGGCCACCTCTCCGCTGGACGCGCCGGACCAGCAGCAGGTGGTGATCACCATCGCCAAGGAGCGCGGGCGCCTGTCGCCGCTGGTGGTGCTGGTGGACCTGGGCGAGCTGGGCGGGGGCGTCAAGGACGCGTTCTTCCTGCCCGACATGATCGAGCCCCGTCTGCGGCGCGAGCTGTTCGCCCCGATGGAGGAGGTGGGCCTGCCGAGCGCACCGGTCGACACGCACGAGGCCATCGCCCTGGTCGCGGTCGCGCTCGAGCGCACCGCCGCCATCGGGTGGCGCATCCCCTCCCTTCAGCACCAGCCGGTGCTCGACCGCATCGAGCGATGGCTGCTGCGGCCCCAGCGCGGGGGCACGGGCCGCAGCCCTGTCACCGGCGGCTGATCAGGCCGCCTGTCGCTCTCCGTCCCTCGCGAATGCATCGCCGGGGGCGTCCGCCGGGGGTGCCACCGGCACCGTGACGGCGACGTCGGCCTCGGTTCTGCGCGGGCCCCGCAGAAGGCCGATGATCAGCGGCGCGGCCGCAACGCCGGCCACCGCCGCGGCGTCCTCGGCGCCGAAGCTCAGCGAGAGCGCCGCCATGGCCACCAGCCCGAGCCCTCCGACGGCGCGCAGCGCCAGAAGAGCCGAGGGCGAGGCGTTGCCCGGACGACCGACATCCCAGGCCGCGAGGGCCACGAGGGCTGAAAGAGCCAAACCGACCATCCACAACTCCACCGCGGCCTCCCTTCGTGGGTGGCCTGTTTTGGCGGCTGCGCGGCGGTTCCCTTCCCACCTTTCGACGCCTGCAACGGCACGTCGCACGTTTCTTGTGCGATAATGCCTCTTATGGCCGATGAGATTCCTGCGCAGCTCCTTGATTCGTTCAAGATCCTTGATCCCGCAGTCGCGCAGAGACTGACCGACGCTCTCGCCCCCGTGGTGGCCGAGTTGGGCCCCCGGGAAGAGGCCGTACTCGAGCGTTTGGTGAAGGGTCTCGCAGAGGGCGCCCCGGCTGCCGAGCTGAACGCATTCGTGCGCCTTCTTCCGGTGACGGTCAGCCGGGCGGTCCAGCCGGCGATCGAGCCGGTCACCGCGTAGAGATCGCCGCCGCCGCCGGCCGCTCGCGCGGTCGCGTCGTGAGAGCGGCGTTGCGGCTTCGCGCCACACCGGCGCCGGTCGTCGCGCGTGGGGGTCTTCGCTAGCGTGCGGAGGATGCCGCGCCGCCTTCGACCCCTGCTCGCGCTTCTCGCGCTCGCGGCCGTCCCGCTCGGGGGGTGCGGCGCGTCGACGACCGGCGCCGCCGAGACGACCACCGGCGATGCGACGGCCGCGTCGGGCGCCTCCGAGTCGGCCGCCTCCGGGGTCCGCCTCGCGCGCGTGAAGAGCGGGCTGGGTGACGCCCTGCTCGCGACGTCCGCGCCCGGGCGGGCCAACCGGCTCTACATCGTCCAGCAGAGCGGCAAGGTGCGCATCCTCCAGAACGGGCGGATGCTCCCGTCGCCGTTCCTGGACATCTCGAATCTGATCAGCTCGGGCGGTGAGCGAGGGTTGCTGGGTCTGGCCTTCCACCCCAAGTACGCCGCCAACGGGCGCTTCTACGTTGACTACACCAACCGCAACGGGGACACCCGGGTGGTGGAGTACCGGCGCGCCACCGCCAACCGCGCCAACCCGAGAAGCGCGCGACGGCTGCTGGCGATCGCCCAGCCCTACGCCAACCACAACGGCGGCAACCTGGCCTTCGGCCCCGACGGCAGGCTGTACGTGGGCATGGGTGACGGCGGCAGTGGCGGCGACCCGCAAGGCAACGGCCAGAACCCCAGGACCCTGCTCGGAAAGATCCTGCGCATCGACGTCAACAGGCGCACCGGCACGCTGCCCTACGGCATTCCCGCGGACAATCCCTTCGCCCGCGGCGGGGGGCGCCGGGAGATCTACTCGTACGGGCTGCGCAACCCCTGGCGCTTCTCCTTCGACCGCAGGACGGGCGCCATCTGGATCGGTGACGTCGGCCAGGGCGACCGCGAGGAGGTCGACTACCGACCCAGGGGCCGCGCCCGCGGGGCCAACTTCGGATGGAACGCCTTCGAGGGCAGCTCGCGCTTCCCCGGGGGGTCGCCGGTCCGCGGATCCACCCCGGTGCCGCCGGTGTCCGAGTACACCCACGCCGACGGCTGCTCGATCACGGGCGGCTATGTGTACCGAGGCACCAAGGTCCCGGCGCTCGTCGGCCGTTACGTCTACGCCGACTTCTGCTCCGGCCGCGTGTGGAGCATGCGCGCCGGTCCCAAGCCCGGCGGCGTGCGCGAGGAGACCTCACGTCTCGGCAGGAAGCTCTTCAACGTGACCAGCTTCGGTCAGGGTCTTGGCGGCGAGCTCTACGTCATCGCCGGCGGCGCCCTGTACCGGTTCATCCGCTAGCGGCGGAGCGCGATGAGCGAGGTACGACCCTCCGAGGGCTGGGGCGTGATCCACCTGATGCTGCGCGCCGACCGCGACGCCCCGGGCGCCGACGACGTGCTCGCTGAGATCGCCCGTTTCACGGCGGTCGAGCCGCAGCAGGTGATCGCCTTCTCCGTGCTGGGCGGCGGCGCCGACGTGGGCCTGATGGCGCTGAGCCCCGATCTCGACGCGCTGGACGTGTTCACCAAGCGTGTGCTGGCCGGGCCGTTCGAGGTCGCCTACTCGTTCGTCTCGCTCACCGAGTCCAGCGAGTACACCTCGAGCGAGGACGACGAGCGCGCGCGTCTCGAGGCGGCGGGGGAGGCGGATGTCGAGGCCGCGCTCACCGCCTGGCGGACCCGGATGGAGGCCTACCTCGACGCGCGGCTCCACCCGCGGTTGCCGGACCGCAGGCTGATCGCCTTCTACCCGATGTCCAAGCGCCGGGCCGAGGGCGCCAACTGGTACTCGCTGCCGTTCGAGGACCGCCGCCAGCTGATGCAGGGGCACGCGCGCGTCGGGCGCACCTACGCCGGGCGCGTCCTGCAGCTGATCACCGGCGCCACCGGGCTCGACGACTGGGAGTGGGGTGTCACCCTGCTCGCCGACGACCCGGCGACGATCAAGGACATCGTCTACGAGATGCGCTTCGATGAGGTCAGCGCCCGCTATGGCGAGTTCGGACCCTTCTTCGTCGGCCTGGTGATGGACCCGCGGGCCGCCTTCGAGCGCTCGGGGCTGCTGGAGGGCTGACCGGCGGCGCGATCTCCCGGGCGCGTATCCTGGCCGGGGCTTTGAAAACGACGTTCGGGGGCGGAAATTGCGGGGACTCACCTTCCAGGGCACGCGGGACGTTCGCGTGGAGGAGGTCGCGGATCCGACCATCGAGCAGCCGACGGACGCGATCGTCCGGGTCACGCTCGCCGGCATCTGCGGATCGGACCTGCACATCCTCAACGCGGGCGAGGCCTTCGGCTTCCCGCACGGCTCGCGCCTGGGGCACGAGCTGATCGGCACGGTCGAGGCCGTCGGCGCCGACGTCACCGGCTTCGCGGCCGGTGATCGTGTGCTCTCGTCGTGCTCGGTGGCCTGCGGCGAGTGCACCTGGTGCCGCGAGGGGCTGCAGTCGTCGTGCGTGCGCTGGTCCATGTTCGGCTGGGCGCCGCGCACCTGGCAGCACGGCGGCTCGGTGCAGGGCGGCCAGTCCGAGTTCGTCCGCGTCCCCCTGGCCGACACCACGCTGCTCGCGATGCCGGAGGCCCTCTCGGGCGCCGAGCGCGAGGCAAGCCTGCTGCCGCTCGTGGACATGATGTTCGACCGGGTGGCACGGACTCACCTCCGCCGGCACGAGCGCCGGCCAGTCGGTCGTGGTGATCGGCGACGGCGCCGTCGGTCTCGCCGGCGTTCACGCCGCCCAGGCGAAGGGCGCCGAGCGCATCATCTGCCTGGGGCACCACGATGGCCGGCTCGAGACGGCCCGGTTGCTCGGGGCCACCCTCACGGTGGACTCCCGCGACGACGAGGCCATCAGGGACGCCGTGATGGAGCACACCGGCGGCGAGGGCGCCCACGTGGTGGTGGACACCATCTCCGGGGCCGAGTCGATGATCACCGCCCACGCCACGGTGCGCCCGGGCGGTACCATCGCGTGCCTGGGTATGGACCACTTCATGGGCAAGACGCCGGCGATCAACTGGTTCGACCAATTCGTGCGCAACATCTCGGTCACCGGCGGGCTCGTGCCCGGTAAGGCCTACCTGCCCGAGCTGCTCGCCCTGGTCGAGGCCGGGACGATCGACCCCTCGCCGATGCTCTCGCACACGCTGCCTCTGTCGGAGGCGACGGAGGGCTACCGCCTGATGGCCGACCGGGTGGACGGCGTCACCAAGGTGGCGCTCCGCCCCGGGGCATGACCGTCGAGGATCGCCTGCGCGCCGCCGGCCAGGACCACCTGGCCGCGGCGCTGGCGGCGCTGCCCGAGGACGACAGGGCCGCCCTGGCCGGCGAGATCCAGGCGCTGGACCTCGACCTGATCCGGCGGCTGGTGGACGGGCTGCGCGACGACGACGCCCCCGCGGTCGCCGGCGAGATCGCACCGCCCGATCCCGCCGGACTGATCCCTCTGGCGCGCACGCCGGCCGACCGGGAGCGCGACGCCGAGGCACGCGAGGCCGGTGAGGAACTGCTGCGGGAGGGAGCGGTCGCCGCGGTCCTGCTGGCGGGCGGCCAGGGCACCCGGCTCGGGTTCGACGGGCCCAAGGGGATGTTCCCGTTCGCGCCCCTGTCGGGCCGCACGCTGTTCGCGCATCACGCGGCCAAGATCGACGCCCTGCGGGCGCGCTACGGGGCGGGGCTGCCCTGGTACATCCTCACCTCGCCCCAGAACGACGCGGCTACCCGCGAGGCATTCGTCGCCGAGGACTGGTTCGGGCTCGATCCGGACTCGGTGCACATGGTGGTGCAGGGAACGCTCCCCGCCGTCGATCGCGAGAGCGGGCGCATCCTGCTGGACGCGCCGGACCGGATCGCCCTGTCGCCGGATGGGCACGGCGGCCTCCTCTCGGCGCTGCGGGTGTCGGGCGCCCTCGACACCATGTCCGATCGCGGCATCCGGACCATCTTCACCTTCCAGGTGGACAACCCGCTCGCGCACGTCTGCAACCCGCGTGCTGCTGGGCCACCATGTCCTGACCGAGGCCGACATGGCGTCGGTGGTGGTGCGCAAGATCTCCGCCGAGGAGAAGATGGGCGTCATCGCGCGGGTTGACGGCCACACCGGCGTCGTCGAGTACAGCGACCTGCCCGATGCGCTCGCGCAGGAGCGCGACGCTGACGGCGAGCTCGTCTACTGGGCCGGGTCGATCGCCGTGCACTGCCTGGAGGTCGGGTTCGCCCGCGCGCTGACCGAGGGCGGTCTTCAGTTGCCGTACCACCGCGCCCTGAAGAAGGTGCCCTTCGTGGACGCGCGGGGCGAGCGGGTGGAGCCGAACGCCCCCAACGCCGTCAAGTTCGAGACCTTCCTCTTCGACGCGCTGCCCTCGGCGCGCCGCACCGTGACGGTCGAGGCCGCCCGCGAGGTGGAGTTCTCGCCGATCAAGAACGCGGAGGGATCCGACTCTCCTGCGACCGCCCGGCGCGACCTCAACCGGCTCTATGCCGGGTGGCTGGAGGCCGTCGGCATCGACGTGCCGCGCGAGAGCGACGGTGAGCCGGTCGATCTGGAGATCGACCCGCGCGTCGCGCTCGAGGGCCGCGACCTCGAGGGAGCGCTCCCCGCCGGCTTCCGGGTCGAGGGCCCCACGGTGATCGCCCCGGAGGGCTAGCCCGGGGCGCTCGCCTCGCGGGGGAGGGCGAAGATAACGCCCTCGGCGGAGGGGATCTCCTCACCACCGCGCGAGTACCCGGCCTCGGCGATCGCCTGGGCGACCTGCTGCACCAGCAGCTCCGGAGCCGAGGCACCGGCGGTCAGGGCGACGCGCGTCTTGCCCTCCAGCCAGGCGGGGTCGAGCTCGGTGACGTTGTCGATGAGGTGCGACTCGGCGCCGCGGTCCTGTGCCACCTCGACCATCCGGTTCGAGTTGCTCGAGTTGCGCGAACCCACCACCAGCACCAGGTCGGCGCCATTGGTCACGGCCTCGCGCACGGCGTCCTGGCGGTTCTGGGTGGCGTAGCAGATGTCGCTGGACTTCGGGCCCAGCAGCGCCGGGAAGCGGCGCTTGAGCACGTTGACGATCCCGGCGGTGTCGTCCACGGAGAGCGTGGTCTGGGTGGTGAGGGCCACGTTGTCGGGGTCGGGGACCTCGACCCGCTCGGCGTCGGCGACGGTCTCGATCAGCACGACCGCCTCCGGCGCCTCACCGCGCGTCCCGATGACCTCGTCGTGCTCGCCGTGACCCACCAGGAACACGGTGGCGCCCTTCGAGGCGAACCGGCGCACCTGCGCGTGCACCTTCGAGACCAGCGGGCAGGTCGCATCGATGACGCGCAGTCCGCGCTCCTCGCACACACGCCGTACCTCGGGTGACACGCCGTGGGCGGAGAGCACGATCGTCTCGCCGTGCGGCACCTCGCTCTCGCTGGCCACGAACACGGCGCCCTTGGCCGCCAGCGACGACACGACGTGGGTGTTGTGGACGATCTCGCCGCGGACGTACACCGGCGCGCCAAGCTCGACGAGCACCCTCTCGACGGTCTCGATCGCGCGGTTGACGCCGGCGCAGTAGCCCCGCGGGGCGACGAGTTCGAGCGCGTTGGCCACGGGGAGAGGGTACCCCAACCGACCGCGTATCGTGATCGGCATGGTGACGACGGAGATGGGCTCGGGGCCGGCGGTGCTGCTGATCCACGGCCTCAACGGGTTCAAGGAGGGGTGGGGCCCGCTGCCGGGCGCGTTGGCCCGCGCGGGGCGCCGTGTGGTGGCGGTTGACCTCCCCGGGTTCGGCGACTCGCCGCGCCTGCGCGGTCGCAGCATCGGGCCCGAGAGCCTGGCGACCGCGCTCGCGCCGCTGGTGGCCGACCTCGCGCCCGTGTCGCTGGTCGGCCACTCCCTCGGGACCCAGGTGGCGATGCTGCTGGCCCTGCAGCAGCCGGACCGGGTGC
Organism: uncultured Thermoleophilia bacterium; assembly: GCA_963771025.1. Taxonomy (GTDB): domain Bacteria; phylum Actinomycetota; class Thermoleophilia; order Miltoncostaeales; family Miltoncostaeaceae; genus Miltoncostaea. The sequence goes on along the minus strand of CAVYRL010000005.1, from coordinate 132,106 downwards.
CGACGATGGCCCTCATCAGTCCCTGGGTCGTGCCACGCACGCCGCGGTTCCCTCCCCGCGGGCTCCCCGACCTGCTGCTGCTGCCCGGTCTCGGGCGGCTGCTCGCGCGGCTGGTCATCCGCGGCATCCGCCGCCGCCCCGAGCGCCGCCGCGCGGCGTTCCTCTCGCAGGTGGCCGACGCATCCCACATCGACGAGCACCCCGAGCTCTCCAATCTGCTCGACGTCGCGGCCGACCGGCTGCTGACGGTTGACCTCCGCACGATGGCCGACTGGGCCGCGCACGGCGTGGCGGACGACATCCGGCCCATCGCGCCCCGGCTGGAGGCCACCACCCTGGTGGTGGCCGGAACGGCCGACCGGCTCACGCCGGCGACGGGCGCGGAATGGCTGACCGGCGCGCTGCCCCATGGACGCCTCGTGCGCGTCCGCGGCGCGGGGCACTTCCCCCACCTGGAGCGGCCCGACACCGTGCTGCCCGAGCTCACGGCGGCCCTCGTGTGAGCGCCGAGCTGCTCGAGATCGCCCTCGCCGCCGCGCGGGCCGCGGGCGCGCTGCTGCTCGACCGCTTCGGCGATCCGGCGAGCGGCATCCTGGCCAAGAGCAGTCGCACGGACCTGGTCAGTGATAGCGACCGTGACGCGGAGGCACTGGCCCTCGGCATCATCACCGGCGCCCGTCCCGAGGACGCGGTCGTGGCCGAGGAGGGGGGAGGCGGATCGGGGCGCTCCGGTGTCACCTGGCTCGTCGATCCCCTGGACGGGACCATCAACTACCTGTGGGGCGTCCCCCAGTGGAGCGTCAGCATCGCCGCCGAGGACGCGGAGGGCGGCCTGGTGGGCGTGGTGCTCGACCCGTGCCGGGACGAGACCTTCACCGCCGTCCGGGGCTCGGGCGCCCGCCTGGGCGAGACGCCGTTGCACGTCCGCGTCGGGGCCCCGCTGGCCGAGGCGCTGATCGGCACGGGGTTCAGCTACCGGGCCGACGAGCGCGCGCGACAGGCCGCCCGCCTCTCCGGAGTGCTCCCCGCGGTGCGCGACGTGCGCCGCTTCGGGTCGGCGGCCCTGGACCTCGCATGGGTGGCCGCCGGCCGCATCGACGGCTACTTCGAGACCGGGCTCAAACCCTGGGACCGGGCGGCCGGTGAGCTGCTGGTGCGCGAGGCGGGCGGCGCGGTGCGCGACCTGCCCGGATCGGGGCTGGTGGCGGCCGAGTTCGGCCTGATCGGCCCGCTGCGCGCGCTGCTGGAGGACGCCGGCGCGTGAGCGTGCCGGACGCGGGGCGGCTGTGGGAGGTCGACGTGGTGCGCACCCTCGCCATCGTGATGATGGTCGTCTACCACGGCGCCTACGACGTCTCGCAGCTGGCTCCGAGCGTGCCGGTTGACCCCTTCGACCCGGCGTGGCGGGCGCTGCAGATCGCCTGCGGCTCGACCTTCCTCTTCGTGGTCGGCGTCAGCCTGGCCATCTCCAACGGGCGCGGTCGGGCGCGTGGCATGCGCGGCGTCGCGCTCTACCGCCGGCACCTGCGTCGCGCGCTCCAGGTGGCCGCCGGCGCGGCGCTCGTCAGCCTGGTCACCTGGCTCACCCTGGGCGACCAGTGGATCCGCTTCGGGGTGCTGGACTGCATCGCGGTGGGAATGCTGATCGGGCCACTGCTGCTGCCTCTGCGCTGGTGGAACGTCCCGCTGGGCGCCGCCGTGATCGTCGTCGGGTTCGTGCTCGAGACGCGACCCCCGTCGGACGTGCCGGGCCTGTTCGCGGTGGGCGTCAGGCAGACCGGCCCCGTCCCCGCCGACTGGTACCCGGTGGCGCCGTGGCTCGGGATGATGATGATCGGTCTCGCTGCCGGGCTGGCTCTCTATCCCGGCGGACAGCGCGGGTCCTGGGCGCGGCGCCTGCGCGAACCGGCCGTCGCGCGGGCCCTCGGCGCCCCCGGCCGCCACTCGCTGCCGATCTACCTGGTGCACCAGCCGCTGCTGATCCCGCTGGTCGCGGCGGCGCTGGCCCTGGCGGGGGTCGGCGTCAGCTGGGGCGGGTTCGGGTAGACGGGATCAGCCGGCGGCGGCGCGGATCGCCTGGTCGAGGTCCCAGATGATGTCCGCGACGGTCTCGAGGCCCACCGAGACGCGGACCATGTCGTCGCCGACCCCGGCCTCCGCCAGGCCCTCCTCGTCGAGCCGCCGGTGCGTCGTGGACGCGGGGTGGATGATCAGCGTCTTGGCGTCGCCGACGTTGGCCAGGTGCGAGCACAGCTCGCAGGCCTCGATCAGCCGGCGCCCGGCGTCGCGCCCTCCCCGCACGCCGAAGGTGACCACCGCGCCGGCCCCGTGGGGCAGGTATCTCGCCACCCGGTCGCGCTCGGGGCTGTCGGGCAGGCCCGGGTATCCGACCCAGGTCACACCCGGGTGCGCGGAGAGGAACCGCGCGACCGCGAGGGCGTTCTCGACGTGGCGGTCCATGCGCAGCGAGAGGGTCTCCAACCCCTGCAGCAGCAGGAAGGAGTTGAACGGCGACAGCACCGGGCCCAGGTCGCGCATGGTCTCGAGGCGCGCCTTCATGATGAAGGCGAAGTTGCCGAACGTCTCGGTGTAGCTGAGCCCGCGGTATCCCACGCTCGGCTCCACCATCGCCGGGAACAGCCCCCGGTCCCAGGGGAAGGTGCCGCCGTCGATCAGCACCCCGCCGATCGAGGTCCCGTGCCCACAGATCCACTTCGTGGCGGAGTGGCAGACCAGGTGGGCGCCGTGCTCGATCGGGCGACAGAGGTAGGGCGTGGCGAAGGTGTTGTCCACCAGCAGCGGCACGCCGGCCTCGTCGGCGACCGCTGCGACCATCGCGATGTCGAGGACGTCGAGGCGCGGGTTGCCGATCACCTCGCCGTAGAGCAGCCGCGTCGCGGGGCGCAGCGCGCCACGCCACGCGCTCGGGTCGGCGGGATCCACGAAGGTCGTTTCGATGCCGAAGCGGCGCAGGCTGATCGCGAGCTGGTTGTGGCTCCCGCCGTAGAGATGGCGCGAGGCGACGATGTGGTCGCCGGCTTCCAGCAGGGTGGCGATCGCGACCATCTGGGCGGCCAGGCCGCTCGCCGCCGCCAGGGCGCCGACCGCGCCCTCGAGGTTGGCCATGCGCTCCTCGAAGACCGCCGTGGTGGGGTTCATCAGCCGCGTGTAGATGTTGCCGAAGCGGTTGAGGTCGAACAGGTCGGCCGCGTGCTCGGAGTCCTCGAACACGTAGGCGGCCGTCTGGTGGATGGGCACCGCGCGCGATCCGGTGTCGGGATCGACGCGCTGGCCCGCGTGCAGCGCGCGGGTGTCGAAGCCGAACTCGTGCGGGTCGCTCATGGCCGGAACGCCTCCATGCGCCGGGAGCCGATCACCCCGGTCGAGAGGCCCACCACGTTGAGGCCCCCGAAGAAGCGGCAGTGCTCCATCTTGATGCAGCGGTCCTGCACGACCTCGAGTCCGGCGGCGCGGGCGCGGGCGGCCGACGCGGGCTCCGAGATGCCGAGCTGCATCCAGATCACCTTCGCTCCGAGGGCGATGGCGGCGTCGACCACCGGCGGCACATCCTCGGGCCGGCGGAAGATGTTGACGATCTCGAGCGGGCCGCGCTCGGCCGCCTCCTCCAGGGTGGCCGCGCAGCGGATGCCGAACACCTGGTCGCACCGTGGGTTGACCGGGGTCAGGTCGTAGCCGTTGGCGCGCATGTGGACCATCGCGCGGTGGCTGGGCCGGTCCGGCTGCGGAGACAGGCCGACCACGGCCAGGCGGCGGTATCGCTCGAGGATGCGGCGCACGGCGTCCGAGGGGGCGCCATCGCTCATGCCGGCGTACTGGGGCACACCCGGAGTATCCACCCTCGCGTGTTCACAGGTCGTTCACCACAGGGTCACACCAAAGTCACCCGACGGGGATCCGGCCTCGGTTAGCTTCGCCGCGATCCCCCGGGACCGGTGACCGGCCCCACATTCTCGACGAGGAGCAGTACAGATGGCACGTGGACGTCGAATCGCTCTGATCGCCGCTTCCGCGGCCCTCGCCGTCGGCGCCCTCGGGGCGGCCGGGTGCGGCAGCAGCTCATCGAGCTCGGACACCTCCGGGGGCGGTGGACTCTCCGGGGAGATCGCCGGAGCGGGCTCCAGCGCGCAGGCCGCCGCCCAGGAGGCCTGGCGCGCGGGCTTCCAGCAGCAGAACAGCGGGGCGACCGTCTCCTACGATCCGGTCGGCTCCGGGGGTGGCCGCGAGCAGTTCGTCGCCGGCGGCACCGCGTTCGGCGGCACCGACGCGGCCCTCGCGGACGCCGAGCTGACCGGCGCGCAGAAGCGCTGCGGCGGTGTCGACAACCTGGTCGAGATCCCGGTCTACATCTCGCCGATCGCGATCGCCTACAACCTGCCGAGCGTCGACAACCTCCAGCTGTCGCCCGACACGCTCGCGAAGATCATGAAGGGGAGCATCACCACCTGGAACGACGCGGCGATCGCCGCCGACAACCCCGGCGTTGACCTTCCCAGCACGCGCATCACGGTCGTCAGCCGCTCCGACGAGTCGGGCACGACCGAGAACTTCCAGCAGTACCTGGCGGTCGTCGCGCCGAAGATCTGGACCTACACGCCCGACGGCAACTGGCCGGTCAAGGGCGGCGAGCAGGCCCAGGGCACCTCGGGCGTCGTCGCCGCGCTGGGCGCCGGCGAGGGCACGATCGGCTACGCCGACGCGAGCCAGGTCGGCGATCTCGGCGTGGCCAAGGTCGAGGTCGGCAGCAGCTACGTCGGCCCGAGCGCCGAGGCAGCCGCCAAGATCCTCGACGAGTCGCCCCGCACGAACGACCCGGGCAAGAACGTGTTCACCTACGACCTGAAGCGGGACACGGCGACCCAGGGCGTCTACCCGATCGTCCTCACCTCCTACGCCATGGCCTGCACCCAGTACGGCTCGGCCAACACGGCCGCGCTCGTCAAGGGCTACTTCAACTACATCATCAGCCCCGAGGGCCAGCAGGCCGCCGCTGAGTCGGCCGGCTCCGCGCCGCTCTCGGACGCCCAGCGCGCGCTGATCCAGCCGTCGGTTGACAGCATCGGAAGCTGATCTGAGAGGATCCGCCGCGGCATGACCGGACAGCACGAACGAGGCGAGCTGCGGGGGGCCATCCGGCCCCCCGCAGCTCACGTCACCGGCGCGCGAAGGGACCAGGGTCTTTGAGCACCACCACCACACCGACCCCTCCCCCCGAACTGTTCACGGAGCAGCGGGGATCGAAGCGGGCCGACCGGATCTTCTCGGGGCTCGCCCTCGGATCGGGCGTCTTCATCCTCGTCCTGCTCGCGGGCGTGGCGCTGTTCCTGGTGGTCGAGGGCTGGCCGGCCATCACCGCGGACGCCTCGGAGCTCCCCGGCGGCGACACCCTCGTCTCCTACATCGCGCCGCTCGCCTTCGGCACCGTGCTCTCGGCCGGGATCGCGATCATCCTGGCGGTGCCCATGGCGATCGCCGCCTCCCTGTTCATCGTCTTCTACGCCCCGCGCCGTCTCGCGCAGCTCCTCGGCTACCTGCTCGACCTGCTCGCCGCCATCCCGAGCATCATCTACGGGCTCTGGGGGGTCGCCGTGCTGGGGCCCGCCTCGGTCTCCCTCAACCATTGGCTCGCGGACAACCTCGGCTTCCTCCCGATCTTCTCGGGGCCCGCGTCGGTGACCGGGCGCACGATGCTCGTCGTCGGCTTCGTCCTGGCGCTGATGATCCTCCCGATCATCAGCGCGATCACCCGCGAGGTGTTCGCCCGGACACCGCGCACGCAGGTGGAGGGCGCGCTCGCGCTGGGCGCCACCCGCTGGGAGATGATCCGCATGACGGTGCTGCCGTTCGGCCGATCGGCGATCATCGGCGGCTCGATGCTCGGGCTCGGGCGGGCGCTCGGCGAGACCATGGCCGTCACGATCATCCTCTCGGTGTCGGGGGGTGTGACCTTCAACCTGATCAGCTCCGGCAACCCGTCCACGATCGCGGCCAACATCGCGCTCGACTTCCCGGAGTCGTCGGGCCTCGACGTCAACGTCCTGATCGCGTCGGGCCTGGTGCTCTTCGCGATCACGCTCGTGGTCAACATGGCCGCCCGAGCGGTGATCTCCCGCACGGAGGCGCGCGCACGATGAGCGCGACGTCGGCTTCGCCGGCTCCGGCCCCGCCCTCGATCGGCCCGCTGACCGGTCATGACCTGGTTCGCGGCAAGCTGCCCAAGTGGGGGCCGGCGATCGCCTACGGCGCCGGCGTGCTCGTCGTCCTGGTCGTCTGGGTGTTCACCGCCTTCAACCCGCTGCTCGCGGCCGTCGTGGCGATGGCGGCCGTCGGCGTCCTGATCTACGGCTGGTCCCGTGCGGTGGAGGGCCCGCGCAAGGCGCTCGACCGCACCGTGACCCTGGTGGTGAGCGGCGCCTTCGCGCTGGCCATGTTCCCGCTGCTGTCGCTGATCTACACGGTCGTCGACCGCGGCATCGCGCGCCTCGACGTCCCGTTCTTCACCGAGTCGGCGCGCAACGTCGTGGGCGCCGGCGGAGGCGCCTACCACGCGATCGTCGGCACCCTGGTCATCACCACGGTCACCACCATCTTCTCGGTGCCGCTCGGGATCATGGTCGCCGTGTACCTGAACGAGTACGGCCGCGGCAAGCTCAAGTCGGCCATCATCTTCTTCGTGGACGTGATGACGGGCATCCCGTCCATCGTCGCCGGTCTGTTCGCCTTCGCCCTCTTCTCGATCTTCCTCGGCCCCGGCGTTCGCCTGGGCGTCGTCGGCGCGGTCGCGCTGTCGGTGCTGATGATCCCGATCGTCGTGCGCTCGAGCGAGGAGATGCTGAAGGTCGTGCCCAACGGCCTGCGCGAGGCCTCGTACGCTCTCGGCGTGCCCAAGTGGCGGACGGTGGTGAAGGTCGTGCTGCCGACCGCGCTCGCGGGCATCCTGACCGGGGTCATGGTGGCCGTCGCCCGCGTCATCGGCGAGACCGCGCCCCTCCTGATCACCACCGGCACGTTCTCGACCGTCAACTGGAACCCGTTCGCCGGGCGGATGGAAGCGCTCCCCGTGTTCTCGTACGATCAGTACAAGAACCCCGGCATCCCCAGGGAGGCTTACATCGACAGGGCATGGGCCGCGGCCTTCACCCTGATCATCATCGTTATGGTGCTCAATCTGATCGCCCGTCTGGTGTACCGGCGCTTCGGAAAGGAAGTCCGCTGATGGCAACCGATCGTCCGCCCGGTACGTTGACTTTCCCGAGGGAAGCCCCCGAGAGGGAGGCCGTCGCGGCCCCGGCCCCCGAGGCCACCGCGACCACCGAGACCGTCACCAACAGCATCGAGGTGACGGGTCTGGACCTCTACTACGGTGGGTTCCACGCGGTGAGGAACGTCAACATGTCGATCAGGTCCAACGCGGCCACCGCGCTGATCGGCTCGTCAGGATGCGGCAAGTCCACGTTCCTGCGCTCGCTCAACCGGATGCACGAGGTGATCTACGGGGCCCGCGCGGAGGGCACCGTGCTGATCGACGGCCAGGACATCTACGCCCAGGACGTCGACCCGGTGCTGGTGCGCCGGAAGGTCGGGATGGTCTTCCAGAGCCCCAATCCATTCCCGACGATGTCGATCTACGACAACGTCGCCGCGGGCATCAAGCTCAACGGCGGGAGGGTCAAGAAGGCCGACCTCGACGTGATCGTCGAGCGCTCCCTCCACGGCGCGGGCCTGTGGGAAGAGGTGAAGGACCGCCTCAACAAGCCGGGCTCCGGTCTCTCCGGAGGCCAGCAGCAGCGGCTCTGCATCGCCCGCGCCATCGCGGTGGAGCCCGAGGTCCTGCTGATGGACGAGCCCGCCTCGGCGCTCGACCCGATCTCCACCCTGGCCATCGAGGACCTGATCGGGGTGCTCAAGGAGGACTACACGATCGTGATCGTGACGCACAACATGCAGCAGGCGACGCGCGCGAGCGATTACACGGCCTTCTTCAACATCGACGGCACCGGCGAGCCGGGGTACCTGGTCGAAATGGACACCACCGAGAAGATCTTCGGCGCGCCGGCCCACAAGGCGACCGAGGACTACGTGAACGGGCGCTTCGGCTAGACCTGCCGGAGCAGGAGCCGGCCCGGCCGCCCCGGCGTCTTTCGCGTTTCCGGCAGGAGTGGGATCATCGTCGCCCGGCGGCCGCACGGCCGCCCACCTTTGTGACCTGCCCTGACGATCCCGGTGAGGACGACGCGCGTGAACGACTCCACCGCCACGCCGGGCGGATCAGCGGCGGCTTTCGCCGAGACGGCCGCCGCGACGCTGGAGCCGGTGTTCCGGGTGACGGACCTCAACGTCTTCTACGGCAACGCCCGCGCGCTCCGGGACGTGAGCATCGACATCCGTCGCAACGAGATCACGGCCCTGATCGGTCCGTCCGGGTGCGGCAAGTCCACGTTCCTGCGCTGCCTCAACCGGATGAACGACCTCATCGCGGGCGTCCGCATCGAGGGCGGCGTCATCTTCCGCGGGCAGGACCTCTACGCCCCCGACGTGGACCCGGTGGACGTCCGGCGCCGCGTCGGCATGGTGTTCCAGACGCCCAACCCGTTCCCCAAGTCGATCAGGGAGAACCTGCTCTTCGGGATGAGGATCAACGGGCTGCCGGCCGACGACGACCGGGTGGAGGCCGCGCTGCGCCAGGCGGCGCTCTGGGACGAGGTCAAGGACACGCTCGATCAGAACGCCTTCGCCCTCTCGGGCGGCCAGCAGCAGCGCCTCTGCATCGCGCGGGCGATCGCCGTGGAGCCCGAGGTGATCCTGATGGACGAGCCCTGCTCGGCCCTCGACCCCGGCGCGACCCGCTCCATCGAGGACCTGATGCGCGACCTCGCGACGCGGTACACGATCGTGATCGTGACCCACAACATGCAGCAGGCCACGCGCGTGTCCGATCGCACCGCCTTCTTCACGATCGGCGGCATGGAGGAGGGCGAGCGCTACGGCGTCATGGCAGAGGTCGGCGAGACCGAGCAGATCTTCACGGCGCCCGCCGACCCCCGGACACAGGGCTACGTCACCGGGCGCTTCGGCTAGGCGCGGGTGGTTTCGCCGACGGTGTCAGGCGGCCGTGAGGACCTCCAGGGCGAGGGCGCCCGTGAGCGTTCCGGCCCGCCAGGGCATGATCGCGAGTCGATCGGCGTCGCGGCGAACCTCATCGATCAGCGCGGGCTCGCGCTGCGCCCGCGCACGCAGGGTCGGGTCGCTGACGCCTGCGAGGGCGAGGCTCTGGTTCACCACCCAGGCGAACGGGGAGATCCCGGCGCGGCCGAGGTCCGCCGCCAGGCGCTCGGCCTCGTGGACCGGCGTCGCTTCGGGGAGGGTCACGATCAGCACCCGGGTGTAGCCGGGATCGCGCAGGCGCGGCAGCAACTCGGAGACATCCCGGGGCACCTCGGCGCTGGTGCGCCCCACCTCGCGATGGTAGGCCTCGGCCGCGTCCAGCAGCAGCAGGGTGTGTCCGGTCGGTGCCGTGTCGAGGACCACGAAGACGTCCTCTCCGTCGGCGACGGTACGGGCGAATGCCCGGAACACGGCGATCTCCTCCGTGCACGGTGAGCGCAGGTCCTCTTCGAGGAGGGCCAGGCCCTGGGCCTCGAGCCCCCCGCCGGCCTCTTGCAGCACCTGCGCGGTGTAGGCGGCCGTCTCAATCTCCGGATCGATCCGCGAGACGCTGAGCCCTTCGAGGCCCTCGGCGACGGTCGCCTCGACGTGGGCGGCCGGGTCGGTGGTCGACAGATGCACCCGATGGCCCCTGCGGGCGAGCTCGAGCGCGACCGCGCTGGCGACGGTGGTCTTGCCGACGCCGCCCTTGCCCATCGTCATGATCACGCCGGGTCCGCCCGCCTCGAGCTCGTCGATGAGATCGGTCAGGGGGGCCTCGGCGACATCCGACCCCCGATCGGCGGTCTGCTGCGCGGGCATCCGCGTGGGCTCGAGGACCGCGGCGAGCGCGTCCACGCCGAGCGGCGCGAACCCGTGCAGGGGCACCTCCACCCGCTCGAGCGCGGCGAGCGGGCCCGTCAGGCCGGCCAGCGCCTCCGCCTGCCCCTCGGCGAGGCTTCGCGCCGTGGCGTCCGCGTCGTCGGTGGCGCTGAAGACTCCGTTCAGGGCCAGGATCTGCCGACGCATCCCGGCCGCGCCGAGCTCGGCGGCCGTACGCGCAGCCTCGGCCAGGGCGCTCGGCTCGGGACGGGCGACCAGCACCAGGGTCGTGCGACCCGGGTCGGTGAGGGTGGCGACGCTCTCGGCGTAGAGCGCGCGTTGACGCTCCAGGCCGGCGAGCGGGCCGAGGCACGACGTCCCGGTGGTGTTCTGATCGATGAACTCGGTCCACGCCGCCGGCAGCGACAGCAGTCTCAGCGTGTGCCCGGTGGGCGCGGTGTCGAAGATCACGTTGTCGTAGGCGCTCGTCGCCTCGGCGTCGGCGAGCAGCCGGGTGAATGCGTCGAAGGCCGCGATCTCGACCGTGCAGGCGCCCGAGAGGCTCTCCTCCATGCTGCGCAGCGCGGTCTCGGGCAGGACTCCGCGGTAGGGGCCGACCAGCCGCTCGCGGTAGTCGCGCGCCGCGGCCTCCGGGTCCACGTTGGCCGCGTCGAGGCCGTCGAGACCCGCGACCGGCCGGGGCGTCTCGCCGAGCGTCGTCTGGAGCACCTCGTCGAGATTGGATGCGGGATCGGTGGAGACGAGGAGGACGCGCCGTCCGCGCGCGGCAAGGCCGACGGCGGTGGCGCAGGCGAGCGTCGTCTTGCCCATCCCGCCCTTGCCGGTGAAGAAGAGCACCCGGGTCGCCGGATCGAGGAGGGCGCCTGCGTCCATCAGCAGCAGCCGCCCTCACCGCAGCCGCAGCTCTCGCCACCCGCCGCCGCAGGGGTCCGAGCCCTCTGAGGGGCATCCGAGGTCGCCGCCGCCCAGCCCTCGAGCTGCTCGCGGCCGGGGTAGGCGCCCTCGATCACCTTGCGTCCGTCGATCAGGATCATGGGCAGCGCGCTCTCGCCGCGCTCGCGCAGCGCCTGGGTGACCTCGCCATGGGCCACGAAGGCCTCGGGCTGCTGGGCGAGGTTGAATCGCTCGACCGACACGCCACCTGCGGCCAGGCGGTCGAGGTCCGCGGCGAAACGGACCAGATCCGGGTTGACGCTCGGACCGCAGACTCCGCTCGAGCAGCACATCGCCGGGTCGAAAACCTTGACGCTCGTCATCAGACCATCTCCAGCTTCGTCGTTCTCACGGGCCCTCATCAGCGCTCGCACAGCGGGCAGGATGCGCATTCACGCTATCGGCGGGTCGCTCGGCGCGCACCCGCGCTTCCCCTCATCCGCCCTGCGCGAATGCCGCAGGTTCGCGCCGGGCGGCGATCACCCCGAGATCGTCCTGACATCCAGGCCGTGCCGGACGAGGCCGCGGGTCATCGAGGTCGCGCCACCACCGCCGGCTTCCGCACCGGGCCGTTGCCGACGGGGGCTCGATCCGCCGGGGCCTACGCCCCGGTGCCCTCCTTGTAGAGGCGGCGCAGCACGGTGGGGAGGATCCCGCCGTTGTGGATGTAGTTCAGCTCGGTCGGGCCGTCGATGCGGGCCAGGGCCTGGAAGGAGCCGGTGGTGCCGTCCTCGCGGGTGTACTCGACGGTGACCTCCTGGCGCGGCGCCAGCTCGGCGAGCCCGCGGAGCGCGAAGGTCTCGCGCCCGGTCAGGCCCAGCTCCTCGTGGCCCTCGCCCTCGCGGAACTGGAGGGGCAGCACGCCCATCCCCACCAGGTTGCCGCGGTGGATGCGCTCGAACGACTTGGCGACCACCGCGCGCACGCCCAGCAGCAGGGTGCCCTTGGCGGCCCAGTCGCGGCTCGAGCCGTTGCCGTAGAGGGCGCCCGCCAGCACGACCAGCGGCGTGCCGGCCTCCTGGTAGGCCATCGCGGCGTCGTAGATGCTCGTGATCTCACCGGTGGGCAGGTGCTCGGTCCAGTTGCCCTCCTTGCCACCGGCGAGTGCGTTGCGCAGGCGGATGTTGCCGAAGGTGCCGCGCATCATCACCTCGTGGTTGCCGCGCCGCGAGCCGAAGCTGTTGAACTCGCGCTGTTCCACGCCGTGCTCCAGCAGATACCTGCCGGCGGGAGACGCCACGGGGATGACGCCGGCCGGCGAGATGTGGTCGGTCGTGATCGAGTCGCCCAGCACGGCGAGCGCGCGGGCGCCGGCGATGTCGGTGATCGGCGGCGGCTCCGGCGTGATCGTGCTGAAGAACGGGGGCAGCTGCACGTAGGTCGACTCGGGGTCCCAGGCGTAGGTCTGACCCTCCGGCACCGGCAGCGCGCGCCAGCGCTCGTCGCCCTCGAAGACGGTGGCGTAGCTCTTCTCGAAGAGCGCGCGGTCCACGGCGCCGTTGACCGCGTCGGCGACCTCGTCCTGGGTCGGCCAGATGTCCGAGAGGAACACCGGCCCGTCCGTTCCCTCGCCGAGGGCCTCGGTGGTGAGATCGATGTTGACCCGGCCGGCGAGCGCGTAGGCGACCACCAGCGGCGGTGAGGCCAGGTAGCTGGCGCGGACGCTCGGGTGGATGCGGCCCTCGAAGTTGCGGTTGCCCGACAGCACCGCGGCGGCCACGAGGCCGTTCTCCTCGATGGCGGCGTCGATCGGCCCGGCCAGCGGGCCGGAGTTGCCGATGCAGGTGGTGCAGCCGTAGCCCACCAGGTCGAAGCGCAGCTGGTCGAGGAACGGCGTCAGGCCGGCGCGGTTGAGGTAGCCGGTCACCGCGCGGCTGCCGGGGGCGAGGCTGGTCTTGACCCACGGTGGGGTGGTCAGGCCCTTCTCGACGGCCTTCTTCGCCAGCAGCCCGGCGCCCACCATCACGTAGGGGTTCGAGGTGTTGGTGCAGCTGGTGATCGCCGCGATGGCAACCGAGCCGGTCTGGAGCGGGAAGGTCTCGCCGTCCACGGTCACGTCCACCGCCTCGTAGTGCGGGCCGGCGCCGTTGGAGACCAGGCCGTCGGTGAAGTTGTCGCGGAACTCGCCGGCGACGTTGTCGAGCGTCACCCGGTCCTGCGGGCGGCGCGGGCCGGCGAGGCTCGGCACGATCGACTCGAGCGCGAGCTCGAGGGTCTCGTCGAAGTCGGGGTCCGGATCGCCATCGGCACGCCACAGGCTCTGAGCCTTGGCGTAGGCCTCGGTCAGCTCGATCACCTCGGCCGGCCGGCCGGTGGTGTTCATGTACCGGATCGTCTCGGCGTCGATCGGGAACAGCGTGCCCGTCGCGCCGAACTCGGGCGACATATTGGCGATCGTCGCGCGGTCGGCGAGGGTCAGGGCCGAGAGCCCGTCTCCGAACAGCTCGACGAACTTGCCGACGACACCGTGGTTGCGGAGCAGCTCGGTGACCGTCAGCACCAGGTCGGTGGCCGTGGTGCCCGGGCCCATCCGGCCCGTGAGCTTGAGGCCGATGACGGTCGGGTTCGGCTGCGAGAGGGGCTGGCCGAGCAGGACGGCCTCGGCCTCGATGCCGCCGACGCCGAACCCGAGCACCCCCACGCCGTTGATCATCGTGGTGTGCGAGTCGGTCCCGACGAGGGTGTCTGGGAAGGCCAGCAGCTCGCCGTTGACCTCGCGCGCCTGGACCACCGGCGAGAGGTACTCGAGGTTGACCTGGTGGACGATGCCGGTGCCCGGGGGCACGGCGCGGAAGTCGCGGAACGCCTGCTGGGCCCACCGGAGCAGCATGTAGCGCTCCTGGTTGCGCTCGTACTCGCGCTCCACGTTGAGGGCGAACGCGTCGTGGTCGCCGAAACGGTCCACCTGCACCGAGTGGTCGATCACGAGGTCGGCGGGCACCAGCGGGTTGATCAGGCTGGGATCGCCGCCGAGGGCGCTCATCGCGTCGCGCATCGCCGCCAGGTCCACCACGCAGGGGACGCCGGTGAAGTCCTGCATCACCACACGCGCCGGCAGGAAGGGCACCTCGTCAGTGGAGCCCGAGTTGGGCGTCCAGGCGGCCAGCGCCTTGACGTCCTCCTCGGTCACGAAGCCGCGGCCCACGTTGCGCAGCACGTTCTCGAGCAGCACCTTGACCGTGTACGGGGTGCGCTTCAGGTTCTCGCGCACCGCGTCAATGCGGAAGATCACGTGGCCGCGCCCGCCCGCCTCGAGGGTGTCGCGGGCGGAAAACGGATCAGGCGCTGGGCTCACTGCGGTCTCCTCGTACTGGTCGGCAATCCAACCAGACACGTTACCGCAGGCGTTGTGGCGCCGGGGTTCGGTCAGCCCGGCGCGTGCAGCCGTCGGTAGGTGATGCGCTTCGGCCGCGCGGCCTCCTCGCCGAGGGTGCGACGCCGGTTGTCCTCGTACTCCTGGAAGTTGCCCTCGAACCAGCGCACCGTGCTGTCGCCCTCGAAGGCGAGGATGTGGGTGGCGATCCGGTCCAGGAACCAGCGATCGTGCGAGGTGATCATCGCGCAGCCCGACCAGGCCACGATGGCCTCCTCCAGGGCGCGCAGGGTGTTGACGTCGAGGTCGTTGGTCGGCTCGTCCAGCAACAGCAGGTTGCCGCCGCCGGCCAGCAGCTTGGCCAGGTGGACGCGGTTGCGCTCGCCGCCCGAGAGCTGCGCCACCGGCTTCTGCTGGTCGGCGCCACGGAAGTTGAAGGAGGCCACGTAGGCCCGGGAGTTCATCTCCTCGTTGCCGCCCAGCTGGATCAGGTCGAGTCCTCCGGAGACCTCCTCCCACACCGTCTTGGAGCCCTCCAGCGCGCGCGACTGGTTGACGTATGCCAGCTCCACGGCCTCGGCCAGGCGGATGCTCCCCGAGTCGGGGGTGTCGAGGCCGGCGATCATCCGGAAGAGGGTGGTCTTGCCGGCGCCGTTGGCGCCGATCACGCCGACGATCGCGCCCGGGGGGACGGTGAACGAGAGATCGTCGATCAGCAGGCGGTCGCCGAACCCCTTGGTGACGTCGGTGGCCTCCATCACCAGGTCGCCCAGGCGCGGCGGCGCGGGGATGCGGATCTCGACCGCCCGCGAGCGGCGGGCGCCCTCCTCGGCCACGAGCTTCTCGTAGTTGGCGACGCGCGCCTTGCTCTTGGCCTGCCGGGCCTTGGGCGAGCTGCGCACCCACTCGAGCTCCTGCGCGAGCGCCCTCTGGCGCGCCGACTCGCCCTTCTCCTCCTGCTCCAGGCGGATCCGCTTCTGGTCGAGCCACGACGAGTAGTTGCCCTTCCAGGGGATCCCCCGGCCGCGGTCGAGCTCGAGGATCCAGCCGGCCACGTTGTCGAGGAAGTAGCGATCGTGGGTGACGGCCACCACGGTGCCGGGGTACTCCTCCAGGTGGCGCTCCAGCCAGGCCACCGACTCGGCGTCGAGGTGGTTGGTGGGCTCGTCCAGCAGCAGCAGGTCGGGCGAGGAGAGCAGCAGCCGGCACAGCGCCACCCGGCGGCGCTCGCCGCCGGAGAGCGTCGTCACGTCCTGGTCGCCCGGCGGCACGCGCAGCGCGTCCATCGCGACGTCCAGCTTTCGCTCGAGGTCCCATGCGTCGAGGCGGTCGATCTCCTCCTGGAGCTCGCCGTACTCGACGAGGGCCGTCTCCATCTCGTCCGGCTCCATCTCGCCGAGCTTCGCGCCGATCTCCTCGAAGCGCCGCAGCAGGGCCACCTGCGCCGCGGCGCCCTCCTCCACGTTGCCGCGGACGTCCTTGGTCGGGTCGAGGTCGGGCTCCTGGGGCAGCAGGCCCACGGTCGCGCCGGTCGCCAGCACGGCGTCGCCGGAGAAATCGGGGTCGAGGCCGGCCATGATCCGCAGCAGCGTCGATTTGCCGGAGCCGTTCGCTCCCAGCACGCCGATCTTGGCGCCCGGCATGAACGACAGCGAGACGTCGTCGAGCACCACCTTGTCCGGCGGGTGGACCCGTCGGAGCTTGTACATGGTGAAGATGTATTCGTCGGCCACTGAACCCCTTCGAAACGGCTGGGCGTGCCCGGAGAGTGTGCCAGTCGCGGTCCGCGTCGCGCCGAGCCGGGCGGCGGAGGAACACCCGGTCGGCCGGGGAACAACCTGAACCCGTGGCGGGATCACGCAGATGTAACGCCCCGATCGGGGGTGCGGCGCTCAAGTCGGGTCGCGCTATCGTCGAAGGCGGAAACAGATGCAGAGGGCGCGGCGGGGCCGCGCATTCCCCGGGGAGGGGACGAGAGACATGACGACACGTGAAATGCCCGGGCGGCACGAGACCGCCGAAATCGGTTGCGTGGCTCACATGAGCGCGGGCGGGTGGGGTCACTACCACCGCGCGGACTGCACGCGGGCGCCGCATCGCGGCGAGCTCGGCGTGCGCGACGTGGTGCACGGCCCGTGGCGCTACCTGTCGGCCCATTGGGAGCCGTGCCCGGTGTGCCGCCCCCCTGTCGCGCCGCAGGAGATGGACTCCGCCGCGTAGGACAACGGGTCGCGGGCAGCCCCCGGAAACCTCCGCTACCGTGAGTCGGAAGCGCAGGGCAAGGGGAGGAGCGACACCGTGGATGTGACCGAGGCCACCTTCGACGCCGATGTGATCGAGCGTTCGCACGAGGTTCCCGTGGTCGTCGACTTCTGGGCCGCGTGGTGCGGGCCCTGCCGCCAGCTGACCCCGCTCATCGAGGCGGCCGTCGAGCGACGCGCCGGCGGCGTCCTGCTGGCGAAGGTTGACATCGACGCCAACCCGAAGCTCGCGCAGGAGTACCGCGTGATGAGCATCCCGTTCGTGAAGGGCTTCCGCGACGGCGCCCCCGTCGGCGAGTTCGTCGGCCTGCAGCCGGGCCCGGCGATCGAGAGCTTCCTGGACTCGCTGGTCCCCTCCGAGACCGACCGCCTCGTGGCAGAGGGCGACGAGGAGTCGCTGCGCATGGCCATCTCGCTCGAGCCGGGCAGCGTGGCCGCGCGGGTCGCCCTGGGCAAGATCCTGCTCTCGGACGGCCGCGTCGGCGAGATCGCCGAGGTGCTGGAGCCGGTGGCTTTCGACCAGAGCGCCGTCGCCCTGCTCGCCCGCGTGCGCCTGGCCCAGGTTGACCAGCCCGACGTCGTCGCGGGCCTCGCGGCCCTCGAGCGCGGGGACGTGGAGCTGGGGCTCACCCATCTCGTGGACGCGGTCCGGGTCGCCGTCCCCGATCTCCGCGACGACCTCCGCGCCGCGCTGCTGGGCGTGTTCGCCGATCTGGGCGAGCACCACCCGCTCGCGGTGCGCTTCCGCCGCCGCCTGGCGCAGGCTCTGTACTGAGCAAAACGGAGGCACCCGCCCTCTTCTCCGGGCTGGCGGGTCCCGCGTACTCACGCCGCGCGGCACTGCTGTCGCTCGGCCAAGAACCCCGCTGGCACCGATTCCTGGTGGACCGCCTGAGGGTCGGTCCGGAGGCCCAGGTGCTGGACGTGGCCACCGGAACCGGCGCGGTGGCCGAGCAGCTGGTGCTGCGGCGCCGGTGCGCGGTGACCGGCATCGACCAGAGCGCCGACATGCTGGCGGCCGCACGCGAGCGCCTGGACGAGCGGGGTCTGTCGCAGCGCGTCCGCCTGGTGGAGGGCGAAGCCGAGCGCCTGCCCTTCGAGGACGAGATCTTCGACGGTCTCACCGTGAGCTATCTGCTGCGCTACGTGGACGATCCCGCGGCCGTCCTCGCCGAGCTGGCGCGCGTGGTGCGCCCCGGCGGCACCGTCGCCAGCCTGGAGTTCGGCGTGCCCCCGTGGGGGCCGGCCCGCGCGGCCTGGAGCTTCTACACGGGGGCCGTGCTGCCGGCGGCCGGTTTCGCGGTGGGCGGCCCCGCGTGGTGGCGCGCCGGCCGGTTCCTGCACCGGAGCATCCCCGACTTCTACGACCGCCACCCGCTGGCGGCCCTGCTCGACACCTATCGCGCCGCGGGCATCGCCGACCTGCGTCTGCGCCGCATGAGCATGGGCGGCGGCATCGTCATCTGGGGCGTCAGGCGTTGAGCGCGGTGGCCTCGGAGCTGCCGCCCACGGCGAGGATCGCCTCCTGGCTGGTGAGCCCGTGCGGCGTCTTCTCCCAGTGGAACGGGTTGAAGATCAGCTGATAGAGGGCCCGCCACGCGGCGATGTAGTGCAGGCACCAGTAGAGCGGGTTGAGCAGGGCGTACGGCAGCAGGTGGTGGATGCGCCGACGGCCGACGGCGAGCGCGTTGAGGGCCACCATCATGGCGTTGCCGACGATCAGGTTGATCGCGCCGATCGCCTCCATGGGCCCGGGCAGGAGGTTGGGCATGTCGGCGCCCCACATCAATCCCAGCAGCCAGAGCACCGTGAAGAACGCCATCACCGGAGCCAGCAGGAACGTGAGCGGCGTCCCGATGATCAGCAGGATCAGCCCGAACACGCCGCGGATCCCCGCGGCCTTCGCGGTCTTGATCGGACGGCGTGTGTGCACCAGCCCGGTGACCATGTATCCCTTGATCCAGCGCGTGCGCTGACGGATCCACGGCCAGTAGCGGCCGCAGGCCTCCTCGTAGGTGGTCGAGGGGATGACGCCGACGGTGTACCCCTCCGCGGCGGCGCGCAGGCCCAGGTCGGCGTCCTCGGTGACGTTCCAGGCGTCCCAGCCGCCCAGGTGGCGCAAGACCGAGGTGCGGAAGTGGTTGGACGTGCCGCCCAAGGGGATCGGCAGCTTCAGGCGGTCGAGACCGGGGAGCATGTAGTCGAACCACCACGTGTACTCCAGGGTGAACATGCGCGTGAGCAGGTTCTCCTTGGCGTTGAAGTAGTTCAGGCGCGCCTGGACGCAGGCCAGCGTGTCGTCACCCGCGCGGAAGGCCGCCACCGATTCGCGCAGCTGGCCCGGCTCGGGCCGGTCCTCGGCGTCGTAGATCACGAGGAACTCGCCGTGGCTGAAGACCAGCCCCATGTTGCAGGCGCGCGGCTTGGTCTGGGGCTTGCCCGCGGGGACGATCACGAACTTGACCGTGTCGGGCGGGTTGGCCGCCCGGGCCGCGTCGAGGGTCTCGGTGTCCTCCTCCTCCATCAGGAGCAGGATCTCGAGCTTCTCCTGCGGGTAGTCCAGTTCGCGCAGGTGGCCGACGAGGCCGGCGATGATGTTGGCCTCGCGGAACACGGGGACCAGCACGGTGTAGATCGGCAGCTCGTCGTCGGGTATCCGCGCGTCCGCCGAGGGCGCGACCCGGCGCACCGAGCGCCAGCCGGCGAGCGCGGTCACGAGCTTGAAGGCAACGGCCACGAAGAAGCCGACGTTGGCCGCGCACAGGATCACGATGGCCGTCATCAGCGGGTCGAGCAGGAATCCCGCGACGACCGCGGCCAGCGCGCCCAGCAGGGCGATCCGCTGGCCCCACGTGAGCGGGTGGCGCGCGGAGGCGAGCGGGTCACGCTCGTAGAGCTCGTTGGCGGCGTCGTGGGCCAGCCGCTCGGCGAAGATCTTGCGCAGGACGGCGTTGACGTCCCACTCGGTGGTCGCCAGGAACTCGATCTGGACGGGGCCGCCGAGCTCGTCGCCGAACACGCGCTCCAGGCCGGGCGAGGGCGGCTCGGCGGTGGCGACGCGCACGGTCTCGCCGTGCCACCCGACCGGCACCCAGCCCTCGAGGGCCATCGCCTTGGGGTCGAAGCGGCGGGCGAGCGGCTCGTCGACGTCGGCGTCCAGGAGGTCGCAGTAGTCGATGCCCCAGATCTCGCCGAGCACGCGGTGCAGATCCTGCCGCTTCACGAGCCCCATCGAGAGGATCACGCGTCCGAGGCGCTCGCCGCTGGTGCGGTGCTCCGCCAACGCGCGCTCGAGGTCGTCCGGGTCGATCAGGCCGTGGCGCAGCAGCGCGTCGCCCAGGCGCTCGCCGACGTGCGAGAGGTTGACGTCGCGGTGGGGCGGGGGGGCGAGCGTGGCGGCGGTCTCGGCCATCGCGGCGGCGATCTCGGCGGCGGCCGGATCGTGCTCGGGATCGCGCTCGGGATCGCGCGGGCCGGCGCCCGCGGGGGTCAGCCAGTGGCGGGACAGCCAGAGCAGATCGCGGGCTCCCCGGATGGGGTCGACCGCTTCACGTCGTTGGGACACCCCAATTGAATCGGCGTCCCGATCCTCGAACTGAGGCGCGCACGCCTGCGTCCGGGCTCATGCGTCGGCCCGAGCGGCCGATGAGACTCCAAATGTCTCAACGGCGGAGGGCCTGATGGCTCAGGGCGCAGCGGGTGGAGCGGTGGCGGCGCCACCGATGGGGCTGGGCGACGTGCTCATCGAGATGGGCGCCATCACGCGCGCCACGCTCGAGGGCGCGCTTCAGCGTCAGCGCGAGGAGGGCGGCAAGCTCGGCGAGATCCTCGTCGGCATGGGGAGCCTCAGCCCGGAGGTGATGGGCGACGGCCTGGCCCGGCGCCTGGGCGTCCCGCGCGCCCGCCTGTCGAGCGGCGTGGACCCCGCCATCCTCGACCTGCTCGACGAGCGCAGCCGCCGCCGCTATCGCGTGGTGCCGCTGGCCATCGACCCGGCCGGCGCCCTGCTGCTGGCCACGGCCGACCCGACCGACGTGCTGACCCTCGACGACCTGCGCATGCTGGTGGGCCGCGACGTGCGCCCCGCCCTCGCCCTCGAGGGCGAGCTGGACGCCTTCCTCAACGCGGGCGACGTCCACGAGGACAACTTCCTCTCGGGCCTGGTCCGCGAGGCGGGCCCGACGGCAGGCCCCTTGATGGAGGACGTCGGCGACATCGCCGCGATCTCCGGCGAGACCGCCCCCGTCGTGCGGATGGTGGGCTCAGTGGTCGCGCGCGCCGTGGAGGAGGGCGCGTCGGACATCCACCTGGAGCCCCAGCCCGACGAGATGCTGGTGCGGTACCGCATCGACGGCGTGCTGCGCACCGTGGCGGCCATCCCCGCGAGCCTCTCGCGTGAGATCGTCAGCCGCATCAAGGTGATGGGCGACATGGACATCGCCGAGCGGCGCGTGCCCCAGGACGGGCGCGTCGGCCTCACGGCCGCGGGCCACCGCCTCGACCTGCGTGTCGTGACCGTGCCGACGGTGCACGGCGAGGGCGTGGTGATCCGCATCCTCGACACCTCCAACGCGATGCGCAAGCTCTCGGAGCTGGGCTTCAGCGGCGACACGCTCGACCGCTTCACCCACTGCTACCGGCGCCCCTATGGCGCGGTCCTGGTCAGCGGCCCGACCGGCTCGGGCAAGTCCACGACCCTCTACGGGGCCCTGCACTCGCTCAACACCGGTGACCGCAAGATCATCACGGTCGAGGATCCGGTGGAGTACCGGCTCGCCGGCATCAACCAGGTGCAGGTCAACACCAAGGCCGGGCTCACCTTCGCCACCGGGCTGCGCGCCCTGCTGCGCAGCGACCCGGACGTGCTGATGGTCGGCGAGATCCGCGACGGCGAGACGGCCCAGATCATGATGCAGGCCGCCCTCACCGGGCACCTCGTGATGGCCACCATCCACACCAACGACGCCGCCAGCGCCCTCACGCGGCTCACGGAGATGGGCGTGGAGCCCTTCCTCTCGGCCAGCGGTGTGCTGGGCGTGCTGGCCCAGCGCCTCGCCCGTCGCCTGTGCACCGATTGCCGCCGCCCGGTCAAGGTGCCCGCCGCCACGCTGCGCGAGTTCGCCGCCACTAACTCGCTGCCCGAGGGGGTCACCGATCCGGCCTCGATCTACCAGGCCGTCGGGTGCGCCGCCTGCCGCCAGACCGGCTACAAGGGCCGCCTCGGCATCTACGAGATGCTGACCATGAGCGAGGAGATCGAGCGCCTGACCGCGGCGTCGGCGCCCTCGTCGGAGATCCGCCGCCAGGCGCGCCGCGAGGGCATGCGCACCATGCGCGAGGACGGCGTGCTGAAGGTGCTCGCCGGCGAGACCACCCTCAACGAGCTGGCCCGGACGGTGGCATAGGCGCAGGCACTCCCCTCGGGGATAGGGGGCTACCCTCCTCGCGAGGGGTCCGCCCGAGCCCGCACCCGGCGTACCGTCGTCATCGAACGGCGGAACGTTGACGGGAGCGGAGATGATCCAGGACATCGACATCGACGAGTGGGCCACCGAGATCGCGGAGGCCGAGGCGGAGTCGGTGCGCCGGTCGGTCCACGAGGCCCTCACGCTGGGCCGCGGCGCATCCTCGGCGCTGCGCGCGGTGAGCCGTCGCCTGGACCGTCTGACCCCCGGCCAGCGCCGCATGGTCATCGACGAGATCCGCTCCGTCTCCCTCTAGGCGAGCGCCTCCAGGGCCGCGGCGCCGAGCGCCGACGGCTCGCCGGGTGACACCTCCACGCCCGGCCGTACGAAGACGTAGGTGATCCGCTCGACGGTGAGGCCCGTCGCCCGCTGGAGCCCCTGGGCGTAGAGCCCGGCCTGGGTCCGGTAGCCCGCGAGGCGGGCGTCCACGCCCGTGGCGCTCACGTCGTCGGTCTTCCAGTCCACGATCTCGACGCCCGTGGCCGTCGGGACGACCAGGTCGATGAACCCCTCGACCACGACTCCGTCCCGGCCGAACGCGAAGGGCACCTCCCGCAGCGATCCCCGGGCGGCGCGCGCGCGGCCGGCGGCCTCCGAGCCGAGGGCCGCCGCGACCAGCGTCTCCACCTCGCCCGCGCGCTCGGGGATCGCCTCGGCCGTCGCCTGGGCGGCCGCCGCGGCGGCGATCTGGCCGGGCGCCGCGTCCAGGGGGAGGCTCTGGATCGCGCCGTGCACCGCCCGCCCCACGCGCGTGCCCCCCCGCCCCCGGGCCCAGGGCTCGTCGCCGCCCTCCTCGCCGCGATCGGGGGCCGGGGCCGGGCGGCCGCCCGCCGCCGCGATGCCGGTGGCGCTGGTGTACCGCACGGTGGTGGCGCGGGCGACCAGGGCGGATCGGGTCGCCGCGTGCTCGGCGTCCGAGACCGGCGCGCCCTCCACCTGCAGGTCCGAGAGGGGCGTCGCCGGGGGCGCGGGCTCCGCGAGCGGTGGCTCCCATGGGGGCGCGTGGTCCCTCGCGCCGGCCGCGATCAGCCGCGCCGCGCCGCCCTTGCGCCCATAGGAGGACTGGTGGTGCAGCGAGACGACCAGGTGGTCGCGGGCGCGGGTCGCCGCCACGTACAGCAGCCGAGCGCCCTCGGCGGCCTGGTGCGCCTTCTCCCGCTCTTCGATCGAGCTGATGTCACCGATCGCGAGCCGCCGCCCGGACGTCTTGGAGCCGACCGTCAGCGCCGGGGCCCCCGCGCCGTCCAGCGAGACGGTGGGCGGCAGGGCGTTGGGCGGATTGGGCCCGATGCCGGCCAGGATCACGATGGGGAACTCGAGCCCCTTCGCCGCGTGCACGGTCAGGATGCGCACGGCGTCCTCGTCGTCGTCGAGCCCCGAACCGTCGCGGTCGAGGATCGGTCCGGCCGTGCGCTCCTCCAGCCAGGCGGCGAACGCGCGCAGGCCCTGGGGCCGGTCGGCCTCGAAGGCGCGCGCCTGCTCCACCACGAACCGGGCCCGGCGATACGCGTCGCGGCTGCGGCGGTGGACCAGGCCCACCTCCACCAGGTGCCGCTCCGCCACGAACCGCTCGACCACCGAGGCCAGCGAGCGGTCGTGGCGCTCGAGGTGGTGCGCGCGCAGGCGGCGCATGCCCTCGGCCACCGGCCCCGCGGCCGAGTCGATGCCGGGGGCCAGGTAGTTGAAGCGCAGGCCGCTCCGGCGGTGCTCGGCGAGCTCCACGTCCGAGCAGGCGAACGCGGCGCTGCGCAGCGCTCCGACCACGGCCACCTCGTCGCCGGGGTCGTCGATGGCGGTGAGGCAGTTGATCAGGTCGCGCAGCTCCTGGGTGCGGAACACCAGGCTGCCGCCCTCCACGCGGAACGGGACCCCGGCGGTGCGCAGCGCGTCCTCCAGGGCGCTCAGCCCGGTGCGCGTGGGGATCAGCACCGCGATGTCCCTGAGGGTGGCGGGCCGCACGGCGCCGTCGCGCTCCTGCACCTGCCAGCCCTCGGCGACCGCTGTGCGGCAGGTCGCGGCGACGTCCGCCGCCTCGGCCAGGCGCACCTGCCACGCGCGCTCCTCGGACGCGCCGCCCATCACGGCCACCCCCGGCCCGAGGAGGGCGTCGTCGCGCTCGGCCACGATCGGCGTGTACGGAGCCTGGATCGACGGGTCCGTCTCCTCGCCGATCAGCGCGCCCACGACCGTGTTGACCCACGCGACCAGCACGGCCCGCGAGCGGCGGTTCTCGGTCAGCTCCGGCAGCAGGCCGCCGCCGGCGACGACGCGCGCGCGCTCGGACGCGTAGGCGGCCATGTCGGCGCGCCGGAAGCGGTAGATCGACTGCTTGGGATCGCCCACCAGGAACAGTCGCCCGGGCTCGAGCGCGCCGTCGGCGGCGCGGGCGAACGCCTCCGCGATGTCCACCTGCCAGGGGTCGGTGTCCTGGAACTCGTCGATCAGCAGGGCGTCGAAACGGGCGCGCAGCTCCGCCCGCGCCTCGGGCGCGTCGCGCAGCAGGTCGCGCGTCCAGAGGATCAGGTCGTTGAAGACCAGGGTCCCGTCGCGGCGCCGCGCGCCGGCGTCGGCGATCACGAAACCCGAGAGCCACGGCAGGATGCCGGCGAGGGCGTCGGCGCGGACGACCTGGAGCGTCTGCAGCAGGCGGGCGCCGACCGCGGTGGCCGCCGCGCGCGCGGAGGCGACGTCTCCGCCCCAGTTGCCCTTGCGACCCTTGTTGCCGAGCCGCGCTCCGCACACCCCCGCCGCGGCCGCCAGCGCCGCCTCCCGCTCCGTGCCGTCCCCCGCGATCACGGCGTCGAGCGCGGCGAGCAGCTCGAGGATGTGCAGCAGGCAGGTGTCCTCACCGGGCACCGCGGCCAGCGGGAGGGCCGTGAGGTCCGCGCGCAGCACGGCGAGCGCGTCCCAGTCCGGCGCGGCGGGCGCGGGCGTCGTCGTGCGCATGGTCTCGGCGATGTCCTCGCGCTCGGCGAGCGCGACGGTGAGGTCCCGCAGCCCGGCGAGGGTCAGCCCGACCCCCAACGCGCGGTCCAGGGCGCGGCCGTCGTCGCCGTCGGGATCGATGCTCTCCAGCGCCGCGCGCCAGCGCTCCTCGAAGCGCCGCTCGGCCGCGAGCTGGTCGAGCACGGTCATCTCGGGATCGATCCCCGCCTCGGCGGCCATGGAGCGCAGCAGCCCCTGGCCGAAGGCGTGGATCGTCGAGAGCTGGGCACGGTCGAGATCGCCGAGGGCCGTGTCGCACCGTCCGCCGACCTCCGTGCCCGCGCCGGCCTCCGCGCGCCGGGCCTCCAGCCCGTCTCGCACGCGCTCGCGCAGCTCGGCCGCGGCGCGCTCGGTGAAGGTGATCGCCGCGATGCGCTCGATCGGCGTCCCGCGCTCCACGAGAGCCACCACCCGGTCCACCAGGGCCCGCGTCTTGCCGGTTCCCGCGCCCGCCTCGACGAGCATCGTCGCGTCCAGGCGTTCCGAGATCTCCCGCCGGGCAGCGTCGTCGGCGCTCATTCGCCCTCGTCCCGCCGGGCCGCGAGGGCCACGCCGCTCCAGGGGGCGACGCCCTCACTGCCCTCCTTGCGCGCGAAGTCTCCTCCGCGCGCCCGGGTGCAGATGCGCGTGAAGTCGCAGCGACCGCAGTTCTCGAACTCGCCCCAGTGCTCGTTGAACGGGCCGGGCACCGCGGGGAACGACCCCGCGCCGACACCGCCCGCCGCGGCCGCGATCACCCGCGCGAACACCTCGCGCGTGGCCGGCGTGGCGGTGTACTCCACCTGCGCGAAGTCCCCGCGGGCGCTGATGTACCAGTAGAGCGCCGTCGCCGGCTCGCCCTCGGGCGCGTCGAGCAGGTACACCGGCAGCTGCAGCTTGGTGCCGTCCGAGAGCGGCGACGCGTCGTCGTCGGGCTTGCGCCCGGTCTTGTAGTTGACGATCCACGTGCCCCGTCCGCGCGGCGCCCGGTTCGACGCGGTCGATGTAGCCCCGGAACCGCTGTCCCGCCGGGCCCTCGACGTCGATGTGCCGCTCGAACGCGTGGGGGATCGCACCGGTTCGCCGCCGGAACGCCGTGTCCTCGACCAGGAACCGCCTCAGGTCGGCGCGCAGGGCGCGCTCGTCCTGGCGCGAGAACACCGGCAGCCCGGTGAGCCCGCGATCGCGCGCGACCTGGAGCCTGCCCTCGAACAGCTCGAGCACGCGGACCTCGTCCTCGCCGGTCCACGCCTCGCCCATCGCCGGCCGGCCGCGCTCGCGCTGCTCGCGGAAGAACGCCTCGAGGGTCTCGTGCATCAGGTTGCCGCGCGTCAGCGGGTCGATGTTCTCGGGATCGCTGGGCTCCTCGGGAACGCGCACCCTCAGCAGGGAGGCAAGCAGGAAACGGAAGCCGCAGGCGCCGTAGGCCTCCAGCCGGGTGGGCGAGACCCTCTCGGGCAGCCGCAGCCACGCCGGGTCGCCGAGGGCGGCCAGGTTCCCGTCCCACGCGGTCAGCTCGGCGCCGGCGCGGGCGCCGAGCATCTCCAGGGGCCGCGCGAGATGGTCGTCTGCTCCCGCGGGGACGCCATCGCGCACGCGACGCACGGCCGCGCGCAGGCCGACCTCCCACGGGTTGACAGCCGGCCCGCGCAGGTGGGCGGCGAGCGGCGAGGGCGGCCGCGCCAGCCACTCCGCCGCGGGGCGCGCGCGCAGCGCGGTGGCGGTGGTGACGGTCGCGTCGCGTCGTCGCGCCGCCGCCACGGTGAGCGGCGACGGGTAGTGCTCGTGGGCGCCGCCCGCCTCGTACAGCGGGCACGTGATCACCACCCCCGGCGCGGAGGCGATCGCGCGCTCAGCGGCTTCCCGGGAGCGGGTGATGCGCAGGGACGCGTCCTCGATCAGCGGATGGCGCGCGCGCAGCGCGGCCCACGCGGAGTCGGGCACCAGGGCGTCCAGGCCCGGTCCCGCGGGCAGCAGGCCCTCGGCGCCGCCGCACAGCACCGTGCGGGCGAATCGCAGCCCGCCGGCCAGGCGGTGGTCGGCCACCAGCACGCCCTCGCCGGCGCGTCCCTCGCGCAACGAGGCGGCCTCCAGGTTGACGCGCAACGCGGCGCTGAACCCGGCCAGCGAGAAGGTGCCGCCCACCGCGTTGACGGTGCCGAGCCGCTCCACCTCGGCCAGCACCTCCGCCATCCCGGTCGCCTCCGGGTGGAGGTAGTCGGCGACGATCGCGCGCAGCCGGGCCAGGAACTCCGCCGCCGGGGCCAGGGGGACGAGCTCGGCGAGCCGGGCCCAGAGGGCCTCCACCACGCTCAGCAGTTCCTCGGCCTCCACCACCTCGTCCGCCAGCCACGGGCGCTCGACGCCGTCCCGCTCCGCCGCCTCGAGGCTCGCGCGGCGGTCGTCGCACAGCGCTCGGATGCCCTGGCGCCAGCGCGCGATGCCATGCGTGATCCCCGCCGCCCGGGAGTGGCGGTCCCATGTGCCGAGCCGCACCCGTGCCCGCCGTCCGTCCTCGGCGGGCAGCTCGCTCCGGATCGGCGCGACGCTCAGCGCATCGATGAGCGCGGTGCGCGACAGGTCGTCCCGCGCGACCTCCAGCAGCGAGAGCACGCCGCGGCCGGCGGGGGTCTCCACCAGGGGCAGGCCCGGCATGGCCGAGACCGGCAGCCTCGGCCGCCTCGAGGGCTTCGCGCAGGGGGCGGGCGTAGGCCCGGTCGGCGCCATGGAGCACGGCGATCTCGTGCAGCGCGACGCCGTCGTCGAGCGCCGCGATCACCTCACGGGCCACCTCGCGCGCCTCGCTGGCGCGGTCGGGCGCGAGGATCATCCGCACGTCCGCGGTCGGCTCGGGATCGGCCGCGGCGACGATCCCCGAGCGGGCCTCGGCGAGCGCCGCGAGCAGCGCCTGCCCGTCGGCCGAGCGGGGGCCCGGCGGAACGATGTGCAGTCGCCCCAGCTCGGCCACCCGCGAGGGGTCGTGCCGGGCCGCCGCGGCCGCGGCGGCGAGCAGGTCCTCCTCGTCGTAGAAGTCGCGGATCGAGAGGCGCCACAGCCCGTAGAGGCGCATCACCTCGCGCAGGTGGGGGCTGCCCAGATCGGCCGGCGGCGCCTCGCCCCCGACGAGCCCCCCGCGGCGCAGGCGCGCGAACAGGCGGCGCAGGGCCCGCGCGTAGCCGGGCAGCGCGCGAATCCGCCGGAGCGGCGGGCGCGACTGCTCCGCGACCCGCTCCGCCATGTGGTCGCCGATCGGGCGGGCCATGGGGCGCCGGCCCTGGGCGGCGAGCGCGGCCGCGCCGATCAGCTCCGCCAGGCGCGGCAGGGTCTCGAAGCGCACCGCCGCGAAGGGCGTGCGCTCGGCCAGCCGGCGGCGCAGCTGCAGGGCCGAGAGGTGCGACGGGCAGATCACCGTGACCGGGGCCAGGGGGTCCACGGCGCGACCGGCGGCGATCGCGTCGAGCAGCTCGTCGAGCGTCGGATGCGGCTCCGTCATCACCCCCACGCTAACCTCGCGGACGGACACCCGGAGGCCCCGTCTGATCGCGCACCTCGACATCGACGCCTTCTTCGCCGCGGTCGAGATGCACCGCCGCCCCCAGCTGCGCGGGCGCCCGATCGTGGTCGGCGGCGACCCCAACGGGCGCGGTGTGGTGGCCACGGCCAACTACGCCGCGCGCCGCTTCGGCATCCGCTCGGCGATGAGTTGCGCCGAGGCCCTGCGGCGGTGCCCCGAGGTCGTGTTCGTGCCGCCCGACATCGCGCACTACCGCGAGTGGTCGGGGCGGGTCTGGGACCTCGTCCGCGAGCTGTCGCCGGCCGTCGAGGTGCTCGGCCTGGACGAGGGCTATCTCGAGCTGCCCGACGAGGACGCCGGCCGCGCCGCCGACGAGGTGCGCCGCGCGGTGGGCCAGGAGGTGCGCCTGTCGTGCTCCCTCGGGGTCGCGACCTGCAAGGTGGTCGCCAAGGTCGCGTCGGACCGCGACAAGCCGGGCGGGGTCACGGTGGTGCCGGCCGGCGAGGAGGCCGCCTTCCTGGCGCCGCTGCCCCTGCGCGCCCTGCCCGGCGTGGGCCCGCGTACCGAGCAGCGGCTGAAGGCCGCCGGCCTGGCGACGGTGGGCGACCTGGCGGCCCTCGACGACGAGGCGCTCGGCCGCCTCGCCTCCGGCCGCCACGGAGAGGACATCCGCCGCCGCGCGCGGGGCATCGACACGCGTCCCGTGGCCCCGATCCCGGCCGAGCGCATCTCCATCTCGTCCGAGCGCACCTTCGCGCGCGACCTCAGCAGCGCCGCCGAGCTGGAGACCATCGGCCGCGCCATGGCCGACCGGGTGGCCGAGGCGCTGCGCACCCGCGGCCGCGCGGCCCGCACCGTGACCCTCAAGCTGCGCTACACCGACTTCCAGACCATCACCCGCGGCCAGACCGTTACGGCCGCCACCGACGACGAGCGCGTCATCTGGGAGACGGCGCGCACCCTGCTCACCCGGGCCCTGACGGAGCGCGACGGACCGCTGCGGCTGATGGGCGTCGGCGTCTCCGGGCTGACCGTGGAGAGGCAGCTCACCCTGTTCTGAGCGGGACTGCCCGCGGACCCTGGTAGCGTCGCCTCGCGTGGAACTCACCCTGCGGATCATCCTCGCCCTCGTCCTCGCCTGGGCCGCGCTCGCCAAGCTGCGCGACCGCCGTGAGCTCGTCGCCGCGGTCGGCGACCATGGCGTGCCGGTCCCCCTGCGCTCGGGCGTCGCGGTGGCGCTCGTCGTCGTTGAGGGCGGTCTCGCGGCCCTGCTGCTGATTCCCGCGACGGCCCGCGCGGCCGGGGTCGGCGTCGCGGTGCTCGGGCTGGTGTTCGCCGCCTCGCTCGTGGCCATGCGCCTGCGCGGTCGCCGCCGCGCGCCCTGCGGATGTTTCGGCGGCACCCGCACGCGCCCGGTGGCCCTGCTGGCGGCCCGGGCGCTGGTGCTGGCCGCGGCGGGAGGGGTTGTCGCGTCGGGTGTCCTCGCCGACGCCACGCCCTCGTTCGAGGTGGTCGCGAGCGTCGCGCTCGTCGCGCTCGCGCTGGCGGTGGTCGTGCTGGTGGTGCTGGTGCTGGCGCTCTACCGCCAGGTGGGCGTGCTGGAGAGCCGTCTCGGCCCGCGGGCCGCCCTGGAGATCGCGGAGGAGGGGCCGCCCCTCGGCAGCGTGGCCCCGCCGGTTTCCGGACTGGAGGGCCGCGGCCCCGAGATCGTCGCGTTCTCATCGCCGGGCTGCCGTCTGTGCGCCGAGCTGCGCCCGGCCCTCGATGCCCTCGAGCGCGAGGGCCTGCCGGTGCACAGGGTGAACGAGGACCGGGACGCGCCGGTGTTCGCGGCGTACGGCACGCCCGGCACGCCCTTCGTCGTCTACCTGGTCGATGGGCGCGTCGCGGCCAAGGGGCTCGTGAACACCCTGGAGCAGATCGAGGAGCTGATCGACGTGGGCGAGGAGCGCGTCGGTGCCACCGCCTGAGGAGCCGCCCGAGCGCATCGTCAACCGCACCGGCCGCGCGCTGTCGCACCGGCTGGCGTCGTCGGGCACGCGGCGGTCGTTCCTCGCCGCCGTCGCCGCCGTGGCGCTCGGCCTGGTGGGCTCCGGCGGCGCGACCGCTCGCAGGCGCGGCGTGCGCGGCAGCGGTCGCACGAGGCAGGGCTGGTACGGGTTCTGCGGTCACACCTGGACCACGGGATCCTGCCCGACGCCTTTCAGCCTGCCGCGGATCGATACACGGGGGTATCCGGTGCGCCCGGCCGACGGCCGGCCGGTCGACGACCTCGGCCGCCTGATCGACGCCCTCGGCCGGCCGGTCACCGCGAGCGGCGTCGCGCTGCCGGCCCCCGACGGCGCACCCCTGCCGCCGGCGCCGCGCACGCGCGTCTGCGAGGACGTCGTCGCCGATCGCTACGGCCTCGACACCGTGGTGCAGGGCGCCTGGTACCGGTGCTGCGGTGGGCAGATCCGCAAGCTCGTCGACTGCTGCACCACCACGACCACCCGCATCAACGGCGACGCCGCCCTGGTGGGCTACTGCCGCCCGGGGCGCCGCGTGTTCTGCGTGCTCTACATCGACACCGCGGT
The DNA here is from genome assembly GCA_963771025.1 of uncultured Thermoleophilia bacterium. GTDB lineage: Bacteria > Actinomycetota > Thermoleophilia > Miltoncostaeales > Miltoncostaeaceae > Miltoncostaea. Next base: position 101,075 of record CAVYRL010000005.1, on the reverse strand, counting down.
GCCGTGCTGAGGCGCGTCGCGCTCGTGGCCGCGGCGGTGGCGACGGCCCTCGCGACCACCGGACCGGCCGCGGCGCAGCAGACGACCCTCACGGGCTCCTACGACCCGTCCGCGTGGGGCCTCGGGACGGCCGTCGGCCTACTGCGCGCGGGCGCCCCGAGCGTGGTCGTGCGTCCCCCCCACCGGCCGTCGGTGACCTTCCCGGACGCACGCTCGCCCGCCCTCGACGGGCCGTTGCTGGCCTATGTCGATGCCACCGGCATCCGCGTGGTGCGCTGGGCCACCGGCGAGCAGGTGGCCCGGGTCGACGGCGCGCTGAGCAAGCCGGCCCTCGACTGGCCCGACCTCGCCTACGTGCGCTCCGGCGCCGGCCTACGGCTGCAGCTGACCGACCTCATCACCGGGCGCACCCGGCTCATCGCGAAGGCGGCCCCGACGGTCGATCTGGGGCGCCCCGCGCTGCGCCGCGGCGTCATCGCCTGGCACGTCGCGGCGGGACGCAGGTCGCAGATCCGCCTGGCGGCGGTGGCCGGCTACCGCTACGGCCGCTCCAAGCTGATCGCCGCGTCGGTCTCCGGCCTGCAGGTCAACCCGTCGCTCGCCTCCGGCCACATCCTCTGGGTCGAGCAGGCGGCCTCGGTCTCGTACCTGCACCTGCGCCGCATCACGGGGGGCCCGGTGCGCACTCTGGCCCGCCTGCGGGGCCCGAGCCGGATCCTCTGGACCACCGCCCTCGGCCGCCGGACGGCCTACGTCACCCGCTGGAACCCCACCGCCGGAAAGGCCCGCATCCTCACGCGCCGCTGGCGCTGATCGCGGCGAGCCATGCGTCGAAGGTCGTGGGCCCGAGGCGGGCCTCCGGACCGGGCATCAACGCGTCGGCGGGGGTGTCCGCAGAGAACAACCCGCTCTCCCAGCCGGCGATCACCCGGATCGCCGAGCCCCGCGCCCGCATCGTGCGCCGGGCCATCGCGGCGAGGTCCTGGGGTTCCGGTCCGGCGAGGTCGGTGGCGCGCCCCGCGGGGGCGGCCGCGGCGATCTCGGCCAGCACGTCGCCCACGTCGGCCACCGCGACCGGCTGGACCCGCACCGGGGGCACCCTGGCCACCTCGCCGTCGGAGGTCCATCCCACGACCATCTCGCCGAACTCGTGGAACTGCGTCGCCCTCTGGACGGTGAAGGGCACCGGGCCGGCCTCCACGAGCAACTCCTGCAGGCGCTTGCCCTCGTAGTGGGGCGGCCCGGCGATCCGATCGACCCCGACGATCGACAACAGCACGTGGTGCGCCACTCCGGCGCGCTCCCCGGCGGCGAGCAGGTTGTGGGTCGCGGCGCCGAAGTGGGTGCGCGCCTCCTCCAGGTCGCCCGCGGGCAGGTTGGAGCAGTCGATCACCACATCGACGCCGGCCAGCGCCCTGTCGAGGCCCTCGCCGGTCACGGCGTTGACGCCCGACGCCCGGGAGAGCGCGAACGCCCGGTGCCCCGAGCGCTCCAGGCTCGCCATCGCCGCGCGCCCGGACAGGCCGGTCCCCCCGAGCACGGCCACGTTCATCTCAGAAGGGGATGTCCGAGTCCTCCACCGCCGCCACCGGGCTGGGCGCCGCGGGCGCGCCGACCGGCGCGAGGTCGTCGCTCACGGGCTGCCGCCGCTCGTCCCCGCCGCCGCCCTCGCCCCGGCTGTCCAGGAAGAAGACGTCGTTGGCGATCACCTCGACCGACTGGCGCTTGGAGCCGTCCTGGGTCTGCCACTCGCGCCAGGACAGGCGGCCGTTGACGCCGATGCGCCGTCCCTTGGCCAGGTAGGTGGAGGCGGTCTCGGCCTGGCGGCCGAAGACCGTCACGTCGAAGTAGTTGGAGCGGTCGCCCCAGTTGCCCCCCTCGTCGCGCGCACGCGAGGAGACGGCCAGCCGCATCGAGCAGATCGCGTCCCCGCCCGCCGTGTGGCGCATCTCCGGGTCACGCGTCAGACGACCCACCAGGGTCACGCGATTGAGGTCGGCCGGCATGTTCACCCTCCCATCTGGCTCACCGAATCCCGATCATCCTGACCCGCCGCCCGGACACCACTCCGCACCCGCCCGCGCCGAGCCCGTGACACGCCACACCCGGCCGGCGGCCATTCAGTTGCTGGGAGCGGCATCCTTCTCTCGCATGACCTCGACCTCGCGCAGCGCATGCCGGAACACCTCGTGCGGCTGCGCGCCGCTGATCAGCAGGCGCCCGTCGAGCACGAAGGCCGGCACCGCGGTGATCCCGTGACCCTGAGCCAGCCGGGTTGACCCCTCGACCGCCGCGCGGAAGGCGCCGGCATCGACCTCGGCGCGGGCGTCGGCGGCGTCGAGGCCGAGTTCTCCGACCAGCGGCCCCAGCTCGTCCCAGCCCGTGATGTCGCGCCCCTCCGCCCAGTAGGCGTCCATCAGCCGCTCGTGCATCGCGTCGTGGGCGCCCTGCCCGCGGGCCCACTCCACCAGCTCGAGGGCGCGCCGGGTGTTGGGGACGATCGCCGGGTGGGGGTTGTAGGTCAGCCCCGCCTCCTGGTTGATGCGCCGCGCCGCGTCCTCGGCGCCGGCCGGCAGGCGCCGCATCAGCTCCGCCCGGGCCATGCCCTCGGCCGGGTACTCGGGGTGCAGATCGTACGGAAGCCACTCGACGGTGGCGTCGGCCTCGCGCTGGAGCCAGGCGGCGCGCTCGCGGGCCACGTTGCAGAACGGGCAGGCGATGTCGCTCCAGATCGCGACGTGCATCGGTTCACCGCGGGCCATCCGGGCCTCCCATCTCGCACTCGAGGACCGACACAGCGTAGGTCGCGCGCTCCGCGCGCGCCCCGGCCGGGGCCATGACCGCGCTCGACTGGATCGTGGTCGCGTGGATCGCCGTCTGGGCGCTGCTCGGGGCCGGGCGCGGGATGCTCGAGCAGATCCTCTCGCTGACCGGCCTCGCGGTGGGGGCCATCGCCGGCTCGCGCCTGGCGCCCGTGCTGCTGCCGGGCGGGCGCGAGTCGCAGTGGCTGCCGCTGGTCGCCCTCGCGGGCGCCATCCTGGGCGCGGTGCTGGTGCAGACGCTGCTGCTGGCCCTCGCGCGCCCCCTGCGGCGCGCGGTCGCGCGCGGGCCGGCCCGGGCCGTGGACCGCGGCGGCGGCCTGTTCGTGGGGGCGGCGCTCGGCCTGAGCCTGGCCTGGCTGCTGGCCGCCGTGGTGGTGCTGCAGCCCGGCGACCGCGCCGTCGAGTTCCGCAACCAGGTGCGCGAGTCGCGCATCCTCAGCACGGCCCTGCGCGTCGCGCCGCCCGACGAGGTGCTGGGCTCGCTGGCGCGCATCGACGTGTTCCCGATCATCCCGCTGCCCGCCGCGGCGCTCCCCGAGCCCGACCCCTCGGTGGCGCGCAGCCCCGGCGCGCGCCAGGCGCGCGCGAGCGTGGTGGAGCTGCGCGGCAGCGGCTGCGGCCTGATCAAGCAGGGCTCCGGCTGGGTCGTGGGCAACGACCTGGTCGCGACCAACGCGCACGTGATCGCGGGCCAGAATGACACCCGCGTGACCATCGCCGGGCGACCCTCTCTCGGCGCCGAGCCGGTCTACGTGGATCCCACCAACGACGTCGCCCTGATGCGCGTGGAGGGTCTCGGCCTGCCGACCCTCTCCCTCGGCCTGACCCCGGCCGGCCCGATCTCGGTGACCCTGCTCGGCTACCCCAAGGGCGGCCCGCTCACCGCGCTCGCCGGCACGGCCGCACCACCGCGCACCGTGGTCACGACCAACGCCTACGGCCAGGGCGGCACGGTGCGCAGCGTGGTCGTCACCCGCGGCACCCTCGGGCCCGGCAGCAGCGGCGGCCCGATCGTCAACGCGACCGGCCAGGTGGTGGCGATGATCTTCGGCGGGTCGGCGGACGGATCCTCGGGGGCGGCGGTGCCCCTGAGCGCGATTCGCACCGCCCTCTCGGCGCGGTTGCACCCGGTCTCGTCGGGTCCGTGCGGGTGAGACTCTGCGGTACGATCCCCCGATGATGGAACTGCTCCTCTGCGCCGGCCTGGTGGCCGCCGGGATCGTGTGGCTCTCGGCACGGCGCCGCGCCGCCCTCCAGCGCTCGCGCCTGCGGGCGGAGAGCATGCTGGACGATCTGGCCGAGAGGGCCTGCGCCGCGCTCGCGCGGGGCGACGACCCGGCCACCTCGCGCCGCTGCGCACGGGCCGTGGATCGCTACGAGCGCTCCCGCGAGCGGGTGGCCGCCGCGCAGACGCGCCGCGACCTCGACCGCCTGGTCGCCCGCCACGAACTGCGCCAGAGCGCCAACGATCTGCTGGCCCGCGGCCTCGACCGCGCCCGCGGCCTGGTGACCGACCGGGTGCCCGGCCGCAGGTAGCCGCCCGACCCCCCGGCTCGGGGGCGCGGGCGAGAGCTGGCACACTCGGGCGTCGTGCGCCTGCCCCGACCGCGACGACCCGAGACGCTCGTCGCCCTGATCGCCGGCCTCGTGCTGGTGCTGGGTGCGGTCGGCATCGTCACCGTTCGCCTGCTCACCGCGCCCGCCGACCGGGTGCCCGTGGGCGTCTCGATCGCGGGCATCGCGGTCGGCGGCCTGAGCGCCGACGAGGCCCGGCGCGCCGTGCTGGCGGGCGCGAGGGCGCCCTCGGGCAGCATCACCATCGAGCGCCCGGGCGACGCCGACTTCCCCGTCCAGGTGCCCTACTCGCGGCTGGCCCCGGTGCCGCGCGCGCAGCTCGCCGTGCAGCAGGCCGTGAAGAACCCGTCCCTGTTCGGCCGCATCCGGGCGGAGGTCGGGCTCGAGCAGACCCGCGAGGTCCCCCTGACGTTCCGCGCCAGCCCGGCCGCCGCCCGCTCGGCCAGCACCGCCGTCGCCGAGGCGGTGGACACCTCGGGCCGGGCCGCCACCGTGCGCGTCAAGGGGGGCACGATCGTGATGACCGCCGCCCGGCCCGGCGAGGCGGTGGACACGGTCGAGCTGACGCGGCGCATCACCACGCTGCCGGACGCCGTCACGGTGCCGGTCGCGCCCGTGGCCCCCTCGGTGAGCGACGCCGACGCCGCCGCCGCCCGCGACGCGGCCCTCGCCCTCACCGCCCACTCGGTGTCGGTCGTCGCCGCCGGGCGCGAGGCGGTCATCACGCCCGCCCAGCTGCGCGCCGCACTGCGCTTTCCGGCCTCGAAGAGCGGCGGCATCTCGGTGGCGCTCGACCCGCGGGCGATCGAGGCGCGCGTGCGGCCCACCTTCGCGCCGATCCTGCGATCCGCCGAGTCGGCGGGTTTCGCCGTCGAGGGCACGAGCGTCAGCGTCACGCCCTCGCGCGACGGCCGGAAGATCGATGCGAAGCGGCTCGCGAAGCGCATCGTGGGGCACAAGGGCCGCGCCGACGTGCGGCTGCCGGTGGTCGCGGTGGCGCCGTCCCGCACCACCGCCGAGGCCCGCGCGATGCGCATCCGCACCCTGGTGAGCGATTTCACCACGCCCTACATCTGCTGCCAGCCGCGGGTGGTCAACATCACCCGCGCCGCTCAGATCCTGGACGGCACGATCATCCCCGCGGGCGCGACGTTCTCGCTCAACACGGCGCTCGGCGAGCGCACCAAGGCCAGGGGTTTCGTGGAGGCCCCCCAGATCAAGAACAGCAACGAGCTGGAGGACGCGGTCGGCGGCGGCGTGAGCCAGATGGCCACCACGGTCTTCAACGCGTCCTTCTTCGCGGGGCTCGACCTGCTGGCGCACACGCCGCACTCGTTCTGGATCACCCGCTACCCGCCCGGCCGCGAGGCGACCGTGTCGTGGGGCGGCCCCGAGCTCGTGGTGAAGAACGACTGGCCGGCCGCGATCCTGCTGAAGGTCTCGGCCGCTCAGACCGGGGTGACCGTGAAGATGTACTCGGCGAGCCTCGGCCGGCGCGTCACCACCACCACGACGCCCTCGGACCCGACGGCCGGGACCGCGTTCCGCGTCGTCTACACGCGCAAGGTGTACCGCGGGGCCGAGAAGACCCGCGACGAGAGCTGGTTCTGGAACTACGTGGCCCCGCCCGCGGGCCACTAGCCCGTCCCGCCGGCTCAGCCGGGGTCGTCGCGCTCCCGCAGGAATCGCTCGAGCTCGGCGGCCAGCTCGTCGCCGGTCGGCAGCGGACCCTGGTCGCTCTGCTCCTCCACCCGGCCCGCGGCGTCCTCGAGCTGCTCGACCAGCTGACGCAGGCGCGGCTCCGACTCGACGGCCCGGGCCACCTGGCCCTCGAAGGCCGCGGCGGCCTCCTCCAGCTCGCCGACGTCCACGCCGACCCCGGCGACCGTGTCGAGCGCGCGCACCAGCGCGAGGCTGCCCTTGGAGTTGGTCAGGCCGGCGGCGTAGTGGGAGACCGGCGCCCAGATGGAGACGGTCTCCATGCCGCGCGCGGCGGCGAAGTGGTGCAGCACGCCGACGATGCCCGTCGGCCCGGCGTAGCTCGGGTCGCGGAAGTCGAGGCCGCTGATGAAGGCGGGGTCCGAGGAGATCCCCGTGAGGCGCACCGGGTGGCTGTGCACCACGTCGGCGAGCAGGGAGCCGAGCATCACGACGCGCTTCACGCCCAGCGACTCGGCGGCGTCCAGCACCACGCGCGAGAAGGTCTGCCAGCGCATCGACGGCTCGGCGCCGGCCACCAGCAGCAGGTCGTGCGGGCCGTCCGGCGGGCGCGCCACCAGCAGCTCCACCTCGGGCCACATGATCGACGACCCCTCGGGCGAGCTCAGGTCGATCAGCGGCCGGGTGGCCTGGAAGTCGTAGAACTCCTCGGGGTCGATCGAGGCCACGCGACGGGCCCCGAACTGCTCGCCGATGTAGACGACGGCGCCCGAGGCCGCGGCGGCCGCGTCGTTCCATCCGCCGAAGGCGCTGATCATCACCGGGTCGCGAAGATCCGTGGGCTTCTCGTCCCAATGCAGGAAGTCCATGTGGTGATGTTGCCAGGTTGACGGCCGCCGCGAGACACTGCGCGCTGTCCGTGCCCAGAACGTGCGCCCCGGAGGATCGTCAGTGACCGATTCCGCAACGTCGGCGGTGCTCGTGGCGGGCGCCGGACCGGTGGGCCTGACGGCCGCGCTGATGCTCGCGCGCCACGGCACGCCGGTGCGGATCATCGACAGGGACGAGGCCCCGACCGACCTCTCGAAGGCGCTCGTGGTGTGGCAGCGGACGATGGAGACGCTCGCGCCGATCCTGCCGCCCGGCCGCTTCTCGGCCGAGCACCCGGTGCTGCACGGGGTGATGCTGCGCCTGGGCACGGGGCGCACGATCGAGGTCGAGATCCCCTCCGACCCCGAGGGCGCGCCGGCGTGCGTGCTGATCCCCCAGAGCGCCACCGAGAGGATCCTGCTCACCCGGCTCGAGGAGCTCGGAGTGAGGGTGGAGCGCCGCACCGCGCTGACCGGCTTCGCGACCGACGACGACGGCGTCACCTGCGAGATCGCCGGGCCCGAGGGGACCGAGCAGATGCGCACGCCCTGGCTGGTGGCCTGCGACGGATCGCATTCGCTCGCGCGCCACACCCTGAACCTCGAGTTCCCCGGGCAGACGGTCGCCCAGCGCTGGATGCTGGCCGACTTCGAGATCGCCCCCGGGCCGGCGCTCGACGAGCACCGCATCCAGATCCGCGTCAACAGGGGCATCGCGGCCCTCTTTCCCATGGGCTCCGGCCGCTGGCGCCTGATCGCCGAGCTCGGTGGCGGGGCCCAGGAGGGCGAGGCGAGCACGTTCACGCCCGGGGAGGTGCAGGCGGTGCTCGACTCCCACACCGACCTCGGCTGGAAGATCACCACCTCGCACTGGACCTCCGACTTCGGGGTCAACGAGCGCCAGGTCGCCCAGTACGTGCACGGGCGCGTGGTGCTGGCGGGCGACGCCGCCCACGTCCACAGCCCGGCCGGCGGCCAGGGCATGAACACGGGCATGCAGGACGCGGCCAACCTCGCCTGGAAGATCGCCCTCGTCCAACGGGGCGCCGCGCCCGAGAGCCTGCTGGCGACCTACCAGGACGAGCGCCACCCGGTCGGGGCGGCCGTGGTCAAGCAGTCCGGGCTGCTGCTGAAGGCCGCGATGGCCACCGGCGCCGCGCGCCTGGCCCGCGACCACGTCGCCCCCATCGCGCTCTCGATGCCCGTGCTGCGCCGCAACTTCATCGCCTTCCTCACCGAGGAGGCGGTCAGCTACGGCGACGGTCCCCTGGCCGACGACACCGGCCACCGCCACGGGGCGCGCTCGGGAGCGGTGTGGCCGCTCTCACCGGGGGCCGAGGCCGAGCTGGTGCTGCTGGGGGACGCGGCCAAGGACGCGGCGCCCGACACCTTCGGCGGGCCCAACGGCTTCCCGCTCACCGTCACCCGGGCCGTTGTGGACGATCGCATCGCCGAGGCGCTCGGCAGCGACAGCGGAGCGGTGCTGGTGCGTCCCGACGGCGCGGTCGCCTCGGTCGCAGACGACGCACGAACAGCGACGGCCTGGATGCGCGAGCGCATCCAGGCCGTCGGTACCTCGTGAAGCCGGGGTCCGGCTACGCCGCTGAGGCGGCCGCCTCTACCGCTGCGGCGGCCTCGGCCATGCGGTCCCACGCACGGCGCTCAGCCACCTCGTAGTCCGAGGCGGTGCCATAGAGGTGCGAGTTGCGGGACACGGCCAGGTAGTCGCTGGTCGCCCGCTCGAGCTCCGCGGCGGGATCGAAGATGACGTCTGCGCTCAACGGTTCCCCCTCTTCACGTGGGTGTCCGGAACACATCGGCACGATGCGTCCGGTAGGTGAGGTTGGCAGATGTCACGCCACCCCGCCCTTGGCCCGTCGGCCAAGAGCGTGGTGAGCGTGATGTCCGATCTGGCACTTTGCGAACTTTCCGACGTTCGGGTCAGAAACCCTGCTCGATCTTTCCGACCTTGCGGACGATCGCGGTGCTGCCCGAATCCTTGGCGCGGGCGCTGCCGGATCCCCTCACGGAGGCCGTGGAATGGCTGATGTTGCCGGCCAGGCCGCGGGCCACGCGCACCCTGAGGGTGAGCGTCGCGGTGCGCCCCGCGCGCAGCGCCGAGACCTTCCAGCGGGCGGCGTGACGGCGGACGCCGGACCTCGTGCCCTTGGGCCCCTTCGCCTTCACCGGCACCAGCCCCGAGCTGACCTTCTGAGCCACCGTCACGCCGCGCGCGGTGCGCGTGCCGTTGTTGGTGATGCGCAGCGTGTACACCGCCGCGCCGCCGGGGGCGGCCAGACGCGGGCTCGCGAGCGAGATCACCAGCGGCGGCTCGGTGGGCTCCACCGGGGCGGGCGCGACCGGCGGCGGCGCCACCACGAGGCCGGGGCCGGTCGGGCCGAACACCACCACGCCGCAGTCCGTGAAGCCGTGGGTGGCCGTCTCGGTGAGCGTGCGCGGGCGCACGAACAGCTGGTCCTGCGGGGTGCTCTGGCCGGGGGTCTTGGTGGCCCGCAGCAGCAGCGGGGCCGAGGTGGTGGCCGAGACGGTCACCTGACCGACCACGTCCGAGCGCAGCTGGGCCTGGGCCACGCCGTTCTCGTCGAGCGTCACCTGGGCCGGGCTGATGGTGCCGGAGCCCGCCGTCACCGCGAGGTCCACCACCGCTCCGGGCGTGCCCGTCACGGTCACGGCGGCGGCGGTGGAGAGGCAGGTGTCGCCACCGGCCACGGAGACCGCCAACGCGGAGGGCACGCTCATGCCTGCGGCCGCCGCGCGCAGCTCGGCCACGCGCGCGTTGAGCGCGGCGTCGCCCGAGGGGGCGTCCAGATCGCGCGCCTGCCCCGAGAGCTGCCACACGGCCACCTGGAGGGCGCCGGCCTCGAGGGCCGGGTCGTCGGCGGCCGCGATCAGGTCGTCGGCCTTCGACAGCAGCCAGCCGGCCGCCAGGAACGAGGGGTTCCCGAGGGCAGGGTCATCGGCCGCGCTCTCCAGGTTCACCTGGTAGTCCTTGCCCGTGGTGATGTAGTGCGACAGGTCCACGCAGTTGCCACTCGTCTCGGTCACTCCCGAGGCGGTGGTGATGCGGTAGTGGTAGCGGGCCGGGCGCACATTGACGGTGCCCCCATCGGCCTTGTGCAGCTGGACCGACGAATAGATGGGCGCCGAGCCGAGCAGCCGGAAAGTGGCCGGCTCGCTGGCGAGCGCGGAGCTCGCGAACAGGGCGAGCAGCGCGAGCGCGCCGATCGCCGAGGCGACGGCGCCCGCTGCGCGGCGGCGCGGGGAACGCTTCATGACGGGACTCCTGGGACAAGGACGACGGGCACTCACCGTCCTTTTCGGCCTCGCCGCGAGCGCCCGACACCGCCACGATGAGTGAGAGGGATGTGATCTCCGCGAAGCTCCGGGGAAGGGTAGGCTGGCGCGGATGGGCACTCCCGCGATCGAGATCCGCCGCATGGTCGTGCTCGGCGCCGGCGGCGACCTCGCCGCCCGCCTGCTGCTTCCCGGCCTCGCCGGCCTGCTGCACCTGGGCAAGCTGCCCGAGGGCTTCACCCTGGTCGGCGTGGATCGCCCCGATTGGGACGACGCCACCTTCCAGAAGCGGGTGTTCGACGCCGTCACCGCGCACGGCGACGCCAGCGCCAGGAAGGGCGCGAGGGCACTCGCGGACGCCTGCTCGTTCGTCCACGGCGACGCCGCCGACCCTGCGGCGGTCACGAAAGCGCTCGCCGAGGGCGAGGGCCCGGCGGTGATCTACCTGGCGCTGCCGCCCCCGGTGTTCGGCGCCGCGATCACGGCGATCGGCAGGGCCGGCCTGCCCGCCGACTCGGCGATCGTCATCGAGAAGCCCTTCGGCCACGACCTGAAGTCGGCCCAGGGGCTCAACGCGCTGCTGGCCAAGGCGGCCCCCGAGCGCGCGGTCCATCGCATCGACCACTTCCTCGAGAAGCAGACGGTCCAGAACATCCTGGGCATCCGCTTCGCCAACCGGGTGTTCGAGCCGCTGTGGAACCGCCATCACGTGGAGCGGATCGAGATCGTGTGGGACGAGGACCTCGCCCTCGAGGGGCGCGCCGGCTACTACGACAACGCCGGCGCCCTGCGCGACATGATCCAGAACCACCTGCTCCAGGTGATGGCCCTCGTCGCGATGGAGCGGCCCAAGACGATCAACGAGCACGACCTGCGCGACAAGAAGGTGGAGGTGCTGAAGGCGGTGCGCATCCCCACGCCGGACGAGATCGCCACCCAGACGATCCGCGCCCGCTACACCGCCGGCACCGCCGCTGACGGCCCCGTGCCCAGCTACGCCGACGAGCTCGGCATCGACGCCTCCAAGGGCACCGAGACCTTCGCGGCCGTCACCCTGCACGTGGACAGCCCGCGGTGGCAGGGCGTCCCGTTCGTCCTGCGCACCGGCAAGGCCCTGGGCGGGCTGCGCCAGCACATCGCCATCCGCTTCCGCGCGGCTCCGCACCTCACCTTCGGCCAGCAGGAGGCTCCCCGGTCGAACGTGCTGATGTTCGCCCTCAGCCCGGATCGCCTGGAGCTGCACGTGGCCATCAACGGCGAGGGCGACTTCTTCGACCTCGAGCCGGTGACGCTGGTCTGCAACCTGGCCCCGCAGGACGTCACGGCCTACGGCCGGGTGATCCTCGACGTGCTGCACGGCGACCCCACCCTCTCCATCCGCGGCGACGAGGCCGAGGAGTGCTGGCGCATCGTCGAGCCGATCCTCGCCGAGTGGGCGAAGGGCAACCCGCCCCTCGAGGAGTACCCGGCCGGGTCCGAAGGCCCCGCCGGCGCGGAGTGGACCGAGGCGATCGTGCCCCCCGCCACCTGCGCCGACGCGGAGCAGATCGCGCCATAGGCGAACTCGGGCCCCGCTTCGAGGCCGCCCTGGCCTACGCCTGCGTGGTCCACGCCCACCAGCGGCGCAAAGGGACCGAGATTCCCTACGTCGCCCACCTGCTGGCGGTGGCCGGGTTGGTGATCGAGGACGGGGCGGCGGCGGGGGAGTTGTCGGAGGATGAGGCGATTGCTGCGTTGCTCCACGACGCGGCCGAGGACGTGGGTGGGGAGGGGCGGCTCGCGGACATCAGGGTGCGGTTCGGGGAGCGGGTGGCGGAGATCGTGGCGGCGTGCAGCGACACGTTCGAGACCCCAAAGCCGCCTTGGCGGGAGAGGAAGGAGGCGTATCTGGCGCGGTTGGCCGTGGAGACGGATCGGGGGGTGCTGCGGGTGTCGCTCGCCGACAAGGTGCACAACTGCCGGGCGATCCTGGCGGACTACCGAGTGCTCGGGGATGAGCTGTGGAGTCGGTTCAACCGGGATGCGGATACTCCTTGGTACTACCGCGTCCTCAGCGAAGTCTTCGCCGACCGTATGCCCCGGTCCCCCCTGTCGGCCGAACTACGCCGGGTGGTCGCGGACCTGAACGGGGTGGCGCCTGGCGGAGGTGTCCCCTAGATGCGGAAGTTGCGGGCACAGATCGCTGACGTGCGGGGAGGCGGAGGCTCCGTTCTTCAGCGGGTGCTCCGAGCCGACTTACGAGTACCCTCTGCGCCTCCCACATTCCTCGCGGATTCAGGGCCCACCCAGTCGGTTTCGAATGCAGGGCACGTCCGGGGCGTCCTCTAATCTTGACGAGTGCTCTCTGAGCCCGGAGGAGTGATGCCCGACGCTGGGTGTATCTCTAGCCAGGCGGACTGGCTGACGCCCACAAGCGTAGACCTGCCACTTTGCTGTCCCTGAAACTCCAACCACGCGCTTGGCAGACCTCCGCCCTCACAAAGTGGGTCAGCGCGGGATACCGGGGTGTTGTAGAAGTGGTTACTGGGGGGGGCAAGACGGTATTTGCTGAGATGTGCACCGCTACCGTCTCCACGCTGCACCCCGATGCTAAGTTCGTTGTGGTCGTACCTACTCAAGCGCTCCTTGATCAGTGGTACGTGAGTATCCAGGCTGAGCTAGGCCTGCACGATGAGGAGATTGGCACCTGGTCTGGTCAGTCTCGACCAAGTGTGGTGCCGTTATTCAATCTCATGGTGATCAATACCGCACGGTGGGCCGCGCCCAAGGTGTCAAACGAGCATCCAACAATGCTCATCGTCGATGAGTGTCACCGCGCGGGAAGCAACTCCAACGCAGCGGCACTAGACGGCCCGCACATCGCAACACTCGGAATGTCGGCTACACCTTTTCGGGAGTACGACGATGCCTTCTCGGAAATCATAGAACCCAAACTCGGCGGGGTCGTCTTTTCGTACACGGTCAACGATGCGGGCGCAGACGGCATCATTACCCCGTTCGACCTGGTCAACGTTGCAGTGGATCTCCTTCCCGATGAGGCCGAGGAATACGACGCCTTGACGCGTCGCCTCGGACGCATGCGTCACCAGCCGGGTGTTGGGGACTCCGATCCTCGCCTGAAGGCCCTCTTGCTGAAGCGGGCACGTGTATCCGCCTCTGCCGCGATGAGACCCCCGGTCGCCGTTCGTCTCGCGGACGCGCACCGCGGAGCCAGAAGCCAGAAGACCACTACCCCGGCGTAAGCGTCCTTCGTCAGTCGCACAACTAGACCACTCGGGCCGCCTCGCCCGTTTGAACTCTCCACAAGGCCGCATACAGACCACCTAGGGCAACGAGATCATCGTGCGTTCCGGCTTCCGCGACGACTCCGTTCTCCAGCACATGGATCCGATCCGCATGCCGCACCGTGCTCAACCGGTGCGCGATCACCAGGGTCGTCCGATCCTTGGAAACCATCTCAAGGCTCCGCTGGATCGCCGCCTCGGTCTCGTTGTCCACCGAGGACGTCGCCTCGTCCAGCACAAGGATCGCGGGATCCCGAACGATCGCGCGAGCGATCGACAACCTCTGCCTCTGCCCTCCCGACAACTTCTGGCCCCGCTCGCCCACCAGCGTGTCGTAGCCGTCGGACAGGGCGGCGATGAAGTCGTGGGCCTCGGCGAGTCTGGCCGCGTTCTCGACCTGCTCAAGCGTCGCGTGGGGGTCGCCGTAGGCGATGTTCTCGCGGACGGTGCCGTCGAAGAGGAAGACGTCCTGTGAGACCAGGCCGATCGCTCCGCGCAGGTCGGCGAAGGTGAGCTCGCGGACGTCCACCCCGTCCACGGTGACGGCCCCGGAGTTCGCCTCGTAGAGCCGCAGCAGGAGCTTCACGATCGTGCTCTTGCCGGCTCCGGTGAGGCCGACGACGGCGTGGGTCTCTCCGGCGGGGACGTCGATGTCGAGGCCGTGGAGCACCTCGGGGCCGGTGTTGTAGCGGAAGCGGACGTCGTCGAACCGGACGGCGCCCTGGACGGGCTTCGGCAGCATCGCGGGGCCCTCGACGATCGTGGGCTCCACGTCGAGCAGGCCGAAGATGCGCCGGGTGGAGGCCATGGCGCGCTGGTAGAGGTCGAAGGTCTCGCCGAGCCTCGTGAGCGGCCACAGCAGGCGCTGGGTCATGAACACCAGCACCGAGAAGAGGCCGACGTTGAGGGTTCCGTTGATCACCATGTTGCCGCCGATCAGCAGGGTGGTGGTGAAGCCGGCGAGGATGGCGACGCGGATCAGCGGGACGAATGCGGAGGAGAGGCGGATCGCGTTCGCGTTGGCCTCGGCGTAGGCGGCCGACTCGCCGCCGACGCGCTCGGTTTCGCGCGTCTCGGCAGTGAAGGCCTTGATGGTGGCGATGCCGCCGAGGTTGTTGGCGAGGGTGCCCGAGAGCACGCCGACCTGGTCGCGCACCCCGCGGTATCTCGGCTCGAGCTTGCGCTGGTAGATGAGCGAGGCCCAGACGATCAGGGGGACCGGCGCGAATGCGATCAGCGCCAATAGGGGCGAGGCGACGAGGAAGATGATCCCGACCAGGATCACGTTGACCACCAGGCCGATGATCGCCGGGGCGCCGACGTCGAGGAAGCGCTCGAGCTGGTTGACGTCGTCGTTGAGCACCGACATCAGGCCGCCGGTGCTCTGGTCCTCGAAGTAGCCGAGCTCCAGGTCCTGCACGTGCGTGTACGCGTCCATGCGCGACTCGTGCTCGACGGTCTGGGCCAGGTTGCGCCACAGCACCATGTAGCCCCACTCGGTAGCCGACTCGGCGAACCAGACGAGCACGTTGACGATGGCGAGCGCGACCAGCTGGCCCCAGCGACTCTCGATGCCGGTCAGGTCGGCGATGAACGAGTCGCCGGAGTTGACCACGACGTCGATCGCGGCGCCGATGAGCAGCTCCGGGAAGACGTCGAACACCTTGTTGGAGATCGACAGCAGGGTGGCCCACACCACGCGCGCCCGGTGCGGGTCGGTGTAACGCCACAGGCGGCGGAGCGGCGGCGTTTGCACACCGCCAGCCTGCCACACAAGGGGGCTTTGCCGCCGTGGCCTTGCCGCTTGTCCGCGGGTATTGTGCGGATACTTACGGGTGCTGCGCGCCTGAGGGGTCTTCGGGCTTGCGGCGCCGAAATGTCGTGCATAGAACGGGCACGTGAACCCGACAGCGCTCACCATCGCCATCGCCTACGCGGCCGTCGTGGTGCTCGCGCTGGTCGCGATCCTGTGGATCTGGCACTCGACGCACTCGTTCGAGAAGCCCCGCACCGACGCGCCGGACACCGGCAAGCTCGCGCACCGCGAGAAGGGCTGGTTCATCTTCGCGGTCGCGGCGCTCGGCGTGCTGCTGCTGGCGACCCTCACGTTCATCCCCTACGGCGACAACGCCGCCGCGCGCGGCCAGCAGGACGTGTCGGTGCGCGGCCAGCAGTTCGCCTGGACCATCACGCCCAACACGATCACCGCGGGGGTGCCGGTGCGCTTCGCGGTCACGGCGGCCGACGTCACCCACGGCTTCGCGGTCTACAACAGCGACAACGTGCTGCTGTTCCAGATCCAGGCCATACCCGACACGACCAGCCACATCGTCTACACGTTCAAGCGGCCGGGCCGCTACCAGGTGGTCTGCATCGAGTTCTGCGGGGTCAACCACGACAAGATGATCAGCTCCTTCCAGGTGCGCGCGTGAGCAGCGACGTCGCGAGACAGGACTGGGAGTACACGCCGGTCTCGGATCCGGCGGCGCGCGCCGTCGCCAAGTCCCTGACCCTCTGGTACGTGCTGGCCTCGACGGTGATCTTCCTGGTGGCCGGCCTCCTGGGGGCGGCCCTGCGTCAGAGCCAGGCCGACATCTACCGGCTCGACAGCAACACCTTCTACGCGGTCATGACCGCCCACGGCCTCGGGGCCTTCGTCGGCTGGGCCGCCTTCGCCGTGATGGGATTCGCGTGGTGGGTCCTCAACGAGGTGGGCTTCCCGATCGGCCGGCTCGGCGCCACGCTCGCCCGGGCGGCGTGGTGGCTGATGGTCGTCGGGGTGGGCGGCGTGGTCGTCACGACCCTGGTGTTCGGCTTCGCCGGCTCGTGGGTGTTCCTCTACCCGCTGCCCTTCAACTCGGCCGGGCAGTGGGGCGACTGGGTGACGGCGGCCTTCGCGGCCTCGGTGCTGCTGGTGGGCCTGGCGATCATCGTCTGGTGCGTCGCCATCATCGTCGTGGTGACCGGGCCCGGGCTGGGATCGGACCGCTCGGGGCCCAACCGCCTCGGCGCCGCGATGGGCCTCGGGATCCTCTGGCCGAAGAAGTTCGCCACCGCCCGGCCGGTGCCCTATCCGGTGATCCCGCTGACGGTGATCGCCATCGACATGATCATCGCGACGCTGCCGCTGGCGGTGCTGCTGGTCGAGATGATCATCGAGTCCTTCTGGCCGAGCGTCTCGGTCGATCCGCTGCTGGCGAAGAACGTGCTCTGGTGGTTCGGCCACCCGGTCGTCTACCTGCTCCTCTTCCCGGCGGTCGCCATCTACTACCTGCTGGTGCCGAGGTACGCGAAGCGGCCGCTGGTGGCCGGCAACATCATCGCCGTCGGGTGGACGATCGCCGTGATCGCCAACGTCACCGTGTGGGCGCACCACCTCTACCTGGACTACCCCAACGGGATCCAGGCGGCCATCAACACCGGGATGGAGCCGATCACCTTCGCGCTCACGATCGTCTCGGCGCTCAGCCTCTACAGCCTGGGCATGACGATCTTCCGCTCACGGTGGACCTGGAACGCGGCCAGCACGGGTCTGTTCCTGGGCCTGGTGAGCTGGCTGCTTGCGGGGCTGTCGGGCGTGGTCAACGCGACGATCGCCTGGGACAGCTTCGTCCACAACACGCTCTGGGTGGTGGGGCACTTCCACCACATGGCGCTGCTCAACATCGGCATCGTGGTCTTCGCCGCGCTCTACGCCTTCCTGCCCGAGCTCCTGGGCCGGCCGCTCTACAGCGACCGGATGGGCATGTGGCACATCTTCGTCACCTTCTTCGCCGCGACCGCGATCAGCGTGATCTGGATCATCCAGGGCCTCGAGGGCGCGCCGCGGCGCTTCGCGGTGCTCCCGGGCCAGTACGACCAGCTGACCGACGCCTCGATCCCGCTGGTGATCCTGCTCGCCCTGGCGCAGCTGCTGCTGGTGTGGAACGTCGTCCAGACCCTGCGCGGCCGCACCAGCTCCGGCACCCAGCGCCAGGTGCTCGGCGTGGCCAAGCCGCGCTACACCAGCGCCGGCCTGCAGGGCTTCGCGATCGTCGTGACCCTGCTCGCCCTGTTCGGGCTGGCCGCCGCGGGATGGGCGATCGGGGGCATCAACCAGGACGAGGCCACGGCCGCCTTCCTGCCGCCCACGACGACACCGGCCACGGGCGGGGGCGCCACCGACGCCGCCGGGCTCCAGGTGTTCATGGC
Organism: uncultured Thermoleophilia bacterium; assembly: GCA_963771025.1. Classification (GTDB taxonomy): domain Bacteria; phylum Actinomycetota; class Thermoleophilia; order Miltoncostaeales; family Miltoncostaeaceae; genus Miltoncostaea. The sequence goes on along the minus strand of CAVYRL010000005.1, from coordinate 83,360 downwards.
CTCCGGATGCGGGGGCTGCCACACGCTCGCCGCGGCCGGCGCCACGGGCACGGTGGGCCCCAACCTCGACCAGACCAAGCCGAGCGACGAACTGGTCGTGGCACGGGTGACCGCCGGCAAGGGCGCGATGCCCGCCTTCGGCTCGCAGCTGACCCCCGACCAGATCACGGCCGTCGCGAGCTTCGTATCCTCGTTGACCGGCGGGTCGGGCCCGTGAGCCGGCCCAGGTGATCCTCGCGGCCCACGTGGGCGAGGGCGGCGACCCCTGGACCGTGTGGGGGCCCAGCCCGCTCGTGCTGGCGGGCATCGCGGCGGTCGCACTGCTCTACGCCGCAGGGTGGCTGCGCCTGCGCGGCCGGGGCCGTCCCGACCTCGCCAGCCTGCCGCGGGCCGCCGCCTTCGCCGCCGGCCTGGCGGTGATCGGCCTCGCGCTGGTGTCGCCCCTCGACCACGTCGGCGAGGAGTACCTGCTGTCGGCGCACATGACCCAGCACATGCTGATCGGCGACGTCGGCCCGTTGCTGCTCACCCTCGGCGTGATGGGCCCGCTCGCCCTGTTCGTGGTGCCGCGCCCCGCCCTTCGCGCGCTCTGCCGGCCCCGCCCGCGCGCGGTGCTGCGGGTGCTGGGGCGCCCCTGGGTCGCCTTCGCGGCCTGGTCGCTGGTCATGTGCGGCTGGCACGTGCCCTACGCCTACGACCGCGCGCTCGCGAACCCGCTGATCCACGACCTCGAGCACCTGACGATGATCGCGGCGGGCCTGGGCGTCTGGATGCACATCCTCGGCACCGTGCCGCGCATCCGCATGAGCCACGCGCAGCGCGCCGGATATGCCCTCGGCCTGTTCCTGGTCGGGATGGTGGTCTCGGAGGTGCTCTTCCTGCGCGATCCCCTGTACTCGGTCTACCTCGACCAGCCCGTTCGTCTGCTCGGGCTGTCGCCGGACGCCGACCAGATCCGGGCCTCGCTGATCATGGCCTCGGAGCAGATGCTCACCCTGCTCACCGCGGCCGCGCTGCTCATGTGGAGCCACGTCGATCGCGTCGCGGCCGAGCGTGAGGCGGCCTCGCGGGCGGCGATGGCGCCGGGTTCGCATCCCGGCGCGCTCTAGGAGCCCGCCCGTGTCAGACTGGCGCCCGATGGGACGCCGCTCGCTCCTCACCTGCGCCCTCGTGGCCGTCGCGCTGCTCGCCCCGGCCGCGAGCGCGCTGGCCCTGGTGCAGTTCCAGTCGCCGAGCACCAACATCGGGTGCCTCGGCAATTCGGCGAGCGTGCGCTGCGACGTGCGCACCACCTCGGCGAAGCCCCCGACGCGGCCGAAGTCGTGCCGCTTCGACTGGGGATCGGCCTTCGAGGTCAACCGCACGGGACGCGGACATGGCCTCTGCGCGGGCGACACCGCCCTGGCGACGCCGGGCGATGGGCGCAGGAAGCTCGCCTACGGCAGGTCGATCAGGATCGGCCGGAAGCTGATCTGCACGTCGCGCCGGACGGGCATGACCTGCAGGAACACCGCCGGTCACGGCTTCAGGCTCTCCAGGACGGCGATCACGCTCTTCTGATCTCCCGGGCCCGGAACCCGGCGGGGCGGCACCCCATCCGATTTACCGCTCATCGTCGGATTCCTGCCATCCGGGAGGGGTGCCGGCGGCGCCGATGTGGCCGGGTGTCGATACCGGCCCGCGGGCCGTCGGTTCACCGTGATCGGAGCAGACCTGATCACGCGACCGACCGGAGGTGGCGCATGCCGGACATCCCGCGCGACATATCCCGACCAGAGCTCACCCACCACGACAGCGGCGTTCCGCTGATCGCCGTCGTGCTCTCCGGGGCGCTGTCAGTCGGGCAGCTCGCCCCCCTGGAGGAACCCCCGCGCTCCCGCGAGGTGACGCTGAAGTAGCTCCTGCGCGCCATCGCCGTCGCCCCGGCCGAGGGCGTCGGCGATGGCGCGGTGCTCGGAGAGGTACTGCTCGGCGATGGCGGGATCGCGGGCGATGGCCGCTGCCGACATGCGGCGCTGGCGGTCCCTGAGGGCGTTGTACAGGCGGGCCAGGATCGCGTTGCCCACTCCGTCCACGATCGTCTGGTGGAACTCGCGATCGAGCTCGACGAAGGCCGGTTGGTCGCCGGCGTCGAGGGCCTCGCGCTGCCCGGAGAGGATCTCGTCGAGGCGCCGGACCGTCTCGGGCGGGCGGCGCTCGGCGATGCTCGCCGCGGCGTGGCGCTCCACCAACAGGCGCGTCTCCATCACGTCCTCGATCTCCCGCGCCGAGACCGGCACCACCAGCGCGCCGCGCTTGGGATAGAGGCGCATCAGGCCCTCGGCCTCCAGCAGCAGGAACGCCTCGCGCACCGGCGTGCGGCTGACCCCGAGCGCCTCGGCCACCTCGCCCTCGCTGAGCAGCTCGCCGCCGGGGTAGGCGCCGGTGAGCACGCGCTCCTTGACGTAGGCGTAGGCGCGGTCCTTGGCGGGGGGCGGGCGGCGGGATGGTGCCATGTCGTATCTCTAGCGCAATCGCCGTTGTCGTGGTTAAGTATGCGACATGGATGCAAGACGCATGGCAGGGAGCCGCGCGGCGTGGGTCGCCTGGGGACTGGCGGCCGGCTTCTACATGGTCGCGCTGTTCCACCGCATGAGCCTGGGCGTCGCCTCGCTCGATGCCATCGAGCGCTTCCATCTGGCGCCCGGCACGATCGCCACGCTCTCGGCGCTGCAGCTGGGCCTGTACCTGTCGATGACGATCCCGGCCGGCGTCGCGACCGATCGCATCGGGCCGCGCAACGCGCTCTTCCTGGGCCTGATGGCGATGGCCGTCGGCGAGACCGTCTTCGGGCTGGCGACCTCGGCGCCGCTGGCCCTGGGCGGCCGCGCGCTGGTCGGCGCGGGCGACGCCTTCATCTTCCTGTCGGTGCTGCGCATCGCCCAGAACTGGTTCCCGGCGCGCCGGTATGCGCTGCTCGCCTGCCTCACGGGCATGGCCGGCGCGATCGGCCAGCTGGCGACCACGATTCCGCTGGGCCTGTCGCTGGACGGCATCGGCTGGACGGCGACTTTCGTCGGCAGCGGGGTCCTGACCGCGGCCCTCGCGCTGTTGTGCCTGGCCCTGCTGCGCGACCGGCCCGCGGGAGCCTCGGCGCCGGGCGCGGGGGGTGCCCCGGGGCACGAGTCGATCCTGCGCACGCTGCGCCAGTGCTGGGCCCGGCCGGCCACCCGACGCGGCTTCTGGATCCACTTCGGGCTGATGGGCCCCTTCATCGCCATCACCGCGCTGTGGGGCTATCCGTACCTGGTCGAGTCGCAGGGCGTCGCGCCCGGCACGGCGCGCGCCTGGCTGCTGGTCAGCGTCGCGATGTTCGGCATCAGCGCCCCCGTGATGGGCGTCATCGTCGGCCGCATGCGCTCGGGGCCGGGCCCGATATTGCTGGCCCTGTCCCTCCTCGGCTCGAGCCTCTGGGCCCTCACCCTGCTGTGGCCCGGCGGCGCGCCGCCGCCCGGGCTGATCGTCGCCACCCTGGCCGTCACGGGTGTCTGCGGCGGGTCGTCGATGTTCGCGTTCGACGTCGTCCGGGCGGGCAACCCGGCCCAGGCCGGCGGCAGCGCCACGGGGCTCGCCAACACCGGTGGCTTCTCGGCCGCCGTCATCACCCAGCTGGCCGTCGGCCGCGCGCTGTCCATGGGCCCGGCGCACGGGCTGCAGACCGCGCTGCTGCCGATGCTCGCGCTGATGCTGCTCGGCTGCGTCCAGATCGCGCGCCACGGGCGCATCGCCCGGCGCGCGGCGGGCTACGCGCCGCCCAGCGCCACCATCGCCACCCCCGCCGCGAGGATCGCCACGCCCACCACCTGACGCCGCTGCAGGTGCTCGTGGAAGAGGACGTAGGCGCCCACCACCGAGAGCGCGGCGAACTGGGACGAGACCACCGACGTGACCGCGATCCCCTCGCGCGCGCCGAGGGCGAAGCAGAGGATGCCCACCACCTCGAAGAAGCCGGTGGCGATCGCCAGGTAGGCCTTCGGTATCCGCACCAGGGGCCGCATGCCCGCCGACAGCGCCCCGACCAGCACCATGACGCCCACCACGCGGGCCGGCAGCGCCACCCAGCCGACGGGCACCGCCTCGCTGGCCCGGCCGGCCGCGAACAGGCCGACCGCGAACAGCGTGGCCGCGCATGCCGCCAGGCCGACGGTGGTGCCGAGCGGATCGCCGGGGTCGTCGTGGGTCTCGCGCGTGTGGTAGGTGACCAGGACGATCCCGAGCACGACCGGCACGAAGCCGACGATGGTGAGCGCGCCCGGCCGCTCGCCGGTCGCGATCGCGATCAGCGCCGCGATCGCCCCCTGGGTCGAGGCGATGCTGGCGACGACGCCCACCCGGCCGCGGCGCAGGGCGGTGTAGAGCAGCCCCAGGCCGGCGACGTTGGTGGTGCCCGCGATGACCAGCCAGCCCAGCGAGGCGCCGTCGAGGCCCGGCGGCCAGCCGGCCACGATCGCGAAGGGCAGGGCCATGACCAGGCCGAACAGCACCACCCACGCCAGGGTGGAGGCGGCACCGATGCGCCGGCTCGACGCCGACGAGCACAGCGTGGTCGCGGTCCACGCGAGGGCGGCGCCGATGCCCCCGAGTAGAGGGGTCAGGGCAGGTTCCGCGAAGCCAAGCTCACGCGCGCACCCTATCCGTGGAGAGACCGATGGCGACACACCCCGACACGCAAGGCCCCGACGAGAAGGGCGCGGGACGCATCGTGATCGCCGGCGTGATCGTGCTGGTGGTGATCCTGTTCGCCCTGTTCAACCGCGAGCGGGTGCAGGTGGACTGGATCCTCTTCGAGCGCAGCTCGCGCCTGATCTACGTGATCATCGGCTCGGCGATCCTCGGCGCGGTCGCCGACCGCCTGCTGATCCAGCGGCGGCGCAAGGACACGCAATAGCAACCCGCTCCCCGGACCCGCTGTGGGGTCCGGGGAGTGCGGGGCGACTACAGCCCGGCGGTCTTCAACCAGGCGGAGGCCACGTCGGCGGGCTCCTGCTTGTCGATGTCCGTCGAGGTGTTCCAGGCGAGCAGGTCGTCGGTCGTGATCTTCGCGCTCAGCGCGTTGATGTCGGTGGCGAGCTGCGGCCCGTAGGCGTCGAGCACCTTCGTGTTGATCAGCGGAGCGATGTTCTGGGCGGGGAAGAGGCCCTTGTCGTCCGTGAGCACCTTGAAGCCGTCGGCCATGATCTGCGGGGCCGTCGTGTTCCAGACGACCGAGTCGACCTGCTTGGCCTTCAGCGCCTCTCCGAGGAGCGGCCCGAACTCGATGGTCTTCTTGCTCTTGAACGTGATGTCGTAGATCTTCGGCGAGGTGAGGCCGAGGTAGCACTGCGGCCGGGTGAAGCACTGCGACGAGGCGCCGAACGAGTAGTCGAGCCCCTTCACGTCGGAGATGTTGGTCGCGGTGGAGTCGCCGCGCACCACGAAGGCGTCGCCGTCGGTGGCCTGCGAGTAGGGGAGCACCGTGACGCCGATCTTCGCGAACAGCGGGGTGATGGTGGCGCTCACCTTGGCCGGGTCGCCGGAGGGGGCGTCCTCGGGAGCGAGGGCCGCCTGGTCGCCACCGATGTAGTCGATGACCATGTCCAGGTCGCCGTTCTTCAAGCCGTCGATCGCCTCGGTGCGAAAGCCCGCCGCGGTGAGGATGTTGACGTCGTAGCCCTTGGATTGGAGGTACTGCCCGTAGACCTCGGTGATGGTCTGCGACTCGCTGAAGGCCTGGCCACGAAGCTTGATCGTGGGGCCCGACGGCGCGGTGGACGTCGTGTCCGATGAACTGCTGTCACTGCCACAGGCGGCGACGAACATCGCCACGATCGCCGCGAGGGCGACGAGCGCGAACACCTTCCGCTTTCTCATGTGCTTCCTTCCAGTCGTTGGCTGTGCACCTGTCTCAGGCGTCGTGCGCCGCGGGGCAGGAACAGACGCTCGATCAGACCGAGGATCAACCCGGTGATCGTCGCCAGTCCGGCCACGAGGATGGCTCCCCCGATGAGGAGTGTTCGGTTGTTCTGGCCCAGTCCGTCACGGACGTACCGGCCCAGTCCGTCTCCCCCGAGGTACGCCCGGATGGGCTCGGTGGCGACAACCTGCACGGCGGCGACGCGAATGCCGCTGAAGATGAGGCCCACGGCCAGCGCGAGCTCGACGCGGAACAGCACGTCGCGCTCGCGGTAGCCCATGGCCCGGGACGCGTCGACCGCGCCGGGATCCACCTGCCGCACGCCGGTGTAGGTGGTCAGGAAGATCGGCGGCAGCGCGAGCATCGTCAGGGCGACGAGCATCGGCCATGGCTCGAACCCCCAGCCCTGGCGCAGGCAGATCGGCACCAGCAGGCCGGCGATCGCGAAGGTGGGGATCGCGCGCCCCACGTTGAGCGTCCAGGTGGCCGCCAGCTCGCCGCGCCGGTAGTGGGCGAGCAGCGCCCCGAGGGGCACCGCGATCACCACCGAGATGATCATCACGATGGCCACGAGGGTGAGCGTGTCGGCCAGCGAGCTGAGGATGCCGCCGTCGCCGGTCCAGGTCTCGCCGGTCGTGAACCATGTCCACACGCTGACGGTGCTGGTGTCGGCGACCTGGGCGGGCAGGAACAGGGCGCTCATCGCGCGTGCCCCCGGCGGGCCCAGGGCGTGACCGCCCAGCCGATCAGGAAGAGGATCAGGTCGAGCACAAGGGCCAGGGCCACCGAGAGCACCGCGCCGACCACCATCGGCGTCCAGTAGGTGCGGCGCAGGCCATCGAGGATCAGGTTGCCGAGGCCGCCCTGGCCGATGATCGACGCCACCGTGATCAGCCCGACGGTGGTGACCGTGGCGATCCGCAGGCCGGTGAAGATGTAGGGCAGCGCCAGGGGCAGCTCGACCGAGATGCGGCGCTTGGTGGGCGACATCCCCATGCCGTCGGCGGCGTCCAGCACCGCCCGGGGCACCGCGCGGAAGCCGGCCACGATGTTGGTCACCAGGATGAGCAGCGAATAGCCCACCAGCGCGATCAGGGCGGTGAGCTTCGAGAAGCCGGTGTAGGGCGAGAGCAGCCCGAACACCGCGACGCTGGGGATGGTGTAGAGGAAGCCGGTGAAGCCCGGTGATCGGACCATGGGCCCAGTCGTACTTGAGCACCAGCGCCGAGAGCAGCGCCGACAGCACCAGGCCCAGCCCGACGGCGAGGACGGTCAGCTCGATGTGGGTGACGAGCGCGGCCTGGATGTCGTCCCACTGCCCGGTCACGTAGCTCCACTTGAGCAGCGGGTTGGGGTCGGACGCGGCGGGCAGGAGCGCGATCACGCCACCCGCTCCGCGACGCCCTCGGCCAGGTAGGAGCGGATCTGCTCCAGCGTGACCACGCCGCCGAAGCGCCCGTCGTCGTCGATCACGGCGACCGAGGTGCTCGAGGTCATGATGATCTCCATCGCCTCGCGCAGGGTGCTGGAGGGATTCACCTGGGCGGCCGGCCGCGCCCGCGGCAGCTCGGCCAGCACCGAGTCGTCGTGGATGTCCTCGCCGTCGATCCACCCGAGGAAGACATCGTCGTCCACCACGCCCAGCCAGGTGGCCATGTAGTCGGACATCGCCTCGCGGGCCTCCTCCACCGAGGCCTGCACCTCGACCACCGGGCCGCGCATGAAATCGAGGTCGGCCACCCGCGCCAGCCCGAGGCGCTTGCTGCTGCGGTCCTGGCCCACGAACTGCTCGACGAACGCGGACGCCGGCGCGGCCAGGATCTCGTCGGGCGGCGCGTACTGCTCGACGATGCCGCCCACGTTGAGCAGCGCGACGCGGTCGGCGAGCTTGATCGCCTCGTCGATGTCGTGGGTCACGATGACGATCGTCTTGTGCACCATCTCCTGCAGGCGCAGCAGCTCATCCTGCAGGCGCCCGCGCACGATCGGGTCGACGGCGCCGAAGGGCTCGTCCATGAGCAGCACGGGCGGATCGGCGGCCAGCGCGCGCGCCACCCCGACGCGCTGCTGCTGTCCGCCCGAGAGCTCGTCCGGGTAGCGGGCCAGCATCGAGGGATCGAGGCCCACGAGCGCCACCAGCTCGTCGATGCGGGCGTCGGTGCGCTGCTTGTCCCAGCCGAGGGACTTGGGCACCGTCGCGATGTTCTGCTTGATGGTGCGGTGGGGGAACAGGCCCACCTGCTGGATGACGTAGCCGATGCCGCGGCGTAGCGGCGCGAGCGGCTGCCGGGTGATGTCGGCGCCCTCGATCTCGATCGAGCCCGATGTGGGCTCGATGAGCCGGTTGATCATCCGCAGCGTGGTGGTCTTGCCGCAGCCGGACGGCCCGATGAGGGCCACGATCGACCCGCGGGGGACATCGAGGCTCAGCGAATCGACGGCGGCGTGGTCCGCTCCGCGAAAACGCTTCGTGACCTCGCGGAGCCGAATCGCCGGGCTCGCGGGATCCGGGGTGGCGAGCTCCGATGGGGCGGGCAGAGGCTCCACGGTGTTGCAAACCCTACCCAGTACGTCACAAGGCAGTCGTCCACCCGCCACCCCGGCGCCCGAGGGCACCGGGGTGGCCGCCACTCAGTAGCGGTAGTGGTCGGGCTTGTAGGGGCCCTCGACCGGAACTCCGATGTAGTCGGCCTGCTCCTCGGTGAGCGTCGTGAGGCGCACGCCGAGGGCGTCGAGGTGAAGGCGCGCGACCTTCTCGTCGAGGTGCTTGGGAAGCACGTAGACCTTGTTCTCGTAGTCGTCGTTCTTCGTCCACAGCTCGATCTGCGCGATCGTCTGGTTGCTGAACGAGTTGGACATCACGAACGACGGGTGCCCGGTCGCGTTGCCCAGGTTCAGCAGGCGCCCCTCGGAGAGCAGGATGATCGTGTGGCCGTCGGGGAAGGCCCACTCGTCCACCTGGGGCTTGATGTTGATCTTGGTGATGCCCGGGTAGTCGGCGAGGCCGGCCACGTCGATCTCGTTGTCGAAGTGGCCGATGTTGCCCACGATGGCCTGGTGCTTCATCCGCGCCATGTCCTTGGCGGTGATGATGTCCTGGTTGCCGGTGCAGGTGATGAAGATGTCGGCGCTCTCGACGACGTCGTCGAGGGTGGCCACCTGGTAGCCCTGCATCGCGGCCTGGAGGGCGCAGATCGGATCGATCTCGGTGACGACCACGCGGGCGCCCTGGGCGCGCAGCGACTCGGCGCAGCCCTTGCCCACGTCGCCGAAGCCGAGGATGACGGCCGTCTTGCCGCCGATCATCACGTCGGTGGCGCGGTTGATGCCGTCGATCAGCGAGTGCCGGCAGCCATAGAGGTTGTCGAACTTCGACTTGGTCACCGAGTCGTTGACGTTGATCGCCGGGAACAGCAGCTCGCCCTTCTCGGCCAGCTGGTACAGGCGGTGCACGCCGGTCGTGGTCTCCTCGGTGACGCCCTTGATGCCGGCGGCGATCCGCGTCCAGCGGGTGGGGTCCTCGCGCAGCGAGCGGCGCAGGGTGCCGAGGATGACCTTGAACTCCTCGGAGCCGGCCGTGCCGTCGTCGGGAACGGAGCCCTTGCCCTCGAACTCCTTGCCGAGGTGCACCAGCAGCGTCGCGTCGCCGCCGTCGTCGAGGATCATGTTGGGGCCGCCGCCGTCGGGCCACGCCAGCACCTGCTCCGTGCACCACCAGTACTCCTCGAGCGTCTCGCCCTTCCAGGCGTAGACGGGGACACCGGCCGGGGCCTCGGGCGTCCCATCGGGGCCGACGGCGATGGCGGCGGCGGCGTGGTCCTGGGTGGAGAAGATGTTGCACGACGCCCAGCGGACCTCGGCTCCGAGCGCGGTGAGCGTCTCGATGAGCACGGCCGTCTGGATCGTCATGTGCAGCGAGCCGGTGATGCGCGCGCCCTTGAGCGGCTGCCGATCGGCGAACTCCTCGCGGATGCTCATCAGGCCCGGCATCTCGTGTTCGGCGAGACGGATCTCCTTGCGGCCGAAGTCGGCCAGCGAGAGATCCGCGACCTTGAAGTCGGTCGTGTTCGGCGCGGCGGTCGTCGTCATGCGTTCTCCGAGTGTCGTCTCTTGACGACGGCGTCGTCGGGGCCGTTGGTGCAGCGGCGCGGAGCGCCCGTCGTCGGCGAAGCGCCAACGTTAGCAAGGACCACATGACCGATAGCCTCATCCGGACATGGATGAGAGCGCACCCCGATCCGCGTTGAGCCCGATGCGTCTGGCAACGCTCGGGGCGGTGGCGGCGCTGAGTCTCGTGACCGCCGCGCTGCACTACGGCGGCGGATCCGATGTCGCGGTATTCATCCTCGGCGGCGTGTCGCTGGGCGGACTGGCGTGGATCATCTCCTTCGCCACCGAGGCGGTGGGGGAGCGCTTCGGGCCGGCGGTCACCGGGGTGCTGCAATCGACGCTCGGCAACCTGCCCGAGCTGTTCGTGGTCCTCTTCGCGCTGTCGGCCGGCGAGATCGTGGTGGCCCAGACCTCGATCCTCGGCTCCCTGTTCGCCAATGCGCTGCTCGTGCTGGGCCTGACGCTCGCGGTGGGCGCCAGGCGCGCGCCGAGCGGCGTGATGCGCTTCGGTCGCGGGCTGCCCAACGACACGGCCACCCTCCTGCTGCTGGCCGTGTTCATCATCGTGCTGCTGGGACTCTCGAACCAGATCGGCGACAGGGCCAGCCGGCACCAGGAGGCCATCTCGATCACCGGCGCGATCGTGCTGCTGGTGGTCTACGGCGTGTGGGTGACCTCCTACCTGCGCCAGGGCGGCGACGTCGAGCGCGAGCCCGGCGACATGCAGGGGGACCTCGGCTTCCGCACCGCCCTGGTGCTGCTGAGCGTCGCGGGGCTCGGCGCGGCCTTCATCTCGGAGTACTTCGTCAACGCGATCGACGGGACCGCCCGGGAGCTGGGCCTGTCGAAGGCGTTCATCGGCCTGGTGATCGTCGCGATCGCGGGCAACGCGGTGGAGCACGTGGTGAGCGTGGTGCTCGCCTACAAGGGCAAATCGGAGCTCGCCGTGTCGGTGGTCAAGAACTCGGTCGCCCAGATCGCGGCGTTCCTGTTCCCCGCCCTCGTGCTGATCTCGGCCTTCTTCGAGAACTCGCTCACCTTCGTCACCCAGCCGATCTACGCCGGCGCGCTCGCCCTGACCGCCATCGCGGTCTGGCAGGTGACCGGCGACGGCGAGGCGTCCGAGTTCGAGGGGTACGCGCTGATGGGCCTCTACGTCGTGCTCGCGACGATCGCCTTCTACGAGTAGACGAGCTTGCGCAGGGCGGCCACCTCGGGGCCGAACGATTCCGTGGAGAACCTCGGCAGCGTGACCAGCACGTGGTCGACGCCGAGGTCGCGCAGACGCGGAGCCAGGGCCGCCATACCCGCGCTGTCAGCGTAGGCGCGCACCGAGACGATCACGTCGGCGCGGCTGCGGCCCGCCTCGTCCACGAATTGCCCGAGGGTCGCGATGCGCTCCGCCAGCGGCCCGGGGTCGTGGATCGTGGTGTGCCAGGCGTCGCCGATCCGCGCCGCGCGTCGCAGGCCGGCGACGGAGTCGCCCCCGATCCAGATCGGCGGCCCGCCGGGCCGGGCCGGGCCGGGCGCCAGCTCGACGTCGCCGATGCGCTCGCCGAGCCAGGTGAACTCGTGCGCCCCGCCCCAGAGCTCACGGCAGACCGCGATGGCGGCGTCGGTGCGCCGCCCGCGCTCATGGAACGGCACTCCGAGGGCGCGGAACTCCGACTCCATCCAGCCCGAGGCCAGGCCGGCGATCACGCGTCCGCCCGACAGCGCGTCGAGGCTCGCCAGCGACTTGGCCAGCACCACCGGGTGCCGGTAGGGCGCCACCAGGACGCTGGTCCCGAGGCCGACCCGCGTGGTCGACGCCGCGGCCCAGGTGAGCACGGTGAGCGCGTCGTGAAAGGCCGCCGGCGGGTGGCGCGAGCCGGGCGGCAGGACGACGTGATCGGACACCCAGACATCGTCGGCGCCGGCGTCCTCCGCGTCGCGGGCGGCCGCGGCGAGCACCTCGCCGGACACGGGATCACGGTACTGGGGAAGGTGCACGCCGAGTCGCATGTCACTCCGCATCGTCCTGAGGACGCGTCAGACTATCCACGTACCCATCACGCGACGGAGAGCGACGATGCACCGACACGTCTTCGATCTGAAAGAGAGGGCCACCCACAACCTGGTGGCCAACCAGTTACGCGACCTGGCGGACCAGTTCGAGCGCGGCAGCATGGAACTGGCCTACGACGAGTCGCACGCGCCGACGGAAATCGTGGACCCGGTGAACGTCGTGCTGGACCTGACCCAGAACAGGAACCACGTCGAGCTGATGATCCGGCTGAACTGGAACACGGTCTGAGGGCGTTTCCTCACGGCGCGTCGAGGATTGGCGACGCGGCGAGGAACGGAGCCCGGTCACGGACCGGGCTTCACCCCGCCATCACGCGGCGGGGTAGACCCAGAGGGCTTTGACGGCTCCGTTCTGCATCTCGGCGCGCAGGCGCGGGACCGGCTTGCGCTTGCCGCGCTGGGACCCAGAGACGAGGTTCCAGTTGCCCTTGACCGCGCGGGCCTTGGGGTAGAGAGCCCTCAGGCGGCCGAGGGTGTCACCGGGGGCGAGGCCGCGGCCGGTGTGCCAGCCGGCGCCGCCCAGGCGGCTCCACCGCATCTTGGCGGTGCCCGGCTCGCACGGGTTCGCCCCGCCGCCCACCAGCACCGCGGCGCCCAGGGTCGCCCAGCGCACCAGGCAGACCCTGCCGCTGCGCTTCAGCGACGAGGGCGTGCCCAGCGAGGCGACGCCGTCGGCCAGCGCTCCGCGGCGCGGCTTCCAGGCGGCCAGGCGCGCCGCGCCGTTGGGGCTGACCAGGATCTTCAGCTCGGGGCTGCCGCCGGCGCTGGTCCCGGGCGGGACCGGGACGCCCGAGAAGGCCAGCATCGACCCCCACACGCCCAGCACCTTGCCGGCGTAGTCCGGGTCCGTGGCCCAGTTGCCGTTGCCCATCTGCTCCCAGAGCGCGGCCTTGCCATAGGGGCGCACGTAGGTGAAGCGGACGTCGGCGAGCGGCCGCGCGAGCACCGCCGGGTCGGCGCCCGCCGCGGCGTAGGCGTAGAGGTGCTGGATCTGGGCGCGCACCCCCAGCTGGGCGCTGGGGAACGCCAGCCCCCGTGAGCACGTGTCGCACGCCCCGAGCCCCGAGAAGTTGAGGTCGGCGGGCTTCACCTGGCCGCCGTAGCGCAGATACCCGGTCTCGAGCATCGACTGGGCGAAGGCGATGTCGCCGCGCACGCCCTGGGCGGCACCCTCGTCGATGAAGGCCGCCGCCAGGTCGGAGACGGCGACCGGGCTTCGCGAGACGACGCCCGTGGACGCGTACCAGGCCGTGATCTGCCCGGGGGTCAGCAGCGAGCTGCCGAGCACCGGCGTGCCCACGGCGGGGGCCTGGGCGGCGGCGAGGCCGGGCAGGAAGAGCCCAAGGGCGAGCGCAATGGCGCTGAGAGCGCGTACGAGGGCGGGAGGCACCGGGGGTGTTTACCTGCTGGGCGCCCTCAGGTCGAGGGCGACGGGTCAGGCGGCCTCGACCGGCTCCTCGCTGATCAGCAGGCGCGTGAGCATGCCGCGCACCTCCTGCGCGACGTCGTCGAGCGTGCGGTCCTGCGGGTGCACCACCCGGTCCCACTCCCGGACTCGCGGCCACCCCGGCGCGGTAGGCTCGCAGCGATGCGCATCACCCTCGTCCGACATGCGACGGTCCGGATCGAGATCGGCGGGCACCTGCTGCTCGTCGATCCGATGCTCGACGCGGCCGGCGTCCGCGGGCCGGTGCGGGGCACACCCAACGAGCTGCCGAACCCGCTGGTGCCACTGCCGATGAGCGTCGAAGAGGCCGTCGCCGGGGTCGACGCGGTGCTGCTCAGCCACACGCACGTCGACCACCTCGACGCCGCCGGCGTGACGGCCGTCCCGAAGCACGTCACCTGGTTCTGTCAGCCCGAGGACCACGCCGAGCTGGTGGAGCTGGGCTTCGCGGCCGCCCAGATCGTCCCGGACGGCGAGGGCCTCGAGTGGGAGGGCCTCCGCATCTCCCGCACCGGCGGGCGCCATGGGCGCGAGGAGGCGGCGATCCAGGCGCTCGCGCCGGTCAGTGGCTTCGTCATCTCCGCCTCCGGTGAGCCCACGGTCTACGTCGCCGGCGACACCGTGTGGTGTCCCGAGGTCGAGCGGGCGATCGCCGACCACTCCCCGGACTGGATCGTCGTCAACGCCGGCGGGGCGCGTTTCGTCCAGGGGGGCACGATCACTATGGAGGCCGGCGACGTGATCGCGGTGGCCGGGGCCGCGCCGTCTGCGCGGGTGGTGGCGGTGCACATCGAGGCCATCAACCACTGCCTCGAGACCCGGGTGGATCTGCTGTCCGCCATCGCGGGCGCCGGGCTCGCCGATCGCGTCAGCGTTCCCGCCGACGGGGAGACGCTGGGCGTCTAGAGGGCCCGGTTGAGGTCGCCCAGGATGTCGCGGAGCTCCGCGAAACGCTCGGGACCGAGCAGCTCGGTCCACTCCACCTCGACCTCGCGCACCGCCTCGCGCATCACCAGCCCCGCGGTCATGCCGCGCTCGGTGAGCACGACGCGCTTCGAGCGCAGGTCGCCCGGATCGGGCCGGCGCTCGAGGTAGCCGAGCCGCTCCAGCTCGCCGAGGCGGTAGTTGAGCGCCTGCTTGGTGATTCCGAGCTGGCCGGCCAGCTCCGACGGCCGCATGCTCTGGGGCCCCGGATACTGGAAGACGGCGGCATGGGACGGGTCCAGGTCGGTGAACCCGTGATCGTGCAGGGCCTGGAGCATGCGCTGCCTGACCGTGTCGCCCGGCATGCGCAGCAGCGCCCCGATCAGAGGCGGGCCGAGCGCGTCCTCGGGGAGACTCCGGGTAAAGTGACTTGACGGTTTCGCGTTCGGCATATACGGTCAAGGCACTTTACCAGCTGACCCTATTGGGTACGGAGGAAGCCATGCCGACGAGCACAGACGACAGGGTCGCGATCGGGGGGATAACGGTGTGGCCCCGGATCGAGGGGCAGGACACCGGTGGCGCGGTCGCGATCCACGAGTTCGCGGTCCAGCCGGGCACCCAGGTGCCGGTCGCGCACAGCCACGACGACTACGACGAGACCCTCTACGGGGTCGAGGGCGTGCTGACGATGACGGTCGACGGCGTGACGAGCGAGGTGGGTCCGGGCGACACGCTGTTCATCGCGCGCGGGGTGGTGCACCGCTTCGAGAACGTGGGCGAGGTCGAGAGCCGGACGCTCGCCCTCATCACCCCCGGCATCCTCGGCGCGGCGTACTTCCACGAGATCGCCGACGTCCTGAGCGCCGCGCAGGGCGGCCCGCCCGACCTCGCCGCGATCGGCGCCGTGATGCGGCGCCACGGGTTGACTCCGGCGCCCTGAGCTCCGGCGCACGACCGCGGCCGGTGGGAGCCGGCCGCGGGGAGTGCCTCTGGGGTGGGGTGGAGGTCTAGCGGCGGATCGACATCGCGGTGCGGGTGATGGCGCGGTTGCCGGAGGTGTCGCGGGCGGTCAGCACCAGCTGGGCCTTGACGGCTCCGTGTGCGGCGGCGCGCCGGGCCTTGCTGCTCAGCGTGAGCGTGACCTTGGTCGAGTGCCCGCCCTGGACGAGGACGGCCTTGCGGGCCAGGGTGCGGCCGCGCAGGGCGCCCTTGGTGCCCTTGAGCTGGACGCCGACGCGGCAGATCTGCTCGGTCGCGGGGCAGGTGACGCGGAAGGTCGCGCGGCCCTTCTTGGACACCCGCAGCCGCTTGGTCGAGGGCCGCAGGCGCGGCGCGGTGGTGTCGCGCGCGGTGGCGGTGACCGGCGTGTTGGACACCTGCAGGTTGAGGGTGGTCTGGTCGGTGGCGCCGTCGTTGTCGGTGACCTTGAGGCCGATGCGCTTGGTGCCGGGGGTGGTGAAGACGGTGGTCGTCATGGGGCCCGTGGTGGTGGTCTCGAAGGTGTTGTCCCCGTTGAGGTCCCACTCGTACTTGACGATCGAGCCGTCGTCGCTGGAGCGCGAGGCGTCGAGCGTGACGGCCTGGTTGATCGCCGGGGCGACGGGCCGGCTCACGACCAGGGCGGTCGGGGCGCGGTGCACGCGCACCGAGGCGGTGGCGACGCTGGTGGCGCCGAGGCCGTCCGTGACGCGCAGCTTGACCGCGTGCGCACCGAGGGTGGTGAACGTGGTGCTCTGCTGGGCGCCGGTCTTCTCGAAGGTGCCGTTGCCGTCGAGGTCCCACTCGTACTTGGTGATGCCGTCGGCGTCGCTCGACGTGGCGCCATTGAAGCTCACGGTCTGCTGTGGGATCGCGGCGGTTGCGCTGGCCACGATGCGGGCGGCGGGGGCGTAGTGGGCGCGGACGCTGGCGGTGGCCACGGCGGTGGCGCCGCGGTTGTCGGTGACGCGGACCTTGACGGGGAAGACGCCGGCCACGCCGAAGCGGTAGGTGGCGCGCGGGGCGAAGGTGGTGGTCTCGTAGCCGGGGGTCCCGTCCAGGTCCCACTCGTACTTGGTGAGCTCGCCGTCGGGGTCGCGCGATCCGCCGGCGTCGAAGGTGACCTGCGTGCCGAGCCGCAGCGCGTGCACGAGGACCCCGGAGCCCGGGTTGATCACGGTGAGGGGGGCGGGGACCACGACGGGGTTCGGCGTGGCGACCAGCGCGGCCGTCGGGGGGGTGTTGGGAGGAAGCGGGTTGCCGTTGCCGGGGTCCGTCGGCTGAAGGGCCATCGCCTGCGAGGCGGTGACCATCAGGCCGGTCAGCGCGAGAGCCGCGACGAGGTTGCGGGAGGTGCGGGAGGAGGGGGCGATGCGGGCCATGGTGTGCTCCTTACGGGGGGTGTGGATGACCATGGCTCCACCGTACGAGCGGGTCGTTCGGCGCTCCGTTCGGCGCGCGACGCCCGCCGTGTCACGCCCGTGACACAGGCCCCCCGGGGTCGGCCAGGGTCCACACGCCGGCGGGCACACCACGGCCGCGGATGTCCAGGGCACCGACCGCGGCCAGGTCGGGGAGGGCGCGGCTGAGGGCCGCGCGCGTGGTGTCGGCCAGCAGAATCATCTGCGGCACCTCCTTGGTGAGCCCCTGGAGCCGTGAGGCGATGTTGGTGGTGTCGCCCACGGCCGCGTACTCGAGGCGTCGCTCCGAGCCGACGTTGCCCGACATCACCGGCCCGCTGGCCACGCCGATGCCCATCCGGAAGGGCTCACCGGCGATCCGCTCGGCACACCACGCGTTGAAGCTCGGGAGCCGCACGTCGCGCATCTCCCGTGCGGCGGCGATGGCTCGGTCGGCGTGATCGGGTTGCTCGATGGGGGCGCCGAAGAGGGCCATGATGCCGTCGCCCATGTACGTGACCAGCGTGCCGCCGTGGTCGAGGATCGCGTCGCTCATCTCACCGAGGTAGCGGTTGAGGAGCTCGATGACCGTCTCGGGGGGCAGGCGCTCGGCAGCCGCGGTGAAGCCCCGCAGGTCGGCGAACATCACCGAGCAGTAGACGCGCCGCCCACCCAGGCGCTGGTCCTCCCCGGCCGCCTCCACCACCTCATCGACGACGGCGGACGGGACGAAGCGCGCGAACTCGGCCCGCAGCCGCCGCCGCTCGCGGTCGAGGATGGCGTGGGTGACGGCGAGGCCGCCGATCGCCGCCAGGGCGAGCGCCAGCAGCGGCGGGGTGACCGCGACCACCGTTCCCGCGGCGAAGGCCGCCTGGGCCAGCAGGACGAAGGCGACGGCGACTCCGAGGGCGGCGAGCAGCGTCACCCACGCCCGCCGGGGCCAGGCGGCCAGCGCGCCCAGCGCGGCCAGCGCCACGATGAGGAGCGCGTCCAGCCAGCCGGGGGCGTCGCGCAGGGGGATGCCGTCGAGGATCGTCGCGATGGCGTTGGCGTTGATCTCGGGGCCCGACATGGGCGCGCCGCCGAAGGGCGTGGGGTGGGTGTCGCCGAGTCGCGGGGAGGTGGTCCCCACCACCACGACGCGGCCGCGCACCTGGCCGGCGTCGAAGCGGCCGGCGACCACGTCCGAGAACGAGATCGCCGGGATCGTGCCCGCGGGACCGGCGTAGTCGATCAGGGCCTCGCCGTCGAAGCCGTCGCGCGACACCGGCTTGCCGGTGGCCGCGGCGGCGGCCGCGACCGCGAACGACCGGAGACCCTCAACCGCGTAGGGCACGCTGCGGAAGACGTTGTCCGGGGTGTCGGGGAAGGCGGCGTGGCCGGCGGTGATGCCGCCTCCCTCGAAGAGGACGTCGGGCCCCTGGGTGGCGTCGTACCTGGTGGTCGCCAGCACCACCGGCCCGGCCGCGTCGAGGGCGGAGGCCATCGCCTCGTCGTCCTTCTGCGTGGTCAGGTCCGAGAGCTGGATGTCGTAGGCGATCGCCGCGGGCTTGGCCGCGACGAGGTGTCTGATCGCGGTCGCCTGGACGCTGCGCGAGAAGGGCCATCGCGTCTTCTGCGCGTCGATGCTGCGGTCGTCCACGCCGACCACGACGACCGTGCTCGGAGGAGTGCGGCTGCCGCGCACCTGGAAGCGCGCGTCGAGGGTGCCGCGCTCGACCCGGTCGAGCGCCCCCGCGCCCCACGCCGCGAGGCCCACGACGGCGGCCGCCAGGGCCACCGTCGCCAGCAACACCGTCCTGCGCCGTTGACGCGACAGTTGCATCGGGCGACAGTACCGACGTCACGCAGCGAACACGCCGGGAGTCGCCATGGCGACAGACGGCGCGCGCGCAACGGGGCCACCCTCTCCACATGCGCCCTCACCTCCGCCGACTCAGCCCCGCACTCGCCGCACTCGCGGTGCTGATCCCCGTGGCCCACGCCGCCGACGGGACGATCACGACCGTCGCCGGAACCGCCGCCGGCTTCGCGGGCGACGGGGGCCCGGCCACCGACGCGCGACTCACGGGGCCCCAGGGCGTGGCCCTTGCCCCGGGCGGCGCGACGATCATCGCCGACACCGGCAACAACGTGGTCCGCCGGGTCGCGCCGGACGGGATCATCACCACCATCGCCGGCGACGTGAACCAGGGCTTCTCGGGCGACGGCGGGCCGGCCGTCGCCGCCGAGCTCAACGCGCCCACGGCCGTCGCCACGCTCGCCGACGGCAGCGTGCTGGTTGCCGATACCGGCAACGACCGCGTCCGGCGGATCGCCCCCGGCGGGATCATCACCACCGTGGCGGGCAGCACCCGGGGCCTTTCCGGCGACGGCGGACTCGCCATCGCGGCGCAGCTCAACAGCCCCCACGGGCTCACCCCGCTGCCGGACGGCTCCTTTCTGATCGCGGACACGGGCAACAGCCGCATCCGCCGGGTGGCGCCGAACGGTTTCATCTCGACCGTCGCCGGCACCTCGCGCGGTGCCGGCGGCGACGGCGGATCGGCGGCCGCGGCGCAGCTCAACGCCCCCGACCGCGTCACCCTGACCGGCGACGGCGGCTACCTGATCGCCGACACCGGCAACGGGCGCATCCGCCGGGTGGCGCCGGACGGCGTCATCAGCACGGTCGCCGGCGGCTTCGCGGCCCCGGCCGACGTGGCCCCGCTCTCCAATGGCGGCGTGCTCGTGGCCGAGAGCGGCAGCGACGAGATACGCCGGGTGAGCCCGCTCGGCTTCGTCTACACGGTGTCCGGTGGGCGGCGTGGGCTCGGCGGCGACGGCGGCCCCGAGAGCGCCGCGCTGCTGGACACGCCGACCACGGTCACGTCCCAGCCGGGCGGCGGGGTGCTGGTGGCCGACAGCGGCAACAACCGCGTTCGCCGCCTCGCCGACATCGGGCAGCTGCCGCCGCCCCAGGCGCTCGCGACGATCGGCGTCGCGCCGGTCGAGGGGGCGGTGAGCGTGACGCCGCGACTGGCCGCCGCCGCCATCCCCCTGCGCGAGCCCGACCTCGCGCCCAACGTCTCGCGCGTCGACGCGCGCGCCGGCACCGTCCAACTCACCGTGCGTCCCCTCGACGCGCCCGCCGACGCCGTGGCGCAGGTCTCGGGCGGCACCTTCACCGTGGTGCAGCCGGTCGCCGACTCCGCGGTGGCCGATCTGCGCCTCAACGGCCGGCTGGTATGCACCAAGCCCAAGCCGAAGCGCACGGCCCGACCCACGCCCAAGGCGAAGCCAAGGACGAGGGCGAAGAGCCAGGCCGCCAGGTCGAAGCCGCGGCGGGTGCACATCAAGGTCAGAGGTCGCTACAAGACGTCCGGCCGCTACGCGACCGCCGTCGCCAACGGCACGGCCTGGACGATCATCGACGGGTGCGACCGGACGATCATCCGGGTCACCGAGGGCACGGTGAAGGTGCGCGACCTACGCCGGAACAAGAACGTGAAGGTGACCGCCGGCCACACCTACACGGCTCTGGCGAAGGCGCCGGCCCCGAAGAAGAAGCCGAAGAAGAAGCCGGTGAAGAGGAGGACGAGGTAGGCCTCAGCGCCCGCGGCGCTCGAGAGCCTCCCGGTCGACCACGACGGTCACGCCCCGCGCCAGCTGCACCGTTCCGCGGGCCTCCTCCTCGCGCAGCACCCGGTTGACCGTGGCCCGCGAGGTGCCGGCGATGCTGGCGAGGTCCTCCTGGCGCAGCGGGATCGTGGACGCGCCCTCGCCGGGTGCGTAGCTCTCGGCCAGCTCCACCAGCCGCCGGAGCACCCGCTTGTCGGCCGGGACGTAGAGCGCCTCCAGGAGGTGGCGCGAGAGCCGGCGCATGCCGTCGGCGAGAATCGCGATCAGCACGTCGGTGATGGAGAGATGGGCGGCGCGCAGGCGCTCGAAGTCGGGGCGGTGGATGGAGCGTGTCTCGCCCGCCTCGAGCGACTCCACGGTCGCCGTGCGGCGCGATTCCTCGCCGATCAGGGCCAGCTCGCCGAACATCTCCCCGGGGCCCAGGATGGTCAGGATGGCGACATCGCCGACCGCCGTCTGGACGCGGACGGCGAACCGCCCCGCGACGATCAGGTGGAGGGTGTCGGCCGGGTCGCCCGCGTGGAACACCACCTCGCCCCGGCGGAAGGTGCGCCGCCGGGCGATCGACAGCACCTGCCGGAGATCGGCCTCGGGGACGCCGTCGAAGACGGACCAGCGCACGGGGGCAGCGTACAGCTAGGCGATCTCCGCCATTGGACTCGTCCTTCCTGTCGGTGGCCACGTCAGGGCCCGCCGAAGCGCCTCCGTCAGCCGACGCGACAACGGACGCTGCCGGAGTCGAGAATCTTGCCCGCCGCCGAGACGAACGAGTACCGCGCCGAGCCGGGCCGCAGGTCGAGACGCACCGCGCCGAAGACGCGATCGTTGGACCATGCCAGCCGCGGGTGGGAGGTGTCGACGCGGTAGTGGATGTAGCCGCCGGCGCCCGAGACCAGCTCGGTGACCCCGCGCACCGGCCGCATCCGCTGCATGTCGTGATCGTGTCCGTTGAGCACCAGGGCGGCGTGCCCGAGCGTGGCGTTCCAGAGGGGCGCGATGTCCGTCGCGTCGCCGTGCAGGCCTCCGCTGAACCGCGGACGGTGCCAGAACACGAGCTTGCAGGTGCCGGGAGCCGCCATCTGGGCGCGCAGCCATTTCACCTGCCGCGAGCCCGCCCCGTGCGGCTCCTCCGAGTTGGCGCTGACGATTCGCCAGCCCGCGACCGTGACGGCGTAGTGGGAGGGAGGCGCGCCCTTGATGATCCGCGACCAGTACCGGCTGTAGCCCTGTGCCCGGTTGCCCCACTCGTGGTTGCCGGGCGTGGGGAGCGTGATCGGGGCGAGCGATCCGTAGATGGGCGCGTAGCCGCGCGCGTAGTTTCCGGCCGTCCCCTCGGGGTAGACGTCGCCCAGGTAGAGGAAACGGGTCGGGGCGCCCTTCGCCACGAGGCGGGCCACCTGGCGAGACGACGGGCCGGGGAAGGCGCCATCGCCGACGGCCCAGACCGTGGCGCTCCTGAGCTTCGGCGCCGGCGGGAACCGGCCGTGGGCGGCCGAGGCGCAGGGAACGCACGCGAGCGCCGCGACGATCACCGCGGCGCTCGCGCGGGACCTCCTCATGCGGGCTCGGGCCCCTGGCCCTCGCGGAACTTGCGCCAGTCGGCGGGGCGCTTGTCGGCGAAGGAGGCGATCCCCTCGGCGGGCTCGGGGCCGTAGACGTGGTTGAGGGCCACCAGCTCGAGGCCGTGCTGGACCGAGGAGTAGAGGGCGTCGGTGGCCGCGTTCATGGCGAGCTTGGCCAGGCGCAGGCCCTGGGGGGAGCGGCGCAGGATCTGCTCGCACCAGGAATCGACCTCGGCCTCGAGCTCCTCGTCGGGCACCACCTTGTTGACCAGGCCCATGGCAAGGGCCTCCTCGGCCGAGTACTGGCGGGTCAGGTAGAGGATCTCGCGCGCCTTCTTCTCGCCGACCACCTGGGGAAGCAGCTGGCAGCCCCACCACAGGGGGGCCGAGCCGATCTTGGGCCCGGCCTGGCCGAAGCGCCCCGAGGTGCCCGAGATGGTCAGGTCGCAGAGCACGTTCAGCTCGTTGCCCCCGCCGATGCAGTAGCCGTGGACGGCCACGATGATCGGCTTGCCGTTGTTTCGGATCGCGCAGGCCAGGCGATCGTGGAGGTGATGGATGCCGCGCTTCTGGGCCATCGTGCGCGTCGGGTCGCGCACGTCGCCCCCCACGCAGAAGGCGCGCTCGCCCGCGCCCCGGAAGACGATCACCCCGACCGCCTCGTCGTCGGCGGCCGCCTCGAAGGCCTCGCACAGCTCCGCGGTGGTCTTTCCCCGGAAGGCGTTCAGGCGCTCGGGCCGGTTGATCGTGATCGTCGCCCTGCCCCCGTCCACCTCATAGAGGATGTCTTCGAAGCTGCTGTCGGGCACCGGACCTCCGGGGGGTCGCTGTGTATGGGGCGCATATTGACACCGCCCCGCGGCGGGCCGTAGCTTACAGCCGTAATCATCACTTACAAGCGTAAGTTCCCCGTAGCAACCCCACCGGAAGGATTGGCGATGGCCACCACGCCCACGGACCCCTCGACGCCCGAGCGGCCCAGCCCCGCCGAGGTTCTCGCGAGCGCTCCGGCCGGCCTGGACGATGCCCTGGCCTATCCGTTCTTCCAGTCGGTGTTCGACCGCAAGAGCCGCCGGATGGGCCTCGGCATGGAGATGCCGGGCACGCTGGGCTACGCCAGCCCCTACGAGCCGGTGCCGCTGACCGAGCTCGAGGAGGCGCTGCTGCTGGTGGCCGGCACGGGCCTCTCGGGGCTCAACCTGGGCGACATCGACCCCTCGATGGGGGCCGACGCGCTGGTGCAATGGACGGCCCGCACGTGGCCCAGCTCGTGCTCCAACCACGGCACCGAGCTGTTCTTCACCAACGACTCGGGAACCTATTTCCTCGACATGTGGAACCTGGTCCCCGAGGAGGGTGAGCTCGCGACCCTGTCGGGCAAGTCTCAGGACGCGCAGATCGACTGGATCCTCCAGCTCGTCGGCCGCGCCAAGAAGCAGATCGATCCGGGCCGCGCCCAGCTGCCGACCGGCCTGCCGGGCCTGTTCGTGTTCAACCACTGGAACGCGAACATGCCCGGATCGACCCTGTTCATGCCGGTCTCCAACATGACGCTCGAGTACATCAACCTCCTGTTCATCTACTTCTCGCCCGAGTACCGCTTCACGATGGTCGACGAGACCAACGGGTTCCGCTCGGCGGGCCTGGAGCGCTGGATCGACTCGGGCCGGCTCGACCCGGCGCGGCAGATGGGGATCGTCGAGATCGAGCAGCGCGTGCTGTCGATGCAGGTCGTCGAGCAGGCGTTCATCTGCCAGAACATCAACCTCGCGCTGCAGGCGATGGGCCTCGGCGGATGGACCTACACCGGCTTCATCGCCCGCTACGCCCTCGGCGGGATGGACGTGAAGGGGCTCGGCTTCCGGTTCGCCGAAGCCAAGCAGGGACCGACCGTCCCGGTCGGCCGCGACGGCGTCTTCGAGGCGTTCGTGCCGCCCTACCACCAGGACATGTCGGCCGCCGTGGACCACTTTCTCGAGGTCAAGTGGTCCCAGTACGAGAGCACCAAGCCGAAGGCCTACCTGGAGCCGGACAAGGTGATCTCGCAGATCGCGCGGCCCGACGACGACACCATCCAGATCGTCAAGGACTACTGCACGTACGTGCACGAGACCTACGGTCGCTTCCCGGCGTACCTCGACCCGATGTACCAGCGGCTCACGGCCCAGGCGCAGCACGCCGACCCGGACTTCTACGCCCAGTACTACCCGCCGGGCGCGCTCACCGGCCAGCACCTCTCGCACTTCGAGCGCTGGCACCCCGAGCTGACCGGTGACGATGGCCGTCCGCCGCGACGCGCGAAGGGGTCGTCGGCGTCCGAGGCCGGCAACGGGGCGCCCGGGGGTCACCGGCCGCCCGGCGCGCTCTGAGTCCGCTCCGCCCCCACGGCTCCCCGCCGGCCTCCGCGCACGCCGCTCGACCGGCGGCGGATCCTGGAGGCCGCGCTGCGCCTCATCGACGAGCACGGCCTGGCCGAGCTCTCGATGCGCCGCCTGGGGGCCGAGCTCGACGTCCAGGCGATGTCCCTCTACCGCCACGTGCCCAACAAGCAGGCGGTGGTGGAGGGGGTGCGCCAGCTGATCTTCGACCGGCTCGCGGAGATGCATCTGGCGCACACCGAGCCGCCCGACTGGCGCGACAGCATCCGCGCGGCCGCCCGCGCGTTCCGCGAGGTCGGCAAGGAGCACCCCCACGCGCTCCCGCTCTTCGCGTCGGATGTTGACCGGGCGTACGCCGCCTCGGCCGGCTTCTTCGAGCCGGTGCTGCGCTCCATGGTGCGGGCAGGGTTCTCGGAGGACGCCGCGATCGACGGGCTGCGGACAGTGATCCGCTACATGCTGTCGTCCGGGCTCCTCGACACGACGATCACCACGCGCGAGCACCCGCTGACGGCCGAGGAGCTCAGCCGCCTGGACGAGACGCGGCCGCTGGTGGGCCGCCTGGTGCAGGCGCTGCACGACCGCCCGCCGCACACGCTGGTCGAGCCGGGCCTCGACCTTTTCCTCACCGGCCTCGCCGAGCAGCTCCGGGCTTAGCCCTTCGCCTCCTCCTCGAGCAGCGCCGCCATCGCCGCGCTGCCGCGCGCGATGACCGGCTGCACGCCGGGGTGCTTGTGGAACGTCAGCGTGTCGTAGTCATCGGGCAGGTCGCCGCGCAGGTGCCTGTCGAGCGCCAGCAGGCGGGGGTAGTAGCCGCCGCCCATGCAGAAGATCGCGTCGTACTTCTCACCGCCGATCTCGTGCTCGTCGACGGTCGTCGCGTGCTGCAGCTCGAGCCGGGTCGAGGAGCCGTCGGCCGACAGCCGCAGCTCGATCTCGTCGGCGCCGCCGCCGAGCGAGACCTTCAGGTACCGGGGCGCATCGCACTCGACGACCTCCCCGCCGCCCATCATCGCCTGCTCGAACCGGCCGCCGACACGCAGATCGCCGGAGACGGGCACGTACCAGCGACGCAGGCGCTCGGGATCGGTACACGCGTCCCATACGTCCTCGATGGGCGCGTCGTAGGTGCGCCGGAACACCGCCACGCGCGCATCGCCGGCGGGGATCCGGCGGTGGCGCAGTTCGGGCTCGGGCTCCTGGAAGGAGTGGGTCTCGGTGGTCATGGGCGCGCGCCGCCTTTCGTGTCGTGATCGGTGTGGGCCGCCCGCCGCCGCCGGCGCGCGCCGCGGGCCAGCTCGGTGCCGAGCGCGTCGAGCCGCTGCGGCCAGAAGCGGCGATAGGGCTCGAGCCAGGCGTCCAGCTCCTGGAGGGGGGCGGCATCGACCGAGTAGAGGCGACGCGTCCCCTGCGCGCGAACGGCCGCGAAGCCGTTGTCGCGCAGCACGCGCAGGTGCTGCGACACCGCCGGCTGCGAGATGCCGAACTCGTCCTGGATGACGGCGCCGATCGCTCCCGCCGGCTGCTCGCCGTCGGTCAGCAGCTCGAGGATGCGCCGCCGGACCGGGTCGCCGAGGATGTCGAAGGCGTGCATGCGGCCCAATATAGAAGGTGAATACTTATATAAGCAAGTACCTATTCATCCGGCCCACCGAACGCGGCGGTGACCCCGGCGGGCGTGCGCATCCACACGGCGCCGCCCTGGTCGCGGAGCGGACGATCCCCGGGGCGCCGCCGTCCTCGCCGGTGACCCGCTCATCCGGCGCGCCTCCCACGCCGTCGGTACGCTTGAGCAGTGGCCCTGCAAACACCGGACGAGATCGTCGCGCTGCTCGAGTCCTGCCGCGCGGAGGATCTTCCGCACGAGCCGTACGTGCGCACGCCTGCCGGGGCGTACCGGAGCATGAGCCACGAGGTGCTGCGCCAGTCGCACGCGCACGAGACGGCCGAGCGGCCGGACGCGTCGGCGCATTACGAGTACGGCGCCTCGTCGATGTACCTCTGGACCCGCCAGGCCCCCGACGACGCGCCGTGGACCGCGCTGGTCACCAGCGTCACCTCGACGGACCGCGGCATCGTGCTCAACGCCGGCTACCGCGTGCTGACCGAGAGCACCGAGGAGGCGGCCGCGCTCGCGGTGGATCCGAGCCGGGCCCTCGCCACGCTCGTCACCCGCTACGGCGTCTCCTACTACAGCGGCACGCAGCGGGTGTACTTCCTGCCCCAGCACCTGGTCAACCTGCCCGCGCCGCTCGAGACGCTCGGGCCCGACGCATTCTCGATGGCGGTCGCCCTGGAGACCCCGCCCCCCGGCGCGCAGGTGGCGGTCAACGTGGCCTCGTACCGCGGCCGGGACGGCAGCACGCGCCTCTCGTGGTTCTTCGTGCTGGACCTCGCCCGCTACGAGCGCGACGCGAAGGCGCGCCGCCGCTAGCCGGCCAGCTCCGCGCGGCCGGGGCTCCCATCGGAATCCGCGCACGCGGCAGAGCCGACCCCTCGATGCCCGGTGGCGCATCTTCCGCGGGCTAGAGTGCCCGCTGTGAGCACCGGGCCAACGCGCGCGCCCGCGCCCCCCGGGGCGCTCGGCCTGACAACGGCCGAGGCCGCGCAGCGGTTGGCGGACATGCCCGACGCGCCGCGCGGGCGGGGCAGCCGGTCGTATCTGGACATCGTCCGCTCCAACACGTTCACGCTCTTCAACCTGGTGCTGGGCGCGCTGCTGGTGCTGACTCTCAGCCTGGGCGATCCGAAGGACGCGCTCTTCGGCGGGGTGATCGTCGCCAACACGCTGATCGGGATCGTGCAGGAGGTCCGCGCCAAGCGCGTCCTGGACCGGCTGGCCCTGCTGGTCGCGCCGCGGGCCAGGGTGTGGCGCGACGGCGCGCTGGTCGAGCTGCCGGTCGAGGCGGTCGCCCCGGGCGATGCGATCCGCGTCGAGCCCGGCGATCAGGTGGTCGCCGACGGCCAGGTGGTCGCCACCCGCGGCCTGACGCTGGACGAGTCGATCCTCACCGGCGAGAGCGACGCCGTGAACAAGGAGACCGACGATCGCGTGCTCTCGGGCGCGTACTGCCTGGCGGGATCGGGCGACTACGTGGCCGAGGCCGTCGGCGCCGAGAGCTTCGCCGAGCGGCTCGCCGTCGAGGCGCGGCAGTCCGGCTCGCCGCTCAGCCCGCTGCAGGAGGACATCAACCGCATCCTGCGCATCACCGTCGCGGTGATGCTTCCCCTTGCGCTGCTGTTGCTCGGGTCTCTCTTCCTGCGGGGCGCCGGGCCCCGCGACGTCGCGGCCACCGTGGTGGCGGCGCTCGTGCCCCTGGTCCCCGAGGGATTGGTGCTGCTGACGAGCCTCACCTTCGCGGTCGCCGCCGTGCGCCTGGCCCGCATCGGCACACTCGCGCAGCGGCTCAACGCGGTGGAGAGCCTGGCGTCGGTGGACACGCTGTGCCTGGACAAGACGGGGACGCTCACCGAGAACCGGATCACCGTCATGGGGCTCGAGCCGGTGGACGGCCGGGGCGAGGACGCCCTGCGCGGTGACCTCGCCGCGCTGGCGGCCAGCGCGGGTTCCCAGAACTCGACGATGCGCGCGGTGGGCGAGGCCGCTCCCGGCGACGCGGAGAGCGTGGTCGAGGAGGTGCCGTTCTCGTCGGCGCGCAAGTGGAGCGGGCTGACCCTGGAGGGGCGCGGAACGCTCGTCCTCGGAGGACCCGACGTGCTGGCGCGGGGGGGTGTCGCGATGGACGACGGGTTGCGCGCCCGCGTCGCCGAGCACGCGTCGCAGGGGCGCAGGGTGGTGATGCTCTGCGGTGGCCGGGCCCCGCTCGCCGGCGAGCACCTCACCGACGACCTGCGGCCCCTGGGCCTGGTGCTGCTGGCCGAGGCGGTGCGGCCCGAGGCGGCCGAGACGATCGCATACCTCACGCGCGAGGCCGTGGCGACGCGCGTCATCTCGGGTGACGATCCGGTCACGGTCGGCGCTGTGGCGACGATGGTGGGGATCCCGGGCGCACACGCGACCATCAGCGGCGCGGACCTGCCCTCCGATCCCGCCGAGCTGGACGCCCTGGTCAACGACATCGTCGTGTACGGACGCATCACGCCCGAGCAGAAGCGCGACCTCGTGCAGGCGCTGACGCGGAGCGGCCATTACGTCGCGATGACCGGTGACGGCGTCAACGACGTGCTCGCGCTCAAGGAGGCGCGGCTCGGCATCGCGATGGGCAACGGCAGCCAGATGGCCAAGGGCGTCGCCGACCTGATCCTGCTGACCAGCTCCTTCGCCACCGTGCCGCGCGCGGTCGAGGAGGGGCGCCGCATCCTGCGCAACACCCACCGCGTGGCCAAGCTGTTCGTGGCCAAGACGGTCTACTCGGCCGTGATCCTCGCGACGCTCGGGCTCGCCCCGATCGCCTACCCCTTCCTTCCGCGCCAGATCACCGTGGCCTCGACCCTCACCATCGGGGTGCCGGCCTTCTTCCTCGCGCTCGCTCCCTCGTCGGGGCCGGTGCGCCGTGAGGGGTTCCTGCCCAGCCTGCTGGCCTTCGTCGTGCCCGCCGGAGTGATCAGCGCGGCGACGATCATCTCCACCTACCTGATCGTGCGCGGTCCCCTCGACGCCGGCATCGACGAGGGGCGCACGGCCGCTGTGCTCGCCACCACGGGCATGGGCCTCGCCATCGTCATCGAGGTCGAACGGGGCCCCGAGCGCCTGCGGGTGCGCCCCTGGGTGTGGGGGATGGTGGCGGCCTTCGCCGTGGTGCTGGTGGT
Source organism: uncultured Thermoleophilia bacterium (assembly GCA_963771025.1). Taxonomy (GTDB): domain Bacteria; phylum Actinomycetota; class Thermoleophilia; order Miltoncostaeales; family Miltoncostaeaceae; genus Miltoncostaea. Next base: position 54,168 of record CAVYRL010000005.1, on the reverse strand, counting down.
GGGAATGCGCGTGCCGTTCCTGCGCGACTTCTTCGCCGCGGTGGAGCCGACGACGGAGGTCTGGACGGCGGTCGGGGCGTGCCTCGTCGTCGGCATCGCCCTCCTGCTCACGATCCGCCGCATCCCCTGGCTGGTGCGCGTGGAAAGCGGAGGCTGAAAGCGCGAGGCGCGGGTTTGCCGAAGGCCGCCGCCGGGTGGTCCCGGCTGCGACCAGAGCCATGGGCGTCTAGCGTCCTCAGGCGATGAGCACAACGGGAAGCGCGCGATTCCTCGCGGCTGGACAGGTGGCGGCGATCGCCTGCGGCATCGCGCTCGCCCTCGCCGGTTACGCGAACGCCGCGAACGCGGTCTGGGCGCTCTCGGCCGCCGCGGCCCTGATCCCGCTGACCTGGTCGGTGGTCCGGGCCCTGCTGCGCCGCAGGGTGGGCGTCGATCTGATCGCGCTGCTCGCCATCGGCGTCGCGCTCGCCCTGGGCGAGTACCTGACCGGCGCGATCATCGCGCTCATGCTGGCCGGCGGGATGGCGCTGGAGGAGGCCGCCGGGCACCGCGCCCGCCGGGAGCTCTCGGCGCTCATCGCCCGCGCCCCCGCGTACGCTTACCGGCGCCGCGACGGGGCGATCGAGCGGGTGCCGGTGGACGACGTCGTGCCGGGGGATGTCGTGATCGTCCGCGCCGGCGAGGTCGTCCCCGTCGACGGCGTCGTGGTCGGCGCGGAGGCGGTCGTCGACGAGTCGGCGCTCACCGGTGAGCCCCTGCCGGTGGTGCATCCGCCCGGCTCGTCCGTGCGCAGCGGCACCGCCAACGCGGGGTCGGTCTTCGATCTGCGCGCGACGCAGCCGGCGGCCGAGAGCGCGTACGCCGCGCTGGTGAACCTGGTCCGCCAGGCCGGGACCCAGCGCGCTCCCTTCGTGCGCATGGCCGACCGCTACGCGGTGATCCTGCTGCCCGTCACGCTGGTGCTGGCGGTCGGTGCCTGGGCGCTGAGCGGCGATCCGGTCCGCGCGCTCGCGGTGCTGGTGGTCGCGACTCCCTGCCCCCTGATCCTGGCCGCGCCGGTCGCCCTCATCTCGGGCGTCTCGCGCGCGGCGCGGCGGGGGATCATCGCGAAGGGCTCGGGGGCCATCGAGCAGCTGGGGAAGGCGCGCACCGTGCTGCTCGACAAGACGGGGACTCTCACGACCGGCGCCCCGGCGATCGATGGCGTCCGCTCCCTCGGCGCGGTCACCTCCGACGAGTTGCTGCGCCTTGTGGCATCGCTCGAGCAGATGTCCGCCAACGTGGTCGGCCGGGCGATCGTGGACGCGGCACACGATCGCCGCATGACGCTGTCGGAGCCCGAGGGCGTGGTCGAGGGGGCGGGCCTCGGCGTGGAGGGCCGCGTCGATGGGCGGCGGGTCACGGCCGGGAGCCCGCGCTGGCTCGAGCAGCGCGGATGCGCCGACGGCGGCCGGGCGGAGCGCCTCGACGGGACGCCCCAGAGCAGGGTCCTCGTCGGGGTCGATGGCGGGCTCGCAGGCGTGCTCGACCTCGCCGACTCGGTGCGCCGCGGCGCCGCGGAGTCCATCGCCCGCCTTCGCGCCGCCGGCGTCACGACGGTCGCGATCCTCAGTGGCGACACGGCTGAGGCGGCGGACGAGATCGGTGCGCGCCTCGGGGTGGACCGCGTCTACAGCGAGCTCTCGCCCGAGGGCAAGGTGGCGATCGTCCAGGCCATGCAGGCGAGTCCGGCGACGCGGCCCGTCGTGATGGTCGGCGACGGCATCAACGACGCGCCGGCCCTCGCGGTCGCCGATGTGGGGATCGCGATGGCCTTCGGGGGGGCCACGGTCTCGTCCGAGGCGGCCGACGTGGTGATCCCGCTCGCCGAGGTCGACCGGGTGGCCGACGCGATCACGATCGGCCGGCGATCACTGCTCATCGCGCGTCAGAGCGTGATCGTGGGCATGTCGCTCAGCGGGCTCGCCATGGTCGCGGCGGCCTTCGGTCAGATTCCGCCCGTGGCCGGCGCCCTGCTGCAGGAGGTCATCGACGTGGCGGTGATCCTCAACGCGCTCCGGGCGCTGCGCTGACTCAGCCGCGGGTCTCCGGGGCCACGAGGTCCTCGGTGGTGAACGGGGGCAGCTCCGCGATGCCGGCCAGCAGGTGCTTCTCCCACACCTCGCGCATGCGCCCCAGCATGGGTGAGTCCGGCATGATGCGCGCCTCCCCGATGCTCAGCGCGTCGTTGGTGTAGACGGCGATGTCGTACGGCGGCCCCACCGAGAGGTTGGCCCGGGCCGTGCTCATCATCGACCCGAGGGCGATCTTCGTGGCACCGATCAGGTTGACGTTGGCGCTCACCGCGAGCTCGAGCATGAACTTGCCGTACTTGCTCTCGCCGATCTGCAGGAACGGCCGGTCGTCGGAGGCACGGATGTAGTTGCCCTCGGGGTAGATCAGCAGGATGTCCGGCGGCGTCTCGGCGATCTGCCCGCCCAGGATGAAGGTGGCCGTGCCGTCGGCGCCCGCTGCCTCGAGCGCCTCGCGGTGACGCGCGCTGACCTCACGGTTGAGCCGGCCGATGTACAGGGCGGCCTCGAAGAGATGGGTCACCGACGCCAGGTTCTCGCCGCCCCCGGTCAGGTCGCGCTCGATCAGGTCGAGCACCTCCTGGGTGGTGGCCAGGTTGCCGGCGGACTCGAGCACGAACACGCGGTCGGGCGCCGGCCGCAGCACGTGCAGCTTGCGATAGGTGCTCACGTTGTCGAGGCCCGCGTTGGTGCGGGTGTCGGCCAGGAACACCAGGCCCTCGTCCAGGCGAAGGGCAAGGCAGTACGTCATCGGGTCTCCTCGGCGCTGTCGGGCACGGCCGCGGCAGCGTATCGGCATCGGGCTCTGGCGAACCCCGGTCCGGTCGGCCATCCTGGCCCGGTGAGCGCCACCTCGAGCCACCACCCCGGCGAGCTGCTCCGCAGCTTCGTCGCCCACCACGTCCCGCACCGGCGCGGCGTGCACCACGACGCCGAGCGCGGTCACGAGATCTACCAGGTGTCCACGATGAACGCGATCCTGGACGGGGTCTACGACGGCGACGTCACCTACGCGGAGCTCGCCCGCCACGGCGACTTCGGCCTCGGGACGTTCAACCACCTGGACGGCGAGATGGTCGCCGTGGACGGGCGCTTCTTCCACCTGCGCTCCGACGGCAGCGCGACGCCGGTCTCGCCCGACGAGCGCACCCCCTTCGCCGCGGTCACCTTCTTCGATGCCGACACGACCCACCGTCTCGACGGGCCGATGCGCAGGCCTGAGGTGGAGGCGCTCGTCGATCGCCTCGGGCCGAGCGGCAACCTCTTCTACGCCGTGCGCGTCGACGGGACGTTCGCGCGGGTGGTGACCCGGACGGTGCCGATGCAGACCCCGCCCTACCCGCCGCTGACCGAGGCGACCGCCGACGAGCCGATCACGACCTTCGCCGACGTCGCCGGGACGCTCGTCGGCTTCCGGACCCCGGACTACGCCCAGGGCATCGGGATCGCGGGCTACCACCTCCATTTCCTCACCGCGGCCCACGACGGGGGCGGTCATGTCCTCGACTTCACGCTGACCGAGGGGGCGCTGCGGATCGGCACCGAGGCCGAGCTCCACCTGTGCCTGCCGACGACGCGCGCGTTCCTCGACGCCGACCTCGATGGCCACGACGTCTCCGCCGAGATCGAGCGCGCCGAGAACGCCCCTCCCGAGGGACCCTCCTAGCCGCCGTCGGCCTGCGAGCCGGACCGGTCGCTCGACCGGTTGCCGAGCGGGAGGTGCCCGATGCCGAGCGCCACGCTGCGCTCGCCCCAGTGCTCCGCCGCCCCCGGCCGTCCCTCGATCAGGGCGGCGACCTCGACGAAGGGCCGGATGGCGAGCTCCCCCTGACTCATGACCAGCTCGTCGCCGGGCTCCGCATTCGCGGTCCAGCCGGCATCCGCCAGCGCGACGCAGAGGGCCGCGCCGAGGGACTCGGTCGCCGCGCCGTCCGCGCCGCCGCTGCGCTCCAGGTACAGACGGCCCGCGACACCCCAGGGGTCGCCGAGCGCTCCGACGGGGGTTGAGACGAGCGCCGGGGACACCCGCTCCGCCGTCAGGCGCAGGGCGGGGAGCACGATGTCCTCGCCCACCTGCGACCAGGCGATCCGCCGCAGCGCCGTCGCGCGGTCGTCGCCGGCGATGGCGGCAAGCAGCGCCCGCTCCAGGTCGTCATCGTCGCGCACGCCCGCCACCCGGGGTGGGGTCTCGTCGTCGTCGATGGGGCCGAGGGCGGCCAGACGGTCGCCCAGCGAGGGGTGCGACCAGGACGCTCGGGTGCGGGCGGCGGCCTCGCGCGCCAGCACCGCGGCCAGCTCGTGCTGCACCGCGGGACGGCTGAGGTAGCGGCGCAGGCCGTCGACGATCGGCGGGCGCCGGCCGGCGCGCAGGACCGGGGCGACGTCGCGCTGCCAGTAGTCGGGGAAGGCCGCCTCGACGCGTGCGGCCGCGCGCAGGGCGCCCGCCGTCGCGGCGGCACCGGCCACCCGCACGCCGGCGGCGTCGGCCGCAAGCTCACGCGCGCGGCGCAGCGCCGGCACGTGGCGCTCGACGAGGTCCGCGTAGCGGGCCAGGATGCGAGCGGGCAGGGCGGTGAACCAGTCGTCCTCGAGGCCGCGCACCGTGCGCTCCAGCCCATCGAGCGCGCGCACGGTGATGCGGTTGAGCCCCTCCCGCGGCCCGCGCAGATGCGCCATCTCGTGGGCGATCACGGCTCCCAGCTCGTCGCGCGTGAGCATGGCGGCGAAGGGCAGCCCCAGGATCAGGAAACACTGACGGCGACGTCGGCGCAGGCCGACGACGGTCGCGCCGGCGTTGGGCCTCAGGTCGGCGATGACCCGGTCGAACGGCTCCTCGCCGAGGGTGGTCGCCACCTGATCGATCAGCGCGAACAGGGCGGGTTGGCGGTCGCGTGTCAGCTCGGCTCCGGGCGGCTCGGGCGTGCGCCGGGGGATCATCGCGATCAGGACGAACACGCCGAGCAGGGCGACCACGATGCCGATCAGGCTCAGGTGTCCCGACCGCCACTCCCACGCCGCCGCGCCCACCAGGGCGAGGCCGAGGGTGAGCGGCAGCAGGTACGCGCCGGCCACCAGCGCGAGCGCCAACGGCAGGGTGGGCGGCTCCGCGGCGGCGCCCGCCGGCCGCTCCCCGCGGGGCGGCGCCGGCGCGTCGAGGAGCTCGGCGCGGGGCGCCACGAGGGGAGCGTCGGTGACCCACCCGTCCAGCGCGCGCCGCGCGGTGCCGGGATCGGCCACCTCGAGCAGCACGCCATGCGCCGGCCGGTCGAGGCGCGGCGCGCTGTGCCGGCGGAGCACGAGCCGGGACATCAGCCGCGGGCGGAAGGCGGGCTGCGGCGAGTGGAAGACGATCGCGAGGTTCGGGCGGCCCGTCCCGAGTGCCACCAGCGGGAACACCGCGCCGTCGACCCGGGTGAACAGGTACCCGGCGGCGAGGTCGTCCTCGGAGTCGGCAACGGCCCACGCGGGCGCCGCGCGCACCGGGAAGCGGCCCGCCCCCGCCCCGGAAGCCCCCTCGTCGATGGCCAGGTACCGGATCGCGGCGCGGTGCCACCGCGGGCTCTCACCCAGGAGCGCCGGAGCATCGAGCCACATTCCGTCTGCGCGCACCGCCAGCCTCCCGCCGGGACCGAAGGCGACGGCCGCGTATCGCCAGGCGACCAGGCTCACGGCGACGCAGATCGCCGTCACGACCACGATCGCCGGCAGCGCATCGCTCTCGATGACCGCCGCGACGCCCCCGTGGATCGCGACGCCCACGACGATCGACCAGAGCACCACCACCACGAGGGCCAGCAGCGCGGCGACCGCCCGCCCGCCCCGTGGGCGCGCCAGCGCGATCGAGATCTCGTCCGGGGCGCTCGAGCTCACCCATCAATGGTCGGCAGCCGGCGCGGCCGCCGTGAGCCGTCGCGTCGTCTTGGCCCTGGACGATCGGGCCCTCTCGCGGCGATGCTGCGGGCGACGGCTTCCAAGGAGACGAGACATGACCAGCGCCACCGAGATCCCGGCCAGGCCCGACTGCCCGTCCGTGCTGCCCGGGGAGGATGGATGGGACCAGGCTCGCAGCGCTTGGAACCTCGTCGCAGATCAGCATCCCGCCCTCGTCGCGCACCCCGAGACGGCCGATGACGTGATCGCGGCCGTCCAGTTCGCCCGCCGTCGCGGCCTCAATGTCGCGGCCCAGGCGACCGGCCACGGCGCGGGGGAGCTGGGCCCGCTCGACGACACCCTCCTGCTCAAGACGGGGCACCTCCGCGAGGTGACCGTCGATCCCGCGGCGCGCCGGGCGCGCGTCGGGGCCGGAGTCCCCTGGGGCGCGGTCACCGGGCCGGCGGCCGAGCACGAGCTGGCGGGGCTCGCCGGCTCGTCGGGAACCGTGGGCGTCGTCGGCTACTCGCTCGGCGGCGGCGTCGGCTGGCTCGGACGCAAGTACGGGCTCGCCTGCAACAGCGTTCTCGCGGTGGAGATCGTCACCGCCGACGGGCGCCTGCGGCGGGTCGACGCCGACAACGAGCCCGAGCTCTTCTGGGCGTTGCGCGGCGGCGGGGGCGGCAGCTTCGGCGTGGTGACCGCGCTCGAGTTCGCGCTCTACCCGGTCACGCTGGTCGAGGGCGGCACGCTCTTCTGGCCGCTGGAGCGCGCCGGCGAGGTGCTCGACGCGTGGTGGTCGTGGGCCCGGACCGTGCCCGATGAGGTCACGTCGCTCGGCCGGCTGCTGCGGCTGCCCCCGCTGCCGGTCCTCCCCGAGTTCCTGCGCGGGCGCGACTTCGTCGTGGTGGAGGTGGCCGACGTGCGTGGGCCCGGTCACGCGGAGGAACTGCTGGCTCCTCTGCGGGCCCTGGAGCCGGAAATGGACACCATCGCCGCGCTGCCCGCGCCCGCCCTCGCCTCGATCCACATGGATCCCCAGGACCCGGTGCCCGGCGCGGGCGACGGCGCGGTGCTCTCGACGGTGACGCCGGAGGCTCTCGCCGCCCTGGTGAGCGTCGCCGGCCCCGGGACGTCGTCGGCGCTCCTGTCGCTCGAGGTCCGCCACCTCGGCGGGGCCCTCGCGTTGGCCGCTCCCGGGGGAGGCGTCGTGCGCGCGCTCGACGGGGACGGCCTGCTGTACGGCGTGGGCATCGCGGCGGGGCCCGAGGCGACGGCGGCGGTGCGGGCGAGCCTGGGCGAGGTCCTCTCAGCCCTGGAGCCGTGGACCTCGGAGCGGGCGTTCCAGAACTTCGCGGGCCGTCGCCGCACGCCGGTCGAGCTGTTCGGGCAGGGCGCGGCGGCGAGGCTGGCCGCGGTCAAGGCCGACGTCGACCCCGGGGACATGTTCCGGGCCAACCACCCCGCCACCGCGTCGGCGGCGACATAGGGGCCGGCCACCGTCCGGTAGCGTCAGGGGCGTGACCCACGAGCCCGTCTCGCCCGCCGCCGCCAAGAGCTTCGACCGCAGCGCCACCGTCTACGACGACTTCGTCGCCTTCAACCGGGCGGGGGCGCGGCGGCTGGTGGCGTCGGTGCCCGAGGGGCGGTATCCGCGGCTGCTGGACGTCGCCTGCGGCACCGGCTTCGCCTCCCTCGAGGCGATCCCCCGGCTCGGCGTGGAGCGCATCGTCGGCGTCGATGCGTCGGCCCCGATGCTCGAGGTCTTCCGCGAGCGCCTCGAGGCCTTCCCCGACGTGCGTGCCGAGCTCGAGGCGTGCGACGTGCTGGCGATGCCGGTCACGCCGGGCGGGGCCGACCTGGTGCTGTGCACGATGGCGCTCCATTGGTTCACCGAGCGCGCTGCCGCGATCGCGCTGATGGCGCGGGCGCTCGCGCCGGGTGGGATCCTCGGCATCCTGGCGCCGGGGCCCTCCCACGACGCCGAGACCGTCGCGATGATCCGCCGCACCGGCGACCCCCTGATGGCGCGGCTCGCCGACTCGGTGGTCAGCAACGAGGTGGACCCCGACGTGCTCACCGGATACCTGCGGGCGGCCGGGCTCGAGCCGGTGGACGTCTGGACCGAGCGGCGCAGCCGCGCGACCACGGCGGCCGCGTACTCGGGCCGGCTCGACGCCGTCGCGAGCCATCTGTGGAGCGATCTGCCCCCCGCCGAGCAGGAGGCGACCCTCGCGGCGATGCACGCGCTCATCCAGAGCGCCGCCGACGAGGCCGGCGTCTACCGGTACCACTTCGTCAAGACCTTCGCGATCGCGCGCGCTCCGGGAGCGTCCTCGGCCCCCTGAGGCTGCCCCGGGGCTCGCCTCGGGCCCTCGGGATGCCGATGCCTCCCAGGTCCCCACGAGAGGAAGTGCGTCGTGCCCATCGACGCGGAACGGCACCGGGCAACGCCCGGCCCGGCGGCAGCGTTCGGCGGAGACTCCCCCGCCCTCGTCCAGACCCTGGTCGCGGCCGTCGAGAGCGCGAGCGACGCGGTCATGATCACCGAGGCCGGTCTCGAACCGCCGGGCCCGCGGATCGTCTACGTCAACCCGGCCTTCTGCCGCATGACCGGCTGGTCGGCGACCGAGCTCGCCGGCGCGACGCCCCGCATCCTCCAGGGCCCGCTGACCGAGCGCAGGGTCCTCGACCGCCTGACCGCCGACCTTCGCACGCTCGGAACCTTCCAGGGTCAGGCGATCAACTATCGCCGCGACGGCAGTAGCTTCGTCATGGAGTGGAGCATCTCCACGGTGCGCGGCGACCTCGGCGAGCCGTGCTTCTACGTGGCCGTCCAGCGCGACATGACCGAGTTCAAGAAGCGCCTCGTCGAGGCCGAGTTCCAGGCCCACACCGACGAGCTCACCGGCTGCGCCAACCGCCGTCTGTTCTCGGCCGCCCTCGTCGCCGCCCTGGCGGATCCCGAGATCCGGACCGAGACGACCCTGCTCAGCCTCGACATCGATCACTTCAAGCTCGTCAACGACATCCACGGCCACCCCGCCGGCGACGCCGTGCTGCGCGAGGTGGCCCGGCGCATCCGCGGCGCCGTTCGCGACGAGGACCTGGTGGCCCGCACCGGGGGTGAGGAGTTCTCGGTGCTCGGACGCTGGGGCGGCGATGGCGAGGGGCTGCGGGAACTGGCCGAGCGGATCCGCAGGTCGGTCGAGGACGCCCCGATCTCCTACGGCGCCGGCGTGCTCACGGTCACCGTCTCGATCGGCGCCGCGCGTGCCCTGGAGGGCGACGGGGACATCGACGACCTGGTCAGCTCGAGCGACCGCGCGCTGTACGACGCGAAGGCCGCGGGGCGCAACAGGGTCGTGCTGGCCGCGGCGTAGACGCGAGCGCGGCAGCTCCACGATCCGTTGCCCGGGCTGAAGGAGCCGGTCGCGTAGCGCGCGCGGGCGCCGGTCGCCACCGCGGGAGCAGGGCCCGGAGGCTGCGCTCCAACCTTCGGGAGTCCGCTTCCCGCTAAGCTCCCGGGCCCTTGCGGCGATCCCTGCAGGCGCTGATGTTCTTCCCCCGCGGGGGATCCGCCCAGGTTGTGCGTTATCTCTCCCGCACGATGGTGGCCGAGGGATGGAGCACGCGCGTCGTCGCCGGGTCCCTGGGAGGCCCCGACGACCCGGGCAACGCGCGGGCCTTCTTCGGTCCCGCCGCCGATCTGCTCGCGGTCCCCTACGACGCCGCCGTCATGGCCCCCGACCCGCTGCTCGCCTCGCCGCCGATGCAGCCCTCCTACGAGGACCGTCCTGGTGCGCCCGACCGGGCCATCGCGGGCCTCGACGATCGCATCGCGCACCACCTGGCCGACGAGTGGACGCGCATCCTCGGCGCCCCCGGGGTGCTCGACGGCATCGAGCTGGCGCACCTGCATCACCTGACACCGATCCATGAGGCGGTCGCGCGCCTGCGCCCCGGCCTGCCGGTCGTGACCCATCTGCACGGCACCGAGTTGCTGATGCTGGAGGAGGCCGAGCGCGGCGCGGCGTGGCCCCACGCGCGCGAGTGGCGCGCGCGCATGCGGCGCTGGGCGCAGGGCTCGACGCGGGTGATCGTCTCGTCGGAGCCCTCGGGCGTCGACGCCGTGCGCCTGCTGGGCGTGGACCCGGGGCGCATGGCGGTCGTGCCCAACGGCATCGACCTGGGACTGTTCAGCGACCCACCGGCGTCCGCGCATCAGCGCGCGGCGCTCTTCCGGCGCTGGCTCTGCGAGAAGCCCCGGGGATGGTCGCCCGCGCGCCCCCACCCGGGCGACGTGCGGTACTCACCGCAGCAGATCGCCCCCCTGCTCGACCCCGATGCGGTCGTGATGCTGTACGTCGGCCGCTTCACCGCGGTCAAGCGGACGGCGCTGCTCGTGCGGGCCCACGCGCGCGCTCGTCAGCGCCTGGGGCATCCGCTGCCATTGCTGCTCGTCGGCGGCGCGCCGGGGGAGTGGGAGGGCGAGCACCCGGCCGACGCCGCGGCGAGGTCGCCGTGGGGTCACGAGGTGTTCTTCGCCGGGTGGCGGTCGCACGAGGAGCTCGCCCAAGTGCTCGCCTGCGGCGACGTGCTGGCCGTCCCATCGGTCGCCGAGCGGTTCGGCCAGGTGTACGTCGAGGCGATGGCCATGCGGTTGCCGGTCATCGCGTGCGACGTCGCCGCTCCGCCGACCTATATCGACGCCGATCCCGCTTCCCCCGACCGGTGCGGCTGGCTCGTGCCGCCCGACGACGAGGCCGCTCTGGCCGAGGCGCTGATGGAGGCGGCATCGAATCCCACCGAGCGCGCGATCCGTGGAGAGAACGGCCGCAGGAGGGCCCGAGCATGGTTTCCGTGGACGCGCGTCGCGCACTCCGTGGCGGAGATCTACGCGGCGGCCACCGAGGGCTGACGCCGCCCGACGAACGCGACCGCCGTGAGCAGGGGCCTGCCTCCGTCCGGCACGTCGCCGCCGTCGGATTCGCGTGGCCGATTGAGCAGACGTCCCTCGACCACCAGCGACGTCGAGCCACCTCCGTCCAGGTTGATCGCCTCGCGTGCCCCCAGTGCGGCCATCAGCTCCGCGAGCTCGGCGAGCGTGAGGCCGGCCTCACCGTCCGCTCGGCCCTCGCTGGCCAGCGCCAGCAGGCGGGTCTCGTCGAGACCGATCGCCGCACGCGGATGGCGGCCCTCCGTGATGTCCGAGTCGAACTGCGAGCGCCCCGCGGAGAACCCCTCGAGGTCCTCTCCGGGCCGGACCAGGGATCGGCCGTCCGAGACCAGCGCCGGCCCCGCCTGCAAGAGGTCGCCGACCGGCGCGGTGGGGAGGGCGGAGAGCGGCGCGATCGCCAGCAGGTCGCCGTCCACGTGCAGGCACGCGCGATCGGGCGCGAAACGCGCGTCGAAGGGGCGGGTGCCGACGCGACGGCCCTCCACCCACACCTCGCCGAGGGCGGGGCCCTCGGGCGTGACGAAGAACCCGCCGACCAGCGCGTCGCTCACGCCCGAGCGCGCGCACCAGGCATGCAGCGGCTCGGGAGCCGGAAGCGCGACGACCGCCGGCGAGACCAGCGCGCGGGGGTACACGGCGACGTGGATGGTGGTCGCCGCACCGTCACCGAGGTCCACCCGGTGGCGCTGAACATCGCGTCGGGCCGGTGCGGCGAGGGCCATGCCGTTGTCATCGACCGACTCCGCCGACGATCCGAGTGGTGCGGCCACGGGGCGGCACTCTAGTCGCCGTCTCGGCGCACGGTGTTGCGCCCGGGTGAAGCGATCAGCGGCTCAGGGCGGTGGCGCGACGAACCGGGCGGCTGCTCCGGCGCCCGAGGGCGTGGCGAGATTTGGCCGTCGCGGCCCGGGCGGTGGTGGTGGGCGCGCGCCCCGGCGCCGGCTCACGCCGTAGGCTCACGGCGATGAAGCTCCACATCGAGCGCGTTATGGGGCACCCGGCCGACCGGGTGTTCGCGGTGATCTCGAATCCCCGCAACCGGCCGCTGTGGCAGGACAAGACATCGGACGTCGAGGTGCTCACCCAGGGGCCGTCGGCCGTCGGCACACGCTGGCGCGAGCAGACCACGGGCGTCGGGACGGTGAACGCCGAGGTCGTCGGCCTCGAGCCGGACGTCCTGTGGCAGGAGGCGGGCACCGCGGACGCGGGCGAGGTGCTGGTCAGCGTGCGGCTCAGCCCTGAGGGCGACGGCGCCACCCGGGTCTCCGTCGACGTCGAGATCCACCTGCACGGCGCCCGGCGGATGCTCAAGTCGGCGCTCGGCCCGATCGTCTCCCGCCAGATGACCGCCGATCTGGCACAGCTGGAGACGCTGCTGGATCAGCGCGCTCAGAAGCTGGGGCGGCCCGGGTAGGAGCATCCCGGTACCGAGGACCAGCACGATCCGGCACGTCGACACGCGCCACGTACGAGCGCTTGCGGCGGTGATCGGCTCGCCCACGCCGCGCTCCAGATCCAGCTCGGCACCGTCGGCCTGCCGCGCCCACGTCGCATGTCCCTCCGGAGTCGCCGGCCCCCCGCAGGGCGAGCGCGCCGGCGCGCTACCTCACGACCTTGGCAACCCGCTGCCCGCGCAGCGTCGTGAAGCGCAGGCCCGAACGACCCCTCCGGGTGAAGGCGGGCGGTTGCGACCAGGGGCCGATGATGCGTCCGACCCACTGGCCGCGCAGGACCCTGCTCCTCGGGGCCCGGAGGCTCACCGAACGGGTCGAGCGAGCCGGGCGTCTGCCCGCCGCCGTGAGGACGCTCGTGATCGTGATCCTCAGCCGGCCCACCGCCGCCAGGCGGGCGCGCACCGCCCGCGGCAACGAGAGTCTGACCCCGAACGTGCCCGGCCGGGTGATCCTCAGCACGGTCGCGGGGATCCTGATCGTCCGTGCGCCTATCCGAGCGCTCGCCGTCGTGGTCAGGCGGCCGGCGCTCCTCACCGTGACCTTCACTGTCGCCCATCCCGGATGGGTCGCCGACTGCGTCGCGACCGCCGTCGGGCGCGGGGCGGCGGGCACGAGGGGGACGGCTGGGAACTCGGGGAGCAGAGGCGTGAGCGCGGCCGGAGGGGTCTCGCCGATCGGATCCCCTATGGCGGTGCCGGAGAGCTCGGCCGTGGCCGGCGAACTCGCGTCGTTGCTGATGATGCTGAGGGTCGCGGCCTTCACCCCCGCCGAGGACGGCGCGAAGCTCACCTGCACGACGCAGTTCGCCCCCACGGGGACGATCTGCCCCGAGCAGGTGTCGGCATCGACGCCGAACTGAGCTGCATCGATGCCTCCGAGGGAGGCGCTCGCGACCGAAAGTGGAGCGCTGCCGCTGTTGCTTAGAGTGAAGGACTTGCGCAGCGGAGCCTGTAGCCGGTCTCCTGCCCGGGATAGCGCCGGACGCCTCGAGGAGAAAGGGTTGCCGTCGGCGCCGCGATCACCGAGATGCCCAAGGGCGAGTGGCCAGGCCGGAGATGAAGGTCGGCGTTTGGGTCCGTCCCGCCGAGTTCGGCGCGGCCGATCGTCGTCGCCGCTTCGGTCCAGTAAGACGTGGGCCCCGTCGAGCGCGAGGTATTGGGGGTTCACTGAGCTCCCGTGATGAAGGTCTGATTCATGTCGGCACCGTCGAGGTCAGCGCGGCCGATCTTGCCGCTCGTGCTGGCCCGCCCAGTAGATATGTCCGGAATCGACGGCCACGCCACGGGGGTGGTCATGCCTGTCACGAAGCTCGGGTTCGCATTTGAGCCATCAAGATCAGCCCGCCCAATCTGGCTTTGGCCGCGTTGTCACCCAGTAGACGTGGGCACCATCGGCGGCGACCTGCCCGAGGACGTCAGCGCCGGTCACGCGACTCGGGTTCAACGTCATGACCGTCGAGGTTCGACGCGGCCGATCGTCCCGGCGGAGTATTGCCCCAGAATATCTGGCGTCTCTGTCACTGCGACGCCGCTGGTTTGTGGATGTCGCCTGTGGGGAGCAGAACGGTCGTTCGCGTCCAGTCCCGTCGAGCGTCGCTCGCCAGATCGATCCTGTCGAGCTCCCGCGGTTGGCCCAGTAGAGGTGCGTTCCGCCGTCGTACGCCAGCCGACCGGGGCATCCAATCCAGCAATGAACGCTTGGTTGGCGTCCGTTCCGTCCGGGTCGCGCCCGCGCCGATGCTGTTGCTTCCCGAGCTGCCCAAAAAATGCCGGGCGCTGCGGCTCGCGCCCTCAGCCCAGAGCACGAGAAGGGCAATTGCGCATGCGCACAAGAGGAGTGGTCGTCGAACTCGGCGAGGTGACATCGGGGCTCCCGGGAGGCGGGGCGCCCGCGCATGTCGCGTCACGCCTGAATACGTTTTCATCGGTGAGCAGGAATCGCAGCTTGAGCGACGGGGCCCCGACTAGCCGAATGGCCTAGTCATCCGGTACGTCACATTCGCCACATGCCCGACCTACCGTGATGAGGCATTCACCCCGTCCCTCAGGAGGCCGCCAATGTCCATCACCGTCTCGATGCGCCCGGATGCCCCGATCCGGCAGGTCTCGACCCGCGCCGTGCATGAAATGTGGATCGCGCTCGCGGTCGAGGGCTTCACGGTCCTTTCCGTGGACGATCAGCTCCAGGTACGCGTGGAGGTCGAGGCGCCCAGCGAGCGCGACGCTCTCGAGATGGTGCGTGACGCCTACGGCCGGGGGCTTCCCATCTAGGCCACCCGACCCTCAGACGGCGCGGTAGCCCTCGGGTACCCGGCCGTCGAGGTGGGCGAGGGCGCGTTGCAGCAGGCGTAGCAGCTGATCCCGCTCGCCCTCGTCGAGCCCGCCGAGGAAGAACTGAAGACGCTCGCGTGTAGTGGCGAGGCGCTCCTCGAGCCAGAGGCGACCCGCGTCGGTCACCAGGACGGCGTTGCGCCGGCGGTCGTCGGGGTCGCGGCGCCGTTCGGCGTGTCCGTCATCCTCCAGGACATCGATCAGGCGCACCACGTCGCTCGGGTCGAACCCGAGGCGCCGGCCAAGATCGCGCTGCGACTGAGGACCGAACTCGACCAGCGTCGCGAGGATCGCCATATGCGGAAGGCGCGGCCCCTCCGGGCGCTCCTCCGCCATCCGTTTCCCGGCGCGCAGGATCTGGAGCATCAGGAACGGTGGGTTCTCCAGCAGCGCCGCCGGAAGGGGGAGGTCGTCGGCTTCGGCGGTTCGCATGACGGTGGACCACTCCTATCGTTGGTCGAGCCCATTAACTCCAGGGCAGCGGCGGGTTTTACATCAGAGTGGCCGTACCTTCCACGAACGGCGCCGTCGATGCGAGTGGGCGCGCGACCGTAACTGACGTGACTCCTCCCTAGGGATGACGTGTGCCGACCGGCAGACGCCAGCAGTGACGTACGTAGTAAGGTCACCGCCATCCGAGGCCAACAGCACGACGCAGCACGGAGAGGTGGAGTCCCCATGCCCGACACGCCCCAAAGTTCTGAGCAGCCGAACGAATCGGTCGGAGAGGCGACCTATCGGGCGGTGAACGAACTGACGTCCCGGGCGGAGAACCCGCTGACCCGTTCCCAGGCGTTTGCTCTGCTGGCCGAGCAGCAGGGGCGCCAGGAGGGCACGGTCTCGGCCAACTACTACCGTGTCGCGCGCAAGAGGGGCGAGGGCCGCTCGGCGCGCAAGAAGCCCGCCGCGCCTCGTGCGGCGCGGGCCGCGAGCGCGCCCGCGACGAATCAGTTGCTCGAGGCGATCGCCCGTGCCAGGCGGGCGCTCGACGAGGTCGAGGCGGTGGCCCGCGAGGATCTGAAGGTGCGTCAGCAGCTCAAGTCGCTGCTGTAGCCAACTGTCGTCGGCGCGTCGGGGGCCGGCGTAGCATCGCCGCGCGACGCGTTCACCGCCGCGACCCTCGACTTCCTGCTCGCGACCCTGCGACGGGCATCGGCTCGGGAGGGGCGGCGGTCGCTACCCTCGCCCCATGACCGTGGTGCGCACCCTTCGCCTGCTCGTTCTCTGCCTTGTCGTCGCCGCCCTCGACGCGGCGGTCGCGTTCGGCGCGGCCGGGGGCGGCAGCGGCGGCTTCGGCGGAGGCGGCGGTGGCGGTGGTGGCGGTGGTGGCGGTGGTTTCAGCGGCGGATCGGGTGGCACGGGCGGCGGGAGCATCGGAGGTCTGGGCACGCTGATCGTCTTCGGCGGGGTCGCGGCGGTGCTCGTGTTCGGAGCGGTCCAGCAGAAGCGCAAAGCCACGTGGAGCCGCGGTTACGCCAAGGCCCGTGACGCGCTCACGGCCTCGCGGCGCGAGAAGCGACGTGAGGAGATCGCGCGAAAGGCCCTGGTGGCCGCCGAGGACGACCCTGCCTTCGCCCCGGACACCGTGCGCACGGAGGCCCAGGCGCTGTTCGTGTTGATCCAGGAGGCCTGGGACCGTGACGACCGCGACGCGCTCGAGACCATGGTCGCGCCCGATCTGATGACCGAGTGGCGACTGCGGCTTGCCGATTTCGCGTCGAAGGGCTGGCACAACCACGTCAGTGTCCGGTCCAGCGAGATCGAGTACATCGGCATCACCAACCGCGCCGAGGACGCCGAGGACCGTGTCGTCGTGCGCGTGTCGGCGGTGCTCGAGGACTACGTGATCGACGGCGGCGGCAACCACATCAACCACGACGGAAACTCGAGCGGCGAGTCGCACCTGCGCGAGTACTGGACCCTGGGCAAGCGCGACGGGCGCTGGATCGTGCTCTCGATCGAGCAGGACGAGGAGGGCGCGCACCAGCTGGACGCGCCGGTCGAGGTGGATCCCAGCGAGGATGCCCGCATGACCGACCGGGCGCGCGTCGAGGCCGCGGTCGCCAACCCGCTGCCCGCCGGCATCACCCACGCGGAGGTGGACGACGACGACGCGGCGAGCGCGCTCGCCAAGGCGCGCGACCTGTCGCTGGTTGACGAGCGCTTCGACCCGGACATCATCGACGCGACCGTCCGGCGTGGTGTCGCCGCCTGGGCCGACGCGGTGGATGGCGACGACGGCGCCTTCGCGCACATCGCCCGTCCCGACCTGCTCCAGGAGCTGCTGTACCCGCCGAGCCCGGGGCGGAGCCTGCGCCTGGTGGTGCGGGCGCCGGTCGTGCTCGGCACGACCCTGACGGACGTTGACTCCGACGTCACTCCGCCCACGGCCACGGTGCACATGCAGCTTCAGGGCATCCGCTACGTCGAGGACCGCAACACGCTCGACGTGGTGGCGGGCTCGCGGGACCGGGCCACGCGCTTCGACGGCGCCTGGACGCTCGCCCTGGACGGCCCCGACGATGCCCCGTGGCGCATCGCCGCCGTCCACGACGACAGGCCACGCGAGGCGATGCCGGGCTCCTAGTCCGACGTCCCGACCGTGGCTGGTCGCCCATGACCACGGGTCCGGTAGAAAGGGGGCCGAGCCATCGACCGGGGAGAGATGCCCGATGAGCGAGTCCGCGAGCGCCGGTGAGCGCCAGAACGGTGACGCGAGCAACGAGGACCGGCTGCGCGCGCTGGCCCAGGAGGGGGAGCGCTTCATCGCGGTCGGCGAGGAGGGCGAGGGCCACGTCGTGATCGTGATCGCCGTGCCCGATGAGCAGGCCGAGGTCCTCGCCGAGACGACCGGCGTCAGCGTCGGGCGCATCGAGGACGAGGAGGCGGACATCGATCGCATCGTGATCGCCTTCTTCACGGAGCACGGCGACCCCAACGGCCAGGAGCCGGCCTTCGTGCTGGCGCTGTCGCCGGCGATCCCCGAGGAGCGCGATCACCTGGCCACCATCTCCCGCGCGGAGGAGGCCTCCCTGGTGGTTCTCGAAGTACCGAGCGGAGATCGCCGCGCGGTGCGCTCCATCGGCGCCGGCGCCCTCGACGAGGTGCGCGACCTCGCGCGCGAGGCGGGCATCGAGGGCGCCTGAGCTACCGGGTGGGGCCGAAACGCGCGCGGCGCGCCTGACCGAGGAGCGCCTCGCGCGCCTCGGGCGAGAGGTTGGCGAAGTGATCCTCGAGCTCGGCCAGCTGTCCCGCGAGCGCATCGGCCGCCGCGCGCCGGGCCGGGGTCGGCGCCGATGCGAACGCCTGGCCGGGGCCGACGGGGTCGCTCCACGTGGTCGCCCGGACCGCCGACGGCACGGCCGGTTTCGGCGCATCGCGACGCGGCCGGTAGGCGCTGGGCGGCGCGGCGTCCCAGGGTCCGTGGGCGAGCAGGCCCGCGAGCTCGTCCCGGCCGGACCCGAGCGCGGCGAGGAGGGCGTCGAGCATCGCGGGGCTCGGACGCTTGGCGGCCGCCTCGAGCTGCTGGATGTAGATCACCGAGACCGTTCCGCCCCCCGCGATCACGGCATCGCGCAGCTCGCCCTGCGTGAGGCGGCGGCGGTGACGCAGCCAACGCAGGGCCCGGGCGAGCTCCGGATGGCGCGCGAGCTCGTCACGACGCACGGGGGGCACGATCAGCCGACGTCGTCGCTGAAGGGTGTCGGTCCGCCCGCCGTCTTCACCTGGTGGGCCGGGACGTCGAAGCTGCCGTCGTCCTGGACGCTGAAGCCGTGCTCGGCGTCCTTCTCCGCGACGCTCTTCAGCCCGGCGAGGTCCGACGAGGGGGCGATGTCGCCCGCGTCGCCGTACTCCTCGAACCACGGCAGGCCGTGCTCGGTGTAGGTCTTCGCCGAGATGGGGCTGGGCGGCGCCGGGCGGCCGGTGATCTGCGCGAACAGCCCGGCGTTGACGATGTGGACGAACACCCGGGCCGACCGGGAGGCGTCCCAGGCGTGCGCGCCGTGCGGGTCCGGGTGGATGTCCTGCTCCATCCTGCCGCCCGCCGCGAGGCCCATCTCGGCGCCGAGCGCGGGCGTGGCCGAGTAGACGACCTCGTGGTCCGCCGCGGCGCCGTGGGGCGCGGGGAACGGGCCGTCGACCTCGCTCTGCGCGAACGACTGGTACACCCGCTCAGGGGGATGCGGCGGAGCGGCCCTGCCGGGCAGGGCCGGGAAGGCGAGCAGCTGGATGCCGCCGAACGCCTCCTCGCCCGACAGTTGACCTTCGGCCGTGTAGCCCATGCCGAGCGGCATGGCGATGAACTGGCGGATGACCCCCTCACCCGAGTTGAACCCGTCCAGCCAGGGTTGACCCGGGGCGACGATGTAGTCCTGGTCGCGGTCCTCCGCGAGATCTTCGTCCCAGGCCTCCCCGGTGAGCGCGTTGCGCATGCCGGCGGCGATCTTGAGGGCGACCGGATCGAGCGCCGTCCCGTGGAACGAGAGCCACATGGCCTCTCGCTGGTGCATGGGGAGGAAGACGCCGCCGTTGCTCCTCCAGGCCTCGGGCACGCGGTCGGCGAAGTCGCCCACCCGGCACACCGGGAAGGTGCCGAGACTCGGAGGGAGCGGATAGCTGCGCCCGTCGTCGGGGAGCCGCAGGGTGCGGTGGAAACGGACGGTGAGCGGGCCGAGCCGGACGGCGTCGGCATCGAGTAGGACCTGCAGGCGAGGACGTGCGGGAGGAGTGGTCATGGGAGTCTTATAGCATGGGTTAGACATACATCATGACCGGGGTAGGCTCGCCGGGTGCCCACCCATCCCGAAATCGCGGTCGTCGGCGCCGGCGTCGTCGGGCTGAGCGCCGCGTTCGCGCTGCGCGCGCGGGGCGTCGCGGTGCGGGTCTACGAGCCGGGCGCCCCCGGCAACGGGCAGTCGGGTGGCGCGTCGCGCATCTTCCGCCACGCGCATGACGATCCACGCCTGGTGGTCGCGGCGAGGACGTCGCGCGAGCTGTGGCGCGAGTGGGGTGAGCGGCTCGGCATCGAGACGGTCTCGAGCGACGGAGCCGTGGCCATCGGCGACGCCGTCGCGCCTCGGCTCGCCACCCTGCACGAGGTGGGCGGCGTGCCCGCGCGCTCTCTGCGTCCCGGCGAGCTGACCGGCTGGCTGCCCGTGCTGGCTGGCTTCGACGGCCCCGCGATGGTCGACGAGGCCGGCGGCGCGATCCGCACCGAGCAGGCGATCGCCGCCCTGGCCGCGGCCCTCGGCGACGCGATCGTGACCGACGAGGTGCTCGCCGTGCGCCCTGGCGACGACGGCGGCGTCGAGGTGATCGCGGGCGGCGGCCGCCGCCGGTACGCCTCGGTCCTGGTCTGCGCCGGCCGTGGGACCGCCGCGCTCGCGCGCCCGCTCGGGCTGTCGCCCCCGGTCGCCCTGGCGGCGCACCTGCGGCTCACCTTCCGCGTGCGCGGAGGGCCACCAGCGCGGTTGGCGTGTCTGCAGGACTCGAGTGGGGCCTTCGGCGAGAGCGGCGTCTACGCCGCGGCCGTCCCGGGCAACCGCGAGTACGCGGTCGGCATCGCCGAGGCGGTGCCCGCGACAGCCGAGGGGGCGCTGCGCGACCCGGACGGACTCGCCGCTCTGGCGGCCCGCACCCGGGCCTACGTGGCGCGGGCCCTGCCGGGGCTGGATCCCGACCCGGTCGGATCGCGGTCGTGCTGGACCACCGAGCTTCCGTGGGGCTCCGACGGCGTCGCCGTGTGGGAGATGGGCGGCGCCCGTTTCCTCGTCGGCCACAACCTCTTCAAGCAGGCGCCGGGGCTGGGCGAGGCTTTGGCCGACCTGGTCACCGGCGTCACCCCGGCGCTCGACCTGCGCCCCGGGAGCGAGCTCGGGCGGCGAGCCGGCTAGCCGTTGCGCTTCGCGTCGGGCGCGGACTTCGTGGCGCGCTCGTGCGCCTTCGGGGCGGATGCTCTCGTCGCTCATGTCGAAGCGCACCTGCCGCGAGGCTCAGAGCGGGATCTATTGACGGCTCGCGGCACGCGGGCCTGGCGTGCGATGGGCCCGGCGGAGGGGCCGCTCCCGCGCGACCCAGAACCGATGTACCTACGGGGTAATCGTCATCGCATACGGGGTCATGCACCAGTTCGCAGGTGGGACCAGGGAGCAGTACGACGCATCGGTCGCGGCCGTTCACCCCAGCGACGGGAGCCTCCCCGAGGGGCAGGTCCACCACGCGGCCGGCCCGTCGGAGGGGGGGTGGACGATCGTCGCGATCCACGACTCGAAGGAGAGCTGGGAGAGCTTTCGCGACGGGACGCTGATGCCGCAGATGTCCAAGGGCGTCGAGGGTGGTTTCACCGCTCTGCCCACGGAGATCACGTTCGAGGTCGTCATCGAGCAGACCGCGTAGCCCTCTGACCGCTCGCCGCCGGGGACGGGGCACCCCCGGCGGCGCTCAGGACCGGTGCGTGGGGATTAGGGAGTACGCGGGCTCCGAGGGCTCCCGCGCTAGCTGCGGCGCCGGGGAGGCCGCCCCCCGGCATCGGCGATGTCGGGGTGCCAGCGCTCGAAGTGGCACAGGTGCTGATCCGTGAGCGCGCCGGGGGGGTAGTAGAGCGCGTAGAAGTCCGGGTCGGCGTGCTGGGCCTGCACCGTGAGGCGCTGGTACATCGGATCCAGGTGGAGCGGGAAGCGGCCGTAGGTCTCGAAGACGTACCGGCAGTAGGCCTTCACCAGCTCCACGGTGTCCTCGCGCGGGCGCGGGACGGCGGACACGATCCGGTCGGGATCGAGATAGGGCTTGGGCACGTCCTCCTCGAACGACGCCCACTTCATGGCCATGAAGGCATCGACGGCCTCGTCCATGTCCGCGTGGTAGGGCGGGGAGTAGGCCTCGAAGTGGCCGTCCCGGCCGACCGGGTAGGTGATCCCGTCGGCGGCCGCCCGGAAGCGGAACCCCAGCCCGGGGACGTCGCCTCCGCCCATCACGTGTCGCGCGAGGTAGCCGGTGAAGGTCCACCCTCCGAGGCCGAGGGCCTGGAGCGCGAGGTTGATGTTCTGGCAGATGAAGGCCTGCTCGACCACCAGCATCGACAGCACCCGCTGCTCCAGCTCCACGATGCCCATCCGCCGGGCGGGATCGATCCGCCCCGAGTCGAGCGCGTCCTGAAGGCCCGCCGAGCGGCCGCCGGCCTGCTCGTCCACGATCGAGAAGCCGTAGCTGCGCGACAGGTAGATGAACAGCAGGTTGATGTACTCGATCGTCGTGTTGGTCACCGGGATGAAGAGGGTCGTCCCCGGCTGGTTCGCGTTCCACTGGTTGAAGTCGAACAGTCCGGGGAGCGTCGTCGGCAGGGGTGCCCGCCCGGGCCCCAGCTCCACCTTCGCCCGCCGGTACATCTCGACGACGCGCGCGATCTGCTCGCCCCGCGATCGGCCCGACAGCGTCGCGATGTCGTCCGGCTCGGGCATCAGCCGGTACATGTCGAGCATGTAGGTGCCGTCGTCGTTGGTGAAGAACAGCTCGGTGCCGTGGTTCGAGCATGAGCTCGGCCACGTGCGCGCCGTCCACTGGACGAGGGTGCTCATCCCGCGCGCCGGGTCGAGATCGCCGAGGTTGAGGCCGGTCAGTCCGGTGCCCGCCACGCACAGGAGCGCCTCCTCGATCTCTGAGAGGGGCACCGGCTCGTACGGGCTGGTGTACGCGAGCTGTTCCGACGCGACCGACATGCCCAGACCGACGCGGCGGCTCTTGCGATCGAAGACCGACTGGAAGAACGGATACGAGAGCGCATCGTCCAACCCGGGGACGTCGGCCTGACCCGCGAGGGCGCCGGGCGTGGTGGGAGGGGACTGGTCCATGACACCGTCCTTCGACTCGGGGACCCCACGGTAGTCCGGCTCCGAGCGCGCCGTGTCCGCGCGGACCCAGATTCGGCCTCCGTAGTTCGCCGCGCCTTCGAGGTGCGGCCGGAGGCGGGCGAGGGTGCTCCCCGGGCGGGCCCTCCTGGGCGCGGTAGGGCTCAGGCCTCGTCGAGCTCGGCCAGCCGGCGCTCCAGGAATCGCCGCTCGGCGTCGTCGGGGACCAGGGCGAGCGCACGGCCGAAGGCGTCGCGTGCCTCGTCGGTGCGGTCGAGTCGTCGCAGCAACTCGCCGCGCGTGGAGTGCAGGTAGCGGTAGTCGCCCAGCGGCAGGCGATCGACGATCGCGAGGCCCGCCTCGGGCCCCTCCACCTCCGCGACCGCGACAGCGCGGTTGAGCTCGACCACCGGCGAGTCGGTGAGACGCGAGAGCTCGCCGTAGAGCGCCGCGATCTGGGGCCAGTCGGAGGGCTCGTCGGCGTGCAGCACAGCGATCGCCGCCTGCACGACGTAGGGCCCACGCCCGCGCAGGGACAGCGCCCGGTGCAGCAGCGCCCGACCCTCGACGATCTGGCCGGCGTTCCACAGCGCGCGGTCCTGGTCGGCCAGCAGCACCAGCTCGCCCTCGCGAAAGCGCGCCTCGCGGCGCGAGTCGTGGAGCAGCATCATCGCCAGCAGGCCCTGCACCTCCGGCTCGTCGGGCATCAGCTCTGCCAGGGCGCGCCCAAGGTGGATCGCCTCCGCGGCCAGGTCCGCGCGACCGCTGAAGCCCTCGTTGAAGATCAGGTAGACCACCGCCAGCACGGCGGCGAGGCGCTCGGGCAGCAGGCGGTCGGGTGGTATCCGGAAGGGGATTCCGGCCGCCGTGATCTTGCGCTTGGCCCGCACCAGCCGCTGGGCCATCGTCGCCTCGGCAACCAGGAACGCGCGCGCGATCTCCTCGGTGGTGAGGCCGCCGAGCGTCCGCAACGTGAGGGCCACCTGCGCGTCGGTGGCGAGGGCCGGATGGCAGCAGGTGAAGACCAGCTCGAGCCGCTCGTCCGGGAATGGTGTCGTCTCGTCCATCGGGTCCTCGGCCGCCTCCGGCACCTCGAGCAGTCGGGTCTTCGCGGCCAGCGCGCGGTCGCGGCGGATGCGGTCGATCGCTCGGTTGCGGGCCGTCGCCACCAGCCAGCCGCCCGGGTTGGCCGGCGTGCCCTCGCGCGGCCAGCGCTCGGCCGCGATGGCGAACGCGTCCGCCGCGGCCTCCTCGGCGAGGTCGAAGTCGCCGAAGAGGCCGATCAGCGCCGCGAGGACGCGCCCCCACTGCTCGCGGAAGGCCCGATCGAGGCTCGCTACCACTCCACGATCGGTCGCACCTCGATCGCGCCGCCCATTCGTGCGGCCGGGATGCGCGCGGCCAGCTCGATCGCGGCGTCGAGGTCGTCGGCCTCGAAGAAGAGGTAGCCGCCGAGCGCCTCCTTGGTCTCCACGAACGGCCCATCGGTGGTGAGAGTGGTGCCGTCCTGCACGCGCACCGTGGTCGCCGTCTCGGGCGGTTGCATCTGCAGGCCGGGGGTCACGCCGGGGGTCTCGTTGATGCCCTTGTACGCCGCGTAGACCGCGTTCCTCTCGTCGTCGGAGAGGTTGTCCCACGCCTCCGACGGGGGTGTGGGGGTGGTCCCCTGATGGATCAGCAGCATGTACTTCATGGCGTCCTCCTCGTGGAGATGGTCGCCTCTGAGACGAACGGGGCGCCGAGAAATCGACAGCCCCCCGGACAATGTGCGTGAGGGTCCTACGCGGCCCGGCGCCGTGCCCCGCGAATCCGCGCCTTGGCGGCCTCGATCTCTCGGTTCTTGGGCGGCGCGTTGGTCACGAGGTCGTCGAGGAGCCGCTGGGAGATCGCCGTGATCTCGGCCACCGCGCGCTCGAACGCCTCGGCGTTGGCGCGCGAGGGATTGGTGAACCCGCTGATCTTGCGAACGTACTGAAGGGCCGATGCGCCCACCTCTTCCGGCGTCGCCGGGGGCTCGAAGTTGTGGAGGGTGCGGATGTTGCGGCACATGCGAGACCTCGATTCCTGAAGCGGTTTGCCCGACTTTCTCATACCTCCGCGAGGCGTCGCGCGGCCGGCTGCGAGACAATCGGGGTCAACCGGCCGCCCGGGCCCGTACGTGACGCAGAGGAGAACCGATGGCCACCGACTACGAGATGCCCGCGCAGTTCGAGGAGCTGGTCGCGACCGCGGATGCCGAGTGCCTCAACCAGAGCCAGGTGGCCGAGCTCGCCGAGTCGATCGGGCTGGACGACGAGGCCGTCGAGCACCTCTACGCCCAGCTGCGCGAGCGTGGCATCGACGTTGCCGACGACTGCGCGAGGGTGGAGCTGGTGCCCCCGACACGGGTCGCCAACGAGCGCCTCGCGGAGGCGACGACCGATGCGATGAGTCTCTATCTGCAGGAGATCAACCGGTACCCGTTGCTCACCTCGGCCGAGGAGGTCGAGCTCGCGAAGCGGGTTGAGGTGGGGGACGCCGCCGCCAAGGAGCGGATGATCAACTCCAACCTGCGCCTGGTGGTGTCGATCGCCCGGCGCTACCGGGGCACGGAGCTCTCGCTGCTCGACCTGGTGCAGGAGGGCACTCTGGGCCTGATCCGCGCGGTCGAGAAGTTCGACTGGCGCCGCGGCTTCCGCTTCTCGACCTACGCGACCCTCTGGATCCAGCAGGCGATCCAGCGAGGCCTCGCCAACCAGTCGCGCACCATCCGTCTGCCGGTGCACGTCGTCGAGCACCAGCAGCGCGTGTCGCGCGCCGAGCGGACCGTCGCCGCGCGATCGCAGGGCGCGGACCCCACCGTCGCCGAGATCGCCGAGGAGGCGCGCCTGACGCCGGAGCGCGTCGAGGAGGTGCGCGAGCTGCCGCGCGCGGTCACGAGCCTCGATCGACCGCTCGGGGAGGACGAGGGCGCGAGCCTGGGCGACGTCACCGCCGCCCCGGCCGACGAGCCCTTCGCCGAGCTCGACGTCAACCTGCGCAACGAGGCGCTCGAGAAGGCCCTCGACCAGCTCCCCGAGCGCGATGCGCAGGTGCTGCGGCTGAGGTTCGGCCTGGGCGAGCAGGAGCCTCTCACGCTCAGCGCGGTGGGCGAGACCCTCGGCGTCTCGCGCGAGCGGGTGCGCCAGATCGAGGCCTCTGCGCTCCGGCGCCTGGCCGAGATGCGGGAGCTCGAGGCCGAACTGCGGGAGGCGGCGTAGGTCAGCGCGGCCGCCAGGGCGCCGTGCGCTCCGTCACGGTCTGAGGACGCTGCCGCCGTTCAGATCCGTTGCGGCATCGCCCGGATCGCCCGCGTTGAGGCGGAGTGCGGTCGCGCGGCGTGAGCCCGGTCTACGTGGGCAGGATCACCCGGAAGGCGGTGTGCCCGGGCCGCGACTCGACGGCCACCTCGCCGTGGTGCCGCAGCACGACGCGACGCGCGATGTCCAGGCCGAGCCCCGTCCCCTGGCCCACGTCCTTGGTGGTGAAGAAGGCGTCGAACACCCGGCCCAGCGACTCCTCCGGGATCCCCGGTCCGTCGTCGGCGACCTCCACCTGGATGCGGCCGGCGAGCCGCCGGGTGGTGATCGTGAGCGTCCCGCCCCCGTCGTCGAGGGCGTCGATCGCGTTGGCGACGAGGTTGGTCCAGACCTGGTTGAGCTCGGGACCTGAGGCCTCGATCTGCGGCAGGTCGGGAGCGAAGTCGCGCACCACCTCGATCCCGCTCTCGCTCAACCGGTGGGCGAGGACGGACAGCGTGCTCTCGATGCCCTCATGGACCTTGATCGTCTGGTGCGGGTCCTGGTCAAGGTACGAATAGCGGCGCACGTCTTCCACCAGCCCACTGATGCGTGTCGTCGCCTCGCGCAGCTCGGACAGCAGCACCGAGGCCGCCGCGCACGCGCCGACCAGCCGCAGCGCCGGCACCAGGCACGCGCCGCCGGCGATGGCCCGGGTGCGCTCGGCCCATGCTGCGGAGAGCCCCCCGTCCGCCAACAGGTAGGCGAGGTCGTCGGAGTCTCCCGCCCCCTGGGCCGCGAGCCACGACAGCAGATCCTCCTCGCGGTCGCTCCGCTCGAGCGGATCAGCGCTCGGCGATGCCGGCTGTGACGCGGCTTCGGCGGTCAAGCTGAGCAGTTCTCCGAGCTGGGTCGTGCTCGCCCCCTCCATCACCAGCCGGCCCATCGCCCCCTGGCGCAGCTCCTCGTATTCCTTCATCGCGTCGGCCGCGCGCGCGGCGGCCGAGGCGGGGTTGTTGAGCTCGTGGGCCAGCCCCGCGGCCAGGGTGCCGAGGGCCTGCACGCGCTCGCGGTCGCGCGCGAGACCCTGCACCGTGCCCATCACCGGCGCGAACACCTGAAGCAGGGAACGCAGCAGGGCGGGGTGGTTCAGCACGAGCCGATGGAAATCCTCGCCTGCGAGCTCGAAGACCAGCGCGTCCGTCAGCGCATGTGTGGTGCCGCGATACGGCGTGCCGGTGAGCAGGGCGATGGCGCCGAGGTGGCCGTTGGCGCGGTGGATCATCATCGTCGCCTGATCGCCGTCCACGTCGCGCGTGGTCTCGAGCTCGCCCTCGATCAGAACCTGGAAGAGGCTCGCGGGCTCGCCTTCGCGGAAGAGGCAATCGCCGGCGGCGAGGCGCCGCTCCGAGCCCCGCTCGACCAGATCGCGCAGGCCGTTCTGGTCAAGTGGCGCGAGTATCGGCACCTCGGCCAATCGTTCGACGCTGATCACGTGCTCGCTCCCTCTCGGTGACTGCCGCCGGTCAACCTAAGAGGATCGACCCCCGGATCGCCACCCCGGGTTCACGCGACCGGCGCCTCACGGCACGCTCCCCGTGGCCGCTCCCTGAGCGGGGTCTTCTACCCCCAGGACTCCTCGGTCATCGGGCGCAGCGCGATCTCCAGCAGGCGCATGCCCCGCGGCCGCGTCACGGCGAACAGCACGACCTCGGCGATGTCCTCGGCGGTCATCATTCCGACCTCGTCTTCCGGCACGCGGCCCCGCCCGAACGCGAAGCCCGTGGCCACGCCGCCGGGGCAGACGTTGGTGCACCGCACGCCCTGCCCGCGCAGCTCGTGGTCGAGGGAGCGTCCGAGGCCGACCTGGGCGAACTTGGACGCGCTGTAGACCGACTCCCCCGGCAGGCCGCGGCGACCGGCCTCCGAGGCGATGATGACGACGTCGGCCGCCGGGCTCCTCAGCAGGTGCGGCAGGGTCGCCTGGAGGGTGTGGAGGGTGCCCTTCACGTTGACGTCGATCATCTCGTCCACCTCCTCGGGCGCCAGCTCGAGGAAGGGGCCATAGCTGCCCACACCGGCGTTCGGGACCACGATGTCGAGCCGGCCGAAGTGGCCCACCACCTCGGCGGTCGCCTCCATCAAGGCGGCGCGATCACGCAGGTCGCAGGCGATCGCGAGCGCTCCGGCAACCCCGGGATCGGCCCCGCTGCGCGAGAGGGCCGCGACCTGGGCGCCCGCCTCCGAGAGCGCGCGGACGGTCGCCTGCCCGATCCCCCGGTTGCCTCCGGTCACGAGCGCGACCCTGCCCTCGAGCGACGTCATGCGAACCCCCTTGATCGACCATGCAGGCGAAGCGCCGGTGCGCCCCCGATGTGCCACGGCGGCGGCGCCAGACCTCCCGACGGGTGGTCAACACCTCCGACGTCATGGGGGAGCTTCCCACTCCCCGACGCGCGCAGGATGCACGCGTCGCCCCCGGGACCCGGCCGCGCGCGCACCGCGTCGGTTCACGTTCGCGCCACAGCGCAATGTGCGCGCGAAGCGGATCCGGGGGCCTGTCTCTCGCCGGCGCCATCAAAGGGCCCACATCACCCTCCCAGGCGCAGGATGACCTCGTTGACGGCGAAGGCGGCGGCGGCGACCAGGATCCCGGCCGTGGCGATCCACGCGGGAGACGCCGAGGCCCGTCCGCGGGGGACGTCGCCGTGCACCAGGCGCGCCCCCGCGATACCGAGCGCGGCGCACGCCGCCCCGATGACCACGTCGAGGATGAAGTGGTTCGCGGTGCCCACGACCACGGCGAACACCAGCAGCGGATAGAGCGCCGTCGCCCACGCCAGCGGAGACCGCGGCCTCAGCCAGATGGCCGACGCGGTCAGCAGCACCGGGACACCGACGTGCAGGCTCACCGCCGCGGCGGTCGAGTTGCGCAGGTCGCCCCCGAAGTCCGCGGTGGGAGGGCGGCCGTGGGGCAGCCCCGGCACCCAGCGCGGCGGCGCGCTGGGATAGAGCGCCACCACGGCGATCGCCGGCAGGTGGGTGAGGGCGAACGCGCTCCGGATGGCGGCGAAGCGCACGTCGTCGATCAGGCGTAGCGCGGCGAGGACGCCGAACACCAGCGTCTCGTCCATGTGGGAGTAGAACCAGTTCGCGTCGGCGAGGAGTTGCGGCCGCGCGTACAGCCACCGCACCACGTCGGGCTCGACCGCGATCCCGAGCGCCTTTTCCAGCGAGACCATGTCCCGGCTCGCCGTGATGGCGTCGCCGAGGGAGGCCTCGAACGGGATGCGCGCGATCTGCCAGATCAGCACGACCAGCGAGATGAGCAGCATCTCGACCGGCAGCGAATACGTCCGCCGGATCGCCGCGACGACGCCCCCCGCAGGGGTGACGCCGGTCGAGGCACCCTCGGTCATCCGTCAACGTTAGAAGGCATGGCGGCAGGGTGCCCGGCGGGACGGTCACACGGGCGCGGCGACCTTCCTCCGCGATGCGGCGTGTCCGGAGAGCGCCCCCGCGCTGAGGATCGACAGCGCGGCTGCGGCCGCCAGCACCTCGAAGCCGGTCTGGAATCCCCCGGAGGACGCCATGGCCGCCACCAGCCCCGCGGCCGCGATACCCCCCGTGTACCGCACGGTCATGAAGACGCCGCTGGCGACACCCACCATCTCGACGGGTGAGGACTCTACGGCGGTCGTCTGCAGCGACGCGCCGGCGAGACCCACCCCGAGCCCCGCGAGGGCGACGAAGGCGGCGACCCCCGCCACCTTCGGAGAGTCGGCGATCATCACCAGCCCGATCATGGCGCCCAACGCGATCAGCGAACCGGCCAGAACGGGGGCCCGGCGGCCGAGCCGATCGCTCAGATGCCCGCCGATGGGCGACGTCACCATCATCGCTCCGGTCATCGCACCGATCAGCAGGCCGGCGCCGGAGGCGCTCAGGCCGAGCTCGCGCTCGGCGAGGATCGGGGTCGCCAGCAGCAGCGAGTACATCACCAGGTTGTGCAGCAGCACGGTCGCCGTCGCCCCCACGTAGGGGCGGCGGCTGAACAGCGAGAGCGCGACGAAGGGCTCGCGCGCCCGGCGCTCCACACGGACGAACACGGCCAGCAGGACGACGGCGGCCACGACCGCGGGCAACCACCGCTGCGCACCATCGACGACCAGGAAGAGGGCGGCCACGATCGCTCCGACGAATCCCGTGAACGCCGCCGCCCCGGGCAGGTCGAAGCTCATGCCGCGCAGCGAGGGCCGGGGTCCGTCGTGTGGCAGCGCCGGCAGCGACAATGCCAGCGCTACGGCCCCGACGGGCAGGTTGACCACGAAGATCGCGCGCCATCCGAAGGCCGCGACGAGGCCGCCGCCCAGCACGGGGCCGACGGCCGCGGCGAGCCCCATGACGGTGCCGAACCACCCGAACAGTCGCCCGCGACGCTCGGCCGGAACGATCTCGCGCAGCAGCGCCAGGGCGCTCGGACCCATGAGGCCGCCGAAGAGCGCCTGCGACATGCGCAGCACGACGAGCGCGGCGAACCACGGTGCGAGCGTGGCGAGCGCGGAGGCCGTGAGGAATGCCGCCAGCCCGGCGAGGAACGTGCGGCGGTGCCCCAGGGCGTCGCCGATGCGGCCGCCCATGGGCTGGGCCAGCGCCATCACCACGAGGTAGCCGCTGACGAGCCACGTGACCGCGGCGACGCTCACTCCGAGGTCGCTCTCCACGTCGAGCAGCGCGATGGCGATCATCGTCGAGTTGAGCGGCACGAGGGCCGCGGCCAGGCACAGGCCGGCCGCCGCCCTCGTGCCCCCCCGCGCCGGAACCCCGGCGGAGGGTGCTACCGGGTCACGCGAGGAACACTTCGCCGGTGTCGCCATCGACGGTGATGCGCTGGCCGTCCTGGATGACCGCCGTGCCGATCTTGGTCCCCATCACCGCGGGGATCGCATACTCGCGCGCCACGATCGCGCCATGGGCGAGCACGCCCCCGGTGTCGGTGACGAGCGCCGCGATCGATCCGAACACCGGCGTCCACGGCGGGGTCGTCGAGCGGCAGACGAGGATCTCGCCGGGTTCCACCCGGTGAAGCTCGCCGACCGAGCGCACCACGCGGGCGATGCCCTCCGCCCGCCCCCGGGAGCCGGCGGAGCCGTGCAGGATGCCCCCCTCGAACTCGGGAGGTCCCGGCTTGCCGAAGAATTTGATCAGGCCGGGGTCGGGAGCGACGTCGGGGTCGGGCGGCACGCCGAGCAATGGCGGCGCGTCGAGCAGGCTGTTGCGCGCGTGCTGTCGCCGCCCCGCCTGGGCGCGCTGAGTCAGATCCTCGCCCGTGATGCCGTCGCGCAGGGCGTCGTTGTCGAGGTACCAGACGTCGTCGAGATCGCCGATCCGTCCCTGTGCGTGCAGAGCCGAGGAGAGCCGCAGATATGCGCGGCGCGTGGCGCCCGCCAGGGAGCGCTGGTCGATGTAGAAGGCATGGTCTTCCTCGAGCGGCCACGTCGCGAGGGCGACCTCGTACGCGTGGTCGAAGGTGGCCAGCAGTTCCGGGTCGTCGGCGATTCGCGCGCGGGCCGCTGCGATCAGCTCGCCGGCGTCTGCCAGCAGGCGCTCGCGCTCGGCCTCCGGATCCTGAGCGTCGGCCGCCAGGTCGCGCCGCAGGGTCTCGAGGGCGAATTCCGGCTGCTCGCTCCAGGTCGGCAATGACAGGTCCAAGCCCTGGGCGCGATCGCCGTACTCGTTCAGGAAGGCCTCGAAGCGTGTCCGCCACTCACGTCCTTCGGGGCTCCGGTCAACGGCGTCGAGCGCCGCGGCAGGGGCTCCGGACGCAAGCGCCTCGCCGATCTCCGGCGTGGTCCTCGCGTCTTGGGCCAGACGCCAGAGCGCGTGGTCGGTCTCGAGGCTCTTGTTGGCCACGCCCTGCATGCAGCGGTAGGGCTCCATCTCGTCGGCGTCCGGGACGACCCGGCTGTAGATCGCCGAGAAGCGCTCGCCGGCGGCGAGCTTCGGGAACACGATCTGGAAATGGATGCGCCAGATCTCGATGTTGATCTCGATCAGTCGCTCGAGGGCGGCCAACGTCGCGTCGGACTCGCCCGAGAAGTCGAGGCTCTCGATCTCCTCCGTGAGAGCCACGACGGCCGGCATGTACTCGGTCTCCCACCTGCCTCGCAGGTTGTCCATGTGATCGCCCATCACCGGCATGTGCGCCGCGACGCGGGCGCCCATCTCCTCCGGGGCCACCGCCGGCACCGGGCTGTTGTAGACCCAGCCGTTGATCGCCGTGTGTCGCAGCGTCAGAAGCGGCGACACCAGGGTGGCGCAGGCCGCCGCGACACCGGGCTCGAGGGAATCCTGCAGGAAGGCGGCGGTCAGGGGGGTGGCGGGCGCGGGAAAGTGCATCGCGTCGCGGAACCAGGTCAGCTCCGCGTCGGCGGGATCGCGCCACGTGGCGGGAAAGGCGACGGCGCTCGCATCTGCGCTCATGCTGGAGACCTCCTTGACATGGACTGGTCGGTGCGACGGTCGCCGGTCGGCGGGTCGCCGCCGGCTGCCTCGAGAGCGGTCATGGGCCTGCATTGGAGCCAGATCACCCGGCCCTCGACCACGCTGAACTCGCAGTCGGCGGGGCCGCCGAGCTCGCGCTCGCAGTGGAGAAGGCCCCGGTGCAGGTCCCCGAGCAGGACGTCATCGAGCACCCGCTCCTCGCGTCGCGCGTGGGGGACGGGCACCTCCCGCGGCCCGTCGGCGGTCAGCACGAGCATCGTGTCCTTGTAGCCCGCGTCGAACCGCACGAGCGCTCCGTTCGAGCGGCTCAGGCGGTAGTCGTCGGGGGTCACGAGTCCGCTGACGATCTGCTCCCCGAGGCCGAACGCCGCGTTGATCACCACGGTCTCGGGGTCACCCGTCACCGGGTCGCGGCTCATGCAGACGCCCGCCGCCTCTCCGGCGGCGAGGTGCTGCACGATCACGGCCATCGCGACGGCTCCGTCGCCCCCGCGGCCGGCGCGGTAGGCCTCGGCGCGCGCGTCCATGGCGGAGTCCCAGCAGGCCATGATCGCGTCGAGCGTCTCCTCGGGTCCGCGCACCCCGAGGCGCGTCAGGTACTGACCCGCGTAGGACAGCTCGACGCCGTCCTCGGTCGTGGCGGACGAGCGCACGGCGAGGGGCGCGTCGCCCATGTCCCGGACCATGTTCACGACCCGCTCGGCCACCCGCGTCGGCATGCGACCCGAATCCGCGGCAGCGGCCCGGTGCACCGCGGAGGTCAGCACGAAGCCGTCGGGCGCGGACAGCCCCGCCCGCGCGATCACGGCGAAGCCGCGCGCTTTACCGCCGATCAGATCGGGGTCTGCGCCGCCGACCTCGGACAAGGGAACCACGGTGGGTCGTTGCTCGTCCACGGTGGAGTCAAGTTAACAACTTTGTAACCCGACGGGTGCGCGCGTTCAGGGCGACGTCAGGACACGGGACGGCGCGCGATGACATCGATGACGGCCGACAGCCCCGAGTGCGCGGGGCCCTCGTCGATGTCCGCGTCGTACGAGCGGACCTCCTCGATGGCGAACATCGAGAGCTCGCTGCGGAGCTGAGGTTCGGTGTAGAGCTGGTCGAGGACCTTGGGCCCGCCCGTGCCGTACGCGAGCTGCTCGGTGCGGTAGCCCTCGAGCAGGAAGAGCCCGCCGGGCCGCAGGGCGAGAGCGATCCGCCCGAAGATCCGGCGGCGCATCTCGGGCGGAGCGAACTGGATGTAGATCGCGACGACGACGTCGTAGGCGTCCTCGGGCCAGTCCCACCCGTCGGCGTCGGCGACGTGGAAATGGACGTGGACGCCGCGGTCAGCCGCTAGGCGCTCCGCCTTGGCGACCCCGACCGCGGATGTGTCGAACGCCTCGACCTCGAGCCCCTGCCCGGCGAGCCAGACGCTGTTGCGGCCCTCGCCGTCGGCGACGCAGAGCACCCGGCCCGACTCCCCGATCAGTTCTCGGCACGACACGAGGAACCGGTTCGGCTCGGTGCCGAAGCGGTAGGCCTCGCCCGCGAACCGTTCGTCCCAGTAGGACGAACGACTGGTGTCGGATGGGTCCGGCGTCACCGGGTCAGGCTATCTGGCGCCGCGCGGGCGTGGACGGTCGCCGCCGCCCGTGGGCGATCGTGCCGGGTGGCGTCCGGCGAGGGCGAGCGTCTCGGCTGCGGATCGTCCGTCGAGGCGGGCCGCCGCCAGGAAGTCGCGCTGCCGGCTCGAGAGCCGGGCGTCCCGTCGCCACAGCACGGTGAGGGGGCGTCGGAGATCCCCCCCGTCGATCGGGACCGCGACGAGGGCCGGGTCGTGCTCGGCGTCAACCGACAGTCGCGAGAGGACCCCGGGGATCCCCTGATCTCGGATGGCGGACCGGATGGCTGCCGTGCTGGCGAGGGTGAGGACCGGGGCGATCGGCGAATACCCGGCCCGGGCGAGCGCGTCATCCAGGGTCCGCCGCGTCCCCGATCCGGGTTCGCGGACGACGAGCGGCGAGTCGGCCAGGCCCGAGAGCCCGATCCGGCCCGCGCGCGCCCACGCGTGGGCAGCGGGAACGACCGCGACGAGCTCGTCCTCCGCGAACGGGCGCTCCACCAGGTCCGGGTCGGCGCCGACGGGGCCGGCGGCGAAGCCGAGGTCGCTCCGCGCGTCGGCCACCCACGTGCGCACCTCGGACGGATGGCCGACCCGCACCTCGACCGCCTCGGCCTGGGCGCTCTCGCGGTGGGCGCCGAGCCACCGCGCGACGCACGCCTCGGCCAGGGTGTAGATGACCGCGATCCGCAGCGTCCCGACCTCGCGGAGCGCGGCGGCCGAGGCGCGAAAGCGCTCTCCCTCGCGCAGCATCCTCGTCGCGTCCTCATAGAGTCGTCGTCCGGCCTCCGTCGGGCGGACGCCCCGCCGGCTCCGCTCGAGGAGGGTGACGCCCACCAGCCCCTCGAGGGTCCTGATCCGCTTCGTCATCGCGGGCTGGCTCATGCCGAGGCGACGTCCCGCGCGGGCGAGGCTGCCCTCGTCCACCGCCGCGACGAACGCCGCCGCCTCCGCGAGATCGGGGGCGCGGACCAGCCGGTGAAGTTCCATGACCCGAGGTTATCGCCCGATGTCCGGCTCACGGGATCGCCCCTCCGTTCTTGACGAGCAGGAGGAGGGCGATGGCGACCAGCATGACCGCGAAGGCGCGCGCCAGGCGCGCGCTGTCCACCCGCGCGCTCGCGCGGGCGCCCAACCAGGCGCCGACGAAGCCGGCTGCGCCGAAGGCGAGGGTGACCGGCCAATTGATCGTGCCCTGCGCGAGGTGTCCGCCGAGGCCGGCCAGCGCGGTGATGGCGATGATGAGCAGCGAGGTGCCGATGGCCACGCGAACCGGGATGTCGAGCAGCAGGATCAGGGCCGGCACGATCAGGAAGCCTCCGCCGACGCCGAAGAAGCCGGTCAGGATCCCGACCGCGAATCCCAGCGACGCCACCAGCGCCCGCCGCGCCGGCCCGTGGGCGGGTGGTCGCCGCGCGCCCTGCGGGCGACCGCGCCACAGAGACCACGCGGACCCCAGCATGACCAGTGCGAGGAGGAAGAGGACCGTCGTGCCGGACGCGAGGTGGTTGAGGTAGCTGCCCAGGACGGCGCCCAGCACGCTCGCCACCCCGAAGCGGGCGGCCAGGCCGACGTCGAGGGTGCCCCGGCGCGCGTTCTCGGCGGCGCCGACCGCCGCGTTGGCGGCGACGATCGCCAGCGCCGAGGTGGTCGCCGGTCCGACGGGCTGGTCGAGCAGATAGACCAGCGCGGGGACCGTGAGCACGCTGCCCCCCGCCCCCAGCAGCCCGAGGAGGGTGCCGGTGGCGAGGCCGAGTGGGATCGCGAGCAGCACGTACGTCATCGGCGCCCGCCCGGGCCGGCCGTTCCCTCATCCGGCGTCCGCCGGGTCGAACGGAAGGCCATCGCCCCACCTCCGACGAGATCTCGTGACGATCACCATGCCTCGGCCGGGGCGTCCGGGAAACGGTGGATGTGCACGTTGACGATAACCAGGGGTTATCACCGAGGGTGGACGCGGCCACGGCGTCGCCGCGCGCCCGGCGTCCATCCATCCACCGATGCGGCGTGACACGCTGGCCTCGTGAGTCACCCACGCGTCTACGACCGGGCCGCCGGCGTCCTCGATCTGCTGGGGCTGGGTTCGCTGCGCGCCGAGCTGTCGGCGGGGGTCTCGGCGCGCGTCCTGGAGATCGGCGCCGGCACCGGTCGTCAGCTCGCGCACCACCCCCCGGGCATCGATCTCACGATCCTCGAGCCCGACGCCGCGGCGCTGGAGCTGGCCCGGCGGCGGAGGCCCGAGGCGCGCGCGGTCGTCGGTCGCGCCGAGTCGCTTCCCTTCGCCGACGCGAGCTTCGATTGGGTGATCATCGCGCTCTCCCTGTGCACCATCGCCCGCCCCGACCTGGCGCTGGCCGAGTGCCGCAGGGTCCTCGCCCCCGGCGGGCGCCTGCGTGTCCTGGAGCACGTGCGCAGCCCGATGCCGGCGATCGCGCGCGCCCAATCGGCCCTCACGCCCGCATGGCGACGGGTCGCGGGGGGCTGCCATCTCGACCGCGACAGCGAGGGGGAGATCGCACGGGCGGGATTCGAGATCACCGCCCGCCGCGCGCTTCTGGCCGGCCATCTGATCCTCGTCGAGGCGCGGCCGGCGGTCCCGCTGCCCGGCCCCGGCGGCGCGGACGACGACTGACCGCGCGCGGGGGCGTAGCCTGTGACCCGTGTCTCAGGCGACCATCATCCTCGGCTACGACGGCTCCCCGGCGGCCGAGCACGCATTGCGGCAGGCCGCGCACCTGCTGGGCGCGCGGACGGCGCTCGTGGTCGTGGTCTGGGAGGCCGGCGCCGCGTACGAGACCCTCGAGGGGCCGGCGATCCCGGCGGCGCCCCTCGACACGCGCGCGGCGCTGCTGACCGACCAGGCGATGTACGACGGAGCGCGCCGGCTGGCGGAGCGCGGCGCCGCGCTCGCGAACGAGCTGGGGTTCGATGCCGAGGCTCTGGTGGTGGCCGACGAGGTCACCGTCGCGCAGGCGCTCGTGCGGCTCGCCGACGAGCACCAGGCCGGGGCGATCGTTGTCGGGGCGCACGGCCACCGGCGACTGCAGGACCTCTTCGTCGGCACCACCTCACGCCAGGTGCTCGAGCATGCGTCCTGCCCGGTGATCGTGGTGGGCCCCCGCCGCTGACCGCAGGCGTGGCCGCGCGGCTATCGGGCGGTCAACCGCGCATCCGCACTCCGGGCGACGCGGCCACCGGGACACGTTGGGCGGCGAGTTCACCCGGGGGTATAGCGTTGACCCATGGATCCGCTTCGTCTCGAGGAGCTGCAGCTCGCGGCGCGCAACCACGGGATGCCCATGGAGGCACTGCGCTACCCCGTGACCCCGATCGGGCTCCACTACCTGCTCATCCACTACGACATCCCCGTCGTGGATCCGGCGGAGTGGCGACTGACGGTCGGGGGGAGGGTCGCCCATCCGCTCTCCCTGAGCCTCGACGACCTTCGGGCGCGCCCCGCGGTGGAGGTCACCGCCACGATGGAGTGCGCGGGCAACGGCCGGGCCTGGCTCGCGCCGCGCGCCTTCAGCCAGCCCTGGCTCGACGAGGCCGTGGGGACGGCGCGCTGGCGAGGGACGCCGCTGCGGCCGCTGCTCGAGGAGTGCGCGATGGCGGACGACGCCGTCGAGGTGGTCTTCACGGGTCTCGACCGGGGGGTCGAGAACGGCGTGGAGCAGGACTTCGCCCGCAGCCTCACGGTGGCCGAGGCTCTCGGCGACGAGGTGCTCCTCGCATACGAGATCAACGGCCAGCCCCTGCCGCCGCAGCACGGCTTCCCGCTGCGCCTCCTCGTGCCCGGTTGGTATGGCATGACGAACGTGAAGTGGCTCACGACGATCACGGTCACCGACCAGCCGTTCGAGGGCATGCAGCAGCGCGAGTCCTACCGGATGCGGCAGGAGGCCTCCGAGGATGGCGAGCCACTCACGCGCATGCTCCCCCGCGCCCTGATCGCTCCGCCGGGGATCGCCGGCTTCCCGACGCGCTCGCGCACCGTGGTCGCCGGGCGCTGCGTCCTCGAGGGGCGGGCGTGGTCGGGGTGGGGGGCGATCGAGGCGGTCGAGGTCTCCACCGACGGCGGGCTCACCTGGAGCGAGGCGCGTCTCGAGCGCGAGGACGAGCACCCGAGGGCGTGGTGCCGCTGGAGCCTCGACTGGGAGGCGACGCCGGGGGACCACGAGCTGCGCTGTCGAGCGCGCGACAGCGCCGGGAACTCCCAACCCGACGAGCCGACCTGGAACCTCGGCGGCTACGCCAACAACTCCGTGCAGCGCCTCGCGGTCACGGTGGTCGCCCAGCCGGGCTGAGGGCTCCCGCGCGGGCACGAGCGGCGGGCGGGTCCGCCGCCACGCCACGCCGACGCGGGATTCGAACCGCGGACCCACGCCCATTCCCAGCATGCCTCGATGACCATGATCTGCCCTGCCTGAGTTCAGGGCGATCAGATCGGAGTTGACGCGGCATCCGGATTCACACGACCGGATCCGGCTCTTTGGGCCGCATCACCCCGGCGACCTCCTCCGGCTGCTCGATCGAGATATCGGCGTGACCCAGTCCAGCCACGCGGGGTGCCAGCGATTTAGCCGGCCGAGGCGGGGCAAGATCGCGGTCACCGGCATCGTGCGGACGATGAACGTGTCCAGCAAGACAGCGCTCGCCAGACCGATCCGAGGAACTCGAGGCCCCGACCGCGGTGAAAGGTGAAGCTGGCGAAGACGGTCATCATGATCAGGCCGGCGGGGGCGACGGTGGTGGTGATGCCTCCGGTGTCGGCCTGGCGGACCGTGACGGCCGGTTGGTTGTCCCTGACGTGAGCCCACTGTTGATGCATCCGGCTGAGCTGAGCTGTTAGTCCATCGAGAGCCCGAACAGGACAGAGACGAACAGCACCGGCAGCAACGCCTCGACCGGTCCGCCGGCGCCCGTGCCGATGGCATCTCCCAGCCGGCTGCGTGAAGGTGACCCGTCCCTCCTGAGTCGGGCGAGCACCGCGGTGAATCGGCGCTTTGGAGCCCCGCCCCGCGGAAGCCGACATGGCAATCGTCAGGCCGCTCCGTTCCTCTTGGAGCTCGACTCGAGATCAGGCGCGTCGGCCCGCCGCGCTTGCAACGGACTCGCGCAGACGGTCGAGCAACTCGCACGTCTCGCGAGAGGGGGTGAGGCCGATGGCCTCGAGAGACCGGACGCACTCGACGTAGATGGGGACGACGGCGGAGGCACCGGACGTGACGGCCGTCGCCCGCATCAGTAGGCGCCAGCCGTCCTCCCGGTACGGCTGTTCGTCTACCAGCACGCGGGCGACGGCGAGCGCCTCGTCGGCCCGGCCGGCGTCGAGTAGGAGCTCGGCATATTCACGGTGCGCCTCAGAGGCGGCCGCCAGCAGTTCTTCGCGGCGGCGTCGACCGCCCGGGCTATGTGCGCTGGTGACCAGCGGGCCGCGCGCGGCGACCTCGATCGCCGCGGCAAGTGTCCTCCGGCGCTGTCTTCCCAGCTCGCGACGCGCCCGGGCCAGCAGCGAGGTCAGCAGCTGGTCCTCGGCAATAACCGCTCCCCGCGGGCTCCAGCGCAAGGTATTGCCCTCGGAGATGAGGTTGACGCCCTCGGGCGCGAGGCGCCGCAGCCGGTGTACCAACTGGCGCAGGTAGTTGGACGCGTTGACGCTGTCGTCCATGACCTGTTCGGCTAGCGCGACGCGCGACACCCCCTCGGTGCCGGCGCGTGCGACGCTCGCGGCCACCTCGAGGGCCCTTAGCGGCGCGATCTCGTGCTCGACGCCGTCGATCATGACCCGCGGTCGTCCCAGCGTTCCGAGCAGGATCCGTACGCCCTCAAGGTCGCTGCCCTCGGGAGGCGGGCCTGTGGAGGCGGCGAGCGCCCGCCACTTTTCGGCGGTCGCGCCGCCGGCTTCGATGCACCGCGCCGGCACCTCGGGATGGTCCTTGAGTACGGTGAGCAGCGGGCCGAAGGTGCCCATCTCGAGGGCGGCGGCACGCGCCCCTTCGGCGGCCGTGTCGTGCCCGCCTGCGTCGCCCGCCCGCCAGCGCGCCTCGGCGAGCAGCACCAGTGCCGCGGGCAGCTCCAGGATCCTCTCCGCCGCACGCATCCCTTCGGTCGCCGCCTCGAGCAGGTGAATCGGGACCTTCGGCGGGTCGCCGCGCGCCAGGAGGGCGGCCGCGAGCCAGGTATCAGCCCACTCGCCGAAGCAGTAGAGCCCCCGTTCCTCGCACCACTCGCTCGTGGCCTCGAGCAGCTCGACGGCCTCGTCGATGCGGCCCATGCGCACCAGCATCTTCCCCTCGGTCACCGCGAAGATCGCGCGGTCGGCCGGCCGGTGGCCCCCGGCGCGCGTCATTTCGCGCGCCTCTCGCACCAGCGCTAGCCCACGCTCGCGGTCCCCCTCCGCGAACACCAGCTCGCCCTCCATGTGGCGCCAGAAGTCCGCGAAGCCGCTGGTCCGGACGTCCCCCGCCGCGTCGAGGGCGGCGCGTGCGTCGCCGATCTGGCCGCGCTCGCGGAGGGCGGCGATGCGGTAGAGCTTGTAGGGCCACCGTCTCGGGTCCTCGGCTCCGCCGATCTCGGCCACGCGCTCGACGTCCGCGAAGCGCCCCTGGAAATAGAGGCCGCACTGGAAGAGCGCGATGTTCGGCCACGGGCGGTCCACCTCCCACGGGCTCCAGGGCCGCGGCGGGACGCGGCCGGAGCCGACCTGGAGGACGTAGCGCATCGCCCGCACGCTCGGCGAGGCCTCGTCCGCGGGCAAGAGGGGCAGGAGCGAGGCCCAGTCCAATCGCAGGTGCAGTCCGAAGACTGCCATGGTGGCCGCTTCGGGGTCCTCGTAGACCAGCCGGTCGTACTCGCCGCTTACCCTTAGTGTCTGGACCAAGGCCGGCCCCTCGCTGCGGCGGCCGAGGACGACGGCTTGGAGTTGGCACCCGCGCAGGGAGGCCCGGCGCGAGAGTGCGTCCTCGCCGACGGTCTCGCACCACGCGAGCACCTTGTCCCAGTCGCCGCGCGACAGCAGGAGCGGCGTAGCGGCCTCGATCATCGCCTGGGCCTCGTGCATCTCGCCCGCCTCGATCAAGCGGTCGGCGGCCTCCTCGAAGTGGCCGAGCGACCGCAGGTGGCTCGCGTGGCGCATCAGGATTGTGTGCATCTCCTCGGGGGTCTCCCGCAGCCGGCTGAGCAGGAACTCGCGGAAGCGGGGGTGGTAACACAGGCCCTCCGGCTCGACGGTCGCGGGAACGTGCTGGCCGCGGATGGCCCGCAGGACGGCCTCCCCCGACGGCACGCGCAGGACGGCTTCGAGGCCGGCGGCGTTGACCGTGTGGAGCACAGCGCTGCGGACGACCGCGTCCCGCAGATGAGGCGGCAGGGCGTCGAGCACCTCGGTGCCGAGGTAGGCGAAGAACGGGTCGTCCGAGCAGGCGACGCCGTCGGGCTCGCGCGCCCCACGCAGCGCGTCGAAGACGATGCCGGCCGCCCAGCCCCCCGACGCCTGCGCGACCTCGGGTGGCGCGACGACTCCGTGCGCCGAAAGCACGTCCTTAACCTCACCTGCGGTAAACGAGAGCGTCTCGTCGGACACGATCCCCGACCGGCCGGTGATCACAGCGCGGCTGAGGTTGAGATGGACGAGGCGTCGGGACACCAGCACCACCAGGGCACCGGGGGCGATGGCCTCGATCACGGCGCGCAGGACCGACAGCACAGGAGGCCGTGACTCAACCAGGTGCAGGTCGTCGATCACGAGGGTCGCGCCTGCGGGGAGCTCCTCGGCCACGAGGGCGGCGCAGTCGGCTGGCGCGATGCCGGCGTCGAGCATCCCCGTGACGCGCTCCGGCACCTTCGGGTCGATACCGCCCACCGCAGCGGCGAGGTAGGTGGTGAAGCGCCCCGGACTGCCGTCGGCCTCCCAGAGGGTGAGCCAGGCCTGCGGGCCAGGGCGGGAGGCGACGAACTGGACGACCGCGGTCGTCTTGCCGGAGCCGGCCGAGGCGACCACCTGCAGGACGGTCCGGCCGCGCGCGGCGCTCTCGAGCTTCTGGATCACCCGCTCACGCTCGATGACCGTGGCGGCGAGCGCCGGAATGCGGGTCTTCGAGCGGATCAGGATGTCGATCACGGCGGCTCCACCATAACCGCGCGGGGCACTACGTGTGAATCGTCACCAACGGAATTCCTGAGGTTGGAAACGGTTTCTCGGTCGCCGTCCCGCCGGCTGAGGGCTCGTGACCCAGAGCATGACGGCTGGCGCCTCGCCCGGATTGCAGACTGAGGTCGGGCCAGGCGAGCCGAAATAGATAGTGTCGCCAAGGGCTAGGACGACGAGACCCGTGGTCGCGAGGCCGATCTCGATGGTTCCATCCAGGACCAGTACGAAATATTCGACGCCCTCGGTCCGCTCCAGATCACCGAGCTGTGCCCCCGGCGCCAGCTCCGAGATGATCGGGACCATGGCGACATCGTCGGCGCTGACAAGCGGGTACATCCGCAGGCCCTTCGCGGCCAGGTCGATCGCGCGGCGCTCGCCGGCGCGCGCGATCGTCGGCTCCCGGAGCGCGTTCATGCCGAGCAGGTCGCCCAGGCCCACGTCGAGGAAGCGCGCCAAGCGGTGGAGGCGGCCGGTGCTGATGTCGCTGCGCCCGTTCTCGACGAGCGAGAGGAAGGACGTCGAGAGGCCCGTGCCCGAGGACACGTCGCCCAGCGAGTACCCGCGCTCCGTGCGCAGGGCGCGGAGCGTCCCCCCTAGGGACCGCAGGTGCACTTCCATGTTGCCGTCGTGCACATGCACCTCGGGCCGATGCGCGCGTCGGGATGAGGACAGGAAATTACTACCAGACGACTCCTACCCTGAGCCGACCTTCGCCCCTGCAGATCGGGGCCACATCGCACTGCTCGTGCCACCAACTCCCGGCTCATGGGGCGCGATGCTTCGCTCTGGCTTCGCTCCCATCCGGGCAGAAGGAGCGACCTGGCCGCCACGGTCATTCTGCGGTGGTGCTGTCCCGCGAGTCGTCCTGGGCTGAGCTTGCCACGAGCCGAGTCTCGGCGGCGGGGGCCGGACCGCCCCCATGGCGGGCCCGTGCGCTCAGTCGGCTCGGCGAGGAACGCCGGTCGATCAGCCCGGCTTCCAGCATCGACACGAACGATTCGGCCGGGCAGTTTCGTAGGCCTCTGGCTGTCAGCGCGGAGAGGACGATGCCGGCCTCGTGCAACGTCCGCCCCGCCGACGACCCTCGCGTACAGCGATCCGCGGACGGAGTGGTGCATTGGGGCCCTCGAGCAGACGGTCGAGCGAGGGCAGTCCGCCACGGCCAGGCTCTTGGTCGCGGCGAGCTCGATGCGGAATACGCCGCTTCCCTTCGGCGCGGTCGCCTTGGCCTTGCCGACCCTGGTGATGCGCCCCCGCGCAGAGACTTCGAGCGGAACGTGTCCGTGTTGAGCCTCTGCAGCTTCGCCCTTGCCGGCCTTCTTGGGTGGTCACGGTGACCAAGAAGGGCTCGGCGACATGTCGCCGAGCCCCGGACTCGGTGTCGGACCCGGGGAGTCAGGGGGCGACTTCCGGGCCGAGGACCGCCGGATCCGCCAGCGGGCCGGTAGAAATGTCATGTACGTGTATTCCCGAGTCGGCCACCAGCCGGCCCTCAGAGCTCTTGCAGGCTCCGGAGCCTGAGGCTCCACTCGCGAGTCCGGCCATGGGCACCGCAGCGGCCGACCACCGCTCATGCCGTGATCAAGGTGCCGATCGTCGAGCGGCGGCTCTTCGCGACAGACCGGGGGGATAGGCGGAGCGGTTGCGGTCGGCTGTTTGTACGCATGCATCTCCCGTGGATTGGAGGGTCTCCGGCGAGGCTCCTGAGCCCCGCTCAACCCCCCGACGGTTGCTCGCGCATTAAGAACCGCCCCTCGCGGCCGTCAAGGGCGGCCGGTGGAAATTTTCACAACGCGTTAAAGATGGGGGCGCGTTATCGGGGCTGTCAAGCCCCCGTTATTCGCCTAAGTCATCAGAAGTGAGTGAAGTCTTATCCAGAAAAGTGGTTGACGGGGGCTTGCATCGTGCGTTAAGGGGCGGTTAGCGTGGCATGAAGTTTGTAGCGCGAAACACAAGAGGAGGTGCCCGTGGACCGACGATTGGCCGCACTGCTGGTTGCGGTACCCGTGGCCGCGGCGAGCGCGCTTGCGCTGACCGTCGCGACCGGCGCGCCGGCGAAGAAGGCGACGGCTGACTACATCGAGGGGACCGTCACGTCCGCCGGCGCCAAGCCGGAAGCGGGGGTGTGGGTTATCGCCGAGGCCGAGCTCGGCACCACGTATCGGAAGATCGTGGTCACCGACAGCAAGGGGCGGTTCGTTCTGCCGCAGCTTCCCAATGCGAAATATCGCGTCTGGGTCCGGGGCTACGGCCTCCAGGACTCCCAGAAGGTCGGCGCGCGGCCCGGCCAGTACCGGCGCCTTCAGGTGAAGACGGCGAGGACGAAGGTCCAGGCGGCGGAGATCTACCCGGCCAACTACTGGCTGTCGCTGTTCAACCCCCCGGACACGAGCACCGATTGGGCGAACACCTTCAAGGGCGGCTGCATGCTCTGCCACCAGATCGGCAACAAGGCGACCCGCTCGCTCGACACCGGCACAACGCGCCAGGCCTATGACGCGGGCACCAAAGAGGCCCGCACCATGTACCAGACGTCGCTGGGCCTCGGCCGCGACAAGCTGCTCGACGCGCTCGCGGACTGGAGCCAGCGCATCGCCAAGGGCGAGACCCCGCCGAACCCGCCCCGGCCCAGTGGCAAGGAGCGCGACCTGGTGATCACCCAGTGGAATTGGGGGACCAGTTCACCTACGCGCACGACGAGGTTGCGACCGACCGCAACAACCCGCAGAGCAACGCCAACGGCCCGGTCTTGGAGTTGACCTCGGCAACGACTACCTCCTGCGGACCGACCCGATCACCAACACGTCCACCAAGATCAAAATCCCGACGGTGGGCGGCTTCAGCACCCCCTGGTGCGACCAGAGCGCCGGCCCCGG
The DNA here is from genome assembly GCA_963771025.1 of uncultured Thermoleophilia bacterium. GTDB lineage: Bacteria > Actinomycetota > Thermoleophilia > Miltoncostaeales > Miltoncostaeaceae > Miltoncostaea. Next base: position 9,243 of record CAVYRL010000005.1, on the reverse strand, counting down.
GCTCCCCGCGTCCGGCTTCGCCAGCCTCGGTTGCCCCGCGACGGAGGCGGGCGGCGTCACCGACCACCCTGGCGTCTACGACAACCCCGCCAACCCGCACAACCCGATGATCGACTCCAAGGCCGCGTGTGGGTCACGACGCAGATCCGGCGGGAGTGGCCCCAGGACATCCCAGCGTTCTGCAAGGATCTCCGGCATCGCCGGCCATTCGCATCACCGCCAGCTCGGCTACTACGACCCGCAGACCGGGAAGTGGCAGCTCATCGACACCTGCTTCGGGACGCATCACCTGCAGTTCGACAAGAGCGGCAAGCTGTGGGTGAGCGGCGACTCGTACGTGTTCGGCTGGTTCGACCCGAGCAAGTACGACCCGGCCCACCCGGAGACGGCGCAGACCGCCCAGGCTGGTCTGAGATGAAGATCGACACGAACGGTGACGGCGTCGCGGATACGGCGATCCCCGGATTCAACTACGGGATCATCCCGAACGATAAGAGGCCGCGCTGGTCGGCGGTCAGCACGCCGACCCCGGCGAGTGCGGTTCGCTCGTCCCGGCCACCGACAAGTTCGAGAAGTACATCCCGAAGCCGGGCGCCGGTTACCCGCGCGGCGTGGACGTTGACTCGAAGGGCATCATCTGGGTCGGCATGGGCAGTGGCCACCTGGCCAGTTTCGACCGCTCGAAGTGCACGCACACCTGGGCGACGGCACGCAGTGCCCCGAGGGCTGGACCTATGAGAGAGCCGGTTCGTCCGCACCCCCGGTGGCGCGGTCAACGCCGACTTCCACTACTACGTGTGGGTGGACAAGTACAACACCTTCGGGATGGGCAAGGACACGCCGATCCTGACCGGTACGGCGTCCGACTCCCTTCTGGCGTTCAGCCAGAAGACGAAGAAGTTCACCATCGTCCGGATCCCCTACCCGCTCAGCTCCTACATGCGGGGGCTCGACGGGCGGATCGACAACCCCAAGACCGGCTGGAAGGGCCGCGGTCTCTGGTACGACCTCGGCATCGACCCGATCATCCACACCGAGAAGCAGCAGGGCTACGTCGCGCACGTCCAGATGCGGCCGACGCCGCTCGCCAAGTAGCACCCCATCCCCACCCCCGTCCTCCCTCACCCGCAGGTGGTCGGGCCCCCTTCGTCACGCCACACCACGAGGAGGCGCACCCCAGATGACCGTCGGATTCGTCGATCCCCCCGCCCGCCTCCGCGAACCACGTGGCCGACCTGATCGACGCGCTCCACGCGCGGGCGGAGTCGATCCGCCGAGAGGAGCTCTCGCCCGCCGAGGAGCGCTGGGAGGCCCTGAGCGTCGAGGACAGGGTCCGCCTCGAGGCCCTCACCCTGAACATCGTCGGCGCCCTGCTCAGCGAGCCGACCGCCCACTTGCAGGCGGGGCCATTTTTGGGGGGGGGGGGGGGGGGGGGGGGGGGGGGGGGGGGGGGGGGGGGGAAAAAAAAAAAAAAAAAAAAAAAAAAAAAAAAAAAAAAAAAAAAAAAAAAAAAAAAAAAAAAAAAAAAAAAAAAAAAAAAAAAAAAAAAAAAAAAAAAAAAAAAAAAAAAAAAAAAAAAAAAAAAAAAAAAAAAAAAAAAAAAAAAAAAAAAAAAAAAAAAAAAAAAAAAAAAAAAAAAAAAAAAAAAAAAAAAAGTGAGGGTGAGGCCGCCGTTGTCGGCCAGGCCGCCGAGGCGGGCATCGGTCGCCGTTTTTTTTTTTTTTTTTTTTTTTTTTTTTTTTTTTTTTTTTTTTTTTTTTTTTTTTTTTTTTTTTTTTTTTTTTTTTTTTTTTTTTTTTTTTTTTTTTTTTTTTTTTTTTTTTTTTTTTTTTTTTTTTTTTTTTTTTTTTTTTTTTTTTTTTTTTTTTTTTTTTTTTTTTTTTTTTTTTTTTTTTTTTTTTTTTTTTTTTTTTTTTTTTTTTTTTTTTTTTTTTTTTTTTTTTTTTTTTTTTTTTTTTTTTTTTTTTTTTTTTTTTTTTTTTTTTTTTTTTTTTGCTGGTCGGTCGTCGCGCTCAGCCTGCAGGTCGCGTCGTCGGCGAGGTTGTCCTACGAGAGCTGGGCTGGGGCTGCTTCCGGGCGCTGGGACCCCGTCGAGAATGCGGCCTTTCTGCCGCTGATGAGCGGCACCGCCTACCTGCACTCGGTGATGCTGCAAGAGCGCCGCGGCATGTTCAAAGTCTGGAACGTCTTCTTGCTGTGCCTGACGTTCTTCATGACCATCTTCGGCACCTTCCTGACCCGCTCGGGCATGATTGCGTCGGTCCACTCCTTTTTTTTTTTTTTTTTTTTTTTTTTTTTTTTTTTTTTTTTTTTTTTTTTTTTTTTTTTTTTTTTTTTTTTTTTTTTTTTTTTTTTTTTTTTTTTTTTTTTTTTTTTTTTTTTTTTGCCCAGCGAGGTCACGGCGCTGTTTCCGGCGCTACACCGCAATCGCTGCTGCCGGTGCGGGCGGCGGCGACGATCGTGTTCCTCAGGCGCATGACGCCGGCGGTGTGGGTGCCGCCGGCCGGTTGCCGCCGTTGTGAGCGACCGTCTTCTCGGCACCGTTCTGCTCAACGTTTGGTGGTGCCTCGTCACCGTGGTGCTCTCGTTGTAGACTTTTTTTTTTTTTTTTTTTTTTTTTTTTTTTTGCCGCCTCCGCGCCCTCCGGCCGACCGCGTCCACCTGATGGTGCTCTCCTGTTGTCGACTGGCCGCCTCCAGCGCTGCCTCCGCCGACGTTGCCGATAGATCGCATCGCCACCCTCTATCCGTGCCAAGCAGTTCGCTGTCGATGCACCCGCGCCTCCAAGGTGGCGATCCGCTCGCCCCCGGACGCCCATCTGTACCTTGCCGCCTCAGCTCGAGCCCTCGGGTGTTGCGCGCATCTCGGTGTTCGTGAACCCCTTGGTGGCGTGGATCTGGTTCGCCGGCGTCCTGATCGCGGCCGGAGGCATCCTCGCCGCCTGGCCCGGCCGGCCCCGCACCCTCCCCGAGTCCGTCGTGAGCCCCGCCTCCGACGGGCCGGCAGCCGCATGACGATCGCCGTCGTGACGATGGCCGCTCCGGCGCTCGTGGCCGTCGCCGTCATCGGGTGGCCGCTCGTGACCCACCGCGCGGAGGACCCGTCGGAGGACCCCCAATCCGCCGCCCGCCGCGCCCTCGACGAGGACCTGCAGCGTTCCCTAGACGCCATCGGGGAGATCGAAATGGACCATCGTGCCGGCAACCTCTCTTACGTCAACTTCGCGTCCCTCGACGGCACCGAGCGCGCCCGCGCCGTGGAGCTGATGCGCGCGCTCGACGAGCCGTCATCAGCAGGGGCGCAGGAGCAATGGACGTCAGGCGCCTTCAGATCGCCGGGGCGCTCACAGCGGCGCTCACCGCACTCGCTGCGTGGGGGGTGTTCTTCGTGGCGCCCGAGGACGCGGACCAGGGCATCATCCAGAAGATCTTCTACTTCCACGTGTCCATCGCGATCGTCGGCCTGCTCGCCTTCGCCGTGGGCGCGGTATACGGCATCCGCTACCTGCGCACGCGCGACCCGCGGATGGACCAGGTCTCGAACGTCTCGATCGGCATCGGCCTCGTCTTCTCCGTGCTCGTGGTGATCACGGCTCCATCTGGGCCAAGGCCTCGTGGGGGACGTGGTGGGTCTGGACCGACCCGCGCCTGGTGACGTTCATGATCGTGCTGCTGCTCTACGCGGCCTACTTCGTGCTGCGCTCCTCGGTCGAGGGTGAGCTGCGCATGCGCTTCTCGGCGGTCGTCTCGGTCGCCGCCTTCGCGTCGGTGCCGCTGTCGTTCTACTCGGTCCGCGTCGCCCGCTCGTTCGTGCATCCGGTCGTCTTCACGGCGGGCGGCGCGAACATGTCGAGCGGGATGCTCGTCTGGTTCCTGGTGAGCCTGCTCGCGACGACGGGCGTGTTCCTCACCCTCCTCCAGGTCGAGCTCCTGCAGCGGCGCGCCGACGCCGCGATACGCCGCATCAAACTCCGCCTGGAGACCCAATGAGCACCGGAGCCCAGTACGTCGTGGCGGCCTACGGGGTCGTCCTCTTCGCCCTCGTGATCTACGTGACCGTGATCGGGCTGAAGTCGGCGCGGATGTCACGTGAGGCTGAGCTGCTGGCGCTGCTCGTGGAGCGCGAGGACGGCGCGCGAGGGGCGGACGAGCGCTCTCCGCTCCACGACGACCTGGTTGACGCCCGCCCGGGGCGCCAGGCGTGAGCGCCCGCGAGCACCTCCTATGGGCTCGCGCCCAGCCGGACCTTCTGGAGCGCGACGATCAGCGCGGCGGCGGTCCGGCCGAGGCGCGTCTGCGCGCCGAGGGCGACGGTGCGCTTCAGCTGGGTCTCCGCGACGGCCGAACGGCCCCGGTAGATCGCAACCCACGCCTGGTTGAAGCGCACGATCTGGGCGTCCGGGTGCGCGGACGCCAGCGCGGCCAGGCGGCGGTCGGCCTGGTCGAGCCCCGCCGCGCCGCTGTCGCCGCTGACCACCGCGAGACCAACCTGCGCGTCGAGGTCGTCGGGGGCGAACTTCAGCGCCGAGCGGTACGAAAATTCGGCGCTCTGCGGGTCGCCGACGACTTGGAGCACCGAGCCGAGTTCGACGAACCGCTCCGGGCGCTTGGTCTTCATCGCGAGGATCCTGAGTTCCTGCGCCTGGCGCGCCGGGGGCATGCCGGAGATCCTCGCCGGGAGTCGGTGGTCGAGCACCATCGCGAAGGGCGGCAGGCTCGCGACCTGGGTATCGGCCGCGGTGGTCGCGATCGGCCCGGGGGCAGCGGCCTGGGCCTCGTCGGGCGCGCTCTCGCCAGCGGGCTGGTCGAGCGCGTTGGCGATGAGGAATGCCCCGCCCGCCAGTACGATCCACACGCCGATCAGGATCATCAGGCGCCGCAGCGGCGGCCGCCGAGTCGGCGATCGGAGACTGTCGAAGATGTCGCTCACAGCACGAGGGAGATTACTCGCAGCCCTCCCGGCTCGGCGCTGCGGGAGGTGAGGCCTTGACAGGCGCCGGCGGGCCGCCGCCCGGGGACTCTCGCGAGCCGCGATGGGACCGCCGACGCACGGTCGGGGCGGTCGTCGGCGGTGCCATCGTGCTCGGCATCGTGGCGCTCCTCATCCTCGGGCTCGCCAACAAGGACGAGATCGGCACGTCGATCCAGGGTGCGCTCGCGGAGGGCAAGCGCCCCGACGCGCCGGTCCTCTCGCTGCCGGTGCTGGTCGCGGCCGACGGCGTCGGCCCCGCCGGCTCCTCGGCCTCCACCGCCGACCTGAGAGGGCGCATCGTGGTGCTGAACTTCTGGGCCTCGTGGTGCGACCCCTGCAAGCTGGAGGCGCCAATCCTCGAGGAGGTCGCGCGCCGATACCGTCGCGGTGGCGACGTGGTCGTGGTCGGCGTGGACGTGCAGGACCTGCGCGAGAGGGCCCTCGGGTTCGTGCGCGACAACGGGCTGACGTACCCGTCGCTGCGCGACGGGGGGACTCGGCGCAGCGCGGTTTCCAGGTGCCCGCCATGCCCGAGTCGTTCGTGATCGACCGCCGGGGGCGGATCGCCCAGAAGGTCATCGGGCAAGTTACGAGCGCCGAGCAGCTCACGACGCCCATCGACCAGCTCCGGGCGGAGGGCTGATGCGCCGACTCCTGGTCGTCGCCCTCGTCGTCCTTCTCGCCCTGCCGGGCCTGGCGGCGGCGCTGACGGTGAACGACGTGGCCACAGAGGTGCGCTGCCCCACCTGCAACACGCCCCTGAACGTCTCGAACGCCCCGGTTGCCCAGGACATGAAGGCCTACATTGCCCGGCGCATCGACCAGGGCTGGAGCAAGCAGCGCATCATCGACGGCCTGGTGGACGAGTTCGGATCGCAGGTGCTGGCCACTCCGCCCAAGTCAGGCTTCGACCTGATCGCCTGGATCGTGCCTGCGCTGGCAGTGGGCCTGGGGCTTGCCGCGATCCCGGTCGTGGCCCGCACATGGGCGCGGCGCGCGCCCCCCGACGCCGCGCCGCCGCCGATCAGCGACGAGGATCGCCGGCGTCTCGAGGAGAGGCTCGGACGAGGCCCGGGCCTCTGAGGGCCGGGGGGACATGGGATCGACCGGGCCGTGGGCATGCAGGCCGGCGACGTAGAGCCGCATCTGCGCGCCCTTGGTGAGAGCCTCCGGGCCCTGCGGGGTCGCGTGTCGGCTGCTCGCTCGGCGAGGTGGCGCAGAGGGACACAGACGACCTGCGGGTCGGGTCGGCCCTCGCCCTATGCCGTTGGCCCGTGATGTCTGAAGAAGAAGCGTCGCCGCCCAGTCTGTGAACCTGAGTGGGCGGCTGTCCTGGAGGATGCCGCGGTGGAGCGAGACCTCTTGCGCCTCTGTCCGTCCCGGCACCGGCGAGAGGGCCGGTGTGGATTCTATGGAGTTCATGCGGTTCGCAGAACCCGCGACCCCCTGCACGACTCCGACACCTCCGCCGCTCGCCGTGTGCCCTCACGGGGCGAGGCTACCTCCGTCGTCCGGGGACGCTCCGGCACCAGATCGCCCCGGGTGGTCGTTCGGTCCGGTGACCGCGAGGCACGCGGCGGCGGCGTGGCGCCCCGCCACCCGAGCGGGCCGCGGTCTCTGGCAAGACATAAGGGGAGGCTCCGGAAGAGGAGAAGGAGCGCCCTGTTACCCCTTGACCGCAGGTCGCACCGAGACGCTACGGCGGAACCGGGGTAGCCTGTCCGTCTGGCTGTCGGGCACAAGCCGGACATCTCAGAACAGATGGTTGCGTGCAGAACCGGAGCGCTCACATCGCTCAAATGGGTCCCAACGCGCTCCAGCCGGCTTCCGGCCCGGGTTGGCACGTTGGAGGCCCTCAGGCCTGGCAGATGTCCCGGCCCATCAGCGCGTGTGGCCGCCCCAGTGCTCCCAGAAGGCCGCGCCGAACGCGGCCAGCGCTTCCTTGAGCTCCGGATCGACGATCTCGGTGTAGATCCACAGCTCCGAGAAATCGCTGACCTCGAGCAGCTTGGGGAGCTTCGTGGTCACCGCCTCGCCCCGCACGTGGGCGAGCGCCGCCGAGGTGTCGGCGTACCACTCGTCGACATGGCAGGTTCTCCCGTCCGGGCTGATGTGCCACTCGTAGGCGAGTTGTCCGGGCTCGTTCGCCTTGGCCGTGGCGATGGTCTCCTGCCCCTGGCCTTGAACTCGTCGAGCCTGCCCTCATGGATGGTGAGGACGGCCACCCAATGGATCTTGCTGCCACTCATCGTCCTAAGCCTTTCCTCGCGACCGGGCGACCCGACCGTCTCACCCATCTCCGCCGCGGGCAAACTGGTCTCGGACACGGGGCGAGAGCCATGATCGTGACGGGCGCCCGGCGGCAGCTCGAGCGTGGCCCGCTGCATCGCTCGGAGACCGGCTCAGCGTCGAACGAGCCGGCCGCGACATGATTCATCTCGCGCCAGATCGCCACGCGCTCGGCCATCAGCCCGTGCCGGGCTCCCCAGGATCGACGGCCCACTCCGGGGGCACCGTCTCCGGGCAGAGGACCGGCGGCGGCTCTGTCATCGCCTCGGGCCGGGCCGTGGAGAAGAAGCGCTCGCGGGCGGCGCGAAACGCGTCCCAGTCGGCCGCCGGGCGCGGATCCTCGGGCCCCATCACCACGCACCGCCTGTGGCCGGCATCGTCAGGTAGCGGGTCACCAGGTACTCATCGATGCCCTCGGCACCGCCCGAGTGGCCGAAGCCCGAGTGCCCCACTCCACCGAACGGGGCCGCCACGCACGAGACGCGGCCGCGGTTGATCGCCACCATGCCGGCCGCGATCGCGGTGCCAAGGCGCATCGCGCGCTCGAGGTCCGAGGTGAACAGGTAGGCGGCAAGGCCGGCGTCGTGGCCGTTGGCGAGCGCAAGCGCCTCGTCCTCGGAGTCGAAGGGCGCGATCGCGACGATCGGACCGAAGATCTCCTCGCGCATCATGCGCGCCTCGTGGGGCACGTCGGCGAGCACGACCGGCGCGAAGAAGTGGCCCTCGCCGGGGACCGGGCCGCCCGCCACGACCACCCGCGCCCCGCGGGCGACGGCGTCCTCGACGAGCGCGGCCAGGCGCTCCACCTGGCGCGCGCTGATCATCGGCCCGCAGCCGACGCCCGAGCGGGCGCCCGGGCCGATGCGCACGCCGGCGATCCTCTCCCCGAGGCGGCGGGTGAACTCGTCATAGACCGAGCGCGCGACGTAGAAGCGGTTGGCCGCCGTGCAGGCCGCGCCGCCGTTGCGCATCTTGGCCGCCACGGCGCCCTCGATCGCGGCGTCCATATCCGCGTCGGCGAAGACCACAAAGGGCGCGCAGCCGCCGAGCTCGGCCGAGACGCGCAGCACCTGCTCGGCGCCCTGTGCGATCAGGTGGCGGCCGACGGCCTGCGAGCCGGTGAAGGTGAGCTTGCGGATGCGCCCGTCGCAAAGGAGCGGATCGGTCGCCCCGTCCTCGGACGAGACGACGATGTTGAGCACGCCGTGAGGAAGGCCGGCCTCGAGGAGGATGCGCCCGAGCGAGAGCGCCGACAGCGGCGTCAGCGACGAGGGCCGAAGGACGATGGTGCAGCCGGCCGCCAGCGCCGGGCCGATGCCGCGCGCCGGAACCGCCAGGGGGAAGTTCCAGGGGCTGATCACCAGGCACGGCCCGACCGGGGTGCGCACCACCAGGTGGGCGCTCTCGCCGTCGGGCGAGCTCTGGGTGCGGCCCGAGATCCGCACGGCCTCCTCGGCGAACCACTCCAGGTAGTCGGCGGCGAACTCGACCTCGGCGCGCGACTCGCCAAGCGGCTTTCCCATCTCGGCGGTGAGGATCCGGGCCATCTGCTCGGCCTCATCGCGCAGGGCGTCGGCCGCCCGGCGCAGGATGCGCGCGCGCATCGCGCGGGGCGCTCTTTGCCCAGGAGGCCTGGGCGGCGACGGCCGCCTCGAGGGCCGCCATGCAGTCGGCGGGGGAGGCGTCGGCGACCCGGGCGATCGGCCGGCCGCTGGCCGGGTCCTCGACGGCCAGCGTGCGGCCCTCGCGGGCCGGGACGAAGGAGCCGTCGATCAGCAGGCCGCTGGGGCGGCCCTCCAGGGCCTCCGCCAGGGTGAGCGGGCCCTCGGCCAGATCGGCCTCGGTGAAGGCCGACGGCAGATCGGCCTCGGTGAGGACGGTGCACGACGTGGACGGCGTGCGTGGTGCGATCGCGACGGACGACATCTGATGTCTCCTCGTGTTCTCCGACCTTGCGAGACCGAGGCTAAGAACGGCGTCCTA
>CAVYRL010000004.1:0-384400 GCA_963771025.1 uncultured Thermoleophilia bacterium | reverse complement strand
GCCGTCGGCGCAATCGTTCTCGGCGCCGCGGTGCTCGCGATCGCACCGTCGATCAAGCATCAGAGGACGGTTCCGGCGGGCCGCGGCTTCGATGACACCTTAACGGGCCGCGTCAGCCGCCGGGACGGCTCGGTAGAGGAGCTCGTCTCGCTGGCCGGACGGGGCGCCGGCGGGACGCCGGTGCTGGTTCGCGCCGACCTGCTCCTGTCGGCCGTGGCCGCGCCGTCCACCTCGCTCCAGCTCGAGTACCTCCCCGGCGGTCAGACGTGCACCGGAAGGGTCACGCAGGCCGCATCCTTCAGCTTCGACGGCGTCTGCCGGCTCCCCGACGGATCGCGCCGGGTGGTGCATGCAGAGTGGGCAGGGGTCCCAAACAGCAGCACTCTGAGGGGGACGATCACCGCGAGGGTGTGACGACCGCCTGGCTCGGACGATGGTCCGGGCCTTCCCCGGGTCTCGGGCCGGACAGCGGAGCGCGGCTCCCGCGCCGACGCCGGGCTACGGTCGGGGCGACCCCGCAGAGGGGCCGCTCACCCGGGCGGGGCGCCGCCCCCGGCGCACCCGGTACGAGACGACGCGCGCGCGCCACCGGGCCGGCCGGTAGGGGATCCGGGCGAGCTGTCCCAGCAGGAGCCGGTGGTAGACGCGGTGACTTCGCGGAGGCCGGCCCCCGTTGAGCTGGTCAGCATGCGATCCCGGCTGCGATACGTGTACTCGAGGTACCAGGACCCGAACCTCGCTCCCTCGTCCATGGCCTCACTCCCGGAGCGTTCCGGCGGGCGATGCGCCCTATGAACCGAAAGACCCGTTCGCGTCCTGTCTGGGAAAGCCGGCGCGCATTTCGCACCGCATGCACCCCCCCGGGGGGGGCGCGAGCGGCGCGTCTGGGGCCTCATTGGGGATCGCGGATTTGATCGGCCGAGACGCCGATCCATTGACGTGAGCCACTTCAATCGACAAATGAAGATCGATGCCAGTCGATCCCGTTTTCTCTCCGCGGTGTTCGGCGCAGCGGCATCGCGGGTAAGCGCCGACGAAGAGCACCGAAGGCGCTAGGAGCCCCGAGCAGATGAGCACGCCGGCCAGACCGCGGCGCGACGAGACCGATGCCGAGCGCTCGGACCGGCAGCTCGGTGAGCTGCTGCAAGGACTGCGGGTCACGCTGCCGGGCGTGCAGGTGCTCTTCGGTTTCCTGCTGACGGTGCCCTTCAGCGCGGGGTTTGAGCGGGTGAGCGTCTTCCAGCGCGATGTCTACTTCATCACGCTGCTCAGCACCGCCGCGGCGACCGTTCTACTGATAACGACGACCGCTCTTCGCCGGTGCGCTTTGGAGAAGTTACCGAGGCCGACGTTGTGAGAACCGCCCACATCCAATGACGCTATGGGGGCTCGGAGCGCTCGCGCTGTCGATGACCTCAGCGATGCTCCTCGTGACCGATGTGCTCTTCGCCCGGATGGTCGCCATCGCCGTCGCCGTCTCGACAGGCGCCCTCATCTGCTGCGTGTGGTGGGCGCTCCCGGTCGGACGCCGCCGGCGATTCGCCGCATCGGCGCCGGATCCCCCCAAGCGGCCTATGTGAGCTCCGCGGCGGGCGGGGTGGTAGGCCGACCGATCGGGGCTTCCCGCCTCCTCCTGGCGCTCCACGCGCAGGCCGAGAGGGTCATTGCGGGGCTCGTCCCGAAGATCGCGATCAGGGCGGCGATCGTTTATCCCGCGTCTCGAACCCGCCCGTCGGCCCGCGGCGCACGGATGCGCCCCGTCCAACCGCGCAGCGGGTGTGCGCCGCTACCGCGCAGCTCGTCGCAGATCCGCTTGGTGCACCAGAAGACGACCACCGGGAGCACGACCGCGGCAATGCGAAAGAACGTGACCTGGTGCTGGTAGGGGATGTCGAAGTGGACGAAGGCCTGGTCGGCTGCGCCGGCGAGGAAGACGACGAGGATCCAGGTGAAGAATGCCGCGCCGAAGGCGGTGCGCCAGGGCGCGTCGCGCGGCCGGTCGAGTAGGTGGTGAGGCCGGCCGTCGCCGGTCACGAGGCGCTCGAACAACGGCCACAGGTAGAGGACGCCGAAGACCACACCGGGGAAGAGCACGCCTCCGAAGAACGGGTTCCGCGGGCCCGTCAGGTCGCCCAGCGTGGGCTCCACCCCCGGCATCAGCCGCAACGCGCCGATCAGCCGGCCGAGTCCAGTCTGGCTGCGCGCCGTTGGTGAACTCGGCGATGTCGTACGGACCCCGCTGCCAGATCGGGTTGATCTGGATCAGGCCGCCGAGGGCACGAGCACCGCGGCCACGGCGAACAGGAGCCCGGCCGAGCGCAGTGCATAGCCCGGCCACATGCGGCTACCGACCGTGTTGCCCTCCCTGCGCCCCGGGCCGCGGAACTGCGTGTGGTGCGGCCGGGTGATCAGGAGCAGGTGCAGCGCCATCAGGATCCCGATCACGACGGGCAGCAGTAGCACGTGACCGATGTAGAGGCGCGACATGAAGGCGTCGGATCCCGGGAACTGGCCGCCCCATATACCGACCGCGAGGTTCGCCCCGACGAACGGGACCGACATCAGGACCGAGTAGGCGATCGCGAGGCCCATGCCCGACAGCAGATCGTCCACCAGCGAGTAGCCGGCGAAGCCCTCCATCAGCGCCAGCGCCAGCATCGTGACGCCGACGTAGTAGTTCACGTCGCGCGGGAGCGGAACGCGCCGGTGAAGAAGATCCGCATCAGGTGGACGGCGATCGCCGCCACGAAGACGAGCGCCGCCCAGTGGTGGGTCTGGCGGATGAGCAGCCCCGCGCGGGTGTCGAGCGAGAGGTCGACCACCGAGCGGTAGGCGTCGGACATGTGCGCGCCGCGCAGCGGCGCGTAGGAGCCGTCATAGGTCGTCTCGGCCAGGCTGGGCTGGAAGAAGAACGTGAGATAGACGCCGGTCACCACCAGGACGACGAACGCGTAGAGGGCGATCTCGCCGAACAGGAACGTCCAGTGGTCGGGGAACACGTACCGCAGCGCGCGCTTCAGGGTTGGAGCCACGCCGGCGCGCCGGTCGAGATAACGGACCAGGCTCCTGATCACCGGCGGATCCCCAGCCAGGAGGGCCCGATCGGGCCGCTGAAGTCGCCCGCGGCCATCGGTCGGCCGGCGGCGTCCGCGGACAGGGGCAATTGCGGCAGGGCCCGCACGGCGGGCCCGAAGACGACGTTGCCGCCCTTCACGACATCGAAGGTCGAGTAGTGGCACGGGCAGACCAGCGCGGGGCCGGGCGAGGTGGCGGCCGACACCGGATAGCGGAACAGCGACACGGCGCACCCGGCATGCGTGCAGATCTTGGAGAAGGCCATGATTCCCCCGGGCGCCCAGTCGCGGCGCTCCGGCGGCAGGCGCAGCATCTCGGGAGCCACCCGTACGACGACGACCGGCGCGGCGAGGTCACGGCGGGGGGCGCCCTCGGGGAAGGCGGTGGTGAGGGCTCCGACGTTGAGGGCCGACGCGAGCAGCGGCTGCCGTCCTCGCCCACCAGCAGCCGTCCGGGCGCCCAGGGCGAGCCGCCCAGGGCGTCGCCGACGCTTGGCCCGAGCGACGCCAGCGGCGCGAGGGCGGCGGCGACGAGGGCTCCGCCGGCCGCCAGCGCCGCGGACAGGATGAGACGCCGCCGCGAGAGCCCGCCGCCCTCGCCGGTGACGATATCGGCCACCTCGCGCTGTTCGGCGGGCTCGCCGAAGGCCGGACGCGGCTCGCTGGCGCCGCCCACCGCCGCCAGGCGCGTTCCGGCCACGATCAGCGCGGCGGCGACCAGGCCGAGCGCCCCTCCAGGCCCACGGCCATCCAGCCGAGCGGCCAGCCGGCGGCGAAGGCCACCACGAAGAGGCCCCGCCAGCGCCGCCAGCCAGAGCAGGACGACGACGGCGCGCTCGGCGGCCGGGTGGCGGTCGGAGGGCGCGCTCACGAGCCCCGCTCCCCGATGACGCGCGCCACCAGCAGCAGCGCCGCGAGCGCGACGAACCAGGCGATCATCCCCTCGGGCACGGGTCCCATGTGGCCGATGCCCAGGCCCCCTCGGTCGTCCGGGTGCCGGGTGAGTTGGACGTAGCGGACGATCCCGTCGAGCGTCCGGTCGTCGATGGTCGTCCTGTCGAACCGGGGCATGAGGTGTGGCCCGACGGACCTCCTCGGCGATCTGGGTAGGCGTGGCATCGCCGAGGTTCGGCGCCACCGCCCCGATCACGACGCCCCCTTGACCGGCGATCTGGTGGCAGCCCGCGCAGTAGGTGGTGAACGCTGCGCGGCCTTCGGCCACCGAGGCCGCCTCCGGGTAAACGGCCGGGATGGCCGGCCCGGGCCCGAGTGAGGCGACGTAGGCCGCGATCTGGGCGATCTGCGCGCTGTCGTACACGGGGTCGGCGCGCAGAGGCTCGTCGCCCGGGGCCCCCGGCAGCGGCATTCGCCCGGTGGACAGGTAGAAGTCGGCGGCCGCTGCGCCGGCGCCCCGCAGCGACGGTCCGCGACCGGGGACGCCACCGCCCTGCATGCCGTGGCAGGAGGTGCAGCCCTCCTGGAAGAGCGCCCTGCCGGCAACCGCCTGTGCGTCGGCCGGCGCGGTCATCTGGGCGCCGGCCGGAAGGGCGGCGCCCAGGGCGAGCACAACGGCCATGAGGACGCGCAGGCTCACGGATAGGCCCTCCAGCCGCGCTCCAGGCACAGAGCCTCCCAGCGCTCAGCACGGGCGCTCTCGGTCCGCATCCAGCGCCAGGTGACGACGACCGCCGCAACGGGCACCGCCACCATCCCCGCGAGCATCGCCGCGCCGGCGTCGGGGTGTCCCGTGGCCATCAGACCGAGCGCAACGAGGTCGTTGGCCGGCGCCGCCAATAGCAGGTAGACGCTCCGCTCGCCGCCACGGAGCGGGCGCCCGAGCGCCACCCGGGCCAGGACCGGCAGCCAGAAGAGCACCGCGGTGCCGACCAGCACGACGTGGACTCCCGCGTGGAGCGCGGGGCGCTCCTCGGTGAGCTGGAGGAGGGCGGTGAGGTGCACCACCCACTGGACGGCGACGAACGCGATCCAGGCCGTCACGGGGTCGGCCGCGATACCGAGGGCGCCTCGGCGCGTGGCCCGCGCAAGCCGTCGCCGGGCGGCGGGCGGCAGGCCGAGCGCCCGCGGGGACGGCATCCCGAACGCGATCAGAGGGGCGCCGACGGCGACCAGCAGCGAGTGCTGGAGCATGTGCAGCGACAACGGCTCGTCGGGCACGGCCGCGACGGCCAGCGCGCAGACCGCGACCCCGGCCGGCAGCGCCATCGCGCGCAGGCGTCTCACCCGCGACCCGCCCCGCGCTGGGCGCTGAGCTCGCGCACGACGCCCGCGAGGCCGGACACGGTCAGCCCCGCCCCTAGCAGGGTCAGCCACAGGCCGGCGACGACCCCCATCATCATCGTCGCCACGCCCACGGCCACGAGGACCGTCGCCACGCTCCCGTCGGGCAGTGGGCGGTCGCGGGCCGCATCGGGTCGCGTCAGCGCGACGCCCGCGATCACCAGTGCCCCGAGCGCGGCGGCCCCGAGCAGCACCCGGGGAAGGTCGTCCGGCGTCCAGAACGCGAGCACCACGGCGAGCACCGCCAGCCAGGCGCCCCAGGCCGCCAGGGCCACGGCCGCGCGGGTCACGGGGCGTGCTCCCGCGCCCGCCGTGCGTCGAGCAGCGGGGCGAACGAGCGGACCGGCGGCAGGGCGGCGAAGTTGTGGCGCGGCGGCGGCGAGGTGGTCGCCCACTCGAGCGTCTGTCCGCCCCACGGGTCATCGCCCGCCGGAGTCCGGCGTCGCCACGAGACCGCCACGTTGACGGCGAAGACGAGGATCGCGACCGCGATCACGTACGAGCCGGCGGTGGCCAGCCGATTGAGGAGCTCCCAGCCTGGATGCTGCGGATAGTCGGGGATCCGGCGCACCATCCCGTCCATGCCGAGCAGGAACATCGGGAAGAACGTGAGATTGGTGCCCACCACCAGCAGCACGAAGTGCAGCCGCCCGAGCCCCTCGTCGAGCATCACCCCGGTGGCCTTCGGCGCCCAGTAGTAGATGGCCGTGAAGAGGCCGAACAGGCTCCCGGCGGCCAGCGTGTAATGGAAGTGCGCCACGACGAAGTAGGTGTCGGTGACGTGGAAGTCGAGCGGGGGCGACGCCACGAAGATCCCGGTCACGCCGCCGATCAGGAACTGCATGAAGAAGCCGAGCGCGAAGAGCATCGGCGCGGTCAGGCGGATGGCGCCGCGCCACATCGTCCCCAGCGCATCGAGGTACTCGATGCCCGCGGGCACGATCAGCAACGTCGAGGTGAGGGCGAAGTACCGGTTGGCCACCTGGCCCGTGGCGAACATGTGGTGGGCCCAGACGCTCATCGAGAGGCCGCCGAACGCCAGCATCGAGACGACGAACGCCCGGTAGCCGAACATGCGACGGCCGGAGAAGACGGCGATCGCCTCGAGGGCCACGCCGACGAACGGGAAGAACATGACGTAGACGACCGGGTGGCCGAAGAACCAGAACAGGTGCTGGTAGATGATCGGGCCACCGTCTCCGTCATAGAGCCCGAGCCCGGCGTGCCGGGCCGCGAGCAGGAGCCCGAAGGCGACGATCAGCACCGGGAACGACAGCACGACCATCAGGCAGCTGACGAGCATCGACCAGCTGAAGACCGGCAGGCGCAGCATCGTCATGCCGGGCGCGCGCAGGCGCAGGATGGTCCCCAGGATGCAGAGGCCGAGTAGCGTGCCCGCCGCAGTCGCCAGCATCACGCCGACGATCCACATGTCCATCCCCGTGCCGGGCGTGCCCTGCTCGCCCGATAGCGGGTAGTACGAGAACCAGCCGGCCTTGCCCGCGCCCTGGCCGGTGACGAAGCCGAGGAACATCGACAGGCCTCCCAGCACCAGCAGCCACAGTGCGGCGAGGGCGAGGCGCGGCGCCATGATCTCCGCCGCGCCCACCTGAAGAGGAACGATGTAGAGGCCGAGCGCGAGCGCCGCGGGCGTCATCACCAGGAAGATCATCCCCGACCCGTGCAGGGTGAAGAGCTGGTTGTACGTGTCGTGGGAGACGAGCTGCATCCCGGTGCTCGCCAACTCGGTGCGGATGAGCAGCGCCAGCGTCCCGCTCACGCCGAAGAAGACGAGCGCCGTCACCGCGGTCATGATTCCGATCCGTTTGTGGTCGGTGGCCGCCAGCCAGCCGAGCAGCCCCGACGGGCGCGGCGCGGCCGCCGGGGGCGCGGGGGTGGTCGTGGTGCTCACGCCCGCGCCCCCGCGCGTCGCGCCATGAGCCACGCCGCGAACCGGTCCGGCGGCATCGCGACCACATCGAAGACCATCGACGCGTGGTCCAGGCCGCAGAACTCGGCGCACGCGCCGCCGAAGCGGCCGGCCGCCGGGAACCGCAGGTCCACCGACTGGACGGTGCCCGGGATCATGTCCCTCTTGAAGCGCAGCTCCGGCACGTAGAAGGAGTGGATGACGTCGGTCGCGCGCAGCGTGAAGCGGATGGTCTCGTCCACCGGGACGACCAACGTCGCCGGGCGGCCGTCGGCGCCGGCCTGCACGACGCCGGCGTCCGGGTAGGCGAAGCGCCAGTGCCAGCGGGCTGCGGTGACGTCCACTCTCAGAGCAGGATGGGCGGCGACGGCCTCCTCGCGACCCTCCGCCCGGAAGGTCACGGTCACGAGCAGGACCGCCACGGCCAAGAGCCCGGCCGCGTAGAGACCCTCGGCCACCGGGTGCTCGCCTCGAGGGCCCGAATCGGCTTCGGTGCGCCTGCGGGAGAGCAGGATCATGACGACGAACGCCCCGAGCACGACGACCGTGACGACGATCATGACGGGCCCGTAGACACCGAGAACGTCCTCGAATGCCGCCCGTGTGTCGTTCATCGTGAGGGGCTCGCCACGAGGATCACCGCCGCGCCGATCGCCCAGATCAGGAGGGCCAGCAGCAGCGAGTGCCCACGCAGGGCCTCGAGCGCGCGACCGGCACGGTCAACGGCCGCGGCCGCACCCGACGCACCGGGGGACGGCCTGCGCGCCTCGTCCACCGCCGAGCGCAGGACCGCGCGCCGTTCGCCGATCGCCCGGCCGACGTGCGTCGTCACGTCGAGGCGCCGCGAGATGGCCGCGGCGGTCTCCCCCATCTCCGCGCGGGTGCGCTGGATCTCCTGGCGGATCAGTTCGGGGTCCGCGTCCACTCCAGCTCCTCCTTGACGCCCTCGGCCGCGTCGCGCGGCGCGTTCGCGATCGTGCGGGCCAGCCCGCGGGCGCCGATCAGTCCCAGCGGCGCTGCGACCACCAACGCGAGAACCATCACGATCAGGGCCGCGAGCCAGGCCGGCATCGCCGTGGCGAGGCCGAGTACCACCACGGTCACCGCCATCGCGAGGGCCACCACGCCCAGCGCCGCGGCGACGGCCAGGGCGACGAAGAAACCCGCGGCACGGCGCGCCGTGCGTGCCGTCTCAGCCCGGGCCAGGCTCAACTCCAGCCGCAGCAGCCGTACCGTCTGCTCCGAGAGCCGTCCGATGAGTTCTCGCAGCGATGCTTGGTCATCGCGGTTCATCCCGAGCGCTCCTCACGACAGTGCCCGCTCGCGCGGCCCAAACGGCCGTTTCCCCCGCGCCACCCGGCGGAAACCTCGCGGCCCGACCGGTCGTGAATGTGAGCGCGCCGATTCGCCGCCCACTCCGGTGGTACGGCAGGTGGGTCATCCCGAGAAAGGATCCACATGGGCTTCGACCATTACCACGAGACCCGGTGATCGGCCTTCTCGGCGGCGATGAACCGGTAGAGGCTCACCGCGTCGTCTCCGTGGCGAGGAAGGCCGCGGCCTTTTCAGGATCTCACGCTCCTCGCGCAGGACCTCGTTCTCGCGCCGAAGCCGCGCCAGCTGGGCGCGCTCGTCGCTGGTCAGGCCCGGGGCCTCCCCCTGGTCAACCCTCGCCTGCTTCGCCAGCGGCGCACCGCAGTCTCGGTGAGATCGAGTTCGCGGCGGACCTCGTTGATCGACTTGCCCGAGGAAAAGGATCAGCTCCGTATACCGGTTGGGTTCAACCCTTCAGGACACTGGACTCACGAGACCCAGAGAGGCCCGCGCGCTCTGAATCATGTCCCTGCCCTCCGGCTCCAAGAGAGCCGCCGACTGCGCGTCCCCGTGGATCGTCTTCTCGACCCCACGACCCAGCGCCGGACCTCGACGTGGCTCCGGTCGAACAGGATCTGAGTCGGGCCAGCCCATCTGGCGCCCCGGTTGCGGATGTGCAATAAACGAGACACGACGACCCCAGACCCCGGTTGTCGTAGAACCAAGGAACGTGCTCGTGCCTCACCCTGAGCGCTTAGACCCTTACGGGCTGCTCCGTGGTCGGGTGGACAGCCTGAATGGCATGGTCGAATACGCCCTCTCGGGCGAGCTCGACCTTGCCGCGGCCGACGATCTTCGCGATCGCCTCGTGGACCTGGCCCAGGACACGCGGGGGGACCTGAGACTGAACCTTGCGGACTTGGACTTCCTCGGCTCGACGGGCATCCGGGTGCTGTTGCTCGTGCATGCCGACCTGGCCGAGGAGGGGCGGCGGCTCGTCCTGCTGAACGTGACGGGCTCGCCCTACCGTGCCCTCGAGTTGACCGGCCTCCTAGGCGAGCTGAACCTTGAGTAGCCCTCATCCGGGTGAGACTGGTGGGGGATGTCGAAGTGGACGAAGGCCTGGTCGGCTGCGCCGGCGAGGAAGACGACGAGGATCCAGGTGAAGAATGCCGCGCCGAAGGCGGTGCGCCAGGGCGCGTCGCGCGGCCGGTCGAGTAGGTGGTGAGGCCGGCCGTCGCCGGTCACGAGGCGCTCGAACAACGGCCCCAGGTAGAGGACGCCGAGGACCACACCGGGGAAGAGCACGCCTCCGAGGAACGGGTTCGGCAGGCGTCCCTTCTGATTGACGAATCACGCGTGGCCGAAGAGCCGCCGGGGTCAACCGGCGCGCCTTCGTCGTCGTGCGAGCGGCCGGATGGTCCAGCGACCCCGGGCGCGTTCCGCAGGGGTTTTGCCTGGGTACTGCATCGACATGCCCCCTGTGTGGCTCATTTTCCTGGCGTGGGCCTTTCTCATCGTCCCCGTGATTCGCGCGGCGGAGATCCTGTTTGGCATCAGGGTTCGCCGCTGGCGGCAGAACGGGCTCCTGTTCGGAGCGGCGGTCTGGAGCATGTCCTACGTTCAGCTCGTGCCGATGGGGCTCCACCGGCCGTCGTGGGAGTACTCGCCGGCTGACCTCGCATCCAACGCCTCCCATCGCCTCGCGTACGGCGCGGGTGTGGCCCTCGGCTACTCGGCGCTCACCCGCCGCTGATTCACGATCCGCCTCGCGCCGTGGACGTGGCCCAAGACGACCCCACGGCCAGCGGCGCGGCCCAACCGAGAAACCGCAACCGACGAGCTCATCCGCGACGACCCGAAGGCCAGCGACGACTCATCGCGATCCTTGCGGCCGTGCTCGCTCTCCAGACCGCGGACATCGCATCGGTCGGGGCCGTCGCCGTTCAGCTCGAGCGCGACTTCGGAATCTCGGATACCCAGTTCGGCCTGCTCGTGACCGCCACCGCCCTCGTGGGCGCCGTCGCGACGGTGCCCGCGGGCGCGTTTGCCGACCGCGGGCCGCGGGTGCCCATCCTGGCCACGACGACCCTGCTCTGGTCGCTCGCGCTCCTCGCGAGCGCCCTCGCACCGAGCTACGGTGCGCTGCTCGGCGCCCGCTTGGCCCTAGGAATCGTTACCGCGGCGGCTAGCCCCTTCATCGCATCGCTGACGGGCGACTACTTTCCGGCGCCTGACCGTGCACGGGTCTTCGGCTCGATGTTGGCGGGCGAGCTCGCCGGAGCCGGCGTCGGGTTCGTGCTCGTGGGCGGTGCCTCCGCGGCGCTGGGCTGGCGGGCCGCGATCGCGCTGCTCGGCGCGGTGGCACTTGCGCTTCCGGCCATCGTCTGGCGCATGCTGCCCGAGCCGCGCCGAAGCGCGACCGAACCGAGCGGAACGAGCCTGATCGACGCCGCCCGCTGCGTGCTGCGGATTCCGACCAATCTCATGCTCATCGGCGCGTCCGCGCTCGGCTACTTCTACCTGACAGGCGTCCAGACCTTCGGCGTCTCTTACGCTCGGGCCCGTTTCGATGTGGGGCAGGGCCTGGGTAATGGATTGATCGTGGTCGTCGGTGCGGGCGCGCTCGTCGGCGTGAGCCTCGGAGGTCGGATCGCCGACCACCGGCTGGCAGGCGGGCACTCGGCGGCCCGACTGTCCGTCGCGGCGGGCGGGACCCTGATCGCTACCGCTCTATTCGTGCCTGGCCTGCTGTCCGACCGCCTCGCGGCGGCCATTCCCCTCCTGATGTTCGCGGTCGCCGCCATGGCCGCCACGAACCCACCCCTCGACGCGGCTCGGCTCGACGTCGTCCCGAGCGCTCTTTGGGGACGGGCCGAGAGCATCCGGGTGGTCGCGCGGTCATCGCTCGTCGCCTTCGCTCCGCTGAGCTTCGGACTACTGGCGGACGCCCTCGGCGGCCAGGGAGCCGGCCTCCAGGCCCCGGCCTCGGCGGGCGGGCCTGGAGAAGGCGCGGCGCTGGCGGCGACTATGCTGATCATGCTCGCCCCCCTGGCGCTTTCGGCGATCCTGCTGCTGCTGGCAAGAGCGAGCTATCCGCGCGACGTTGCGGTCGCCGAGGCAGGGGACCGCCGCTTCGGGGGCCGAGCGATGCCCTCCGGCAGCAGCGCATGGACGAAGGCCTGAGGCGATCTGCCACGCAGCCGCTGATAGGCCACGTGACCGGGAGCGCGTCGTCGACCCCTCAAGAGGCCAGGTATGCCCTGCCGTGGGCACGCCCCAGGTTTCGGCGAGGGCCGGAGGGGGCTCCTCGCCTGCCGGGCCACGCCGGACGACGAGGGCCGCTAGCCGTCCGGCGTGGCCCGGGAGGCGAGGAAGGCCCGGTAGCTGGGCAGCTCGTCGGGGAGCGTCCCGCTCCCCACCGCGCTGGCGGGCCAGTTGGCGGGGGGCAGGCGGAACGGGTTGTCCGGCCGCTCCTCTCCGAACCACAGCATGTGCCGGCGCGAGCGGAAGAGCCAGGCGCCCGCGTCCCGCGCGTACACGTCGTGGTAGAGGACCGCCTGCTCGACATAGGTCTCGCCCATGTCGATCTGGGCCCGGCAGTACACGACGCCGGTCGCGTCGTCGTCCCCCCGCAGGTCGATGAGGTGGTTGGTCACCGAGAGCACGGTCGGGCCGAGGCCGTCCAGCCACTGGTCGAAGCTCCCGCGCACCGTGTGGATGTCGATGTCGGGGTAGCGGAGAGGGCTCTCGGTCTCCAGCCACAGCGCGCCCAGCGCGGCGACGTCACGCGAGTCGAAGGCGTAGGCGTAGCGGTAGGCGAGCTGCTGGATCTCGTGCATCGCCCACAGGCGCTCGAGGGTCGGCTCGGTCATGTCTCCTCCGATCGGGTCACGGCCACGGCACGCGCGGGCGCGACCACCCGGTGCGCGAAGGCCTCCAACGCTCCCCCCAGCAGGTCCCGCTGGGAGAAACCGAGGACGAAGCTCTGCACGCCGAGGCGGCGGTGCTCGCCGATGCGGGCGAGGACGGTCGGCGGGTCGCCCACCAGGCCGAGGCGGCCGAGCCCAATGCGGGTCCAGGGGTTCGACCGCCGCGCGAGCCGCGCCTCGGCCTCGCCGGGGGCGTCACCCAGCAGCACCCCGACCCGGGCCACCAGACCCACCGTCCGCCCGGCGCGCGCGGCGCGCTCGCGGAACGCGCCGACGAGCTCGGGCAGTTCGTCGAGCCGGTCGCCGGGGGCGTTCCAGAGGTCGGCGAGGCGGGCGGCCACCGACATGACCGAGCCCGAGGCGCCGCCCACCAGCACGGGCACGGCGGGGGCCCGCTCGCGCACCGCCTCGATCATCTCCACCAGTCGGGCCACACGCTCGCGGTGGGGCGGGAAGGGGAGGCCGAACGCGTCATGCTCCTCGCGCAGCCAGCCGGCCCCCAGGCCCAGCGTGAGCCGTCCCGGCGCGATCTCGTCGAGCGTTTCCACGGCCTTCGCGAGCACCCGCGGAGGGCGGAACGTGGCCGAGACGACCAGCGTCCCGAGCCCCACGCGCTCCGTGGCCTGAGCGAGCGCAGACAGCACCGTCCAGGACTCCAGCACCCGCGTGTCCGGGTCGGGGATCCCCAGCAGGTGGTCCGGCAGCCACAGGTCGTCGTAGCCGGCCGCCTCGGCGCGCACGGCGATCTCCCGCACGTGCGCCCATGTGGCGCCGAACGCCGGCAGCAGGACGCCGAACCTGGGCGCCGTCACCGGGGGAGCGTCGCGTCCCAATGGGCCTCGAGCCCCTCGGGAAGGTCGTCCGTCTGCACCCGTGGCCGCACCCAGCGCGAGATCGTGAGGGCGGCGGCCCCGGGCGCCTGGATCACGGCCCACGACTGGCCGAAGGCCGCGCGTCCCCCGCGCAGCCGCTCCACCAGGACGGTCGTCTCGCCGTCGTACCGCTCGCGCCGCGCGCGCGCGGCCCCGATGCCGGCCGGCCCCAGCGCCGCCGTCGCGCGATCCCACGCGCGCGCGAGCTCGTCCGGGTCGTCGTCGGTGGCCGCGAGGAATCCGATGCCTCGCGACAGGGCGGCCTCGCGGCCGTCGCCGGCGCCCCACAGCTCGAGGCGCGGCTGCACCGGTGCGGGGGTCAGCCGCGCGCGGCGCTCCAGATTGTGCTCGTTGGCCGGGAGGTTGGCCGGGACGCGCCAGGTGGCGCCCTCGAAGCGGAAGGGCACCGGGGAGAAGGCGGTGCGCAGCAGGTCGAGGGCCTCCCCGAAGCGATCCCCGCGACCGGGCGCGGGCTCGACCACCAGGATCAGGCGGCCGCCGCTCGCCACGTCCACCACCGCGGCCTCCTCAGCGACCTCGATCGGGTGGGCCTCGCCCACCTCGACCCGCACGGCGATCCGGATCCCCTCCACCCGCGCGGCGAGCGCCGCGGCCGCCACGAGGGGCGCGGAGACGAGGGGCGTCCGGCCGATCAGCAC
Organism: uncultured Thermoleophilia bacterium; assembly: GCA_963771025.1. Taxonomy (GTDB): domain Bacteria; phylum Actinomycetota; class Thermoleophilia; order Miltoncostaeales; family Miltoncostaeaceae; genus Miltoncostaea. The sequence goes on along the minus strand of CAVYRL010000004.1, from coordinate 370,321 downwards.
GCCGTCGAGGCCGCTCCGGCGCGCGGCGTGACCGGCCGCGACGAGCGTCTCGAGATCCTCAGCATCGGTCGGCTCGATCAGCAGGCGCATCAGGCGACCCGCGCCGCGGCCGGCTCGAGGAGGGGCACGACGTCCTCGGCCAGGCGCTGGAGCTGCTCGCGCAGCTCCGCCCGCTCGACGAAGTCGAAGTTGACCCGCAGCACCAGGAACTCGACGCCCGCCGCGTAGAGGGCGTTGAGACCCTCGGCCACCTCGGCCGGCCCACCGACCACCTCGGTGTCGTAGATCCGGCCGAGCTGGCGGTCCATCTGCTCGGGCTGGGAGAAGCCCACCTGTCCCTTGAGCACCCACCACGAGCCCGCCTCCTCGCGGAAGTGGGCGTCGACCTTGCGCCGGAACCCGCCCGCCCGGCGCGGGTCGCTCTCCACCCAGACGTCGCGCAGGGCCCCCACGGTCCCCGGGCGGTCGGCCTGGGCGTGGTAGTCGTCGATGATCCTGCGCAGCTCGTGCGGGCGGAGGGTCTGGGGGAGCATCAGCCCATGGCCGCGGCTCGCCGCCCGCGCGATCGCCTGGGGTGCCATCCCCCCCACCCACACCGGGGGGCCGCGGCGCTGGGCCGGCGGCGCGTCCCCGTGCTCGCCCGCCCATACGGCCGCCATCGTGTCGAGCGCCGTGTCCATCAGGCGCCCGCGACGGTTGCGGCGCAGGCCCACCATGTCGAACTCGGCGTCGCGGTGGCCGAGCCCGGCGCCGAGGTCGACTCGTCCGCCGGAGAGGCGGTCGAGCGTCGCGAGCGCACGCGCCAGGCGCACCGGGTCGTGCTGGGGCACCAGGAGGATCGCGTGGCCGAACCGGACGCGCTCGGTCCGCGCCGCGGCGAACGCCTGGGCGTGCACCAGCGCGGGGCACCAGCCGTCGTACCAGGCCCGGTGCTCGGCGCTCCAGACCGAGCGGAAGCCCAGCCGCTCGGCCAGGGCGGCGTCGTCGGCGAACCGCTCGTAGAGCTCGGTCGGGGCGGCGGGCGCCATGGCGGTGGACTGCATCGTCCAGAGCCCCACGCCGACCGCGTCGAACGCGGACGCGGTCATGGCACGGGAACGCCCATGCCCGGCTCCCACTTGCCGTCCACGGCCAGGTAGGGGTAGGCCACCTCCACCAGCAGGCCATGGCTGGTGCTGGGCGCGATGAAGGTCCAGTACTGCCAGGGGACCTGCGGGTCCTGCGACAGCTCCTCACTGGTCAGGTCCACGCCGGCCGCGGCCAGCTTCTGGACCGAGTCGGGCAGGTCGGGCGTCGTGAAGCAGATGTGGTGCACCCCCTCGCCGCGCTTGGCCAGCCGCTTGCCCAGGGGCCCGTCCTCGTTGAGCGGGCACAGGAGCTGGATCTCGCAGCCGCCGGTGTTGACGAAGTTCGCCCAGCTCATCACGTCCCCGCCGGCCTCGAAGCGGTCGTACCGCACGATCGGCGCCTCGAGCTGGGCCGGATCGAGCACGCCGAGGATCTTGCGCCAGTCCTCGATCGCTTTGTCGAGGTCCTTCACCAGGAAGCAGACGTGTGCCAGGGGGCCGCTGGGCATTTCGGGATCTCCTAGGTCCGGGCTTTGCTGACGCGCGGGCCGCTGCCCCACGCGAAGTCGATGCCGAGACGGACCGCCTCGCGGGTGGTCCGCGGGTCGATCACGTCGTCGATGTAGGCGTGCGCGGCGGCCTCCCAGGGCTCCGACTCGCGCGCCCACTCCTCGGCGAGCTCTGTCACCAGCCGGTCGCGGGCCTCCTGGCCCTCGGCCGCGAGGGTCTCCTCGAGCCGGCGCCGGTGCACCGTGCGGACGCCGGTGACGGCCGCCATGAAGCCGAGCTCGGCCGTCGGCCAGGCGAGCACGAGATCCGGGTGGGTCGGCCCGCCGCCCAGCGCGAAGTGCCCGCCGCCGTAGGCCTTGCGCACGACCACCGCGACCTTCGGCACCTCCGCGCGCGCCAGGCGCGCCACCACCCGCTCGTACGCGGCGAGGATGCCGGCCCGTTCGGCCTCCGACCCGATCATCAGGCCGGGCACGTCCTGGAAGAAGGCCAGGGGGATGTTGAATGTGTCGCAGAGGTCGATGAACGCGGCCTCCTTGGTGAGCGCCGGCACGTCCATCACCGCCCCGCGCTGCATCGGCTGGCTCGCCACCACGCCCACCGGCTCCCCCTCGAGCCGGGCGAGGGCGCAGATGACGCTGGCCCCGTAGCGCTCGCCCCACGGCAGCAGGCTGTCGGCGTCGACGATCGCGTCCAGCACCTTGCGCATGTCATAGCCGCGGCGCGGGTCGGCCTTGACGAGCTTCAGCAGCCTCACCGGGTCGGTCGCCGGCGGGCGCGGCGGGGCCGTGGGCGCCGGCAGGGCGGCCGTGTCGGGCATGTACGCCAGGAAACGCCTCAGCGCGGCGAAGGCCGCCTGCTCGTCCTCGACCACCGCATGCGCCGACCCGCTGATGCCGGTCGCCACCGCGGGCCCGCCGAGCTCGTCGTGGGTCAGGTCCTCGCCGATCGCCGCCAGGACCACCGGCGGGCCCGAGAGCGCGAGCGCCGACTCGGGCGTCATCACGACGTAGTTGCCCATCGCGGCGTGCAGGGCCGAGTCGCCGTAGCTGGCCCCCAGCACCGCCGCCATCCGTGGGATCTCGGGATGACCCGGCGGGGCCTGCACGAAGGTGAGGAAGTCGAACGGCAGGCCCGAGAAGCGCCAGCCCATCACGTCCGGGATGCGCCCGCCGTCGTTGTCGCTCAGGCAGATGAGGGGCAGCCCCTTACGGCCGGCGAAGGCCGCGAGCCGGTTCTGCTTGCGCATGTTGACCTGGGCGGTCGTGCCCGCCAGCACCGTGGCGTTGACGGCGAGGAGGCACACCTTGCGCCCGTCGACGCGGGCGAAGCCCGACACGATCGCGTCGGCGGGCGCGAGGGCCTCGCGCCGCAGCTCCGGTTCGGCCAGCAGGCCGAGCTCGTAGAACGAGCCGGGGTCCACCAGGGCGTCGATCCGCTCGCGCGCGGTGAGCCGCCCCGACGCGTGATGGCGGGCCACCCGTTCCGGACCGCCCATCGCGAGGGCCGCCTCCCGGCGGCGCTCGAGCTCGGCGACGCGCTCGGCCGTGTCCGGGGGCGGGGGCTCGGGGGCCACGGGCTCGCCGCCGGTGGTCGGGTCGCCGCTCATCGTCCCTCGAACGCCGGCGGGCGCTTCTGGACGAACGCCGCGACGCCCTCCGCGTGGTCGTCGCTGCCCTGCAGCATCGCGACCGCGTCGATGGAATGGGGGTAGCGCTCCGCGGCGTCCCAGCCGAGGAACGCCTTGGCCGTGGAGACGGCCAGCGGCGACCGTTGGGCGATGGCCTCGGCCAGCCGTTGGGCCTCGGCGAGGTGGCCGCCCGGGGGCACGACGACGTTCACCAGCCCCGCGCCACGTGCCTCGTGCGCGTCGATCGGCAGGCCCGTCAGGATGAGGTACTTGAGGGCGTGCAGACCCGCGTGCGCGCGGCCCCGCACGACTCCGATGCCCGGCATGAGGCCCACGGCGGTCTCGGGCATGCCGAAGCGCGCGGTCTCGTCGGCCACCACCAGGTCGCACACGAGGGTCAGCTCGCAGCCGCCCCCCAGCGTGTGCCCGTGCACCGCTGCGATCACCGGCGTCGGCGACTCCTCGACCGCGCGGAACGCGGTGACCGCCTCGGTGACGTATGCGCGCCGGTCGGCCGTCCCTCCGATGTCGCCGAAGCCGGCGATGTCCCCGCCCACCGAGAAACAGCGCCCCTCGCCGTGGATCACCACGACCCGCACGTCGCGGTCCGCACCGGCGGCGGCCACCGCCTCGCGCAGCTCGCCGAAGAAACCGTTCGTCATGGCGTTGAGCTTCTCCGGGCGGTCGATCGTGCACCAGGCGACCGCGTCCCGCACCTTGTACCTCAGCATCGGTCCTCCTCCCGCGCTCGGTACCCCGCACATCCCATCACCACGCCGACTCCCCTCCGTCCACGACGAGCGTCTGCCCCGTCACGAAATCCGATGCACGGGAGGCCAGGAAGGCCACCGCGCCCTTCAGGTCGTCCGGGCCCCCGAGCCGGCGCAGCGGGATGCGGTCCACGATCGCGCCGCCGCGGTCCTCGAGCACGCCCGAGGACATGTCCGATGGGAACCAGCCGGGGGCCAGCGCGTTGACGGTGATCCCGTGATGGGCCCACTTGCAGGCCAGGTCGCGCGTCAGCGCGATCACCCCGCCCTTGCTCGCGCTGTACGGGATCGCGTTGACCACGTCGGCCGGGAAACCCCTGAGCCCCGCGATCGATGCCACGTTGAGGATCCGCCCTCCGCCCCGCGCGATCATCACCCGGCCCGCCATCTGGCAGAAGGTGAACACGCCCGTGAGGTTGACGTCCACCACCTTCGCCCAGGATTCGAGGGGCACGTCCTCGGGCGCCGCGCCCCAGGTCGCCCCGGCGTTGTTGACCAGGACGTCGAGGCCGCCCAGTTCGCCGGTGGTGCGCCGCACCACCTCCTCCACCGACGCGGGGTCGCGCGCGTCGCAGGCCATGGCGAGAGCCCGCACGCCGAGCGCGGAGAGCTCGGTCGCGGCCTCCTCGCAGTTGCCCAGCTTGCGCGAGCACACGACCACGTCGGCGCCGACCTCGGCGAGCGCGGTGGCCATCTGGCGGCCGATGCCGCGGCCGCCGCCGGTGACGACGGCGACGCGGCCGGACAGGTCGAAGAGGTCGAGCGTGCGCACCGGGGTACCGTTCGGGCTCGCCGGCTACACGCGCTGGATGAGGGTGCCCGTCCCGAGGCCGCCTCCGCAGCATATCGTGACGAGCCCGTACTCGCCGTCGGAGCGCTCGAGCTCGTGGAGGAGCGTCGTCACCAGCCGCGCGCCGGTGGAGCCGAGCGGGTGGCCGAGGGCGATCGCGCCGCCGTTGACGTTGACCCGGTCCATGTCGGCGTCGAGCTCGCGGCGCCAGGCGCCGATCACCGACGAGAAGGCCTCGTTGACCTCCACCAGATCGATGTCCGACATGGTCATCCCATTGCGCTCGAGGATCTTGCGCGTGGCGGGGATGGGGCCGGTCAGCATCGTGACCGGGTTGACCCCGACCGTGGTCTGGTTGACGATCCGCGCCCGGGGGCGAAGGCCCAGCTCGTCGGCCTTCTCCCGCGACATCAGCAGCACGGCCGCCGCGCCGTCCGAGATCTGGGAGGAGTTGCCGGCGGTGATGCGCCCGTCCTCCCGGAAGACGGGCTTCAGCGCCCCCAGCGCCTCGAGGCTCGTCTCGGGACGGATGCCCTGGTCGGTGGTCACGGTGCCGCCGTTGACGGCGAGGGGGAGGATCTCGCGCGCGAAGCGGCCCTCGGCCGTCGCCGCCGCCGCCCGCTGGTGGGAGCGCAGGGAGATCTCGTCGAGCTCCTCGCGCGGCACGTCCCACTGGTCGGCGATCATCTCGGCGCTCAGCCCCTGCGAGACCAGGTCGTACCGCTCCATCAGCTTCGGCGGGAATGGCGTGCCCACCTCGTCGGTCCAGTGCTCGCCCACGGACATCGGCACGTGGCCAAGGTGCTCCACGCCGGATCCGATGACGACGTCGTGGATGCCGGCCGCGATGAGGGCGGCGCCGAAGTTGATGCCCTGCTGGGATGAACCGCACTGGCGATCGACCGTGGTGGCCGGCGTCTCGTACGGCAGCCCGGCCTGCAGCCACGCGTTGCGGCCGATGTTCATCGACTGTTCGCCGTACTGCTGAACGCAGCCGTTGATGACGTCCTCGACAGCCTCGGAGGGGATGCCCGCGCGCCGGATCACCTCGGTGAAGCAGGCGCCCAACAGATCGTTCGCGTGGGTGTCGCGGTAGTAGCCCTTCTCCGGGTGACCGCGCCCGATCGGCGTCCGCACGGCTTCCACGATCACGACTTCACGCGTCTGCATCTGGGTCCTCCAGTTCCCGCTCCGTGACCCTCCCCGTTGGATGGGCCCGGCCGGTGGGTCGCAGTATTTCAAACGAACGGTTGGTTGAGAATAGCGTGCCTCGGCCGCTAGGTTTCGACGCGACCCGACGCGAGCGACGCGAGGAGAGCCCGGTGCAGGAGATACGCGCCCCGATCACCGGGAGCATGTGGAAGGTGCTCGTGAAGGTCGGCGACCGGGTCAGCGACGGCGACGAGCTGGGGATCATCGAGTCGATGAAACTGGAGATCCCCGTGGAGTCCGAGGACGACGGCGTCGTCGCCGGCGTGCACGTGGCCGGCGGGGACCAGGTGGCCGAGGGCCAGCTCCTGTTCGAGCTCGACTGAGGGCGTCGGCGACCGGGAGGACGTGTGTTCGACAAGGTGCTTGTGGCGAACCGCGGCGAGATCGCCGTCAGGATCGTGCGTGCCCTGGGGGAGCTCGAAGTGGCGTCGGTGGCCGTGTTCTCGGATCCGGACCGGGAGGCGCCGCACGTCGGGCTGGCCGACGAGGCCCACCGCATCGGCCCCGGCCCCGCGAGCGAGAGCTACCTCGACGCGGACGCCATCCTCGACGCGGCCCGGCGCACGGGCTGCGAGGCGATCCACCCGGGCTACGGCTTCCTCTCGGAGAACGCGGCGTTCGCGCAGCGGTGTGCCGACGCGGGACTCGTCTTCGTGGGTCCCGGCCCCGATGCGATCGAGGCGATGGGCAGCAAGACGCGTGCTCGCGAGGTCGTCGCGCGGCTCGGCGTGCCGGTGGTCCCCGGTAGCGACGCCGCCGTCGAGTCGGTTGACGAGGCCCGCGCGGCGGCGGAGCGGATCGGCTACCCGGTGGCCGTCAAGGCCTCGGGCGGTGGGGGCGGCATGGGCTTTCGCGTCGCCGGGTCCGAGGGCGAGCTGGAGGCCGCCGTGGAGGCCGTACGGGGGGAGGGCTCCCGCTTCTTCGGCGACGCCGCCGTCTACCTCGAGCGATACTTCGACGACCCCCGCCACGTCGAGGTGCAGGTGCTCGGCGACGGCCATGGCGCGGTGGTGCACCTGGGCGAGCGCGACTGCTCGATCCAGCGTCGCCACCAGAAGCTGGTGGAGGAGTCGCCGGCGCCCACGGTTGACGCCGCCCTGCGCACGCGGATGGGCGAGCAGGCGGTGCGGATCGCGCGGAGCATCGGGTACACGTCCGCGGGGACGATCGAGGGCCTGCTGGTGGGCGAGGACTTCTACTTCCTGGAGATGAACACCCGCCTCCAGGTGGAGCACACCGTCACGGAGATGACGACCGGGCTCGATCTGGTGCACGAGCAGCTACGCGCCGCGGCCGGGGAACCCCTCTCGGTGACCCAGGCGCAGGTCGCGCCGGACGGCGTCGCGATCGAGTGCCGCATCAACGCGGAAGCCGCCCACAAGGGGTTCATCCCGAGTCCCGGCGTGATCACCTCCTACCGCGAGCCGGCGGGGCTCGGAGTGCGCGTCGACTCCGGCGTGGCGGCCGGCTTCACGGTGCCGGCGTACTACGACTCGCTGCTCGCCAAGCTCATCGTGCACGACGTCTCGCGCGAGGCCGCCACTGAGCGGATGCTCGAGGCGCTCGACGGGTTCGAGATCGGCGGTATCCAGACCCTGATCCCGTTCCACAGGCATCTGCTGCGCACCCCGCAGTGGCGCGACGCGGAGACGGCGCGCGACCTGGTGGGCGACCGCCGCTGGCTGCGATCGACGGCCACGCCCGCCGACTGACGTGGGCGCGATCGCCGTCGAGCCCTTCACGGTGGCGGTCCCCGAGGCCGTGCTCGAGGACCTGGGGGAGCGCCTGGCGCGCACGCGATGGCCGCTCGACGTGGACAACGGCGACTGGCGCTACGGCACCGAGCGCGGCTATCTCGAGACCCTGGTGGGTCACTGGCAGGAGGCCTACGACTGGCGCGCGCACGAGCGCGCGATGAACGCCTTCAGCCATCGCCGGGCCGAGATCGAGGGCGTGCCGATCCACTTCATCCACGCCCGCGGCGTCGGCCCCGACCCGCTGCCGCTGGTGCTGACCCACGGCTGGCCCTGGACCTTCTGGGACTTCCACAAGGTGATCCGGCCGCTCAGCGACCCGGCCGCGTTCGGCGGCGACCCGGCCGACGCGTTCGAGGTGGTGGTCCCCTCGCTGCCCGGGTTCGGCTTCTCGGTGCCGCTTGCGCGCACCGGCATCGACTTCACCCGAACGGCGGATCTCTGGGTGCGCCTGATGAGTGACGCGCTCGGCCACGCGCGCTTCGGCGCCGCCGGCGGAGACTGGGGCGCCCTGGTGAGCGCCCAACTCGGGCACGCCCACGCGGGCAGCATCGTGGGGGTGCACCTGAGCCTGTCGCTGCCGTTGGACCTGTTCCACGCGCCGCGCCCGGGGCCGGAGGAGTACGCCGAGGACGAGCGGCATCTGCTGGAGCGCACGATGGCGACCCGTGCGGTGCGCACCAGCCACGCGGCCGTCCAGGGCAGCGATCCGCAGACGCTCGCGTACGCGCTCCACGACTCCCCCGTGGGCCTGCTCGCGTGGATCCTCGAGCGCCGGCGCAACTGGAGCGACTGCGACGGCGAGGTGGAGCGCCGTTTCTCGAAGGACGATCTGATCACCACGGCGATGCTCTACTGGGTCACCGAGAGCCTCGTCACATCGGCCCGCTTCTACTGGGAGGCCGCGCACCGCCCCTGGACCCCCGTCCACGATCGGACGCCGGTGGTCGAGGCGCCCACCGGCGTGGCCATGTTCCCGCGCGAGCTCTCGCTGATGCCGCGGTCCTTCCTGGAGCGCTACTACGACCTGCGGCGGGTCACCACGATGCCCGCCGGCGGGCACTTCGCGCCGATGGAGGAGCCCGGGCTGCTCGTCGAGGACCTGCGCGCCTTCTACCGGCCGCTGCGCTGAGAGCGGCCCTACGCGGCGTCCCCGTAGTCGCGGAAGCCGCGGCCGGTCTTACGCCCGAGGTGGCCCGCGTTGACCCGCGAGCGCACCCCCGGCGGCACCAAGAAGCGGTCGCCGTAGTGATGCACCAGGCCGTCGGCGACCCGCTCCACGATGTCGAGGCCGCTGAGGTCGGCGGTGTCGAGCGGGCCGAGCGCATGGTTGAAGGCGAGCACGCAGGCCTTGTTGACGTCCTCGACGTCCGCGATGCCCTCCTCGACGATCCGCGCGGCCTCGACGATGAAGAGGGCGATCAGGCGGGAGGTGACGAAGCCCTGAGTGTCTTTCTTGCAGACGATCGTCTCCTTGCCGTACCGCGCCGCCAGCTCGAGGGCGACGGCGAGCGTCGCGTCGGAGGTCTCGACCCCGCGCACCACCTCGATCAGGCGCATCATCGGGGGCGGGTTGAACCAGTGGCTGCCGATCACGCGGTCCGGGCGGCCGGTGGCGGCGGCGAGTCGGGAGATGGAGAACTGGGACGTGTTGGAGGCCAGCACCACGTCGTCGCGGCACGCCGCGTCGAGGCGCGCGAGCACCTCGCACTTCACGTCCAGTTCCTCGACGACGGTCTCGATGACGTGGTCGGCCCCCGCCGCCGCCCTCTCGAGATCGGTCGAGCCGGCGATGCGCGCTCGCACCTGCGCCGCGGCCTCGGTCCCCTCGATGGCCGACGCCCTCACCGCGCGCTCGAGCCCGCGCTCGATGCGGCGCATGCCACGCTCGACGGTCGCGTCGTCCATCTCGACGATGGTCACCTCCAGCCCCGCCTGGGCCACCACCTGCGCGATGCCGGAGCCCATGAGCCCCCCACCGCCCACCACCACCACGTGCTCGATGCCGATGACCGCCTCCGTGTCCGTGATCAGTATGAGCGGGGCAGGCCGAGGCCCGCCGTCGCCACGTGGTTCAGCGCCAGCTCTCGCGCGACCGGCACGGTGCGCAGCAGCCGCATGTAGGTGAAGCGCTGCAGCAGCATCGTGTCGTCGGTGTAGCCGCTGCCGCCGAAGCACTGCAGTGCGCCGTCGGCCGCCGCGAGCCCCGCGTCGCACGCCGCGATCTTGGCCATGTTCGACTCGAGCCCCGCCTGCGCCCCGGCGTCGCAGAGACGCGCCGCCCGCTGCACGAGCATCCACGCGCCCTCCGTCGCGACGAAGGCCTCGGCCAGCGGATGCTGCACACCCTGGTGGGCACCGATCGGCACGTCGAACACCACGCGCTGCGACGCATAGTCCGCGGCGCGGGCGAGGCACCAGCGCCCCACTCCGATCGATTGGCTCGCCACGACCAGCCGCTCGGGGTTGAGACCGTCGAAGAGCACGCGGCCGCCCTTTCCGCGCTCGCCCAGCACCGCGTCGTCGGCGACCGCGACGTCGTCGTAGAAGACGTGCCACTGATCCTCGAAGAAGGGGGCCGACATCTTCACCGGGTGGTGGGTCAGCCCCTCGCAGGGCAGCGGCAGGATCACCAGCGTGAGGCCGCCGCTCTCGGCGTCGGCCGCGACGACGATCATCGCGTCCGACGACTCGAGCGCAGAGATGTAGGTCTTCTGGCCGTTGAGGCGCAGCTCGGCGCCGGGGCGTGTCACGGCGGTGCGAAGCCGGTTGGCGTTCGAACCGGCCTCGGGCTCGGTGAACGCGAAGCAGAATCGGGTGGTCCCGGCGCCGATGCCCGGCAGCCACCGCTCACGCTGCGCCCCGGTGCCGTGTCGCGCGATGACGGTGCCGGCGATCGCCGTCGCGATCACGAGCTTCGCCGCGGGGAAGCCACCGGCGGCGATGCGCTCGGACGCGATACAGAGGTCGAGCATCCCGCCCGCGCCGCCGTGCTCCTCCGGCAGCGACAGCCCGGTGAGCCCGGACGCGCTCAGGTCGTCCCACTGGGAGAGCGACGCGGAGTGATCATCGAAGCGGCGGTCCGCGTACTTCGCCCCGATCGCGAACGCCACGTCGGCGATCTCGCGCTGCTCGATAGTCGGCTCGTAGGGGTCGGCCTGGGTCACTGGCGCCCGCGACGATAGGTGGTCGACGGCCCATTTTCAACCAAACGATTGGTTGATAAGTTGAGCCGCGTGAGTGCCGGCCGCGATACGAGCCCGACCTCCCCGCGGGAGGTGCCGGTGCCGCCCCGTCCTCTTGAGGGCGTCGTGGTGGTCAACCTGGGCATCAACCTCCCCGCCCCCGCGGCCGGGGCACGTCTCACCGAGATGGGCGCCGAGGTGACGAAGGTCGAGCCGCTGAGCGGCGACCCGCTCGAGACGAACGCGCCCGGGTGGTACGGCCGGCTCACCGCCGACCAGGCCGTGGTGCGGCTCGACCTGAAGGCGCCCGCAGACCGGGCCCGGCTCGACGGCCACCTCGAGGGGGCCGACGTGCTGCTGACCTCCAGCCGCCCCGCCGCGCTCGAGCGGCTCGGGCTGGGCCGGGCCGCCGTCGGCGAGCGCTTTCCGCGCCTGGTGCAGGTGGCGATCGTCGGGTATCCACATCCGCGCCAGGACGTGCCGGGCCACGATCTCACCTACATGGCCCATCTCGGCCTGCTCTCGCCGCCGGCGCTGCCGCGCACCCTGATGGCCGACATCGGAGGCGGCGAGCGGGCGGTCTCCGCGGCCCTCGCCCTGCTCCTGGCTCGCGAGCGGGGGAGCGGGGGCCGCTACGCCGAGGTGGCCCTGTCGGACGCCGCCGCCGCGTTCGCCGGCCCGTGGCAGCATGGGCTGACCGCGGTGGGCGGGCTGGTGGGGGGCGGCCTCGCCGCCTATGGGCTGTACGAGGCCGACGGCGGCTGGCTCGCGCTCGCCGCCCTCGAGCCCCACTTCCAGGAACGCCTACGCGACGAGCTCGGGCTGCCCCACCTGGGCCGCGAGTCGCTCTCCGAGGCGTTCCGCGCGCGCACCCCGGCCCAGTGGGAGGAGTGGGCCGACGCGCGCGGCATCCCGCTCGCCGCGGTCATCGACACCGACCGCGGTGGGGGGCCGTCCTGACCGCCGCCCCCTGCGGTCGGGGCGGCCGGTGCGCCCCCGCCAACGCGAGCCCCGGAGGCCGCCCGTGAGCACGCAGCTCGAGGAGATCGCCGACCGGCTGGCGCTGCGGACGCTGGTTGACCGCTACGCCGCCACCGTGGACGCCCGCGACGCGGGCGCCTTCGCCGACCTCTTCACCGCCGCCGCCGCCCTCGCCGTCTACGAGACCGAGGACGGCGAGCCCGTGGTGGAGTACCGCGGCCACGAGGGTCTGCGCGAGGTCATGGGCCTGCTGCGGACCTTCACCTCCACCTTCCACCTGATGGCCAACCACCTCTGCGAGATCGACGGCGACCGCGCGGACGGCGAGGTCTACTGCATGGCGCATCACCTCACCGAGGACGGGGCGGGGGCGACCGACCTGGTGATGTACATCCGCTACCGCGACGCCTACGCCAGAACGCCGGACGGCTGGCGGTTCGCCCGCCGTGACGTGCTGCGACAGTGGACGGAGGAGCGGCCCGCCGAGAGGCGCCCGCTGGCCCTGTGAGCCCGGTGAAGGTCGGCATCTATTCGGACATGCGCAACCCGCCCGGGTGGCGGCGGCCGTGGGCCGAGCTGTACAGCCGCACGATGGACCGGATCGCCGAGGCGGAGCGCATGGGCATCGACTCGGTGTGGGTCACCGAGCACCACTTCTTCGAGGACGGGTACCTGCCGCAGCCGCTCACCATGGCGGCGGCGATCGCCGGCCGAACGCGCCGGATGAGGATCGGCACGGCGGTCATGCTGGCGCCGCTGCGGCCTCCTCTGCAGATCGCGGAGGAGGCGGCGGTCGTCGACCTGGTCAGCGGCGGCCGCCTGGAGCTGGGGCTGGGTGCCGGGTATCGCGTGCCCGAGTTCGCGGCCTACGGCGTCGATCCCGACGAGCGCTTCAGGCTGCTGCGGCGAAGCGTGCGGGAGATCCGGCGGCTGTGGACGGAGGGGGCCTGCACGCCGCCCCCCGCCCAGGACCCGGTGCCGCTCTGGCTCGGCCTCATGACCCCGCGCGGGGCCCGCATCGCGGGCCGCCTCGACACCGGCCTGCTGTGGCTGGACGAGGGTCTGCTGGAGGCGTACCGGGAGGGCCTCGCCGAGGGTGGCCACGATCCGGCGAGCGCCCGGATGAGCGGCCTGGCCATGGTGATCCTGGCCGATGACCCGGAGGAGGCGCGGACGCGGATCCGCCCCCACCTGGCCTATCAGCGCGAAAGCTACGCCCGATACGGGCGCGAGGGGCGCGGCGACGACTCCGCCCTGCCGCCCACCCTGATGCGCGACGCCGAAGGGCGCCGGGAGGACCGCGAGAGGCCCGGGGCCCACGCGCGCCCGCCACGGCTGCACGTGCTGACCCCCGACGAGGCGATTCCGTTCCTGCGCGGGTGGCTGGAGGGGATGCCGGTCGAGCACGTCTTCTTCTGGGACAGCATCGCCGGAATGCCCGACGACCTCGCCGACCGCCACGTGGAGCTGCTCGCCATGCGTCTGCGGCCGGCCCTCGCCGGCGAGGCTCAGTCCGTGTAGCCCAATGGGTCGAACTCGCCGACCGAGAGCTCGAAGACACCCACGCCTCCGCCCCCGGAGCCCCCCACGCGCACGAAGTGGTTGACGATGGAGATCGGGATCGCAGCCACGTCGGCGTCGGTCGCGGTCGACCAGACCTCGCCCTCGTGGCCGGCGCTCGCCTTCGGCACGCCCTGGCCGCTCTGGTCGTCGGCGTAGCCGCCGCCCGACAGGAACACCGGCAGCATCAGCTCGGTCTCGAGGTCGAGCGCCTGCCCGCCCTCCGAGGCGATCGACAGGCGTGAGCGGTCGAGGATGCGGTGGTGTCCGACCTGGCGGATGTCCATGTCGTAGGTGAAGTCCGAGACGCGGTCCGGCTCGCCCATCCCGTCGGGGCGCAGCGCTCCGCTCAGGTTGGTGCGCCTGCCGTTGGGGCGCTCGTGGATCCAGACCCACGGCGCCGTGTCGCGGAGCTGGAGCGGCAGCCAGATGTGCAGCCCGCGCTTGACCCGCCCGGAGGGGTTGCGGGCGCCCCACGAGCGGTCGCGCTCGCCGAGCCATCCGTCGACCTCGTGGCGCTCGCCGCCGGCCTCTATCCATCCGTCGAACCGGCCGGACTGCACGAAGTGCGCGTACGCGATCACCAGCCGTCCGTCCTTCTCGATGAGCATCGACGGCTCCATCTGGAATGGCTGCGTGCGCGCTCGGAATGTCAGGTCGAACGCCATGTTGACGTCGGAGGGCGACGCGGTCAGGCGCCAGGTGCGCATCGGCTCGGTGATGGCGAACGAGAGCGGCGGCGAATCGAGCGTCCAGCGGCTGTCGCCGAGCGGGCGCCAGCTCCGCAGGTTGTGCTGCTCGCCGGGGCGCGCGACCAGGGCGAGCGCGTCAACCATGCCGGCGTTGGGGTATGTCCCCAGGCCGCAGATCAGGCCCACCCTGCCCTCGGGATCGCAGACGCCGAACCAGAAGCGCTCCATCCATCGCGCATCGTCCGACGCGACCGAGTCGAGCGTGTCCAGCGTCTGGTGGATCATCAGGTCGTCGAGCGGGCCCAGCGTCACGCGACAGCTCCCTCGGTCGTCTGCAGCACCATGTCGCCGGAGGCGTCGATGACGCCCCGGGTCCCGGGAGGCAGCAGGATCGTGGTGCTCGCTCCCTCCACGATCGCGGGCCCCTCGACGGTTCCGCCGCCCGCGGTGTCCTGCACATCGAAGATCGGCGTCCCGAGCACGGAGGTCCCGGCCGCCGACACCCAGGTGACGTCGCGGGTGCGGCCGGCGGTGAGCACCTCGCTCATCGCGCCCGCGGCCTCGCGCAGCACGTCGGGCCGCGGCAGCAGCCCGCGGCCGGTGACCCGGCAGAGCACCACCTGGCAGCCGGCGCCCTCGAAGGCGGCGCCGGCGCCGAAGAGCTGCTCGTAGCGCTCGGCGAAGCGGTCGGCCAGCACCTGCCCGGCGCCCGCGAGCTCGCCTGCCGGGGCCTCGACCTCGACCTGGTTGATCTGGAGGGGGTACTTCATCTCGACGCTGCGCTCGAGCATCTGGCGGTCGGCGGGGATCCCCTCGGCGCCCAGACGCGCGTGCGCCTCGCTCTCGAGCTCGGCGAAGATCTCGCCGAGACGCGTGCCGTCGAGCGGACTGGCGAGCGTCTCGACGTGCTCGTGGATGTGCACGAGGTTCGCCGTGGCGCAGCCGAACGCCGACCAGGTGGCCGACAGCTCGCCGAGCGGCACGACCGCCCGCACTCCTCCGAGCTCGCGGGTGAAGCCGGCGACGTGCAGGCCGCCCGCGCCGCCGTAGGCGTAGATGACGAAATCGCGCGGGTCCATGCCCCGCTGCACGGTCATCACCCGGATCAGCTCGGCCATCTGGGCGTCGACGATGCGGCGGGCCGCCGCGGCCACCTCGAGCGCGCCCATGCCGAGCGGCCTGCCGGCCTCGGCGAGGGTCGCCTCCGCGCGGGCCACGTCGAGCGGGATCTCCCCTCCGAGGAAATTCTGCGCGTTGAGGTAGCCCAGCAGCAGGTTGGCGTCGGTCACCGTGGGACGGTCGCCGCCCTTGCCGTAACAGGCGGGCCCGGGGTCGGCGCCGGCGCTCATGGGGCCCACCCGGAGGGTGTGGCTGGAGGCGTCGTAGTGGATGACGCTGCCACCGCCCGAGCCGATCGACTCGATGTCGGCACGCGGGATGAAGAACTCGTACTGACTGACCACCGTCGAGCTGGCGTGCACCGGCTGGCCGCCCACCACCAGGCCGACGTCGAAGCTCGTGCCGCCCATGTCGGTGGTGATCACGTTGGGCTCGGACCGGCGCTCGGCCAGGACGGCGCTCGCCGCGAGGCCGGCCGACGGGCCGGAGCCGATCGTGAGGATCGGCAGCCGGGCGGCGCCCTCGGCGGGGGCCACCCCGCCCGAGGCCTGCATGATCAGGAACGAGCCGCGACACCCGCGGCGGTCGAGCTCGGAGGCCAGGCGGCGCATGTACTCCGCGCTCTCGGGCCCGATGAAGGCGTTGATCGCCGTCGCGGCGAAGCGCTCGTACTCGCCGCTGCGCGAGGAGACCTCGTGCGAGCAGGTGACGTGGACGTCGGGGGCCAGGCGGCTCACCGCCTCGGCCACCCGGCGCTCGTGCTCCGGGTTGGCGACCGACCAGAGCAGGCAGACGGCGATCGCTCGGACACCGGCGTCAACCAGCTCGCGGACCCGGTCCTCGACCTCGGCATCGTCGAGCGCCACCACCACATCACCGTGTGCGTCCATGCGCTCGTTGAGCTCGAGGATCATCGCGCGCTCGGCCAGCGGCTTGGGCTTCTGCTGGCGCGAGGCGTGCAGCATCTGGTCAACCGGCAGCCCCTTGCTGCGCCCGCTGCCGCGCATCACCGGCAGCGTGTCCCGGTGGCCCTTGGTCGTCAGCACGCCGACCGTCGCCCCGCGCAGCTCGACCACCGCGTTGGTCGCCACGGTCGTCCCGTGCAGCACGATCTCGCAGTCGCGCAGGAAGTCGTCGGCCGTCACGTCGTGCAGCGCCGCGAGCTTCTCGACCCCCTCCATGAACCCGCGCTCGAAGCGCGGCGGCGTCGAGGAGACCTTGGTCGCCCGCACGCGCCCGGCATCGTCCACCGACACGACGTCGGTGAAGGTGCCGCCGATGTCCACACCCAGGTAGTACACGCTCACACCCCCCCGAGGAGCCGGAAATCCCAGAGGGGCGGTTCCGCGGAGCGGCGCACCTCGTTGTCGAGCAGCCGGCCGCAGCCCGGGCAGGCGAACTGGCGCAGCACCACGTCGTCGTCGGTGAGCGTGGCCACCGGGGGCTGGTGCCGGTTGCCCTGCTCGAGCGGGATCTCACGCACGCGCGCGCCGTCCTTCCAGTTGCCGTCCACCGTCGAGAGCACCGTCCGGCAGGCGCCGCAGGCAAGTGCCTGGGCGCCGTCCTCGGCCACCACCACCAGCTCCGGGCCCACCTCGCGCAGCTCCGTGCCCGCAGCGGCCGCGCGGGAGTGCGCCGGCCCGCTCCAGGTGAGCCGGTCCGCGACGACGGCGGCCCGCCCCGCGTCGGTGGCCGCGCCGTCCACCTCTGCGTCACGGATCACGACCCCGTACAGGCGCTCGGCCTCGCCGGCGGTGACCGCCTCGGCCAGGACGTCGGCGAGCACCTCATCCGGCGGGCGCTCGATCGGGTCGCCGTAGCCCCCGGCCCCGGTCCAGCTCATGACGTAGACGTCCCCGACGTTCTGCGGGACGCCGAAGGCCTTGGCGGGAAGGGTCTCCTGGGAGGCGGACGACAGCTCGTCGAGGCCCGGCACCACCCCGCCGGCGAAGCGCTCGAGCACGTCCGTGCCGCGCAGGAGCGTGTAGGTGTTGAGGCTCGAGGGATAGCCGCCGGCGAGCGGCGGGCCGGGCACCGCGCAGTGGGCGGCCGAGGCGGTGTGGTGGGCGATCGTGTTGACGCCGTGCACCACCACGCCCAGGTCCATGCTGTTGCCGCCTCGGTGGCGCCCGGCACCGCCCGAGTCGGGCAGCACCCGCTTCCAGAGGTACAGGATCGGGAACGTCGACTCGAACTCCTCGACGTTCGGCATCACGACCTGGGGGTCCCAGGGCCATCCGCCGACGTCGAGCCCGTCCTTCCACGAGCTGCCGGCGAGGGCGGCGCCGACCCCCTCCAGGAAGAGCGTGGCGAAGGGCTGGCCGTTGTCGTACGCGCCCGAGAAGGCGGCGATCGGGAACGCGGTGCAGCCCATGCACGAGGCCCCCTCCTTGCGCAGCTCCGGGTCGTCGCTCGCGCTCAGCATCTTCGAGATGCAGAGGCCGGCCAGGGCGATGCACTGGTCGAGCGTGAGCGGCGCCAGACTGAGGGCCGAGGGGTGCAGGGCCGAGGTGAGGGTCCCCGGCTCGGCGTTGAAGTCGATGTGGCGCAAAGCGCCCTGGATCGCGAACAGCTGGTCGAACATGAGCTGTGAGTTGACCATCGCCCCGATCGCCCCCGACCAGGCCGCCAGGGTGCAACCGAGGGTGCCGATCTGAGGGTCGGTGCCCTCGTTCGAGAACTCCAGGCGGTCGCCGGTCTTCCGCAGCACAAGCGAGTTGCGATACAGCGCGCGGTCGCCGGGGACGGCCATCTCGAGAAAGGCCTCCTCGCGCCACTCGCCGTCGGGGATCGTGGCCAGGCGGCGCAGGAACGCGGCCTCGGAGTCGTCCTGGATCTTCTTCATCACGCCCTTGACCGTCCCGGGCCCGTAGCGCGCGAGCAGCGTCTCCATACGGGCGACGGCCACCTTGCAGCCGGCGATCTGCGCGCGGAGGTCCACGGCGACGAGCTCGGGCATGCGCGAGCGCCGCATGAACTCCTCCTCGAGGTCCACGCGCAGCTCGCCGTCCTCGACGACCCGCACCGGCGGTATCATCCCCGACTCCCAGAAGATGTCGGCCGCCACGGGGTTGAACCCCCCGGGGGCGGTGCCGCCCAGGTCCTGGTGATGGAGGCTGTTGCCCACCCACGAGAAGATGCGGCCCTCCCAGAAGACCGGCGCCAGCATCGTGAGGTCGGACTGGTGGGTGGCCCCGATCCAGGGGTCGTTGGTCATGAACATGCAGCCCGGCTCGATGCCCGGGCGCGGGTGGCGGTTCTCCAGGATCCACTTGACCGCCGGGCTGGTGGCGGCGACCAGGTACTGGAGCCACGGGCCGAAGAAGACGTAGTCCCCGGCCTCGTCCAGGATCACCGGGTTGAAGTCGTGGGCGTAGACCACCACCGGGGACCCCGAGGTGCGGATGATCGCGTTGCCGTGCTCCATGTTGAGGTTCCAGAGCGCGTGGCGCAGCACCTCGAAGGTGGTGGAGTCGACGTCGCCGCGCTCGGCGTGCAGCAGGGGCGCCACCGCCTCGGGCGGCTCCCGGGGCGGCATGTACGGGTAGGTGCGGCCGTCGAACGACGGGCCGGGTGCGGCGGTGGTCATGAGCTCCCCCTCTGGGCGGGCGCCAGCCGGTAGCGGTAGGCACCGAGCGCGTTCTCGTCGCGGACGACCGCACCCGCGTTGCGCAGGTGCTTCAGGTAACAGAGCGTCTCGCACATGAGCCAGACGGCGCTCTGGTCCGAGGTCGGCTCACCGAACATGCGCCGGGTCATCTCGTAGGCCCCCGCCGGCCCGGCCGCGACCGCTGCCTGCGCGTCCCTGAGTCGTCCGTGGATCCCGTCGCGGTAGGTGGCGATCGCGACCGCGACGTCCTCCAGGGGCCGGCCGTGCCCGGGAAGGCCGAGCCGGACGCCGTCGATCGCGTTGACCCGGTCGAGCGAGTCGAGCAGTTCCGCGACCGGGTCGGGCGTGTAGCCGTAGTCCAGGTAGGGGGCGAACGTGCGGGCGACGAGGTCGCCCACAATCGCGAGGCCGCTCCCGCGCTGCACCAGGCAGACGTGCGAGGGCGCGTGCCCCGGCGTCTCGACCACCTCCCAGTCGCCGAGCAGAGAGGGCAGGCGCATGCCGCCCACCAGCGGCGCGTCCGGCGCGACCGGGGCCATGACGCCCTCGAGCTCTTCGCGGACGTCGCCGCAGTCGTCGAGCCGCTCCGGCGGCACGCCCTCGCGGACCGCCCGCGCTCGCCGGATGGCACCGATCCGCTCCGGCTCGCGCATGGCGTCGTAGAAATGGGCCGAGGCCGGGTGCATCAGGAAGCGGCAGCCGCTCTCCTGGATGACCCACGCCGCGAGGCCGACGTGGTCGGAGTGCGTGTGGGTGGCGACCAGCAGGCGCACCTCCGACAGCGAGAGCCCGGCCACCGCCATCGCGGTCGCCAGGGCGTCCCGGCAGGTGCGGTCGCCGGCCGACCCGCAGTTGACGAGCATGATGCCGTCGTCGCGCCTGATCGCGAAGGCGTTGACCGTGCCGATGGTGTCCCACGGCAACGGCAGTCGCAGCTGCCACAGGCCGGGCTCGATCTCCCAGGCGCCGGCCCGCTGGGGATCGACCGCCCAGCTCTCGGGCGGCGGGCCTACCAACGGCAGGCCGCGGGGATGGCGGGGTGGTCGGGGGCCGGGTACTTGCGGTGGATCGGCTGGACGACCTCCTCGCCGAACTTCTGGATCTGCTCGTGGGCCTTCTCCATGGAGGGCCCGGTCGGCATCCGGAAGCGCAGCGTGAAGTAGTTGACGCCGAAGTCCTCGTGGTACATCTCGAGCTGGGAGATGCACTGATCCGGCGTGCCCATCACCAGGTGAGGCGCCCCGCGCTCGGGCGTGATGTCCGCCTCGCTCTGGAAGTCGGGGTGGTGGGTGAAGATGCCCTGGCGGTAGTAGAAGCGCATCTCCTCGACGAAGTGGGTCCCGAACTCCTGGGCCGCCTCCTCGAAGGTGTCGGCCACCCAGCCGTCGCGCATCAGGACCACGAACGGCTTCTTGCCGAGCCGCTCGGCCTCCGCGCGGTAGCCGCCGACCTGTGCGTCCCAGGTCTCCTTCATGAGCGGGAAGGGGTCACAGGTCCAGGCGGAGCCGTAGGTCGCCGAGCGCGTGATGGCCGCGGGCGTGGCGTTGCCGCCGCCCCAGATGGGCCAGCCGCCCGGCTGGTAGGGCTGGGGCGCCAGCAGCCCGTTCTCCACCTGCCAGTACTTGCCCTCGTAGGTGAAGCGCTCTCCCTTGACCGCCTCACGCCAGATCTTGACGGCATCGAGGAAGCGGCCGAGCAGCTTCTCCTGCGGGATGCCGAACTGCTGCCAGTAGCCCGGGTGGAACCCACGAGAGACCGTGGTGTAGAGCCGCCCCTGCGACAGGTTGTCGATCACCGCGAACTGCTCGGCGCCCTTCATCGGGTGGAAGAGGGTGGCCAGCCAGGTGAACGAGCCGATCGCGACCCTGTCGGTCTCGCGCGCCAGGATCGTGAGGATCTGCTCCGGCCCCGGGAAGTAGCACTCGGTGCGCCCGTGCCGGTCGGGGATCTGGATCGAGTGGAAGCCCGACCGCTCGGCGACGACGCCCTCCTCGATCATCGCCTCCATCGTGTCGTGCGCGTCCTGGGGGCTCGGCATCGGCTGCTCGTAGCCGCCCTTGTGGAGGTCGATCAGGTATCCGATCCGCATGTCTCCGGGCCTCCTCCGCCCTAGGCGCGCACGCCCGCCCGCGGGCCTGGTTCTCTGGATGAGCGGCGACGCTCGCCGGCCCTCGGGGCCTACGCCGCGACGCCGTTTTTCTACCAAACGTTTGGCAGTTTGTCACGTTCGGCGCGAAGTGTTTCGGAGGCGTGATCGCCGACCCGGGTCATTGACGGACGCTTCCGGAAGACCGTACCGTTCTATCTACCGTCCGGTAGAAATTCTCTCCCTCCGAGCACCCCATGCCCCTTGTCGCACTGCTCCGCCATGGTGAGGAAGAGGGCGCCGCCGACGGCCGCGGGGGGCTGGAGAGCCGCAGCCCGCGCGGCCTCTCGGCGACCGGACGCGCGCAGGCGGAGGCGGCCCGGGAGTTCCTCACGTCGCTCGACGCGCCGCGGGTCGCATCCAGCGACCGCCCCCGGGCGATCGAGACGGCGCGCATCGTGGCCGCCGGGCGGCCCGTCGACATCGTCCCGGCGCTGGGCGGCATGGACCTCGGCGAGTGGGAGGGGCGGCCCGCGTCCCAGCTGCCGGAGCTGGGACGCGTGCTGAGCGACCCGGCGCTGCGCCCCCCCGGGGGCGAGTCGCTGACCGACCTGGCGGCGCGCTTTCGCGTCGCCGTGATGGGCGTCCTGCCCCCCGAGGGGGACGCCATCGTCGTGGCCCACCGCATGACCAACGCGGTGCTGCTGGCGGAGCTGCTCGGCCTTCCCCCACAGGACGCATGCCTGATCCAGCAGGACCCGGGTGGCATCACCATCCTCGCCCGGCGGGGGGAGGAACTCAGGGTGCAGATGCTCAACCTGAGCCCCCTCGATCCGCTCCGCACACGGGCAGTGACCAGCCGTGGCTGAGGCCCCGCCGCCGCTCAACCCGGCCGTCGAGCGCCGCCTCTACCTGGTGCGGCACGCCGAGACCGACGCCCTCACGGCCGACGGCTACATGCACTCCGACGATCCGATCCCGCTCACCGACAGGGGCATCGAGCAGGCCGAGGCCCTCGGGCGGGCCTTCGCCACCATCCCGGTGACCGTGGTCCACGCGAGCCCGATGGACCGCACCGCCCACACCGCGCGCCTCCTCGCCGGCGAGGGGCGTCCGCTGAGGTTCGACCCTCGGCTGCGCGAGATCTCTTTGGGCGACTTCGACGGGGCGCACACGCGGGAGGTCTTCGCCGCCGCGCCGCGCTGGCTGGCCGACCCCGACGCGGCCCTGCCGGGCGGGGAGTCGCTCAACACCGTGGTGGCCCGCGCCGACGCGGCGCTCGAGGAGATCCTGGCCGCCAGCGACGAGCGGGACGTCGTCGTCGTGGCGCACGGCGGCATCAACCGCGGCCTCGTCGCCCACCTCCTGGGCATTCCGATGGACCGCGCGTACCGCATCCGTCAGGACTGGGCGAGCGTGAACGTGCTCGAGCAGGCCGAGGGGCGGTGGTGGGTCGGGGTGCTCAACTGGACGCCCGCGGGCGTGGCCGAGATCGCGATGGCCCGGGGTGCGCTGATCGACCAGGATGCGATGCGCCGCCTCGGCCGATGACCGACCGGGCGCCGCTGACCGCGGCCGACGAGCTCTTCTCGCATCAGCTGGTCGCCCCGCGCGCGGTCACCCTGCACGACCACCGCGCGTGGGCGGAGCGCTGCTACCACCTGCTGATGGTGGACGACGACATGATCCTGAACACCGGACGCGCCGTGTACCCCCACGACGGGCGGCGCACCGCGTTCGCCGGTGTCGTCGCCCGGGGGTCGCTGCACGCCCACCGCGCGGCCGAGCCGCTCGCCCCGGGCGAGGACCCGGACCGGCCCGCCGTGGGCCCCGTGCGGATCGAGGTAGCCGAGCCGCTGAGGCGCGTGCGGCTGGTGCTGGACGACCCCGGGAGTCCGGTGGCCTTCGACCTGACCTACGAGGCGCGCTTCGCCCCGGTGGCGACGGAGCGCAACCGGATCGAGCTGAAGGGCGAGGTGGTCACGGACTACATGAACTTCTTCCAGTCCGGGCGGTACTCCGGAGTCGTGTCGGTGGAGGGGCGCGACACGGTCGTGGTCGACCGGGCGGGCTTCCGCGACCGTGGCTGGGGGCTGCGCAAACACGAGGGCGCGCCCCGGCGTGGGCTCGTGGTGTTCTGCGGCGCCGAGCTGCCGGACTCCGCGCTCTACGCCCTGCTCTACGAGACCGCGTCGGGACGGCGCGTGTTCACCAACGGGTGGCTGATGGGCGAGACCGGCGTGGCCGACCGCGTCGTCGGCGCCGAGCACGACCTCGAGTTCGACGGCACCCTCCTGCGGGCGGGGCGGCTCGCCCTGGTGTTCGCCTCGGGCGCCCGTCGCGCCCTGACGCTGGAGGTGCGCACCCGCATGTACCTGAGCGCCGTCGGCTACACGGCCGACCCGGGGGGCGCGGCCCCCGGCCGCGACCGGCACGACGTCACCGACGCCGCCGTTCGCGCACGCCTGGACGGGCAGATCGACAACGGCTGCCGGTTCGCCCTCGACGGAGTCGAGGGCCACGGTTACGCCGAGACCGGACTCGGCGTCCACGCGCGCTACCGGCCCGAGCGCGAGCCGGCACCGTCGCCTAGATGATCGTGTGGTCGTCCACGAGGTAGAACTCGAAGTGGCGGGCCATCTTCGCCGCGTCCTCGCCCGCCGCGGCCATCTCCGGGCTGGCGAGCGCCTTCTCGAAGTCCTCCTGCGTGTCCCAGACGCACACCGCGAAGCCGTCGGCCTCCTTGGTGCCCTCGATCTCCATCGCCGCGGTCACCGGGTGGATGGTGTAGCTGCGGATGTGCGGCAGCTTCTCCGCGATGGGGGCGTGCACCTCGGTCCAGTGCCGGGCGAACTCCTCCCGGGTCAGCTCCGGCCTGCGGTATACGACGTAGATCGCCTTCACCATCGTGGGCTCCTCTCGCGAGCGGGTCAGCCGCCCGCCAGCTCGCGCTTGCGCATGCCGGTGGGGTCGATGTGCCGGATGATCGCAACCTCCTCCGGCGTCGGCTCGGGGGTCGTCGGGACGTCGCCGTCCACCTGCACCTCGAATCCGGTCGCGGCCTGGACGTCGTTGACGCTCACGCCGGGGTGGACGCTGCGAAGGCGCATCCGCCGCGTCTCGGACGGAAAGTCCATCACGCAGAGGTTGGTGACGACGAGGCGTGGGCCGCCCTCGAGGCCGAGGCGCTCACGGTGCCCCGGGCCATCGCCCCAGCCCATGCCGGAGCGGAAGTCGAGCTTCTCGACGAAGACGCGCGGGGTGTGGGTCGTCGACCACAGGTAGACGCGCGGGACCTGGCACGAGAGGTCGGCCATGCCCCCGCCGCCCGGCAGGCGCACCTTCGGGGTCGCGTAGGGCCCGATGACCGTGTTGTTGACGTTCCCGTGGGCGTCGATCTGCGCTCCGCGGAAGCAGAAGGTGTTGAGGCGGCCGTTCTGGGCGTACCACCAGAAGTCGAACGCCGAGCTGTGGAGCATCGTCGCCCCGCCCCAGAGGGCGTCCGAGAGCGTCGACTCGGGGATGCGCGGCGGCGAGGGGTCGACCGCGATCGAGCTGGCGACCCACACCAGGTCGGGGGCGTGGGTCTCGCGGGCGAGCATGAAGGCACAGACCGGCATGAAGCTGGCCGCGCCGTTGAAGGCCCGTGTGTCGTTGGGCATCGCCCGCGCCAGGGAGGCCACCATCAGCTCGTCGATGCCGTAACTCTCGCTCACGACGCGGTCCCCGCCGCCTGGATGCGCAGAAGGGTCGCCGCGCCGCCGTTGGCGTCGATCAACGCCGGGCCGTCCGCGGGGGCCATCACCCGATCGCGCCAGAACGCGGCGAAGGTCTCCGGGTCGCGGCAGGCCTCCAGATAGTCGGTGATGAAGGCGCCGTCGTAGCCGTGCCAGGGGAAGAGCGAGGTGGGATAGGCGCCGAAGGGGGCCTCGACGACGGCGTCGACGGTGAAGCCGGGGTATGTCGTGCGCTCGGGCGCCGCCCGGAACGTGCGCTCGGAGACGATCCGCTCGGTCGTCGCGACGACCACAGGGGCCGCCTTCACCAGCTCCGAGTCCATCCAGACGAGCTTCGGCAGCACCCGGCAGTTGCCGTTCACGTCGGCCTCGTGCACGTGCACCACGGCCACGTCGGGACGGATCGGCCCGCAGGCCAGGAAGGTGCCGCGCTCGTGCTCGACCACCTCGGTCCGCTCCGGATGGAGGGCGGGCATGTCCGTGCCGAGGCCGGCCTTCGTGGGCATGAACGGCAGGTCCGCCGCGGCGGCCTGGAGGCCGCAGATGATCGTGTGCTCGCTCCACTCCTCCACCTCGAGCTCACCCCGCTCGGCGGCCCGGCGGAAGTGGGGTGCGAGCCCGAAGCCCTCCATGCTCACCAGCCCGACGATCGCCTTGCTCACGCAGCCGGCGGCCACGAGCCAGTCGACCGAGGGGCCCGCGACGATCGCCACGACGGTCAGATCCTTCGCGCCGCGCCGGGCCAGCGCCCGGCAGAACTCCATCGGCGCTCCGTTCATCAGCAGGCCGCCGATCGCGACGGTCGCGCCGTCGGCGACCCGTGCGGCCGCGTCGTCCATCGTCTCCAGCTTGCTCACCGGCGGGACACTATTCTACCGGTCGGTTGGTAGGCAACGTGGGTATGCTCTCGCCGATGTCGAACGGCGGGGCACGAGACCGGAGGGGGACATGACGAAGGTCGATGTCGCGGTGATCGGGGCCGGGGCCGCGGGCCTGACGGCCGGGGCCCTGCTCGCCTCCGAGGGCAAACGGGTGGTGGTCTTCGAGGCCAGTCCCTGGCTGGGCGGGCGCGGCATGGCGGTTCCCGACGAGGGTTTCCGCCTGAACGTGGGCGCCCACCTGCTCGAGGACTCCGGCTCCGGCATCACCAAGGTGTTCGAACACGTCGGCAAGGAGCTGGTGCACGGGGCCGTCTCCGACGAGATGCCGGTGTGGAAGGACGACCGCTGGATCTCCATCCGGGACTTCTACTCCGGCACCAAGTCGGAGCTGAAGAAGGTCATCGGCGCGCTGCTCGAGACCCCCTTCGAGGAGCTCGACAAGTGGGACGACCGCCCGCTGCGCGACTGGATGCTGCAGCACACCTCCGACGAGGGCGTCATCGCGCTGTGGGAGTACCTCGCCCTGCTCGAGTGCCTCACCGACGAGTGGTACGACCATTCGGCGTCGGACAACCTCTACGTGCGGAAGATGCATTACGCCGAGAAGCGGATGGCGGGCTACTCGTTCTGGCCCGAGAAGGGCTGGGACGGGCTCTTCCAGGATCTGGCCGACGCGATCACCGACAAGGGCGGCGAGGTGCGCACGGGCACGCCCGTCGAGCGCGTGGTGATCGAGAACGGCCGCGTCGTGGGGGTGGCCGTCGCACGCCAGCCGCGGATCATCCCGAATGAGATCTTCGAGGACGAGGTGATCGAGGCGGAGTGCGTGATCTCGACCCTGCCGGTGTGGAACGTGCTGCGCGTGGTGCCCGAGCAGCACCTGCCCGACTGGTACGCGGCCCAGATCAAGTTCCTCGCACGCGACGAGCTTCGGGTGACGTGGGCGGGGCTCTACATCGCCACCGACGAGCCGGTCTTCGCGCTGTCCGAGCGCGAGCTTTCGACCTGGTTCCACGCCCCCGTCACGGGGGCCCCGGGGTTCTTCTTCAACATGACCGCGATGGACCCGACCGTGTCGCCCCCGGGCACCCACCTGCACGTGGCGGGCAGCGTCTTCCCGGGCTCCAAGGGCCGCGATCAGGTCTACATGGAGAACCACTTCGAGGGTTTCGAGAAGGAGCTGGGGATGATGTACCCCGGCCTCCAGCACTCGACGTGGCGCCGGCGCCACCTGGTGTTCGACCCGGCCTTCGGCGTGATCCAGAAGCCGGGCCTGGTCGGCATCTACCGGCCTCACTGGCGGGCGCCCAACATCGAGGGCCTGTTGTTCGCGAGCGAGACCTTCCGCAGCCGCGGCATCGGCGTCGACCGCGCCGCCCGCGCCGCCCTGACGACGGTCGAGGAGTACCTCGGGCGGCGCATCTCCGGCTTCGAGGAGACCTGGCGCTACTAGGGAGACGGCGATGATCACCGAGCACGACGACCACCTCACCCACCAGACCTTCGCGACCCACGACCGGGTCTTCATGGACGACCCCCGATGGACCGAGCGGTTCATCTTCGACGTCCACGACCCGGGCGGCGAGGTGCTGATGTGGTGCGGCCTCGGCATCTACCCCAACACGCGGTACATGGACGGGTTCGCGATCGCGTGGCGGGACGGCGTTCAGTACAACGTGCGCTGCGGGCGCGAGCGCGACGAGGATCTGTGGCGCCTGCACGCCGGGCCACTGCGCTTCGACATCGTCGAGCCGCTGCGTGTGTGGCGCCTGGCCCTCGACGACGCGGGCTACGGGCTCTCGTTCGACATCACCTTCACCCGCATCACCCAGCCCTTCCAGATGCCCACCCAGATCATCGAGCGCGACGGCGCGATCTTCGTGGGCTACAGCCACTTCGTGCAGGCCGGCCGCTACGAGGGGTGGGTGGAGGTGGGCGGGCGCCGGTTCGACTGCGGCGGCTGGACCGGTGAGCGCGACCGCTCGTGGGGCGTGCGGCCGGCCTCGGCCCGGGTGCGGCGCGGCTTCCACACCTGGCTGCCGATCCAGTTCGAGGACCTGTCGATCTGGGTCTTCGCGCACGAGGACCGGCACGGGACCCAGGACTACCTGTGCGGTTGCCTGCGGCCGGTCGCGGGGCCCGGCGAGGAACCCGGCGCCCCGGTTCCGGTGACCGCCTTCCGCCACGAGCTCGACTTCGACCTGATCGGCCCCCACCGGGTGCTGGCCGGGGGCCGGATCTGGATCGACGCCGCCGACGGGCGCTCGCTGGAGATCGACGTGGAGCCGCTCGGCCCGGTGATGGCGATCTACGGGGGCGGCTACGGCGGCGAGCACGCGCAGGGCACCCCCAAGGGGCCGCTCTACGTGGACGGCGAGCAGTGGGACCTCCGCCCCGAGGGGGCGCTCGGCACGGTGGTGCCGCACTCGATCCTCGAGCGCTCGTGCACCTTCCGCACGTCGGACCGGGTCGGCCACGGCAACTACGAGCACTGCGTCGGCGAGTACGAGCCCAAGGGCTACCCCCCGGTTGACTGACCGGGGCCGGGTCAGCCGGCGAGCAGCTCCCGCACCTCGCGCAGCACGCGGAACGAGTAGCCCGCCAGGGACGGGTCCGCGAAGGCCGTGATGTTCCACAGCACCACGTCGCGCAGGCCGGCCTGCTGGAGGGCGCGGATCTGCGCCGCGATCTGCGCCGCGTCCCCATGGAGGGTCGTGCGCCGCACGACCTCCGGCGGGATGTGCTCCACCAGGTCGAGGGCCTCCTCGCGGGTGACCGTCGTGGGCAGGTAGCTCTCGTAGCCCGCGCCGCCCGAGAAGGGCGGCGTGACGCCCAGCCCGGCGTACACCGAGTCCGGCAGCGAGACCGCCGGGAACAGCAGGCGCACCAGCGGGTCGGCGCACATGCGCTCCAGCGTCTCCTCGTCGGGCGCGGCCAGCACGTAGGCCAGCATCGACGGCACCACCGCGTCGGGGTCGCGATCGGCGGCCTCCGCGCTCTGGCGCACCACGGCGAGCTTCTCGGCGTACTCCTCCGGAGGCATCTGGGTGGGCAGCCACCCGTCGGCCTGACGGCCGGTGAGCGCCAGCATCTTGGGTCCGTGGGCGGCGATCCAGACCTCGGGGTGGCGACCCTCGAACGGCTGGAGGCCCAGCACGGCGCGCTCCAGCCGGAAGAACCGCCCATCGAAGTCGACCGGGCCGTCGGACGACCACAGCAGCCGCATCACGTCGATGGCCTCGGCCAGGCGCGAGTAGGGGCGCGACCACTCCATGCCGTAGGGAGTGATGTTCATCCGCTCGCCCGATCCGAGGCCGAGGATCGCGCGCCCGCCGGCCAGGTGGTCGATGGTCAGGGCCGTCTGGGCCAGCATCGCGGGATGGCGCCGGATGGTGTCGGTCACGCACACCCCCACCCGGATCGTGTCGGTGGTCGCGGCGACCGCCGCCATCATCGATAGGGGCTCGAAGTAGACGTGCGGCGACGACTGGAACCCGGCGAGGGGCGTGAGGTCCTTGCTCCACACCGAGTCCGGGTGCCAGCCCATCAGGTGGCAGGGCCACCAGACCGCGTCGAAGCCGTCCGCCTCGGCCCGGCGCGCGAGATCGACGGCGCGCGATGCCGGCGGCATGATCTGCCCCGGCGCCCCCAGCGTCACCCTCATCGCGCCGCACGCTCCGCGTCGCCGTCCAGCACCCCGGGGCGCTCGAAGCCCTCCGCGGCCAGCTTGTACTTCTCCACCCGCTCGCTCGGAGTCTTCGGGAAGGACTCCCGCAGCTCCAGGTAGCGCGGGACCATGAAGCGCGGCAGGTTCTCGACGAGCCAGCCGCGCAGCTCATCGAGGGTCAGGCCGCCCTGCGCCACGACGTCGAGCTTGACGTCGTCCTCGCCGAACTCGCCCGCGACGGCGAAGGCCGCCGCCTCGAGGACCTGCGGGTGGCGCAGGGTCACGAGCTCGAGCTCCAGCGCGCTGATGTTCTCGCCGCGGCGGCGGATGCGCTCCTGCATGCGGCCGCGGTAGTGCAGACAGCCGTCCTCGTCGTACGAGGCCAGGTCGCCGGTGTGGAACATGAAGTTGCGGAACGCCAGATTGGTCGCCTCGGGATCCTTGTAGTAGCCCTTCGCCATCGCGTTCGGGATCAGCGGCCGGAACACGAGCTGCCCGGGCTCTCCGGGGCCCAGCAGCACGTCGTTCTCGTCGACCACCCCGTAGTCCATCCAGGTGACCGGGTGACCGATCGTGTCGGGGGTCCCCTCCAGCATCTCCGAGCGCATCGGCAGCGGGTAGACCTCCGTCATCCCGTATCCCTGCCACAGCAGGCGCACGCGGTAGCGCTCCTCGAAGACGTCCTTTCCGGGCGGCGGGGGCACGCAGAACATCGTGCTCATCCGGTGCTCGGGCGCCTCGGGGACCTGCTTCATGATGATCGCCGCCATCGGCCCGAGGAGGATCGAGAAGGTGGCCCCGTCCTCGGCCGCCTGGTTCCAGTAGGCGCTCGCCGAGAACCGCGTCTTCAGGTGGGCGGTGCAGCCGGCGTGCAGCGCCGAGTTGGCGATGATGTGCAGCGCCGCCACGTGGAAGAGCGGCAGCGGGGTGGTGAGCACGTCGTTCCGGGTTCGGCCCAGCGAATCGCTCAGCATCGCCGAGTAGAGGTAGAGGAACTGGTGCGGGTAGACCACGCCCTTCGAGCGGCCCGTCGTGCCCGAGGTGAACTGGATCAGGGCCACGTCGGGGCCGGCCGGCGGCTCACCGGGGCTCGTCGTGGGCTGGTCGGCGATCCAGTCCTCGAACCGCGCGACCGGGACGCCCGCGATCTGCGCCGGGGGGTCCTCCTGGACCTCCCCGACCACGAGCACCCGCTCCACGGAGCCGAGCGTGGCCATCTCGACGAGCCGCTCGAGCAGGTCGGCACGGGTCACCAGGACCCGCGCGTCGGAGCGCTCGATGACGTACTCCAGAAGAGGCCCGCGGGCATCCGCGTTCAGCGGGACGGCGGCGCCCCCGGCGGCCATCGCGCCGTAGAAGACCGGCATGAACTCGCGCTGGTTGCGCAGGAAGAGCGCCACGTGGGCGCCCTCTCCGACGGTCGCCAGCAGCGCGTGGGCGACGCGGTTGGTGAGCTCGTCCGCGTCGCGGAAGCTCAACGTGTCGGAGCCGTCGAAAACGAGCCAGGTGGCGTCGCCGAGATCGCGCGCCTGGTCGGCCAACAGGCGCACCATGCTGCGCTCGGTCGGCGGATAGCGGGTCGCGAAGGGGCCGAGGTCATAGCCCCCCCCGCGTAGGAGCCCGATTCTCTCGGTCATCTGCGCACCGTCGTCACCTCGAGTCTGCTTCAGGGGCGGTCATCGTAAATCAACCTATCGTTTGGTAGAACGGAGTGCAGCGTCCCGTGTACGCCTCCCTCCTCTCGCCGCTCGCCCTCGGGCCGCTCACGCTCCGCAACCGGGTCCTGCTCTCCGGGATGACGACCGGCTTCGGCTTCCGCGACGGCGCGCCCGATGAGGACGCGAGCGCCTACTTCCGCGCGCGCAGCGACGGGCCGGCCGCCGTGGTGGTGGGGTTCGGCGCGATCGCCCCGGGTGGGCGTGTGGAGGAGCGGATCCCGTGGATGTGGCGGCCTGATGCCGCCGAGGTGCTGGCTCCGCTCGCCGCCGCCATCGGCCGCGGGGGCGCCGTCGCGGGGCTCCAGCTCGGCCACGGGGGACGCCAGGCCTCGCGACGGCTGACCGGGGTGCAGCCGGTCGCGCCCTCGGCGATCGCACCACACGCCCATGTCCGCGAGGTGCCGCACGCCCTGTCGGGCGACGAGATCTCCGAGGTGGTCGCCGCGTACGCGCGGGCCGCCCGGGCCGGGGCGCGGGCCGGGTTCGGGCTGCTGGAGATCCATGCCGGCCACGGATACCTGATCGGCCAGTTTCTCTCCCCCGACAGCAACCGGCGCGACGACGACTACGGGGGCGCCGCGGCGGCCGACCGCGCCCGGTTCGGAATGGAGGTGATCGCGGCGGTGCGCGCGGCGGCGCCCGAGGCCTGCGTGACCGTGCGGATGAACGGCTCCGACCACGTGCCCGGCGGCCTGACGGTCGACGACGCCGTTGCGATCGCGCCACTGTTCGAGGCGGCCGGGGCCCAGGGACTGGTGGTCTCGGGCGGGGTCTACGGGTCGGTCCCCTACTCGATCCCCCTGCTCGACGATCCCGAGGGGACCTTCCTGATGGCGGCCGCGCGGGTCCGCGCGGCGGTGGGCGTCCCGGTGATCGGGGTCGGCCGCATCGTGCGGCCCGAGGCGGCCGAGGCGGCTCTGCGTCGCGGCGACTGCGATGCGGTGGCCCTGGGCCGCGCCCTGATCGCCGACCCCGACTGGGTCGCCAAGGCCGCCGCGGGGCGCGCGGAGACGATTCGGCCCTGCATCTCGACGGTTCAGGCCTGCGCCGGGATGCTCCAGTTCGGCGAGGCGATCTCGTGCGCCGTCAACCCGGAGGTGGGCCGTGAGCGGCGGCCGCCGATCGCGTCGGCGCGGCGCGCCGGGCGCGTGGTGGTGGTCGGCGGCGGCCCCGCCGGCATGGAGGCCGCCTGCCGGGCGGCCGAGCTCGGGCACCGCGTCGTGCTGATCGAGCGCCGCGAGGCCCTGGGCGGGGCGGTCCGTCTCGCCGCGCGGACGCCGGTGCTCGCCCACCTCGACCGGCTGGTGGCCTGGTTCGACCGCCGGCTGGTGGCCGCGCGGGTCGATGTGCGCCACGGCATCGAGACCGACGGTCGCGACCTCGCGGCGCTGGAGCCCGACCTGGTCGTGGTGGCGACGGGGGCCCTCTCGGCGCCACCGGTGCTCGACGGTTACGACGACCTTCCGGCGTGGACCCTGGAGGATCTCCTCGAGGGTGCGCCGTCGAGCCTCGGCACGGCGGGCCCGCCCGCGCGCCCAGTGGTGCTCGGCGGCGGGCAGCGCGGTCTGGCGCTGGCGCTCCGGCTCGCCGCCGACGGGGCGGCGGTGACCGTGGTCGAGGCCGGCCGCCCCGGGGCCGACACGAGCGGGCTCGCCGCGAAGGCCCTCCTGACGCGGCTGGCGCGGGCGGGCGGCACGCTGGTGGCGGGCCGCGCGGAGCGGCTGCGGGCCGACGGAGTGGTGGTGCGGACCGGCGACGGCGAGCGCCTGTGCCCCGCCGACGCGCTGGTGATCGCCGAGCCGCTGCACCCGGTCGGCGTCGCCGGCCTCGCCGGCACGTGCTCCGCCGTCGCCCGAGTGGGCGACGCCCGCCTGCCCCGCGACATCGCGAGCGCGATCGCGGAGGCCCGCGAGGTGGTCGAGGCGCACACCGTTCAGACGCTCCCCGGGTGATCGTGATCATCGGCTCTTGCCAAACGGTCGTTTGGTCGAAAAGATAGGCGCGCTTCCACGGCCGGAGGGGGCCCCGACGGACCGCGGACCGCGCGGCGCGATCGGGGCCCTCGTCGCGCCGGGATCTCGGGCACCCACGGCAACGGGAGCGGGATGGGCTACTACTGCGGCGTTGACATCGGTGGGACGTTCACCGACTGCGTGATCATGGACGAGTCCGGGACCGTGACGCTGGCCAAGGCCTCGTCGACGCCGCCCGACTTCTCCGAGGGCTTCATGGCGGCGGTCGAGGAGGCGGGCCGCCGGGCCGGCCTGGGCCTGGAGGAGTTGCTCTCCCAGACCGACCTGCTGCTGCACGGGACGACCGTCGGCACCAACGTGCTCGTGCAGATGCGCGGAGCCAGGACGGGCCTCATCACCACCCGCGGCCATCGCGACGCGCTGATCATGATGCGCTCGTTCGGCCGCTCGGCGGGGTTGCCGATCGAGCGCCTGCTGCACGTGTCACGGCACCGCAAGCCCGACCCGATCGTCCCTCCGGCCCTCATCAAGGAGGTCTCCGAGCGGATCGACTGGGCCGGTGACGTCTTCCTCGAGCTGAACGAGGCGGAGGCGCGCGAGGCGATCACGGAGTTGCTGGACGACGGCGTCGAGGCCATCGCCATCAGCTTCCTGTGGGGCTTCGTGAATCCCGACCACGAGCGCCGGGTGAGGGCGATGGTGGAGGAGATGGCGCCCGGCGTCTTCGCCTCGTGCGCCCACGAGCTGATCGCCAAGCCGGGCGAGTACGAGCGCACCGCGGCCGCGGCGATCAACTGCTTCATCGGGCCGATCACCTCGACCTACGTGCGCCGGCTCGACGAGGCCACCACGGCCAAGGGCTACGAGCACCCGCTGCTGATCATGCAGGCCGCCGGCGGCGTCGTGCCCGCCGCTCAGGCGGCCGAGTCCCCGCTCTTCACGATCGGCTCGGGGCCGGTGGGCGGCGTCACCGGGGCCGCGTTCCTCGCCGACCTGCTGGAGCACCGCGACGTCATCGCCTGCGACATGGGGGGCACGAGCTTCGACGTGGGCCTGATCCACGACGGCCTGGCGTTGACCGCGACCGACACGGTCATCAACCAGTACACCTTCTTCATGCCCCGCCTGCTGATCGAGTCGATCGGCTCGGGCGGCGGCTCGATCATCTGGCTCGACGAGGGCTCCGCCACGATGCGCGTGGGGCCCGAGAGCGCGGGCGCGCTTCCCGGACCGGCCTGTTACGGCCGGGGCGGCGAGCGTCCCACGACCAGCGACGCCAACCTGGTGCTCGGCCGCTACAACCCCGACAACTTCCTCGGCGGGCAGATGACGCTCGACGCCGAGGCGGCCCGGCGGGCGATGGCGGCGGTGGCCGGGCCGATGGGCATGACCGAGGTGGAGGCCGCCGCGGGCGCCGTGCGGATCGTCGAGTCGCAGATGGCCGACCTGATGCGCCAGATGACCCTCGAGCAGGGTCTCGATCCGCGCGGATTCGTCATCTACGCCTACGGGGGCGCCGGCGGCGCCCACGCCGCCAACTTCGCGCGCGAGCTCGGCTGCGACCGCGTGGTCGTGCCGCTCGGCGACCTTGCCTCGACCTGGTCGGCGCTCGGCGTGATGTCGGCCGACGTGCTGCACGTCTACGAGAAGGCGCAGCTGATGGCCGCGCCGTTCGAGGCCGGCGCCCTGAACGACGTCTTCGCCGAGCTGGAGGGGCGCGCGCGGACCCAGCTCGAGTCGGAGGGGTTCACGGGCGAGCAGGTCGAGATCCGGCGCTTCGCCGACATGAAGTTCAACCTCCAGATCCACCAGGTCGAGGTGCCCGTTCCCGACGGCGAGCTCACACCCGAGCTGGCCGAGACCCAGGTGGACCGCTTCGTCACGCGCTACGAGCAGGTCTACGGCGCGGGGTCGGCGTTCACCGGGGCCGGCGTCCAGGCGGGCGTCTTCCGCGTGTCGGCACGCGGCAAGGTGCGCACGCCCGCGCTGGTGCGCGGCACGACGGGCACGGCGACCGTGACGCCCTCGGGCAGTCGCGACGTCTACTGGGAGGGCGGCGGCTTCCAGCCGACCGACATCTTCCACGGCGAGGGCCTCAGCCCGGGGGCGACCATCACGGGCCCGGCGATCGTCGAGATGGCCGAGACGACCATCGTCGTCCCGCCCGGCGACTCCGGGACGGTCGACCCCTACGGCAGCTTCGTCATCACGATCGGCAAGGGGGCGCGATGAGCGAGGACATCGTCTGGGATGGGCGGCACTACCCCTACATTCCGCCCGCCGACCTGAGGATCGCGCCGTCGCTGGCGCTCCACGATGACGTGGACCCGACGGTTGACCCGGTCACGCACGAGGTGCTGCGGCACGCGCTCTGGAACGTCAACACCGAGCACGGCAACACGATCATGAAGATCTCGGGCTCCCCGATCTGCGCCTACGGGCACGACTTCAACCCCTGCATCCTGGACGAGCGCGGCGACTTCGTGTTCTTCGGGCCGTTCCTCCAGTACCTGTCGGCGGCGGTCGGCAACGCGGTCAAGTGGACCCTCGAGAACCGGTCCGACAACCCGGGCATCGCCGACGGCGACATGTGGCTGTGCAACGACCCGTGGATCGGGGCGACCCACCAGTCCGACGTGGCGGTGATGGCCCCGGTCTTCCACGACGGCCGGCTCTTCTGCTGGGTCGCCAACACGCTGCATCAGTGGGACCTCGGCGGCACGGCACCCGGCGGCTTCAACCCCTTCGCCCAGGACGTCTTCTGGGAGTCGCCGTGCATCCCGCCCGTCAAGATCGTCGAGGGCGACGTGATCCGTACGGACATCGAGGAGATGTACCTGCGCAGCTCGCGGATGCCCGACCTGGTGCGCCTGGACCTGCGCGCCGAGATCACCGGCTGTCGCATCGCCCGCGACCGGATCCTGGAGATGATCTCCCGCTACGGCACGGGGACCGTCAAGGCCACGATGCGCAAGCTCCAGGACGACTCCGAGTCCGCCTTCCTGCGCCGCATGGACACCATCCCCGACGGCACGTGGACCGAGGAGGGCTGGATGGAGGTCGCCATGCCCGGCGACCGTGGCCTCTACAAGAACCGCCTCACCCTGACCAAGCGGGGGAGCACGCTGATCTTCTCCAACGAGGGCTCGGCCCCGCAGGGCGGCACGCTCTCGGGCACGTTCGCCGGGTGGAAGGGCGCCGTGGTCAGCATGCTGGCCTCGCAGATGCTCTTCGACCAGATGTTCGTGATCGAGGGCGCGCTGCGCCACTGCGAGTTCGAGGTCGTACCCGGCACGATCACCTGCGCCACCCGCCCCGCGGCCGTGTCCGGGTCGCCGGCCCTCACGCTGCTGCAGTCCATCGGGCTCGGCGGGCTCGTCATCTCCAAGATGCTCGCGACCTCGAGCGACGAGGCGCTGCGCAGCGAGGTGCAGAGCTGCATGGGCGTCCTCTCGTTTCCGATCAACGCGATCCAGGGCGTCGATCAGCGGGGCGCCCCCTTCAGCTCCTTCCTGCTCGACCCGGTCGGGGCGGCCCTGTCGGCCTATTCCTGGCGCGACGGCCAGGACACCGGCGGCTGGCCCTGGGATCTCCAGTCCACGATGCCGAACGTCGAGGAGACCGAGCTCTTCTACCCGATGCTCTTCCTCTGGCGGAAGGAGCTGCCCGACTCCGGCGGCGCCGGCCGCTGGCGCGGGGGCAACGGCGCCGAGCTGGCGTTCGTGCCGCACCGCACCGACGGCATCAACCTGTTCACGATCACCAGCGAGGTCGCCGTGCCCGGGCCCGGCATCTTCGGCGGCTACCCCTCATCGACCAACAGTTTCGTGCTCGTCCACGACGCCAAGGTGGCCGAGCAGATCGCCCGCACCGGCCGGATGCCCGGCAACCTGGCAGAGCTCGAGGGCGAGCGCGACATGGTGCCCGCCAAGAGCTTCGATCGGCGACCCACCCCGGACGACGTCTGGGTGTTCGGCTGGGCGGGCAGCTCGGGCTACGGCGACCCCCTGCAGCGCGAGCCGGGCCGGGTGGCCGAGGACGTGGCGGCGGGCCGGACGACGGCGGCCTGGGCCGAGACGGCCTACGGGGTCGTGCTGACCGGCGACGGGCGGGTGGATGAAGAGGCCACCCTGGCGCGGCGTCTCGCCATCCGCACCGAGCGCCTCGGGGGCTCCGCTCCTGCGCGCGTGGAGAGCGGCGACGCGCCCGGCGCCGGCGGCGCGCAGCGGCTCACCGAGTACCTGGACGTGGTCGGCGGCGAGGTCCGCAGCGTGCCGTCGGGGCACATGCTCGGCCCGGTGTCGGGCAACTACAAGCTGGGCCTCACCAGCCGCGAGCTGCCGCTCACCGACGCCAACCCCAACGTGCGCGACCCGTCCGTCTACACGGACAACAAGGTCATCTTCCGCCAGCTGATCGACCCCGAGACCGGGACGCTGGTGGCCACCGAGATCGTGGTCGACGACGAGGTCCCCCAGCACGACTCGACCATCGGATAGAGTTGAATCAAACGTTTGTTTGAAACCCGGTGAGTGGAGGCGCGGCGTGGACTTCAGTTTCAGTTCCGAGGAGAAGGACTTCCGCCGGACGGTGCGGGACTGGGTCGAGGCCAAATACCCCAAGCTCAAGGCCAACGAGCTCGAGGGGCACGAGGACCACGACGGCTCGAACTTCCCGCGCGAGCTGTGGAACGACATCGCCGAGGCGGGCTTCTTCGGCATCGGCATCGACGAGGAGTACGGGGGCCAGGGCGGCGGCGCCGTCATCCAGTCGATCTTCATGGAGGAGATCGCGCGCAGCCTGGCCGGCCTGAGCTGGCTCTGGGGCGTCACCTCCTTCAACGCCAAGTCGATCCAGTCCTTCGGCACGGACGAGCTGAAGGCCGAGTTCATCCCAAAGCTCGTGACCGGCGAGATCAACGTGGCAATCGCGGTCACCGAGCCCTCGGGCGGCACCGACCTGCTGGGCGCGATGCGCACCACGGCGACGCCCGACGGCGACGGCTACCGCATCAACGGGGCCAAGATCTGGTCGACGATGGCGCACGTCTCCGACTACCTGCTGCTGCTCGCCACCACCTCGACCTCCGCCGACAAGCCGGCCCGCGGGAAGACCCTCTTCCTGGTCGACTCCAAGCAGGAGGGCGTGGTCGCGCGGCCCATTCCGAAGCTCGGCATGCGCAGCGTGGGGTCGTGCGAGGTGCATCTCGACAACGCGTGGGTGCCCGCGAACCGGGTCATCGGCGAGGTTGACAAGGGCTGGTACCACCTACTGACCACGCTCAACAACGAGCGCATCCTGGTCGCGGCGCTCTGCACCGGCGTCCTGCGCGGCGTGCTCGAGGATTCGATCGCCTACGCCAACGAGCGCGAGGCCTTCGGCGGCGCGATCTCGCGGTTCCAGACGATCTCGCACTGGATCGCCGACATGGCGATGAACCTCGCCCAGGCCGAGCTCCTCACATACAAGGCCGCCTGGATGTACGACGCGGGTGTGGACTGCGGCATCGAGTCGTCCACCGCCAAGGCGATCTGCTCCGAGTACGCCACCGCAGCCGCGGACCGCGGCATCCAGATCCTGGGGGGCATGGGCTACTCGCAGGAGTTCAGCATGCAGCGCTACTGGCGCGACGTGCGGCTCTACCAGATCGGCCCCATCACCAACCAGATGGTGCGCAACCTCGTGGCCGAGAGCGTCGGGCTCCCCCGGGGGTTCTGAGCCATGGCCGATCGCCACGCCATCGCCGAGCTCTTCGCGGGGTACGCCGCCGCCAACGACCTGCGCGACGTGTCGCTCATCGGCGAGTGCTTCACGGCCGACGGCGCATTCCTGCTCCACATCGCCGGGGCGGACACGATCGGTCCGCTCCAACCCCGCGACGAGCTGCTGGCCTTCTTCGGGGCCGCCTTCGCGGCCCAGAGCGACCAGCGCCGGCACCTCGTGACCAACATCCGCGTGCTGGAGCCCGGTGAGGCCGCCGCGCGCGTCGAAGCCTACCTCACGCTGATCGTCACCGGCGGCGGTGTCACCGCCCTCAAGAGCGCCGGCCGCTACGAGGCCGAGGTCGTCGCCGACGGCGCGGACTGGCGGTTCCGCAGCCTCACCCTCTTCCTGGACAGCCCTTTCTAGGAGATGGACGGGCTCCCGCCGATCGGTCGTGAGCTCTGGAACAGCCGAGTCGCGGCGACGCCCGACCGGCCGTTCCTACGCAGCGAGGGTCGGGTGTGGACCTTCGCCGAGTGCGACGCGGTCGTGCGCGCGCTGGCGAGCGGGCTGGGCGCGCTGGGAGCCGGCCCCGGGGTGCGCGTGCTGGTGGGCCTGTCGAACCGCGCCGAGACGGTCCCGGTGCAGTTGGCGCTGCAACAGCTCGGGGCGGTGCACATCCCCCTGCTCGGAGGCCTGACCTTCGAGGAGCTCGCCTTCCAGATCGACCACTCCGAGGCCGGGATACTGATCGCCGACGACCCGGTGGCGGCAACCCTCCTGCTACGCCGTGACGAGTGGCCGCGGCCGATGAGGGTGGTGCTCGCGGCCGACGCCATGGCCGAGCACGCCGCGCGCGACGCGGTGTCGCTGGACGAGTTGCCCGGCGGCGTGACGCCCCCTCCCGCCCCGCCGAGCTACGACGAGTGGTCGCCGGTGGCGATCCTCTACACCTCCGGCAGCACCGGCCGGCCGAAGGGGGTCGTGCTGCCGAGCGGCTCGTTCTTCAGCTGCGGGCAGGCCTTCGCCGAGCGCTACGGCATCGGGCCGGACGACAACATCTTCCTCCCGACCCCGCTCGCCCACGCGGTGGGGGCGCTCACCGACATGTCGCTCGCCGTGCACACGGGCTGCCGCCTCACCGTGGTCGACCGCTTCAGCCCGGGCGAGTTCTGGCGGCAGATCGACGAGAGCGGGGCGACGGTCAGCATCCTCTTCCCGGCCCACCTCAACCTCCTCCTCGAGACGCAGGCATCGGCGCCACCGGCGGGCGCCACGACCCTGCGCCTGGTGATCACGCACTCCTGGCACGAGCCGTTCCGCGAGCGTTTCGGGGTCGAGCTGGCGACGGTGTGGGGCATGACCGAGACCGGCGCGCTGTCCGTGGGCGGCGACCCGGGCGAGCGGGGTGGGGAGGGCTTCGTCGGGCGGCCGATGATGGGTGTGGACGTCCGGATCATCGACGAGGAGCTGCGGCCGGTCGCGCCCGGGGTGGTCGGCGAGATCTGCCTGCGGCACCGCCACGTCATGTTGGGCTATCTCAAGAACCCCGAGGCCACCGACAGCACCCTGGTCGATGGCTGGGTGCGATCGGGCGACCTGGGGTTCGTGGACGACACCGGCGCCCTCCACTTCGCCGGTCGGCTGAAGAACGTCATCAAGCGCGGCGGCGAGAACATCAGCGCCGAGGAGGTCGAGGCCGTCCTCGCGGAGCATCCCGACGTCGTCGAGGCCCTGGTGGTGGGCGTCCCCGATCGGTTGCGGACCGAGGAGGTCGGCGCGATCGTGGTGGTGCGGGCGGACACCGAGCTCGGGCCCGCCGCCCTCGTCGGCGGGGTCGCCGACCGGATGGCGCGCTGGAAGCTGCCGCGCTACGTCGTGGTGGGCACGCGCCCGCTGCCGCGGCTCGGGAACGGGAAGATCGACCGGGTGGGGGCCCGGCGGCTGCTGGACCCCGACGAGGCGTGGGATCGCGAGCGCCCCGCCGCCGGCCGGTAGCGGCGCTCACCGTGCCGGCCGACGCCCTCACGCCAGACGACCTCACGCCGCTGCTCACCCAACACCTCGGGCCCTCGGCCCGCTGTGTGTCGGTCGTCCGCGGGCCGCTCGGCAACGGACAGGAGACGTGGTTCGTGGAGCTCGCCGACGGCGGGCCGGCGGGGGGGCTGGTGCTGCGCCGGAGCGCGGCCGGCGGAACCCTCCCCTGGACGGACCGGGCGCTGGAGTTCGCGGTGCTGCGGGCGGTGGAGCCCCAGGGGCTCCCGGTGCCGGCGGCGCTCTGGCTCGAGACGGAAGGGTCATCGCTGGGGCGGCCCTACTTCGTCATGGAGCGCGCGCCCGGCGCTCCCCTCGGCCGGACCGACGCGGCCGCCCGCGCCGGGATCGCCCGCCAGCTCGGGCGGGCGCTGGCGCGACTGCACGCACTGCCGCTCGAGCGGCTCGCGCTCGAGCTCCCCCACCCGCCCGGCGGCGCCGCGGGGGCGCGCGAGGAGCTGTCCCGCTGGGCCGATCGCTACCGCGCGACCCGCCTGGCCGCCGTGCCGCTCCTGGGCGCGCTGCTCGCATGGCTCGAGGTGAACGCTCCCCGGGACGACGCGCCGGCCGTCCTCCTCTGGGGCGACCCCGGCCCGCACAACGTCCTGGTCGCGGAGGGACGGCTCACGGCGATGCTCGACTGGGAGCTCACGCACCTCGGCCACCCGCTCGACGACCTGGGCGCCGCGGTCTGGGCGAGCGCCGGGACGCTCGACCCCGGGCTCGTCGTGGAGGCCTACGAGGGCGAGAGCGGTGCGCCCGTCGACCGCGAGGCGCTGGCGTGGTTCGAGTGCCTGGCCTGCGTGAGCCGATCGATCATGCTCCTCTCCGGCATCCGCGCCTACGTGGAGGGCCGCACATCGCGCCCCGCCATCGCGGGCCTTGGGCTGGAGATGCTGGCCGAGTGGCTCGAGCGCGCCGCCCGGGCGGCCGGCTGGCCCGAGGCGGCGCAGGGGGCGGCGGTCGCCCCCCGGACACCGGAGGGGCCCCGCCCGAGCGCGGCCGAGGTGGCGCACGGCGTCGGACGGTTCCTCTCCGAGGAGGTGCTCCCCGGACTCGACGACCGCGCGCTGCGGCAGGGCGTCAAGGTGGCGGCGGCGCTGCTCGAGAGCGTCGCCCTGCGGGCGGGCGTCGAGGCCGCCGTTCAGGCCGAGCGGGAGCGGGTTGACCAGGCGCTCCTCGCGGACCTCGCCGACGGCGGCCTCGAGGCTCCGGACCTCGAGGAGGCGGCCGACCGCGTGGAGCGCGAGGTGGGGCTCGCCCGCTGGCGCCCCCGCGTGCGGAGGCACCTCCTGGACGATCTCGCGCGAACGCGGACCCTGCTGGTGCCCCTCCACCGCCTCTACGCGCCGAGGGACCCGCCGGCAGGATAGGCTTTGTCTACCAATCGTTTGGTGGAATCGAGGGAGGCGGACATGGGGCGCACGGAGCCTGGCGGCTACTCAGTGGGGTGGACGCCGCCGAGCTACACGGTGGCCGAGACCGGCAAGGTCGAGGGCGGCTACCGGCCCGAGGGGCCGAACAATTGGGGGCGCTGGGGCGACGAGGATCAACGCGGCACCCAGAACCTGATCGGTCCGGCCGAGCGCGTCGCCGCCGCCCAGCTGGTGCGCACCGGCAGGGCCTTCTCGCTCGCCCTGCCGATCGATCGCACGGCGCCCTCGCTCTCGTCGCGCCCGGCTCCGATGCTGCTGCCGCTGATGTCGGGGTCCGACGCCGTCGTCGGAAGCCCCTGGAACGCCGACGTCCCCGGCTTCCAGTGGGCCGACGACATGCTCCAGATGCCCACCCAGGGCTCGACCCAGTGGGATGCCTTCGGGCACGTGATGTGGCAGGACTCCATGTACAACGGCTACTGGGCCGGCAGCATGACCACGCTCGGTGGCGGCCGGTTCCTGGGCATCGAGCACCACCGCGAGAGCTTCGTGGGCCGTGCCGTCCTGGTCGATCCCGCGCGCCAGCAGGGTCTCGACTTCTGCCCCGACAACCAGATCATCGGGCCGGAGCTGCTCGAGGCCAGCCTGGCGGCGCAGGGCACCGAGCTGCAGCCCGGCGACATGCTGCTCGTGCGCACCGGTCACCTCGGCCGGTGGTGGACCCTCGGCGACGGCGACGACCGGGACGCCTACTTCGTGGCCTCGCCCGGCATCGGCCGCGACGCGATCCCCTGGCTGCACGAGAAGTCGGTGTCGGCCCTCGCCACCGACACCCTCGGAGTCGAGTCCCTGATCCCCGAGGACCCCGCCGAACGCTTCCTGCCCGTGCACGTGGCGTGTCTCGTCGACCTCGGCCTGCCGCTGGGCGAGCTCTGGGAGCTCGACGCCCTCGCCGCCGACTGCGCCGAGGACGGCGTCTACGAGTTCATGCTGGTGGCGCCGCCGCTCTACCTGCCCGGCGGCATGGGCTCGCCGCTCAACCCGATCGCGATCAAGTAGCCGACGTGGAGCTGAGCGCGGCCGACGACGGCTTCCACCCGCCCCGGAGCGACGATCGCTCGTGGACCGAGACCGCCTGGTTCGCCGGCGCGGTGCCCGAGCGCGGGCTGGTGGTGTGGACCTACCCGCTCTTCCGGCCCGAGCTCGGGATCATGTCGTGCGGGGTCTACATCTGGGAGCCGGGGGCGGAGGAGCTGTGGGAGCTCCCTTACTACCGCACGTGGTGGCACCTGCCGATCCCCGAGGGGATCGAGGCGACCGGCTTCACGCTGCCCAACGGGCTCTCCTACGAGTGCCTGAAGCCGCTGACCGCCTACCGCATCACCTACGCCGACGGCGACGCGGTGCGCCTCGACATGACCTTCCGCGCCATCCACCCGCCCCACGCCGTGGGCGTGGTGGCCAAGGGCCGCGGCCACCTCGACCAGCTCGGGCGCGTCACCGGTGAGCTGGTGCTCCACGGGGAGCGCCT
Source organism: uncultured Thermoleophilia bacterium (assembly GCA_963771025.1). Taxonomy (GTDB): domain Bacteria; phylum Actinomycetota; class Thermoleophilia; order Miltoncostaeales; family Miltoncostaeaceae; genus Miltoncostaea. Next base: position 326,735 of record CAVYRL010000004.1, on the reverse strand, counting down.
CGAAATCGACTGCATCGAGATGCGCGACCGCACCTGGTCGCCCCGGCGCGAGAGCCGCCAGGAGAACTTCCTCACCTACAGCTACGGCGCGACGGCCGACGGCACCGGGTTCCACGTCGCCACGCGCCGCAGCCGCGAGCGCGAGGGTCAGGAGGTGCTCACGGCCTTCACGCTGCGCGACGGGGGCACGCGGCCGCTGGCCGACGCGACGTGCGCGGTTGACAGAGACCCCCGGGGACGCCCCGTCGCGGTGCGGATCCGAGGCGTGGACGAGGGCCGCGAGGTCGTGGCCGACGGCACGGTGATCAGCCGCATCGCGCTGCCGAGCACGCCGTGGTTCGTCTGGGCCTGCATGGTGCGCTGGACCCTGCCCGACGGCTCGCAGGTGTACGGGGAGCACCAGGACACCTGGTCGCCCGGGATGCTGCGCGCGTTCCTGCGGGGCGACCGGACCTAGACCGTATTGAGCGCCGGGATCTGTGCCGGCGCCCTCAGCATGCGTGATCGTGGGTTGGCGTCGGGGATGAGCCCGGCGTCAGAGCCACAGTCATGGGAGGCGCCGACATGGGTAACGGTACGTTCGTCGGCCTGGACGTGCACGCCACGAGCGTGGTCGCCGGGCTGATCAACGAGGGCACGGGCGAGGTGCGGGTGGTCCGGGCTCCGCACGCGACAGGCGACTTGGTGGGCTGGATCGGGGCGTTGCCGGGCCCGGTGCGCGCGGCCTACGAGGCCGGGCCCACCGGCTACGGCCTGGCTCGGGCGCTGGATCAGGCGGGCATCGACTGCGTGGTCGCGGCACCGAGCCTGATCCCGCGCGCGCCCGGGGATCGGGTCAAGAACGATCGCCGAGACGCCGAGCGGCTGGCGCGTCTCTTGCGGGCGGGGGAGCTGGTTGCGGTGGCGGTGCCCACGATGGCCGACGAGGGCGCCCGCGATGGCGGGCCCGCGAGGACGCACGCGCCGACCTGATGCCGGCCCGCCATCGCCTCTCCAAGATGCTGCTACGCCACGGCCGGGTCTATGACCTGCAGGCCTGGACGCGTGCCCACGATGCCTGGCTGCGACGCCAGCGCCTTGACGAGCCCGCCGCCCAGGCGCGCCGGGCGAGCGTCGCCGCGCGCACCGCCGCGATCAACCAACTGAGGGCGTTGGTCGTCACCGCGCCGAGCGCTCTGCGGGAGTCGCTGCGCGGCCTCACACGGGTGGAGCTCGTGCGCACCTGCGCTCGTCTGCACCTCATGCAGCGCCACGACGAGGAGCGGCGGGCCGCGGTTCTTGCCCTGCGCGCCACCGCTCGTCGCGTCGAGCACCTCACCGAGGAGGCGACCGCGCTCGAGAAGGAGCTCGAGCGCCTTGTTCGTGCGATGTGTCCCGCTCTGCTGGATCTGCCGGGCCTTGGTGTGATCACCTCGAGCCAGATACTGGTGAGCTGGTCGCACCCGGGCAGGATCCGCAGCGAGGAGTCAACGGCTGGTGGGATGGCGTGCCGCACGAGCACTGATCCATTAGGTCGCCGCGCACTTCTCGGGCTCGGAGCAGACGGTCGATTCGAGGGGAGCAAGCGATGATCTTCGTGGGCGTCGATTGGGCCGAGGCCCACAACGACGTGCTGGTGATGGATGAGGCGGGGACGGTCCTTGGCAAGGGCCGATTCCCGACCGGGGTCGCCGGGCTCGGGCGGCTGCGCGCACTGGTGGCCGACAGCGCCGCCGATCCAGCCGATGTGGTGGTCGGGATCGAGATCGACCGGGGGCTGGTGGTGACATCGCTGGTCGGCGTCGGCTACCGGGTCTATGCGATCAATCCCCTGGCGGCCAGCCGCTACCGCGATCGCCATACGACCTCAGGCGCCAAGTCCGATGCCGGCGACGCCAAGCTCTTGGCCGACCTGGTGCGCACCGACGCCCACAACCACCGCCCGGTGGCCGCAGACTCGGATGAGGCAGGCGCGATCCGGGTGCTGGCGCGGGCCCACCAGGGCCTTGTCTGGATGCGCCAACGCCAGGTGAGCGGGCTGCGCTCGGCCCTGCGCGACTACTTTCCCGGCGCCCTTTCGGCCTTTGGCACCGATTTGGCCTCATCCGATGCCCTGGCGATCCTTCAGATCGCCCCGACGCTCGCGGCGGGCCGGGGGCTCTCGCGGGCGAGGATCGCCGGCGCCCTGCGCCGCGCCGGCCGTGAGCGCAACCTGGAGCGACGGGCGGCCGAGATCCAGGGCGCCCTGCGCGCCGAGCAGCCCGAGGCGCCCGCGGCGGTGGCCGATGCCTTTGGCGCCGCCAGTGCGGCGCGGGTGGCGGTGCTCGTGTCGCTCAACCAGCAGATCGCCGAGCTCGAGCGCACCCTGGCCGAGCATTTTGATCGTCACCCGGACGCCGAGATCCTGCGCAGTCTTGCCGGACTCGGCCCAGTCCTCGGCGCCCGGGTGCTTGGCGAGTTCGGGGATGACCCGAGCCGCTTTGCCGATGCTAGAGGCAGAAAGGCCTACGCGGGAACCGCACCGATCACCAAGGCGTCGCGGCGCAGCCTGGTCGTGCTGGCGCGCGTGGCGCGCAACCGGCGCCTTGCCTCAGCCCGTGATCGCTGGGCCTTCAGTTCGCTGACCGCCAGCCCAGGAGCGCGTCGCTACTACGACGCGCTGCGGGCTCGCGGAAAGACCCACTCCCAGGCCACCCGCCAGCTCGCCAACCGCTGGGTCGGGATCCTCCACGCCTGCCTGGAGCGACGCGAGACGTACCGCGAAGAGATCGCCTGGGGCCATCCTGGCGAGATGCTGCATGCGGCCGCTTGACCCCTTGGGGCCGTGGGATGTCTAGCTAGCGGGCCGCGCCGAGGACCGCGACGGCGCTCACCACGCCGGGTCCGCCCAGGGTGTGCGCCAGCCCGGTCGTCGCGCCGGGGACCTGGCGCTCGCCGGCCCGGCCGGTCACCTGGTCGGCGATCTCCGCGATCATGCGCACCCCGGTCGCCCCCACCGGATGGCCGCAGGCCTGGAGGCCGCCCGAGAGGTTGACCGGGGTGTCGCCCCCGGCAGTCGTCGCACCGGACTCGAGTAGCGCCACGCCCTCGCCCCGGCCGCAGATCCCGAGATCCTCGGTGTTGACGATCTCGGTGATCGTGAAGCAGTCGTGGCACTCGACGACGTCGAGCTCGCGCCGCGGGTCGGTGATGCCGGCCTGGCGGTAGGCCACCTCGGCGGCGGCCCGGGTGGAGCGGAAGCCGAGGAAGTCCTCGTCCTCGTGGAAGAAGGTGGTGAAGTAGCCGTCCGTCACGGCCAGCCCGACACCCCGGATCACGGCGTAGCGGGAGGCGTGCCGCTCGGCCCACGCCACCGGCGCCAGCACCACCGCCGCCGCGCCGTCGGTGGTGGGCGTGCAGTCCAGGACGCCCAGCGGCTCGGCCACGCGCGGGGCGCCGAGCACCTGCTCCAGCGTCACCGGCGCGCGGAAGTGGGCGTGCGGATTGCGCATGGCGTGCTCGTGGTTCTTCACGGCGACGCGTGCCAGGGACGCGATGTCGACCTCGTACGTGTGCATGTAGCGGGTCGCCAGCAGGGCGAACTGCCCCGGGGCGGTCCGCCCCTTGGCCAGCGTGGGATGGGTCTGATTGGCGGTCTTCGCCAGCAGGCTGCCGCGGCTGGTGACGTCGCGCATCTTCTCGGCGCCGACGGCCAGCACCAGGCCGTGCTCGCCGGCGGCGACGTCGAGGGCGGCCGCCCGGACGGCCTCCATGCCGGTGCAGCAGAAGTTGGAGACCCGGGTCACGGGACGTGGGCCGAAGCCGATCGCCTCGGCGACCGCCGCGCCCGAGTCGCCGACGAGCCCGGCGAGGATGGGCTCGGCGGTCCCCAGCCACGCCGCCTCGATCTCCCCCGGCTCCACGCCGGCGTCGGCGATGGCGCCCAGGGCCGCCTCGGCGAGCAGGTCGAGGTACCCCCGGTCGTGCAGCACACCGAACGGCGTGGTGGCGGTCCCGACGATCGCGACCTCTCCGGCTATCGGCACGGCTCCACCTTCCAGAAGTACTGCACCACGTCACCGCCGCGGTGGAGGACGCGCGGCACCAGGCGCACCCGCTGGTCCACCGCGACCTCCCCCGAGGGGACGACCTGCCCGTAGAACCTGCCGCCGCCGTCCAGCGCGACCACCGCCATGATGGTCAGCCGGGCGTCGGGATACACGTGGTCGCGCGTCAGGGTGAGCACCGCCCCCTCGCGCCCGAGGCGTGCGGGCTCGTGAGGGCCGGACGCGCCGCAGGAGGGGCACGCGGCGACCGGTGGCGGATAGACGGTGCGCCCACAGCCCCGGCAGCGCACCGCGGCGAGCCGCAGCTCCTGACCGCGCTCGCGGCGGGCACGCGGGAGTGACTGGTACGGCGCGAAGCCCTCGTCGTCGAGCCCGGGATCGGGGGGCCGCTCGACCTCCGCGCCCGCCGCGAGCGCCCGCGCGGCGGCGGCGGCCAGGCCGGCGGCACCCTCGCCGGGCGTGGCGTTGACGGCATGGGTGATGCCGTTGGCGGTGGCGACGATGGTCTGTGGCCGGCCGGCCCCGGCGAGCAGGCGCGCGAGCGCGTGCGCCGACCCGAGGAAGCCGGCGTCGCCGGCCACGGCGTCGCCGGCCCCCCCAGAGCGCGCTCGAGCCGGGCCGCGGTGCGCGCGCCGGCCGCCGAGACGACGCCGGCGGGCCGCCCCCCCGCGGCGTCCCGGACGCGCTCGTCCAGGAGCGCGGCGGTCAGAGTGGGGTCGCCCTCGCGCTCGGGCCCCCCGTCGGCGAGCGCCCAGCGCTCGCGCCCCTCCTGCGCCCGGGAGGCGCCGAAGGCCACCTCGATCGCCGCCGGCCCTCCCCCCACCAGCACGGCGACCGCCCCGTCGCCCTCGTCACGGCGCTCGCGGGCCCCGCGGTTGGCCGCGACCAGCAGGGCGGGGCGCTCGCCGTCCGCGAGCGCCGCCGCCACGCGCAGTCCGGCGAGGCCGTCGGACGGGGTCGCCGTGAGCTCCAGCGCGACCACGTCGTCGGCCAGGTCGAGCAGCTCGGCGAGGGGCTGGACGCTGCCGCCCAGCCGGTACGGGGGGGTGGTGGTGACGAACACCAGGGTGCCGGGACGAAGGCCGGGGTGGCGGAGCAGGAGGGCCTGGGCCGCCACCGCGCCCAGGGTCACGGCATCCTCGTCCCGGTCGGCGTGAGCGCGCCGTCCGGCGCGCCCCGGCAGACGGGCGTGGGCGAGGTGGATCTCGCCGTCCACGAGCGCCGCGACGTGGTTGAATTCGGTTTTACTGGTCTCGGACGTTTCTCGACAGCCGGTCCGCGTGGGAGAATCATCTCTAGTCTACCGGCCGTTTGTTTGGATACCTCCCTCACCACACTCGCGTTCTTCTCTGTCGAGCCCGTCGGCGCGGTGGCCGTCTGCACTCTGGACAAGCCGCCCGCCAACACGCTCGACGAGGAGCTGTACGCCGAGATCGACCGCCTGGTGATGGGTCTGGAGCTGTCCGCGGACGTGCGGGCGGCCGTCATCGCCAGCGCCCATCCCACGATCTTCGTGGCGGGCGCCGACATCAAGCGGATGGCCGATTACGACTTCCGCCCGGGCGCCACCGGGCGCAAGGTCGACCTGGTCCACTCCACATTCCGCCGCCTCGAGCGGGTGGCCATCCCGACGGTGGCCGCGATCGCGGGGCACGCGCTCGGCGGGGGCTGCGAGATGACCCTCGCGTGCGACTTCCGCGTGATGGCCGAGGGCGACGCTCGCATCGGGCTCCCCGAGATCGGGCTGGGGATCATTCCCGGCGGGGGCGCCACGCAGCGGCTGCCCCGGCTGGTGGGGCGGGCGCGGGCGGCCGAGATGCTGATGCTCGGCACCCGCCTCGCGGCGGTTGACGCCGAGCGCATCGGCCTGGTCACCCGAGCGTGCGCGACGCCGGAGGAGACCCTGGCCGAGGCGCTGGCCCTCGCCGGGCGGCTCGCGGAGATGCCCGCTCCGGGCCTGCGCCTCATCAAGCGCTGCCTGGACGAGGGAGGCGGCGGCGACCTCGACCGCGGCCTGGCGATCGAGCGCGACGCGGTCGTCGAGGCCCTGTCCCAGCCCGAGGCGCGCGAGGGCATCGCGGCGTTCCTCGAGCGGCGTCCGCCCCGGTTCCACGCATGAGCGGGCGGCTCGGCACCTGGGACGACCTCGTGGCGGCGGTGCCCGACGGGGCGACCGTCGGGATCGGCGGCATCGGCCTCAGCCGCAAGCCCATGCGGGCGGTGCTCGAGCTGGCCCGAGCCGAGCGGCGGGACCTCGATCTGGTCACCTTCGTCGGCGGCCTCGACGTGGAGGTGCTGCTCGCTGCGGATGCCCTGGCGTCGGTCACCTCGAGCTCGGTCTCGCTGGGCCTGCACGGCCGCGCGCCGCGCTTCTGCGAGGCCGTCGCCGCCGAGGCCCTGGAGGACCGCGAGATGAGCGAGTGGATGCTCGTCGGCGGCCTCCGCGCCGCGGCCATGGGTATCCCGTTCCTGCCCACGCGGGCCGCGATCGGATCCGATCTGGTCGCCGCCCGCGGCCTCCGCCGGGTGGTCAACCCCTACTCCAACGAGTCGTTCCTCGCCGTCCCGGCGCTGCGCCCCGATGTCGCGATCATCCACGCCTGGCGATCGGACCCGTCCGGGAACGTGCAGGTGCCCTGGCCCCCCGACCACCTGTGGGATGTCGACGTGGTCCTGGCGCGCGCGGCGCGCACGACGATCGTCTGCGTCGAAGACGTGGTCCCGCGCGATACGATCGCCCGCGACGGCAGGCTCACGCAGCTCTTCTCCTTCGAGGTGGACCTGGTGGTGCCGGCCGCAGGTGGCTCCTGGCCCACGGCGTTCACCCCCCTGCATGCCGAGGACGGGCCGTGGCTGCATCAGCACGCGGCGGATCCCGGTCGTGCGCTGCTGGAAGCGCGACGTCCTTCCGTCGTCCATACGAGCATCGATCACGAGGTCAGCCGATGAAGAGTGAGAGCGCGCGCGGCGCCACCGAGTCCGGCAGGACGGCGTCCTCGAAGAAGCGAACCCAGGACATTATCGACGCCGCCGCGCAGATCTTCCACGAGCAGGGCTACTCGGACACATCCGTCCACGACATCGCCGAGTCCGTCGGGATCCTGAAGGGCAGCCTCTACTACTACATCCGCTCCAAGGAGGACCTCCTCTTCCAAGTCCTCTCCGACGTCCACGACGCCTTCAAGGGCATCGTCAACCGCACGCGCGCGATCGACGCGCCGGCGATCGAGCGGCTGCGGTACTACATCGGCGAGCACGTCATCTTCAACACGCAGAACGTGACGAAGATGGCGGTCTTCTACCACGACTACCGCTCGCTCTCGGAGAAGCCGCTGCTCGAGATCGTCGAGCGCCGACGCTACTACGAGGACTACCTGCGGAACCTGATCGCGGAGGCGCAGGCAGAGGGGTCGGTCAACCCCGAGCTCGACCCGAAGCTCGCCGCGTTCACGCTCTTCGGGATGATGAACTGGGTCTATCACTGGTACCAGCCGGCCGGTGCGTGGACCCCCGCTCAGATCGGCGCCCAGGTGGCCTCGATGGCAATCGACGGGATGGTCGGCCCGCGGCAGGGGCGCGGCTCCCGCTCGGCGGCCGGGAAGCCCGCCGCGAAGAAGAAGGCCATCCCCAGGACCGCCGCTCCGAAGGTCCGCGTCAGGGCCGAGGCGACGCCCACCACCGCGGCCGAGCGGCGCCGCGGGCCGCGAGCAAGGTGACCGCGAAGGCGAAGCTCGCCGGCGCACGGGCCGGATCCCGCCGCTCCGCCACGTCCTGAGCCGGCGGGGCGGAGCGGCGTGACCGCGCCGGTCAGCCCGCCAGGGTCGTCACCGGCTTCGTCCTGCCCACCTGCGCGTAGTACCGCTCCGGCCACATCGCGGGGTCCTTGTAGTGGATGTGGACCGTCTCGCCGTCGGGGTCGTGAATGGGGTGCTCCTCCACCCACAGCGGGTGCCCGAGCTGGTCGATGGGGAAGATCTCGTGGAGCATGTGGCAGTGGCAGCTGTAGATGGGGTAGCCCACCTTGCCGTGGGTGATCCCGCGGGGCTCGCGCATCAGGTGGAACGAGCCGGGCGGGTCGTAGTTGCCGAAGGTGGGGTAGCGCACCCGGCTCTCGGAGATCCGCTCCACGTCGTGCTGGTACCGGTGCGACCACATGCGGTGGCAGGCTCCGAGCGGACGCCCGCGCAGGACGAAGCGGTGGTCGTCCTCCTCGATCCAGAAGGTTGAGCCGTGCGATCGCCACGCGATGGCCCAGACGGCGATCGCGTCCGCGATCTCGAGGTCCCGCACGATGTCGAGGAAGGGCGTCATCACCACCTCGGCCGTGCGCGCCAGGGCGTCCTCGGCCGCGTCCTCGCCGAGGTGGCGCGCGATCCAGCTCAGCAGGCCGGCGATCTGAACGCCCATCGGGTCCTTGGCCCGCACCAGCTCGGCGTCCATCTCGCCCGAGATCGCGAGAAGCCGGTCCCAGTCGTCCGCCGTCAGCGCCTCCTCCACCTGGAGCGACAGCGGCATCCCCATCCGCCGCAGATCCTCGTCCGACAGCGGCCGCGAGGACCCCGCCGCGAGGCTCCCTGTCGCGGGGCGGGCCATCCCGTAGCGGGCGTACGCCTCGGCCGGGATCGCGCCCGGGTCGGTGTAGACGTCCAGGTGGACCGGGTCCTCGAGCCGCTCGCCCAGCTCGATCACCGCGATCGGCCGGCCGAAGACCTCGGTCGGGACGATCTCCAGGAAGATGATCTCCGCGGCGATCAACGACGGGAGCGTCTCGCGGCCGTGGGTCAGCGGCCGGGCGCCGCGCAGCTCCTGGAAGGCGGCCGAGGACGCGTAGTGGCCGTAGGCGGGGTAGACGATCCGGTCGCCCTCGCGGTGACGGGGCTCCTCGCCCTGCCATCCGGCCGGCGCGCGCCACTGGCGCAGCGGGCCCCAAAGGTCGCAGCGGAAGCGAATCCGCACGTCGTCCTGCTCCACGGAGAAGGTGCTCCCCGACGAGCGCAGGCGTGAGGCGAGCCAGCGCGCCCACGCGGCGGCGTCCCCTCCCCGGAGCCGCTCGACGAACGGCCGGGCCGCCTCCTCCGCCGACCGCATGAGGGCCCGGTCGTGTGCCTCCTCGGACGTTCGCTGGAGGATGAAGGTCTGCAGCACGCCCATCCAGTTCATGTAGGCGTCGTAGATCGCCAGGCACTCGATGTCCATCTCGGCCTGGACGACGCGCACGGCCTCTGCGTCCCGCGCCGCCACCGCGCGCTCCAGCAGGATCGATCGCGGCGTGGCGAACGCGTCCAGCTCTTCCTCGGTGTAGATGCGCTGCACTCCCATCACCTCCGTGACTCGCGTGTGGTCCTCTCCGCGGCGACTCAGGCCGGGGAGAACACGGCCGTGCCGTCCACCTCGTCCTCCCGGACCCGCCCCTGCGCGGCGAGCAGGTCGGTGTGCCCCAGCACCTCGGAGAGCGTCAGATACGCCTGCCGCAGGGCGATGTCGCCCCAGATCGAGCGCGCGATGTCGTGGGCGCTGCGCGGCCGCGCCACGATCAGCGCCTCGATCTCGTCCTTGCGCACCTCGTGGTCGGCGATGCGCTCGTCGATCAGCGCCCGGTGGTTCGCGATCGGCCGGCCGTGGCCGGACAGGACCAGCGAGAGGTCGAGCTCGCGCGTGCGCCTCAGCGAGTCGAGATAGGTGGCGAGCACCGGCACCCGGCGGGCCGGGTCGGTGGAGCCCGCGATCGGCCGGTGGATGACCGGGTTGGACGAGATCCGGGCGATCAGGTGGTCGCCGGCGATGGCGATGCGCCGCTCCTCGTCGAGGAAGATCGTGTCGGTCGGGCTGTGCCCGGGGACGTGGATCGTGCGCAGCGTCCTGCCGGAGCCGAGCGCGATCACGTCGCCCTCCTCCAGGCGGCGCGTCGCCCGCGCCGGCACGGCGAAGCGACGGAACGACGCCGAGATGTCGCGCAGCGTCAGGGCCGTCTCCTCCGGCACGCCGTTCCGCAGCATCACGGCGACCTGGTAGTCGTCATCGACCTCCAGGGCGGTCTCGATGTCGGCGAGCATGTCCGCCAGCGGCGCCAGGCAGGCGAGGTCGGCGCCCGCCCTCGCGGCGACGGCCCCGGCCATCCCGCTGTGGTCGAGGTGCTGGTGGGTCACCAGCACCAGGCCCACGTCCTCGACCCGCCGGCCACGCCCCGCCAGCACGGCGTCCAGCTCGGCGATGGCCTCCACCGAATGAGGGCCGGGGTCGACCAGCACCAACGGGTCGTCGTCGATCAGGTAGCAGTTCACCCGGCCGACGGCGAAGGGCGTGGGGAGTGGGATCGCCGTGATCCCACTCCCGTCGGGGATCTCCGGTCCGGGCTCAGCCATACCACTCGCGGTAGGGCGCGATGACCTCCTTGCCGAAGCGCTCGATGCACTCAAGCTCCTTCTCGTGGCTCGGCCCGGCCGCGACGCGGAAGCTCATGATCAGGTAATCGTTGCCCACGGCCTCCTCCGAGGCGCGGATGCTGGCGATGCACTGCTCGGGATCGCCGACGATCAGCCGGTCCTGGCGGTGCGTCTCGAACTTGAAGTCCTCCTCCTTCTCGATCCCCTCGAGGAAGGGCTCGCGATCCAGCACCCAGCGCGGGATCTGGGAGAAGTAGAACCAGTGCTCGGACCGGATGTGCGGCCACCAGTCGCGCTCGACCGTGTCCATGTCGTCGGCCACCCAGCCGTCGCGCAGGAGGGCGATCGAGAGCTTGTCGGAGGTCCCGAACTCCTGGCCGGCGGCCCGATAGGCCTCCGCCCACTCGGTCATCACGGCGAGGTTGTGGAGCGGGTCGGTGGGCCAGGGGCAGCCGAACTTGGCGGCGCGCCGCACCCCGACCTCGGACATGGCCCCAAGCCAGAGGCGCGCGTTCTGCGGCAGCGGGCTGATGCGGCCCTTGGCGCTGAAGTTGGCGCCCTCGTGGTCGATCTCCTCACCGGCCCACGCGCGCTGGACGAGGTCGATCGCCTCCTCGAAGCGCTTGCCCTGCCCCTTCTTGTGGAGTCCGTAGAGCTCGAACTCCGGCTCGAAGTTACCGATGCCGCAGCCCAGCACCATCCGCCCGCCGGAGATGATGTCCACCATCGCCGCCTGCTCGGCCACCTGGATCGGGTTGTAGAACGGCAACAGGAAGACCGTGGTCCCCACGTCGACGCGGCTCGTACGGGCGGCGATCGCGGCGCACGCGATGAGGGGGGCGGGCAGATACCCGTCCGGCATCATGTGATGCTCCGGGACGAACACGCCGTCGAACCCGACCTGCTCGGCGAGCGCCGAGGCCTCGAGGGTGTCGGCCCACCGCTGGGTGATGTTCTCGGCGGCGGGTGGATCCTGTGGGCGGTTGAGAAGACCGAACTTCATGGTGGGAAGACCCCTCCCTCACGCCGGGATACGGACGCTCGCGATCCTCTCATGGCGGACAGGCCTTTTCCACCAAACGGTTGGTTGATCAGCCCGCCGGCCCCACTCCCGCCTCCCGGCGGGCCTGCGCCGCCCAGAGCGCCCCCGCCTCGCCCCTGCCGGCCATCTCCACCGAACGCACGTCGTGCGGGTCGGCCTCGTGGAGCGCGGCCAGCACCGCCGGGGACGGCGCCTCGCGCACCTGCACGCCGTCGCCGACGCTCACCCCGAGCGCGGGGGCCTCCGCGATCATCGACAGCCCGTCGGGCGCGATCCACACGGCCGACCACCCGTCGGTACCGAGATCGAACAGTCCGGCCGGGGTGATCAACCGGCGCGGCGACGCGAGCCCAGGGGCCGGTCCGCTGACCACGTCCACCGTCTCCACCAGCGTTCGGGGCGAGTGCGCGGGCAGCAGATACCAGACGCGCGCCGGCGCGTCGTTGTTGTCGGCGAGCCCGCGCGTGCCCGGGAGGGCGGTCCTCGGCGCCCCCGGCGGGCCCACGCCCGACAGGTTGGTGCGCCCGCGGGAATCGAGCTGCGCCGGCGAGACGGCCACCCCGCCCTCGCCGCGCGCGAGCAGCGCGAAGACGTCGCCCACCGCGCCGCGCGGACCCGGTGCCGGGCCCATCAGCCCCTGCTCCCCCAGGGTGAGCGCCGGCGTCGGTTCGGCGTCCAGCCGGGTGAAGCCACCGGCGATCGCCAGGTCGGGACGCCCGAGCAGGCGCGCGGCGAGGGCTGCGGCGACGGTCAGCGGGGATGTCGCCGCGAACACCCGGATCCGCGAGGCGGCGATCTCCTCCGCGAGGGCCCCCGTCACGAGGTCCGCGACCGCGCTCACGCGCGGCCCCCCGACGCGATCCGGCCCACCTCGGTGAGGTCGGCGCGCGCGAGCGGGTGGCAGCCGGTCGGCAGCGATCCACCGGGTGCCTGGACGGCGTCGTCGATCCAGATCCGCGAGATCGCGGCCCGCTCGGGGTCCACGTCGCGCCGCTCCTCGTAGGTCACCAGGGTGCGCCGCGCCGCTTGCGCGAGGAGGGCGTCCGCCGCGAGATCACCCGCCACGTGGGCATTGCCGCGCTCGTCGATCCACGGGACGTGCAGGAGGGCCAGGTCGGGCACGATCGCCCGCGCCGCGATCACCGGGGCTCCGGTATGCACGTCGGTGGTCTCGCGGAGCCACGGGTTCATCGCAGGAAGGTCCGTGCCGAGGCCGCTGCGGGTCAGCGCCGAGTCGAGCCGCCGCGCACCAGCCTCGAGCGCGGTCACCAGCGAGCCCTCCGACCACTCCACGAATCGGATCGTCGCCGACTCGCGGGCGGCGCGGAAGCGCGGCGCGAGGCCCGCGCCGTCCAGCGAGACGCCCGCCGCGTGAAGCTCGGCGACGCACCCGGCCTCGAGCAGCAGCTCCACGTCGACGCCGCCCAGGAAGCTGACCACGACCAGGTCGCGCCGGCCACTCTCCGCCAGGGCCCGCAGGGCGGCCATGGGCTTGCGCACGAGCCCGGCGCCTCCCACCGCGACCACCGCCCCGTCGGCGAGGTCGCCGAAGCCGTCGGGGAGACCGGCCATCAGTCGTCGCCCTCGAGCAGGCGCTGCATGCGGGGCAGCGCGTCGGCACGTGTGTCGCGCGTCTCGACGCCGCGCAGACCGTGCGGGTCGAGCGCTTCCATCGCGGCGACCTCCTCGGGGCGGGGTGGCTCGGTCTCGGACACCCGCCCGCCGGCGCGCAGCGGGAAGCCGGTCTCCGCGGCCACGCGCTCGGCGTCGACGCCCGGGTGCAGGCTCACGAGACGCGACGCATCGCCGCCGAGGGCGATCACGCAGAGGTCGGTGACGAGCAGGGTCGGCCCCTCGGAGCGGTACCCGCCGCGCTCCGAGGGGCCACCTCGGCCCGTCACCACGTCGACGCGCTCCACCAGACCCCGGGGGCGGTGATCCGTGTGGTAGAGCACCACCCGCGGCATGAGCCGTGGCACGTCGGCCATGGCGAGGCCGCCGGGAAATCGGAGCCGAGGCCGGCCGGGGGCGCGGACGCTGCTCGTGTTCGTCGATCCCTCGCCGTCGACCTGGGCCGGCCGCAGGAACTGCAGTGTCATCGCCTGGCGCTCTGCCATGTCCATGGTGTCGATGTGCGGGACGTACCCGACGGTGCGCCCCGCAACGGCCCGTGCGCCCCGCATGCACGTGAGCAGATCGACGTCCGGCGAGACCGCGCCGCCCACCAGCACGTCCGCGCCGGGCGCGTGGGTGTGCCGGGCGACCATGCAGGCGCAGAGCGCGAGCGGGGTGCCGAGACCCACGCCCACGACGTCGCCGTCGCGCACCGCGCGCGCTAGCACGGCGACCATCAGGTCGGCCGTCGTCACGGCTCCACGAGCTCGATCAGCGCGCCGCCGGCTGCGGCGGGGTCGAGGAAGCTCACGCGCGATCCGTGCGCCCCCGGCCGGGGGGCCGTGTCGCGCACCGGCGTCCCCGCGGCGGTCAGCTCGGCGACGGCCGCCGCCACGTCGGGCACCTCGAGTGCCACGTGGTGCACACCGCCCTCCCCGCGCGCGAGCGCGGCGGCCGCGCGCGAGTCGTCGCGGGCGGGCGCCACGAACTCCAGGGTCGCGTCGCCCACGTCCACCCACAGCAGCCACAGGCCGAGCGCCTCGTCGCGCTCGGGTCCGGTGACCGCGCACCCCATCCGGGTGAAGAGCTCGCGGGCCGGCTCGACATCGGGCACCAGGATGCCCACGTGCGCGAGGCCGCGGACCCTCACGGGGCCGGGCGGAAGTGGGCGATGGCGTTCACCGACGGCTCCTCCTGGCCGGCGGCGAAGACCGCCTCCACGCGCGCGCCGGGAGCGAGCCTCTCGGCGCCGTCGGCCAGCCGGTGCACCAGAGAGGTCAGCGAGCCGTCGATCCGGATCAGGCCGAACGACGGCGCGCCGGGCAGGTGGTGTGCGGTGGTCGCCGCCTCGAGCACCCCGGCCGGGGCGACATCCTCGGTGCGCGACAGCGGGCGCCCGTCGGGGGCGTGCGAGCGCGCCGGGACGTAGCGCCCGCCCTCGTCGTCGACGCTCGCCACCATGCGGCCCTCGGCCAGGCCGCGCAGGAACGCCCGCTGCGCCGCCCCCGCGGTGTAGACGTAGGGCAGGTCGATCTTCTGCTCGTAGACCAGGGGCTCCCCGACCTCCGGCTCCGGTATCGGGCGCGCCAGGGCCTTCTCGCCCCCCTCGCGGACGCGGAAGAACCGGATGTCCGCCAGGTTCCCCTGCCGTTCGTCCACCGGCCTGAAGACCGGCTCCAGCGGGAGCCCGACCCGCAGCTTGGTGCGATCGGTCTCGTCGATCAGGTGGTAGACGTTGGTCGCCGCGCCGTCGAAGCGCACCAGGCCAAAGCCGTACGGCACCGGCCGGCGCTCGCCGGTCATCGGGTCGATGAACGGCACGTGCACGACGGTGTAGCCCGAGAGCGTCGCGGTGGGGCCGACCTCCACCCAGCCGCGCGTGGCGGTGTTGGTGAGGCCCGAGACCGGGCGAGGCGGAAGAAGGACGTTGCCCGCGTCGTCCATCGTCGCCAGCACCCGCCCCTCGGTACGCAGCGCGCGGAAGAACGGGGTCCCGAACCGGCCCGCCGCGAACCGGTAGTGGAGCGTGATCTGACGCTTCAGGCGCAGCGGCTCGTCGTTCATGGGCGCTCGGCCTTCAGGATCATGACCTCGGACCATGCGTTGCCCCCGTAGCCGGTGGCGAGTGCCCGCTCGACGCCCTCCACCTGATGCTCGCCGGCGACCCCCATCACCTGCATCGCGGCCTCGGCCACCCGGATCAGCGCGGTCGCGCCCACCGGGTTCGCCGACAGCACCCCACCCGAGGGGTTCACCGGCAGCGCGCCGTCCATCTCGGTGATGCCCTCATCGATCATCCGGCCGCCCCCGCCCTTCTCGCACAGGCCCAGGCACTCGTACATCGCGAGCTCCGCGTAGGTCGCCGGCTCGTAGATCTCGGCGACGTCGAGGTCGCTCAGCGGGTCGTCGATGCCCGCTTGCGCGTAGGCCTTGCGCGACGCGGCGATCAGGCTGCGCATCTCGGCGAGGCGCTTGAGGCTGTCGCCCATGAACTGCTGGTCGTGGGCGGTGACCGCCGCGTGCACCCATGCCGGGCGAGCGACCAGCGACTCGGCGTCCTCCTCGCAGGCCATCAGCACGGCGCAGGCGCCGTCGGAGCTCGGACACATGTCGAGTTTGCGGACCGGATAGGCAAGCATGTCCGAGGCGAGCACGTCCTCGACCGTGATGTCCGGCATCTTCAGATGGGAATGGGGATTGCGGCAGGCGTTGCGCCGCGCCTTCACGGCGACCTTGGCCGCGTGCTCCTCGGTGGCACCCGACTCGTCCACGTACACCGAGGCCATCGAGGCGAAGTTGCCGATCGCTCCGGCCATGACCGCCCGCTCCCAGACGGGGTCGCCGACCGTGGTGATCGCCGCCTGCACCGAGCCCTCGGAGTGCTTCTCGTAGCCGACGCAGAGGACGCGCCGGAAGGTGCCCGCCGCCAGCAGCTGGGTCGCCGCCACGGCGGTGCTCGCCCCCACGGTGCCGCCGGTGTTGAGCTTGAAGAGGGGCTTTCCCGCCGCGCCGAGGGTGCTCGCCATCCACTGGTCGGGCATGTTGATGCCCTCGAACATCTCCATGTTGCCCAGCACGATCGCGTCGACGGCGGCCAGATCCGTCTCGGCGGATTCCACGCAGCGGTCGACCGCCTCACGGGCCAGCTCGGCGACGTTGATGTCGGTGCGGCGCGACACGTGGTCGGTCTGCCCTGCGGCGACGATGGCGACGCGGCCCATCACACGGCCTCGAGGCAGACGACGTGGTGACTCTGTCCGAGGATGCCGGTGGCGCCGTGGGCGACCGCTCGACCCGGCCGCTCGCGCAGGGCCAGCACGCACCCCGCCACGGCCGACAGCCCGGCGACCACGCCCGGCGTCCCGCCGAGCCATCCCCCGCGGGGCGAGCCGGGGCCGGCCAGGTGCTCGACGACCTGCTCCGGCTCGCCCAGGCCCATCTGCCCGCCCCACATCAGCGCCTGGTGCGCATAGGGGGCGGTGATCTCCACGACCTCGGGCAGCGCATCCCACCCCGCGGCCGCCAGTGCGGCGTCGCGCGCCGCGGCCAGCGCCGGGGCGGCGGAGAGGTCGCGGTCGGTCCAGTAGGCGTCCGTCGCCGTCCCGCAGCCCGCGATGCTCACCCCGCGACGGCCCAGCTCGGCGGCCGTGGCGTCGTCGGCGACGACCAGGGCGCAGGCGCCGTCGAGCAACGGCGCCCGCTCGAGGGCGCGCACCGGGGTCGAGAGCTCCGCGGAGGCGAGCACCGCTGCGACATCGACGGGGTCGCGCCACGGGGAGCGGGCGCTCGCTGCCGCGACGGCGGCGGCCCGTACCTGGTGGGAGTACCCCAGGATCCCGGCCTGCAGGCCGGCGGCCACGGTCTCGTCGACGTCGAGATCGCGAAGAACGTAGGGGTCCATCGCCGCCAGCTCGACGGCGTGGGGGTCGGCCGCCGACTCCTTGCAGTGGGCCACCACGAGACCCAGGCGATAGGTGCCGCCGGCGATGCGGGCCCACGAGTACATGACCGCCTGCGCGCCGTCGGCCGCCACCTTCGACTCCGGCCGCAGGTAGCCGGCCACCACCTCGTTGACCGCCATGCTCGAGATCGTGCGCCCCTCCCAGAAATCCTGGGAGGCCGTGACCGCGTTGTCGATGTCGTCCAGCGCCACCCCGGCGTCGCCCAGGGCGGCCTCGACGGCCTCCCAGGCGAGCTCGGTGGTGGTGACGTCGTCGCGCCGCGCCCCATGGCGCGTCTCGCCGACACCGATGATGATCGCGCGGGGCACGGTCTGCATACCTACCAAACGGTTGGTTGGCCGTCTAGTATCTGCACCCGTCATGGACCTCTCGCCGACCGCCGATCAGCTGGAACTGGTCCAGCTCGCCCGTGACTTCGCACGCAGCGAGATCGCCCCCCA
The DNA here is from genome assembly GCA_963771025.1 of uncultured Thermoleophilia bacterium. Lineage (GTDB taxonomy): Bacteria > Actinomycetota > Thermoleophilia > Miltoncostaeales > Miltoncostaeaceae > Miltoncostaea. Next base: position 309,269 of record CAVYRL010000004.1, on the reverse strand, counting down.
TGTGGCGGACTACGACCGCGAGGAGCGCTTCCCCGCCGAGATCGTCCGGGCGGCCGGCGCGCTCGGCCTGGCCGGGGGCATCGTGCCCGCGGAGTACGGCGGCGCGGGGCTCGACCACCTCACCTACGCGATGGTCATCGAGGAGATCTCCAAGGTCTGCCACGTCGTCGCGTGTGCGCTCACATTCCCCAGCGGACTCGTGGGCAACTCGATCCAGCGCTTCGGCACCGAGGACCAGCGGCAGCGATACCTCGCACCGCTCGCGCGCGGCGAGATCTTCGCCGGCGCCGGCGTCACCGAGGCCCGCTCGGGCACCGACGTGGCGGACATGGACACCACCTACGCGCGCGAGGACGACGGGTATGTGATCCGTGGCAGCAAGATGTGGATCAGCTTCCTCGACGTCGCGTCCTTCTTCCTCACCTTCGCCCATGACGGCATGGACGAGCGGGGACGCAAACGGGTCAGCGCGTTCATCGTGGATCGCGACGCCGTCGGCCTCGAGATGCGGCCGGTGAAGAACAAGTACGGCTTCCGCCCTCTGTCAACCGGCGAGCTCGTGCTGAGCGACGTGCACGTGCCGCTCGACGCGCTCGTCGGGGAGGAGGGGCAGGGGATGGCCGTGGCGCTCAACGCGGTCGAGAACGGCCGGCTCGGCGTGGCCGCGCGCTCGGTGGGCCTGGCCCAGGCCTGCGTCGACGCCGCGGTGCCCTACGCGCGCAGCCGCATCGTGTTCAAGCAGGAGATCGGCCGCTTCCAGATGGTGCAGGAGATGCTCAGCGACATGATCTGCGGGGTCGAGGCGGCGCGGCTGCTCACCTACCGCTTGGCCCACCGCAAGGACGCCGGCATCTCGTCGCGCGCCGACTCGTCGATCGCGAAGATGTACGCGTCGGACGTCGCCATGGATGCCGCGACCAAGGCCTTCCAGATCCATGGCGCCTACGGCGTCAGCGATGAGTACCCGCTCCAGCGCTACCTGCGCGACGCCAAGGTCTTCCAGATCGTGGAGGGCAACAACCAGCTCCACAAGGCGCTGATCGCCGAGCACGCGCTGGGGTTCCGCTAGGCCCTCCCCGCCTACCAGTGGGCGGGGTCGTGGTAGCGCCCCCACACCGCGCGGAACACGTCGCAGATCTCCCCGATCGTGGCGCCCGCGTCGGCCGCGGCCACCAGGTGGGGCATGACGTTGTCGGTACCCTCGCAGGCGGCGGCGACGGCGGCCAGCGCGCGCTCGTGGCCGGCGGCGTCGCGCTCCCCGCGCCACTGCACTAGGCGCGCGATCTGCATCCGCTCGGCCTCCGGGTCGGCCGTGTGGATGTCGGGCTCCTCCTCGTCCGGCTCCACGTTCGCGTTGACCCCGACCATCACCCGGCGGCCGCTCTCGAACTCGCGCTGGTAGGCGTAGGACGCCTCGGCGATCTCGGCCTGGGGAAAACCCTCCTCCACCGCGGCCACCATGCCGCCGAGCTCGTCGATGCGCCGGATGTAGTCGCGCGCCTCGGCCTCCAGCTCGTCGGTGAGCTTCTCCACCAGCCAGGAGCCGCCCAGCGGGTCGGCCACGTTGGCGGCGCCGGTCTCGCCCGCGATCATCTGCTGGGTGCGCAGGGCGAGCGTGGCCGACTCGGCGGTCGGGATCGAGAGCGTCTCGTCGTATGCGTTGGTGTGCAGCGACTGGGCGCCGGCCATCACGGCGCCGAGGGCCTCGACCGCGGTCCGGGCCAGGTTGAGCAGGGGCTGCTGGGCGCTGAGCGAGACCCCGGAGGTCTGGACGTGGGTGCGCAGCTGCCACGACCTCGGGTCCCTCGCGCCGACGCGGTCACGCATCAGGCTCGCCCACAGGCGCCGGGCGGCCCGGATCTTCGCGACCTCCTCGAAGAAGTCGATGTGGAAGTTGAAGAAGAACGAGAACCGCGGCAGGAAGCTGTCGGGGTCCACGCCGCGCGCGACGACGTCCTCGACATACGCCAGGCCGTCGGCCAGCGTGAAGGCGAGCTCCTGGGCGGCCGTCGCCCCGGCCTCGCGGATGTGGTACCCGGACACCGAGACCGGATGCCACAGCGGCATCTGCTCGGAGCAGAAGGCGATCAGGTCGCCGACCAGGCGCATCGAGGGCCGCTCGGGGACGATCCACTCCTTCTGGGCGATGAACTCCTTGAGGATGTCGGTCTGGAGGGTGCCGCGCAGGGCCGCCCGCGGCACGCCCGAGCGCTCGGCGGCGGCCACGAACAGCGCCAGCGCCACCGGCGCCGGCCCGGAGATCGTCATCGAGGTCGAGACCGTCGAGAGGTCGATGCCCTCGAACAGGCGCGACATGTCGCCGGCGTGGGCCACCGAGACGCCCTCGCGCCCGACCTCCCCCTCGGACATCGGGTGGTCCGGGTCGTAGCCCATCAGCGAGGGCATGTCGAAGGCCGTCGACAGGCCGGTCTGCCCCTGCGAGAGCAGGTGGCGGAAGCGGGCGTTGGTGTCCTCGGGCGAGCCGAAGCCCGCGAACATCCGCATCGTCCAGAGACGGGTGCGGTACATCTCGGGGTGGATGCCCCGGGTGTACGGGAACTCGCCGGGTGCCTCGACCGGCGCCGCCGGCCCCCGATAGACCGCGGCCAGCGGATGGCCCGACATGGTCGTGCCGCGGTCGGGGCGGGCCGCGGTCTCGCCGCCGTCCGGACGTGCCTTCGTATCTCGTGCCAGGGCCATCCGCCCACCTCCCCGATCGCGGGCTCCGGCGCGTGCCGGGCCCGAGCGCGTTGTTCGGAATTCCGAGCATCAGTGCCCGACGGAGCGGCGGGCCACGCCCGCCCCCGGCCGCCGGGGTAGTCTCTCATCTAACGTACGTTTGGTAGAAGAGTACCCAACCCGGAGCGCCATCGATGCCACACCACCCCTCCGCGACTCCTCCACCGATCCGCGTGGTCGTCGCCAAGCCCGGTCTCGACGGGCACGATCGCGGAGCCAAGATCATCGCCCGGAGCCTGCGGGACGCCGGGATGGAGGTCATCTACACCGGCCTCCACCAGACGCCCGAGCAGATCGTCGCGACCACGGTCCAGGAGGACGCCGACGTGATCGGGATGTCGATCCTGTCGGGCGCTCACATGACGCTGGTGCCCCGGGTCATCGACGGGCTGCGCGACGCCGATGCCGCGGAGGTGATCGTCCTGGTGGGGGGCACCATCCCGACCGCTGACGTCCCGGTGCTCAAGGGATTGGGGGTGGCCGAGGTCTTCACGCCCGGCTCGCCGATCGAGAACATGGTGGTGTTCATCCGCGACGCGGTGGCCGAGCGCGCGGAGGACGGGGCGGCCTCCTGAGCATCGCGCGGATCGTCGAAGGGGTCCTTGCGGGCGAGCAGCGGGCGACGGCCCGTGCGATCAGCCTGCTCGAGGCACACTCGCCGCAGCGCCGCGACCTGGTCGCGGCCCTCCACCCGGCCACCGGGCGGGCGACGCGGGTGGGGATCACGGGTGGTCCGGGGGTCGGCAAGAGCACGCTGATCGCCGCGCTCCTCGGCCATCTGCGCGGCGACGGGCGGCGGGTGGGGGTGGTGAGCGTGGACCCCACGAGCCCGTTCACCGGCGGCGCCGTGCTCGGTGACCGCATCCGCCTCGCGCAGCACTTCCTGGACAAGGGCGTGTTCATCCGGTCGATGGGCAGCCGCGGTCATCTGGGCGGGCTCGCGTCGGCCACCGCCGACGCGACCACCGTGCTCGACGCCGCGGGCTACGACGTCGTGCTGGTCGAGACCGTGGGCGCCGGCCAGAACGAGGTCGAGGTGCGCGACCTCACCGAGACCGTGGTGCTCGCGCTCATGCCGGGTGCCGGAGACGCGATCCAGGCGATCAAGGCAGGCCTGATGGAGGCCCCCGACGTCCTGGCGATCTGCAAGGCGGACCATCCGGGCGTCGACGCGCTGCGCCACCAGCTGCGTAGCACGCTGTCCCTCGGCCCGAGAGGCCCCTGGAGCGTGCCGATCATCCCGGTGGTGGCCCCCGAGGGCGCCGGGGTCGCCGAGCTCTGGGCGGGGGTGGAGGACCACCGGGCCTTCCTCGGCCGCGACGGGCGCCTGGAGGAGCGCCGCCGCGAGGGCGTCGCCCGGCGGCTGCGCGCGGCGGCCACCGATCGCCTCCAGCGCCTGCTCGATCAGCCGGGGGGGAGCGCGGCGCTGCGCGTGCTCGCCGACCGCGTCGCCGACCGCGATCTCGATCCCGACGTGGCCCTCGACGAGCTCTTCGCGAACCTCGGCGTCGTCACCCCGGCGCGGTAGCGCGCCGGGGTGACGGGCGCCTCAGGGGTTGGTGCCCCGCCAGGCGAGCGAGCCGCCGTCGATGATGAACGACTGCCCCGTGATCCAGGAGGCGTCGTCCGAGCCGAGGAAGCAGACCAGCTTGGCGATCTCCTCGGGGCGACCGAGGCGCGGGATGATGTGCGACCCCACCAGCGCCTTGATGATGGCGTCGGGGTCGTCGGCCGTCTCGAAGTACTTCGAGACCATCGGCGTGTTGACGGCCGCGGGGCAATAGCAGTTGCAGCGCACGGTGGGGCCGAGGTCGATCGCCGTCGTCTTGGTCAGGATGATCACGCCGCCCTTGGTCGCGCCGTACGCGGAGGCCATCGGGTAGCCGAGCACCCCACCCGTGGACGCCGCGTTGACGATGGCCGGGCTTCGGATGGAGCGCAGCAGGTGCGGGGCCGCGTATTTCGTGCACAGCCACACGCCGCGCAGGTTGATCTCGTAGACCGTCTCCCAGACCTCCTCGTCGAGCTCGTGCACGGAGAGCGTCTCCGAGAGGGCCGACTCGTGGATCCCCGCGTTGTTGTGCAGCAGGTCGATGCCACCGAAGGTCTCCACCGCGGCGTCCATCAGCGCCCGGATGTCCTCGCGGTCGCGCACGTTGCAGTGCACGTACACGGCCTCGCCACCGCCGGCGGTGATGTCCACGACGGTGGCCGCGCCGGCCACGTCGTCGATGTCCGACACCACGACGCGGCCGCCGCGGGAGGCCATCTCCATCGCGGCCGCGCGGCCGATGCCCTGCGCCCCGCCCGTCACGACGCACACCCTGTCCTGCATCTCGCCCCCTCTGTCCGCCCCTACTGGCCCGGCCATCATCGACCCTCGGCCTTCTTGATTTCAACCAATCGTTTGTTAGATTCGACCCCGCCGGCCGGTCGGTCGGCTGGCGAAAACGGACCCAGCACGGGGACCGAGTGACACGGACGAATGCGGTCAGCTGCACACGGGCGACACCGGCCGGCGGCGACGTCGGCCGGTTCGTCGTGGCGCCCCGCCCGGCCCGGCGGCCCCCCCGGTGAGCGACGAGGGTTCGGACGCCGCACACGTCCTCATCGCGAGCTACTTCGCGCGCATCAACGCCGAGGACTACGACGGCGTGGCCCAGCTCTTCGCCGTCGACGCGGTGGTGGTGCCGGCCGGCGGCCGGCCCAGGCACGGGCGGCAGGAGATCGCCCGGTACTACCGCGAGATCCTCGCGCCGTTCCCGGTGCACCACGACGAGCCGGTGCGCGTGGTCGTGAGCGGATCGGACGTGGTGGTCGAGATCACCTACGAGGGGCGTCTCGCCAACGGCCGGCCGGTCGCCTTCGACGCGCTGAACGCCTACCGGCTGGCCGACGGCGAGATCGCGCGCCTCACCCAGTGGTACGACACGCACGGCGTCCGGCGGATGGTGCTCGAGGGCCAGGCCGCGGGGCCGGCCAGCGACGTCCCGCCCGATCCCGAGCCGAGGCTGGGAAGCGTGTCGCGCCTCACCCCGGAGCGCGTGCGCGCGTCGCTGCGACTGGTGCGCCGGGCGGCGGCCTTCCGCTTGGACATCCCGCTCGGCCAGCCCGACCCGCCCCTGTTCGGCCGCGCCCCGATGCGCCACGGGGTCGTCGCGATCGGGGGCCTCTCCCTCAACTGGGACGACCGCGTCGAGCGCCTCAACACCCAGCAGGGGTCCCACTGGGACGCGCTCCGCCATCTGTTGCGGCCCGACGGGACCGGCTACGGCGCCCGCCGCCCGGAGGACCTCGGGATCGATCTCTGGTCGCAGGGCATCATCGGCCGCGCGGTGCTGGTGGACATCGGGCGCGACCTCGGCCTCGGCCGGGACGAGCGGCGCGAGATCTCCGGCGCGGAGGTGGAGGCCTGCGCCGCGGGCCAGGGCGTCGCGCTGCGCGAGGGCGACATCCTGCTGCTGCGCACGGGCTGGCTCGCCGCCCACCTCGGGTCGCCGCCCGAGGGGCGACCGGCCGAGGTGGCGGCGCCGGGGCTGGCCCCCGACGAGGCCACCGCGCGCTGGCTCCAGGAGCGGCGCTTCGCCGCCGTGGCCGCCGACAACCCGGGCCTGGAGGCCGTGCCCGCGCCTCCCGAGGGGCGGATGCTCCACGACCGGATGCTGCCTCGGCAGGGCCTCGCGGTCGGCGAGCTCTTCTGGCTCGAGGACCTGTGCGAGGACTGTCGCGCGGACGGCGTGTGGGAGGGGCTCATGGTCTCGGTGCCCCTCAACCTGCCGGCTGGCTGCGCGTCGCCGGCCAACGCCGTCGTGCTCAAGTAGGCCGTGCGGGAGGCCACATGAAGTACGACGCAGTGGTCGTCGGGGCGGGAGCCGCGGGGCTCGTGTGCGCGTCGGTGCTCGCGGCGTCGGGCCGGAGCGTGGCCGTGGTCGAGCGCCACCCCTATCTCGGCGGCCGGGCGATGGAGACCGAGTTCCGTGGGCACAAGATCGGCCTCGGGTCGCACCTCGTGGAGGACCCCGGCGACAGCCTGACGCGGGTCTTCGAGCTGCTGGGGCTGGACCTGGTGCACAGCGAGCGCAGCGATTCGATGCCCTTCTGGGATCGCGACCGGTGGCGGCCGATCCAGGAGTTCTACGGCGGCAGCAGCCGCGCCGGCCTGAAGCGCTGCATCGAGGCGGTCACCGAGGCCGAGTACGACGACTTCGAGGCATGGGACCACGCGTCGTTGCGCGAGTGGATGAGCCGCTACACCACCGACGAGGGCGTGTTCCTCGTGTGGGAGGCGATCTCCATGCTCGAGCAGATCACCGCGCGGTGGTGGGAGCATTCGGCCTCGGAGAACCTGTTCGCGCGCAAGCTCCACTACACCGCCCGCCGCACCGCCGGCTATTCGTTCTGGCCCATGGGCGGCTGGACCCGCCTGTGGGACGACCTGGCCGGGGCTCTTCGCGACCGCGGCGGGGTGATCCGCCAGCCGGAGGTGGTCGAGCGCGTACTGGTGGAGGGGGGCCGGGTCACCGGGATCGAGCTGCGCCCCCCGGCGGACGGCGGCGCGCCGGAGACGATCGAGGCCGAGAACGTGATCGTCAACGCGCCGGTCTGGGAACTCCCGCGGCTGTTCGACGAGGGCGTGCTGCCGTGGGATCTCGTCGCGCGCGTGCGGATGCTGGCCGAGAACCGCAACCGGGCGTGCTGGATCGGGTACTGGATCGCGGCGAAGGAGCCGGTCATCGCCATGACCGAGCGCGAGATGGCGTCGTTCTTCGCCACCCCCCGCACCGGCCTGCCGGGGTTCACGCTCAACTTCACCGGCTACGACGCGGACGTGTCCCCGCCGGGGGAGTACCTGACCTGCGTCGGGGCCGCGTTCGACGCCACCGAGCGCTACGGCGACCGGGCCTGGATCGACGAGAAGTTCCGCGCGCTGTGGCTGGACATCGAGGACATGCTCCCCGCCGCCCGCACGTGCCTGTGGCGCAAGCCACACCTGGTGACCACCTATGGGGTCATCTGCAAGCCGGGGCTCGTCGGGGCGGTGCGGCCCGACACCCGCGTGCGTGGCATCGACGGCCTCTGGCTCACCGGAGACACGACCCGTGCGCGGGGCATCGGCGTCGACAAGGCCGCCCGCTCCGGCATCACTGCGGCCGAGGCGGTCCTCGGCGCCCCGCTCCCCTTCTTCGCGGACACCGTCCACTACTGACCGATTCGAGGAGACGCTCATGCCGCGCTACGACGTCATCGTCATCGGAGCCGGGGCCGCGGGGCTCAGCGCCGCCTCCCTCCTCGCGACCGAGGGCCGCTCGGTGCTGGTGCTCGAGGCGAGCCCGTGGCTGGGCGGCCGTGGCATGGGCGTTCCCGATGAGGGATTCACCGTCAACGTGGGCGGCCACCTCGTCGAGGACTCGGGCTCGGGCATCACCAAGGTCTTCGAGCACGTCGGCAAGGAGCTGGTGCACGGCGCCACCTCCAGCGACATGGCGATCTGGCAGGACGGCCGCTGGAACTCCGCACGCGAGCTCTACTCGGCCGACAAGAACGAGCTCAAGAAGCTGATCCATGTCCTGCTCGAAACCCCGTACGAGGACTTCGACGAGTGGGACGACCGCCCCCTTCGCGAGTGGATGCTCCAGCACACCACCAACGAGGGCGTGATCGAGCTGTGGGAGTTCATCACCGTGCTCGAGGCGATCACCGAGAACTGGTGGGACCACTCGGCCTCGGACAACCTCTACATGCGCAAGATGCACTACTCCGAGAAGCGCGTCGCGGGGTACTCGTTCTGGCCGGGGCAGGGCTGGGACGGCATGTTCCGTGACCTCCATGACGCCGTCGTGGAGCATGGGGGCGAGGTGCGCCTCAACACCCGTGTGGAGCGCGTCGTGATCGAGGGCGACCGGCTCCAGGGCGTCGCCGTCGGGCGGGAGCCGCGCGTCATCCCGAACGAGATCTTCGAGGAGGAGATGATCGAGGCCGGCGCGGTCATCTCCACGCTGCCGGTGTGGAACGTCCTGCGCGTGGTCCCCCCGAGCGACCTGCCCGACTGGTACGTCGCCCAGATCCGCCACCTCGCCCGGGTCGAGTTCCGGGCCACCTGGCTGGGTGTCTACATCGCCACCGAGGAGCCGATCCACGCGGTTGACCCGCGCGAGCTCGCCACCTGGCTGGCGACGCCGAACCTGCCCCACGCGGGCTTCTTCTTCAACCAGACCGCGATGGACCCAGGCTCCTCGCCGCCCGGCACCCACCTCTACGTCGGCGGGCTGGACATCCCCGGCGAGAAGGTGCGCGACGTCAAGTGGATGCTGCGCACGATGGAGCGGTTCGAGAAGGACCTGGCGATCATGTATCCGGGCCTCGAGCGGACGGTCTGGCGCCGCCGCCACCTGGTGCACGAGCCTGGGCTCGGGGTGATCCAGAAGCCCAACCTGGTCGGCCGGTTCCGCCCCCACTGGCGCGCCCCGAACGTGGAGGGCCTCTACTTCGCCTCGGACACGTTCCGCAGCCGCGGCGTCGGCGTCAACCGGTCCGCGCGCGCGGCCCTCACGGTGGTGGAGGACTACCTCGGGCGCCGCCTGGCGACCTTCGGCGACGGCTGGAGGTACTGAGGCAGAGCCCGGGCATTGACACCGCCATGGGCATTTTCTAGGTTCACGCCACCATGTTTTCAAACAATCGTTTGTTTGATTGACACAACCCGGGTGGTGACATGTTCAAGCGCACAATGGCGGCAGCCGCGATCGCGGCGCTCTCGCTCTTCCTCGTCGCGGGCTGCGGTGGGGACGGCGATTCGGCGGCTTCGACGGCGGGCGGTACGACGCCGGCGGGCCCCGGGTCCGATGCCGCCGCGGGGACCGCGGCGGCCGAGGATCTGGGCGGACCCGTGGCGCTGCCGAAGAAGACGGTCGGCATCCTCCAGATCATCGGCGGCATCGAGTCGGCCGACCGGGTCGAGAACTCCCTGAAGGCCGCCGCGTCGGTGGTTGGTTGGGACTCGAACGTCTGCGACGGCGCCGGCGACCCGACCAAGTGGGTCACCTGCGGCAACAGCCTGCTCGACCAGGGGGTGGACGCGGTCGTTGCGATCGGCATCGATCCCGGCCAGATCAAGCTCGTCATCAACAAGGCGAAGAAGGCCGGCATCCCCATCCTCTGCGTCAGCGGCGAGGTTCCGCCCGGATACGACGCGGCCTTCTACCCGGACGAGCAGCTTGCCGGCAAGATGCTCGCCGACAGCGTGATCGAGAAGCTCAACGCGCTGCCCGACGGCTCGGCCGAGCTGGCCGTGGTCGACTTCGCGCTTCCGTCCATCCACGCCCGCACGGTGGTGCTGGACGGCCTCCTCAAGGACGAGCCGAAGATCGACGTGGTCGCCCGCGTGGACACCGACGGGGCGAACCTGGTGCCGGGCACGAGGAAGCAGACCGCCGACATCATGACGGCGAACCCCGGTCTCAGCGCCTTCTGGTACGCGTTCGACACCGCCGGACAGGCCGGCGCCCCGGTCGTGGCGGCGGCGTACCCCGGCAAGGAGTTTCCGGAGCGGCCGCTGGTGACGACCTTCCACGCCGACCTCGGCACCACCGAGCTGATGCGGCAGGGCCTGATCGACGAGGTTCTGGACGTCAACTACGACGCGTCCTCGTGGATGGCCATGGACAGCATCTACCAGTTCACCGCGCGGAAGACCCCGTTCACCCAGGACCCCTCCCCGGACTATCCGGGCGTGGGTGACCTGTTCGACTACCAGCTCGTGACCAAGGACAACCTCCCCGCCAAGGGCCAGTACCCGGAGGCGGAGGTTGACGTGGTCGCCTACTTCACGGCCAAGTGGAACGCAGAGTTCGGCGCCAGCGGGTGAGGGCGACGACCGACGACTCGAAAGGAGACGGGTAGATGGTGAAGCTGCAGGGCACCTGGCACATCCCCGAGGGCATGTCGCCCGAGGAGATCGATTCGCACTACTTCGGCGTGCACGTGCCGAACGTGCGGGCCCTTCCGAAGCTCAGGCGCCACGTCGTCCTGAAGGGCGTCCCGGGCGCCGGGGGGGAGTACGCCTCGGCGTGGCGTGGAGCGGAGATCTGGTTCGACACCCGCGAGGACTTCGACGCGGCCATCGGCTCGCAGGAGTGGGCGACGATCGCTGCCGACGGGTTCATGCCCTCGGTGGCGGGGCTCCACATCGACGTGTTCGACGTCGAGGAGGAGTGGTCGCCCTAGGCACCGCGGCCGTCCCGGGTCAGCCGGGGCGGTAGCGGCCGGGCAGGATCGTTGAGAGGGGCGGGCGCCAGGTCGCGAGCCAGGCGCCCAGCTCCTCTCCCGACATGGAGCGCTCGCCGCCGCGGGGGGCGACCAGGAAGCGCCCGAGGTCGCGGGCCAGCTTGCCGCCCGGCCGCTCGGTCAGGGCGTCGTCGAGCACGGCGCGAGCGAGGACGGTCCACGACCCCGAGCGCGTGAGTTCCACGGGCTCGTCCCCCGGCCCCTCGCGGGTGACCGCGGCGGGGCCGCGCTGCGGGCGCGCCACGCGGTAGAGGCGCTCGCGCGCCTCCTCGCGCACCGGCGGCGCGCCCGCCCCCACTAGCCGCCCTCGCGGATGCCGCGCCAGGCGGTGGTGCCCATGTCGATGGTGATGTTCGCGCCCGTGATCATCGACGACTCGTCGCTGGCGAGGAAGAGGACCAGGTTCGCGACCTCCTCGGGCCGTCCCATCCGCGGGATGAGGTGGGTCCCGATGAGCTGGGCCTTGATCATCGCCTGCTCCTCCGGCGGACCGGACGAGAAGTACTTCTGCACCATCGGCGTGTCGGTGTTGCCGGGGGCGTAGCTGTTGACGCGGATGTCGAAGGGGGCGAGCTCGAGCGCCATGACGCGCGAGAGCTGGATCACCCCGGCCTTGGAGGGGCCGTAGGCGGCGCCCATGGGGTACCCGACCATGCCGCCGATCGAGGCCGCGTTGACGATCGAGCCGCCGCCCGACTCGGTCATCAGGGGCACGGCGTACTTGGAGCACATCCAGACGCCCTTCAGGTTGATGCCGACGACCGTGTCCCAGACCTCCTCGTCGAGCTCGTGGCTCTGGGCCTGCGTCGTGAACTGCGTCTCGTGCACCCCGGCGTTGTTGTGCAGCACGTCCAGCCGCCCGAAGGCGTCGGCCGTCGCCGCGAACAGCGCCTTCACGTCGTCGAGCTTCGCGACGTCGGCGGCGACGAAGACGGCCTCTCCGCCCGCGTCGCGGACCGTCGCGACGACCGCCTGGCCGCTCTGCTCGTTGATGTCCGAGACGACGATCCGGGCTCCCTCCTGGGCCATCCGGAGCACGGCGGCCTCGCCGATGCCCTGGCCGGCGCCGGTGACGACGGCCACCTTGCCCTCCAGGCGCCCGCTCATCGTGCTGCCTCGTAGTCGGGGGCGGCCTCGGGGAACTGCTCTATCGTGAGCTCGGCGATGCGCGCCACGGTGCGGTCGGTGAGCTCGATGATGTTCTGATCGAGGTCGAGCACGTAGATGACGCTCGCGTCGCCCCACTGCGCGATCTCGGGCCACAGACGCTGCCCCCCGGCCGCCTCGACGCGCGCGAGGGTCGCGGGCACGTCGTCGACCAGGATCCCGAAATGCAGGAGGTTGCCCTCCCAGGGGTTGATCTCCCGGATCGGCGCGACCGGCTCCAGGAACTCGAACAGCTCGACGCACGAGCCCTCGTCGAAGCCGATGTGCGAGACCGTGTATTTCGTTCCGGGCGGGCCGCCGAAGACCATCTCAGCGAACGGACCTTCGAGGACGAAGGGCCGGGTGACCCAGTGCCCTTCGAACGCATCGAGATAGAAGCGCGTCGCGCGCTCCAGGTTGGACACCCTCAGCGCGGGGTGGTGGTGGGCGTTGGCCGACATCGGATTCCCCCTCATGGCGCGAGTCGTGGTTCGACGAGCTTTCGTGTGGGAGGGTTCTACCAAACGCCCGGTTGATTATGAGTCGCCCGGTCGCGATACTGCGCCACCCGAATCGCGGGGGATCCCGATCTATGGCCCTGGTCCGAGACATCGATCATGTCGCGGTGGCCGTCGAGTCCATCGAGGACGCGATGGTGCTGTACTCGGATGTCCTCGGGGGCCGCTTCGTCAGCGGCGGCGACGACGACGCGTCCGGCGTCAGGGCCGTCCGCGTCCAGCTGCCCGGCCTGCGCATCGAGCTGCTGCAGCCGCTGCGCGATGACACGGTGCTGCGGGCCTACCTCGACCGCCACGGGCAGGGCCTCCACCACATCACGATGCTGGTGCCCGACCTCGAGGAGGCCATCGCCGAGCTCGAGACGGCCGGTTTCGAGACGACCGGGACGAACCGCTCGCGGTCGTGGTGGATGGAGAGCTACATCCGTCCCAAGTCCGGCTTCGGAGCCCTGATCCAGATCGTCCAGACCGACGAGCGCTGGGACCTCCCGGCGCCGGGGCTCACGATCGAGGACGTCCTCGCCGGCAGAGCCATCTGGCGCGACGGCCGAGCGCGCCTGCGTGAGGACGGCGAATGAGCCGGCGCTCGCGGGTCGTGGTGGTCGGCTCGGGGGCCGCGGGACTCGCGGCCGCCCTCGCCGCGCGCGAACAGGGCGCCGAGGTGACCCTCCTGGAGCGCAGCGCGGTGGTGGGCGGCACGACGGCGTTGTCGGGTGGCGTGGCGTGGATCCCCGCCAACCACCGGGCGGCGGAGCTCGGCATCGAGGACAGCGCTGCCGAGGCGCGCGACTACATGCGCAGCCTCGCCCTCGGCGACGTCGACCAGGGCCTCGTTGACACGTTCGTCGACGAAGCCGCCCGCGTGGGGCGGCACCTCGAGCAGACCGGCCTGCGTTGGCACGCCCTTCCGTACCCCGACTACCACGCCGAGCGCTCCGGCGGGAAGCTCGGCGGCCGCCCCCTCGAGCCGGATCCCGTGGAGCCCGACCCGGCCGTGGCCTCGTTGGTGCGCGATGCGCCCAACGTCCTCGGCCCCGTCACCTACGCCGAGCTCGCGGGCGGGCGGGTCGACCGCGCCGAGGTCGCGGAGCGGCGGGCCCGCGGCGTCGTCACCCTGGGGCGGGCGCTGGTGGCCGCGCTGCTGGGTGCCCTGGTCCGGGCGGGCGCCGAGGTGCGCACCCGGACGCGCGCGCGGCGGCTCATCGTGAGGAGGGGCGAGGTCGTGGGTGTCGCGACCGACCATGGCGATGTCCCCGGCCGCGTGATCCTCGCCGGCGGCGGGTTCGAGCGGGACCCGGCGCTCGCGCGGGCCTTCCTGCGCGGCCCGATGACGGCTCCCGCCGGGGTCGCGGAGTGCGACGGCGACTGCCTGCGGATGGCGATGTCGCTCGGGGCCGCCCTCGGGAACATGAGCGAGGCGTGGTGGTGTCCCGCGCTTCGCGTCCCGGGCGAGGAGGTCGACGGCTCCCCCCTCTTCCGCCTGGTGCTGACCGAGCGCGCGCGACCGGGGAGCCTGATGATCGACGCCCACGCCCGCCGCTTCGTCGACGAGGCCGCCAACTACAACGACGTCGGGCGCAGCCTCCACGACTTCGACGCCGCGGGCTTCGCGTTCCCGCGCACGTCGTCCTGGCTCGTCTTCGACGCCGAGTACCGCGCCCGCTACTCGATCGGCCCGCTGGGGCGCGGGGGCGCCGACCCCGAGTGGGTCGCCCGCGGCGACGACGTCGCCGAACTGGCCGAGGTGATCGGGGTGGCCCCGGACGCGCTCGCGACGACCATCGCGCGCTTCAACTCCCTCGCCGCCGCGGGCACGGACGAGGACTTCGGCCGCGGGGCGTTCGCATACGACCGCTTCATCGGTGACCCGCGCGCGCCGCACCCGACGCTGCGCCCGCTCGCGGCCCCCTATTACGCCGTGCGCGTGCTGCCGGGCTGCCTCGGCACGAAGGGCGGGCCGCGCACCGACGACCGGGGCCGCGTGCTGGCCGCCGACGGCGGCGGGCCCGTGCCGGGGCTCTACGCGGCGGGCAACGCGGCGGCGAGCCCGTTCGGGCTGGCCTATCCCGGCGCGGGGGCGACGATCGGCCCGGCGCTGGTCTTCGGCCACCGCGCGGGAGAGGCGGCGGGGGTCCGCGATGCGGTCTGAGGACCGTGCCGGGCAACGGCCCCGGCGTTGTTGCCAGAGAAGCCTCGATGACTAAGGATGTGACCGATGTCACGGCCGAACGTTTGGTTGGTGCTCGCGTGAGCGCGGGGGCGCGGCCGCTCGACGGGCGTGTCGCCCTGGTGACAGGCGCGGCGCGCGGGATTGGGCGGGCCATCGCCGAGCGGCTGGCCCTCGACGGCGCGGCGGTCTGCATCACCGACATCGACGCCGGGCCGGTGGACGCCGCCGCCCGTGAGATGGAGGCCTCCGGGCACCGGGTCGTCGCCGTCGCCGGCAACGTCGCCGACCTCGACGACTGCCAGGCGGCGGCCGCGGCCGCCGCCGACCGGCTGGGCGGCCTCCACATCCTGGTGAACAACGCGGGCCTCACCCGCGACGCGCTCGTCCACAAGATGGACGACGCCGACTGGGACCTGGTGCAGGACGTCGTCCTGCGCGGGACGTTCAACTGCATCCGCGCCGTGGCCCCGTGGTTCCGCGACCGCGACCGGTCGGCCCCGCGGAGGATCGTCAACGTGGCCTCGGTCTCCGGCATCTACGGGAGCGTGGGCAACGCCAACTACTCGGCGGCCAAGGCCGGGGTCATCGGACTCACGCGCAGCGTCGCCCGGGAGTGGGCGCGGTATGGGGTCACGGTCAACGCCGTGGCGCCCGGCTACATCGAGACGCGCCTGACGGCGGCCCGCACGGGGCCGGACGACGCCTTCGGGATCCCGGCGGAGGTGCGCGAGAAGCTGCTCGCCCGCATCCCGGTGGGGCGCGGCGGAACACCGGAGGACGTCGCGAACGCGGTGGCGTTCTTCTGCTCGCCGGGCTCGGGCTACGTCACCGGGCAGGTACTGGAGATCGACGGAGGCATGCCGGACATCACGGTGGCGTCATGACCACGACGAAGGAGGACACGATGCGGGGAAGGCACGCGTGAGCGGGGCCGTGCATGCCGAGGCCGGCGGCCCGGCGGAGGCCGCCCGGCGGAGGGCGCGGATGGAGCGCCTGAACTCGATCGTCTCGCGCTATGGCCTGCTGCTTGCCTTCGCCGTGATGATCATCTTCTTCAGCCTGGCGAAGCCCGACGCCTTCCCCACGACGGCGAATCTCAAGTCGATCCTCACCGCCGCCGCTCCCGCCCTGATCGTCGCGGCGGGCCTCACCGTGCCGCTGGTGATGCAGGACTTCGACCTTTCGTTCGGCGCCATGATCGGGCTCGCCGGCGGCGCCGCGGTGGTGCTGATGGCCCAGGACGGCTGGGCCTGGCAGCTGGCCGTGCTCGTCGCGCTCGGCCTCGGCCTCGGCGCCGGCCTCGCCAACGGCTTCCTGATCGCCTACCTGGGTGGGTCCTCCTTCATCATCACGCTGGCGATGGGGACCGTCCTGGTCGGGCTCGAATACGTGTTCACCGACCAGAAGACGATCTTCTCGGGCGTCCCTCAGGGCTACGTTGACATCGGCCAGGGTGAGTTCCTGGGGCTCAACAACCAGATCTGGATCGCGGCGGTGATCGCGATCGTGCTCTGGGTGGTGCTCGACCAGACCGAGCTGGGCCGGTACATGTACGCGATCGGGGGCAACCCCGAGGCCGCGCGCCTGTCGGGCGTGCGCATCCGCCGCATCCGGGTCACCGGCTTCGTCATCGTCGCGCTCTCCGCGTCGATCGTGGGGATCCTGCTGACCTCCCAGGCGGCGTCGTCGGTGCCGAACACCGGGGTGCCGTACCTGCTCCCCGCGTTCGCCGCGGTCTTCCTCGGCTCGGCGGTCTTCCGCCCGGGTGAGTTCAACATCCCCGGAACGGTCGTGGGCGTCCTCTTCCTCGGTGTCATCCAGACGGGCCTGACGATGCTGCAGCTCGAGACGTTCGTGATCAACCTCGTACAAGGCGGCATCCTGATCGTCGCCGTCCTCGTGAGCCAGCTCGGGCAGCGCGCGTCATGAGCACGCTCGCCGGCACGCGGTCCCCGCCGCTGATCGCCGTCAGGGGGCTCGTCAAGCGGTATCCGGGCGTGCTCGCCCTCGACCACGCCGAGGGCGCGATCGGGGCGGGCCAGGTGCTCGGCCTCGTCGGCAAGAACGGCGCGGGCAAGAGCACGCTGATCAAGATCTTGGCCGGCGCCACCCGCCCCGACGAGGGTGAGATCCTCATCTCCGGGGAGCCGGTCGAGATCCATACGCCGCACCAGGCGACCGCGCTCGGCCTGTCGTTCGTCCATCAGGAGCTCGCGGACGTTCCCAACCTGACGGTGGCCGAAAACGTCGAGCTGGGGCTCGGATACCCGAAGCGCTTCGGCGTCCTCCTCGACCGGCGGCGGCTGCGGAGCAGGGTGGGCGAGGTGCTCGAGCGCCTCGGAGCCGAGGACATCAACCCCAAGACCCTGGTCTCATCCCTCAGTGTCGCCAACCAGCGGATGGTGATGATCGCCCGCGGGATGGCGACCGACGCTCGGGTGCTGGTGCTGGACGAGCCGAGCGCCTCGCTGGCGAACGAGGAGATCGAGCAGCTCCACCGGGTCGTGCGCAGCCTCGCGGAGACCGGCGTCGCGGTCGTCTACGTCACCCACCGGCTCGACGAGATCTTCCAGATCACCGACTGGGTGAGCGTGATGAGGGACGGCAGGATCGTCTTCTCCTGCCCGACCCCCGACCTGGACAGGGCGAGCCTGATCGCCCACATCACGGGCACGGCCGAGGTCGCGACCGAGAACCGCAAACGGGCGGTACTGAACGCCGAGCGCGGTGAGGAGCTCCTGCGCGTGGAGGGCCTCACCCTGCCGGGCGTGGTCGAGGACGTGAGCTTCAGCGTCCGTGCCGGGGAGCTGCTCGGCATCGCCGGGCTGGTCGGCTCGGGCCGCACCGAGCTGGTGCGCCTCATCATCGGCGCCGACCGCCGGCCGGGCGGCCGGATCCTGATGCGCGGACGCGAGGTCAAGATCTCGAATCCCAGCGACAGCCGCCGTCACGGCATCGTGCTGCTGCCCGAGGACCGGCGCAGCCAGGGCGCCGTGCTCGACTTCAGCATTCGCAAGAACATCACCCTCGTCGTGCTGCCCCGCTTCCGCGTCGCCAAAGGGGTGCCCATGCCGCAGGTCCGCCGCGAGCGCGCCACGGCCAACGAGATGGTGTCCCGGCTCGGGATCAAGGCCGGGAACGTCGAGCACCCGGTGCGATACCTGTCGGGAGGCAACCAGCAGAAGGTCGTGCTGGCCAAGTGGCTCCAGTCGCGCGCCGACGTCTTCATCTTCGACGAGCCCACCCACGGCATCGATGTCGAGGGCAAGGACGACGTCTACCGGCGGATGGAGGAGCTGGCCCTCGCCGGTCACGCCGTGATCTTCATCTCATCGGAGTTCGCCGAGCTGGTGGGGACCTGCAATCGGGTCCTCGTGATGCGCGAGGGGCGGCTGGTCGGCGAGCTCGACGGCGAGGGGGTGACCGATGCGGCGCTGGTGGAGCGGTGCTACGCCGACGCTGACGTCTGAGTGAAACCACGTCGGCTCTTGACCTAGTTCGTGACCAATCGTACGATCGACGGGTTTTCAACCAACCGGTCGTTTGAATGTCCGCGCGTCATAGGATTCCAAGGGGGAAGGCATGAAGAGACGGTTCACATGGGTCGGTCTCGCCGCACTCGTTTGCGGGCTCGCCATCGTCGCCGCGGCATGCGGCAGCGACAGCTCGTCGTCGTCGTCGGCGGCGGACACGACCGCCCAGGGCGGCGACGCTGCCCGCGCCGAGAAGGCCAAGGAGAGCGGGCTGGCCGCGGCGACCGCCGCGGGCACCCCGGTCGCCCTGCCGGCCACCACGGTCGGCTTCGTCAACATCGTCGGGGCGGTGGAGTCCGCCCAGCGTGCCGAGCGCACGTTCAAGGAGGCGGCCACGGTGGTGGGCTGGAAGGTGAACTCCTGCGACGCGCAGGGTGACCCGACCAAGATGGCCCGCTGCGCCGACACGCTGCTCGACCAGAACGTTGACGTCCTGGTCGTGCTCGGCATCGAGCCGTCCCTCATCAAGGCCCAGCTCAACAAGGCCAAGAAGCAGAACGTCCCGGTGGTCGAGTTCTCGGGCCAGGTGGCCCCGGACCCGCTCTTCGCCGGCACCTACTACCCCGATGAGAGCAAGGCCGGGCAGGTCCTGACGGACTACCTCATGCCGAAGCTGACCGAGCTCAGCGCGGACACCGTCCCGATCGCCGTCACCGACTACCCCGTGCAGTGGTCCACCGAGCGCACCGACACCCTGCGGGCCGCCGTCAAGGACCAGTCGAAGGTCAAGATCGCCGTCGAGGCGACCACGGACGCCGCCAACCTGGTCGAGGGCACGCGCAAGCAGGTCAACGACCAGCTGACCGCCAACCCCAACCTCAAGGCCTTCTGGTTCGGGTTCGACTCGGCCGGGCAGGCCGGTGGCCAGGCCGTGTCGGCCAAGTTCCCGGGTAAGCAGTTCCCGGACAAGCCGATGGTGGTCACGTTCCACGCGGACCTCGCCACCGTCGAGCTGATGCGCGGGGGTGCGATCGACGCCGTCTCCGACGTGCCGTACGACGCCTCCGGATGGGTGGCGGTCGATCAGATCGCCGGCTTCCTCGGGCGCGACACGCCGATGTCTCCGCTGCCGCAGCCCGAGTACGAGGGCATGGGCACGATCTACGACTACGTCATCGTCGACACCACCAACCTCCCGCCGGCCGGCGAGTACCGCGTGCCGGAGAACGACTACCAGACGTTCTTCACCACGAAGTGGAAGAACGAGTTCACGAACGTCAAGGGCGCGTAGGAGCGTCCCGGGGTTCTGATGCAGGGCAAGGGGCGGCCTCCGGGCCGCCCCTTGCACGCCCGGGCTGGCCTGGGCACGCCCGCCGGCATCGGGGTGGCTCTCTGCCTGGTCTCGGCGGTCACCTACGCGGCGGTGCCGATCCTGGGGAAGCTGGGCTTCGAGCAGGGGTTGTCGGTCTCCTCGCTCCTGGTGGGACGGTTCGCGATCGCCGCCGTGGTCCTCTGGATGCTCGCCCTCTGGTTCGACGCCGGGCCGAGCCGCCGCGGCGTCGTCATCGGCCTCGTGTTGGGGCTGGTCTTCTACGCCGGCCAGAACGGGTTCTACTTCGCGGCGCTGGAGAGGATCTCGGCCACCCTCGCGACCCTCCTGGTCTTCGTCGCCCCGGTCATGGTGGCGGTCGCCGCGGTCTGTCTCGGGCGGGAGCGGCTCATACCCGGCCAGATCGCGGCGATCCCCCTGTCGCTCGCCGGCATCTCGCTCGTTCTGGTGGGCGGAGGGGGCCTGGGCGAGATCGACCCCGTCGGTGTGGCGCTGGCGCTCGGGTGTGCGGTCGTCTACTCGACATTCATGCTGATCACCCACGCCGTCGTCGCCAACGTCCCGCCGCTGACGCTCTCGGCCGCCATCATCACCGGCGGTCTCATCCCGTTCCTCGTCGTGGCGGTCGTGAGCGCCGACCCGCAGTTCCCCTCGACCCGTGAGGGCTGGGGCATCGTGATCATGATGGCCCTGTTAGGCACCGTGGTGCCGGTCGCGGCGCTCATCGCGGGCACGGCGCTCTCGGGGCCGTCCACCGCGACGATCCTGAGCGCGTCCCAGCCGGCGATGACGGCCGGCCTCGCGATCGTCGTCCTCGATGAGACCCTCACCTTCATCCAGGTCATCGGGGGACTGCTCGTGCTGGGTTCCGTCGTCGTGTTGCAGGCACGTTGGCCGCTCCGCGCTGCGGAGCCGATCGTGGGAGGTGGTCCATGAGCGTTCGCGTCGGGCTCGGATGGAACCCGTTCGAGGCGGTCGAGCCGGGCTCCACGGGATTCTGGGAGGCGGTCGAGGTCATGGAGGAAGTCGGCTACGACTCGCTGTGGCTGAGTGACACCGCCACTCTCGGGGACCCGGCACCGCTGCTCACCCTGGCCGCGGTGGCCGCGCGCACCGAGCGCCTCAAGCTCGGCACCGGAGTGATCGTCGCCCCGGCCCGGAACCCGGTGCTCCTGGCCAAGGAACTGGCGACGCTCGACGTGATCTCGGGCGGGCGCATCTTCCCGGCCATGGGCCTCGGCATCGACGAGCCGCGCGAGAGTCGTGCGATCGGCATCGAGCGCACGGAGCGGCCCGCCCGCCTGGCGGAGTGCCTGTCGATCGTACGGGCGCTCTGGGCCGGAGCGCCAGTCTCGCACGAGGGCCGTTTCTGGTCGTTCGAGGACGTCACCATCGCCCCCCGTCCCACCCGCCCCCGGATCGAGATCTGGCTCGCCGGGCATGCGCCCCGGGCCCTGCGCCGGGCCGGGCGCCTCGCGGACGGCTGGCTCGGATCGTTCGTCGCGCCGTCCGAGATGGCGGGCCTGATCGCCACGATCCGGGAGGCCGCGGCCGAGGCCGGCCGGTCGATCGACGACGATCACTACGGCACGACGCTGTTCGCCGCCCCCGACGAGTCCTGCCTGACAGCACCGGCACGGGCGCTGCTGGACCGCCGCGCCGGGCTCGCGCGCGAGGATCACGTGGCGATCGGAGCCCCCGCGCTGCGGCGGCTGCTGGAGCGCTTCGTGGCCGAGGGGGCCAGCAAGTTCGTGGTCGTGCCGATGGCCGGCGACCTGGTCCCCTGGCTGCGCGAGATCCAGATCGAGGCCGTCGGGCCGGTCGAGGAGGCGGTGCGCCCCGACGACGCCGTCCCGGAATGACGTCCCGGTCGTCCTCGAAAGAGGTTCGCCGGGCGAGCCTACGTGCGGGCGATGACCTCCTCGCCGAAGCGGGCGAGGGCCTCGAGCACCGCCTCGTGGGGCGGCCCGCCCGGCTGGCCGAACCGAAGGGCGAGGTAGTCGGCCCCGGTCGCCGCGGCCCATGAGGACACCTCGTCGCGGATCTCGGCGCCCGAGCCCATCAGGAAGCGGCCCGGCGCCACCCGGTCGAGGGTGAAGTCCTCGCGGTCGATCCCCTCGGCCCACGGCTCGAGATGGGGCCGGTAGGTGCCCACGTGCCAGTACAGGCGGTGGACTGCCAGGGCGTGCGGCCCCCACTCCCGGGCCGCCTGCGCGCGGTCGTCAGCGATCCAGGCCTCGCGGAAGAGGGCGATCCGCGGGGTGGCGCCGTGGACGGCGCAGCGCGCGCGGTAGGCATCGGCCAGCCGGGCGATCGTCGCGACGTCCCGCTGGGGATCGGCCAGCCAGCGGTCCGCCCGGCGGGCGGCCCGGTCGAGCCCGGAGGCCGAGTGCGCCCCGATCCAGATCTCGGGCCTCGGCCGGCTCAGGGGCCGGGGGGTGATGCCCGTGGAGGCGATCCGGTACTGACCGCCCTCGTGGCGAAACGGCTCACCCGAGAAGGAGGCGTCCAGCACGTCGAGCACCTCGTCGAGCACACGCGCGCGCCGGGCGTGCGGCACTCCGAAGGCGGCGAAGTCGACCTCCAGGTGCCCGATCCCCAGGCCCAGGACGAACCCCCCGCCGGTGAGCAGGTCGAGCATGATGGCGTCCTCGGCCAGGCGCACCGGGTGATGCAGGGGCCCCGCCAATACGGCGGTCCCGACCCGGATGCCGGGGGCGTGGGCGGCTAGGTGCGCCAGCACGAGCAGTGGCGAGACCACCGCACCTGCCCCGCGCGCCTGGTGGAACTCGGGGAGGAAGACGGCGTCGAAGCCAGCCGCTTCGGCCGCCCGCGCCTCGGCCGCCAGCTCACCCAGCAGCCCCGCGAGGTCGCCGTCGGCCCTCGTGATCGGCAGAACGAGCCCGAACCTCATCGCGCTAGTCGAGAAGCGCGACCGTCGCGCTGCCGGCCATCACCGGGACGCCGTCCACCGACTCCTCGAGCTCCACGGTCACGAGCCCGGCAGCGCGGTCGACCTCGGTCACGCGCCCTCGGCATTCGACCCGATCGCCCGCGAAGACGTTGCCGAGGAAGCGCACGTTGACCCGGCGGATCGCTCCGGGATCGCCCGCGAAGCCGAGCAGCATGTTGATCAGATACGCCTGGTTGGCCGGGCCCTGGTTCACCACCCGGTCGCCCATCCCGAGGGTCCGGACCGCCTCCTCGTCGAGGTGGATCGGGTTGGGATCGTGCAGCAGCGCGGCCATCAGCTTCATCTTCTCGGCGCTCACCGACTCCACCACGAAGGGCGTCAGCTCGGTGCCGGCCTCAACCTCGGAGATCCTCATGCGGCCCCTCCTGACGCCCGCGGGAAGATGAAGGTGTTGACGTTGGTGGCCACGAGCGCGCCGGAGGGATCGCGCACCCGCAGCTCGAAGGTGAGCATGTCGAAGGTCCCCGCCCGACGGCCGTGCTTGCGCACCACGTCGGTGACCTCACCCTCCACCATGTACTCGGTGTCGGCCTCCAGAGGGGCGTCGAAGAGGAGGGTCTGCTCCCCGAACATCGGGCCGCTCTCAGCGGTGGCTTCGGCCAGGTCGAAGATGTCCTGGAAGGTCACGCCCGATCCCTGGACCGCCGCGAGGTAGGCGAGGCCGGGGTGGACGCCGTCAGCGCGGGGGTCGGACAGGACCGCGTCGCGCCAGAGCCAGTCGACCCAGGCCGGGATCGATGTCCGGCCACCGGGAAAGCGATGTCCGATCAGATGCGAATAGTCGTCTCTCATCGTCCTCCGTTCCGGAACAGGAGCAGCGCGTCAACGGCCACCGCGCCGTCGGGGCGGGCGATCAGCGGGTTTACCTCGATGGCCTCGAGGTCGGGTCCGAGCGCGGCCGATGCGGCCGCCACGCCCTCGATGGCGCGGGCGACGGCGTCGAGGTCGGCGCCGGGCGCCCCGCGGTGTCCATGCAGCACGGGTGCCAGGCGCAGCTCGTCGAGCATCGCCCGGGCGTCGCCCTGCCGCAGTGGCAGCAGGCGTCGCGCGACGTCGCCGAGCAGCTCGGCCTGGACGCCGCCGAGGCCCGCGACCAGGCAGAGGCCGAGCTCGGCCTGTCGCCGTACGCCCACGATCAACTCCGTGCCGGGCGCCGCCTGCCGCTGGACGATCGCGCCCTCGGGGCGCGCGCCGGCGTCCCGGGCGGCCTCGACGACGCGCGTGAAGGCCGCGGCGGCCTCGTCGGGGCCCGGCACCCCGAGCACCACCCCGCCGGCGTCGCTCTTGTGCGGCAGGTCGCGCGCGGCGGCCTTGACCACCACGGGGAAGCCCATCGCCGCCGCCGCCGCCCGGGCGTCCTCGCGGGTCGTGCACGCGACGGTCCGCCCGGTCACCACACCGGCCGCCGAGAGCACCTCCAGCGCCTCGTGCTCCAGGGCGGCGCCGAAGGCGCGCGCCGCCGAGAGGTCGGGCAACGTCGCCTCGGGGAGGGCGACCGGGGCCCGGAGGGCGCCGCCGGCGCGGGCGCGGGCGGCGAGGGCGGTCATGCACCGGTCGGCATCCTCGATCACCGGGACGCCGGCCTCGCGCAGCATCGCGCGCGCCGGGTCGCTCATCGCCCCGGCCGTCCACAGCACCACGAGGGGGCGCGCCGCGGCCGCGGCCGCCTCGATGGAGCGGCGGGCGAGCTCGTTCGAGAGCTCGGGCGGGTGGACCGTGAGCACCAGCACCACCGCCTCGATCGCCGGCTCCTCGAGGAACGCGGCCAGCGACCCCCGGAAGATCTCGGGATCCTCCACGAACATGCCGCTCATGTCGGCGGGGTTCGCCACCGCCGCGAAATCGGGCGCCGCGGCCAGCAGCCGGGCACGGGTCTCCTCGGCCAGCGGAGGCAGCACCAGCCCCGCCCGCTCGGCGGCCTCGGTCGCGACCACTCCTGCGCCGCCCGAGGTCGAACACGATGCCGATGGCCGGCGAGGCGGCCGGCCCGTGCGCCCCCAGCAGACCCGCCGTCTCGATCAGGTCGTCGAAGCCGGTCACGCGCACGGCGCCGCAGGCGTCGAGCGCCGCGTTCACCACGTCGTCGTCATCGGCCAGCGCGCCGGTGTGGGCGGCGGAGGCCCGGGCGCCGGCCTCGGTCGCGCCGACCTTCAGCACGACGACCCCCTTGCCGGCCTCGCGCATGGCCCGGAGGCCCTCCAGTAGCACCGCGCCCTCGCGCACGGCCTCCATGTAGACGGCCGCCGAGCCCGTGGCCGGGTCGGCGGCGAGCACCGACAGCACCTCGCCGACGGTGACGTCGGCCTCGTTGCCGGTGCAGATGACCTGGGAAATGCCGACCCCCCGGTCCTGCGCCCGCTCCAGCAGGAGCCCGGCCACACCGCCGCTCTGGGAGACCACCGCCATCCTTCCGGCCACCAGCGGCTCGCGGAAAGCCGCCCCGGAGGCGATCACCGAACAGCGGTGGGTGGCGTTGACGAACCCCGGGCTGTTCGGTCCGATCACCCGCAGGCCGGTGCGCGCGGCGAACTCCACGATCTCGCGCTCCTGCGCCGCGCCCTCAGGGCCGGTCTCCGAGTAGCCGGAGGCGAAGATGACCACGCCCGCCAGGCCCGCGGCGTCGCACTCCTCGAGCGTCTCCATCACCAGGCGGCGGGGCACCGCGAGCACGGCGAGGTCGATCGGGCCCGCGGCGCCGATCGATGGCGCGCACGGCAGCCCCATCACCTGGTCGTAGTTGGGGTTGACCGGCACCACCCGGCCGGGGAAGCCGTGGCGCAGGAGCCCCGAGACGAAACGCCCCGACAGGCTGCCCGGGCGCGGCGAGGCGCCGATCACCGCCACCCCCTCCGGGCTCAGGGTGCGCGCCAGCCGCGCCGAGGGGTCGTCGCTCACCGCGTCCCCTCGACCACGGCGTCGAGGACGCTCACCCCGCGGGCCAGCGCCGCGAGGGGGTTGACCTCCACCAACTCGACGCCGCTCCCCAGCAGCGGGCCGAGGCGCGACACCTGGGCGATCGCGGCGGTCAGGGCGGCCCGGTCGGCGGGCACGCGGCCGCGGTGCCCGTCGAGCAGCGGGGCGATCCTCAGGCCGTCGAGCATCCGGCCGGCCTCCTCGGCGTCGATGGGGGCCAGCCGGCTGACCGCGTCTCCCAGCAACTCGACCAGTGACCCGCCCGCGCCCACGGTCACGATGGGCCCCACGTGCGGATCGCGGTGTACCGAGACCATCAGCTCGGCGACCAGGTCGACCATCTCCTCGACCAGCACGCCGCGCACCCGGGCGATGCCGAAGGCGGCGCGGGCCGCCTCCCATACCGCCGCCGCGGCCGGGCCGGCCTCGTCCACCGGGACGCCGAGCCGCAGGGCTCCCGCGTCGGCCTTGTGGACCGCGCCGAGGCAGTCCGCCTTCACGGCGAGGGGCCCCGCGAGGCCGGCCGCGGCCACCGCCGCGGGGATCTCCGCCGGGTCCCCCGCCACCGCGCACCGCGGCGCCGGCACGCCGCGCCCGGCGAGCAGGGCCTTGGCCTCGCTCTCGGACAGCGGTCCGGGGGGCAGCAGGGAGCCCAGGGGGCCGCCGGCCGGCGCCGCCGGCTCGTCGGCGCGCATGGCGCGGGCGATGGCCCTCATGCAGCGCTCGGGCGACTCGAACACCGGGATGTCGGCCCGGTTGAGCCGGGTCATCCCGGGCTCCGAGAGCGACCCCGCCGACCACTGGGCCACCACTCCGCGCTCCAGGCCGTGGGCGACCGCGGCGATGCCGTCGGCAAGCCGCTCCGACAGCCGCGGGGGGTGGTCGCCGATCACCACCACCACGCCGTCGACGTCCGGGTCGCCGGCCAGGACGCCCAGGGCGTGGCCGAGCCCCTCCGGGTCAACCATCACGGCGCTCGAGATGTCGACGGGGTTCATCGCGGCACCGAAGTCCGGCACCGCCTCGCCCAGGCGCGCCGCGGTCTCCGCGGCGAGGCGGGGAAGCGAGAGCCCGTTGGCCTCGGCCGCATCGGCCAGGGCGGCGTTCATCCCCCCCGAGGCCCCGGCCACGGCCAGCCGGCGCCCGGGCCGCGGCACGGTGCCCAGCAGGTGCGTAGTCTCCAGCAGGTCGTCGTAGTCGTCCACCCGCACCACGCCCAGGCTGGCGCACATGGCGTCGAACGCCTGGTCGCTGCCCACCAGGGCGGCGGTGTGGGAGGCCACGACCGACCGCCCCGCGGCGGTACGGCCGACCTTGAGCACGGCCACCCCGACCTCGCGCTCGCGCGCCTCGTGGAGCGCCTCCATCAGCTCGGTCCCCTCCCCGACCCCCTCCAGGAAGAGACCGATGGCCCGGGTCTCGCCGTCGCCCGCCAGATGGCGGACCACGTCGGGCACGTCCACGTCGAGCCCGTTGCCCGTGCAGATCGCCGCGCCCACCCCGATGCCGCGGTCGAAGGCCCGGTCGCAGAGGATCCCGGCCACCGCTCCCGACCCGAGCACGAAGGAGATCGGCCCGGGGAACATCTGCTCGCGGGTCGCGAAGGCGCTCGACGAGCAGGCCGTGTTGGCGCGATTGTTGACGAAGCCCGGGCAGTTGGGTCCGAGCAGGCGGATCCCACCCTCCGCGGCGACCCGCGCCAGCTCGCGCTCGCGCGCCGCCCCCTCGGGGCCGGTCTCACGGAAGCCCCCCGAGAAGACGGCCACGGCGCCCACGGCGCGCTCGATGCACGTGCGGACCGCCCCGATCACGGCCTCTGCGGGCAGCAGGACGACGGCCAGGTCGATGCCCTGGGGCAGATCGGCGGGGGTGGGCAGGCAGGCGACGCCCTGGATCTCGTCGCGCGAGGGGTTCACGGCCACCAGATCCCCGTCGTAGCCATGACGCAGAAGCGCCGCCAGGGGGCGCCCACCGAACTTCCCGGGGTCGCTCGACGCTCCCACCAGGGCGATGGAGCGCGGGGCGAAGAGCCGGTCCAGCCCGGCCCGGGTGGCCGTCACGCCGGCGGCCAGAACAGGCGTCCCGGCGTCGTCCCGATGTGCCCCCAGATGGCTCCCGGCAAGCCGGTCTCCATGCTGGCCACCAGGTCGTCGAGCATCCGATCGGCCGTCTCCTGGCAGGCGGCGGCGATGCGCCGGCCGATGTCGTCGTCCACGCCCGCGACGTCGAAGAACGGCTTCAGGTGGTTGGCGAACAGGAAGGCGCCGTACTCGATCTTGTAGCGCGGCGTCCACTCCACGGCCTTCATGTACAGCTCGATCTGGGCGGCCGCGGCGGCCTCCTGCACCGCAGTGATCTCGTCGCCGTCCAGCGCGCGCAGCACCCCGTCCTCCTGGGTGAACACCGCGAGCCGGTCCAGCCGGTCCGCGATCTCCATCGGACGGGTGACGACCCCGCCGAACATGTCGCATCGGATGGTCGTGTCGTGGCACTCGTGCGCGACGATCGCGTTGGGGAACGGGTTGCGGGTCTCGGTCCGCGCCCACGGCATGTAGTCGTTGCGCAGGTCGTTGAACTCCCGCAGGAAGACCGTGCGGCCGCCCTCGCCGGCGTACGGCCCATGACCGAAGATCCCATCGCGTTGCTCGCCGTGCAGCACGAAGTTGTAGAGCTCGAGCGTCGCGGCCATGCGGCGCACCGCCGCGTAGGTGTCGGCGTCGGCCGGGCGCAGCAGGTCGCCGACCCGGCCGAGGGTCTCGTCGTCGAGCACGAGCTGGGTGTCGCCGGCCTCGATGGGCAGCACCAGCCCGTCGGACCGGTACGCGCGGCTCGTGCGCTCCCAGAAATCGACGACGGTGACGAGGTCGGCGTGGCGCTCCTCGGGGAAGGGGTCGCCCTCCGCGAGCCCCAGCTCGAGCATCCGCTGCTGGCGGGCGAGGAAGTGGCTGCACATGACGATGAAGAGTTGCAGGTGGTACGGGCGGGTGCCGGGCACCTTCATGCGCCGGCCGATCTCCTCGGGCGGAACCCGCTCCATCAGCTCGCGCAGGAAACCGGCCTGGTGCTCGTACAGCGCGAACCAGCCGAGCAGCGAGCGACGGGGGAGGTCGAACAGGACCGAGGTCAGCGCCTCGCGCCGCTCGGCGCGCATCTCGTTTTTCAGGTTCTCCCCGAACAGCAGGATGATCTCGTCGAGGTGCGCGGGGTTCATCGTGCTCCCACCGGTGCCGGGAGGAGCGGTGAGTAGACGTCCGGTGCGTCCGACCCGATGTGCGCCAGAACCAGCGGCGGCTCGGTGCCCTCGCGCAGGCCGGGCACGACGCGGGCGGCGGTCGCCCGAAAGCGCTCGCGCACCTCGCCGGTCATGTCGAGCCCCGCCGCGGCCGTGATCGTGAGGATGAGCGAGGCGTAGAGGTCGGCGCCGTAGCCGATGCGGTAGTCGGTTGACCAGTCCGCGGCCCGCTCGTACGCGCGCACCTGGGCGGTGCCCGCCGCCTCGGTGAGCCGCTCCACCTCGTCCGCGCCCAGGGGGCGCACCGCGCCACCCTCGACGGTCACGAGCGCGTCGGCCACGATCGCGTCCTCGATCTCGAACGGCTCGGTGGAGAGGCTGCCGTAGAGGTCGAAGCGGGCGGTCACCCCCCGCACCCGCATCAGCCGAACCACCGTGTCCAGGTGGGGGCGCTCGTCCACGCCCAGGTCGATGAAGCGGTCGCGCAGGCCCACCAGCTCCTTGACGAGCAGGATCGTGCCGTCGTCCTGGGGGTAGGGCCCGTGGGCGAACGCGCCCACTCGCGCCTCCCCGTTCTGGATGAATGTGTAGAGGTGGGTGACCGCCATCATGCGCCGGACGGCGATGCGGTCCTCGCCCGGCGCGGCCGGCCGCGTGATCGCCGCCGCCGTGCGGGCGTCGGCCGCCGTGAGGATGGGCAGGCGGTAGCCGATCTCGCACGTCATCAGGCCGCCGCCGTCGTCCTCCAGGTACGCATCCATGAAGGCGCGCCAGAAATGGACGACGGTCTCGGTGTCCTCGTAGCGCTCCTCGGGAAGGGGGTCGGCCGGGTCGAGACCGGCCAGCATCCGGCGCTGCTCGCGGCCGTTGAGGTAGCCGAGCATCAGCGAGTTGACCCCGACGCCGTTGGGCCGGTGTCCCAGGGACTTGGCACGCCGGCCGAGCTCGGCCGGCGGCACCGCCGCGGCCACGCGGCGCAGGATGTCCGGAGCGTGCTCGAAGTAGCAGTGGCTGCCCACCACCAGCCGCGCCGGCATGTTGAAGAGAGGCGACATCAGGTCGGGCGGGTGGCCGGCCAGGAAGAAGTCACGCGTTCCGGCGCCGTAGCGGGCGATCAGCGCCCCGACCTCGTCGGGCGTCACGGGCGCGCGGCCATCACGTCGTCGAGGGCGGCGCGGGTCTCCTCGAACGCCGATGGCACGACCGAGATCGCGTCGATGCCCATCTCGACCATCGCCCGCATGAGCTGCGGCTCGCGGGAGGGGGCGTCCCCGCAGACCGAGACGGGCACGCCCGCCTGGTGGGCGCCCTCGATCACGCGCCCGATCGCGTCGAGAACGCTCTCGTCGACCACCGAGTACCGGTCGGCGAGACGCGCGCAGTCCCGGTCGACGCCCAGCATGAGCTGCGCCAGGTCGTTGGTTCCGATGGAGACCCCATCCGCCTCGGCGGCGAAGCGGCGCGCCAGCAGCACGTTGGACGGAACCTCGGCCATGATCCAAAAGGCCACGCCGCGGTCCAGCAGGCCGCTCTCGGTGACCATGGCCTTGACCGCCGCGAGCTCGCCGAGGGTGCGGATGAAGGGCACCATCAGGCGCACGTTGTCGTAGCCGGCGTCCACGACCCGGGTCACGGCGCGAAGTTCCAGGGCGAGTTCCTCGGGGTGGGTCACGTAGCGGGCCGCGCCGCGCATCCCGATCATGGGGTTCGCCTCCAGCGACTCGTGCTCCTCGCCCCCGGCGAGGCTCCGGTACTCGTTGCTCTTCAGGTCCAGCATCCGGTAGGTGACCGGCCGGGGGTGGAACGCCCTGGCCACGGTTTCGAGACCGCTCGCGAAGACCTCGAGGAACGCCTCCTCGCCCCCCGTGGCGAGGAGCGCGAGGGGATGGGTGCCGACGCCCAGGGCCAGGAACTCGGCGCGCATCAGGCCCACGCCCGCCGACGGGAGGGCCGCCGCCACGGAGGCGCGCTCGGGGACCGAGACGTTCAGGTACAGCGCGGGTCGTTCGCTACCCAACTGCGATCTCGCCCTCCGCCGACACCGTCAGGAGCGTGCCGTCGAGGTCGCCGAGCGACGGGACGTCGGCCGCCATGAGGCAGGGCAGCCCGAACTCCCGCGACACGATGGCCAGATGCGAGGTCATGCCGCCGTCCGCGCACACGATCCCCCTCACCTTCGAAAGCAGGGGCACGATCGCGGTCGCCGACGGAGAGTCGACCAGCAGGATCGCATCCCCGAGGTCGGCGTCCTTGAGCAGTGCGAAGACCTCGTCGAGCGTGTTCGCGCGGCGCCCCGTCCCGGCGCACCCCGATCCCGAGACCACCAGCCCTCGGCCGACCACCGTCATGCTGTCCCCCCCTGTGTCGGCCGGCGCAGGACGCGCCCGGCGGCCTCGGTCTGGGCGCCCCCGGGAGCGCGCAGGCGCGAGCGGCACCCCTGCACCCCGGAGCCCCCCTGCTCCTCCTCGCCGTGCCGCACCATGGCGATCAGACGCACTTCGTCCCTCCGGGATTTCTACCGGCCGGTTGGTGGAAGTTACGGGCCCACGCCGGGCTGGGTCAAGTGCGATTCTCCTGAAGTTCTGCCAATCGTTTGGTAGAAATACGGCGTGGCAGCAGCACTCGCAGAACCCTCGACCGACGGTCCGCCGTCCGACCCGGCCGCGATCGCGGAGCTACGTGATCGCCGGGTGCGGGAGACTGTGGCCTACTGCGCCGCCGGATCCCGCTTCTACCGTGGTCGCCTGAGCGACGCCGGCGCCGAACCCGGGGACATCGCCGGCGTCGCCGACCTCGAGCGTCTGCCGATCCTTTTGGACAAGGAGGCGGAGCGCGAACTCCAGGAGCGCTCGCGGACCGAGCAGGGGCACCCGTTCGGCGAACACCTC
Source organism: uncultured Thermoleophilia bacterium (assembly GCA_963771025.1). Classification (GTDB taxonomy): domain Bacteria; phylum Actinomycetota; class Thermoleophilia; order Miltoncostaeales; family Miltoncostaeaceae; genus Miltoncostaea. Next base: position 277,603 of record CAVYRL010000004.1, on the reverse strand, counting down.
TGCGCCCCGCTCGAGAGCGTGGTGGCGGTCGCCTCCACGTCCGGCACGACGGGAGCGCCCACCTTCTACGCCTTTACCGAGGACGACGTCGCCACGACCGACGCGCTCTGGGCGCGCGCGCTGCGCGTCGCCGGCGTCCGCCCGGGCGACACGGTGCTGCACGGCTTCGGCCTGTCGATGTTCCTCGCGGGCTACCCGCTGGCGCGGGCCGTCGAGCGGATGGGCGCCCGCATCGTGCCGATCGGCGCCGAGGCCGGATCCGAGCGGCTGCTGCGGATGGTCCAGCTGGTGCGACCGCGCGTCCTCCTGTGCACGCCCTCCTACGCCACCTATCTCGCCGAGCAGGCGCCGAAGGTGCTCGGCGTGGACGCGGACGCGCTCGGCATCGAGATCATCGGCTGTGCCGGTGAGCCCGGCGCGGGGCTCCCCGAGGTCCGAGCCCACATTCAGGGCGCCTTCGGGGCGCGTCTTTGCGACATGCTGGGCGGAGCCCACGGCGTGATGTGCGCGAGCTGCGGCACCCCCGAGTACGGGGGCATGCACGTCCTCGGCGAGGACATGGCCGTCGTCACGCAGCTCGTGGACCCCGAGACCAAGGCCCCCGTGGCCGCGGTCGACGGGGCGGTTGGCGAGCGGGTCAAGACCAGCCTGCACTGGCAGGCGCAGCCCCAACTGCGCGCCTCGGTGGGCGACGTCTACGAGGTGCTGACCGCACCGTGCGCGTGCGGGCTGCCCGGCCCGCGGGTGCGCGTGATCGGACGCACGGACGACCTCCTGATCGTGAAGGGCGTCAAGGTCTACCCGGCGGCGATCCGCAACCTCGTCCAGGAGATGGCGCCCCTCGCCAGCGGAGAGCTGCGGGTCGTGCTGACCGCTCCCGGCCCGCGCGTCGAGCCGCCCCTGCTCCTCACGGTCGAGCGCGGCGCCGACGTGGACGAGTCCGGGGGCGAGCGGCTGGCGCAGGAGGTGGCCCACCGCATGCACCAGCGCATGTCCGTCCGGCCCGAGGTCACCGTCGTCGCCGCGGGCACGCTCGCGCGAACCGCTCTCAAGACGGCCCTCATCGAGCGGCGGTACGGATGAGGGCCGCCGCTCGCGGGCGCACGTTCCGGTCAGAGCCTCTCCCAGCCTGAGGAGCCAGATGCCCCCGATCCACGACATCCCCGCGATCGACGCGTGGTGCAACCCCTTCGACGAGCGGGGCATCCGGGAGATCTTCCTCGACAACGAGGAGGTCTTCTTCACGATGGGCGAGCAGTGGGGGCGGGCGCACCACATGGTTCCGTACACGCCCGACGAGTTCGTCGCACGGATGGACGCGACCGGGGTGCAGGCGGTCTGCGTCCCCTCTCTGAAGCAGGCCTACTACCGCAAGCGGGCGATGGCGGTGGACATCGAGCACGAGCACATCGCCACGCTCGCCCAGCGCCATCCCGGGCGCATCGTCGGGATGGCGGGGCTCGACCCCATGTCGGGTATGGAGGGCGTGCGGGCGCTGGAGAGGGCGGTGCGCGACTACGGCTTCCGCGGCGCCCACGTCCACCCGTTCGGTTTCGGCCTCCCGCTCAACTCCCGGGAGTGGTGGCCCTTCTACACCAAGGCCGCCGAGCTGGGCGTGCCGGTCGTGTTCCAGACCGGCCACTCGGCCGAGTTCATGCCGAGCGCCTGCGGCCAGCCGATCCTGCTCGACGACATCGCGATCTGGTTTCCCGAGCTCCGCCTGGTGGGCGCCCACACCGGCTGGCCGTGGGTCGAGGAGCTGATCGCGATGGCGTGGAAGCACCCCAACGTCTACATCGCGACCTCCGGGCACGCTCCGAAGTACTGGGACCCCAAGCTCGTGAGGTTCCTGAACGCGCGCAACCGGGGCATCGGGAAGGTCATGTGGGGAACCGACTACCCCCTCCTCCTCCACGAGGAGAGCCTTGCCCAGATCGCCGACCTCGACCTCAAGCCGGAGGCGCTCGCCGCCCTGCTCCACGACACGGCGGCAAAGGTCTTCGGCCTGCCGCCGCGCCCCTCCGAGCCGTCGGCCGCGACGGTCTGAGGGACGATGCCCGACAAGGTCATCTCCCTGACGGAGGCCGGCGCGCTCGTCCCGGACGGAAGCACCGTCGCCCTCCAGTCGATGGCGACGTTCACGGCCCCGATGGCCATGGTGCGCGAGCTGATCCGCCAGGAACGGCGCGACCTGACGCTCGTCTGCCTGGTGGGGGGCATCCCGGTCGATCTGCTCGCGGCGGCGGGGTGCCTGTCGCGCTTCGTCGGCGCGGCCGTGTCGATGGAGCAGTTCGGGCTCTGCAACCAGTTCCGCAAGGCGGTGGAGCGGGGCGAGATCGTGTTCGAGGAGCTCTCGGAGACCGCCCTGCTGGCCCGCCTCGGGGCGGCCGCACGCGGCCTGCCCTTCCAGATCACCCGCGGTCTGCTCGGGACCGACCTGATCGACCTTCAGCCCGACAACCTCCGCGTGATCGACGACCCGTTCGGCAGCGACCAGAGCGTGGTCGCCTGTCGCGCGCTCGTCCCCGACGTCGCCATCGTGCACGCGCACCGGGCCGACGCCCAGGGCAACGTCCAGATGGACCCCACCGCGCTCTGGCCGGACATCCGGGTCTTCCCCAAGGCCGCCCGCACGGTGATCGTCACGGTTGAGGAGATCGTCGAGAGCGAGCGCATCCGCGTCCAGCCCGATCGTGTGGTGCTGCCCTCATTCGTCGTCGATGCGGTCGTGCACGTGCCCTACGGCGCGCACCCGACCTCCTGCTTCCCGCGCTACGGGTACGACGGCGACTTCCACCGCCGGTGGACCGGCGCGGCCCGCGATCCCGAGGCCGCTCAGGCGTTCCTCGACCAGCACGTCCGGGGTCCGGCGTCGCACGAAGACTACCTCGACGGGATCGGCGGCGTGGTCGCGCTGTCGGCGCTCGAGCGGCTGGCGAGCGCATGAGCGCGCCCGATTACACGGTCGACGAGCTGATGATCGCCCGCGTCGCGCGCCTCTTCGAGAACGGCGACCAGGTCGTGAATGGCATGGCCTCGTTCGTGCCGGTGTGCGCCTACATGCTCGCGCGCCGGACTCACGCACCGGATCTGGTGTGGCTGGCCGGCGCGGTCGGGCTCGACCCACGACCGCAGCGGGTACCGGCGTCGACGCTGGAGAGCGACCTCTGGCGCGATTCGGTGGCCTACGTCGAGCAGTACGAGGACTTCTGGAGCTACGCGCTCAACGGCCGGTGGCTCACCAAGTTCATGGTCCGCGGTGCCCAGATCGACATGTACGGGAACGCCAACAACTCCGCCGTCGGGCCGGACTACCACCATCCCAAGGTGCGCCTGCCCGGCACGGCGGGCATGGGCGACATGGGCTCGATCGGCAAGCGCCTCTTCTACTGGAGCTCCACCCACGACCCGCGGACCTTCGTGGAGCGGGTCGACTGGGTCTCGTGCGCCGGCTACCTCGGCGGCGGCGACGAGCGCGAGCGCCTTGGGCTGGAGGGCGGGCCGGAGCTGGTCGTCAGCAACCTGGCCGTCATGGACTTCGAGCCCGAGTCGAAGCGGATGAGGGTGCGCACCGTGCACCCGGGGGTGAGCGTCGAGCAGGTACAGGAGGCGACCGGCTTCCCGCTGCTCGTCGCCGACGACCTCGCGGAGACGGCCGCGCCCAGCGCCGAGGAGGTGCGGCTCATCCGGGAGGAGATCGATCCGGACGGGACGCGCAAGACCGAGTTCCGATAGCGATCGGGGAGACCCATGAGCCAGAGCATCATCGAGATCGTGGGCCCGGTGGGGGAGACGGCGCAGCCGCGCATCCCCCTCGCCGAGGGCGTGGAGGGCAACTTCAACGGTGTGATGGCCCACCGACCGGACCTGATGGCGGGGTTCTTCGGCCTCTACCTCACGCTGTGGACCGGCGGGGTCCTGGACATGCGGGTCAAGGACCTCTGCCGCATGGCCATCGCGCGGGCGGTCGGGTGCCGCATCTGCCAGAACACACGCTTCACCTGCGCCCTGCCTCACGTCGACGAGGCCGACTACCTGCCGATCGACGACCCCGCGGCGACCGACGCCTACACGCCCGCCGAGCGCGCGGCGATCGTCTTCGCGGGCACGATGGCGTCAGGGGCCCGGTTCGTCACCGATGAGATGGTGCGGGAGCTGCGCGAGCACTTCTCCGAGCCCGAGATCGTGGAGCTCTGCGTGCTGATCGCCATGGTCGGAGGCTTCGGCTCCATCAACGTCGCGTTGAACATCGGGCCCGACAGCCCGGAACTGCAGTTCTTCGATCCCGAGGCCGCCGCACGGGCCAGCGCCGAGCTTGAGAAGGAGGAGGCGTGACCGACGACGTCGTGCTGCTGGAGGCCGCCCCGCCGATCGCGGTGCTGCGGCTCAACCGGCCCGAGAAGCTGAACGCGATCTCGGCTCAGCTCATCCGTGCGCTGGACGCTCACCTCGCCGCCCTCGCGGCCGACGACGGGATCGCCGCGGTCGTGCTGATCGGGGGCGAGCGGGCGTTCGCCGCCGGCGCCGACGTCGAGGACCTTCCGCCACCGGCCGAGGCGCCGGCCTTCGTCGCGACCTGGCGGTGCGTGCTCGACTTCCCCAAGCCGATCGTCGCCGCCGTGGGCGGTCACTGCCTCGGGGGCGGGTTCGAGGTCGCGCTGATGTGCGACATCCTCGTGGCCGCGGACACGGCCCGCTTCGGGCTGCCCGAGACCGGCCTCGGCCTTCTGCCGGGCGCCGGGGGCACCCAGCTCCTGCCGCGCACCGTGGGGCGCTCGATGGCAGCCGAGATCATCCTGGCCGGGCGCGTGCTCACGGCCGGCGAGGCCCTGGCACACGGCATCGCCAGCCGGGTGGTGCCGGCCGCCGACCTCGAGCAGTCGGCGCGCGCGGTCGCGAACGCCATCGCCTCGAAGGGCCCGCTCGCCACCCGTCACGCGAAGGCGGCTCTGCGGGCCGCGCGGGCGCTGCCGCTGGCGGACGGGCTCGCCCAGGAATGCGCGTCGTTCGCCACGCTGCTGGGGACCGACGACTGGAACGAGGGTCGGGCGGCGCTCGCCGAACGGCGCCCGGCGATCTTCAGCGGGAGGTAGGACATGGCAATCGAACGCATCGGGGTCGTGGGGGCGGGCGTGATGGGCAGCGAGATCGCCTTCGCCGCGGCCCAGGCGGGCGTCGAGGTGGCGTTGCGCGACGTCGAGCGCTCCCTGATCGACAAGGGGATCGCCCACGTCCGCTCGATCGCCGACCGGCGCGTCTCGCGCGGTCGGATGACGGCGGACGAGGCCGACGCGATCGTGTCGCGCGTCGCAGCCGCCGAGGCCGAGGCCGACCTGGCGGGCTGCGGCCTCGTGATCGAGGCCGTCACCGAGCGAATGGACGTGAAGCTGAAGGTCTTCGCCGCCCTCGATGCCGCTACCCCCGCCCAGACGCTCCTGGCCTCGAACACGTCGGGCCTGTCGATCAGCGAGATCGCCCGCGCGACCTCCCGGCCGGATCGGATCCTGGGGCTGCACTTCTTCAACCCCGCGAGCACGATGAAGCTCGTCGAGGTGATCCGCGGCGACAGCACCTCCGACGCGACCGCGCAGACCGGCTCCGAACTGGTGCGCCGGATGGGCAAGACCCCGGTCGCGGTGGCCGAGTGCCCCGGCTTCCTGGTCAACCGCGTCCTTGTCCGGGCCCTCTGCGAGGCCTACCGCCGGGCCGCGCAGACCGGCGCCGACCTCGCGGCGGCCGACGCGGCCGTGGTGGCGGACGGGCCCGCTCCGATGGGCCCCTTCGCCCTCGGCGACCTGATCGGCCTCGACACCCTCGCCCACGTGCAGGGCGACCTCGTCGCCGCCTACGGCGAGCGCTTCGGCGACGGCGGCCTCATGGCCGGGCACGTCGGCGCGGGGCGCCTGGGCGCGAAGTCGGGCGAGGGCTTCTTCGCCGGGCGTCCACCCGCGGACGCTTCCCCGGACGACGCCGGGCGGGACGTGGGCGCGCACTACTACCAGGGGGCGCGCGACGAGGCGCGCCGCTGCCTGGAGGAAGCGGTCGCGTCGCCCGACGACCTCGCTCTGGCGATGCAACTCGGCGCCGGATGGTCGGAGGGGCCGCTGCCGACCTGAGCGCGGCATGGGCGGCGACGCCCCAGAGCTCTGCGCAACCGGCCGCCCGTCCCACGCGGTGACCGGCGTCGGCTCAGTCGGCCGGATACCGCGCGGCGTCCCGCTCGTCATGGATCTCGCCCCGAGCGACGTAGCCGTCGTCGTGAAGATTGCGGGCGACCTCCTCGATGACCTCCCGCAGCTCCAGTTCCCCTCGCTAGGGTGCGGGGATCGCGTCGGCGCCGCGGAGGGCGCCGACGATGTTGCCGCAGATGGCGCCCGTGCTGTCCGAGTCGCCCGAGTGGTTCACCGGGAGCAGGAGCGCGCCACGCGAGTCGGGCGCGACGAGTGCGCAGTAGAGGGCGATTGCAAGTGCCTCCTCGGCCACCCAGCCGGCGCCCAGCCGCTCCACGGTCTCCGCCCGCCCCGCGCCGTCGCCCGCGGCCGCGATCGCCGCGTTGAGCGCGTCGCGGAGCTCATCCGCCGACCGCTCCTCGGAGAGCCTGGCGAGCACGCGCCCGGCCGCATCCGCCAGGCTCGCGCCGCTCGCCAGGCCGCGGATGAGCAACGCCAGCGCCGCCGAAGCGAGGTAGCCGGTCGGATGACCGTGCGTGATCGCGCGGATCTCGCAGCCCGCGGTGAACGGGTCGTCGAGAGGCGACAGGCCGATCGGAGCAGCCCGCATCACGGCGCCGCAGCCCTTGCTCTGATTGAGAGGCGCGTGCGGCGAGCCAAGCCCCTCCTGGCGCAGCGCCGACAGGCAGGTCGTGCTCGGGCGTCTGCGGTCGCCTTTGCTGCTCTCGGGCGGATTGGACCACGCGCCTACCCTGGGAGGGAATCGGGATGTCCTCCCACAGCTGAGAGCACGAGATCGTGCATGAGACTCATGGGCCGTGTAGGGCTCGAACCTACGACCTTGGGATTAAAAGTCCCCTGCTCTACCAGCTGAGCTAACGGCCCGCGCTGGGGATTGTGCCCTCTGGGTGGGCGGTCGCGCCAGTCCGGGCCGCGATCCTGGTCGTTGTGGCGTACGGGCCCGGCTAGAGGTCGGTGACCGTTCCCTCCGCCACCTCGGCCGCGAACATCAGCGTCTCGGACAGGGTCGGGTGCGGATGGATCGTCAGGGCCAGGTCCTCGGCGTCGGATCCCATCTCCAGGGCGTGGACCGCCTCGGCGATCAGTTCCCCCGCGTTGACCCCGACGATCCCGACGCCCAGCAGCCGGCGCGTGCTCGGGTCCACGATCACCTTGGTGCGCCCTTCGGGGCGCCCGATGGTGAGCGCCCGCCCCGACGCCGCCCAGGGGAAGCTGGCGACCTCGTGGTCGATCCCGTCGCGCTCGGCCGCCGTCGCGGTGAGCCCGGTCCAGGCGATCTCGGGGTCGGTGTAGGCCACCGCCGGGATCGAGCGGACGTCGAAGGCGACGTCCTGCCCGGCGATCACCTCGGCGGCCACGACACCCTGGTGGCTCGCCTTGTGGGCCAGCATCGGCTCGCCCGTGAGGTCCCCGATGGCGTGGATGTGAGGAACGTTGGTGCGCAGCTGCCCGTCGACCGCGATGACGCCCCGCTCGTCCACCTCCACGCCGGCCGCGTCGGCGCCGATGCGGTCGCCGTTGGCGCGCCGTCCCACCGCCACCAGGATGCGATCGACCGTCTGCGGGTCGGGGGCGCCCTCGCCCTCGAGGGTCACGCGCAGGCCGGCCCCGCGGGCCTCGACCCCCGCGACCCGCGTGGACAGGTGGATCGCCTCATAGCGGCCGGCGATGCGCCTGTTGAGCGGCTTCACGAGATCGGGATCGCATCCCGGGATGAGCTGGTCCATCATCTCGACCACGGTGATCCGTGCGCCGAGCGCGTCGTAGACCGTCGCCATCTCCAGGCCGATGATCCCGCCGCCGATCACCAGCAGGTGCTCCGGGACCTCCTCCAGCGCCAGCGCGCCGGTCGAGTCCATCACGCGCGGGTCGTCGGGCAGCCCGGGGATGCGCGCCGGCTCGGAGCCCGCGGCGATGATGCAGTGCTCGAAGGCGATCGACTCGGTGCCGTCGGCCGTCTCGACCTCGAGGTCGTTCGGGGACGTGAAGCGCCCGGTGCCGCGCACGACCCGCACCTGGCGCTTCTTGGCGAGCCCGGCCAGGCCGCCGGTGAGGCGCTCCACGGTCGCCCCGGTGGCGGAGCGCAGCGCGTCGAGGTCGACGCGGGGCTCGCCGAAGGCGATGCCCACGTCCGCGGCCTCGCGGGCATCCGAGAGCACCTTGGCGGCGTGCAGCAGCGCCTTGGACGGGATGCAGCCGACGTTGAGGCACACGCCGCCGAGCCGCGAGTGGCGCTCCACCAGGGTCACGCCCAGGCCGAGGTCGGCGGCGCGGAACGCAGCCGTATAGCCGCCCGGGCCGCCGCCCAGCACGACCAGGTCCACCCGCTCGCCCCCGCTCACAGCAGCATGCGGCGCGGATCGGAGAGCAGCCCCGCCAGGTGCGTGGTGAAGCGCGCGGCGGCCGCGCCGTCCACCACCCGGTGGTCGTAGGAGAGCGACAGCGGCAGCATCAGCCGGGGCGCGAACATGCGGCCGTCCCACACCGGCTTCATCGCCGACCGCGAGACGCCGAGGATCGCCACCTCGGGCGCGTTGATGATCGGCGTGAAGGCCGTCCCGCCGATGCCGCCAAGGCTGGAGATGGTGAAGGTGCCGCCATCCATGTCGTCGCGGCTCAGCGTTCCCTCGCGGGCGGCGCTCGACAACGCCGTCAGCTCGCGGGCGATCTCCAGCAGGCCCTTGCGGTCGACGTCGCGGATCACCGGCACCAGCAGGCCCTCCGGCGTGTTGACCGCGAACCCCAGGTGGAAGTAGCGCTTGAGCACCAGGTTGCCGCCGTCCAGCGACGCGTTGAACTCCGGGAAGGCCCGCAGCGCCGCCGCGCAGGCCTTGAGCAGCAGCGACACCATCGTCACCTTGACGCCCTCGTCCGCGTGGGCGGCGTTGACCTCCACCCGGAAGGCCTCCAGCTCGGTGATGTCGGCGTCGTCGTGCTGGGTGACGTGCGGGATCATGGCCCAGTTGCGTGCCAGAGCCGGCCCCGCGATGCGCTTGATGCGCGACAGCTCCACCACCTCGACCGGGCCGAACTTGGCGAAGTCGACCTGCGGCCAGGGCGGCAGGCCGGGGGGCGCCGCGGCCGCGGGGGCGGCAGCCCTCTTGGCCGGGGACCCGCCGGACTCGGCGGCGGCGGTGACGTCCTCCTTGGTGACGCGGCCCTTGGGGCCGCTGCCCGCGACCGCGCCCAGGTCGACGCCCAGCTGGCGCGCCAGGCGGCGCGCGCCCGGCCCGGCGTAGACCGCGTCGCCGTCGAACGTTCCCGCCGGACGGTCGCCCGTCGTGGCGGACTCCTCCGCGGGCTCGGCCTCCTCCTCCTCACGCCCGGCCCCCGCGGGGTCGGCCTCGGCGCCCGCGTCGGGCGCCGCGTCCTCGTCGTCGGCCGGCTCCTCGGCATCCTCGTCCCCGTCGCCGCCGCCCTCCTCCGCGAGGGTCAGGATCAGGTCGCCCTGGGAGACCTCGTCGCCCACGTTCACCGACAGGTCGCCCACCACGCCGGCCGCCGGGGAGGGCACCTCCATGGTGGCCTTCTCGGACTCCAGCACGATGAGCGGGTCCTCGACCGCGACCGTGTCGCCGGAGGAGACGAGCACCTCGATGACGGGGACGTCCTCGAAATCGCCGATGTCGGGGACGCGGACCTCTCTCATCGCTGCCACGGCGGTAGCGTCTCCGGGTCGATGTCGTAGCGGACGATCGCCTGGGCTGCGATGGCCGGGTCGAGGGCGCCCTCGCGGGCGAGGGCGCCGAGGGCCGTCACCGTGACGTGATGCCGATCGATCTCGAAGAACCGGCGCAGCTTGACGCGGAAGTCGCTGCGGCCGAAGCCGTCGGTGCCGAGCACCTCGAAGCGGCCGGGAACGTACGGCCGGATGCCGTCGGGGACGGCCCGGACGAAGTCGCTGGAGGCGATGACCGGGCCCTGGCCGTCGCCGAGGCACGCCTCCAGGTACGGGATGCGCGGCTCCTCGGCGGGGTGCAGGCGAGTCCAGCGCTCGGCCGCCAGGCCGTCGCGGCGCAGCTCGGTGAAGCTGGTGACGCTCCACACCTCGGCGGCGACGCCGTAGTCGTCCTGCAGCATCTGCGCCGCCGCCAGCGACTCGCGCAGCACCGACCCGGAGCCCAGCAGCCGCACCCGCGGGCCCTTGCCCTCGGCCGCGCGCACCAGGTGCATGCCGCGCAGGATGCCCTCGGCGGCGCCCTCGGGCATCGCCGGCTGCCGGTAGTTCTCGTTGAACACCGTGAGGTAGAAGAAGACGTCCTCGCGCTCGGTCAGCATGCGGCGCAGCCCGTCGTGCACGATCACGGCCAGCTCGTAGCCGAAGGCGGGGTCGTAGGCGCGGCAGTTGGGCACGGTGGCGGCCACCACATGGCTGTGCCCGTCCTGGTGCTGCAGGCCCTCGCCGTTGAGCGTGGTGCGCCCGGCGGTGCCGCCCACCAGGAAGCCGCGCGAGCGGCTGTCGCCGGCGGCCCAGATCAGGTCGCCGATGCGCTGGAAGCCGAACATCGAGTAGAAGATGTAGAAGGGGATCATCGGGACGCCGTGGTTGGCGTAGGAGGTGGCGGCGGCGATCCACGACGAGACCGCGCCGGCCTCGGTGATGCCCTCCTCGAGGATCTGGCCCTTCTTGTCCTCGCGGTAGTACATGAGCTGCTCGGCGTCCTCGGGGCTGTACAGCTGGCCCACCTGGGAGAAGATCCCGAGCTGGCGGAACATGCCCTCCATGCCGAACGTGCGCGACTCGTCGGGCACGATCGGCACCACGTGGCGGCCGATGCCCTTGTCGCGCACCAGCGCGCCGAGGGCCCGCACGAATGCCATCGTGGTGGAGATCGAGCGCTCCCCGCTCCCCTTCAGGAGCGGATCGAAGGCCGACAGCGGGGGCACCTCGACCGGCGCCACGTCGGCGTGCCTGGCGGGCAGGCTGCCGCCCAGGGCCGCGCGGCGCTCGCGCAGATAGGTCATCTCCGAGCTGTCGTCGGGCGGCCGGTAGAACACCGCGTCGCGGGCCTGCTCGTCGCTGAGCGGCACGCCGAAGCGGTCGCGGAAGGCCAGCAGGGCGGCCTCGTTCATCTTCTTGGCCTGGTGGGTGATGTTCTGGGCCTCGCCGGCGCGCCCCATGCCGTAGCCCTTGATCGTCTTGGCGAGGATCACGGTGGGTTGCCCCTCGTGGTGCATGGCGGCGTGGTACGCCGCGTAGACCTTGCGCGGGCTGTGCCCGCCCCGGTTGAGCGCCCATATCTCCGCGTCGCTCATGCCGGCCACCCGGTCCTTGAGCTCGGGGTAGGCCCCGAAGAAGTTCTCGCGCACGTAGTCGGCGTCGCGCGACTTGAACGTCTGGTACTCGCCGTCCACCGCCTCCTCCATGCGCCGCTTGAGGAGCCCGTCGTGGTCGGCGGCCAGCAGGGGATCCCAGTTCTCGCCCCAGATGACCTTGATGACGTTCCACCCCGCGCCGCGGAAGTTGGTCTCCAGCTCCTGGATGATCTTGCCGTTGCCGCGAACCGGGCCGTCCAGGCGCTGCAGGTTGCAGTTGACGACGAAGACGAGGTTGTCCAGGCGCTCGCGCCCGGCGAGCGAGATGGCCCCCATCGCCTCGGGCTCGTCCATCTCGCCGTCGCCCATGAAGGCCCAGACGGTGCGCTTGGAGGTGTCGAGGATCTCGCGCCCGTGGAGGTACTTCTGGAAGCGGGCCTGGTAGATCGCCATGATCGGGCCGAGGCCCATCGACACCGTGGGGAACTGCCAGAAGTCCGGCATCAGCCAGGGGTGCGGATACGACGAGAGCCCGTGGCCGTCGACCTCCTGACGGAAGTTGCGCATCTGCTCGTCGTCGAGCCGGCCCTCCAGGTAGGCGCGCGCGTAGATCCCCGGCGAGGAGTGGCCCTGCAGGTACACCAGGTCGCCGCCGTGGTCGTCGTCGCGGGCGTGCCAGAAGTGGTTGAAACCGATCTCGTAGAGAGTGGCCGCCGACTGGAAGCTGGCGATGTGGCCGCCGAGCTCGGACGACTCCTTGTTGGCCTGCAGGACCAGGGCCGCCGCGTTCCACCGGATCGCCGAGCGCAGCCGCCGCTCGATGTCCTGGTCGAACGGGATCGGCTCCTCGTCGTCGGGCGGAATCGTGTTGATGTACGGCGTGCTGTCGGAGACCGGCACCACCGCGCCGAAAATGCGCGCCTCGCGCACCACCTCTCCCAGCAGGTGTCCCGCCCGTTCCGGGCCGTACTCGCGGAGGATGTCGTTGACGGCCTCGAGCCACTCCTGCCTCTCGCGGGGATCGACGTCGCCCTCCTCGGGCGTCGTCCGCCGGGACGTGTCGTCGCCGGTGGTCAGCCGAGTGTCGTTTCGTGAGCCGAGGACATCGTCACCCAGGGGGACGTGGTTGGCGGTCGATCACCGCGCGGCACAACCCAACCTAGCAAGGGACCCGACCCGCGATCAGCCCGCCGGGACGCCGAGGGCGCGCAGGAGGGAATCGACGATCCGCTCCTCCCACCGGTGGGGGAACGGGTCGCCCGAGAGGTAGTGGGCGTGGTACGCGCCCATGAAGAGATCGACCGCGGACGCGATGTCGGCGTCGGGGGCGATCTCGCGGCGGGCCTGGCCCTCGGTCATCAGCTCGCGCAGGATCGCGCGACGCGGCTGCATGGTGCGCTCGCGGAAGAGCTCGAGCAGCTCGGGGGTGTGGCGCTCCTCGGAGAGGCAGGTGCCCACGAGGGACATGGCCAGCACGCGCTCGGTGTTGATGCGCATCTGGCGCAGCTCGGAGAGGAGGTCGGGGCGCAGCTCGCCGACCGGAGCGGGGCGGCCCGCCTCGCGCAGGTGGGCGAGGGCGGCGGTGGCCAGGTCGGCCTTTCCGCTGTAGCGGAGGTAGATCGCCGCCTTGCTCACGTGGGCGGCGGCAGCCACGCCGTCGATGCTCATGCGCGCGTAGCCCTCGGTGGAGAGCAGGGCGAGGGCGGCGTCGAGGATCGCTCCGTTGACGGCGGCCGAGCGCGGCCGGCCGGCACGGCGGGCAACGGAGGTGTCGACGGGGGCGCCGCTCACGGACACGAGGCTAGCAGCGGGGTTAGGCTCTCCCGGCATGCACCTGGGGCTCACCGACCGTGTCGCGCTCGTCACCGGGGCGTCGTCGGGGATCGGCCGCGGCATCGCCTCCGCGCTGGTCGCCGAGGGCGCGCGGGTGGCCATCGCGTCGCGGTCGCGGGAGCGGATCGACGAGACGGCGTCGCAGATCGGCGCCACCGGCTTCGTCTGGGACAGTGCCGACCTCGACGGCGCGCCCGGCCTGATCGCGGCGGTGGAGACCTCCCTGGCCGGGCCGGTCGAGGTGCTGGTGTGCAACACCGGCGGGCCTCCGGCCGGGGCGGATCCGCTCGGCTTCTCGACCGGCCAATGGGAGGCCGCCCACCGCGCGCTGGTGCAGGCGCCGCTCGCCCTGGTGGGCGCGGTGATGCCCGGCATGCGCGAGCGCGGGTGGGGCCGGGTGCTCAACGTGGCCTCCACCTCGGTGCGCGAGCCGATCGATCGCCTGATGCTCTCCAACGCCGAGCGCTCGGCGGCGCTCGCGGCGTGGAAGACGATCGCCGGCCAGGTCGCCGCCGACGGGGTCACGCTCAACACGGTGCTGCCGGGGCGGATCCTCACGGACCGGCTGACGCGCCTGTCGGGCTCGGCCGAGGCCGCCGAGGAGTCCGCGCGCGCGCAGGTTCCCGCGAAACGGACCGGCGAGGTGGAGGAGATCGCCGCGGTCGCGGCCTTCCTGTGCAGCGACCGGGCCTCGTACGTCACCGGGGTCGCGATCCCCGTGGACGGCGGCCTACTGCGCGGAGTCTGACCAGGTCAGGTTCTCGAGCACCGGCGACTCGGCGCCGTCGGCATCCACGCCGAACACCGTCACGTCGGGGCCGCCGATCATGAAGTCGATGTGGATCTCGCTCGTGTTGATGCGCTCCGCGTCCTCGGGGGAGGCGCCCTTGGGGTAGCCGGCGCCGAGGGCGATGTGGCTCGCCGCGTTCTCGTCGAGCAGGGTGTCGAAGAAGACCGTGCCGAGCGGGCCGATGCGGCCGCTGCCGTCCACCAGGGCCACCTCGCCGAGGCGCGCGGCGCCGTCGTCGAGGGCCGCCCGCGAGCGCAGGATGTCGGCGCCGGTGTCGGCGGTGATCTCCACCGCCCGCCCGCCCGCGAAGCGCACCTTCAACCCGTTGACCACGGTGCCGCCCAGGTCGAGCGGCCGGGTGGCGGTCACCACGCCCTCCGTGCGGGTCGGGTCGGGGGTGGTGAACACCTCCTCGGTGGGGATGTTGGGAAGGTGCGGCAGCCCGTCGGCCCGGCGGTCGCCGCCGCCCACCCAGTTGGAGCCCTCCAGCAGCCCGACCGTCAGGTCGGTGCCCGGGCCCACGAAGCGCAGCGCCGAGAGGCGCTTCTCGTTGAGCCGGCGTGCCGAGGCCTCCAGCTCCGCCCCGCGGGCGCGCCACGCCGCGGCGGGGTCGGGCTCGTCGAGGCGGCAGATGTGGGCGATCTGGGTCCACAGCAGCTCGAGCGCCTCCCCGGGGCCGCGGCCGGGGAACACGACGCCCGCCCAGGCCGGGTTGGGGCAGGGCACCACGGTCCAGTTGACCTGGCCGCCCATGATCACGGCGACACCCTCGGCCACCGAGGGCAGGCGGTCCTTCCCCGCGCGCGCCGGGTCGATGTCGTCGAAGAGCCCCGGCGCGGTGGGGCCGGCCAGCGCGATGGTGGCGCCGGCCATCCTCCCGATCTCGACGATCCGCGCCCCGTACCAGGGCGGCACCCAGTCGAGGGTGTCCTCCGCGGCGCGCTGGAGGCGGGCCAGCTTGACGTGGGGATCGAACCAGCCGACGTCCACGAACCTCGCGCCGCGGTCGTAGGCCGCGGCCACGATCGCGCGCACCAGATCCTCCTGGCCCGGCCGGCCGCTGACCGAGACCACCTGGTCGTGCTGGACGTTGGCGCCGACCTCGACGGCCAGGCGCGCGAGTCCGTCGATGCGGGGGTCGCTCACCGGGCCAGCCTAGTGAACGCCGCCTCGGTAAGACCCCCGTAACCATCTGTCTCTACGGTGGGGCGCATCGTCGATCCCGGAGGTCCCGATGCGTTGGTCCCGCCATGCGCTGCCGCTCGTCCTTGCCGCTGCGGTCGTGATCGCGCCGGCGGCGGCGTCCGCCAAGCCGGCTCCCGTCGTCCGGCCGGTGTCCACCTTCAAACACGCCAGCTTCGGCAAGGTGCTGGTCACCCGGTCCGGTCAGGCCCTCTACTGGTGGAACCGCGAGCGGCCCGGACGGGTGCGCTGCACCGGGGCCTGCGCCCGGGCCTGGCCGCCGCTGATCATCCCGCGACGCGCCCGCGTGCCCGCCAGGATCGCGGGCGTGAAGGGACGCTTCGGGACGATCGTGCGGCGCGACGGCCGGCGCCAGGTGACCTACCAGCGCAGGCCGATCTACACCTACGTCAACGAGCGTCCGCGCGAGGTGCGCTGCAACAACGTGAACGGCTGGTTCGTGGCGAGGGCGCGCGGGCTCACCTGAGAGCCGGAGTGCCATACGCTCTGGCCCGGTGTCGATCACGGGGTGGAGCCGCATGGACCGCACGACGGTGGGCGAGCGTGAGTTCTCGCGGGCGACCGGCGGGCGCGGACCCGTCGCCACGGGGCGGGTGCGCGAGGCCTCGCCCGTGCTCGCCGACGGGGTGCAGGAGTTCATCTTCGCCGACGTCTTCTCGCGCTCCAGCCTGTCGGCCGCGCAGCGCGAGCTGGTGACGGTGGCCGTCCTGTGCGCGATCGGCGGGGCCGAGCCCCAGCTGAAGCTGCACATCCCCGCGGCGCTCGAATGCGGCATCGACGGGGACGAGCTGGTGGCGATGTGCGAGCAGATCGCGCCGTACGCCGGCTTCCCGCGCGCGCTCAACGGGCTCCGCGCCGTGCGCGAGGCGATTGAGGAGCGCGGGCTGCCGCTTCCGCTTCCCGCCGTGCGCACGCCCCTCGGCGATCACGAGACCCTGGTCACCGACACCGGTGGCGAGGGCACGCCGATCGTGCTGGTGCACCCGCTCGGCCTGGACCGCCTGGTGTGGCGCGACGTGATCCGGGCCATCGCCGGCGAGCGGCGTCTGGTGGCTCACGACCTGCGCGGCCACGGGGGCGCGGCCGGTGCGCCGGCGGGGGCCGGAAGCGCCCTGGCCGACGACCTGCTGGCGCTGATCGACACGCTCGGCGACGGACCCGTGGAGCTGGTGGGCGCCGGCACCGGGGCGGCGGTCGCCCACGCCGCGGCCCGCCGCCTGGGCGACCGCGTCGCGGTGATCACGCTCGTGGCCCCGCTGACCCCGTCCACGGCCCCGGACCCGGTCGCCGTGATGACCTCGTGGCTGACGCCCGAGAGCCTGGCCGCCGACGCTCCCCTGGTGCGATATGTGCGCGACCGGCTGCGACGGACCGACCGCGCCGCCTGGGCGACCGATGCCACGCCCTCCTCCGACACCTGGGCCGCGGGCACCACCACGCCGGTGCGGCTGGTGGTGGGCGATCGCGACCCGGAGGCGGCGCACGCCCGCGCCCTCGCCGACCGGCTGGGTGCCGCGCTGCACGAGGTGCCGGGCGCCGGCCATCTGCTGCCGGTGGAACGCCCCTCGGAGATTTCCCGCCTGATCGGCTGATGGCGGCGCTCGCCATTCGCAAACGCGAGCGTCTGTTATTTTGACCGGCATGTTTCGACGGGGGCACGCGCCGGGAGACGCGCGGTGACGCTGGGATCGTGGAAGGCGCTGATCGGGCTCCTCGTGCTCACGATGGGCACGAGCACGCTGACGCCCTTGCTGCCGCTCTATCAGCAGCACTTCAACATCTCGACGGGCACGGCGACGCTGCTGTTCGTGACCTACACGATCACGGTCGTCCCCACGATGCTGATCGCCGGCAACCTCAGCGACCGGCTCGGACGAAAGCGCCTGCTGATCCCGGCCATGGTCACGATGACGCTCGCGTCAGTGGTCTTCGCCCTCGCCGAGTCGGTGCCGCTGCTGTTCGCCGGGCGGGTGCTCCAGGGCCTGGCGATCGGCGGCTTCCTGGGCGTCGGGGCCGCCTTCGTCGTGGACCACGCGCGCGACGACAGCAAGGCGCTGGCCGCCGCCCTGGCGGGCGTCTTCTTCCGCCTCGGCTTCGGACTCGGCCCCGGCTTCGCGGGGATCCTGGCCCAGTACGGCCCCAACCCGCGCCACACGCCCTTCGAGGCTCACGTCCTGTTGATGCTGGTGGGCATCCTGCTGGTGTCCACCGCGTCCGAGACGCTCATGCGCCAGAAGGAGCCGGGGCCCTTCCGCATCCGCATCGGCGTCCCGAGCGGTCAGGCCTTCGGCTTCATGACCTTCGTCGCGCCGGCCACGTTCCTGATGAGCTTCATCGAGGGCACCTTCCTCTCGGTGGTCCCGATCTTCGTCTTCGACACGCTCAATGTGCGCAACCTGGCGGTGGTCGGGCTGATCGGCTTCCTCACCCTCGCGCTGGGCGGCCTCGCGCCCTTCCTCGCACGCGGGCTGGACCCGCGCAAGGCGATCATGATCGGGGTGTCGACCTCGTCGCTGCTGTCCTTCCTGATCGTCGCCTCCTCGCAGCTGGACAGCATCTACGTGGTCCTCTTCGCGGTCAGCATCATCGGCGTCACCAACGGCTTCATCCTCTTCGGCGGCACGGTCATCTGTGGAACGATCGTCCCCATCGAGCAGCGCGGCAAGCTGATGTCGCTGCTCTACTGCTGCGCCTACGCGGGCACCATCCCGACCGTCGCCCTGGGCTACATGGCTGACCAGATCGGTCTCCCGGCCACGCTCACCGCGTTCTCGTGCGTGGCCGTGGCCATCGCCGCCTTCGTGCTGCTGGTGGGCAGCCGCGCCTTCCGCCAGGTGGTCCCATGGCGGCCGGTCGTGGTGGCTCACGAGACCCCGCCGGCCGGAGCCCCGCAGCTCTCCGGCTGACCTCGCACGGGACTCTCGGCCGGGTCTGCGCGCCACGGCGGGCATGGGCAGCCGGAGCAACCTGGTCCAGAGCTCGCTCGACGTGGGCGTCTCGCTAACCGGCCCGCGTCGGGGCCGAGGCCGACTCGAACACCGGGGCGCCCGCGCGCTGCCCGCGCCCCGGGATACGGAGGATGGCGATGGCCCCGACGAAGGCGACGCCCGCGGCCAGCAGGAAGGTCGCCGTGAAGGCGTCCTCGGCGGGAAGGCCAGTGCCCGAGATCGTGATGGCGCTCAGCAGCGCCGCGCCGACCTGCGCTCCGATGACCCCGCCGATGGTGCGCATGACCGTGTTGACGCCGATCGCGACGCCGGTCACCTCCGGAGGCACGGCGTCGATGATCAGCTTCGCGAGCATGGCGTAGACGAGCGCCACGCCGATGCCGATGAAGGTCATCGCGAGGACGATCTCCCAGCCCTCGCTGTGCAGCAGGGCCAGCATCAGCCCGCCGAGCCCGAGCACGACGCTCCCCACGCCGGTCAGCGCCTTGGCCCCGAGCCGCGGCTCGAGCGCGCCGCCCATCGGCCCGACGATCAGCATCGCCAGCGACGACGGCAGCAGGAAGAGGCCCGCGACGATCACGCTCGCGCCGAAGCCGTAGGTGATCCGGGAGGCGAGGGGGTCGGGCAGTCCGGCGCCCATCTCCACGAAGGTCGGCACCAGCAGGAAGGTGCCGTACATGGCGAAGCCGACGATGACCGCGACGATGTTGGCCCAGAGCACGGCCCGGTCGCGCATCATCCCGATCTGGATCATCGGCTCGGGGACCCTGAGCTCGACCCACACCCACAGCACGAGCACCACGATCGACGCGGCGAACAGACCGAGGGTGGCCGCGCTCAACCACCCCCAGGTCTCGCCCTCGCTCAGGGCGATCAGCAGTGCCGCGAGCCCGGCGGACATGGTGATCGCCCCCCACCAGTCCACGCGCGAGGGGGTGCGCACCCGTGACTCGGGGAGCAGGAACCAGACCGGCCCGAGCACCGCGATCACGGGCACCGCGCCGAACCAGAACAGCCACTGCCATGAGAAGCTCTCGAGCACGACGCCGCTCAGCACCAGGCCGATCCCGGCACCGATGCCGAGGGTGGCCGACAGCAGGCCGAGCGCCATCCCCACCTTCTCCGGCGGCATCTCGTCGCGCACGATGCCGAACGCGAGCGGGAAGATGGCGCCGGCGGCGCCCTGCAGCGCACGGGCGAGGATCAGCATCGCGATCGACGTGGAGAGGGCGGCCCCGATCGTGCCCACGGCGAAGATGACCATCACGATCACCAGGAGGCGCTTCTTGCCGTAGGTGTCGCCGAGCTTGCCGATCAGGGGCGTCGCGACCGCCGACGAGAGCAGGAACCCCGTGAAGATCCACGTCGCCCAGGTGGTGCTGGTGTTGAGGTCGCGCCCGATGGTCGGAAGGGCGGGCACCACGAGCGTCTGCTGGAGCACGTACGAGACGCACACCACGGCGAGCAGGGTGAGCGTGAACATCGGCCCCACCCGGCGAGCTTCAGCGCTGGCTATCGTTTCTTCCCCTCGCGACGATTCGGCTCAAAGATGCTTGCATACTACAAGCAATGAAGGACCCTGGCCTCGAGCCGCTCGTCGACGCCTTCGCGCGCCTGCGCGACGTGGCCGCGCCGCTGATCCTGGCCCGCCAGGAGCGTCGCGCCGAGGGCGCCACCCCGGGCGAGCGGCTGAGCACCCCCCAGCACATCACGATGATCGCGCTGGCTGACGGGCCGCTGACCATGTCGGCCCTCGCGGCCACCACCGGCGTGGCTCTCAGCACCGCCACCCGGATGGTGCAGACGCTCGAGCGCGAGGGGTGGGTCGAGCGGCCGTCGCGTGAGGATGGCGGCGACCGCAGGCGGCGGCCGGTGGCGCTGACCGCGGCGGGACGGAGCGTGATGGACGAGGCCAACGACTACTCCCGCCGCCGCATACGCGGGCTGCTCGAGCGCCTCGACACCGATGACCGCGGGGCCGTGCTGCAGGCCCTCGAAGCACTCGAGCGCGTCTTTCACGACGCCGGGGCCGCCGACCGCTCCGCCGCCGCCTCGAAGGCGTCCTCGATCTGACAGAGCCGGGGCGCCGACGGGTCGAGCAGCGATGCGCCCTCGGGCCGCATGCCGTCGAGGATCACCCCCAGGTAGCGCCGCCAGAGCCCGGGGATCTCGAACCGGCAGGGTGAGGCGTTGGCCGCGCCGGCGATGAGGAAGAACACGTCCTCGGGCGCGAGGTCGGGGCGCACCTGCCCGGCGGCCTGGGCGCGCTGGAGCAGGTCGGCGATCGGGGCGATCAGCCGCCCGCGCGCCTCCTGCAGGTTGGGCGCGCTGACCACCCGGGACTTGGTCGAATCGGTGAGACCCCGGTCCATGGCCTGCCGCTCGGCCACGTGCGCCATCGCCTCGGCCAGGCCCTCCCAGGCGTCGTCGTTGCGGGCGCACTCCTCGAGCACCGCGATCATCTCGCCCATCCGCTGCTCGATCATCGCCAGGATCAGGTCGTCCTTGGTCGGGAACCGGCGGAAGATCGTGGCGTGGCCCACGCCCGCCCGGCGCGCGATCTCGTCGATCGAGAGATCGGCGCCGGACTCGGCGAAGAGGTCCGACGCGGCCGCCAGGATCAGCTCCCGGTTGCGGCGCGCGTCGGATCTCAGCGGATTAGGCATCGCCCACCACGACGGTGTCCAGCTCGCGGATCACCGCCACGTCACGGCGGCGCACCAGCAGGGCGGTGATGACGACGCCCAGCGCCATGAGCCCCGCGGCGACGGTGAACGCCGCCTGGAAGCCCTCCACCAGGGCGGAGGATTGCGCGGCAGGACTCGGCACCCCGTCGGGCAGCGCGTCGGTCGTGGTGCTCGCCGCGACCGTCGAGAGGATCGCGAGGCCCAGGGCCCCTCCGATCTGCTGCGACGAGTTGAAGAGTCCCGAGGCGAGACCGGCGTCGGTGTCGCTGACCCCCGTCGTGGCGATCAGGGTCATCGGGACGAACGTGAGCCCGAGACCGGCCGACATGATCAGGATGCCGGGCAGCACGTCGGCGACGTATGTGCCGTCCACCGGGATCTGGGCCAGGAAGATCAGGCCCACGGCCGCGACGGCCATGCCGGTGAGGGCGACCGGCAGCACGCCGATGCGACCGATCAACTGCTGCGCGATGACCGAGAACAGGATGATGCCCGCCGTCAGCGGCAGGAAGGCGAGGCCGGCCTGCACGGGGGTGAACCCGAGGGTCTGCTGCACGTACAGCGAGGCGAAGTAGAAGACCGCGAACATGCCGCCGGTCACCGCCAGCATCGCCAGGTTGGCGCCCGTCAGCGAGCGCTGCCTGAAGATGCTCAGGCGCACGAGAGGCGCCTTGGAGCGGAGCTCGATCAGCACGAAGGCGGTCAGGAGGACCACGGAGCCGATGAACATGCCGATGGTCTCGGCCGAGAGCCAGCCGTAGTCCTGGGTCTTGACGATCGTGTAGACGAGCAGGGTCATGCCCGCGGTGACGCTGATCGCGCCGAGCACGTTGACGCCCTTCGTGTCGAGGGCCCGCGACTCCGGGATGAACCGCAGGGACAGCAGGATCGCCAGGACGCCGACCGGCACGTTGACGAAGAACACCCACTCCCAGGACAGGTACTCGGTGAGGATGCCGCCGAGCAGCAGGCCGACCGCGGCGCCGCCGACGGCGATCGCGGCCCAGACGCTGAGCGCCTTGGTGCGCTCGGGCCCCTCGCGGAAGGTGGTGGTCACGATCGACAGCGCGGCCGGGGAGACCATCGCCGCGCCGAGGCCCTGGAGGGCGCGGGCGAAGATGAGGAACTCGGACGACGGGGCGAGCCCGCAGGCCAGGGAGGCGCCGGTGAACACGATGATGCCGAGCACGAACAGGCGGCGGCGGCCGACGAAGTCGGCGGCCCGGCCGCCCAGCAGCAGGAATCCACCGAACGCCAGCGTGTAGGCGTTGACCACCCACTGCAGCGAGGTGGGTGAGAAATCGAGGCCGGTCTGGATCGACGGAAGTGCCACGTTGGTGATGGTGGCGTCCAGGACGACCATGAACTGCGCGATGCAGACGAGGACGAGGACGAACCAGCGCCGGTTGTCGGCCGGGGCCGTGGAGGGTGGGGCGGTGCTCACGAAAAACTCCCGGATGGAAACGGAGAAGACGGTCCGTTTGCCACGGTAGACCAAACGGACCTAGCGGTCCACTTTGTCACCCATCGCACTTTCGGCCGCCTCGGGGAGCAGCAGCCAGGCGCCCGCGAGGAAGCAGATCGCGCCCAGGAACGTGAACAGGTTGGTGGCCTCGATGCTCACCAGATCGCCACTCGGGAGGATGAACGAGGCGATCGCGGAGATTCCGAAGAAGATCGAGCCGAGCATGTTGAGCGCGGAGATCCGCCACCCCCGGTCGTGCGGTCGCCAGCTGAGGGCGGCGTGGCCGACCTCGGCGAGGGCGAGGTAGCTGGCGATGAGGAAGCAGACCGAGCCGAGCGCGTCGGGGGTCCACACGCGCAACTGCTGTTGCTGGACGTTGAGCGTGTCGTTGAGCGCGGCGAAGGTGGTCACGTTGAACCACAGGGTCCCGATGAGCTGGACCGCGGTCGCCCACCAGTCGATCCGCGTGGGCGCCATCATCAGGCGCAGCAGCGGGATCGGACGGCTCTCCGCATACCCGCCGATGCCCCGGTCGGCGGTGACCGTCTGGATGTGCTGCAGCAGCGCCGCGCCCGTGAAGAACAGCGACCCGACGAAGAACGTGACGCCGTCGATGCTCGCCTGGATGTGGCTGCCGTAGAAGGGCGTCGATCCCAGCGCGAAGCAGGCCGACCCGATGATGAAGAGCCAGCCGATCCACCAGTTGAGCCCGTGGTACGCCAGCGAGTCGCGCAACCCGACCTGCACGGTGGTCGCCGTGTCCGACGCGACGCGCAGGCCGAGGCCCTTGCGATGACGGCGCGAGGTCCACTCGAGCAGCGCGCCGGACTCGTCCTCGAACACCTGGCGCGTCACGAAGCCGTGCGGGCCCGCGCTCTCACGGAGCCGCCACGCCGGCGGCCCCGTGACGAACCCCTGCTTCTTCACGCTAGGAGTGGCTGAAACCCTCGACCGCGATCTTCGAGGGGCTGCGATCGGGCTCCGCGGCGAAGCGCTCGAGCACCTGCCTCATGTCGCGCAGCAGCAGGCCGGCGAGGTCCCGGCTGAAGCCGTGGCGCACGACGATGCGGCAGATCGCGAGGTCGGTGCGGTTGGCGGGCATCGAGTAGGCCGGCAGCTGCCAGCCGTGCGAGCGCACGCTGTCGGAGAACTCGAAGAGGGTGAAGTTGGCGCCCTCCTTGAGCTTCCACGCGACGATCGGGAGATCGGTGCCGCGGGCGATGATCTCGAACGGGCCCAGCTTCTCGATCTCGGCGGAGAGGAAGACGGCCACGTCCTGCGATGCCTGCTGGATCTTTCGATAGCCCTCGCGGCCGAGGCGGATGAAGTTGTAGTACTGGGCCACGATCTGACTCGCCGGACGCGAGAAGTTGATCGCGAAGGTCGGCATTTCGCCGCCGAGGTAGTTGACCTTGAAGACCAGCTCGTCGGGCAGCTCGGCCGCGTCCCGCCAGATGATCCAGCCCACGCCGAGCGGCGCCAGGCCGTACTTGTGGCCCGAGGCGTTGATCGACTTGACCCGCTCCAGGCGGAAGTCCCACTTCAGGTCGGGCTGGATGAAGGGGGCCACGAAGCCGCCGCTCGCGCCGTTGACATGGATCGGGATGTCGAGCCCGGTCTGGGCCTGGAGATTGTCGAGGGCGGCGGAGATCTCGAGGATCGGCTCGTACTCGCCGGTGAAGGTCGAGCCGAGGATGCCGACCACGCCGATCGTGTTCTCGTCGCAGAGGGCGATGGCCTCCTCCGGGCCGATCAGGAAACGCTCGCCCTCCATGGGCACCAGCCGCTGCTCCACGTCCCAGTAGGCGGCGAACTTGTGCCAGCACACCTGCACGTTGACGCCCATCACGATGTTGGGCTTGTCGGTGGGGAGGCCCGCCGCGCGCCGGCGCGCGCGCCACTGCCGCAGCAGGGCCATGCCGCCGAGCATGCAGGCCTCGCTCGAGCCCGTGGTGGACGTGCCCACGGTGTTGCGGGCGTCTGGGGCGTTCCAGAGGTCGGCGAGCATGTTGACGCACCGCAGCTCGATCTCGGCCGTCTGCGGATACTCGTCCTTGTCGATCATGTTCTTGTCGTAGGTCTTGGTCATCAGCACCGCGACCTCGGGCTCGAGCCACGTCTGGCAGAACGTCGCCAGGTTGAGGCGCGAGTTGCCCTCCACCATCAGCTCGTCGACCACCAGCGAGAGGGCGTCCCGGGGCTCCAGTTCGCCGTCGGGCATCCGGTACTTCGGCGCGCTCTTCGAGAGATCCGTGGAGGCGTAGACGTCCTCCTCTGATGCGGGGTCGTCGGACTTCTTGATGGGATGGAGTGCCAAGGGTGCTCCGCTCTCTCGAGGCGAGGGTGGGTCCGCTGGATCAAAGCCATCCGCCCCCGCCCGCGTCAAGATCGAAGCGGGTGAACTTCGGGGGTGAGCGCGCGTAAGGGTCTGTTCAGATCGTTCGGGAAGGATGCGCCGAGTGCGCCTTCCCGCCCCCGCCATCAGCAGCTACGTCGCCCGGTGGGCCCCCTCGATGCGGCATCTGCTGAGCTCGTCGGACGTTCAGGCGTGGCGGCTGGACGAGCTGCTCGCGCTGGCGGACCCTGACGACCTCGGCCGGTGGGGCGGCCTCGACCTGGGCTACGCCGACTCGCGCGGCGACCCGCTGCTGCGCGCCGAGATCGCCGGCCTCTACGCGAGCGTCGCCACCGACGAGGTGCTCTGCTTCGCCGGCATCGACGAGGCGATCTTCGTGATGGTGAACGTGATGGCGGAGGCCGGCGACCGCATCGTCGCCGTCACCCCGGCCTACGGATCGCTGCACGCCGTGGCGCGGGCGATCGGGGCCGACCTCGCGCTCGTCCCCCTCGACGAGGAGGATGGCTGGCGCCTGCCGGTCGACGCGCTGCGGGAGGCCCTCGACGCGCCGACGCGGCTGGTGATCCTCAACTGGCCCCACAACCCCACCGGGGCGCTCCCGGACGCCGTCGGCTTCCACGAGGTGCTGGAGATGGCCGCCCGGGCCGGAGCGCGGGTGCTCTGCGACGAGGCCTACCGGTTGCTGGAGCGCGATCCGCGCGACCGGCTGCCCGCGGCGGCCGACGCCTCCGAGCACGCCGTCAGCCTCGGCGGGTTGTCGAAGGCCTTCGGGCTTGCCGGGCTGCGCATCGGCTGGGCGGTGGGCCACGACGCGCCGCTGCTCGCCCGCGCGGCCGCGATGAAGGACTACCTGTCGGGCTGCGGCGCGGCGCCGAGCCAGGTGCTCGGCACCATCGCCCTGCGCGCGCGGGACACGGTACTCGCGCGCTCGCGCCGGCTGCTGGACCGCAACTTCCTGCTGCTGGAAGGGTTCCTGCGCGAGCGCGAGGCGGTGTTCGACTGGGTGCCACCGCGCGCCGGGAGCACCGGCTTCGTCCGGCTGGCGGCCGCCATATCGGCGAGCGCCTTCGCGCGCGGGCTGCGCGACGCGGAGGGCGTGCTGGTGCTGCCCGGAGCGGTCTATGGAACGCGGGGCAACCACGTGCGCATCGGATTCGGCGTGGCCGAGCTGGACGACGCCCTTCACCGCGTCGGACGGTTCACCGACGGCTGGGGGCCGACGGCGCGGACGCTGGAAGCGGCGTGAGCGCGGTGGCCCGCCCCACGGTCGCCGCCGTGGTGCCCGCGCTCGACGAGGCCGCGGCGATCCCGGCCGTCGTGCGCGCGCTGCGGGCCCAGCCGGCCATCGACGAGGTGATCGTGGTCGACAACGGATCGACCGACCGGACGGCCGCGCTCGCCGGCGCGGCCGGCGCGCGGGTCGTGCCCGAGCCCCGCCGTGGCTACGGTCGCGCCTGCCGCGCCGGGGTCGCGGCGACGACGGCCGACGTGATCCTGCTCCTCGACGGCGACGGCGCGGACCATCCCGGCGACGTCCCGCGCGTGCTCGCGCCCCTGTTCGCCGGCGACGCCGACCTGGTGGTGGGCTCGCGCGCCCTCGGCCAGAGGGAGGCCGGCGCGATGACGCCGCAGCAGGTGCTGGGCAACCGCGTCGCCACGGCCCTCCTGCGTCTGCACGGCCTGCGCGCGACCGATGTCGGGCCGATGCGGGCGATCCGCCGGGCCGACCTCGAGGCCCTCGGGATGACCGAGATGACCTACGGATGGTCGGTCGAGATGATGGTCAAGGCGGCCCGCCACGGGCTGCGCTACAACGAGGTCCCGGTGACCTACCGGCGGCGCGCGGGCACCTCCAAGGTGAGCGGCACGCTGCGCGGCGCGCTCGGGGCGGGCTGGGGGATGCTCTCGGCGATCGCCCGCCACTCGCGCTGGCGGCCCGAGGCGGCCCGGCCGTGAGCGACCGCTGCTTCATCGCGGCCAAGGCGCCGGTGCCCGGGCTGGTCAAGACGCGGCTCGCCGCAGGCGTCGGCGACTCCGCGGCGGTCGCCCTCTATCGCGGCTTCCTGAGCGATCTCGGACGACGATTCGCCGACGCGCCCTTTCGGGTCGGGTGGTTCGTGACGCCGGCCGGCGCGTGGGCGCGGCTGGCACCGATCGTCGCGGAGCCGGGCGCCGTGCCCGTCGTGGTGGATCAGGGACCGGGCGATTGGACCGAGCGCCAGCGGTCCCTGTTCCGTGGCGCTGCCGCGCGCGGTGAGACGCGGACGGTGCTGATCGCGTCGGACTCCCCGCAGATCGGTGTCGCGACCGTCGCCGATGCCTTCCGCCGGCTGGAGCACAGCGACCTCGTCCTCGGGCCGACGCACGACGGCGGGTACTACCTGATCGGGATGCGCGGCTGGCACGACGTGCTCGCCGGCGTGCGCATGAGCACCCACGACGTGCTCGGCTCGGTCGTCGTCCGGGCGGTCGAGGCCGGATGCACGGTTGACCTGGTGGAGCCGGCCTTCGACGTGGACGAGGTCGCGGATCTGGATCGTCTCGCGGCGGCCGCCGCCGCCGCGGAGGACATGCCCGCGACGCGCCGGGCCCTCGCCGCGATGACCACGGCGGTGCGGGCCCGATGAGGCGGGCGCTGGGACTCGGTCTGCTCGCGGGCCTCGCGGCGGGCGCCGTGATGGTGCTCGTGACCCTGCTGCTGCGGATTCTGGCCGGGGTGCCCCTGCCGACCGAACTGGTCAGCGATCGCGTGCTGCCCATGATCCCGGTGGGTCGCTTCCTCGACCTGCTGGCCGCCCTGGGCGGGCCGATCCAGGCCAAGCAGATCGGCTACTTCTCGGCCTTCGCGGGTCAGCTCGCCACCGCCGCGGCGCTGGGCGCCCTGCACGGTGCGCTGGTCGAGCGCCGGAGCCGCCGCCCGCCCGGCACGAGCGTCGCCTGGTGGCGCCCGACGGCACGCCCGATCGTCACCGTCAGCGCGGTGACGGCCGTGCTCCTGGTGGTGCTGATCGGCGCGCTCTGGCCCGAGCTCGACGCGAACTACCGGGGCCTGCCGCTGGGCCCGGCGCGCCTCGCCACCATCGCCGGGCTGACCGCCTCGTTCGCGATCTTCCTGATCGCCCTCGAGGTGTTCCACCGGATGCTGACCTCGACCGCGACGCCGGAGCCGGCCGGTGATTCCGGGTCGGGCCCCCCGATCGCCCGCCGGGCGTTCCTGGTGGGCGGCGTGGGTGTCGTGGCCGCGGTCGGCGCGCTGGGCGCGATGCGGGCCCTCTACCGGCGCGGCACCTTCGGCTACGACGGGATGAGCCTGCGCCCCGGCGATCTCAGCGAGGTCACCCCCACGCCCAAGTTCTACTCGGTCACCAAGAACCTCATCGATCCCCGCGTGGACGCCGGGTCGTGGCGGCTCGAGGTGACCGGGCACGTGGAGCACCCGCGCTCGTACACGCTGGCCGATCTGCGCGCGATGGCCCCCGTCCACCAGACGCAGACCCTGGAGTGCATCAGCAACTCGGTCGGCGGGGGACTGATCAGCAACGCGGAGTGGACCGGCGTGCGCCTCGCGGACCTGATCGCCGCGTCACGGCCGCGCGAGGGAGCGGTGCAGGCCTTCTTCCACGGCGTCAACGGCTTCACCAACGAGATGTCGATGGAGCGGGCGATGCGCCCCATCGCGGTGATCGCCTACGAGATGAACGGCGCGCCCCTGGACGATCGCCACGGCTACCCGGCGCGGCTGCTGGCACCCGGCTCGTACGGCGAGGTCAGCGTCAAGTGGATCACCCGCGTCGAGATCGCGGACCACGAGTCGGAGGGCTATTACGGCCGCCAGGGCTGGAAGGCCAACCACGTGCAGACGATGTCCCGCTTCTTCGGGCTGCGCCGGGACGCCCGGATCCCGGCGGGAGCGATGACCCTGGCGGGCGTCGCCTTCGCCGGCGACAGGGGCATCTCCGCCGTCGAGGTGAGCGTCAACGGCGGGCGCGCCTGGCGCCCCGCCCGGATCGACTACAACCCCTCGAAGATCGCCTGGACGCTCTGGAGCCTGCCGTGGCGCGCGCGCCCCGGAACCCACGAGCTGGTGGTGCGCGCGGTCGACGGCGACGGGACGCCCCAGAGCGCGAAGGTGCAGGGCATCGACCCGTCGGGGGCGGCGGGCTACCACCGGCTCGCGGTCACCGTTGTCTAGGCGCGCGCTCGTGACCGGGGGGGCCGGCCTGATCGGCTCCCACGTCGCCGACCTGCTGCTCGCGGAGGGCTGGTCGGTGCGCGTGCTCGACAGCCTCGAGCAGACCACCCACCGGGGGCGCCGGCCGGCCTGGATCGATCCGCGCATCGACTTCCGCCACGCCGACGTGCGTGACCCGTCGCAGCTGCGCGCCGCCCTCGAGGACGTCGACGTGGTCTTCCACCAGGCCGCCTACGGCGGGTACATGCCCGAGATCGCGAAGTTCGTCGAGGTCAACAGCCTCGGCACCGCGCGCCTGCTGGAGCTGATCCGCGATGATCGCCTGCCCGTGCGCAAGGTGGTCGTGGCGTCGTCGCAGGCCGTCTATCGCGAGGGTGCGGCGGCGTGCCCGGAGCATGGACGCGTCGACCCGCTGCCCCGTGACGACGCCGACATGCGCGCCGGGATGTTCGCACCGCGCTGCCCGGGATGCGGGGCCGCGACGACGGCCGTGCCGACCCCCGAGAGCGCTCCGATCGGCGGCGAGAACACCTACGCGATCACCAAGGTCGACCAGGAGCGACTGACGCTGGCGTGGAGCCGCCAGACCGGGATCCCGGCCGTCGCCCTGCGCTACTCCTGCACCTACGGCCCGCGGCAGTCGCTGCTCAACCCGTACACCGGGCTGATCGCCATCTTCGCGACGCGGATCCTCAACGGGCTGGCGCCGGTGCTCTACGAGGACGGACGCCAGACGCGCGACCTGGTGTTCGTGGAGGACGTGGCGCGGGCCAACCTGATCGCCGCCACCACCGACGCAGTGGACGGCCTGCCGGTCAACATCGGG
The DNA here is from genome assembly GCA_963771025.1 of uncultured Thermoleophilia bacterium. Taxonomy (GTDB): domain Bacteria; phylum Actinomycetota; class Thermoleophilia; order Miltoncostaeales; family Miltoncostaeaceae; genus Miltoncostaea. The sequence continues at coordinate 247,853 of CAVYRL010000004.1, read as the reverse complement.
AGCGGGGTCGGCACTCCTGTCGGCGACATCGCCCGCCTGGTGGGCGAGGCCCTCGGATCGCCGCTCGCGCCCGAGGAACGCGGCGAGTTCCGGCCGGGCGAGATGCGGCACCTCACGTCCGACATCGCCCGGGCGCGCGGCGCCGGGTGGGCGCCGACGGTGTCGCTCCCGGAGGGCGTCGCGCGCTACCTCGCCTGGGTCGCCACCCAGGGAGACGTGGCCGAGTACTTCGGTGCGGCCGAGCGCGGCCTGCGGGCCCGCGGAGTGGTCCAGACCGTCGCGTGACCGGCCGGCGGCGGAGCACGGACCTCGCGGTGCTGGCGGCGCTGGGAGTGGGGGTGGTGGCGCTCGCCGCGTGGTCGTCCACCTGGGCGCTCGCGCGCGAGCACACCGGCGCCTTCGCGACCGTCGTCGTCGGCCAGCTCGCACTGTCGGGGCTGGCTCTGGCCTGGGTCGCGTGGCGCCGCCCGCCGGGCCGCGCGGCGCTGCTGATCGTGATCGTGTTCGCCGCCGCGGCGCGCCTGGTGCTGGTGCCCCACGCGCCCGACGTGTCCGGCGACGTCTACCGCTACGTGTGGGACGGCAGAGTCCAGTCGGAGCTCGTCAACCCCTACCGTCACGCACCGGACGCCGCGGCGCTGGTGCCCCTGCGCGACGCCGAGGTGTATCCCCACATCAACCGGAGGTCGGTGCCGACGATCTACCCGCCGGTCGCGCAGGCGACCTTCCTCGGGCTCAACCTCGCCGGGCTGACGAGCGTGACGGCGGTCAAGCTCGCGATGGCGCTGGCCGACATCGCCGCGATCGGCGCGATGGCCCTGCTGCTGGTCCGCCTGGGGCTGCAGCCGGCCCGCGTCGTGCTCTACGCCTGGCATCCCCTGGCGATCCTGGAGGTGGGACGCAGCGGTCACGTGGACGCCGTCGCGGTGCTGCTGATGATGCTCGCGCTGCTGGCCCACGTCGGTCGTCGTCCGCTGCTGAGCGGCGCGCTGACCGCGGCCGCGGCCCTGGCGAAATTCTATGCGGCGGCGATCCTGCCGGCGCTGCTCTGGGTCAACGGTCGCAGGCGATGGAGCGTCGTCACCGGCTTCGGGCTGACCGCCGTGGTCGCCTACCTGCCCTACCTCGGCGTGGGCACCGGCGTGCTGGGCTACCTGCCGGGCTACCTCCAGGAGGAGGGCTTCGCGTCGGGCGAGCGTTTCTACCTGCTCGGCGGGCTGAGCCGCCTCGGCGCCGGTCCGCTCGGGCCGGTCGACGCCGCGCAGTGGTACCAGGGGCTGGTGACGCTGGCGATGGGCGGCGTGGCGGCGTGGTGCTGGTGGCGGCCCCCGTCGTCGGTACGCGGGGCCATCGACCGTTCACTGCTGCTGCTGCTGGTGCTGGTCGTGCTGAGCACGCCCACGTACCCCTGGTACCTACTGCTGGTCCTCGCCCTGATCCCGATGGCCTCGCCGGCACTCGCCGGCGTCGGTGCGATCGTGGCCTCGGGCGCCGCACTGCTGTACCTGCAGTGGTGGCTGCCGGGAGGGGCGCGCTGGCCGCTCCACCTGACATGGGGGCTCGGAGCGCTCGCGCTGGCGGGCCTCGCCGTGGCGGCGCTGCTGCGGCGCCGGAGGCCCGGGTGGTTCGCGGGAATGCCGCCGCGGACGTCCGCGTCGGCGGCCGAACTCCGGTAGATCGGGCGCCCGCGCCTACGACACCAGGCGGGTCTCGCGCCACTTCCGCTCGAAGGGCAGGCGCCAACGGTGGGGCGCGAGCAGCGCGTTCATGGCCTCGGCCGGACCCCACGACCCCTGTTCGTAGGGCAGCACGGGCGGGGGATCGGCGAGCAACGGCTGGGAGACCTCCCAGAGCCGCTCGATGCCCTTTGCGTTGGCGAACAGCGTGTGGTCGCCCATCATCGCGTCGTAGATCAGCCGCTCGTAGGCCTCGAGCAGATCCACGTGATCGGCTTCCTCGGCGAGGGAGAACTGGAGGCTCTGCTTGACGAGCCGCATGCCCGGTCCGGGGCGCTTGCCGTAGAACGACAGCGACAGCCGCGAGGCGTCCGCCAGGTCGAACGTGAGGTGGTCGGGGCCGAAGTGGCCGACCCCCGAGCCCGGCGGGAACATGCTTCGCGGCGGCTCCTTGAACGCGATCGAGATGATCCGCGCGCCCTCTGCCATCCGCTTTCCGGTGCGCAGGTAGAAGGGCACGCCCGACCAGCGCCAGTTGTCGATGGTGCAGCGCAGCGCGATGAAGGTCTCGGTCTGGGAGTCCAGGGCGCAGCCGGGGGTCGCGCGGTAGCCCACGTACTGACCGCGCACCACGTTGTCCGGACGGATCGGCACCAGCGACCGGAAGACCTTGTTCTTCTCCTCGTTGATCGCCACCGGCTCCAGGGCGGTGGGCGGCTCCATGGCGGTGAACGCGAGCACCTGCAGCAGGTGGGTCACGACCATGTCGCGGTAGGCGCCGGTGGCGTCGTAGAAGCCGCCGCGCGTGCCCACCGAGAGGGCCTCGGGCACGTCGATCTGGATGTGGTCGATGTGCTGACGGTTCCAGATCGGCTCGAACAGTCCGTTGGCGAAGCGCAGGGCGAGGACGTTCTGCGCCGCCTCCTTGCCCAGGAAGTGGTCGATGCGGAAGACCTGGGCGTCCGGGAACACCGCCTCGACCTCGTTGTTGAGCCGGATGGCGCTCACGAGGTCGGTGCCGAACGGCTTCTCCATGATGATGCGCGCGTTCTCGGTCAGGCCCGCGGAGTCCAGCACGCGAACGACCGACGGTGCCGCCGAGGGCGGCACGCTCAGGTAGTGGAGGTAGCGGGGATCGCCCCCCAGCTGCGCGGCGGCGGCGCCGGCCGCTCGGGCCAGGCCCTCGGGGCCTTGGCCCTGATCCACGTACGCGAGGCGGCTGGCGAAGTCGGTCCAATCGTCATCGGCGATGGTGTCGCGGCCGAACTCGTCCCAGGCCGCGCGCGCCCAGACGCGGAACTCCTCGTCCGTGAGGGGCTCGAGCGACACGCCGACGATGCGGAACTCGGACATGAGCCCTGCGCGCGAGAGGTGCAGCAGGCCAGGGAGCAGCTTGCGTCGGGCGAGATCGCCCGTGGCCCCGAACAAGACGATGACGTGCGGCTCGAGTGGGGCGATCGCCCCACTGGGCGCATCATGCGGATCGTTTCCGGACATCGGTGCGAAGGCTATTCGACCGCGCAGCGGGGGCTCCTTGGCCGCGGTCGAAAGCGGACGCCGTCACACGTGCCCCGCCGCAGGGCGACGCACCCGCGCCGGCCCGCGCGGCGCGCGACCTCCAGCGCGCGGCGCGACTCCATGGCCCTGCGGCCACGAAGGCCCGGCGTCCGGAGTCATGGATTCGCCTGCCTGCCGGGTGGATCTCCCCCGAGTCCCCGACTCAGGACACCCGGGTGAGGCGGCGCAGTCCGTGGAGGATGTCCACCAGCGCCGCAGCGGAGGCGGGCCCCTTGCCCGGATCGCCGAGCGCGGTGACGTTGGCCAGGTACACGTGCTCGAGCCCTGCATCGCGGAAGGTCGCGAGCCGCGCGACGATGTCGTCGGGCGTGCCCCAGATGAAGTACCGGCGCAGGAGCTCCTCCGGGACGGCGGCGGCCATCCTGAGGGCCTCGTCGCGGGTGAAGCGCGTCGGGACGTAGTGCACCAGCCCCCAGCCGTCGCCGAACGGCGGCTCGGCGCCGGCCCGCGCGTACTCCTCGGCCGGCGCCGTCAGCGCCACCAGTCGCAGCAGCAGGCCCCCCAGCATCCGCTCGGCCGCCGCCCGGTCCTCGTCGACGACGATCCAGGCGTAGAGCCCCGCGGTGACGGCATCCTCGGGGCGCCCGGCCGCGACCGACGCGGCGCGCACCTCAGCGAGCGCCCGCCCGTACTCGCCCGGGTCGATGATGTTGGGCAGCCACCCGTCGGCCAGCCGGCCGGTCGCCGCCAGCACCCGCGGACGGTGCGTCGCCATCCAGATCTCCGGTGGGCTCTCGCCGTAGGGCTCCGCGCCGAGGATCGCCTGGTCGAGGGTCCAGAACTCGCCGTTGACGTCCACCGGGTCGATCGTGGACCAGAGCAACCGGATCATCTCGACGGCCTCGATCAGCCGTGACGCCCGCTTCTCGAAGGCGAAGCCGAACGGGAGGATGTTCTCGGCCTCACCGACGCCGATGCCCAGGGTGGCGCGGCCGTGGCTGAGGTGGTCGAGCGTGAGGAACGTCTGCGCCAGCGAGGCCGGGTGATGGCGCACGGCGTCGGTCACGGCCGTGCCGAGCCGGAGGCGCGAGGTCTGGGTCGCGGCCGCGGCGATCACGGCGGTCGGGTCGAGGAACGCGTGGGGGCTTCGGACCATGCCGGCCATCGGTGTCAGCTCGGGCGTCCAGACGCTGGGGGGGAACCAGTGGAGGAAGTGATCCGACCACCACACGGCGTCGAAGCCCGCCTTCTCGGCGTCGCGCACGGCGGCCAGGGCGGGGTCGAGCGGCGGGCGCACGCCGCCGATGACGCCGATCTCGAGCGGTCGCATCAGCCCTCGGGCGCGGCGACGACCGGCGCGTCCGGCTCCGGGGCGGGGTCGCGGCCGATGGCCGCATGCACGGCGGGGGCCACGACCGTGCCGAGCAGCTCGATGGAGCGCATCACCTGGTCGTGGGGCATCGTCCCGACGCTCGACTGCAGCAGGAACCGCTGGTGCCCGAAGATCTCGTGCTGGAAGAGGATCTTCTCGATCACCTCCTGCGGGCTGCCGACGAAGTTGGCGCCCCGCAGCCCGCGCGAGGCGTCGAACTGCTCACGGGTCATCGGCGGCCAGCCGCGCTCGCGCCCGATGCGGTCCATCATCGTCGCGAAGGGGCGGTACGACTCGTCGGCCGCCCTCTGCGAGGTGTCCGCGATGTAGCCGTGCGAGTTGATGCCGAGAGGCGGGGGGGCGTGCCCCGCCTGCCGGGCCGCCTCGCGGTGCAGGTCGGCGAGTTGGCTGAAGCGCTCGGGCATGCCCCCGATGATCGCGAGCGCCAGGGGCAGGCCGAGCGCGCCGGCGCGCGCCACCGAGCGCGGCGTGCCGCCGACCGCGATCCATACCGGCAGCGGGCTCTGGATCGGGCGCGGGTACACGCCGCGGTCGTCGATGGGCGCGCGCAGCCGGCCGGACCACGTGACCTTCTCGGAGGCGCGGATGGCCAGCAGCAGGTCGAGCTTCTCGGCGAACAACTCGTCGTAGTCGTCGAGGTCGTAGCCGAACAGCGGGAAGGACTCGATGAACGAGCCGCGACCCGCCATGATCTCGGCACGGCCCCCGGACAGGAGATCCACCGTCGCGAAGGCCTGGAACACCCGCACCGGATCGTCCGAGCTCAGCACGGTGACGGCGCTGCTGAGGCGCACCCGCGACGTGTGCTCGGCGATCGCCGCCAGCACGACCGCCGGAGCGGACGAGGCGAAGTCGGGACGATGGTGCTCGCCGACCGCGTAGACGTCGAGGCCGGCCTGATCGGCCAGCTCGGCCTCCTCGATCAGGTCGCGCAGGCGCTCGGGCACCCCGACGGTCTCGCCCGTGACCGGGTGCGGCGTCAGCTCGGCGAATGTGTAGAGACCGATCTCCATCAGACCCTCGGGAGGGTAGCCGTCGTCGCGGAGAGCGGCCCGTGAGCAACGCCGCCGATGTGCGCGCGCTGCTGTTCGACGTCTTCGGCACCTGCGTGGACTGGCGCACCGGAGTGGCCGCCGAGGCGCGTGAGACGGGGCGCAGGCGCGGCGTGGTCGAGGGCGTCGCGTGGGAGGCCTTCGCCGACGCGTGGCGCGCCCGGTACCAGCCGCAGATGCAGACGGTCCGCTCCGGCGCCCGACCGTGGGTGGACCTCGACGTGTTGCATCGCGAGGCCCTCGACGAGGTGGTCGCCGAGTTCGGTGTGGCCGACGCGTTCTCCGCGGCCGACCGCGACGCGCTGACCGGCGCGTGGCACCGGCTCGACCCCTGGCCCGACACCGTGCCCGGCCTCGTGCGACTGCGCTCCCGGTTCATCGTGGCGCCCAACTCCAACGCGCACATCGCGCTGTTGGTGGACATGGCAAAGCGCGCCGGGCTGCCCTGGGACGCGATCCTCGGGGCGCAGACCGCGGGCGCCTACAAGCCTCTTCCGGCGGCCTACCTCAACAACGTCGCGCTGCTCAAGCTGGAACCGGGCCAGGTGATGATGGTGGCCGCGCACAACGACGACCTGGTGGCGGCGCGCGCCTGCGGCCTGCGCACCGGCTTCCTCGCCCGCCCCCGCGAGCACGGACCGGGCCAGACCACGGACCTCGACCCCCGGGAGGACTGGGACGTGGTGGCCGACGATCTCATCGACCTGGCGCGCCGGCTGGGAGCGTGAGAGCGGCGGGCGGGGCGGGAAGGCCCCGGCGGGGCGCAAAGGCCCCGGGTGCTCCGCTCGGGCCTCGGAGGCGGCGGAGAGGTCGGGCGTAGACTCCACCGCGGAGCGCCCGTCGCGGTTCATCGACTGAGGCTCAGGAGGCGGGATGACAGGCGGTGGTAGGGCGTGAGCGACGGGGCGTGCTGCTCGCCGGAGCGCCCGGAGTCCACCCCGCGCCGCGCCCCGCCGACCGGAGCCGGAGCCGGCCCGGCCCCGCCCCGCCACGAGCTGGTGCGCCTGGAGGGTGGTGCATTCCTGATGGGTACCGACGACCGCGAGGGCTTCCCCGCCGACGGCGAGGGCCCCGTCCGGAGGGTGCTCCTCGACGCGTTCGAAATCGATCCGCTCTGCGTCACCAATGCGCGGTTCGCGCGCTTCGTGGCGGACACCGGCCACGTCACCGATGCCGAGCGCTACGGCTGGTCGTTCGTGGTCGCGCCGCTGCTCCCCGACGACTTCCCCGAGACTCGCGGCGTCGCGGCGGCCCCCTGGTGGCGTCAGGTGATGGGGGCGTCGTGGCAGCGGCCCGAGGGACCGCGGTCGAACCTCGCCGGACGCGAGGACCACCCGGTGGTGCACGTCTCGTGGACCGACGCGACGGCCTACTGCGCGTGGGCCGGGTGCCGGCTGCCCACCGAGGCCGAGTGGGAGTACGCCGCCCGCGGCGGGCTCGTGCAGAAGCGCCTGCCGTGGGGTGACGAGCTCACGCCCGGCGGCGTCTGGCGCAGCAACATCTGGCAGGGCGAGTTCCCCGTGCGCAACACGGCCGAGGACGGCTACCTCGGCACGGCGCCGGCCGACGCCTTCCCGCCGAACGGGCACGGGCTCCACAACGTCTCGGGCAACGTGTGGGAGTGGTGCGCCGACTGGTTCCACACCACGTTCCATCGCACCGGCCCGCGGGAGAACCCGGCCGGCCCGCCGGCCGGCCAGGCGAAGGTGATTCGCGGCGGGTCGTACCTGTGCCACGACTCGTACTGCAACCGGTACAGGGTCGCGGCGCGGAGCTCCAACACCCAGGACAGCTCGACCGGCAACATGGGCTTCCGCTGCGCGCGCGACCCGGCGGTGTGAGGCTCAGGCGGGCGGCGGCGCCGATTCGCGCACGATCTGACGCCGGAGCACCTCGACGCCGAGGATGATCGAAGCCGCGATGCCGACGATGCCCCAGAACTGCTGCGTCGCGGGGACCGGACCCCACACCAGAAGCAGCAGGAAGAGCACGGCGACGCCGGTCCAGACCATCCAGACGTGGTCGCGCACGAACGGCGCCGAGCGACGGCGTGCCGCGACCGCCCAGCGCGTTTCGCCTGCGAACCACACGCCGAGCAGCAGCACCAGCCCGTAGGCGATGATCGCGAGCGCGAGCCCCTTGAGCAGCGACGTGCCGATCACCCAGACCGCGTTGCCCACGTCGCGCGTGCTCGGCGAGGTGACCGCGTTGACGATCTGGTGGCCCGCGATCCGGCGGCCCGCGAGGATGAGGATGCCCACCAGCACCAGCCCGAGGGCGGTGAAGCGCAGCGCCTCGCGGCGGAAGCCACCGGCGAGCCAGATCGCCGCGATCAGCAGGGCGAGGACGACGATGACCATGAAGATCGAGAAGAACTTGATGAACTGAACGGTCTTCTGGGCGTTCTTGAGCTGATCCGAGTGGAGGATCGTGATCACGCCGACGTCGGGCGAGATGTCCGCCGCCACGCCGAGTCGCGACGCCAGCCGCACCACGAGCGGGTGCAGGTCCAGCGTGACGTCCCCGTTCGCCGTGGTGATCCGCCCGTCCTCGTTGCCCTCGAGGATCGCCATCATCCTGGTATGGGCGACGCGGTTGGCCTCCTGCCAGAGCTCCTGCACGAAGGGCCGGGTGAGCAGCTCCTCCGCGGCGGGCACGGCGGCCTGCCGCACCAGCCCCGTGGCCGGCGCGGCCAGCGGCTTGAGATCGGGCGGCAGCGCGTTGCCGATGCGCTGCTGGATGTCGGTCTGGGTGAACAGCGCGTTCACCATCTCCTCCGCGGCGGCGTCGCGGATCTGCTGGTTCTGCAGCAGCTCGCTGCTCGTGTCCACCCAGTTGTCGGTCTGGAGCGCCTGCCGCTTGGCCCACACGGTCAGCGAGGAGATCAGCAGCAGGATCAGCGCCAGGCTGAGGATCGCGTAGACGAGGGTCCGCCTCGTGCGCACCTTCCGCCAGGTGGAGTCGAAGATCTCGCGAGCTGTCGGGGCCACGGGCGCTGTCTCCTCGGGATTTAACCTCTTAGCATCTCCTGACGCGCCGGGCCGTACCATCCCCTCACGCGGGATTCACGCGGGTGAACCGCACCCGGCCCCGGCGAGACGAGGTCCCTCCAATGTCCGACACCGTCGTCTTCATACCTGCCTGGAACGAGGAGGACAACCTCCCCGCCGTGCTCGGTGAGCTGCGCGACGCTCTGCCCGGCGTCGATGTGCTGGTGATCGACGACGGCTCCACCGACCACACCGCCGACGTGGCCCGGGCGAACGGCGCCGACGTCGTCTCGTTCGGAGAGAACCTGGGGCTCAAGGCGGGGATCGCCGCGGGGTATCGCACCGCTCTCGACCGCGGCTACGCCTACTGCGGACGGGTGGACGCCGACGGCCAGCACCCCGTGCCCGAGCTGGTGCGCCTGCTCGAGCTGGTGCGCGGAGGCGCCTGCGACGTGGCGATCGGCTCGCGCTTCGCCGCGGCGGAGGGATACGAGGCCGACCGCTACGCGCCCAGCGCCGCGCGCCGGTTCGGCATCGGGCTGCTGCAGCGGGCGATGCACGTGCGTCTCGGGCGCCCCTTCAAGGACCCGACGAGCGGTATGGCGGCGGTCAACGCGGCGGCGATGCCCTTCATGGCCGAGCCGTACACCAGCGGCGCGCCCGAGGTGGAGGCGCTGCTGCGCCTCAACCGGGCGGGGATGCGCGTGCAGGAGGTGGCCGTCGAGATGCGGCCCCGTGCCAGCGGTGAGTCGCGACTGCGCGGCGCCACGGCGTGGAAGTTGGTGCTGACCGTGATCGGCACGCTGATCTTCTTCGGATGGCTGCGCAGGCGGCACGGGTGAGCGCCGGGCGACTCGTCGCCGTTCTCGGGTACTCCTCCGGCCGCGTCCCCGAGCTGCATCCGGTGTGCGCGGCCCGCGTCGCCCGGGCGGCGCGACTGGCCCGTGACGACGACGTGGTGGTGCTGTCCGGGTGGGCCCGCGCCCGCGGTGGCTGCTCGGAGGCCCTGCTGATGAGCCGCGCCTGGGAGGGCGCGGGCGCCCGCCTGATCCTGGACGACGGCGCGCGTCACACGGCCGAGAACGCCACCCATGTGGTGGAGCTGGCGCGCCGCCTGGGGGCGCGGGAGGTGGTGGTGGTCACCTCACGCTGGCATGCGCCGCGCGCCGCGCTGATGTTCCGCTGGTTCCTGCGCGGCACCGGCACGCGCGTGGCGGTGGCGGTCGTCCGCGGCCCGCGCGCCCTGGGATCGGTGGCACGCGAGGTGGCCGTGTGGCCCCTGGTGCCGGCTCAGATCAGCCTGAGCCGCGGTCGCGCACGACGGCCTCCTCGTGGCGGACCGCGAGCTCGGAGTTGAGCACGGCGGATCCCACGGCGAGGCGCGCGACGATGTAGAGCCACAGCAGGATCGCCAGGGCGGTCCCGATCGCGCCGTACACCGAGGCCGCCCGCTGCGCGCGATCGATCAGGTAGTAGGTGGTGAACAGCCCGAGAAGCTCGAACCCGACCGCCATCAAGATCGCGCCGGGCAACAGGGCACGACGCGGCACCGGCCGGTGCGGCAGCCAGATCGACAGCGCGAACCATCCGATGGCGTAGACGACCATCATGGAGAGGGCCGCCAGCAGGCCGATCACGCCCGTGTGGTGGCGGATCCAGGCGACGATCGCGGTCAGGAGAACGAGGCCGATCGCGGCCGCCGACAGCAGCAGCGAGGCCAGGGGGGCCTTGCGCACGCGATCGGGCGGTATGCCCCAGGCCGCGGCGTGGCTCACCCGCAGCGCCCGGATGGCGCCCATGCCGCCCCAGACCATGCCGAACAGGCCGACCAGGATCGCGATCCACCAGCCACGTTGCCGTGCCCCGTCGCCCACGCTCTGGGCCAGGATGCCGGTGATCCCCAGCTTGCTGTTGATCTCGCCCGGGGTGCCGCCGTCCACCGCGTTGGCCGCCCCCAGCAGGCCCACGAGGAACAGCGCGAAGGGCAGCAGCCAGAGGAACAGCCGGAAGGCGACGGCACCGGCGAGCAGCCCGCCGTAACGCTGGCGGTCGCGCTCGTAGAAATCGAAGCCGAAGGCCACCAGGGGCGACCGGCCGCGGGCGTCCTCGGCCCACAGGCGCGCGCTCTCGGCCTCGCGCTTGGCGCGCTCGCTCGCGGCCGCCAGGCGGCTCTGCCGCGGCGCATCCGGCTCGTCGGGATCGGGCGTCACGTGGCCACCGACGCGACCATAACCGGCGCCGCATGGTCCTTGCGCCGTCGGTCGCCGTCCCCCAGACTCCGCGCGTCACAATCCAATCGGCGAGGAGCAGGCGAATGGGCGCACCGGGAATCGATCGTCAGGGCGGGCCCGCGCGGCCGCCGGTGGTGCGCTGATGCTGGAGCTCTTCCTCTGGATCCTCGCCGGTCTCTGGCTCGTGATCGTGATCTTCAGCCTGATGCACCTCTGGCGCAGGGCCGAGCTGAAGACGGTCGCGAAGGTGGTGTGGAGCGCCGTGATCGTGATCGCGCCGTTCCTCGGCACGGTCGTCTACATGATCGTCGGCGTCTTCCTGCGCGACGCGATCCACCCGGTCGAATAGCGCTAGCCGCCCGGCGGGTCCCGGTCGGCCAGGACGGAGCCGACCGCGGCCTGCGCGACCGGCTCGGGCCGGTGCACCCGCCAGCTCGATCGGAAGCGCCAGATCAGGAGCGAGACCGCGCCCAGCAGGATCGGGCCGATGTAGGTGAGGCCGCGGAACAGGAAGACCGCCGCGACGACCTGAGACTGGTCGGCGCCGTCGGTCACCGTGAGCAGGGCGCTCGTGTAGAGCGCCTCGGTCACGCCGACGCCGCCGGGGGTGAAGTTGACGATCGTGAGCAGCCGCACCACGGTGTAGACGACCGCGACTGCACCGACCGGCACCTCGTCGTAGCCCAGGCCGACGGCGCGGATCGAGAGGCCGAAGATCATCCCCTGCACCACGTAGTTGCCCACCACCGCGGCGGACACGGCCCATCCCCGTTCGCGCCACGTCTGGCCGATTCCGTCGCGAAAGCGAAGGGTCGCCTCGACGAAGTCCTCGTCGCTCGGACGCCGCCGCGCGATGCCGTACGACCACCTCACGAGCCGGCCGGTCAGCGCGCCGAAACGCCGCGCGAACGCCTCGCTGTGCATGATCCGGATGATGCAGTAGCTCGCGATCAGCGAGATCACCAGGCCCGCGAGACCCAGCACGAGCAAACCGGTGCTGATCGAGTTCTGCGTGGCGACCAGCACGATGGCGAAGGCCGGCATGCTGAGCACCGTGAAGTTGGTCAGGGCACTCGTGAACAGCCAGCTGCGCGCGAAGTCGTCGGTGTAGAAGCCCCAGGAGCGCAGCACCGCGAGGCGTGTCGCCGTGCCGGAAGGGCCCGGGATGATGTTGGACGCCGCCGCCGCGCTCTCCACCGCGACGAGCGCCCGGTTGAGGCGGATGCCCGGGACGGTGATCGCGAGCTGCGCGGCGACGAGCAACTGGGTCACCAGCAGCAGGATGACGAGGGTCCACGCGTCCGCGGCGGAGACGGCCGCGAGCGCGTCCCAGACCTCAGAGATCTCACCGAAGTTGCTGAGCAGCAGCCATCCCACCAGCAGGACCAGGATGATCGTGAGCACGCCGCGCACGATCATGTCGCGCGGCCGGGTGCGGCGCTTGCCGACCCCCGTGGCGGTCTCGTCCCCGGGCGGCGCGTCCTCGTGGTGTCTCACCGGCGTCGCCGTGCAGGTCTCGGCATGCGGGCGAGGATACCCGTACGGTGGGCCGGGGGGGTCAGTCGCCCAGGTTGTCCCAGATGCGCCGCACGGATCCGGCGCGGTTCAGGGTGTACAGATGGATGCCGGGCGCGCCCCGCTCCAGGAGCGCACGCGAGAGCTCGGTGGCCACCTCGACGCCAAGCTCGGCGACCGCGGCGGGGTCGTCGGAGACGCGCTCGAGCCGGGCGGCGAGCTCCGGCGGGATCTCGGTCCCGTTCATCGCGGCCATGCGGTGCAGGCCCGCGACGCTGACGAACGGCATCACGCCCGCGACGACGGGCCGATGGCACCCCAGGGCGCCGAGCTCTTCGACCAGCGTGTCGTAGGCATCGGTGCGGAAGAAGAACTGCGTCACCGCGAAATCGGCCAGGTCGAGCTTGGCCGCGAGGTTGCGCCGGTCGCTCGTGCGATCGGGCGAGCGCGGGTGCACCTCGGGGTGCGCGGCGACGCCGATGCAGAAGTCGGCCCGGTGCTCGCGGATGATCTCGACCAGCTCGACCGCGTAGGCGAAGTCGCCGCCCACGTCCGAGCCGTCGGCGGCCGGATCGCCGCCCAGCGCGAGGATGTTGCGCACCCCGCCCGCCTCGTACTGATCGAGCAACGCGAGGATCTCGGGGCGGGTGTGCCCCACGCAGGTCAGGTGCGCCATCGTGGGGAACTCGAGGTCGGAGTTCATACCGACCACGATCTCGCGGGTCCGCGACTGCGTGGATCCCAGCGCCCCGTAGGTCACGGAGGCGAACGAGGGGCCGAGGCCCGCCAGCTCAGCGAGCGCCGAGGTGAACTGACGCTCCGCGTCGTCGCTCCGGGGCGGGAAGAACTCGACCGATCGGGTGGTGCCGGCGGCGAGGAGATCGGCGATGGACGTCATGTTCCGGGTGAGGTTAGACGGCGGCGTGGGCATCCTCCATGGGGCTACAGTCCGGGGTCTTGCCCGCACCGTATCGCCATATCGCCTGCTGCCTTGACGACTCCGCGGCGTCGCGTCGCGCCCTGGAGGAGGCGCGGCGGCTCCGGTCGTACGGAGAGGGTCGGCTGAGCCTGGTGCACGTGGTGCAGTTCCCGCTCCCGTTCTCGGTCGGCTTCGGGTCCGGGCCGTCGCCCGACGACCTCGCCACGTCGGCGCGCGCGTGGCTCGACCCGATCGGCGACCAGACCCCCGAAGCAGGGACCGTGCTGCTGCAGGGCTACCCCGCCGCGGAGACCTGCACCTGGGCCGAGAACCACGCCGTGGACCTTCTCATCTGCGCCGCGCACAGGAACCTGCCCCAGCGCCTGGCCCTGGGGAGCTTCGCCCACTATCTGGTCAACCACGCCCCCTGCCCCGTGTTGGTGCTCAGACCTCCGGTCTGAGGACGGCCCGGCCCCGGCGAACCGCGGGTGACGTCGGCCCGCTGAGCCGCCGCCCGGCGGCGAACGCGCGATGAGCGGGCCCGCCCGAGAGGCCCGTTCCCCGCCATGTCGCCCCTCGCCGCACTCGTCGGCAGACCCCCCTCACCCGAAGGTGTTGCAGCTCGCGACGTCGCCCTTCTGGAAGCCGGTCAGGAACCATTGCCTCCTCTGGTCGCTCGTGCCGTGGGTGAAGCTCTCCGGGTGGACGCCACCTCCGCCCGAGGCCTGGATGCGGTCGTCTCCGACGGCGGCGGCGGCGGTGAGGCCCTCCTCCAGGTCACCGTCCTCGAGGAGGTTCCTCGTATAGGCGGAGTGGGCCCAGACGCCGGCGAGGCAGTCGGCCTGCAGCTCGAGCTTGACCGAGAGGGCGTTGGCCGATCCCGGGTCGTTGCGCATCTCCTGCTCGACCTCGGGGAGGATGCCCAGGACGTTCTGGACGTGGTGGCCGAACTCGTGGGCGATCACGTAGGCCTGGGCGAAGTCGCCGGGCGCTTCGAAGCGCCGGCTCAACTCGCGGAAGAAGGCCATGTCGAGGTAGATACGCGTGTCGCTGGGGCAGTAGAAGGGTCCGGTCGCCGAGGTGGCCGCGCCGCAGCCGGTCTGGATGCCCCCCGTGAACAGGCGGAGCGTGGTTGAACGGGTAGGCGGCGCCGGCGGCGGCGAACTGGTCCCTCCAGGAGTTCTGGACGTCATTGACCACGAACACGACGAAGGCCTTCTGCTGGGCGTCGGGGTCGGGGCCGTTGGCGTCGAAGCTCGAGCCGGTCGCGGCCGGGGTGCTCCCCAGGCCCCCGAGGCTGCCGTCGGGATTGAAGCTGTTGCCGCCCCCGGCGAAGACCAGGATGACGGCGATGATGATGCCGATGACCCCGAGGCCGCCGACGCCGCTGAGCGCGGGGCCGCGCATGCCCCCGCTCCCCCCGCCCGAGCCGCGAAGGTCCTCCACGCCTCCGTCGCCGCCCGACGATTTGCGCCATCGCATGTGTCCCCTCCGTGATCGCCCCGGCGAGTCTATTGCCGGGTGGCGTCCGCCCGCGGACCTACGCTCTGAGCGGTGACCACCTCCCTGATCGATCACGGGCTCGCGACGGAGGCATCGCTGGTGCGCGCCGCCCTGGCGCTCGGGGCCGGCGACGTGGGCGGCTGGAGCGCGGCGGAGGGCGCCGTCGCGGCGCTCGCCGGCGACGAGAGTCCGCCCCAGGAGACGCTGACGGCGATCCGGGCCGCGGTGTCGGAGGGGCTCGACCCGCTCGGCGAGGCCTTCTGCCGGCTGCGCGACGCCGAACGCCGCCGCCCGGACGGGGCCACGTACACCCCAGCGGCGATCGTCGAGTCGATGGTCGCGTGGGCGGCCCTCGAGGCCGCCCCCGCCCGGATCGTCGATCCCGGGGCGGGGTCGGGGCGCTTCGCCGCGGCGGCGGGCCGGCGGTTCCCCCGAGCGAGAATCGTGGCGGTGGAGCGCGACCCGGTCGCGGCCATCACCTGCCGCGCGCATCTGGCGGCCGCCGGACTGGCCGATCGCGCGGTGGTGCTCGCCGGCGACTACCGCACCGCCGATCTGGGGTCCGGGGACGGTCGTACGCTGTTCCTCGGCAACCCGCCGTACGTGCGCCACCACCAGATCTCGGCGGGGTGGAAGGAGTGGCTCACCCTCACGGCCCGCGCCCACGGGCTCGAGGCCAGCCAGCTCGCGGGTCTGCACGTCCACTTCTTCCTCGCCACCGCGGCCCGCTGCCGGCCCGGCGACGGCGGCGCCTTCATCACCTCCTCGGAGTGGCTGGACACCAACTACGGCGGCCTGGTGCGCGAGCTGCTGCTCGGGCCGCTGGGAGGCGAGGCGATCCACGTGCTGGAGCCCACGGCCGTTCCCTTCGAGGACGCGGCCGTGACGGCCGCGATCACCTGCTTCGCCGCCGCGCGCCCACCGCGCGCGATGCGGCTGCGCCGCGTGGACGCGGTGAGCGACCTGGGAGCCCTGGAGGGCGGGCGCCCCGTGCCGGCGGACCTGTTGCAGGAGTCGCGGCGCTGGACGCCCCTGACGCGCGCGCCGCGCGCGATCCCCTCCGACTACATCGAGCTCGGTGACATCTGCCGGGTCCACCGCGGCGCGGTGACCGGCCGAAACGCGACGTGGGTCGTCCGCGCGGACGAGGTCGATCTGCCCGACGAGGTGCTGTTCCCCTGCGTCACCCGCGCGCGCGAGATCTTCGACGCCGGCGCGACGCTCGCGAGCGTCGCCCACCTGCGCCGTGTGGTCGACCTGCCGCGGGACCTCGACGTGTTCGAGGCCCCGGACCGCCGGCGGGTCAACCGCTTCCTGCAGGTCGCGCGCAGCAACGGCGCGCACGAGGGCTACATCGCCCGCGCCCGCCGGGCCTGGTGGTCGGTGGGCCTGAGGGCGCCGGCCCCGATCCTCGCCACCTACATGGCCCGGCGCTCCCCGGCGTTCACCCGGAACGATGCCGGAGCCCGGCACATCAACATCGCCCACGGGCTGTACCCCCGCCAGGAGCTGACCGACGTCGTCCTCGCGCGCCTCGTGCGCGGGCTGCGGCGCACCGTCTCGGTGGACGACGGGCGCACCTACGCCGGCGGGCTGACCAAGTTCGAGCCGCGCGAGATGGAGCGCCTGTGCGTGCCGGACCCCTTCGCGCCGGAGCCCGAGGAGGCATGAGCTCCGCGTTCCTGCCACCCCCCCGCTGGAGCCCGCACGACCTGGAGCGCGAGGTCGCGTCGGCGGTCGCGAGCTTCCGGCGCGAGCGCGAGCAGGAGCCGCTCGACCAGTACCTGGCCCACGTGGACGACTACCTCGACGCGGCCGAGGAACTGATCGAGCTGACCGTCGATCTCACCCAGCTGCGCGAGCGCGCGGTGGAGGTGGCCACCTCCGAGCACCTGCTCGAGACGCTGCGTTTCACCGCCGGGCCGTTCATCTCGATGGACGACCTGCGCGTGATCGCGCAGACCAGCCTCGCGCCGGGCCGCCTGCGGGCCGATCCCGGTGCCGCCGGGCGGATCGTGGACAGCGTGCTCGGCGCGCTCGACCGGCGCCGGTTCCCGTGGATCGGAGAGGGCCGCGAGCCCAGCGAGGCCGAGCGGCAGGCCGCCGTGCTGGCCACGGCCACCCTGATGGCCACCGAGCGTATGCGCACCTTGCGGCGCAGCGAGGCCAAGTTGACCCAGGAGAGCGCCGTCGCGGGGGCGCTGGCGGCCGCGGGGTTCTCGCAGGTGGCGTCGCCGCGGGTGATCCGCACCCTGGAGGAGGCACCCGGGCCGGGCGAGTTCTGCGCGGAGGTCGATTTCGGGGGACGCAAGGCCGACCTGGTCGTGGGGCTCTGGGACCGTCGCCGCATGCCCATCGAGTGCAAGGTCTCGAACTCGATGACCAACAGCTACAAGCGCGTCAACAACGACGCGGCGGTGAAGGCCGTGAGCTGGCTCCGCGCCTTCGGCGAGGACCAGGTGGTGCCGGCCGCCGTGCTCTCGGGCGTGTTCAGGCCCGAGAACCTGCGTACGGCCCAGACCGCGGGGCTGACGCTGTTCTGGGCCCATCAGCTCGACCAGCTGGTGCGGTGGATCGACCGGACGCGATCCGAGGACCGTTAAGTAAAAACGGGAGGACGACGACGCACTATGTATGTCGTCCCTTCGTGCCCTCGCATGCTGCGCCGCGCTCGCCCTGCTGGCGCTCGCGCCGATGGCGACCGCGGCCGAGCCCCTGGAGCAGCGCGCGCGGCCGACGGTCACCGCCCGCGTGGTGGTCGCGTCCACGGCCCGGGGCGCCCCGCGCGTTGACGCCAAACCGCGGATGCGCCTGATCGGTGCGACCACGTGGTCCGGATCGGTTCAGCGGCTGATGGTCACCGGTCGTCACACCGACGCCGCCGGCCACGCGTGGGTGCGCGTGCAGTTGCCGATCCGGCCCAACCAGCTCAACGGATGGGTGCGCGCAAATCGCGTGCGGCTCAGCACGACCCGCGTCCGCTTCGAGGTGCATCTGCGCTCGCGCCGGATGGAGATCTGGCGCGGCACGCGTCGCCTGGCGGCGTACCCCGCCGGGATCGGACGGCCGGGGACGCCCACGCCGGTCGGTCGCTTCGCGATCCAGGACCCCGTGCTCACGCTGCCCGGATGGCGGAGCGTGTACGGCAGGTACACCCTCACCTTGACGGCCCACTCCCCGACGCTGAAGTCGTTCATGGGCGGTGACGGCCTGACCGCGATCCACGGCGCGGGGTCGGGACACGGCTGGCGCGTGGGGGCGGTCTCCAGCAACGGGTGCGTCATCCTCTCCGAGCCGGCGCTCGCCACGACCGCGCGCTACGCGAAGGCCGGCACGCCGGTGATCATCACCCGCACCTGACCGATCCCCGACGCCGGGCGCGGGGTCCTCGCTACGGTGATCGGCGGTGATTCCGGTGACCCAGCGCTCGTGGGCGCGATTCCTTGCCCTGGTCTGTGGCGGCTGGGTGGTGCTCGCGCTGGCGCGCACCGAGCGCGTCGCGGAGTCGATCGGCGCCTCCCCCTCGGAGGTGCGCGCCCTGGCCGTGCGTGACATGGGAAGCGCCGTGACCCTGGTCGCGGCGTCCGATCCACGCGCCGCGATCGGCCTCCGCGTGTTCTTCGACCTCGCCGACTCGGCGCGCTATGGACGTGGGCGGCCCGCCCTGCTCGCCTCGACCCTGGGGTTCGCCGCGATCGGCGCGGCCGGCTTCCTCGCGCGGCGCGGTTGATCCCGCTCGCGAGCGGCGCCGTGATGCGCCGCACCGGCCCGCAGGACGGTCCGCGCGTCGTGTGCCTGGGGGGCGGCACCGGCGCGGTGAAGCGCGGCGAGTTCAACTCGGGCTATCGCTGGCTGATCGGCCATCTCACGAAGCGCCACCCCGACGTGGCCTTCCACGAGGTGCGCTACCGCATCCGGTCGTGGAAGCGCCTCGACATGTGCGTCGAGGACGCCGTGGCCGCGCTCGACGCGGTCGCCGACCCGAGCGGCCGGCCGACGCTGCTGGTCGGCTACTCGATGGGAGGGGCGGTCGCCGTCAGCGCCGCCGACCGCCCCTCCGTGGGCACCGTCGTCGGGCTCGCCCCCTGGATCCCCGACAGGGTGGATGTCGCCCGCCTGGCCGGCCGCCGCTTCGCCGTTCTGCACGGCACCCTCGACGGGGGATTCCTCGGGTTCCCCGGCGTCTCCCCGTCCAGCTCGCGCGCCGGCTACGAGCGCGCCCTGGCGGCCGGCGTCGAGGCCACCTACACGCCGATCCGCGGCGGCACCCACGCCATCGCGTTCCCCGGACCGGGCGGGCTGCTGATCCCGGCGCCCCGCGCGCACACCTGGCTGCGCCTGATGGACGAGCAGGTGACCCGGTTTCAGGCCGACCTGGGCGTCTGAAGGGCGCGACGAGCCAGCCGCTCGGGCGTGGGCCGCTTGACGTCCCACACCAACCCGAGGCGCTCGAGGACGCGGATCGTCCACCAGCTGACGTCCACCTGGCGGCGCTCGAGGCCGTGGATGGCCGATCCCGGGAAGGCATGGTGGTTGTTGTGCCAGCCCTCGCCGAAGGTCGGCAGCGCCACGATCCAGTTGTTGCGGCTCTCGTCGGAGGTCTCGTAGGGCCGGCGGCCGAACGTGTGGCACACCGAGTTGACGCTCCAGGTCATGTGGTGGAACAGGAAGATGCGCACCAGTCCACCCCAGACGAGGCCTGTCAGTCCGCCCTTCAGGGTGGGCTCCACGGCGTATCCGGCCGCGAAGGGGATCCCCAGGGACAGCACCACCCAGAGCAGGTACATGCGGTCGATCCGCCGGATGACCGGGTCCTCGTAGAGGTCGCGGCCGTACCGCCGGCCGCGCTCCATTCCCTTGGTGGTCAGCAGCCAGCCCATGTGGGCGTGGAGGAAGCCCGCCAGGCCGCCCAGCAGGCCGTCGCGGTGCCCGTGGGGGGAATGCGGATCGCCATCCCTGTCCGACAGCGCATGGTGCTTGCGGTGGTCGGTCACCCACTGGGTGACGGGCCCCTGCACCGTCATCGAGCCGAGGATCGCGAGGAGGCCGCGGGCGGCCGGGCCGGTGGCGAAGGCCTTGTGGGAGAAGAGCCGGTGGTAGCCCACCGTGATCCCCAGGCCGCAGACCGTGTAGAGGGTGAGGAGCAGGATCACATCCACGGGCCGCACGGCGACACCCCACAGCAGCCCGATGGCCGAGAGCACCCCGATCGGCGGCACCAGCACCGCGATGAGCGTCACGATCCGGCTCGGGATGCTCGTGCTCTCGCGCACGGTCGCGACCGGCGGGCCGGTCGCCGTTACCTCAGTCACCAGATGCCAGCTTTCCGTAGGCGTGGGAGGAGTGAGGGGCCACATGTTCGGCTCCCCTCATCCATCTACGTATCAGCAACGTATACGGATGAGATGACGTTCAGACCCCCATCCGCCCACCGGTCACTCCGATGAGGATCGCCGTGGTCGGAGCGGGCATCGCGGGGCTCGGAGCGGCCCGCGCCCTCGCGCGCGCGCACGACGTCGAGGTGTTCGAGCGCGACACCCGCGCGGGCGGTCACGCGAACACGGTCAGAGTCGCCGGCGCGGGCGGAGGGCCCCTCGACCTGGACACGGGATTCCTGGTCCACAACATCCACAACTACCCTCGGCTGACGCGCCTCTTCCGCGAGCTCGGCGTGCGCGTGCAGAAGTCGGACATGTCGTTCTCGGTGAGCTGCGAGCGGACCGGGCTCGAGTACGCCGCGGTGCGGCTGTGGTCCCAGCCACGGGCCCTGGTGCACCCGGCGTTCGCCCGGCTGCTGCGCGAGATCATCCGTTTCCTGCGCACGGCGACCAACGCGCTGGAGCGCCGCTACTCGCGCACCACGCTCGGCGAGTACGTCCTCGCCGAGGGGTACTCGCGCGCCTTCCGCGATCTCTACCTGGTGCCGTTCACGTCGGCGCTCTGGTTGACCGCGCCGGCCCAGACGCTGGACTTCCCGGTCTCCTACGCCGTGCGTTTCTTCCAGAACCACGGGCTGCTCGGATTCCGCCGCCACCAGTGGCTGACCGTGGTCGGGGGCAGCCGCACGTACGTGGATGCCATCGCCGCGCCGCTCGGCGAGCGCCTCCACCTGGGGACGCCGGTCCGCGAGGTGCGCCGCGACGCCGACGGGGTCGCGGTGCGGACGGCCGACGACACGCTGCGCCGCTTCGACGCGGTCGTGATCGCGGCACACGCCCCCCAGGCCCTGGGGATGCTGAGCGACGCGGACGACCTCGAGCGCGAGGTGCTCGGGGCCTTCCGCACCACCACCAACAGCGCGGTGCTGCACACCGACGTCCGCCTGCTGCCGCGCCGGCCCCGGGCGCGGGCCTCGTGGAACTACCTGATCGACGCGGCGCCGGGGTCGGACGCGCGCCCCACCGTGACTTACTACCTCAACAAGCTGCAGATGCTCGACGAGCCCGAGCACTACTGCGTCACACTGAACCGCGACGACTCCATCGACCCGGAGCGCGTGATCCGCAGGTTCGAGTACGCCCACCCCCTCTACACCTTCGCATCGCTGTCGGCGCAGAGCCGGCTGCCGAGCATCGACGGGCGCCGGCGCACGTTCTTCTGCGGCGCGTACCAGGGTTTCGGCTTCCACGAGGACGGGCTCGCCTCCGGCCTGCGGGCGGCCGCCGGGCTGGGGGCGCCCACATGAGGTCGGCGCTGTACGAAGGCACGCTGCTGCACGCGCGCACCCTGCCCACCCGCAACGTCTTCCGGTATCCGGTCTGCTTCTACGGGCTCGACCTGGACGAGCTTCCCGAACTCGACCGGCGCCTGGCGCTGTTCGGCTACAACCGCGCCAACCTGCTCACCTTCCGCGACGGGGACCACCTGGGAGACCCGGACCTTCCGGTGAAGGACAACATCGTGGCCTTCCTCGCCGAGCGGGGCCTCACCCTCGACGGTGGCCGCGTGGTGCTGCTGACCAACCTGAGACTGCTCGGCCACGTCTTCAACCCGGTGAGCTACTTCTACTGCTACCGGGCCGGCGGCGAGTTGGCGGCGATCGTGGCCGAGGTCTCCAACACCTTCGGCGAGCGCCTCCCGTACCTGCTGACCGCCGACAACCAGGTCCAGGACGGCGCGCGGCGCGTGTACGAGCACCGCAAGCTGATGCACGTCTCGCCCTTCTTCGGCATGGAGCAGACCTACCGCTTCTCCTTCACCGAGCCCGGTGAGCGCGTTCACGCCGGAGTGGGCATCGTGGAGGGCGACACGCGCCCGTTCTGGGCGGAGCTCACCGGCCGTCGGCGCCCGCTCACCAACGCCGCCCTCGCCCGAGCGCTGACGCGTTACCCCTTCATGTCCCAGCAGGTGACCGGTCTCATCCATTGGCAGGCGGTGAAGCTCGCGATGAAGAAGGTGCCGTTCCACCACAAGCCGCGGTTCTCCCCCGGCGAGGGGTCCGTGGCCGAGGCCCCCGCGCCGGCACCCACGCGCCGCGCGCTCAACCCCCTCCCCCGCGCGCGCCGCTCGCCGCTCACCCCGCTGGCGCGGCGCGCCGCCATGTGGGCCCTGCGCTCACCCGCGCGCGGCCGCATCTCGGTACGGCTTCCCGACGGCACCGTCCGCCGCGGCGGCGATCCGGCGACCGGGCCCGACGTGGAGATCACCGTCGCCTCGCGCGACCTGTGGCGCCGCCTGGCCACGCGGGGCCGCCTCGCCGTCGGCGAGTCGTACACCGCCGGCGACTGGTCGAGCGACGACCTGGTGGCCCTCATGGAGACGCTCGCTGTGACCGCCGAGAGCGCACGCCATCGCTTCCCGGGATCGGCCCTCACCGCGCTCCAGCGGCGCCGCCCGCGCCTGCCGCGACGCTCGGATCTGCCCGGCGCGCAGCGCGACATCCAATACCACTACGACCTCGGCAACGATCTCTACGCGCTCTTTCTCGATCCCTCGTGGACCTACTCCTGCGCCGTGTTCGAGCGCCCCGAGATGTCGCTCCAGGAGGCCCAGGAGGCCAAGTACCGGCGCATCTGCGAGAAGCTCGGCCTGGACGAGGACTCGCACGTCCTGGAGATCGGCTGCGGCTGGGGCGGCTTCGCGCTGCACGCCGCGCGCGAGTTCGGCGCCCGCGTCACCGGCCTCACGCTGTCGCACGAGCAGGCCGATCTGGCGCGCGCGCGCATCGCCGAGGCCGGGCTCTCCGACCGCGTCACGATCCTTCTCCAGGACTACCGCACGCTCGCGGGAACCTTCACCCACATCGCCTCGATCGAGATGCTGGAGGCGATCGGGCACCGGGAGCTACCGGTGTACTTCGCAGCGGTCGACCGCCTGCTGGGGCCCGACGGCGTCGCCTGCATCCAGACGATCGCCGTCCCGGACCAGCGGTACGAGCGCTACCGGCGCGGCGACGACTGGATCCGGCGCTACATCTTCCCCGGCGCGCTGATCCCGTCCCTGGAGGCCGTCACCCGGGCCATGACCGGCTCGTCCGAGCTGATCGTGCACGGCGTCGAGAACATCGGCTTCCACTACGCCCGCACGCTGCAGCTCTGGCGCGAGCGTTTCCTCGCCAACCGCGCGGAGGTGCTCGCCCTCGGCTACGACGAGCGGTTCGTGCGCACGTGGGAGTTCTACCTCGCCTTCTGCGAGGCCGCGTTCCGCGTGAGAGCCCTGCACGACTACCAGCTGGTCCTGACCCGCCCGTTCAACGAGTCGCTGCCGCGCGACCCCTCGCCTCGGCTGGCCTTCTGATGGCGCTGACCGGCAAGGTCGTCTGGGTCACCGGGGCCTCCGCGGGCATCGGCGCCGCGGTCGCCGAGGAGCTGGCCGGACGCGGCGCGGTGGTGGTCGCGACCGCCCGCCGGGCCGACGCGCTGGAGGCGCTGGCCGCTCGCGTCCCCGGCGTGTTCCCCGCCCCCGGGGACGTCACCGACGCCGACGGCATATCGGCCCTGGTGGGGCAGATCATCGCGGCGCACGGACGGATCGACATCGCGCTGCTCAACGCCGGCACCTACACGCCGGTGCTCCCCGAGGACTTCACTCCCGACGTCTTCCGGCCCCAGATCGAGGTCAACATCATGGGGACGGTCAACTGCATCGCATCCGTGCTGCCCGACATGCGCCGGCGCCGCGGGGGGCGCATCGCGGTGGTCGCCAGCGTCACCGGATTCGCCGCGCTGCCGATGGCCTCGGCCTACGGCGCGACCAAGGCCTTCCTGATCAGCATGTGCGACAGCCTGCGCGCCGACCTCGCGGGTGAGCGCTCCGGAGTGGCCGTCACCGTGGTCGCCCCCGGTTTCGTGACCACCGAGCTGACCGAGCAGAACGACTTCGAGATGCCCTTCGTCATCGAGGCGCCCGAGGCCGCGACGATCATCGTCGACGGCCTGGAGGCGGGACGTGCCGAGATCGCCTTCCCGCGCCGCATGACGTTCGCGATGAAGGCGATCGGCCGCTGGCTGCCCGGGCCCCTGCGCCGACGCTATGTGGCGGGCATCGCCCGGCGCCGCGGCAGGGATCGCGCGACGCGCTGAACCCCCGGCTCAGGGGCAGAGGGTGCCCGTGAGCGTGTGGTGGGCGTCGATGGACGGCAGCTGGATGACGCCGTCCTCCACCTCGACCGTGGTCGGCTTCTTCTCGCCGTTGTCGATCTCCGCGCGGGTCAGCGACCGGCTGGCGACCTTGAGCGCCTGGCGGGTGGCCCGCTCGGCGCTGGTGTTGCCGATGGAGAAGCTCACGGCCAGGTCGCTGCCGCACGTCGCGACGGCGGCGGGCGAGCCGGGCCCGACCATCAGTGCCAGCCGCTCGCGCTGCCACCAGAAGGATCCGAACGACTCCACCGACTCGATGGAGAGCCCCTTGCCGAAGCGGTCGCGCAGCTCCCTGATCAGGTCGTCGATCGCCTCGCGGTTGACGCCCGCGGTGGGATGGATCAGCACCGTCGAGGGCGCGCCGTTGGAGGCGTTCGCCTCGATGACGTCGGCGGCCTTCTCGATGCGCTTCGCCAGGCCACCGGACGCCTCGTCCTCGACCGCGATCGGGAAGCTGATGACGTTGGCCGAGCCCCTGTCGTCCAGGCGCGGCGGATGGAACGGGAACGCCGTCTGGGTCCATCCCTGCGTGCTGGACGACTCGTAGCGGTAGCCCACCGCGTCCTCCGCGGACGCGAGGGTGCGCGGCGTGAGCAGGTAGGGGGCGCGGAAGCTCTTGACGCTCGACGCGAACTTGAGCAGCAGGGCGCGCGAGACGCGCAGCTCACCGAGGACGCTGCCCCCCGTGGTCACCGTGCGGCTGACCACGAAGGGGTCGTAGTTCGCCCACGTCTCGCTGCCCGTCCCGATGGGGAACCTGTTGAAAACCGGCGAGTGCGAGACCCCATGGGCGCCGAGCTCGGCGCCGAGCTTCGTGATCTCCTCCAGGGCTTTGTCGTTCGCCTCGGGGGCATCGTTGCCGGAGGTCCGGAAGTAGCCCGAGTCGAGCCAGTCCGTGCGGGTGTGGGTGGCGACGAAGACGGTGGTCGCCGCGTCGGAATCGAGCTTGCGGATCGTCTTGAGGTACGCCGGGGTGTTGATGACGCCCTCGCCCCAGTTGGCCGAGATCGTCATCACCACCGGGGCCCGCACGCCGGCCGGAAGGGTGGAGAGGGTGACGCCGCCCGGTGAGGCGTTCTGCCACACGCCGCGCAGCCACAGCAGCCAGGCGTCGCCGTCGGCCTCCGGGCCGTTGACGTAGCCGCGCCGTGCCGAGAAGCGGGCGCCCTCGAGGTGCCGGGTCACGAGATCGCTGATGCGGGCGCCGACCGTGTAGGCCACGCCGCTCCCGTACGGGTGCGCCAGGACCGCGCTCCAGCCGTCGTTGAAGGTGCCGAGCACCTGCGCATCGGGCGCGGGGCGGTAGCCGACCGTGCCGATGCCCGCGCCCTTCTGGACGTCGTCGAGTTCGATCGTGCGCTCGGTCTTGCCGGTCACGTCGAGGAGCGAGGGATGGCATGCCGCGCAGAGCACCAGCCTGTCACGCGCCTGAGACTCGCGGACGGAGTCGATGCCGAGCAGCGGACGCAGGGTCCCGGCGGTGGCCGCCTCGGCGATCAACGATCCGCCGGATGCGACGAAGTCGGTCAGCTTGGCGGCCGCCGCCTGGTCGACGGACGCCGCGTCGGCCGTGCCCGCGAGGATCACGACCCTGAAGCGCGAGAGGTCCTCCTCGATCGAGGTCACCTGGGCGGGGACGCCCATCACCTGCAGGGCGTCGTACTCGGGCCCGGGGCCGACCTCGTCGCCCGGGAGGGCGAGGACGCCGACCGCACCGCGGCCGTCGGCGGGCAGGGTCACGGTGTCGCGCGAGGGCGAGAAGGCCGGGATGGCCGGCACCTTGGCCCTCTGGTCGCGGGGGAGTGTCTGATCGCCGGACACCGGAGGAGTCAACGCAATCTCGGCCATGGCGCCGTCAACCGCGACGCCGCTCGCGACCAGCGTGCCGACCATCAGGGGGATCAGGAGCCGCTTCATCGGTACTTCCTCATGGCGGCGACAGCCGGCGGCGCGACGCGGCGATCGAGGTGCGGACCAGCGTCGGTCATCGGGCCTCATCTCGCGCGGGATTGTCGGAAGGGCGGTGCCGACCCTGGGAGCACCCTCCCGACACCCGGGGGCATTGGAGGGGCATCTTGGATCGGCGCATGATGCTTATCGTCCGACGATCGACAATCTTTAGCCGCGGGGCGGAAGCGGCTCAGTCGAGCGCCCTCCGCACCGCGCTCTGGACCGTCTCGCCGAGCGTCGGGTGCACGTGGTGGGCGCCGACCAGGACATCGGCATCGCCGGCCCCCATCGCGACCACCACGGGATGGATCAGATCGGCGGCGTGGTAGCCCAGAACGTGCGCGCCCAGGATGCGGCGTTCCCTGCGATCGACGATCGCCTTCGCCAGACCGCGCTCCTGGCCCCAGGCGCGGGCCTTGCCACCCGAGAACGTGGAGATCCCCACGCCGACGTCACCGCCAGCCTCGCGGGCCTGGCGCTCGGTCAGCCCCACCGTCGCGAACTCGGGGTCGGTGAAGATCGCGCGCGGGCCCTGGTCGGGATCCACGTCGTGGGGGTCCAGGCCGAGCGCGTTCTCGGCGACCTCGCGTCCCAGACGCCGGGCGACGTGCGTGAAGGCCCCGTACGGCGGGCCCAGCACATCGCCGGCGGCCCAGTGCCCCTCCTGCGAGGTTCGCAGCCGGGCGTCCACCGGGATGCCGTGCCCGCCGCCCTCCACACCGGCGCTCGCGAGCCGCAGGCCCTCGACCGCCGGGCCCCGCCCCACCCCGACCAGGATGGCGTCACCGCGCAGGACGCGCGTCCCCTGGGCGGAGGCGATCGCCAGCTCGCGGTGACCGCCGGCGCCGAGCCCCGCGCGCTCCGCCCGCGCGCCCAGGATCAGCTCGATGCCCTCATCCGCCAGCAGCGTGGCCAGCGCCTCACCGATCTCGGGATCGGCGGCCGGCAGCAGCCGGTCGGCCTCCTCCACGATGGTGACGCGCGATCCGAGCCGGGCGAGCGCCTGGCCCATCTCCAGCCCCACCGGCCCGGCGCCGATCACCAGCAGCCGTGCGGGAAGGGAGCGCATGGTGAGCACGTCCGCGCTGGTCAGGTGCGGCGTCTGCGCCAGCCCGGGGATCGGCAGGGCCACGGGCCCGGCGCCGGTGGCGATGATCACGCGCGGCGCGCGCAGCCGCGCGCCCTCGACCGAGACGACGCCCGGCTCCTCGAAGCGCGCCTCCCCCCGGATCAGCCGAACGGTGGGCAGCGACTCGAGATACCCGAGCGCGCTCGCGGCGCCCAGATCGACGATCCCCTGCACGCGGTCGATCACCGCGCTGAAATCGACCGACGCGCCCTCGACCGAGATGCCGTACTCGGATGCGGTGCGCACCTCGTGCGCGATCTCGGCGCTGCGGATCAGCGCCTTGCTGGGGATGCAGCCCCGCACCGGGCACGTCCCGCCGACCCGGTCGCGCTCGATCACGACGACCCGGGCGCCGGCCTCAGCGGCCCGCCCGACGGCGTTGATGCCGGCCATGCCGGCGCCGATCACGATCAGGTCTGCGTCATCACCCATCGGCCGAGACTCGGGCGTCTCGGCGATGACGGTGTCGTTGCGTACGGCCTTCGTCATGCGTGCGCCCTCGTCGCGTGGGAACCCGGTCCGGCACGATCCGGGCTCCGCCGATCCTGGCAGCGCACCGCTTTCGCGGCCCCGGGATCGGCGGCCGGAACACCGCCCGGCGGACGAGTGGCCGACGTCCGGAAACCCGGCTAGGATTTCCCCACTACGGAAGGGAGGTGGTCCTATTGCATAGTGACTGTAGAGGTGGCAGTAGCTAGGGGCGTGCCCCTGTGCGCAGCTGCAGCGAGGGGACACCGAACACGCCCCTGAGCCAAACCTCTTCTGCCACCGGGGCCCGGGATGGCTGCCCAGCCATCCCGGGCCCTTCTTTCTGCTCGGTCCCGGCCCCCATCGTCTAGCGGCCTAGGACACCGCCCTTTCAAGGCGGCGGCACGGGTTCGAATCCCGTTGGGGGCATCGCCCGCGGCGTCCGCGAGAAGGCCGGACGACCCGAGGGCCGCCAGCCGCGGCTCAGGGAACGCTGCCGACCGCCAGGAAGGCGGTGAGCGACGCCAGACCGCGCCCGGCCGCCGCAGCGCGGGCGGCGCCGTCGAGCCAGATGGCCGCCCGACCGGGGTCGATGTCGCCGTCCTCGACGGCCCGGCGCACGGCGCCGGGCACGTCGAAGACCGTGTCCGAGGCGGCCCGGTCGCTGATGACCAGCGCGCGGGTCGTCACCTCGACCAGCTCGAGGCCGGCCTCGAGGAAGCGCCGCCGCAGGGTGCGCCCGACGTCGGGCGAGCGCAGCCGGCGGGCGGCCGCTGCGGCAACGACGGCAGCGACGTGGGGGTCGTCCGAGTCGATGACGAACGTGCCCCAGTCCGGTTCGGCGGCCACGACGCGCCCGCCCGGGCGTACCACCCGGGCGAGCTCGGCGATCGCGCCGCCCGGGTCGTCGAGATGCTGCAGCACACGCTCGACCCGGGCCCCGTCGACCGCGGCGTTCGGTAGCGCGAGCGCATGGGCGTCCGCGCGCAGGAACTCGACGGCCGCCCCCTCCGCGCCGGCCGCCCGCCGGCGGGCCTCGGCGACCATCGCCGCGCTCGCGTCGACCCCGATCACCCGCCCGCCGGGACCGACCAAGCCGGCGAGCGCGAGGACGTCCTCGCCGGTGCCGCAGCCGAGGTCCAGCAGCACCGCCCCGGGCCGCGGCGCGAGAGCCGCGAAGGTGCGCTCCTTCCACTCCTGCACCGCGGGCTGCGCGCGAATCGCATCGAGCAGCGACGCGTACTCGCCGGACGCCCCCGTCGCGTCGACGTCCGAGAACCCTCCGAACACCGGCGGTCGGCTGGCCACGCCAGGAGCCTAGCGCGGGCCGCGGCCGCGTCAACGTCTCGGCCGACGGCGACAAGGTCGTCCTTCGGCACGAGAGCACCGGCTGGCCGGCACCGATCGCCGGCCAGCCCAGTCGGCATGACCGGGCGGGGACTCGCGAGGCGCGCCGGCTCAGCTGCGCCAGGGCGCCAGCATCGGCGCCGTGTCCAGATGGTCGGTGAAGCGCACGATCCGACCGCCCTCGATCTCGAGCACGTGGCACCAGCGCATCTCGTATGGCCCGGCACGACGCATGGCCATCGTGTGCATGTGTGTCGAGTGCACCTGGCGAAACGGCGGGTTCCCGACCTCGGCCAATCGCTCGACGACCGCGCAATACATTCGCGAGAAGCTGAAGAACCACGCCACGGACCTGAGATGGATCGAACTCTCGGCGAGTTGCACCCGGGGGCAGGCGGCCGGAATACGAGCCGGGTCGTGACGGACGCCCCTGCATCGCACCGGTGGGCCCGTCACGAGCCGCCGGAGGCCCCTCCGCCGGGTCTCCCCGTCTGGTCGGAGGAGGGCGCCGCGCGACGGTATCCCCCGGCGACCAGGTCCTGGTACTCGGGATGGCGGCCGATGTAGCCCGCGACGAGGGGGCAGATCGGCAGGACCGCCAGCCCGGCGGCACGGGCCGCATCGAGCGCGGTCACGGCGAGCCTCGTGCCCATGCCCCGCCCGCCGAAGCGGTCGTCGACCTCGGTGTGGATCATGCTGATCCGGTCCGGGCGGCGGCGGTAGGTCAGCACGCCGGCCCGCTCGCCATCGACCCACGCCTCGTAGCGCGACTCGGCGGCGTTGTCGGTCACCTCGACGTCGTCGGCCGTCGCCTCCGCCGCCTCGATGTGAGGGGGCTCACTCGCAGCCGGGCCGGTCGTGTCGTCGTCGGGCGTCACGGGATTCCTCCTCGGCGCGGATGGGACCACCACGACGATCGCTCGGTCACACGTGCGCGCGAGGCGCAGTCCGCCGCTCGGGAGGCCGGCCGGTGGCGCTCGCTCATGGGGAGAGCGTAGCGATGCAACCGGATACGACGGCTCGAGCGCCACCTCGTGCTGCCGCTGCCCGAAGGACACAACGGGATCGCCCACAGGTGACTCTTGCTCGGCCCTCTGGAGGTCGAGTTCGTCGTAGGACGGACGGGCGGTCGGCGCGACCTCCACCCGGCGGCGCAGCGGGTCGTCGGCGACGTCGGACATGGCTTCCCCGTGGCCCCGGCGAGCGATCCCCTCCCTTCGGCCAGTTCCCTGCGCGCAGGCCGCCCTCATAGGATCGACACGAGGATGTCTTCACACACGACACGCCGCCTGATCGCAGGGATCACCGCGCTCGCGGCGGCGCTCGCGCTGGCCGGCCCGGCGGCGGCGACCATCTTCAGCACGAAGGAGATCCGCGGCGCCGTCGCGCTGAGGCGCCCGAGCGCCTGGCTGCCGACCCAGCTGCCGCCGAAGGTCCGCTGGACCGACGTCGGCGGCGGCTGCAACATCGGCCCGGGCGCGCCCCCGTGCCTCGGGCACATCGCGTACACGACGAAGCGGACCGGGGGCGTCAAGGTCTTCGAGATGGGGATCTACGCGGGGCACCGCCAGAAGGCGGTGCTGCGCGCCCTCCGGGCGCACGACGGGCGATTCGGCCACGTGACCCGCTTCCGCGCCGGCCGCTTCCACGGCGTCCGCGAGCGCCAATGGGCTCCTCAGTACCACGCGGGCGCCGTCAACACGTACGTGTGGCAGTACCGCGACAACACCTACCTGCTGGCGCACCGCCTCCGCAACAACCTCCGCGTCGAGTACCGCGGCTTCGTCCCGAAGAGGGTGATCCGCTCCTTCTCCCCGGTCGCCGGCTCGCCCCCGCCGGCGAGCCTCGTGCCTCCGGGGTCCACGCTGGTCACGGTCCCCGACGTCATCGGCCTCGACCCCGTGGCGGCCGGCAACGCCCTCCGGGCCGCCGGGCTCGATGTCCGGGGGGCCGGCCAGGAGCCCGCGCCGTCCCCGGAGCTGGTCGGCAAGGTCATCCGCACCGATCCGGCCCCCAGCGCCGAGGTCCCCTCCGGGGCCCCCGCGATGGTCTACGTCGGGACCTAGCCGGAGCCGACGCCTTTCTCGACGCCTGGGCCGGCGCGACGACGCCGAGAAAACGGCGGGCGGGCAGGTCATCCCCCATGGGCGTCCGCGCACGGGCGAACACCCTCTCGGAGGCTGCGATCGCCTCCGGTCAGGCGCGATGCGCAGATCCTCGCTCGCCCTCGCGATCTCCCGAGCGCGACGACAGTGATCGAGCGGCGCGCGCTTGCCACCCCGGCAGCGGCTGCAGAGGAGGGGTCGCTCTCACAGCCCCTGGATGGGGATGGCGGCGCTCAGCGGATCGGCGCCTCGGCGCGCTCCAGGATCTCCACACAGGCGACGTCGCCGCCCGCGTCCTCGGCCTCACGGATCGCCGTGGCGACGGCGGACCCGAGATCGCGTCCGTTGCGTGTCATCACTGCTGCGGCGCCGGCGGCGGTCGTGACCCTCAGGCGCACCCGGACCCCCGCGGCGCGGGCGCGGGCGAGGATGGGCTGAAGCGCCACGCTCAGCAGGTCGAGCACGACGAGCGCCCCCAGGAAGCGCGCCTCTTCGGGGTCGCCCGTCTCCGCCCAGATCATCGCGGTCGCCAGGATCCACACGGCCGCCGCCAGGACGACCGAGGCGACGAACAGAAGCCTGACGACCGGGGGGGCATGCTCGCGGCGGAGCGCCACGAGCGCTGCGGTCTGCGCGACGAGCGCGGTGGCGATCGCCGCGGTCCCCATGACCTTCACGAGCGATGTGGACGGATCGTCCCGCCAGACGGGAACCAGGACGAGCGCCGCACTCGCCGGGCAGAGGACCAGGAGCGCCGCTGCCAGGCGGGGCGCGCGGCCCTGGTCGAGGAGCATCGCCCCGGGAAGGGCGGCCACGCCGAAGCCGCCAAGGAGAGCGGCGGTGGCGAGGATCCGACCCTCCAGCTCGCCGGGCTCGCCCACCAGGAGGATCGCAACGGCCAGCAGCGCCGACGCGGTGAGCAGCACGGCGACCGCGACGAGCAGGACGCGCCATCGGCTGCCGCCCCTCGCGTGATTCCAGACCCTCACCGCGCGCCCCCGGATAGTCCGCCCCCATCGTCGCCCGGCGGCGGTGCCGTGGCATCAGGTGACACCCCGAGGCGGACTGCGGCTCGACCGCGGCCGGAACGCGGGTGCCGCATCGCCGGACGAAACCACCCTCGACCGCGAGCCTCGTCGGGGATCTCACACTCGTCAGCCTTCGCGACGAAGGTGAATGCGGCGGCGATCGTTCCGATGACCGCGGCGATGGCGAGCCTCGGGTCTGGAGGCGGACGATTCCGACTCCCTCCCCGTGAGTTCAGACCCGCCGACGACCGCGGGGGGTGGGACCCGGCGAGCGCGTCACACCTGGTCGCCGATCGGGTTCCCTGGGCCCCGCGTGCCACGGTAGCGTTGGCCCGCGACCGCGATCGAGGAGGGGACTGACGATGGCCAAGCCGTTCTCGGGTGTCATCAACATCGACATCAAGGACTCGGTGCCCGACTGGGATCCCTACGCGCAGCCCCTGCCACCCGAGGGAGCTCCGAGCGTCCTGTTCGTCGTCCTCGACGACGTGGGCTTCTCGGCGATGGAGACGTATGGCGGCCTGATCGAGACCCCGAACATCCAGCGAATCGCCGAGCGCGGACTCACCTACCGCAACTTCCACACCACGGCGCTCTGCTCGCCGACGCGCTCCTGCCTGCTCACCGGGCGCAATCACACCACGAACGGCATGGGCTGCATCACCGAGGCGGCGTCCGGGTTTCCGAACGCCAACGGACACGTCCCGTTCGAGTGCGCCAACTTGGCCGAGATCCTCGTCGAGCGCGGCTGGAGCACCTACATGGTCGGCAAATGGCATCTCACCGCAGAGGACGAGATGAACCTGGCGTCGTCGAAGCGCCAGTGGCCGCTCGGCCGCGGCTTCGACCGGTACTACGGATTTCTCGGAGGCGAGACGAACCAGTGGTATCCCGATCTGGTCTATGACAACCATCCGGTTTCCCAGCCCACGCTCCCCGAGGACGGCTACCACCTGACGGTGGACCTGACGGACAAGGCCATCGAGTTCGTACGCGACGCCAAGGCGATCGCGCCGGACAAGCCGTTCTTCCTCTATTACTGCCCCGGCGCGGCCCACGCTCCCCACCACGCGCCAAAGGAGTGGATCGACAAGTACGAGGGCGCGTTCGACATGGGCTACGAGGCCTACCGGGAGGGCGTCTTCGAGCGCCAGAAGAAGCTCGGGATCATTTCGCAGGACGCGGAGCTGTCACCGATCAACCCCTACGCGGACACGACCAGCCACGACGGCCAGCCGTGGGCGCAGAACGATGTCGTGCGGCCGTGGGATTCGCTCTCCGACGATGAGAAGCGCCTCTTTTCGCGCATGGCCGAGGTCTACGCCGGCTTCCTCAGCCACGCCGACCACGAGCTCGGCCGACTCCTCGACTATCTCGAGGAGTCCGGCCAGCTCGACAACACCATCGTCGTGCTCGTCTCCGACAACGGCTCGTCGGGCGAGGGAGGGCCGAACGGTTCGGTCAACGAGAACAAGTTCTTCAACGGCGTGCCGGACACCATCGAGGAGAATCTCGCGCTGCTCGACGAGCTGGGCGGCCCGAAGACCTACAACCACTATCCGACCGGCTGGGCGTGGGCGTTCAACACTCCCTTCAAGCTCTGGAAGCGCTACGCGAACTACGAGGGCGGCACAGCCGACCCCCTGCTCGTGTCCTGGCCCAAGGGGATCACCGGTTCGGGCGAGATCCGCCCTCAGTACAACCACGCGATCGACATCGTGCCGACGCTCCTCGAATGCCTCGGCCTCGAGATGCCGGAGGTGGTGAAGGGCTACACGCAGCTCCCGGTCGAGGGGGTCAGCTTCGCCTCCACGTTCGACGACGCCGCCGCGCCGACGACCAAGGAGACGCAGTTCTACTCGATGCTCGGCACGCGCGCGATCTGGCACAGGGGCTGGAAGGCGGCGACCGCGGTGCCCGCCGCGCCCGAATCGTGGGGCGACTTCCACCGCCAGCGCTGGGAGCTGTTCGACACCGAGAAGGACCCGAGCGAGTGTCACGACCTCTCCGCCGAGCACCCGGACCAGCTCCAGGAGCTGATCGCGATGTGGTGGGTGGAGGCCGGCAGGTACAACGCGTTGCC
Organism: uncultured Thermoleophilia bacterium; assembly: GCA_963771025.1. Classification (GTDB taxonomy): domain Bacteria; phylum Actinomycetota; class Thermoleophilia; order Miltoncostaeales; family Miltoncostaeaceae; genus Miltoncostaea. Next base: position 213,368 of record CAVYRL010000004.1, on the reverse strand, counting down.
GCTGGAGTCGCGGACGGCCGTCGAGATCCTCGGTGAGGAGCGGCCGCAGCTCTCACGCCCGCGCAGCCGGTACGTCTACTACCCCGGCGGCGCCGACGTGCCCGAGTCCGTCACGCCGAACATCCGCAACCGTTCCTACACGATCGCCGCCGAGGTCGAGGTCGAGTCCCCCGAGGCGGGCGGTGTGCTCTTCTCGCAGGGCTCGCGCTTCGGCGGCCACGCCCTGTACGTGAAGGACGGCCACCTCGTCTACGCCTACAACTGGCTCGGGGAGCACGTCCAGACGATCGTTGCGGACGAGCCCGTGCCGCTGGGCCATGTCGTCCTGTCGGCCAGCTTCGCGCGCGAGGGCGACACGATGCCGGCCACGGGGACTCTCAGCCTCCACATGCGCGACGCGCAGGTCGGCGCGGCGACGATCATCACGCAGCCCGGCAAGTTCGGCCTCGGCGGCGGTGGCCTCGTGGTGGGACGATCGGGCGCGGAGCAGGTCGTCGATGACTACCCCGGCGAGCGCCCGTGGCCCTTCCTCGGCGGCACGATCGTCAAGGTCGTGATCGATGTCAGCGGCGAGCCCTTCGTCGACCTCGCCAAGGAAGCGGCCGCGATGTTCGCGCGCCAGTGAGGGAACGTCCCCGTGCGCCGGCCCCCGGTGCGGCGGCTGCGCGGAGTGCGCCGCCGCCGTTCGGCCGGCAGGCCCCACCGGGCCCCCGGGGCCCGGTGGAGCGCGTCAGCCGCGACGGCCCTCGCGCCGAGCCGTGCGTCGCCGGTGCCGGCGGATCACGCCGAGTCCGAACCACACCAGGGCGCCGAAGAGCGCCATCACGAGGCCGAAGAGCCACAGCGGCCAGGTGAAGCTCCAGAACAGGAAGTCGAGGGTGACGTCCTCGGTGTTCTGGAGCATGGCGATGAGGAGCAGCCCGACGCCGGTCAGCGAGGCGATCGCGCCCCCGCCGAGCCGGGCCGTCCGGCCGCTGTCATCGCCTCCCTGCTGAGCCATGAGAAACCTCCCCGGGGTGATCCGCGCCGCGGGAACTATAGGAGGCGCTGCCCTTCGCCGCGGCCTTCACGGGCTCGGCGCTGAGCGGGCGCGGTGACGCGCCGCCGCGTCGGTCAGACGCCGCGCCGCCCTGGGACGTCAATGCCGATCTCCCCGTGTGAACCTCCCCACGGGCCCCGGGGAGGGGACGATGCTCCGCGAAGCCCGTGGAATCCGAGGTCGTGCGGCCCGTGACTAGGGGCGCGCCTCCAGCACCATGTTGAACGGCGTCTCCGTCGCCCGGCGCACTCGGGTGAAGCCGCCCTCGCCGAGCACCTCGGTCAGCCGCTTCTCGCCGGCTTGGGCGCCGAGGCCGAGACCCACCTCCTGGGCACGCGACGCCGGGGTGCAGACGATCGTCGAGGCCGCGTAGTACATCCGACCGACCGGGTTGAGGTTGTCGGGGATGCTGTCGCCGGCCATCGGCTCGACGACCATGAACGTCCCATCGTCGGCGATCGTCTCACGGACGTGTGTCGCCGCCCCGACGGGGTCGCCCATGTCGTGGAGGCAGTCGAACACACACACGAGGTCGTAACCCTCACCGGGGTAGTCCTGCGCCCTGGCGACCTCGAACCTCACGCGTTCCGCGATTCCCGCCTCCTCGCTGCGCTCGCGCGCGGCCTGGATGGAGGCCTCGTGATAGTCGTAGCCGATGATCTCGGAGTTCGGGTAGGTCTGGGCCAGGATGATGGTCAACGCGCCGTGGCCGCATCCGACGTCCGCGACCTTCGCTCCGGCCTCCAGCTTCTCGACGACCCCCTCGAGCGAAGGGATCCAGTCGGCGGTCAGGTGCGTCCGGTATCCGGGTCGGAAGAACTTCTCCGTCCCGCAGAACAGCCGGGCATCGTGCTCGTGCCATCCCAGCCCCTCACCCGAGCGGAAGATCTGTTCGAACTTCTCCGTGTCGGCGAAAATCGACTCGATGATGTCGAAGCCGCCGGCCAGGTTCACGGGGCTGTCCTCGTCGGCGAACACCGCCGCTTGCTCCGGCGGCAACTCGTACGCGTCGGCTCCGGCGTCGTAGACGACGTAGCCCGAGGCGGCCTGCTGGTTGAGCCATTCGCGGACGTAGCGCTCGTTCGTATTCGTGCGCTGCGCCAGGTCGGCCGCCGGCATCGGCCCGGCGCCCGCCATCGCCGTGTAGAGGCCCAGCTTCTCGCCGAGGATCACCATCGGTGCGGTGAGCATCGCGCCCATGTCCCCGACCATCTGCCCCATGAAGGCCTCGAGCCTCGCTCCATCGATCTCGGAGGTTGACATCGCTCCTCTCCTCTGTCGGATTGCCCCCTCCTCGAGAAGGGGGCATCGGCGCGAGGATCCCACCTCGGTCATTTTCCTGCCAGTCGCGACACGCTTTCGAATCCCGTTGGGGGCATCGCGCTCCGCGAGGGCGATCTCGGCTCCCACTCGATCTGATGCACCTTCGTCCCGGATCGTGGCCCCGTCACGCCGTCTTCGTTCACGGTGTGCCCGCCGCCCCGTTCGCGTCAGGGCCGATGGCTGACGCATCAATAGGCCGAGTCGATCGTTTTGCGCCCATCCATCGGATGTGCGGCGCTGAGCGCGCCGGCGCCACCGGCAAGGCCTCGCAACGGCGTACGCGTGCAGCGTCACGGCGGAGTCGCGGGGGCGATCTCGAGGAGACGCGACCCCGTGGACTCCATGGAGGTCAAACCTTGGGGTCGCGGTCGAGGGGCGCCCCGGATGTCAGAGCCCGGGCGCGTGCCTAGCGTGCTTGCACGACAACGGGACATCGCAGATCGGTCCCGGAACGCCACGTCAAAGGAGAAGCAATGAACCTCTACGCGATCAGGCGGCGCAACGGCTGGGAGACCCCGGCTCACCTCGAGGCGGCCGGCGGGCGGTCGTCAACCGAGGGCGAGAAGCCCGGCTCCGGCGTGCGCTGGATCCGGAGCTACGTGCTCGCAGAGGGCAGGGGGGACCTGGGCACGCTGTGCATCTACGAGGCCGAGAGCCCCGAGGCGATCCGCGCCCACGCCGAGTCGGTCGGCATGCCCGCCGACGAGATCACGCCCATCGCCGACACGGTCGTCCTCCGGCCCGACCCGGCGCCCGTCGTGGCGTGATCGCCGCCCACCGGCGGCCCTCCCGGGCCGCCGGTGGGGCCTGAGGCCGGAGATGCCGATGACCCGCCGGGCTGACGCCCTTCCTCCCCGGGTCGGCCCTCGCGCTCAACGCCAGGGGTTACCGCGTCGCGCTCCGGGCGACCGACGAGGCACACGACGTCTCCGCGACCGGGTTCGTCCGCTTCGCGACCGCGCGGTGACGACGCCGGTCGCCTCGGGGGCGGGACTACGATGTCCGCCCGTGGAGAGTCACCTGGAGACCCGGAACGCCGGAAGGCGCGAGGGCCGCCTGCTCGAGCGCGAGACCGAGCTGGCGGCGATCGGCGCGCTGGTCGAGCAATCGGCAGAGGGGCAGGGGCACCTCGTGCTGGTGGAGGGGCCGGCCGGCATCGGCAAGACCCGGCTGGTGGCCGAGGGCCGCCGCTTGGGCGCCGGTGCCGGCTTCCGCGTCCTGGCGGCGCGGGCCAGCGAGCTGGAGCGCGAGTTCCCCTACGGGGTGGTGCGCCAGCTCTTCGAGGCCGCGTTGGCCGAGCCGGGCGCCGCGGCGGCGCTCCTGGAGGGCTCGGCCGCGGCAGCCCGCCCCGTGCTCGGGCCGATCACCGATGCCGACACACCGCCGATCGACGTCTCGTTCGCCGCCCTGCACGGCCTCTACTGGCTGTGTCTCAACCTGTGTGGCGAGCGCCCGCTCATGCTTGCGGTGGACGATCTGCACTGGTGCGACCGGGCATCCCTGCGCTTCCTCGCCTACTTGACCCGACGGCTCGAGGGCCTGCCCCTCGCCATCATCGCCTCGGTCCGGCCGCTCGAGCCGGACGCCGACACGGCGTTCCTCGGCGAGCTGAGCGGAGAGCCCCTGGCCGTTCCCGTACGGCCGACGCTCCTCTCGGCGACCGCGACCGCGGGGCTCATCGGCGACCGGCTGGGGGCGAGCGCCGCGGACGAGATGGCGGTGGCCTGTCACCGCGCCACAGGCGGCAACCCGCTTCTGCTCGACGAGCTCCTGGCCTCACTGGCGAGCGAGGGCGCGCCCGCGGGCGCAGACGTCACCGCGCTCCTTCAGGAGGTCGGCCCCCGAGCGGTGTCGCGATCGGTGGGGGTGCGGCTGGCTCGTCTCGACGCGGTGGCGGTGGCGGTGGCCCGAGCCGTCGCCGTGCTGGGGGAGCCCGCCGACCTCTCGCTCGTGGCCCGACTCGCCGACGTGGACGAGCGCACGGCGGCCGAGGCCACCGGCAGCCTGGCCCGCGCGGAGATCCTTCGCCCCGACCCACCCCTCGGCTTCGTCCATCCGCTCGTGCGCACCGCCGTGTACCACGACGTGCCGCCGGGTGAGCGCGAGCTCCAGCACGCCCGCGCGGCCGAGGATCTCCACTCCGCCGGAGCCTCTTCGGAGAGGGTGGCCGCCCACCTGCTGGCGTCGCCGGCGAGGGGTCGTGGGTGGGCGGTGGACGTGTTGGCCGAGGCGGCGCGCCAGGCGATGTCGCGTGGGGCGGCCGAGAGTGCCGCGGCCTACCTGACTCGAGCCGTCTCCGAGCCGCCCGACGATGACCGCGTGGCCGAACTCCTGCTCCTCCTCGGCACCGCCCGTGCCCTCACGCGCGGCGCCGATGCGGCCGAGCCCCTGCGACGGGCGCTGGGCGCATCGGGCGACCCCGTGCAGCGGGCGCGGATCGCCTTGAAGCTGGCCGAGGTCCTCTACTTCACCTCGCAGCCACGCGAGGCGGCAGCCGTCACCGTCGAGGCGACGTCGGCGCTGGACCCGGAGCACTCGGACCTGGTCGACCACCTCGCGGCGTGGCGGCTGGTCGTCGCCCGCTTCGACCCCCTCCAGGTGCCGCCCCTCGCCGATGACGAGTTGCGACGACGACTGCCCACCGGCGACAGCCTCGGCTCGCGCGCCTTGGCCGGGGCGATCGCGTACCAGTGGGCGCTCGGCGGGGCGCGGGCGGCCGATGCGGTCCCGGTAGCCCTCATGGCCACCGGGGGCGGGGCGCTCTCGAGCCCGGAGGCGGCGGGCGCCCACCTCATCGGCGCGGTGATCGTGCTGATCATGGCGGACCGCGAGGACGCGCTCGCCGCCACCCAGGAGCTACTCGCGGCTGCGCACCGCCACGGATCCCTCCTCATCGCCGTCGCCGCGCATCTGTTTCGCGGGCTTGCGCTGTGCGTGCGCGGCGAGCTTGCGGAGGCCGAGCGCCTCTTCGTCGAGTCGGGCCAGAACCACGCCGCCTGGGGCTCCGACGCGGTGAAGCTCTTCCCCGGCGCCTACCTGGCCCAGGTCCAGATCGACCGCGGCGACGTCGCGGGAGCCGGGGCCACGCTCGCCGCGGTCGGGATGCCCGCCGACCTCGCGCTGCCCGAGAACGACACCGTCGCCTGGTGGCTGCACGCGCGCCTGCGCCATCGCGTGGCCGCCGGTCAGTTCGCGGAGGCCCTGGTCCTGGCCGACGAGTGCGAGCGCCGGTTCGCCGCCACCGTGTCGAATCCGGCCTGGATTCCGTGGCGTTCGCTGAAGGCGACCGCGCTCCATCGCCTCGGCCGGGTCGAGGAGGCCGTCGCCGCGGCGCGCAGCGAGTTGCCGGACGCCAGGCACTGGGGCGCGCCGCGCGCGCTCGGACGCAGCCTGCGGGTGCTCGGCGAGGTCTCGGGCGACCAGGATGCGCTGGACGAGGCCGTGGCGGTGCTTGCGCCCTCGCCCGCTCGGCTGGACTACGCGAGGGCCCTCGCCGCCCAGGGGACCGCCCTGAGGCTCCGGCGACGCCTGAGCGAGGCCCGGGAGCCGCTGCGCCACGGACTGGAGATCGCAACCAACTGCGAGGCCGCGGCGCTGGTCGTGCACCTACGAGACGAGCTGCGTGCCGCGGGCGTCCGTCCGCGCAACGCCGCCCTCTCGGGTGCCGGCGCGCTGACGGCGAGCGAGCGTCGCGTCGCCCGAATGGCCGCAGAGGGAGCAAGCAACAAGGACATCGCGCAGGCCCTGTACGTGACTCCGAAGACCGTGGAGGCGCACCTGTCGAGCGCCTACCGCAAGCTCGGGATCCGTACGCGACATGACCTCCACCGCGCAATGGCGAGCGTCTGAACGACCCGGCAGGAACAGTCGTCCTGGCGGGCGAAATCGCAAGCATTGAGGCAAGCCGCGGGCCGGTGCCCATGCCGGTCCGCGCCCCGCCCCGGACTCATGCCCCTCCCGCCGGACTGCACCGGTGGGAGGGGGCAGTCCTCGCGGTGTGACTAGCGGCGCGGGCGCGGATCTCCGATCGCGCCGATCCGGAAGCCGAGCCAGGGATAGGTGCGCGTGAAGAGCAGGTTGTTCTGCGGCTGCAGGCCGACCGCCGAGAGCCAGAGTTGGTAGGCGGGGGCGTTGGGGACCCCGCCGTGGAGCCGCCGCCATGTCCGGACCCCGGGGGCCCCGCCTGGCGCGGGGGCGATCGTGTCGGTCCACTCGACCGCGTTGCCGCCCTGGTCGAGCGTCCCCCAGGGTGACGGCGTCGCCGCCTGCCCCACCGTTCCGAGGCTTCCCTGGTACAGCATCGGATACGCGACCGGGTCGATACCGAACGGGTTGACGACCGCGCACGTGGACTGCGGCGTGATCTGACCGGGACACCACGAGGGCGCCGGCACGCCGCCGGCGTGGAAGGTGGCGCGCGGGACGGACGTGGCGGCCGTGACGTCGCCGGTCGCGCCGTCGAGGACGGTGCTGCTCGGAGCGTCGGTTGACCCGGATCCGAACGTGCCGGGGTTCGTCGGATACTTCCAGTACGAGTACTGCCCGCCGCCGGCCGGATCGAAGTACGCCGCCTTGATCCATTCGTCCTGGCTCGGGATGACGAATCCGCGGGCCCTGGCACGGGTCGGTCCGTTGCGCGTGTCACGCAGGTCGTACATGCCGCGCTCGGTGGCCGGGGAGAGGCGAACGCGGTACCGCGTGACCCTCACCCGGCCCTCGGTGACCGTGCCTTTCGAGAGGATCTGCCCGTTCTCCACGGAGTTCGCGAAACGGGCGGCGCGGAGGAAGTTCGCGAACCCGTAGGGCTTGTCCGCCCATTGGGCGAAGGCCACCGAGTAGTGGCGTCCGCGCCGGGCCTTCGCCCGGAAGTTGATCTGGCCGTACTTCGGCCAGCTCGCGGAGCTCTCGGAGGCGCTGTAGAGACGGTGCCGGTTCCTGCCCGCCGGGTCGGCCGTGTTGAGGAACTTGACCCACTGGCGGACCGTCACCTCGAGCCGGCCGATGCGGTAGCGACGAGCGACCGCACCGACGGAGAGACAGTTCGCCGCCCCCGACTGGGCGCAGGTCGGGTAGATCGCGTCCTGGAAGGGCACGATCGCCGCCGCCGGGTTGCCCGGCGCCCCGATGTTGACCATCTGGATGACGATCACCTGCCGGGGTGCCGCGGCCGCGGCGGCGGACGGGGGGCCCCAGACCAGCAGGCCCAGCGCGGCGACGAGGGCGACACATACGAGCGAGCGAGGCATATCGGTATCGCCGATGGCCATCGAGACCTCCAAGGGGGGCGCCATACCGGGATCGGGCGGCGGTCCGGCGTGAACCGCGCCTCATCTCTCGGGAGCCGGTCGACGACGACCCTGGCAGAGAGCATGGACGGAAGCGAGCCCGGCGTGCCCGGCTGGGCGGGCCACCTGGCGGGCGAGGGCCGGACGACCTCGCCGCGAGGGCTCACCGGCCTGCATCGGTCAGCGACCCGTCCGGCGGCGTTGGCCTCGGGCGCCGTGAAGCGGGTCGGGGACGCGCCCCGATGAGCCCTTGGCTTCAGTCCTCGCCCGGACCCGTCCTGAGCGTCAGCAGGTTCTCGGCGATCCCCTCCCAGCTCCACAGGTGGACCGCCGCCCGGCGCGCGGCCGCCCCGAGCGCGGCGCGCTCGGCGGCAGGAAGGGCCAGAATGGCCCTCAGCTTGGCCGCCAGGTCATCGACGTCGCCGGGGGTGAACGCGGCGAGGTGACGGTACTCGGGCGGATACTCGCCCTCGAGGCCCAGGGCCACCTCGGCGAGGCCCGAGTGCCTGGCCACAAGCGGCGGTGAGCCGCAGGAGGCCGCCTCGGCGGCGACCATGCCGAATGCCTCGGGAAAGACCGACGGCGTCACGCTCACGTCGGCCAGCGGCCACAGGTGGGCGAGGTGGCGATGCTCGAGGGCGCCGGTGAAGAGGACGCGCGGCCCGGCCTGCTCCTCCAAGCCGGCCCGCTCCGGGCCGAAGCCGACGATCACCGCCCGCGCGTCGAGCCGGCCGAGGGCCTCGAGAAGCAGGTGGACGCCCTTCTCGCGGCTGAGCTTCCCGACGTAGAGCACCGTGGGGGCTTCGCCGACGAGGAAATCGGCGAGGCGCTCGGCGTTGCCCTCGTCGGGCGCGCGCTCGTCGCGCGCCGAGGGAGGGTTCGGTGGGTCGAGGCGACACTGGGCGATCAGGCTCGCCAGGGCCTGCTCGCGGGGCTCGGGCCGCAGTTCGTCGACATCCACCCCCGGCGGCACGACCCGCACCCGCTGCTCGTAGGACCCCGGGCCGACCACCTCGCCGAGCACCCGGCGCACGTGTTCGGAGCCGGCGACCACGGCTGCCGCCGATGCGAGCGTCTCGCGCGCCCAGCCGCAGAGCGCGGGCGCGCCGCGCATGGCGTACTCGAGCTCTGATCCGTGCGCCTTCACGACGAACGGCGCTCCCGCCGCCGCCCCCACGGGAGCCCCGAGCAACACGTGGTTCACGAGCACCAGATCCGCGGGCAGCTCCGCGCGTATCGCGGCAGCGTTGAGCTCGACGATCCGGTCCAGCTCGGAGCGTGGCATCTCAGCGAGAAGGCACGCCTCGACGTCTTCGTACGAGTCGAGGACGAACACCGGCAGCCGCGGTCCGATCGACGGCCGCACCACCCGCGCGCCCAGCAGGCCGTGATCATCGGGGTGCGGGTCCTGGCAGATGACGACCACCTCGTGTCCCAGCCGGCGCCACGCCCGCGCCAGCGAGCGCGTGTAGACGTTCGAGCCGGTTCCGCCGAGCAGGTAGCCGTGCCAGATGACGATGCGCATCGCCCCATCCTGCACGGGCGCGAGGGGCGGCGCAGGGTCGGGCGCCGGCTGGCGCGCCTCCGGCATCCACGAAGAACCCGGTCCTTCCCCGGCGTTCACCAGGTCCGTGGGCAGTTCACCGCGCGGGGCCCTCGGAGCCCGACGACCAGCCCCGGTGCCCGCCGCTACCGATCGGCCGCGACGATCGCCTCGACCCGGGCGCGGAAGACCCGCCTGCGACGCTCGTTGTCGTGGACGAGCACGGCCGACTCGGCTACGAGATCCGCTGCCCGGTCGAGAAGCCCGGACGCCAAGTGGAGGCGTCCGGGAGAGCTTCGGGGGGGTGGGCGGGCGATTGACGCATTCCGTCCGGCGTCAGAGAATCATCCTTCCCGGAAGGAGACAGCATGTCCTGGAACCTCAAGGGAAGCTACGTCGAAACCTGCTCGTGCGACCTGATCTGCCCGTGCAATGCGTCTTTCGACCACGGCGCGACCTACGACTTCTGTCGCGTCACCCTCGTCTTCAACATTCGCGAAGGCGAGATCGAGGGCACTACATCAGCGGCCTCAAGGTCGCCGCGATCGCCGATACGCCGAAGGTCATGACCGATGGGAACTGGCGCCTCGGCGTGTTCATCGACGAGAAGGCGACGGACGAGCAGGAGGCGAAGCTGGTGGGCGTCTTCAGCGGGCAGCTCGGAGGCCCGATGGCCGCGCTCACCCCTCTCGTGGGCGAGATGCTCGGCGTCGAGCGAGCAGCGATCGAGGTCCGCGACGACGGGCTGCGTCACAGCGTGCGCGTCGGGGACGCGATCGACTTCGAGATCGAGGACATCGTGCCCTTCGGGATCGATACGGGCGAGCCGGTACGGCTCGTGGGCATGTTCCACCCGGCGGGATCGGACCTCACGGTCGCCGAGGCGAAGCGCTCGCGGATCAACGCCTTCGGGATCGCGTACGAGGGCAAGACGGGTCTCTCGACGTCCGAGTTCTCCTGGGCCGCGTGATCCCGTGATCGTCGCGACGCACGAACGGGCCTCAGGCGGTGCGGGTCTCGGCCCCGCCTTCGCGGCGGTGCGCACCCGGCTCGGCCTTGTCGCTCTGCTCTTCGGCCTCGCCGCGATCGGTTGGTGGTGGATGGTCGACGCGATGCGGAACATGGACAACGAGCCGTGGACCGGTCTCGGCGCGCTCAGCTGGTTCATCGTGGCATGGGTCGTGATGATGGCCGCGATGATGTTCCCGTCGGTCGCTCCGACAGTGGCGCTGTACTCCCGCATGACCAGGACGCGGTCTCCGCTGTCGCCTCTCCTCTTCACGTCCGGCTACCTCGTTACGTGGGCCGGCGCCGGCGTGCTCTCCTTCGCGGTCGCGATCGCCGGAGGACGGATCGCGGGTGACGCGCTCTCGTGGGACGGAGCAGGCCGGGGGATCGCGGGAGGGACTCTCCTCGTCGCGGCGGTCTACGAGCTGACGCCGCTCAAGGACGTCTGCCTCGGAAAGTGCCGCAGCCCGCTTGGCGCCCTGCTCGGCTCATGGCGCGACGGGTGGTCGGGCGCGCTGTGGATGGGCGCAAAGAACGGCGCCTGGTGCGTCGGGTGCTGCTGGGCGCTGATGGCGTCGCTCTTCGCGCTCGGGATCATGAGCATCGTCTGGATGGCATTCGTTGCTGCGCTGATCGCGGTCGAGAAGACCGTCCCGTGGCCTCGAGCCGCCACGTACGGAACGGCGGCGATCCTGGTCGTGCTCGGCGTCCTCCTGATCGCTGCCCCCGACGCGATCCCGGGGCTCACGATCCCCGGGAGCGGTTCGATGTCTCAGATGGGCGGGATGAGCCCCTGACGCGTCGTGCGAGGCTTCGGCGATCCTCCCTTGGGGCTTCGGCCCCGGGGACGGGATCGCCCGTGACACCTCAGGCTCCGAGCTCGAGGAAGGGAGGACGCGGCGCTCCTGCCCGAAGACCGGCACGGTCCCCGGCCGTGGGCGTCGCCCGGGCCGCCCCGAGGGCTTTCTCGGCGACAGCGATGAACCGCCTGGCGGACCTCGAACATCCTGAGGGTGATCTGCAGGGTCTCCGGGTCGAGATGGCCCTTCTGCACGCATGGACGGAGAGCCAGGGGTAGCGCTCCGGGGCCCACTGGGAGGCGGCACGGAACCATGCTCTCACCCGCTGGGCTCCCCGCGCGAAGCGTGCCGCGATGGTCGCACCCGCCCGTGTCCGGTCGGAGACGGGCGGGTGCTGTGGTAGTCGTATCGGTGGTGCCGCGCCCGTCCGGCGCCGCCCTCCGACCCCGGGAGTCCCCTGAGCGACGCACTGCGCCAGAACACCCTGCTCAGCCTCGCCGTCGTCCTCGCGGCCGTCGTCGCGGCGGTCGTCCTGCAGCTGGTGCTGATGGCCACGATCGCCCGCGTCCCCGGTCGCGCGGGCCGTGTGCTGGTGGGGCACTGCCGGCGCGCGTCCCTGCTGCTGGCCGCCTCGGTCGCCGCTCTCATCGGCGCACGGGTCATGGAGGAGCTCGGCGACGGCGTCGCCCTCGCGCGCCACGCGCTCGCCCTGGTGGTCATCGGGGCGGTCGCCTGGTTGCTGATCGGTCTGGTGGCGGCGGCCGCGGAACTGGTCGCGGGCCGGTTCGACGTGACGTCCGAGGACAACCTGCGGGCGCGCCGCGTCCACACCCAGGCCACCATCCTGCGACGCGTGGCGGCGGTCGTGATCGGCGTCGTCGCCGTAGCCGTGATGCTGACGACGTTCCCGTCCGTGCGGACCCTGGGCGCCAGCCTGCTCGCGTCGGCGGGGATCGCCGGCATCGTGCTCGGGCTCGCCGCCCAGCAGACGCTGGGCAACCTCATCGCCGGCATCCAGATCGCCGTGACCGAGCCGATCCGCCTGGACGATGTCGTCGTGCTCGAGGGGGAGTACGGCCGCGTCGACGAGATCACGTTCACCTACGTCGTGGTGGCCCTCTGGGATGACCGCCGCCTGGTCCTACCGATCTCCTATTTCACGACGACGCCGTTCGAGAACTGGACCCGCGCACGCTCCCAGATCACCGGGAGCGTGCACCTCCACGTCGGCCACTCGGTGCCGATGGACGATCTGCGGGCCGAGCTGGACCGCGTGCTCGCGGCATCGCCGCTGTGGGACGGCCGGGCCGCGGGGCTCCAGATGGTGGAGACCCACCCCGAGGGCGTCGAGGTGCGCGCGGTGGTCAGCGCCCGCGACGCGCCCAGCGCGTGGGACCTGCGCTGCGACGTGCGCGAGGCGCTCATCGCGTTCCTGTGCGAGCACCACCCGCAGGGCCTTCCGCGGCTGCGCGCCGATCTCACGGCGTCGTCGTCGCTTCCTCTCGCGAGCTGAGCGTCGCCGGCCCGGCGGACGGGAACGACCCCTTCCGCGGCGGTCCGATGCGACGGCTGCGGGGGTGATGGCGGGGGCGCGGGAGAGCGGCTCGGGCCCACGCATCGTGCGTGATGGGCAAGACCGACGGCGAGGCCGATGCAGGGGGTGCCCGCCGATCTGTGCCGGAGGACCCAGGAGGATGGACATGACCGCACGAAGCCGCTGGATCACAGGCTGGATCGCCTCGACCGCGCTCTTGCCCGTCGCGCTCGGTGCCGTGGTGTCACCGGCGCTCGCGGGCGGCAGCCAGGTCACGATCTGCCACGCGACGTCCTCGGCGACGAACCCCTTCGTCGTGATCCACCCCGCGTCGCCCGCAGTGCTGCACGCGCACCTCAACCACCACGACGGGGCCGACATCGTCCCGCCCTTCAGCTACAAGGGCGTGGACTACCCCGGTCAGAACTGGACCGCGGAGGGCAAGGCGATCTCCGATAACGGCTGCATGGCGCAGGAGGGACCCCCGCCGTTGCTCACGCCGCCGCCGGTGATCGACCCGCCGGTGCTCGACCCGCCGGTGCTCGACCCGCCCGTGCTGACGCCGCCGCCCCCGTCGGACGACCCGCCCGCCGAGACGCCTCCCGCCGAGGAGCCTCCCGCCGAGAGTCCGCCGTCGGTCTTCAGCTTCTAGCGATGAGCCGCTCGGCGGTCCTCTGGGCCGTGATCGCGATGATCGCCCTGGCCGGCGGCGCGGACGTCGCCGTCGGCCTGCCTGCGCCCGCCTACCGCGCGGCGGCCGAGCGGGTCTGCACGACCGCCAACGCCCGGCTCACGGCGCTGCCGGCCCCGCGGACCTCCGCCGAGGTGAGGACCTGGGTCGCCGGGGCCGTGCCGATCGTGACCGCCTCGACGAAGCGTCTGCGCGCCCTGGCGCCGCCCGCCCGGCTGCGCGCGCGTCATCGCGCATGGGGCCGCGCGCTGGCCCGCCGCTCGGCCGCCGCGCGGGCCCTCCGCGCCCGCATCGCCGCCGGCGCGCCGCCGGTCGCCGCGCTCGGGACCGCCCTGCCGCGCCTCAACGCCCTCAAGCGCGCCGCGCGGGCCCGGGCCCGGGCGCTCGGGCTGCGCACCTGCGCGGGGCGGCCACGCCGCTGACCCAGGGTCGCTCGCGCCCATCCCTGCGGTGGAGCACGTTCAGAATGTCGCGGCGCGCGGCCACGGCGGGTTCATCGGGCAGGCCGCGGAGGGGCGGCTAGCCCCCCGCGCCGGCGACGGCGCCGAGGAGCGCGTTGACCTCGAGAATCGCATCGATGGGCAGCCCACTGCTCGCCGAGGCGGCCCGGAGGCGATCGGCCGAGGGGGCCTCGAAGAGGCAGTAGGACTGGAGGCGGTCGGCGCTCAGGAACGACTCGATCCAGCGGATCCCGAACTCGTCGTTCGTGATCTCGAGGGCCCGGATCTGCTCGTCGCTGAGGTTGACCTGCTCGGCGAAATTGCGCGTTACCAGGAAGAGCGGCATGCGGGGAGCCTAACCCGGCCCCGGTGGGCTGTCGATCAGACCGCGTCGGTGGGCGTGGTCGGCCGCCTCGGTACGGTTGGCGCTCCCGGTCTTGCGCAGGATGCTGCGCACGTGGTTGGCGACCGTGTGCTCGCTGATCGAGAGCTCGCGACCGATGTCGCGGTTGCTGCGCCCGCGGGCGATCAGGCGCAGCACCACGACCTCCCGCGGCGACAACTCGCCGGGGTCCGGCTCGGGCGGGGCCGCGGCCGCCGCGACCCGCGCTCCCAGGGCCGCGAGCCCGTGGCGGTCCGCCAGGTCGCCCGCGCGCCGGTCGAGTTGTGCCGCGCGCTCGCGGTCGCCCTGGGCCGCGCGGCCGCGCAACGCGCAGGCGAGCGCGTGGGCCCCCCACGCGACCCAGGTGGCGAATCCCAGCTCGGCGTCGCGCGCGATCGCGGTCTCGAGCAGGGGGATCGCCTCCTCGTGGTCGCCGGCGGTCGACGCCAGCGCCCCCTCGAGGCGCTCGGCCGACCCCAGGCAGGCCACCAGGTTCGCGACCATGAGCACCTCGCCCGCCCGGGCGGCCAGAGCCGGACGCAGCACCCGCGCGGCCTCGGCGTCGCCCAGCGCGACCGCGGCCTCGGCCAGGTACGCCAGCCCGGCGACGGCGATCCCGCCGTCGCCGCGGAGGACGGCGCCGTCGCGGAGGACCGCCGCCAGCTCCACTCGGGCCTGCTCGGACAGACCCGTCTCGGCGAGGAGGGCAACCAGTCCGGGGCGCCACGAGTCGCCGGCCTGCGCGGCCAGGACACGCGCCAACGGCGCGAGCTCGGCGAGTCGCCCCTGCTCGCGCCGGACGTTGAAGAGCTGGATGCCGTAGACGCCGCCGCTGTCGCGGCCGCGCATCTGCTCGCCCCACTCGCGGGAGCGCTCGGCGGCCGCCTCCGCGTCGGCGAGGCGGCCCTCGGCCAGGGCGAGGGCCGCCCGGGCCTGATCGGCGACGTGCAGCACGAAGGGCAGGCCGGTCCGCTCGCCGGCGGCGGCGACGGCGGCGAGGCGCTCCCGGGCCGTGTGCACGTCGCCCAGCCGCGTCAGCACGACCATCCTCCAGATGTCGGCCTCGATCTCGGTCTCGCGGAGTCCTGCGCGGCGCGCGGTCTCGTGCGCCTCTGCCAGGGCGTCGGCCAGCTCGCGGGACACCGTGCCACCTGAGGCGAAGAACGTCGTCACCAGAGCCCGGGACAGGCCGCGCGGATCGCCGAGGGCACGCGCGTCGGCCACCGCGCCGGCGGCGATCTCCGCGGCGCGGGCGTACTCGCCGCGGTAGGCCAGCGCGCGGGACAGGCCGCAGCGGACCTGGATGAGGGCGAGCGTCGGAGCCCGATCGGCCCCGAGGGCCCTCTCGGCCTCCTCGAGCATCTCGACGGCCCCGGCGTCGGTGATGCCCGGTCGCCAGCAGGCCTCCTCGAAGCCGATCGCGGCGCTGGCGAGCGCATCCGCGTCGTCGCCGTCCCGCGCGAGCCCGGCCGCGGCCCGGAAGCTGGCCAGCGCCCCCGGCACGTCGCCGGCGCGCGTCTGCTCCTCTCCCATCTCCAGGACGAGCGCGGTTCGCCCGGGCGCTCCGACCGGCGTGAGCTCGACGACCCGGGCGAGGTGGACGGCCGCCTGGTCGTGGGCCGACGCGGCCGCCGCCGCCCGGGCCGCGGCGCGGCCGTGCGCGATCGCCCGCTCGGCGCCCCCGACCGCGGCGGCGGCGGTGAAGTGGTGCGCGAGCTCGGCGGGCCCGACGGCCCCCACGGCCTCCATCGCCGTGGCGACGGCCAGGTGCAGCTCCGCCCGCGGCAGGCCCGGCAACCGGTCGACCACGGCGCGCCGCATCAACTCGTGTGCGAAGCGGTAGGACAGAGCCGCCGGCGGCACCGGCTCGACCATCCCGAGGGCCTCGGCCGAGGTCAGCGCGGCGGCGAGATCGGCCGGGGCGTGGTCCCCCGAGTGGTCGAGAGCGCGCTCGAGCACGTCGACCCGGAACTGCGGCCCGGCGACCGCGGCGAGCTCGAGCACCGCCCGGGTCGCGGGATCGACGCGCCCGAGCCGGCCGCCCACCACGTCGCGAACGCTGTTGGGGCTCGCCACCCCCTCCAGCGGCCGGTCGAGGCGGACGCCGGACGCATCCGCGCGGAGCGCATCGAGCTCGTCGAGTGACCGCCACACCTCGCCCAGAAGGAAGGGGTTGCCGGCCGTGAGCGCCACAAGCTCCTCGGGCAGCGCGCCGAGGGCCGCGTCGTCGTCCGTGCCCGCGACACCCCGCACCCAGCGGCCGACGTCCGTCGCCGACAGGCCACGCAGACGCATGTGGAGCACGGCCTCGGATCGACGCATCTCAGCGATGATCGACGCGAGCTCCGGGCCGACGTCGGCCGTCGCGTCGCGGTAGGTCGCCACCATCAGCAGACGCTCCGAGGGCGGCGAGCGCAGCAGGTGGCGCACCAGTGCGAGGGTCGCCCCATCGGCCCAGTGGACGTCTTCGACCACCAGCACGAGGGGGCGCTCCTCGCACGATCGCGCCAGGGCCTCGGCGGCCGCGCGGTGCAGGCGCAGGCGCTCGGCATCGGGGTCGCCCAGCGGGGCGCCGCCGGGGTCGCGACCGAGCAGGGCCGCGAGGGCCGGATCGGACGCGGCGCCGGCCACGGGCTCCAGAGCCTGGGCGAACGGGCCGTAGGGAACCCGCACCTCGGCGTCGCACGCCCCGTAGGCGACGCGGACGCCGTCGGCCGCGGCGTGCCGGGCGAGCTCGCGCACAAGACGGGTCTTGCCGCTGCCGGGCTCCCCGCCGACCAGGACGGCGAGAGCGGGACCGGACCGGCCGGGCAGGGCCTCGCGGACGGCCGCGAGCTCGGGCTCGCGGCCGACGAAGGGCGTCTGCGACCGCAGGCGCAGCGCGCTCGGAAGCTGGTCGGACAGAGGGGTCTCCGGCGCCGGTGATCAGGATTGACTATCGCACCCCGGCCGAGAGCCCGCGCAAGTGGGCGAATCCTGGTCATGGCGGGAGCCCACCACGGCCGTAGCGTCAGCCGCGCATCCACTCCCCCCGAAACCGGAGGCCACCATGACCACCACCACTCCCGACCTCGCCGCCATCACCAGCCGCCAGCAGGCGACGTGGGCCACGGGCGACTACGCCGTGATCGGCTCGCGCATCTCGATCACCTCGGAGCAGCTGGTCGAGACGGCCGACCTGCGCTCGGGCGACAGCGTGCTGGACGTGGCCTGCGGAAGCGGCAACGCCAGCCTCGCGGCAGCGCGCGCCGCCTGCCGGGTGACCGGCGTTCAACTACGTCTCCTCCCTCCTCGAGCGCGCCCGCATGCGCGCCGCCTCCGAGGGCTTCGCCATCGACTTCACCACGGGCGACGCACAGTCGCTCCCCTTCGCCGACGCGACCTTCGACGCCGCCATCTCGGTCTTCGGCGTCATGTTCGCGCCCGATCACCGCGCGACGGCCGGCGAGCTGCTGCGGGTCACCCGGCCCGGCGGCACGGTCGCGGTCGCCAACTGGACGCCCGACGGCTTCGTCGGCGGCCTGCTGAAGACGGTCGGCCGGCACGTGGCGCCCCCGCCGGGCGTTCAGCCCGGTGTGCTCTGGGGCGACCAGGACCACGTCGGGGAGCTCTTCGGCGCGGGCGCGTCGGCGATCCGCAACCACCGGCGCACGTACGTCTTCCGCTACCCGTCCGCGCAGGCGCTGGTGGACGAGTTCCGCACCTACTACGGCCCGGTGAACAAGGCTTTCGAGGCGGCCGAGGACCCCGCCGCCCTCGAGCGGGACATCACCGCCCTCATCGCCGCGCACGACCGGCGGACCGGCGAGGAGCCGGTCGCCGTGCCCTCGACCTACCTCGAGACGGTCGTCACCCGCGCCTAGAAGGTGGGCGCGCGGACGGTGGAGCCCGCAGGTGGCCGTGACCACCTGCGGGATCAACGGCCTCGCGGGCGCCGGACGAGCGATCGGATCGACGGGTCGGTTGACGGACGGCGGCGGCGAGGGCAGGCTCTGGCCGGGAGGTCGCGATGGCGGACGGCGCGGAATGGTCGCTCTCGGGCACCTACCTCGAGGCGTGCAACTGCGAGGCGATCTGTCCCTGCCGGCGCATCGGCGGGATCGCCGGCGGGCGCTCGACGTACGGGATCTGCCAGGGGGCCCTGTCATGGGCGGTGGACTCCGGATGGTGCGGAGACGTGGATCTCTCCGGCCTCGGCGCCGTCCTGGTGTGTCACTACGACGATGACGAGCCGGGCAGCCCGTGGACCTTCTTCCTCTACATCGACGAGTGCGCTGACGCGGCGCAGCAGGAGGCGCTGGTCGGCATCCTCACCGGCGAGCGTGGGGGGACGGTGATCGAGCACTTCCCGTGGGCCTGGAAGGAGAGCCGGTTCCTCGGCTGGCGTCCGGTGGCGATCGAGATCGACCACACGCCCGGGCGGGGGTGGTTCCGCGCGGGCGGGCGGGTGGAGGTGCGGATCCGCGGCCCCGTGCCCGATCAGGCCACGGTGTCGTGCGTGATCCCGGGGCACGGCCGCGTCGGCGTCGAGGACGTCGCCGAGGTGCTCCAGGTCGCGGAGGGGCCGCTGTCCTTCGACCTGAGGGGTCGCTGCGCCTTCGAGTCGACGTTCGCCTACGCCTCGACCGAGTCCTGACGAGCGTGCGACAGCTCGCGGCCCCCGCCCCGCGGGCGTGGCGCCCGAGGACCGTCCCGACCGTGGCCGCGCTGCTGGCCGTGGCGCTCGTCACCTGGGCCGCGACGATCGCGACCATGCGTGGCATGGACGCCGGGCCGGGCACGGACCTCGGCGGCCTCGGCTGGTTCATCGGCGTCTGGGTCACGATGATGGCCGCGATGATGCTGCCCTCGGCGGCGCCGATGGTGGTCGCAGTGGGCGCGGCGGCAAGCGCGCGGGGCCGGGGCCGACCGCCGCGGCCGGCCGCCATCGCGTTGTTCGTGCTCGGATACCTCGGCGCCTGGTCGGCGTACGGACTGATCGCCTACGGCGTCTTCCGGCTGATCGCCGCCCGCCCGCCGGACGTCATCGCGTGGGACCGCGGCGGACCCTGGCTCGCGGGCGCCGCGGTGGCCGCCGCGGGCGCCTATCAGCTGACCCCGCTGAAGCGGGCGTGCCTGCGCCACTGCAGGACCCCGCTCCACTTCGTGATGCATCGCTGGCGCCCGGGGGTGGTCGGGGCCGTCGCGATGGGCCTCGAGCACGGCGCCTGGTGCGTCGGCTGCTGCCTGGGGCTGATGCTCGCCCTCTTCGCCGTGGGGGTGATGAGCCTCACCTGGATGGCGGTCGTGGCGGTGGTCGTCTTCGCCGAGAAGGTCCTCCCCGCCGGGATGCGCCTGACCCTCCCGATCGCCGCCGCCCTGCTCGCGCTGGGCGCGGCGATCGCGCTTGCGCCCGAGAGCGTCCCCGGCCTGGTCGAGCCCGGCTCGATGTCGGGCATGTCGATGGGCTCCATCGACCCCGCATCACCTCCGCACGGGGGCTGAGGCGGCGGCCGGGATCCGATGCGGGGGGCCCTGACACGGGAAGGCGCGGCCTCTGGGTGCGCCGCCGCCCCCGCCCCCGACTGGCGGCTTCGGTCAGCGAGGTGGGACGATCACCCCGACCGGGCGGCGTCCCCCGCCGCCCATGGAGAGGAGGTTGACATGAGAGAGCTGACGCGGGACGAGCGGGACGAGATCGACCGGGACGCGGCCCTGCCCCAGCTCGACGCGCGCGACCTGATCGACGAGGAGTACCTCGAGGACGCGATCAAGCGGATGTACACCGAGGTCGCCGAGAACCCCGACGGCGACTTCCACTTCCTGACCGGCCGGCCGCTGGCGGAGGCGCTGGGCTACGACCCGGCGCTCCTTGACCGGATCCCGGCCGAGGCGATCGACTCGTTCGCCGGAGTGGGTCACTACTTCGACCTGGCCGGCCTGCAGGAGGGCGAGACGGTCGTCGACCTCGGCAGCGGCTCCGGCACCGACCTGTTCTGCGCCGCGGTCCAGGTGGGCGCGCGTGGACGGGCGATCGGCATCGACATGACCCCGGCCCAGCTGGAGAAGTCGGCGCGTCTGCGCGACGCCGCCGGGCTGGACAACGTCGAGCTGATCGCGAGCCGGATCGAATCCGTCCCGCTGCCGGACGGCGTGGCCGACTGCGTGGTGTCGAACGGGGTGATCAACCTCGCGCCGGACAAGGCGACCGTCTTCCGCGAGGCGGCCCGGCTGCTGCGGCCCGGCGGCCGGCTCGCCCTGGCCGACATCGTCAGCGGCCGCCCCCTGGTGGGGCGCACCCGTCGCAACACCGACCTGTGGGCGGCGTGCATCGGCGGCGCCATTCCACAGGACAGCTACGCGGCGGCCATCGAGGACGCCGGGCTGCGCGTGGAGACGATCCGGGACAACGAGTACGAGTTCCTCACCGAGCACGCGCTGCAGGCCTGCGACAAGTACGGGGTCGTCAGCGTCTCACTGCTCGGGCGCACATAGCCGAGCCACGCCGCGGGCCCGGGCCGAGCGCCCGGGTCCGCGAGGCCCTCGTCGCCGGTGGGCCGGCTCGGGGCGCGAGCGGCCCGACGACAGCAACGGCGGAACCGAAGGATCGAGGGGGACTTCGAGCACCCCCGGGCCGTGCCGCTGAAATGCCGCCGAGACTTCTGGGGAGACCTCGGCGATCGTCGCTCAGGCCGGGCCCGCGGCGGCCGGCGCCGGTACGGCGTCGAGCACGATGGCCTTGGCCGTCCGGGCACCGGCCCCGATCGCTATGGCGACCGACCGCAGCGGCGAGGCCGCATCACCCGCGGCGTAGACCCCGGGCACGCCGGTGCGGCCGTCGGCGTCGGCGCGGATCAGCCCGTCGTCGGTCACCTCGCAGCCGAGCCCGGCGGCCAGCCCGTCCGGGAGCGACAGGTCGGGCACGATGAAGGCGGCCGCGCGGGGCTCGTCGGCGCCCGCGGCGAACGCGATCCGCTCCAGGCGCGGACCGTGACCGACGAGGGCCCGGATCGGCTCGTCGCGGACGCGGATCGCGCTCGCCCGAAGCCGCTCGAGCTCGCCCGCCGACAACTCGGCCGGACCGTCGGTGCAGAGCACGACGTCCTCGCTCCAGCGCCCCACCAGCAGCGCCAGGTGCGCGGCGGGCGCGCCGGACCCCAGCACAGCCAGGGGGCGGTCGCTCACCTCCCACCCGTCGCAGAAGGGGCAGTGGAACACGCTGGTGCCCCAGAAATCGTCGATGCCGGGCACCGGGGGCCTGCCGTAGCGCAGGCCCCCGGCGAGCAGAAGGCGCGCCGCGCGCAGCACGGTGCCGTCGCGCAGCCTCACGCCGAACGCCTCGTCGCGGGCGGCCGCCTCCTCGACCTCCCCGGAGACGACCCGCACGCCCGGATACGCGTCGAGCTCCCGGAGCGCCCGCTGCCTCAGCGCGGAGGGCGCCTCGCCCTCATGGCCGAGGAGGCCTCCGATGCCCGACGACACCCGGTTGGCCGGCCGGCCGGCGTCCACCACCGCGACGTTGACCCGAGCGCGGCCCAACACGAGGGCGGCGCTCAGGCCGGCGGGGCCGCCGCCGATGACGATCACGTCCGCCGTCATCGTCCGGCCTCGACGCGCGCCTCGAGGATCAGATTGAAGGACGTCTCGGCGGCCCGGCGCAGGTGCGCGAGCCCCGCCCGCCGGCAGACCTCGGCGATGCGCGCCTCGCCCGCCTGCGCGCCGAGCGCCTGCGGGCCGTCCTCCGAGATGGCATGGGCGCAGCAGAGCGCCGTGGAGGCTGCGTAGTAGAGGCGCCCGACCGGCGTCAGGTTGTCCTCCACGCGGTCGCCGGCGTAGGGCTCGACCAGCATCACGGTCCCGCCCGGCGCCAGGGCGGCCGCCGCGTGGGCGAGCGCGTCCTCCGGGTCGCCCATGTCGTGCAGGCAGTCGAAGAAGCAGATCAGGTCGTAGCCCGCGCCCGCGTGGGCGCGGGCATCGGCCACATCGAACCGGACACGGTCCGAGACGCCCGCCTCGGCCGCGTTGGCCCGCGCCGCCTCGATCGACGCCGGGTGCGCGTCGAACCCGTGGAAGGTCGACGCCGGGAAGGCCTCGGCCATGACGACCGTCGAGTGGCCGTGCCCGCAGCCCACGTCGGCGACCCGGGCGCCCGCGGAGAGGGCCTCGGCCACGCCCTCCAGGGCCGGGATCCACTCCGTCACGAGGCTCGCCCGGTACGCGTTGCGGTAGAAGCCGGCCACCCCGCGGTGCATGCGGGGGTGGTGATCGCTCCAGGCGACGCCGCCGCCCGTGCGAAAGGCCGAGATCGTCGCCTCCTCGTCGAGGAACATCGACGCGGGGACCTCCCACGCCGGCGGCACGAACGTCGGGCTGTCCGGGTCGGCGAACACGGCCGCCTGCTCGGTCGTCAGCTCGTAGCACCCGCTGGCGGGGTGGTAGGCGACGTATCCGCCGGCGGCCTGCGCGTTCAGCCACTCGCGCACGTAGCGCTCGGAGCAGCCGGCCCGGGCGGCCACCTCGGCCGGCGTGAGCGGGCCGGCCGCGGCCATCGCCCGGTAGAGCCCGAGCTTGTCGCCCAGGCTGACCATGACGCCGCCGTAGCCGGCCGACAGATCGCCGACGACGCGCTCCAGCAACGCTCCCAACCTCTCCTGATCGACCGTCATCACTTCTCCTCTCCTGGTGTGATGCGGCCATGGTCCCGCCGCGGGCGGGCCCGCGCGAGGGGCCCGTTGGCCACAGGGGGTCCATCTGTGCCACCCTGCGGCATGGCCGTGGCCGGGCCCACCCGGGTCAGCATCGTCGCGCTGCCCGAGGCGATGCCCTCGACCCTCATGGGGCTGCACGACGTGCTCTCGTCCGCCGGATCGGTGCCGGCTCGGGATCCGCATTTGGTCCCCGAGCCCTTCTCGGTCGAGATCGTCGCCGCCCGCCGCGGGCCCATGGAGCTGGCGACGGGCATTCCGCTCGACGTGCGCCGCGCCGTGGACGAGGTGGCGTCGACCGACGTCGTCCTGGTGCCGTCCCTCCTCGCGCCCGACGGGCAATGGCGCGGCGGCCGCCACCCCGAGATCACGGACTGGATCGCCCGGATGGGGGAGGGCGGGGCCCTGCTGTGCTCGGCGTGCTCGGGCCTCTTCCCGCTCGCCGAGACCGGAGTGCTGGACGGCCGCGAGGCCACGATCCACTGGGACTACGCGGACGGCTTCCGCGCCCGCTTCCCGAAGGTGCAGCTGCATCCTGAGCGGGTGCTGGTGGTGAGCGGCGAGCGGGGCGAGGTGGTCAGCTCGGGAGCGTCGACGTCGTGGAACGACCTGGCGCTCTACCTCATCGCCCGCAGCGCCGGCGCGGCGGCCGCCCAGGCGGTCGCGCGCTTCTTCGCCTTCCAGTGGCACACCGACGGCCTCGCGCCGTACAGCGTCTTCGATCCGCCGACGGCCCACGGCGACGCGCTCATCGCCGAGGTGCAGCGCTGGATCGCCGCACACCCGGCGGTCGCCGCACCCGCCGGCGAGATGCGCCGCCGCTCCGGCCTCCCCACCCGCACCTTCGCGCGCCGCTTCCGGACGGCGACGGGCCACACACCGGTGGAGTACGTGCAGCGACTGCGGGTTGAGGAGGCCAAGCGGCGCCTGGAGCGGACCGACTCACCGGTCGAGCGGATCGCGTGGGAGGTGGGGTATGAGGACCCCGCGGCCTTTCGGCGGCTGTTCCGTCGCATGGTCGGCCTGCCTCCCGGGGCCTATCGGAGACGCTTCCGGCTCCCCGACTACGCTCGGCCGCCCGCCGGCAGCTGATCGCCGCCCCGGAGAGGCCCTGCGGGCACGCCCCGGCGGGGCGCCTTCCAGGGCGGACCCCGACGGGGCCGGCCGGACATTTGACCCCCCCAGGGACACGGTGAGAGCGTTGTCCACCGAATAGGAGCAGACCTGCGACCGCGCGGACGGCAGCGCCGCCCCGCGCCAGAGAACGAGGTTGATCATGACGACCGTCATCGGCTACCACGAGGTGGACGACACCGAGCACTGGCTCTCCTCGCCGCG
Organism: uncultured Thermoleophilia bacterium; assembly: GCA_963771025.1. Taxonomy (GTDB): domain Bacteria; phylum Actinomycetota; class Thermoleophilia; order Miltoncostaeales; family Miltoncostaeaceae; genus Miltoncostaea. The sequence continues at coordinate 189,301 of CAVYRL010000004.1, read as the reverse complement.
GCGGGCCGAATTCTTCGGGCCGCTTGGAGTCGGCGTCCGCACCTTCGTCAACCCCGCGGCGCCCGCGCACGTGGCCGTGCTGCTGGAACTCCCGGAGTCGATGTCCATCGAGGACCTGCAGCGGGCGCTCGGGACGCCCGAGGCCGCGGCGGCCGAGAAGCACGACGGCGTCAAGGTCGAAACGCTCCAGGTCTTCATCGAGCGCTAGCCGGGGGGGACCGGGGGCGGACGACCGAGCGGATCGCCGCCCCGGCCGCCCCGGGCGGCCGGGGGTGCACGATGCCGATCAGCGGACCGCCGCTGGAGGAGCCGATCCGGCTCCATGAGATCCTCGCTGCGGGCCTCGAGACGAAGCCGGACGCGGACGCGCTCGTCTCCCGGCGGCATCGCTGGACCTGGCGGATGCTCGACGACATGACGAGGCGGCTCGCCGCCGGCTATCTGGGCCTGGGGCTCCGGCCCCGCGACCGTATCGCGTCGCTGATGCCGAACCGGGCCGAGCTGCTTGTGCACTACCTGGCCTGCATGAGGGCGGGCCTGGTGGCCGTGCCGCTCAACTACCGCTACATGGCGCCGGAGATCGATCACGCGCTCGCGGTCGGCGGCGCCCGGGTGCTGCTGGCGCACGACGAGCGCCGCGACGACCTCGAGACCAGCGCGCTGGCGTCCTCGCTGCCGCTCGGCCGGATCGGCTTCGCCGACGACGACGACGGCGAGGACGGGGACGGCCCGCGCTTCGAGTCGCTCGTCGCGGGCCCCCGGGGCCCCGATACCGCCCCGCCGGCCGCCGGCGACCCGGCGATCCTGTTCTTCACCTCGGGTAGCACCGGACGGCCGAAGGGCGTCTGCCACAGCTTCGAGACACTCGGCTGGATCATCGCCAGCGCCGTCGCGAGCTTCGAGATGGGACCCGGCGACGTGATGCTGCCCGGCGGGTCGGCCTCGCACGTCGGCGGACACCACCTGTCGCTGATGACGCTCGCCGCAGGCGGCAGGGTGGTGCTGCCGCGGACCTTCGACGGCGACGAGATCCTGCCCCTGCTCCGCGAGGAGGGGCCCACCAAGATCTGGATGCTGCCGTCGGCGCTCTACGTGCTCGCGCGCGATCACGGTGCCCGGCGCGAGGATTTCGCCTCGGTGGTGGCGTGCTATTCGGGCGGCGACAAGGTGTCGGGCGCCCTCGAGGACGAGTTCACCGCGCTGACCGGCCTGGCGATCGACGAGGACTACGGGATGACCGAGATCGGGATACCGGCCGTCACCCCGCCGGCGTCGCCGAGGCCCGGCTCGGTCGGACCCCTGGCACCCGGGTATCAGGCATCGCTGCGCGATCGTGAGGGTGGCGAGGTGGCGCCCGGGGTCGAAGGTCGTCTCTGGATCAGGTTCCCCGGCAACATGGTCGGCTATTGGAACAATCCGGAGGCGACGGCCGGCGGTTGGCTGGACACCGGGGACGTGATGCACGCCGACGAGGACGGGTATCTCTGGTTCCACGGCCGGCAGAAGCAGATCATCATCCACGACGGCTCGAACATCTGCCCCCAGGAAGTCGAGGGCGCCCTGCTGGAACACGCCGCCGTGTCGAGCGCCGGCGTGGTCGGCGTGCAAAGTCCCCTGCACGGGGAGAACGTGCGCGCCTACGTCACGCTGGACGCGGCGGCGGCACCCCCGACGCCGCAGGAGCTCATCCGCTTCGCCCGCGCGCGCGTCGGTTACAAGGCGCCGGAGGAGATCGTCATCCTGGAGACGATGCCGCTCAACGCGACCGGCAAGCTCGACCGGGTGGCGCTGAAGCGACGGGCCGCCGAGGGGAGCCTGCCGCAGGCCGGGAACGCGGCGCCGGCCTCCGAGCGAACATCGCGATCACCTCGGACGGGAAGACCGCCCACGTGACCGTCTGACCTCTCGCCGCGAGCTCGCCGCCGGGCTCCGTGACGCGCGGCGGCCGGCGCGCCCGGGTCTGCGGCCGCCGAAGAGTGGGTATCGTCGCCACGGATGCCGACGCGCCCCTCCGCCAACTGGCGCATCGCCAGATACCTCGACGAGCTGAGAGACCGGCTCTGGTTCTGGCCCGTCGTGTGCGGTCTGGTCGCCGCCCTCGCCGCCGAGGCGCTCACGCGGGTCGATCGCGCCCTGAGCGACCACGGAGCCCAGCCCGACTGGGTGTTCAGCGGCACGGCGGCCGCCGCGCGGTCGGTGCTCTCGACGGTCGCCGCGGCGTCCATGACCGTTCTCGGCGTGACCCTCTCCATGACCCTCGCCGTCCTCGCCCTGACCGGCCAGGGGTATTCGCCGCGGACGATCCGGCGTTTCATCCGCGACCGCTTCGTGCAGGCCGTGATCGCAGGCTTCGTCGCGACCTTCGTCTATGCCCTCGTGGCGCTCCGCCTCGTCCGCGTGGACCACGTACCCGGCATCACGGTGACGCTGGCCGTCCTACTCGCCATCGGCGCCCTCGGCCTGCTCATCGGCTTCTTCCACCACATGGCCACGGAGATCCAGGTGGAGAGCCTGATCTACGCCGTGTGGGACGAAACGCGCGTGACGATCGCGCGGACTCTGCCGCCGCGCCGCCACGGCGACCTTCCGGCCGCGCCCGGCGGGCCCCCGTCAGCGGTTGCGCGCGCAACCCGATCCGGACGCGTGCGGACCATCGATGAGCCGCGTCTGGCGGACCTCGCCCGGGCCGCCGGGGGGACCATCGTCGTCGTGCCGGGGCCGGGGGATTTCGTCGCCGAGGGGGAGACCGTCGCCCTCGTCTACGGGCCGTCATGGTCGGCGGAGCAGAGCGGGGAGGCCGCGGAGGCGATCGACCTCAGGGCGCGGCGGGGCCTGACGCAGGACGTCGCCTTCGGCATCGACCAGCTGACCGACATCGCGCTGCGGGCGATGTCGCCCGGCATCAACGACCCCACCACGGCCCAGGAGGCTCTCCTGCGGATCGCGGACCTCCTGCGTCGGATGGCCGATCGCCGGCTGGGCGAGTGCATCGTGGAGGGGGGGCGGGCCCTGGTGCTGCGCGACCAGCCGACCTGGGACGGCCTCGTCGGCCGGGCGATCGATCAGGTAGCGGCGGAAGCGGAGGCACAGGCGGACGCCGCCATGGCCCTGGTCATCCTCGACGCCCTCGGCCGCGTGATCGCCGCGACCGACGATCCGGCGCGCGTCGAGGTGCTGCGCAGGCGGGTCCGTCGCGTTCGCGACGGCGCGCGGCGAACGATCGCCGAGCCGCCCGACCTCGCCCGGATCGAGGAGGCCGCGGGGGCGCTGGCCTAGGGATCGGCTTCCCTCACCCCGCCGGGACGGCGTCGCACCGACGGTGCATCATCGCGGGATGCGTCGGATCGTCACCGGGGGGCAGACCGGAGCCGACCGTGCCGCCCTCGATTTCGCGGTGCGCCACGGGGTGCCCTACGGCGGCTGGTGCCCGCGGGGAGGATGGGCCGAGGACCGTCCGCGGCCGCCGGGGCTGCTCGCCGACTACCCCGCCCTGCGTGAGACGGCGACCGCGGATCCCGCCGAGCGGACCGCGCTCAACGTGCGCGACGGCGACGCGACGCTCGTCGTCGTGGACGCGCGGGTGGGTGGGCCCTCGCCGGGCACCTCGGCGACCCTCGCGAGCGCGCGGAAGCTCGGGCGGCCCTGGCGGGTGATCGACGTGAGCGACGGGCGCGCGGCCGCGCAGCTGCGGGCCTTCCTCGATGACCTCGCCGACGACGCGACGCTCAACGTCGCCGGCGCGAGGGAGAGCGAGAGCCCAGGCCTCTACGCCCGGACCGGCGCCCTGCTGGAGGCCTGCCGGGACTGCTTTCCCACCTGAGGGGCCCCGCGGGCGGGCCAGCCCCCCGGCTATCCCATCCTGTCCGGCCCGGCGCGCTCGACGTTGACGCGGATGAGCACCCGCCGCTCACGCTCCATGCGGGCCCGGTAGTCGTCCCAGTCGACGTCCGCGGCGTCCGTGAAGCGCCGCCGGTAGTCGACCAGGGGCCCCATCGCCTCGGGCAACCCGAGGACCTCGGCTGTTCCTTCGATCCAGACCCAGGGCCCGAAGAACCGGTCGGTGAACAGGACGAGCTGCGCCCACGGGGCCGCGCGCAGGTAGCGGACCTTGTAGGCCGTCTCACGCGAGCTGATCACGAGCTTCCCCGCGTCATCGACCGCCGCGACGACCGGCGATTGCCGGATGCCGCCGTCGGGATGGCGGGTCGCCAGGATCCCGTGGTGATGTTCCCGCGCGAAGGCGCGGGCCTTCTCGACATCCATCGTCTCCCCCTTCGGACCTGAGCGATTCTACGTGCCCCGCTGCGCCCCTGAAGCGTGTGGCGCGGGCGCGCGTGGAGGCCGTCGCGGCGCTCGACCCTCGGTGTCGAGCCCACCGGGGACCAACGGCCTCGACGACCGGACCGCATGTACTTGGGTGCCGCCCGGGCGGCGTGAGAGGTTCGGAGGGTCCGAGGTCGTGGTCGGACCGCTCTGGACCGTCCGACCGGCGCAGCGGCGCCGGCGCATCCACCGCCGACCCGGGCGCCGAGGGGAGCCGTGAGGAGGCCGACCACGCTGGAGTCATCGGACTGCGGGTACTCGCGGGGTTCCCGGCGCGCGAGGATCGTCCTGGCCGCGTGCGCCGCGAGCGCGCTCCTCGCGCTGACCGCCTGCTCGGGATCATCCGGCGGCGCCGAGCAGACGACGGCGGCGGCGATCGACGGTGGGGCACCCGTGCCGCCCACCCTGACCCATCCACCGGACTTCGCCCTGAAGGATCAGAGCGGGCGCCTGGTGCGCCTGAGCGCCGAGCGCGGCCACACGGTGGTGGTCGCCTTCCTCTACACGCACTGCCCGGACGTGTGCCCGCTGATCGCGGAGCACCTCGCCGACGGCCTGAAGGAGCTCACCCCGTCCCAGCGCGCCGGGGTGAGGGTGCTCTCGGTGAGCGTCGATCCGCGCGGGGACACGCCCGGCGCGGTGCGCCGCTTCATCGCCGTCCATCGGCTCCCGGCGCAGTTCCGGTACCTCACGGGCACCCAGGCGCAGCTCGAGCCGACCTGGAGCGCGTACAACGTCGCCGCGGTGCCGAACGCGAAGAACGGTGCTGAGATCGACCACAGCGCGTACGAGCTGTTCATCGACCCGTCCGGGGTCGCGCGCGTCCTCTTCGACGCCCAGGTGACGCCCACGCAGACGCGTCGCGCGATCCAGACCATCGGCGCATAGGACGATGACCCGCCGCGCCATCGCGCGCCCGCGGACACCTCCTCGCGTCGGGCGCAGGCGACGGTGGAGCGCTCGCGCCGCGCGGTCGGCGCTGATGGTCGCCGCGACATGGAGCGCCCTCCCGGCGATGGCTCTGGCCCAGGGCAACGGGGACGCGCCGGGGGGGCTGCGCGAGCACTGGATGACGGCGTGGTCGGCATCGCCGCTCGAGATCGTGCCGATCGCGCTGGCGGGCCTGCTCTACGCCATGCGCGCCCGCGGCCACCGGCCGGCCGCCTGGCGCATCGCCTGCTTCTACGCCGGCCTCGGCGTGATCGCGCTGGCCCTCTTCTCGCCGATCGACGCCGTCGGCGAGGACGGGCTCTTCGCGGTCCACATGCTCCAGCACACCCTCCTGGGCGCGATCGCCCCGTTGCTGCTGCTGCTGGGGGTGACCGGCCCGATCCTGCGGCCGCTGCTCACGACCCACCGCGCACGGCGACTCGCGCTCCTCGCGCACCCGCTCGTCGCGTTCCCGCTCTGGTGCGCGAACCTGATCTTCTGGCACATCCCGGTCGTCTACGACACCGCCATCGCCAGCGATCCGATCCACGCGATCGAGCACCTGTGTCTGCTGACGGCCGGACTGCTCCTGTGGGCGCCGATCGTCGAACCCCTGCCGGGGCCGGGATGGTTCGGCACCCGCCTCAAGGTCGTCTACATGGCCGGCGTGTGGTTCGTGGGGTTGATCTCGGCGAACGTGCTCTGGTTCAGCGGCACGGTGATCTACCCGCACTACATCGACTCGGCGCCCGCCTTCGGCGTCGGCGCCCTCCAGGACCAGGGCGACGCCGGCACCGTCATGATGGTGACCCACTGCCTGCTCGCCTTCGGCGCCATCGCCGTGCTCTTCTTCCGCCAGGGCGCCGAGGAGCAGCTCCGCCAGCGGCTGGTGGAGGCGGGCATCGAGCCCGCCCGGGTTGACCGCGCCGGGAGGGCCGGCCACCTGGAGCATCTCGCGCGCCGGCATGGGATACCCACCCGCACCCGGGCGGGAATCGACTAGCGCCCTCCCTCGGCAGCGAGCCTCGGACCGAGGTTTCACGGTGACGCGTGTGACGCCCGCGCGCTGGTGGCGTGCGTTAGGGTCGTCGCCGGATGCAGATGCGGTGCGTTCGGGGCGCCCCTCATTCGCACTGCGCCGACGCCGGGGGGAAACCGTGGACGGGCTCACGCTCAGCGGGCGCGGGAAGCGCGCGATGCGAGGCCGGATGGTGGTGGGCGCGCTCGTCGTCGGGCTCGCGCTCGGCGCGGGGCCGGGAGCGGCGTCCGCCCTGGCGGCCCCGGGCAGGAGGACGATCCAGGGCACCGTCGGCTCGGGCCCTGTCGTCGGCCCCGGCACCTCGACCCTGGTCCGCGAGAACGCCCGGGTGGTGCTCTACGCCGCCGGGCCGCGCCGCGCGCGGCGCCTCGGCTCCGCCGTCACGGACGACACGGGCGCCTTCTCCATCGCCTACCGCCCCCGGCGCGCGGGCGTCCTGTACGTGATCAGCGCCGGCGGGCGGATCGTCGCGGCGAACTCCACGAGCCCGCCGCCGGTGGGCGGTTCCCGGGGCGGTGCGCAGGCGCCCGCGCCGGCACAGGACGCCTCGTCCCCCCCAGCGCGGGCGGTCCGCCTGATGAGCGTCCTCGAGCGGCCGGTCCGTGACGGGGCGACCGTCCATGTGAGCGAGCTGACGACGGTCGCCTCCGTCTACGCCCTCCAGCAGTTCATGGCGGGTCAACGGATCAGCGGCCCGGCGCCGGGCCTTCCCATCGCCGCCGACACCGTGCAGAGCCTCGCCGAGACGGCCACCGGCAAGCCGAGCTTTGCGATCGGCAACTCGCCCAACGGCAACGCCACCGAGGCGCTGCCGACCATGAACACGCTCGCGAACGTCCTCGTCTCGTGCACGCGCGGCACCGCCGCCACGTGCGCCCGGCTGTTCTCCGCCTCGCGTGCGCCGGGCCAGGGTCGCGCGCTCGACACGCTCCAGGCGACGTACAACATCGCGAGGCGCCCGACCCACGCGGTCGCCCGGCTGGTCCGCGGCCAGCGGAGGGCCTTCCGGCCCGCACTCGGGTCGCCCCCCCGGGCGCTGGTGATCGCGCTGGTGCACACGGCCGGGGGCTTCAACGCCCCGGGCCGGATGGCATTCGACTCGCGGGGCCGGATCTGGTCCAACAACAACTTCGCCCGGTCGGGTACCCAGCCGGGCCACCAGCTCACGGTGCTGAGCCCCACCGGCACCCCGGTCCTCTCGAGCCCGCTCCGCGGGGGCGGCCTCGACGGCTCGGGGTTCGGCGTCGCCGTCGGCCCCCGCGATCGCGTGTGGGTGTCCAACTGGGCCGGCAACAGCCTCTCGTTGTTCAGCGCGAAGGGCCGGGCGCTGTCTCCTCGGTCCGGGTTCACGCAGGGCGACCCCGTCAGGCCGCAGGGGATGGCGGTCAGCCGGGACGGCAGCCTCTGGATCGCCAACTCCCGGGCCGGCTACGTGACCCTCTACCGGGGCGGCGATCCCGGCCGCTGGGAGAAGATCGCCGGCAAGGGCATCGCCAACTCGTTCTCGATCGCGCTCGACGCGCGCGGTGACGCGTGGGTGACCAACGAGTCGCTCACGGCGGCGCCCGGATCGGTCACGAGGATCACCCCCGAGGGGACGGCCGACCTGGAGATCACCGGCGGCGGGCTCTCCTCTCCGATGGGCGTCGCCGTTGACCGGGGCGGCAACAAGTGGGTGGCGAACTTCGGCTCCAACAGCGTGACCCGCATCGACGCGGCCGGCGTCGTGTCGAGCGACTCGCCGATCCGCTCGGGCAGGAGCCTGCGCGGTCCGTGGGGGATCGCGGTGGACGGCAACGACAACGTCTGGGTCTCCGGCTTCCGAGGCCGCACCCTCACCGAGCTCTGCGGCCGGCGGGCCTCCAGGTGCCCGCCGGGAAGCGCCACCGGCGGGGCGATCTCCCCCCGGGGGGGCTACACGAGCCGTGGCATGCAGCACACGACCGCGGTGCAGATCGACTCGGCGGGCAACGTGTGGCTGGCCAACAACTGGAGCACCGCGACGCCCATAACGAACTTCCTGGGCGGCAACGGCCTGATCGAGTTCGTGGGGATGGCCGCGCCGGTGGCAACGCCGATCTCGGGGCCGCCGCAGCCGGCCCGCTAGGCCCGCGGGCTCCGGCTCGGTCGCCACGGCCGGCGACCCCGCACGTCCTCAACAGGTCGGGGCGGTGCCGGGTCCCGTGGTGGACAGCGCCCGCGCGCCGTCGAGATAGACATCCACCCGGACCCGGGTCGGGGCGCAGGCCCGCGTCAGCGGCACCGAGACCGCCTGCTGTCCGCTCCCGGAGAGGGTGCGGAAGAGGGCCAGGTCGCGCGGCTGCACCCACGAGCCGCCGGGAACCGGGCGCTCGAAACCGATGCCGGTGAGCGACGTGCCCTTGGGGAGACTCCGCCAGCGGATCAGCAGGCGCAATCTGCCGTCCTCGTACCGCAGTCCCTGCACGGCGACCGAGCCCTTCGGCGGGAGACTGCCCGAGACCGGGCGCCCCAGGTTGAACCGGGTCTCGACGCCGACCACCTCCTGCTCGAGCGCGCGCGCCAGCGGGGCCCTCCGGGGTGACGTGCCGGCCACCTGCTCCAGGTACGTCAGGTATTGGGCGCTCAGGCTCCGCGTCCGCTCGGAGGGGTCGCTCCCCGACAGGAGCCGCAGGGCACCGGCGAGCGATGCGCGCGCGGCCGGCGCGTCTCCGCGGCCGACCTCGGCGGCGCTCCGCGCGAGCCGGACATCCGGGACCTGGTCGTTGATGGCGATCGCCGCGTCCGCGGCCTCGACCGCCGCGTCGTACTCGCCCGAGTAGAGCCTCAGCAACGACAGGACCGCGTATGTCCGGAAGTCCCGGGTGCCGCCGAGGTCGAGCGCTCGCCGCACGTCCGCGCTCGCCGCGGCGAGCGCGGACCGGTCGCCGGTCACGGCGCCCGTCGTCCGGAAGTCGGGGTTCGCCTGAAGGACCCTCGCGACCGCCCGCTCGGTGTACGGGGGGATGTAGTTGCCGTCGGCCGCGATGGCCTGGGTGAACGCCGTTACGGCGCGTTCCTGATGGCCCTCGCGGCTGTCGACGATGCCCTGGGCCGTCGCGGCGATCGCGGAGTCGGGCGTGTCGGGGACGGGCAGGCTGTAGATGTACGCCGCCCAGGCGAGCGTCAGGATCCCGAACGCGACCCCGAGCACGTAGAACAGCGTCCGGCGGTGCCCGCCCAGCACGACCGCGAAGCCGACCAGGAAGAGAGCCACGGTGAGCATCGCGATCGCCGTCGTGAACTGGGTGCTGCGATCGTTCCAGGTCACCCGGGTCTCGGCCAGGGCCGCCTGCTTCAGCTTGAGCCGCGCGGCGTCGAGGCCCAGCTGGTGCACCTCCTTCGCGCTGCGGGCTCGCGGCAGGTCGGACCCGGCGCTCACCTCGCCCCGCAACTCGCCGATCGTCAGGGGCGGTGCGGACGCGCCCGCGCTCGCGGCCTCGGCGGCGACGGAGGCCTGCTGCCGCGCCAGGTCGTCGGTCTGGGCCGCGATGTCCCGCTCGAGGCTGGTGGCCGCGGTCGCCAGGACGCCCGCCCTGAGCGCCTCGGTGGCGGTGCGGGTGGTCTCGCGAGCCGTGTTGGACTCGTTGTTGCCGGCGTCGGTCTGGAAGAGCCCGAGCGTCGCCCCCGCGACGACGATCACCGCCAGGGTGATCGCGATCCAGCCTCCCGGGATCCTCTCGGGGGCGGAGCCCGCCTCGTCCGGCTTGGCCGGGGCGTCCTCGGCCGCGCTCATGCGTAGAAGTCCACCGCGAAGCCGCCGATCGCGCCGACGAGCAACGCGACGACCCCCAGGCCCATGAACGCGTAGAAGACCGCGCGGCGGCTGGTGTTGACCTGGCCGATGGTGAACAGGAGCAGCGCCCCGAGCAGCACGAGGGACCAGGCGGCCAGTCCCTGGATCCGCTCGCGGATGCCCTTCGCCTGGTCCGCCCAACTGCCGGGGTCGAGCGCCCCCGACGACGTGATGTCGGTGGAGAACTCCACCGCGAGCGCCTTGGCGCGCGCGTTGACGTTGAAGGGACGCGGCCTCGCGCTCGGTCGCCTCAGGTCGTCCTGGATGCTGAAGCGGCCGAAGACGCCGGTGGCCACCGCCCGGGAGGTCGCTGCCGCGCGCAGCTGGCGCGCCTGCACGCGGTTGGCCGCCGCCGCGGCGTCCTTACCCGCGGCCTCGAGGGCGGTGGCCTGGTTCTCGAGCTCGGCCGCGACGCCGTAGTCGACCAGGTAGCGGGTGTACGCGAGGCTGTCGTCGCCGGCGGCGATGCCGACGTCGAGCTTCTGCTGCTGGACCGCGATGGTCTCTGAGATCGACTGGCGGTCGTCGTAGGCCGCCGTGCTTCCGATCGCCGCCGCCCGCCACCCGAAGAGCGCCGCCAGGACGGTCGCCGTGCCGATGAGGAAGGCGACCACCCACTGCTGGGCAGTCAGGTCCAGCCGGTGGCGCCCCCCGTCCCGGGATGGCCTGCCGCGAAGTCGCGTGAGCACGAGGCGACGATCCTACCCGCCGCGGGCCCGCGGGAGTACGGCGGCGTCGCCCATGAACGGGATCCGGCGCTCACGACCGACGACGACGTGCCGACCGGCGCCGGGCCACCCGCGCCGCGATCACGCCGGCGTCGCGCTCGCCGTGCCGTGCCTGAGCGTGTAGTGCCGGGGGCTCGCGCGTCGCACGGGCCGCGGCGCGCCGGTCATGTCGGCGGGGGCGTCGTCGATCACCGACCAGTCGGGGAAGGCCGCCTCGATCTCAAGGCGGCTCGCGCCCCGGGGCAGCGGCCCCCGCCGCCCCGGCGTGAACGCGAAGACCAGCATCGTGGCCCCCTCCGCGGCGACCGCGCTCACCTCGCGGCCGGCGGCCTCGCGCTGGGCGGCGGTCAGGCCGTGGATCACGCCGAAGTCGAGCACCAGCCGAAAGCCGGAGCCGATGTCGAGGGCGCGGAGGTTCGTCACATCGCCCTCCACCAGGCGCACCCCCACGCCCGCGCGCCGCGCCCTGTCCCGCGCCCGCCGGACGGCCTTGGGGACGAGGTCGACTCCGGTCACCTCCCACCCGCGCTCGGCGAGGGCGACCGACCAGATCCCCGACCCGCAGCCGAGGTCGAGCGCACGCCCGTAGGGCGGTTGGCGGCCCCGCTCCTCGCGGTCGAACATCGCCCGGACGCGGCTGCCCTCCGGCAGCGTCTGCACGCGCTCCCACGGAGTGAGGCCGATGAGGTACGAGAGGCGGTACATGCGGCTCACGGAGCCCCCTTCCAGGTCGCGTCGCCCGATCGAAATCACCGCGTGTGACGCCCTCGACTATCCGGCAGCCCCGCGACGCCGGTCAATGCCGCCCGGGCTCCCGGACTCCCGGCGCGCGGGGGCCCGGCACGGCCGGCGGGCCTCAGGTCGACGGCGGCCGGCGGGCATGCGCCGAGACGACGAGCGACGCCGCGGGCAGGACGATCCGCCCGCCGTCGCGGAACGGCCCGAGCCTACCGGTGAGCTCGGCCCGGACCGCGGCGCGCTCGTCCTCATCGAGGCGCGCGATGACCATCGCGAGAGCGCCGGCCGCGTCGTTGACGAAGTCCCAGTAGTCGTCCGGATCGTCGAATCTCCACGTGAAGCCGACCTCCTCGACGTCGAGGAGGTCGAACCCCGCCTGGGCGAACAGGCTCTCGAGGCGGCCGCGATCGGCGAGGGCGAGGATGCCCGGAGCGCCACTTTGGGGAGCCGGCATGTGCCCGCGCTCGTGGAGCACGGCCGTCGGCAGCGCCGCCCAGGGATTCTGCTGCGGGCCCGCGAAGACGGCGCAGCAGAGGCGTCCCCCGGGCCGCAGCACCCGGCGTGTCTCGGCGAGGGCCGCGCCCGGATCGGCCATGAGCATGTATCCCCACCGACAGAGGGCGGCATCGACGGCGTCGGCGGGCAGATCGAGTCGCTCCGCGTCGAGGACCCGGAACTGGACGTTCTCGAGCCCCAGTTCGGCCGCGTGCCGCTCGGCCGCCTGGATCATCGCCGGCGAGAAGTCGCTGACGATCACCCGGCCCGCCGGGGCCACGGCCCGGGCGGCGGCGAGGCCGACGACCCCCGTGCCGGCGGCCAGCTCGAGAACCGTGTCCCCGGGCCTGAGCGCCGCCCGCTCGAGCATCCGCTCGGCCACGGGACGTGCCCGCTCCTCGAGGTAGGCGTGGCGCTCGTCCCATCCTTGCGCCATCGCCTGCCAGACCGCGCGACTCGCGCGCGTGAACTCCGTCGGCTCCACGGTGGAGGGCATGCTACTGGCCGATCGCCGAGACGGCCACGGGGATGGCGACCGGGGGTCCGGCTCTCCCCGGTCAGCCGCGCCGGCGCCGCTCCGCCGCCGCCCCGCGCACGGCTCGCGCCGATCGATCGGCCCGGCTAGGCTGGCCCCGCCTGGTGCCGGGCTGCCGCGCGCACGGCGATCGTCCCCCGAGGGGACGGTGGCGCAGCGGGCTCAACCCGACCCCTGGAGAACGTCGTGCAGGAAGCCATCGCCGTAGGCCTGTTCGTCGTCGTCCTCGGCTTCGTGGTCACCGAACGGATCCACCGCACGAAGATCGCGCTCGCCGGAGCGGCCGTCGCGGTCCTGGCCGGGCTGCTCTCCCAGGAGGAGGCGATCGACGCGATCGACTGGGGCGTCATCGGCCTGCTCGCCGGGATGATGGTCCTGGTCTGGGGCACGGAGCGGACCGGCGTCTTCACGTATCTGGCGATCCGGGTCGGCCAGGCGTCGCACGGCCGGCCGGCGCGCCTGCTGTTCGGCTTGACGGGCACGACGGCGATCGCGTCGGCCTTCCTCGACAACGTCACCACGATCCTGCTGGTGGTGCCGATCACGTTCGTGATCGCCGACGCGCTGGAGCTCGATCTGGTCCCGCTGATCATCGCCGAGGTGATCGCGAGCAACCTCGGGGGGGCGGCGACGCTGATCGGCGATCCGCCGAACATCATCATCGCCGGTCAGAGCGGGCTCGGCTTCAACGATTTCCTGATCCACGTCGGACCGCCGGCGGTGGTCTCCTACGCGGTGGTCACGGCCGGTCTCTATCTCCTCTACCGGCGGGCGATCACGCCGGCGCCCGCGCGCGTCGAGGAGCTGAGCTTCCTGAACGCCTCGGCGAGCCTCGGCCCGCGGCGTGAGGTGGCGATCGTGCTCGGCTGCCTGGGCGCCACCATCGTCGGCTTCTTCATCCACAGCCTGGTCGGCCTCGAGCCCGCGACGATCGCGCTCTCGGGGGCGGCGCTCTATCTTCTGGCCAGCGGCGTTGACGTCGAGCAACCGCTGGTGGCGATCGAGTGGACCACCCTCTTCTTCTTCGTCGGCCTCTTCGTCGTGGTCGGCGCGCTCGAGGTGACCGGGGTGCTCGCCCGGATCACCGACTGGCTCGCCGAGGCGACCGGGGGGTCGGCGACCGCACAGGCGGTCGGGATCCTCTGGGGCTCCGCGATCGCCAGCGGGATCGTCGACAACATCCCCTTCACCGCGGCGATGGCGCCCGTGGTCGATCAGCTCGGCGGCAGTGACGCGAACTGGTGGGCCCTGTCGATCGGCGCCTGTTACGGCGGCAACTTCACCCTGGTCGCGGCGAGCGCCAACCTGGTGGCCGCCGGCGCCCTGCGAAAAGGCGGACGAGAGCTGTCGTTCATGCGCTTCCTGCGCGTCGGTGTTCCCGCAACAATGGCGTCCATGGTCGTGGCGACCCTGTGGATCATCCTGGTGGAGGTGTAGCGATCGACGAACCTCTTGAGCGACTCTCGCCGAGGCCCCTGGCCGAACTCGTGCACCGCGTCGAGCCCCTGGGCGAGGGGGACGATCTCGCCCACGCGGCCGACCGCATCGCAGAGGCCGGGGGTGGCCTGCCGGTGGTCGATGCGAACGGCCGGCTCGTGGGGTACCTCGCCGAGCGCGATCTCCTCGAGGCGCTCTTTCCCGCCTACCTGCAGCAGTTCCGGAACACCGAGTTCCTGACGCGCGACTTCCCCTCGCTGGTGCGCAGGGCGCGCGAGGCGGCCCAGACCACTGTCGGCGACCACATGAGTGGCGATCCGGTCGCCGTGGACCTGGACGATTCCGAATCCCACGCCGCCGAGCTCTTCCTGCACCACGGGTTCCGGAGCCTCCCGGTCGTGACCGGCGACCACCGCGTGAGCGGGGTCGTCCGCCTGGCCGACATGGTCCAGAGCCTTCTGCGCGCCTGCGGGGCCCTGCCGCCGAGGACATGAGCCTCGGCGCCTCTCAGCCGTCGCAGCACGGCCCTCTTCGCGACCGGCGCGCGGCACGACCGGATCCCACGGGATCGCACGCGTGATCGTGTTCCCGGCGGCCTGACCAGGAGGCGCGCAGTCGACGTCGCGGAGCGCCGCGCCCGTCTCGGGCGGCGCCATCTGCTCGCGCGCGACCACGCGGGCGAGGGCGCGCTCGACGCGGCGCAGGCGCTCGTCGCGCTGCACAGCACCGACCCGGCGGCCATGACGCTCTCGATGCTCGCCCGCGCGCCCGGCGCGCGGATCGCCGACTTCGACCGTGCTCTCTACGAGGACCGCTCACTCATCCGGGTGCTCGCGATGCGCCGCACGGTCTTCGCGGTCCCCGCCGAGCTCGTGCCGGCCTGTCTCGCGGCCACCGCCGACTCGGTCGCCGGCCCGCTACGCCGGCAGTTGGAGAAGCTGCTCGTCAGCTCGGGCGTGGCCACGGACGGGGCTGCCCACCTCACGCGCGCCCGCGCCGCGGCGGTGGCGTTCATCGAGTCGGGCGGCGAGTTCAGCAGCCGGGACCTGGCGGCGGCCGATCCGCTGCTCGCCACCCGACTCGAGCTGGCGCGCGGAACCGCCTACGCCGCGCGCCCGTCGGTGGCCAGCCGCATGCTCACCCTGCTCTCGAGCGAGGGCGTGGTGGTGAGGGCCCGGCCGGCCGGGGGCTGGACCTCGACCCAGTTCCGGTGGGTCGCGCTCGACCGGTGGCGGCCCGGGCTGCCGGAGCGCCCGGCGGTGGAGGAGGCCGCCGCCGAGATCGCGGGCCGATGGCTGCGCGCCTACGGACCGGCGGCGGCGGCGGACCTGCAGTGGTGGACCGGCTGGACCAAGCGCCTCACCTCCGTCGCGTTGGCGCGGCTCGACACCGTCGAGGTGGATCTCGACGGTGCCACCGGGCTGCTGCTGGCCGACGACCAGGACGCCGTACCCCCGCCGCCGCCGTGGGTGGCGCTGCTTCCGGCGCTCGATCCCAGCGCGATGGGCTGGCGGCACCGCGACGGCTTCCTGGGGCCCCACCGGACGGCGCTCTACGACATCAACGGCAACGCCGGGCCCACGGTCTGGATGGACGGGCGCGTCGTCGGCGGGTGGGCGATCCGCGACGACGGGGAGGTGGTCACCAAGCTGCTGGAGGACGTCGGGTCCGAGGCCCGGGAGCGGATCGACGAACAGGCGGCGCGCCTCCAGGACAGGCTCGGTGGCGCGGTCATCAAGGCGCGGGCCCGGGGATGGAGCGCCGTCGAGCGGGAGCTGCGTTCGTAGCGCCGCCAGGGGCGCGCGCTCGGCCGCGAGGAAGAGCGCGTCCGCAAGGGTCACGCAGGCCGGCGCCACCCGCGCGTCGTCACAGCGAATCGTTCACCGCGGTTGCTCGCCGAGCGTGTCGATGGCCTCCTGGCACCACCGCGCGAAGGCACGCTGCGCGTGGACGCCCTTGCGCAGCGCGAGCACCAGGTGGCGGTTGGTCCCCTCGGGGAGCGCGGCGATCTCGGCCTCGAACTCGGCGCGCCGCCGCTCGTGCTCGTCCTTCAGGCTCCGCAGCTGGGCGATCACCTCCTCCTCGGGGAGGGAGTCCGCCAGCGTCAGCTTGACCAGCGACTCGTCGCGCAGCGTGGCGAGCCCCCATGGCTCGCCCAGCCAGGTCCGCAGCGCCCGTCGGCCCGCGGGGGTGATGGTGTAGACGCGTTTGTTGGGCCGCGTGTCCTGGGTGACGTGCTCCTCGCTGACCAGCGCGAGCTCGGTAAGGCGCCGCAACTCGGAGTAGATCTGCGAGTACGACGCGTGCCAGAAGTGCGCCGCGCCGGCCTCGAGGCGCGCCTTGATCTCGTAGCCCGAGCTGGGCCCGCCGGCCAGCTGGCCGAGGACCGCATAGGTCGTCACCGGAAGGTCGCGCAGATTCCCACCCCTTGACCGCATGCGTCGCTTTGTGTATTACTAGTTGTCATATTATCATTTGAACGGAGGGACCGCGATGCGCCTCTACCACCGCTGGAAGTGTCCCTGGTGCGCGGCGGCACGCCAAGGCATCGAGAACGTGGGCGCCGAGGTCGAGCTGGTCGAGGTGCCCTATCCCCGCGAGGAGCGTGACGAACTCGAGCGGATCAGCGGTCAGCGACGGGTGCCCGTGCTGGTCGACGGGGATCGCGTGATCGTCAACTCGCGCCGCATCGTGCGGCACCTCTACGAGACCTACGGCGGCCAGGCCTTCGCGCGCTCGGCGGCCGAGCTGGCCGACGACGATCTCCCGCACCTCGAGTTCTGCGAGATGCCGGAACGGGTGTCATGAACGTCTGAGGTCGTCGATCGCCGAGGCCTCCCCTTCCCCCCACGCCCGCTTCGACGCGGTGGTGCCGGCCCTCGGCGTGATGTTCGCGCCCGGAGGGAAGGCGGGGTCGCGCGCTGGCAGGCGCCGACCCCATGGCCCCCTTGGAGCGGGAACTCCGGGTTGCGTCAGGAGGGTAGCGGCTGCTCGGGCGGGGGCGGCACCTCACCATCGGAGGGCGGTTTGTCGCCGCCGCCGCCGCGGATGCCGAAGACCAGCAGCGTGATCCCGGCCCCGAGCAGCACCAGCCCGCCGATGGCGAGGCCGATTCCGAGCGGGAACAGGATGTCCACCTTGACCCCCAGCGCCACGTCGGCCGCGACGCCGCGCGACGCGTCGGCGTTCATCACGACCACAGCCCACCTGCCGCTGCGAATGTCCCACGTGAGCGTCTGGAGGCCCGCCCCCTCGGCGCGCGCCGCCCAGAACGTCTCGCGACCGGGAGGCGTCGGCGCGCGCGTGCCGGGCTCGGGCAGGTAGTCGACCCGGAAGGGATCGAACTCCACATTCCTCACCTGCTCGTGGGGGACGCGGTCGAGGTAGGCCGCCACGTCGCGCTGCCGGCCGATCCCCACGAAGACCGGCCGGGAGCCGGCGCCGGTCGCCCGCACGCGGAGGTGGGCGATGTCGCCGAGGTCGCTCCCCCATCCCGCATCGCCCTCCGCGCCCAGTTCCACGTCGTCGGAGGAGAGCGCGAAGCTGGCGGTGTGGAAGCGCTCCGTCGAGGTGGTGAAGTAGCCATCGCGGTCGCGCTGGGTCTCGTGCGCCCAGAGGAGCGCGCCCCCGCCGATCGCCGTGCCCAGGCCGATCAGGCAGAGGATCGTCCCGACGATGAGGAGGGCGATGCGCCCCCCGCTCATCCGTCCGCCGTTCGCATGCAATCCCGCCTCTCCTGGTCGCGGAGCGCTGACCGAAGCCTACGATGGATCCCGGCGTGGGCGCACGCGCGTCGCGGACCGCGCTCGCGCCACGGCCCGCGCGGGCCGATCGACATGCGGTCGCCGCATCGGGTGGTGCCAAAGCGCTCTCCGTCCGGCGTGCGGTGAGCCACCGCGCGCGGGTCACGCCGGGGCTACCCGGGGTGACCCAGGACGTTGACCACCGCGCCGCTGGGCTCGCGCACGAAGAAGCGGCGGACGCCCCACGGCTCGTCGGTGAGCGGGTGGACGATCTCGTACCCGAGCCGGAGCGCCGTCGCGTGCACGGCGTCCACGTCGTCCACTTCGATCGAGACGTCGGGCTGCACCGGCGCGCTCGCGTCCTCCCGCATCACGCTGAGCTGCCGCGCCGCCTCGCCGGGGACGGCGAAGGTGACGATCCAGCCCAGGTCCATCGCTACCTCCAGGCCGATCACGCCGACGTAGAAGTCGCGGCTGGCCGCCGGGTCATGGGCGTGAAGGTCGGGGACGATGCGGCGGACGGTCACCTCGGCCGGCTCACGCCTCGCGGGGGTTCGTGGTCTTCATCACCGCGCGGTGTCGAGAAAGTCGTCACGTCGCCTCCTGTGCGGCGCGGGGAAGGACACGGAACGCGCCTGGCGGCCGGGTCCGCGGATGACGCCCGCTACGAGCGCGGAACGTAGCGCAGCCCGCGCGACCCGTCGGCGCGGCGCGCGAGTGCGCCTGGGCGCGCGGAGCCGGGGACGGCCCCGCGCCGCGGATCCAGGGCGGCCTAGCCTCCGCCGACCTCCGCGTGGGCCCAGTCGAGCCACGGCGCGAGCGCTTCGAGGTCCGCCGTGTCCACCGTGCCGCCGCACCAGATGCGCAGCCCGGGAGGCGCGTCCCGGTATGCGCCGATGTCGAAGGCGACGCGCTCGGCCTCGAGGAGCTTGGCCATCGCCTTGGGCGCGCCCGGCTCGCCGTCGAGCGTCAGGCACACCGAGGTGTTCGAGCGGGTCCGGGGATCGGCGGCGAGGTGGTGCGCCCAGGGGGTGCGGGCGACCCACGCGTCGAGCGCCGCCGCGTTGGCGTCGGCCCGCCCGCGCAGTGCGTTCAGCCCGCCGATGTCGCGCGCCCACTCCAGCGCGACCACCCAGTCGGCGACGCAGAGCATCGAGGGGGTGTTGATCGTCTCGCCCTCGAAGATGCCGGCGATCAGCTTCCCGCCCTTGGTCATGCGGAAGATCTTGGGAAGCGGGCGGGGCGGCGCGTACGACTCGAGGCGCTCCACGGCCCGTGGTCCGAGGACCAGCACGCCGTGCGCGCCCTCCCCGCCCATCACCTTCTGCCACGAGAAGGTCACGACATCCAGCTTGGCGTAGTCGAGGTCCTGGGCGAAGACGGCGGAGGTGGCGTCGCAGATGGTCAGCCCCTCGCGATCGGCGGGGATCCACTCCGCGTCCGGCACGCGCACGCCCGAGGTGGTGCCGTTCCACGTGAACACCACGTCGCGCGCGAAGTCGACCTGCGCGAGGTCGGGCAGCTCGCCGTAGGGCGCGGTCAGCGTGCGGGCGTCATCCAGCCTCAGCTGCGTGACGGCATCGGTGACCCAGCCCTCGCCGAAGCTCTCCCAGGCCAGCAGGTTGACGCCCCTCTGGCCGAGCACCGACCACAGCACCATCTCCACGGCGCCGGTGTCGGACGCCGGCACGATGCCGATCAGGTGGCCGTCGGGGACCTCGAGCACGTCGCGGGTCAGATCGATCGCCCGCTTGAGCCAGGCCTTTCCCGGCCCGGAGCGGTGGGAGCGCCCCACAAGGGCGGCCTCGAGCAGCTGCGGCGACCACCCCGGGATCTTCGCGCACGGGCCCGAGGAGAAATACGGTCGGACCGGACGAACCGTGGGTCTGGTGAGTGTGGTCATGTTCCTCCCGCGTCGTGAGCAGCAGCCCGGCATCCTCGCAGACGGCTCGCGGCGCCCGGCGGCTCTGGCGCGTCCCTAATCGCCGGACCCGGGCTCGGGCGGCACGAGCTGGTGATCGCGGACCGTGAAGCCGGCAGCGCGCAGGAAGGGGCGCACCGTCTCCATGGCGCGGACCAGGTTGGAGGCCATCCAGAAGCAGAGGACCGCGAGGGGGATCTCGACGAACGCGGCGCCGAGGATCGCCTGTGTCAGATCCGACGCCCCACGCGAGGTGAGCACGTCGAACCAGACGTCGCACACCAGCAGCGTGCCCGCGATCGTCGCCGCCATCTCCGCGTAGGCGGATCTCCGCGCAATGGCGATGACAGTGGACATCAGGACGACGACCAGCGCCACGTCGAAGCCGCCCCAGGCCAGCCACCAGTGGTTGGCGGTGTAGTCGGGCGGCAGGGTCAGGAAGAGGTAGATGGCCCAGGGGATCAGCCCGAGCGCGAAGAGGCAGAGCACCAGGGCCACCCAGGCGGGGATGAGCCACGGTCCGCTTCGCGGCGGTGCCTCGACGTTCGCGCGCACCTCGGCGCCGGTCATGATCTCCTCCTGGGGCGAATCGGCCATACGCGGAGGATGACCCGCCGGGCGGACGCGTGCCCAACCCGCGGGCACGCGTCAGCTCAGCAGAACACCGGGCCGGACGAGAGGACGTCGTCGGTCTCGTCGGGCCCGTGCCGACGAGACCGAGCGGGCGGGCGCTTTGTCGAGACGCCTCAGGGAGTGAGCCAGTAGAGCCTCAGGAACTCGTTTCCGCCGTCCAGCACCCGGAGCTCGGCGAAGCCGGCGCGCCGGGCGAGATCGCGCAGCACATCGACCCGCAGCACCGTGCCGAGGGCCTCGGAGGGCTGCTCCTCGCGCGATGCCGGCAGGCAGTGGGTGACGCTCCAGCCGAACATCATGCGCTCGATCGGATCGCCCGGGGCGGTGAACTCCTCGGCGACGCGCTCGTCGGCCACCAGCACCCCGCCGCCCGGGGCGAGGGCGGCCCGCGCCGCGGCGAGCGTCTCGACCGGCCGCGCCATGTCGTGCAGCGCCTCCAGGATGCAGACGAGGTCGTAGGGGCCCGTCTCGCCGATGCCGCTCGCGTCGCCCTGGGCGAAGACGGCCCGGTCGCCCACACCCGCGCGCGCGGCGGTGGCGCGGGCGTCTTCGACCGACGCGGCGTTGACGTCGAATCCGAAGGCCCGGACGGCCGGGAACGCGCGCGCGATCGCCGCGGTGGAATGCGCCTGTCCGCATCCCAGGTCGGCGACGCGCAGCGGGCGGCCCTCGCGCAGCGCCTCGCCGATGCCCGGGATGCCTTCGAGCCAGCCCGGCAGCTCGTGCATGAAGGCGGGCCGGTTGATCGCTCCCTGGCCCTCGCGCAGGTCGGCGCCGTAACGGGCGAACGGCACGCCCTCTCCCGTGCGGAACGCGGAGACGACGTCGGGCAAGGCCCCGCCGATACCGGTCAGCAGCGGACCGAAGGGAGCCACGTACGCGAGGCTCTCGTCGTCGGCCAGCACCTCGGCGTGCTCGGGCGGCAGGTGGAAGACACGCTCCTGGGGCGTCGCCGCATCGTCCACCTCGAGAAAGCCCGCGACGGCCTGCTGCTCGAGCCATTCGCGCACGTACCGCTCGTCGAGGCCGGCGCGCCGGGCCATTTCGACCGAGGTCGCGGGTCCGCCGTCCGCGAGCTCCCGGTAGAGCCCCAGGCGCCAGCCGATGTGGACGCTGAACATCTCCAGCGCACCAACCGTGGCCTCGAACAGGCGCTCCACCAGCGCCTCCCGCCGACCGTCGTCCAAGATCCTCTCCGTGGCCATTGCGCCACCTCCTGTCGCGGTTGGACTCAGATTCGACCAGACCGAGGCGACGCGCGAAAGTGCCGCCGGGGGCGCTACATCGCGGCGCCGCCGTTGACCGACAGCACCTGACCGGTGATGAAGGCGGCGGCCGGAGAGCAGAGGAAGGCCACGGCCTCGGCGACCTCCTCGGGGTGGGCGGCGCGCCGCATCGGCGTCGCGCCGATGGCGCCCTCCACGATGCGGGCGCCGACCGGATCGGCCCGCAGGCGTTCCTCGAAGGCGGTGGCCGTCACCGTGGGCGACACGCAGTTGACGCGGATTCCGTCCTGGGCGACCTCGCGCGCCAGCGACTTGGAGAAGGCGACGACACCGGCCGTCGCGCCGGCGTAGACCGCCTCGCCCCACCCGCCGGCGCGGGCGGTCTCAGAGCTGATCGAGACGATGGCGCCCCCGTCGGGCGCGGTTCTCAGCCCGTCGAGAGCCGCGCGGCACCCGGCCAGGACACCCATGTAGTTGACCTGGACGATCTCGCGCCAGCGGGCGGGGTCGCTGTCGGCGAACAAGCCCGGCTGGTCCCACCCGGCCGCGTTGATCCAGATGTCGAGCCGGCCGTGCCGCGTGAGGACCGTGTCGGCGACGCCTGCCGCGGCCGCCGGATCGGTGACGTCGTGCTCCAGCGCCTGAACCGACGCGCCGATACCGCGCGCCACCTCCTCGCAGCGCCGGTCGTGGTCGGTGAGGACGACGTGGGCGCCGCGCTGGACGAGCAGGGACGCGACCGCCCGGCCGATGCCGCCCGCGCCGCCGGTGACCACGGCGACGCGGGCGTCGAGGCGCGTCGCGTCGACCATCACCCGCCCCTCGGCGTCGCGCGCCTCGTCGCCGCGGCGCGGACCACCATCCGCTCCTCCCCCCCGACCGCACGGCGGTCGGGGGGAGGAGGGCCGGGAGGTTCACCGGCGGCGCGTGCCGGGCGCTACTTGACAGTGAACTGCGTGTACATCCCGCCGGCGAAGTGGCCGGGCAGGTTGCAGAGGAGCGTGTAGGTCCCCGCCGGGAGGGAGATCGTGACCTTCCCGCTATCGCCGGGCTCGACGTCCGGGACCTCGCCGGGGGAGCCCGCCTCGCTCGCCGTGCCGTCGGGCTGCTTCAGGCTGGCCGCGGTGCCGGGCACGACGACCATCTCGTGGAGGATCGTGCCCTTGTTGGACACGTCGAACGTCACCTTGCCGGCCGACACGCTCGCGGGCGCCGCGCTCAGCGAGAACTCGTTGGGCTTGCCCATCGTCACCGCGACGGCGGTCGCCGAGCCGGGGGTCGTGGCGGCCGGGGAGGTGGTCGGCTCGTTCTCCGTGTCGCCCACGGTACTCGTCGGGCTCTGGGCCGGGGTCCCCTCGGTGGTGGTCCCGGCGGCGGCGGGCGAGCTGCCGGAACTGCCGCAGCCCGCGACGAGTGCGACTGCCGCCACGGCCGCGAGGGCCGCCATGGCGGTCGTGAGGTTCAGGTTACGGCGCATGGAGAAGGCTCCTCATACGGGGGCGGGACCGGCGCGCGAACCAGGCGTCGCGCGGCTACGCTGAAAGCCTTGCGGAGGGGCTTCGCGAGCCGCATCCGGGGAGCGACCCGGCGACGTGCGGCATTCCCGCACGCGCCCCATGACGATGGGGCTTTTTCGCCTTCTTCGTGCATTCACGTGGGTGGCACGACCGGCACCCGGCCGCACACCACCCTGATCAGCGCGTCTCCGGGCGCCCCTGCGGGGAATCCGCAGCCCTCGCGGGCGCCGGAGCGGCCCGTCACCACCCCCAGGTGCCCGGCGCCCCCTTGAAGGGTCCGACGACCTCGTCCGTGATCCAGCCGCCGTAGAAGTCGCCCTCCTGACTGCGGACCCGCTCGTCGTCGATCAGGCAGGCATCGACCGCGCCCGGGTAGAGAGCGACGTGACCGGCGAGGACGGCGAAGCCGGACGTCGGCGACGGATAGAACCAGGCCGCGCGCTCGGCGGCGCGGCCGCCGCCGACCAGATCGAGGTAGGCCGCCTGGCCCTTCCACTCGCAGAGGCTCGACCCGGAAGCGGGCACGAGCGCGCCGGGGACGAAGGCGGCGCGGGGCAGATAGAACGTCGGCGGGTGACTGGTCTCGAGCAGCCGCAGGGCGTGGACCGTGTCCGCGATCGTCTCGCCCCCCAGCACCACCCTCACGCGCCGGGCATCCGTCTCGACGCGCGGTGGCCGCGGGTAGTCCCAGACCGATTCCTGGCCGGGCCCCGGGGGGATCCGTCGCCGTGTCGCTCGCACCGCCGCCTCCTCGGGTGTCGCGCCGTGCTCACCACGACGCTAGTCCACCCGCGACCACGGACGACCCCCATCCGGCCTTCATTTCTTGACGCCCGTCACCGGCGTCATTGAGGCTCAGTCGAGCTCCGGGAGGAGGTCCGCGACCGACTCGACCACCCGGGACGGGCGGTAGGGGAAGCGATCGATCTGCTCGCGCGCGGTGACGCCCGTCAGCACCAGGATCGTCTCGAGGCCCGCCTCGAGACCCGCGACGACGTCGGTGTCCATGCGGTCGCCGATCATCACCGTGGTCTCGGAGTGGGCGTCGATCTGATTGAGGGCCGAGCGCATCATCAACGGGTTCGGCTTGCCCACGTAGTAGGGCTCGATGCCCGTCGCGCGGCTGATCAGCGCGGCGACCGACCCGGTCGCGGGAACGGGGCCGTCGGGGCTCGCGCCGATGGGATCGGGGTTCGTCGCGATGAACCGCGCGCCGCGCGCGACGAGCCGGATCGCCCGGGTGAGGCGCTCCAGGCTCCAGCTGCGGGTCTCGCCCAGCACCACGTAGTCGGGATCGCGCTCGGTGAGCGTGTAGCCGACGTCGTGGAGCGCGGTCGTGAGCCCGGCCTCACCGACGACGAACGCGGTGCCCCCGGGGCGCTGGTCCTGGAGGAAGCCGGCGGTCGCGAGGGCCGACGTCCAGATGGAGGTCTCGGGCACCTCGATGCCGCTCAGGCGCAGCCGCGCCGCGAGGTCGCGCTGCGTGTAGATCGAGTTGTTGGTCAGCAGCAGGAACGGGATGCCCCGCTCCCGCAGGCGCGCGAGAAACCGGTCGGCGCCGGGGATGGCGTCCTCCTCGTGGACGAGCACTCCGTCCATGTCCATCAGCCAGGAATGGATCTCGCGGGCCATCGGGCGCGAGCATACGCCCGCGCCCCGCCGCGGAACGTCAATCGCGCGCGGGAGCCGTCACGCGCGGGCGGGCGGCGCGGGCCGCCCCGGTGGGCGCACCGCGAGCAGGGGGAGGGTGATGTCGCCCCGCAGGGCGACCGTGGTCAGTTCGGCGTCGGTGACGGCGCCGGTCGCGACGATCGCGACCGCATCGAGCAGCGCGAGGTCGACGCGCCTCTGATCCAGGGCGGCGCGCGCCTCGCCGGGACGCAGGTCGCGGATCGCGACCGAGAGGCCGGGCGCCGCCCGGCGCAGGCGGCGCACCACCAGGCCGACGACCCAGGGGCCCACCGGCGGGGTGACGCCCACCGCGATCGACCCCGCCACCCCCTCGCCGGCGGCCGTCGCGCGGGCGAACGCCACATCGGCCGCCGCGATCACGCCGGCGGCGTCCTCGGCGAGGTCGCGCCCGGCGTCGGTGAGCCGCACCTCGCGCGTGGTCCGCTCGATCAGACTCACCCCAAGCTCGCGCTCCAGCTGGGACACCGACTTGGACACGGCCTGCTGGGCCAGGTGCAGACGCTCCGCGGCGCGCGTGAAGTTGCGCGTCTGCGCCACGGCGACGAAGACCCTCAGGTGGCGGAGCTCAGGCACCGGGTTCGTCCACAACCATCGGTGGTCACTCCACTCTCGATCGGTGTTTCCGGCCCAGGCCAGAGGCGACCATCATCACAAGGGCACCCCCCGACGACGGAGCGACGATGATCACACGACGGCTCGGCACGGACGGCCCCCTGGTCTCAGCGCTCGGCCTCGGGGCATGGGCATGTCGGACCTGTACGGCCCCGCCGATCGCGGCGAGAGCATCGCCACGATCCACGCGGCGCTCGACGCCGGCATCGACCTGCTCGACACCGGTGACTTCTACGGCATGGGCGACAACGAGATGCTGATCCGGGAGGCGCTCGGAGAGGCCGGGCGCGACCGGGTGCGCATCAGCGTCAAGTTCGGCGCGCTGCGCGACCCGGACGGCATGTGGACCGGCGCCGATGGCCGGCCGGCAGCCGTCAAGAACTTCGCGGCCTACTCCCTGCGCCGCCTCGGCACCGATCACATCGACATCTACCGGCTCACGCGGGTGGATCCCGGCGTTCCGATCGAGGAGACCGTCGGCGCGATCGCCGAACTGGTGCAGGCCGGATACGTACGGCACATCGGCCTCTCCGAGGCCGGCGTCGAGACCATCCGCCGCGCCGCAGCGGTGCACCCGATCTCGGACCTTCAGATCGAATACTCGCTGGTGTCGCGAGGCATCGAAGGCGCGATCCTGCCGGCATGCCGGGAGCTCGGGATCGGCATCACCGCCTACGGGGTGCTGTCGCGCGGCCTGATCAGCGGCAACTGGTCGAAGGATCGCACCCTGGCGCCGGGGATTTCCGGACGTTCAGCCCGCGCTTCCAGGGGGAGGCGCTCGATCACAACCTCGCGCTGGTCGATGCGCTGGCCGCGCTCGACAGCGAGTAGCCTCACCGGGACGGGTCGGCTGTTATCCTTCGCCGTCGCCATGCGCGGTGCGGGCGGTTAGCTCAGCGGTAGAGCACCTGCTTTACACGCAGGTGGCCGGCGGTTCAAATCCGTCACCGCCCACTTCCGTCTCGACCCCGTGGTGCGTGGGGGTGTAGCTCAGATTGGTTAGAGCATCGGACTGTCAATCCGAAGGCCGCGGGTTCGAGTCCCGTCACTCCCGCTTCCTGAAACCCCGCTGATCGAGCGGGGTTTCGTCGTTCAGGCGCGCCGCAGGAGGTGACGTCGGAGAGCACCCGCCGGTCGGCTCGTCGGCCAGAAGCACCGACGGGCGGTTCATCAGCGCGCGGCATCGACGCGCTGGCGGGCCGCGAGCCCGCGCGGCGCCGGGGCTTGGCCTGCGCCCGTGGCGGGGGGAGGATCGCCGGGGGTGCCCGCATGATCCGATACCGAGGAGGCGACATGACACGCGACGAGGCCACGCAGGCGATCCGAGCGGCGCGCGAGGCGAGGGGGGTCACCTGGCGCTCGCTGGCCGAGACGGTGGGGCGCAGCCCCGAGTGGACCACCGCGACGCTGCTGGGGCAGGGGGCCATGTCGGCGGAGGAGGCGACGCGCGCAACCGAGGCGCTCGGCCTCGGCGACGAGGTGGCGGCGGCCCTTCAGCGGCCACCGCTCAAGGGCTCCCTCGACGGGGCGGTGCCGGTCGATCCCCTCATCTACCGCTTCCACGAGATCACCCAGGTGTACGGCACGACGCTCAAGGAGCTGATCCACGAGGAATTCGGCGACGGGATCATGAGCGCGATCGACTTCGAGATGCACGTCGAGCGACGGGCCGATCCCGCGGGCGACCGGGTCGTCGTGACCCTGGACGGGAAGTTCCTGCCCTACCGGGTCTGGTGACGGCGGGGAGGGGTTGACTCCCCAACTGCGTCATGCAATAGTTGCACGGTGCATGCGTCTGCGAGAGAGGATCCCGTCTCCGCGGACGAGGTGGTTGACGCGGTGCTCACCGCCAGCCGGGTGCTCGTCGCGGTGGCGGCGCGCTCCCTGCAGGCGGCCGAGCGAGACGATGTGAGCCTGCCGCAGTACCGCGTGCTCGTACTCGTGGCCTCGCGCGGGCCTCAGCGGATCGCCGACCTCGCGCACGCGCTGGACGTGAACCCGTCGAGCGCGACCCGGGTGTGCGACCGGCTGCACGCCAAGGGCCTGATCCGCCGCCGCCGGCCGGCCGGCCAGCGGCGCGAGGTCAGGGTGAGCCTCAGCGACGAGGGGCGCACGCTCGTGGACGAGGTCACGCGGCGGCGGCGCGACGAGATCGCCCGCCTGCTGGCGGCGGTGCCCGGCGACGCCCGCGTGGGCCTCGTCGACTCGCTGCGCACCCTCGCGGAGGCCGGCGGCGAGATCCCCGATCCGGACTGGGCGCTCGGATGGACATGAGGCGCGCGCTGGGGCGGCTCGACCGCTTCACCCGACGGCCCGAGGGCCTCGTCGCCATGGCCCTCGCGGTCGGCGTCGGGGCCGGGCTCGGGGCGATCGCGTTCCGCGATCTGATCCTCGGCCTCACGTACCTGTTCACCGGGTCCGAGGATTACGGCGCCGGCGGTCGCCAGGGCAACGCGCTCCTGGGCATCGGCCCCTGGTTCCTGCTCATCGTGCCCGTGGCGGGCGGCCTGATCTACGGACCGCTCGTGAGCCGCTTCGCGCCGGAGGCGCGTGGGCACGGGGTTCCGGAGGTGATGCTCGCGGTCGCCCGGGGCGGCGGGCGCATCCGGCCGCGGGTCGCGATCGTGAAGTCGCTCGCCTCCGGGCTCTGCATCGGCTCGGGCGGATCGGTCGGGCGAGAGGGGCCGATCGTGCAGATCGGCTCCGCGCTGGGTTCGGCCGCCGGGCAGTTCGCGCGCGTCCCCGAGTCGAAGATGCGGCTGCTGGTCGCCTGCGGAGCCGCGGGCGGCATATCGGCGACCTTCAACGCGCCCATCGCCGGCGTCTTCTTCGCGCTCGAGGTGATTCTGCGGGACTGGGCCGCCGCCTCGTTCGGCATCGTCGTGGTGAGCTCGATCACCGCGAACGCGATCTCGCGCATGGCGTTCGGTCAGGCGGCGTTCCTCAGCCTGCCGGCGTTCCATGTGACCTCGCCGTGGCAGTACGCGCTCTTCGCGGGCCTCGGCCTGGCCGGGGTGGCGGTCGGCCTGTCGTTCACCCGGATCCTCTACGCCATGGAGGATCTGGCCGACCGCATCTGGCCGGGGCCCGAATGGCTGCGGCCGGCGGTCGGCGGCCTCGCGCTGGGGGCCCTGCTGTTCGTGATGCCGGAGCTCTACGGGGTGGGCTACGGGGTGCTCGAGCAGGGGATCGCGGGGGAGTACGCCGTCGCGTTCCTGCTGGCGCTGCTCGCGGGCAAGGTCATCGCGACGAGCCTGACGATCGCCATCGGCGGATCGGGCGGGATCTTCGCGCCCTCCCTGTTCATGGGCGCGATGGTCGGCACCGCCTACGGCGACGGCGCCCACGCGCTCCTTCCGGGCATCGCCGGCCCGGCCGGAGCCTACGGGCTGGTGGGGATGGCGGCCGTGTTCGCCGCGGCCGCGGGCGCGCCGATCACGGCGATCATGGTGATCATCGAGCTCACCGGCGAGTACGCGCTCGTGCTGCCGCTGATGGCCGCCGTGGTGGTGGCCTACGGGCTCGCGCGCCTGGTGAGCGACGACACCATCTACACCCTCAAGCTGCGCCGTCGCGGCATCGACATCGACGCCGCCGAGGCGCCCGTCGCCGGGCTCACGGTGGCGGACGCCATGTCGGCGTGCCCGCGTCCGGAGCCCGCCGACGCCTCGGCCCGGGCGCTGGTCCAGCGCCTCGCCCGGGACGGCCTCGACTCCATCCCCGTCGTGGATCGGTCGGGGCGCTATCTGGGGATCGTGGGCGGTATGCAGGCGGAGCGGGCCCTGGCGAACGGCGACGGCGCCGGGGCGCGCGCCGGCGATCTGGTGCGCGAGACCGAGGCCCTGCGGGCCGACGACGATCTGGGGCACGCCACGCGCCATCTCGCGGGAGCCGACGGAGGGATTCCGGTGCTCGACGCAGCCGGCGAGCGGCTGATCGGCTGGCTCGACCACCGGGCGGTGGTGCGCGCCTACGCGGCGAGGCTGGAGCCGGCGCCGAACCCGCGGCGCGACACGTGATGGGCCGGGGCGGGGAGGCCCGTCAGCCCGGCCGCGCGTCCACCCGGGTGATCGGCGGCAGGGTGTAGCTGCCGTCGAAGACGGCGGCTCGGGGCTCGTAGAGCCGCAGGATCGGCCGGAAGTGGCCCTCGGGCGTGGGCAGCCAGTTGGCCCGGGCGGTGGGATCGGAGGGGGCGTCGCGCTGGATGGCGAGCGTCAGCGAGCCGTCGTCGGCGTACACCAGCCCCGGCGTGCGGTCGCCCACCGAGTAGCGGTCGATGGCGTTGTCCACGAGGTGGAAGTCCGGCAGGTCGTACATGGTGATCGACCAGAAGGCGTCCACCGGAGGAGGCGTCGCGAAGCGGATCTCGTATCGGTGCTCCCCGCTCAGCGGGGCACCGTCGCCGTCGGCGTAGGTCATGGCGTAGGCGGCCTCGTAGCCATGGTTGCCCCACAGCCCGGCCCGCGCCGCCAGGGCGCGCTGGATGTAGCGAATCTTGGGGTCCGTGAGCTTCCACGCCGGATCGTCGAGCGCGCCGACCTCGAAGAAGTCGAGGTTGTAGTCGAACAGGTGGTACGGGAGCTTCCAGCCGTTGACGGCCGGGCTCCCGTCCTGCTGGAGCGCTGCCTCCATGCGCTCGCGGTTCGCGGTGAGGCCGGCGCGCAACGCCTCCGCCAGCTCGGGGTCGGGATCGACGTAGGGGGACGTGGGCTCGAGCAGGCCGATGGCCCGGAAGCGCTCCTGCAGCGGCACGTCACGGGCAGCGGGCGGGAAGGCCGTGACGGCGACGCGCAGCCGCTCGAAGAAGGCGATGTCGTCGGCCACGCCGGGATCGGCCACGGGAAGGCCGTCGCCGGGTCCGCCGGCAGGGGTCAGGGCGAGGCCCGACTGGAGCGCCGCGACCGCCGGCAGGTCGTCATCGCCGTCCACGGCCCAGCGCCCGACGATCGACGCGATCGACGTGGGCAGGTGGATCACGGTCGCCCCGTCGGGGACGGCGCCCTGCCAGCCGCGCGGCACGAGCAGGAAGGTGCCGGCGTCGGTGCCCGTGGCGCGGTGGCCGACGTAGGCGAAGTTGTTGGTCCAGGCGTCAACGAACTGGAGCACGTAGTAGCGGCCGTCGGCGTCGGGCACGTCCAGGCGCACCGGTCCGCCGCTCACGTCCAGCTGGGCGATCGAGTAGACGGTGTCGTTGTTGATCGAGACGAACGTGTCGGCGGGACCCGCGAGCGCGGTCGCATGGACGAAGACGTTGAGCGGCGCCGGCGGCAGGGCCCCGATGCCGGTGGTGAGGAAGCGCTCCACCTGCTCGAGGTTGAACACGAGCGGGAAGCCGTAGAAGAAAGCTTCGGTGACGAGGTCGTCGTACAGGGAGTCCGCCACGGCCCGCATCCTAATCGGGGCGCAGGCGGCGGCGCGATGGGGAGATATGCTGGCCGGGTGCGATCCGGGCCGCTGAATGCGCCACTCTGGCTGACCTCGGTGCGGATCATGCTGATCCCGCCGCTGATGGTGCTGCTGCTGGTCGACAGCATCCCCGGCGCGCGCTGGTGGGCCCTGGCGGTGTTCATCCTCGCCTGCATCACCGATTCACTGGACGGATGGATCGCGCGCTCGCGCGGCATGGTCACCGTCGCCGGCGCGTTCCTCGACCCCCTCGCCGACAAACTGCTGATCTCGGCGGTGCTGGTGTCGCTGGTGGAGACCGGCGACGTCGCGGCCTGGGTGGCGATGGTGATCATCGCCCGCGAGTTCGCGGTCACCGGGCTGCGCCTGGTGGCGGCCGCGGAGAACGTGATCATCTCGGCAGGGAAGTTCGGCAAGGCCAAAGCCCTGAGCCAGAATGTCGCGCTCGCTCTGATCATCGCCCCCGGCGTGTCGGACGTGATCCGCAACGTCTTCCTGGGCATCGCGCTGGTGCTGACGGTGCTGAGCGGCGCCCACTACTTCCTGGTCGCCCGCTGGCGCATCTTCTCGGGCAAGGCGATGTCGCATCCCGACACGATCAGCGAGCGATGAACCCGACGCTCGCGATCGTGATCGCCTACCTGCTGGGGTCGATCCCGTTCTCGTATCTCGCGGGAAAGACCCGCGGCATCGACCTGCGGCGGGTCGGGAGCGGCAACCTCGGGGCGGCCAACGCCTTCCGCGCCCTGGGCCGCAACCTCGGCATCGCGGTGCTGGTGGCCGACGTCGGCAAGGGCGTCCTCGCGGTGGTGATCGCCCGGGCGCTGACCGACGACCCGTGGCCCGCCATCGCGGCGGGCGCCGCGATGGCGGGCCACGTGTTCCCGGTGTGGATGCGCTTCAAGGGCGGCAAGGGCGTCGCGGTCGGCGGCGGGGCGGTCATCGCGCTGATGCCCCTGGCCAGCGTGATCCTGCTGAGCCTGTGGCTCGTGGTGGCCGTGGTGTCGCGCTACACGTCGCTGGCGAGCATCACCGCGGCCGTCGCTGCGGTGCCGCTGGTCTGGGCGATGGACTACCCGCGCGCCGACGTGGTGTTCACCGCGATCGCCGCCGCGGCCGTCCTTCTGCTGCACCGCGGGAACATCGCCCGCCTGCTGCAGGGGCGCGAGAACCGGATCGAGCTCCGGCGGCGAGAGCCACGAGGGGAGCCACGCACCCCCGCGTGATCGGCCCGGTCGGCGTTTTCCGCGTTTTCTGGGTTAGTCGGGTAGCGACGGAGGGGTTTCCCCGGACCCGGGCCTGGGGAGATACTCGTGGCATTCGGCACAACCGTTGGAGAAGGGGGCACCAATGGCAGAGGGATCCGGAAGGCCGCCCACCGGCTGGAACGCCGTGATGGGTTCCCAGGCGGCCTGGCGACGTACCCAGTGGGGGGAACTGCTCTCCGAGTTCCTCGGTACGGGGGTGCTGATCCTGTTCGGCTGCGGCGTGGTGGCGATGTACGTGGCAGCGCTTCCACAGTCGGGGCGCGGGTCGGGGATCACCACCGATGCAGACTGGCTGCTCATCACCTTCGGGTGGGGCATGGCCGTCATCATGGGCATCTACGTGGCCGGCGGGATCAGCGGCGCACACATCAACCCCGCCGTGACGATCGCGCTGGCGCTCAAGCGCGCGTTCCCGTGGTCGAAGGTGCCCGGGTACATCGCGGCGCAGGTGGCCGGGGCGTTCGTCGGCGCCTCGATCGTCTACCTCAACTACAAAGAGGCGATCTTCGCGTCGGAGGACGCGGCCAACCAGTCCCATAAGAGCGCGGGCACCGTCGGGATATTCGTGACCAATCCGGCGGGCTATTTCGACTCCTATTGGGGGCCCGTGATCAGCGAGGTCACCGGCACCGCCCTGCTCCTGATCATCGTGCTCGCGGTCATCGACCTGAAGAACATCCCGCCCAAGGGCAACTTGGGCGCGGTCATCATCGGCTTCGGCGTGATGGCCATCGGCATGTCCTTCGGCGCCAACTCGGGCTACGCGATCAACCCGGCCCGCGACCTCGGGCCGCGCCTGTTCGCATGGGTCGCCGGATGGGGCGACGCCGCCTTCCCGGGCAATGTGGGCGGCCCGTTGCACGACTACTGGTGGGTGCCCATCGTGGCGCCGATCATCGGCGGGGCCATCGGCACCGCCATCTACCAATTCTTCATCAGCGACGTCCTGCAGTCCCGGGGCAAGGCGGACACCCCCGGACTCGAGGACCGCGGTGAGGTGGCGGAGGACGAGCTCTGATGAAAAAGCTCCTGAACGACCCGGCCGACCTGGTCGGGGATTCCCTGCAGGGCTTCGCGGCCGCTCACGCCGACCTGGTGCGCGTGAGCCTCGATCCCATGTACGTGGTGCGGGCCGACGCGCCCGTGGCGGGCAAGGTCGGGATCCTGTCGGGCGGCGGCTCGGGACACGAGCCGATGCACGGCGGGTTCGTGGGCCCGGGCATGCTGGACGTGGCATGCCCGGGGCAGGTGTTCACCTCGCCCACGCCCGACCAGATGCTCGAGGCCACCAAGGCCGTGGACGGCGGCGCCGGCGTGCTCCACATCGTCAAGAACTACACGGGTGACGTGCTCAACTTCGAGATGGCGGCCGACCTGGCACGGGCCGACGGCGTCGCGGTCGAGGCGGTGGTCACCAACGACGACGTGGCGGTGCAGGACAGCCTGTTCACCGCCGGACGCCGCGGTGTGGGCGTGACGGTGCTGGCCGAGAAGATCGTCGGAGCGGCGGCCGAGGAGGGTCGCGACCTGGCGGCCGTCGCGGAGCTGTGCCGCCGGGTCAACGCGGAGGGCCGCAGCATGGGCATGGCCCTCACGTCGTGCACGGTGCCGGCCGCCGGCGCGCCCACGTTCGAGTTGGGCGAGAACGAGATGGAGATCGGCATCGGCATCCACGGCGAACCCGGCCGCGAGCGGCTGCCGCTCGCGCCGGCCAAGGAGATCGTGGCGATGCTCGCCGAGCCGATCCTCGAGGACCTCCCGTTCGCCTCGGGCGACCGGGTGCTGGCCTTCGTCAACGGGATGGGCGGCACGCCGCTGATCGAGCTCTACCTGGTGTTCAACGAGCTGCGGCTGCTGCTCGAGGGTCACGGCGTCACCATTGAACGCAATCTCGTGGGGCCGTTCATCACCTCGCTGGAGATGGCAGGCACCTCGATCACCCTCCTGCGCCTGGACGACGAGCTCGTCCGGCTGTGGGACGCCCCGGTCCGCACCGCGGGCCTGCGGTGGGGCCTATGAGCGAGGCGCCCGGAACGGAACAGACGCAGATCACCGTGACGGAGGTCGGCCGGTGGGTGCGAGCCTTCGCCGGCGCGGTGGCCGAGGCCAAGGACGAGCTGACCCGTCTCGACGCGGCCATCGGCGACGCCGACCACGGCATCAACATGGACCGCGGGATGACGGCCGTCGTGGCCGCGCTCGGCGCGGACGAGCCCACCGAGATCCCGGCGCTGATGCGCACGGTGGGCATGGCGCTGATCTCCAAGGTGGGTGGTGCGGCAGGACCTCTCTACGGCACCTTCTTCCTGCAGTTCGGGTCGGGCGCCCGCGATGGCGCGTCGCTCAGCCCCGAGGGCTGGGCGACCTGCCTCGACGCCGGTGTGGCCGGCGTCAAATCGCGCGGCAAGGCCGAGCCGGGCGACAAGACCATGCTCGACGCCCTGCTGCCCGGCGCGGACGCTCTGCGCGCCGCCCTCGGAGAGGGGGCGAGCTTCGCGTCCGCGCTGGGACAGGCGGCCGACGCCGGGGAGAAGGGCGCCCGCGACACGATTCCGCTCGTGGCCCGCAAGGGCCGGGCGAGCTACCTGGGTGAACGGAGCGCGGGCCACCAGGACCCGGGTGCCACATCGAGCGCCCTGCTGCTGCGATGCGCGGCGGAGGTGTGGGCGTGACAGTGACCGATCGGAGGCGATGACGTGGCGACGTACGCAGGCGCGATCGACCAGGGGACCACGAGCACGCGGTTCATGATCTTCGACCACGGTGGACGGGTGGTCTCGATCGCCCAGAAGGAGCACGAGCAGATCTTCCCGAAGCCCGGCTGGGTGGAGCACGACCCGGCCGAGGTGTGGAGCCGCACCGAGGAGGTGGTCGGCGAGGCGCTCTCGTCCGCAGGCATCTCCAAGGACGAGCTCGCCGCCATCGGGATCACCAACCAGCGCGAGACCGCGGTGGTCTGGGACCGGACGACGGGCAAGGCGGTCTACAACGCGATCGTCTGGCAGGACACCCGCACCGACCAGATCTGCAACAAGCTGATGGCCGACGGCGGGCAAGACCGCTTCCGGGCGAAGACCGGCCTGCCGATCGCGACCTACTTCTCGGGTCCGAAGGTGCGCTGGATCCTCGACAACGTCGAGGGCGCGGCCGACCGGGCCGGCTCGGGTGAGCTGCTGTTCGGCAACATGGACACGTGGGTCATCTGGAACCTGACCGGCGGCGTCGACGGCGGGCTCCACATCACCGACGTGACCAACGCCAGCCGGACGCTGCTGATGGACCTGGCGACGCTCGACTGGGATCAGGAACTGCTCGACGCGATCGGCGTCCCCCGGGCGATGCTCCCCGAGATCCACGCCTCCAGCGAGGTCTACGGCGAGGCGCGCATCCCGGCGGTCGAGGGCGTGAAGGTGGCCGGCGACCTCGGCGACCAGCAGGCGGCGCTCTTCGGCCAGACCTGCTTCGCCGTCGGCGAGGCCAAGAACACGTACGGCACCGGCAACTTCCTACTGCTCAACACGGGCACCGAGGCCGTGCCCTCCACGCACGGGCTGATCACCACGGCGGGCTACCGCATCGGCGACAAGCCGGCCGTCTACGCCCTCGAAGGCTCGATCGCCATCACCGGAGCACTGGTGCAGTGGCTCCGCGACAACCTCAAGATGATCAAGGCGGCTCCGGAGGTCGAGGAGCTGGCCATGACCGTCGAGGACAACGGCGGCGTCTACTTCGTGCCGGCCTTCTCGGGGCTGTTCGCGCCGTACTGGCGCAGTGAGGCGCGCGGCGTGATCGCGGGGCTGACCCGCTTCGTCAACGCCGGCCACATCGCGCGCGCCACCCTCGAGGCGACGGCGTACCAGAGCCGCGAGGTGGTCGAGGCGATGAACGCCGACTCGGGCGTGGATCTCGCCGCGCTCAAGGTGGACGGCGGCATGGTGCAGAACGACCTGCTGATGCAGTTCCAGGCCGATCTGCTCGACGTCGACGTGATTCGCCCGGCGGTGGCCGAGACCACGGCGCTCGGCGCGGCGTATGCGGCCGGTCTCGCGGTCGGCATGTGGCCCGAGCAGGAGGACCTGCGCGAGAACTGGGTGGAGGACAAGCGCTGGACGCCCAAGATGGATCCGGAGAAGCGCGAGCGCGAGTACCGCCACTGGAAGAAGGCGGTCACCCGCACGTTCGACTGGGTGGAGGAGGAATAGCCGCGCCGCCCATCGAATGTGACGTCCTCGTCATCGGCGGCGGCGCAACCGGCCTGGGGGTCGTTCGCGACGTCGCCATGCGGGGGCTGCGGGCCGTGCTCGCCGAGCGCGTCGATCTGGGACAGGGGACGACGGGCCGCTTCCACGGCCTGCTCCACTCCGGGGGCCGGTACGTCACCTCCGATCCCCGGTCGGCCACCGAGTGCGCCGAGGAGAACGCCACCCTGCGGCGCATCGCGGCGCAGGCGATCGAGGACACCGGCGGCCTGTTCGTGACCACGCCGGCCGATGATCCCGACTACGCCGACCCGTTCCTCGCCGGGTGCCACAGCGCCGGGGTGCCGGTGCAGGAGATCACGCCGGCCGAGGCGCTGGCGCGCGAGCGGCGCATCAACCCGGGTATCACGCGCGCGTTCGAGGTCGGGGACGCCGCGGTCGACGCGTGGAAGCTGCTGTGGGGCAACGCGCGCTCGGCCGAGGCGTACGGCGCGCGCATCCTCACGCACCACTGGGTCACCGAGGTGCTGCGCGACGGCGACCGGGTGGCCGGGGCCCGGATGCGCGACCACCGGCGCGGCGAGGATGTGGTGGTCGAGGCCTCGTTCGTGATCAACGCGGGCGGCGTCTGGGCCGGCGAGATCGCCGAGATGGCCGGCTGCCACGGCGTCACGGTGGTGCCGGGCAAGGGGATCATGATCGCGATGAACCACCGGCTGGTCTCGACGGTGGTCAACCGGTGCGACCCACCCGGCGACGGCGACATCATCGTCCCGATCCGCACCGTCTGCGTGATCGGCACCACCGACGTGCGCGCCGAGAGCCCCGACCACCTCGAGATCGAGCACGACGAGGTGCAGCAGATGCTGGACGCCGGCGAGGTGATCGTCCCGGGCTTCCGCCAGGCGCGGGCGCTGCACGCCTGGACCGGCGCGCGCCCGCTGTTCAGCGACGACCGCGCCGACGCCGACGACACCCGGCACATGAGCCGCGGCCTCGCGGTCGTGGACCACCTCAAGCGCGACGGGCTCTCCGGCTTCCTCACCATCACCGGCGGCAAGCTGACCACGTACCGGCTGATGGCCGAGATCGTGGTCGACGCGATGTGCGCCCAGCGCGGCGAGGAGCGCCCCTGCCGCACGGCCGGCGAGCTCCTGCCGGGCTCCGAGGACGGCGCCCACTACTTCCTCGGCTCCCGCCTGGAGGCCCAGGAGGAGAACATGGCCGACGACCAGCTGGTGTGCGAGTGCGAGCTGATGCCGCGGGCGAGGCTGGTGGAGGCGGTCCAGCGACGGCCGGGGATGAGCCTCGACGACATCCGCCGCGCGCTGCGCCTGGGCATGGGCCCCTGCCAGGGCGGGTTCTGCACCTACCGCGCGGTGGGCATCCTCAACGGGATGGGTGACGCCGACTGCGCGAGCGCCGACGACCTGCTGCTGCGATTCCTCCAGCACCGCTGGATCGGGCTGGAGCCGATTCTCTACGGCGACCAGATGCGGCAGGCGTGCCTCGACGACTGGATCTTCCAGGGCACCCTGGACGTCGAGCACCTTCCCGTGGAGCCGCCGGAGTGGCCGCCCGCGTGGCCGGTGTGAGCCGCCGGATCGTCGTCGTCGGAGCCGGGCTTGCCGGCCTGGTGGCCGGGATCCGCCTGGCGCGCGAGGGCATGCGCGTCAGCGTGGTCGCCCGCGGCGCGGGCAGCCTCCATCTGTCGCCGGGAACCCTGGACGTGCTCGGCTACGACCCCGGTCCGGTCGCATCGCCGCGCGACGCGCTGCCCGCGTTCACGGCCGCGCACCCGGATCACCCCTACGTCGCGCTGGCGCCCCATCTGGAGGAGTCGATCGCGTGGTTTCGGGAGGTGGTCCCCGGCGCGCGCCTGGAGGGCGGCCTCGACCACAACATGCTGCTGCCGAGCGCGATCGGCGTGCCGCGCCCCACCGCGCTGGCTCCGGCCAGCATCGCGGCGGGCGACCTCGCGCAGATCCGCCGCCTGGCCGTGGTCGGGTTTCATCCGCTGAAGGACTTCTTCCCGACGCTGATGGCCGAGAACCTGTCGCGCAGCGCACTGCCGGGGGGCGCGACGGTGGAGGCGCGCGCGATCGACCTGACCGTCTCGCCCCGGCCCGGCCGTGCCGACGTGGGCGGGCCGGTGTACGCGCGGGCCTTCGACGAGCCCGACTTCCGCGCCCGGGTGGCCGACGCCCTGCGGGTGCGGATCGAGGACGGCGAGCACGTCGCGCTGCCCGCGGTCGTCGGCCTGCGTCGCGCGGGTGAGGCCTGGGACGATCTGCGCGAGCGTCTCGGCGCGCCGGTGATCGAAATCCCGACCCTTCCACCGTCGGTGCCCGGAATGCGCCTGCAGCACGAACTGCTCGACGCGTTCGCCGCGGCGGGCGGCCGACTGGTGCTGGGTCCCACCGCCGTCGGGTCCGAGTCGGCGGGCGGGCGGCTCACGGCGATCGTGGTGCGCGACGCGGTGCGCGAGCGCGCCGTTTCCGCCGACGCCGTCGTTCTCGCGACCGGGGGGTTCTCCGCCGGCGGCCTGGAGCTCGACTCATTCGGGGCGCTCCGCGAGACCGTGCTGGGGCTGGCGGTCACCGGCCCGCCCGACGGCGCCCCCCGGCTCAGCCCGCGCCAGCTCGACCACCAGCCATTGATGAGCGCCGGCCTCGCTGTGGACGACGCGCTGCGGCCGGTGGACGCGTCGGGCGCGGCGACCTGGGGCAACCTCCACGCGGCGGGAACCATCGTCGCGGGCGCCGCCCCCTGGCGCGAGAAATCCGGCGAGGGGATCGCCATCGCCGGCGGCTACCGCGCGGCATCCGCAATCCTGGAGGGGCCATGACCGACCTGATGCGCGACTCGCTGGACCACTGCGTCAAGTGCACCATCTGCGAGACGTACTGCCCGGTCGCGGCCGCGACGCCCCTCTTCCCCGGACCCAAGTACGTGGGGCCCCAGGCCGAGCGCTACCGCGGCACCGGCGAGTCGCCGGACGCGTCGCTCGACTACTGCTCGAGCTGCGGCATCTGCACCCAGGTGTGCCCGCAGGGGGTCCACATCGCCGAGATCAACTCCCAGGCGCGGGCGGCGCTCAAGGAGGACAAGGGCATCCCGTTCCGGGACCGGCTGCTGGGACGCCCGACCCTCGCCGGCCGCCTCGGCGCCCCGGTGGCGCCGATCGCCAACTGGACGATGAGCAACGGGCTCGTGCGCACCCTGATGGAGAAGACGATCGGCATCCACCGCTCGGCCCCGATGCCGACCTGGGCGGGACGCACCTTCCAGCAGCGGGCGCGCGCGCGGCGGCGCCCGCCGGACCCCGCCGCCCCGCGCACCGTCGTCTACTTCCACGGGTGCGGCGCCAACTTCTACGAGCCGCTGACCGCCGAGAAGGCCGTCGCGGTGCTGGAGCACAACGGCCTCGAGGTGATCGTGCCCAAGCAGGGCTGCTGCGGACTGCCGCTCCAGAGCAACGGCATCTTCCCGGACGCCCGCGGCTACGTGCGCCGGCTGACCGCCCAGCTGGCCCCCTACGCACGGGCCGGTCACGACATCGTGGCCACCTCCACCAGCTGCGCGCTGATGCTCAAGCGCGAGGCGCGGGAGATCCTGGGCGTGCAGGACGAGGATCTCGAGGTGGTCGGATCACGCCTCTACGACATCTGCGAGTACCTCGAGATGCTCCACGACCGCGGTGAGATGGCGACCGACTTCGGGACGGTTGACATGGAGGTGCCCTACCACGCCCCCTGCCAGCAGCGCGGCCACGGCATCGGCACGCCGGCGATGGGCCTGATGGGTCTGATCCCCGGGCTGCGCGCGACCCAGGTCGACGCGGTGTGCTGCGGCGTCGCCGGCACGTACGGGCTCAAGCGCGAGAAGTACGACATCGCCATGATGGTCGGCGAGCCGGTGTTCGAGGCGGTGCGCGAGTCGGAGGCGAGCATGTCGGTGTGCGACTCCGAGACGTGCCGCTGGCAGATCGCCAAGGCGACGGGCGTACCGTCGGTGCATCCGGTGGAGATCCTGCACCGCGCCTACGGGCTCGGGTGACCCCGGCCGACCGGGCCATGGTCGGAATCGTCATCGTCTCGCACAGCGCGCGCCTCGCCGAGGGCGCGGCCGAGCTGGCGCGCGAGATGGGCGGGGGGCAGGTGCCGATCGCCGCCGCCGGTGGCACGGACGAGCCCGGCGCCCTCGGCACCGACGCGGTCCGCGTGATGGCCGCCATCGAGGAGGTCGGCGCCGGTGGCGCCCTGGTGCTGATGGACCTCGGATCGGCGGTGCTGAGCGCCGAGACGGCCCTCGACCTGCTCGCCGACGACGTGCGCGGTCGGGTCCTGCTGTGCGAGGCGCCGCTGGTGGAGGGTGCCGTCGCCGCGGCGGCCGCGTCGCGTGCAGGCGGAGCCATCGAGGCGGTCGCCGCCGAGGCGCGCAACGGGCTGGCCGGCAAGGTGGCCCACCTGGGCGCCGGGTCCGACGCCGCAACCGATGGGGGCGCCGCGCCCGATGACGACGTGGCATGGAGCGGGGTCGAGGCGCTGGTGCGCGGCGCCCACGGGCTGCACGCCCGTCCGGCGGCGGCCGTGGTGCGGGCCGCGGCCGACCTCGACGCCGAGGTGCGCGTGAGCAACCTGACCGGCGGAGGGATGCCGGTCTCGGCGCGCAGCCTCACGGCGCTCGCGACCCTCAACGCGCGCGAGGGCGACCGCGTGCGCGTGGAGGCCCGCGGCCCCCAGGCCGCGGAGGCCCTCAGCGCGGTCGCGAGCATCATCGCGGGGGGCGAGGCCTCTCCACCGCCGCCCGAGCCGCCCGTCGTCGTGCCCCCGGCCGCGGGCGAGACGCTCCAGGGGGTGCCGGCCGCGCCGGGGCGGGGCATGGGCGCGGCGCGGGTGATGCGCGGCGAGGGCCCGCCGACTCCCCGCGAAGCGACGCACGCGCCCGAGGCGGAGCGGCAGGCGCTCGCCGAGGCACGAGCCGCCGCTCGCAGCGAGCTCGCAACGATCGCGGAGGGGGCCGACGCCCAGTCGCGCGACATCCTCGAGGCCCAGGTTCTGATGCTCGAGGACGCCGCGCTGATCGATGCGGCGGACGAGGCCATCGACCGCGGGGTGTCGGCGGCGTGGGCCTGGGACGACGCGGCGCGTGCGGTGGCGGCGACCTACGCCGCACTCGACGATCCGTACCTGCGCGAACGCGGCGGCGACGTGCTCGAGGTGGGACGCCGCGTGGTCGCGCAGCTCGCGGGGACGGGGTCCGCGCCTCCGCTCGAGGGCATCGTGGTCGCCGACGAGCTCGGTGCCGCCGACGTCGCGGCCATCGATCCGGCCCGGGTCACCGGTATCGCCACGGCGGGCGGCGGGCCGACCTCGCACGCATCGATCATCGCCCGCGCGCTGGCGATCCCCTCGGTCGCCGGGCTGGGCCCGCGCGCGCTGGCGATCCCCGACGGTGCCGCGCTGCTGATCGACGGCGACGCCGGGCGGCTCGTCGTGGAGCCGAGCAGCGAGGCCATCATCCGCCACGCCCAGCGGGTGCGCGACGACGAGCGGCTGGCGCGGCGCGCGCGCGAGCGCGCCCACGAGCCCGCCGTCACGCAGGACGGGCACGAGGTCGAGGTGGCCGGCAACATCGGCACGGCGGCCGAGGCCGCGCAGGCGCGCGCCGAGGGTGGCGAGGGAGTGGGGCTGCTGCGCACGGAGTTCCTGTTCCTGGGCCGCCGCGAGGCCCCGACCGAGGACGAGCAGCACGTGGCGTACGCCTCCGCCCTTGCCGCCCTGGATGGACGGCGGCTGGTGCTGCGGACCCTCGACGCGGGCGCCGACAAGCCCCTCCCCTACCTGGCGCTCCCCGCCGAGGCAAACCCCTTCCTCGGCGTGCGCGGCCTGCGGCTGTGCCTGGCGCGGCCCGAGATCCTGCGCACACAGCTGCGCGCGGCGCTGCGCGCCGCGGCCGCGGGGCCGGTGGGGATCATGTTCCCCATGGTCAGCGAGATCGGCGAGCTGCGCGCCGCCCGCGCGCTGCTGGACGAGGCGCGGGCGTCGCTGGAGGCCGATGGCCTGCCCGCGGGGGCCGTCGAGGTGGGCTCGATGATCGAGGTCCCCGCCGCCGCCCTGCTGGCCGGGGCCTTGGCCGCCGAGGTCGACTTCCTCTCGATCGGCACCAACGATCTGGTGCAGTACACGATGGCCGCGGAGCGGGGCAACGGTGGGGTCGCCCACCTCTCGGACCCGGCGCACCCGGCGGTGCTGCGCCTGATCGCCACCGTCGTCGAGGCCGGCGTCGCCAATGGCTGCCGGGTCGCCGTGTGCGGGGAGGCCGCCGCCGACCCCGTCGTCGTGCCCCTGCTGCTGGGCCTCGGCGTCCAGGAGCTGAGCGTCGCGCCGCCGCGGATCGCGCGGGTCAAGCAGCGCGTGCGGGAACTCTCGATCGCGGCCAGCCGCACCGTCGCGGCGGACGCCCTTCTCCTCCAGGACGCCGGCGCGGTGCGGCGCAGGGTGGCGGCCGACTAGGTTTCGGGCGTGAGCGACGCGACGACCCTCATCACCGGCGCGAGCGGCTTCGTGGGCCAGGCCGTACTGCGCCGCCTGATCGCGTCGGGACGACCGGTGCGGGCCCTGACGCGCTCCGGCGCCTCGGCCGAGCTGCTCGCGGCCGCCGGCGCCCGGCCGGTGCAGGGCGACATCATGGACCCCGCCTCGCTGGCGCCGGCGATGGCCGGCTGCGACGTCGTCTACCACGTCGCCGGACTCAACGGCTTCTGCCTCCCCGACCCCCACCAGCTGACGCGCATCAACGTGTTCGGCACGCGCTCCGTGGTGACCGAGGCGGCGAAGGCCGGGGTGCGGCGCGTGGTGCTGACCTCGTCGGCCGCGACGATCGGGGAGGCGAAGGGGACCGTCGCCACCGAGCACTCCCGGCACCGGGGCGATTTCCTCTCCGGCTACGAGCGCTCCAAGTTCGAGGCCGAGCGGCTCGCGTTCGTGCATCGCGGAGCGCCTCGGCGTGGAGCTGGTGAGCGTCAACCCGGCCTCGGTGCAGGGCCCGCGCCGCGTCAAGGGCACGGCCCGCATCCTGATCGACGCGCTCAACGGCAAGCTCAAGCTGGTGGTGGACTCGCGGATGTCGCTCGTGGACGTCGAGGATTGCGCCGAGGGGCATCTGCTGGCCGAGGCGAACGGCGCGCCCGGTGAGCGCTACCTGCTCTCCGGCGTGACGCTCACGCTGACCGAGGCGCTCGAGCTGCTTGCGCGCATCTCGGGCCGCGAGGTCGATCCGCGCCGGCTGCCGTCCGCGGTGGCGCTGACCATGGCAACCGGCGTCGCGGCCGTCGCACGGATGCGGGGCACGCGCGCCCCCGTGTGCCGGGAGATGGTGCGCACCCTTCAGCACGGCCACGCCTATGACGGCTCGCGCGCCACGCGCGAGCTGGGGCTGACCTACACGCCGATCGAGGAATCGCTGCGCCGCACCGTCGATTGGTACGTCGCGGAGGGGATCGTCACAGCACCGGTCTGAGCAGCGGGATGCGCCGCGTACGGATGCCGGCCGCGTCGATCTCGATGATCCCCACGGCGGGCCGCCGCGCCTCGGCGGACAGGCGCTCGCGGAACCGGCGGAATCCCCGGCCGCTGATGCCCGACCAGTCGAAACCCGGGTCCTGCTCGGGCACGTAGACGGCGCCGGGCGAGAAGACCAGCGCGCCGCGCACGACGCGGTGGACCGGCATGTGCAGGTGGCCGGTCACCACGACGTCCACGTCGCGGAAGTGCCGGCGCATCGAGCCCTCGAAGTGCATCAGCCGCGGCCGTCCCGAGATCAGCGAGAGGGCGGCCGCCGGCAGCTCGACCGCGGCGCTGCGGTGCCCGTGCGTCAGGCCGATGCGCGCGCCGCCCACGCTCACCAGCAGATCGCGCGTCAGGTGACCGAGCCCGGGCTGCACATCGTGGTTGCCGCGCACCGCCATCACCGGCGCCACGCCGCTGAGGTCCTCGAGCACCGACGCGTCGCTCAGGT
This sequence comes from uncultured Thermoleophilia bacterium, assembly GCA_963771025.1. Taxonomy (GTDB): domain Bacteria; phylum Actinomycetota; class Thermoleophilia; order Miltoncostaeales; family Miltoncostaeaceae; genus Miltoncostaea. The sequence continues at coordinate 145,023 of CAVYRL010000004.1, read as the reverse complement.
CGCCCGCGTGCAGGATCAGGTCGACACCCGCGAGGACCTCCAGCACCTCCGGAGGCACGACGGGCAGATGCTCGCCGACGTGGGTGTCGCTCACCACGCCCACGCGCGTCGTCACGCGGTGGGAACCCCCGTCAGAGGCCCATGGCGTGGAAGCCGGCGTCGACGAACATCGTCTCGCCGGTGACGCTCGCCGACAGCGGCGAGGCCAGGAACAGACCCGCGTCGCCGACCTCGTCCTGGGTGATCTCGCGGCGCAGCGGGGTCCGCTCCGAGATCTTGTCGGCCATCGAGCCGAACCCGGGGATGCCGCGCGCGGCGAGGGTGCGGACGGGGCCGGCGGAGATCGCGTTGACCCGGATGCCGCCGTCGCCCAGGTCCCACGCCAGGTATCGCACGATCGACTCGAGAGCCGCCTTGGCCACGCCCATCACGTTGTAGCCGGGCACGGCGCGGTCGGCGGCGATGTACGAGAGCGCCATGATCGAGCCGCCGCCGCGGGCGCGCATGCTGGGCTCGACCTCGCGGGCGAGCGCCGCGAGCGAGTACGACGAGATGTCGAGCGCGAGGTGGAAGCCCTCGCGCGAGGTATCGACGAACCGTCCCCCGAGGTCCTCGGGCCGGGCGTACGCGACGGCGTGGACGAGGATGTCGATGCCCCCGAGAGCCTCGACCGCGGCGGCCACCGCCGACGAGATCTCGGCGTCGTCCTGCACGTCGAGGGGCACGACGGCGGCCGTGTTCCGCAGGGTCCCCGCCAGCTTGCGCACGTCGCCCTCGGTGCGCTCGCCCTGATAGGTCAGCACCAGCCGGGCACCCGCCTCGTCCAGCTTGCGCGCGATGGCCCACGCGATGCTGCGCTTGTTGGCCACGCCGACCACGAGGCCGGTCTTGCCCTCCAGAAGCTCGGGCACTCGGCCCCCTCCCTGTCCACGGCGACGATGAGTGAGCGCGTCCGCGCCCGGAACGAGGGCACGCTAGCACCGACCCGTCCGCTTGCACCGAGCGCCCGGGGACTGCCAGCATCGCGCGGTGCGCCGCGCCCTGATCGCCCTCGTCGTCGTCGTGGCGCTGCTCTCCACGTCGGCCCCTGCCTTCGCCCACGCCTACCTCGTCGCCTCCAACCCCACGGCCGGCGCGAAGCTGCAGGTGGCGCCTTCGGTGGTGCTGCTGACGTTCAACGAGCCGGTGCAGCTGCTCCGCAGCCAGGACGCCGCGGTGATCGATTCGGGGGGCTCCGAGGTCGAACTCGTCCGTCGCGCGGAGAGGGGGCGACTCCCGCATGATCGAGATCCCCCTCCGCCAAGGCCTCCCCGACGGCACCTACACCGTGCGGTATCAGGTGATCGGCGCGGACTCGCACGTGGTCGGCGGCGTCTTCGTGTTCGGTGTCGGCCCGGGCGAGCTGGGCGAACCCTTCCTGGGCGGCGCGGGCGGGTCGGGGCCCTCGGAGACCGGACCGTGGGGCACCAGCTCGCGGCTCCTCGAGATCCTCGGGCTCGGCGGCCTGATCGGCCTGCTCGCCTTCCGCTGGCTGGTGTGGGCGCCGGCGATCGGAGCGATGTCCGGCGTGCGCGAATCGGAGCGCGAGGCGGTGCTCACCTGGGGTCGGGACGCCTTCTGGATGGGCTTCGGCGTCTTCGCCGTCGGCGCGATGCTGGCCGAGGGCTACCTGCTGGTGGTGCAGAGCGCGAGCGTGCTCAGCACCGGGGTGCTCTCGGCGGTGCAGGACGCCGACGGCATCAGCCGGGTGCTCAGCGACACGCGCTTCGGATCGCTCGTGCAGATGCGCGGCGCCCTGTTGTTCGCGCTCTTCGCGATCGGGGCGATCCTGTTCATCCGCGAGTACGGCGGCTCCGCCGCGCCCAGGCCCGCGACGGTCAGCGGGTCCCGGGTGGCCGGCGCCCTGATGGGGGTGCTGCTGGTCGTCGTGCTCGGCGGGGTCGCCGGCCAGGGGCACGCCAACGTCTCCTCGGCCTCGAGCCTGCAGATCGCCGCCCAGGCCGTCCACGTCGCGGCCGTGGCGGTGTGGATCGTCGGGCTGGCCATGGTGGCCATCATCATGGTGCGTCTCCCGGCGGTGGCGCCTGCGGGCGGGCCCGGCCTCGCCGCGCGCGTGCTCGCGCGCTTCTCGACCGTCGCCCTCGTCGCCGTCGGCGTCGCCGTGCTCACCGGCGTGTTCCGCTCCTTCGCCGAGCTCTCCGACCCTGCCGAGCTGTGGCAGACCGACTACGGTCGCAGCATCCTCTACAAGGTCGCACTGCTGGTGCCGATCGCGGTGATCGCGCTCTACAACCGGCGCATCGTCGAGGCCCTGACCGGGGTGAGGTCGCCCAGCGGGCCCACGCTGCGCCTGGTGCGACGCACCGCGGGAACCGAGCTGGCGCTCTCGCTGGTGATCGTCCTGATCGCCACGGTGCTCGTGGCTCAGGTCCCGGGAGGGGTCTGAGGTTTCGCTGGAGCGCCGCGGCGGATAGTCTCCGGGGCCCGCTCGGGCCCGGCCGAAACACGCCTCCAGACGACGCTCGCGACCCCATGTCGTCCGGCTGCGTCAGCCCGGGACGATGACGTTTCCAGGAAAGGTGTCCCGACAACCATGAGCACGATCACCCTGCCGGACGGAGTCCAGATCACCGCCGAGGTCACAGCCGAGCAGGCTGAGATCCTCACCCCCGAGGCCCTCGCGCTGATCGCCAAGCTGCACCGGGCGTTCGAGCCCCGGCGTCGCGAGCTGCTCGAGCTGCGGGCGCAGCGCGCGGCCACGCTCGATGCCGGCGCGGTACCGGACTTCCTCCCGGAGACGGCCCACATCCGCGACGACCCGTCCTGGCAGGTGGCCCCCGCTCCCGCCGATCTCCAGGATCGCCGGGCCGAGATCACCGGCCCGGTCGACCGCAAGATGATCATCAACGCCCTCAACTCGGGCGCCAAGGTCTTCATGTCGGACTTCGAGGACTCCAACACGCCCACCTGGGAGAACACGATCCAGGGGCAGATCAACCTGCGCGACGCCGTGGACGGCACGATCACGTTCAGCGGAGGCGGCAAGGAGTACCGCCTCGGCGACACGCTCGCGACCCTCCTGGTGCGCCCCCGCGGGTGGCACATGGTCGAGAAGCACGTGCTCGTGGACGGCCAGAACGTGTCGGCCGGCATCTTCGATCTCGCGCTCTTCACCTTCCACAACGCGAAGGCCACGCTCGCCAAGGGCTCCGGGCCCTACTTCTACCTGCCCAAGATGGAGAGCCACCTCGAGGCCCGCCTCTGGAACGACATCTTCATCCTGCTCCAGGACGAGATCGGCGTTCCTCAGGGCACCATCCGCGCGACGGTCCTGATCGAGACGATCCTCGCCGCGTTCGAGATGGATGAGATCCTCTACGAGCTCCGCGACCACTCGGCCGGTCTCAACTGCGGCCGCTGGGATTACATCTTCAGCTGCATCAAGAAGTTCCGCAGCGACCCCGACTTCGTGCTCGCCGACCGGGCCCTGGTCACCATGACCACGCACTTCCTCAACTCGTACTCGCTTCTGGCGATCCAGACCTGCCACAAGCGCGGCGCGCACGCGATCGGCGGCATGGCCGCCCAGATCCCGATCAAGAACGACCCGGTGGCCAACGAGGAGGCCCTCGCGAAGGTGCGGGCCGACAAGGTGCGCGAGGCCGACAACGGCCACGACGGAACCTGGGTCGCGCACCCCGGGCTGGTGCCGATCGCCGTCGAGGCGTTCGACGCGGTCATGCCCGGGCCCAACCAGATCGACCGCAAGCGCGAGGACGTCCACATCACGGCCAAGGACCTCCTCACGTTCGTGCCGGAGGGCCCGATCACCGAGGGCGGCCTGCGGGTCAACATCAGCGTCGGCGTCCAGTATCTCGGCGCCTGGCTCAACGGCATCGGGTGCGTCCCGATCAACAACCTGATGGAGGACGCCGCCACCGCCGAGATCTCGCGCAGCCAGGTCTGGCAGTGGATCCACAGCAAGAAGGGCGTCCTGGACGACGGCCGCAAGGTTGACGTCGAGTTGTTCCGCGCGATCCTCGCGGAGGAGATGGACAAGATCCACGCGCAGTACCCGGAGGAGCTCCACTCCTTCTTCGACCGCGCCGCCGTGCTCTTCGACCAGATCTCGACCTCGGACGACTTCGTCGAGTTCCTGACGCTGCCGGCCTACGAGCTGATCGACTGAACCGGCGGTCCCCCTTCCGGCCGTGCGCCGGAAGGGGGATGCCTGGGCGGGCATGGCGTCCACCCTCCTCATCCTGCGGCACGGCATCGCCGAGGACGCGGGCCCCGCGACCGGCTATGAGGACGGGCCGCGCGCGCTGACGGTCGACGGAGCCGCGCGGATGAGACTTGCGGCCGCCGGCATGGCCTCGCTCGACCTGGGCGTGGAGGCGGTCGTCGCGAGCCCGCTGACGCGCTGCCGCCAGACCGGCGAGATCGTGGCCGAGACGCTGGGGCTGAGGCTCGAGCAGGACGCCCGCCTGGCGCCGGGCATGGACATCGCCGGTGTCGAGGACCTGCTCCTGGAGCGCCCCGATACGCAGACGCTGATGATCTGCGGCCACCAGCCCGACCTCTCGCTGCTGGTCGCCGAACTGACCGCGGGTGGCTCCGTGGAGTTCCGCAAGGGCTCGCTCGCGGTGCTGGGCATCGAGGCCCCGCGCCGGGGCGGTGGGCGGTTGCTCGCGCTGTATCCGCCCTTCGCCCTCAGGGAGCTCGGGACGCCCGACCGGGACTGACGGTTCTCGGCTCGATAGGGCGTCCGGTTCGCATCCCTGCTCCGGGATCGGCGTGGCAGCGACGTGTGAACGGTATTTGGACGACCCGTTGGCCGACTGGGATCCGAGCGGGGTTGACGTAGGGGTCAACGTCGTCACGAGTGGTCTCTCGATGGGGGGTGCGGGGATACCCTCGAAGCATGGGTCGCTGCGCAAGGTTCACAGCCGTGGGTGCTCTCGCCGGGCGCTTCGCGGCTGGAGCCAAGGGCACACATCCCGCCCGGTCCGCACCCGCCTACGCGCGCGCATCAGTTGAGCCGACGCGCTGCAAAAACCCGGGGCTCGCCCAAGGAGCGATTCCTCGAGGTGCTCGCCGAGGGCGCCACCATCGCTGGAGCGGCGAAGGCATCGGGGATCGCCCGACGCCGCCCTGAGAACCGACGGCCGCCGGGGACTGCTCGCCCTGTCCGGGATTCCATCTGCTCGCCAAGGAGACACCTGATGCCGAACAGCCGTTGGGATGAGGACGCGGCCGGCTCGATCTGGTGCTCCCGCCGTGGATCAGGAAGCGCCGATCGTCCGGGCCGGGGTGAGACGGGTTGCGGCGTATGCCGCCGCCGAAAAGAGCGCAAGCGCGTTGACGGCGTGGAGTGCGGCGACCCCCGGGACGGCCAGAGTGGCGAATCCGAGTGCGGCTTGCAGCACCATCAACCCGAGCACGACCCCCGCCCATCGCACGCCGCCCTCGACACTGCGGCGGGTGGCCACCGCGACGATCAGGAATGCCACGGCGAGCAGTTGCAGCCAGAGCGCGCCGAGTTGCCCGTGCAGATCGAAGCCGGTCTTGCCGCCGTAGTCGATGTTGCTGCCCTCCTCGAAGGTCTCCCGGGTGGCTGTATTGCGCTCGTCGTAGATCCAGTGGCCGAGAGCCGCGATGCCGTAGGCGATCAGCGCCGCCTGGACGACCACGCCCAGGGCGACGAGTGACGCGAAGACACGGTAGATCCTCATGGGGTCTCCTTCCGGATGGTCGGGCGGCCGGGGTCGCGCTCACACGTCACGAGGACAGCTGCGCAGGCGAGCAGGATGAGCGACCACGCAAATGCGGTCGCCGGGGGGTAGGTCGGTGTTCCGAGCGGTGCCAAGGAAACCCACGCGCGCAGCGGTTCGAGGGTGAGCACGAGGACGACGAGGCCGAATGTCAACGCCCCTGCCAGATCCCCGGGCGCAAGGCGGCCGGTGTGGCGCAGCACGGACGCGATCGCGATGCCGGCGGCGACGCTCCCGGCTACCGCTGGCACGAGCCTGTTTCCACCGGTCACGGCGTCGATGTCGTCGAGCCAGAGCACGGCGGCCGAGCCCACGGCGAACGGCAGGAGGGCGATGTGGAGTCTCCACGCCACTCGGGTGGGGCGACCGGTCGGGGTAGCGTCCTCCACCTCTGCGGAGTTCTCGTCGAGGGCATACGCCGCTGTGGCGCCGCACATGCCGAGGCCGAGCAGGGACAGAGGGAAGACCAGGACGCCGTGACGCGCGGCGGCGGCGATCGCGAACAGCCCGAGGGTGGTCATGCAGCCGCCGAGCAAGACCGGCCAGGGCGCGGCCCGTAGCACCGCCCCTCCCAGGTCGGTGCTCACGGCAGGGGCGTCCTGGAGTCAACGATCACGGTTCCCTTGCTCGAGCTGTCGTGCACGACGGAGTAACCCGTGACGACCGCCATGGTCAACGCGATGAGGGCCACGACGCCGACCACGCTCGCCGTGCGCAGAACGGCCCGTCGCGCATGCCCGTGGGCGCCGTGCAGGAGCGCGGCGCATGCGGCGAGGACGCTCAACGCCAGCGTCCACACCGCGAACCACCCTGGGGACCCCGTGAGCGAGCGCACCACCGTGCTACCGGCGTTGGTCTCGACCCACGCGGTATAAGGCGTGAGCATGTGCAGGATCCGGGATGGCAACGTGCTGGCGTCCAGGGCCTGGGAGGGCAGGTAGGCCGAGAGCATGCTCCAGAGGATGAGCAGGACCGCGACGAGCAACGCCGCGCCCGGAAAGCGCAACCAGCGTGCGACGGCGACCCCCAGCAGTGGCGCCCCAAGGCATGTGATGACGGGAAGGACGAGCAGGATGAGGTTTCGCTCACTGCCGGTGAACACGCCGTAGACGTAGTCGGGCCGAGGGTCGTGGCGGGCGAGGGCGAGCTGGTAGAAGACAACGACGAGGAGCCCGGCCGCTGCGGGCACGAGGCAGGCCAGGCAAAGCGCGGCCGTCCGGGTCACCTCGGATACCGGCGCCGCGTCCACGATCGACTCGGAGCAGCGCGTGGATGCCGTGAGGCGCGCGGCAACGACGAGCCCGAAGATGCCGAGGAAGAATGCGGGCACGACCTGGTGGTCGAGCTCGACCGGACCGTACTCCCCGGCGCTGGTGAGCAGCGCCAGCGCGAAGCCGGCGAGGAAGAGAGGATGCCGGGCGAAGCGTTTGGCCTCGATCCAGGCGAGCGGCCCCAGCGCCGACCGGTTCGTCGGAATCGGGCCGGCAATCGCTGCCCTGCTCACGGCGCCACCTCCGACACCGTTTCAGGCTCGACGGCGCCGCGCAGCAGGAGGTAGGCATCCTCGAGCGTTGGCTCCACCAGGTCGGCTCCCGGCGGAGCGACGCCCAGGTTGCGATAGCGACCGGTCGCGGTGCGCCAGTTGACCTGGGCGCGCGAATCGGGGGCGTCAGCCAGCCACACGCGTCCCTGCGCCTCGGCGACGAGCGCGGAGACGGTGCCATGGAAGCTCACCGAGCCCTTCTCCAGGACGATGACGTGCTCGCACAACGCGGCGATGTCCTCTGTCTGGTGGCTGGCCAGGACCAGCGTCGAGGCGCGACCGCGCTCGGCGAGCACCTTGCGCAGCGACACCCGCTGCTCGGGGTCGAGCCCGGCCGTAGGCTCGTCGAGCACGAGCAGCTCCGGTGAGCCCAGCAACGCCTGTGCCAGCCCGACGCGACGGCGCTGGCCGCCCGAGAGGGTGCGAATCCGCTTTGCGGCGCGGCCGGTGAGGCCGACGTCCTCGAGCACGCAACGCACCTCCGCACGTCGGGCCGTCGTGTCCTCCATCTCCTTGAGGACCGCCATGTAGTCGATGAAGCGGTACGCCGTGAAGCCGCGGGGAAACTCGAGCTCCTGCGGCAGGTAGCCGAGCCGGCGTCGGATCTCGGTACGCTCCTCCCCGTCGGACGGGTCGCGGCCGAGGATCCGCACGCTCCCGTCATCAGCGCCGAGGACGGTCGCGAGGATGCGCAGAAGCGTGGTCTTGCCTGCGCCGTTGGGCCCGAGTAGGCCGACGATCCCCGGCATCACGTCGATCTCGAGACCGCTGAGCGCGGTGGCTCCCCGGAAGCTCCGCGATACCCCCCGCAGCTGGATGGCCGGTGTCGTCATGACCGTTCCCCTCACGGTCGCATCAGTGAACGCGGCCGGCCGAAGCGCCACGCGGGCGTCGACGAGACCCTGCCGACCATCAAGATCAGCCCGCCGACGATGATGAGCGCGACGTAGCCGAGGAGAGCGGGCGGTGCCAGGACGGTGAGGACTTCGCCGAGGTGCGCGGTCAACGCCACGGCGCCGATCCACCCCGTGCCAACGGCAACAGCCGCGGCCGACGGGTTGACCCAGGCGCTCACGCCGAGCACGGCAACGATGAACGCCAGCGAGGGCAGCACCCACACGACGGCGGTGGCTCCACTCAGCGGCAACAGCAGCCCGGCGGCGACCGTGATCGGGATGGCCGTGAGCAGCACCGCAGCGGTACGCAGCAGGACGAGCCTGATGGTGCGGTAGGGCGCGGCGAGCGCGAGCTCATAGCTCGGGTCGGCTGATGGGCCGTAGGCAGCTGCCACGCCGGCGACCGGCAAGAGAGGTGCGAGAGCGAGGAACACGGCCTCGCCTCCGTCGTGTCCGAGCATCGAGGCGAAGACGATGAAGCCCAGGACTGCGGCGAGCCCCGCGCCCCAAGCGGTCCTTAGCACCGGGGCTGCTCCGACGACGACCGCGTCCCCGGATCGCAACCCGAATCGCATCAGCGCGCGCTCGACGCGGCCGGCTCGGCCGGTGGAGACCTCCGCGAGGACGTCGTCCCAATCGCCCGGAACGTTCTCGATCCGTACGAGACCTACCACAGCGTCACGACACTGCTCGCACTGCACGAGGTGCTGCTCGACCGAAGCGCTGGCGATCTGCCCGGATGTGCCGTCAACCCACGCGCTCAGCACCGACGCGTTGACATGCCAGGCGTCGTTCATGGTCTCCCCTCCAAGAGATCTCGACGCAACTGCGCCTTGGCACGGAACAGCCGCGTCTTCACAGTGTTCGTCGGAACCCCGAGCAGGCGCGAAGCCTCGCGGGCAGTGAGTCCGTCGAGGACGGTCGCCTGCACGACGGCCCGCATCTCCGGGGACAGCCGCGCCAGCGCGCTGCCAAGGTCGCCGTACTCCACTCCCGAAAGCACCTGCTCCTCCGCGCTCGCCTCAAACCCGCCGCGCACGTCCGCGAGCAGCACTTCGGCTGCCGCCCCGCGGCGCCGCAGCCGCGACACGAGCCTGCGCACGGCAACGCCCCACAGCCAGCCCGCGACCTCGCCCTCGCCGCGATACGAGCCGGCCCCGCGCCAGAGAGCGACGAATGTGTCCTGCAGCACGTCGGCAACTACGCCGTCGTCGTTGCAGCGGCGCATGAGACGGATCGTCAGCCACGGCGCGTGCCGCTCGTACAAGACCTTCAGCGCGGCCGTGTCGCCCTCTGCGACGGCCTTCACCAGTTCAGCGTCCGACGACTGTATTTGCCCCTCCACGATCAACCTGTCGCCGCGCGGGCGACAAATGGTTCCCAGCTACCACCATCATGTCGGCCCGTCGGGCCATCTTGCTCTTCCTGGGGAGGCGGGGTCTTCTGCGGAAGGCGGTTCAACCGTCCACATCGGGTGACTGTTCGGGCGTGACGAACGACGAGGAAACGGAGGTGCCGGTGGCGACCGGAACGGGCCGCGAGCTGAAGGCCGCCGCCGCCTGGCGATAGCTCGCGCCCTAGTGCTCGACAAAGAGCACCAGATCGAGCCGGCCGCGCGCGGTGTGCCTGGCGTGAGGGTGCTGCATCCGGACCTCCCGGAGGTCGTAGGCGTCAACACCCACAGCCTCTCGGGAGGTTCGGACTACCCCCCAGGCGTTCGGAACGTCTTAGGCGGGTCGCCTAGTGGGCTGTCATCGGCGAAGAGGCCGAGTCGTGGGTCAACGCGGGGTCAACAGACCAGCCGTACTGAGCCCCACCCAGATCTGGGCAGGACACGCGAAATCGTCTCAGCCGCGCCGATCCCGCGCTGCGCCGCACTCGACCGAAGGCACTGACGGTTCTAGGCCACCGCGGCGAAGATGATCCGGCCCCGGCGCACCTCGACGATGATCGCCGAGACGCGCCCCGCGCCGTCCACCCATCGCAGCGCCGCCCGCGCGCCATGCTGCTGCGGGCTCGCCCACTCCACGGCCTGGGCCGCGATCGCCACATGGCGCTCCAGCGCCACGGCCCTGCCGCGCACCGTGGCGTCGGGCGCCAGCCACACGACCGAGTCGTCGTAGAGCTCCGCCAGCGCAGCCACGTCGCGGGCGCGCGACGCCGCCAGAACCGCCTCCAGCACCGGCAGCGCGTCGCGTTCGCGGTCCGCGTCGGTCGGGTGCCCCCCGGCGGCGCTCACATCCCGGGCAGCGGCTCGATGGAGCGGGCGAACAGGGCCATCAGGTCCGGGGACAACAGGGACTCGGCCGAGTCCACGAGGTACGCCACGACCTCCATCCGCTGCTCCTGGGCGGCCGCGCGGACGGCCTCCCACCCCGCGGCCTCCTTCTCCCGGTCGACGGCGAGGTCGGCCATCGTCATCGCAATCTTCTCGGAGATGCGCGGCGTCGAGAGCTGGTTGTGCGCGTCGACCATCAGGATCAGCCGGATCCAGCCCTGCTCGCCGTGCTCCTGGGCGTGCCGGGTCCACTCGGGCGAGACGTGGGGCTCCAGCCGCGTGAGCAGCCCGGCCCACCCGTTGTCCGCGCTCATATGCGGGAGAGCAGTTCGGTCTTCTTGGCCTGGAACTCGTCCTCGCTGATGAGGCCCTCGTCGCGCAGCCGGCCGAGGTCGCGGATCGCCTCGGTCGGACCAGGGTCGCGCTTGGGCCGAACCGACACGCGGGGATCGCCCACCAGACGCGAGAGATCCTCGCCGGCCTGGCGCGCGAGACGCGTCGCCTGGTCCATGGCGCGCTGCAGTTCCTTGGCCACGTCGCGGGCCGCCTGGCGCAGTTGCTCCTGTGAGTCGCTCATGACCAGAGCCTAGCGTCTCGACGCCTTGACCAGGCACTCCCCGGGGGTGGTACCTTCCAAAATGATGCACCGGGAAACGATCGACGGGGATCCCACGGATCGCTCGGAGCTCGCCCGCCGCGCCACGGACGCGCTCGAGAGGGCGGCGTGCTCGGCGGGCCGCGAGCTCGACCGCCACGCCGGGGGCTTCGGCCTCTCGGACGCCAAGCTCGAGGTGCTCGAGCTTCTGTGCTGCCGCTCCGACGGACGGGCGTGTCTGCACGCTCTGGGGGACGAGCTGGGCGTCACCCGCCCCAACGTCACCAAGCTGGTCGATGGTCTGGAGCGCGGAGGGCTGGTGGAGCGCCTGCCCCACCCCAGCGACGGCCGCATGGTGCACGCGCACGTCACCCCGGAGGGACTGGAGATGGCCGAGGAGGCCGTGCCCGGTCGCCACGATCTGATGCTGCGCCTCTGGGAGGCGCTGGACGACGACCAGCTGGGCCGTCTGGTCGGTCTTCTGGACGCGGTCGCCGACCGCGCCGCCGCCACCTCGGCCTGAGAATCGGCCACCGCTCCACCGCCCGCGGGCGCCGGCGGTGAGGCCGAGCGCTCCGCGAGCGTGGTGCGTGACGGACTAGCGGGCGGCGATCTCCACGTAGTCGCGCTCGTCGGACCCGACATAGATCTGGCGCGGGCGCGAGATCTTCTGGTCCTTGTCGTCGAGCAGCTCCCGCCACTGGGCGACCCAGCCCGGTGTGCGGCCGATGGCGAACAGCACCGTGAACATGTCGGCCGGCATCCCGAGCGCCTCGTAGATCAGGCCCGAGTAGAAGTTGACGTTCGGGTACAGCTTGCGCTTGACGAAGTAGTCGTCCTGCAGCGCGATCTTCTCGAGCTCGACCGCGATGGCCAGCAGCGGGTTGACGCCGGTGACCTCGAACACGTCGTCGCAGGCCTTCTTGATGATCGTCGCCCGCGGGTCGAAGTTCTTGTAGACCCGGTGGCCGAAGCCCATCAGCCGCTCGTTGCCCTCCTTGACGCCCTCCATGAAGGCCGGGATGTTCTCCACCGTCCCGATGCGGCGGAGCATCCGCAGCACGGCCTCGTTGGCCCCGCCGTGGAGCGGGCCGTAGAGGGCCCCGATGCCGGCCGAGACGGCCGAGTACGGGTTGACCTGCGACGAGCCGACGCTGCGCACCGCGCTGGTCGAGCAGTTCTGCTCGTGGTCGGCGTGCAGGATGAACAGCACGTCGAGCGCCCTGACGATGCGGGGGTCGGGCTCGTAGGCGCCGCCGATGGTGAAGAGCATCGAGAGGAAGTTCGCCGAGTACGAGAGCTCGTTGTTCGGGTAGACGAACGGCTTGCCCTGCGAGTGACGGAACGCCCAGGCGCCGAGGGTCGGCATCTTGGCGATCAGCCGGACGATCTGGAGGTAGCGGTTCTCCTGGTCCTGGATGTCCTTGGCCTCGGGGTAGAACGTGCTGAGGGCCGCGATGCCCGACTGCAGCATCCCCATCGGGTGCGCGTCGTAGCGGAAGCCCTCCAGGAACTGCTTCACGTTCTCGTGGACGAAGGTGTGGTGCGTGATGTCGTGCACCCACGAGTCGAGCTGCCCCTGCGTGGGCAACTCGCCGAATACGAGGAGGTAGGCCACCTCGAGGAACGTGCTCTTGTCGGCGAGCTGCTCGATCGGATAACCCCGGTACCGCAGGATGCCGGCGTCGCCGTCGAGGAACGTGACCGCGCTGCGACACGACGCGGTGTTCATGAAGGCGGGGTCGTAGGTCATGAGCCCGAAGTCGCCCTCATCAACCTTGATCTGTCGAAGGTCGGTGGCCCTGATAGTGCCTTCCGCGATGGGCAGCTCGTAGCTCGTGCCGGTGCGGTTGTCGATCACCGTGAGGGTCTCTGCCCCGGAGCCCCCCTGGGCCTCGGTGGTCGCCGTCGGCTGCTGAGTCGTCATGCACGCTTTCCCTTGACGCGGATGTCGCACCTACCGGTGCCGGAGAGTATGTGTCCACTGATTCTAATGGCCGGGGGGCCACTCGGGTCCGCAACGGGGCCCCTTTTCGGGGCATTCGGCCAGGCTGGTAGCATTCACGCGTCCTGCGTACGCGCGGGATCCGGCATTTCGCCGCATGACTCGCCGCCGCACCGGCGGCCCTACCTGAGATCTGGAGGACCAATTGGCCGAGCGCGAGAGCTCTCTTGCCGTGCTGGTCGACTTCGAGAACATGGCCCGACCCGGGGCCAAGGGACGAGCCGACTTCGATATCCACCTCGTACTGAACCGCCTGGCCGAGAAGGGCCGCGTGATCGTGAAGCGCGCCTACGCCGACTGGAGCCGGTACCGCGACGCCCGCCACGAGCTGATGAACGCCGGGCTCGGGCTGATCGAGATGCCCTCCGCCCGCGAGGGCGCGAAGAACCGCGCGGACATCCAGATGGCGGTCGACGCCATGGAGCTCGCGTACAGCCGCGAGCACGTCAACACCTTCGTCATCGTGTCCGGTGACAGCGACTTCACGCCGCTCGTCGGCAAGCTGCGGGAGCTCAACAAGCGCGTGATCGGGGTGGGCAACCGCGAGTCCGCCAGCGAGCTGCTGATCGCGAACTGCGACGAGTTCATCTTCTACGACATCCTCGCCGCCCAGGCCGGCGGCGCCGTGTCGACGCGCCGCTCCAGCGGCAGCGGCGCCAACCTGAACCCTGTCCAGCTGCTGCAGGAGACGCTCACGGCGCTCCAGCGCGAGGGCGTCGAGTGGCCGCTGGCGAGCATCGTCAAGGACTCGATGCGCCGCAAGTACCCCGCCTTCGACGAGAACGAGCACGGCTACTCGACCTTCTCGAAGTTCCTCGAGGAGGCCGGCGGCACCGGCATGGTGCGCCTGGAGACCGACCCGCGCAGCGGCACCTACCGCGTCGAGCTGGGCGAGGGTCGGGCCACCGCGATCCCGCCGGTCCCGGTCGCACCCGCCGCCTCCGAGCGCAGCAGCGAGGAGGGCGACGGACGCCGTCGCCGTCGCCGCGGTGGACGCCGCTCCGAGTCGAGCACCCCGCAGGAGGCCACTCCGACCGAGCCCCTGGCGCCCGCCGCGGAGGTGTTCGAGGTGGTCGTCACCCCGACCCCCGACGTGGACCTCGGCACCCTGCCGCCCCTCGACGAGCCCATCTCGTACGAGGACATGATCATGCTCGGCCCGGAGGTCGGCGAGGACCTTCCCGAGCTGCTGGAGGCCGCCGAGACGGCGCCGGACGAGCCGCCGTCGCGCAGCACGCGCCGCCGTCGTCGTCGTGGCGCCGGCGTCGATCCTGAGCCGACGGTCGCCGACCTCGAGCCCGTCGACCCGGAGGAGGTCGCCGAGCTCGTCGCCGCCGAGGTGATGGCCGAGGAGCCCGCCGCCGAGCAGCCGGCGGATGAGGAGGGCGGCCCGCGCCGTCGCCGCCGTCGCCGCACGCCGGGCGCCGCCGAGGCGGAGCCCGCCGAGGTGACGCAGGCCGAGGAGGCCACGGACGCCGTGACCGAGCCGGTCGCCGAGCAGCCCGAGGCCGCGGACGAGACCCCCGCCCCCGGACGCCGCCGCGTGCGTCGCCGGGCCGGAGCGACCGAGGCCGCCGAGACCGAGGCCCCCGCGGCCGAGGCGACGGAGGAGGCCGCTCCCGCGCCCAAGCGCCGCAGCCGCGCGAAGAAGGCCGCGGAGCCCGTGGCCGAGGAGGCGCCCAAGCCGCGGCGTCGCACCCGCAAGGCCTCGGAGCCGGTGGCCGAGGAGGCCGCCCCCGACGCGCCGGCCGAGGCCGTGGCCGAGGAGGCCCCGAAGCCGAAGCGCCGCACCCGCAAGAAGGCCGAGCCGGCGGCCGAGAAGACCGACGTCCCTGAGGCCGAGGAGGCCCCGAAGCCGAAGCGCCGCACCCGCAAGAAGGCCGAGCCGGCGGCCGAAGAGGCCGCGCCGGTCTGAGGACCCCGGTCTACGGGGCGGCCGTGACCTTTTCGTAGAGGTCGCGTGCCGCCCCGACGATCTCGTCCTGCGGGAGCGCGGCGCCGGACTTGCTGACGCCCTGCAGGCCGTAGACGTCGGAACCGGCGGCGAAGGTGATGAAGACGACCGAGCCCTTGGTCCCCGCCTGATCGATCTCGACCCGCAGGCCGCGGGCGCCCGGGATGTCGGGCAGATCGATGTCGGTGATCGTGGCCTGGGTGGTGCGCCGGATCTCGTCGGCCCCGGCATCGACCTCCCCCTGGGCGGCGGCGGGGTCGCGCAGAGCCAGCGCGTACGTGCGCAGCAGCGCGATGTCCGTCTCCGGCGTCTCGCCGAGCTGGTCGCGCAGGATGCCGCCCGCGTAGCCGGCGTTCTCGAACCGCGTCTGGGCCGCCGGCTTGCCCGGGTCACCCTCCGCGTAGAGCGCGTCGACGAACTGCTTGGCCGTCGCCAGCGTCTTGACGGTGCCGGCGCGCACGCCGGCGACGGCGTCCTGCGGCGGCAGATCGCGGCTCTCGCTGAGCGCGCCCGGCGGGGCCGTGGTGGTCGGGGCCGTCGTCGGCGGCGCGGTTGACGCGGTGCTCGCGGGCGCGGTGGGCGTCAGGGTCGCCGTGCTCGCGGGTGAGCCGGTGGTGACGGTCTCGGTGACGGTGTCGGACCCCCCGCAGCCCGCCAGCCCCAGGGCGACGGCGACGCCGGTCACCACCACGGCGCTCGACACCGCCCGGCGCCTCACAGGATCTCCACCGGCTCCTCGTCGATCTGCTCGCCCTCGGGGGCGCCGCGGCTGAGGCGGAAGGCCCGGATCTCGGGGTCGTCACGGTCAGCGATCGACACGATCAGATAGAGCGTGCTGGGGAAGAACGCCAGCTCCACGTCGGTGCGGGAGGGGTAGGCCGCAGAGCGCGTATGCGAGTGGTAGATCGCCAGCAGATCCTCGCCGGCGTTGTCGATCGCGTCCATGATGCGCAGCTGCTCGCGCGGGTCCATGACGTACATGAACGGGCTGCCCTCGCTGTTGGTCGCGCGGTGCACGGCCGTCGCGACCCCGCCGGCGCCGGCGATCATCCCGCAGCACTCGTTGGGCAGGTCGGCGACCGCGTGGTCGACCAACTCCTGCGCCATCGCCCGGGAGATCTTCAGAGCGCTACCAGAAGAGCCCGTTGTCGAGCGTGTCCTCGACCTCGTCCAGGTCGTCGGTCCAGAGGCCCGAGGAGAGGTACTTCCACCCGCCGTCGCACACGATGCCGACGATGGTGCCGCGGGTCATCTTCTGGGCCACCCGCATGCAGGTGTGGATGACCGCGCCCGAGGAGACGCCCGCGAAGATGCCCTCCTCCGCCGCCAGGCGGCGGGTCATGACCAGCGCGTCGCGGTTGGGCACGAGCAGCTTCCGGTCGAGTCGGGCGAGGTCGAGGATCGGCGGGACGAATCCGTCGTCCAGGCTCCGCAGCCCGCTCACGGGGTCGCCCTGGAGGGGCTCGCAGGCGATGATCTGGATGTCGGCGCGGTGCTCCTTGAGCCGCCGGGACGAGCCCATCAGCGTGCCGCCGGTGCCGAGCCCGGCGACGAACACGTCGATCTCGGGGCAGTCGCGCACGATCTCCTCGGCCGTGCCCTCGTAGTGCGCCCGCGGATTGGCCGCGTTGCCGTATTGGAACGGCATGAACAGACCGTTCTCGGCGGAGAGGCGCTTGGCTGCCTCGACGGCGCCGTTGGAGCCGAACTCGCCGTCGGTGCCGACGATCTCGGCGCCGTACAGGGTGAGCAGCTGGCGCCGCTCGGGGGTCACGTTCTCGGGCATGACGGCGACGAGCTTGTAGCCGCGCACCCGGCAGATCATCGCCAGCGAGATGCCGGTGTTGCCCGAGGTGGGCTCCATGATCGTGTCACCCGGGCGGATCGCGCCGCGCGCCTCGGCGTCGTTGATCATCGAGAGCGCCGTGCGGTCCTTGATCGACCCCGTCGGGTTGTGGCTCTCGAGCTTGGCGAGGATTCGCACGTCCGGGTTGGGCGAGATGTGGTTGAGCTGCACGAGCGGCGTGTCGCCGACGGTGTCGAGCAGGTCGGCCGAGGCCGTGGTGGGCGGCGGGGCCAGACCGGTCGCCCCGCCGGCCATGGCCGGGAGGATCAGCAGCGTGTCGCCGTCGTTGACGGCCGTGTCGAGCCAGCCCAGCAGCCGGACATCCTCATCGTTGAGATAGATGTTCACGAACCGGTGGAGCTCACCCTCCGGCGTCTGGAGCTGTGTCCGTACGCCGGGGTGTTTGTCGTAGAGCGCGTCGAGCACCTCGCTCACCGTCGCGCCGGCGACCTGGATCTCCCGCTCGCCCCCGGTGGCCGGACGCAGCACCGGGGGGATGCGCACCACGCTCATGCGCCCGCGACGGCCACGGAGTGGCGACCGATGCCGGCGCACCAGGCGTCGTAGTCGCGGAACCCGAGCTCGGCGCTGGGACCGCACGCCGGACAGGCCGGGTCGCGACGGATCTTGAGCTCGGTGAAGGTCATGTCCAGGGCGTCGTAGATCATCAGACGGCCCGACAGCGTCTCGCCGATGCCGAGCAACACCTTGATGGCCTCGGTGGCCATGATGTTCCCCATCACGCCGCAGAGCACGCCCAACACACCGGCCTCGCCGCACGAGGGCGCCATGTCCGGCGGCGGGGGCTCCGGGAAGAGGCACCGGTAGCAGGGGCCGTCGTACGGGATGAACGTGGAGGCGTGCCCCTCGAAACGGAGGATGCTCGCGTGCACGAGGGGCGTGCGCGCCATCAGCGACGCGTCGTTCATCAGGTAGCGCGTCGGGAAGTTGTCGGTGCCGTCGATGATCACGTCGTAGTCCGCGATCAGGTCGAGCACGTTCTCCTTGTTGACCCGGAAGGGGTGGACGTTGACCTTCACATCCGGGTTGAGGGCCTCGATGGCCACCCGGGCCGACTCGCCCTTGTTCATACCGACGCGGTCGGTGGTGTGGATGATCTGACGCTGGAGGTTGCTGGCGTTGACCACGTCGTCGTCCACCAGCCCCAGCGTGCCGACGCCGGCCGCCGCGAGATAGAAGGCCGCGGGCGATCCGAGGCCGCCGGCGCCGATCAGCAGCGCCTTCGACCCGAGCAGCTTGAGCTGGCCCTCCTCGCCGATCTCGGGGATCAGGACGTGGCGCGAGTAGCGCGAACGCTGGTCCGGGGTGAGGGTCTGGGGCACCGTGTAGTCCTGGCCGCTCTGCTTCCAGCGCTGGAACCCGCCGGCGAGGCTCTCCACGTTGGAGTAGCCCATATCGCGCAGCGTGATGCCGGCCAGCAGGGAGCGGTTGCCCGACGCGCAGCTGAGGACGACCTCCTGGTCCGGGCGCGCGACACCCGCGATCCGGCTCTCGAGGAAGCCGCGGGGAATGTGTATCGACCCGGGGATGTGCCCCTCGTCCCACTCGTTCTGCTCCCGCACGTCGATGACGAGCGGCGAATCGCCGGCGGAGCGCCGAGCCGCCAGGTCGGGGACCTGGACTTCCGGCACTTGCTCGCGGGCGGACGCGAGGACATCCTGGTAGCTACGCGCCATGCTGAACTCCCGTGTGCGGCTTATAACCAGCGATTCTACCGGGTGATTGTACCTTTTCACCTTCGCGGGCGACGAGGGCCCCCCGGACGCTGATCCATCACTTTCACAAATGTAGTGACTATCACAGGAAGAATGCCCTCCCGATGAGTGCGCCGGATGCTCTTCCCAAGAGCGGGTTCGCGAACATCGACGGTCGCGTGCGGTGCCCCACGCCCGAGTGCTGGGGCGACCTGCTGCTGATACCCACCGGCACCTCCGACCACGACGGCATCCCGCAGTTCCAGCCGTTCACCGCGTGCCCCCTCTGCGGCACCGGGTTCGAGCTGGAGGACGACATGTCCGACCGTGACCTGTTCCTGCGCATCTCGTGGCTGCGGGCGAACCCACACGAGGAGGCGCCATGAGCATGAGCGACGACGGGCGCCTCGTGCGCATCGCGCGCTGGCTCTGCGCGGTGGTGTTCGGCGGCCTCGTCGCCGGGGTCGGGTTCCTGATCCTGATCCAGGAGGCCGAGCGGCGCGGCCACACCTCGCTGGACTTCAACCACACGCTGGGCGCGATCGTGCTGGGAGGCGACCCGGCGAGCGTGACGGGCCGGTCGGCGCTCGGCGTGATCGGCGATCCCGCCGCCCCGCGGGGGCTGATCACGACCATGGGGCTCGCGATCCTCATGATGGTGTTGCACTCCGCGATCGTGCCCCTCGTCCGGCGTGGGTGGCTGGTGCAGGGGCTCGCGCTCTCGGCGATGACGTTCCTCGCGGTGGGCCTGATCTACCCGCCGTTCGCGTCGAATCACCTCGACGAGTCGCTGGGGGCCTTCGGATCGGGCTTCGGCACGTCGACCGTCGTGTCGTTCGCCGTCGCCTCGCTCGGCTTCGGGATCATGGGATCCCGCTGCTACAGCCTGATCGACAACGCGAAGTGGTGGATCCCCCGGGGCCAGGACCTCGAGAATGCCCTCGAGGACGTCGACATGGGCGGCCCCCCCTCACTCGAACTCCCCGAACAGGGGCGAGAAGATGGCGGCGTACGCGCCTGAGCTGAGGCCGATGCTCTCGGGCGGGCAGGCCCGCGCGAGATCCTCGTAGCTCGCGAACGTCGACCACGGCGACACCGCCGCCCGCAGTGCGGCCTGATCCCCCGCGCCGCCGCCGAACTCGCGGAGGGCGGCATGGACATCGCGTCCCGTGATCTCGCGTCCGCCCGGCATCTGCCGCCGAGAGTAGTGGAGTAGGCGGTGGCGGAGATGGACCGCGCGGGGCTGACGCGCCTGGCGGGCGGCCACTTCATGATCGACGCGACCGTCGGCGCGGTGCCGGCGATGCTGCCGGTGTTCACTGCCCTCTACGGGCTCTCGGATCTGCGGGCGAGCATGATCCTCGCCGTCTCCCTGCTGGTCTCGTCGGCGACCCAACCCCTCTTCGGGGTCCTCGCGGACCGTCGCGCGACGCCGGCCTTCCTGTGGGGCGGAGTGGCGGTCGCCACGGTCGGCCTCGCGCTGGCGGGGCTCGCGGGCGGCTATGCCGGTGTCGTCGCCTGCATCGCGGGCTCGGGGCTGGGCGTTGCGGCCTTCCACCCCGAGGCCGCGCGGGTGGCCAACCGGCTCTCCGGCGGCCGGCCCGCCACCGGCCTCGCGTGGTTCATGGTCGGCGGCAACGGCGGCTTCGCCGTGGGCCCGCTGCTCGCGGCGCTCGCGATCCCGGCGCTCGGAGCCCGGGCGACCCTGGTCTTTCTCGTGCCGGGCGCGGTGGTCGTCCTCTGGCTGCACCTCGCACGCCGCGACCTGACGGTGGAGGTGCCGGCCGCCGACCCCGCGGCTCCTGCGCCCCCTCCGGCGCGCGCCGGGGCGATCAGCCTCCTGCTGATCGTGACCAGCCTGCGCACCTGGACCCAGTTCGGCCTGCTGGCCCTGTTCCCGCTGCTGCTCGTCGACGACCGCGCGTTCTCGGACCAGCAGGCGGGGCTCGCCGTGGCCGCCTTCTCGGGCGCCGGAGCCGTCGGCACCGTGGCCGGCGCCGTGGCCGCCGACCGCGTGGGCGGCCGCCGGCTGCTGGTGCGGAGCCTGCCGGTCGCGACGCCGCTCGCGGCGGTGGCCCTTGTGGCCGACGGATGGCCGTCGGTCGTCGCGTTCGCGCTCGTCGGCTTCGTGTTGCTGTCATCCTTCTCGGTCACCGTGATGATGGGCCAGGAGTACCTCCCCGGACGGCTCGCCCTGGCGGCCGGCCTCATGATCGGCTTCGGAGCGATCGGCTCCGCCGCGCCCGGGCTCGCGCTGTTCGGGGTGATCGCCGACACGGCCGGCCGGGACGCCGCGCTGTGGTGCATCGCCATGCTCCCGGTGGTCGCCGGCGGCCTCGCCCTTCTGCTGCCCGAGGCGCACACCTGGGCGCGGGTGTCCGCCTGATGGCCAAGGGACCGCCCCAGGGCGACCTCTTCGGCGAGGTCGTCGAGTCTCGCCTTCAGCGCGCGCGACCACTCGCCGCCCGCATCCGGCCGGCCGGGCTGGACGACGTGGTGGGCCAGCGGGCCCTGCTCGGGCCGGAGGGCGCCCTGCGCACGGCCATCGAGGGCGACCGGGTGCCGTCGATGATCCTCTACGGGCCGCCCGGCAGCGGCAAGACGACCCTCGCGCGCGTGGTCGCCGCGAGCACGTCGGCCGCCTTCGAGGAGCTCTCGGCCGTCTCGGCCTCGGTCTCCGATGTGCGCGCCGTGATGGCGCGCGCACGCGACCGCCTGGCGGCCGGCACGGCGACCGTGCTGTTCCTGGACGAGATCCACCGCTTCAACCGGGCCCAGCAGGACGCCCTGCTGCCCGCCGTCGAGGACGGGCTGCTGACGCTGATCGGCGCCACGACGCAGAACCCCTGGTACGAGGTCAACGCGGCGCTGGTGTCGCGGATGCGCGTATGGGTGCTCGAGCCGCTGGATGCGGAGGACGTGGGACTGCTGCTGGATCGCGCCGTGGCGCATCCGGAGGGGCTCGCGAAACGGGTCGCGCTGAGCGGGGAGGCCCGCGCCGCGATCGTGTCGCGCGCCGGCGGGGACGCGCGCGGGGCGCTCAACCTGCTGGAGGCGGCCGCGGCGACGACCGCCGACGGCCGCGAGATCGCCCTCGCGTCGATCCAGTCGGCGGCGGGAGGTCGCGCGGTGGTCTACGACCGCCAGGGCGACGCGCACTACGACACGATCTCGGCCTTCATCAAGAGCCTGCGCGGAAGCGACCCCGACGCCGCCATCTACTACCTGGCCGTGATGCTGAAGGGAGGCGAGGATCCCAAGTTCATCGCGCGCCGGCTGATCGTGGCCGCCAGCGAGGACGTGGGCAACGCCGACCCCCAGGCCCTGTCGGTGGCCGTCGCGGCGGGCCGAGCGGTCGAGTTCGTGGGCCTCCCCGAGGCCCGCATCGCCCTCGCCCAAGCCACCACGTACATCGCGATGGCGCCCAAATCGAATGCCTCGTACCGCGCCATCGACGCCGCCCTCGACACGGTGGAGCGGGAGGGCGCGCGCCGTCCGCCCCTCGCGCTGCGCGACAGCAGCGTGGCCAATGCGCGCGGCCTCGGCAACGGCGAGGGGTATCGCTACCCGCACGACTTCCCCGATGCGGTGCTGGACGGATCGCTGCTGCCGGAGGGCATGGAGGGGACCGTCTTCTTCTCCCCCACCGACCGCGGGGCCGAGGCCGAGATGGCCGAGCGCCTGCGGCGGCTGCGCGCCGATCTGCACGACGACGACCAGCCCTTCTGAGGGCCCTCCCGGGCCACGCGCACCGGGTTCATGGAAGGATGTGCCAATGACCGAGGACACCGTCACACTCAGCGCGCGCCTCGACGGCGACCTCAAGGACGCCATGCGCGCGGGCGACACGCTGCGCCGCGACACCATCCGCAGGGCCCGCTCGGCGATCAAGAACGCCGAGATCGAGGCGCGCGGACCGCTCAGCCCGGACGCCGAGGTGAAGGTGCTGCGCGGCATCGTCAAGCAGCACAAGGAGTCGATCGAGCAGTTCAGAGCGGGCGGGCGGGATGACCTCGTCGAGCGCGAGGCCCGGGAGATGGCCGTGCTCGAGGGCTACCTGCCCGCCCAGATGGACGCTGCCGCGATCGACGCCGTGGTGACCGAGGTGATCGCGTCGGAGGGGGCCACCGGACCCGCCGACATGGGCAAGGTGATGAAGGCCGTGATGTCGCGAGTCGGCGGCACCGCGGACGGGAAGGACGTACGAGTGACCGTGCAACGCCTGCTGGGGGGAGAATGATGAGCACCGTTCCGCCACTGCCGCCCGGAGCCGGCGGCCCGCCGCCCGACGACGCGCCCGAGGCGCCCGCCTCGGCCGTGGGGGCCGGCACGCATACGCCGTCGGACGCGATGACCCGCTACGACGCCGAGAAGGACGCCTACCACTGCTCCTACGGCATCCCCTCCCCGGCGCTGGCCGTGCTGGACCCGACGCGCGAGCTGATCGTGCGCGTCGACCGGCACAGCTTCCGCGTCGTCGGGTTCTCGATTCCGAACTTCACCGAGTGGCACAAGACCCACGCCGACGACGAGGGCAACTTCGACGTCGACCTGCCGGAGATCTGGCCGATGGAGCAGACCGACGTGTCGGGCTCCTCCAACTCCTGGTAGTCAGCGCGAGGCTCGCCTCACGCGGGGCGCGCCGCGCTTCGGGACGGTGATGATGAACCGCGCAGGGCGGTAGGTCACGCGCGCCCGACGCGGGGCGGTGACCTTCACCAGGAAGGTGCGCGCGCCCTTCGTGACCACGACGAGAGCACCCCTGACCGGCGCCCTGCGCTTTCCGTTCACCGTGACGCGCGCCCTCGGAGCGAGCTTTCGGAGCCGCAGCGTGAGGCGCGACGTGCGGCGGTCGAAGCGCGCCAGCGGGGCGCGGGGCGCGGCCGCCTTGACGGAGCGCGTGGCCCGGCGGCCGGCGGCGGGGGCCGAGGCGGATGCGATCACCGGCGGCGTCGGGGCGGCGGGCGCGACCGGCGTCGGCGCGGGCGTCGTGTCTGGGGCGCGCGGGATGCTCGGGGCGATGACCGCCGGCTGGTCGGTGCGGACCGAGTCGAGCGCGGCGATCGCTGCGGCGACCTGGGGCCGCGGACCGATGCTGCCGTCGCCGGCGGCGGGGACGACCTGCGCCTGGCCGGTCGCGCGCAACAGCAGGCGCATCTGCGCCGGGGTGAGGGGCTCTCCGAAGTGGGCGATCGCCGCTCCCTGAACCACGGCGACGGCTCCGGCCACGGTCGCGCTGGCGCTCGAGGTGCCGTCGAAGCACGCCGTGTACGACGAGTTGGCGTCGGCTCCGGGCAGATCGGCGTAGCCGCTGGTCACGACGCCGGCGCCGTAGCCCTGCAGGTTGACCCGATCGCCGAAGTTGGACTCGGCCGTGCGCTGGAGGTCACCCACGAGGATGCCGTTCAAGAGGTCGGTGCCCGACCCCCCGCCGCCGACGAGCAGCGCCCCGCTGTCGCTCGCGCCCGGCGTGCCCGGCGCCCACGGGTTGGGACCCAGCGTACCCAGGGAGACCGACCCCAGGTCGACGCCGCTGTTGGCCGCGGGCTCGACGACGACGATGCCCTTGGCGACGGCCTTCGCGATCGCCGCGCGCACCTCCGGGTACGCCTCGATCGGAACCATCAGGCCGTTGCCCGGCACCTGCGCCTGGAGCTCGACCAGCAGCACGTCGCCGGGACCGAGCGCCGCGGTGGCGGCCGTGATCGCCTCGGCCGGCCGGTAGGCGGCGCCGATGAACGGCGAGGTCGGCAGCAGCGTGGCGTCCGGCGCGATGCCGGTGATGCCCTTGCCATCGGCCGAGGCGCCGAGCACGCCGAGGACCGCGGTGCCGTGGTCGCGCACCTGGTATCCGGAGGGAAGGCCGGTGGACGGGGCCTGAGGAAGATTCTTCGCGGCGAGGTCGATGTGGCTCGCGAGCCACTCGTACTCCACGTCGGCGATGCGGACGCCCGTGCCGGTCGCGGTGGGCGCCAGCGCGAGGCCGCTGCGGTAGTCCTGGTAGGCGACCAGGTCGGGCACCGCGTTCGCCGTGAGCAGCGACGACCAGATGTCGCTGGGCTCCATGCGGCACGACGAGGAGGGAGGGGGAGCGGGGACGCGCGCCGGGCTTGCGACCGCGGAGCCCACCAGGGCGAGCAACAGCGCGGAGACCAGCACGGCGAGCGGGCAGCGGAAGCGCACGCCTCTAGGATGGCGGAGATGACGAGCGATGGAACCGCCCCGAATGGCATGAATTGACCAACGCGGACCTAGACGAAAGGGCGCGCGAACGGGTGGCTCCGTACGTGTCGAACACGGATCGCCCGGTGTTCGCGCTGGTGGGGTTGCCGGAGGTGGTCAAGGGAGCGCTCTTCGCGCGCTATTCCCGCAGCCCCAAGTCGCTCCGCCGCCTGCTGATCGACGAGTTCCTCCCGGACGAGGAGGGTGGGCCGGCGAGCGGTCCCGTCGAAGGTCCCGGAGAGGGCCGGGCGGCAGCGCTCTACGGGCGGGTCCTGGCCGAGTACGGCGACGACTCGGTGGCCCAGCTGGGCGGCGCGCACCTCGCCGTCGAAGGCGCCTCGAACCTGCTCACCAAGATCCTGCAGTGGGGCCGGCTCGCCAGCTACCTCGAGCAGTTGACCCGCTACATCGCGTTCACCGACCGGCCCGGCGGCGCGTATCGGTACCACCGGCCCGCCGACGTGATGTCACACCCCGAGCTGGGTCCCGACTACATCGCCACGCTGGACGCTGCCTTCGACGGGTACGCCCGCCTGCTGCCGCTGCTGGTGGACCATGTGGGGAAGGGTGTGCCAGATGACCCCGCCACGCCGGCGGCGGCGCGCGAGCGGGCCGTCCGCGCCCGCGCCCTCGACCTGCTCCGAGGGCTCCTGCCGGCGGCCACCACGGCCAACGTCGGCATCTACGCGTCGGGCCAGGCCTACGAGGCGATGCTGATCCGCATGGCGGCGCACCCGCTGCCGGAGGCGCGCGACTGCGCCCGGTCGATGCTCGTCGAGCTGCGCACCGTGATCCCGGCGTTCCTGACGCGCGTGGACCGGGTCGACCGCGGCGTGGCGACCGGGGCGTACCTGGCCGAGGGCGAGCGGTCCGCCGCCGAACTCGCCGAACGGCTCGGGCTCGATCCGCCCTCGGGCGCGGAGGAGCCGGGCGTGCGTCTGGTCGACTTCGACCCCGACGGCGAGGCGCGTGTGCTGGCGCACGCCCTGTGGCCGTCGAGCGGAGGCAGCCTGGCCGACCTGCGCGCGCGCGTCGCGGATCTCACGCCCGGCCGCCGCGCCGAGGCGCTGCGGGAGTGGGCCGGGCGGCGCGGAGACCGGCGTCAGCGGCCCGGGCGGGCCCTGGAGGCGACCACCTACACGTTCGAGGTGGTCTGCGACTACGGCGCCTATCGCGATCTGCAGCGCCACCGCATGCTGACCCTCCAGGCCCAGCCGCTCGGGCCCCGGCTCGGATACGCGATCCCCGACGAGGTGGTGGCGGCCGGCGCCGGCGACGACTACGCGGAGATCCAGCGCCGGTGCGTCGCCCTGCACGATGCGCTCGCACCCGAGTTCGGGGCCGCCGCGCCCTACGCGGTGACGCTGGCCCACCGGATCCGCTTCACGATGACGATGAACGCGCGCGAGGCGATGCACCTGATCGAGCTGCGCAGCCAACCCCAGGGCCACGAGTCGTACCGGGTCGTCGCCCGCGAGATGCACCGTGAGATCGCCGAGACGGCCGGGCATCGCGCCATCGCCGAGATGATGACCTTCGTCGACACGAGCGGGCCGGGCGCGGGGCGGATGGCCGCCGAGCGTCGCCTGGAGGCGCGCCGGGCGGGCCGGTGACGACCGTCTGACCTCATCGCTCCGGCCATGCCGCCCGGGCTCCCGCTACGCTGACCCCATGCCCGAACCCCCCCGCAGCAACCGCCTCGGCGGCATGGCCCTCGCCAATGGATTGCTGGTGCACGGCCCGAGCCACTGGGCGGCGGCGGTGCGCGACGGGGACGGCAAGCTCGTGGTCGCGTCGGGGCGCAAGCATCTGTTCCGCGCCGGGCCGGTCACCGACATGCCCCTGGCGCGCGGGCTGGTGCGCCTGGGTGAGGCGTTCGCGGTGCTGCCGCAGGTGCGCCGCGGCCTCCCGGAGGCCCGATTCGCCATGGAGGACCGCCGCTCGATCGGCGCGGCGCTCGGCGCCACGCTGGTGGCCGCCGTGGCCCGCCGGCGAGTGCGCTCGGTGCTCGCCCAGGAGACGATCGGCGCTGTCGCGGGCCTGGCCCCCGCGATCATCACGCTCCGCGGCTCGCAGGCCGCGATCTGGCACGCGGTCGAGCACAAGAGCATCGCCGCCTACGAGGCGGGCGGGGCCGAGGAGGTCGTGCACGCGGACGCGCACGCCAAGGAGCACGAGCGCTGCGGCAGCAACCTGATCCTGCCGCTGATGGTGTCCACGACGATCGGTAACACGATCGCGCGAAAGATGTTCCGCCGCCGCGCCTTCGGGGCGCGCGCGGTGATCGCCGCCCTCAGCGTGGGCGCGGCCGTCGAGGTGTTCTCGTTCTCGGCCCGCCGACCGGAGCATCCGCTGTCGCGCGTGATCCACGGCGTCGGCCACTCGATGCAGTCCGGCTTCGCCACGCGCGAGCCCAGCGAGAGCGACCTGCTGGTGGGCCGCGCCGCGATGGAAGCCCTGCTGCGCGCCGAGACCGCCGAAGCCCCCCGCTAGGGACCCGGCGGTGAGCGTCACCGTGACGGTGGTCGCGCCCGCGCCGCCCGCTCGCGTGTGGGACCTGTGGACCGACTTCGCCGGATGGCCGGCCTGGCACCCGCACTGCGTCGCGGCCTCGGCGGACGGCCTGGTCGCGGTGGGGACGCGCCTCGATCTGCACATGCGCGACACCAAGGGCCGCGACTTCTACACCCGTCCCGCGCTCACGGCCGTGGAGCCCGGCCGCGAGCTCGTGTGGGAGGCGCGCGGCCTCGGCCTCCGGGCGCGCACGCGGACCGCGCTGTCGCCCGAGCCCGACGGCACCCGGGTCACGATCGAGGCCGTCGCAACCGGCCCGATGGCCTTCTCCTATCGCATGACGATGACCGACAGGAGCCAGGCACTAATCTACGTCGCCGTGCTCGACGCCCTCACGAACCACGTGCGCCCATGAGGCGGAGCCTCGCGCTCGTCGTGACCCTCGTGGCGCTGGCGCCGGCCGTGTCGCCGGCTCTGGCCCACGTCGAGGTGCTGCCGTCCGAGGTCGCGCAGGGCGAGGCCGTGCAGTTCACGATCCGCGTCCCGACCGAGCGGGCCGTCGCGACCACCCGCGTAGCCGTCGACTTCCCCAGCCAGATCACGGTCTACAGCTTCGCGCAGCCCCCGGGATGGACGGTCAGGACGCTGCGCGGGTCGGATGGCCGCTTCCGGGGCGTCGTCTACAGCGGCAGCGAGATCGCGCCGAACCGCTATGCCGACTTCCACGTGCTGGGGACGCCCTTCGAGTCGGGCACCGCGCTGTGGAAGACGCGCCAGACCTACGCCGACGGCACGCTCAAGCCGTGGACCGGCCCCGCGGAGGCGCCGGGCGAGGAGTCCTCCGAGAGCGGCCCCACGGCGGTCGGACCCTCGGCGGCGGTCACGGTGCTGGAGCCGGGCCGGGCGGTGGGCGGCGCGGCGGCGGCCACGGGCGACGGGCGTACCGACGCCGGCTCGGGCGCCGGAATCTGGCTGGGGGTGATCGCCATCGTGATCTCCGGCCTGTGCCTGCTCGGACTCGGCTTCCTGTGGTCCACGCGGCCGGCCCGGCTGACTCCGGACGACGAGGACCGATGACCACCGCCCGCCGCACCCGCCTCCACCCCGCCACCTTCCAGCTGCCGGTGGAGAAGATGCGCGACGGGTACTACAGCGACGCGTACTTCACGTTCACGCGCGACGTGCTGGAGCTGGACGGGCACCGCCCGGATGTGCTGATGCAGGTGTTCCAGCGCGAGCGCTCGGTGCTCGGAGGCGTGGACGAGGCCCTCGCCATCCTCAAGCTCTGCTCGGGGCGTCGCCGGGACGACGGCGGCTGGGAGCCGGGATGGGATCGACTCGAGGTGCGGGCCCTCTACGACGGGGACGAGGTCGAGCCCTGGGAGACGGTGCTGACCGTCGGCGGCGACTACAGCCTCTTCGCGCACCTGGAGACGCTGTACCTCGGCGTCCTCGCCCGCCGCACGCTGATCAGCCGCAACGTCCGCGACGTGGTCGCCGCCGCGGGCGGGAAGCCGATCCTCTACTTCCCCGCGCGCTTCGATCACTGGCAGGTGCAGACCGGCGACGGCTGGGCGGCCCATACGGGCGGCGCGATCGGCGTGTCCACCGACGCGCAGGCCTCATGGTGGGGCGGCAAGGGCATGGGCACCGTCCCGCACGGGCTGATCGCGGCCTACGGCGGAGACACCGTGCGCGCCGCGCGGATGTTCGCCGACCGCTTCGCCGACGAGCTGAGCGTCACCGTGCTGGTGGACTTCGAGAACGACTCGGTGCGCACCGCGCTGGAGGTGGCCGACGCGCTCGGGCCGCGCCTGTGGGGGGTCCGCCTGGACACGTCGAGCACGATGGTTGACCGCTCGCTGTGGCCCGAGATGGGCCGCTTCCGGCCGACCGGGGTGGTGCCCGAGCTGGTGTGGAAGGTGCGTCGCGCCCTCGACGACGCCGGGCACGGCGCCGTCCAGATCGTGGCCTCCGGCGGGTTCGACGCCGAGCGGATCCGGCGGTTCGAGGAGGCGGGCGTGCCGGTGGACGCCTACGGCGTGGGGAGCTCGCTGCTGCAGGGCACCAACGACTTCACGGCGGACGTGGTCCGGGTCAACGGCGTCCCGTGCGCCAAGGTCGGCCGCGAGGAGCGCCCCAACCCGCGCCTGGAGCCGGTGGAGTGAGCGGCGCCGCGCCGCTCGGCCCGATCCACCACGTCGGCTACGTCGTCGCCGACCTCGACGCCGGCGTGGCCGCCCTGGCGCAGACGTTCGACGTCACCGTCACCCACCGCGAGGTGATGGAGGCGCAGGGCGTCGAGGCCCTGATGTGCGAGGGCGCGGGAGGCGTGGTGGAGCTGATCCGGCCGCTCGATCCCGAGGGCGCGATCGCCCGGTTCATGGAGAAGCGCGGCGAGGGTTTCCACCACGTGGCGATCGCGGTGCCGGACCTGGACGCGGCGCTCGCGGAGCTGGCGGCGCGAGGCGTCGAGCTCATCGACGCGCGCGGCCGGATCGGCCTGGGAGGCCATCTGGTGGCCTTTCTCCACCCGCGGTCGAGCCTCGGTGTGCTGACCGAGCTGGTCCAGGCCGGGCACGGCGCGGAGGGGTAGACTCGCCCGCGATGGCGACGCGACGACTCGAGCTGGGCTTCGAGGGTGGGACGGTCCTCCGTCTCACGGTTGACGAGGCGGTGGCGGAGCAGTTGACCTCCTCGCTCTCGGCGGACGGGGGCTCCAGCTGGCGCTCGATCGACGCCGAGGAGGGCACCTTCTGGGTCGACCAGGGAGAGCTGATCTACGTGCGCCTGCCCCCGGGCGAGGCCCCGGGCCGCGTCGGCTTCGGGGGATCCTGACCCCCTCGGTGCACTAGATGGACCTCGGGCTGGTCGGTCGCGCCAACGCCGGGAAGACGGCGCTCTTCACCCTCGTCACCGGTGTCGAGGCGGAGATCGCGCCGTACCCGTACACCACCCGTGAACCCCACCGGGCGATGGCCGACGTGCCCGACGCGCGGCTGATCGCGATCGCCGACGCGCAGGACATTCCCAAGAGGGTGCCGGCGCAGGTGCAGCTGGTGGACATCGCCGGCCTCGCGGCCGGAGCCGGCCAGGGCGAGGGGCTCGGGGGCGCGGCGCTCGGCCAGCTGCGCCAGGCCGACGCCCTGGTGCACGTGGTCCGCGCCTTCGCCAACGCCGAGGTGCCGCACCCCGAGGACCGCGTCGATCCCGTCGCCGATGCGGAGGCCGTCGATCTGGAGCTGACGATCGCCGACCGCGACCAGACCGCGCGGCGCCTGGAGCGGGTCCGCAAGGGTGCCCGCGTGGGCGAGGCCGGCGCTGCGACCGAGCTGGCGTCCCTCGAGCTGCTGGTGGCCGAGCTCGACGCCGGCCGCCCCGCCCGCCTGGTCACGGACGAAGCGGCCCAGGCGCTCGCCGCCGAGATGGGCCTGCTGACGGCCAAGCCGGTGCTCTACATCGCCAACACGGACGAGTCGCTCGAGCCCCCCGAGGGGCTCGTGGCCCACGCCCGCGAGCAGGGCGCTCAGGCGCTGGCGCTCCCGGTGGGGATGGAGCTGGAGCTGACCGCGATGGAGCCCGAGGAGGCCGCGGAGCTCGCGGCCGAGCTGGAGCTGGGCGGCGTGCGCGGCGCCGACGCCGTCGTCGCGGCGGCCTACCGGCTGCTCGACCTCGTGACGTTCTTCACCGGATCGGGACCGCCGGAGGCGCGGGCCTGGCCGATCCGGCGCGGCACCACGGCGGCGGGCGCCGCCGGGCGCATCCACTCCGACCTGGAGCGGGGGTTCATCCGGGCCGAGGTGATCGGCTGGGAGGACCTCGTGGACGCCGGGTCGTGGGGCAAAGCACGCGAGGCCGCCCTGCTGCGCATGGAGGGCAAGGACTACGTGGTGCAGGAGGGCGACGTGATCCAGGTGCGCTTCAACGTCTGATCCACGGAGGGACGGCCTCGGCCGCCCCTCCGTGGACCGGAGCGCCTACCTCTTGCGCTGGACGGACACCGTGGTGGTGGCCCGGTCCGTCCGCCCGCCGGTCTTCAGGCGCGTGACCCGCACCCGCCAGAGGCCGGGCTTCGGCTTCTTGACCTGGAAGAACTTCGAGGTCCTGCCGGTCACGTAGCGCACCCGCTTGCCGATGCTGTGCGTCAGCACGCGGCCACCCGGCTGGACGAGCTGCACCCGGTACTTGCCGACGCCCCACGACACGAAGAACGTCGCCGCGCGCTGGCCCTTCTTGACCCTCTTGGCGTAGACGCGCTTCTGACCGATCCTGAAGGTGTTGGTCCTGCGGAGCAGCGTTGCCGCGCCGGAGCTGCGACCGCGGCACTGGAAGTACAGGTCCTGGAGCTTCGCGTCGGACGGAGCCTTGGCCCATGTGCCCCCGGTCTCGGCGGCGATCCGCTTGAGGCGCGCGGTGTCCGACGCCTGGAAGGCCTTCCCGAGCTGCACCACGCAGATCGGCCACGCCGTGCCGGTGCCGTTGAACGCGTACCGCAGGTGGACGTTGTCGTACGTGCCGTTGTTCGCCCCATCCGTGAGGAAGATGGCTGACTTCGGAACCGCCGGGTTGAGCGGATCGGCCGAGAGCTGGGCGAACGCGGCGCCGAGGCCCACGTCGTAGTCGGTGCCGCCGAAGTTGCCGATGTTCTTCTTGGCGGCGGCCTTCAGCGCGGCCTGCGTTGACGGGCCCGCGATCGCAGTGCGCGGGAAGATCTCCCGGTAGCTGTCGTCGAAGCCGGCGCCCAGCAGACGGTCACCCTGGCCGGCCAGGTCGATCAGGAGGTTGACGGCGTCCCTGCGGCGGTTGCTCGGGTCGCTCGCGGACATGCTGCCCGACACGTTGACCACGGCGGCCAGGTCGGAGACCCCGACCGGGGGCTTCGGCGCGGTCACCTTGGCGTTGACGAGAGTGGCGAGCGTGCTCGACACCGGGACGCCGTTGTCCGTGTAGGAGAGGGTGATCGGGCCGTTGTACGGCGTTGCCGGCGCGGTCACGGTGACGCTCGATCCGCTCGTGCCGCCACCGATGACGGTGCCGTTGGGGAGCGTGACCTGGATGCCCGCCGCCGAGTAGGGCGCGAGGACGCGCAGGTACGTCACGCCGCCCGGGGCGGAGAGGATCTGGCCCTTCTCCGGCCAGGCATTGCCGGTCGGGGCCGGAGCGCCCGAGGGCGGGTACGACGCGGCGCAGAAGGTGAAGGCGTCGAGCGTGAAGGGCTGCGTGGCCCCGTCGTTGAGCGGGCCCGAGGTCGAGGTCAGCTGGGCCTCGGCGAAGGGACGGCAGCTGTCGGTGAACGTCGCCGTCAGCGTGAAGGGCCCGGTGTCGAAGCTGGACGGGGTGATCGTGTAGGCGCCGGTCCCCGACGTGCTCGCGAAGTTGACGAAACTGCCGCCGGCCCCGGTTGCGCGGACGGAGGCGCCGGGTACCGGCTGACCCGCGGCATTGGTGACCGTGCCGGTGATCGCGGCGTTCGCGGTGCCGGCGGCGCACAGCGCCAGGACGACCGCGAACGCGGCCGTACAGCCGGCGCGGCGGCGCGGTGGCGGCGTCGATCTCATGGGGTTCCCTTCGTCCGAGAGGCAAGCCTGGCGTCCTTTCATTTCATCGGACGCCGGGGGAGGCAACTCTATCCCGCGTCGTGGACGAGATCGGCGCGATTTCTCGTCAGTTGACCGGGCCCGGCCCCTCCAGCCGCGCCTTCACGGAGACCTCGAGCTGGTTGGCGCGCCACAGCGCCAGGGCCTCGGGGCTCGCCGCGCCGGGCGGCTGCCCGGGAGGCGGACCGTGGTGCCAGTCGACCGCGTGCAGCAGCTCGGCGCGGCGGGTGCTCGACAACCGCGCGCTCCGCGCCGCGTCGCCGACGATCTCATGACCGATCGCCACGTGACCCAGCAGCCGGCCCTCCTCGGTCAGCTCGAACGTGGCGCCCAGCCGGAATGCCCGCGCGTGGCCGATGTCGTGCACCAGCGCGGCGGCCAGCAGCAGGTCCGAGTCGATCCGCGGGTGCCACGTCGCCAGCGTCTGGACCAGCGACCCGACGCCCACCGTGTGCTCGACCAGCCCGCCCATGTAGGCGTGGTGGCCCGAGCGGGAGCAGGGCATCGTGCGCCAGGCGGCGGCGAGGTCGGCGTCGCCGGTCAGGGCCTCCAGCAGCCGGCGCAGGTCCGCATCGGCGACCTCGTCGGCCAGGTGGAGGACGAACCCGAAGAGCTCGTCCGGATCGCGGTGGCTGCGCGGCAGCAGGTCGGCGGCCTCGGCCTCGCCGGCGGCCGGGCGAAGGTGGCTCACCACCACCCGCGGGCGGCCGTCGCGCTCGGTGACGCGTCCGGTCACGCGCACGCGGTCACCCTCCTCGAACTGCGCCGCGAAGTAGTCGGCCTCGTCGAACACCACGGCCGCGACCGAGCCGGTGGCGTCGGCGAGCGTCAGCGCCAGGAAGGGACGCCCCTGGCGCGAGAGACGCCTCTCCTTGTGGCGGACCGCGTAGACGCCCTCCACCGCACGGCCCGCCTCGAACGAGGAGATCGGCGTCATCGGTCCTGCGCCGGGCAGATGCGGGCGAAGTCGCACGTGCGGCAGTCCCACGAGACCCGGGGCGCGAAGCTGCCGGACGCGATCCCCTCGGCCGCCTCGCGCACGGCCTCCACGACGCTGGAGTCGTCGACCGCGTCCGGGTGCACGCCTCGCGAATCGCCGTCCAGGATGTGCACGACCGTCGCGCCGCGCGGCTCGATGCCCCACGCCTCGCGGGCGCCCAGCATGTAGAGGCGCAGCACCAGGTCGTCGGCGCTGGTGCGCCCGCCGGCCGAGGGGGGCTTGCCGGTCTTGTAGTTGACCAGCTGGTGGCCACCGGCCGGATGCGCGTCGATGCGGTCGATGCGTCCGTGGATGCGGTGTGCGCCGACGGTGAGCGTGAAGTCGCGCTCGACGGCCAGCGGCCGGGTGCGGCTGCGCACGAGGCGCTCGTGGTAGTCGGGCAGCTTCTCCCGCCCGCGCGCGAGCGCCTGGCGCCCCTCGGCCGTCTCGGCCACGCCCTCGCGGCGGAGCCCGGATGCGAAGCGGCGCACCAGCGCCTCACCGTCGCCGCCGGTGCCGTCGGGACGGTAGTGCGCCTCGAGCGCGGAGTGGGCCGCGACGCCGATCGCCTTCGCCGCGCTCGGCGGGGTGGGCACGCGGTCGATGGCGGCGAAGCGGTAGCGCAGCGGGCAGCCGCGGTACATCTCGATCGCGCTCGGCGTCAGCTCCAGGCCGGGGCGGGCCGGACGGGGATGCTCCGGCACGGCGGGCGGCGCGGGCGGCGGGCGCATCACCGACGCGCGCGCGGCGATCAGGTCGGACGCCGCGGAGGCCGCCTCGGCCAGCAGCGCGTCGGCGTCCGGCGCGTCCTCGGCCAGCGCGCGGGCGGCGCGCATCGAGGTGCTCTCGGCGGCGTCCCGCGCGGCGCCGACCGCGGCCAGCAGCGCGCGGGCCGACGACTCGCCGACATCGACCACCTCCGCGCCCAACGCCGCGCGCGCCTCCTCGAAGAAGGGCGAGGGCGCCTGCGTGATGCCGCTCGGGCCCGCGGCCAGGGTGCACAACACCAGGTGGCGGCGGGCGCGGGTCATGGCGACGTAGGCGAGGCGCCGCGACTCGGCCACGTGGGCGTCGCGCGCGCGGGGCAGCACCTCGGGCAGCAGCTGATCGGGGATGTCGATCTCGCCGCGGTCCTTGCCCGGGAAGTTGCCGCGCGTCATGCCGACCACGAAGACCGCGTCGAACTCGAGGCCCTTCGCCTGGTGGATGGTCATCACCTGCACGCCGGTCCGCTCGCTCGGCGCGATGCCCTCGCCGCGGTACCCGATGTCGGCCAACCCCGCGAGCACTGCGCCGAGGCCGGGAGCGTCCAGCGCAGGATCGCGCTCGGCGATCTCGCGGCCGAGACGCTCCAGCGCCGCCAGCCCCGCCAGGCGCGCCGCGCCCTCCGCGCCCCCGGTCGCAATCGCCGCGGACCGCAGGCCCGAGCGGTCGAGCGCGACACGCAGGGCGTCGGCGGGGGGCATCTCCGCGGCGGCGCGGCCGACGTCGGCGAGCGCGTCCGCGAGCCCCTCGGCTCCGTGAGCGCGGGCGAACACGTCGAGGGCGCCGCTCACCGCGCCTCCCCCGGCCGACGCGGAGGTGACCGTGTCGGCCAGCTCAGCCCAGGGCAGCCGGTAGCGGGGATCGGCGCCCACGCGCAGGTGGTCCTGCACCAGCGAGGGATCGCAGGCGGCGCGCAGCCAGGCGAGGGCCGAACGCACCTCGCGCCGCTCGAACAGCCCGATGCCGCCGCGCACCTGATGGGGCACCCCGGCCCGCTCCAGCGCCTCGACCAGAGGTCGCGATTCCAGGCGCACGGCCCGCATCAGCACGGCCTGCTCCTCCAGCGGGACGCCATCGCCGGCCAGCGCCACGATGCGGTCGACGACCGCGCGCGCCTGGCCGTCGGGATCCGGCGCGCGCCACAGCAGCGGCGCGGGGCCGGTGGCGTCCGGGAGCGCCACCGTCGTCTTGGGAGCGCGGTCGGCGATCGGCTCCACCACGGCCGACGCGGCGTCCAGGATGGCCTGCGTGGAGCGGTGGTTGAGCTCCAGCCGCAGGTCGGCGGCATCCGGGAAGCGACGACGGAAGTCCGCGATGTTCTTGGACGAGGCGCCGCGGAAGCGGTAGATGCCCTGGTCGTCGTCCCCCACCACCATCAGGCTCGTCGCCCCGCCGGCGACCAGGTACAGCAGCTCGGCCTGGGCGTGATTGGTGTCCTGGAACTCGTCCACCAGCACGTGCCGGGCCGCCTCCTGCACCGCCTCGCGCCGGTCCGGATGGACGCGCAGCAGGTCGAGCACACGCATGATCGAGAGACCGAAGTCCTCCCTCCCGTCCTCGGCGAGCCACCGGTCGTGCGCCTCGTACACGCGCGCGAACTCGAGCTGGCGGCGCGCCTTGTGCGCCGCTCCGCCGGATCCCGCGCCGGCCACGGCGGCCTCGGCCCAGCCGCGGTACGCCTCGGCCGTCACCAGCTGGTCGCGGCAGGCGTCGATGCGCGAGATCAGGTCCTCGACGAGGCGGGCGCGGTCGCCGCGCAGGTCGTGCAGCCGCAGATCGAGCTCGCCGAGACGATCGAGGAGCATCAGCATGCGGTCTTCGGTACGCGCCACCGTCGTGTCCGGCAGGAGCCCCCGCTCGGCTCCGTGGACGCGGGCGACATCCCGCGCGTAGGCGTGGAAGGTGGTCACGCGCAGGGTCTCGTGCGACGCGGCGATCAGTTCCTCGGCCCGGGCGCGCAGCTCCACCGCGGCCTCGCGGGTGAAGGTCAGCGCCAGGATCTCGTTGGGCGAGGCCCCCTGCTCGACAAGCCATGCCAGGCGCCGGCAGAGCACCCGCGTCTTGCCCGCTCCGGCGCCCGCGAGCACGATGGCGGGGCCGCCGGGATGGGTTACGGCCGCGCGCTGCTGAGAGGTGAGATCGTCCGCCACGGACAGGTCATGGTAGCCACCTCACCGGACGCTCCGGCGCTGGTAGCATCGCGCTCCGTGGCTGACGTTCGCGCCTTCCGCGCCCTCAGGTACGCCGAGGCCGCCGGACCCCTGGGAGAGCTGATCGCCCCTCCCTACGACGTCATCTCCGGCGATGAGCGTCGCCGCCTGCTGGCCGCGAGCCCCTACAACGCGGTGCGCCTGATCCTGCCCGAGGTGGGCTACGACGAGGTCGCCGGGTTGATCGCGTCGTGGCGCGAGCAGGGCGCCCTCGCCGTCAGCGACGAGCCGTGCCTGATCGCCTGGACGCAGAGCTTCACACTCGACGACGGCGTCCCGCGCGAGCGGCGCACCATCCTGGCGGCTGTGGGCATCGAGCCGTACCAGGCGCGCGTCGTGCGCCCGCACGAGCGCACCCACGCCGGGCCCAAGGAGGACCGCCTGCGGCTGACGCGGGCCGTGCGCACCAACCTCTCGCCGGTGTTCGGCCTCTATCCCGACCCCGAGGGCGCCGCGTGGTCGGCCATCGCCCCGAGCGCGCCGCCCGACGCCGAGGTGACCGACCGCGAACGGACGACCCACCGGTTCTGGCGCGTCACCGATCCCGCCGTGATCGCAGCCGTGGGCGACGCGATGCGCGACCGCTGGATCCTGATCGCCGACGGGCACCACCGCTACGAGACCGCGCTCGCCTACCGCGACGAGCGGCGCGTGGCCGACGACGCCGTCGAGGGCGAGGCACCCTACGATCGCGTGCTGATGGGACTCACGGCGCTCGACGACCCGGGGCTCGTGGTATTGCCGACGCATCGCCTGCTGACCCGCTGGCCCGAGGGCGCCGGCGAGGGCTTCGCCGCGCGCGAGCTCCCCGACCTGCCCGCGCTGCTCTCCGCCCTTGCCGAGGCTCCCGAGGACGTCCCCGCGCTGGGGCTCCTGGTGCCCGGCCGCACGGCGCTGCTCACCGGGGCCGTCCTCCCGGGACAGTCGGCCGGCGAGCGCCTCGACGTGGCCGCCATCGAGCGCGACATCCTGATCCCCCACCTGGGCGCCGACCAGGCCGCCCTCGCGCATGACGAGGTGCTCAGCTACACCAAGGACGCCGCCCAGGCCCAGCGGCTGGTTGACTCCGGAGAGGTCGCGGCGGCCCTGATCCTGAGGGGCATCCCCAAGTCGTCGATCGCCGAGGTCGCCGAGGCCGGAGAGACCATGCCCCAGAAGTCCACGTACTTCTTCCCCAAGCTGCTGACCGGCGTGGCGTTCCACTCGCTGGTCGATGCCTGAGGCGTCCGCACCCGGGCCGGACGCCGAGGTCTGGATCGCCGCCTGTCGGCGCGCCTGCGACCGCATCGCCCACGACGTGGCTGCCATGTTCGACCGCGCAGCGCTCCGAGACCCGCGGTCGCGGGGCGGGCGGAGACATCACCGTCGCCGTCGATCGCCTGGCCGAGGACATCGTGCTGGAGCAGCTGGGGGCCGTCGGCCGGCCGCTGACGGTGATCAGCGAGGAGATCGGCGAGGTCGAGCTGGGCGGCGGCAGCGCGACCTCGATCGCGGTGGTCGACCCGATCGACGGGAGCCTCAACGCCAAACGCGGGATGCCCATCTTCTCGACCTCCATCGCCATCGCGGAGGGCCGCACCATGCGCGACGTCACCGTCGGCTTCGTGCGCGATCACGGCACCGGCGAGGAATGGGTGGCCGAACGCGGGCGGGGATCGTGGCTCGACGGCACGCGGCTCGCCGCGCTGACTCCCTCTCCGTCCGGCGTGCTCGATCTGCTGCTGGTGGAGGGTGCCTACCCGGCACGCATCTCCCGGGCCGCCGCCTTCCTGGAGGGCCGCGTCGGTCGGCTGCGCGCCCTCGGGTCGCTGGCGCTGTCCCTGTGCCAGACGGCCGCCGGGCGGGGTGACGCGATGGTCGGTCTCGGACTGGGGCGCGCGATCGACGTCGCCGCGGCGCAGCTGGTCGCCCTCGAGGCCGGCCTGGCGGTCGGCGTGCCCGACGAGGCCGACCTGGCCGGCACGCCGCTCGACCTGGTCGGGCGCTTCCACATCGCCGCCGCCCACGATCGGGCGGGGCTGGCCCTGATGGGGCGGACGGTGCGGGAGTGAGGCCCCCGGGCGTACTATCCACCGGTACGCCGAGGCCGGATCGGAGGGCGGCGTGGGGCTCTTGCGCAACCGTGGATTGAGCGATGACGAGCGGCGGCGGGTGCCGCCCGGCCAGCACGTGGTGACCGACTTCCCGGTGCTGCACGCGGGATCGGTGCCCTACCAGCAGGCGCCGCCGGACTGGGACTTCACGATCACGGGCCTGATCGACACCCCCGTGCGATGGACCCTGCAGGAGCTGCGGTCGCAGCCCATCACCAGGATCACGACCGACATCCACTGCGTCACCAGCTGGAGCAAGCTGGGCACCGTGTGGGAGGGCGTCGCCGTGGCCCCGCTGCTGCGAGAACTGGGGATCCACGAGGGCGCGTCGCACGTCGTCGCGCACTCCGAGGAGCGCTATACGGCCAACGTCCCGCTCGAGCGCCTGATGGCCGACGACGTGCTGCTGGCCTACCGCTTCGACGGCAGGGAGCTCGAGCCGGTACACGGCGGACCCCTGCGCCTGCTGGTGCCGAGCCTCTACTTCTGGAAGAGCGCCAAGTGGCTGCGCGGGCTGGAACTGCTCGACCACGATGAGCCCGGCTTCTGGGAGCGACTCGGCTACTCCAACTCCGCGGATCCGTGGAAGGAGGAGCGGTATGCATTCTGATCTCGAGCCGCTCGACGAGTTCGACCAGATCCAGCGCGTCACCCAGCGCGTCGTGCGCGGGGCCCTGATCGGGATCCCCACCTGGCTCGTGCTGCTGCTGCTGTTCCCGCTCACGGGCCTCGGTGTGTTGCCGTGCTTCTTCGGCGCCACCCTCGTGACGATCGCGGTGGTGGTCCTTGCCGAGCGCCGGCACCGGCGTCGGCACGCGGACGCGGCGGCGGCGGACGGCGGCGGCGGCGGCGGCGGCGCAGACCGTGCCGCGGACCCGGAAGCCGATGAGCGCGCTCACCGCGGTCGCGCTGACCCTGGGCGGAGTGGCCCTGCTGACCTACGTCCTGTTCGTGATCCGCGCCGCGTGATGCCCTCGTACGACCGGGCGCGCCAGTTCGGCAAGACCTACGTGGGGGCCCTCAACACGGGCACCGAGGCCTTCGCCGCGCTGTTCGCGCCGGACGCCGAGGTCCGCGTCGGCGGCGTGTCCTCCAATCCCGAGGGCGTGCGCGAGGCGACCCCGCCCGGACACTCCGGCTTCCGCGGCGCGCGCCTTGATCCACCTCAGGTGGTGCTCACGGTGAGGGTCATCGACCGCGCCTCCGAGAGCGTTGACGACCGGCCCCACCGTCTCACGTTCGACGACCAGGGGCGCATCGCGAGCCTCGAGGCGTAGTCTCCCCGCTGTGAGTCCACTGATACCGATGGTCGTCGAGCAGACCTCGCGCGGCGAGCGCTCGTTCGACATCTACTCCCGGCTGCTCAATGAGCGGATCGTGTTCCTCGGGACACCCATCGACGATCAGATCGCCAACCTGATCGTGGCCCAGCTCCTGCACCTCGAGAGCGAGGACCCCGACAAGGACATCTCGATCTACATCAACTCGCCCGGCGGGTCGGTGTACGCGGGGATGGCGATCTACGACACGATGCAGTTCATCAAGCCGGCCGTGTCCACCATCTGCATCGGCGTGGCCATGAGCATGGGCGCCCTGCTGCTGGCCGCCGGCGCGGCGGGCAAGCGGATGGCGCTCCCCAACGCGAAGATCATGATCCACCAGCTCTCGGGTGGCTTCAGCGGGCAGTCGAGCGACATCGAGATCCACGCGCGGGAAGCCCTGGCCATGCGCAAGCAGCTGGACGAGATCATCGCCAAGCACACCGGCCAGTCCATCGAGAAGGTCAGCGCCGACACGGAGCGCGACTACTTCCTCGACGCCGAGGCGGCCCGCGAATACGGCATCGTCGACCAGGTGATCTCCTCCCACTAGCCGCGAGGGGCGGTCAGTGGAATATCGCCGGCGGGGGTTGACCCCATGTTGCCGGCGATGCAACGATCGTTGCACGGGATGAGCTGCCACCGGTTCGGGATTCCGGACTCGAGGCCTATATCCCGCCTGCAGCGTTGAACCGAACCCTAGGACTCCATGCATCGCCACCGCATGCAGGTGAGCGCCGTACCTTCTGTCCCAGCACCCGGTCGCGCGCGACCGAACCTGGGACACACGCGTGAGCGCGTCGGGCGGACCTCACCCGTCACAAGGAGCGAGCGGAGCCTCAGGGATCGCGTTCCATCACTCTGGACCGCACGGCGGAGCGCGTGGGCTCCCGATGCGACGCGGGGTGGCGGAGGGGCTCGCGCGACCGTTGCGGTTCTGCCGGCACGGGCAGTCCGGTCGCGGGGAGGTGACGCCTCTGGATGCGGCGCAGGGGGCGGTTTCCACCGGCTGATCGCCGGGGATCCGCCCGTCTCAGGAGGAAGATGAGCCTCGCCCCGCGGGCTCGCTCGTCAGAGCGGACCCGCGGGTCGGGCATGACCGCCGAAGGTCAGGCGGGGAGTTCGCGCACCTCGACGACGACGTCCATCTTGTCGGTGGGCGGACCGAGGTAGCTGCCCCGCAGGGGCGGCACGTCGTCGTAGTCGCGCCCCACGGCCAGGCGGACGTAGTGCTCCGTGGAGGGCGCCGGGTGGGTCGGGTCGTACTCCACCCACCCCATTCCGGGCACCGCGATCTCGACCCATGCGTGGCTCTCGCCGGGCACGTCGAGGCCCGGCAGGTGCAGCCATCCGCTGACATATCGGGCGGCGACGCCGCGGCGACGCGCCACGGCGATCATCAGGTGCGCCATGTCCTGGCACACGCCGCGCCCCACCCGCACGACCTCCTCGATCGGGGTGTCCACCTCTGTCACGCCGGTCGTGTAGACGATCGCCTTGTTGATCTCGGCCTCGAGCGAGCCGCCCCAGCGCACCAGGCTGCCCGACTCGTCCAGGTCGAGCGACTCGGCGAAGCTCTTGACCGGCTCCACCCATCTGATGCGCGACGAGCCGGCGAGGAACTCGGCGAAGTCGTCCACGTACGCAGGGTCGGCCGTCGCCGCGATGCCGAGATCGACGTACTCCTGGCGCCAGGTGCCGGGCTTGGTCACCACGACCGCCTCCGACTCGACCACGAGCACGCCGTGGGGCTCGATCAGCTGAAACCAGAGCACCTCGTTGCCGTAGGCGTCGCTGTGGCTGAGCAGCTCGGCCGCGGGCTCGGTGCGCACGTGCGACCACTCCACGTCCTGGCGTCCATTGCCCGACGGGACCAGGCGGATCTCGTTGACGCTCTCGCCGACCGAGCCGGCGTAGTGGATCTCAGTTCTGTGCTTGGCGTGAAGCCTGGGCATGCTGTCCGATCGGTGT
This sequence comes from uncultured Thermoleophilia bacterium, assembly GCA_963771025.1. GTDB lineage: Bacteria > Actinomycetota > Thermoleophilia > Miltoncostaeales > Miltoncostaeaceae > Miltoncostaea. Next base: position 102,747 of record CAVYRL010000004.1, on the reverse strand, counting down.
GCGTTCATAGGATGCGAGAAAGCAGGACTCGCCGAGCGCCACATCGATCGACGTGCACCGGGCGAGGAGTCGTTCGATGAGGTCTCCGACCTCGAGGCCGCCCCAGGGCTTGCGTGCGGCGGCCTCCACCATGTCGCGGGCGGTACGGGCCAGCACCAGCGGCGGCGGGCCTGCCGCCATGGCATCCATGGAGATCAGGTCCTCGATGGCCGATTCCACCTCGCCCAGGCAGAAGGCCACCGACCGCGGGAATCGCGGGTCGAGCATCAGGAAGCGGCTGATCGACTCGGGCGACAGCGCGGCGGCGTCCACCTGGAGGTAGGCCTCGTGCGCCGCGGCGTCCCCCAGCAGCGCGCGCCACCCGTGCAGGTCGAGCACGTCGTCGTCGTCCGTCAGCTTGGCGCGGGCCACCTGGTGGGCCTGCACCAGACGGGTCGAGCGACCGGCGCGCTCGAGGAACCGGCCGAGGCGCATGAACTGCCAGCCCTCGTCGCGCCGCATGGTCTGCTCCACCAACCCGAGGATCAGGTACGAGGAGCGCCGGATGCCCTGGCAGAAGGGGTAGACGCCGTCGCGCGTGATGCGCTCGGGCGGCCAGTCGACCAGATCGAGCCAGGCGTCGTTGATCCCCTCCCACACCTCGGTGGGGAGACGATCGCGGACGCTGCGGGCGTTCTCGCGGGCGCGCTTGACGCACGCCACGATGCTGTCGGGGTTGTCGCGGCCGAAGGTGAGGAACCACGGAACGCTGCGCTCGTCGGCGCGACGGTGGGTGAGCAGGAAGCTCTCGTAGTCGCCGGCGATGCGCACCAGGGGCTCCCACACCAGGCGGCCGCCGGCGCCGTTGGAGGAGTCGCCCTCCAGGGCCGCGGCCTGCCCCACCTCGAGCAGACGCGCGAAGTTCTCGGCGCGCTCGAGGTCGCGCGCGGTCCAGTAGAGCGTCTCGGCGACACGGGCCAGCATCAGTTGCTGAGGACCCAGGTGTCCTTGCTGCCGCCACCCTGCGAGGAGTTGACCACCAGCGATCCGTCGCGCAGCGCGACGCGGGTCAACCCCCCGGGCACGACCACAGGACGATCCCCGTAGACGATGAAGGGGCGCAGATCGACGTGGCGCGCCTCGAAGTGATCGCCCACCAGGACGGGCGCGCGCGACAGCTTGATCGTCTCCTGCGCGACGTAGCCGCGCGGGTTCTCGGCGACGCGGCGAGCGAACGCCTGGCGCTCTCCGGGCGTCGCGTGGGGCCCGATCAACATTCCGTAGCCGCCGGCGCCGTCCACGGCCTTCACCACCAGGCGATCCAGGTTGGCGAGGGCGTACTCGCGCTCGTCCTCGCGCTCCATCAGGTAGGTGGGCACCTGCTCCAGCAGAGGCTCCTCGTCGAGGAAATACCTGATCAGGTCGGGAACGTAGGCGTACACCGCCTTGTCGTCGGCCACGCCCGTGCCGACGGCGTTGCAGATCGCGACGCGGCGCTCCCGGAACGACTGCATCAGCCCGGCGACGCCGAGCAGGGAGTCGGCCAGGAGGCTCGCGGGGTCCAGGAAGCCGTCGTCGATGCGGCGGTAGATGACGTCCACGGGCTCACGGCCGGTCGTGGTGCGCAGGTAAACGCGGCGGTCGCGCACCGTGAGGTCGCGGCCCTCCACCAGCGGCACGCCCATCTGCTGCGCGAGGAATGCGTGCTCGTAGTAGGCCGGGTTGGCCGGACCGGGGGTCAGCACCACGACCCGCGGGGAGTCGCGGCCCTCGGGCGCGGCGGCCATCAGCGCCGACAGCAGCAGGAACGGGGCGTGGCCGACCGGCTCGACGTGGTGATCGGCGAAGGCCTCGGGGAAGGCGCGACGCATGAACGCACGGTTCTGGACGACGTAGGAGAGGCCCGACGGGCAGCGCAGGTTGTCCTCCAGCACGCGCCACGTGCCGTCGTCGTCCCGCACCAGGTCGATGCCGGCGACGTGCACGAAACGACCGAGGGGCGGCTCGATGCCGACCATCTCGCGGACGTAGCCCTCGCAGGTCGTCACCAGGGCGTTGGGGACCACGCCGTCCGCCACGGCCCGCCGCGCGCCGTAGATGTCGCCGATGAACCGGTCGAGGGCGACCACGCGCTGCGCCAGCCCGGCCTCGAGACGGTCCCACTCGTCGGTGGGGATCAGCCGCGGGAGCAGGTCGAACGGGAAGGGCTGTTCGCGTCCGCCGTGGGCGAAGGTGATGCCCTGGGTCAGGTACGCGCGATCCACCAGCGCGCTGCGCGCGGCGAACGTCGCCGGACGCAGCGACTTGAGTCCCGTGAACAGACGGGAATAGGCGTCGCGCGGGCGACCCGGCTCCTCGAACATCTCGTCGAAGAATCCGTCGGTCGAATAGTCGGTGAACAGCGGCAGGACGTCAGCCTTCCACGCAACTCCGGGACCGGGACGGTAGCAGCGGGCAGGTGGTCACCCCCTTGGCCCGACGGCCAAAGCCTCCCCCGGCGGCTGTTGCCTCGGGAGGGTGCGCGCAACCCACGCCGCCACCACCGCGATCGCGGCGGCCGCGATGATCATCGTGGCCGGGAACGGCAGCAGGGCGCTGGCCGCCGCGCCGAGCAACGGCCCGACCACGTAGCCGACGGCGAACACCACGGTGAGCATCGCCGAGCTGAGGCCGTACTGGCCCTCCATGCCGGCCTCGTTGACGGCCTCCACCATCAGCGGGCCGGTGGGCGCTCCCATCGCCGCCATCCCCGCGCCCACGACGGCGAACGCCACCGCCACGCTGATCGCGGGGCCGAAGGCGCAGAAGGGGAGCCCGGCGGCCATCAGGATGCCGCCGACCACGAGGGGCGCCCTGCGCCCGCGCGTGTCCGACCACCATCCGCCCACCGGCACCAGCGCGAAGTACGAGAGGAGGCCCGCGCCGAACACGAGGCCGATGCCCAGCGAGGAGAGGTCGAGGCGGTCGGCCAGATCGAGCGGAAGCAGTGGCTCCACCAGCGCGAGCACGGCAGCGACCCCCGCGAGCGCCCAGAACGCCACGCGGGCCTTGGGCACCGCGAGCAGGTCTCGGAGCGCCGGCAGCAGCGGCCGGCGGACGCCGGGGCCGCGACGCGTCTCGGGGATCAGGACGACGGGGATCAGCGCGAGGGCCGGGAGGATCGCGGCGAGCGCGAAGGTCTCGTCCAGGCCCACGACCACGATCAGGGCGCCGCCGATGATCGGCCCGAGCAACCCCATCGCGCCGCCCGCCGTCTCGGCCAGACCGAGGCGGAACCCCAGCTGGTCCACGGGGTAGACGTCCGCGATCGCGGCGAGGCCCGCCGTCCAGACCAGCCCGGCCGCGACACCCTGCATGAAACGGGCCAGGGCGAGCAGCTCCAAGCCGTTGGCCAGCGAGAAGCCGAGCGTCGCCGCGACCAGCATGACCGCCGCGATCATCATCACGGGCCGCCGGCCGATGCGCTCCACCCATCCCGCCGCGAGCAGCGCCGCCAGCAGCTGGCCCACGGGGAAGAGGGCGAACATCAGCGCGGCGACCGACGCCGAGAAGTCGTAGCGGTCGGCGAACTCCGGCAGGGCCGGGACCACCATCGTGAACAGGACGGTGTCGACGCCGATGAGCAGCGTCGCGGTCCAGAAGATCAGCGCGCGGCGGGGGATGTCTACGGGGCGGGTGGTCATGAGCTCCGGGAAAGACGAAGGGGGCCACGTGGGCCCCCTTCGCAGAAGAACGATCGGCGTGAGCCGACGTTACATGCCCATCCCCATGCCGCCCATGCCGCCCATGCCACCCATGTCGGGGGCACCGTCGTCATCGCCGGGCTTGTCGGCCACGACGGCCTCGGTGGTGATGATGTTCTTGGCGATGGAGGCCGCGTTCTGCAGGGCAGAGCGGGTCACCATGGCCGGGTCGATGATGCCGGCCTTGACCAGGTTGACGTACTCGCCGGTGTCGACGTTGAGGCCGATGCCGGGCTTGCGGTTCTTGACCTCGCCGACCACGACCGAGCCCTCGAGGCCGGCGTTCTCGGCCAGCTGGCGAAGGGGCTCCTCCAGGGCGCGGCGCACGATGGCCGCTCCTGTCGCCTCGTCACCGGTCAGCTTGAGGCCGTCCAGGGACTTGATCGAGTTGATCAGGACCACGCCCCCACCGGGGACGATGCCCTCCTCGAGCGCCGCGCGGGTTGCCTGGAGGGCGTCCTCGACGCGGTGCTTGCGCTCCTTGAGCTCGGTCTCGGTGGCCGCGCCGACCTTCACCACGGCGACGCCGCCGGCGAGCTTGGCCAGGCGCTCCTGGAGCTTCTCGCGGTCGAAGTCCGAGTCGGTGGTCTCGATCTCGGCCTTGATCTGCTTGATGCGGCCCTTGATCTCCTCGGTGTCGCCGGCACCGTCGATGATGGTGGTGGCGTCCTTGGCGATCACGACCTTGCGGGCGCGACCGAGCTGGGAGATCTGGGTGTTGGCCAGCTTGAGGCCCATCTCCTCGGCGATCACCTCGCCGCCGGTGAGGATGGCGATGTCCTCGAGCATGCGCTTGCGCCGGTCGCCGAAGCCCGGGGCCTTGACGGCGATGCCGGTGAAGGTGCCGCGCAGCTTGTTGACGATCAGGGTCGCGAGGGCCTCGCCCTCGACGTCCTCGGCGATGATCAGCAGCGGGCGGCCCTGGCCGATGACCTGCTCGAGCAGCGGCAGGACGTCCTGGACGCTCGAGATCTTGCCCCCGTGGATCAGCAGGAAGGGGTCATCGAGGACGGCCTCCATGCGGTCCTGGTCGGTGACCATGTAGGGGCTCATGTAGCCGCGGTCGAACTGCATGCCCTCGGTGAACTCGAGGTCCATGCCGAAGGTCTGGCCCTCCTCGACGTTGACGACGCCGTCTTTTCCGACCTTCTCGATGGCGTCGGAGATGACATCGCCGATCGCGCGGTCACGGCTGGAGATGGCGGCGACCCGGGCGATGTCCTCCTTGCCCGAGACGGCCTTGGCCTGCTTGGCGATCTCGGCGACGACGATGTCGACGGCCGCCTCGATGCCGCGCTTGAGGCCCATCGGGTTGGCGCCGGCGGCCACGTTCTTGAGGCCCTCGCGCACGATCGCCTGAGCGAGCACGGTGGCGGTGGTGGTTCCGTCGCCGGCCACGTCGTTGGTGGCCGTGGCCACCTCGCGCACCAGCTGGGCGCCCTGGTTCTCGAAGACGTCCTCGACCTCGATCTCGCGGGCGATCGTGACGCCGTCATTGGTGATGGTCGGTGCGCCGAACTTCTTGTCGAGCACCACGTAGCGCCCCTTGGGGCCGAGGGTCACCTTGACCGCGTCGGCCAGGGTGTTGACACCCCGCTCGAGCGATCGGCGGGCGTCCTCGTTGAACTTGATCAGCTTCGGCACGTTCAGACCGCCTTCGCGAGGATGTCGGACTCGCGAAGGATCAGGTAGTCCTCGCCGTCCACCTTGATCTCCGTGCCGCCGTACTTGGAGTAGATGACCTCGTCACCCTCCGCGACCTGGATCGGCACACGCTTTCCATCCTCGTACCGGCCGGCGCCGACAGAGATGACCTTGCCGCGCTGCGGCTTCTCGGCTGCGGTGTCCGGGAGGACGATGCCGCTGGCGGTTACCTGCTCCGCCTCCATCGACTGGACGACGACTCGGTCGCCCAAGGGCTGCAAGCTCATGCACTTCCCCCATTTGGCACTCGGTTACTGTGAGTGCCAAAGGTAACCACCCACGCGCTCGCGAATCAAGGCGAAGGGCGTCACCGATCGGTCATTTGAGCGAGGGGAACTCGATGACCTCGGAGAAGTGGATCACGGAGACCGCGTCATCCAGGGCCACCTCGCGCGAGTAGATGTGCGAGAGGAAGTGCAGCGTGTCCTCGACCAGGCGGAACTCCGGGTTGTCGCGCTCGATCTCGCGCTGGGTCAGCTCGCGCACGGGCTTGACCGAGACGTCGTCGATGATCGCGGTGAAGATGCGCTGACGCGGTCCGTGGCGATGCCCCACCGTCACCCACACCAGCTGTCCCTTGCGGTACTTGTGGGACTTGTCGCCGAGCCGGATGGTGGCGGTCTTGCGTCCCTTGCGGAGCTGGTCGATGAACAGCGGGGAGTAGAAGTTCAGCGCGTACACAGGCGTCCTCGGGGAAAAGGGTGGGCGGGGGACGGATCAGCGCGGCGGGTCGTCACCACGATTCGTCCACGGGCCACCGTAACCTGCCGCCCGCAACCAGGCGAGGGCTTCTCCCATCACCTCGCGCTCGCCGGGGTACGCCAGCGCCTCGGTGGCCCTCTCGATCGGCACCAGTCTCACGCCGTCGACCTCGGCGTCGTGATGGCCGGGAGATCCGGCGCGATAGGAGAGCAGGAAGAAGTCGACCCGCTTGGACACCCGCCCGCCATGGACGCGCGATCGGAAGACGTACGAGATCTCCCGCAGGCGCGCCACGGGCGTTCCGGACATGCCGGTCTCCTCGCGCGTCTCCCGCAGCGCGGCCACCTCGGCCGACTCACCCTTCTCGATATGCCCCTTGGGCAGCGCGAGGATCGACCCACCGCGAAGGCAGATCAGCGCCACCATGAGGGCAGGGCCCATGGGGAGCAGCAGCACGCCACCGGCGGACCGCTCGTTGATGACACGTGTCACCGCCGTCGCCCGGCGCCGTCCTCACCACGGCGCCGGGGACCGAACCCGGGGCTACTTACCGCCGAAGAGCCGCTTGAGGAACCCGACGAACCCGCCGCCCGAGGTCGCTGCCTGGGCTCCCGCCGCCGCGGGGGCCTCGGCTCCGGCCGCCGCGCCGTTGCCGGCACTGGCCTGCGCGGAGGGCGCCGACTTGCTGCCGTCGCCGACCCACTTGTCGAGGGCCTCCCAGCCGGTCTTGCCCGACGGGGCCGCGGGGGCCGCGGAGCCGCCCGAGCCGCCGACCCACTTGTCGAGGGCCTCCCAGCCGGTCTTGCCCGACGGGGCCGCGGGGGCCGCGGAGCCACCCGAGCCGCCGACCCACTTGTCGAGGGCCTCCCAGCCGGTCTTGCCCGACGGGGCCGCGGGGGCCGCGGAGCCACCCGAGCCGCCGACCCACTTGTCGAGGGCCTCCCAGCCGGTCTTGCCCGACGGGGCCGCGGGGGCCGCGGAGCCACCCGAGCCGCCGACCCACTTGTCGAGGGCCTCCCAGCCGGTCTTGCCCGACGGGGCCGCGGGGGCCGCGGAGCCGCCCGAGCCGCCGACCCACTTGTCGAGGGCCTCCCAGCCGGTCTTGCCAGACGGGGCCGCGGGGGCCGCGGAGCCGCCCGAGCCGCCGACCCACTTGTCGAGGGCCTCCCAGCCGGTCTTGCCCGACGGGGCCGCGGGGGCCGCGGAGCCGCCCGAGCCGCCGACCCACTTGTCGAGGGCCTCCCAGCCGGTCGTCTTTCCAGGGGGGGCGGAGGGGGCCGAAGATCCGCCCGAGCTGGAGCCACCGCCCACCCACTTGTCGAGGGCCTCCCAGCCTGTGGACTGGGCGCCTCCTGCAATCGGGGGCAGGAAACGACGAGGACGGTTCATGTACTCCTCCAGCAAGGTGTGGTCGGTTCGACGCCTTCGCGCGGCTCGTGCCGCGCCGCACAAACTTACGGCCTGGCCCGATACCGGGTCAAGGCGCGGACCGGACACCGCAACGGTCGATTCATCGCATCTCGTCGAGCATTCGCCGATAGCTCTCGAGCCGCCGGGGTGAGACCGCCCCGACCACGGCGCAGCCGGCGTCACCGTTGTGCGCGCAGCCCCGGAACCGGCAGCCCTCCGAGGCGGCGGCGATCTCGGGGAATCCGGCCTCCAGGCGCGCGCGGTCCATCTTGGGCAGGTGGAACGTGCGTACGCCGGCGGTATCGACCACGGCCCCGCGGCCGGGCAGCGGGATGAGCCGCGGGTCGCTGGTCGTGTGCCGGCCGGTGCCGATCTTGGCGCTGACCGCCCCGACGGCCCGCTCCACCCCGGTGAGCGCCGTGGTGAGGGTTGACTTCCCGACGCCCGAGTGGCCGGCCAGGATGGCCACGCGCCCGCCGATCAGCGCCTGTAGGCCTTCGACGAGCGGGGCGGTGTGGGCGTCGCCGGTCAGCACCGGATAGCCCAGCTCGCGATACGGAGTGAGGATGTCCTCGAGCTCGGCGGGGTCGTGCGGCAGGTCGAGCTTGGTGATCACGATGGCGGCCGCGAGGTCTCCCAGGGTCGCGGCCACGAGATAACGATCGATGAGCCGGTCGCGAAGGGGCGGCTCCACCACCGCGGCGACCACCACCAGCAGGTCCGCGTTGGCCACGATCGGCCGGGCGCGTTTGTCGCCCCCGTCACCGCGCTCCAGGACGCTGGTGCGTGGGAGCACCTCGACGACCACGGGCTCGCCGGAGTCGGAGCGCAGCCGCACCCGGTCACCGGCGACGGCAGGGCCGCCCGGCACGCGCGGGGTGAGGCGCGCTTCCTGCTCCCGCCCGTCGGTCACGATCGTCGCGGTGGGACCCGACACCCGGACGACGACCGTCCGATCGTCCGCCGCCGCCCGCTCGACGCGGTTCACGCCCCGGGCCGCTCCGGTTCGAGGAGCTCTGGCGCGGAGAACAGGGAGAAGAGGGGCGCGCCCTGAAGGGCCTCCTCCGCCACCTCGTGGCCGCCCTCGGCGCGATCGATGACCACCGCGGCGGCGACCACGACACCGCCGGCCTGGCGCGCCTTCTCGATCGCCGTTACCAGGGAGCCGCCGCTGGTGAGGACGTCGTCCACGACCGCGACGGGCGTGCCCTCCTCGATGAAGGGGCCCTCGAGCCACTGCTGGAGGCCGTGCTTCTTGGCCTCCTTGCGCACGAAGAAGCCGGTCACCCGCTCACCCGCGGCCCAGGCCGTGGCGCTGACGGCGCACACCAGCGGATCGGCGCCGAGCGTCAGGCCGCCGACGGCGGACGGCCCGGTCGGAGCGAGGTGCGACCACATCAGCCGGCCCGCGAGCGAAGCGCCCTCGGGGTCGAGCAGCACCTGGCGCGCGTCGAAGTAGAACGAGGAGCGCCGGCCGGAGGCGAGGACCACGGACTCGCGCACGAGCGCGTGCTCGCGGAGCAGGGTGGCCAGTCGGGACCGAGCGTCGATGGTCGTCTGAGGCACCGCGGCATCCTACGCCGCGGCCACGTCAGATGCGCTGGCGCCCCGTGCCCCTGCAGGCGTCGCAGACGACCGGGATGTACTCGTGCGCCGTATCGCCGTCGAGTGCCTCGAGGTACTTCCCGCTCCCCAGACACCATCCGCAGAGGCGCGGGGCGGAGGCGGTCGCGGTCTTCGCGACGGCCTGCGCGCGGGAGGTGAAGTCGATCGGGGCAGCCATACCGCTACCTTTCAATCGGGGCCCGAACTAGGGCCCTGTGACACTCCATCGGCGGGGGCCGCCGCGATACAAAGGGCTGAGCCATCACCCATCCGGGTGATTTCGCACCACGAGACGAGAGGCTGACGAGTGATGGAAGTGACCCCGGAGGGGACGCCGAACCCGAACGCGATCAAGTTCACGCTCGATCGCCCGTCCACCGAGGGCCGTGCCCAGACCGTGCGTGAGGGGACCGACCCCTCGGAGTCGCCACTCGGCTCCCGGCTCTTCGCCCTCGACGGCGTGACCAACGTGTTCCTGGTCTCGAACTTCGTGAGCGTGACCAAGGACGACGCGACCGACTGGAGCGCGCTCGCGCCCCGGGTCATCGCGGAGATCGAGGATCACTTCGGGGAGTCCGCGTGAGCCCCACCGGCGTCCTCTTCTCATACACCATCGGCCTGATCTTCGCGGTCGGCGGCGTCGTGTTCCTGATCGGGCTCGACAACAACCGCTATCTCTACGGCATCCCCTACTTGGTGCTCGGGCTCCTGATCATCGGCGGGGTTGCGGCCAGCCAGCGCCGCATGAAGCGCAAGCGCGAGGCCGACGACGAGCGCGCGGGCCCGTCGTCGCGGAGCCCCTATTGACGATCGGCCGGCCGGCCACGGCTCGGAGCCGGATTCGAGGAGTGCGCTAAGGGATCGCGGGAAGGCCCTCCAGCTCGGCGGCCGCCAGGTCGAGCTCCTGCTGCGCGAGCGGCTGGTCGACCATCTCGCCCGACAGGTACGCGTCGTAGGCGGCCATGTCGAAGTTGCCGTGACCGCACAGGTTGAAGAGGATCGTGCGCTCCACGCCCTCCTCGCGGGCCCGCTCGACCTCCTCGGCCACGGCGCGCAGCGCGTGCGAGGGCTCGGGCGCCGGGATGATGCCCTCGGCGCGGGCGAAGCGGACGGCCTCGGCGAAGCACTCGCTCTGGTTGTAGGCGCGGGCCTCGACCAGGCCGGTGTGCACGAGGTGCGACACCAGCGGGGCCATGCCGTGGTAGCGCAGGCCGCCGGAGTGGATCGGGGCCGGCACGAAACCGTGGCCGAGCGTATGCATCGCCAGGAGCGGGGCCGTCTTCGCGGTGTCGCCGAAGTCGTACCCGTAGTGGCCGCGCGTCAGCGTGGGGCACGCCGCCGGCTCGGCGGCCACGATGCGGATGTCGCTGCCCGCGGCCTTGTCGGCCAGGAACGGGAACGCCAGGCCGGCGAAGTTGGAGCCGCCCCCGACGCACCCGACGATCACATCGGGCTCGGCGCCGGCCATCGCCAGCTGTTCCTTGGCCTCCTGGCCCACCACGGTCTGGTGCAGCAACACGTGGTTGAGCACGCTGCCGAGCGAGTACTTGGTGTCATTGCGCGTCGCCGCGTCCTCGACGGCCTCGCTGATCGCGAGGCCCAGGCTGCCGGTGCTGTCGGGCGTGGCCTCCAGCGCGGCCCGCCCGGCCGCGGTGTCGGGCGAGGGGCTGGCCACCACCTCGCCGCCCCACGTGTGAATCATCGAGCGCCGGTAGGGCTTCTGGTCGTACGAGGCGCGCACCATGTAGACCTTGGCCTCGATGCCGAAGAACTGGCACGCGAACGCGAGCGCCGATCCCCACTGGCCGGCGCCGGTCTCGGTCGCGATGCGGCTGACACCCTCCTGCTGGTTGTAGAAGGCCTGCGGCACCGAGGTGTTGGTCTTGTGGCTGCCCGAGGGGCTCACGCCCTCGTACTTGTAGAAGATGCGGCAGGTGGTGCCGAGCGCCCGCTCCATCCCGAGTGCGCGGTAGAGCGGCGTGGGGCGCCACATCGAGTAGATGTCGCGCACCGGATCCGGGATCGGGATCCACCTCTCGGCCGAGACCTCCTGCATGATCAGCGCCATCGGGAACAGCGGGATCAGGTCGTCGGGACCGATCGGGGCGCCCGTGCCCGGGTTCAGCGGAGGTGGCGGCAGTGAGGGCAGATCGGCCGCCACGTTGTACCAATTGCGCGGGATCGCGTCCTCGTTGAGGAGATACCGGCGCTGCGTCATCGCGTGCCCCTTCGTCTGACCTCGGGAACCGTCGCGAGCCTATCCTGACCCTGGGCCGCGGCGACGCGCACGGGCAGCCAGAGCGTGAACGTGGACCCCTCCCCGACCCGGCTCCTCACGCCGACCCGGCCGCCGAGCAGCGTCGCGAGCCGGCGGACGATCGAGAGGCCGAGGCCCGAGCCGCCCGCGCGGCGGTCGCGACCGGGCTGCACCCGGTAGAGGCGGTCGAAGATGAATGGCAGGTGCTCGGCCGGGATCCCGGTGCCGGTGTCCGTGACCGCGATGCCGGTCTCGCCCGGTCCGGCGACCGTCGTGAGGGTGATCGATCCGCCGGCCGGCGTGGCCGTGACGGCGTTGGAGACCAGGTTGGCCAGGATCGTCTCCACGTGCGCCGGATCGCCGGCGGCGAAGGCCTGACCCCCGGGCCCGTGGAGGGTGACGCCCTTCATCTGGGCGTCCAGCGCGAGCCGGGTCACGGCGGCGCGGCCGAGCTCGGCCAGGTCGATCTGCTCCTGGTGCACCGGCGGATCGAGGTCGAGCCAGGTCAGCTCCTGCAGGTCGTCGACCAGCGCGCGCAGACGGCCGGCCTCGGCCCGGATGAACTCCGCCGACTCGGCGCGGTCCTCCGGGCTGCTCGCGGTTCCGTCCTCGAGGGCGGTCGCGAAGCCCTCGATCGACGTGACCGGCGTGCGCAGCTCGTGGGCGACGTCCGCCAGGAACTCGCGCTGGTGGGCGTCCGCCAGCTCGAGGCGCGCGGTCATCCGGTTGAAGGCCATCGACAGGCGCCCGAGCTCGTCGTCGGAGACCGGGGCCCTCACGTCGAGGCGCCCCTGCGTGACGGCCTCGGCGCTGTCGGCCAGGGCGCTGACCGAATCGCGGAGCCGGCGTCCGACGGCGGATGCGAGGAGCCAGATGAGGGCGCCGGTGGCGGCGAGCGCCGCGACGACCAGCGCGATGAAACCCCAGTCCGAGAGCAGCCCGCCCGCGGGGTCGGACCGCTGCATCAGCACTCGGACGCGCCCCCGCCGCACCGTCGCTGATGCCTCCAGGTTGGAGACCGGCTCGTTCCAGTGGACCACCTCGCCGTCGACGCTCACCACCAGACGCGCGTCCCCGATGAAGCGTCCCGCATCCCGGGACGTGGCGGCGGCGTTGGCCAGCCCCCCGCGCTGGACGGCCCGGGCGATCGAGTCGGCCTGCTGGCGCAGGGTGGCCTCGACGCCGTCGCGCTGGCGCTGCTGCACGATGCTCACGAACACGAACTGGATGACCACGAACACCACCACCAGCGCGATCGAGATCGCCACCGCCACCCGGGCCTGGAAGCTGTGGGGCCGCAACCTGTCGAGCAGGCTCCTCATGGACCGGGCTCCAGCCGGTAACCCACGCCGCGCACGGCGACGATGCCGATGTCGTCACCGAGCTTCTTGCGCAGGTTGGCCACGTGGACGTCAACCGTCTTGCCACCCACGGCCGATTGGTAGCCCCACACCTTCTCGAGCAGCCGGTCGCGGGTGTAGACGACACGCGGGTGGGCGGCGAGCTCGGCGAGCAGGTCGAACTCGAGCCGGGTGAGGTCAACCTGCTCGCCGTCGACCGTCACCCGCCGGCTGAGCGGCTCCAGCTGGGCGCTCCCCGCGCGCAGCACGCGGTGGGGATCCGGCGGCGCGCCGACACGGCGCAGCACGGCCTTGACGCGCGCGACCACCTCCACCGGCGAGAACGGCTTGACCACGTAGTCGTCGGCCCCCAGCTCGAGGCCGGTGATGCGGAGGGCCTCGTCGGTGCGCGCCGTGACCATGATCACCGGCACCGAGCCGATCTCGCGCACGCGCTTGCACACCTCGTAGCCGTCCATCCCGGGGAGCATCAGGTCCAGCAGCACCAGGTCGATGCCGCCCTGGCGCACCTGCTCGATGGCGACCTCACCGTCGGGCGCCTCCGTGACCGTGAAGCCGGCGTCGGTGAGGTACAGGCGTAGCAGGCGGCGGATGGCGCGCTCGTCGTCCACCACCAGGATGTGGCCCCGACTCTCCACCGCTCAGGCCACCGCGAGGGGCGGGGCGGATATGGGCGTCCGGCGCACCCCGACGATGATAGTCACCCCGGGGTTAAGCCCCGGTTCAGCAGGAGAGCGCCCCGTGTGGCGGGCTGGGGCGGCGCGAGTGCGGTGTAAAAGATCGCCCAAGAAGTCATAAGGGTTCTCGGGCTCGCCCCTCAGGGGCACGCGGAGCGCGCCAAGGTTGCCGATGACGTAAGCGACGCGGCTGATCGTCGTGGTGTTTCGGAAACCGCAAAATGGGCGGGGGGACCGGCCATGCAGGAGACGTCGGCGGGGCGGGGCGGGGCGGGGCCGGATCGTCCGCTCGCGGATGCCTGGGTCCACCGGGAGGATCTGATCCGCTACGCGCGACGGCTTCTGGGCGGACAGGAGGAGTCGGCCGAGGACATCGTCCAGGAGGCGTTCCTGCGCCTGCACGAGCGGCAGGCGACCGGCGCCCCGGTGCGCGATGCGCGACCGTGGCTGTTCCGCGTGACGCGGAACCTGGCGCTCGACGAGCGGCGTCGGACGCGCCGCGGGGATGCCGCGCGGGCGTCACTGGAGGTGGTGGCGACGGGGCAGCCCGGGCCGCATGAGGTGCTTCAGGGTCGCGAGGAGGCGCGGCAGGCGCTCAGCGGGCTGGGTGCCCTTCCCCCTCGGGAGCGGCGCACCGTGCTGCTCGAGCAGGCGGGTCTGGCGCCGCCGACGATCGCGCGCCTCATGCACACGACCACCAACGCGGTGCACCAATCGCTGTTCCGCGCACGGCGGCGGCTGAGGGAGGCGCGCGTGGCGGCATGGGGCCTCGTCCCGGTGCCGGTCGTCCGACTGCTGCTCCGCGCGGCCGACGGCCTCGAGCTCGACCGGTTGCCCCCGCTGGCTCCGGGGTCGGGCGGGCGCTTCGCGGGGGGAGCGGGTGCCGCCGGGATCGTGGCGGCGGCCCTCCTGGGCGGTGGCGTCGTCGCCGAGCAGCCCTGGCCCTCGCATCCGGCCCATCAACGCCAGGTCGCGAGCCGATCGGCCACCGCGCCCCCTGCGTCGCCCGCCGAGCAGGCGTCCGGGCCCGCGACGTCACGGGCGACGGTGGTCGCCGCGCCGCCGCGATCTCGCCCGCGCGATGACGGCGACGGCCGGGAGGCCGCCGGGGGGCGCAAAGCGCCCGAGGCGTCCGCCGCGGGCGAGAGAGGCCCCCGGACCGAGATCGGCGATGGCCGCGCGGCGGCGGCGGCGCGCGACGACGGGCCGCGGGATCCGGTCCAGGCCGAGGCGCCGCGAACCGAGCACCCCGTCGTCGTCGAAACCGAGGTGGGCGACCAGCACGCGACGCCGGTGGAGGACGCGGCGCCCGCGAGGTCCGAGCCGGCCCCGTCCCCCGCCGCGGCCGAACGGGACTAGCGGCACGTAAGGAACGGCCCGCGCCGGCGTGGTCGGGGGTGAGCGTCGAGATCGCGTGCCCTCCCGCCCCGTGCGGGAGGCGATCCGGCGTCACCCGCATCCGAACCGGGGAGACCCTTCGATGAGATCGACCCACCGCGCCGTCCTGGCCGTGGTCCTCGCATTGGCCGTCGCCGCCGGAGCCGCCGCGGCGACTCAGACCGTCACGCTCGGAGCCGACACGAAGACGGCGCCCGCCCCGTCGCCCTCCGCCCTGGCGGCGCAGAGGGCGAAGCTCGCGAAGGCCGACGCCTCCATCCACCGGGCGCTGGCCGCGACCCCGCCGCCCCTGCCCGCCGTCCCGAAGTTCGCGCCGCTGCCCAAGGCCGCCGTGCCACCCCTCGTCGTGACGCGCGTGGTTCCGATCGCCTCGTCCTCGGCATCCGGGCCGACGTCGACCGGCCGCGCCCGAGAGGTCCCCGAAACGCACCGGTCGCCCCCGTCGGAGCCCTCCTCCGCGACGAGCCCCGCCCCCGCCTCGCCCCGCGTCCACATCGACGACGACGAGCAGGCGGCAGGCGGCGAATCGCACCCCGAGCACCACGACGACTGAGGAGGGCGACGATGACGAATCACATCGGGAGGATCTATGCGGTTGCCGGCGCCGTCCTGATCCTCTTCCTGGGGTGGGCGGCGATCTCCGCCCACCCGTGGGACGCCGCGCCGGTTGACCCACGGGTGGCGGCGATCGAGGCGCACCGGGCCCAGGTCCGCCACGACGCGGCCGAGGCCAAGCGGATCGTCGCGGTCCGCTGGGAGCGCTACGAGGCACGCCTCGCCGTGCGGCGGCGCGAGATCCGACGGGTCCTGCGCCAGCGCGCTCGGGCCCGGCGCATCTACGACCGCCGCCTGGCGGTCGCGAGGGCACACCGCCCCGTGATCTACCGGACGGTCTACGCGTCCGCGGGCTACGGTGGCGGGAGCTCGTCCTCCACCGGGTCGTCCGGCGGTGCGGGCGGATACTCGGCGCCCTCCTCGGCGCCGACCGCCGGAGCCTCCGCGCCGGCCGCGGCCGCCCCGGTCGTGAGCGTCGGCGCCTCGGCGCCGGTCACGGCGAGCGGGTCCTCGTGATGCGGCGGCTCCGCTTCCGCGCGATGGGGACCGACGTCGAGATGATCAGCGACGGCGCGGCAGAGGCCGAATCCTGGGAGGGCCTCGAGGCGGCGGAGCGCGAGATCCGTCGCCTCGAGGGGCTCCTGTCGCGCTTCCTTCCGGACTCGGAGCTCTCCCTTCTGAACCGCGAGGGGGCGATCGTCGCCGGACCCGAGCTGGTCGAGGTCGTCGCGCTGGCGCTCACCGGCCGTGAGAGCACCGGGGGGCGCTTCGATCCGACGGTCCACGACGCCGTGGTGGCGGCCGGCTACGACCGCTCCTTCGATCTGATGGATCGTGACGGCCCGGGCGGGACGCCGCCCGGGCCGCTCGGCTGCGGCGGGCGGCTGTCCGTGGATCGCGCCACGGGCGAGATCCGCCTCGAGCCGGGCGCGCGACTCGACCTCGGCGGCATCGCCAAGGGCTACTCCGCGGACCGGGTGAGCGATCTGCTGTGCGCCGCCGGGCCGTGCCTGGTGAACGTCGGCGGGGACCTGGCGGTCCGCGGGGTCCCCAGCGACGGCGCATGGGCGGTCGGCGTCGAGACGAGCGACGGCACGATGAGCCTTTCGCTCGAGAGCGGGGCGATGGCCACCTCGGGCAGGGACCGCCGCCGCTGGAGACGCGGCGGCGCGGACCTCCATCACGTCATCGATCCGCGCACCGCCCGTCCTTCGGCCACCGATCTGGTGCGCGCGACGGTGGTCTCCTCCAGCGCCGCGTGGGCCGAGGTGCTGGCGACCGCCTTCCTCGTGGCCGGCTCCGACGCGGCGGAGCGCGAGGCCGAGGTCCTCGGGGTGCCCTGCGTGCTCGTGCGCGAGGACGCGACCCTCTGCGCCGGGGGGCTCTCGTGACCCACGACCCGACCTTCTGGATCATCGCCCGGGCGAGCGGCCTGCTCGCCTACGCGCTGGTGAGCGCCACGATCGTCGCCGGTCTCGTCCTGCGGGGGCGCCCCTTCACGAAGCTCCACCCGGCGGCCGTCGCGGACATCCACCGGTTCCTCTCGCTGCTTGCGCTCCTGGCGGTCGGACTACACGGCGGGGCGCTCCTGCTCGACTCCACGGTCCAGATCTCGCCCCTGGCGCTCGTCGTCCCCGGGCTGGTGCCCTATCGGCCGGTGTGGACCGGCATCGGCGTGGTCGTCTTCGAGCTGATGCTGCTCATCCACCTGTCCTTCCGCGCACGCGCCCGCATCGGCGCGAGGAACTGGCGCCGGCTCCACTGGGCGACCTACCTCGTGTTCGTCGGCGCCACGGCCCACGGCCTGATGAGCGGCACCGACAGCTCCCGGCCCTGGGCTCTGGCCGCCTACCTCGCGTTGACCGGAGTCGTGGTGGGGCTCACGGCATGGCGCGCGACGGCACCCCGACGTGGCACGGCCGCCGCGCGGAGCCGCCGGCCGGCCACCGGGTCCGCGGGAGGATGACGACGAATCCTCAGCCCGCGGCCAAGCCCGGTTCAGCAGGAGAACGCCCCGTGTGGCGCGCCAAAAGGGCGGCCAGGGTTGAATCGTCCCGTGGGGGGCCCTAGCGTTCGCGGACCCTGCGCATGGCGGAGGGCGCGGCGGGATAGCTCAGTTGGTAGAGCACACGACTGAAAATCGTGGTGTCCCCAGTTCGAATCTGGGTCCCGCCATCAGTAGATCCCGTACCCTAGGCCTCTTTCGGCCTTTCTGCGATGTGCGCCCAAGGCGCCGAAGTGCGTTCCGGGGCGTGTTGGGGCGCTGAGAAGCGTCCGACGCGTTGGGGGCACGTTGGGGCGCGACTCCGTGCCGGACCCACCGGCGCGCATCCGTTAGGGAGTGGCGGCAGTTGATGTCAGGACCTGGGCCTCCCCACCTTCCCGCGCCACCGGCAAGAGGCGAATGCGTCTCCCAGCGCTGGGGCATCACGTGCTCCAGAGACAGTCCCGGCTCGAAGGCACGCTCGCCCTTGTCCTTGTGCATGGCCTCCTCGACCGCGCTCAGAGCCATGACCAGCCGCTTCTGCGCGACGAGCCCGTAGAGCGACTGCGAGGTGAGGAAACGGGTGAACTCCTCGTCGTCGGGCCAGCGCGACGACTGTCCAGCGGCTGCGCGCAGGTGCTCGATGATGACTTCGTCGGCGCGCTCTGGGTCCTCAGCCACCTTGGCGACGAGCCGCGGGACCTCACGGTTGTACGTCTGCGCGGTGAGCCGCATGAGACCGCGCCGTACGAGCCAGCTCTCCAGCGCGGTCAGCGCTCGGCGGCGGCGGCTGGGGTCAATCGATTGTTCTCGAAAGAGGAGCAGCACGAGCGGCAAGACGGTGCTCGTATCGAGGATGTCGAGCCGCGTAAAGAAGCGGCCCTCGGGGCTGGACGATGGGAAATCGTCGAAACTCCGCATGACCTGTGCGTCCCGACAGAGCTCGTCGATCAGCGCCCGCACTTCGGACGGCGACGAATCCTCGAGGACGTCCTTACGGAAGACGGCGGCCAGTAAGGCGCGCCAAGCTGGGGTCGCCGGCGGTTCTCATAAAGAGCCTCCACGTCCTCCCCTTGTCGGGCCGCCTGGTGGAAGACCGCGTTCTTCACCAGATCGAGAGCCAGCAGCGGGGTGCCACGGGCGTTCAGCGCCTCAAAGATGACCTGCGCGTTGTCCCCGGGCTCCAGGGTGATGGACACGAGCTTCAGCACGTTGACGAGCGCCACCCGTAGCAGCAGGGCGCGCCCGGCAATGGAGCCGCTGTCTGGCTGAACATCGCTGCGGATCCAGTCATCGATGCGCCGGGTGAAGTAGGCACCCCCAAGTCTTTGGCCCCCACGGGCTGCTCGTGATCGGGTGAACGAACTGGCTGGCACGGTCGAGGACACACTCTCGGGCGAGCTCCGCGGGCAGTGCCGGGCTAGCGATCCATCCGCGGCCCCCGCGTCGATGGCGCGAGCGCGGTGCTGGTGGAGTCCGCGCCGACGTTGACGTCCAACGCAGAGTCGTCGGACGAGGCGCGTGCCGCGTTCTCTCCCTTCCCGAGCATCTCGCCGGCGATGATCTGGAGTGACCCGGCGATGGGAATGGCGAGAAGCGCCCCGACCAGCCCCGCGACCGCGGTCGCCACCAGAATCGAGATGGCGATGAGCAGCGGCGACAGTTGGACCGCGCGCCCGTACACCACCGGCTGGAGCAGATGGTTCTCCACCTGCTGATAGACGACGAATACCGCCACCACGATGAGGGCGGGGACGACGCCCTCGGTGAGCGCGACCAGACCCACCATCACGGTGCCGAGAGTCGCCCCGACGAGCGGCAGGAGATCCAGCACGGCGACCACCAGCGAGAGCGGTAGAGCGTAGGGCACCCCGACAAGGCTGAGAGTGGCGAACGACACCAGCCCGGCGATGACGCTGATGGCGAGGTTTCCCATCACGTAGCCGCGGATCGTGCGGGCGACGCCGGCCGTGATCCGCTCCCAGCGTGGCCGGCTGCGCTCGGGCAGAAGGCCGAGGCCGCCCTCCACCCACCGGCGCCCCTCCATGAGCATGAACAGCGTGAGGAAGAAGATCGAGATCACCGCCGCGGCGATGGTCAACACGCCTCTCACGACGCCCAGGGCGGGGGATGTGGCCCCGAGCAGGCCCTCACCGGTGACGTTGGCCAGCGCCTCCCGTGTCCGCTCGACGATGTTGTAGTCGCGTTCGAGCCAGCCGAGGGGTCCCTGACCGCGGGTCAGGTCGTTGACAGCCTCCGGCGTCGCCGTGACCAGCGCATTGGTCTGATCGATGAGCGGCGGAACCATGGCCCACGCGATGAGGCCCACCACAGCGAGCACCAGCCCGGCGACCAGGGTCACCGCCAGCCCGCCCGGGACCCCCCTTCGTGTGAGGGCGTCAACCGCAGGTGTGAGGGCCACCGCGAAGAACGCGGCAATGACGATCCAGGACAGCACCTGCCACGCCTCCATCACCACCCAGACGGTCGCAGCGACCGCGACCACGGCGGCCAACGCCGCCATCAGCGTGCGCGGTCGCACGACCACTTCGCGCGCGGGGGCGCGGTCGGCCATCTCGGTGAGGGTCGGCGGGTCGGGGTCGTTGGCAGGTGGGCGTCTCATAGGACTCTCGAGACTCGGGGACGGGGCGCTGCACCCTTACCCGCCCCGCCCCCCTCCCACTCCCCCTCAGGTCGATCCGGCCGCTCGTGATCACCGACCATGCTCGCCGCATGAGACATCCGGAGATCGCCCTCGGGCTCGGTCTCGACCGAGCGCTCGGAGACGCGGCCAGCCGGGCGTGGCGCGCCCACCAATGCGCGACGAACTGAGCGGCACGCGGAGCCAGTGTGCACTCGACGCCCACGAGCGCCCGCTGCACTGTCACCACGAGAAGACCGTCGTCATCGACGATCGCGTCGCCTTCGTCGGCGGTATCGACCTGACCTCACAGGCCGGCGATCGCTTCGACACCTCCGCCGACCGCGCCCGCGCCGCGGTGGGCTGGCACTACGTCGCCACGCGCATCGCTACGCCCGCGCCGTCCGCCTCGCCGATCCGGTCTACGCCACGCCAAGGTCGGCATCGTGGACGATGCCTGGCTGACCGTCGGCTCGGCCAACCTCAATGGGCACTCGCTCTTCAACGACACCGAGATGAACGTCGCGATCCGAGACACCGTCCTGGCCCGCGACACCCGCCTTCGACTCTGGGCCGAGCATCTCGAGCTGACCACCGAACAGGTGAGCGGCCCTCCGTCGCAGGTGATCGACGACCTATGGAAGCCGATCAGCGCAGAGCAGTTCGATCGTCGGAGCGCAGGCCACCCGCTCTCCCACCGGCTGGTGCGCCTGCCGCACGTCTCCCGTCGCTCGGCGCGGATGCTGGGTCCGCTTCAGGGGTTGCTCGTTCAACGGGTAGCCGGCTGACCGACTCGCCAGTGCGTCGTGGGTCGCCGTCCTCATTGTTACGGTCATCGTGCTTACTGTGGTCGGCTTCTTGACCGTTCTGCGCGGCGGGGCCCAGCGATCCATCCCGACCCCCTCGCCGATCCGCGCGAGAGGGTCGGGGGGAAGCTCAGAAGGAACCGCCCCCGTCATCGGGGGGAGTGACTGGCGGGCACCGCGAGTCCGGCGAAGCTCGCAAGTGCGACAGCCGAGATGGCGAGTCGTCTCATCAGCGGTCCTTTCGAGTCGGGTGGCGCGAGGCGCGTCCGTGCGCCCGCGCGCGTCCGACATATCGGCCGACGTGACGTAACCCCTCTCCCTCGCGATGGGTGAGCGCCGTCTGCGTCAGGCGCGCCACAACCGCCCCGCGCGAGCAGGATTGGCGGAATCCCAACACCGCGAGCTACAACGAAGTCCCCGCCGACGACGGACTGGGGTCCAATGCTCCAGTGAACGTGACTTCACATGCCGGGGGAGCGCTCGCACGAGCAGCCACAACGCCCACGGACCAATGTGGACCAGGATGGTGTCGGAATGCAGCGGCCCAGCATGGCCGACGGGATCGAATCGGCGACAGCGGGTACCACCCGATCCGCATGACCGAGCCTCCCGTAGAGCTGACCGTCCGCGCTCGTCCGCCGGATCCGGATCCCCCCCGGCGCCTCCTGGGACGTGTCGCGGCGCTCACCACCGGGCGTCTTCGCTACCCGGTCGTGGTCGCCTGGATCGTGATCGCCGCGCTCGCGACGATCTATCTACCCACGCTCACCGCGGATCAGGGGGAACTCGGGATCCCGGTTCCCGACGACGCCCCGGCGATACGGACCGAGGCGCGCTCGGCCGAGTTGTTCGGCTACCCCCTCATCTCACGCACGCTCGTGGTCCAGCGCGACCCGGCCGGGCTGTCGGCGGCCGATCGCGCGGCCCTCCTCGAGCGGGTGCTGGAGGTGAACCGTCATCGGGACGCATCGCTCGGTGACATCGCCGCGGCGGTGCCGTTGGTGGACGATCTGGGCCTGGCAGCCTCGCCCGGCGAAGCGGGGACCACGGCGATCACGTACCTCTTCTTCCGGCCGGATACCTCACCGGCCCGCGCGGAGACCGTCGCCGGCCGGTTCGCGGATTCTCTGCGCGGCGGGCGGGGGACGCTCGTCGGGGTGACCGGCGCGGGCCCGGCACGAAACCAGCAGTTCCAGACCATCCAGGACCGGATCGGGTGGGTCGTCCTCGCCACCCTGGCGGTCATCTTCCTCATCGTCTGGCTGGTGTTCCGATCGCTGGTGGCACCGCTCGTGACGCTGGCCACCGCCGCCGTCGCATATCTCGTCGATCTGCGCGTGATCGCCTGGGTGGCCGAGCAGACGGGAATTCCGGCGTCGGCCGACCTGGAGCCGGTGGTCGCCGCCCTGCTCCTCGGCATCGTCACCGACTACTCGCTGTTCTACCTCTTCGGTGTCCGCGGTCGGCTGGCGGCCGGGGACGCGCCGCGCGACGCCGCGCGCTGGGCGGCGGGGCGATACGCGCCGATCGTGCTCACCGCGGGCGTCACTGTGGCGGCCGGTACGGCGTCGCTCCTGGTCGGGGGGATCGATTTCTTCCGGTCTTTCGGCCCGGGGCTCGCGGTCACCGCGCTGGTCGGTATGAGCGTCGCCATCACGCTCGTGCCCGCGCTCCTGTCGATCGCCGGCGGGCGGTTGGCGAAGGGCCGGGCGCCGGATGAGGAGAGCGCCGGCCGGACGCCGTTGTCGCTCCGCCTCATCAGCCGCCGCCCCGTCGCCGTCGTAGCGGCTCTCGTGACGATCGCCGTCCTTCTCCTGGCCGCGAGCGGCCTGCGCGAGACGACCCTCGGCTCGGGCCTCACGAGCGGGCTGCCCGCCGACGCCGGCGCCCGGGTCGCCGCGGACGCGATCGACGCGGGCTTCCCCCCGGGCGTGCGCGGGCCGACGGAACTGCTCCTCGAGGGCCCGGGAGTGGCGGCCGATCGCGCCGCCTTGGCCCGTCTCGAGACATCGCTGCACTCACAGCCGGGCGTCGCCGCCGTGGTCGGCCCGAGCACGGCGCCACCCGGCTCACCGCTCGAGGGCGTTCTCCAGACCCCAGATGCCAAAGCCGCCCGGATGCTCGTGTTGCTGCGTGACGACCCGACCGAGCACAAGGCGATCGCGACGATCCGCCTCCTCCAGGATCGTCTGCCGGGCCTGGTCACAGCGTCGGGCCTCGGCGCCACGACGGCGCTCGCGGGCGATTCGGCGCTCGCCACCGCGACGATCGACGCGACCTCCGGCGAGCTCCTGCGCGTCGGAATCGTGGCCGCGCTCGTCAATCTCCTTCTACTGGCCATCTTCCTGAGGGCCGTTCTGGCCCCCCTCTACCTGCTGGCGGCGAGCGCCCTCAGCGTCGCGGCCTCGCTCGGGCTCGCGACCTACCTCTTCCAGGACGTGCTCGGCGAAGGGCAGCTCGTCTACTACGTCCCGTTCGCCACCGCGGTACTGCTGCTCGCCCTCGGGTCCGACTACAACATCTTCCTCGTCGGTCAGATCTGGGACGAGGCGACGCCCGGGGGCATGGAGGACGCCGTGCGACGTGCCGGGCGGCGCACGGGGGGGACGATCGCGGTGGCCGGAATCGTGCTCGCTGCCAGCTTCGCGCTGCTCGCGATCATTCCGCTGGAGGCGCTGCACCAGTTCGCGTTCGTGATGGCGGCGGGCATCCTCATCGATGCCTTCCTGGTTCGCTCGATCCTCGTCCCGGCCCTGATCGTCATCTTCGGAGACGCGGGGCGCTGGCCGGGTTCGGCCCGGCGGCAGCGGGGGCCGGAGGACGGGTGACACGACCGGCCCCGCCGGAGTCGGGCGGCCACGCCGCACGGTCGTCGCGCAGCACGATCGCGAGGCACAGGAGCACCCAGCCGAGGCCCAGCAGGAACCCGCCGACGACGTCCGTGAGCCAGTGGACGCCGAGCACCAGCCGACTCAGGCCGACGACGAGCGGGAGGACGAGCAGCGCGACCACGACGAGTCGTCGCAACGGCGCGGCGCGGATCCCCCATGCCGCGACCAGAAGCGATGCGCCGACCGCCGTCGCCACCGCCGTGTGGCCACTCGGGTAGCTCGAACTGGCGACGGTCGCGACCCGCAGGGAAAGCGGGGGGCGGGGCCGATCGACCGCGAGCTTCATCAGCCAGAAGAGCACCTCCACGCCGACGTACGAGGCGATCAGGAATGCGAGCCAGCGGGGACGGGCACGGCGGCGCACGAGGACGCAGCTCATCAGCACCAGCATTCCCAGGGCCACGCTGCCCCCGAGGAGCGCCACAGTGCGCGAGGCCGCGTCCAGCGAATCGAGGCGGCGTTCGTGGATCCAGGCGGCGGTGGCGCGGTCGATGGCCGGTGGCGCCGACGCGCGTCCCACATAGACCGCCAGGCCCAGAGTCGCGGCCAAGCAGACCGCCGCGCCGGCAAGGGCGCGGGCTCCGAGCGGGCCCCGGCCCATGCCCTCAGACCTCGCGGTAGCGGCCCTCGGCGAAGCAATACAGGGCGAAGACCACCAGACCGGCGGCGACGAACCCGAGAAGCGCCGTCCCGTAGGGCTCTGCGGCGAGGCGCTTGAGCGCGCCGTCCAGTCCGACCGCCTCCTTCGGGTCGAACTCCACGGCCGCCTTCGCGAGAAAGAACGCGATAAGGCCGTAGACGACGCCCCGGGCCGAGATGCCGACCACCCCCACCCATTCGACCGGACGGCGCATGCGCGCCGAGGGGTGCATGCGCTTCATGAACTTCCTCCCCAGGCCCCGGTAGAGGTTCCAGACGGCGACGCCCAGGATGACCGCGGCGGCGAGCAGCACCAGCGCTCGCCCGCCCGGCCAGCCGAGGACGCCGGCGGTGGTGCTCTTGGGGCCGCCGGAGCCCGACCCGCCGCCTCCCGAGCCCGCCAGGATCCCGATCGCCGTGGCGCAGAGGATCGCGTAGGCGACGCCGCTGCCGAGCTTGCCCGCGCGAACGGCCCAGCCCGTGCCGTCGTCGCCCTTGTCGTCCGTGTCGAGCACGGCCTGGGCGAACTGCCACAGCGCATAGGCGGCGAGGCCGACCGCGAGGATCACGAGCAGGGTCTCGCCGTAGCGCTCCTGCGCGACCACGGCCAGAGCGCCCTTCTGGTCCGTCGTCGTCCCGCCGGAGTCCGCGGCCACCTGGAGTGCGAGGAGGCCGATGATGAGGAAGATGCCGCCCCGAGCAACCATTCCGGCGCGTGCAAGCCCTCGGAACCAGGGTTGCTGGACCTGTTCCTCCGCGGACTGGGCGACCGACTGGCTCGACATCCGTGCTCCTCGCGCGATGAACGGGTTGGTTCGTGGCGTTCCCGCGCCCGTCGCCGGGCAAACGCAGCGCGACCCCACGCAGCCGAAAGAGCACGTGACTGGTGGCCCCTGCCCGTCATCGGACCTACGGAGACCTCACGACCTCCGAAGATGAGATGGCCGTCGCTCCGCCGACTGCGCGTCCCCGTGGATCGTCTTCTTGACCCCACGACCCAGCGCGGACCTCGACGTGGCTCCGGTCGAACAGGATCTGAGTCGGGCCAGCCCATCTGGCGCCCCGGTTGCGGATGTGCAATAAACGAGACACGACGACCCCAGACCCCGGTTGTCGTAGAACCAAGGAACGTGCTCGTGCCTCACCCTGAGCGCTTAGACCCTTACGGGCTGCTCCGTGGTCGGGTGGACAGCCTGAATGGCATGGTCGAATACGCCCTCTCGGGCGAGCTTGACCTTGCCGCGGCCGACGATCTTCGCGATCGCCTCGTGGACCTGGCCCAGGACACGCGGGGGGACCTGAGACTGAACCTTGCGGACTTGGACTTCCTCGGCTCGACGGGCATCCGGGTGCTGTTCCTCGTGCATGCCGACCTGGCCGAGGAGGGGCGGCGGCTCGTCCTGCTGAACGTGACGGGCTCGCCCTACCGTGCCCTCGAGTTGACCGGCCTCCTAGGCGAGCTGAACCTTGAGTAGCCCTCATCCGGGGAAGGCCGTCAGAGCCGGACAGAAGGTCGTCGTCCCTGCCTCCTGTGAGGATCGCGCCCGACAGCGTCTTCTACCTTCAGCCTGGGGACGTGGGCGTGGTGAAGCGGACTGACACGACCGAGTACGCCACGACCGAGTGCGCGGCGACCTTTCATGGGATGACCGTCGTGGTCCCCCTCGACGCGGTGCGAGCCAACCTCTGATCGAAGAGGCCACCCGGTCCCAGCTCGATCTCCCCGGCCTTGGTGGCCGCCGCCACAAAGGGTCGTTTGGGGCAGGTCCCTGGCGGGAAGCCGGGCCGTACACCGGCGTCGTCCAGGCGCCGGACGGTACAGAAAGGTGGATCGATGAGCTCGACCCCGGATCAGTACGAGCGCACCAACATCGGCCCCGAGGGCTACTCGGAGATCACGGTGCTCCCGCCACTCGATGAGCTCGAGGGAATGGAAGTACGCGACCCCTCCGGCGACAAGATCGGCAAAGTGGACGACGCGTACACCGACACCGACGGCACCTACGTGCGCTACCTGGCCGTCAAGACCGGCATGCTCGGGACGAAGCGACACATGATCCCGATCGACGACATCGTGATCGCGAGCGATGGCGATGACGTTTACCTGACGGTGCCTTACTCAAAGGACCAGCTGGACGACGCCCCCACCCACGAGCGCGACGAGGACTTCACCCACGCGCATGAGAAGGGGACCTACGAGTACTACGGACGCTCGGGCTACTGGGACGCGGTCCGTGCCCGCCAGACGACTCCGGCGCCGACGCCTGAGATCGCCGAGGCCGAGGTGCAGGCGGCGATCGACCGCGGTGACGACCCGAACAGGGTCTCCGTCAAGCGCTGGGGCGTCTAACCGACACCCCCACTCACCCATCGTGGAGAACGACGCGGGTCGGGAGCGATTCTTCCGATGGGCCGTTCTCCCTGAGGTTCATTCCGGCCCTCTCGCGCGTGTAATCCGGCGCGGGGGCCGGGAATGGGTCCTAGGCCCGGCCGCGCATGACGGTGAAAAGGCCGATGACGGCGAGGACGATGACGATGACGACGAGAATGGTCCAGAGCACCGGGAACTCCTTGACGTAGGGATGATCGGACTCCGGCTTCCCGTTCGCTGAGCCGTCGAAACCGCAGCTGTTCGCCATGAAGCCTGGCTCTTTCGGCGGCGGGCTCTTACCGGTTCGAAGGGCGGCCGAGCAACGAATAGGCCGGGCGAGGCCGGGTACCCCTTGGCGTCAAAGGACGGGCGGGTGGGTAAGCAGGAGTCCTGATGGGAAAACCCACGGGTGGCGATCAGGTCCTCGTCCTCGAGCTCCAGCTCGAGCCGGAGCCGACCGCCGCCTCGCAGGTGCGCACAGCGATACGTTCTGCCCTTGCGTCGCGGCTGGATCGCACGATCATCGACAACCTCCAGCTGGTCGCCAGCGAGCTGGTGTCGAACAGCGTGATGCACGCCCGACTGCCGCCCGACGAGCGAATCAGAGTCCGTCTGTGGGCCAACAGTCGGCTGCGCCTGGAGGTCGAGGACCGTGGCCGTGGTTTCGCGCGCTCGCTGGCCGAGCCTCTTGCGCGACCGGACGAGCCAGGCGGCCGCGGCTTGGTCATCGTCGAGGGCCTAAGCGAGCGGTGGGCCCGCGAGGAGGGCGAGACGGTCAAGGTGTGGGCAGAGATCCCCGCGGCCATCCCCCCCCGTAGCTGATAGGGACCTTCCCGACGGGGATCTGCCGGACGCTGAGCTCGTCCGAACGCCATACGGGCGGCCCATTCGAGAGCGGTGCCTGGCGAACCATCTCGCCAAAGCGACCGGCCGCAGGTCCGAAAGACCTCCGAGAGCACCGCCGCCTTGTCGGGCGACAGTTTCACGACGCAGTTCGAGATCCCAAACGTCCACGGTCTCGGCGGGCGGCGGTATCCGCTCGATCCGCCCCTTCAGGAACTCGACGTTGGCCGTCCCGGCGGCGGCGGCGTTGCGACGGGCCAGGGCGAGCATCTCCTCGGTCATGCCGAGGCGCCGAAGTGCGTTGGGGGAGCGCCCCGAGCGTTGGGGGCCAATGGGGGCGCGCAACGTGACCACCTGTCCCTGCCACAAGGGTTCAGTCGCCGCGGTCTCCCAGGAAGACTCCGATCGACATCGCCGCCAGGACGGCGACCGGCATGAGAAGTGCCGACGCCTCCGTGACGCTCAGCAGTCCTACGGCGATGCACGCGAACGATCCCAGCACGACCGCCGCGAACAGGACGAAGACGCCGCGCAGGAGCCACGCCTGCATGGCGGCGCGCGACATCGGAGCCTTCTGATGAGTCCGCAGGCGACGCGAGGCGAACCAGCCGCTCGCCTCGGAGAGGGCATGGTTGAGGACCTCCTGCCCGACGGACGGGTCGCCGGTGGGTCGTGCCGTGTCGCTTGCCTTCGGCGAGCCGTGCCGCCCCGACCCGTTGACGGCCTCGGGAGGAACACCGAGCTGCTGCATCGCGTTCTCGTGCATCGCGGCCCCCAGGTGGTCGCATCGCCGGTCGTGTGCGGCGCCGCCCTGTGAGTCCTGACGGCGCGGGGCCCCCATATTCGGGGCGGGAGCCGGGGATCCTGCGCTATCCCCCATCGTGCAGATCGACGAGCTCGACCCGTTGCGCCAACGGAGACCGATCTCGCGCGCCGGTCGCCCGGGCTCCCATCCGGAGCCCCGGCGACCCGACCGCCCACGTGTCCGGCTCCGCCTCAGGGCCGATAGTAGAAGTGCGAGAGCCGGCACAGGGAGATACCCCGCGTCTCGCGCTCACGGTTCTTCCGCGCGCAGACGTAGGTGTCCACGAAGCCCGCGCCGCGCGCGCGCAGCCGCGCCGTGGGTCGGAGCGTCACCCTGGTGCTCCCATCGGTCTCCGTGACCGAGGCCCTCGGAGCGACCAGGCCGGCCGGAACGCTCCGGACGGTGAAGCGGGCTCGCCTCACCAGGAAGCCGAAATTGTCGGTGACGTTCGCCGACAGACGGTATCTGTGACCCGTGGTGCGGTGGTAGGAAAGGGCGTTGATCCGCAGCCGGCTGGGGAGGAACAGCTCGCTGGCGGCCACGGACACCCGGCCGTTGGGGAGAGCGATCGCCCCGGCGGGAGCCCCCGGCGTGAGGTCGGCCGCGAGGCCCCGGCTGCAGGGGGTCTGGCTGTCCACCGACAGCCGGTCGAGGAGCACCGCGGAGTCGTACAGCGGGTCGCCCTGATCGAAGATCGTGAGGTAGAGAGCGTGCGCTCCGGGGGTGATCGGCGTTGAGGCGCGCAGCGCACGGGTCGCGGCGTCATAGGTCGTTCCCGAGGCGAGGCCGGCGGAGACGCTGGCGATTCCGGCCGCGTTCACCGAGACGTTGCGGCCGAGCTCATCTTTGGCGAAGTTGTCGGGCGCCACGATCGTCGGGCTCACCGAACCGGAGGCGTCCCAGGTCGTCGTGTCGAGCTCGGCGATGAAGGCATCGTTGTAGGCCGTGCCGACGAACTCCGGGAACTCCTCCGAGTAGAACCGGAACCGGAACGAGAGGCAGCTGCTCTTCTTCGGCACCTGGAGGTTGATGCGGAGCGAGACGACGTCGCGCGCTCCGCGGATGACCGGGCCGCTGTTGGCCACGGTGAAGGCCCCGGTGTTGTTCGTGCTCGCCGCCAGGCTGGCGTCGCCGGTTCCGAGGATCGCGTAGCTGGATCCGCTCCGCGGGAATCCGCCCAGGGGCGTGGTCGCGATCGCGACGGGATTGCCGAGGGGAGGAAGATCGACAAAGGATGCCGAGGTGACGATCCCGGGGCTCTGGGCCATCGATCTCGCGACGGCGAGGGCGTCACGGGAGGGGGTGATGGCCGCGTTCGCGGCCCCCGTGGCGGTGAGCGCTCCGATGAGCGCGCATCCGAGAATCACGCGTGTTCGACGCACAGAAAACCCTCTCTCGTTGACCAGGCCGGGGCGTCATCACGTTAAGAGAGACTTAATATATTTCAATGTCAAGTAAACTGGGCGCCGCAACTCGCGAACCGACGCGGATCCTCAGCCGGCGGTGAAGCCCAGGATCAGCTCCGCCGCCTCGAGGGGAACGTCGAGCTGGGGGCAGTGGCCGACGCCGTCGATGACGAGCCAGTCGGCGTGGGGAAGCCAGTCGAGGCGGTAGCGCACAGCGGCGGAGGGCCAGGGCAGCAGCTGATCCTCGGCCCCCCACACGACTCGCACGGGACATGCGATGTGCTCGGCATCGATGCGATACCCCTCGGCGAGGGCGTAGGCGATCAGCGGTCGGGCGTCGCAGCGGGCGACGCCGAGGATCTGATGCGCGAGCAGGTCCGCGGGGAGGTGCTCGAAGTTCACCGTGATCAGCCGCGTGGCCCGGCGCCGTGCCTCCGGCGTGCCCATCGCCGCCGCCGCGAGGGCCGCACCGCGCACGGCCTGGGCATGCATCGAGGCCTGGCGGCCGAGGAGGTCGCGGTACGAATCATCGCCGGCCGCCCAGCCACCGGCGGGAGCGAAGGCGACGACCGACCGGGCCCGTCCGCGCGCGGCCAGGTGCAGCGCGAGGTATGCGCCGAGGGAGTTGCCGACCAGGTGGGCCGTGGCGAACCCGGCCTCGTCCATCTCCCTCTCCAGCGCGTCGGCCATCAGGTGGTCGCTGACCTCGGGCGCGAGCGGGGGGCCGCCGGCGTGACCGGGCAGGGTGAGGGCCAGCACGTCGTGCTCGCTCTCGAGCTCGGGCAGCACCAGCTCCCAGGTGCGCCAGGTGTCGGTGAAGCCGTGCAGCAGCACGAGGGGCGGTCCGGAGCCGCCACGGTGGAACGGCGTGAACCCCGAGGGCCTCAGGGCGGCGGCACCACCGACACGCTCCCGCGGAAGGTCCGCCAGCTCGGCCGTCGCCCGCGCCAGCGCTGGCGCAGGAGGCCGGGACCCCAGACGCGGAGCACGAGCACCGATCCCAGCACGACGCAGCCGCGCGCCTCGGCGGCGCGCAGCGACGGTCCGTTGACCTCGTCGATGGTCGACAGCAGGCGCACGTAACCCCGGGCGTCGAGGTCGCGGGCCACGCCCACGGCGAGGCGCGGGTAGATGCGCTCCCCGCGCCGTGACTCGGCGACCACGCCGTCGAAGACCCAGGCCTCCCGGGTGGCGAGCCGGAAGCGCACGCCGTCCTCGTCGTAGACGCCACCGGGATGGATCCAGATCTGGGCGATCAGCTCGTCGGCGTCGGTCAGGATCGCCGCGGAGGAACCGCCGGCGAGTCGTTGCCGGACGATCTCGGGACTCCGGCCCAGCGCGGTCAGTCGCCCGATGTCCGACGTCCACGTGGGGACGAGCGGCTCCCTGCCCGGAACGTCGGCGGTCTCGGGTCGCTGCTCCATGACGCGGAACCATTCGAGGTTGATGCGGGCGAGGCGGAGGACGCGCCGCAGGATGAGGAAGGCGACGCCCACGATCCCCGTGTGATGGCGCACCTCGCGCGCCATCCGCATCTGCTTCTTGATCTTCGCGATCACGGCCGGAGTATGACCGTGCCTGACAGGAGGCAGCTTGACGCCCACGACGATCTCACATATATAACCATCAAGTTCCTAAACCTAGGAGTTATGAATGGCACCGACGGAGCGCCTCGACGCCACGTTCGCGGCGCTCGCCGACCCCACGCGGCGGGCGATCCTCGCGCGCCTCGCGTCCGGTGAGGCCTCGGTGACGGAGCTGGCTGCGCCGTTCGCGATGAGTCAGCCGGCCGTCTCGAAGCACCTGAAGGTGCTCGAGCGCGCGGGCCTGGTCTCGCGCGGCCGCGACGCCCAACGGCGACCGCGCCGGCTCGAGGCCGAGCCGCTCGCCGAGGCGACCCGCTGGCTCGAGGACTATCGCGAGCTGTGGGAGGCGCGCTTCCGCCGGCTCGACGCGCTGCTCGGCGAGCTGAAGGCGGCGGAGAGAGATGCACCTGATCGACCGGCCGATGATGGGGAGGACCGATGACCCGTACCCCGACACTCGATGTGACCATGCCCTCCGAACGCGAGGTCACCGTGGCCCGCGTCTTCGATGCTCCCCGGGACCTGGTGTTCCAGGCGCTCACCACGCCCGACCTGCTGAGGCGGTGGCTGCTCGGGCCTCCGGGCTGGTCGATGGTGGTCTGCGACCTCGACCTCAGGGTCGGCGGCGCGTACCGCTTCGAATGGGACTCGGAGGACGGCCGCCGCCTCGCCGTGGGCGGCGTCTATCGCGAGGTCAACGCGCCCGAGGGCTACGTCGCGACCGAGCGCTTCGACGACCCCTGGGACGCGGGTGAGTCGGTCGTCACGACCGTGCTGAGCGAGCAGGGCGAGACGACCACGCTCACCCTGACCATCCGGTACGAATCGCGGGAGGCGCGCGACGGCGTCCTCGCCGGCGGGATGACCAGCGGGCTGGGCGCGAGCTACGACCGCCTGGACGAGATCCTCGCGTCCGCAACGCCGCGGCTCCGGCCCGAATTCGGTCCGCCGCCCGCGGGGGAGTAGCGTGGTCGCATGGACGACTCTGAGATCCGCATCGTGGTCAAGAGGCTGTCGCGGCCTCACCCGTCGGGCGGCGAGGTCATCGAGCGCGCCGCGATCCTCGCCGAGGGCGGCGACTACCAGGCCATCATGGCCTGGATCGTCAACCACGACGGCACGGCCGAGGTGACCACGGCGGCGGCCCCCAACAGGGGCGGGCTGCACGGCTCGCGCATCGCCTACAGCGCCGACGCCGCCAGTCAGGCACCCTCGCGGTTCGTTCTGCCGGCGGGCGTTCTCGCCTGAGATGCCGTCCCGCGCCGGGTAGCTACTGATGATCTTCCGCCAGTTCATCAACGACGACCTGGGGTGCGCCTCCTACCTGGTCGGCGATGAAGACGCCGGAGTCGCGGCTGTCGTGGACCCACGGCTCGAGGTCGATGAGTACCTGCGCGCCGCGCGGTTCGTCGGTGTGGGCATCGAGCACATCCTCGAGACCCACACGCACGCCGATCACGTCTCAGGCCATGGCCGACTGGCCGAGGCGACCGGCGCGACGATCCACGTCAACCGCCTCGCCGAGGCCGACTACCCCCACGATCCGATCGACGACGGCTGGGAGCTCGCCCTCGGCGCGGTGATCGTCCGAGCGCTGCGGACGCCGGGGCACCGGCCCGAGCACACCAGCTTCGCCCTGATCGACACCTCGCGCGGTCCGGGCCCCTGGGCCGTGCTGACCGGCGACTCCCTGTTCGTCGGCGCCGTCGCGCGGCCCGACCTTGCGGTGGAGCCGGACGAGGGCGCCCGCGAGATCTTCCGCAGCCTCCACGGCACGCTGCTCGGGCTGCCGCCTGAGGTGGAGGTGTGGCCCGGCCACCTGGGCGGCTCCATGTGCGGGGGCCCCGGCATGAGCCTCAAGATCAGCTCCACGATCGGCTACGAGCAGGCCAACAACTCCCTGCTGAACGAGCGGGACGAGGAGGCCTTCGTGCGGCGCTCGCTCGCCGACATCGGCCCGCAGCCGCCCAACTTCCGCGAGATCGTCGAGATCAATCGTGGCCCGCTCACCTCCCTCGACGTGGTCGATCGCCCTCTCACGCCCGGACAGGTGCTGCGCCGCCAATCCGAGGGAGCGCTGGTGGTGGACGTGCGTGCCGACCTGCTGTTCGACGACGCGCACATCCCCGGGGCGATCTCGGTCACGGCTCAGCGGTCCGGCTTCGGGACGCGCCTCGCGTGGCTGGTGGGCCCCGGCCGCGAGGTGGTGCTGGTCGGCCGCGACGGCGAGGAGGCCCGCCACGCGGCCGGCCTCGCCGCCGCCGTGGGCGTGCGCGGTGGAGGCGGATATCTCGCCGGGGGCATGAGCGGATGGCGCAACGAGGGACGACCCGTGGAGGGGGTCACCCGCATCACGGTCTCCGAGCTCGCGCGGCGGCGTGAGGAGGATCCGGACCTCCAGATCCTCGACGTGCGCGAGACGCGCGAGTGGAGCCTCACGCGCATTCCCGGCTCGGTGAACCTGCCGTACCACGTCCTCGAGGAGGCACCCCTCGAGCTGGACCTGGACCGGCCGATCGCCGTCATCTGCGGCGCCGGCCACCGCAGTGCGGTCGGCGCGAGCCTGATCAAGCGCCGCGGGGCCACCGCGCCGCTGCACGTCGTGGACGGGGGGGTCTCCCTCTGGGGAGACCTGGGCCAGCCACTCGAGACCGGCCGGCCCGCCGAGGTCTGAGGCGACGGTCGCGCGCCGCCCCGCTCAGCGGGGTGCCCGCGCGGCGCGGGCTCGTGCGGTGGAGGGCTGAGGCGGTCGGCCACCACCACGTCGTCGGTGATTCGGGATGGAGATGGGCACGGGGCAGCCGGGTGGAGTACAAAGCCCTTGCCGATGTCGACCTCCTCCGCCTCCCCCGCTCCGTCCGGTCCCTCGCCTCGCGAAGCGAAGCCGGTGATGATCAGCGTGGACGACGATCCGGGCGTCTCGCGAGCGGTGCAGCGCGACCTGCGGCGGCGCTACGGAGAGCGCTTCCGGGTGCTGCGCGCGGAGTCGGGGGCCGAGGGGCTCGAACTGCTGGCGCAGGTGAAGCTGCGCGGCGAGAGCGTGGCGCTCGTGGTCGCCGACCAGCGCATGCCGCGCATGAACGGCGTCGAGTTCCTCGAGAAGGCGCGGGAGATGGTGCCCGACGCCAAGCGGGTGCTGCTGACCGCCTACGCCGACACCCAGGCCGCCATCGACGCGATCAATCGCGTCGCGCTGGACCACTATCTGATGAAGCCGTGGGACCCGCCGGAGGAGCAGTTGTACCCCGTGCTGGACGACCTGCTGTCGGACTGGCAGGCGGGGGTCGTCGGCGACGACGGGATCCGCGTCGTGGGACACCGCTACTCGCGTGAGTCGCACGAGCTGAAGGACTTCCTGGCGCGCAACAACGTCCCCTACCGCTGGTTCGACGCGGAGACGAGCCCCGAGGCCCGCCCCCTGATGGAGGCCGCGAGCGCCGACCCCGAGAACCTGCCGCTGCTGGTGTTCCCGGACGGGGAGGTGCTGGTGGCGCCCTCCAACCTCGAGGTCGCCGAGCAGGTGGGCCTTACGACCCGGGCCGACCAGCCGTTCTACGACCTGATCGTGGTGGGGGGCGGCCCAGCGGGGCTCGCCGCCGCCGTGTACGGGGCGTCGGAGGGTCTGCGCACGGTGCTGGTGGAGCGCGACGCGCCGGGCGGTCAGGCCGGGCAGAGCTCCCGCATCGAGAACTACCTCGGCTTCCCGGTAGGCCTGTCAGGCAGCGACCTCACCCGCCGGGCGACCGCGCAGGCGCAGCGCTTCGGGGCCCAGCTGCTCTCGGTGCAGGACGCGATCCGCCTGGAGGCCCGGGGCCCGGCGCGTGTCGTGCACCTGGACAGCGGCGAGGAGATCGCGGCGCATGCCGTGGTGATCGCGACGGGCGTGCAGTACCGCACGCTGGAGACGCCGGGCGTGGCCGAGCTGATCGGGCGAGGCGTCTACTACGGCGGATCGCGGGCCGAGGCCCTCTCGTGCAAGGGCGAGCGGGTCTTCGTGGTCGGGGGCGCCAACTCGGCCGGGCAGGCGGCCCTGCACTTCTCCGGGTTCGCCGAGCAGGTGACCATCCTCCACCGCGGCCCCGACCTCACCCTGAGCATGTCGCGGTACCTCACCGACCGCATCGAGGAGGCGGCCAACGTCGATGTGCGCCTCAACGCGGAGCTCGCCGAGGCCCACGGCGACGGATCCCTCCGGGAGATCACCATCGCGGACCGCGTGAGCGGCGTGCGCGAGACGGTCCCCGCCGGGTCGGTGTTCATCTTCATCGGCGCCCTGCCCAACACGGACTGGCTCGCCGCGGACCTCGCCCGGGACGAGCACGGTTTCATCGTCGCCGGGCCGGATCTGCGCGCCGCCGGGGTGCGGCCGCCGTGGCCGCTCGAGCGCGCGCCGCTGCTGCTGGAGACGAGCCTGCCCGGAGTGTTCGTAGCCGGCGACGTGCGCCATCAGTCCATCAAGCGCGTCGCCGGAGCGGTCGGAGACGGGTCGATGTCGGTGCAATTCGTGCACCAATACCTCGGGACCCTGGCGTGATCGAGGCCATCCGGAGCATCGACCTCTTCTCCCAGCTGGACGAGAGCTGTCTGCGGCGCCTCGAGGCCGCCGCCCACGAGGAGGAGCTGGCCGAGGGCGACATGGTCGTGAAGGAGGGGGAGGAGACGAAGGACTTCGGCATCCTCACCGAGGGCACCCTGGAGTGGGTGCGCATGATCGGCGGGGAGGAGCTGGTGATGGTCACGCGCTCGGCCGTCACCTACTTCGGCGCGATGAATCTGCTCACCCAGGAGCCGAGCCCCGCCGGAGGGCGCATCATCGGCGGTCCCGCGCGCATGATCGTGATCCCCGGAGAGGCCTTCCGCCGCCTGCTGCGCGACGAGCCCTCGGTTCTTCAGGGGGCGCTGCGGGTGATCGCGCCGGTGCACCAGGGCGCCGAGGCGGTGCTGCGCGAACGGGAGAAGCTGATCGCGCTCGGCACGCTCTCCGCGGGGCTGGCGCACGAGCTCAACAACCCCGCCGCGGCGGCGCGGCGCAGCGCCTCGGACCTCGCCGACGCCTTCGACGTGCTTCAGAACACGATGTCGAAGTTCGTGGCGAGCGGCGTCGAGCGCGACGAGGCCGAGACGCTGATCGCGCTGCAGCGCGAGGCGCTGGCGCGATCCGCCGAGGCCGGGCCCGCGCGGGGCCTCGATGACGCGGATCTGGAGGACGCGCTGGCCGACGCCCTCGAGGCCCGCGGCCTCGAGGGCTGGCGCCTGGCCCCGGTGCTGGCCGAGGCCGCCCTGGACGAGGACTGGATCGACCGGGTCGCGATGTCGGCGCATGGGGCCTTCGCCGCCGCGATCGAGTGGGTGGCGGCCTCACTGACGGCGCGCGGCCTGGTGAATGACCTGCACGAGAGCACCGGGCACATCTCGAAGATCGTCGCCGCGGTGAAGGACTACTCCAACATGGACCAGGCGCAGACCCAGCTGCTGGACGTGCACGACGGCATCGAGACGACGCTCACGATCCTCAACCACAAGATCAACAAGGGCGACATCACGCTCGAGCGCGACTACGACCGCACCCTCCCGAAGATCACGGCCCACCCCTCGCAGATCAACCAGGTCTGGACCAACCTGATTGACAACGCGATCGATGCCGTGGACGGCGACGGCACGATCCGGATCCGCACGTGCCGGTCGGGCGACGAGTTGATCGTCGAGGTGGCAGACGACGGCCCGGGCGTGCCGCAGGAGCTTCAAAGCCGGTTGTTCGAGCCGTTCTTCACCACGAAGGAGGTCGGCAGGGGCACCGGCCTCGGGCTCGACATCGTGCGGCGGATCGTCCAGAACCATCGCGGCCAAGCGCGTGTGATCTCCGACCCTCCGGGGAGCGTGTTCCAGGTGCGCCTGCCGATCGCGTGAGCGTCGCGCTGGTGAGCGCGGCGGTCGCGCGCGATCTCGACGGGGATCTGCCGCCCCTGATCGAGGCGCTCACCGAACGGGGCGTGCCCAACACCGTGGTGGACTGGCACGACCCGGATGTCGCCTGGGAGACGTTCGGCCTGATCGTGGTGCGCTCGGTGTGGGACTACACCCGGCGCAGGGACGATTTCGTCGCATGGTGCACCCGCGCCGAGAGCGCCGCGCCGCTGCTCAACTCGGCCGAGGTGCTCGCCTGGAGCAGCGACAAGCGCTACCTGGTGGACCTTGCCGACGCGGGCGTCCCCACCGTCCCGACAGCGGTCGCGGCCCCGGGCGACGCGATGGCGTGGCCGGACGCGCGGTGGATCATCGTCAAGCCGAGCGTGTCGGCGGGTTCGCTCGACGTCGCGTGCCACGCGCGCGACGAGCTCGACGCGGCCGAGGCGCACGTGGCACGCCTGCACGCCGAGGGGCGCACGGTCATCGCCCAGCCCTACCTTGCCTCGATCGAGGACGCGCGCGCCGAGACCGAGCTCATCTTCATCGAGCGGCGGTTCACCCACGCGGTGCGCAAGGGACCGATGCTGAGCGGTGATCGCGCGACGGTCGGCGGCCTGTACCTGGAGGAGGACATCACGCCGGCCGAGGCGACCGAGGCCGAGCAACGGGTGGCCGCCTCCGCGCTGGCCGCGGTGCCGGGGCGGCCCGAGGACCTGCTCTACGCGCGGGTCGATCTGGTGCCCGGCGACGATGGCCCCGTGGTGCTGGAGCTCGAACTGCTCGAGCCCTCCCTGCACTTCCCCCAGAGCCCCCACGCGGAAGACGTCCTGGCGGGGGCGATCGCGCAGCGCCTCAGCCGAGCGTCCAGCGTCCCAGGGTGACGGCCTGACCGAGGCGCGCGCCGAGCCGCTGGGCGGCGCTGCCGCGGTTGACCGCCAGCGCCACCAGGCCATGCGCGTCGATGTGGACCAGCATCCCCTTTCGGGCGACGTCGTCGAACGCCCGGGCGACCGTGACCGGATGGCGACGGTCGGTGACCGCGGCGAAGATCCGGTCGCCCCGCGTGAAGCCGGCGGTGGCGAGGTCCGCGGGGCGCGCGAGCAGCTCGAGATTGCCGAAGGTGTCGATGGCGACGACCGTCGCGACCAGCTCCCCCTCCATGACGACCGGTGACGGCAGATCCGGCGCGATGAGCTCCGAGGACGCGAAACGCGTCCCGAGGTCGGTCAGTGCGGCCCCGGCGGCGAGGCGCGCGGCCGCGCGCGCGAAGAGATCACGCCCGTGGAACGTGGCCGCCGCGTCGGGTGGCGGCGGATTCAGCTCCACGGCCTCCCGCGCACCCAGGACCCGCGCGCCCGGCTCGAGCAGACCGTTGTCGGGGCCGACCAGCGCGCCACCCCCCTCCACCGCGACGGCCGCCGGGCGGCGGCCGGTGCCGACCCCGGGATCCACCACGGCGACGACGATCGCGCCGGGGAGCATCACGGCGAGGCGTGCCAGCACCAGGGCCCCGCCGCGGACGTCTCCGGCGGGGATGTCGTGGGCAAGGTCGATGCGGTCGGCCTCGGGACAGTCGCGGGCGACGACCGCGTGGAGGGCGCCGACGTACTCGCTGCCCGCCCCGAAGTCCGTGAGGAACGCGACCACCGGGCCTGGCGCCCTCACGGCGCGGCGTCCGCCAGCAACGCGTCGATCAGACCGGGAATCGTGAACGTCCTCGCCTCGACGTGGACCTCCAGGCCCTCCTCGCGCGCGGTCCCGCTGGTGATGGGCCCGATGGAGACGACGCGCGGACCGTCGGCGAGCCGTGCGCGCTCGGCGGCGTCCAGCAGCCCGGTGAAGGCGCGGACCGTGGAGGACGCCGTGAACGTGAGGTAGTCGGCGGCGATCGCGGCGGCGCGGGTGGCGTCGTCGGCGGGCTCCGGAAGCGCCTCGTACAGCTCGAGCTCGGTGACGCGGGCCCCGCGGGCCTCGAGCCCGTCGATGAGCGCGTGGCGCGACCCGCGCGCCCGGGCGACGAGCGCCGCGACGCCGTCGAGGGGCCGGTCGGCCAATGCCTCGAGGATGCCCTCGGCCACGAAGCGCTCCGGCACCACGTCGGCGGTCACCCCGTACGCCGCAAGCCGCTCGGCGGTCGCCGGACCGATCGCCACGACCGTGGCCGCGGCCGACAGCGAGCGCGCGTCGCGCCCGCGCTCTGCGAGGCGGGCGAACACGGCGTCCACGCCGTTGACGCTGGTCAGGATCACGAGCCCGAAATCGCCGATCGCGCCGAGGGCCTCGTCCAGCACGGGAGACGGCGGCACATCGACGATCCGGATCGTGGGCAGCTCCACCACGGACGCGCCCAGCGCGCGCAGACGCTCGGAGAGCTCACTGGCCTGGGCGCGGGCACGGGTCACCACCACGGTGCGCCCCAGCAGAGGCCGGGCGCCGAGCCAGCCGATGGTGGGCGCCAGTGCCGCAACGGGTCCCACGATCACGACGGCCGGCGAACCGAGCCCCTCCTGGGTGACCCGCGCGGCGATGTCCGACAGCCGGCCGACGAGGTGCCGCTGGCGTGCCGTGGTCCCCCACTGGATCACGCCGACCGGCTCGTCGGCGCTGCGCCCCCCCGCGACCAAGGCGGCGGCGATGTCGGCCAGGCGGCCCATGCCCATCAGGATCACGAGCGTCCCGGGAACGCGCGCCAGCGCGGCCCAGTCGGTCTGGTCGGAGGGCTTGGTGGGATCCTCGTGGCCGGTGACCACCGTGAACGACGTCGCGACGCCGCGATGCGTCACCGGGATGCCCGCATAGGCCGGCGCGGCGATCGCGCTGGTGATCCCGGGGACCACCTCGAACCGCACGCCGGCCCGGGCGAGGGCCTCCGCCTCCTCGCCCCCGCGCCCGAAGACGAAGGGGTCGCCGCCCTTGAGGCGCACGACGCGTCTCCCCGCGAGCCCGTGCCCGACCAGCGCGGCGTTGATCTCGTCCTGGGTCATCGCGGCCCGGCCGGGAGCCTTGCCGGCGTTGAGCAGCAGTGCGTCGTCGCGGCACAGCGGCAGCAGCTGCTCGGTGCCGAGCCTGTCGTGGACGACGACCTCCGCCGCCTCGAGCGCCCGGCGGCCCGCCACGGTCAGCAACCCGGGGTCGCCCGGCCCGGCGCCGACCAGGTGGACCAGGCCGCTCACCCGCGGATGCCCGCGAGCGCCGCCGCGGCGGCGGCCCCGAGCCCCTCGGGATCGCGGAGGGAGCCCTCCTCGACCACGCGATCCGAGCGGGTGCCGTCCTCGGACTGGGCGAAGGCGGTCAGGCGCAGGCCGCGCCCCTCCGGCTCGCAGTACGCGCCGATCGGCTGCAGGCAGCCGCCGCCGAGCGCGATCAGGAGCGCCCGCTCCGCCCGCAGGCACGCGTGCGCCACCGGGTCGTCGAGCGCGGCCACGGCCTCGGCGACCTCGGCGTCGTCGTCGCGCCCCTGCACCGCGAGCAGGCCCTGGCCCGGCGCCGGCGTGGAGACCTCGACGCCGAGGGGCCAGGCGCCCACGGGCGCAAGCCCGAGCCGCGCCAGCCCTGCGGCCGCCAGGATGATCGCGTCGGCATCGCCCGCGGCCAGCTTGTCGAGCCGGGTGCCGACGTTGCCGCGGATCGGCACGATCTCGACATCGGGACGGGCGGCGATGATCTGGGCCGCGCGACGTGCACTGCCGGTGGCGACGGCCGCCCCCGCGGGCAGGCCGCCGAGCCCGCCGACCGGGCCGACCACCACGTCGCGCGCGTCCTCGCGCACGGGCACCGCCAGCACGGCCAGCCCGGCCGGCAGCTCGCTCGGGAGGTCCTTCGCCGAATGGACGGCGAGATGGGCGCGGCCGTCGAGCAGGGCCTCCTCGAGCTCCTTCACGAACAGGCCCTTGTCGGGCAGCGGCCCGCCGTCGCCCGCGCTCCAGCGGTCGCCGGTCGTGGTGAGGGGCAGCAGCGCCGTCTCGTGCCCTGCCCCGCGCAGCGCAGATGCGATCTGGACGGTCTGGGCAAGGGCCAGCGGCGAGCGCCGGGTGGCGAGGATCAGACGGACGTCGGCTCCCCCGCGGCGCGGGGCACTAGGAGTTGGCCGGGGCCTCGAGGCCGAACAGGTGGCGCAGGCTCTCGAGGTGGCGCAGCGCGTCTCCGTCACCCTCCTCCGCGGCCGCGCGCGCCCGGATGGTGGGCTCGTGGAGCAGTTTGTTGACGATGCCCTTGGTGAGGGCCTCGACGCGACCGCGGTCGGCCTCGGACATGTCCTCCCACTGGCTCTCGACGCGGGCGAGCTCGGCCACGCGGATGGCCTCGGCGCGGGCGCGTAGCGAGGTGATCGCCGGGGCCGCGCTCAGGCCGCGGCGCCAGGCCGAGAAGTCCTGCACCGCGCCGACGACGAACGCCTCGCCGCGCTCGGCCTCCAGGCGGCGCCCGTTGAGGTTGGCCTCGACGACCCGCTCGAGGTCGTCGATGTCGAAGAGGGCGACCCCGGGAAGGTCGGCGACGGCCGTGTTGACGTCCCGCGGCACGGAGATGTTGACGATCACCATCGGGCGGCCCGGTCGCTCGGACATGACCGGCTCCAGCTCGGCGCGCCGCAGGATCGGGTGGGGGGCGTCGGTGGACGAGATCACGATGTCCGCCGCGCGCAGCTCGCCGCCCAGGCGGTCGAACCCGACGCCGCGTCCGCCGAAGCGCTCGGCCAGCTCACGGGCCGTGCCGACGGTGCGATTGGCCACCACGATCTCGCTCACACCGTGCTGCATCAGCGACAGCGTGGTGGCCTCGGCCATGCGGCCGGCGCCGATCACCAGCACGCGGCGATCGGGGAGATCGTCGAACACGTCCTCGGCCAGGTCGAGCGCGACAGCGGGTACCGACGACGATCCCGTGCCGATGTGGGTGCGCGATCGCACGCTCTTGCCCACCTCCAGCGCCTGGCGGAAGAGGCGGTTGAGCAGCGGGCCGGTGGCGTGCTCCTCGGTGGCGAGGTCCCACGCCGCGAGCACCTGGCCCTGGATCTCGCTCTCGCCGACCACCATGGAGTCCAGGCTGGAGGCCACGCGGAAGAGCTGGGCGGCCGCCCGGTCGTCGCGCAGCACGTAGCGGGCGCAGGCGAACTCCTCGGCCGAGATCAGCGTGTGGGCAAGGATCGCCTCGGTGATCGCGGCCTCCGCGCGCGTCGCGTCCGGCACGGCCGCGTAGATCTCGGTGCGGTTGCACGTGAACAGCGCGGCGACCTCGGAGACCGTCTCGCCGGCCATCAGACCGCGAAGCAGCTGGCGCGCCCCGCCCTCGCCGAGGGCGGCCTTCTCGCGCTGCTCGACCGGCGCCGTCTTGTGGGAGAGCCCCAGCATCAGGAGGTTCATACGTGCACCCCGACGTCGAGAACCTGGCGCGCCAAGCGGCGGGCATTCTCGTCGTCGCCGTCGGCGAGCTGCCGCACGACGTCGGTCTCCATCAGCCGCTCGACGGCGTCGCGACGGCTGGGCATGTCGAGGTAGCGCAGCTTGAGCTCGTCGCGGACGTCCCGCAGCAGGGCGACGAGCGCCTCCCACTCCGGGCCATAGGTCTCCTCGAGCTGGATGCGGATGTGCTTGGCCACCACGGGGCTCGCCCCGCCGGTGGAGACGGCGATCGCGAGCTCGCCGCGTCGCACGATCGAGGGCACGATGAAGTTGCACAGCGGGGGCACGTTGACGACGTTGCAGAGCAGGTTGAGCGCCTCCGCGTCCTGCCAGATCATCCGGTTGATCGCGTCCAGGTTGGTCGCCGCGATGACCAGGAAGCAGTCCTCGAGGTCGCTCGGCCGGTAGGGCCGGCGGTGGAACTCGTCGACCTCGCCGGCCTCGATCAGCGCGGTCAGCTCAGGGGTCACCTCGGGGCTCACCAGCCGCACCTTCGCCCCGTGCAGGAGCAGCTTCTCGGTCTTCTCGGTCGCAACCGGGCCGCCGCCGATCACCAGGCAGCGCCGGCCCTCGATGTTGACGAACATCGGGTAGAAGACCTTGTCGTGGCCCGGCGGGCGGCTCGGTCCGACGCGGTTGCCGCTCATGTGTCCGCCGATTCGAGAGCGGGGACCGAGTCCTCGTCGTCGGCGCCCTCGCGGCGCTCCACGAGCAGCGCCAGCAACTCGGCCTCGCGGGCGAGCCGCGCCGAGCGCAGGCCGACCACCACGGCGTACATCACGAGCGCGAAGAGCACGACGCCGTAGGCCGCCACCACGTACTGGGCGCCGGTGCTCACGCCGTCGCCTCCAGGTGCCGCTTGACCCGGCGCAGCGCGCGGTCGGCGCGGCGCTGGATCAGCTCGAGCTGCAGGATCGTCAGACAGACCCCGATCACCGCGAGCTGGCTGATGACGAACCACGTCAGCATCCCGCTCGACATGTTCGCCCCGTTCTGCGTGAACACCACGGGATGCACGAAGGAGCGGGCCACCCTCACCGAGTAGAAGGAGAGGGGGACCGACGCGAAGGCCGCGACCGAGAAGACGGCGGAGTACCGCGCGCGTCGCTCGCCCTCGGCCGATGACCGCAGCACGAAGTAGGCGGCGTAGAGCAGCAGGACGATGACGAAGGTCACGAGGCGGGGGTCGGTCCAGACCCACCAGGTGCCCCAGGACGCCTTGGCCCAGATCGAGCCGGTCACGACGACCAGCGCGGACAGGCCGAGCCCGATGCCGATCAGGATCGACGAGATCTCGTCGAAGCGCTCCTGGCGGGTGTGCAGGTACCGGATGCCATAGACGCACGCCACCCCGAACGCCAGCAGGGCGGCGAGGGCGATCGCGACATGGAAGTAGAAGATCTTCTGGATGATCCCCTGGTCCGCGTCCTCGGGCGCGACGAGAAAGACACCGACCACCGCCAGCCCGGTCAGGGCCGCGGACAACGTCCCGGTGATCGCGAGACGTCGTGACGAGCCCGCGTCAGTCATCGAAGACGTGCTCGTACGTCGCGTAGGCCACAAGCGCGAAGATTACCGCATAGACCCCCAAAAACAGGCAGTAGCCCCGGTATTCCGACAGGTCGTTCGTCCCCGCTGACACCGCGTGCGTCGCCCCTGACGCGGCGATCACGACGGGCAGCAGGGACGGCAGGAAGAGCACCGGCAGCAGAAGCTCGCGCGCCCGGGCGAACAGCGCCAGGCACGCCAGCAGCGAGCCCAGGATCGAGATCCCGAGGTTCGCAAGTAGGCAGACGACCAGGATGAGCGCGAAGTCCGAGGGTTCGGGTGACTTCACGAAGAAGAGGTTGGTCAGCGGGACGACGACCACCTCGACCGCGAACAGGTAGGCGTAGATCGCACCCGCCTTGGCCACCAGCAGCACCAGGCGGGGGACCGGCGCCGAGAGGATCCCGTCCAGCACCCGCTGCTCGCGTTCGGGCACCCACGAGCGGCCGACCCCGAGCACCGCCGTCAGGGCGAGCGTCGCCCACATGATTCCCCCGGCGACCGGCGTGAGGTCGTCGCCCCGGGCGCCGAAGGCGAACTGGAAGATCAGCATCGCCACCACGGCGAAGAGCAGCATCGCGACGAGGGTGTCGCGCGATCGCATCTCCAGGCGCAGGTCCTTGAGCAGCAGCGCGCGCAGCTGGCGCCCGGCCGACGTGCGGGGGCGGGTCACGCCACCAGCTCCTCATA
Organism: uncultured Thermoleophilia bacterium; assembly: GCA_963771025.1. Lineage (GTDB taxonomy): Bacteria > Actinomycetota > Thermoleophilia > Miltoncostaeales > Miltoncostaeaceae > Miltoncostaea. Next base: position 57,840 of record CAVYRL010000004.1, on the reverse strand, counting down.
GCGCCGCCGGAAGTCGCCGCCGAGCGCGCGGGTCGCCTCGGCAAGCACGGGACGCCCCGCCCGCAGCACCAGCACCCGGCCGGCCATGGCCACGCCGCGCTCGACCTCGTGGGTGATCATCACGGCCCCCCGGTCGGCCGAGAGGTCGCCCAGTACGCCGTCGAGCAGGCGCGACCCGGCCGCGTCGAGCCCGGCGTACGGCTCGTCCAGCAACAGCAGCCGCGGCTCGTGGAGCAGCGCGCGGGCCAGTCCGAGACGCTGCGCCATGCCGCGGCTGAAGGTGCGCACCGGGTCGAATGAGCGCGCCAGCAGCCCCACGTGGTCGAGGCCGTCGTCGATGCGGGTCTTCGCGTCCGCGAGCCCGTAGAGGTCGGCGTAGAGCTCCAGGTTCTGCCGGGCGGTGAGGTCGAGGTACACCAGCGGATCGTGGCCCAGATAGCCGATCTGCGCGCGCGCGTGGATCGCCTCGGCCGGGATCGGGGCCCCGCACACCTCGAGCTCGCCGGCCTCCGGGCGCAGGAGGGTGGCGAGCATCCTCAGCAGCGTGCTCTTGCCCGCGCCGTTGGGCCCCAGGACCGCGAGGCACTCCCCCGCCGCCAGGTCGACATCGACGCGGTCGACCGCCCGTCGGTCGCCGAATGTCTTGACGAGGCCGCGCCCGCGGACCAGGACACCCGGATGTGGAAGGTCCTTCAGGATGGGACGCGGTCAGCCTGGCGCGAAAGCCGAGCGAACCCACGACGCGGGGAGGGCGCGATCCCTGAGGGCATCGCCCCGACCGAGGACGACGCGTCGCGATGGTTCTCCGGTCGGCCGGGGGCCGGCACGGCGAGCGGATGAGCGTGGACCCTCATTCTGAGAGACCTTCTTACAGCGTCACCGCGGCGAGGGTGAACAGCAGGTAGACGCACGAGAGCAGCCCGTTGGACTGGCCGAAGGCCGCCTGGATGCGCCCGGCGTCACCGGGGCGGACGATCGCGTTCTCGTACAGCAGGACGCCCGCGCAGATCGCGACGCCCACCTGATAGAGCCACCCGGCGTCGGCCGCGATGCCCACCGCCACCAGCAGCACGACGGCCGTCACGTGAAGGCCGCGCGTGATCCACAGGGCGCGCGCCTCGCCGAACCGCGCCGGGACGGAGTGGATGCCGTGGGCCCGGTCGAAGTCCACGTCGAGCAGCGCGTAGATGACGTCGAACCCCGCGATCCAGACGGCCACGGCCAGCCCGAGCATGATGGGCGCCGCCTCGAGGCTGCCGGTGACCGCCAGCCACGCCCCCATCGGCGCAAGGCCGATCGTGAGCCCCAGCGCCAGGTGGCAGAGCCAGGTGAACCGCTTGGCCAGCGGATACAGCACGAATGCGGCGACCGGCACGGGCCACAGCACCCACGTCTCCTCGGGCAGTTGCGAGACGGCCACGAGCAGCACGGCGAGGCTCACCGCGCAGAAGGCGGTCACCTGGGCGACCGAGAGCGTCCCTGAGGGGATCTCCCGCCCCTCGGTGCGCGGATTGAGGGCGTCGATGTCGGCGTCGATCAGACGGTTGAGCGCCATCGCGAGCGAGCGCGCGCCGATCATCGCGAGCAGGATCCATCCGAGCGTCGCGACCGGAGGGATCTCCATGCGCGCCAGGCACGCGGCCGCGAAGGCGAAGGGTAGGGCGAAGATCGTGTGCGAGAAGCGCACGAGGTGGAACAGGGCGGGCAACAGCCCGAGCCCCGCCGCCTGGGGCGCCGCCCCCGAGGAGGTGGTCACGTGCCGATGTTACCGCCGCGTGCGACGCCCGCGGCTGCGGGACGCCCTGCTGGGCCGCACCACCTCGGGCGCGGCGGCGTCCGCGTGCCCCACGCGGCGGGCCGAGGTGATCCCGCGCGAGCTACGCCGGGGGCACGGCGGCGCCGTAGATCGCGGGCCGGCCGGTGGCCAGCCCCCAGAACTGGTCGCCGTAGTCGAAGTGCCACCACTCCTCGTGGTACGAGGTGAAACCCTGGTCGCACATCGCCCAGAAGAGGATGCGCCGCAGATCTCGTTCGCGCCCGGGCACCTCCTCCAGCGCCCGCGTGGCGGCGCGGGGGGTGAAGGCGTCGAAGTCGGTGCCGAGCGGCAGGGCCGCGCCGTCCCGGTCGGCAAGGGTCACGTCGACCGCACCGCCGGTGAGGTGGGGCGGCGGCGCCACCCGCGATCGCGAGGGCGGCGTGACGTAGCGCGCGGCGGCCTCCTCGAGGGCGTCCGTGGGCCAGTCCGGATGCACCATCGTGAGCTCGTCGAGGTAGGTGCCGTACAGCGCCGCCTGGGTCTCGATCGGTCGGTACCCGTCCCACACCACCAGGCCGAAGCCGTCGGGAAGGGCGTCGGCCGCGCGGGCCAGGCGCTCCGCGACTCCGCGGCGGAGCCAGCCGCTCGCGAGCGCGCCGGGCAGGCCGGCGGCGTGGTAGCGGGGATCGTCGCGGATCAGGGGGTGGAGCCCGGCGACGGGCACCAGGGCCTCCTCGACCGGAGCCAGGTCGACGTGGCGCCAGCCCTCGGTGGTGGCGAGCGGGGGGATCGGCCTCACGAGGCGACCCACTGGGCGGCGTCGACGCGCGGACCGGGATCCGCGCCGGCGGCGATGGCGAGGAAGACCTCGACGACCGTCGAACGGGTGGGGCACCGTTGCCGGGTCCTCGCGCGGATAGGCGGCGGCGCGCATCTCGGTGCGCACCGGGCCCGGGTTGACGGCCACGCAGCGCACCCGGCGATCGGCGAGCTCGACGCGCAGGATTCCGGTGATCCCCTCGAGCGCCAGCTTGGACACCGAGTAGGCGCCCCAGCCGGCGCGGCCCGCGGCGCCCGAGGTCACGTTGATGATGGCGCCCTCGTCGGCGATCCCGGGAAGCAGCGCGCGGGTGAAGGCGAAGGTGCCGGTGACGTTGACCTCCATCACCTGCCGCCAGAGGTCCACGGGGTAGTCGGCGAGCGGCAGCCGCTCACCCAGCAGGCTCGCGTTGTTGACCAGGACGTCGACGCGGCCGAGCACCGCGAGAGCCTCCGCCGCACCGGACTCGACGCCCGCCGGATCGGAGAGATCCATGCCGACGCCGTGGGCCTGGGCACCGCGTTCACGCAGGCGCGCGAGCGTACCCGCGACGCGGGTTGCCGACGTCGCGGTCACCACCAGCCGCGCGCCCTCCGCGGCGAACCCCTCCGCCACCGCCCGGCCGAGGCCCCGAGAGGCTCCGGTCACCACCACCCGCGCACCCGCGAACCTGCTTACGGGGCGGTCGGCTCCACTACTCGTTTTGGTGCGGCGTCTGCCGCGCGGGGTCGGGGACCTGAGGCGTGGTCTGGTACGGGAACGGCGCGCTGTCGGGGCTCGTGCCGGCCACCGACGCGACGTAGGCGGCCACGTTGTCGGCGTCCTTGCCCGTGACCAGGTTGCGCGGCATGGGCGCCTGGGCGATGACGATCCAGCGCCGCACGACGCCCTTGAACTGCTCGTCGCTCATGCCCACCTGGCGGGCGGCGCGGAAGGCGTCGTCCAGGCTCGGGCCGATGTTCGCCGGCGTCGTCCCGGCCTCAGCCAGCGTGTGGCAGCTGCTGCACAGGTTCTTGAAGGTCGTCTTGCCGGCCGCGAGATCGGCCGTCCCGCCCCCGCTGCCGCAGCCGGCGAGCGCGAGGCCTCCGACGGAGAGCGCGATGGCCGCGGCGACGCGCGCGGACCTGCGGGCGGAGGGACGGTTCATAGGATGTACACCAGCAGGTAGAGGATCACCCAGACGACGTCGACGAAGTGCCAGTACAGGCTGCCCGCGGCGAGCGGGGTCGACCAGTTGGGGCTGAAGTCCCTCGCCGTGACCACCCGGCGCAACATGATCGCGAGGATCGTGAGGCCCACCAGCACGTGCAGGCCGTGCAATCCGGTCAGCGTGAAGAAGGTCGTTCCGAACGCGCCGGACTGCGGGCTGAACCCGAGGTGCGCGTACTCGTTGATCTGGACGAGCAGGAACGTCGCGCCCAGGAAGAGCGTCACGATCAGCCCTCGACGCAGCGCCACGCGATCGCCGTAGTGGCGGAACATGTGCTCGCCCCAGTGGAGGGTGAAGCTGGAGGACACCAGAATCAGGGTGTTGACGCCGGTGATGGCCTTCGGCAGTTCGTACTGCACGCCCGCGGGATCGAGGGGCGGCCAGACGGTGGCCACGTTGAACCGCACGAAGAAGTAGGCGGTGAAGAACGATGCGAAGAGCATCGCCTCGGAACCGAGGAAGAAGACCATCGCGAGCATGCCCATGCTCATCTGGCTGCCGCGCGACGTCGGCGGCGCGACGGACGAGGGGGCGGGCCCCGAGTGTGGATCGATCGTTGCCATGGTCCTCCGCTAGCTCCCTGACGGGGAGGCGGGGGCCTCCGCATCGACGACGATCTGCTCGGCGGGCACGTCGCCGACGGCAGCCTTGACGGCCTCGAGCGTCTCCACGGAGTCGAGGCGGCCGCCCCGGATCGCGACGACCAGGATCTCGTCGGCGTGGTGGTCGCGCACCGCGACCAGCGCGGCGGCGGCGGCGTCACCGTCGAGGACCTCGCCCCGGGCCTGGACGCCGACCCGCTGAAGCGCGTCGACGCTCATGCGGACGCGCTCGAAGGCGGCGGCGCGGATCTGCTCCGCCTCGTCGGTCCAGCCGGCGACATCGAGGGCCATCGGGTGCAGCAGCACGACGCCGATCGGGCGGAGGTCCGAGCGCTGCCGGAGGGCGTCCACCAGGCCGTGCCCGCCGAGCGCCTGATCGGCCAGCACCGCGACCTGGGTCACACCCGGCTGGGTGAGGGGCTCGCGAGCCTCCTCGCGGCTCACCACGACACGTGTGATGCCGAGGCCGGTGCTCTTGCGGAGCCGATCGACCAGGTCGGCCTGCATCCACGGCGACTGCCCGGTGGGGTACGTCGCGAGCATGATCTCGTGCACGTCCTCCTCGGAGAGGACGAGCTCGGCGGCGGTGAACGGGTCGCCCTCCACCACGGTGCCGCTCGCGTCGATGCCGGCCTCGGCCAGCACGGACAGGGTCGCCTGGAGGCGGCGCCCGGCCGCGCGTGAGTCGCCGTCCTCGTTGGGCACGGCGATCGTGAATCGCCACAGGTCCTCACCGGCGCGGTCGCGGATCTCCTGTACCAGGGCGTTGGCGGCGACGGTCTCGTCGGCGATCACCAGGATCGTGCGCTTCTCGGTCTCGGTGAGCTCGCCGCCGATCTCCTCCGGCGCGAACACAACGGCGTGGCGCGCGCCCGGGATGCCGTACTGGTACGGCCCGCCGACGACCTGCGGGGTCGCCTCGAAGTTGAAGAGCGACGGCGGCGACGAGACGAGCCACTCCAGCGTGCGACCGCGCCAGGGGTTCCACGGGGCGGCCGGACCGTTCTTCCACGACCAGATCATGTTGAAGAAGAAGATCAGGATGCCGATCGTCATCACGCCGGAGGCGACGCCGATGAACTGGTTGAGCGTCTCGAAACGGGAGTCGTAGGTCGCCACCCGGCGCGGCATGCCCTGCAGGCCGAGCCAGTGCATCGGCATGAACGTCGCGTTGAAGCCGACGAAGATGATCCAGAAGCTGATCTGCCCGAGCTTCTCGTTGTACATCTTGCCGGTCATCTTCGGGAACCAGTAGTGCACGCCGGCCAAGATGGTGAACACCGAGCCGCCGACGAACACGTAGTGGATGTGGGCCACGATGAAGTACGTGTCCGTCACGTTGATGTCGACGGGGATCGTGCCGAGCATGACGCCCGAGAGACCGCCGATGACGAACGTGCAGATGAAGCCCATCGCGAAGAGCATGGGCGTCTTGAGATGGATCTTGCCCCCCCACATCGTGCCCAGCCAGGAGAACACCTTGACGCCGGTGGGCACCGCGATGATCACGGTCGTGATCATCATCGGCACGCGCAGCCAGGGCGCCATGCCGCTGACGAACATGTGGTGGGCCCAGACGCCGAACCCGAGGACGGCGATGGCGACCGTGGAGAACGCGATCGCGCGGTAGCCGAAGATCGGCTTGCGCGAGAAGGTCGCGACGACCTCGCTGATGATCCCGAACCCGGGCAGGATCATGATGTAGACGGCCGGGTGCGAATAGAACCAGAAGACGTGCTGGTACATGATCACGTCGCCGCCGCCCAGCGGGTTGAAGAAGTCGGTGCCCATGACCCGGTCGAACAGGGTCATGAACTGTGAGCCGGCGATGAACGGCGTGCCGAACACCACCAGGGCCGACGTCGTGGCGTTGGCCCACACCAGCAGCGGCATGCGCCACACGGTCATGCCGGGGGCGCGCATGGTGAAGATCGTGACCAGGAAGTTGATCGCCGTGGCGATCGAGCTGGCGCCGACAACCTGCACGCCGATCTCGAAGAGCGTCGTGCCGGTGCCGCCCTGGGTAGCGAGGGGCGTGTAGGCCGTCCAGCCCGCCGAGAACGCGCCGAAGAGGGGGCTGATCGCCATCATGATCCCGCCCGGGATCAGCATCCACAGCGACAGCGCGTTGAGGCGTGGGAACGCCATGTCCTTGGCGCCGATCATGATCGGCAGCACGTAGTTCGCCAGGCCGGCGAAACCGGGGATGACGAACAGGAAGATCATCAGCGTCGCGTGGACGCTGAAGAGGCCGTTGTAGGTCTCGCCGTCGCCGATCGTCTGGCCGGGGCTCGCGAGCTCGGTGCGGACCAGCTCGGCGAAAATGCCCCCGATCACGAAGAACGAGAACACCACCACCAGGTACTGGATCCCGATGACCTTGTGGTCGGTGTTGACCTTGAAGTAGTCGCGCCAGCTGGTGGCCCCGTGCATCGAGTGGTCCTCGGGGTCCATCTGCTTGCCCTTGATGTACCCCCACCAGTAGTCGAAGCAGCCGATCCCGATCAGGAAGCAGATCGTGGTGACCGCGGCCGCGACGGCGTAGTAGGCCTGCGGATCCCACTTCGGCGTCATCCCGAAGACGAGGCGGGTCAGGTACACGATCAGGAACGAGCCGAGGAAGCCGCCGATCACCCACAGGACCGCCCGCTTCCACCAGTAGGAGAGCGGATGGGGGTCGCCGTGGTGTGCGCCGTGCCCTGGGTGTGAGTGCGTGGGTGCGAAGGTGGCCATCGTGGTCCTCGGTTACCTGGTCACGGGGCGGTCGTGGTCGCGGGAGCTGTCGGCGTGGCGCCGCCTCCTGAGCCCGTCTGCGCTGTTGCGGCAGCCTGCACCTTGGCGGCCGAGTCCTTGAGCCACGCCTCGTACTCGTCCGGCGTCTGCACGATCACGCGCGAGCGCATGACCCCGTGGCCGACGCCGCAGAGCTCGGCGCAGATCACCTGGAATGTGCCCAGCCGGTCCGGGTTGAAGACGATCTTGGTCGTGATGCCCGGGACGACGTCCTGCTTCACCCGGAACTGGACGACGTAGAAGTCGTGGATGACGTCCTTGGACACCATCTTGAGCTCGACCTGCTTGCCCAGCGGCACGTGGAGGTCGCCGGAGCCGACCTGACCGGCGGGGTAGTAGAACTCCCACGCGAATTGCTGGGCGGTGACGTTGATGACCACCCGGTCCTTCGCCAGGGCCTCGTTGTCGGAGAGGACCAGGTAGGCCCACACCGCGACGACGGCGAGGAGGATCGCCGGCGCGACGGTCCAGATGATCTCGAGCTTCGTGTTGCCGTGGGTGGGAGGCCCGTCGCTCTCGTCGCCGGGCTTGGCCCGGAAGCGGATCGCGCTGTAGACGACGACCGTGGCGACCAGGGTGAAGATCGCGACCGAGGACCAGACCACGAACCACATGAGGTGGTCGACCCGGCCGGCCTGCGCCGAGGCCTGGACGGGGAGCCAGTCGGCGAAGACGGCGACCGCCGAGGTGGCGCCACCGATGACGATGGCGATGATCAGCAGCGGGACCGTGTGGCGGCTCCTCAGCACGGGCGGGAAGCTATCACGCGTTTCCGGCCCGCGGAGGGTCTGTCGAGCGGGTCAGACGTCCCTTCGCGAGCGGCGTTCCGCCCCGGTTGCGACGTCGCGGTTGACCGCGGAACACCTTCGTCAGGATGCGAGCGCCGGGCGCCCCACCACGCGGATGGCGCCGGCCGCGCAGAGCGCGAACAGCGCGGCTCCGACCAGCAGCGGCACCTCGATCCCGGCGTGCTGGAAGAGCAGGGTGGCCACCACGGGCCCGGCGATGCGCCCCGCTCCCGAGATCGAGGCGTTGAGTCCGAGCAGGGAGCCCTGGTCGCGCTCGCCGGCCACCATCGAGATGAGCGCGGTCGTCGTGGCGAACACGAAGCCCGAGGCGACGGCCAGCGCGGCGAGGCCGAGCAGCAGCACCCAGAGGCTGTGGGAGAGACCGACCACCAGCAGGCCCACCGCCGTGCCGACGAGGCCGCCGATCATCACGCGCATCTCCCCCCAGCGGTCCACGACCTTGCCCACGAGATAGCCCTGGGAGAGGGCCGCCATCGCCCCGATGTAGACGAACAGCAGACCCATCTGCACCGTGCCGTAGTCGAAGCGACGCTCGCCGAAGAGGGCGAAGGTTGACTCCATGCCGATGAAGGCGAACGTGGCGACGAAGGACAGCCACACCAGGGGCGCCACATCCGCGCTGGACAGCGCGCGGCGCACCAGCGCGAGGCGGGGCACCGGCGCCTCGCGACTGCCGGGGCGCAGCGACTCGGGCAGTCGGCGGTACGCCAGCATGAAGTTGCCGGCCGCCAGGGCGGCGGCGACGAAGAAGGGCAGCCGGGCGTCGACTCCAGAGAAGATCGCGCCGATCGCCGGGCCGAGCACGAAGCCGATGCCGAAGGCGGCGCCGATCATGCCCATGCCCCTGGCGCGGTCCTTGGCCTCGGTGACGTCGGCGACGTAGGCCTGGGCGGCGGCGTACGAGGCGCCGGCGACGCCCTGCAGGACACGCGCCAGGAACAGCACCAGCAGCGTCCCGGCGACGCCGATCAGCAGCGACGCGACGGCGCTGCCGGCGAGCGAGAGCAGGATGATCGGCCGGCGGCCGTGCCTGTCGGAAAGCCGGCCCCACACGGGCGCGAAGACGATCTGCATCAGGGCGTATGAGGCGGTGATCAAGCCGATCTGCACCGGCGACGCGCCGAAGTCCTCGGCCCAGAGGGGCAGGATCGGCAGAACGATCCCGAACCCGATCAGATCGATCAGGACCGTCGTGAAGACGATCCCCAGCGGCGACACGAAGAACGAGAGCCCGCCGCCTGCGCGGCCCGCGCGCCCCATGGGCTCAGGCCACGTCGATGACGAGGGCGACGAAGATCAGGGCGAGGTACAGCAGCGAATAGTGGAAGGTCGCGCGGGCCCAGGCGATGCCCGGGTCGCGGAACAGCCGCCACGCGAGGTAGAGGAACACGCCGCCGAGCGCGAGCGCCGCGATCAGGTACAGCGCGCCGGCGGTGCCCGCGACCACCGGCAGCAGGGTGACGGCGATCATCACCAGGGTCCACAACAGGATCTGCCGCTTGGTCTCGGACTCGCCGCGCACCACGGGCAGCATCGGGACGCCCGCGGCCGCGTAGTCGCGCTTCAGCATCAGGGCGAGGGCCCAGAAGTGCGGCGGCGTCCAGTAGAAGATGATCGCGAAGAGGATCCACGCCGAGAGGCTGAGGTTGCCGGTCACGGCGGCCCACCCGACGAGCGGGGGCACGGCGCCGGCGGACCCGCCGATCACGATGTTGTGGATCGAGGTGCGCTTGAGCCACAGGGTGTAGACGCCCACGTAGAGCGCCAGGCCGAGCAGTGCCAGGGCGGCGGCCAGCCAATTGGCGAACGTGCCCAGCACCAGCGCGCTGGCCACGCCCAGCGCGACGCCGAACGCGAGGGCTCGCCCCGGCGAGACACGGCCCGCCACGACCGGACGCTCGGTGGTGCGGCTCATGCGCTCGTCGATGTCCCTGTCGACGTACTGGTTGATCGCGTTGGCCCCGCCGGCGGCCAGGTACCCGCCGATCAAGGTCCAGAACAGCAGCCAGCCGTCGGGCACGCCGCGGGCGGCGACGAACATGGCGCCGGCGGTGGTGAACAGCAGCAGCGAGATGACCCGCGGCTTGGTGAGGCGGACGTAGTCGCCGATCACCGCGAGCGGGCGGGCGGCGAGATTCGCGGGGACGGCGCGGGTGGTCATGCGGCGACGGCGAGGACGACGAGGACGGCCAGAAGCGCGACCGGCACGACGAGCCAGAAGGCATCGAGCCGCGTGGTCGTCGAGGGGGCCTCGGGGTCGTCGGGCGCGGTGCCGCGCCGCATCAGCAGCACCCCTGCGGGCAGCGCGAGCACGATCACCATCGCGAGTGCGAGCAGTCTCAGAGTCATGTCACCCGATTCATAACCGTCCGCGAGCATAGCCGAGCCCCGAGGGGCGACGCCGATGACGGTCGTCCCGCACGCGTCCCGTTGACGCGGCCACCTCCAGGGCGGGAGGTTGTGCCGATGCTCCCGGAGGCCATCGTCATCGGCGCGGGCCCCGCCGGGCTCGGCGCCGCGCTCGCGCTCGCCCGCGGCGGCGCCCTCGTGACCCTGGTCGATGCGGGCGCCGAGCCGGGAGGGCTGTGCGTGACCCGCCGGCGCGAGGGGTTCGCGTTCGACGTCGGCGGCCACATCCCGTTCGTCCGCGACGCGGCGCGACAGGCCTGGCTCGAGGATCTGCTCGGCCCGTCGCTGCGCTGGGTGGACCGGCCCGTGTCGTGCGTGCGCGACGGGGTGATCACGCGCGGCCGCTATCTGGACCAGACCCCCTCGACGCCCGAGGAGCTCGGTGACCGGGACGGCTCGGCCCGCGGCGAGCTGGCGGCCCGCGTCGGGCCCGCCTTCACCGATGCCGTGATGCGCCGCTACCTGGAGAAGGTCGACGGCGTGCCGCTCGAGCGGATCCCGGGTGACCGGGCCCGCCGCCTGCTGGAGGATCAGGCCGCGCCGGACGGCTTCGTGTTCCCCGCACGCGGCATCGGCCAGCTGATGGACGCGATGGCGCAGGCCGCCCGCGACGCCGGCGCCGACGTCCGGCTCGAGACCGCGGTCCGGACGATCGAGGTCCCCGGCGGGCGGCTCGAGGCGGTGGTGCTGGAGAACGGGGGCGGCCGGGAGCGGATCCCGGTGCGCAACGCGGTGGTGGCCATGCCCGCCGGAGCGGCGGCGCGCCTGCTCGATCCCGCGCCGCCCCCGGCGAGCACGCCCCCGATCCGGATGCGCGCGGTGTGCATCGTCTACGCATGGATCGCGCGGGAGCGCCTCACCCCCGAGCCGTGGATCCAGATCGACGACCCGCGGGTCCCCTTCGCGCGGATGTTCGAGCCGGTCAACTGGAGCCCCGAGCTCGTTCCGCCCGGCCGCACGGTGCTCGGTATGGAGTGCTACTGCCAAGCCGAGCCCGACGACCCGGTGTGGGGGCTCGACGACGCCGCGCTGACGGCGGCGTGCGCCGCGGCTCTGGTGGATCCGCTCGGCCTGGTCGGCGACCTCGGCGAGGCGCGCGCCCTCGAGGTGGTGCGGCTGCCGCGGGCATATCCGCTGCCCGACGTGGATCAGATGGGGAGCGCGATGGCCCCGGGGGAGTGGATCGCGGACCTCGCCGGCATGTCGGTGGCGCCCGGCGCCGCGGTGATCGAGGCCATCGCGGCCGGCGAGGCGGCCGCGGCCCGGATCCTCCGATAGGCTCGCGAGGGTGTCCACCACACAGGCACCCGCGCTCCGCACACGCTTCGAGGCGCTGCTCGATCCGATCCGGGTGATCGACCATCCGCTGGAGCGCCGCCTGTACGCCCGGGACGGCTCGATCGCCCAGGGCGACTGCGGGCTGGTGGTGCTTCCGGAGACCACGGCCGAGGTGGTGGCCTGCGTGAGGCTCGCCCGCGAGCTGGGCATGCCGGTGGTGCCGCGGGGCTCGGGCACCGGGCTGTGCGGCGGGGCGGTGCCCCTCGACGGCGCCATCGTGCTGTCGGTCGCCCGCATGACCCGCGTGCTCGAGATCGATCCGACGGTGCCGTGCGCCCGGGTCGAGCCCGGGGTGCTGAACCTGGACCTGTCGACCGCGGTGCGGCACCTGGGCCTCCACTACGCGCCGGATCCCTCGAGCCAGCAGGCCTGCTCGATCGGCGGCAACGTCGCCACCAACGCCGGGGGGCCGCACTGCCTTGCCTCGGGGGTCACGGCCCAGCACGTACTGGGCATGGAGATCGTGCTGGCCGACGGCGAGGTGCTGCGGCTGGGCGGCACGGCACCGGATCCGCCGGGTTACGACCTGCGCGGCTTCGTGGTGGGCGGCGAGGGCACCCTGGGCGTGGTGACCGAGGTGACGGTGCGCCTGATGCGCAACCCGCCCGAGGTGTGCACGATGCTCCTCGACTTCCCCACCGTGCGCGCCGCCGGCGAGGCCGTCGGCGGCATCATCGCGGCCGGGGTGATCCCGGCGGCGATGGAGATGATGGACCGGCTGATGACGATCGCGGTCGAGGCCTTCGTGCACGCCGACCTGCCCGTCGACGCGGCCGCGATGCTGCTCGTCGAGGTGGACGGCACGCCGGCCGAGGTCGCGGCGCACACGGCGGTGGTGGAGCGCGTCGGGGCCGAGCACGGCGCCGGCCGGGTCCGTGTCGCGCGCGACGAAGCCGAGCGCGCCCTGTTCTGGAAGGCGCGCAAGAGCGCGTTCGGCGCGGTCGCCCGCATCGCTCCGAACTACTACCTGCACGACTGCGTGGTGCCCCGGACGCGCCTTGTCGAGGTGCTGGAGCGCATCGGCGAGATCGGAGCGGAGCACGACCTGGTGATCATGAACGTCTTCCACGCCGGCGACGGCAACCTGCATCCCCTGATCGCCTTCGACCGTCGTGACGCCGCCCAGGTGGCGCGCGTCCACGCGGCCGGCGCGGAGATCATCGCGGCCTGCGTGGCGGTGGGCGGTGTGCTGTCGGGCGAGCACGGCATCGGCCTGGAGAAGCGCGACTTCATGCCGCTCACCTTCAGCGCCGTCGACCTGGACGCCCAGGCCCGGGCGCGCGAGGCCTTCGATCCGGAGGGGCGCATGAACCCGGCGAAGGTGCTGCCCCTGGGCAGCCGCTGCGGAGAGCTGATCCTCGACGCCGGCTCCCTGCCGCCCGGAACGTGGCTGTGACCACGCTGATGCCCTCCTCTCCGGAGGAGGTCGGCGACGAGCTGCGTCGCGCCAGCGGGACCGGCGCCCCGGTCGACATCGTCGGGGGCGGCACACGCTCGCGCCGCGGCAGGCCGGGGCCGCGCGCCGGCCTCGATCTCCACACGGCCCGGCTCGACCGGGTGGTGGCCCACGAGCCGGCCGACCTGACGCTGACCGTCGAGGCCGGCATCACGATGACCGAGCTCGCGCGGGTCGCCGCGAGCGCCGGCCAGTGCTGGCCGCAGGGCGAGGTGCGCCCCGGGTTGACCCTCGGCGGAGTGCTCGCCGCCGCGGCCAGCGGACGCGAGCGACTGCGTGCGGGGGCCGTGCGGGATTCGCTGCTCGAGGTGGTGATCGTCACGGGGGACGGACGGCTGGTGACCGCCGGGGGGCGCACCGTGAAGGGCGTCTCCGGCTACGACATCCCCCGGCTGACCGTCGGAGCGCTGGGCACTCTCGGCGTGATCGTCCAGGCCACGATCAAGCTGTGGCCCATGCCACCCGCGCGTGCCTGGTTCGGCGCGGAGGGCCCGCTCGACGCGCGCGTCGCCGCCGCGCAGGCGCTGCTCGCCGGGCCGGTGCGCCCGACCACGGTGCTGCTCACTCCGGGGCGGGTGGCCCTGGAGCTGACCGGCCCTCCCGAGGACGTGGCGGCGCCGGTCGGCTTCGTGCCGTGGGACTCCGCACCGGCCGCACCGAGCGGCGTCGGCCTTATGGAGGTCGGTGTGGCGCCGCCGCGCCTCGGCGAGCTTGCCCATGCGCTCGAGGAGCACCGCCTGGACTACGAGGCGCGGATGGGCGTCGGCACCGCCGCCGTCGCCGTCGCCACCGACGACCAGATCCGCGGCGTGCGCGCCGCCGCGTCGGCGCTCGGCGGTCACGCGGTGGTGACCGACGCCCCGGACGGGCTGCTGGCCGACCCGTGGGGACCGCCACCGCCCGGCCTGCACCTGATGAAACGGCTGCGCGATGCGTTCGACCCGGCCGGGATCCTCAACCGGAGGCTGCTGCTGTGGGCGTGAGCGCGGGCTGGGACCCGACTCGGCCGTCCCCGCTCGAGGAGGACGTGGTCAAGTGCGTCTCGTGCGGGTTGTGCCTGCCCCACTGCCCGACGTTCCGCCTCACCGGTCTGGAGACGGCGTCGCCGCGCGGCCGGATCGCCGCGATGCGCGCCGTGGAGGAGGGCGAGGCCACGGTGGACGCCTCGTTCACGCGCATGATGGACGAGTGCCTCGCGTGCCGGGCCTGCGAGGCGGCCTGCCCGAGCGGCGTCCCGTTCGGACGGATGATCGAGGCGGCCCGGGCCCAGGCCGAGCCCACCCGCACCGCGACCGCGCGGGGGGTGCGCAGGCTCGGGCTGACCGGGGTGCTGCCCCGGCGCCGCCTGGTCCTGGCGGCAGGATGGGCGATGGCCGTGGTGCGCGCCCTGCGCCTGCAGCGCTTCGCCCCGGCGGCGCAGCGGGCCTCCATGCCGCCGGCGAGCCTTGCCGAGATGCGCATGCCGATCGTCGATTCCCTCGGGGAGGGACCGGTGGCCAAGGTGCTCTCGGGCTGCGTGATGGACGTCGCCTTCCGGCCGACCCAGCGCGCGACCATGCGCATCGTGGCCGACACCGGCCACCGCGCGGTGCGCACGCCGGCGGGCGCGTGCTGCGGCGCCCTGGCGATGCACTACGGACAGCCCGAGGCGGCGCGCGCGATGGCCCGCGCCCGCGTCGCCGAGATGGAGGGCGCGGATCTGGTGGTGGTCAACGCCTCGGGCTGCAGCGCCCACGTCAAGTCCTACGGCGAGCTCCTCGCCGACGACCCGGCGTGGGCCGCGCGGGCGGCGCGCGTCGCGGAGCGGACGCGCGACCTGATCGAGCTGAGGCCTCCCCTCCGAGACGCGGGCATCGGCACGGTGGCCGTCCACGACGCCTGCCACCACATCCACGCCCAGGGCATCGGCCCGCGCGCCATGCTCGAGGGCGCGGGAGCCGAGTGCGTTGACCTCGGCGACGGCGGGCGCTGCTGTGGGGCCGCCGGGCTCTACAGCGTGCTGCAGCCCGAGATGGCCGCGCAGCTGCGCCGCCAGAAGGCGGCGGCGATCGCCGAGACCGGTGCGGGCGTGGTGGCGGTGGCCAACCCGGGGTGCGCGATCCAGATCGCCGCCGGCCTGCGCGAGATGGGCTCCCCGGTGCGGGTCGCCCACCCCGCCGAGCTGCTGTCGCCGGAGCCGCCCCGCTAGCGGAGGATGTCCACCGGGGCGCCCGGGGGGACCGTGCGGCCGAGCTTGGTCGCGACGGCGTTGGACAGGCGCACGCATCCGTGGCTCACGGCCTGGCCGAGCAGGCTGGCGCGATTCGTGCCGTGGAGGGCGACCCGGCCGTCGCCGCCATCGAACTCGGAGAGCTTCAGGGAGTGCGCGGACAGCGTCATGATGTAGGTGCCGTAGAAGCCGCCCGGCTTCGCCTGCTTGACCACCTCGCTGACGGCGAAACGGCCCGTCGGCGTGGGGTTGGACGGCATGCCGATCGCCACGGTCCAGCTGCCGACGATCCTGCCGGCCTTCAGCAGCCGGAGCTTGCGCGTGCTGAGCCTGACCACCACGCGGTAGCGCGTGCGCGTGACCCGCACGGCGTCGTCGGGTACCCATCCGGCCGCGGTGTTGGGACGGCTGGTGAGCCGCACCCGGTACCAGACGCCGTCGGCCTTGGTGGAGCGCACGCCGACGACCAGCAGCACGTGCGGGCCGCCGTCGTACGGCGCCGCCGTTGACAGCCTGGCGATCTTCTTGGCCGACGCCTTCGGAGCCGAGCGCGCGTTGACCGGCAGGATCAGCCGGGCCGTCCAGGCCTCCTTGGTGGTGGGGCGGCTGGCGATCGGGCGCGGCGCGGACGTCCTCGCCGTCGCCGACTGACCGTTCCCCCAGGACGGCGCCGCGAGCGCGGTCGCCGTGGATGCCAGCGCGAGCGACGCCACCAGAACGGCGATCCGAACGCGCGGTCGCGGCGTGCGCGCCATCATCCGGTCACGCCGCCCGTGCGCGGCACCGGGCTCGGATTGGTGATCTTGGTGGTGACCCTCGAGCGGCGCGGGCCGAGTCCGTTCGCCGTCACGGTGGCGGTGTTCCTGATCGTGCCGGTGGCGTTGGGGTTGACCCGCACGCGCATCGACAGCCTCTTCGAGGCGCCGGCCGCGAGGGTGCCCACGTTCCAGGTCACGACGCCGTTGCGGATCGTCGCGCCCGAGGGGATGCGCACCAGCGTGAGGGTGACCGGCACGAGGTCGGTGACCTGCACCCCGGTCGCCGCGAAGTCGCTCCGGTTCTTCACCGTGATCGCGTAGTTGAAGGTGGCGCCGGCCTTGGCGGTCCTCGGGGCCGTCTTCGTGATGCCGATGTCCGGCGCCGGCCCGCCGGCGACCGTGCCTCCGGGCCCGCTGGTGAGGCCGAAGTCGTTGTTCGGCCTGCCGCCGCCCGACGTGATGCCGATGTTGGAGATCGTCTTCGCGGTGGTCAGCGAGAGGCCGCCGGGCACGGCGACCGAGACCGCGTAGTTGCCGGGCAGCAGATCGACGAAGGAGTAGGCGCCGTCCGCGCCGGACAGGATCGACCGGGTGACCGCGATGGCGCCGGGACGCGCGCCGGCCAGCCGGAGCCGCACGCCCGCGCGGCCGACCTCGCCGGCGTCACGGACGCCGTTGCGGTTGGTGTCGATGAAGACGGAGCCGCTGATCGGGGCGGGGCGGACGTTGCCCGCCGTGAAGGTGCCCGCGCCGTTGGCCGGCACCGTGACCTGGGCGGACACCGGGGTGATCGCCGCCCACAGCGGGTCGATCACCTCGGAGACGTTCCAGACGCCCGCGGGAACGCCCGCCATGGTGATCGTGCCGTCGGCGCCGGTCGAGGCGACGCTGCCGTTGCCCTGGGGGTTGGTGAGGCGGAACGCCCACCCGGGGACGCCCGGCTCACCGGGCTCGCGCGTCCCGTTGCCGTTGAGGTCCTCGAACTTGACCAGGGACAGGGTGCCGAGCTGATCGGCCACGTCGAACGTGACCAGCGCCGAGCTCTCGAGCGTCGCGGGGGCCGAGTAGAAATCGACCGTCGCGCGATAGCGCCCGACGGTGGCGCCGGCGCCCGGGCTGAACTGGCGGGTCGCGTTGATCGGGCTGGGAACGCCCGCGACCGGCTGGGTCTCCTGCTGGACGACCGCGCCGGACTGGTCGGTGAAGGTCAGCGCCCAGGAATTCGCGATCGTCTGGTACGTGATCGAGAAGTCCACCTGCTGCGTGCCGACCCCGCGCTGGACGGCCTGCGGCGGCGCGGGGGCGCGGTTGAGGGAGATACCGATGGCGGTCGCCACCGCCGGCACCGCGAGCACGGCGATCAACGCCAGGATCACCGCTCCGCGCCAGCCCCGCTGCGGACCTCGTCTCATCTCCCGCGCCTTCCCTCGACATCACCCACGGGGGCGCACGGCGTGCGCCCCGTCGCCGCGGAGGTTGCTCCGGCCCGCGCCGCCCGTGAAGCCCCCGGCGACGTAAAGAACCCCCTAAACCTGCCCGTGCAACGTTGCAGGTGGGATTTCAGGCCGTGCGGACGCCCTGCTTCGTGCGTGGAGGCCGTGGGCGGGAGAGCCCGGCGAAGAGGGCCGCGACCGCCAGGAGCGCGATCGCGAGACCGGCGAACCACACCGTCAGCTCGCGGAGCTGATCGACGGGGGCGACCACCGAGCCGATGTCCGCGAACACGGCCTGGAGGTCGGCGCTGGTCGTGGTCTGGGCGAAGAGCCCGCCGGTGCGGTTGGACATCGCCGCCAGCGTCTCCGACGGCAGGGGCTGGTCGGGCCGCCCCGGATCGTCGCCCAGCAGGATCGAGTAGATCGGGACGCCGGCCGCGGCGGCGCGCTCGGCGGCGGCCTCGGGGCTGGTGGCCTTGGGGATCGAGTTGGCGCCGTCGGTCAGCAGCAGGATGCGACCGGGCGAGTCGGACGGGTTGGCGGGCGGGGGATCCTCCACCGCGCCGGCGGCCTGCAGAGCCGAGAGCGAGGTGGTGACGCCCTCGCCGAGCGCGGTGCCGATGCGCAGGTCGCCGATGTTGTCCAGCGTGCGCTTCAGGGCGTCGCGGTCGGTCGTCGGGGCGATCAGAACGGCGGTGCGGTCCGAGAAGGTGGTGACGCCGATGGCCGTGTCCTTGGGCGCCTGGTCGGCGAAGCGCTCGGCGGCATCGACCGCGGCGGCGATGCGGCTGGGCTGGAGGTCGGTCTTCTTCATGGATTCCGACACGTCGATCGTGAGCATCACGCTGCTGCGGTTCTCCGAGCCGGTGGTCTCCACCGAGGGACGCGCGAGCGCGATGATCCCCGCGACGGCGGCGAGCAGCGCCACGGCCGCCGACGCCGCCCGCCAGCGCCGCGAGCGGGCGGAGGGGCGCACGTCCATCACCTTGGGATCGGACCATCGTTCCCCGGCGCTGCGGGCCGAGCGGGCCCACGCGACGAGGCCGGCCACGAGCACCGGCACCAGAAGGAGGGCCCAGAGCCACCCTGAGGACTGGAAGGTCATCGCAGCTTCGGTCCCATGCGCCAGGCGGCGACCCCGGCCAGGATCAGGAGGGCGGCGCCGATGCCCGCCGGCCAGGCGGTGACCTCGGTCAGCACGCGCTGGGTGCCGACCAGCGAGCCGAGGCGCTGGTAGACGGCGCTCACCGAGTCCGCGTCCTTGCTCTCATAGGCCTTGCCGCCGGTGATCTCCGCGATCTGCTTCATGCCCTCGGGATCGGGGGGCACGGGCTGGCCGTTGGAGAGCACGCCGTCCGGGGTGCCGAGGGCGACCGTGTACACCGGCACGCCGGCATCCTTGGCGTCCTGCGCCGCGGACGCGGGGTCGGTGCCGACCGTCGTGGTGCCGTCGGAGAGGACGACGATGCGCGCCGCCTCGAGGGTCGTGCCGTCCTGCGAGGCGGACGACTGCGTGGCGCGGATCGCGTCGAGGGAGGTCTCGATGGCGTCGCCGACGGCGGTCGCGCCGTCGGGCACGAGGCCGTCGATGCTGCGCTTGAGAGCGCTGCGGTCGGTGGTCGGCGAGACGAGCAGGTTGGCCTGGCCGGAGAAGCTCACGAGGCCCACCTGGTACTGGCGGGGCACCTCGTCGGCGAAGGTCAGGGCGGCGTCCTGCGCCGCGCGCAGCCGGTACGGGCTGACGTCGGTCGCGGCCATCGAGCCCGAGACGTCGACGACCAGCATGATCGTGGCCCGCTCGCGCGGCTCGTCCCGGTAGGCCTCGGGGCGCGCGAGCGCCACGGTGAACGCCGTCAGCGCGAGCAGCGCGAGCACCAGCGGCAGATGGCGGCGCATACGCGGACCGGGATCCGACTGCGCGACCAGGTCGATGTCGGGGAAGGGGACACCCTCCACCGGCCGGCGGCGGCGCCACCACGCCACGAGGGCGGCCGCCAGCGGCACCAGCAGCAGCGCGAGCAGGAAGAGGGGCTGCTGGAAGCTCACGCGCCGGTGATCCTGCGGCGGGCGGCCGGGCGGCCGAGCGAGCGCGCCAGCGGCAGCACCCATTCGTCGCCGGTCTCGACGATGACGTGGCGGGCGCCGGCGCGCGAGAGAAGGGCCGCGCGGGCGCGGTCGGTGGCCTCGACGGTCGCGGCGAAGCGCGCCTGGAAGCGGGGGTCGGCCGTATCGACCAGGTGGCGCCGGCCGGTCTCGAGGTCACGCAGATGCACCGGGCCGACGTTCGGCAGGTCCCGCTCACGAGGATCGCGCACCTCGATGGCGATCAGCTCGTGACGGCGGCCCAGCGCGCCGATGGCGCGCTCCAGGCCCGGCTGGAGCGGGAAGTCGGAGATGAGGATCGCGGCGCCGCGGTGCTTGGCGATGCGCCCGAGCGACGAGACGGCGCGCACCAGGTCGGTACGGCCCGAGCCCTCCTCGGGCACGGTGCGATCGATCGCGGCCAGCGCGGCGATCAGACCACGGCGATCCGCGCGCGGTGGGCGCACCTGGTCGATGTCACCGGCGCGCGTGGTGAGGATGCCCAGGCGGTCGCCTCGGCGGCGCATCACGATGCCGACGCCCGCGAGCACCTCCTGCACCAGCTGGAGCTTGGTCTGGTCGCGGGTGCCGAAGGCCATGGACGGGGAGCAGTCGACGAGCGCCCACGCGGTCAGCACCGGCTCGATCTCGGGCACGCGCACCATCGCCTCGCCGACGCGCGCGCTGAGGGGCCAGTCGACCCAGCGCACGTCGTCGCCGTCCTCGTAGGAGCGCGTCAGGGACGGTTCGCCGCCGGGACCCGGCCGACGACCCTGACGCTCCCCTTGGAGCAGGCCGTCGAGCCGGCGCCCGACACGGAACTCGACGCGCCTGAGAAGTGCCTCAGGCGACCGAGCGGCCACTGCCCAGCTCCACGTCGGGCTGCGGGACGGCGTCGATGATCGCGTCGAGCACCTGGTCGGGCCGCACGTCGGCCGCGAGGGCCTCGTACGAGAGCACCACGCGGTGACGGAGAACGTCGTGGAACAGGCTGTGCACGTCCTCGGGCATGACGTAGGTGCGGCCGCGGATCACCGCGAGGGCACGCCCGCCGCGGATCAGCGCCAGGGAGGCGCGGGGCGAGCCGCC
Organism: uncultured Thermoleophilia bacterium; assembly: GCA_963771025.1. Lineage (GTDB taxonomy): Bacteria > Actinomycetota > Thermoleophilia > Miltoncostaeales > Miltoncostaeaceae > Miltoncostaea. Next base: position 37,076 of record CAVYRL010000004.1, on the reverse strand, counting down.
GAGGTCGAGGTAGGGCTGCAGGTGATCGAGGCCCTCGGCGCCCGGGTCGCGCGTGGCGTTGACCAAGCGCACGGCGTAGGCGCGCACCCGGTGGTCCACGAACACCGTGTCGGCCGTCTCCTGCAGCTCGCGGATCTGCTCGGGGTCGAGCAGGCGGCGCGGCTGGGGCGGGTCGGAGGCCATGCGGCGCACGATCTCCTCCTCGTCGGCGACCGTCGGGTAGCCGACGATCAGCTTCATCGCGAAACGGTCGACCTGGGCCTCGGGGAGCGGGTAGACGCCCTCGCTCTCGATCGGGTTCTGGGTAGCGAGGACGAAGAACGGCCGGGGCACGGGGTGCGACTCGCCGGCGATCGTGGCGTGGCCCTCGGCCATCACCTCGAGCAGCGCCGACTGCACCTTGGCCGGGGCACGGTTGATCTCGTCGGCCAGCACGAAGTTGGCGAACACCGGGCCGAGGCGCGTGTCGAACTGGCCCTGGCGGTCGAGCACCTGGCCGCCGACCACGTCCGAGGGGACGAGGTCCGGCGTGAACTGGATGCGGCTGAACTGGCCGCCGCTGACGCGGGCGACCGTCTCCAGCGTGAGGGTCTTGGCGAGGCCCGGCACGCCCTCGAGCAGAACGTGTCCGCGGGCGAGCAGGGAGACGAGGATCCGGTCGAGGAGGCGGTCCTGGCCCACCACCACACGGCGCAGCTCGTAGAGGACGGCCTCCATCCGCTCCCTGGGGGTCGCGCCCGCCGTGGGCACGAGGGTCGGCTCGGGGCCGATCGGGTCGAGGTCACGATCCATCGCTGTGGGGTCCTCCTACGGGGTGGGGGTCGGTGCGGGCGTGGGGGTGGTGGCGCCGCCGCCGGACGCGGAGTCGAGCATCGCCTTCACGCGGGAGACGGGGACCGCGAAACCGATGCCGACGTTGCCGGAGATCGGGCCGAGAATGGAGGTGGGGATGCCGACCAGGCGGCCGCGCAGGTCGAAGAGGCCGCCGCCGGAGTTGCCGGGGTTGATCGGGGCGTCGATCTGGATCATCGGGACGCCCTCCTGATTGGTGCGGCTGAGGGCGCTGACCACGCCCGCCGTGACCGTGCCCTGCAGACCGAAGGGGCTGCCGATCGCGAAGACCCGGTCGCCCTGGCGCAGGCCGCCGTCGACCTCCTCGGCGAGCTCGGCCCCACGGCCCACGGCGCCCTCGGGCTTCAGGATCGCGAGATCCTGTCGCTGGTCGGCGCTGATGACCGTCGCCGGCACACGGCGCTCGTCGGAGGTGATCAGGGTGACGGTGGTGTCGCCACGCACGACATGGTTGTTGGTCACGATCAGGCCCGACGGCTCGACGATGACGCCGCTGCCCTGGCCCGTGGAGCTCTGCACCTGGACCACGGACGGCGCGGCCTGCGCGACGACGTTGGCGATGCTGTCGCTGGTGGTGCTCGAGGAGGCGCTGGGGGTGGGGACCGCAGCGGGTGTCTCCACGACCGGCGCCGGGCTGCTGCCGCCATCGTCGAAGGCGCGCGCGGAGAGGCCCCCGACGACGCCGGCGCCGAGCACCGCCAGGCTCACCAGCACGGCCGTTCCCGCGCGGCGCCCCGAGGGGCGCGGAGGAAGCGGCTTCAGCTGCGCCGTCGTGGTCGCGCGCGACTCCGCGTCGATCGGCGGCAGCTCGCGCGTGCGGTCGCCCGGCGCCGGAGGCGGCGGGGACGAGTCGGGCGGACCGTCGAGCGGAGGCAGGTGGGACGACGAGCTGGGACGCGGCCCCAAGGGCGGCAGGCCCTCGGCCGGGGGCCGCGGCTCGAGGGGCGGAAGGGCGTCACTCACGGGACAGGTTGTACCGGGCGATCGTGAAGGGCGCGTTAGGCGATGCTTAGAGTCGCCGCGTATCTCCCGTAGAGGAAGCTGTGAATGCCCGGGCGCGTTCCGCCCGGACCTCCGCGAACCGATCGGCGATCTCGTCGGCGAGCTGCGCGCGCTCGGTGGCGCGCGAGCAGCGCATCCTCAGCGCGACCAGGCGACCGCGCCCCTCCTCGTCCAGCTCCCCGAGAGCGTCGGCCTGCTCCAGGCGCGCGGCCCGCGCGGCCATGGTCCGCACCCGGTTCCAGAGCTCGTCCGCCACGCTCTCCGAGTGGTCGCCGCCCATGGGGCTCACGAGGCGGGCGGCGGCGTCGATGCGTCCGACGGCCCCGCGGCGCCGCCCTGGGCGCCCGATCCCGTGCCGCGCGGCCGCCGCCGCCGGCGGCGGCGCTTGCGGGCGGCCGGGGCGCTCTCGCCCGGCGCGCCGGCCGCGGCGCCCTCCGGCGAAGACGGGTCGCGTCGCTGAGGCTGCCCCTCGGTGGGCGTCGTCGTGGTCGCGCCCTCCACGGCCCCGTCGCTCCGCAGACGGCGGCGGCGGCGCCGGCGCGGGCGGGCGGGTGTCGCGGCACCCTCGTCTCCGGCGGCGCGCTTGCGCTGCTCGCCGACTCCTGCCACCTCCGGCTCGGGCAGGCGGGGCAGGCGCGTCCTGAGCGCGTTCCAGGCCCGGCGCGAGAGAAGCGCCTTGGGCTGCATCGCCCCCACCGCGGCGCGAATCGCCCGGCGGGCGTCGGGGCTGGAGAGGTCCAGGGCGTCGAGGTGGCCGCGCAGCTGCGCCCATCCCCCCACCGAGCCGGCGGCCCGCCCGGCCAGGCGCAGGTGCTCGCTGCGCAGCGGCACGTCACCGGGGCCGAGCACCACCAGCAGGCGGGCGGTCTGCCCCAGGCGGAGCGCCGTCGGATCCTCCGGCGGCACCGGGTCGGGCGGGGGCTCGCCGGCCGCGCGCAGCCATTGGCCGATCAGCGTCAGCTCACCGCCGTTGGAGATCAGGTGGTGCGCCTCCCAGGCGGCGATCCGCGCGACCTCCTGGTTGCGTCCCGGGCGGGTGCCGTCGGCGAGTACGCGCGAGACGTCCCAGGCCCAGCTCGGCGCCCACACCGAGGCCTCGTCGAGGGCCGACCAGCGGCGGCGGCGGTCGCTCGAGCGGCCGAGCTGCTCGAGCGTGGCGAGCCGCTCCCAGTGGCCGGACTGGTCGGCGTGCCACCACAGCGCGCGCAACCGCTCGCGGGAGGTCATGCGCAGCCGGTCGAGCACCCGGCGCGGAACGTCGTCGGGAAGGGCGCGGCGCAGGTCGGGTTGAACCAGCAGAGCGGTGGCCCAGGCCCGCCACAGCGGCTGGTCGGCCCCGTCCAGCAGGCGGCGCGCGACGAGGCCGCTGAGCGCCCACCAGGGCACCGCGGCGAGCGGATCGACACCGGCCGTGACGCGGTCGATGAGTTCGTCCACGGTCACGTCGGCGCTCGCGGCCTGGACCCACTCCTCCATCAGGTTCACCGGCAGCAGACCCGGATCCGCCTCGCGCCAACCGCCGTCGGCCAGGCCGGCGGCGATCAGGCCGGGGGCGGCGGCCGGGTTCACCAGCTTCGCCGAATCGCCCTCGCGGCCCGACAGCAGGGCGGCGGCCTTGGCCAGCTTGCCGCGCTCGCCCGACTCGGGCGGCCCCGCGACCCGGCCGAGTGGCTTGTACCACCCGAGCCCGAAGACCTCGTGGCTGGTCTGCACGCCCATCGGATCGCCCATGGGCAGGAACTCGACCGACACCGCCTCCTTGTCGGGCGCCGGCCGCATCACGCGCCCGAGGCGCTGCACGAAGACCCGTTCGGAGGTGGTGGGCGCCAGGTGCATCACCACAGCCGCCCGGGTCTCGTCCCATCCTTCGGTGAGCAGGTCGGCGTTGCACAGCACGTCGATCCGCTCGGAGGCGAAGTCGAACAGCACGCGCTGCAGCTCCCGCGCGGGCGTTTGACCCGAGACCGCCGCGGCGCGGACGCCGCGCTCGGTGAGCTCCTCGGCCAGCGCGTGAGCCTGCGCGACGGTCGCGGTGTAGGCCACCCCGGCCAGCTTGAGGGGCTGGAAGTGCTCCGCCCAGACGTCGGCGCAGGCACGGTGCCAGCGCGCCCGGTCGAGCGCCCGTCCGAGGCTGGCCTGGTCGAAGTCGCCGCGGACGCGGGCCACGTCCGACAGGTCGAGGGCCCGCTCCACGCGCAGCGAGCGCAGGGGGCACAGGATGCCGCGCTCGATCGCCGACATCCGGTCGAGGGTGGCGGCGACCGGGCCGAAGACCTGCTCCACGTGGCCGGTGGTGGTGGCCCCGGTGGCGGTGAATCCGACCACGACGGCGTTCCTCGCGCGGTCCAGCAGCTTGCGGGTCTGCGCCCCCAACGTGGCGTGGGCCTCGTCGCAGATCAGCAGGTCCACCGACTCCCAGTCCATGTCGTCCTGGTGCCGCAGCGCCGCCTGGTAGGTGCAGACGGTGACGCCGGGTCTCCCGACCGCGTCCGGGCCCTCCGGGTTGGCCGTGATCGCGGTGAAGTGGCGCACCAGAGCCGCGTCGGTCTGCTCGGCCAGGTTCCGCCGGGGCACCAGCACCAGGGCGCTGCCGCCCAGGGCCTGGGCGAGCGCGAGGAACATGATCGTCTTGCCCGATCCGGTCGGCGCGTCCACCCACGTCCGCGTGGCGCCGTGCTGCAGGCGGGCGGCAAGTTCGTCGAGGGCCTCGAGCTGGTGGGGGCGCAGCACGACGTCGGGCCAGGCCGCGGCCGGCTCCGCGAGCGCCCGCGCGAGTTCCTCGCCGGGCGCAATCACGGCGGTCGTCTCAGTAGTGGAATGCACTCCGTCGGGCATCTCGTGCCGTCCTCCAGGGCACGCGCGCATGCCGGTGCGTGGACTCCGGCGCGTCGCGGCTCGCGTGCCGCCTGGTCGTGTACACATCGACGAGGGACCTGGGATCCGTTCGCCGTCAGTGCGGTGTGGTGCGACCGAGCGCCACCTTAGCACTCGGGTCGGCGCACACAATGTCACCGTGCCGACCGGCGTTCCCGGTAGCATCGCGACCGGTGCCGCCCTCAGCATGACTGCCGACCTCGATCCCGCCCCACCCGACCCGCCGCCCGGGCAGGCCGGCAGTCGTCCCTGGGTGCGCCCCGTGGTGCTGGTGGTCTCGTGTCTGATCATCGGCTTCGTGGGCGGCTGGGTCTGGCGCGGGGACAGCGGGCCGACCACCGTGATCCCGCCGGCGACGCCGGCCGACACGGGTGACACCGGGTCGGTGACGACCGGTGGCAAGGGGACGACCACGCGCACGACGCCGGCCCCGGCGACCAGCACGGCGGAGCAGCCGGTGCTGCCGCCCGAGCGCTCGGCCATCTCCCTCGCGGTGCTCAACGGAACCAGCAAGGCGGGCTATGCGGCCGACGTCGCGGGCCAGGCCGAGGGTCTCGGCTACACCGGCGTGGTGACGGGCAACGCGCCCTCGGCCTCGGTGTTGACCGTGTACTTCCGCTCGGGCAAGCGGCCCGCCGCCGAGCGGGTCGCGAAGGACCTGCTCATCGACGCCGTGGCGGCGCTCCCCGGCGGCGCGGTCTCGTCCGCGGCCCCCTCGGGCGCCGAGGTGATCGTCGTGCTGGGCACCGGCTAGCCGAACAGGAGGTCCACGGTGGCCGGCGGCCCGTCGATCGGGGTGCGGGTTCCCCAATACGGATCGACCTGGCCCGAGATCCTGGCGATGGCCCGCCGGGCGGAGGATCTCGGCTTCGACGGCGTCTGGGTCAACGACCACCTGCAGTCGCCGGGGCGCCGGAAGGACGATCCCACCTTCGACGCGCTGACCACCCTCGCGGCACTCGCCGCCGCGACGCGGAGGGTGCGCCTCGGAACGGTGGTCCTGTCGGCCAGCTACCGGCCCCCCGCCGTGGCCGCGAAGGCGCTCACGATCATCGACGTCATCTGCGGTGGGCGCCTGGTCGTCGGCCTGGGGACCGGCTCGGACATCCCCGAGCACCGGGCGTTCGGGATCCCCTTCGCCCCGCCGGGCGCGCGGACGCGCGCGGTGCGGGAGGCGCTCCGGACCATGCGGGGGATGTTCACAGGGGCGGCCGACGCGCCGCCCAACCAGCCGCCCCCCGCGCGCCCCGGCGGCCCGCCGATCTGGCTCGCGGCGCACGGGCCGCGGCTGCTGGGCCTGGCCGGTGAGGAGGCCGACGGGATCGTGGTGGCCTTCGCCGACCCGCCTGAGGTGGCGCGGCGGCGGGCGATCGCGGACGCCGTCCGGCGTCGCGCCGGGCGCGAGCCCCTGGCCTGCGCGCTCTACACCTTCGTCCTCCCGGTCCCCTCGCTCCGCGAGGCCCTGGGCTGGCTGGCCCCCGAGGCGCGGGCGCTGGGCACGACCCCGTCGGCCCTGATGCGCTGGCTGGCGGGCACCGGGATCGTGGCGGCCCCGGACGATCTGCGCGGCGCGCTGGACGCGCACGGGTCCGCGGGAGTCACCGACGCCGTGCTGGTGCTGCCGTCGCGGGTTCCACCGGAGGCGCTGGAGGCGCTCGCGGGAGCCGCCCTCCCCAGGGCGGCTCCCGCCGACGGGCCGCCGTCGGTTCCGCGCAGCGCGCGGGCCGAGCACAACCTGGTGACGCTGATCGTCGAGCGTCACGCGGACGGCGCGCTGACGGACGCGCCGGCCGCCATCGACGAGACCGGGACGTGGACCTTCCGTGAGCTCTCGGATGCGTCCGCCCGCGCCGCCGGCGCGCTCGCCGCAGCCGGGGCGCGACGCGGCGACCGGGTGGTGATCGCGCTGCGGGACGGCCGGGCCTGGCTCCAGGCCTTCCTCGGCGCGGCGCGCATGGGGGCGGTGCCGGTGCCGGTCAACCCGCTCGGCGACCCGGTCCGCCTGGCCCAGGTGATCGACGACTGCGAGCCCGCCGTGGTCGTGGCCGACCACGAGGTGCCGGACCCCCTCGGAGCCGCTGTGGTCACCGGCGTCGCGCTCGACCGGGGGGCGCCCGCGCCGATCGTCCCCGTCCATCCGGAGGATCTCGCGTACCTCGTCTACTCGTCCGGCTCGACCGGCCGGCCGAAGGGGGCGATGCACGCCCACCGCGACATGCGGACCGGCGTGGAGACCTACGCGCGCGGGGTGCTCGGCCTGGAACCGGGCGACCGGTGCCACTCGGTCGCCCGCCTGTTCACCTCGCTGGGCTTCGGCAACGGGTTCTTCCGGGTGATCGGCAGCGGAGCGACGGCCGTGCTGAGCGGGGTGCTGCCCACGCCGCGCGCCGTGCTCGGCGTCGTCGCGCGCGAGAGGGTGACGGTGCTCACCGGCGTGCCGACCTTCTGGTCGCAGCTCGCGCGCTTCCTGGAGCGTCACCCGGACCCGGGCGTCCTCGCGGGCGTGCGCGCGGCCGTCTCCTCGGGCGACAGCCTGCCGCCGTCGGTGGCCGACCGGCTGCGCACCGTGGCCGGCGTCGACCTGATCGAAGGCCTCGGATGCTCGGAGTGCTCCAACATCGTCATCTCCACGCGCCCGGGCGAACCGCTGCCGGGCACCCTCGGCCGCGTGGTCGACGGCGTCGAGGTGAAGCTCGCCGACGAGGACGGGCGCGCGGTGGAACCGGGCACCCCGGGACGCCTGTGGATACGAAGCGCCTCCAACACCTCGGGCTACTGGCGGCGGGCGCAGGAGACACGCGAGCTGGTGATCGGCTCCTGGCTGCGGATGGGCGACGTGCTCAGCGAGGACGCGGGCGTCTACCGGCACCTCGGGCGCGCGGACGACCTCTTCAAGGTGGACGCGCAGTGGGTGAGCCCCACCCGCGTCGAGGCCGCGCTGCTGGAGCATCCCGCGGTGGCCGACGCCGCGGTCGTGGGACGACCCGGGCCCGACGGTCTGGTGCGGGTCGCCGCCTTCGTCGTGCTGAGCGCGGGCCTGGGCGACGAGGACCCGACGGCCGAGCTGCGGCGACACGTGGCGCGGGAACTTGATGCCCACTCCGCGCCCCAATCGGTCACGGTGCGGGCGGCGCTCCCGCGGCTCCCCTCGGGAAAGCTGGACCGGAGGACCCTGCGGGAGGGGTGAGGCGGCGGGGGAAACGGAGCACCCTCAGCTCACGATCGGCGGTGACCTCGTAGAGCAGGAAGTCACCGGCCATCAGGTGCCGCAGCTTGCGGTCACCGTTCTCGGCCGCCGAAGAACCGGGCGTCCCGCGTCCGTGGCCCATGTGGCTCCCCCGTCCCGTCGGTCTGTGCACCGGACCAACGGGCGGGGTCGCCGAACATCACGGCCGAATTGTTTGGAAATTGTTAGGCGCCGCCGCCGCCCCAGGTGGCGGCGCGCGCGCCGAGCATCACGTCGTCGTCCGCGCGCAGCCGCGCCCATACGCGCTCGGCATCCAGGCCGAGGCGCTCGATGATCCCCGGCAGACCGACGACCTGCTCGGGCGTGTCGAGGCGCAGGCCGACGATCTTGCCGTCACCCTTCACGATCGTGATCCCCTCCTCGGGGCGCTCCGTGCTCATGTCGGCGAAGGGCTGGACGTTTCCGAGGCGGAAATAGATGGCGGGCATCGCGGCGGGTCCTTAGTCGGTGAGATGGGGGCCGACAGCGGCCTCGAGCCGCTTCGGCTTGGCGGCGCCGGTGATGCGCTCGACCGGCGCGCCGCCCTTGAAGAGTACGAGGGTCGGCAGGGAGAGGACGTCGTAGCGCCCGGCCGTGTCCGGATTGTCGTCCACGTTCAGCGTCGCGACCGTCAGATGGTCGGCGTGGCGCTCGGCCAGCTCGTGGATCGCGGGCTCCATCTTGGTGCAGGGCACGCACCACGGCGCCCAGAAATCGACCAGCACCGGCAGGTCGCCGCCGAGCACGCGGTCGTCCCAGTCGTCATCCGTGACCGCGATGAGACGACCACCCGTGGGGGTCATGAGCGGATGCTGACCTTCATCCCGAGCTGGACCTGGTCGAAGAGCGCTTCCACGTCCGGGATGTGCATGCGCATGCAGCCGTGGCTCGCGGCGTACCCGATCGACGAGTCGGCGTAGGTGCCGTGGATGCCGATGGCGGGGGCCGTCGTGCCGATCCAGCGCGTGCCGAGGGGGTTGCCCGGGCCGGGAGGGATGGTGCTGAGCTCGGCGGCCCACGGGGAGTCCGGCGGATACCAGGCCGGGTTCTTCTGCTTGTCGTTGACCTCGTATTCACCGGTCGGCGTGGGGTGCGCGGGCTGGCCCACGGCAATGCTGTAGGTGTTCACGACGCGCCCGTCGCGTATCAGCCGCAGCTTGCGCTGGCCGAGGTTGACGACGATGCGGCCCACCATGGCGGAGCGCGTCCGCGCGTCCACCACGCCGGTCATCCGCAGGTGGAACCGCTTCTGGTACCGGGTGACCGACTTCTTCGTGGTCGGGTCGTAGACGCCGGTGAGCTTTGCCTTCTTGGGGTACACCTTCGACTCGCGCAGGCGCTTCTGCAGCGCGACCACGTCGGCGCCGCGCGCGCCGGCGACCATGTCCGCCACGCCGAACTCGTCGGTGCTGTTGACCCGGACGACCCGGGTGACCTTCGCGGCATTGCCGGCGCGGTCCCTGGCCGTCAGGACGATCCGGTTGGTGCCCTGCGGCAGCGTTCCGACGGCGAGGGCAAAACGGCGACCGTCGATCTCGAGGGGCGTCGGGGTCGAGGCGGTCTGCCCGTAGGTCCCGGCGAGCGAGCTGGGCGACGCGGCGTCGATGCCCTTGACGGCGGAGACCTTCGCGCCGTTGACCCTCACCGTGTACGTCAGCGCGCGGGGGTTGTCCGAGCGAACCGTGCCGTACACCAGGGGCTGGTCGGTCTCGGTGATCTTCGCGCCGCGGGCCGGGGCGCTCACGTCGATCGTGGGGGCGGTGGTGTCCACCGCCACACGACGGGCGCTCGAGGTCGAGTTGCCCGCGGCGTCGGTGGACGTGACCGTCGCGGTCACGGCGCCCTCGGGGAGCCGGGCCACGACCTTCCAGGCGCCGTCGGCCGCCGCGGTGACCGCGGTCGAGCCCTTGGCGTAGGCCACCTTCACGGTGCTGCCGGGCTCCGCGGTGCCGGCGAACCTCACCGCCCTGCGGGCGAGGAGGGCCTCGGGGCCGGGCGAGGTCAGCTTCAGCTTCGGCGGGGAGGTGTTGACCGTGAAGTCCCACGTCTTGCTGACCGTGCGGGCGAAGACGTTGCTGCTCGAGAAGCTGACGCTCACCGAGTGGGTGCCCTCCCGGAGCTTTGCCGGCGCCACGACGGCGAGGTGGCCGGCGTCGCTGCGCGCCGCCGCGGTCGCGTCGCGGCCGTCGACGGTCACGCGCAGGTCGGCCAACCGCGCGTCGGAGGGGACGGCGACCGTGATCGTCGGGTGCTGGTCGGAGACCGAGGCCCCGGGCGCGGGCGTGATCGGATCCACCGACGGCCGCTCCACGAGCTGCCAGATGGCGAAGGCCGCGACGACCACCAGCGCGATGGCGGCGACGGTGAGGGTGAACAGACCCCCCCGGCGCGAGCCCAAGACCTGCAATTCCGACCTCCCGGCGAACCCTCGGCACCCTAGCAGCGACCGCGCCGGCCCCGAACCCCGGAAGTGCCGCGTCCATGTGTGATCCGCGGCAGCCGGAGGGGCACGCGCCCGCAACGTTCATCCAGGTTCACCGCGAACACCGCCTTTCCCTTTACGGATCGTTCATGCGACCCTGTTTTCGCCATCATGGAGAGGGGGGATCATCCATCCCATGACCGGTGATGAACGCAGCGCGCTACTCCTGACCGCCCGCCTCCTCGAACGCGGCATCGTGGTCGAGGATCCCGAGCTCGGTGACGACGGCGGCCACGTGAACGTGGCGCTCTCGCTGGCGGAGCGGCTGCGCCGGGTCACGAACGATCCGGAGGAGGCGCGCCAGATCGTGGAGTCGCTGCGTTCCGCCGCGACCGACGAGGCCATCGAGGTCGAGCGCTGACGTCGGTTCGTGAGCGGTTCCCGCGCGGTCCCATGACTCGGGACACCGGCTCCTAGACTCTCCGGCATGCCCGGAGCGCCGCCCACGAACACCGAGATCGCCGACCGGTTCCAGGTGCTCGGCGATCTCCTGGAGATGGAGGGCGCCGACCGCCACCGCGTGCTCGCCTACCGGCGCGCCGCGGCCCGGATCCGCTCGACGCCCGAGTCCGTCGGACGGATGGCGCTCGACAAGCGCGCCACCGACCTGCCCGACATCGGCGCCACCCTGCAGTCGAAGATCGTCGAGCTGGGCGAGACCGGGGACATCGCCGCGCTGGCGAAGCTGCGCGAGCGGATACCCGAGAGCGTGGCCCAGATCGCGCGGATCGAGGGGATCGGGCCCAAGCGTGCGATGGCGCTCTGGGGCGAGCTGGGCGTGCGCGACCTCGACGAGCTCGCGCTCGCGCTCGCGGACGGGCGAGTGGCCGGCCTCGCCGGCTTCGGCCCGGGCACCCTGACGCGCATCGCGGAGGGCCTCGCGCGCCGCGCGGCCGAGGGCGGCGCGCCCGAGCGGGTCCCGCTGGGGCGGGCGCTGCCCATCGCCGAGGAGGTCGCCGCGGCGCTGCGGCGCGCGGTCCCGGGATCGCGCGTCGTGGTGGCCGGCAGCCTGCGGCGCGGCCGCGAGTCGGTCCACGACATCGACCTGGTGGGGACCGCCGAGCGCCCGGGCGACCTGCTCGAAGCCCTCGTGTCCCTGCCCGTGGTCGAGTCGGTTACCGCCCGGGGCGATGCGCGCGTCGCGGTCGCCACGCACGCCGGGGTGCAGCTGGAGCTGGCGGTGGGTCCGCGGGCCTCCTTCGGCAACCTGCTCCAGCACGCCACGGGCTCGGCGGCGCACAACATCCGGCTGCGCGAGCTGGCCGTCCGGCGGGGGCTCTCGGTGTCGGAGCACGGCATCACCGGATCCTCCGGGACGGCCACCCACGCAGACGAGGACGGGGTGTACGCCGCGCTCGGCCTCAATCCGATCCCCCCGGAGCTGCGCGAGGACATCGGCGAGATCGACGCGGCGCTGCGCGGACCGCTGCCGGCGCTGGTGACGCGGGAGGACCTGCGCGGAGAGCTCCACGCGCACACCACCTGGAGCGACGGCACCGAGAGCGTCGCGGCCATGGTGGAGGCCGCCCGGACCCGCGGCTATGCGTACCTCGCGATCAGCGACCACTCGCAGAACCTCGCCATGGCGGGCGGACTGGACCGCGATCGGGTGCACCGCCAGTGGGAGGAGATCGCCGAGGTCGCCGCCCGGCACACCGACATCAGGGTGCTGCGGGCCACCGAGGTTGACATCCTCGCCGACGGCCGCATCGACTTCGACGACGAGCTGCTCGCCGGCTTCGACTGGGTCACCGCCAGCATGCACTCGGCGCTGACCCAGGATGCCGAGCGCGTCACGACCCGGGTGGAGAGCGCCATCGCGAGCCCGTTCGTCGACACGATCGGGCACCCCACGGGCCGCATGCTGGGCCGCCGCGCATCGGCGCCGATCGACGTCGATCGGATGGTCGCCGCGGCCGCCGCGACGGGCACCTTCCTGGAGGTCAACGGGCAGCCGCGCCGCCTGGACCTCGACTCCGGCATGGCCCGCCGGGCGCTGGACGCGGGCGTGCGGCTGACGATCGGCGCCGACGCCCACTCGGGGGACGCGCTCGACCTGGTGCGCTTCGGAGTGCTCGTGGCGCGCAGGGCGGGCGCCCGCCCCGAGAGCGTGGGCAACACCTGGGGGTGGCCGGAGCTGGCGCGGACCCGGGCCGAGCGGCTGCGCGCCGCCGGGGTGACGCCGCCGGACTACACGTGACGCAGCCGGCGCAGCACCTCGAGCGCCCCCGGGGGGCCGGCGACCTCCACATCGGCGGCCTCGCGGACCGTCGGCGAGACCTCGCCGCTGGCCACGGCGACCCCGAGGGTCGCGTCCAGGGCCCCCGCCGCCCGCAGGGCGCGCAGAGCGTCCCACGCGTCGGCGTCGGTGCGGTCGTCACCGATGTAGATCGCGGCCCCGGCCCCGCTGTCGGCCAGGAGCGCGCGGACCGCGGTGCCCTTGTCGACGGCGACCGGGGGCCGGATCTCCAGCACCTCGCGGCCGGAGGTGGGCACGAGTCCGCGGTCGAGCGCCTCCGAGGCGATCTGGGCCAGCAGCAGCCGCGCCACCTCGGCGTCGTGCGCGCCGCGGGCGTGGACGCTCAGCGTCGCGCCCTTCGCCTCCATTCGCAGGTCCCCGGCCGCGAGGCGGGTGTCGGGCCACTGCTCGACGAAGGACGCGATGGAGGACACGTGCTCGGCCACCCCCGCCGCGAGCTCGGGCTCCTGACCCACCCGGTGCAGCTCCATGCCGTGGTTGCCGGCGTAGGCGACTCCCGCGATGCCGACCCGCCGCTCGAGGTCGGCCAGGCCGCGGCCGCTGACGAACGCGACCAGCCCCGCCACGGGAACCAGGGCGACGACGGCCTCGCGCGCGCCGTCCAGCAGCCGGGCGTCCTCGGGGCGCGGCACGATCGGCGCGAGGGTGCCGTCGAAGTCGCAGAAGACCGCCGTGTCCGCGAGTCGGCCACGAAAGGGCGCCAGTGCATCGCCGAGGCGGCGATCGGAAAGGCTCACGACGGCCGACCCTAGCACCCCGCTCCGGGGCGTCGATCGCCTGCTGCGCCTGGTGCTGATCGGCCTCGCGGCGGGCGGGTTCGCCTCGTTGTTCGGCGTCGGCGGCGGGCTGGTGATGGTCCCGCTGCTGCTCGGCCTGCTGGCCTATGACGCCCGGGTCGCCACCGCCACCTCCCTGGCGGCGATCATCTTCACCGCCACCGCCGGCGCGGCCGCCCACGGGGCGCTGGGCAACGTCCACTGGGCCACCGCGATCCTCGTCGGCCTGCCCGCCATGGCGGGCGTGTGGGCCGGAGTGGAGATGAAGAGCCGCATCTCGACGCGGAGTCTGAGCTACGCGTTCGCGGGACTGCTGCTCGTCGTGGCCGCGCGGCTGGTGATCGGGTGATCGCCGAGGCCCTGCTGGTCATCGCGCTCGGCGTCGCAGCCGGGTCGATGGCCGGGCTCTTCGGCGTGGGCGGCGGGGTGATCTTCGTGCCCACGCTGACCCTGGTGCTCGGGCTGGGCCAGCTTCAGGCGGAGGCGACGTCCCTGCTGGCGATCGTCCCGGTCGCGGTCCTCGGTTCGTGGCGCCAGACCAGGGAGGGCACCGTCCGCTGGGCCGATGCCTCGATCATCGGCCTCGTCTCGATCGCCACGGCCATCGCCGGAGCCCTCCTCGCCGACGCAGCTCCCGAGAGAGCGCTCAGAATCGGCTTCGCGGTCCTCCTCGTGCTCACCGCGATCCAGATCGTGGTGAAGGCCCGCCAGGGGGAATCCCGCTAGGGGGCGAGCAGCGCCTCGGCGGCGCCGCGGCAGGCCTCCAGGATCGGCGAGGCCATCACCGCGAGGACGATCACTCCCACTCCGCAGCTCACGGTGGCGAGGCCCACCGGGCCGGGGATGTTGAGGACCTTCTTGATGCCGCCCTCGGGCTCGGGAGCCCACATCACGGTCACGACGCGCAGGTAGTAGCCGAGGCTGATCATGCTGCCGACCGCCCCGATCACCGCGAGCCACCACATGCCGGCCTCGACAGCCGAGCCGAAGAGCAGGAACTTGCCGACGAATCCGGCGAGCGGCGGGAACCCGGCCAGCGAGAGCATGGACAGCGTCATCACGATGCCGAGCACCGGGCGGGCGCGGCCGTAGCCGGTGAGGGCGTTGAGCGAGTCGCCGTCCTCCACCTCGCGCTCGCGGATGATCACCACGGCGAACGCGGCCATCGTCATGACGCCGTAGGCGAGCAGGTAGTAGATGACCGCCTCGGCGCCCTGGAGGGTGCCGGTGGCGACGCCGATCAGGAGGTAGCCGGCCTGGGCGATGCTCGAGTAGGCGAGCATCCGCTTCATGTTGGTCTGCACGAGGGCCGCGATGTTGCCGACCGCGATGCTCAGCACCGCAACGGTGCAGATGGCCGCGGTCCAGTCGGTCTGCAGGTCGGGCATGAGCCCGGAGAAGATCCGCAGGAAGGCCGCGAACGCGGCCGCCTTGGTGGCCGTCGACATGAAGGCGGTGACCGTGGTGGGCGCGCCCTCGTAGACGTCGGGCGTCCACATGTGGAACGGGGCGGCTGACGCCTTGAAGGCCAGGCCGCACGCGATCAGCACCATCGACGCCACCACGAGCGGCTCGCCGGTGAACGAGGTGCCCTGCAGCTGCACGCCGATCTCGGACAGGCTCAGGGTGCCGGTGGCGCCGAACAGGAGGGCCAGGCCGTAGAGCAGCACCGAGGCGCCGACGGCGCCGGTGATCAGGTACTTGAGGCCGGCCTCGAGCGACTTCTCGCGCCACACCTCGAGCGCGCACAGCACGTAGAGGGCCACCGAGAGGATCTCGATGCCCAGGAAGATGCCGATCAGGTCGCCGGCGCCGGCGACCAGCATCATGCCGGTGGCCGAGATCAGGATCAGGCCGACGTATTCGCCGCGGCGGTCGACCGCGGCGGGCTCGCGCCAGGCCAGCAGGATCGTCAGCGCGGCCGACGCGAGGAAGATGATGTTGAAGATCAGGCTGAAGCGGTCGGCGCGCAGCCCCCCGTTGAACGCCTCCTGCCGGTCGCCCCACAGCACGACGGACATGACGATGGCGGCGGTGATGCCGGCCAGGCCGAGCGCCGCGGGCCCGTGGCGCCGCGCGAATCGGCCCGGCAGTAGCCCGACGCCGAACGCGAGCGTGGCGGTGCCGCCGGCGATGATCTCCGGAGTGGCGGCGACGACGTTCAGATCGCTCACGGCTGCACCGTCGCGGCGGCGGGAATGGGATCGCCGGGCAGGGGCTGCGCGGACGGGGGCGGGTTGGCCGGGACGCGCACGCGGATCTGGTCGGCCGGCCGGTCGGCGGCCACCTGCGCGGGCGCCACGGCGCGCTCGATGCTGTCGGTGGTGGCCCCCACGATGGCCTTGGGCCAGAGCGCGATGAACAGCATCACCGCGACGATCGGCAGCAGCACCACGAGGTCGAACGCGCGCAGCTCGGCCTGCCGGCCCGTGCCGCCCTTCCTGGGGCCGTTCATGCTCGACTGGTAGAGCCGCAGCATGTAGACGGCGGCGTAGATGATGCCGATGCAGGCGAGCGCGGTGAGCCACCAGTACTGGCGGAAGACGCCCGTCAGGATCAGGAACTCGCCCGCGAAGGAGTTGGACCCGGGGATGGCCAGCGAGGCCATCGCCACGATCAGGAAGATGCCGGTCAGGCGCGGGGCGCCGGCGGCCAGACCGCCGATGCCGTCCAGCCGGTCGTCGGGCTCCGCGCGATTGATGGCCGCGAGGATGGCGAAGGCCGCGGCCACCACGATCCCGTGGTTGACCATCTGCAGCACCGCCCCCTGGGACGCCTGCACGTCGATGACGACGATGCCGAGGATGATGAACCCGAGGTGGGCGAGGCTCGAGTACGCGATCAGCAGCCGCATGGTGGGCGCGCGCCACGCGAGCAGGGAGCCGTAGACGATGCCGATCACGGCCAGGATCGCGATCGGGATCGTGAAGCGGCTCGCGCCCTCGGGGAAGAGGGGCAGACCGATGCGCAGGAAGCCGTAGACGCCGGCCTTGCTCATCACGGCCGCCATCAGTCCGGTGATCAGGATCGGCGCGGTCCGGTAGGCGCCCGGCAGCCATCCGTGGAAGGGCCACAGGGGCAGCTTGATCGCGAAGGCCAGGGCGAAGCCGAGGAAGAGCCACGTGCTCTGGGTGTCCGAGAACGACACGCCGGCGAGGTCGTGGATGTTGAACGTGAACTGGCCGGTGATGTCCCGTGCGAAGAAGGCCGTCGCCAGGATCGAGACCAGCATCAGCAGGCTGCCGACCATGGTGTAGATCACGAACTTGGCCGTGACCCGGGCGCGGCCCTCGTCGCCCCACATCCCGATCAGGAAGTAGAACGGGATGAGCATCGCTTCCCAGAAGATGTAGAAGAGCACCAGGTCGCCGGCCGCGAAGACGCCCATCAGGCCGCCCTCGGCGAGCAGCAGCATGGCCAGATAGGCCCGTGGGCGCTCGGCCGGCATGCGCCACGTGGCGGCCACGATGCCGAGGAAGAACAGGGCGGCGGTGAGGACGACCAGCCAGAGCGAGATGCCGTCCACGCCGACGTCCCACGAGAGGCCGACCTGCGAGACCCAGCTGACGTTGTCCACGAACTGGAGCTCGCCGTCCTGGCGATCGAAGAGCCCGAGCATGATCGCCACGAGCACCAGGGTCCCGCCCGCCGTGGCCAGCGCGAAGAGCCGGGACATCACGTTGCCCTCGGGCGAGGGCGGCACCATCAGCAGCGCGGCGGCGCCCAGGATCGGCAGGAGGACGATGGCGGACATCCAGGGCACTACCGCACCGCCAGGCTGAAGACGATGCCGATGA
This sequence comes from uncultured Thermoleophilia bacterium, assembly GCA_963771025.1. Lineage (GTDB taxonomy): Bacteria > Actinomycetota > Thermoleophilia > Miltoncostaeales > Miltoncostaeaceae > Miltoncostaea. The sequence continues at coordinate 19,807 of CAVYRL010000004.1, read as the reverse complement.
TCGCGACGCCGGCCACCATGGCCAGCACGTAGCCGCGCACCAGGCCGGACTGGAGCACCGCGAGGCCGCGGCCGATGTCCACCACTCCGCGCGCGGTGCCCTCGAGGGAGCCCTGCACCGCGACGCGCTCGACGTCGTTCGCGAGCACGTCGCCGAGGTCGCGGCCGGTCTGGACGAACGCGTCCTCGTAGACGTCGTCGAAGCGGTACTGGTCGTGGAGCACGGTGCGCGCGGTGGTCGCGGTGCCGGCCAAACGCAGGCGCCGCTGGGGATCGGCCTTGAAGAGCCACCAGGCGACGCTCACGCCGACGCCGACCAGGATCAGGCTGGTGATGGTCGCGAACCACTCCTCACCGGTGGTGGCCTCGTAGCCCGGCGCCGCCGTCAGAGCCGGCTCCAGCCAGTCGCCGAACGGGTTCCAGACGCCGGGGATGTCCACCAGGCCGCCGATCGTCGCGAGCACGGCGAGCACCATCACCGGGTAGACCATGATCATGCTCGGCGGGTGTGGGTGGGGGTGATATCCGCCCTCGGGCTCGGGTCCGGTGAAGGCCCGGAAGAAGAGACGGAACATGTAGAAGGCCGTCATCCCGGCGCCGACCATGCCCAGCAGCCCGAGCACCACCCCGAGGGGGCCCGTGTCGAGCGCGGTGGAGAGGATGGCGTCCTTGCTCCAGAAGCCGGCGAAGGGCGGGATGCCCGAGATGGCCAGACAGCCCACGAGCACGGCGAGGGCCGTCAACTTGAGCGTGCGGCCGAGGCCGCCCATCTTGTCGAGGCTCTGCTCGCCGGCGAGGGCGTGGATCGCCATGCCGACCGAGAGGAACAGCAGCGCCTTGAAGAAGGCGTGGGTCATCAGGTGGAACATCGCCTCGGAGTACAGGCCGAGGCCCGCGGCCATGATCATGTAGCCGATCTGGCTGACGGTGCTCCAGGCGAGGACGCGCTTGATGTCGACCTGCACGATGGCGATCGACGCGCCGAGCAGGAGGGTCACCGCACCCGTGATCGCCACGAAGTCGCTGGCGTACGGGGCGAGCTGGTAGAGCACGTTGGAGCGCACGACCATGTAGACGCCGGCCGTGACCATGGTGGCCGCGTGGATCAGGGCGCTGACCGGGGTGGGGCCCTCCATGGCGTCGGGCAGCCAGGTGTGGAGGGGCACCTGTGCGCTCTTGGCCGCGGCGCCCACGAACAGCAGCAGGCAGACGGCGGTGGCGACGTAGCTGCCCTTGCCCAGGCCCGCGGGCGCCGCCGCGTAGACGGCCTGGTAGTCGAGCGTGCCGAGCTCGCGCACCAGCAGGAAGGCCGCCAGCACCATGCCGACGTCGCCGATCACGTTGACCACGAACGCCTTCTTGGCGGCGGCGGTCGCCGACGGGCGGTCGTAGTAGTACCCGATGAGCAGGTACGAGGCGAGGCCGACCAGGCCCCAGCCGACGATCAGGAAGAAGTAGTTGGCGGCCTCGACCAGCAGGAGCATCGCGAAGATGAAGAAGCTCATCTCCGCGAAGAACCGCTTGTAGTCGCGGTCCTCGTCCATGTACGAGGTCGAGTAGATGATGATCAGCGAGCCGACCCCGGTGATGATCAGCATCATCAGGATCGAGAGCGTGTCGATCTGGATCGCCAGATCGATGCTCAGGCCGTCGGTCTGGACCCAGTTCCACAGGGTCGAGATCTCGATGCGGTCCTCGGCGGACCGCGTGGTCATCACGATGAAGATGATCAGGGTGCCGACGAAGCCGAGGACGGGCGTCGCCACCGCCACGGCACGGGTCAGCCGGCGGTCGGGCTCGCCGGGCCACACCGACAGCACGACGCAGCCGAGCAGGGGGAGGCCCAGGACGATCCAGGCGAGAACGGAGATGAGCAGTGCGGCCGCCCTAACCCTTCATCGAGGACATCTGGTCGACGTCCAGGGCGAGGCGTTGACGGAAGACGGCGACCACCAGGCCGAGCCCGATGACCACCTCGGTGGCCGCCACGACCATCACGACGAGCGCGAAGATCTGCCCGTCGTTGACGTTCCAGTAGCGGCTGAAGCCCACCAGCGCGAGGTTGCCCGAGTTGAGCATCAGCTCCACGGCCAGCAGCAGGAGCAGCGGGTTGCGCCGCGTGAGCACGCCGAGCAGGCCGATCAGGAAGATGGCGCCCGACAGGCCGATGTAGAAGACGAGGGGCACGCCGGAGGTGGTCATCGCCCGCCCTCCGCGCGCACCGCGCGCTTGGCCAGCATCACGGCGCCCACGGCGGCCACGAGCAGGGCGAGCGAGGTGGCCTCGAAGACCACGATGAAGTGGTCGATGAACGCGCGGCCGATGGCCTCGGGGCTGCCGATGTCGTCCACCACCTTCGGGTCGTCGCGGAAGCCGGGGAGCCGGGTGGTGGCGAGCACGACGACACCCTGGATGGCGATGATGATCACCGCGAGCCACCCGAACACCTGATAGCGCCCGAGGCGGTCGCCGATCTCGGCCACCGGTCGCTCGCCCAGGTAGGCGATCACGAACAGGAACAGCACCACGATCGCGCCGGCGTAGACGATCACCTGGATCGCCGCCACGAACGGCGCCGAGAGCAGCACGAAGATCACCGCCAGCGACAGCAGGGTCCCGATCAGGGACACGGTCGCGCGGAAGGGCTCCTTGAACGTGATCACCTGGATCGCGCAGGCGATCGCCGCCGCGGCGGCGATCGTGAAGACGATGCGCTCACCCACTAGTGCACCGATCCGCGGTGATGTGCAGCGCGCCGGATCACGGGACCTCGGTGCGGACGGGCACCGGCTTGGGGTGGGGGGCCAGCAGCATCTGCTTGTCGTACAGCAGGTCGCCGCGCGTGCGCTCGGACATCTCGTACTCGTTCTCGAGTGTGATGGCGTCGAATGGGCACGCGATCTCGCAGTAGCCGCAGAAGATGCAGCGGGCCATGTTGATCTCGTAGATGCGCGCGTAGCGCTCACCCGACGACACGCGGTGCTCGGGCGTGTTCTCCTCGGCCACGACGCGGATGCAGTCGGCCGGACAGGCGGCCACGCACAGCGAGCAGCCGACGCACTTCTCGAGGCCGTTGTCGTGGGTCCACAGACGGTGGCGGCCGCGGAAGCGCGGGAAGACGGGCGTCTTGTGCTCGGGGTAGCCGATCGTGACCGGCTTGCGCAGCATCGTGCGGAAGGTGACCGCGAAGCCCTTGAGTGACTCGTCGATTGCCATCAGCGCGTCTCCATCAGTTCGAGAATCCCAGGGCGACGATGATGGCCGTGACCACCAGGTTCAGCGTCGCCAGCGGCAGCAGGATCTTCCATCCGAACTTCATCAGGCGGTCGTAGCGAAGCCGTGGCAGTGTCGCCCGCAGCCAGATGAAGAGGAAGAGCAGAACGGCGATCTTGATGATCAGCCACAGGAAGCCCGGCAGGAACGGCCCCGAGTAGCCCCCCAGGAACAGGGTCGCCCCGAGCGCCGAGATGATGATCATGTTCACGTACTCGGCCAGGAAGAACATGGCGAACTTCAGGCCGCCGTACTCGGTGTGGTAGCCGGAGACCAGCTCGGACTCGGCCTCCGGCAGGTCGAAGGGCGCGCGGTTGGTCTCGGCCACGGCCGCCGTCAGGAAGATCACGAATCCCAGCGGCTGGAAGAGGATGTACCACGTGGAGTCCTGCTGGGCGTGGACGATGTCCACCAGCGAGAGGCTCTGGGCCATCATGATCACGCCGATCACCGAGAGGCCCATGGCCACCTCGTACGAGACCAGCTGGGCCGCGGTGCGCGCGGCGCCGAGCAGGCTGTACTTGTTGCCGCTCGCCCAGCCACCGAGGATCAGGCCGTAGAAGCCGAGGCCGCTGAGCGCGAACAGGAAGAGCACGCCGATGTTGAGGTCGGCGCCCACCAGCGGGACGTTGTAGCCGAGGATCTCGACATCGCCGCCGAACGGGATCACCGCGACGGCCGAGACCGCGGCGAACACCGAGATCATCGGCGCGATCTGGAACAGGAGGCGGTTGGCCCCCGCCGGGACGAAGTCCTCCTTGAAGATCAGCTTCACCACGTCGGCCAGCGGCTGCATGTAGCCGATCGGGCCCGCGCGGTTGGGGCCGTAGCGCGCCTGGAAGCGGCCGATCAGCTTGCGCTCCCACAGCAGGGTGTACGCAAAACCCGTGATCAGCACGAACACGACGACGATGGCCTTGACGAGGATCTCGAGGAAAGCCTCGTTCATCAGGCGGCCGTCACCTCGACCCGCACCGGGCCACGGTCGGAGGGCAGCAGCCGCTCGACGCCCGCGCCGGGGACGCCGATGGCCACGTGGGCCACGCCCGCGGGGTTGGCGTCGTCGAGACGGACGGGCAGGGTGACCTCGCCGTGGGGCGAGCGCAGGCGGGCGGCGTCACCGGGGTCGATGCCGAGGCGCGCGGCCTCGGCCGGGTTGAGGACGACCTCGGCGCCGGTGCGCACGGCCGTGAGCGCGTCGGAGCGGTAGGTGATGGCGTTGCCGAAGATGCGCTCCGTGGTGACCAGGGCGAGCCCGGTGCCGGCGATCTCGCGCGGGCCGTTGGCGCCGTTGGGCGAGATCGGGGCGGTCGGTGGGATCACGGCGCCGAGCACCCCGAGCGCGTCGTAGCTGAGGCCGGCGAGCGCCGGACGCGACGCGGCCGCGGCGGCGAAGGCCCGCGCGGCGGTGCGGTACGGCGGCGGCACGCCGAGGCGGTGCTGGAGCGCGATCAGCAGCTCCCAGCCGGGAGCGGCGTGCTCGGGCGGCACGGCGCCGGGGCGCAGGCGCTGGGCGCGGCCGTTCATCGAGACGTAGACGCCCTCGGTCTCGTTCGATGTCGCGGCGGGCAACACGACCATGGCGCTGTCGACGAGCGGCGTGACGTGCGAGCCGAGCGCGATCTGGGTGCGCACACGGCCGAGCGCCCAGCCCCAGTCCGAGGCCCCGGCGCCGAGCAGCGGATCGGCGTGGATGGTCAGCAGGGTGTCGATCTCGCCGGCCGACGCCGCCTCGAGCACGCCCGCGGCCTGGAGGCCCAGGGCGCGCAGGCCCGCCCCGTTGACGTCGGCGCCGAGCTCGAGCTGGCGCGCGTCGCGGCCGGCCACCAGTCGGGCGAGCGCGGCGGCGGCGTCCGGCTCGGCGGCCAGATCGACCTCGTCCCACAGCACGATCAGGTCGCCCTCGGGGAGCTCCACGGCTTCGATCGCCGCGGCGAGGCCGCCGGGCAGGACGCGTGTCGCGGTCGCCAGCGGCTCCAGGTCGTGGGCGCGCGCGCCCAGGGTGACGACCTTCGCGCCCAGGCGGTGGGCCTTGCGGACGCGCAGCTCCACCACCGGCTGCTGGTCGGGCGGGTCGCCGCCCACGATCAGCAGCGCGCCGGCCGTGTCCAGGTCGCCGAGTTGCGCCGAGGGCTGCGAGCGAAGCGCGTCCAGCCCCTGCCCGGGGATGCCGAGCCGCTGGATGATCGCGCCCGGCAGGGCGGAGACCAGCTCTTGGGCCAGGTAGCCCTCCTCGACCGTCGCCGTCGGTCCGACGAGCACGCCGACCCGGCCGCCGTGCTTGAGCACGAGGGCGGCGGCCTCGACCGCGTCGTCGAGGCTCGCGTCACGCGTCTTGCCCTCGTCGCGGATCAGCGGGGTGGTGAGACGATCGGGGGAGCGGTCGCCCGGGTACGCGAAACGCCCCCGGTCGCAGAGCCAGCCCTCTTCCACCGCGTAGTTGGGCTCGGGGCGCCCGTTGACGCGCGCGACGTGGCCCTCGCGGGTGGTCAGCTCCACGTTGCAGCCGGCCGGGCAGCCGCCGCACACCGAGGGCGTGTTCTGGATGTCCCACGGCCGGGCCGTGAAGCGGTACGGGATGCTGGTGAGCGCCCCGACCGGGCAGATGTCGATGATGTTGCCGGTGAAACGGCCCTCGTACTGGTCGCCCGTGAAGGTGGCGATCTCGGAGCCGGCGCCCCGGTCCTCCATGATCAGCAGCCCGTCCTCGGCCACGTCCTGGCTGAAGCGCACGCAGCGCCAGCACGAGATGCAGCGCTCGCGATCGAGGGCGATCAGCGACGAGAGGTCGAGCGGCTTGGGGAAGTGCCGCTTGGTCTCGACGAACCGCGTCGTGGCGGGGCCGAACGTGAAGGTGCGGTCCTGCAGGGGGCACTCGCCGCCCTTGTCGCACACCGGGCAGTCGAGGGGGTGGTTCTCGAGCAGGAACTCGAGCACGCCGTCGTGCCCGTCCTTGGCCAGCGCCGAGTTGGTGTGCACCACCATGTCGGGCTGGACCGGGGTGCTGCAGGCCGTCTGCAGGCCGCGCATGCCCTCGATCTCGACCAGGCACATGCGGCACGCGCCGACCGGCGGGCCCAGGCGCGGCTCGTAACAGAAGACCGGCACCTCGACGCCGTGGGCGTACGCGGCGTCGACCAGGAGGGTGCCGGCGGGCGCCGTGACCTTGCGGCCGTTCAGCTCGAACTCGACCTGCCCCTCGGCGGTGAGATCGACCGGAGCGTAATCAGCCACCGACGGCCACCTCCATCATGGGCTCGGGACGCCGCTCCCCGCCCTCCTCGATCGCCTGCACGAACTCCTCGCGGAATCGCTTGACGGCGCTGACGACCGGGAGCACCCCGGTGTCGGCCAGCGCGCACAGCACCCGGCCGACCATGCGGCCGGCGAGCGAGTCGATCAGCTCCAGGTCCTCCATGCGGCCCTCGCCGTCGACGATCCGCTGCAGGATCCGCTCCAGCCACAGGGTGCCCTCGCGGCAGGGGGTGCACTTGCCGCACGACTCGTGGCGGTAGAAGTGCGCCAGTCGCAGCGTCGAGCGCACGATGCTGCCGGAATCGTCCATCACGATGCATCCCGCCGAGCCCAGCGAGCTGCCGGCCGCCGCCAGCGACTCGTAGTCGAGCGGGGTGTCGAGGGCCTCCTCGCCGACCACGTTGACGCTCGAGCCACCGACCCAGGCCGCCTTGAAATCGCGCCCGTCGCGGAAGCCGCCCGCGATGTCGTAGACCAGCTCGCGCAGCGTGGTGTCGTGCATGACGATCTCGTAGTTGCCCGGGCGCATCACGTGGCCCGAGATCGAGAAGACCTTGGTGCCGGTGCTCTTCTCCGTGCCCATGGAGGCGTACCAGTCGGCTCCGCGCTCGATGATCGGCGGCAGCGAGCTGAGCGTCTCGACGTTGTTGATCAGCGTGGGCGCGCCGTAGAGGCCCGCCACGGCGGGGAACGGCGGCTTCAGCCGCGGCTGGCCGCGCTTGCCCTCGAGGCTCTCGAGCAGCGCGGTCTCCTCGCCGCAGATGTAGGCGCCCGCGCCGCGGTAGATGGTGATGTCGAAGGCGAAGCCGCTGCCGAGGATCCCGGAGCCGAGCACGCCGCCCTCGTAGGCCTGGCGCAGCGCGTCGTCCAGCACGCGCGCCTGGTGCTCGTACTCGCCGCGGACGTAGATGTAGCCGCGCTCTTGGCGCCGATCGCGTAGCCGGCCACCGCGATCCCCTCGAGCAGCTGGAAGGGGTTGGTCTCGATGATCTCGCGGTCCTTGAAGGTGCCGGGCTCGCTCTCGTCCGCGTTGCACACCACATAGGGGGCGAGCGCCGACTCCTTGGGGATGAAGCTCGCCTTGCGGCCCATGGGGAAGCCGGCGCCGCCGCGGCCGCGCAGACCCGAGCGCAGGAACGCGTAGAGCGTCTCGTCGCGGTCCATCTCGGTCAGCACCTTCTGCAGCGCCGAGTAGCCGCCGGCATCGCGATAGTCGGCGAGCCGCGTGAGCAGCTTCCCGGCGGCCCGCTGCCGGTACACGATGTTCTCGATCGGCATCCCTACCTCCAGAGCCGCTCGGGGCGGGGTGTGGAGCGCAGCTCGTCGAGCAGCGCATCCGCGTCGTCGAGCGTCAGGGGGCCGCGGGTCTCCTCGGCGTCCACCTGCGCGCAGGGCGCGCGGTCGCAGTAGCCCAGGCACTGGGCCTCTTGGATCGTGATCGCCCCGTCCTCCGAGGTGCCGCCGTCGTGCGGCAGGCCCTCGCGGTGGCACATGTGCTCGAGCAGCTCGTCCGAGCCGCGCAGCATGCACGAGAGGGTGATGCACACCGACACGACGCGCCGGCCGGTGGGCTTCAGGTAGATGCGGTCGTAGAACGAGGCGACGCTCTCGACGTACGCGGCGGTGAAGCCGGTCGCCTCGGCGACGGCCTCGAGGTCCTCCCGCGTCAGGTGGCCCTTCTCGGTCTGGGCGAACTTGAGGGCCGGCAGGATCAGCGAGCGCGACTCGGCGTACTCGTGCCGGATCGGGTCGATGTGGGCGAGGATCTCGGACGGGGTCATCTGTCCACGCCCCCCATGACGTTGTCGAGCGAGCCGATCATCGTGATCAGGTCGGCGAGGTAGGAGCCGCGGGCCATCGGCCGCAGCGCCTGCAGGTTGACGAAGCTGGGATCGCGCATGTGCACGCGGCGCGGCTTGGGCGAGCCGTCGGCGACCACGTAGCAGCCGATCTCGCCACGGGGGCTCTCGACCGCCGAGTAGGCCTCGCCCTCGGGCACGTGGAAGCCCTCGGTGACCAGCTTGAAGTGATGGATCAGCGCCTCCATCGAGGTGCTCAGCTCGCCGCGCGGCGGCAGCACGACCTTGCGGTCGTCGGCGATGTGGCTGCCCTCGGGCATGCCGTCGAGCGCCTGGCCGATGATGCGCACCGACTCGCGCATCTCGCGCATCCGCACCGTGTACCGGTCGTACGCGTCGCCCGTCGTCCCGAGCGGCACCTGGAAGTCGAAGTGCTCGTAGCCCGAGTACGGCGCGGCCTTGCGCAGGTCCAGGTCGACGCCGGCGGCGCGCAGGGCGGGCCCGGTGACACCGAGGTCGAGGAGCTGCTCCGCGGGGAGCACCCCGACGCCCTTGGTGCGGTCGATCCAGATCGGGTTGTTGGAGAGCATCTCCTCGTACTCGTCGATGCGGCCGGGCATCTCGTCGATGAACGAGCGCAGCCGCGTCTCGAAGCCGGGGGGCATGTCGTCGGCGCAGCCGCCCACCTGGAAGAAGCGCGTGTTCATGCGGTCGCCGGCGATCATCTCGCCAAGGTCCAGGGCCTTCTCGCGCTCGCGGTACGAGTAGAAGAGCATCGTGATCGCGCCGAGCTCCAGGCCGCTCGTGCCGAGCCAGACCAGGTGGCTGGTGATGCGGTTGAGCTCGCACATGATCACGCGGATGTACTGGGCCCGGTCGGGCACCTTCAGGTCCAGCAGCCTCTCGACCGACGACGTGTAGGCGAGGATGTTGAAGTAGGACGCCAGGTAGTCCATCCGCGTCACCAGCGTGATGGCCTGCCAGTAGGTCTTGTTCTCGCACTGCTTCTCGATGCCGGTGTGCAGGTAGCCGATCACCGGGTGCAGATCGCGGATCACCTCGCCGTCGAGCTCGGTGATCAGGCGCAGCACGCCATGGGTGGAGGGGTGCTGCGGGCCGAGGTTGATGATCATCGGCTGGCGCGAGCCGGGCGTGGACTCGTCCCGGCTCTCGATGCTCGCGAGCGCCTCCTGGGGCGTCAGCGCCTCGCCGCCGGCGATCGCCCGCTCGGTCTCGGTGAGGGCGCGGCCCTCGCGGCGCGCCGCCTCGAACGCCTCGCGCGCCTCGTCGGCGACCGGGATGCCCGAGCTGTCCATCTCGACGTGGCTCACCTAGTGCACCGCCCCGGAGGTTCGTTGATGCTCCGGCCGCGAAAATCCCGCGGGCCTAGGACGCAGGAAGACGCGGATCCGCGGAGAGTCCCCGGCCGGCCGAGGGCCGGCAAAGCGAGGCGGAGCGCGACATGACCTTCGGGGCGGTGCACTTAGACGGCATCCGTGAACTGGACCTCTTCGCCGCCGAGCGGATAGTCGCGCCGCAGCGGGTGCCCCTCCCAGTCGAGCGGCATGAGGATGCGCGCGAGGTCGGGGTGGTTGCGAAAGCGCACCCCGAACATGTCGTAGACCTCGCGCTCGTGCCAGTTGGCCGTGGCCCAGACGCTGGTGACCGAGTCGATCTCCGGGAGGCCGCCCGGCGTCGCGCCCTCCGCGCCGGCCCACACGCGCAGCCGCAGGCGGCTGCCGCTCTCGAGCGAGAACAGGTGGTAGGCGACCCGGAAGCGGCCGGGCTCCTCGATGATGTCGGCGCAGCTGAGGTCGGAGAGCAGCACGAACGAGAGCGGCGGACCCTTGACGAAGCGGGCCACCTCGAGCAGGCGCTCGGGGACGATCTCGAGGGTGGTCTCGCCCGCGTGGCTGATCTCCTCGACCACGGCGCCCGCGACCGCGGAGTCGATCGTTGAGCGGACCTCGCTCAACGAGCGGCTGCTGCGCGCTCGCGACGCAGGTCGGCGGAACTCGGGAGCCCGTTGGCCCCGATCAGGCGCTGCAGGATGAGGATGCCCTCGATCAGTCCCTCGGGGCGGGGCGGGCAACCGGGGACGTAGACGTCCACCGGCACGACCTTGTCCACGCCCTGCACCAGGGCGTAGTTGTTGAAGACGCCGCCCGTGGACGCGCAGGCGCCCATCGAGATGACCCACTTGGGCTCGAGCATCTGGTCGTAGATGCGGCGCAGCACGGGGGCCATCTTCTGCGCGACCCGGCCGGAGACGATCAGCAGGTCGGCCTGGCGCGGCGAGGCGCGGAACACCTCGGCGCCGAACCGCGCGATGTCGTAGCGCGGGGTGGCCGTGTGCATCATCTCGATCGCGCAGCACGCGAGGCCGAAGGTGGCGGGCCAGATCGAGCTGGAGCGCGCCCACGCGAGGGCCTTGTCGAAGGTCGTGATGAGGAGGCTCTTCTCGAAGTCGCGCTCCTCCACCTCGCGGAGGTCGCGGTCGATCTCGGGGTCGGTGCGCGGCGCGCGCTCGATCGGGCTTCCGGGCGGTGGGATCAGCGCCATTCGAGCGCCCCCTTCTTCCAGATGTAGGCCAGAGCCTCGACGACCGTGAAGACGAAGACGAGGAGCACGACCAGGCCGGTCAGGCCGTCGTCGCGCAGCGTCACCGCGATCGGGTAGAGAAAGGCGAGCTCGATGTCGAAGACGATGAAGAGCATCGCCGTCAGGTAGAAGTCGATCGAGAAGCGCTGCCGCACCGGCGTCTGGGGCAGGATGCCGCTCTCGTACGGGAGGATCTTCGAGGGGTTGGGCTTGCTCTTGACCACCTTGCTCAACGAGAAGATCGCCAGGGCCACGGCGAGGCCGGCGGCGAAATATATGAGGATCGGCAGGTAGTCGGAGAGCTGCACGGATGCCCTCGGTACGGGGTGGCCGGCGCGGAGAGATGCTTCCAGGCTGCACGCTAGCAACGGCCCCGGGGGACCGCACCAATGTGACGATCGGCGCTACCTGGCGGACCGGCGGCGCCATGCGGGATGCAGGTTAGTCGGCCCGGTGTACCGTGGGCCCGTGAACGACCGCCTGGAGTACTTCGCGCGGCTGGTCGCCGAGGAGCCCACCGTGGCCCGCGCGCGGTTCGCCTACGCCAACGAGCTGATCCGCGCCGAGCGCTGGGAGGACGCGGTGGTGGAGCTGCGCGCGTACCTCGATCTGGCCGAGGACGAGGGCAACGCCTGGGGCCGCCTGGCGGAGGCCCTCACGGCCCTCGGCCGGGTGGACGAGGCCGCCGACGCGTACCTCACGGGCATCGACCAGAGCCTCAAGCACGGCCACACCGGAATGGCGAGCGACTTCGAGGCCGCCCTCGAGGCGCTGTGAGCGGCGGCGCGCTGATCGCGCCGTACGAGTTCTCGCCGCAGGGGGTCGCTGCGGATGTGGCAGCGCAACGCGACCGTGGGGCGCAAGACCATCCTGGTCTCCCTCGTGCCGCGCTTCCTGGAGGCCATCGCCTACCTGGCGATCATGGGGCTCGGCCTGGGGACCTACCTGACCACGGTCGGCGGCGTGGACTACGTCGATTTCATCGCGCCGGGCGTGGCCGCTGCCACCGTGATGTTCGGGGCGATCATCGAGACGACGTACAACGCCTTCGTGCGCATCTACGTGCGGCGGGTGGTGGAGGCGGTCATCACCACCCCGCTGTCGCTGGAGGACGTCGTGGTGGGCGAGTACCTCTGGGCCGCCACCCGGGCGGTGATCTACGGCGTCGTGTTCCTGGTGGTGATGGCCGCCTTCGGCCTGGTGCACTCGGCTCTGGGCGCTGCTGGCGCCCGTCGTCTTCGCGCTGGGCGCCCTGACCTTCGCGGTGCTCGGGATGGCCTACACGGCGATGGTCGGCAGCATCGAGCACTACAACATCCTGTTCACCGGCCTGCTGACGCCGATGTTCCTGTTCGGGGGGGTGTTCTTCCCCTTCGATCAGCTGCCCGAGTGGGCCCAGGTGATCGGCTGGTGCCTGCCCCTGTCGCACCTGGTGGCCGCCACCCGCGACCTCACGCTCGGCGACCCCGGCCTGCTGACCCTGGCCCACCTGGGCGTGCTGCTGGCGATCCTGGTCGTGGTCTTCCCGTTCCCCGCGTCCCGGCTGGCGAAGACGCTGCTCCGCTGATCAGCCGAGCAGTCGCCGGCAGCGACCGGCTCTCTCCGCCACCAGATCGCTCAGGCGGCGCGGCATGACGCTCTCGAGCGACGCGACGTCGGACTCCGCGGCCGCCTCGGCGAACGCGCTCGGGGCGCGATCGGCCATCACCCTCACCCTCTCGATCAGCCGCTCGGGGTCGACCCCGAGGTCAGCCGCCGCGGCCGGCCAGGTGTTGCGGTGGGACGCCACGCGGTAATCGCCGCCGATCTTCATGGCGAACCTCAGCGATGCCTCGTGCTCCCCGTACGGCAGGGCGGAGGCGATGTCGTAGAGCGGCGCCAGGCGGGCATCGTGTCCCGACAGGAGCACCGAGTAGTTCTTCGCGTGCGCATCGGTGCCGGCGATCAACCAGTTCCAGACGAGGGCATCGGCGAATCGCCAGATGGTGTCGTCCGCGACGCGCGCGGGCATCACCCGGCGGAAGAGCCCGGCGATGTCCCCCGGTCCAGGACCTCCATCCGCCTGGTACTTCCGCGCGGGGTGGACCCCGAGCGCCTGGCAGAGATCCTCCTGGTGGACGCGGATCGGCCGGCCGTCGCTGACGAGGCGGTCGTAGCGCTCGACGACGATCGCCGACTCCTCGCCGAAGCGCACGACGCGCGAGCGCGCGACGGGGAGGCCCGCGCAGCCGGCGGCGTCGAGGCAGAGATGTTCGTTGAGGTCGTGGTCGTCCAGGCCCACGATCGCGGGCTTGAGGATGTGGGTGGTCGCCGCTCCGCCCGTGGGGAGCCCCCACCGGCCGTCCCGGAAGAGCAGGGCGGTCTTCGCCTGGGCGCCCGCGAGGCTGAACTGCCCGGTCGCCGCACGACCGAGCCACGCGGTGGAGTCGCGGCGCAGATCCCTCAGGCGTGATGCGACATCGTCCTCCGTGAGCCACTCGACCTCCTCTCGAGGCGCCGGGAGACCGTCGGCGCCCTCGGCCGTCACGAAGCGCACGGCCCCGGCGCAGTCCTCGCCGACGGGGGTGGCCAGGAGCGCGAACGGCGAGGACGCGGAGACCCGGAAGGTTCGCGCCCAGCGGCTGAGCACGGCGTCATTGTCGGGCAGCAGGCCCCAGAGCCAGGGGGTGACGACCGCGTCCGCCTGCGAGGCCACCGGGGTGGGCATCGAGAGCGACAGAGGCGTGGCCTCGGGCCCGCGCCGATACTCGTCGTCGTAGTCGAACCGGAGCCGTCCTCCCGCGAGTCGCGTGAGCGTGCCGCCGAGGCGCTCGCCCATGACCACGAGGAGCGCATCAGCCATCGCGGCGGTGAGCGGCGACGATGGCGTCCAGGTCGATTGTCGGGGTCGGTGCGGCGGGGGGGCGAATCGTCGGATCCACGATGTGGATCTCCAGGCCGAGGGCGTCGAGCGTCCTGACCACGAGGCCGAGGTCGGGCGCCGTGGTGCCCCTCTCGAACTCGGAGAGCCACTTGCGCGAGACCCCGACCGTCGCGGCGAGCGACGCCTGGCTCAGGCCCAGGTCGCGTCGGCGGCCGCGGACGATGGCGGCGAGGTCATGGACGGACGCGGCCCTCATCACTCCCCCTGTCACCGGTGGGTGGCAGCCCCCGTGAGGGAGCGTACGGTTACATCACGAGAGACTGCAACCGTTCGGTGTCACGTTAGCGATGACACCGAACGGTTGCAAATCCACTTCAAGGCACGCTAGAGGGAGGCGGCCCCGGCGCTGATCCGCGCCACCCCGGTGGCCTCGGCGGCGGCGCGCACCGCGGCGGCCACGTTGGGCACCAGGCGTTGGTTGAAGATCGAGGGCACGACGTTGACCTCCGAGAGGCCCGCCTCCTCGGCGGCCGTCTCGGCGATCGCCGTCGCCGCGGCCAGGGTCATCGCCTGGTTGATCTCGGTGGCCCGCACGTCGAGCGCGCCACGCCAGACGCCCGGCGAGGCGAGGCCGGAGTTGATCTGGTTGGGGACGTCGGGGCGGCCGGTCGCGTAGACGCGGGCCACGCCTGCGGCCTCCTCGGGAGAGATCTCCGGCTCGGGCATCGCCAGCGCGAGCACGACCGGGTCCTTCGCCATCGTGCGGATGTCGGCGGCCGTCAGCAGGCCCGGAGTGGACATCCCGATGAACGCGTCGGCGCCGGCGATGACGTCGCCGGCCTTGCCCGAGCGGCCGTCCTGGTTGGTCTTGGCGATCAGCCATCCGAGGTCGGCGTCCACGTCGCCGCGACCGACGTGGACCGCGCCCTTGCTGTCGCACGCGAGCACGGAGCCGACGCCCGCGGCCACCAGCAGCCGCACGGCCGCCTGCCCGCCGGGGCCGAGCCCCGCGACGACCACGGTGGAGTCGGCGAGCGTCTTGCCCGCGATCGCCAGGCCGTTGATCAGCGCGGCCAGCACCGCGGCCGCCGTGCCCTGCTGATCGTCGTGGAACACCGGGATGTCGAGGCGCTCGTCCAGCAGGTGCTGCACCTCGAAGCACCGCGGCGCGGCGATGTCGCTGAGGTGGATGCCGGCGAACACGGAGGAACACAGGACGACCGCCTCGGCGATCTCGGCCGGGTCACGCAGATCGACCGGCAGGGGGAAGGCGTCGATCCCGGCGAGCTTGCGGAAGAAGGCGCACTTGGCCTCGAGGGCCGGCAGGGACGCCTCGGGCCCGAGGTCGCCCTGGCCGACGACGCTGCTGCCGTCGCTGACCACCATCACGCTGTTGCCCTTGATGGTGTATTCCCAGGCCTGCTCGAAATCGTCGTGGATGGCCATGCACACGCGGGCGACGCCCGGCGTGTACGCCATCGAGAGGTCGTCGCGGGTCGCGACCGGGACGCGGTTCTGCATCCCGACCTTGCCGCCGATGTGCGACATGAACACCCGGTCGGTGGTCGACTCGACCGTGACGCCGACGCCCTCCAACGCGGCGACGATGTTCGCGCCCTCGGCGTCGCTGGCGTACACGGTGATGTCACGCGTCACCACGTCCTTGCTCGAGCGCACGATGTCCACACCGCCCACCAGGCCGCCGGCGTCGCTGATGGCGGCGATCACCTGACCGAGCATCCCGACCCGAGCGGGGATGTTGGCGCGGATGGTCAGGCTGAAGTTGGACTGCGACATCGCGACGGGTACCTCACGTCTCCGGGGGTGACGGACCGGGAAATCCTACGCCTGCGGCCGGGCGGTCGTGCGCGCCACCGGCCTCGCTCAGGCGTGAGCGTGGGCCATCAGGTCATCGACGGCGCCGTCCAGGCCGTCGAGCGAGAGCTCGTACATGGGGAAGATCGTGCGCACGGCAGCGAGCGTGCGCGCCCCGTGGACCACCGGCCAGGCGTCCTCGGACACCGGGTTGAGCCACGCGCGGGCGGCGAAGCGCTGGGCGAGGCGCTCGAGCCACACCCACCCCGGCTCCTCGTTGTGCTGGTGCCAGTCGATCGCGCCGCCGGGCATGGCCAGCTCGCTGGGCGCCATGCACGCGTCGCCGACCACGACCAGCTTGTGGTCGGGCGAGAGACGGGCCAGCAGGTCGAGGGTCGACTCCGAGCGCGAGGGCGGCATCCGGGCCGAGTCGTAGATGCGGTCGTAGACGCAGTTGTGGAAGTAGCGCACGGTCAGCTCGCGGAAGCGCCCGCCGTGGTGGACGGCCGAGAAGAGGCGATCCACCAGGGCGGCGTGCTCGTCCATGGAGCCGCCGACGTCGAGCAGCAGCAGCACCCGCACGGCGTTGCGCCGCGGTCGGCGGAACACCAGGCGCAGGTTGCCCCCCGCATCGGCCGTCGCGTCGATCGTGTCGTCCAGGTCCAGCTCGGTGGCGGGCCCGTCCAGGCGCGTGGTGAGACGCCTCAGGCGCCGCAGCGCGACCCCCATCTCGCGCACGCCGATCGTCCGGTCGCCGCGGTAGTCGCGGAAGCGCCGCTCGGCGGCGACCTGGGCCGCCGTGCGATTGCGCCCCTCGCCGCCGATGCGGATGCCCCCGGGATGCCACCCGGAGTGCCCGAGCGGCGACGTGCCCTCGGTGCCGATGTGCTTGCTGCCGCCGCTGTGGGCCTCGGTCTGGTTGCGCAGGCGCTCGGCGAGGCGCTCGCGCAGAGCGTCGAGGTCGATGCGCTCCAGCGCGTCGTCGAGCCGCGCGCGCTGCTCGGGGGTGAGCTCCAGCGCCTCGGGCCGCTCGGCCAGCCACTCCCACACCTGGTCGGCGATCGTCTCGCCGGTCTGCTCGAGCCCGGAGAGGTACTCGGCGAATGCGAGGTCGTAGTCGTCGTAGTGGCGCTCGGATTTGACCAGCAGCGCGCGCGCCAGCAGGTAGAAGCGCGAGAGGCTCGAGTCGGCCAGCCCGCGGGCCAGCGCCTCCTGGAGGCCGAGCCACTCGTCCATCGCGACGGGCACCCCGCGGGCGCGCAACCCGTAGAAGAGCCCCTCGAAGGCCACCTAGTGCCTCAGTCGCGGAGGGCGCTTCGGGCGCGCACCGACAGGTGACGCCGCGCGACCTCGAGGTCCTGCGGCGTTTTCAGCACCACGCCGAGGAAGGGCAGATCGGCCACGACGCGCTCGGCCGGGATGCCGGCGATCACCAGCGCCTGCACCCAGTCGATCAGCTCGCTCGTGGTCGGCCGCTTCTGCAGGCCCTGGAAGGAGCGCAGCACGTAGAAGGCCTCGAGCGCCGCGCCGAGCAGCGCGTCGTCCAGGCCGGGATGGTGCACGCGCACGATGCGCTGCATCTCCTCCGGCTCGGGGAAGGAGATGTAGTGGAACACGCAGCGGCGCAGGAAGGCATCGGGCAGCTCCTTCTCCGCGTTCGAGGTGATGATCACCACCGGGCGGTGGGCGGCGGCGACCGTGACGCCGGTCTCGGGGATGTGGAAGCTCATCCGGTCGAGCTCCCACAGCAGGTCGTTGGGGAACTCGAGGTCGGCCTTGTCGATCTCGTCGATCACCAGCACCACGCGCTCGGGGGCGGCGAATGCCTCTCCCAGCCGGCCGAGGCGGATGTAGCGGGCGATGTCGGACGGGTCGCCGTCGCCGAACTGGCTGTCGTAGAGCCGCTGGACCGTGTCGTAGACGTAGAGGCCGTCCTGGGCGCGGGTGGTCGATTTGACGCCCCACACCAGCAGCTCGCATGTCGAGCGCCTGCGCGACGGCCTCCGCGAGCAGGGTCTTGCCGGTGCCCGGCTCGCCGCGCACCAGCAGCGGCCGCTCGAGGCTCACCGCGACGTTCACCGATGCTCTGAGCTCCTCGCCGGCGATGTAGCCGGCGGTGCCCTCGAACCTCACCGGCGCGCGCGTCGGTAGATCGAGCTCCCCGCCCCGCTCACGATCAGCATGCCGGCGAGCACCGTGAGCGCCAGGAAGGGCCACGGCGGCTGGGCGCGCGCGTCCGGGCCGCGGGGCTCGGGCAGGATGGACGACGAGGGCGACGGGTCGAACTGCCGCGCGCCCTTGGGCTCGCTGCCCACCGAGAGGCCGAGGATGTCGCGGTCGTACGCGTCCTGCACCGCGCTCGCGAAGCCGGCGTACGATGTGTCGCCCTCCGCTCCGGCCAATGCCGCCTTGAGGTCGTGCGCCGAGTAGTGGCCGTCGATGACACCGTTGTCGGCGTAGTCGCCGTAGATGTCGAGCGTCGTCGTGGCCGAGGCGAGCGAGGCCCCCGCGACGAGCGCGACGACAAGCGCCAGCACGGTGCAGGCGACGATATGGCGAATTGGCACGTGAGGACAGTAGTCGGCGGAGCGCCGATGCGGCAACAGATCGGCCTCAGTCCACACAATTCGCCAACGTCCGGCGCTCCGCTAGGCTCGACACCCGTGCGGGTGCTCATCACCGGTGTCACCGGATTCGCCGGGGGATACCTGTCCTCCTACTGCGCGGCGCTCGGGCACGAGGTGCACGGCGTGGTGAGGTCCGGTCGCGAGGGCGCCGCGCCGCCCGGCGTCGTCCCCCACGCGGCGAACCTGAGCGACCCAGCCGCCGTGGCCGACGTGCTGCGCGCCGTGGGCCCGGACCGCGTGGTCCACCTGGCCGGCGCCTCGTCGGTCGGCCGCTCCTTCGCCGATCCCCTGGGAACGTGGGACGTCAACCTGGGCGCGACCCTGGGGCTGCTGGACGCGCTGCGCACCCACGGGCCCACGATCCCCGCCCTGATCGTCACCAGCGGCGAGATCTACGGCCGCGTGCCGCTCGACGAGCTGCCGGTGACGGCCGAGACGCCGCTGCGGCCGCTCTCGCCCTACGGGGCCTCCAAGGCGGCGGCCGACCTCGCCGCCGGGCAGTACCGGGAGGCGTACGGGGTGCATGCGATCCGCGTGCGCGCCTTCAACCACGTGGGCCCCGGCCAGGATCCCCGTTTCGTGCTGCCCAACGTCGCGCGCCAGATCGCCCGGGCCGAGCGCGACGGCCGCACGCCGTTCGACGTGCGGGTGGGCAACATCGACACGCGCCGCGATTTCATCGACGTCCGCGACATGGTGAGGGCCTACTGGCTGCTGCTCGAGCGGGGCGATCCCGACACCGTCTACATGGCCTGCAGCGGCCGCTCGCTGCCGATCCGCCGCCTGCTGGAGGGGCTCGCGCACCTGGCGCGGATCCCCGTCACCTTCTCGTCGGACCCGGAGCTTCAGAGGGAGGGCGAGCAGGCCGACCTCTATGGTTCGCCCGCGCGCCTGCGCGCCGACACCGGGTGGACCCCGGAGATTCCCATCGACACGACCTTGGCCGACACCCTCGATTGGTGGCGTGAGCGGGTGGCCGGGGAGGACAAGGAGTAATCGTGCCTCGCGCACTCATCACGGGCATCACCGGACAGGACGGGTCGTATCTCGCCGAGCTCCTTCTGAGCAAGGGCTACGAGGTCTGGGGGGTCGTCCGCCGATCATCGACCGAGTCGTACGAGCGCATCGACCACCTGCGCGAGCGCCTGCACTTCGCCCAGGCCGACCTGCTCGACCAGCCCTCCCTCACCGCGGCGCTGCAGCAGGCCGAGCCCGACGAGGTCTACAACCTCGCCGCCCAGTCGTTCGTGCCGACATCGTGGACCCAGCCGGTGCTCACGGCCGAGTTCACCGCCGTCGGCGTGACGCGGCTCCTGGAGGCGATCCGCCAGGTCAACCCGAAGATCCGCTTCTACCAGGCGTCCTCGAGCGAGATGTTCGGCCGCGTGCTGGAGACGCCCCAGAGCGAGTCGACCCCGTTCTACCCGCGCAGCCCGTACGGGGTGGCCAAGGCCTACGGCCACTACATCACGGTCAACTACCGCGAGTCGTACGACATGTACGCCTGCTCGGGGATCCTCTTCAACCACGAGTCGCCCCGCCGCGGCCTGGAGTTCGTGACCCGCAAGGTCACCA
>CAVYRL010000003.1:0-482131 GCA_963771025.1 uncultured Thermoleophilia bacterium | reverse complement strand
CGAGCCACTTACGGATCCTCTTACGGAATGCGCGCCCTAGGGACGAGCAGGGCGGAAGGCCGAACTGTGCCGGCCCCCGCCCGCGTGGCTCAGGTCGTCCAGTCCTTCTTACGGAGGCCCTTTGCCGTCAGCTTCTGGAACGTCACGACCATCTTCTCGCCGGCGCTCCCCCCCCCCGGGGGCGGGATAGCGCCGATCTGGCGCCCCAGCTCGTTGAGGTCGTAGTACAGGTTGAATCGCATGATTCGATCGCCCTCGACTTCGAGCCAGGAGACCCCGTGGTTTGACACCGGGCCGTTGGTGGGGGCGAACCCGGGAGGATCCAACGGGCCCGCAAGAGTGGCCGACAGGTCCCACCACAACGTTGCTCGGCCCGCGGCCTCCCGACACCACCCGGCTTCGTTCGGTCAGAGTGAAGTCCGGGAAGGCAACGAACAGCATCGCCGCGTCCGCGCGCGCGTCCTCGGGGCCATGCGGACCGGCGCCGAATCGTGTCGGCGACCAGTAGACCGCAGCAGGGCCGAGGCACTCGGCCACGGCGTCGGGATCACGGGCATTCCACGCCGCAACGGCCCGGTCGATAAGGGCGCCTACGTGACCGGTCCCGGTGCTCATCCCAGGACCCCTGCTGCCGCCATCAGGGTCGCCATATCCCAGTAGGCGCGCTCCTCTTCGATCTGTCCGTCTTTGTCGAGCGTGTAGACGCTGATGCCCGGCAACACGAACGAGGCGCCGCTCGCCGGCATGCCGGGGAAGTCGTTCTCGTGCGTACCGGCGAAGGTCCACTCCACGGTGACGCGACCATCGTCGCCGACGCTCTGGGAGCGCACCTCGAGGCTCGCGTCGGGCACGGCCTGGATGACCGCGCCGACACCCTGGGCAATCGCGTCCCTCCCGGCAAGGCGCGCTTCCGGAAGCGGGAACTGATGGCGCACGCCGTCCGGCGTGAACTGCGCCGCGATCGCTTCCGGGTCCTGAGCGTTCCAGGCCTCGACGAACTCTTGCAGTCCCATGATCGTCCTCCGGTTCTTGAGATGTGCCCGGCGTGCGAAGCGGTCCAAGAATCGATCGCGCGCAGCGCGATACCCATCCGAGTCCATCCCCCGTGTCAGCAGTTCCAGCTGACCTTGCACGGCTCTGTTCCTCCTATCTCGCCGGGCGAACACGATGGCGTGCTCGGCGACGACGCTACGAGCCACCCCTTCCAGCCCACTTACGGCTGTCTGGGCTCAGGCGGGAACGGCGACACCCGACGCCGGGACCGGGCGATCTTCGAGGATCATCTGGTAAAGGGCCCGTGTTTCGGGGCTTGCCTCCACGCCAAGCTCCCGGCGGAGGATGGATCTGCAGGCGTGGTACTGGCGGAGCGCGAGCGCCTTCTCGCCCGCTTCGGCGTAGGCGACCATCAGGCTGCGGTGGAACGTCTCACGCTCGGGCTCGATAGCGAGCAGCCGCTCGTAGCGGAGGAGGGCTTCCCGGAACTGTCCTGCTGAGAGAAGGCGACCAGCGAGGTCCGCGAGCACGGAGGTGTAGGCCCGCTCGACCTCGTTGCGGCGCTCGGTCGCCCAATCCGCATACGGCCACTCCGGATAGACCGGCCCCTTGTAGGCGCGCTCGGCCGTCGAGAGCCGGCTCAGCGCCTGGCGAGCGGTCTCGCCCGGCACCGCCTCGGCCAGTTGGAGAAATCCCGCGAGGTCGATCGAGTCGCCGTCGGCGAGGACAAGTCGATATCCCTCGCCTTCCGAGCGGATCACCGACCGACCCGCGGATCCTCGCCCGAGCTCCGGCTCGAGGGCACGTCGCAGCCCGTGGAGGGTGACGTGGAGGGCACGAAGCCCGCGCTCGACGTCGAGGTCCGGCCAGAGCCAGTCCAACAGCTGCTCGCGGTGGATCGGGCCGCCTGCGCAGACCAGTGCGCCCAGAACGGCACGTGCCCGCTCGCGCCCGAACGCGGACACGGGAACCATCTCGTCACCGCGCCGCACAACGAAGCCGCCCATCGCTGAGACCCGGAGTGGTGGGCGGCTCGGACGCTCGTCGACCCCCGCGCCGGGATCGACGCGATCCGGCAGCTCACCCAGGCGCTCGCGGGTCTCCGGATCCGCGGCGCCGGCCACGTCGAGCGCCGCGAGCAACCGCGCCCGTCCGGCGGCGGGCCCCGCTGCCAGCAGATCCGCGCAACCGGCGAGAACCTCGCCCCCAGCCCGCACCGCGAGGTTCGCTGCAAGACCCTGCGGCCCGATATCTCGATCGATTGCGCGCGCCAGAAGGGGTGTCGCTAGCGCCCGGTCGCGGCGAGTCCATATCTCCTCGAAACCCCACTCGGCGGTTAGCTCGAGAGCCGACAAGAGGGATGTGTCGGAATCCTCGCCCATCCGAACCACCGCTCCAAGGAGTTCCGCGCGCGTTCGGGCCCAGGGGCTCTGGGCCCGCTCAGCGCCCGCGACGGTGTGCTCGAGAAGGCGGCGGGCGTCGTCCTCGAGTCCTACCTGCCACGCCGCTACAGCGATATCGCATACCCATCCGGGCGTGTCGAAGGAGAAGCCGAAGGCCTCGACGTAGTTCATCACCACCCGCGCGTGGTAGGCCACCATCTCGGTGTCCCCGCGATGGGCGGCGAGGCGGGCGGCAGGCGCGCGGATGCGGTAGCCGTACGAGGAGCCGAGCATCTGGTCGATGGGCTCACCGAGCGCGAGGACCGCCTCGAGCTCGTCCCATCGCTCCAACCCGGCGAGGGCGACGGCGCGCAGTTTCTTGAGCACGCGGTCCGCCCCGCCCTCGATGCCGCGCCGCAGGGCCGTCGCGACGATGGCATCGAGTTCGCTGAGCACCTCGTCGTAGCGCCCGAGCTGGTTGAGGATGATCGCCCGGTAGCAGCGAAGGGCGAGGATGTAGGCGAGCTCGTCGAACCGTTCGTTGCGCTGGAAGAGCTCAATCACCCATTCCAGCGTGGCGAGAGCCTGCTTCGGCCGCCCCCTCGGATGATCCATGAACAACGCTCGCGCTGAGGCCAGATATCCCTGGCCAAGCGGGTCGATGCTGGGCATCCGAAGATGCAGGATCTGGCCGAGCACCGCGTCGGCCTCGTCATACCGGGCCGCACACCCGAGCTCAGACGCCATCAACACCATCGAGGCCGGCAGGAGCTTGGCGGATTGGTCCATGCGTGGCAGTTGCCGGTAGCCGACGTCGATGGCGTGGCGCTGGCGGGTCCCGCTGCTGAGCTGGGTGTAGATCAGAGTGAAGAAGGCAGCGGCCGCGCGCTCGTGGTCGCCGACCTTGAGGAAGTCGTCGATGCCAGCATCGAGGAGCAGGAATCCCGCCTCCGGGTCGCCCTCGGCAAAGGCCGAGATCGCGCGCGCGAGCGTCAGCGCGGGACGGCCGGCGTAGAGGTGCTCGGGCAGGGCGGAGATCCACCGCGACAGCAGCCGCGATTGCGGCCCAAGGCGCATCTCGTCGGCGACCTCGTCCACCAGGTCGGCCGCCTCCTCCAGGTCGCCCGCCGAGAGCAGGTGATCGATTGCCTCGGCCGGTTGCTCGGCGTGGACCCATGCCGCCGCGGCCCGACGGTGAAGCTCAGGAACACGATCAGGCTCGAGCTCGCCGACTCGGTGGCGCAGAAACGCCTGGAAGAGATGGTGGTACCGGTACCACTCGCCCTCCGCCTCGAGGCGGATCGTGAAGAGGTGCCGCTCGACCAGCTCGCGGCAGATCGGTCGAGCGTCGACGGCCGTCGCGATAGAGGCGAGTTCTGGTGAGAACCGCTCGAACATTGCCGTCTGGAGAAGAAAATCCTGAACCTCGCGGGCCTGGGCGACTAGTACCTCCTCCGCGAGGTAGTCGAACAGATGCGCCGCGTCGGCCCGCCGCTCGAAATCGGCGCCACCGGCCTGCGCGGCCAGGATCACGCCCGTCACCCATCCCTCGGTGCGCTCGCGCACGCGTCGAAGCGTGGCGTCGTCGTCGGCGCCGCCGCCTGCCCGCCACAGATCGGCCAGCTCGGCATCGGTGAGGGCGAGCTCGGACTCGCTGACCGCGAGGAGTTGTCCGGCGCGGAGCTTGCCGAGCGCGAACGACAGCGGCGCTCGCCCGGCGAGCACGAGGTGCACCGACGGGGGCAGGTCGCGCACCAGTTCGCGGACCGCCTCGTTTGCCTCCGGGTCGAGCAGGTGTACATCGTCCAGAACTACCACCAGATCGTCGGAGACAGTGGCCACCACCTCATTGCAGAGACCGGCTACCTGGTGGCCGAGCGGCCCGTCGAAGTTCAGCCGCGTACCGAAGCCGGGCACCTCGTGCTCTATCCCTGCAGCGATATGCGAGAGAAGGTCAGGCGCCCCGCCGAGGCGCTCGTCGCACGACACCCACACACCGGGGCCCGGATAGTCAGCCAGCGCTTGAGCCACGACCGTGCTCTTGCCATAGCCGGCCCCGCCGAGAACAGTCACCAGGCGACCCGCCATGCCCGCGGCAATTCGGTCCGTCAGCGCGGGCCGCTCTAGGCAGTCCGGAGGCAAGCGGGGTGGGAGCAGACGCGTGAGAAGGATGCCGCTGCGCATCTGGCTTTGGAGTCTGAGGTACTTGTCTCTTTCTGACAACCATCGCGCGCGACCCGTCCAACCTGGTCGCTCCGGATGTTCGCCCGCCATTCCCACGAGCGCACGACCTAGGCCAATAGACCGGGTGGCCGTCGACGCGAGAGTCAGGCACAGGTCAGTCAACGCCCGGGTGATCCTGATTTGTTTCGGTCACTCGGGACGCGGAGCTCCTTGGCGCGATCGGGCGGGAACTCCAAAGACAATCTTGATCCGCCGAGGAGATGGCGCCCAAGCTGGCCGGGTCCTCGACGACCAGCGTCCGTCCGTCGCGGGCCGTGACGAAGGCGCCGTCGATCAGCAGGCCGCTGGGGCGGCCCTCCAGGGCCTCTGCCAGGGTGAGCGGGCCCTCGGCCAGATCGGCCTCGGTGAAGACCGACGACAGATCGGCCTCGGTGAGGACGGTGCACGACGTGGACTGCGTGCGTGGGGCGATCGCGACGGACGACATCGGATGTCTCCTCGTGTTCTCCGACCTTGCGAGACCGAGGCTAAGAAGGGCGTCCTGCGGGTCACTTACGGGATCTCTTACGGTTGCCATAGCCTTGCCTGGGTCATCGCGACTTCGTACGGTCACACCATGAGCGGGCATCTGCTCCGGGCTCGACGTCGGCCACTCGATTCCGAGCGACGCGGTCGGGCCCACGTCGATACGGGCATCGCGTGACTCCAACGAAGCGACGTCCGACGACGGACGTCCTGCGATCCCGGATCCGGCCGCCGCGCCCTCCGCGGGACGCGATGGAGCGCCGAGGTCCAGTCGAACTGATCCAAGCTGGGCTCTCTGGACCCCTGACCTTGGTGGTGGCGGGCGCGGGGTTCGGCAAGAGCACCGCCGTCCTGCAGGCCGTCTCAGCCTCCGACTCGCCATGGGCGTGGTGCTCCTGCGACCGGCGGATGCGCACGCCCGCCAGCTTGGCCGCGAACATCGTTGCCGCAGTTGACGAACGAGTCCCCGGATTTGCGGCCGGTCGTAGCCTGGCCGGCGACGGCGACGAGCTTGGGACGCTTCTTGCGAACGAGCTGGACGCAACGGTCTCGGACAAACTCCTACTCGTCCTCGACGACGTCCACGTGCTCGTCGAATACGAGTCTTGGGGAGTCGTGGAGGCCCTCGTCGGCGACGTGCCTCCCCCGGTCCACATCGTGCTGATTTCCAGGACCTCGACACCTCTATCTCTCGGTCGCCTGAGGATGCGTGGCGAGGTCGTCGAGATCCGTCAGCCGGACCTCGTCCTCGATCTCACCGACGCCCGAGCCCTCTGTGAACGGGCGGCCCCGTCGATCGAAGAGAAAGAGGTAGAGGCCCTCCTTCATCTCACCGAGGGCTGGCCCGCGGGCTTCATGCTCGCGGCGCGTCATCGCGACCCTGCGGCGAGTGCCTCTGCGTCCTCGCTCGAGCAGCTCTTCGCGTACCTGGCCGTTGAGGTACTTGACGGGCTCCCCGCCGAGGAGCGACGCGTCATCGAAGCCCTGTCGATCCTCGATCGCGTAAGCCCCGAACTGGCGCAGGCCGTCGCGCACGACCCTGATGCCATCGCGGTTCTCCGCCGTATGGCTGCCGAGCAGCTGTTCGTAAGCCGCGTGGACGCGGACGGGGAGTGGTACCGCTACCACCATCTGCTGCGGGCGCTGCTCCGAGAACGGGTCAGTCAGCTGCCGGACGTCGAGCGCCGCGAGCTCCATCGGCGGGCCGCGGAGGCCTGGACGCGGCTCGGTGACCTCCCTGCCACCGTGCGCCATCTCCTCGACGCCGGTGAGTTCGCCCGTGCAGTGGAGATCCTCGAACCGGTCGCCGAGGAGATCGCGCTGAGCCCCGAGGGGGACGAGCTCGCCGGCTGGCTTCAGCGCATCCCTCGCGACCAGTGGGGTGATCGGCCAAGCCTCATCCTCGCCAGCGCGGTGCTGGACTTCGGGAGTGGCGCGCTCGAGGCGTCTTTCGCGTCACTCGAGCTGGCGATCAGGGAGCTGGTGGCCCGCGGCGATCACGATCGCGCCTCGACGGCGCTCGTCCGGCTCTGGCAGAGCATGAATGCGGCGGGGACCGCGGTGCGTGATCGGGTCGCCATCGCCCAGCCGCTCCTCGCGATGATCGACCCCGCGGCGAGGATGGCCCGCCTTGCCGGGGTCATGATCGCGACCGGCGAGGCATGGGCCGGCCGTCGCCGCCAGGCAGAGGTGCGCATCGCCGCCGCCCTGGGTGACCGCGATGGGTCGGACCGCGCGCTCGGCGCCTTCGCGACGGCGGCGCGGGCTTTCTATCTGGACTACCCCGACGGTTCTCCCGAGCGCGCGATCGACACGCTCGGCGCACTGCGCCGAAACCTCGAAACGGTTGGAACTTCCGACGCGAGCACGCTCGCCGTTTTCGTGGCCGCCTTCCGGGCGATCGTGCTGAACGACGTCGGTCGCCATGAAGAGGCCCTCGCCGAGGCCGCCCTTGCGACCGAGGGTGCTCGGCGCGCGGGCCTGCTCGGGGGAGCCCGGCGAACTCTCGCCTGGCTGCGTCTGGTGGCGCTGGCGGGCCTCGGGCGCTTCGAGGAAGTGGAGGGGGAGCTCACGCTTCCTCCAGAACCCGTGGACGGCGTCACCTCGACGCACTACGCGTATCGCTTCCTGGCACCCGCCGCCGCTCTTGCCGCGAGCCGCGGAGACGTGCGCGAGATCGAGCGCATTGCGGCGGCGGCGCGGCGGGCGATCGCCGCGCAGGGCCCGGAGACGGACCAGCCGAGCGCGCTCTGTGACATCGCCGAGGCGGCGCGCCGAGGCGGCTCGGGCGTGCTCGCGGAGTCGCTGCTCCGCGAGGCCCTCGGGCTCGCCGGCGAGTTGGAGATGCCCTGGCACCGCGCGCGCGCCTGCATTCAGGTCGCGGCCCTCGGGGTCTTCGACGCACACGATCGGGCCATCGAGGCGGTGCGGCTGAGCGAGGACGGCGGCTATGTGGACCTCTGGGCCGGCAAGGCGCGAGAGCACGCTGCGGCTGTGCTGGCGCTCACCGCGATCTCTGATCCCTCGCATGATGCGTTCGTCGCGCGGGCTCTCAGCGCATGTGGGGAAGAAGTGACCCGAGCGGTCGTCGGGCGGATCCTCGAAGCGGATCCGGAGGTCCGACGGCGCTTCGCTTCGGCGATCGGCCCGGGAGGGCTTCCCGACGAGGGGCCTCTCTCCCGACTGCGCAGCGATTCAGACCCGCAGGTCCGCGTCGCGGCCAGGCGGTCGCGGGTCAGCGCCCCCGTGTCGTCTCGCGAACCGCTCGAGTACCGGGGCCTCGGCGGATTCCGGGTTGTCCGTGCGGGGGAGGTCATCCCGCGCGCCGCGTTCGGGCGCGAGAAGGCGCGCGCGCTCCTCGCGAGCCTTCTGTGCGCGGGGCGGCCGGTGCACCGCGAGGAGCTCTTTGACTGGCTCTGGCCTGACCTTCCCCCCGACCGGGCCGTGCGCGCCTTCCATGTGACGATGCACAGCCTTCGCCGGGCACTCGAGCCCGAGCTTCGGCGCGGCACGCCGGCCTCGACGGTCGTGAGCGCCGGCGAGAACTATCAGGTCGTCATGGGAGACGCGGACCAGTTCGACGCCGACGTTTTTCTCGCCCTCGCCTCTCCTGGTCGAGACGAGGCCCCCGATGACCGTCTGGAGCGCCTCCTTGCATGCGAGGCCTCCTACGCCGGCCCCCTCTTCCCCGAGTGGCCCTACGCCGAATGGGCCGGGGAGCGAAGGCGGACCTGCGAGTCAGCGCACGTCCAGGCGACCGGCGAGATCGGCCGCCTCCTGGTCATGCTCGGAAGGCCCCGGGAGGCGATCGTCCGGTTCGAACGGCTGATCGCTGCGGAGCCCGAGCGCGAGGAGTGGCGACGGGAGATGATGCTGGCCTATGAAGGCGCCGGGGAGCGGGCTCTGGCATTGCGTGAGTTCCATGCCTGTCGGACGGTCATGCGGCGGGAGATGGGCGTGGAGCCGAGCCCCGAGACCCAGGCGATCTACCGCCAGCTCCTCGGACCCATCGAGCCCCCTGCGCTCGCCGGAGCGGCTTCGTGACTGGGGCGTAAGAGCCTGAAAGGAGGGTGTGTCTCACGGGCAACGCAGTGGCCCGGGGCCGACATCACAAGGACAGGGGGACGACGTGGGAACCGATACCGCATCTCGCTGGCAGCAAGAGGTGGATGGCCCGCTCTCGGAGCTCGCGGCGGCCGCGCCGCGGCTGGCCGCGCTCACGGCGGCCCAGCGGGCGGGCCTCGCCCGCGCATGCCTCGACCGCCTCGGGGCGGACGCCGAGGAGTGGACGGCCCTTGCCTGCGCGGCGAAGGGCCTCGCGTCAAAGGGCCCCTGGGCCGGCGAGGAGCAGGCCCTCGGGCCGATGGCCGCCGCCCGCTATCTGCGACTCGTCATCGGGACGCTCGAGTCCGCCGCGCGCCGGGGCCGGCCCGAGCTGCCGGGCGAGCCGCGCGTTGACGCGGCCGGTCGGGTGCGGGTGCGGGTGGTGCCGGCCAAGGGCCTGTTCGACGGGGTCGCCTTCAAGGGCTTTCGCGCCGAGGTCGTCATGCAGAAGGGGATCACGCGCGAGAACCTGCCGGATCACGTCGGGCGTGCCATCTTCTCGCGCGCGCCTGGGGTGAGCGTCGTCCTCGGCGCCGGCAACGTCTCGTTCATCGCCGCCGGCGACCTGCTCGGGCAGATCCTGCTCGAGGGCCGGGCGACGCTCGTCAAGCTGCACCCTCATTTCGCCACGCTCGCTGCGGTCTGGGGGCGGGTCTTCGGCCCGCTGGTCGAGGAGGGCTATCTGCGCATCGTCTCGGGCGACGCCGCCCTCGGCGCCGCGGCGGTCGGGGACGCCCGGGTGAGTCGGGTCCACCTCACGGGATCGGTGGCCACCTTCGAGAGGATGGTCTGGGGCGATGACCCTCAGGAGGCCGAGCGGCGACGCGACGAGGGCCGGCCCGCACTCGACAAGGAGTTCGTGGCCGAGCTCGGCAACGTGACCCCCTGGATCGTCGTGCCGGGGACGTGGTCGGAGAAGGACCTGCGGTTCCAGGCCGAGAACCTGGCCGGGTCCATCGTCAGCAACGGCTCGTTCAACTGCATCTGCCCCAAGGTGATCGTCACCGCGCGCTCCTGGCCCCAGCGCGAGCGATTCCTCGAGCTCCTGCGCGGCTTCCTCGCCGCGGTCCCTCCCCGGCCCGCCTACTACGAGGGCGCGATCGCGCGGTACATGGAGCTGGTGGGTGAGCCCGCCGGAGCGGCGCCGGGCTGCCTGCCGTGGACGCTTCTTCGCGACACCGATCCCGACAGCCGGCCGGAGCTCTTCGAGCAGGAGAACTTTCTTCCGGTCACCGCCGAGACGAGCCTCGACGAGGGGGACCCCGTCCGGTTCCTCGACGCGGCCACCCGTTTCGCCAACGAGCGCTTGGCGGGCACGCTCGCGGCGACCGTCATCGTCCACCCGAGCCAGCGCACGGCCGGCCCGGTGGCCACGGCGCTCGACAACGCGATCGAGAGGCTTCGCTACGGGACGATCAGCATCAATCAGTTCGCCGGGCTCGCGTACCTGATGTTCGCCACGCCCTGGGGCGGTTACCCCGGCGGCACGCTGGCCGACCCTGAGAGCGGCCTCGGCTTCTCGAACAACACCTTCATGCTCGATGGCATCGAGAAGACGGTCTTCGAGGGCCCGTTCCGGATCTCTCCGAAGCCCATCGTCTTCCCCTCCAACAAGAACGCGCTCGGGATCACCCGCGCCCTGACCGAGCTGTACCTGCGGCCCTCGGTGGTGCGCGTGCCGAGACTCCTCGTCGCGGCGATGCGCGGGTGAGGGCTGTCGCACGGGCTCGGATGCCGCCTCACGCGGACGCGGAGGCCGGTGCCTCGGCCTGCAGGATCCTGGTGTAGAGGGCGCGGGTCTCCGGGCCGACCTGGATCGCCAGTTCCCGTCGCAGGTGCGCGCGGCAGGCGTGGAACTGCCTCAGCGCGAGCGCCGGCGGGCGGTCCGGGCGGCGGTCCGCACCGCCGGGACGGCGTCGGACACGAGGCGGCCGATCACCCCCTGATTGCCGCCCGCGGCCGCCCTGACTCCTGCCCCTGTGCCCGCCGGAGCCGGGCTACCCCCACTCGTGCCGCCGAACCCTCGTTGCGCCGAGTGAGGTGCTGAGGGCGACGGTGTGGTCTCCCGCCACGGGGCGTGGGAGGGTCGGGACCGAAAACGGTGGCTCGCGGGTTGTGAGAGCGTGGACATCGACACGCGCGAGGACAGCGCCCTGGTGGCGGAGGCGCGGCGGGGCTCCAGGGAGGCCGCCGACGAGCTCTTCACGCGCCATTGGCGCGCGGCGTGGCGCACCGCTCGGGCGATCACCGGCGATCTCGTCGCGGCCGAGGACGTCACGCAGGACTCCTTCGAGCGGGCGTTCACGGCCCTGGATCGGTTCGACGGCCGACGGCCCTTCGGGGCGTGGCTGCACCGGATCGTGGTCAATCGTGCCCTCAGCCTTCTGCGCGACGAGCGGCGCACCGTCCCGCTCGCGTCGATCGCCGAGCCGGCGGCCGCCCCACCGGAGGGCACCGATCACGAACTGCTGCGGATGGTCGCCACGCTTGCGCCCGAGCGCAGGGTTGTCGTGATCCTCCGCTACGGGCTCGGCCACCCGGTGGCCGAGATCGCGGAACTGGTCGGGGTGCCCGTCGGAACGGTCCAGTCACGGCTGGCGCGGGCGCTCGAGCAACTCAGGGCACAACTGGAGGTGGGGGATGTCGGGCGACCTTGAGCTCCGCCTGGAGCGGGTGCTGGCGGTGGTCGCGGAGCCTGGCGCCGACGTTGAGGCCCGACTTCGCGCGGCGGCCCTCGCGGCGCTCCCTCGGCCGCCGGAGCGCCGGCGGCTGTTCGGGCCGACCGGCTGGCGCCGGCGCATCGGAGGCCTGGTCCTCGTCGGCGCACTTCTCATCGCCGGCGCGGCTCTCGCGGCGACCTTCATCCATTGGGACGCCGCGTCAACGGGCCGCCGGGGCGCCTTCGTCAACGCCGACGCCGCTCGGCGCTTCGCCGCCAACCCGGCGCTGGCCGGCGCCCCATGGCTGTCGGGCGGGGCCGTGCAGACCATCCGCGAGGTACCGCCGCGCCCCGCGTTGGTCTTCCCCGCCGGCGTCGGGTACGCCGAGGCCCTCCAGCAGTTCTACGACGCCGTCTCGCGTGACGGTGCCCTTCCGGCGGGAACGCGCCTCGGCGACCCACTGCCGGTCGGAAAGGTCGCTGCGCTGGACGGCAGCCCTCGCGGCGTGCTCCGCCTGGATCTGAGGGCGCCGTTCGGATACCTCGTGCCGAGCGGGATCGTCCTCGGGCCGAGCTACACGGCGGGGACGGCCTCCACCAGC
Organism: uncultured Thermoleophilia bacterium; assembly: GCA_963771025.1. Lineage (GTDB taxonomy): Bacteria > Actinomycetota > Thermoleophilia > Miltoncostaeales > Miltoncostaeaceae > Miltoncostaea. Next base: position 470,183 of record CAVYRL010000003.1, on the reverse strand, counting down.
TTCCCGCCGCCGGACGCCGCCGGGACGCCGCTGCCCGTCGGGGTGACGGTGACGGCCCCCGCGCTCCTCGCCTGTCAGATCATCGGTCGTGGCCCGTCGAGCGGAGACTGCCCGGCGAGCGCGCTGCCGCAGGGTGCCCGCTACCAGGCCGGGGCCGTCAGCGTCCCCTCGTTCGAGGGCGAGCGGCTGCCCGGAGCGCTCACCGCAGCCCAGGAGCTCCACCTCGGCCTGTTCGACCGGGTCGGATACCTGCCCTCGATGAGGGAGGGCGCTCTGGCGAGGTCGCGGGAGGGAGCGCCGGCCGGCGCGACCACCGAGAACTCCTTGATCACCCTCGAGGAGTTCGAGCGCTCGGGCTACGCGTCGCCGGGCCTCCTGCGCCCCGGGGGCAGGGCGGGCGTGCGCCTGGACGACGCCGAGCGCCGCCCGCCGGGAACCGTCGTGGCGCAGTACCCACCGGCGGGCACTCTGGTTCCGCGGGGCACGCCGCTCGTGCTGGCGGCCGTGGCCGACGACTGTCTTCTCACGGGCTTCGAGGCGGGCATCTGGGACTGCGTGCCCGGCAGCGCGGCGGCACGCCAGGCCAGCCCGGCCCTGTCCGGCTCACTGCCTTGGCTGTCGCGGGACGACGGAGCCCTCCACCGGCTGTCCCAGGTCCGGTCCCGGCCGTCGGTCACATTCCCTCCCGGTACGAGCTACCTGCGCGCCCTCCGGGCGTTGCTCGTCGCCGTCGTCGAGCGGGGGAGCCTGCCGCCGTCCGCGGTCATGGGGCCGCCGCTGCGAGGCGGCGTCGTGCTCGTTCCGCCGTCGCGCGGGCGAGGGCCGTCGCTCGATCTGCGGGCGCCGTTCGGCTACGACCCGGTCACGGGTCAGATCGCCTTCCCGACGACGGCGCCGATGAGCGGCGTGTCTGCCCGCCGGCTCCGCGCCTGGATACGCTCGGGTCGGGCGATCGGCCTTCCTGCGACCTTCGCCGGCGACTACCTCGTCAGTCCCGCGCTTCCCCCGTGTCAGGTTGACCCTGCCGGCCGGGGCGCGCCTCGATGCCCGGCCGCACGATGATCGGGTCGGGGGCGTCCGGGGGCCCGAGCACGGCCTGGGACGAGTTCTCCCAGGCACGGCCCGCTTCTTCGCGTCGCTCGAACGGCAGTCGGTCGTCGCGGGGCTTGAGCGGGCCGTTGCCGGCGATCCGGTTTCACAGAGCCGTCCTCGGCGCACGATCTCCCTCCGGCACGCGAGAGCCGTCCCTCGGCCCGTCGTCTTGTCGGTCCGCTCGTCCATCGCCACAGCCGCCCCACTGAGGACGGGGAGACCGGCAGCAGCCGCGCTCACCGGCTCCGCCGATGCCAGACGCCTCAGAGCTCCTTCGCCGGAGGGCGGCGACGACGCGCCGCGATTCGTGAAGGGCGGCACCCCTGGCATGGTTGCGTCCGGCCGATATGTTCGGCCGGGCCCCACGCTGACACCACGGCGCGCTTCGCGCGCAGCCCCTCCGACCACCCGCATCACCGCTCGAAGGGAGCGCATGGCCACCAAGCGCATCGCCATCGCATGCCAGGGCGGAGGCACCCACGCGGCGTTCACCTGGGGCGTGCTCACGGAGATACTGGAGGCCAAGCAGCGCTGGGACTCCGACCGCGAGGGCGGGGACACGCTGGAGATCGCCGCCATCAGCGGCACCTCGGCCGGGGCTCTGTGCGCGCTCGCCACCTGGTACGGCCTGACGCCGAACGGTGCCGATGCGCGCTGTGGGTCGATCGATGCGGCCATCGAGCGGCTCGACCACCTGTGGACCACCTTCACGGCGACGACCCCGGCCGAGCTGATGCACAACCGGTGGGTGGGAGCGGCCCTGCGCTGGAAGGCGGCCCACATGCCCAGCGTGAGCTCCGGCCCCTACGACCTGAGCAGCCGGCTCTCGCTCGCGGGGCTGTCGCTGGCGGGGGTGCGCGAGGAGTACCTGGGCTTTCCCGCCCTCCTGCGGTCCGTGTGCCCTCATTTCGACGCCATCGACTGGCCCGCCGTCGCCCGGTCGCGCCTGCGGATGCTGGCCGGGGCGATCGAGGTGTTGAGCGGCAACACCGAGATCTTCGACTCGGACACCACCCTGCGTCACATGGGGCTCCTGTCCCCGGACGCGGATGCCGACGACGGCGCGAATCGCTGGCGTCAGCGACGGGCGCTCTCGCTGGCCGGCGTCGCGGCCTCGGGCACCCTCCCGGAGGTGCTGCCGGCAGAGGCCATCGAGGGTATGGACTTCCCGACCCGTGATCCCGGCACCACGCAGACGCGCACCGGCTACTACTGGGACGGGCTCTACTCGCAGAATCCCCCGATACGGGATTTGCTGGACGGCCCTGATCGTGACGACAAGCCCGACGAGATCTGGGTGATCCGGATCAACCCGCAGGAGTTCTCCCCGGCATCGCTCGACATCAGCCTCGATGACATCCACGATCGCGAGAACGACCTCGCCGGCAACCTGTCGCTCAACCAGGAGCTCGACAACATCCTCACCGTCAACCGCTGGATCGAGCGGCACGGCACGGTCCATCCGCCGCTCAACACGCGCAAGACGGTCACCGTGCGCACCATCAAGATGCGTCGCGAGACCGCGTGGGGCATCGGGCACGCGTCGAAGCTGGATCGCGGTGCCGAGCACATGACGCGCCTGCGCGACGAAGGCCGGGAGGTCGGCGCAGGCTGGCTCGCGGATTGGCGCCGGCTGGGGTCCGCCTTCGATCGCTACCCCGACGACGCGCGCTATCCGGGTGCGCCCGGAGGGCTACAGACGCGCACCTGATGCGTCTCCTCGCGCAGAGCGCCGGCGACGGGCCGGCGCGAGCGGGACGGTTCGGCTCCGGCGCCTGGCGAGGCCGACGAGCGTGACCTCAGAGGGCGATCGCCAGGTTGAGGGCGGTCGCGAAGGCGACCCAGGCAAGGTACGGGACCATCAGCGCGCCGGCCGCGGGTCGTACGCGCCAAAACGCCGCAACGGTCGCCGCGAGCACGAGGAGGAGGGCGACGATGTCCGCGGCGGCGAGCCCGGGGCGCTGCGCGCCGAAGAAGAGGGGCGTCCACGCCGCGTTCAGGACGAGCTGCGCGCCGAACACGCCGAGCGCGACCCGCACGTCGTCGCGCTCGAGGCCCTCTCGCGCGACAAGCCAGGCCGCCGTCGCCATCGAGACGTAGAGGACGCTCCAGACCGGCCCGAACACGCCGGCCGGTGGACTCCACGAGGGCCGGTCGAGCGTCTCGTAGTACCCGGGGGCCGCGCGGCCGGCGGCCAGCCCGCCGACCAGGGCGGCGGTCCCGACCGCGAGGGCGCTCCCACCGAGCAGGGCGAGCGATCTCACACCGCGCGGCCGACGAGCGCGCGGCAGGCGGGCGAGGCGGTCGACGGTCATGCGCGTCCTTTCTGAAGGGGCGTCGCGGCGAGCGCATCGGGGCAGAGCGGACCGTAATCGACGCTCGACAATAGGGAAGGCCACGCGACGAGCACGCGACGCCCACGAGGCGGTCCGCCTCGTCGGGGAGGTCAGCCGTCGCCGGCCCGCGGGCCCCGGTGCGTCGGCGGCGCCGGCCAGCCCCTCGCGCGCGGACCACGGTGGGGGGCGACGCCGTGGGCATTCCGATCAAGGGGATCCGGCTGCGCCGGATCAGTGTCCGCCGCGCTCCGAATTCCTCGCGACCGCTCCAAGGGCGGTCGCGATCATCGCGTCCTCGACCTCGTCCGCCGGCATGCGGCCCGCGCGCATCTCGCCGCTCGCCGCGTGGATGATCGCGAGCAGCATCGCGAGGTGCCACGTGAGCGGGACGTCCGTGCGGAAGGCGCCATCGCGCTGGCCACGCTCGATCAGCGGCTTCAGATGCGTGAGCGCCGGGACGTGGAGGCGGTGGAACTCCTCGTGCGGCAGGTGCGCGTTGATGGCGACGAGCGCGTGGAAGCGGTCGAGCTCGCGCCACGCCACCGCGAGCACGCGGCGAAGGGCGTCGGTGGCGCTGCCCGACGCGGGCTCCGCGGCCGCGAGCGCGATCGCGACGTCGGCGATCGCCCGCTCGGTGACGGCGGCGACCAGCACCTCCCTGGTCGGGAAGTGCACATAGGTCGTCGCGCGGCTGACACCGGCGCGGCGAGCGATCTCCGCCATGGAGATGTCGGGATCGCTCGCCAGCCCCTCCAGCGCTGCGTCAAGGATCGCGCTGACGCTGCGCTCGGCGTCGGCGCGACGCGGCTTGCGCTCGGAAGGGCTCGGTGTGGCGTGCTTGGGCATCGGTTAGTGGACCGGCATCACGCTGGGACTGAGCCGCAGCTTCGGCACGAAGTGGCGTGCCCGCGGGAGGACGGCCAGAGCGACGATGCCCGCGACACTAGCGAGGAGTCCGGCCGCGATGAACGCGTGCGCGATGCCCGACGCCGCCTGCGGCCCTGCGATGGCGCCGCTTGCCGCGGCGATCGTCGAGAAGATGGCGATGCCCACGGTGCCGCCGATCTCGTGCCCGGTTGAGTTGAGTCCGGAGATCATCCCGGTCTCCTCGTCGCGAACGCCGGTGAGGATCGCGATCGAGACGGAGACGACGGCGACGCCGAGTCCGGCGCCGGCGACGAGCATGCCGGGCAGGACGTTGCGCAGGTAGCTGCCGCTCTCGCCGACGTGGGCGAGGAGGGCCATCCCGGCCGCGGTGACCGCGAACGCCGCGGCAAGCGGGCCGCGCACCCCGTGCCGGCCGACGATGTGTCCGGCCGCGTGGGCGCCCGCGCCCGCCGCCAGCGCGAGGGGGATGAAGGCGAGACCGGTCGCGAGCGGGCCCATACCGAGCACGTTCTGCAGGTAGAGCGAGCTGAGCAGGAAGAGGCCGAAGAGCGTGCCGGCGGCCATGATCATCAGGAAGAGGCCCCCGCCGACGGCGCGATCGGCCAGCCGCTCGATCCGCAGGAGCGGCGTGGCGGTGCGGCGCTCGAAGGCGGCGAAGGCGGCGAGGCCCGCCAGGCCGCCGATACCGACCAGCAGCGTCTGGGCGGAAGCCCAACCGGCGCTGTCGGCCCGGGTGATCGCGAAGACGATTGCGCCGAGGCTCAGGGTTGCGAGCAGGGCCCCGCGCAGGTCGAGGCCGCGCCAGCGCGGCGCCTGCGCGTCGGCCGGGACGATCCTCCGCGCCGCGATCGCGAGCGCCGCCGCGACGGGGAGGTTGACGTAGAAGATCACCCGCCAGTCGCTGAGCTCGGTCAGGACACCGCCGACCAGCACGCCGATCGCGGCTCCCGCGCCTCCGACCGCGCCCCAGGCCGCGAGGGCCTTCGCCCGCTGGTTGCCCTGGAAGGCGGTCATGATGATCGCAAGGGCCGCGGGGGAGAGCATCGCCGCGCCCAGACCCTGGCCTGCGCGCGCGGCGAACAGGGCGCCCGCGGTGCCCGCCATGGCGGACGCGAGCGAAGAGAGCGCGAACACGCCGAGGCCGGTGAGGAACATCCGGCGCCGCCCGAGCAGGTCGGCCGCCCGGCCTCCGAAGAGCAGCAGGCTTCCGAAGATGAGCGAGTAGCTGGTGATCGTCCAGCTGATGTCGGAGCCGCTCAGCTGGAGGTCACGACTGAGGCTCGGCAGGGCGATGTTCACCGCTGTGATGTCGAGGATCACCATCAACTGCGCAACCAGCAACATGGGCAGAAGCCAGCGCCCCGATGACGTTGCCCGTTCCGGAGTGCCGCCGCGCCCGTGTCGGAGCGGGTGGTGCGCGGGCGGCCGCGCCCCGTGCTGGTGGTGGGCCGTCGGCGACGTCGTGGCCGGGTGGTGCCGGTGGGAGCGCATGCCCTCTCCTCATGAAGTCAGACAGTGTTGTCTGGGTTAGAAAACCAGACAACACTGTCTGATGTCAAGAGAGGGCAGACGTGTCCGGGGCGGTCGCCCCGCCCCGGTGGAGCCCCCGCTCGGCCTACTAGGCCGGTCCGATCGTCACCAGCCCGAGTTGCTGCAGCAGCCCGAGGTTGTCCGGGTACGTCCACGTCTCGGCGATGCGGTCGCCCGTGAACCGGAAGAAGTGCGAACCCCCGATCGAGCCCGTCTTGCCGGTCGCCGGCATCCCCATGATCTCGCCGGTATTGGTGCCGGTGTAGGTCCAGTCGGCGGCGACGTGGTCTCCGTCGGTCAGGATCCGGTGCAGCGTGACCTTGGCGTCGGGCATCGCCGCGAGGTAGATGCCGCGGCGCTGGCGCACCCCCTCGGGTCCCTTCGGGAGGTTGGGAAGCAGCGCGTCGTGGTACACGTGGTCGGCGCTGAAGATCTCGTCCGCGGCGTCGAGGTTCTGGGCATTCCAGACCTCTTCGGCGTAGCGGAGTGCGATAGCGGTGGTGTCAGCCATGATCGTCGTCCTTCGTCAGGGTCGTGAATGACCGCGGAATCGGTTCGGCGCCTACCAGAGCGCGTGTACGGCCGTTCCGCTGTGGAGCGTCGCCACCGTGCCCTTCGCGCTCCAATCCACGAGCGCGCCGACGTCCGTCCAATTGGCTATCGCGTCCTCCCAGTGCCGGGCGACGCCGGCCGGTGACTCGTAGAACTCATCGAGCAGGAACATCGTGCTGCCGGTCGGCTCGGAGTTCGGATCCAGCGGGTTTGCCAGCTCCGGCCCCTTGGAGATGCTGTAGGACAGGAGTGCCGTGTCGCCCTCGCGGGGATGCCCCTTCATCCACTCGGCGTGGCTGGCGAAGATGCGATCCCCCTCGGCCACGTCATCGGGACCCACCTTCCACATGATGATGATGTGGGTCTTTCCCAGATTGGACATCGCGACGTCCTTTCGTCAGCCGGTCCAATGATCCGGGACCACCGGTCGGGGCGGCTGCGGGCCCGGATGTCCGCTGTGCCGGGAGGCGCTACGACCGGTCCCCTCTTCGGTCCACTAACCCGTCGCCGCCCTTTGCACGTCAACACCCGTCTCGCCTGACGACACCGACCCGCATCCTGAGGAGCCTCCACAGACGCGATGCGCGGTGCGGCCATGCCGTCATCCGACCACCGGCGAGGGCACCTGCGGCCCTCGCCGGCGCGGATAGGGTGGCTCGGTCAGATGAACCTCGTCTACGGATTCCTCATCGTCGTGGCGGCCGTCGGCCTGTCGGTCGCCGTGATGCTGCTCGTGCGCAGACGCGCGCCGGGGGGCAGCTACTTCTCGGACGGGGACCGCGCCTCGGGCGTCTTCGGTGTCCTCGCCACCGGTTTCTCCGTGCTGCTCGGCTTCATCATCTTCCTGGCGTTCACGAGCTACGACCAGTCGCGGACCGGCGCCGAGGCGGAAGCCGTAGCGGTGGCCCAGCAGATCGAGACGGCCCAGTTCATGCCTCGCGCCGCCGTCCGTCCGCTGACGGGGGAGTTGCTCTGTTACGCCCGGAGCGTGGCCGGCCCGGAATGGGACCGCATGGGCGAGGGAAACCTGGGCGACGCGATCAACCCGTGGGGCGTCGCCCTCTTCCGCACGCTTCGCGGCGTGCAACCGGTCTCCGCGAGCGAGCAGGCGGCCTACGCCAAGTGGCTCGACCAGACCTCCGACCGGGAGGAGGCCCGTCGCGACCGCATCCACGGCGCCGAAGGCGTCATACCGACACCGCTGTGGATCGTGCTCTTCGTGATCTCCGCCGTCATCTTCGTCTACATGCTCTTCTTCGCCGATCGCGCCGAGCGCGCCCTCACCCAGGCCCTCCTCATGGGCTCGGTCGCCGCCGTCATCACGATGATGCTGCTGCTCCTGGCGTTCCTCGACAGCCCGTTCGGCTCGGGCGTCGGGACCCTGCAGCCCGTCGCGATGGAGAGGACCCTGCGGACCGGCGACGCGGCGCTCGCAGCCATCGGCGACACCCTCCCCCCGCCCTGCGACGCGGACGGCCGTCCGCAGTGAGCGCGATGCGCGGCCCGGCGCGCATGTCGTCGCACGCGCGCCGTCGTCTCGCCTCCACGCGGCGCGTCGGCGAATGGGCATCGGGCGATCGACAGGAGTCCGTCATGACCCGCTCGCGTGTCGCGTGGGGCGTCCTCAGCCTTCGCGCCGATCAATGTCGGTCGCGGCCCGCCCCTCGACGTCGGGGCGGTCGCGCCCGACCCGAGCAGCGCGGAGGACCGGCCGAGGCGCTCCTTCTCGCTCCCCGGACGACGGACCTCCGTCGCCAAGCCGAGCCTCGATGCCCTCGAGCCGCGCCGCCAGCGACGCGAGCTCGGCCATCACCGCGCGTTCGAAGTCGAGCTCGCGCTGTTCCTCGGGCCGCTCGTCCTCACGGACGAAGAGCGAGGCGATCGCCGCCGTCGTCAGGGCGAGAAGCCCGAAGCCGAGCACCATCAGCACGCCCGCCAAGAGCTTCCCGGCCACGGTGTGCGGCGCGCTGCCGGCAAACCCGACGGTCATCATGAGCGACAGCGCCCACAGCACTCCGTCGCCGAAGCTGTGGGCCGTGTCGGCTTCGAGGGCCGCGAGCGCGCCGCCGGCGAGCAGTACGACCGCGAGCACGGCCGGCACGGTCGCGCGCAGCCAGAGCCGGCGAAGCCGCGCCAGCGGATCACTCCGGCGGTCGCTGCGCCGTGGCGCTCCTCTCACGTGCCTCGCGCTCGCGTGCTGGTGCTCGGCGCGAGGGGTAGGCACGCGAGTCCGACCGCGAACGCGACCAGATGACCGACGTCGGTGAACGAGCGGTCCACGGCGAGAGCGCCGGACAGGACGACGACGACGGAGGCCACGTACCAACTCGCCGCGCGCCGCCGCAGGCGGTAGGTCGCGACACCCGCGACGGCCGCGAAGCCGTAGGAGGCGCCGACGTCGACGACATGGCGCACGCCCGGCGGGGCCTGTCCCAGGCGGATCGTGGTCCAAATGGCGCCCGCCACCAGAAGCGTCGCGACGATGTGGCCGAGCGCGAACACGAGCAACCAGCGGGGGGTGCCCAGCCACCGCTCCACCGGCGCGAGCGCCACGCCGAGCGCCACGGCGGCCAGGGACATCGGCCACCCCTTCATCCAGAAGGCGCTCTGGAGCAGTCCATGGATCGGATCCCGGGCAAGCTCGGACAGATTCGACGAATGGCCGCGCAGGAGGGCCTCGTCGATCCTTCCTCCCGAGGTCGCGAGCACCCACGACGTCGTCGCGATTATCAGGAGATAGAGGAAGGTCCCCGGGGCCGCGGCGACGTACCCACCGACCCATTCCCTGATCGGTCGCCACCGGGCCGCCGCCGCGGTGCGAAGCGACGATCGCCGGCGGTGTTCCCCGTCCCCGGAATCCGGCCTGGGCGGCCGTCTGGAGCGGGTGGCCCCAATGTGCGGCTCGAGAACCCGGCCGCGCGTCACGCCGGGGTGGACGGCGGCACGGCCATTCATGCGGCCCTGCGTCGCCGTTCCGCGCCGGCTGCGGGAAGCTTCGCGAACTCCCGCGGAGACAGCCGGAGCCGGATCCCGTCGTCGTCGACGCCGTCGGTGGCGGCGATGGGGACCGTGACCCCTCCGCGCGGGTCCAGCGCCAGGACGCGCAGACGTCGTGTGAGACCGAGGGCGTCGGTGTCCGCGCCCGCGAAGGAGCCGACCGCCCCACGACCGGCCAGCACAGGGGTCTCGCGGCTCACGAGCACCTGACCCTCGGGCGCGCGGCTGGCAAACGTCGCCAGGCGCCGGCTCGGGACGTCGTAGGCCGCCGGGAGGCGCTCCCCGCCGCTCGGGGGCGGATCGTCGTGGAGGAACCGGATGAACCGGAACCGCTCGAGCAGGTAGTACTCCCTGAGCTCGATGCCGAGGCGAATGGTGTTGCGGTCCGCCGACCGCACCAGCCAAACGGGGACCAGGCGTGCGCCGCCGGGACGCTGCGGCGGCTCGACGGCGATCGACAGGACGGATGCCATGGACTCGCTCACGGCGAAGCCGACCGCCGTCCCGGCGCATCCGTCGATGCACTCGGCGCGTTGACCCAACCTCATCCGCATCGCCCCTCCGCTCCTCTGGCCGGCGTCACTCCAGGGTGGGCGCGCGCGCTCCGCCGCTGCATCGCCCGGTCGGAGGATCCGGCGGAGGAGACCGGCCTCATACAGGCGTGCGTTCGTGAGCAGCGGCGGCGGATGGTCGTGCCCGTGGCTCTCATCGCCTGATCCTGGGCAGGATCGTGGTCGTGCTGGCCGAAAGCGAGAGGGCCCCCGGCGCCGATGCGGGCGGTGGCCGGGCCTTCCCTCATGACCACGGTGGTCGTGGACGGCGCCCGCGGCGACCGCGGACAGCTCACATCGGGGCCCTGATGATCTTCCGCTCCTCGCCAACGACGATGACATCGCCGGGACAGCGTCTCGTGGCGCGGACGACGGGCGTCGGATGACCCATGGGCGATGACGCACTGCGGGAGGCCGAGCACGAGGCCCGCCTCGAGGCAGCGCCGTTCGCCGTCGTCGTCGTGCTCGCGCTGGTGGCGCTCGCGCTCGTGAGCCTCCACGCGGGGTGGGAGCTCGTCGATGGAGTCGGTTGGTGGCTCTGGCTCCTCGCGGCGGTGCCGTACGCATTGCTCTCGGTGATCCTGCTCGCGGGAATCGGGCGCGTTCAGAGCCACGATCGGCGCCGAACGATCGTCCTGACGCTGCTCGGCGTCGTCGTGGTCTGCAGCCTGTTCGAAACCGGGCTGTTGGTCGCCTCGCTGGTCTCGTCCGTCAACCTGCGCATCAGCGGGCCGCAGCTGCTGCACAGCGCGACGACCCTGTGGTTGTCCAACGTGGTCGCCTTCGGCCTGGCGTTCTGGGAGCTGGACTGCGGCGGGCCCGTCCGGCGCGCCCTGTCGGATGCGCGTCGCGCCCCCGACATCCAGTTCCCCCAGGACGAGAACCCGGACCTCGCGCGGCCGGGATGGGTTCCTCATCTCGTGGACTACCTCTACCTGTCGACGACGAACTCGGTCGCCTTCAGCCCCACCGACGCGATGCCCCTGACCCGACCGGCCAAGGCGCTGATGGCGGTCGAGGCGGCCGTCTCGGTCGTCGCGGTGCTCCTGATCGCCGCACGGGCCGTCAACATCCTGCACATGTAGCGCCGGGGGGCCGGCCGGGTTCGCCGCGGGCGCGATGGTGACCGCATCCGGGGCCGCGCCCGCGTCGAGGGGCGGTTGTCGGTCCGCGTGCTCACGCGAGACCCCTCCAGGACCCCGCGAGGTCGATGCCGATCTCGGGCAGTGCCGCGATCTGGTGCTTCGAGAGAGGCGTGTGGATCCCGGAGGCGTCGATCCGCTCCAGCGAGCCGGCGGGGATCGCCACCTCCCTTCGCCGCCCGAGGTGCCCCTCCTCGAGGAGGATGTGGGTGATGCGGCCCCGGTCGTCCACAGCCACGCCCTCGACGCGGCCGATCGCCCCGTCGGGGGCGTGCACGGGCTCGCCGCAGCGGATCTCGACCTCGCCCGCCGGGACGCGCTCGACGAAGACCGCGAGCGGCTTCGCCGCGGGGTGGTGGCGATCGGGCCCGGCGAGGGCGGCAACGGCCGCGCCGTACTCGGCCCCGTGGGGAAAGAACTCCACGTCGCGGAACGGCGGCATCCCGTTAACGTCCTCGCGTGAGCACCCGAGCGTGACTCCCCATGGAGTGGCGGCCACGACCAGGCTCGCCGCCACGAGCCGGGCCCGGCCCGGACGATGCGAGGGCTCCACCGCGATGTGCCGCAGCGAGCGTTCGATCGGATCGGTCATCAGGCCCACGAGGCTGCCGGCGCTGCCATCGACGCAGGTCACGCGGCTGTCGAAGTCAAACTCCATCGAACCCCCCTCTCCCGGCAGACGCGAATGGAGGAAGCCGCAACGGGCTCCCGCAGGGGGGTGTCGCCCCCGCTCACGGCGCTAGCCGCCGTGCCGGAAGAAGACCAGGGCAATCACGATCGGGAAAAGCCCGATACAGGCCCAAACGACGTAGAGGAAGATGATCGGAAGCATGCGCGCGTCCTTCCACCGAAGGGGCATGTGATCAATGGCTGTGACCCGGGCGACCGGGCGGCGCCCGCGGCGTGTGCGTTGCTGTGCATGTCCACTCGAGGATGCGCCGGCCGGCAGTGCGGGAACATCGGCCGATCGGGCCGCCTGTCGCATGAGAGCCGCATCGCTCGACCATCGCGCGGTGCGCTTCTCACCTCTGGCGTGCGGTGCGCGGGACCAGAGGGCCGCCGGCAAAGGACCGCACGACCGTCTCCGCGTTGTGGGCTGCGCGCTCAGGACCTCGGATGCCGGCAGCCAGTGCTGGACATGCGGACGTGAGCGACTTTCGTGGTTGTCTCAGTCGGTTCGGGGGGTGATCGGGCGAGCGGACCGGTCGGGCCAGGGACCGGTCGGGCCGCCCGTCGGATGAGACGTTCGTCCATCGATCGTCCAGCCCGGAAGCTCGGCGGGCCCCGCGGGCTCGGAGGGCGGTCAGGTGGGCGTATCGTCTCGGCGTGAGGGCCCTGATCGGGCCCCTGACCCCGGAGCCCGTCGAATGGCGCATCAGTCGGACCGCGTGAGGGTGGTCGTCGTCGACGACCACCCGATGTTCCGCGAGGGCGTGGTCCGGGCGCTCGTGTCCTCGGGCCGGGTCGAGGTCGTCGGAGAGACCGGCGACGGACGCGACGCGCTCGCGCTGATCGAAGAGCTCCAACCCGACGTCGTCCTCCTCGACTACACGCTGCCGGGGCTGAGCGGCCTGGACGTCGCCCACGCCGTGGTCCGCGACGGCCTGCCGACAAGGGTCCTGTTCCTGTCGGCCCACACGGACAGCGCGGTGGTCTACACCACCCTCGAGGCCGGTGCGTCGGGGTTCATGTCCAAGGAGGCGCGCCGGGAGCAGATCGTGGATGCGGTGGTCGCATGCGCCGCAGGGCGACACGTGGTGCCCGCCGATGTGGCGGCCGGCCTGGTCTCGGAGATACGCCTGCGCTCCAAGAACGACGCGCCCGTCCTGACCGCCCGGGAGCGAGAGATCCTGAAGATGATCGCGGCCGGTCGCAGTCTTCCGGAGATCGCGAGGGAGCTCGTCCTCGGGCTCACGACGGTCAAGACCCACGCCCAGCACCTCTACGAGAAGCTCGGCGTGTCCGATCGCGCCGCCGCCGTCGCCGAGGCGATGCGACGAGGACTGATCGAATAGAGCCCCCGTCGCAGCCGGCCCCCGTGATTCGAGACGCCGCCGCCGTGGGCGAGTCCGAGCGGATCGTCGCGTGGCTGAGGCTCCCGGCGATCGCGCTTCTCGCGGTGGGCGAGACCGCTGCCGCCGCCCGAGAGGATGGCGCCGGCTTCTACGTCGCGATCGCCGTGTTCGCGGCATGGGCGCTCGGCGTCGTGATCTGGGTGCACTGGCGCCCCGCCACGGAGGCGCTCGGTCTCCTGACGGCCGCGGTGGACATCGCGGCGATCACTGCGCTCACGTTCCTCTCGGGCGGGGGGTTCTCGGAGGCGCGCATCGCATACGCCCTGGTTCCGATCACGCTCGCCTTCCGGTTCAGGCCCACGCTCACGGCCATCGGCGGGACCGCCGTCGTCGTGGCCTACCTGGCTCAGGCGCTGAGCCACCCCTCGCTGAGCGAGGACCGGGCGGGCCGATTCATCGCCGTCCAGGCCGGCTACCTGATTTGGATCGCCGTCGCGACGTCGCTTCTGTCACTCGTCCTCGCTCGCCGGACGCGCCAGATCGGCGAGCTCGCCCTGCAGTCGCGCCAGCTGCTCATCGACGCGATGGGTGCGGAAGAGCGCGAGCGCCAGGCGCTCGCCGAAGCCCTCCACGACTCCGCGCTCCAGAACCTGCTCTCGGCGCGGCACGATCTCCAGGAGGTCGCCGAGACCATCGGCCACCCGTCCCTCGAGCGGGCGGAGTCAACGATCTTCACGACGGTCGGACAGCTGCGCGAAATCGTCTCGGACCTCCATCCGCTCGTTCTCGAGCAGGGGGGGCTCGAGGCGGCTCTGTCGGCCGTCGCCGGGCGGGCGAGCCGCAGTGGCGGATTCAGCGCGCACGTGGCCTACGAGGCCCAACCGCGCCCGCCGCAGGAGAGGCTCCTGCTCGCCGCGGCGCGAGAGCTGCTGACCAATGTCGCAAAGCACGCCCGCGCCCGCCACGTGGACGTCCGGTGCGTGGAGCGCGACGAATGGATCGAGTTGAGCGTCACCGACGACGGGACCGGCTTCGACACCTCAGCGATCGGCGAGCGTCTTGCTGACGGTCACATCGGGTTGGCGTCGCAGCGGGCGCGGATCGAAGTCGCGGGCGGGAGGCTGACCGTCGTGAGCGACCCGGGCGGAGGAACGGTCGCGACCGTCCATCTGCCCGATGGCGCCGCCGTCTGACCGGATCGCGCCGAGCCCTACCGATGGCCGTCTGGAGCCGGGCGGCGCGCCCTCCGCATCGTCCTCGGCCGTCGCGCCCCGACCTTCAGGGCCTCGTTGACGTCGCGCGACGAGACGATCCCCGCGAGGCGTCCGTCGTCCATCACCAGGGCATTCTCCGCCTCCGCCTCGACCATCGCGCGGATCGCGTCCGCGGCCGGCTCGTCCGCGGCGAGAGACGGGACATCGTCGAGCCGCACCATCCGGTCGCGCACCCGCAACGTGGTCGACGCGTGACCGGCGAACTGTCGCGGGGACGGGAGGATCCCGATCGGACGAAGACCATCGAGCACCGGATATGAGGCCTCGGCCGCGTCCGCACCGGTCGTCGCCATGAACTCGCCGAGGTTCTGCTCCGCCTGCGAGACGGTGGGGTCGGGGGTCATGAGGTCGGAGACCACGAAGCCCTCGAGGGCGTCCTGGAGCGAGACCAGCCGCGCCTCATTGCGGGCGGCGCCCAGAACGAACACGCCGATGACCGCGAGCCACGCTCCGCTGAAGGTGCCGGCCGTGAACGCGATCAGGATGCCGGCCGCGATCAGCAGCCCGCCGATGCCGACGCCGGTCGCTGCGGCCAGGCGGGTCGCCCAGATGAGGTCGCCCCTCCTTCGCCAGAGCGCGGCCCGGAAGATGCGGCCGCCATCGAGGGGCAGCGCGGGCAGGAGGTTGACGGCGAGCAGCAGCAGGTTGACGAAGCCGAGCCACGCGAGGACCCCGTCGAGAGCCCCCCCGAGGTGGGTGAGGACGGCGAGGGCGACGAACGAGGCGGCGAGAGCCGCCGTGACCAGCGGGCCGGCGATCGCGATCCGGAGCTCCGCATCTGCGCTCGGGAACCTGCCGCGGAAGCGTGCGATCCCTCCGAGCAGCCACACGGTGATGGACACGATCTCCACGCCCTCGCGACGCGCGCTCAGCGCATGGCCGAGCTCGTGGAGAAGAATCGACGCGAAGAAGAGGAGAGACGCCACGGCAGCCATCGCGACATAGGTGCCGCGTGCCAGGCCGGGGTCGGTCAACGGAAAGACCGAGACCGCGAGAGACCAGACGAAGAAGGCGAACACGGGAATCCAGGTCCAGCTGAGGCCGATCGGCACGCCCGCGATCCGGCCGAGCCGGAATGTGTTGGTCACGGCCCAGCCCAGCGGTCACCCGTCTCCGCGATGCGCCGCACCTGGCGGATCCGCCAGGCCCCGCGATAGGCGGGGAGCATCTCCGCCTCCCGCCGCGCCATTCGGCGCGCGCTCTCAGCGTCGGTGGCCCACACCTCGGTGGCGAGCGTGTCTTCTCGGTGGTACCCCGCCTCCTCCTCCACCCACGCCGCGAAGATGACTCGGTAGCGATAGGTGCCGGGCAGGCCGGGCACCAGCGGGCGGAGAAGGCCGAGCGACCAGCCGGGGGCGCCATCGGCACGCTTCGCCATCATCGCCGCGGCAGCCTCTCGCGCCCGCACCGCGCTCGGGGCCTCGATCCGCATGCGACCGGCAATGCGGGGCGCCCTCCCGATGCCAGGCCGGCGAAGAAGGGTGGCCTCCCACAGCGCCGTGCTCCTGTCGCTGCCATTCATGCGGCGGTGCGGCTCGCGCCGCCGAACGGGTCCGCGAAGCGCGTCTGGCGCGGGTGCCGGTCGACGGCCTTCGGTGGGCCTCGCCGTGACGGGGACACCGCCACAGGTGTCGCGGTCCGGTCGCGAAGAGCCAGCCGCTCGATCCACGCATCCGGCGGTATGGCGAGCGCGGTGGACGACACGATCGTGCTCGACTCCGCGCGGAGGACCACGGGCGACGCTCCACCCGCGAGCAGGGCGACCCGCAGGGCCTCCCCGCCCGCGGCGATCACGAAGAAGGCGCCGGTCAGGTGGTCCGCCGATCGCTCGAGCGCGTCGACCAAGCCCTCGAAGCCGCCCGTGAGCCATCGCCTCGCGACGCGGCGGCTCAGCTCCGCGGCCAGGCGCTCGGGCGGCGTGCCGGCGGAGTCACGGGCCGTGCCTGCAAGAGCGATCTCGACGGTACCGGCCGGACCCCTTTGGACGGCGATCCGCCACGGCTGGACCGCCGCGAGGCAGACGCCGGCGACCATACCCCCCGCGACTCCGGCCGGCCGGCCGGTCAGACGCTCGAGTGCGTCGGCGGCCGCTCGGCACGCCCCTGCTCCGAGGGCCGCGATCACCCCGTCGTCCGCGCCGGGGCCCTCGGGCGAGTTCGCACCGACCGACGGCGTGCGCATCGCCATCTCGACCGTGCCGAGCAGGCGGGGAAGCGAGAAGGGCCTCGGGAGCCAGCGGTCGGCGCCCGCGCGTCGCAGCTCCGCCTCGGAGAGACCGGCCCCGTCGCCGATCACGACGACGGGGGTGCGCAGGCCGCCGCGGCGCATCCGCCGACAGGCCTCGAGCCCGTCCATGCCGGGCAACGAGACCTCGATCACGATGCCCTCGTACGGCATCGCGCCCGCGAGCCTCATTGCCTGCTCGGCGCTGCCCGCGAGTCGGACATCGTGTCCGTCGCGCACCAGCGCCCGAGCCATGGTGTCCGCGAGCCGGACGTCGTTCTCCACCACCAGCAGGGTCGCCATCACGACCTCCTTGCCGGGGCCGCGTCCGATGCGGGCGGCGTGGGGGCGGACGTTCGCGGCTCAGGCATCGCGCCGCACCAGAAGCCACGCGGCGGCGGCCGTCAGCACGGCGACATAGCCCACGTAGACGACGAAGCCGGTCCACGGCGCGAGTGCGCCGGAGGGCTGCTGGAGGTTCATCAGCCCGGTGCCGGCATTGAGGGGCAGGTATGGATCGATTGCGTTGCTCCAGCTGGACGGGAGAATCGCCGTGATGCCGGGAAGGACGAACATGGCGCCGACGAAGGTCGCGATCGCCGCGGCCGTGTTGCGCAGGAGCGAGCCGAGCGCGACGCCCAGCAGACCGGTGACGGTCACGAAGAGGGCCGAACCGATGACCGCTCGCAGCACGTGCGGATGCGAGAGCGTCGTCTGCAGGTCGTGACGGCTGAGGATGGACTGCGAGACGAAGAACGCGATGAAGGCGCTCGGGATCATCAGCACCACCGTGGCGCTCCCGAAGACGAGCATCTTGGCCCAGAGAACCGGAAGCCGCCGGGGCACCGCGGCGAGAGTGCTGCGGATCGAGCCCGTCGAGTACTCGCCGCTGACGACCAGCACGCCGAGGACGGCGATGGCCAGCTGGGCAAGGTGCCAGCCGGCCAGGCTCACGTCGAGCGGGTCGAGCGGCCGCCTGTCGGCGGCGCTGCCCCAGTTGGCCATCCTGACGGCGGAGATGAGGATCCCGAGGCCGGCCATCGCCACGACCGCGAAGAGCAGAGACCAGCGCGTGGAGCGCAACGACGCGAGCTTGGTGGCCTCTGAGCCGATGACACGCAGCTGCGTCACGCGGGGCGCGCGAACGGCCGCAACGGCCGGCGGATTGATCGCCTCCGTGCTCATGCCGCCGCCGCCGCGAGGTCCTCGGGGGTGCTGTAGTCGGCCTCGGTGCCGGTCATGCGCATGAACGCCTCCTCGAGGGATGGCTCTCGTGGTGTGAGCTCGTGCAGCGCGATTCGGGCTCCGGCGGCCAGCTCGCCGATTCGGGCGGCGTCCAGGCCGCGCACCTCGAGCACGTCATGGTCGGTCGGCGTGACGGTCGCGCCGTGGGTCACGAGGACGACCTCGAGTGCCTCGATCCGAGGGGACCTGACCCGGACCCGGCCGCTCGACGCGCGGTGCGTGAAGGCCTCGATCGTCGTGTCGGCGATCAGCCGGCCCCGGCCGATCACGATCAGCCGGTCCGCGATCTGCGCCATCTCGCTCATCAGATGAGATGACACGAATACGGTCCGGCCCTCGGCCGCGAGCCCTCGCATCAGACCGCGGATCCAGAGGATGCCCTCCGGGTCGAGCCCGTTGCCGGGCTCGTCGAGGATGAGTGCGTGGGGGTCGCCGAGGAGCGCCGCGGCGATCCCGAGCCGCTGCCCCATCCCCAGCGAGAAGCTGCCCACGCGCTTGTGAGCGACCTTCTCCAGACCGACCCGCTCGAGGAGCGCATCGACACGCGACCGGCCGATCCCGTGGGTCTGGGCGAGCGAGAGCAGGTGGCTGCGAGCGCTACGGCCGGGGTGGACGGTGCGGGCTTCCAGCATGGCCCCGACCTGGTGGAGCGGCGTCGCGAAGTCGCGGTACGCCGTCCCGTTGATGCGCGCGGTTCCGGCGGTCGGACGATCCAGGCCGAGGATCAGCCTCATCGCGGTCGACTTGCCGGCGCCGTTCGGGCCGAGGAACCCCGTGACGACGCCCGGGCGGACGGTGAAGCTCACGTCATCGAGCGCGAGCTTGTCGCCGTATCGCTTCGAGACGCGGTCGATCTCGATGACCGCGCTCACCCCGGGACCCCGAGCAGATCGGGCACGCCGGCCGGCATCGTCCGGGGACGCCGGGCGGGGGCCTGTCGCGACGACCCACCCGGCCCGAAACGCACGTGAACGCTGCCCGGGAGATCGGTCGGGATGACGGCGACCACGTCCCGGATCGGTGTCCGTTCGCGATATCGCAGCCGCGGCGGACCGGAGGCCACGTCTCCGCCGAGGACGTCGAGCCGTCGGAGTTGGCGCAGTTCGTGAGGCATCGTCCCTCTCGCTTGTCGAGCTCCCGGGGGAGCGTTCGCGGATGGCCTCATGAGACCGCGACGGCGAATCGGCTCCCATCGGCCGTCCGGACGATCGATCGGATGAGTCCCGGGTCGGGTGTTCGGGGATCCGGCCCGACCCCTGAAACCCCCGGGGGGCCGATGGTGCGCCTCGCCGATGGCCGCGAGGATCAGATCCGAGTCCCCGGGCGGGCCACGACGACGCGACCGCCGCACGCCGGGACCCGACACCGACCACGGAGTGAGCTCGATGAGGACCGCCACCCCGCCAGACGCCCGTCCCCACGACGCAGCCGATCGCCCGGCCGCCTCCGCCGGCGGGTTCCGCCGGGCCATCGCGTCCCTCCGCGGGCGCTGGGCGACGACCGGCGCGGTACCGCTCGTCGTGGCCGCGCTGGTCGCGGGTGCGGCCGGCGGCGGCGCTTTCGCGCTGGTGACGGATCGCGGCACGAGCCCTCCGATCGCCGCCGCCCAGCCGGTCGCGAGCGGCACCGTCGCCCTGCACCGACGGACGGAGTCGATCGAGCGGATCTACGCCGCGGCGGCACCCGGGGTGGTGCAGATCAGCCAGGGCGGTGCCGAGGGCTCGGGGTTCGTGATCGACAGGCGCGGTGACATCGTCACCAACGCCCACGTCGTCACCAACGGTGGGCCCGTGACCGTGTCGTTCTCCAACCAGGACCAGGCCCCGGCGCGGATCGTGGGCGTCGACGAGTCCACCGACGTGGCCGTCCTGAGGGTCTCGGTGCCGGCTGCGGCCCTGGTGCCACTGTCGCTCGGCGACTCCGCGACGCTGCAGGTCGGCGACAGAGTGGTCGCGATCGGAAACCCCTTCGGACTCGACCGAAGCGCGACCAACGGCATCGTCTCGGCGCTCGATCGCCAGATCGCCTCACCCAACGGCTATGCGATCAACGGCGCGATCCAGACCAACGCGGCGATCAACCACGGGAACTCCGGCGGCCCGCTGCTCGACGCGCAGGGCCAGGTGATCGGCATCACCTCCCAGATCGCCGACTCGGGCGTCAACGCCAACGTCGGCGTCGGGTTCGCGGTTCCGATCAACACGGTGAGACAGGTCGTCAGCGACCTGGAGGCGACCGGGAGCGTCGCGCACGCCTGGCTCGGCGTCCAGCTGGGGCCCGTTGATCCGACCATCGCCGCGCGGGAGCACCTGCCGGTGTCCTCCGGGGCGATGGTCATCGGGATCGAGCCGAATGGACCGGCGGCGTCGGCGGGCCTGCGGGCGACGACGCGGGCGACGGTCATCGGCGGCACCAGCTATGGCGTCGGCGGCGACATCATCACGGGGGTCGACGGCACCCCGATCGCAAGCCCCCAGGCCCTCCAGACGGCCGTCGAGGCCCTGCGGGCCGGCGACGACGTCGCGCTGTCGGTCGTCCACCCGGACGGGTCGCGGGCGACGATCACCGTAAAGGCCGGCCGGCAGCCCAAGTCCAGCCCGCTCGGACCCTAGGAGGCCGGGCGATGAACGGTCCGATCGAGTTGCATCCCCTCTTCGTCGGTGGTCGTCGCCCAGGGAGAGCTTGTCGCCCGCGACGTAGCTGTGGCGCCACGTGTAGGGCCGGTCGAGGCTGGCGGCGGCTTCGTTGGATGCGGCGGTGATCCCGCGCAGCTCGTCGTCGGTCAGCTGGCCGGCTCCGGGGATCTCGCGCTCGATCATGTAGGTCGGCATGGCTCCTCCTGATGGGTGTGGGTGGTTCCGATGCCGAGCACGCTAGGTCGCCGCCGGCGCGCCGCCATGCGCAGGATTGCCGTATCGCCGCCGGGGCGGTGCCGTATGTTAACGTGACGTCCGCCGACCGCCGCCGTCGGCTCAGGTGGCGTCGGCGGCGCCGCTCGCGCCGGCCCGGAGGCCGACGCGGACGGCGCGTGATTCATCTCAGCCGCGCACCATTTCGATGGCGACCGGCACGGGGTTGCTGACGGTGTCCCGCACCGGCGAGTAGCGGGTCAGGGCGGAGAGCTCGGCGAACTGATCCTCGTCGAAGTCGCCCGCGGCCCGGAGGGTGGCGCGGATGCTCTCGAATCCGCTACGGACGTCATCGTCGAGGCCGAGGAAGCCCTGCGCGTCGAGGTCGCCCTCCACCGCGTCGCGGTCCGCGCAGATCACCGGCTGTTGTCCTGTCCGGGTACGCCGCCCTGGATGAGGGAGCCGCACCTCCTCAGGGCGGCCTGAACGGAGGGGTCGGCGGAATCGAGACCGCCCGAGCCCGGCGCGGGAGTCTGTCCGGCCGTGGGTTCGGGGAGGTCCACGCCTTCGTCGCGCATGCACTGTGCGAATTCGGACCCGGCGCCCTGGAATCCGGGGGCGTCGGGGGCCGTCGGCCGGCCACCGGCACCTTGGAGATACTGCCGGCACGCCTGCATCGCCTGCCGGGCGGCGTCCGAATCGATGCCGCCCGCGGGCGGCCGGCCCTGGGGGCGTGCGCCACCCTCGGCGGGGTCGGGGATGTCGACTCCCCGGTCGCGCATGCACCGGGCGAACTGCGCCTGCCCCTGCGCGGAGTCCGAGGACCCCTGCGACGAAGGAGCGCCCGCGGCCGCGCCGCCGCCGTCCGTGCGCGCGGACGATGCGTCGGAGCCGCCTCCGCAGCCGACCACCAGCCCCACCGCCGCGACGGCGAGCACGAGGGCCGCCAGGACGCGCGCCCACGTGCGTACCGGCGAGCGTCGGATCGCGGGTCGAGGCGTTCTCATCTGGGGCTCCCCGCTCGATGAACTGGACGCTCCGAAGGCGAAGGGCGACTCGGCTCGACGCGACGCCCCGGAGCGTAGGTCCATGAAAGCCACCGCCCATAAGCCGGATTTCAAGGACCTCTGAGAAGCGCCTAAGGCGTCGGTCCCGAGCCTCAGGCCCGGTCGTCGAGCCGGAGCCGACTCGCCATCAGCGCGACCAGGTCAGATGACGTGAGCCCGGCGCTCCCGGCCACCGACGAGACGTCCTCGCCGGACATCAGACGCGAGAGGACGTCCTGTCCCTGCCGGCCGCCACCGAACGCGTCGGCGAGTCGCGCCATGCCGCCTGTGGCCGACAGGCCCTCCGACGGCGCGGGCGCTGGTGCCTGCCCCTCGAAGATGCGCGTCGCGATCGCGTTCACCCGCTCATCGGACAGCGAGGCGCCCTGGGGAGCGTTCGCTTTCATGGCGCTCGAGAGCGCGGCGATCGCGTCGTCCCGCGAGACCCCCTTGCCGCCGGCGATCTCAGCGAGGCTCTCGCCGTTCTTGAGGCGGCCGCCGAGCTCGTCGGCGCTCATGCCGAGCGTGCCGGCGACGGCATCCATGGCCTTCCGCATACCCGGTGGCGGCCCGCCCGGGGACATGCCGCCGTTGCTCACCGGGGCTCTGGTCTGAAACGTGACCTCATCGGCTCACCTGCCTCTACGCGGGGTCGGGTCACCGACTGCGTCGGCCGGCCCTTCCGGCGAACGCGTGCTCTCATGCACGTCTCACCCCGCCCTTATGGACGACGCGGCCGGCCCCCCTGACGGTCCTCTCGCCGTACCGCGGGTCGTGCTTCCGGCCTGCCCGGACGACGGCGCGCCCGAAGATCAAGGGTGCGATACCCCGACCTCCTGCCCAGCAAAGGGAAGCCGACGCACGGATTCGAACCGCGGGCCCCTGACGACGAGCACTCCGCCCGGACTTCGGACCGCTACGCGCGTCACCGGCGGCGAAAGCCGCGGTCCGGAGCGGGGTCGAGCGGACTCGGCGGCAGACCTGGCGGCGGCGTCTCCAGGTTGTAGTCCGACGGCGCGATGTCGTTGGGCGCGTCGGGATGGAAGAGCGACGCCAGCAGCTGCGCCTGGCCGCGGCCGACGCCGAGCTCGCCCATGCCGCCGTTGTACATCTGGATCCCCGCGGACTCGCAGTGCGCGTACAGGCGGCTCAGCTCCTCCAGGCGGCCGACGCGGCAGGGCTTGACGTTGACGATTCGCACCGCGACGGGGGTCGCGCCGATCGATTCGACGCTGGTGATCGGTGCGTCGTAGGAGACGCGATCGCTGAGCGGCGTGAGCAGCTCGAGCACCGCCGGGAGGTCGTGCGGATCCTCGAAGATGACCTCGGTGAACGTGGCCAGTGTGCGCTCGTACATTGCGAGCAGCGCCGCCTCGTCCTCAACCTCAAGGCCGTACTGGCCCTTGAAGTCGATCGTCGCGACACCCTCGACGGCCGCGATCCGGTCCATGATCGCCTGCGTCCACGTTGGGGCGACGTCCAGCTTGAAGCCAACGGTCGGATGCATCGCCCGCCGGCTGGCGACCTTGTCGATGTCCGGCGGTTCGCCGAGCCCGAATGAGTTGACGAAGGTCACCGGCTCAGGCGTGCGGCCGAGGACCTCGGGCAGACTCGTGGCCGACTGCCGCAGCGCGAGATCGAGCGCTGCGGACTCGAACGTCCAACGCCGCCAGTTGCGTTGAAGCTCGTACTCCGGCGGCTCGGACCACATCTCGATCGTGTCGATGTGGGCGAGGAAGTCCGCGAGCGTCGCCCACTCGCCGGTCAGCGGGAAGTCGCTCGCGCGCAGGCCCGCCTGGGCATCGGCCATCCCGACCTGCTCGCCGATGCCCTCCTCGCCACGGCCCCGCAGCCGCAGGTGCGTCGTCGAGAAGTCCTCGAGCTCGGTCGGGCCGCTGGGCAGGAGCGCTTCGAAGGAGGTCGAGTCGATCGTGATCGGCAGGTCCTTGACGGCGGTCCAGAGGTCGGTCATGAACTCATCCCGTGGGTCGGTGGTCGGCTTGGGGGGTGACTGTAAGTGGTTCCCCGGGGTCCACGCCGCGCCCTGTCGGTCTGCAGTACCGGCCACCCCGCGCGTGCTCTGTGCGCGAGAGCCCGGCGTCGCGGTCGGCGCGGGCGACATCAGGAGCGTGCTCGGGCCATGCCCGTTGCGTACCGCGGCCACCCGCTGGGCCCATCGACCCGGAGCGACACGACCAGCGACGTGCTGGGCGATGATGCTGAAGGGCGCCCCGGGGGGATGATGGCGAGGTAGATCGCACCGCCACGCCTCCGTCGTTTCCCAGAGTTCTTGCGCGGGGCACACGTTCACCCTTCCGTTCACCCTCGTGGCCCGATCGGGTCGAGATCCCAGAGCCGACGCGCGGATTCGAACCGCGGAACCCTTCATTACGAGTGACTTCCGTGGGCGATCTGTGGGAGGCGTTCATCCGCAGAAACGGCTTGGATGAGACGTTCTAGACAGTGGCACTGTGACACCGGATGGCAGGAGTGGACACACGGATGTGTCCCGAATGTGTACGCGTTTCGGCACCCCATCCCTGACGGGCCCGCGCGATTGACTCGAGCCCAAAGGCGGGTCGCGGGAGATGAGGCCGATGGCTCCCGTCGACCTGAGGCGGCGATGCACCCGCCGCCTCGGGTCTCTGGAGTCAGCGCGCTCCTCGGGGACACCCTCGAAGGGTGAGGGTGGCGGATCCGTCTCCTACGGGGTGACGCAGGCCTTGATGGATCCCTCCTCCCGCGTGGCCATGGCCGCGTAGCCCGCGGGGGCCTCGGCCAGGGGCAGATCGTGCGTGAACACGGGTGAGGGGTCCAGGCGGCCGTGCGCGAGCAGCGGCCAGAGCTGCTGGGCATAGGCGTGGGTGGGCGCCACGCCCCCCTTGATGGTGACGTTGCGCAAGAAGGCCACGCCCCAGGGGACCTGCGGCGCGCCGAGGAAGACCTCCATCCCCACCCAGCTGACCGTGCCGAACGGGCGCACGTCCTTGACGGCCTGGGCGATCGAGTCGGCGCTCGAGACCGCGTCGATCACGACCTCGGGGCCGAGGCCCTCGGTGAGGTCACCGAGCAGCGCCCCGGCCTTCTCGCCGCCACCCTCGCCGTCGTGTCCACGGTGTGTGTCGCCCCGAGTTGCACGCCGACCGCCATGCGGTCGGCGTGGTGGCCGCCGAGCACGATGTTGGCCGCCCCGACGAGCCCCGCGACGTGGCAGGCGAGCAGGCCCACCGCGCCGTCGCCCACGACCATCACCGTGTTGCCGGGACGGATGCCCGCGCGCGCGACCGCGTGGTAGGCCGTGCCGAGCACGTCGGCGACCGGCAGCACCGTGGCGTCGTGCTCGTCGCCCGCGAGGGACTCGGGCACCAGGTCGAGGCTGCCGTCGGCCATCGGCACCCGCACCATCTCTGACTGGCCGCCCTGCACGTCTCCGCCGGCGCTCCAGAAGCCCTCGAAGCCGTAGCACCCGCCGCTGGAGCAGGAGGTGTAGTGGCCCAGATGGCACTCGGCGCAGTGGCCGCAGCTGAACCAGAGGGCGAGACCACCTTGTCGCCGCGCTTCACCCGGCGCACCTCCGGACCCACGGCCTCGACGACGCCGACGAACTCGTGCCCCAGGCGGCAGCCCGGGCTGAACCCGAAGTCGTCGCCGTGGTCGTAGATGTGCATGTCCGAGCCGCAGATGCCCGCCTTGGTGACGCGCACGATGGCGTCGGTGGGGGCGACGATGCCGGGATCGGGCACGGTCTCCACACCCACGTCGCCGGGCGCGTTGTAGACCAGACCCTTCATGGTGTCCCCCTCATTGGGCGTGGATCGCGGGGAGCCCTCGCGGTCGCCACGTAGCGGACCCCGGGCCCAGGCGGGCCGGGGGCAGATGCTGCCCCTTCACTCACGGGAGACCAATATCACCCGCCAACCCCTCGCACGGGTTCGGCCGCGGCTCGGTGCCGGCATCCGCGGTAGGCTCAGGGAACAGTCGTCGGGTGCGGGAGGCTTCCATGGGAGACGGTGAGAGGTCGGTCGAGTGCTCTTCCTGCGGGAAGAGCGCCGTCATCGAGTCCGAGCACGAGGCCAACGAGGAAGTCACCCACTGCGAGTGGTGCGGCGCCGAGTACGCGGTACCGGAGGACGAGCCGGACCGGGATTAGCCGCTCGCGCCGCCAGTGACCGTGCGGTTTGGTTCGGCGACAGGGACTGAGAGGGCCTGCCACGGGCTCATCAAGTTGTGGACCCCGTCACTTTCGATCGCGTGGATGAGGTGGGGCGCCGGCCCTTTCCGAGCAGGGTCCGTGCACTGCCTGGAGCGGGACGCTTCTGGTTGGCGGCCCTCGAAGGGCGCGGAGATCCTCGGTCCGGGGCCCAGCCCTCCTGTCAGGGCACCGAGCAACCATCGCATGGCCCAAGGTCTGCCCGAGAACCGGCGATGCGTGAAGTGCGCTCCGCCACTCACGGCGTTCCGGTCGTGATCTCGGGTGTGGGCGTCGTCAGGACGCTGTAGCCCGGCCCGTAGGCGCTCTGCGGGTCGAAGGTGGACCGCAGAGCGGGCATCAACCCAGTGACGACCTGATCGGCGCCGGGCCCGTAGACACGGACCAGCGTGCCCGGGTTCGTCGCAGCGGTCGTCATCAGGAAGCCGTTGCCGATGCTGACCGGCGCGTCGGCGATGAGGGCGGTCGTGATTCCCTCGGGCAGCAGGCCCGCCACCAGATAGTGATCACCCGAGGGCTGCACGGAGATGATGCCGCCGGCCGCCTTGAACTCGGCCGTGCTGAGACAGCTGTAGCTGTGCATGAGCCCGTCCACCGTGCCCGCGCCAACCAGGCAGGTCTCGCCGGGGGTCTTACCGGATGCCCGGTAGTACGCGACTCCCTCCTGCTGGCCGAGGGGAGTCGCGCCGCCGGTGTCGAAGCCGGCCCAGGCCGGGAGCGAGGGGCTGTCCTGGAGCTGGTTTGAGACGACGATCGCGCTCGCGATCGAGGCCCCGAGTACGAGAAGGATCGCGAGGGCAACCGCGAAGGGCCGGCGTGCGCGGCGCGGCCCGTCGCCAGAGTTGGCGATCTGCGGCGAGGCCTGGATCTGCTGCCATGCGCGATCACGGTCCGAGCGCGCTCGCGGGTCAATCGCCGCCGGGTCGAGCGCGACCGGGTTCGTGGCGGCGAACTGTCGCGCAAATGTCTTCTCTGGTCGTCATAGCTCTCTCCCCTCGAGCGGTTGACTGCGGCTCTCGAGATCGGTCTGTGGCTCGGCCTGAGGCCTTTCGTGGGCGAGCCTCATGGTGAGCCGTCCGGCGCGGCCGATCGCCCGATACCGGTCGGCCGCGACCCGACGCGCGACTCCGTAGAGCCAGGGGGTCGTCGCTTGCTCGGGTAGGTCCTTTCGTCGCCGCCAGGCGACAAGGAACGTCTCGGCCGCGATGTCGCGAGCATCCTCCTCGTCGAAGCGCCGGCGCGCGTAGGCGAGGATCGCCGGGTACTGCGCGTCCCAGAGCGCCTCGAAGGCGGCGCGTTCGGCGTCGGGGTCATCGCTGCTCATCGTTGATGACAGTGACGTGGCCGGGAGAGCTCAGGCGTTACAGTTGGGTAGGTACGAACCGGCGCGCCTGGACCCCGCCTCGCCGGACGGGGTCCAGGCTGAATCGCTAGTTGACTGCGACCGGCGCGGTGTGCACAGCGCCACCGGGATCGGTTGCGACCACGGTGTCGGGCACCTTCGCGTTGGGCGTGTCGGCAGCAAAGCCCGACCCGACCCACAGCCAGCCACCGCTTCCGAGCACCGCCGGGGAGGACGAGAACTCCTTCCCCTTGACCGCCACCGAACTCACCTTCTGGCTCGCGCGCCCGGCGAGGACAAGCGAGCCGTCTGGGCCGGTCCAACCTCCGCAGCGATCCGCGTAGGCGACCCCGCCCGGGGCACATCCAGTCCATGTGACCGGCGTGCCCTTCGGGTTGACGATCATGTTGGCCGGCGTGCCCTTCGAGGTGACCCAGCTCCACAGTGCATAGCCGGACGTCGTCCGGGAGGCGGGCACCACGAGCCGCACGGTGCCCGGCTGGGCGCCCTGGCCTGCCTCGGCGACGGCCTTCTCGGCGATCGCCAGTGAGTCCGGGGTCTGGCTTGAGCTGTCGAGCGCGGGAACCGAGCCCGTGGGCGCGGGCTCGGTCTGCGGACTTGCGGTCGTGGTCGTTGCGGCGAGTGCCGCGTAGGACCCCACGATCAACAGGAGCGCCGCCACCAGCGTCGAGGCCACGGGAAGGCGGCGGACGAGAGCGAGTAGATGTCTCATGTTTGCCCCCTTCCTAGTAGTACCAGGAGCAGTAGCCGGAGAGATTCCCCGGGTTGATGTTCTCGCAGATGCCCTCCATCCCGTATATGTGGCCGTACGTGTCGTTCACCTGAAGGAACTTGATCCCGGAGAAGATCGCCGTGTGCCACCAGCCCGGCCAGCCGCAGGGCAGCGCAACCCCGTGGAAGACGGTCGAGTAGTAGTTCCAGCAGATGATCGCCCGCACAGGGGAGCTGGTGGTCACCGACATGCGGTTGAAGTTGAGCACGTTCGTCAGCTGCTGGCCGGCCGGATTGCGCCACCAGCCGCCGGCGCCAAGCGTGCCGTTGGCGTAGGCCAGCGCCGCTCGTGGCGGCGATGGCGCTGCGAGGCGGGTAGCGCTCCGGACCTGACGCGGATCGGGAACTTCTGTCGGAGATCCGACTCCAGGCGCTTAAGGGCGGCGAGCCCGACAAGGGGTAGGGCCCGGCGTCTGGCTGGGCGTTGCCACAAACGTTGCCACCGTGGCCTGTGACTACCGGAGACTCGGGGGCTGAGAGCTCGGAATCCTGTGCCTATACGGGTCCCGAAAGAGCCGACGCGCGGATTCGAACCGCGGACCCCTTCATTACGAGTGAAGTGCTCTACCAACTGAGCTACGTCGGCGCGGGCTCCCCGGGGGAGCCGCGGCCCGGAAGGATACCGATTGCTCGGCCTCGGCCGAACCCCTGCCCGGAGGCGGGGTCCGGCCGGTGCTCGGGCGGTGCTACCAGGAGACCCAGCCGTAGGGGACGACCGGGATGGTCCAGGTGCGCGCCTTGACGGTCGCGGTGCCGATGACCAGGCCCTCGGTGAAGGGGGAGGCGCCGTCGCCGAACGCGCCGTTCAGCGCGGCGGCCGCCCCGGCGGTGAGCTTCAGGGTGACGCCGGAGAGCGTGATGTATCTGCCGCTCGGCGTGACCTTCAGGCCCGAGAGGTCGAGCGAGAACAGGTCGGCGCGGTCGCCGCCGGTCTTGGAGGTGCCGACCAGGCCGGAGAGGGTGCCGGTGTTGGTGTCGATGAAGTAGCGGGACAGGTAGACCTTGGTGTCGCCCTTGGTGAAGACGAGTCCGCCGGCGTGGCGGATCTGGCCGGCCAGGGTCTGGGCGTCGACGACGCCGAAGGTGATCGGGAAGCTCACGCCCTGCTTGCCGGCGTAGGCACGACCGCTGGGGGCCACGGAGATGCCGAGCGAGGTCAGGGCGCCGGCGGCGCCAGGGTCAAGCGTGACCGTGGTCGCGCCGCGGTAGAGCAGCGTGTCGGCATCGGTGGTCGTCTTGGCGGCCTGGGCGCCGGGCACGAGCGACAGGGCGACGGCGGCGAGGGCGGCCGCGGTGATCGCGGCGAGCCATCGGGAACGGGCGAGCCTCATGGAGCCTCCTTGGAGAGGATCGGGTCGCCGTGGTTACGAGGCCGACCCCGCGACCGGTTGAGCATCGGTCGACTCCTGGCCCGTCAGGCGCTCACATGGGGATGCGTCCGTGGGCCACGAGGCGGCGGTGGGCGCCGTGGCGGGCCTCGTCCAGCCGTACGAGCAGGGCCTCGGCGGCCAACTCGACCCGGGGGTTGAGATCGAGCTCGGAGCGCGAGAGCTGGAACTCCTCGATCGCGCGTTCCAGGAAGGCGCGGCGCTCGGGGGTGCCGACGGCCCGCAGGCGCTCGAGGTGCTCCGTGTGGCGCACGGCTTTCTCCGCCCCGACGGCGACGGCCAGGGCGTCGGCGCTGGCGACCGCCCCGGCGTCGAGCACGAAGGTCCAGCCGTCGGTGACCAGGCGCCGGCGCTCGCGCTTCTCGTGATCCTCGGCGCGCTTGATCGCAGAGCGCTCGCCGCGTTTGCCCTCGAGGGTGGCGGCCTCCCGGCGCAGGGCGGCGAGCTGCTCGGACTCGTTCTTGCCGGCGACCGTCTCCATCTGCGACTGGATCTGCGCGATCCGCGCGCTGGGCGTGCCGGTGGTGGCGCCGGCAAGAGCCTCGAGCGCGAGGTCGACGCCGATCTGGCGCATCTCGAGCTCGAAGGGGTCCATGTGCTCGCGCGCGGCGCTCCAGCCGAGCCCCCGGAAGGGCACCGGCAGGCACCGCGAGCGGATGGTGTCGAGCAGCTCGGCCGGGTGATCGGTGATCAGGATGAAGTGGGAGAGAGGAGGCGGCTCCTCGAGCACCTTCAGGATGCGCGCGGCGCCCTCGCCCGAGCTCAGCCGCTCTGCGCCCTGGACGATCAGCACCCGCCGCTCCATCACGGTGGGGTGGTAGTTGATCTGGGAGATCGCGGCGTCCAGGTCGGCGAGCAGGATCTGGGTGCCGGCGGCCGTCACCTCGGCCAGATCGAGCGCCGTGTCGGTGCGGTCGTGGCGTCCCTCGGGATCCATGATCTGCCACGCCGACTCGTGTGCCGCACGGCGCTTGCCGGTGCCCGCGGGGCCCTGGAACAGCAGCTGCTGGGGCGGGTGCGCGCTCTTCAGAGTCGCCCGCAGGATTCGCTGGGCCAGCGGCTGGCCGGGGATCTCGATCACAGGAGATCCGCCACGGTGAGGATCACCCGGGCGTGGACGTCGTCCACGCTTCCCTCGCCCGAGATCAGTACCACCCGGTCGGGAAAGCGCTCGGCCACCCGGTGATACCCGTCGGCGACGCGGGCGAGGAATTCATCGCCCTCGGCCTCGATGCGGTCCGGGCTGCCCCGGCGCCGGCCGGCGGTGGCGCTCGGCTCCATGTCGATCACGAGCGAGAGGTCGGGCAGGCACCCCTCCACGGCCGCGCGGTTGGCGTCCAGCACCAGGTCGAGCCCCAGCCCGCGGGCGACGCCCTGGTAGGCCAGCGACGAGTCGAGGAAACGGTCGCTGATGACCCAGCGCCCTTCGTCGAGCGCGGGCCGGATGACCTGGTGCACCAGCTGGGCGCGGGCGGCGGCGAACAGGTGGACCTCGGCGAGGGGGCTCATCTGTCCGGGGTCGCCCGCCAGCAGGATGTCGCGCACGCGCTCGCCCAGGGGCGTTCCGCCGGGTTCGCGGGTGCGCGTCACCGGCACGCGACGCTCCACCAGCGCCGCCTCGAGCCGCTCCGCCTGGGTGCTCTTGCCGCTTCCGTCGATGCCCTCGAGGGCGATGAAGCGGGGGGCTACCAGGGGTGGGCTCGCAGGGCGGCTTCCACCACGCCGACGATCAGGGCCGCGCACAGGCCCCAGCCGATCCACCGCACCCAGCGGGGCGGCGTGTGCCGGGCCGCCTGCACGTCGGCCTCTTCGGCGAGCCGGGCGTAGACGCTCGGGCCGGTGCGGTGGTCGCCGGGAAGGTCGTCCGGGGAGTCGCTCATATGGCCCGCGCAACATTGCCGCCGACCGGGCCATGCTCCACACTCCGCACCGCTTGAGGAGGCGTCGCCATCGGCCGAAAGGTAGCAGCGTGAGCACTGCACTCATCACCGGCGGAGCCGGGTTCATCGGCTCCAACCTGGCCGACGCGGTGATCGCCGAGGGGCGCATCTGCCACATCGTCGACAACCTCTCCAACGGACAGGCGATCCGGGTTCCCCCGGAGGCCGAGTTCCACGAGAAGGACATCCGCGACGCCGACGAGCTGACCGCCATCGCGCGGGCCTCCGGAGCGACGACGATCTTCCACCTGGCGGCCCAGGCCGACGTGCGGCGGGCCGTCGAAGAGCCGAGCTACGACGCCGATGTCAACATCATCGGCACCATCAACGTGCTCGAGGCCGCCCGCGCGGTCGGCGCGCGGGTGGTGTTCGCCTCCACCGGCGGCGCCGGCTACGGCGAGTACGAGGGCCTGCCGGTGCCGAGCCCCGAGACGGCCGAGACCCGGCCGCTCTCGCACTACGGCATGAGCAAGATGGCCGGCGAGGGCTACTGTCACCTCTACGGCCGGCTCTACGGCAGCGAGACGGCGGTGCTGCGGCTGGCCAACGTCTACGGCCCGCGCCAGGACCCTCACGGCGAGGCCGGCGTGGTGGCGATCTTCTGCGGCCGGCTGATCGACGGGGCGCGGCCCAAGATCTTCGGCGACGGCCTGCAGACCCGGGACTACGCCTACGTCGGCGACGTGGTGCGTGCGTTCCTGGCCGCCGAGGCCGGCGCGCCCGGCGACACGGTCAACATCGGCACGGGCCGCGAGGCCACCGTGCTCGACCTGCTGGAGGGTCTCGGCTACGAGGGCGAGCCCGAGTTCATGCCGCCCCGCGCCGGCGAGCTGCAGCGCAGCGTGCTCGAGGTCTCCAAGGCCGAGCGCCTCTACGGCTGGCGCGCCGAGGTGCCCCTGGTCGATGGGCTTGCGGCCACCCGCGACTCGGTCATCGCGGCTCGTAGGTCGCCCGACGCGCGACCGCCCGGAGCCTTTTCGTCGATGTGAGCTTGGGCGGCCGCACCGGTCCACCCTCGAGGATCGCGGCCGGACCTTCCTGCACCATCCAGCGCAGGGCCTGCGGATCCATGTCGAGCCCGTCGGCGGCGGCCTGCAGCCCCTCCTCCATGATCGGCGGGCGCCACGGGCCGGCCGAGTGGGCGTCGGTCGCGAGGAAGTGCGCCGCTCCGCCGGCCAGCAGCAGCAGGGCGGTGCGCCGCGCGGCCGGCCCGTGGTCGCCGAGGAACGATCCGGCGGTCAGCTGCACCAGGGCGCCGCGCCCGATGATGTCGCGCATGCGATCCGGCGAGCGCTGGATCGACTCGGCCCGCTCGGGGTGGGCCAGGATCACCCGGTAGCCGCGGATCTCCAGGTCGCGCAGGATCTCCGGCAGGCGCAGCGGCCAGCCGGTGAAGGGCATCTCCAGCAGCAGCCACATTCCGCCGCCGCCCACGCTCGCCATGTCGAGCTCCTGGTCGCTCAGGCGGTCGAGGTAGTCGATGGCGATCTCTCCGCCGGTGCGGATGTCGAGCGGGATGTCGGCCGTGGCCAGCGCCTCGCGCAACTCGCCCACCGCCGACCACACCCGACGCGGCTCCGTGGGATAGCTCGCGACCATGTGGGGTGTGCACACGACCGTGCGGATGCCCGACTCCCACGCCACCCGCGCCATCTCGACGGAATCGCCGATCGTGGCCGGCCCGTCGTCGATGCCGGGCAGGAGATGATTGTGGAGGTCGATCACCGCTCATCCAGGGTAGCGCCGGCCTCCGATGTCATCCCCGCGCCCCTCCCGCGGCCCGCGAGCGCGCGATAAGGTGCGCTCCGGCCCCGGGGGATTAGCTCAGTTGGGAGAGCGCCTGGATCGCACCCAGGAGGTCAGCGGTTCGAATCCGCTATCCTCCACTCCGGCATAAAGGCCCCGCGATGCGGGGCTTTTATCGTTGGGGCCGGCCGTCTCGCTCCGCGCCGCCATACGCCGTACTGGACGGATGCTCGTTGACCCTCGGTTGACCGTAGGGTAGAAACCACCACCTCGTCACCACCCCGGGAAGTCACGTGTCAACCAGTTCCTCCACCGCCTCGCACAATGGGGCCGACGTTTCACGCCCCCTCAAAGTGGGCGTCCCCGCCGAGCACATCGACGGTGAGCGTCGCGTGTCCATCACCCCCTCCGTCGTGCCGGCGCTGCTCAAGTTGGGCATCGCGGCAGTCGTCGTCGAGTCTGGCGCCGGTATGGCCGCGGGCTTCACCGACGCCGCCTATGTCGACAAGGGAGCCACCATCGGGACCGCCGAGGAGGTGTGGGCGGCCGATCTCGTCACCGCCGTCCGCGTGCTCGACGCCGACCCGCAGAGCCCCGACCTGGCGCGAGTACGCCCGAGTCAGGTGATCGTCGGGATGGCCGCGCCGCTCGCGGCTCCCGAGGTGGCCGGTGCGCTGGCCGCGAAGGGCGCGACCCTCTACTCGTTGGAGCTGGTCCCCCGCACCACCCGGGCTCAGGCGATGGACGTCCTCAGCTCCCAGGCGAACATCAGCGGCTACCAGGCCGTCCTGCTGGCGGCGCAGGCGCTGCCGAAGGTGTTCCCGATGCTGACCACCTCGGCCGGCACCATGTCGCCGGCCCGCGTGCTGGTGATCGGCGCCGGCGTCGCGGGGCTCTCGGCCATCGCCACCGCCCGCCGCCTCGGCGCCGTGGTCGAGGCCTACGACGTGCGCGACGCGGCCAAGGAGGAGGTGCAGAGCCTCGGCGCGCGCTTCGTCGAGCTGCCCCTCGAGACCGGGCAGGAGGGCGCGGGATCGGGCGCCTACGCCAGCGCCCTCGACGAGGAGACGCTGCGCAAGCAGCAGGAGCTCCTCGCCAAGACCGTCGGGAGCAGCGACGTGGTGGTCACCACGGCTCAGGTGCAGGGCGCCAAGGCGCCGGTGATCGTCACCGAGGAGATGGTCGCGGGCATGAGCCCGGGGTCGGTGATCGTCAACCTGGCCGCCGAGCAGGGCGGCAACTGCGCGCTGACGCGCGCCGGCGAGACCGTCGTCTCGGGCGGGGTGAGCATCATCGGGCCGACCAACGTGCCCTCATCGACTCCGCAGCACGCCAGCCTGATGTACGCGAAGAACGTCGCGAACTTCATCGCGTTGCTCGTCTCGGACGGCAGCATCGCCCCGAAGCCGGATGACGACATCGTCAATCAGAGCATGGTCAGCCGCGGCGGCGACATCGTCAACGAGCGGGTCAAGACCGCCCTCGGCGCCGGGGAGGGCGTCCCCTCATGAGCAGTGACGTCATCATCACCAGCCTGTTCATCTTCGCGCTCTCCGGGTTGCTCGGCTTCGAGCTGATCCGCCGGGTGCCGAAGCTCCTCCACACGCCCCTCATGGCACTCACGAACGCCCTCTCGGCCATCGCGTTGGTGGGCTCGATCGTGATCCTCGGCCAGGGCACCACGACCTACGCGCAGATCCTCGGCTTCATCGCCGTGGTGTGCTCCAGCATCAACGTCGTCGGCGGATTCATCATCACCGACCGCATGCTGAAGATGTTCAAGCCGCGCGCGCCCGCGCCCGCGCCCACCGCGACTCCGGACGACGGGGCCGCCTGATGGGTCGCATGGACTGGATCAACCTGGCGTATCTGGTCGCAGCCCTCGGGTTCGCGTTCTCGCTGAAGTGGATGACCGCCGCCCCCACCGCCCGCCGCGGCGTTCTGGCGGGCGAGATCGGCTTCGGCATCGCCATCGTGGCCACGCTGTTCTGGCCGGGCATCACCACCGAGGGCTACATCCTGATCGCCGTCGCCGCGCTGATCGGCTCGGCCATCGGCATCCCGCTCGGCCTGCTGGTGCCCATGACCGCCATGCCCCAGCGGATCGCCCTGTCGCACGCCTTCGGCGGTCTCGCCGCCGCGCTGGTCGGGTGTGCGCACTACTACCTGGAGTCGGACCACCTGTCCGTGTTCGACAGCGGCGTGCTCGGCGTCGAGATCGGCCTCGGGTTCCTCGTCTTCACCGGCAGCCTGATGGCCGCCGGCAAGCTGCAGGAATGGCTGCCGCAGCGACCGATCGTCTATCCCGGGCAGAATCCGGTGAACTTCGCCGTGCTCGGCCTGGCGCTGGCGCTCGTCGTCTGGCTGATGATCGACCCGACCCAGGGCTGGATCATCCCCGTGATCGCGGTGCTCACGCTCGCCTTCGGCGTGTTCCTGATCATCCCGATCGGTGGCGCCGACATGCCGACGGTCATCGCGCTCCTCAACGCCTACGCCGGCCTCTCGGCCGCGGGCCTCGGGTTCGTGCTCGACAGCAAGCTGCTAATCGTGGCCGGCGCCCTCGACGGCGCGTCGGGCCTGATCCTCTCGATCATCATGTGCCGCGCCATGAACCGCTCCTTCCGCAACGTGCTCTTCGGAGCCTTCGGCGCGGTGGACGCGTCGGCCGCCGCGGCCGGCGGCGGGCAGGACCAGGGTCAGATCCGCTCGGCCGATCCGTCCGAGGCAGCGGAGCTGATGAAGAACGCGCGCTCTGTGATCATCGTTCCCGGGTATGGCATGGCCGTCGCCCAGGCGCAGCACAAGGTCCGCGAGCTCTCCGACGCCCTCACCAAGGAGGGCGTCGAGGTGCGCTTCGCGATCCATCCTGTCGCCGGGCGCATGCCGGGCCACATGAACGTGCTGCTGGCCGAGGCCAACGTGCCCTACGACCAGCTGCTCGACATGGACGAGATCAACGGCGACTTCCCGCAGACCGACGTGGTGCTGGTGCTCGGCGCCAACGACGTCGTCAACCCCGCCGCCCGCCACGACACCAGCAGCCCGATCTTCGGGATGCCGATCCTCGAGGTGGACAAGGCGGCCTGCGTGATGGTGGTCAAGCGCAGCATGCGCGCCGGATTCGCGGGCATCGAGAACGAGCTGTTCTTCGATCCGAAGACCCTGATGGTGTTCGGCGACGCGAAGGCCGTCGTCACCGAGCTCTCCAACGAGGTCAGCGGCGCCCGGGACGCGATCTCGCTCTAGGAGCCTCCGTTGCGGGACCGCGTCACCTGAGCGGGGGTAATATCGAACCGCGACCTGTTCCCGAATCCAGCGAGTTGCCCTGAATGGACATCCTCCCGGCTGACTATCCGCCTCCCTTCCGGCCCTCGGATCAGGTGGTGCTTCCGACCGCCGCCGAGGACGAGCGCATCGATGTCGGCGTACTGATCGTCGGAGCCGGGCCCGCCGGCCTCGCGACCGCGGTGCGCCTGGGGCAGCTGCTCGGTGAGGACCCCGAGCTGGCGGAGCAGCTGGGCGAGGTGCCGATCGCGGTGGCCGACAAGGGCAAGACGGCCGGATCGCACCTGCTGTCGGGCGCCGTGATGCGCCCCGGGCCCTTGAAGGCGCTGTTCCCCGACACGCCCGATGCGGACTTCCCGACCTACGGGAAGGTCACCGGCGAGGCCGTGTACCTGATGCGCAAGCGGGCCAAGATCCGCATCCCCACCCCGCCGCAGATGAAGAACCACGGCAACTGGATCATCTCGATCAGCCAGATGGCGCGGTGGATGAGCGAGCAGGCCGAGGAGCTCGGCGCGTTCATGCTCCCCGAGACCGACGCGCAGAAGCTGATCGTCGATCAGGGCCGCGTGATGGGCGTGGTGACCGGCGACAAGGGCCGCGGCCGCAACGGCGAGGAGCTCTCCGCCTTCGAGCCGGGCGCCGAGGTGCACGCCAAGGTGACCGTCATCGCCGAGGGCACCCCGGGTCACCTGGCCGGAGTGGTGCGCTCCACGTTCGACCTGGACCGCGACTCCACCCAGAGCTGGGAACTCGGGGTGAAGGAGGTCTGGGAGGTCGGCAAGCCGCTCACCAAGCTGATCCACACGCTGGGCTGGCCGCTGCGGTTCACCAGCAAGTATCGCGAGTACGGCGGCTCCTGGATCTACCCGATGGGCGAGGACAAGGTCTCGATCGGCTACGTGGTCGGCCTCGACTACGCCGACGCCACGCTCTCCGCGCACGATGTGCTCCAGGAGTTCAAGACGCACCCGTTCATCCGGGAGATCCTGGGCGGCGGCAAGCGGCTCGCCTGGGGCGCGAAGACGATCCCGGGCGGCGGTCTCTACGGGTTGCCGAGCCGCCTGCACGTTCCGGGCGCGGTCCTCGTGGGCGACAGCGCCGGCTTCGTGGACATGATGGCCCTGAAGGGCGTTCACCTCGCCATTCAGTCGGGCACCATCGCCGGCGACCAGATCTACGCCGCGTTGAAGGCCGAGAAGGCCACGACCCCGGCCGGCCTCTGGGGCTACACCAAGGCCATCCAGGACTCGTCGATCTGGAAGGAGCTCTGGAAGGTCCGCAACATCCGGCCCGCCTTCCAGAAGAACTTCATCTACGGCGGCATGGTGCACGGCATGGCGACCGCGTCCGGCGGCCGCCTGCCGCGCAAACGGGTCAAGTCGAAGACCGATGCGCAGGAGCCGATCTTCATCGGCGACCGCGCGGCGCAGTACCCGAAGCCCGACGGCGAGTACATCTTCGACAAGCTCTCGAGCGTCTTCGCCAGCGGCAACCAGACGCGCGACGACCAGCCGAGCCACATCCGCGTGCGCACCGAGGTGCCCAGGGCCCTCGCCACCGCCTGGGTCAACATGTGCCCCGCACAGGTCTACGAGATCGACGCGGACTCGCCCCAGAACGGCACCGTCACGGTTCACGTCAACGCGTCGAACTGCGTGCAGTGCGGGGCGATCACGGCCAAGGGCGGGCGCCTGACCCCGCCCGAGGGCGGCAGCGGACCCGAGTACACGATCACCTGATCCACCCCGTCCCCGACTCGCGCCAGGAGATGACGTGACGACGGCTCCCCACCCCAGCGCCCGCAGTCTGCTCGTGTGGATGCAGTCCCACCCGGAGCGGCTCGGTGAGTTGCTGGTGGCGGAGGCGCGGGGCTCCGACGACCTGGCGCCGGCGGGCGACCCCGCCGTGCGGGCCCACCTGACGCTGGTGGCGGAGGCCCTTGCGGCCAACGCGTCGCCCTCGTCGGCGGACGCGCTCACCGCGTTCGCCGAGGACGCTCCGGCCGCGCTGCGCGTGCGCGAGGACCAGGTGGACGATCAGATCAAGCGCATCGGCGAGGCGACCGCCTTCGAACTCGATCTCCAGTTCGGCGACGAGGTGGCCGACGACCCCGCCATCCACACGATGATCGACCGCCGCGTGCGTATCGCGGCGTGGACGCGCGTGTTCCTCGAGGCTCTCGACGACGCGCGCGACGGCGAGCCCGCGGTCGCGACGGCCGTGCTGGCCTGGATGGGCGAGCGCCAGACCCAGCTGGCGGACACGATCTTCGCCATGGACCGCCGGGCGAAGGAGGGCGAGATCGCCCGCGGTGGCCCGGACGCGGTCGCGAGCCCCGAGGTGGTCAACCGGATCGGCCAGGCCGCGATGCTCCACGCCCACACGCGGTTCCTCGTGGAGGGATTGGCCGCGAGCCTGTGACCGAGATCCCCGCCGGGGCACTCGCCGGCGGCGCGTGGGTCGTCACGGCGATCGGGGCCGCGCTGGTCGGGGATCCTCCGCCCACGCTCACCTTCACCCGCGAGGGTCACGTCGCGGGCACCACCGGGATCAACCGCTTCTCGGGCGCCTACTCGCTCGAGGGCGCGGTGTTGACCATCGGTCCGGTGCTGATGACGCGCATGGCCGGCCCCGAGCACCTGATGGAGCAGGAGCGGCTCTTCACCGCCGCGCTGGAGGGGACGAGCACGGTGGTTCTCGACGGCGACACCCTCACGTTGGGCGGCGAGACCCCGCTGACGCTGCGAGCAGCTGCACCGGAACCCGCTTGACCACCGCGATGGCCACGTCGTCGGTGAGGTGCCCCTCGCTCCAGGTGCGCGCGGTCGCGTAGACCGCGCGGGCCAGTTGGTCGGGCCACTCGCCGGCGGCCTCCAGCAACGCCTCGCGCAGCCGCTCCTCTCCGAACTCCGCGCCCCCGCGGCGCGCCTCGATGAGCCCGTCGGTGTAGGTGAACAGCAGGTCTCCGGGGCCGAAGCGCTCGACCCCGCAGTGGAAGACCTGACCCGGGAACACGCCGCACGGGGGGTCGGGGTCGTCGAGGGTGCGGTACCGCCCGCCCGCCTCCACGATCACCGGCGGGGGATGGCCGGCGCTGCACCAGCTGAGACGCTCGCCGGCCGTGTCGATGGCCACCATCACCAGCGTCACGAGCGCGCCGTCGGGCAGTCGCGGGCACAGCATGTCGTTGAGCTCGGCGACCAGCGCGTCCGGTTCGCTGTTGTGCTGGCTGAGGGCCTCGGCCATGTAGCGCGCCATGGCCGTCACGCCCGCCGCCTCGACGCCCTTCCCCGACACGTCGCCGACCAGCAGTGCCAGGCGGCCGTCGCACAGGGGCCACGCGCTGTAGAAGTCGCCGCCGACCTGCGAGCCGGCGGCAGGGTGGTACAACGCAGCGAGCTCGAGCCCCGCCACGCGCGGCAGATCTTGGGCGAGGAGCGCCTGCTGGAGCGTCTCGGCGATGTGGCGCTCCTGCTCGAAGCGCAGCGCGTTCTGGAGCGCGGCGGACGCATGCCGCGCCAGCTCGGACACCAGGCGCAACTCGCGCTCGCCGAAGGCGTGGCGATGTGAGCTGTTGACGCTCACCAGGCCGTACACGCGGTCCGAGAGCATCAGCGGCACGTGCATGAACGAGAGGATCCCCTCGGCGCGGGTGATGCGCGTGGAGATGCGCTCGTCCATCTCGGTGTCGTTGCAGATGAACGGGCGCCCGTCGGACATCACGCGCCCCACCACGCCGTCGCCGCTGCGGAACGTCATGCGCGCGATCGACGTGTCCGAGAACCCGCGGGTCGCCGCGGGCAGAACGATGCCGCGGCGGTCGAGCGTCAGCACGGCGACTCGCTCACACGCCGGCAGCATGCCCATGCTCTCCTCGAGAAGCCGCTCGTGGATGGCGGCCGGCGTCAGGGCCGAGGCCATGGCGTGCGCGGCCCGGGTGAGGGCCACCTCCTCCTGGGCGCGACGCTCCTCGCGCTCGAGCAGGGCGGCGCGCTCGGAGGCGAGGCGACGGGCGTCGAGCAGCGCGGTTCGCGACGCGGTGACGTCGTGCAGCATGATCACGCGCCCCACCACGGCGTCCGTCGAGTCCCGCACCGGCGACGAGGAGTGCTCGATGGCGCGTCCGTCCACGGTCTCGGCCTCGTGAGTCACGCGGTGCGTCGTGTCGGCGTGGATCGCGTGGATGCGTCGCGCGTACTCGTCGGGATTGACGAAGCGCCACTTGATCAGGGTGTCGACGAGCGTGCCGAGGCGCTCGCCCACGTGGGGGGCGAGATCGACGGCGAGCACCTCCGAGGCGGCGGCGTTGGCGATCGAGAGGCGTCCCTGGGTGTCGCTCACGATGACGCCCATCGGGCTCGACGAGATGACGCCCTCGAGGGTGTGGCGGTTGCGCCGGTTGCGGGCCGCCAGCTGATGGTTGCGCACCGTCAGGGCCAGCTGAGGGGCCAAGGACTGGAGCTCGGCGACGGCGCGCTCGGGCAGGGGGTTCTCCCGCGAGAGACTCACCAGGGCGACCGCTCCGATGGCCGGCCCGTGGGGGGCGGAGAGCGGCACCGCAAGGCCCCCGGCGTCGAGCATCAGCCGGTGCAGCGCCCCGGCCTGTCCGCCGGCGTCGGCCAGGCGGGCCAGGCGAGCGAGCTCGGCGGGCTCGGACACGAGGCGCGGCCACACCACCGGCCGGCCGGCCTCGAAGGCCGCCTCGGCAACGCCCACCGGGTCGATGCCGTCCGAGGTGAGCAGGGGCGCCAGCGCCTGCGCTGCGGCCGAGCCGCCCACGCAGTAGCCGCGCGTGACGCCGTCGTGGCCGATGTCGTCCACGACCGTCACCGAGACCATGTCCACCGGGAAGACCTCGTGTACGCGCTCGGCGATCTCGTCGAGGGCCGCCTCCAGCTCGACGGCCGTCACCGACGCGAGGCGGGCCAGCCAGCGGGTCGGATCCACCACCCCGGTGGGCCAGGGCTCACCCAGCGTGGTCACGGTGCACCTCGATCATCCCGACATAGTGGGCCGCCGTGGTGAGAAGGCCATCGCGCTCCTCGGGGGAGGTGGCGCGGGCCACCCGCCCGGGGACGCCCAGCACCAGCGACCCGGCTGGCACCTCCAGCCCCTCCGGCACCACGGCTCCGGCGCCGACGATCGACCCGCTGCCGATGCGCGCCCCGTTCATCACGATCGCGCCCATGCCGATCAGCGCCTCGTCCTCGACGGTGCAGCCGTGCACGCAGGCCAGATGGCCCACGCTGACCCGGTCGCCGAGCACGCAGGGGAAGCCCGGGTCGGCGTGCAGCACCGCACCGTCCTGCACGTTGGTCTCCGCGCCGACGCTGATCCGCTCGGTGTCGCCGCGTATCACCGCGCGCGGCCACACCGACGCGCTCCGGCCGATGCTCACGCGCCCGATCACCTCGGCGCCGTCGTGGACGAAAGCGCCGGGTCCGAGGTGGGGCACCACGCCCGTGAGCGACCGGATCACTGTCCGGCCAGGGTATCGCGCCCGTCGAGGGGAGGGCGCAATGACCCGAGATGTATCGGGCCGCGTTGTTTCTTGGGTTCCGGCACATATGATCCAGCAGTCTTTCTCGATCGATCCGAGGGGTGTGATGTGCGCAGGCTCTGGGTCCCTTCGCTCGTGGCGGTGGTCGCCGCGGCCGGCCTGCTGTCGGGCTGTGTCACGAGCAACGAAAAGGATGCGCAGACCCCGACCGGATCCCCGACGGTCGTCAACAGCGCGGCGCAGACCGACTCGAACGGCAAGACGGTGACCGCCCCGGCCGCTCCCGCGGCGGGCGGCGGCGGCTCGACCGCTCCGGCGGCCGGCGGCGGCGCGGCGACCGCACCGGCGGCCGGCGGCGCGTCGGGGGACGCGAAGGCCGGGCTCGTCGTGTTCCAGTCCAGCTGCACCGGCTGCCACCTCGCGGACGGCACCCAGGCCGGCGGCGTCGGACCCAAGCTCGCCGGCATGGGCCTCAGCGCGGACACCATCGAGAACCAGGTGAAGAACGGCGGCGCCGTGATGCCCGCGGGGCTCGTCAGCGGCACCGATCTCGACAACGTCGTCGCCTACGTCGTGAGCATTCAGTAACCACCTCGCGGCGGGTTCCCGCTGCAGGGTGCCGGGGTCGGGGGTAGCATCGTGCCCATGAGCCTGGACGTCACGACCGAGGCCCGCGACGGGATCACCCTCGTGGTCCTCAGCGGCGAGCTCGACATCTACACGGTTTCCACCTTTCGCACGGATCTCGAGACGGTGGATCCCGCCGCGAGCTCGCTGGTGCTCGACCTCAGCGATGTGACGCTGCTCGACTCGTCCGGCCTGGGCGCCCTGGTCAGCCTGCTCAACCGCGCCCGCGCGGGCGACGGCCAGCTGGGACTGATCTGCCCGCAGCGGCGCATCCGCCGGGTGTTCGAGATCACGGGTCTGCGCAAGGCGTTCGTCTTCGGCGACGACCTCGACGCTGTGGTCGCGGGCCTCGCGCAGGGCCCCGAGGCGGGGGCGCAGACGCTCTAGTGCGCCGTCCCGGGAGTTCGTTGA
Source organism: uncultured Thermoleophilia bacterium (assembly GCA_963771025.1). Lineage (GTDB taxonomy): Bacteria > Actinomycetota > Thermoleophilia > Miltoncostaeales > Miltoncostaeaceae > Miltoncostaea. The sequence goes on along the minus strand of CAVYRL010000003.1, from coordinate 427,196 downwards.
TCCTCCGGCCGGCCGAGTGCCGGCACAGCGGATCTGAGCGCGGCATGTCTCGCGGGGCGGTGGACTCGTGCTGGACCTGAAGGTGATCCGCTCCGAGCGGGAGCGCGTGACGGCCAACCTCGCGCGCCGTGGCGCCGACGGGGTCGTCGACGAGCTGCTCGCGGCCGACGAGCGCGCACGCGCTCTGCGGACAGAGGTGGAGGCCACCCGCGCCGAGCGGGGCCGCATCAGCAAGGGCATCGGCGAGGCCAAGCGGGCCGGCCGCGACAGCGTGCCCGAGGAGGCCGAGGCCCGGCGCCTCGGCGACGAGCTCGCGCTCCGAGAGGCGGAGCTGCGCGAGGTGGAGGAGGCCCGCGACACCCTGCTGCTCGGCATCCCCAACCTCGCAGAGGATGCCGCCCCCCCCGGGGGCGAGGACGACGCCGTCGAGATCCGGCGCGTCGGCCGGCCCCCCGACTTCGGCTTCGCCCCGCGCGATCACGTCGAGCTGGCGACGGCCGCCGGCGCGCTCAACCTGGAGGCCGCCGCACGGGTCTCCGGCGCGCGTTTCGCCTATCTCCTCGGGCCGCTGGTACGCCTGCAGTACGCCCTCGTGAGCCTGGCGCTCGACCAGCTCGAGACCGCCGGCTTCACGCCGGTCGTGCCCCCGGTGCTGGTGCGCGAGGAGGCGATGTACGGCACGGGCTTCTTTCCCACGGACCGCGCGTCGATCTACAGCACGGCCGACGATGACCTCTACCTGGTCGGCACCTCGGAGGTGCCCCTGGCCGGGTTGCACGGTGAGGAGATCGTGGCCGAGGCGGACCTGCCGCTGCGCTACGGGGGCATCTCGACGTGCTTCCGCCGCGAGGCCGGGGCGGCCGGCAAGGACACACGCGGCATCTTCCGCGTGCACCAGTTCGACAAGGTCGAGATGTTCTCGTTCGTGCTCCCCGAGGACTCCCCGGCCGAGCACATCCGCATCCTGGGAGTGCAGGAGGCGATCCTCCAGGCGATCGAGGTCCCCTACCGGGTGATCGACATCGCGGTCGGCGACCTCGGTGCCTCTGCGGCCCGCAAGTTCGACTGCGAGGCGTGGATGCCGGGCCAGGGGGCCTATCGCGAGGTGACCTCCTGCTCCAACTGCACCGACTATCAGGCGCGCCGCCTGCGCAGCCGGGTGCGCCGCGAGCGCGGCACCGAGACGCTGCACACGCTCAACGGCACGGCGGTGGCGATCGGGCGCACGATCATCGCGGTGCTCGAGAACCACCAGCGCGAGGACAGCTCGGTCGTGCTGCCCGCGGCGCTGGTCGCGCACGGGGCGCCCGCCGAGATCCGCCCGCGATGACCCGCGGGGCCGGTCCTCGCGTGGCCGTGATCGGTCACATCGAATGGCTCACGCACGGCATCGGGCCAATGCCGCGGCCCGGGGAGATCACCTACCTCGCCGAGCCCTTCGACGAGCCGGCCGGCGGCGGCGGAGTGAGCGCCGCGCAGGTGGCCAAGCTCGGCGCCGACTGCCGCTTCTACACCGCGCTCGGATCGGACGAGACGGGCCGGCGGGCCGGCGAGCGCCTCACCGACGAGGGCGTGCGGGTCCTCGCGGCCCGTCACGAGGGGCCGCATACCCGCGCGCTGAGCTCGGTGATCGAGCGGGGCGGCGACCGTGCGATCGTCGTCGTCGGGCAGGCCACCTCGGCGCGCATCGACGACCCGCTGCCCTGGGACGACCTCACCGCGTGCGAGGCCGCGTTCTTCACCGGCCATGACGCGCAAACCTTGGTCGCGGGGCGCCGCGCGAAGCATCTGGTGGTGACCTCGCGGCGGCTGGCCCAGCTGATCGAGAGCGGCGTGCGCCCGGACGTGCTGATCGCGAGCGACGCCGACGAGTCAGAGAGCGTGGACACGCGCGAGCTGCCGGTGCCGCCCGCGGCGATCGTCTGGACCGAGGGCGGCGAGGGCGGCCGGTACCTGCTCGCCGACGGCACCGTGGGCCGCTGGGAGGCCGCACCCCTGCCCGGGCCGCCGGTGGACAGCTACGGCTGCGGCGACTCCTTCGCCGCGGGAGTGACCGTCGGCCTTGCCCGCGGCCTCGGTCTGGACGGCGCGCTGGCGCTCGGCGCCCGGTGCGGCGCACACTGCCTCACCGGGCGCGGCGCCCTCGGTTCTCAGCTGGTCGAGGCCGGCACCTAGCCCTCGGGCGTCGACGTGAGGACGCCGATCGTGTGGCCCTCGGGGTCGTTGAAGAGGCCGATCACCAGGCCGGGCATCACCTCGTCGGGCCCCATCATCCGCGATCCGCCGAGGCTCTCGGCCTGCGCGAGCGCGGCCTCCACGTCGGCAACCTCGACGTAGACGGTCACGTGACCGGGATATCCGTCCGGGCCCTGTCCGACGCCTCCGCCGATGCCGACGCCCTCGCTGCTGAGGTTGCCCTCGCGCGCGACGATCCCGTACTTCATCGGGTTGTTGGCGTCGATCTCCCACCCGAAGAGCTGGGAGTAGTAGGCGCGGAGCGCGTCCCCGTCCTGCCCGACGATCTCGAAGTGCACCACCGGCTGACCCATGGTCTGTCCTCCTCGCGATGTTGAGCCTCTTTGTCCAACAGACCGCGCCCGGAGGCAAGACTCATCGCTGCGGCTCTGGCGGGTCCTCCTCGTCGGTGGGTTCGATGGAGACCAGCACGACCCGCGTCCCCCGGGTGGCCTCGACGGTGAGCCGCCAGCCGTCGGCGTCCACGGAGTCGCCGGTGCGGGGCAGGCGCCCGAGGCGGTTGAACACCAGGCCGCCGACGCTCGTGACGGTGTCGTCAACGAGGTCCACGCCGTGGTCCTGGAGGTCCTCGAGGGGGACGTGCCCGCGCACCATGAGGCGCCCGTCGGGTTGCTCGTCCACCGCGGCGGCGCGATCGCGCTCGTCGTCGATCTCGCCGACGATCTCCTCGATCACGTCCTCCACCGTGACGACCCCGGCGAAGTCCCCGTACTCGTCGAGCACGACGGCGAGCGACGCCCGCCGGGCCTGAAGCTGGCGCAGCAGGTCGTCGACCGGCTGCATCTCGGGCACGAAGAGCGCCGCGCTGGCGAGCTCGCGGACCGGCGTCGTGTCGCCCCGCTCCAGCAGGCCGCGCGCGAGCTGGCTGAGGTGCACGATGCCGAGCACGCCGTCCCCGTTGAGCACCGGGAACCGGCTGTGCCGCGTGGCCAGCGCCTCGCTGAGCGCGGTGCGGACATGGGTGTCGGCGGCGAGGGTGGTGACCTCGGGGCGGGGGGTCATGATGTCGCGCGTGAGGCTCTGCTGCAGGCCGAAGACGCCCTCCAGCATGTCGGCCTCCTCGGGCTCGATCGCCCCGCCCTCCTCGCTCTGGGCGATCAGGATCTGCAGGTCCTCCGGGGTCGATGCCAGCTCGCTCTCGCTGGCCGGCTCCACGCCGAGCGCCCGAACCAGCGCGTTGCCGGCGCCGTTCATCAGGGCGATGAAGGGCGCGAACACCTTGCGGAATATCTCGAGCGGCCGCGCGATCGTCATCGCGGTCGATTCGGCCTTCTGGATCGCGATCGTCTTGGGAGCCAGTTCGCCCACCACCACATGGAGCACGGTGATGATGATGAAGGCGAGGATCACGCTGGTCAGTACCGCGCTGCCCTCGCCGAGCCCGATGGCCGACAGGACGGGCTCGATCAGATGGGCGAACGCGGGCTCGCCCAGCCAGCCGAGACCCAGGCTTGCGAGTGTGATGCCCAGCTGGCAGGCCGCCAGGTAGCGGTCGATGTGCCCGATCTGGTCCTGCGCCAGCGAGGCCGACTTACGACCCGTGTCGGCCACCTGCTCGAGGCGGGTCACCCGCGCCCGTGCCAGAGAGAATTCGGCTGCGACGAAGAAGCCGTTCAGCAGCACCAATACCAGTGCCGCCGCGAGTTGGACCGCGCTTGTCAACGGCCCTGGGGTGTGTTCACAACGCGCATGTTACCCGCCCGCGCCGGACGGTCGGCTAGGGACCAGGCTCCGGGCCGGCCGGCGGGTTCCCCCCGGTGGCGCGCCGGACGAGGTGCATCACCCAGTCGCCGATGATCGGGCTCGACCAGTAGCCCGTGTGGCTCCCCGGGCCGACGCACCGCTCCAGCACCCGCACGCCCCCGGCCACCGTCTTCTCGAACGCGACCCGCCCGGGGTCCCAGACCTCGAGCGCGTCGGGATCGGGAGCCCAGAGCGTGCGGCCCACGTAGTCGCCCGAGCGGTAGAGGTTGACCCAGTGATCGGTGAGCGGAGCGAAGCCAAGGGGTGAGTCGAGGCGCGCCCGCACCCAGTCGTACTGCCCCGGGAACCGGTCGCCATAGAGCTGGCGCAGGGGCGAACCGAAGGTGACCAGCGAGACGCGCGGCGGCAGGGCGATGGCCGGGTCGGCGCGGTCGAGCGGCTCGGCCGGGGGCGAGCGGAAGGCGTCGCCGAAGAGGGTCGCCGCGCTCAGCACCGTCCCCTGGCTGTGGGCGGTGATCACCAAGCCGTCGTAGGGCACGCGATCGACGCCGCCCGCAGCCACCTCCCGCAGCAGGGCCCGGTAGCGCCTCAGCATCCGCCGGCGGGGCGCCACCACCAGGCCCGGCTGGCTCACCCGCAGGTAGGTGGCGACGTCGTAGGGGATGTCGAGCACCACCCGAACGCGCTCCAGCGGCCCGGACACCTGGCCCAGAGCGCGCGTGGGGGTGATGCCGAGCAGCCGGACCGTCACCAGCAGGCCGCCCGTGACGACGGCCACCGCCGCCCCCAGCTCGGCCGCCGCCCGCGATCCCGGCTCCGCCCCGAGCACCACCCAGGTCACCACGACGCCCACCGCGGCGGCGAGCAGGGCGGTCAGCCCGATCAGCCCGGCCATGGGGCTGCCGATCGCCTGGACCGCCGAGCTCATCAGCGCGCCCTGGCGCTCGCTGGCCGCCCGCACGTCGCGGCGTCCCTCGAATCGCGAGGTGACGACCGCGATCAGGAACGGCAGCACCACGATCAGCACCACCAGCGCGATCAGGATGGCCACGATGATCAGTGTCGGAACCAGCGGGCTGAGGGCCGAGCCGAAGAGGTTGAAGGCCCAGTCGTTGGGCGCCGCCACGGGCGCTTCGCATGTCGCCGGCACGACGGCGTCGGGGCCCGAGAGGCACAGCAGGTCGGCCAGCTGCGCCGGGCGGGACCCCCAGCCGTCGCCGGTCGTGAACTGCAGCGCGAGCGCGCCGACCCCGGCGAACAGCGTCGCGCTGACCACCGCCACTCCGAGCGGTGCGACGACCAGCGACAGCACGCCGGTCAGCGCGGCCCGGGCGCTCACTCCGTCGATGCGGATCAGGCCCGCGGTGCGCCGCCACACCATCAGCGCCAGCGCGATACCGGCGGCGGCCGCGGCGACCGACGCGGCCAGCCACGCGAGACGGAAGGCCGTCGTCACGAACACGATCAGCGCGTTGGCGACGCCCACGCGCAGGCCCGACTGGGAGATCGACCACGCGGTGTCGGCCACGGCGGCGACGGCCAGCACACCGAGCGCAACCGGGGCCTGGCGCCATCCCCCGGCGGCCAGTCGCCGTCCGCCCCACGCCGCGGCGCCCAGCAGCAGGAGCCCGATCGCGGCGACCACCGTGGCCGCGAACACCTCGTGGTCCTGCAGCGCCACCGCCGCCAGCAGGGCCGCCGTCTCGAGCATCACGCCGAAGGTGACCGCCATCACCAGCACGGCGAGGATCCACGAGAACACGTTGAGCGATCCGCGCGCGAACAACGCTCGCCGCGAGCCGCCGGGTCCGCAGGGCACCCGCAGCGCCTCGAGCCCGATGGTCGAGATCTGCAGCAGCAGCGCGTAGAGGGTGTAGACGAACCGCAGCAGGCCGCCCGGGAAGCGCGAGATGTCGGCCCAGCGCATCTCGTAGACGTCCACCTGCAGGCCGCCGGGCCCGGGCGATCGCAGCCGGGTCCAGGCCGCCCGGTAACTCACCTCGTCGCCGGCGGGGGAAACCAGCAGTTCGCCCCGCTCGCCGTCCTGGAGGTCGCCGCGCGCCACCAGGTGCCCCGCCACCGCGTCCAGCGTCTCGCCGGGCGCGTCGTCGCCCACCCCCGGCACCACGATGACGGCGACCCGGCTCACTAGATGTGAGGCGACCCCTCGGTGGCCGGGGGATCGGAGCTCGGGAAGGACTCCTCGCCCTGCTCCTCGAGCAGCTCCTCCTCTTCCTCGTGCGTCGGATTCTTCGGGTCGCCGGCGGACATCAGCGCGCCTCCCAGAGGATGGATTCAAATGGACTCTAGACGCCCTCGACGACCCGTCTGCGTCGATCGGTCAACCTGTGCGCGGCCGCATCCTCCGGGTGCACGGACAGCCGGAAGCCCCCGTGTCTGCCGGCGCCCCCAAGCCCGTGGCCGGCCGTGGCGAGATCCGCGTGGACGGATGTGCCCGTCGCCGCGGAGCGTCGCGTCGGATACGCAACAGTAGGGCCGTGGAGCAGACGGTTCTCATCACCGGCCTGGCGATCGCCGTGGCGGTCCTGGTCAGCCGGCCCCTGGCGCGGCGTCTGCACCTGCCACCGGCGGTCCCCCTGGTGGCGATCGGGGTCGCGGCGAGCTACATCCCCGGCATCTCGACGGAGCTCGATCCGAAGGTCGTGCTGCTGGCCTTCCTGCCGATCCTGGTGTTCCACGCCGCCGTGTTCACCTCGCCGCGTGAGACTCGCGAGAACGCGGTGCCGATCGCCCTGTTGGCGGTGGCGCTGGTGGTGCTCACCACGGCTGCGGTCGCATTCGCCTGCCGCCTCACGATCGACGGCCTCGCCTGGGCGCCGGCCCTGGCGCTCGGCGCCGCCGTCGCGCCCACCGACCCGGTCGCCGCCACGGCGGTCCTCAAGCGCATCGGCGCCCCCGGGCGCATCGTCACGATCCTGGAGGGCGAGAGCCTCGTCAACGACGGCGTCGCCCTCACGATCTTCGTGCTCGCGATCGAGGCCACCGTCGGCGGCGGCTTCTCGCTCGGAGGCGCCGCGCTGCGGCTCCTCGAGGTGGTCGTCGGCGGCATCGCCTTCGGGCTCGCGGTGGGCTGGGGCATCGGGTGGGTGCGGGCACGCACGCGCGACGAGGGCTCACGCATCCTGCTGCTGCTGCTGGCCCCCTACCTCGCCTACCTGCCGGCCGAGCACTTCAAGATGTCGGGCGTGCTCGCCACGGTCGCCGCGGGCGTCTACCTCGGGCAGCAGAGCACCGGCATCTACGGACCCTCTTCGCGGATCGTGTCCACGGCGTTCTTCGGCGTGCTCACCTTCCTCGTCGAGTTCGACGCTCTTCGTGCTGCTCGGCCTCGCGATCCCGGGGGTGGTGCACGACGTCAACAACGACCCGCTCTCGGTGCTCGTGGGGGCGACCCTGGTGGTCACGCTCACCGTGGTGGGCCTGCGGCTCGCGTTCCAGATGCTCGTGCCGCCGCTGCTGGCCCCCACCCCGCGGGGACGGCTCGGCTTCCTGCACATGTCGTGGCGCCCGCGGCTGGTGGTGGGCTGGAGCGGGATGCGCGGCGCCATCTCGCTCGCGATCGCCCTGTCGATCCCTCTCACCGCCCGCGGAGAGCCCTTTCCGGGCCGGTCGTTGCTGATCTTCCTCGCGGCCGTCGTCGTGTTGGTCACCCTGGTCGGGCAGGGCAGCACCATCGGCTGGGTCGCCGGGCTGCTCGGCGTCCAGCGGAGCGATCGCGAGCGGCGCGAGGGCGTCCTCGCGCGGCGCGTCGCGGCCGAGACCGCGCTGCTGCATCTGGACCAGATGGTCGAGGCCGGCCGGGCGGCCGAGGCGGTCGCCGAGGCGCTGCGACCGCCTCTGGAGCTGCGCCTCGAGCGGCTGCAGACGCTGGAGGACGACGAGCGCGACAACGCCGAGGCCGTCGACGTGCGGCCGGTGCAGCGCGAGCTGCTGCGGGCACAACGCCAGGCGATCACCCGCCTCTACGTGGAGGGCAAGATCGGCGCGCCGACGCTGCGGGAGCTCCACCGCGAGCTCGATTTCGACGACCCCCGGCTGCGACGGTCGGCAACGCCGTGAGGGAGCGGCTGCGGGGCGGTGTCCTTTCCCCCCCGATGTGCCGCCGACCCGATCGCCCGGTCGTCCATGACCGAGCGCGGTGCGAGGAGGAGATCCTTCTCCCCGTCGCACGCCCCACCGTCATCCGTGATGCGCGCCTGTCGTCCGTGACCGGTTGGCCATCCCTGGCCGTCGGACGCGAGGCGTGTGGGCACACGCGCCTCGTCGCCCCGTGCCGTTCCTGACACCGCTCCATCCATGGAGCGCGACGCGACCGGACGCACGATCACGAGGGGTGTTCGGGAGCGGATGCCGCAGGCTCGGATTTCCTGCGTGGTGCGGCGAATCCTTCGCCACCACGGAGGGCACTTCGGCAGAGTCGATCGTGCTGGGCATCCATCCTCCTCTCATCGTGCGCCGTCAGGTTGCCGACATGGTCGGCCCGAACGCTGGACGTGTGCCGATGGAGCGGATGTGCAGTGTGTATCGGTGTGGGAGCCGAAAGACTTAGTAATCAGGCAAGGAAAATAATGGCGACGGTTCGGCTATCGTCCGTCGCGACGACGGGAAGGGAGTCCTCGTCTTGCGACCGTCACGCTCGGATTGCTTGGAGGCCCCACGAACGGAAGCGATTCCGCCGGTGCCCGGAGCGGTCGCGCCCGCCGATGCACTCGGTGCGCTGATGGACGCGGTGCCGGGCGCGGCGGTGATCATCGACGCCGATGCCACGATCGTCCGCGCCGGTCGCACCTGGACCGGCTTCACCGCGGCGAACGGCGACCCCCTGGGCGAGGGCGACGACTACTTCGACCTCTTCGTCCGGCCCGGCGCCGAGGGGGCGACGGCCGACCGGATCATCGCCGGCGTGCGCGGGGTGCTCTCCGCCGGCCGGGACCGCTATCTGTCGGAGCACGTCCACCGCCTGGGCGGCCACCGGTGGCTGATCGGCATCGAATGCCGTGCCCTTGCCGGATATGCGCCTCCGGCCTTTCTCTGCGTCCACCAGCACATCGCATGGGGCGCCTCCCCCACGCGCGCCATGGGCGCGTTCGACGTCGATCTGAGGGATCTCGGCCACGGCCTGCGCCGGATCGAGGTGGCCCTCCGGACGATGGGGCCGATCGACGGGCCGCGTCCGAGCCCCTCCCGCCTGGCGCGCATACTGGCCGACGTCGGCGCGGCGGCGTCCGCCCGGGCGTGGGCGACCATCGCGCGCCCCCTCTGCGACGAGCCGGGCGGTGCGATGGCGACCGTCGACGTGATGGAGGGTCCCTTCGGGGAGGGGCCGATCGCGCGCGGCACGATCACGGGCGCCGCGGCCCCGCCGGCACAGGTGGTGGGCGGCGTGCCGTCGGATTTCCGGTTCCTCGACGGCGTCGGGGCCGCCATCATCGCGAGGGACACCGCGGGCAGGGTCACGTACTGGAGCGCGGGCGCGGAGCACCTCTACGGCTGGGGCGCCGCCGAGGTGATTGGGGCGGTACACGACGAGTTCGCGGCACTGGCGGACAGTGCCGCGAACGGTGCGCGCCGCACCGAGATCGTCGGCCGCCACGGCCGCTGGGAGGGGTCGCTGCTGGCGAGTCGCAAGGATGGCTCGTGTGTGCCGGTCGAAGTGCGCCTGAGCGCGCTGGGCGACGAGGACGCGCGCACCGGCGTTCTCAGCGTCGCGATGGACATCGGCGCCCGGGTCGTGGTGGAGAACGAGACCCGGCGCGCGCGCGACTACATCTCGGCCCTGACGCGGGGCATCGGCGAGGGCGTGTTCGCGCTCGACGAGAAGGGCATGGTCCAGTTGGTCAACACCGCCGCAGAGACGATGTTGGGGTGGACAGAGGCCGAGCTCCTCGGGCGCCCGGTGTCGGAGGTCGTCGAACGGCACCGTCCCGGCCGGCGCCGCGGACGCCCGAGCCGGATCGATCGGGCCCGTGCAGAGAGGAGGGTCGCGCGCATCCCCGACGACGTCTTCATCCGGCGCGACGGGCTCGAGCTCCCGGTGGCATACACGGTCTCTCCGTTCGCCAACGAGCACGGGGACGCCGGCTCGGTGATCGTGTTCTCGGACATCTCCGCGCAGAAGGCGCAGGGGCAGAAGCTCAAGAACGAGAGCGCCTACTCCGCGACGGTCGCTCGCGTGCGCCGCGCGCTGGCGCAGGACGAGTTGGTGCTCTACGCCCAGCCGGTGGTCGACCCGGGTACGCGCGCCGTGCACGCGCACGAGCTGCTGATCCGCATGCGCGAACCGACCGGCCAGCTGAAGGCCCCGGGGCAGTTCCTTCCCGCGGCTGAGCGTTCCGGGCTGATCGCGCAAATCGACCAGTGGGTGATGCTGCAGGGGGCGGGGCTTGCGGCTCGGGGCCACCGCGTCTCGGTGAACCTGTCCGCGGCGTCCGTAGGGGACCCGTCGATGGTTAACGCGTTCGCCGAGATCATCGACGCCTCGGGCGCCGATCCCCGCCTGATCATCATGGAGCTGACCGAGACCGCGGTCATCACGGACGAGCGCTCCGCGCGGGAGTTCATCGAGGGCATGCGCGAGCTGGGCTGCGAGTTCGCCCTCGACGACTTCGGCGCGGGCTACGGCGGCCTCACCTACGTCAAGAACCTGGACATCGACTACCTGAAGATCGACAAGAGCTTCATCAGGGACCTCCACACGGACCCGTCGTGCCAGCACGTGGTGGAGGCCATCGTCAGCCTCGCCCGAGCCTTTCACATGCGCACCATCGCCGAGGGCGTGGAATCGGGCGCCTGCCTCGCGGTGCTCTCCGAGTTCGGCGTCGATTTCGCGCAGGGCTACCGACTGAAACGGCCGGCGCCCCTGGATCGGACGTTTCCCGACGTCAGGCGCGGCCGATGAGCTCGACGGCGCGGCCCACCCGGGCGCCACCACGCTGGACAGCGCCACACTCGAGGCAGCCGTGACGGATCGGCTGCGCGCGGCCGAGCGGCGGGCCGAGGAGGGGCTGCGCCGCGCCGAGGATGCGGTCACGCGGCACGAGGATCCCGGCTGAGCGAGCCCGGCGGGACGCCATCGGCACGCCGTCGTCGCGGGTAGCGTATGGACGTGACCAACGAGCCCACGGCGCGCATCGCCTTCGGGGCGACATCGGTGGCGGTCACCTTCGGGCTCGTGCTCCAGCTCATCCTGTCGATCACGGCCGGCGACGGTGCGGGGTACTTCGATGCGACATCCGACCGCGTCATCACCTTCTTCAGCTTCTTCACGGTGCTGTCCAACATCGCCGTGGCGGCGACCACCGGGCTCCTGGCGATCCGGCTCGACCGCGACTCCGCGCTGTTCCACACGCTCCGGCTGGACGGCGTGGTGGCCATCGCGGTCACGGGGGTCGTCTTCCACCTCACCCTGGCGCAGCTTCAGGAGCTGACCGGGTGGGATGCGGTCGCCGACTTCCTGCTGCACACCGCCTCTCCGATCCTTTGCGTGCTGGGGTGGCTCGTCTTCGGACCACGCGGCCGGCTCTCGCCGCGCGTCGTGCTGCTCGCGACCATCGCGCCGATCTGCTGGCTGATCTACGCGCTCGTGCGCGGAGCCAACGTGCAGGACCGCTTCGGCAACGACTACTACGCGTACCCCTTCATGAACGTCCAGGCGCACGGCTACCCCGTGGTGCTGCTCAACTGCGCGATCGTGGCGGTGCTCTTCCTGGGCATCTCGTTCGGCGCCCTCGCGCTGGACCGGCGTCTGCCCGGGGTCCGGAGCTAGCCGCGGCGCCTCACCGGCGCGCGCGGTGGCTCAGCATCCCCGGCACGCCGCTTGCCGGCATCGGCCGGGCCAGATCCACCACCGCTGAGGCGATGCGGTCGTCATGGTGGCCGCTTCCGAGCCCCACCACGAACGGGCGGTCGACGTCACCAACGCCAGCGGCAGCCGCCGCAGATGGGTGAGCGATGCGCCGACAACGGGTCGCAGCGGGGGACGGTCCGCCCTCTGCGCCGCGAGGGTGGTCGCTACCGGCGCCGGCGCCGGCGCTCTACGTTCGGTGGACCGAATATCCCTCGACCAGGAGTCATCGTGTCCTCGATCCTCGGCACGCCCGCCGGACGCTTTCGTGTCGTCGCCATCGCCGAGGCCATCTCGTGGGGCGCGCTGCTGATCGGCATGTTCTTCAAGTACGTCGTGGTCGAGAACGAGGTCGGCGTGCAGGTGTTCGGCCCGATCCACGGTGCGATCTTCCTGCTCTATGTGGCGGTCGCCCTGATGACCTGGTCGGCTCTGCGGTGGAGCCCCCGCGTCGGCATCATCGCCGTGCTGGCCAGCATCCCGCCCTTCGGGACCTGGGTGTTCGAGGTGTGGGCCTCGCGCGCGGGACACCTGGACGAGCCCGGCGGTCCCGCGGAGCCCGCACGGGCCTGAGCCCGCTTGCCGCCGACTCCGGACCGGCCGTAGGTTCGTCGGCGGAGAGCATTGGCCTTCATCTGACCTTGGGAGAAACACGTGCCGACCATCAACGCGCATCACGACGTCAAGGACACCGCGCACTGGCTCGCCTCACCGAGGCGGGAGGAGTTCTTCGGTCCGCTCGGCGTCACCAACCTCCACACATTCGTCGATCCGCAGAACCCGACTCACGTGTCCCTGACCTTCGACGTCGCCGATCTGAACGCCCTGATGGCCGCGATGCAGACCCCGGAGGCCGCCGCGGCGATGGAGTACGACGGCGTTCTGCCCGAGACCGTGGTGTTCCTCGTCGAGTCGTAGGCGGCCGGGGCGGGGGTCGGAAGAGCGCGACCCTCGCCCCGGCCGCTCCAGGAGGAGCCGCGGGCGACAGCGGGTTCTGGCCGACGGCCCCGCCGGCGCGACGGGCTCGTGCGGCACGGATCCCATGCCGCGACTACTCTTCTCGTGTGGCCGCGAGAATCGTGATCTGCGGAGCCGGTGCGGTCGGTTCCTCCGTGGCGTACTTCCTCACCCGGCGCGGCGCCACGCCGCTGGTCGTCGACCGGGCGCGGCCCGGTGCGGCCGCATCGGGGAAGGCGGCCGGTTTCCTCGCCCTCGATTGGAACTCCGGGACACCCCTCGACGCGTTGACGCGCGCGAGCTTTGCGCTGCACCGCGAGATCGCCGACGAGCTCGGCGCCGAGCGCCTCGGCTACCGGCCGATGGACGCGCTGATGACCGCGGCGGCCGACGAGGGCGATCTCGAGCAATACCGGCGCCTGCCCAACCCTGGGTGGCTCGACGGCAACGTGGTGGCCCACGAGGTCATCGGGAGCCCCGCGACGACCGCCCAGGTCAACCCGCTCCAGTTCACGCGAGCACTCCTCGAAACTGCGATCGAGAACGGGGCGGAGTTCACGACGGGCGTCGTCACCGGGCTGGCATTCGCGGGACCGGGCGGAGCGCTCAGCGCGGTGTCGATCGACGGCGTGGACCATCCCGCCGACGTCGCGGTGCTCGCGCTCGGGCCATGGACCAGCCAGGCGCAGCGCTGGATCGCCCTGCCCCAGGTCTTCGGCACCAAGAGCGCGAGCATCGTGCTCGGCGCGCAGATGCCGCCTCAGGCGGTCTTCAGCGAGTTCGTCAGCCGCAATCGCCGGCGAGACACCATCGAGCTGTACCCCCGCTCGGGGGGCTCGGTCTACGTCTCGGGCCACCCGGAGCACGGCTCCCTGCCCGACGACCCGGACGCGATCGCCCCGTCCGACGCGGCCTGCGAGGAGCTCCACCGCATCGCCGGCGTCCACTCCAGCGCGCTCGGAGAGGCCGAGGTGATCGCGCGCTCGGCGTGTTACCGGCCGCTCACCGTGGACGGCATCCCGCTGATCGGGCCGGTGCCGGGCGCCCCGGGCGCGTTCCTCGCCACCGGTCACGCCTCGTGGGGGATCCTCAACGCACCGGCGACCGGGCGGATGGTGAGCGAGATGATCCTCGACGGGCGCGCGCATTCGGTGGATGCGGAACCCTTCGGCCTCTCGCGCCTTCCCGCGGGGCGCATCTGACCCGCGGCGCCGGTCGTCGACGGAGCACCTTGCTCCGTCGCTGCGCTAGAATGAAGCATCGGTCTCGGTCACGGCCGACGCATCTCAGCGAGAGTCCAGCCGCTGCCCCGGTCCCCGGTGGCGTCATCACACGATGACCCGTCGAGGAGGACCGTCGTTTCACACGTCAGCACGAACGCCACGGGCAGTCCGGCCGGCGAGTGATCCCCGTGCCCTGGATGGGCGCTGGTCCCCTCGGGAGATTTCAGCGCATCGCCGCGGCCGTCGGCGCGATCAATGGACCCGACCCGGCGCGCGACCTCTGCCTCGCGTGCGTGGAGATGCTCGGCGTGTCCGGGGCCAGCCTGATGGTGATGACCGAGGGCATCGCGTCGGTGCTCTCGTCGTCGGACGAGCTGGCCGACCGTCTCGAGGATCTTCAGCTCACGCTCGGCGAGGGGCCGTCGGTGGATGCCCACGCGACGGGGCGCCCCGTCGCCGAGCCCAATCTCCTGCACCCCCGGCAGCAACGGTGGATCGCCTTCGCCTCCGGCGCCGCGGAGGCCGGCGCGCAGGCGGTGTTCTCCTTTCCGCTGCGGCTGGGCGGCATCCGGCTGGGGGCCCTCACCGTGTACCAGACGCGTGCGGGCGAGCTCTCGGACGATCAGCACGCCGACGCGATCGGTATCGCCGACCTGGCGACGTCGGCGATCCTCGCCATCCAGGGTGAGACGTGGAGCGAGGGTCTGAGCCCCCATCTCGAGACCCTGGCGGCGAACAACGCCGTACTGCACCAGGCCTCGGGGATGGTGAGCGTCCAGCTGGCCGTCGGAGTCGGTGAGGCCCTGATCCGTCTGCGGGCCCACGCCTTCTCGGAGGCCCGGTCGCTCGCGCAGGTATCCGACGATGTCGTCGGTCGCCGATTGGACCTCGCGAAATGCTGAGAAGGGCGCCTCGAACGACATCGCTGCCAACGATCGAAAAATGGGAGGATCGATAGATGGCAGGCCCACGACCCGCGGACACGCGACTCGCACAGACCCTCGTCGAGTTGACGGACTGCCTGGTGGAGGACTTCGATGTCGTCGATCTGATGGTGCTCCTCACCGAGCGGTGCGTCGAGCTGCTCGATACCGCCGCAGCGGGCCTCCTGCTGGCCGACTCCGACGGCACCCTGCACCTGATGGCGGCCACGAGCGAGGCCACCGAGGCGGTTGAGCTGTTCCAGATCCAGTCGGACGAGGGTCCCTGCCGCGACTGCTTCCACCTCGGGAGGTCGGTGACGACCCTGAACCTCGAGGACGAGAACGTCCGCTGGCCCCGGTTTGCCCCCGTGGCGGCCGCCGCCGGTTTCCGGGCGGCGCACGCCTTCCCGCTGCGGCTGCGCGGTCGGGTGCTCGGCGCGATGAATCTCTTTCGGACCGAACCCTTCGCCCTGAGCGAATCGGACATCGCCACGGCCCAGGCTCTCGCCGACGTCGCCACGATCGCCGTCCTGCAGAGCAGGAGCGCCAACGACGCCCAGACGGTGGCGGATCACATGCAGGAGGCCCTGCAGACGAGGATCACCATCGAGCAGGCCAAGGGCATCGTCGCCCAGAGAGCCGGCGAAACGCCGGATCAGGCGTTCGCGCGGCTTCGCCTCTACGCGCGTCGCAGCTCCACGCGGCTGGGGGAGGTCGCCCAGCAGGTCGTGGACGGCTCGCTGGCGCTGGACGCGTAGGCGAACCTGGACCTCTGTGGGAGGTGTGAGCGCGACGCGCCCCCGTCGAGTTCGGCCCTGACGCGCGAGATCCACCGTTCGCGCCGCCTGCGCCGGTCCCTGGTGCCGGCGATGTCGCCGTCGCCGGTCTTCGGCGTCGCGAGCGCGGTACCGTGCGGGTGTGTGGCCGCACCCCGCCCGAGGGGCGGGGACAACGAGAGGAACTTCCGATGCCGTACGAGCTGCCCGACCTCCCCTACGCCTACGACGCGCTGGAGCCCCACATCGACGAGGCGACGATGAAGCTCCATCACGACAAGCACCACCAGACCTACGTGAGCAACCTGAACGCGGCCATCGAGGGCACCGAGTGGGATGGCAAGCCGCTCGAGCAGGTGCTCGACAACCTCGATCTCATCGACGAGGGCAAGCGGGCCGCCATCCGCAACAACGGCGGCGGCCACGCGAACCACTCCCTCTTCTGGGAGACGATGAGCCCCGACGGCGGCGGCGAGCCGAGCGGTGCCCTGGCCAAGGCCATCGAGGACACCTTCGAGAGCCTCGCCGAGCTCAAGCGCGAGATGAAGGACGCCGGTCTGAAGCGGTTCGGGAGCGGTTGGTCGTGGCTCGCCCACGACGGCACCGGCCTCGTCGTGCTGTCCACCCCCAATCAGGACACCCCTCTCAACGACGGCCACACGCCTCTCCTCGGCATCGACGTCTGGGAGCACGCGTATTACCTGAACTACCAGAACCGGCGGCCCGACTACATCGACGCCTTCTGGAACGTCGTCAACTGGTTGACGGTCGCGAGGCAGCTGGAAAAGGCCACGGGCTGACGGGAGGTGGGGGCGACGGCCACGATGGCACGTGGCCGTCGCCCCGGTCGCGCAGGGGTCTGCTCGACACGGCCGGAGAATTAAGTTCCGCTTGAAGATCGTTTTTGAGTGGAGATGTGCCGATGGAACACCGAGATGCCCGTTCCCGCGCCCTCGGCCCGCCCCGTCGCTCGTCCCACCCGCACGCGAGCGGTGCGACGCCCGCTCGTGGCGTTGTCGGTGTCGGTCCTCGCGCTGGCGTTTTCCGCACCGGCCCTCGCGGTCGATCCGGTTGACATGGGCGCGGCGGGCTCCTACTCGGTCCTCGGCAACTCGGTCACGAGCAACGGGGCCACGGCCATGTCCGAGAACCTCGGCATCGGCATCGGGGGGGTGCTGGCCGGTGACACTCCCCCGATCGTGCTCGGAGAGACCCACCTCGGTGACGCGGATGCCATCGCGGCCAAGGCGGCTCTGAATCTCGCATACGGAGACGCGAGGCTCGCGCCCGCGTCCCCGGGGCCCGACCTCGTCGCCGAGCTCGGCGGGGCCTCGCTGTCGCCGGGCGTCTACAACTCGACGACGGCGGTGGGCTTCACGGCGGGCACGACCCTGACGCTCGACGGCGGCGGCGACCCGGACGCCGTGTTCATTCTCCAGATCGGGGGGGCTCTCACGGTCGGCGCCTCGGCGGTGGTGGAATTGATCAACGGAGCCGATCCCTGCAACGTCTTCTGGGCCGTCAACGGCTCGACGACGATCGGTGCGACGGCGAAGTTCGCCGGCACCGTGATGGCCTTCGTCGGCGTCTCGGTGGGGGCTGGAAGCCGCGTCGATGGACGGATCCTGGCGGACACGGGCACCGTCACCATGGCCTCGACGGCCGTTCGCACCGCGTGCAGGGAGACGGTGTTCGTGCCGGGGCCCGTCGGCCCCGCGGGCCCCGCCGGCGCTGACGGCGTTGATGGCGCCACCGGGCCCGCCGGCGCCGACGGCCTGATCGGCCCCGCGGGCCCCACCGGCGCTGACGGCCCCACCGGCCTCACCGGCGCCGACGGCCTGATCGGCCCCGACGGCCTGATTGGCCCCGCGGGCCTCACCGGCGCTGACGGCCCCACCGGCCTCACCGGCGCCGACGGCCTGATCGGCGCCGACGGCCTGATCGGCCCCGCAGGCCTCACCGGCGATACCGGCCCCACCGGCGATACCGGTCCCACCGGCGCCGACGGCGCCACCGGCCCGATCGGCCCCGCGGGCCTCACCGGCGATGCCGGCCCCACCGGCCTCACCGGCCCCATCGGCCCCACGGGCCTCACCGGGCTACCGGGTCCGCCCGGTCTGAGGGGCGCCGACGGGCCCACCGGGAAGCCCGGCGCCGCGGCGCCGGCCGCCTCGGCGGCACTGTGCATCACCAACACGGCCAGCCGCCGCTCCGTTCGCCGGGGCGG
Organism: uncultured Thermoleophilia bacterium; assembly: GCA_963771025.1. Classification (GTDB taxonomy): domain Bacteria; phylum Actinomycetota; class Thermoleophilia; order Miltoncostaeales; family Miltoncostaeaceae; genus Miltoncostaea. The sequence continues at coordinate 409,266 of CAVYRL010000003.1, read as the reverse complement.
CGGGGTCCGATGGACGATCGTCGTGTCGAACTGCGGTCGTGTCGCCGCCTCCCGCGTCCAGGTGAACGACTACCTCGCGAAAGGCGCGACGTTCGGGGCGCGTGGCCACGGGATCCTCGCCGGGCATCGGCTCCATTGGACGATGTCCGTCCTCGCGCCGGGCGCGCGCAGGATCTTCCGGATCACCACCCGCCTGAACCGCAGGGCCCGGACCGGCGGGTACGTCAACCGGGTCACGGCCGGCGGGGGCAACGCCCCGCGCGTGACCGCGCGCGGGGCGACCGTGGTCATCCCGTAGGTCCCACGGGGGCCGGCGTCCCGGCACCGGACGACGAGCGACAAAAGAGGCCGTGGCCCGCGCGCCCCGCTCACGGGTGAACGCGCGCGGCGCCGGCTCTCAGCGCACGACGTCGTTCTGAATGGCCCACAGAGCGGCGGCGGCCCGTGTCGATACGCCGATCTTGTTGTAGATGTGCTGGATGTGGTGATCGGCGGTCTTGGGCGAGATGACGAGTCGATCGGCGATCTGGCGCGTCGTGAGCCCTCGTGCGGCCAGGCGCAGCACGTCGGCTTCGCGAGGGGAGAGTCCGCCGGGGTGCCGTGGGCGTCTGGGTACGCCGGCCGCCGCCTCGCCGTGTCCGGCGGCCACGAGCACGGCGCGGGTCGCGCGGGGCTCGAGCACGCGCTCCTCGTCGAGGCGACGCAGCTCCGCCGCCGCGTCCGCATCCGAGAACGGCGGACGGTCCGCTCGCTCGGTGGTGAGCCCCACGTAGACCTCCGTCGCGGCCAGGACGCACGCTCCCGGATCGCCGTCGGCGCGCACGCGCCGGTGGTAACCGGATCCATCGCACTTCTCGTGGTGCGCGGAAGCGATCGGGTTGAGCGCGTCGAGGGCCGGCGAGCGGCGCAGCATCTGCTCGGTCAACATCGGATGAAGCTCGACGCGGTCGAATTCGGTTCGCGTCAGCGGGCCGGGCTTGTCCCAGATCGAGTTCGGCACCGCGGTGGTGCCGAAGTCGTGCACGAGCGCCGCCCGGCGGAGGGTCGTGGTGGCGTCCTCGGGGAGCCCGAGCACACGGGCGGCGTCGGTGGCGAGCTGTGCGCATCGACGACTGTGCCCGCCCATGTACGGCGACTTGAGGTCGATGAAGTCGGCGGCGACCACCAGCGTGTCGTCGAGGGCCTGCCCATCGAGCATGCGGCGCGGCTCGGGCTCGAGGGCCAGGACGGCGTCCCATGGCTCGATCTGGCGGAGCCGATCGAACCAGCCGCGCCCGTTTGCGACGAACAGATCGGCGAGGGCCGGGTCGTACGTGCGATCGCGGCGATCGCGGGCGGCGTCGAGCGCGCGGTCGACGGAGAAGAGGCGACCGAGCGCCTCCATGTCGTGGCTGAGGTGTACGACGCGCATCGGGAGCGGAATGTCCTCCCCGCGCGCATGGACGGGGAAGCCGTTGCCGTTCCAGCGCTCGAACGTGAAGGCCAGCGCCTCACGGACGCCCGGGCCGAAGTCGAGGCGTCGCACGAGCATGTCGGCGACCTCGCACCCGGACGAGAAGTTGTGGACCGCCCACTCGTGGGCCGTCTCCTGGAGCATCCGGATGATCTCGTCCCGCTCGTCCTCGGAGCGCCCCGCGGTCGCGAAGGTCACGACGTCGCTCATGACCTCGTTGGGATCGGCGGCGTCGTGCACCAGCGTCTGCGCGCGAATCGCGATCTCGTCGCCGAACACGGTCGCGACCTCGTGGGCATGACCGGTGCAGCCGACGTACCGCAGGAGCGCCACCCAGTAGACGGTCTCGCTCACGTCCCTCTCGAATCCCGCCTCCTCGCAGATCCACGACGCGAGCAGGCACGAGCGCAGTTGCGACTCGAGTGGCTGGCCGAAGGCGTTGTCCTGCGCGAGAGCCAACGTGGCGACGAACTCGGCGAGGCGAAGCGGTCTGTCCAAGATGGGGCGTACTCCCGATGTGTGGGACCCCACGACGGTAGGAGCATCCTCCCACACCACGCGCTGCTGACGGTCGCGCCGAGCGGCCGGCACACGCCGACGAAATGGAGGACACCGTGGCGGATCCAACGCGGGGAACGAGCGGGGACCCCATCAAGGTGGGGGTCATCGCCGACCAGACGGGCGCGCTCTCGTTCATGGGGCTCGCCCACGTGAATGTGGCGAGGATGGTCATCGGCGACATCAACGCCAGGGGCGGCCTCTTGGGGCGGCGCCTGGAGCTGCGCCTCGAGGACGGCGCGACCGACGACTCCGCCGCGGCGGCCGCGGCCGGGAAGTTGGTCGATGACGATCGGGTCGATGTCGTCTTCGGTGGCATCTACAGCTCGACGCGGCAGGCCATCAAGGGCCCCGCCGTCGTCGAGGGCAAGACGCTCTACATCTATCCCGAGCAATACGAGGGCCAGGAGTCGGACCCACTCATCTTCTGCACCGGCCCGGTGCCGGCGCAGCAGATCGACCCGTTCATCCCGTGGCTGATGCGCGAGACGGGGGCGAAGACCTTCTACCTGCCGTCCGCCGACTACGTCTGGCCGCACGTGCTGAACGCGCGGGTCCGGGAGGTCGTGACGGCCAACGGCGGGGCCATCGTCGGCGAGGAGTACTTCCCCCTCGACCACGCCGACTACGGGGCGACGGTCGACAGGATCGTCTCGACCGGCGCGGAGGTGGTGTTCAACACCATCGTGCCTCCCGGGCTCATGCCGTTCTTCGAACAGCTGCACGACTCCGGCTTCACGAGCCGCGGCGGACACCTCGTCTGCACGTACTTCGACGAGAACCTCCTCAACCTGATGCCGGCGGAGCAGGTCGAGGGGCTCTACGGCTGCCTCGACTATTACCAGTCGGTCGACGATCGGTTCAGCCGGAGGCTTCTCGCGCAGTACGACGCGCTCTACCCCGGTGGCGCGCAGTTCACCGGTGGCAGCGGGTGCTCCGGCCTCTACCGCGCGATGCTGCTCTGGGCCGTGGCGGTGACGGAAGCCGGCTCGCTGACGCGCGACGACGTGATCGCCGCCCTCGACAGCGCGCAGATCACCGAGGGCCCGGGCGGGCCGGCGGCGATGGTGCCCGGCCAGCACCACGTGCGGATGAACATGTACATCGGCCAGGCCCGAGGCGGCCGCTTCGAGATCGTCGCGGACCTCGGCGCGATCGATCCACAGGAGCGTCCGGTCGGCACGCCGGCCCTCGCCGGCTGACGCAACCTCACGACGACACGACGACAAAGGAGATCACGGTGCTACTCGCCACGACGCGCTTCGAGGACTTCGATCGCTTCATGGACGTCTTCTCGACCAAGGGAGCCGAGAAACGCCGGGAGCACGGGTGCACGGGTGTGCTCATCTTCCGCGACCCCTCTGAGGACGACCGGGTCTGGGCGGTCTTCGACTGGGACGAGCAGGGCTGGCAGAGCTTCGTCTCGGACCCCGAGGTTCCCCCGATCATGAAGGAGGCCGGGCACAAGGGGCGGCCGCAGGCCGCACTCTTCGCGGGCCGGTGCGACGCCTGACGCGCACCGACGGCGACGGGCGGCGCCACGGGACCCGTGGTCGTCGCCCGCCGGCGTCTCATCCACGGCGGCGAGCGAAAGGGCGCTGAGGCGGCCCTCCGGAGATGAGTCGCGCCCCGGGGACGCCGACGGCGGGATGCACGGCCCCGATCGCTGCTCCTGCCGCTCGCCTGGTGCGGCCTGGGCACCTCCCCGCGTTGGTGCGAGCCCGTGCATCCGGACGCGCTCTATTCCGGCTGGAACAGCGCCAGGGTGTTGCCGTCCGGATCCTTGAACCACGCGGACTTTCCGATCCCCGGGGTCGCCGCGACGCCGCCCACGGTCTTCAGGGCGGGGAAGTCGTATTCCTCGAAGACGACGCCCCGCGCCGACAGGGCGGCCGCGTCGGCCTCCACGTCCGCGGACCAGAAGCGCACCTGGGTGTGATCCGCCGTGCTGGGGGCGGGGCGGCCGTAGACGAGCAGCGTCGTGCCGTCGCCGCACTCGAACAGGAGGTGGTTCGTGATCGTCTCGGGCGAGAGGGTCAGCCCCACCTTGTCCTCGTAGAACTCCTGGCTGCGTACCAAATCGGTGGAGCAGATGACCGCCGATGCCCTGTTTGCGCCTGCCATCGATCCCTCCCGACGGTGGTGGTGTGAAATGCTTGTCATGCCAACTTATACTCCCGGTATATTTGGCATGGCAACCGTTTCCTCGTTAGGCTGGGCCCATGGTCACCGGCGACCACGATCGTTGGATGGGCGCCTGGCTGGCGCTCCTTCGCACGCACGCACGCCTCTGGGATCAGCTCGAGGCCCAGATGCGGCGCGACCACGGCCTGACGATCGCCCGCTACGACGTGCTCGCGCAGCTGCACGCGGCCGGTGGGCGGCTGCGCCTCGGCGAGCTCGGCTCGGCGATCGTGCTCTCACCGTCAGGGCTCTCCAAGCTGATCGACCGCATGCAGACGTCAGGGCTGATTCGGCGGGATCCCGATCCGGACGACGCCCGTTCGACCTTCGCGGTCATCACCCCGCGCGGGCGGGCGCTCATCACGAAGGCGCGCCGGACCCACCACCAGCTCCTTCAGAGGATGTTCGGCGACGCCTTGGACGACGGTGATATCGCCGACCTCACCCGGATCATGGAGCGAATTGCGACATCTCTCGGAGCGGATGGGGCTACCGGGTAGGTGCGCGGAGGCGCTCGCCATACGGCGCGCTCCACCTGGGTCGCGTACCTCCCAGCCAAACCCGGCGGCCATGGCGACCGACCAGGCGGAGGTCGGCCGCCGGGGGTCACCCCCGACGTCCAGGTCGACGACCGGCTGCCCGCGTCAGTGGATCGGAGCGTCGGGCTGCTCTCGGGCGTCGGCCAGGATCATGTCCGAGGCGCGCTCCGCGATCATCATGACCGGCGCGTGGATGTTGCCCGAGGTGATCGACGGCATCACCGACGCGTCGGCGACCCACAGGCCCTCGACGCCTCGCACGCGCAGACGGGGGTCCACCACCGCCCCGTCGTCGCTCCCCATGCGGCACGTCCCGCACGGGTGGTAGAGCGTCTGGCCCGTCGCCCTGGCCCAGCCCAGCAACGCGTCGTCGTCGCCGGCGAGGGGACCGGGGTTCATCTCGCGCGCGATGAGCGGAGCGAGCGACGGGCGGGCCACGAGGCGCCGCGCCAGTCGTATCGCGGCGACCACGCGTCTGCGGTCCTCGGGCGCGCTCAGGAAGCGCGGGTGAATCGCGGGCGGCTGGACGGGGTCGGCGGAGACGCTGTGAATGGCTCCGACCGAGCGCGGCCGCTGCTGGATCATGCCGATGGTCATGCCCGGCTGCCGGTCCAGGACGCGCCGGGCAGCGTTCTCGTAGCTGGCGTGCATGAACAGGAACTGCGTATCCGGCCGGTCGCCCTCGGGATCGGTCGTGACGAATCCGTGGCAGAGCGCCGGGCCCAGCGTGAGAATGCCGGTGCGCCGGACCACGTACTGCGCCACCGCGGCCGCCAGCCGCCATCCCCGCGTCGACTCGTTGAGGCTGTGGATTCCCTGGAGCCTCCAGTTCATGCGCAGGGCGTAGTGGTCGGAGTAGTTCTCACCGACGCCCACGAGCTCGTGCCGCAGCGGCACGCCGATGGAACTCAGAACGCCCGCGCGTCCAATGCCGGAGAGCTCGAGGAGCTGGGGTGAGCGGATCGCCCCGGCGGTCAGGATCACCCCGCGTCGGGCGCGAACCTTATGCTCGGACCGCCCGCGCCCGATCCTCGCGCCGGTGCATCGGTGGGCGTCGAATGTGAGACCGAGCGCGTGGGTGTGGCTCATCACGCTGAGGTTCGACCGTCCGCGGACGGGAGCAAGGTACGCGTCGTACGGGCTCCATCGCCGGCCACGGAGCTGGTTGACCTGGTAGTAGCCGAACCCCGCCTGCTCCAGGTTGTAGTCCTCCACGAGACGACCGCCGTCCTCCACCGCCGCACGCAGGAACGCATCGGCTACGGGGAACCGCTCCCGAACCTGGGTGACGTGCAGCGGCCCGTCGCGTCCCCGTCCCTCGCCGCCCTGCGCGTAGTCCTCGATACGCCGGAAGTACGGTTCGACGTCCGCGTGCGCCCAGCCCGTCGCTCCGTCGGCGGCCCACCCGTCGTAGTCGGCGGCCTGACCGCGCACGTACACCATGCCGTTGATGAGGCCCGACCCGCCCAGTCCGCGCCCGCTGGGCACGGGGATCGCGCGGCCGTCGGTGTCCGGATCGGGCGTGGACTCGTAGCCCCAGTTGTAGCGCCGGCTGCGCAGCAGGTGACCGAAACCCGCCGGGATGCGAATGAACAGGCTGCGGGGCTCGCCGCCGGCCTCGACGAGCAGCACCCGGTGCCGGCCGGACTCCGTCAGGCGGCTCGCGAGGATGCACCCCGCCGTGCCGCCCCCGACGATCAAGTAGTCGACATCGTCCATTGGCGGCTCCGATGCGTTGTGACGGCCTCCGGTCAGAATATGCACCCTCGCGCGGCCGGCCCGGCGGCGAGGTCACCTCCTACCACCCGCGCGGCCGCGGGCCCCTATCCGCCGAACCAGCGCTCGAGCAACTCGCTCTCGAACAGGCGCTTCTCCCGGGCGTGCACCGCGTCCGGCTCCGAGAGCACGATTCGGGGCTCGGGGGTGGCGTAGAACTCCCCGTCCACCGTCGCGGCCGCCTCGGCCCCCATCTCGACGAAGCAGCGTCCCGCACCCGTGAAGGGCGGCGGCGCGGGGGCGCCGCGCACCTGTGCGGCGATCGCCGCCGCGACCCGCTCGCCCTGGCGCTCGGCGATCGCGCCGGCCTTCGGCAGCGGCAGGCCGTTGGCGAGGCGGATGCGGGTGACGTCGCCGACGGCGAAGACGCCGGGACGGTCCGTCTCGAGGCTCCCGGGATCGACGTCGATCCACCCGCTCTCCCCCGCGAGGCCGCTCTCGCTGACGACCGGCGGCGGCCGGTGCGGGGGGACGGCGATGAGCAGATCGAACGCGAGCTCTCCCTCCGCCAGGACCACGTGCCCCTCCTCGACCCTCGTGACGGGGCTCGCCACGCGCCAGGCGATGCCGCGCTCGGCGAGCCGGGCGGCCATCCACTCCGAGCCCTCGCGACCCGCGTTCGGCATCAGCATCGGCTGCACCGTGCTGACCTCGATCTCACTGCGCTCGCGGATCCCCCGGGTGCGCAGGTGCTCGTGCAGGTGCATGGCGCACTCGAAGGGGGCGGGCGGGCAGGGGTACGGCGCCCCGGCGATCAGCACGACGATGCGCCCTCCGCTGAAGCGGGCGAGCGCGCTCGCGGCGGGCGGAACCCCGGCGAAGCTCCAGATGTCGTGACCGTGCTCCTCGAGGCCCGGAACGAGGTCCGGGCGCGAAACGGCGCCCAGCGCCACGACCAGGTGGTCGCCCTCGAGACGGCCGGCATCGGTCTCGACCGCGCGCGCCTCCGGGTCGATGGCCCGGATCTCGGAGCGGACGACGTCGATGCCGCCCTCCCTCAGGCTCGCTCGGGGTCGACTCCCGTCGGCGATGGTCGCCTGACCGACCAGTTCCCAGAGCTTGCGCAGGCCCATCGCGAAGCGTTCGGCGCGGTCGACCAGCACCACCTCGTGATCGCCCTCGAGCAGCCGGCGCAGCTCGGTCGCGACGCTGATGCCGCCGAACCCCCCGCCCAGGATCAGGGTTCGGCTCACACCGGATCTTCGATGGGCGCGATCGACGCCGCGCCGCCCTCGGCCTCGGCGATGAGGACGATCTCGGTGGGCGAGAACTTGTCGATGTGCGCCTGCACACGGCTCATCCGCGGCTTGAAGTCAGGGGAGGCCTTCCACGCGCGCATCGCCTCCATGCTCTCCCAGGAGATGAAGCTGAGGTACCGTCCCTGGGCGCGCACGTCGTGGCCGAGCACCGCGCGCCCCGCGCCGGGGAACCCGGTCGCCCACCTGGCGAACTCGGCCCACTCCTCGTGGAAGGCCCCGACCTGGTCGGGAAAGGGCTCCCATGATGCGGTGGTGTAGACGGCGGGCGCTGGGGATCCCATCGCCGGGAGGTTATCGCGCTGGTCACGTCCGACCACAGGTCGCCCCGGGGTCACGCGCCCGCCGCCGCGGGAGCCGCACCACCGTTCGACGAACCCGCCTGGCGCGGGTGCGGGGGATCGAACTGATCTGGATGCCCAGAGCTCGTGGACCGTGGAGCAGTGCCACGGCCCGGGAAGGATCTCGTTTCCTCGCGACCCCCGTCGCTCGGTGCACGACGGGGGTCGGCGGGCTGATGATCCCGCCGACCCCCGCGGCGTTCGCTCGGCGGGTGCCGCCGGGCGGTGAGACGCGTTACCCCGCGACCTTGGCCTTGATCACCTGTCCGGATGGTGAGAGCACGTACCACAGGCCGCCGTTGACGTTCAGCGCCTGGCCGTCGTGATCGCCCTTCGACGTGTCGGGGACATAGGTGTAAAGCGGCCACTTGTTATAGGTCACGACCTGGCCTCCGCCGGGATTGGGATTGGCGACGCTCCCGAGCAACGAGGCCTTCACGGCTCCCGCCGCGACCGCCTTCTGCCCGCTCGCCACCACCACGGGCGGCCACACCGCCGCGCACGTTCCCATGCAGGTCACCTTGCCCTGCTTGTCGGGGACGAACATGTAGAGGGTGTGGCCCTGGCCGTTGACCAGCACGGGACCGAGCCCGGGCAGGCTCTGGCTGGAGATCGTCACCGCGGCCGCGGCGGTCGTGCTGCTCGCGCCGGAGGTGGTGCTCGCGCCGGTGGTGGCGCTGGCGCTGCTCGAACTGCTTCCGCAGCCTGCGATCACGAGAGCGGCACCGAGCACCGCCAGCGAGCCGACGAGGGCCCTTGGGCCAACCCGAATGTGAACACGTCGATGAGCCATAGAAACTCCTATTCGCCCGTCCAGCGGGCATCGTCAGGGCAAGAGCCGGTCCCGCCCACGGCCGCCCAACGGGTGTACGGCGCCTCTCCCTGCTCCCCGGACACGTCGCCGGGGGCTTCGCCACGCACGCGCGTGGCCATCGCGAACGGCACCGCGGTACGCGCGGCGGGACAGCCACACGGACCGGGCGCGGTCACCTGGTGCAATCAATCGGATGCGAGCTGGGTGCGACGCGAAGACATCCACCATCCCACTCCGCGGACGCAGGGTGAGCGCAACCAGGCCTTACAGCGCCTGGCCCGACCGGGACCATATGCCGCGTCCATTGGCGGGGGCTTAAGGCTTGTCCAGGGAATGGGAAGGGAGCCCTCCCTGCGGGGCGACCCCGCCACGCCGTCGTCACACGCTCGGGGGAGCCTCCGCCGACGGCACCCGGCCTCCGCACAGCAGGCTCACGAGGGCCGGCGGCCGCGCTCGGGATCGGCTCGATGGTCGCGTGGAACTCCGGCGTGCCGACGCCCGTCGACACGGACGTCGAAGTTCTCCACGCACGCCGAGACCTCCGCCGGAGCGACCCGGTGAGCCAGAACAGCACGCCCTCGACGGGGTCACCTGGTTCCGGCCCTGGGTCCCCCGGCGTCCCGCGTGGGATCCGGGATCCCGGGATGATCGAACGGAGGGGGAGGGATTCGAACCCTCGGCCGGGGGTTGCCCGGCAACGGTTTTCAAGACCGTCGCATTCGACCGCTCTGCCACCCCTCCGCGCGACCCCGCACGCTCCACGGCGCGAAGGGCCGGTCGCTACGATACGGCCCGCGCGGAGAGGTGGCCGAGTGGCTGAAGGCATCCGCCTGCTAAGCGGGTAATCGGGGTTAACCTGATTCGAGGGTTCGAATCCCTCCCTCTCCGTTCGTCCGGGCCGGCCCCGTGCGCCGAAAGAACGGCCGGATAAAGGCCTGAATCGGGACGGCGCACCCCGCGAGAGCCCGTGTGGCGAGAGTAGCGGCGTGCCCCGCCGGCGCCGGTAGGCAGCCCGGCGGCAGTACAGCGGTGGCGCTGATGCGGGCGGCCACCGACGTTTCCCCTCCCGATGAGTGATTGCATGTCGAGAATCTCTGACCGGATCCGCTCACCAGGTGAAGGGCCACGACAGGCACGGCCCACGACACCAGGAGTCCACCATGCCGAAGTACCTGCTCCTCAAGCACTACCGCGGCGGCCCGGAGCCCTACCGCCCGTTCCCCCCGATGGACCAGTGGGCCCCCGAGGACGTGGAGGCGCACATGACCTTCCTCAGGCACGTCAGCGAGCTGCTCGAGGAGAAGGGCGAGTACGTCGGCGCACAGGCGCTCACGCCGGCGCGCACCTGGGTGCGCTATGGCGGCCCGGATGCCGCACCGGTCACCAGCGACGGCCCGCACCCCGAGACCAGCGACTTGATCGCCGGCTGGTACATGATCGACGTGGAGTCCCACGAGCGCGCGCTCGAGATCGCGGCCTACGTCTCCTCCGAGCCCGGCCCCGGCGGCGCGCCGCTCTATGAGTGGATCGACGTCCGGGAGGTCATGTCCGGGGCGGCCTCGGACGACTGACCCGGCGTGATCGACGAGCCCACACGACTGCTGGACGAGGGCGCGCTGCGCGCCCTCGTCCCCCGGGTGCTCGCGGGCTTGCTCCGCCGCGGCGAGGACTTCGACGCCGCCGAGGACGCGCTGCAGGAAGCGCTCCTGGAGGCGCTGCGCGTCTGGCCCGAGCACCCGCCGCGCGACCCGCGGGCGTGGTTGTCGACGGTCGCGACCCGGCGGCTCGTCGACGCCCGTCGCAGCGAGGCCGCCCGTCACCGCCGCGAGGACGCGACGTACGCCGAGCCGCAGCCCGCCACCACCGAGGAGACCGGAGACGACACCCTCTTCCTGCTCTTCTGCTGCTGCCACCCTGACCTGGCGCCCAGCTCCCAGGTGGCGCTCACCCTGCGCGCCGTCGGCGGCCTCACCACCCGGGAGATCGCCGACGCGTTCTACGTGCCGGAGACGACGATGGCGCAGCGGATCAGCCGGGCCAAGCGCGCCCTGCGGGGGCGCCGGCTGGACCGGCCCGGCGACCTCGCCGTCGTACTGCGCGTGCTCTACCTCGTCTACACGGCCGGCCACGCCGGCCGGGTGGATCTGGCCGGCGAGGCGATCCGGCTCGCTCGCCAACTCACCCTCGCCACCCAGGAGCCGGAGGCGCGCGGCCTGCTCGCCCTGATGCTCCTCAACCACGCCCGCCTGGCGGCGCGACTCGACTCAGAGGGTCGCATCGTCACGCTCGACCGGCAGGACCGGGGTATGTGGGACACCCGCGAGATCGCCGAGGGCGTACGCATCCTGCAGTCGGCGCTCGCGCTCGAGCGCCCGGGCCGCTACCAGGTCGAGGCCGCCATCGCCGCGCTGCACGACGACGCGGCCAGCGCCGAGGAGACCGACTGGCCGCAGATCCTCTCCTGGTACGACGATCTTGTCGCCCTCACCGACGACCCAGTGCGCCGCGACCCCGCCGCCGTGCTCGGGCGCGCGGTCGCGGCCGGCCACGTGCTCGGTGCCGCGGCGGGGCTGCGCGAGACCGACCGGCTGCGCGAGGTGCTCGGCGACCGCCACCGGTGGCATGCGGTCCGCGGCTACCTGTTCGAGCTCGATGGCGATCTGCCGGCTGCCTGCGCGGCGTACGCGGATGCCGCCCGTCGGGCAACGAATGTCGCCGAGCGCGACCACCTGGTCCGCCAGGCTGCCCGCGCCCGGGCCGCCGAGCTCTGTAGGAACAGTTCGCCCGACTGAGCGTCCGCCACGCCCGGACTGCGAGACACAACCGGCCTCACGGGGCGAGGCGGGCGCTATCGCGGGGCTGGCGTGCCGCGGGTCGGACGACTTAGGCTCCAAATTCCCAGCCCATGTGGGCACCCGACACCTGCGGGTATGCGACCCGAGAGGGGGCACCATGTTGTTCTGCGTGACGTGGGGGTTCACGGACACGAGCGAGGCCGGCACGGCCCGGTCGCTCCAGGTCTTCTCGCAGTGGAAGCCGCCGGACGAGGCGGAGTTCAAGGGCTTCTTCGGATTCGCCGACGGCACAGGCGGAGTGGCCCTGATCGAGGTCGACAGCGCGGAGACCCTTCAGCGGGTCGTCGCGCCGTGGACCCCGTGGCTGAGGTTCGACACCCGCGCCATCATTCCCATCGAGACCTCTGCGGCGATCGGCGGCGAGGGAGTGGCGTTCCGAGCAAGCGTGAGCTGAGCGACAGACCTCCATGCCAGGGTGACGACATCGCGCCCGGCCAGTGCCCCTGAGCTCGACGCTGATGGTGCCGCCGGCAGTTGCTCAGACTCCGGTCCTGAGCCGGTTGCAACCGTGAGAGGCCACGTCCTCGTCGGCCGCCGCGACCCGCGGACGAGTCAGGATCGTCGGGTGACGGCGCTGCGCCCACCGAGGGTGCCCGCGATCGGCATCACCCCGGCGAGAAAGGCGCGTCCCTCCGGGGTGAGCCGGACCAGCGCGCCGGCCCCGCCCTCAGCGTGCTCGAGGCGCAGGAAGCCGAGCTCGAGCGCGTCCTCCCAGATCGAGAGCCGGGGGCACGACGTCCGCCACGCTCTCATGACCTCGGGATACGGTCGTGGGCCGCGCGCGAGCCACTCCAGCAGCTGCACCACGAGCGTCCGGTTCGCGATCGTCGGGCCGGCGTCCTTCCGGCGCCGGCCCGTCTCGCGGGCGCACCCGTCGCGGCCGCCGCCGGTTTGGTCCGCGCGCCCGCCGCTCACCGTCCGAGCACCTCCGGGTTCACGATGTTGATCGGCGAGCCGGCCGCGAAGGCGTTGATCTGATCGAAGACGTCGGAGAACTGCACCTGCCACTCCTCGCGGGTCACGTAGCCGATGTGAGGAGTGCAGACGACGTTGTCCATGTTGAGGAGCGGATGGCGTGTGTCGCGCAGGGGCTCGTCCTCGAAGACATCGACAGCCGCCATCGCCGGGCGGCCCCCCCGCAGCGCTTCGACGAGTGCCCCGGGCTGGATGAGCGCGGCGCGACTCGTGTTGACGAGCAGCGCCGTCGCCTTCATGCGGCTCAGGTCACTCGCAGTGACGATTCCTCTGGTCGCCGGTACGAGTCGCATGTGAAGCGACACCACGTCGCACTCCTCGAAGAACCGGTCCTTGTCCTCGGCCGCCGTGAACCCGTCAGCTCGAGCGTCGGACAAGGACTCCGGGCGCGCAAGGACGTGGACGCTCATGCCGAACGCAGCGCCGTAGCCCGCCACGACCCGTCCGATCCGGCCGTAGCCGTAGACACCGAGCGTCTTGCCGATCAGCGTGCTGCCCACGCCCGCCTGCCATTTCCCGGACCTGAGCGATGCGACCTGCCGCGGGATCTGGCGCACGGCGGCGAGCACGAGGGCCCAGGTCAGCTCGGCTGTCGCATAGGAGGGGGTGCCGGCGTGCTGGTCGGAGCACACCAAGATCCCCAGCCGGGTGCACGCGTTGACGTCGATGTGCGGGTAGACGCTCCGCTGACTGATCAGTCGAAGATTCGGGAGGCGCTCCAGGAGCGCCTCCCGAATCTCGGTGCGCTCGCGGATCAGGACCAGCGCGTCGAACTCAGCGAGGCGCTCGGCGAGGGCGTCGGTGTCGGCGAGGTGATCGTTGAAGACGGTGACCTGATGGCGCGCCAGCGTCTCGAAGCACGGCAGCGTCCGCAGGGTGTCAAACCAGTCGTCGAGGATCGCCACCCTCATCGTCACCACCCGGCACCTGAACCACGAAGGAGACCACTTGTAGCAGACTTGTACGTTACTTGTCTACTACGATTGGGAGACCGTGGCCCGAGAGCTCCGCTACCTCCTGATCGCCGACGAACTGCGCCGCCGGATCGCGGCCGGCGAGATCGCCGCCGGCCGGCTGCTGCCCTCCGAGGCCGAGCTCGCCGCCCACCACCACGCCAGCCGAGCGACCGTTCGAAGGGCTCTCACCCGGCTCAAGATGGACGGCCTCGTCGAGAGCCGCCAGGGCTTTGGCTGGTACGTCGTGAAGGCACCGCTGCGCCAGTCTCTGCGCGACCTGACGACGATCGAGCGCCAGATCGTGGCAGCCGGACGAAAGCCGGGGCGCGACCTGCTGCGGTTCGCATTCGTCGCGACCCCGGCGGCGCTCATCGAGGTCCTCCGGACGGATTTCGTCCTGGAGATCGTTCGAGTTGACCGCGTGGATGGGCAGCCATTCGCGACCGCAACCGTCTGGGCGAGAGCAGATCTCGCGGGCGGCCTCTCGCCCAGGGCGCTGGAGAAGCGACCGCTCTCCGAGCAGCTGGGCATCGAGCTGGGGGGCGCCACGCAGACGATCACCGCCGTGAGTGCCACGAAGACGGACGCCGAGCTGCTCCAGGTGCCCAGGGCGGCGCCCCTGTTGCGAATAGAGCGCACGACCTCGGACACCGGCGCCAGACCCGTGCTTCGCAGCGTGGCGCTCTACAACCCGCTGCTCACGGAACTCGTCGCCGAACTCCCGCCCGCCCCCGACGAAGCCGAGCCGGGCCTGCGACTCATCCCCCCCTCACCAGCCGGCGGTCGGTGAACGGCCGGCACGGCGGTCTGGGGGAGCGGCGCACCCGTGCCGGGCCGCCGAACTCGAGTTGGGCTCGACCATGACCCGCGACTTCGGATCCCATGCCCGTTCCAACCACCGGCAGTTCGGGTGTCCTTATTTCGTGCCGACGACGCAGCGGGCCACGCCCGGAATCCGTACCTCGCCGTCTACCGCGTAGGTGCCGACCCTGGCGATCACGGCTTTCGCGATTCGCTCCCGCGCCGGTTCGCCGACCTGCTGAAGCGCCGCAACTGCGAGCGAGACGTGTTCGCTGATCATCTCCCAATACTGCGCCGGCGATCGGGTCACGAGTTCGACGTTGACGTTCCACTCGGCAACGTCGCGCAGCCCCGCGGCCTCGTACAGGGCACTGACATATCCCGGGGCAGCGCACCGAAACATATTCGGCCCGTCCGGGTCGGGTGGCGCCAGCACCGCCTCCGTCGCGATTGCCTGGATGGCGATCGTCGTCCACGGGTTTTCCTCGGGCTTCACCCATACCGACGAGCAGAGACGTCCGCCCCGCTTGAGCACGCGCGCGAACTCGGCGGTCGCTTTGGCGACGTCGGGAAAGAACATGTATCCGAACCGCACCGAGATACTGTCGAATGTCGCGTCACCGAATGGCAGGTCATCGGCGCTGCAGACCCTGGTCTCAAAGTTGGTGATCCCCTGCACATTCGCTCGTCGCGTCGCGATGTCGAGCATCTCTGCCGCAAGGTCGGTCAGAACGACGTGCCCCCTCGGCGCGAGCTTGGCGACGGTCAGCCCCGGCTCACCAGTGCCCGCGGCGATGTCGAGATGCTGCTGATCATCGGCGATGTCGAGACGCTCGATAATCGCTGTGCAGACCGGGCGCAGCTGATCCATGATGACCGAGTCCCACTTCTCCCAGCCCGCAGAAAGTCCAGCCCAGGTCGTTCGCTGAACGTCTCGGATCTCATCGCCGCTCGGCGTCGGCCCTTCCGCTATCGGATGCATCCAGCGAACACGATCGCACTCCCTGGCGGTAGTGCACAACGCGCCGAGAGGGAGCGGTCATGCAGGTCAGTTCATACGACCGGAGACCATGTGGCCGTCGAAGTGATCGTGGAACTGCAGGCGAACCCGGTCGGCGCGACGATCTCACGCAGCAGATCGAGAGCTTCTTCGCGGCCCAGGGAACGAGCATGCGCGGCCACCTCGGCGGCGAGCTCTACGAGGCCCTCGTCGCCCCCGACGCCCTCGTCGAGATCGCCGACTACGAGTCGGCCGAGGCGCACGATGCGCTCATGGAGGACGCCGCGGTGATGGCCACAATGGCGTCCATGCTCGAACTGCTTGTCGCCCCGCCACGGGCGACCGTCGCGAGGTGACTCCAGGAGCCGCGCCGGACATCGCGCGGGCGGTTGACGTGCTGCAGTGGCCCCGCGTCTGCGGGGCACACGGGCCCTGGTAACCTCCCGTGTCGCGCGCCAGTAGCTCAGGCGGATAGAGCGTCGGTCTACGAAACCGAAGGTCACAGGTTCGAGTCCTGTCTGGCGCATCACCGGAGGCCCCGTATCCACGGGGCTTTCGTCGTGCTGTGGGCGGGCAGCGAGCGGCAGTCAGGTGCACCCGCATACGGTGCGGGAGCATCCCCGCACCATCCAGGACGGTGCGGGAGACGGTGCCGGGGGAAGGGGGTGGGTGCCCCGCGAGGGGGGCGGGGGCCTTTGAGACGGGTGCAACGCCGCCGCGCGCATGCTCACCACGTGACGTCGGCCGACGACAACCGCCGCCTCGTCCGCGAAGCCTTCCTGCCGTGGGAGCGCGGCGACAGCGGGCCCTTCTTCGACCTCGTCGCCGACGACGTCCGCTGGACCTAGCTGTCCTCGCCCAAGCGCGAGGAGATCATTGGCCCGATCGGGGTGACGAACATCTGCACCCTCGTCAATCCCCAGAAGCCCGAGAGGGTGATCGCGTACGGGAAGCCCGCCGGCGCCGCTGGGCCCCCGGGGTCCAGCGGTCGCCTCCTCAGTAGCTGAAGACGGTGGCGCCGGCCCCGATCCACTCCCACAGCGGCGTCGCCCCGGTCAGGCGTGCGTTCGGCGCGAGCCCGCCCTCGCCGAGGTGGCGGGCGTTGAAACAGATCGGGCACGGCAGCAGCTCTCCGCCGCCCTGCGCGAACTGCTCCATCAGCCGCTCCAGCGGCGGGCAGCCGTCACAGGCCACACCCTCACCGTAACCCGGAAGCGCAAGCCGGACGGCCTCCTTGGTGAGCCAGATCCCGACGCGCTTGCCCGCGCCGAGCGCGGCTCCCGCGACGAGGAACGCGACGGTGACCCGCTCGGCGTCCTCCAGGCCGGTCGCCAGGTTGATGAGGACCTTGTCGGTGTCCGGGTGATCAGACATGCCGTCAGCCTGACCGGGCGCCGCGCGGCGGACATCGGTCAAAACCCTCAGATCACGGCGGAATCCCGTCGGGCGAGCCGCACCGCGTAGGCAGCCGCCTCGGCGCGGCTGCGCAGGCCGAGCTTTCGCAGGACGCTCGCGACGTGGTGCTCGACGGTCTTGCGGGTGAGGAAGAGGCGCTCGGCCAGCTCGCGGTTCGTGAGCCCCTCCGCGAGCAGCCCGAGCACTTCGCGCTCGCGCCGGGTCAGGGCGCCCGCCGCGCGGGGTCCGTGGCGCGCCGCTGCGACTCCGAGCGATCGCAGGTAGGCCGCGGCGGCGTCGGCATCGTGGCCGGCTCCCAGGCGCTCGAAGTGCTCGAGCGCCGCGCGGGCCTCCTGTGCCGCTGCGTCCCGCCCCCGCAGCGTGCGGGCGACCAGGAGCTGCGTCCGGGCCGCCTCGAGCGGCAGCTCCAGGCGGGTGAACACCCCGAGCGCCCGCTCCAGGGCCGCGAGGGCCGCGTCGCCCTCGCCCGTCGCCTCCAGTGCCCGCCCGCCCGCCCGCGCGGCCCTCGCCGCGACGGCCTCGCAGCCGGCGCGCTCCCCGAGCGCGGCGAGCCGTTCGGCAGCGGATCGGGCGGCGGGCAGGTCGCCGCACTCCAGCTCGGCGACGGTGAGCAGCTCCAGCAGCGATGCCGCCTGCAGGCAGACTGCCGTCCCGATCGGGAACGGGGTCGGCCGCACGTGCTCCTCAAGATCGCGCAGGCGCCGCCGGATGAGGCGCCCGGCGCCGGCGGGATCCCCACGGGCGAGCCGGACGGCCGCCGCCGCGGCCGCGGTCGCGTGATGATTCTCGAAGCCGGCGAGCAGCAGCTCGGCCTCCTCCAACCTGCCCTGCGCAAGCCGCAGCTCCGCCATCTGGCCCAGGGCCTCGGCGTACAGCGCCAGTTCGGCTCCACGGGCGCTCTCCAGCGCGGCGGCCAGCTGCTTGTCCGCCTCGTCCCAGCGCCCCGTGGCGAAGAGGACGCCCCCGTAGTACGTGCGGCACGTGGTGTAGAGGTGCGCGCTGCCGTAGCGGCGCGTGAACTCGTCCGCTGCATGGATCCACTGCGCCGCCCGCTCCACCTCGGCAACAAGGCTGCAGGCGCTGATCATGTTGCAGCTCGTATAGACGACCGTCCGCAGCTGGGTCGCCTCGCCCGCCAGGGCGCCGGCCATGGCCTCGTCGAGTAGTGATCCGCCCTCGTCCACGCGGCCCATCTCGACCAGGGCCGTCCCCAGCTGGCTGAGGGAGCAAAGCTCGAGGTCGGGATCCTCGAATCGGTGGGCGAGGGAGCACGCCTCGCGTGCCCAGCGCTCGGAGGCGTCGGGATCGCCGCTGTCGTGCGCTCGCATCAGCAGGACCCAGCCCTCGAGCGGCGCGAGCGCCGCCTCCTCGACGAGCCGCGCCGCGCGGCCGAGCCATCCCCGCGCGGCCGCGGCGTTACCCAGGCTCACGCGGTAGTGGAAGTAGAGCATCACGGCCGCCTGCGCAGCCGAGACGAGATCGCCCCGGTGGCGGAAGGCGGCGTATGCCCTCTCGCCCCGGTGAACGGCGCCGTCCGTCTCCCCGAGCCACCAGAGCGCGTCACTCAGCCCGAGCAGCGCCTCAGCCGACTCCTCCCTCTCCAGGGCGGCCTCGAACGATGCGCGGGCAGCCTCCCAGTCCCCGCGCTCGAGCGCGGCGTCCGCGTCCCGCAGCAGTGCTTCGGCCTCGCCAAGCACTATCGGATTCTACTGCGGCGTCGCCGTCCTGGCACCTCGCGACGTCCCGCGCGCGGATCGCGGGGCGCCGGAAGCCGTCCCCATAGCTTCGAGTCGGGTGGGATCACGTTCGCGGTTGCCCCGGTCTCCCCGCATCGAGGAGTCCAGGGGCATCGCGGGTGCCCACCCCTTCCACCCCGGGGAGTATTCGCCGCACTGTGCGGGGCCGTCCCGCGTGGCGCGGGGATGCTCCCGCCGCCCCGGTGCCGGCATCGGCGTCCGCGGCCCAGAGGGCGGAGCCGGCGTGGCGTTGAGGGCGCGGCCCGGGCGGGGGCCGGCTACCCCGGCGCCTCCAGGGCGCGGAGGATCAGGTCGAGGCCCCACGCGAACTCGTCGCCGAAGTCGTAGCCCGGTCGCAGGACGTGCTCGGTCGCCATCTCCTCCAGGTGGGGGTAGCGATCGGCCGGGAACCGCTGCAGCACCGACTCCGTGACCTCGGCGACCGAGTCGGGGCCGTCGAACGGCAGGGCCGCCTCCTGGAGCGCGAACCCGTAGACGTAGCTGTCGAGCAAGGAGACGATGTGGGCGGCCATCTCGATCGAGAAGCCCGCCCGCCGGAGCGTCCCGATGACCGCGTCGTGGTGGCCGAGGTTGGAGGGGCCCGGCGCGGTGCGCGAGTCCATCAGCACGGTCGCCCAGGGATGGCGTCCCAGCACGCGGCGCGCCGAGATCGCCCGCCTACGCATGGCCACGCGCCAGTCGGCCTCGTCGACGGGCACTTCGATCCGGCTGAAGACGAGGTTGACGATGCCGTCGAGGATCTCGGCCTTGTTGGCGACGTGGTGGTACAGCGCCATCGGCTTGACGCCGAGCTCTCGGGCGAGCGAGCGCATCGTCAGGGCGCCGACCCCACGCGCATCCGCGATGGCGATGGCGCCGTGCAGCACCCGGTCCCGGGTGAGCGGCACCCGCTCCCTGGCCTCGCCGGCATTCGTCGACATCCCACCTCCTCGATTCCGATCGGGCGCCGGTCCCGGTTGACAACTCCCGATCCCCAACCTAGCGTACTAAGTACGACGTACTTTGTACGGTCATCTCTGTGCCTCAGGGGGCCGTCGCAGGGGGAACGACAAGCGAAAGGCGGGCCCATGACGGTCACACGACACTCCACGTCGATGCCGGCGATCCGGCAGGAGGCGTATGGCTCGGCTGACGTGCTGCGCCGGGTGAGTCTGGACGTGCCCGACATCGCCGAGGACGAGGTCCTGGTGCAGGTCCGTGCTGCCGGTCTCGATCGGGGCACCTGGCACCTGATGACCGGCCGTCCGTATCTGATCCGCATCATGGGGTTCGGCCTGCGCGCGCCCAAGAATCCGGTGCCCGGGCTGGATCTGGCGGGGACCGTCGCCGCCGTCGGGTCCGAGGTGACCCGCTTCACGCCGGGCGACGATGTCTTCGGCATCGGCAAGGGCTCGTTCGCCGGTTTCGCAGCCGCGTCCGAGAGCAAGCTCGCCCGCAAGCCGGCCCACCTCACCTTCGAGCAGGCCGCGGTGGTGCCGGTGTCAGGGCTCACCGCGATCCAGGGGCTGCGCGACGCCGGGCGCATCCGTCCGGGGCAGAGGGTGCTGATCGTGGGCGCGTCGGGCGGAGTCGGCTCGTATGCGGTCCAGATCGCGAAGGCGCTCGGGGCGGCGGACGTCACCGGCGTGTGCAGCACGGCCAAGGTCGATCTGGTGCGCTCCCTCGGCGCCGACCGCGTCATCGACTACACCCGGGAGGACTTCTCCCAGGCCGCGCGTCGCTACGACCTGATCCTCGACATCGGGGGCAACACGAAGCTCTCGCGCCTGCGGCGTGCGCTCACGCCCGAGGGACGCTCGTGATCATCGGTGGCGAGCAGGGCGGCAGGTGGACGGGCGGCATAGGCCGCCAGCTGCGGGCCATCGCGCTGTCGCCCTTCGTGCGTCAGCGGCTGACGATGATGATCTCGAAGGAGAACCACGCTGACCTCGAGGCCCTGACCGAGCTGATCGATGCCGGCCTGGTGGTGCCGAGCATCGGCGAGACCTACCCGCTCGAGCGGGTGCCCGAGGCCATGCGCCGGCTGGAGGCCGGGAGCGTGCGAGGGAAGACCGCCATCCTGATCTGACGCGCTGATCGGAGGGGCTCACCGGCCGGGAGTCGGTCTACGAGAGCGAACGTCACAGGTTCGAGTCCTGTCTAGCGCATCACCGCCCGCCGCCGCGGGGCCTCCGTCGTTTTGGGGCGGGCAGCGAGCGGTGGTCAGGTGCATCTCCGCTCCGGAGACGCCACGGGCCCCCGGGGGTGACGGAGGTGTGGCACCGCGAAGGCGGCGCCCCTCCCTCCCCGGAGTGCGGCCGCGCTACCCCGCGCGTCCTCCGGCGCGGCGACCCGCCCACGCGGCACCGGGAGCCCCGATCGCCGGTGGGCGGAGTCGCAGGCGTTCGCTATCGGCCGCGCCCCGGCGGCACGCGCATGGCGAGCAGTTGGCCCCCCTCGACCAGCTCGGGGTCGGTGACGCCGGGGTCGCTGTGCGCCTGCTGGGTGAGCAGGTACCAGCCCTTGCCGAGGATCTCGTCCACCGGGATGACCGCGGAGGACTCTTCGTCGACGCCCAGCGGCGCCCCCGGCGCGAAGCGCGCCTCATCGTGGCGGGCGACCTCGGTGAGGGTGTCCCGCTTCACCGAGTAGCGGTAGACCTTCGCGACGTACGGGTTGTTGCCGGGGTCCTCCTGGAGGATGACCTGGCCATGGTCGCTGACGGTCAGGTTGTCGAGCATCTTCTGGCCCTCGCTGCCGTCGAGCAGCATGTCGATGGTGCCCCCCTTGGCGGGCTTCTCCGGGTCGGAGAAGTTGAGTCGCCACAAGCGGCTGTTGCCCGTGAAGCTGGCCGTCGTGTTGAAGTAGAACCTGCGGTTGTCCCCGGGGTCCCAGGCGCCATCCTCGGGTCGCTGGAAGGTGGTCACCGCCGCGGCGATGCTGTCCGTATTGAGCTGCGCGCCGCTCTTGGCGGAGACGTCGCCCAGGGGCTCGAGGCTGAAGCGCGAACCCGAGGGGATGCCCGTGGCGGCGTCCTCGAGGGGGCGGCCGTCGATCTTGACCCCGTAGAGCCGGCCTCCGACCAGGCCGGCCTTCTCGACGGGCGAGCCGGAGCGCCGCTTGGCGCCGACGTACACGTAGACCTGGCCACCCGGGCCATCGTCGAGACCGACGACGACCGTGTTCTTGCCCGAGTCCGGCTGGGCGACCTGATTCTCCCAGGCGGCCTTTCCGAGCGAGGCGAGCTCCCAGCTCGTGCCGTCGAGACCGTGGGCGAAGGCGCGGCCCTCGGTGCCCGACTCCTCCCCGTTCAGGAAGAGCCGGCCGCCAAAGCCCCTGCCGTCGTCGTAGAAGGCGCTGCGCGCGGGCAGGTCCGCCGAGCAGAAGCGCGTGAAGACGACGCCGCTGGTGGGCGCGTCGTAGGAGTTGGCGGCCGGGTTCCAGAGAGCGACGCGCTGGATCAGGTCCTCGCCCTTGCGCACCCGCAGCGTCTTCTTGTCGATCGTCCACTTCGAGACGAAGGCCCCCTTGGCGCCGTGCGCGCGCTCGACCCCGACGCCGGCACCGTCGAGCTCCTGGTTCATCAACACCGTGAAAGTGCCGTCGTGGTTGTCGAAGGCACCGAGCCCGTCCGGGATGCCCACCATGCGGTACTTCGCGCCGCCGGGCGTGTCGTTGACCGAGTCGCCGACCGTGAGGATCGACTTCGTGACGACACCCGGCTCGCTCGGGGTCAGATAGGGCGTTTGGGAGCTGCTCGGCCCGGTGATCGTGCCGGCCGCCGCCACCGCACCCACGGCGGCCGCGGCGGCTACGCCGGTGGCGCCGGCCAGTGCCCCGACCCTGCGCACAGTCATCTTCTTCATCGTTCCTCTCCATCCTCGGGATCAGCCTCCGCCGTTCGGACGGCGTCGCCGACGATGCTCGCGTGGCCCGGACCACGCGTGGTTTCGTGTCGGTGACCATCCCGTTACGCGCGATGACGGACCACCACGCGGTCGTCACGGTGCTTGGCGCCGCGCTCCTCCTCGTTCGGGCGTCCTCCGCCCGGCACGTGGCCCGCGCGGGTGGCGCCCGCCGCGATCAGCGGGCTCGCGCCGGTGCGGCGCGGGTCGTGGAAGCGCAACCCGGACGTCCTTCAGGCCTCATGCAGCATCCGCCCGTCGCCAGGGGCATCGCTCAGAGGCGCGAACCCGGCCCGGTCAGAGCCGCCAGCACCCGCTCCGGATGCCGGTCGGGCGGGAACACCGGGTACCAGACGCGCTCCACACGGCCGTCGCGCACGAGCATTGTGAGACGCCGCAGCAGCGTGCGGCCGCCGGCCGTGAAGGTCGGCAGGCCGATCGCCCGCGCGAGCTCCAGGCCCTCGTCCGACAGCAGCGGGTAACGCAGGCCGAGGCGCGTCGCCACCTCGGCCAGCGCCGCGGGGCTCTGCACGGAGACTCCGAGCACGTCGAGGCCGAGGGCTCGCAGGTCGGCGTCGACGTCCCGGAAAGCGCAGGCCTCGGCGGTGCAGCCCCGAGCGCCCGGTATCGCGTCCCAGCCCGCCTCGGGAAGAGCCTCGCCCGGACGCCCGGCCCAGGGGAAGGCGAACACCAGCGCGGGGCGCGCCGCCGCGGCGATCGTCAGCGTCTGCCCGATGGTGGAACTGAGCGCGATCTCGGGAACGGAGGCACCCCGAAGATGGGCGGCGGCGCCGTCGTCCTCGGGGGCCGGGAGGCCCTCCGGCAGGCGTCGGAGGTCGTCCGTCATCCCGGGAACATCTCACAGCTGGGTGGTCCGGCCTGGCCCGGGGCGCCCGTCGCGCCATGTCGGTTGCAGCAGCCGCTCTGCGATGGGACACACGGATTTGCGCCGTCGTGACCCACGCGCCTCCGCGGGCCGCCTCCGGTGGTGGTCATGCCACTTCCCCTCCTCGGTTGGAACGCGCCCTGCGCGGGTACCAATGGAGTTCAGCGACGAAGGGAGTGACGATGACTGTCCGGGGAACCGCGAACCTGCCTGCGACCGAGGATCTGCTCGCTCGGCCGGTGTACGACACCAACGACGAGAAGATCGGGACCGTGGCCGGGCTCTACGTCGATCCGGCCGACGGTGAGGTGAGGTACCTCGCCGTGGAGAGCGGATGGTTCGGTTCGAGGCGTCACGTCATCCCCCTCGTCAACGTCACCGCGCGCGGCACCGATCCCGACAAGGAGATCCTCCTGCCCTACACGCGCGAGAAGCTCTCCCTGGCGCCGACCTTCGCCGAGGACGACGACCTGACCCTGGGCGATGAGTCCGACGTGCAGGAGTACTACGGGCTCGAGAGCTACCGGGACGTCCTCGACGCCCGCCAGACCGCGCCGGCACCCACACCGGAGATCGCCGAGGCCGAGCTGCAGGCCGCCGTGAGCCGAGGCGGCGACCCCTCGAGCGTTCGGACGAAGCGCTGGGGCTTCTAGGGTGATCTGATCACGGACCTGCGCGGCATGGCCGATGGCAGGCGTCTGGCGCACCCGAAAGCCCGCCTTCGCGCGGGCTTTCGTCGTTCATGGTGCGGCACGTCCGGGTCGCCGTCCACCTCCCCCGCTGGCGGTGCGCCAGCTCAGGCCGCGAGGTGTCCCCGGACCTATACTTTAATGAACGGTTCAGTATTTGCCGATGGTGGGGGCATCGTGACGATGCGGCACTTCTTCCCGCATCCATCTGAGAAGGACCCTCCATGCGTCGCACGACCCGCACCACGCCAGGCTCCTCGCGAGCGGCCGGAGGCGGCGTCGCGCGTCGCATCAGCCTCGTGGGCGTCGCCTGCGCAGCCTCCTCGCTGCTCGCGACAAGCGCCTTCGCCGCCCAGGCGCCCGTTGGGCTCGGCACCGCCGACGCCTACGCCGTGCTGGCCGGTTCCACCATCACCAACACCGGCCCCTCGGTCATCAACGGCAACCTGGGACTGACCCCCGGGGCCGCCATCACCGGCTTCCCGCCGGGTACCGTCAACGGCACGATCCACGCCGCTGACGGACCGGCCCTCCAGGCCCAGTCGGACCTCACGACCGCGTACAACGACGCCGCCGGGCGGACCCCGCCCGTGAGCATCGCCGGCGACCTCGGCGGCCTGACCCTCACCTCGGGCGTCTACAAGTCCGCCTCGTCGGTCGGGCTGACCGGTGCGCTGACCCTCGACGCCCAGGGCAACCCGGACGCCGTCTTCGTGTTCCAGGCCGGTTCGACGCTGACGACCGCGTCGGCGAGCCGCGTGAGAATGGTCAACGGCGCTCAGCCGTGCAACGTCTTCTGGCAGATCGGCAGCTCCGCGACGCTCGGCACCACCACCACCTTCGTGGGCAGCATCCTCGCCCTGCAGTCGATCTCGGTGAAGAACGGCGTGACCATCCAGGGGCGGGCGCTGGCGCGCAACGGCGCGGTCACCCTCATCAACGACCGGATCACCGCCGCCAACTGCGCGACGAGCACGCCGGGCGGCACCACGCCGGGCGGCACCGCGCCGGGCGGCACCGCGCCGGGCGGCACCCCGCCGGGCGGCGGAGGTGGCATCGGTCCGACGGCGAGCAACGGGACGAGCGTCTTCTCGACGATCCCGCGCTCGATCGGCAACTCGGTGTCGCGCTTCGGAGTCAGCCGCTGCGTGCAGGACACGTTCCCGGTCCGCGTGACCGGGGTCAACATCCGGCGGGTCGTCTTCTCGCTCGACGGCCTCACGATCGCGAACCGTCGCACGGCGCCGTTCCGTGCGGTTGTCAGGTCCAGGCGGGGCATCCACATCGTCAGGGCGCGCGTCCTCTACACGGATGCGACCCCCGCCTCCACGCTCCGAATGCGATTCCGCGCATGTGCCGAGGGGCGGGCGCGGGTTCCGTCGCGCCGGGTCCGGTTCCTGACGCCGCGTACCACCGTCGGCTTCACGGGTTGACGGCCGTGTCGCTGCGCTCGACGCTTGCGCGGGCGGCGGTGGTCGCCGCCTGCGCCGTGGCCCTGCCCGCCGGAGCGCAGGCCGCGGGCGCCGGCGTGGATCAGGAGATCGCGACGGTTCTCACCGTCCACGTGGCCCATGCCCGGCCGAGCACGACCTCCCGGGTCGTGGCCCGCGTCGCCCCGCGGAGGCCGATCACGGGCGGCCGCACGCTGCTGCCGGTCATCGATCACAGCACCGACCTGCGGGCGCGCCACTGGCTGCGGGTGCGCCTTCCCGGCCGTGCCCTGCGTGGGGCCAAACCGCCGCCGACCGGTTGGATCCGCACCACATCGACCCGCATCTCCGCCACGCCGTGGCGGATCGTGATCGACCTGCGCAGCCGCCACGTGAGGGTCTATCGGAAGGGGCTGCGAGTGCGCGACCTGAGGGCGATCGTGGGCGCTCCGTCCACGCCGACGCCGCGCGGCGAGTACTTCGTCGAGGAGAACGTGCGGCTCTCCGCCGGACGCCCCGGCGCTCCGTTCGCCCTCGCCCTCAGCGCGCGCTCCCCGGTGTTCCAGGAGTTCGATGGAGGTCCTGGGCAGGTCGCCATCCACGGCGTCCGCAACATCGGCGGCCGGCTCGGCACGGCCGCCTCGCACGGCTGCGTGCGACTCGGCGACGGCGGCATCGCGTGGATCGCCAAACGCATACGGCCCGGGGTGCCGGTCAGCATCGTGTGACCTCCCGGCCGGGGCTCGGTCGCAGAAGGACGTCCTCGGGCGCTCTGCGACTCGCGCCGGTGGCGCCCGCGCGCGGTCCGGTGATCTGATGGACCTCCGTGGCACCGGTGCGTGCCGGGCGACGTCAGACGAGGGGGCAACCGTGACGCGACTGAACGAATTGCAGGAGGAGCTGTGCGAGACCTCCCGATGGGACTTCTCCGATCTCCGGGCGCTGTTCATCAACTGCACGCTCAAGCGCTCACCCGAGATCTCGCACACGCAGGGGCTGGCCGACATCGCCGTCGCGATCATGGAGCGCAACGGGGTGGAGGTGGAGACCATCCGTGCCGTGGACCTCGAGATCGCCACGGGCGTCTACCCGGACATGACCGAGCGCGGGTGGCCGCGCGACGATTGGCCCTCTGTCGCGGCCAAGGTGCTCGCGGCCGACATCCTCGTGCTCACATCACCCATCTGGCTCGGCGAGAAGTCGTCGGTCTGCACCCGCGTCATCGAGCGCCTCTACGGCGACAGCCACCTGCTCAACGCCGACGGCCAGTACGCCTTCTACGGCCGTGTCGCCGGCTGCCTGATCACCGGTAACGAGGACGGCGCCAAGCACTGCGCGATGAACATCCTCTACTCGCTGCAGCACCTCGGCTACGTCATACCGCCGCAGGCCGACTCGGCGTGGCTCGGCGAGGCGGGCCCCGGCCCCAGCTATCTCGACCCCGGCTCGGGCGGGCCGGAGAACGACTTCACCAATCGCAACACGACGTTCCTCACCTGGAACCTGCTGCACATGGCGCGACTGCTCAAGGACGCCGGCGGCATCCCCGCCCACGGCAACCAGCGCTCCCTCTGGGATGCCGGATGCCGTTTCGATTTCCCCAATCCGGACTACCGCTGAAAGTCGGGCGCAGGTACGGGCTCGGGCGCCGGGGAGGGTGGCTGCGGCGTCGGTGGCGGGTAGGGCTCCGGGATCGTCGGAGGGCTGGGTTCGGGGATGTTGGGCGGCCCCGGGAAGGGCTCGGGAATCGGCGGCTGAGTTGTCATGCCCCTGCGGTACCCGGAGCGGGCCGATTCCTCACCTGGGTTCGCGCCGGGCGACAACGGGGAATCCTCTCCATACCGAACAGCGAACAGGAGCAACCACATGTTGACCACGGCCCCGCCGCCCCCGCCAAGCGATGATGATGATGACGACGCCGTCGATGAGGAGGGCAAGGAGTCGTTCCCGGGATCGGATCCGCCGGGCACCGGTGGCCCGGGCATCTGAGCCCCGGGCTCAGATGCCGCCGATGCGGCCGTCCTCGCCGATGGACCCGAAGCGGGCCTGACCGCCCTTCGTGTGGATGTCGCGGACGACCGCGCGGACGAACTCCTCGCGCTCGTCGGGCTCCATCTCGTCCAGCTGGCGCACCTGATCGGGGGAGGCCTCGACGTCGCCCGCGTCGGCCAGCGCGCGCAGTGGATCCACGATCAGCGCCTCGCGGAAGACCGGATCGGCCACCGTCCGGGTCCAGATCGGAACGCGGGGTTCGTCGCCGGGCATGCGGCGATGATCGCACGACCGGCGCGCCCCGCCCACCCCGGACCACGGCCCGGCGCGACTAGTCGGCCGGCAGTCCCATGATCCTGCGGATGTCGGCCATCTCGTCCAGCTCGCCCTCGCTGACGCGCACCGCGCCGATCCCGAGGAAACCGCCCTCCTTCGCCGCCTCGGCGGCCTTCTGCGCCGCATCCACCAGCCACCGGCGGAACGCAGCGGCCTCCTCGGGCGTCGCCTTGGCGGTGAGGATCCCGTTCACCTTGGTCAGCTCGTCGGTGATCTGCTGACGCGCCGTGGCACCCTTCAGGCCGAGTTCCTTGCGCAGGTTGGCGTGATCTCGGGCGTGCGCCTGGGCGTCCTGCGACACGGCGATCAGCAGCTCCTCGTCGCTCGGTGGAGTCGCGAGGGCCTTCACCGCCGCCATCGTCTCCTTTGTGAGCTCGATCGGCCCGCCCGGGTCGGCGAGGGAGATGGCGAAGCCGGCGACGAGAGGCGAGCGGCTGAGCGTCTCCCACTCGTCCTCGGTGTAATCCGCGCGTGCGGTCATGGATCGATCCTCCTGGGTCAGCCGCCCGCGGATCGCGGCGCGGCGCGCTGTGCGTCTCCATACAGGCCGGGTTGGTCGAGGGCGCCCGCCTCCGGCAACCGCCCCTCGCGATGGATCATGCACCGCAGGGCGAGGTGGAGGGGGAGATCGACGGTCAGGCCGCCGAGCCGGTCGTCGTCCTTCGGCGGACGCACGCGGATTGCGCACCGCCTGGTCCGCGCTGCATAGTGCCCGGCACAGGATGAGCCAGTTTGAGATCGCAACGGAACCGGGCCGGGCGGCAATCCTGTGGATGCTCATCGCCTTCGTCCTGACGTTCCTGATCACGCGAACGATCACGCGGCGCATCCAGGCCAGGTCGAAGGAGCCCACCGAGGATCGGTCCGGGCGCTCGCTGGTCGGCGACATCACCATCGGCGGGGTCCACATACACCACCAGGTCTGGGGCATCCTGCTGGTGCTGATCGCGTCGCTGCTCGAGTTCGCCTATCGCCCCGACCGCCCCTGGGTCGAGATCCTCGGCGTGATGTTCGGCATCGGAGCGGCGCTGACGCTGGACGAGTTCGCGCTCTGGGTCTACATGGACGACGTCTACTGGAAGAGCGAGGGGCGCACCTCGATCGACGCGGTCATCGTGGCCGTGGTGATCTGCCTGCTGCTGCTGGTCGGCTTCTCGCCCTTCGACGCGAACGGCAACACCGCGTCGGGCGACGTCGCCCGACTCGTGGCCCTGATGCTCGCGGTCGTGGTCAACGGCTTCCTCGCGGTGATCTGCTTCCTGAAGGGAAAGATCTTCGTCGGCTTCATCGCCATCTTCATCCCGGTCGTCGGGCTGGTGGGGGCCATCCGCCTCGGCCGTCCCAACTCCGCGTGGGCACGGCGCAGGTACACCAAGAAGCCCGAGCGGATGGAGCGCGCGAAGCGCCGGTTCGTCCGTCACGACCGCCGCATGGATCGCTTCCGTGCGCTCATCGGGGGCACATTCAGCGGCACGTGAGGCGGCGGGCCGTCCTCCCCGATCGGCCAGGCGCGATCCATACCCGGTCCCGTTGTCGCGCCGCGGCGGCCGCAATAGCTTCGCCGCCATGAGCAACTCACGCGTCTCTTCCCCCGCCCTGCTCCTCGCCTCGGCTGTCGCCGGCCTCGCCACCATCGCCGCAATCGCCGCGCCGATGGCCAGCGCCAAGCCGGCCCCCAAGGTCTCATTCTTCGGCGGCGGCACCACGATCCAGTTCGACCCGGCCGTGCTCACGCCCCTGGGCGTTGCCGCCACGCCCGGCACGGGCGCCGTGCCGACCAGCGTCGGCATACGCTTCAAGGTCACCGGCGGCGACGGCACGACGCGCTACCCGCTGAGCGGTCAGATCCGCAGCGTCAAGGGCATGACCCTTCAGCAGGGCGACACCCGGCTGACCCTCAACTGGTTCAACGCCAGCCTCGGGCGGAGGCGCGCCCTGTCGGCGATCGTCGGATCCAACGCCGACTGGGGTCCGCGCATGACGCTGTTCACCATGAAGATCAGCAGGTCGTCGCTGGTGGTCAAGTCGGCGCGCCTCCAGCTCAAGAACGTGCCGATCGTGCTGACGCCGGTCGGCGCCAGCGTCTTCAACGCGCACTTCGGCGCCGGGGGGACTCCCTTCGCGGCCGCCCAGCGGGTGGGTACCCTCCAGATCCGGACCAGCTGGTACGTCAAGTAGCTCCGGGCGACCGACCCTCGCGGACCTTTCGCTCAGTCGGCCTCCGTGAGGGGCTCGCCCCGCGTCGCCGGCGCGCGGGCGGGCGGCGGTTCCGCCGGCGGCTCGATGGTGATGCGCGGCAGGATCCTGTCGGCCCACCGCGGCATGTACCAGGCCCGGTCGCCCAGGATCTGGAGCACCGCCGGAACCAGCACCAGCCGCACGACGAACGCGTCGATGGCGATCGCCACCCCGAGGCCGAGGCCGAACTCCTTGATGGCGCGCTCGTCGCCCAGGAGGAAGCTGAAGAACACCGAGCACATGATGAGGGCGCAGGCCACGATCACCCGTCCGATGGCGGCGACGCCGTGGTCGATCGAGTCACGCGCGCTGCGTCCGCCCACGTACTCCTCGCGGATGCGGCTCATGATGAACACCTCGTAGTCGGTCGAGAGACCGAACAGGATCGCGAAGATGATCACCGGCAGGAACGACTCGATGGGCCCGGTGCTGTCGATCCCGACCAGGCTCGCCCCCCAGCCGTGCTGGAAGACGGCGATCAGCACGCCGAAGGCGGCCAGCGCGGAGAGCGCGGTGGTGAGGGCGGCCTTGGCCGCCACCACGATGGAGCGGAAGGCCATGGCGATCAGCACGAAGATGATCCCGATGACCACCAGCAGGAACACGACCTGGCGCGTCTGGAGGATGGCCGCGATGTCCTCGTAGGCGGCCGTCTGGCCACCCACGTGCGCCACCGCGCCCGTGCCCGCCAGGGCCCCCGGGAGCACGCCGTCGCGCAGCCTGTGGACCAGCGAGGCGGTGGCCGCCGACTGGGGTGAGGTGGTCGGGTACGCCGTGATGACGGCCGTGTTGCCGGCCGTGTTGATCGCCGGCGCGACGACGCTGGCGATGCCGGGCGTCTCACGCAGCGCCGCGGCGGCGGCGTCGGCGGCATTCGAGCCCGGCTTCTGGTCGATGGCGACCAGGAGCGGGCCGTTGAAGCCCGGGCCGAAGCCCTCGGCGAGCAGGTCGTAGGCCTTGCGGGTCGTGGTGCCCGCCGGGTTCGATCCGGCGTCGCTCGACCCGAGCTGAACGGTGAACACCGGGATCGCGAGGATCAGCAGGAACACCACGGCGGTGCCGCCGGTGATCCACGGGCGGCGGGTCACGAATCGCCCGAAGCGCGCCGTGGCCGACCGGTCGCGCGCCGCCTCGGAGTCGTCGCGATGCTTCAGGAAGGGCAGGCGCCAGCGATCGATCTTGTGCCCCAGCAGGCCCAGGATGGCCGGCAGCAATGTCACGGCGGCGAGCACGGCGACCAGGACGGTGATGGCCGCGCCGAGGCCCATCTTGGTGATGAAGTCGAGCCCGAGCAGCGCGAGCGCCGAGACGGAGATCGCGACGGTCGCGCCGGCGAAGATCACCGCGCGGCCGGCCGTCGAGGCGGCCACGGTCGCCGCGTCCACCGGTTCGCGCCCGTCGTGCAGCGCCTGGCGGTAGCGCGTGACGATCAGCAGCGAGTAGTCGATGCCGACGCCGAGCCCGATCATGGTTGCGAGGGTCGGGGTGATGGTGTTGAAGGTCCACACGCCCGCGGCGAGCGTGATCAGCGATACGCCCAGTCCCACCGAGGTGATGGCCAGCGCGATCGGCAGGCTCATCGCCACGGCGCTGCCCAGCATCACCAGCAGGATGACGATCGCGACCAGGATGCCGATCAGCTCGCTGATGCCCGTCGTGGGCGGCTCGGCGTTCGCGATCACCGGACCGCCGAACTCCACCTGCACCCCGCCGGCCTTGGCTGCCGCGATGGCCGAATCCTGGAGCTGGGTGACCGACTCCTTGGGTACGTTGACGGCGGTCTGGGAGAACTGGACGTCGGCGTAGGCCACGCGGCCGTTGTCACTCACCTGGGTGGATCCGGGGGCGAACGGGCTACCGACGCTGACGACGCCCGGGACCTTCTCGGCCGCCGCAACGGCCGCCTCGATGGCCGCCTTGGCCTCGCCCTCGCTCAGGTTGGTGCCCGCGGGGACCGCGAACACCATCTGCGCCGCGTCACCCGAGCGCGCCGGGAACCGGCTGTCGAGCAGATCCACCGCCTTCTGCGAGTCGGACCCCGGCAGCGAGAACTGGTCCACCAGCGTCCCGCCGATGGTTCCCGCCGCACCGAAGACGGCCACGATGGCGAGGATCCACGCGATGACCGTGCGCCAGCCGTGCGCCGCGCAGGCGTGCACGACGCGCGTCAGCACGCCGGGGCGCGCGCGGCCGGAGGGCTCGGCTGAGCTCATGGAAAGAGGTCCCCTTCTGAAGGTGGCGGCGTGGGGCGATATCCGTATCGCGAACGCCCCACATTAAGCCGAGGTCCTCCCCGAAGGTCAACGCGTGGTGGGAAAGCCTTGGCAAACATCACGGGCCACCGGTGAGGCCGTGGTCCTCACCGGTGGCGTTCATCACCCCGCGGGGCCTCCGCCGATGACCGGCGCCCCGTCCTCGGTCAGGGGGTGACGGTGACCTTGATGACCCCGTCCTCCTGATTGGAGAACAGCGAGTAGGCCTGCTCGATGTCGTCCAGATCGAACCGGTGGGTGATCAGCTGCTGCAGGTTGAGCCGCCCGGTCTTGACCAGGTTCATCAGCGAGCTGAGGCGCTTCTTGCCGCCGGGGCACAGGGTGGTGCGGATGTCGATGTCCCCGATGCCGTAGATGAAGGGCTCCAGCGGGATCGTGACCTTGTCCCCGTACACGCCGAGCGACGAGACGACGCCCGCGGGGCGCACCGCCTTCAGCGAGTTCTCGAACGTCTCCTGGATGCCGAGCGCCTCGATGGTCACATCCGCGCCGCGGCCCTCGGTGAGGGCCTTGATCTTGGCGACGGGATCCTCCTGCGTGTAGTCGATGATCACGTCCGCGCCCATCGTGCGCGCCATCTCGAGGCGCCGGTGGTTGGAGTTGACCGCGATCACCAGGCCCGCTCCGCGCAGTCGTGCTCCCGCCGTGGCGCACAGCCCGATCGGGCCCTGGGCGAACACCGCCACCGTGTCGCCGAGCTGCACCTCGGCGGTCTCGACCGCGGAGATGCCGGTCGTCGCGATGTCGGTGACGAACAGGACCTCCTCGTCGGAGAGCCCCTCGGGGATGCGGGACAGGTTGGCCTGCGCGTAGGGAACCCGGAAGTACTCGGCCTGCACGCCGTCCATGGAGTTGCCCAGGCGCCAGCCGCCGATGATCCCCCACTGGTCCTCGTAGCCGGCGCACTGCGAGAAGTCGCCGGCCTGGCAGAAGTAGCAGGAGCCGCACGGCGTGATCGCGCCGACCACCACGCGGTCGCCCACCTCGTAGCCGACCACCGCCTCGCCCAGTTCGTGGATCACCCCGGCCGGCTCGTGGCCGACCACGCGGCCCGGGGCCACCGGGTACTCGCCGCGCCAGATGTGCGAGTCGGTGCCGCAGATCGTGGTCGTCGTGATCTTCACGATGGCGTCCGTCGGACCGCACCGCGGCATCGGTACCTCTTCGATGTGGATGTCGCGGACATCCTTGAACACCGCCGCGCGCATCATCTCGGGCATGGCGCCTCCTTTTTGCGATCGGTCTCACCCGACCCTCGCTCCGCGCGTCCCCCGAGGCAACCGCGACCGGCATCGGCGCCGTCCTCACCGGGAGGTCGGACGCCGTGCGAGCGCCACCGCCACGCCGATCCGGGCCACCGCAGACGTCCTCGCGGGCATGTCACCCGAAGGGGTGAGTCGGTTGCCGTGCCCGCGTCGCGGGCCGTATGGTCGAGAAGGGGCGAACAGAGGGGGGCGTGTGAGTCGGGACGGTGCGACGAAGTCGCCGGCGACAGGGGTGACGCGTTCGGCCGATCTCAATCTGCTGCGCCGGGCGGACGCCGCCGGGCAGCGGTTGTTCCGCGAGCTGGTGGTGTCGCGCATCGCCTGGCACACCGCCTCTGAGGCCAGCCGCCTGATCGCCGCCGACGTGGTCGGCTTCTCCCTGCGTGTCGCCGGCTGCGAGCACCCCCAGCCGTGCCACCTCCATCATTGCTTCGACCGTCTCGAGATGAAGGCGATGCTGGGCAACCGCGGGCCGCGCCTGCCGGGACTCCGCCTCGGCGCGGGCGCGGGCGCGGGCGGGCAGGTGCTCGACACCGGCCGGCCGGTCGAGGTGGCGATCTACCGCTCGGCGCCCTTCGCCCAGGATCTCGTCGACCTGGTCGCCGGCGAGGAGGGCATCGGCGCGCTGCTCGCCGTGCCGGTGTCCTTCGGTGGCGAGGTGCGCGGCGTCCTGCACGCCGGGCTGCGTTCGGACGCGCGGTTCAGCGAGGCGTCGATCGAGGCGCTCGGGCGCCTGTGCACCTATTCGGGTGCCGCGCTCGCCGCCGCGCGCGACCGCGCGCGCGTCGAGGAGGTGGCCGCGATGCGCGAGCGGCGGCGCCTGGCCCGCGCGCTCCACGACGATTTCGGGCAGCGGCTGTTCGGCATCGGCGTCGCGGCCCAGCTCGCCCAC
This sequence comes from uncultured Thermoleophilia bacterium, assembly GCA_963771025.1. Taxonomy (GTDB): domain Bacteria; phylum Actinomycetota; class Thermoleophilia; order Miltoncostaeales; family Miltoncostaeaceae; genus Miltoncostaea. The sequence continues at coordinate 374,700 of CAVYRL010000003.1, read as the reverse complement.
TCCAGCGCCTCGGCGGGGCGCCCCGACCTGCTGTCGCACCTCGCCGGGTTGGAGCAGCAGATCGCCGGCGCGTCGGCCCAGCTGCGCTCCACGCTGCGCTCCCTCGACCGTCCGGCGGCGCCGGCAGGGGCCCTGGCGGTGAAGCTGCGCGAAGACGCGGCGTCGTTCAGCGCGCGGACCTCGGTGCCGGCTCACCTGCTCGTGCTCGGTGAGCCGACGGCCATCGACGAGGCGCGCGAGGAACTGTTGATCCGCATCACCCAGGAGGGCCTGCGCAACGTCGAGCGCCACGCGGCGGCCTCCGAGGTGGTGCTCACCCTGGCGTTCCAGGGCGGCGCCGTCGAGCTGGTGATCCAGGACGACGGCGTGGGCGCGCCATCGGGGCAGGGCAACGGCCTCGGGCTGGGCATGATCCGCGAGGAGGCGGCGCGCTTCGGCGGGGAGGTACGCCTGGCGCGGGGCGACGACCTCGGCTCGACGATGAGGACGCTGATCCCTCTCGCGTGAGCCGGATGCCCCACACGGTCGTCGTGGCCGACGACCACCCCATCGTGATCTCGGGCATGCGCCTGCTGTTGTCGGGCAGCCGCTTCTTCCAGCTCGTGGGCGACGCCCGCACAGGGGCCGAGGCGATCCTGCGGTGCGAGCAGTTCCGCCCGGACGTGCTGCTGCTCGATCTCCGGCTGCCCGATCTTCCGGCGCCGACCATCTGCCAGCGGGTCAAGGAGCGCCACCCCGAGATCGCGATCGTGATCCTGACCGCGCACCCCGAGGAGCTCGCCGTGCGAGGCTGTCTCAAGGCCGGCGCCTCTGCCTGCCTGTTCAAGGACGTGAACGAGCAGAACCTCCTCTCGGCGCTGCTGCAGGTGGTGCACGGCCGCACCGTGATGGACCCCCGTATCGCCGGAGCCATGATCCCCCGGCGCGAGGGCGCCCCCGCGGCCGACGGCACCCTCACACCTCGCGAGCGCGAGGTGCTGCTGCTGATCGCCCGCGGGCTCACGACACAGGAGATCGGTGACAATCTGGGCCTGTCACCCAACACGGTGAAGAGTCACTCTCGATCTCTGTTCACCAAGCTCGAGGCCCACAACCGCGTACAGGCCCTGGCCATCGCCAAGGAGCGCGGGCTGCTCTAGCCTCGGGCCATCCAGCACAACGAAGGGCGCCATATGGACACCGCACGAGCAACCGAAATCCTGGCCGCAGAACGCGCGAGGGTGACGGAGGAGCTGAGCCGCCTGGAGGCCGAGTTCCGCCCGGATGCCTCCGACACGGCCGCCGACGAGAACATCGCCGGCGACGGGGCGGTGGACATCACCGAGCGCACTCGGGATCTGGAGCGCATCGACGCCCTGCGCCTGGAGCTGGCGGCGGTCGAGCGCGCCGAGGCGCGGCTCGCCGAGGGCACCTACGGGATCAGCGTGGCGAGCGGCGAGCCGATCTCCGACGTGCGCCTCGAGCGCATCCCCACCGCCGAGCGCACGGCCGAGGAGCAGCGGGAGTTCGAGAGGCTCGGGGGATGAGCCGGATCGACGAGGTCACGCTCACGGTGCTGCGCGACTCGGGTGAGCCGGTGCGCGAGGCGGCGCTCTACGAACGCGTCGGGGCGCACGAGGTGGACATCGCGCCCGAGGCCTTCATCGGCGTGCTGGAGCGCCTGGCCGCGGAGGGGCATCTGCGGGTCTCCTTCGAGCGCGACTCGAGGGCTCGGGATCCCGAGCCCTTCGAGGCGCGCTTCTGGAGCGTCGTCGGGTACGACTGACGGCGAACGGCGCGCCGCTAGAACCCGGGAACCGTGGGCGGCGGATCGACGACGGGCGGCGGGCCACCGGCGGGCGGCGGATCCACCGGCGGGGTCACGTCGGGCGGCGGGGTCACGTCGGGCGGCGTGGGGTTGCAGTCGCCCCGGCCGCGGTGGAAGTGCCTGCCTCCCTCGGTGTGGCTGCCCGGGGCCTTGACGTGCGCGTAGCTGCCACCGAAGTGCGGTGGGCCCGAGTATCCACCGCCGCCGTGGCCACAGGCCATGGCGCTCGGGGCGGCGATCGCTCCGATCAGGGCGGTCGCCACGATGGCATTGCGCAACATCCTTGTCGTCATCTCGCATCCTTTCGTCGATGCGCGGGAAAAGGGCACGTCCGCAGACGCAGACCGAACGTGCCCACAGCATCGGCCGCCACGCGCAGCGCAAACTCCCGCACGGTGCGTTATGGCAGGCTCGCCCTGTGGATGACGACCTTCTACGCACCATTGCCTCACTGCGCGCGACCCGGCGGTTCACCGCGCGAGCGGTGGACCCCGGCGACGTCGATCGGATCCTGGAGGTGGCCCGCTGGACGGGTTCGGCGCGCAACCGCCAGCCCTGGCGCCTGATCACGCTCGAGTCGCCAGGCCGGCTCATGGCCCTCAGCCGCCTCGGCGCATACGCGCTGCACGTGCGCGGCTGCCCGCTGGCCGTCCTGGTCGCCATCGACCGTGAGCGCGGAGGGGCCGATGCCGAGTTCGATGCCGGACGTCTGGCACAGAACGTGATGCTCGCGGCCCATGCGCTGGGCCTGGGCTCGTGCCCCGTGACGCTCTTCCCCGAGGAGAACATCGCGGCGGCCACCGCGCTGGCGGGTCTGGCCGCCCCATGGTCGGTGCGCACCGCCATCGCCCTCGGGCATCCCGACACGTCACCGGGTCCGCCCGGGCGCCCGGCGATACCGCGCGGGCGCATGTCGCCCGAGCGGCTGAGGAACCGACCCGCCGGGGACTAGGGCCGGGTGGCGCCCACGTAGTCGCCGCGGCCGCCGACGCTGCTCACCTTGACGACGTCGCCGGTCTGGGGGGCGTGCACGTACTGCCCGCCGCCGATGTAGATGCCCATGTGGCCGAGGCCGCGGAAGAACACGAGATCGCCGGGCTGCAGCTGGCTGGAGGGCACCTTCGGGAAGGCGTTGTACGCGGCCACGGTGTAGTGCGGGACGCTCTTGCCGATCTGGGCGTAGGCCCACGATGCGAGTCCGCTGCAGTCGAAGCCCGAGGGCGAGGCGCCGCCCCACCGGTAGGGCACCCCGAGCTGGCTCATCGCCGCGCTCGCGGCGGCGGCGTTGCCGCTGCCGCTGGGGAGGGCCGGAGCGGCCTGAGGCGCCGCGGCCGGAGCGGCCTCGGGCGTCGCGGCCGGAGAGGCGGCCGGGTCGGCCGCCGGCGTCGCGGCGGGGGTGCTCGGCGTCGCGGCGCTGGGAGCGCCCGGGCTCGTCGTCGCCGCCACGCGCTGGCGTGCGGCCTGCGCGGCGGCCGCGGCGGCGGCCCGCTCGCGGGCCTGCTGCGCGGCCAGCATGCGGCCGAGGTCTCCCTTGGCGCTCTCGAGCACCGCCTGGCGCTGGCTCATGAGGGCTTCGACCGAGGCCTTGTGGGCCTGGGCGGCGGCCACCTGCTTCTGACTGGTGGCACGGTCCTTGACCAGCTGGGCACGCAGCGACTGAAGCTTCTGCTTGTTGTCGCGCAGGCCACCGACAACGTCGGCGTCCCGCTGTCCCACACGGTCCAGCAGGTCCACCTGATCGGCGGCGGCCGTGATGCTGCCGCTCGTGATCAGCACCTCGGCGAGCGAGGGCTCGGGGGTGGCGTAGATGTCGCGCAGACGCTGAGCCAGCACGACCCGCTTCGCCTTCAGTGCCGCCACGGTGGTCGTGATCTGCTGGCGGTTCTCGCCGATCCGCTCCTTCACCTTCCCCAGTTGGTACTGGGCCCCGTTGTACTCCTCGGCCGCGGCCTCGACCTGCTGGTCGATCCCGTCGAGCTCCGCCTGGATCCGCTGCACCTGCGCGCGCTTCTGCGAGATGGACGCCGGTTCGGAGGTGGCGATGGAGCTTCCGAAGCCGACGAGAGCGAGGGTGAAAATCGCGAGGGCGCCGATGGACCGGGTGACGTGAGGGAGCCTCAGAAGGAAAATCTCCGGTGCGGGGACAAGGAAAAAGCGACCCACACGAGGTCGCCGTCGAAGGACGACGCTACCAGCACTTGGGGGGTAAGGGACACCCCCCGGGGCTCGTGGGGCCATGTCGTGAGATTCTCCATGGCGTGCGTCGACACCTGCGTCCCTGTCTGATCGCCCTGCTCTCGGTGGTTTCCGCGATGCCGCTCGCCGCCTGCGGGGGCGGCGCGACGGCGGCCCCGAGCGCGCCCTCGGTCGACCGGTTCGACGCCGACCGCGCCTTCGCCGAGCTGCGGGCCCAGGTGGAGATGGGTCCCCGGCCGGCTGGCTCGAGGGCGTCGAGGCGCCTCGCGGCGCGACTGCGCGCCGAACTGCCCCGCGGCAGGTACGAGGGGGTCCCCGGGGGCCTGCGCAACGTGACCGGCCGGCTGCCCGGCACCGGGAAGCCGATCCTCATCGGCGCCCACTACGACACCAAGGACATCCCCGGATTCGTCGGAGCCAACGACGGCGCCGGCGGGGCGGCCATGGTGGTGCAGCTCTCGCGCGACCTCGCCAAGGGCCGGCGCGCCTGCCAGCGGCAGGTGCGGTTCGTGCTGTTCGACGGCGAGGAGAGCCCGCCGGGGTCGTCCGATTTCCTGGCCGACGGGTTGCGCGGCAGCCGCATCCACGCCGCCCGCCACGCCGCTGACCTGCGCGCCATGGTGCTGGTCGACTTCGTGGCCGATCGCTCGCTGCGCCTGCCGCGGGAGGCGTCGTCTGACGCGGGGCTCTGGCGTCAGCTGCGCGCCTCGGCACGCCAGGTCGGTACGGGCGCGACGTTCCCCGGCACCACCGGGCCGCTGATCTACGACGATCACACGCCGTTCCAGCGGGCCGGGGTGCCGTCGATCGACCTGATCGATTGGGACTACCCCTACTTCCACAGCCGCGCCGACAGGCTCGACAAGGTCTCGGCCGCGAGCCTGGACACGGTCGGCGAGACGCTGATCCGCTTCATCGACCGCCTGCGCAACGAGACCTGCGGCGGCTGAGCCGCCTGGACGCCGGTCCAGAGTGACGGGGTGCTGCTTGGCCCCGGGGACACTGTTCGCCGTATGACCCCGGCACTACGATCGCCCCGGCGATGGCCGATCGAATCTCCATGAACGGGGCGTCCTTCGACTACGACCTGATCGCGATCGGGTCGGGCCCGGGTGGTCAGCGCGCGGCCATACAGTCGGCCAAGCTGGGCAAGAAAGTCGCGATGATCGAGCGCACCACGGGGGTCGGGGGCGTCTGCGTGCGCACCGGGACCATCCCGTCCAAGACCCTGCGCGAGGCCGCGATGGCCCTGACGGGCTACCGCGACCGCGGCTTCTACGGATCGTCGTACACCGCCAAGCAGCACATCGGCATGGAGGATCTGATCTTCCGGGCCGATCAGGTGGTCCGCAACGAGACCGACGTCGTGCGGCATCAGCTGCTGCGCAACGACATCGACATCTTCAACGGCCACGGGGCCTTCGTCGATCCGCACACCATCGAGATCGAGGACCCCGACGGCCACGGCCGGCAGACCATCAGCGGGGCGAACATCGTTCTGGCCACCGGCACCACGGCCACGCGCGACGAGAGCGTCACGTTCGACGGCCGGCGCATCCTCACGAGCGACGACGCGGTGAGCCTCGACCGTCTGCCGCGCACGCTCGTCGTGATCGGCGCCGGGGTGATCGGCCTCGAGTACGCCAGCATGTTCTCCGCGCTGGGCGTGCGGGTGACGCTCGTCGACAAACGACCGCGCCTGCTGTCGTACATGGACTCCGAGATCATGGACGCGCTCGCCTTCCACATGCGGCGCGGCCGCATGACCCTGTGGCTGGGCGAGGAGGTCAGCGCGCTCGACGTGGACGAGGGCCACGACGGGGCGGTGCGGGTGCACCTGGCGAGCGGCAAGCACATCGTCGCCGAGAAGGCCTTCTACTCGATCGGCCGCACCGGCGCGACGGGCAGCCTCAACCTGTCGGCGGCGGGCATCACCGCCGACGACCGGGGCCGGCTGACGGTGGACGATCACTACCGCACCGAGGTGCCGCACGTGTACGCGGTCGGCGACGTGATCGGCTTTCCGAGCCTGGCCTCGACCTCGCTCGAGCAGGGCCGCCTGGCGGCCTGCCACGCGTTCGGCATCGCGGCGCGCAGCGTGCCCTCGTTGGTGCCGTACGCGATCTACACGATCCCCGAGATCTCGACCGTCGGGCGCAACGAGGAGGAGCTCACGCGCGACGGCGTGCCCTACGAGGTCGGCAAGGCCCAGTACAACGAGATCGCCCGCGGCCAGATCATCGGCGACCGCACCGGCCTGCTGAAGCTGATCTTCCACTGGGACACCCACGAGCTGCTGGGCGTCCACATCATCGGCGAGGGCGCGAGTGAGCTGATCCACATCGGCCAGGCCGTGATGACCTACGGCGGCACGGTCGAGCACTTCGTCGACGCGGTGTTCAACTACCCCACGCTGGCCGAGTGCTACAAGACGGCGGCCCTCGACGGCCTCAACCGGCTCGACTCGTGGCAGACGACGGCACCCCGGCCCCCCCTGAGGGTGGTCTCCCAGGCAGAGTGATCGGTCGCGTCAGCCCCCCGAGGCGATGCGCGCTGCCGCGGCCATCGGAGCGTCCTGGAGCAGGCGCGCCCCGGTCGCGCGCGCCATCTCCGCCGAGGCGGCCCGGCCCGCCAGGGCCACGGGGTGCTGCGACGCGAGCACGCTGATCTCGGGCAGCGCGTCCCGCAGGGGTGGTTCCTGCTCGGCGCAGAGCACGACGAGCGCGGGCAGCAGGCGGGCGGCCGCTCCTTGCACCGCCCCGATGGGGGTGTCGCCACCCAGGAAGGTGACGCGCCAGCCCCTCTCGCGCAGGCCGATGCCGAAGCACAGCAGGCCCAGGTCGTGGCGCTCGCCCGGGGGGCCCGCCAGCACCGCCCGAGGGCCGACGCCGACGTCGAAGCTGCGGGCCAGGCCCATCAGGCGCCCGCGCAGCACCGCGCTCGCAAAGTGCTCCTGGGCCACCGAGACCTCGCCCGTCGCCCAACGCTCGCCCAGATCGTGGAGATACGGGATCACCACGTCGCGCAGCACGGCTTCGGTGCTGAACATCGAGAAGATGCGATCGAGGACCTTCTGCGCCTCGGCGTCCTGGAAGTTCTCCAGCTGCTCGCCGAGCTCCGCGCGGGCGGCCTCGAGGGCGTTGTCCGTATCGGGCCGATCCACCGGGGCCGGGGCGCTCAGGGCGATGCGGGCGGCCACCGCCGCCGTATACCCGAGCCCCAGGTTGTGGCGCATCACCCGGACGCGCTCGTCGTCGCGCGACGTATAGAGGCGGAAGCCGCCGTCGGTGCGCTCGGGCTGGAGCAGGCCGTAGCGACGCTCCCACACCCGTAGGAGGTCGGGACTCACGCCGTGGCGCCGGCTCAGCTCGCCGATGCGCATCAGGCCGGAGGTTGAGGCGGCGGCAGACACGGACACATGATGCGCATAGTCTGAACATGTTGTCCAGATTGTCCGGACATCGTGTTGCAATGTGCAGAGACAAGGTCTTGTGCACTTCCGTACACCCTCGACAAAACCTTGACAGCCGATCCAGATGGTGGTCTACTAACCGCGATGATCAATGAGCTCCCCACCGCGCTTCCGGACACCGCACCGAGCCGCGCCGTGGCCATCCGCCGCTACACGCGCTCCCTCTGGAAGGCGCTGGTACCGTCGCTCGCGCCGGACCCCCGCCGTCCCGGATGGGCGGAGCGCTACCTGCTCGAGGTGTGCGACTCGGGGATTTCCCGGGTGGCGGCCGATCCCCGCTCGGAGCCGATGGTCGCGCGGTCGCTGTTCTCCACCGCCCGCTCCCTGCTGCGCGCCCAGGATCAGCTGCGCGCCTCGCTCGTGATCGACGCGCACGTCTCGCGCGCCCGGGCCTTCTTCGAGGCCGAGCGCGGCGCCTCGGGCATCGCCGGTAGCACCCCGCGCTGCGCCGCCCTCAACCGCAAGGGCAAGCCGTGCGCGCGCGAGCCCATCTGGGGCACGCCCTTCTGCGTGTCGCACACCCGACGGCCGGATCCCGGAGGCGTCGTCTAGTCTGAGGTCGTGGACGCGCACCTCACCGTGGCCAGCATGCGCGACGCGCGGTCATACGATGGTGCGCCGGTCCCCGACGAGGTGGCCCGTCGGATTCTCGACGCCGGCCGGCTCGTGGGAAGCGCGCGCAACCGCCAGCCCACACGCTTCATCGTCGTCGAGGGCGATGCCGTCCCCGCGGTCGCCCGCGCCGTGTACCGCGCCGACAACGTCCTGACGGCGGGGCTGGTGGTGGTCCTGACCGTGAGCCCCGGCGGCGGCCTGGTCGATTTCGACGCCGGTCGCGCCGCCCAGAGCATGATGCTGAGCGCCTGGGCCGACGGCGTCGCCTGCTGCCCCAACGGGGTCGCCGACGCCGACGCCCTGCACCGCGCGACGGGCATCTCCGATCCGGACCGCGCCGTGGTGGTGCTCTCGTTCGGGGCGCCTGCGACGCCGCGCGATCCGGCGCGGCGGACTCCCGAGCAGTGGAGCGCCCGCGCCCGGCGCCTCCCGCTCGACGACGTCGTGCGCCGCGTCGACGCGGTTCCCTCGTGAGGCTCGCCCGCAGCGGACGGCTGGCCGCCCGGGGCCCCGGCGAGGCGGCGATCGGGCACGCCGACGCGAGCCTGCTCACCCGCCCCGAGAGTTCTGAGTTCCTCCACAGCGAGCCCTGGCGCGCGCTCCGGATCCTCGGCGAGTTCGTGGACGGATTCGACGCTCTCGCGCGCGTCGGGCCGGCCGTCTCCATCTTCGGCTCGGCGCGCACGCCGGCCGACACGCCCCACTACGACCTCGCCCGTGAGGTCGCGAAGCTGCTGGTGGAGCGCGACTACGCCGTGATCACGGGCGGCGGCCCCGGCATCATGGAGGCGGCCAACCGGGGCGCCAGCGAGGCCGGCGGCATGTCGGTCGGGTGCACCATCGAGCTGCCGCACGAGCAGGCGATCAACGAGTACGTCAACCTCGCGATCGCCTTCCGCTACTTCTTCGTGCGCAAGACGATGTTCGTCAAGTACTCCGAGGCCTACATCGTGTTCCCGGGCGGCTTCGGGACGCTCGACGAGCTGTTCGAGTCGCTCACTCTGATCCAGACCGGCAAGGCCCTGAGCTTCCCCGTCGTGCTCTGCGGAGGCTCCTACTGGGCGGGTCTCGTCCGGTGGATCCAGGCGCGGCTGCTGGAGGAGGGCCTCATCAGCCGGGGGGACATGGACCTGATCCAGATCTCCGACAGCGCGCAGGAGATCGTGGAGCTCGCGCTGGGCCCGACCCCTCGGACGCGGTGACATGAGCTCCCGCGCCGCGCGCGGACTCCCCGGGGTCGCCGCCGCTCGGCGTGAGCGCGTGGAGCGCGAGCGCACCGCGGCGCAGCTTCGGCGCCAAGAGGCGCTGGAGGCGGAGGTGGTGGAGCAACTCGAGCCCCTGCTCGGGCCGGCGGGACGCCCGGTGGGCGAGACCGCCATGGCACTCTGGCGCCGCCGGCGCGTGGACGCCTACCTCGCGCTGCCGCCCTGGCAGAGGGCCTGGCGCACCTGGATGGCGTGGGGGCGTGTGCGCCGGGGGCTGGCCGTCCTCGGGGCGGGCCTGGCCTGGACGCTGCTGCTGCTGCCGCTGCGGATCTTCAGCCTCGCGAGCCTGGAGGCGTCCCAGGCCGGGGTCGCCATCGCCCTGATCGCCGCGCCGATCGTCGCCCTGCTGCCCCCGGCGCGGCGCGGCCGCTTCGTCGATCCACTGCCCGCCGGCGGGGCTCCCTGGCGCCGGTCACGCCGCGCCGGCGTCTTCGCCCGGACCCTCGTGCTGGTCGGTCTGCTCGTCGTGGCCGTCGTCGCCGTGCTGGCCATGCTCGGCCCCGGCGTCGCCCAGCCGCCGCAGGCGCGCATCACCGCCGCCGCGCGGGCCGCCGATCTCGCCCTGATCCGCGAGGCGGTCGCCATCGACTGCGGCAGCGGCGTAGAGACCCGCGTCACGCCCGTCAACACGGCTCGCTACCGCGTGACGACCGCGGCCGGCGCCGCGAGCACGGTCGAGGTGAGCCGCGACGCCGGCTTCACATCGGGGGTGCGCCACGTGATCCCCATCGGCGGTCCGATCGCGTGCACGGCCCCCTGAGCGAGGCCTCGCCACCCCGTTCCTGGCACGTCGGCGAGTGGCCGGCCCTGGCGTGGCTCGAGACGGCGTTGAAGGTCGTCGGCATCGGCGTCGGCATCGCAGCGCTGATGACGGCCCTGGACGAGCCGGCCGACGGTGCCTCCGGGGTACGCCTCGCCGGAACGATCATCCTCGCGGTGCTCTCGCTCGGTCTGGTGGCCGCCATCGCCGATCGCGTGGCCGATCGTGAGGTGGTGGGCGTCGTGTTCATCCTCGCGATGAACGTCGGTCACTGGGCGATGACCGTCGCCCTCGCCCGCGATCCCGGCATCGGGGGCTTCCTGCTGGCGTTCGCCGGGCTGATGCTGGCGGGCGATCTGGTCAAGCTGGCCTTCCTCGCGACCAGCGACTTCACGGTCCGCTCGGTATCGCGCGGGGTGGTGTACGGCCTCACCGGGGCCTACGCGATCGGCTACGTCGTGCTGATCGTCATCGCCGCCGCGATCTGAGCTTCGCCGCCCGCAGCGCGAAGTTCTCGCGCCAGCCCTCGGCCAGCGCCGGCACCGCGGCCGCGCTCTCGAGGTCGACCGGGCTCGCCCCGGAGTCGAGCAGCCGGGCCGCCGTGCGGATGCTCAGGCCGCCCTCGCCACGGCGTTCCCGGGTGAGGGGGTCGCCCGTCTCGAGCTCTCCCTCCTCCAGAACCCGGAGGTAGAAGCCCACCCGCCCGCTGAGCAGGAACGGCCTGCCGAACCCGGGGTCGCCCATGCGGGCGGCCAGCTTGAAGCAGGGGACCCGCGGGTGGCTCACCTCGAGCAGAGCGGATCCCGCCCGCAGCAGGTCGCCCACCAGGACGTCGTCCTCGAGCACCCCTTCCGTGGTCAGGTTCTCGCCGAACCACCCGGGAGTGAGATCGTCGCGCAGCAGCTCGCGCCTCCAGAACCCGAAGTGCTCGATCGGGTACGCGTACACGGCCTTGTCGAGCCCGCCGTGCACCGAGAGGTCGGCCTGCCGGTCGCCGGCGAGGTTGGTCGCGCCCACCGCCACGGGCCCGGACACGGGCTCCTTGACGATGCCGCTGATGATCGCGCCGCCGGTGCCGGGAATCTCCCGCGGCATCCCCACGTTGACGGAGCGGATCCACATCGCTCCACGGTAGTGCACCCCGGATACTGTGGGCCCATGACGCGCGTCTTCCCCCGTGACGAGCACTTCATGCGCATGGCCCTGCGCGAGGCGGCGGACGCGGGCGAGCACGGCGACGTGCCGGTGGGATGCGTGGTGGTGCGCGAGGGCGAGGTGGTGGGGGCGGCACACAACGAACGCGAGCTGCGAGGCGACCCCACGGCGCACGCCGAGGTGCTCGCCCTGCGCGCGGCCGGCATCGCACTGGGGGGCTGGCGGCTGCTCGGCACCGTGATCTACGTGACCCTCGAGCCCTGCCCGATGTGCGCCGGAGCAATCCAGCAGGCGCGCGCGGCACGGGTCGTGTTCGGGGCCCCCGACCAGAAGGTGGGGGCGGCCGGGACGGTGATCAACCCCCTCCAGGACCCGCGCCTGCTGCACCGGGTCGAGGTGCAGGGCGGCGTGCTCGCCGCGGACGCGCTGCTGTTGCTGCGGGGGTTCTTCGACGAACGCCGTTGAGACGCCGTGCGAAAACGAAGGGCACGCACCTGGAGCCCACGAGCATGTCCGCCGATGGTTGTTACCATGCCGCCCGCACGAGCCCAGAGCCGAGGAGATTCAGGTGACCCGAAAGGCCAACACGTCCCGAACGATCGCGGGACTGGCGATCGCCGGAGCGGCCATGGCCGCTCTCGTCGTGCCGTTCAACCGGTGTCGGCGCGGTCGCCGCCGTGCAGGACGACGTTCTGGCTGTCGCTCAGCTGCCCCAGATCCCGGCCCGCATCGCGCTGGTGCAGAAGACCAAGGCGAAGGTGGCCCGCGTCGACATCCTGTGGAGCTTCGTCGCCCCGTTGGAGCCGGCCAACCCCACGAACCCCAATGATCCGCAGTACGACTGGAGCCGGCTGGATCTGATCTTCACCGGCCTCGCCGCACGTGGGATCGTCCCGATCGTGAGCACGTACAGCACGCCCGACTGGGCGGTGGCCGGCAAGAATCCGCCCCGCGCCTCGCAGTACAACCCCAACGCGCCGCGACCCGAGCAGTACGCCGACTTCATGCAGGCCGTCGCGACCCGATACAGCGGCACGTTCAGGCCGCCCGGCGCGGTCGCTCCCCTGCCGCGCGTGCGGCACCTGGAGATCTGGAACGAGCCGAACATCATCGGGTTCTTCCGCTACAACGGCAAGAGTTCGCTGGCGCGCTACAAGGCGCTCGTCCGGGCGGCCTACCCGGCCATCAAGCGCGGGGACCGCAAGGCGATCGTGATCGCCGGAGTCGGCGGCCCCCGCAGCAGCACAGGCGGCGGCAACATCGGCGCGCGCAAGTGGCTCAAGGGGCTGACGGGCGACAAGCGCCTCAAGTTCGACGCCTACTCGCAGCACATCTATCCGTCACGGGGGCCGAAGTTCACCTCCAAGGCGTACGCCAAGGCATTCCCCACCTGGAGCAGCCTGCCGGAGATCTACGCGGCGCTGAACAAGAAGAAGAAGGGCATGAAGCTGTACGTCACGGAGGCGGGCTACACGACGGCGAAGACGCCGTTCCGCAACGTGAGGGTCAGCTTCGCGAAGCAGGCGCTCTATCTGAAGCAGATCTTCGCCCTGCCGGCCGTCAGGGACCGGCAGCTGGCGACGGTCGTCTGGTTCAACCTCCAGGACAACGTCAACTGGCCCGGCGGTCTGCTGAAGGCGTCCGGGGCGAAGAAGCCCGCCTACAGGGCGTTCACCGCTCAGGCGCGCAAGCCGATCCCCTCGGTTCTGCGCTCGGCGCTGGCCAAGTAGCTCTGGCGCCGGCTCCCGGGGACGCCCGCGCGGCGCCCCGGGGGCCGGATGCCCGTGGCCGAGATCGGCTCCAGGGCTAGCGCGACCTGGCGGCGAACAGGTACCGCGGCCGGGTGCGGCACGTCGCGGGCGACTCGCCCGGGCACCCGGCCCTGGCGCCACGGCGCGCCCACCCGCGGTCTGCACCCCTGCGTCGCCCCGGTGGTCTGGCCGCGCACCCGCTCGCGATCGTATCCTCGCGCCACGTCACTCATCGCTCCATGAGAGGAGGCTGGCAATGGGACGCTGGCCCGATTGGGACGGCACCGACGACGACGAGCCCGCCAACTGGAGCCGCATCTGGACCGGCCTCCGCGACGGGGAGTTCCTCGGGTCCGAGGACGGGGTGCGCAAGCGGGGTCTGGTGAGCATCAACACGGGCTGGCTCGCCCGGGGCGGCCTGCTGAGGCTGTACGCCGACCGTCTCGAGTTCGAGCCGAATCCGCTCGAGCGCCTGCTGGCGGCCCGCCGCAGGTCGTTCCCGTTTGCCGAGCTCGAGAGGTTCGAGCGTCGACCCGCGAGCCCCGATGAGGTGTCTCCGATCGGCCAGGCGCCGCGAATTCGCCTACACCTGACCGGCCGCGCGCCGGTCAACGTCATCCCCGCCGGAGGCACACTCGACGATTGGCTCGCGGCCATCAGCCAGCCCTGGGAGTGGTACCGCCGGACCCATGAGATGGGGGGTGTCGTCGCCGGCGAATGATCCGCGTCGGGGCCGTGGGCCTCAGTTCTGCCCTCCTGATGACGATTATATGAACGATCATCGTTCGATAATCAGTCGCGGTGACGGATCCGTGTCTCGGGTCCCGCTGAGGAGACGTCTGCATGCCGCTCGGCACGATGCTCCGGTCGATTCGCCGCAGAGTGCTGAGCATCCCGCTCAGCCTTCGGCCCTTCCAGGTCGTCGTCGTCCTGCTGCTGCTGGCGACGGGGTTCGCCGCGGCCGCCGGCGTCGTCCACAACATCCGCGGGGATCAGCGCCATCAACGCGAGGCGTGGGCCCGGAGCACGGCGAACGATCTCGGCGGTGAGCTCGACTCCGCCGAAGGGGCGCTGAACGGTTTGCGCGGGCTCTTCGCGGCGTCGCCCCAGGGCGTGGACTCCGCCGACTTCACGCGGTTCGCCACGGTTGCGTTCGAGAGCGTGAGCACGCAGTCGGTCAGCTGGGCTCCGCGCGTTTCGGCAGCCGATCGCGCGTCCTTCGAGGGCGCGTCTGGGCGGCCGATCCTCGATGCGCTTCCATCCGGCGCGTTCCAGCCCGCCCCGGCGCGGGCGGACTACTTCCCCCTGAGCCTCGTCGCGCCCCGCACCGACATCGCGCAGGCGTCCGTCGGGATCGACATCGCGACCAGTGCGCCCCTTCGGCCGAGCCTTGCGTCGGCTCGTGACGGGGGACGGCCGGTGGTGACCTCGGCGCTGCAACTCGGGGCGAACCGACGGCCGGAGGCGGTCGCGGTGCTCGCCGCCGTCTACGGCCCGGATCCGGCGCCCGCGTCGATCCTCGCTCGGCGCGCCGGCCTGCGGGGATACCTCGGCGGCCTCTTCAACATCTCCCATCTGGTCCGATCCCCGCTGGCGCTGCTCCCCGCCGGCAGTCGTCTCGAGATCGTCAGCCCCGCCGCACAGATCTTCGATTCGGGCAGCGGGCCCATGCTCAATGCGGTCGCCGAGGCTCCGGTCGGCGACAGCGGGTGGACCGCGCGGGTCTCGACGCCCCACCCCGAGGCCCTGTGGGCCCTCCCGGTGATACTGCTGATCGGCGGCTCGGCGGCGGTTGCGTTGCTGGTCGGCGTGCTGTTCGCCCAGTCCAACCTGCGCCATCGCGAGCGCGAGGAGGTGCACGAGCTGCTCATTCGCGAGGCCGACACCGACGGCCTCACCGGGCTCTTCAACCGTCGCCGCCTTGAATGCGACCTCGAGGAGGCCATCGCAGCGGCGGACTGGACCCGCCCGCTCGCCCTCATGCTGCTCGACCTGAACGGCTTCAAGGCCTACAACGATCGCTTCGGCCACCCGGCCGGTGACGCCCTGCTGGTGCGGATCTCCGCCCGTCTGGTTGCCGCGATACCCGGAGGCCGGGTCTACCGCCTCGGCGGCGACGAGTTCTGCGTGCTCGCGTCCCTCGCTCCGGCCGCCCTCAAGGAGGCCGTGGCGGCGGCCCGGGACGCGCTCACGCAGCGCGGGGAGGGATTCCAGATCTCGGGCGCGCACGGCGTGGCCCTCATCCCGGAGGACGCGAGCTCGCCCGAGGCGGCGATGCTGGTCGCCGACGCCCGGATGTACGCCCGCAAGACCCTGGGCCGCCAGTCCGCGGGCAGCCAGAGCGTCAACGTGCTGGTGCGGGCGCTCGCCGAGCGCTCATCCGGGCTCAGCGACCACGTCGGCAGCGTCTCGGACCTCGCCGATCGGGTCGCCCGGCGCCTCGGGCTCGACGACCCCGAGCGAGGCCGGGTGCGGCGCGCGGCGCTGCTCCACGACATCGGCAAGATCGCCGTCCCGGATGCGATCCTGGGCAAGCCCGACAGCCTCGACGCGGCCGAGCTGGACTTCATCCACCGCCATACGCTGATCGGCGAGCGCATCCTGCGCGCCGCGCCGGCCCTCGAGCCGATCGCGCCTCTGGTCCGCTCCAGCCACGAGCGGTGGGACGGCCAGGGATATCCGGACGGACTGTCGGGAGAGCAGATCCCCCTGGGCTCACGCATCGTGTTCGTCTGCGACGCCTTCGAGGCCATGACCTCGCGGCGCCGGGCGTACCACAGCGCGGTGTCGCAGGAGGTCGCGCTCGCCGAGCTCGCGGCCTGCTCCGGTACCCAATTCGATCCGCTCATGGTGACCACCCTGACCGCGATCCTGCGCGACGATCCCACCGGCGCCGTCCCGGCGGTCGACGCGCCGGAGGACGTCGTCACGGTCGGCGCGTCATCGGCGTCACGTCGGGCTCCCGACCGCAGAGGCTGACCGGGCGCCACCGATGGGTTCCGCACGTCGGCGTCTGAGGGCTGGTGGTATACGGATGGCCCCCCTCGGCGCTGACGGAGGTTCCCCATGAGCAGGCTTCGGTTGACCATCGCCATGTCCCTCGACGGGTTCGTCGCCGGGCCGGACCAGAGCGCGGAGAACCCCCTGGGCGTCGGGGGCGGCGGGCTCCACGAGTGGGCCTTCGCGCTCGCTGCCTTCCGCGAGACGCACGAGATGGAGGGAGGCGCGATCAACGAGAGCACTCGCGTGATCGAGGAGCGGCGCGCGGGCATCGGCGCAACCGTGATGGGCCGCCACATGTTCGGGGGCGGGGACGGCCCGTGGGGCGACGACCCGTGGACCGGCTGGTGGGGCGACGAGCCGCCCTTCCACCACCCGGTCTTCGTGGTCACCCACCACCCGCGCGAGCCCCTCGTCCTGAGCGGCACCACGTTCACCTTCGTCACCGAGGGTATCGCGCCGGCGCTCGAGCAGGCACGCGCCGCGGCCGCCGGCGGGGACGTGTCGCTCGCGGGGGGCGCCGATGTCGCCCGGCAGTACCTGGACGCCGGCCTGGTGGACGAGATGGAGATCAGCCTCGTCCCGATCCTGCTCGGGGACGGCGAGCGGCTCTTCGGGGGCCTGGGCGTCGGTCGTCCACCGCTGGCCCACGTGAGGACCGTCGCGGCACCGGGGGTCACCCACCTGAAGTTCGTGCGTCGGTAGAGCCGCAGCCGGTATGTGGCTTCGCCCCGGCAGGATCGGGGACGGCACCCACGCACCCTCGCGCGCGCCGGCGGAGACTGGCGCATCGAGGTCCTCTCCCAAAGGGCCCTGACGCGAGGAGGACACGATGCCCGCGCCGTACCGCTCGATCGCCTGCTTCGTCGACGGAGGACCCGCCTCCCGCGTGGTCCTCCAGGAGGCCTCGGCCCTGCGCGCGCAGTCTCCGGGCGAGCTTGCGGTGGTGCACGTGATCGCCGAACCCCTGGTGTTGCTGTCGTCGCCCTTCGCCGGTCCGCCGCCCACGATCTACGACGAGAGCGGGGCGGCCCGGACGTGGCTCGCGGAGCAGATCGGTGACGCGCCGGGTGTGGAGGCGGTGCTGCTCAACGGCTACCCGCCGCGTGCCGCCTGCGACTACGCGGCCTCGGCGGGCATCGACCTGATCGTGGCGGCGGCCCATCGCGGCATCGTGGACCGCGCCATCCTGGGCAGTTTCGCCTCGCACATCGCGTACCACGCGCCGTGTCCGGTCCTTCTCGTTCACCCCCCCGCGCCCGCCGAGGTGCCGCAGGGCGACGCGGTCCGCGGGTGAGGCGCGCGCGGGCCCAGGGATCGCGGGCGCGACCATGAGGCCTCCTCGCATCCGTCGTCCCGGCCTGCGCGCGGCCGGAGGCGCGGCGCTGGCCGGCGTCGTCGCCTATGACCTGCTGCAGCGCCGGCACGCCATTCTGCGCAACTTCCCGATCATCGGGCACCTGCGCTACATCCTCGAGGCCTTCGGGCCCGAGCTGCGCCAGTACATCGTCACGGGCAACGACGACGAGCGGCCCTTCTCGCGCAACCAGCGTCGCTGGGTCTACGCGACCGCCAAGCGGCAGGATCCGCACTTCGGCTTCGGCTCGGACGTGGACTGGTCGGGTCATCCCGGGCACGTCCTGATCAAGCAGGCGGGTTTCCCGCATCCGCCCCCGCCGGGCGGTGAGCCCGAGGGATGGCCGCTTCCCTGCGCGAAGGTGCTCGGTGGCGCCAACGGCCGGCGGCACGCCTTCCGGCCGGCCTCGGTCGTCAACGTCTCGGGCATGAGCTTCGGCGCCCTGGGGGCGCACGCCGTCGAGGCGATCAACCGCGGATCCGCGCGCGCCGGCTGCCTCCACAACACCGGGGAAGGAGGTCTCAGCGCCCATCATCGCCACGGGGCCGACCTCGTCTTCCAGATCGGCACCGGGTACTTCGGGTGCCGCGACGCGGACGGCCGCTTCGACCTCGCCGCGCTCACCGACCTGGTGGCCCAGAACCCGGTGCGCGCGATCGAGGTGAAGCTCAGCCAGGGCGCGAAGCCCGGCGTCGGCGGGTTCCTCCCCGCCGCGAAGGTGACCGCCGAGATCGCGGCGGCCCGGGGTGTCCCGGTCGGCCGGGACTGCGTGAGCCCATCCGCCCATTCGGCGTTCGACGATGTGGCCGGGCTCGTGGCGTTCATCGAGCGGGTCGCCGACGCCACGGGCCTGCCGGTCGGCATCAAGTCGGCCGTGGGCGATCTCGGCTTCTGGCGGGAACTGGTGCGGTGCATGCAGCGCGAGCGCGCGGGGCCCGACTTCATCACGATCGACGGAGGCGAGGGCGGCACGGGGGCGGGGCCGCTGGTATTCACCGACCACGTCGCCCTGCCCTTCCGCATCGCTCTGGCCCGCGTCTACCACGTCTTCGCCGAGGCCGGGGTCGCCGACCGCACCGTCTTCATCGGGTCCGGGCTGCTCGGCCTGCCCGCCAACGCGTTGCTGGCCTTCTCGATGGGCTGCGACATGGTCAGCGTCGGCCGCGAGGCGATGCTGGCGGTCGGCTGTATCCAGGCCCAGCGCTGCCACACCGGCCGTTGCCCCACCGGCGTCACGACCAACTCGCCATGGCTGCAGCGCGGGCTCGACCCGGTGCTGCGCGCGGAGCGGGTCGCCGACTATCTCGCCGGCCTGCGGGCGGAGCTGTCGCGTCTCGCCCGGACCTGCGGAGTGATCCATCCGGCATTCGTCGATTGCGGGCAGCTCGAGCTTCTGGACGGGGAGCGCTCCGTGACCGTTGCCGACCGGTTCGGCTATCGGCCGGGATGGGCGGTGCCGACCGACGCGGAGCGCGTGGCGCTGACCGGCCTCATGCAGTCGCTCGCCGCCGGGCGGCCGGAGGGGGAGGCGAGGGAGGTGCCCACCCGGCGCGGTCAGCCGCCCCGGGTGCCCTGAGGCCGCGGCGCGATCCTGCCGAAGGCCGTCTCGCCCTCGCCCTCGGTCACCCACGCCATTCCGCGCCGCCCTCGTGCCACTAGACGTTCGGCCAGTCGACGAAAACGCCGAAATCGTCATAGCCTCGATGCCGGGAATTGCACGGAGAGGAGGCATGGTGCGCAGTCCTTGGGTTCTTGCGAGAGCGGTGATCGCCACTGCGGTCCTGTTCGCCGGTGGGGTGGGGGTGGCGGCCGCGACGCCGGTCCCCACCGTCGTGTCGCCCACCGCGGGGACGGCGTTGGAGCTGACGCCGCCCGCAGGGTTCGCGAACCTCGACCATCCGCTGCAGTGGACGATCACCTACGACTGCCCCGGGCCGGCGAGCATCCATAGCTCCTACGCCGAGCGCCGCCCGGCGGGAGCGGCCGACTGGCAGGGTCAGCTACGCGACGGCCCCTTCCTCGGCGACGGCTCCTTCTCGACGCCGTCCACCTTCTTCCCGGTGGCCCAGCCGGCCCAGTGGGAGTGGCGGGTCTTCTGGGCATGCGGAGCGACCGAGGGCTTTGCGGGCTCACAGGGCACCTCCGCCCCGGTGTCGTTCACCGTGGCCCTTCCGGTCGCGGCGACCCCGCCCGCCGCCCCGGCGACTCCGGCCACCGCGGCGACCCCGGCCGCCCCGGCGGCGCCGGTCACCACGCCCGCGCCCTGTGCCGGACGCACCGGGTCGGCGCGGGTGGTCTGCCGCTCGTCGCTGCGGCGCGCGAGGGCTCTGCGGGCCTGCGCGAAGCGCAAGCACGCGAAGGCCCGGGCGGCATGCCGCCGACGCGCGAATGCCCTGCACCGCCGGACCGTGCGCCTGCAGACGTGCCACAAGCTGAAGGGCAAGCGTCGCGCAGCCTGCACCCGGCGGGCCAATCTCACCTACCGACGGGCGGTCACGCCCCGCCGCTGAATTCCCCGAGGACAGGGGGCCGCCGAAGCCGTCGCGGCCCTCTCGGGGGCGGGAGGCGGGGCTCATCCCGCTCCGCTCTCATCAGCCTCTCATGCACGTCCGCGAGGGTGGCTCGCGGTCCCCCGGGGAGGAGAACAGACGCCCGTGCCCGACATCACCGCGCCGATCGTCAATTTCGCCACCGACCAGGTGGGGTCCCACGGCCTCCTCGCGGTGTTCCTGCTGATGATCCTCGAGAGCGCCTGCATCCCGGTGCCGAGCGAGGCGATCATGCTCTTCGGCGGCTTCCTGGTGAGCACGGGCGACCAGAGCCTCGTGCCGATGGTCGCCGCGGGCGTGGCGGGCAACGTCATCGGATCGTGGATCGCGTACGGCGTCGGCCGCTACAAGGGCCGCGAGTGGGCGCTGCGCTGGCACTGGCTGCACATCACGCCGAAGCGCCTGGACGCGGCCGACCGCTGGTTCGAGCGCTACGGCGACTGGGCCGTGCTGATCTCACGCTGCCTGCCGGTCATCCGGACCTTCATCTCGCTGCCCGCGGGCATCGCCCGGATGCCGTTCTGGCGCTTCACCCTCTTCACGCTGATCGGCTGCGTCCCGTGGGTGCTGATGCTCACCCTCGCCGGCCGCGCGGTGGGCGACAACTGGGAGAACCTGCAGCACCAGCTCCACTACTTCGACTACGCGCTGGTCCTCGCGATCGTCGTCGGCGTGGTCCACCTCGTCATCCGCAACCGCCGGACCAGGGCGGTCGATCTTCCCTCGCGCGGCTGAGGCGGGTGGGCTCGGAGCACTCCGGCGCGAGGCGTGACGGCCGTGCCCACCGGCGGCGCGCCCGCGGGCGACCCCCCTGCGGCCCTCGGGCCCGTGTCGTCCTCGTGGAGGGGTGCCCCTCAGTGGTCTGCAACCAAACACCTGGAGAGCCATGAGCACGAGCAGGAACCGCACGATCGGCATCGCGGCCGCCGTACTCGGCGTGCTGCTGTTGGTCGTCGCCGTCGTCTACTGGGTTGAGCCCGCGAGCTCGCTGCCCGGGTTCTTCCCGGGCCACGACGCCGCGTCCGACCATCACCACGCCAAGCACGGCGTGGCCGCGCTCGTCGTCGCGCTGGGGCTCTTCGCCTTCGCGTGGTTCCGTACGGCCCCGGCCCGGACGCGCGCGTGATCGGCTACGGACAGGCGATCATCCTGGGGCTCCTGCAGGGGTTCTCGGAGCTCTTTCCGATCTCGAGCCTCGGGCACAGCGTCATCCTGCCGAGCCTCCTGGGCTGGGACATCCACCAGAACGACGACTTCTTCATCACCTTCCTGGTGGCGACCCACCTGGCGACCGCCCTGGTGCTGCTGGGCTTCTTCTGGAAGGACTGGGTGCGCATCGTCCGCGGGCTGGCCCGCAGCCTGCGCGAGCGGCGCATCGACCCGGAGGACCCCGACGCGGTCCTCGGCTGGCTCCTGGTCGTCGGCACGATCCCGGCGGGGCTCCTCGGCCTGCTGCTGGAGCACCCGCTGCGGAACCTCTTCGCCTCGCCGACCTCGGCGGC
The DNA here is from genome assembly GCA_963771025.1 of uncultured Thermoleophilia bacterium. GTDB lineage: Bacteria > Actinomycetota > Thermoleophilia > Miltoncostaeales > Miltoncostaeaceae > Miltoncostaea. Next base: position 353,271 of record CAVYRL010000003.1, on the reverse strand, counting down.
CTTCTTCCTGATGGTGAACGGCCTCCTGCTGTTCGGCGCCGAGAAGCTCCGCAAGCGCGCGCCGGTGCACGAGGTGGGTGACCCCGACGGTCGCATCGCCGAGCGCCTCAGCTTCCGCAGCGCCGTCGGCGTGGGCACCGCCCAGGCCCTCGCGCTCATCCCGGGCATCTCGCGCTCGGGCGTCACGATGGGCGCCGGACTGGTGGCCGGGCTCTCCAACGAGGACGCCGCGCGCTACGCCTTCCTGCTCGCCACCCCGATCATCGGCGCCGCGGCGATCCTGAAGCTGCCCGACCTCTTCGGGTCGCAGGGCGACGGCGTCCGCGGGCCGGCGCTCGTCGCCGCGCTGTGCGCCGCGCTCACGGCCTACCTGTCGGTGCGCTTCCTGATGAAGTACTTCGAGACGCAGCGCCTCACGCCCTTCGCGTGGTACTGCCTCGTCGCGGGCGCCGCGGCGTCTGTCTATCTGGCCGTGAACTGACGAGGGATCACCGCGGGATTCCCGTGTGCTGCGGGGGGGCGGACACGCCGGGCGGTCTCGGCCGAGCCGCTCGGCGAGGAGGGGCGGGTTCCGGTGCTGTGCGCCGGCATCCGGTCGTGCGGCTGCCCACCAGGGGCTGAGCCTCCTCACCCCGCGACCGCGACCTCCGGGCGTGGGGCCGGGCAGCGGTTGACGGTGAGCTGGGCCTGATCGACCGCGATCCTGCCGCCGGCCCGCGCGGTGAGGCGCAGGCGATGCTCTCCGGTGCGCGCCACCCGGAACCGCCAGACGTGCGGGCCCGCGGACAGCCGCGAGCGGAGCCGCGCCACGCGGCGGCCCGAGCGCGTCACCTCGAGCGTCACGTCGGCGCGGGCGTCCAGGGCGAAGCGGACGGCCACGCCCCGGGCCGGGCACGCGACGCGCAGGTGGGTGACGATGCCCGCCTCGCCGCGCTGGATCGGCCGGCGGAAGGAGATGGCGAGCAGCCGGCGCCCCGGTGGGGACCCCGATGCGGCCGGCAGCGCGCTCGCGACGAATCGGACGTGGTTGGAGAAGGTGTCGGCGATCAGGATGCCGCCCCCGGCCGCGGCGGCGACCCCGCCCGGCTTCCAGAGCGTCGCGTCCCGCGCAGGCCCCCCGTCACCGGAGAAGTTGCCCCGCCCGGTGCCGGCCACCGTGACGATCACGCCGTCCGGGCGGACCCGGCGGATCTGGTTGACGCTCGCGATCAGCAGACCGCCGTCGGGCGTGACGGCTATCCCGGCCGGCCGCGGCACGCCCGCTGCCGTCGCCGGCCCGCCGTCGCCGCCGGCCGTGCCCGAACCGTTGCCGGCGACCGTCGTGATGATGCCGTCGGGACCCACCTGGCGCACCCGGTTCGAGCCGTCGGCGATCAGAACGGTGCCATCGGGCGCGCTCGCGACGTCCACCGGCCGCGAGAGCCGGGCCGCGAGAGCCGGGCCGCCGTCGCCCGAGAAGCCGCGGATCCCGTCGCCTGCCACGACGTTCACGGCGCCGGCCCGGCTCACGTGGAGCACGCGGTTGTTCCGGCCCTCGACGACCAGCACCCCGCCGTCGGCCGCCGCGGCGACTCCGTCCGGCCACCGCACGGTCGTGAGCGTCGAGATCGTCCCCGCGGCGTCCACGAGCCGCACTCGGTCGTTGCGCTGATCGGCGATCGCGATCGCGCCGTCGGCAAGGACCGCCACCCCCGACGGATAGTTGATCCGCGCCGCGGTCGCCGGGCCGCCGTCACCCGAGAGGCCCGCCCGCCCGTTCCCCGCCACCGTGGTGATGATCCCGAGGGGTGACACCCGGCGGATGCGGTTTGCGTACTGGTCGGAGATGAGGAAACCGCCGTCGGGCGTGGCGGCGACCCCGGTGGGGAAGTCGAGCGGCGCGACGCCGGCCGGGCCGCCGTCCCCCAGGGGGGCGCGGAAGGTCACCTGGTCGCCCACGAAGAGACCCGTGCCGGCGATCGTGTGGATGGTCCCCGTCTCGGCCGGAAGGGCGGGCGTGGACGACGCCGATGCGCCGACCGCGACGACGCAGGCGAGTGCCGCCGCGGTGGCGGCGATCCGTGTGGTTCGGCGGCGCATGCTCGGCATGGTATGGACGCTACCGCTCCCGGCCCGGAAGCCGCGCGGTCATGGGCCGGTGACGACCCCGGGCGCGAGTGCGTCGGCGCCGATGCTGCGGTCGGCGAGGTTGTCGTTGACGAGGCCGCGCTCCATCTGGCTGACGGCGTCGTCGGCGGTGCGCACGGCGGCTTGGGCGATCCGCTGATCGATCGTGAGCTGGGCGACGCTGAGGGTGAGCATCGCTTCGCCCCGCCCGCCACGGCTGAATCGGGGAATCGACGAGCCGGTCAGCCCGTGGCCTCGACCTCGGACGGGACGACGGCGGGGAGGCGCACCCACTTCGAGTCCGGGCTGATGCTCTGGTCCCAGATGCCCTGGTTGTCACCGATGTCGTCGCGCACCATCCCGGCCTCGCGCATGGCCTCCTCGCGCGTCGCGAACAGACCGGAACTGGCCAGCACCCGGTGGTCGCCCCAGCTCTTGATGCGCCAGATCCACTGACCGCCGCCGGCGACGGCCTGGTCGATCTCGAAGTACGCCCTCGGGTCAGTCACCGAATCCCCTCTCTGCGTGTCGTCTGCACGCACTACGTCGGCGCGTGGGGCGAGCCGCTGTAGCCGCCCGACCCGGTCCCGCCCGCGAGCCCGCCCGCACCCGCACCGCGTGCGGCTCCGCGGCGGCCCGCTCGCCCGGACACCCTCTCGTCACGGGAGGGCGGGCACGATGTTCCTCGAGCTGGAGGCCGACCCCGGATCGGGGCTCTTCGGCCACCAGCGCCACGGCGGGCCCTTCGGGGTCGTCGTCCGGTGCTGGAGGTCGTTCGCCCCGACCCGGCGCGCGACACGGACGACGGCGATGAGGGAACAACCCCGGCGACCCCCGGCAGAGGTCCGGCCGTGAACTCACCGGTGGCCCCCGGCCCGCGCGCCGCAAGGGCCCACGGCGCGGGGCCACGATCGCCCCGCGTCATCGCCGCGGCGCCGCCTATCGCAGGGTGGAGAAGACCCAGTCGGTGCCCTGGGCCTGCTCGGCCGAGAAGTGGCAGCCGGTGCACACTCCCTCCCCGCCGCCCAGCAGGGCGAGGGGCGCCGAGGGCGAGTCCCTGAGGTACTCGAGGTAGTCCCAGCCACCGTCGGTGGCCCCGTCGCGAGCCACCTTGACCATGATCGCGATCAGCTCCGGCACCGCGGCCGGCCCGGCGGTCTTCACGATCGTCGTCCCCACCGGGTACGGGAAGCGCTGGCGGCCCCCCGGAGCGATCCGGGCCGCCGGCTGATCGACCACGATCCGCTTCACGCCGCCCCGGTGGGCCGATCCCAGCGCGGCCAGATCGCCGGTCGGCCGCCCGCGCAGGACCGTCCAGTCCAGGTATCCGCGGATGCGGCGCGCGTCAGCCGCCGACACGCCGCGCAGGTCGGGGGTCACCGTCGCCCGCGGGGCCGGCCGCGGCGTGCTCCGCGGCGCCGTGGTGGGGCTCGGTGGCGCGGTGGTGGTCGGCTCGGGCGTCGCTGCCTCGTCCCCGGACGAGCAGCCCGCCGCGCCGGCGCCCAGCGCGGCCAGCGCCACCGCGGCCAGGACAAGGGTGCGTGTCACGCCCCGGGCGCCCAGCGACGCGATCCCCACCGCACGACGGCGGCCAGCGAGATGATGAGGACGATGGGCGGCCAGATGTTCCGCCCCCCGCCGCCCCGTCCGGCCGTCACCGGACCAGCCGCCGACGCGGGCGACCCTGAATCTCTCAGGCACTCGATGGCGCGCTGCATGGGGGCACGCTAACCCGGCGCGGAGGCCGCTCCAACGTGATCCGTCCGATTGTCGTCATGGTAGACCGGCTCCTCGCCCCGGCTTCACCCGCGACGACACCCACGCGGGAGACAGGGACAGAGGGCGGCGGACGCGCCAAGATGTGGGCCGCCGACGCACGACCCAGGAGGGTGAATCTCCGAGTCAACGCCGACGGGCGGGACCCCGTCGCTCGAGGTCGTGATCCTCGGGACGAGCGCGCGCTGGCCGACGCCGCATCGGGCCGTGGCCGCCGCGATGATCATGCGGGGCGCCGACCACATCCTGGTCGACTGCGGCGAGGGGACCCAGCGGCAGATGATGCGGTCGGTCGCCGGCCTGCGCCGGCTGCGCGCGATCCTGATCACGCACTGCCACGCCGACCACGTGCTGGGTCTCCCCGGGCTCCTGGCCACGCTCTCGGACGCGCGCACCGAACCCCTCCTGCTCCTCGGCCCGTCCGGCGTCGCGGAGCTGGTGGACGGCTTCCGCGTGCACTTCGGCGAGCTCGCGTTCCCGCTGAGCGTCCGCGAGGTCGGGCCCGGCCACGTCGAGCGCCGTGAGGGCTACCGCCTGCTCGCCCTGGAGACGAGCCACGGGGTGCCGTCCCTGGCCTGGGCGCTCGACGAGGACCCGCTCCCCGGACACCTGCTCGAGGGCCGCCTGGAAGAGCTCGGCGTGCCCGCCGGCCCCCCGCGTGCCGCCCTCGCGCGGGGCGAGGCGATCGAGCTCGCGGACGGCCGCCGGGTCGTCCCGGCACAGGTCACGGGTCCGGGGCGCCACGGCCGCCGGATCGTGGTGTCCGGCGACACCCGCCCGGCGCCGGCGGTGGCCGCTGCGGCGGCGGGTGCCGACCTGCTCCTCCACGAGGCCACCTTCCTCGCGCGCGAGGGTGCCCTGGCCGATCGCGCGGGCCACTCGACGGCCGCGCAGGCGGCGCGACTCGCCGCCCGGTCTCGCGTGGGCCTCCTGGCTCTCGTACATCGCTCGACGCGCTACCGCTCCCAGGAGGTGCTCGACGAGGCCCAGGCGATCTTCGGCGCCACCGTCGTGCCCCAGGACCTCGACCTGATCGAGGTGCCGCTGGCCCAGCACGGGCCCCCGATCCTGCGGCCGGGGGGCGGGCGCGCGGCCCGCTGAGCCGCCTTCGCGGTCCCCGATAGGCCGAGATGCGGCTCATGTCCGACCCCGGAGAGCCACGATGAGTGGACCAGTCGGCGAGCGGCAACTGCGTGGAACCCTTGCCGTCGCTGCGCTGTGCTTCTTTCGCGCTCCAGGTGGACTTCGCGCTCAACCTCGCGCGGCCTGATCGCCGATGCCGGCCTCGATGCGCTCCTCGAGCTCGTCCGTCCGACGTCGTCCACGCAGTCGGGACAACCGCTGCCTGAGGCTGTCGCGCGCACGTTCGTGAGAGTCCTTTCCAAGAGAGGCATCTCATGGAGATGAGCGGGCCTGGCGGGATTGAACTCGAACCTGAACCCGGCCAGCGCCTCGCGGGTTCGGTAGGTGGACGATCGCCAAGCAGCTGGCCGTACGATCACGTGGAGGCGCACGACGATGAGATCTCGTCTCGCGATCGGTCTATGAACGGCGAAGCACACCGCAGAACGAAGGAGAGCCCGATGTCGATCCTCAGGGTGGTCCCCATCGCCGATCGCGGTCGGTCGGCCCGGTCCGACGGTCCGACGCCATGCTGATCTACTCGATGGGCGTCTCGGTGGACGGCTTCATCGCCGACCGCGAGGGCGCGTTCGGGTGGACGGCCCCGATTGACGAGCTGTTTCGCTTCCACACCGCCTCGGTGGGCGAGCTCGGCGGCTTTCTGCTCGGCCGCAGGCTCTACGAGACGATGCTGGTGTGGGAGACCGAGCCGTCGCTGCGCGACAGCGAGCCCGGGGCCGCGTTTGCCGACCTCTGGTGCGCGATCCCGAAGGTCGTCTTCAGCCGCACGCTCGACAGCGTCCAGGGCAACGCCCGGCTCGCCGAGGCGTCACTGGCCGAGGAGGCCGCTGCGGCGCTCGACGCGACCGACAGGGATGTCGCGATCGGCGGCGCCGGCCTGGCGGCGGGGGCGATCGTGCTCGGCCTCGTCGACGAGCTGCGCATGTTCCGCCATCCGGTCGTCGTCGGTGGCGGCACGCCGTTCCTGCCGCCGGTCACCGAAGACGTCCCGCTCGACCTGATCGAGACCAGAACGTTCGGCTCGCGCGTGATCTACGAGCGCTTCCGACCCGTCCGCGATGTCTCGGACTGACACCTGCGACGGCGCGCCCACACGAGAACGGCCAGAGATGGGCAGCGACTGCCGAGGGGTGGACCATCGACGGATCGAACGGAGGGGGGGGATTTGAACCCCCGTCGGAGCCTAAACCCCGAAACGGTTTTCGAGACCTCGGCGTGACTGGGAGAGAGCGGCTTGTACTAGGCCATCTCCGGTCGCATAGGAGAGGTGCGCGCCAGGATGCGCGCCAGTCGGCGGCCCGCCAACGTTCGGCACGGCCCAGGCGTTGGCGCTGACGCCGGCCTGATTCGCTCTGCTGGTTGTCTTCCGCCGTGGGGCTGATGTCCCGGCGTAGAGTCAGCCGGCGGATCAACGAAGGGGTGCCGCGCTGTCGACGCTGACCTGGCTGGACACCTCCGAGGCCGATCGGCGCCAGGCGCTCGAGGTGATCGACGCCTTCCGCGATCGGGATACGCGCGACGAGCTCGGGTTGGGGAGCATCCGCGACGGCCTCTCGGACATCCTCTTTCCGGGCACGACGACGATCCAGACGCGGGCCCGCTACTTCCTCTTCATCCCCTGGGTCTACCAGGCCCTCGAAGCCACGAGGGTGCCGTCATCACAGATCGCCCGGCGCGCCCGGGCGCTGGAGATCTCGCTCATCGAGCCCCTGCGAGCGGAGGGCGGAGACGGTGTGATCGGAATCAACGCCGGGGCCGACCTCAAGCGCCTGCCGAGCGCGATCTACTGGCAGGGGCTCGGCGCCTGGGGCGTGCGCCGGTTCGAGGGGTCGCAGGACCAGTACCACCGCTCGCTGGACGCCTTCTATCGGCGCACCTCCGATTCTCGTCGCAACGACGACCTCGAGTTCTTCGACGCCCCGGGGGCGAACTGGGACCCCGCGCTTCCGGCGCCGCCCCCCGACTTCCCCGCCACCGCCTCGCTCCGCTTCCGGGCCGAGGAGCAGGGGTACCTGCGGGATCGCATCCTGCAGCGGTATCCGGAGTCGTTCCTGGCGTATCTCGTTCGTCGCGACTCGTGGGAGTCCGTGCCCTTCGCCTGGGAGCACCCCGAGTGTGGCGGTGCCCCGTCCGTCAACCGGCACCAGCTTCATCACACCCGCAGCTTCTCGGAGCTGATCCACGGCGCCCAGCTCATCTACAACCTCATGCTCGCCGAAGCTCGCGGCAGCGCGGAGCTCATCGCCGACTACCGCCGGCGCCTCGACCGCTGGGGGCTCGTGATCGACGCGCGCCGGGACGTTCTGGCGCGCTGGATCGACCACGAGCTGCCCGACTTCTGGGACCTGGTGTCGGGCGCGCGGGTCGCGGACGCCGCGCGCGTGTTCGTCGAGACGTTCCTCCGTCGGGTCATCGTTGCTGAGCCGGCCTTTGTCGCCGATGATCGTGACGCCCGTGAGTTGATCCACGGTCGCGAGGTCTTCCTCAAGCGCGGGCTCGCACGCCTTACCAATGCCACGAGCCTCAGCAACTGGGGCGGGGCCGCGGGGGCGAGCCAGCTCGACATGCGATGGCGCATCAGCGAGCGTCTGCTGCTGGACATCCTGGCTCCGATCGACGAGCCAGATGCTTGAGCCCCAGTCCCGCAGGCTCCTGCTCGAGGCACTCGCCCCACCCGCGGGCTACCGATTCGATCGGGCCGTCGGAACGACGTTCACCCTCGACCTTCTCGCCCTGCTCACCGCGCCCCTCGCGTTCAGCCTGATCGACATCACCGAGGCGGACGGGGGGCGGCCGGTCGTCGACCCCCTCGCGCTCCTGGAGGCTGCGCGCCGGCACGCCCGGCGGATCACGGTCTTCACCGACGCCGGTCACGTCGCCGTGCCGAAGCCCGGCCAGCCGTTGTTCGCCCTCCTCGAGGACAGCGTGGTTCCGGTCGTCGCACCGCGTCCCGGTGGCCTCTTCCACCCGAAGGTCTGGCTTGTGCGTTACGTGGCCGACGACGGGCCTCCCGTCCTCCGCCTGCTGTGCTCCAGCCGCAACCTCACCTTCGACCGATCCTGGGACACGCTGCTGGTGCTCGACGCCCCGGTCGCCGATGGCGACGTCGCCGAGAGCGCTCCCCTCGCCCGATTTATCACGGCTCTGCCCGGAATGGCCGTGAATCCACCGTCCGATCGCATCGCCGACGACGTGGATTCCCTCGCGGCGGACATCCGCCGCGCACGCTTCGCGGCGCCCGAGGGGCTCGAGCTGGCGGCCTTCCACCCCATGGGACTCGACGGGCGTTCCGAGGACCCGTTCGCCGGACGCATCGACCGACTATTGGTCGTCTCGCCCTTCGTCGGCGGCGCCCGACTCTCCCGCCTCGCGGGACGCCGCAAGACGAACGTCCTCGTCTCCCGCCCTGAGGAGTTGGCCAAGGTCGAATCGAGTGAGCTGGCGGGCTACGTGGAGATCCTGGTGCTGTCGGACCACGCCGTCGCCGAGCCACGCGAGAATGAGGGCGAGGCCGTCGCGTCGGAAGCCGCCCCGACTGGGCTCCATGCCAAGGTCTACGTCGCCGACGCAGGGTGGAACGCCCGTCTGTGGACGGGATCGGCCAACGCCACCGATCAGGCATTCGGCGCGAACGTGGAGTTCATGGTCGAGCTCACCGGCCGCAAGCGTGTCTGCGGGATCGACGCTCTCCTGTCCGACGGCACCCGCGGCGTGCCCGGGATGCGCACCATGCTCGACGGCTACCGGATGCACGACGTCCCCGCGCCGGTCGACCCCGACGAGGATCGCCGGCGCCACCTCTTTGACGCGGCGCGTTCGGCGATTGTCCGCACCTCGATGCGGGCCACCATCGCCCCATCGGTCGACGACGGCACGTTCGATCTCCGGCTCGAGTCCCGGCCCGCCCGAGAGCTCGACGTGCCGGAGGGCGTCGATGCCACCTGCCAGCCGATCAGCATCGGGGCGGGGGGCGCGGTGCCGCTCCGCCTCGCGGGGCCGGCCCACGCCGAGTTCACTGGTCTCGAGGTGCGCGAGCTGAGCGCGTTCTTTGCCGTCGCGCTGACGATCTCGGCGAGCGGTGAGAGCGAGCGCTTCACCCTCGCGGTGCCGCTCGAGGGGGCCCCCTCTGATCGGGCCGCGGTCGTCCTGTCGCAGCTGATCCGCAGCCGCCGCGACCTGCTGCGCTTCTTGCTGCTGCTGCTCGCGGCCGACGAGTCGCGAGCGTCCGACCGGCTCGGCGACCTCCGCCGGCTGCTTGGCGCCGGCTTCGACGGGGATGGCGGCGCGAGCGCCGGGCTTCCCTTGCTGGAGCCGATGCTTCGTGCCCTTGCGCGCGATCCCGGTCGCATCGATCAGATCGCGCGGGTGATCGAGGATCTTCAGGCCTCGTCCGAGGGGCGCGAGCGCCTGCCCGAGCGACTCGACGATGTTTGGCCTGCCCTTCTCGCCGCCCGTCGGGCGATGCGCGCGTGAACGGCACGAGCCGTCCCAACCTCGAGCAGGTCCTCTCCGGCCTGAAAGACTTCCAGCGGCGCACCGTTGACTACGCCTTCCAACGGCTCTACGCCGACCCGTCGCCGACCCATCGCATGCTCGTCGCCGACGAGGTGGGCCTCGGCAAGACCCTCGTCGCCCGCGGCCTCATCGCCCGCGCCGTCGATCACCTGTGGGAGGACGTCGAGCGCATCGACGTGGTCTACATCTGCTCGAACGCCGACATTGCCCGTCAGAACATCGCCCGCCTGCGGCTTCCGGGCCAGGAGAACTTCGCGCTCGCATCGCGCATCACGCTCCTGCCGACCAAGCTGCACCACCTCAGTGCCAACCGCGTCAACTTCGTCTCGCTCACGCCCGGCACGTCGTTCGAGAAGGGCAGCCACCTCGGCGCCGCCCCGGAGCGGGCCCTCCTCTGGCATCTCTTCACGCGCACGTGGGGCCGCCTGCCGCGCGGCGCCAATCACCTTCTGCGCGGCTGGGCGGGCGCGCAGAGCTTCCGGGAGACGGTGAGCTGGACCCGCCCCGGCGACATCGACGAGGAGCTCGCAGCTCGCTTCTCGTCGTGCCTCACCGATGCGGATCGCTCCCACTTCGAGGAACTCTGCGATCGGTTCCGTCTGGCGCGTGGCTCGGCGCCGGCCGTGGACGCGGCCGCGCAGGCCGCGTTCGTGAGCGATATGCGACGCCGACTCGCGCTCGTCTGCGTCGACGCGCTGGAGCCCGACCTGGTCATCCTCGATGAGTTCCAGCGCTTCGCGCACCTGCTCGACGGCGACGACGACGCGAGCACGCTCGCGCAACAGCTCTTCACCTACTCCGACGCTCATAACGACGTGCGCGTGCTGCTTCTCTCGGCCACGCCGTACAAGATGTACACGCTCTCGCAGGACGCGGCGGGGGACGACCATTACCGCGACTTCCTCAAGACGGCCGGCTTCCTGGTGGCCGATCCCGCCGACCGTGACGGGCTGCGCGATGCCCTGCGGCGCTACCGGTCGGGCCTCTACGACCTGGCCGACGGCGTCTCCGCCGACCTCGGTGCCGCCCGGGGCGACCTCGAGCGCCGCCTTCGCTCGGTGATCGTCCGCACCGAGCGCCTGGCTGCGTCGGCCGATCGCGACGGCATGTTGGAGGAGGTTGCCGGTGCCGGGCTCCGCCTCGAGGCCGCCGACATCGACGGATACCTCACGCTCGCCGCGGTGGGCCGGCATCTGAGACAGAGCGAGCCCGTCGAATACTGGAAGTCGGCCCCCTACTGCCTCGAGTTCATGGATGGCTACCAGTTCAAGCGCAGCTTTCGCACGGCGGTCGAGGCCGAGCCCCAGGACCGCGCCATCGGCGATCTTCTGCGGCGCGCGCGCGGCCTGCTCGACCGCCGCGACATCGAGGCCTATCGCCGCCTCGATCCAGGAAACGCCCGCCTGCGCGGCCTGATTGAGGAGGTCATCGAGAGGGGTCTTTGGCGGCTGCTCTGGATGCCCCCGTCGCTTGCGTACTGGGATGCGGAAGGTCCCTTTGCCGCCCTGACCCCCGGTGGGGAGATCACCAAGCGCCTCATCTTCTCGTCGTGGCAGGTGGTCCCGAAGGTCATCGCGGGCCTCGTGAGCTACGAGGCCGAGCGGCGGATGATCTGCTCGCACGAGCAAGCGCCCCGCAACACGGTGGAGGCGCGCCGCCGCCGCCGGCCCCTCCTCAACTTCACGGTGGATCGATCCAGCGGTGACGACCGCCTGACGGGCATGCCGGTGCTCGCCCTCGTCTATCCCAGCACCGCCCTCGCGGGCCTGATCGATCCGGCCACCGTCGCCGGCGACGATCGGCGCTTCGGCGACATCGCGGTGGCACTCGCGATCGAACTCGAGCCGCGTCTCGAGGCCCTCGGCGCTCGGCGTGGCGAGGGCCGCCCCGACGAGCAGTGGTACTGGGCCGCCCCGCTGCTGCTGGACGCGGCGGACGACCGCGCCGCCAGCCTGCGGTGGCTGTCTCGGCCCGGCCTTGGCGCGATCTGGAGTGGCGGCGACGGCGAGGGGCAGAGCGATGGCTCGCGGTGGGCCGATCACGTCGCGCTTGCGCTCCGGACGGTGGAGGACCCGTCGGGGCTCGGGCCCGCGCCCGACGACCTGGCCGAGGTCGTCGCCCAGATGGCCCTCGGCGCACCGGGCACCCTCATGTTGCGGGCGCTCGCCCGCCAACGCGCCGAGTGGGAGTCGCGTGCCGACCACGATCTCCGCGACGCCGCGGCCGGTGCGGCCTGGGGCTTTCGCGGCCTCTTCAACACTCCCGAGGCCACCGCTCTTCTGCGCGGCCTGAACGGCGCCGAGCCCTACTGGCGCCGCCTCGTGGAGTACGCCATCGCGGGCAACCTCCAGGCCGTCCTCGACGAGTACGCCCATCTTCTCTACGACTCGATGCGGCTCGCCGACCGCCCGCCCGACGAGGCCGCTCGGAGCCTTGCCTCGGCGATCTCGCAGGCCGTCGGCCTTCGCGCATCGAGCCTCAGCGCGGACGTCGTGGAGTTCGACGCGGGCCGGCCCGCGCTCGGCAGCGTCTCGCTGCGCGGCCGCTTCGCGCGCCGCTTCGAACGCACCGCCAGCGACGGCGGCGGAGAGGCCATGACGGCCGAGCACGTGCGCGACGCCTTCAACTCACCCTTCTGGCCCTTCGTTCTAGCCACGACGTCGGTGGGTCAGGAAGGGCTCGACTTCCACCCCTACTGCCACGCCGTCGTTCACTGGAACCTGCCCCACAACCCCGTTGACCTGGAGCAGCGCGAGGGCCGCGTGCACCGCTTCAAGAACCACGCGGTCCGCAAGAACCTCGCCCGCCGCTACGGGCTCGAGGCGATCGCCGATGCGCGCGATCCCTGGGAGCGTCTCTTCGACCTCGGCCAGCGCGATCGGCCGAGCGGATCGTCCGATCTCGTCCCATTCTGGGTCTACCCCGCCAAGGACGATCCCCTGGCCGCCACCGAACGCGACGCCATGGCGAAGATCGAGCGCCACGTGCCCGTGCTGCCGCTCAGCCGCGAGGCCGACCGCATCGGCGACCTTCGCCGCTCGCTGGCCGTGTACCGGATGGTCTTCGGGCAGCCCCGCCAAGAGGACCTGCTCGGCTACCTTCTCGAGCGATTAGGCCCCGAGCGAGCCCAGGAGTGCCTCGAGGAACTTCGGATCGACCTCGCGCCTCCCGCATCGCCCGGCTAGCTGAGCCGCCCGCCGTCACAGGGATCACCGGCCCTCCTGCGCAAGGCGCGCCGCATGCGGCGCCAGCCAGAGGCATCGTTTGGGATGCGCCGGCACCGCCATGCTCGTCCACCAACTTTCGGAAGACCTGATGGTTCAACGGAAAGCGGGCGTCATCACCCGCAGTGACCGCACCGCCGGGCGCCAAGCTGGCGCTGCGCATCGGCGAGGGTGGCAAACCAGACGTAGCGACCGTTCCGATTCCCGAACTCCAGCACCTTGGTCCTAAAATTCTCCTCGGTCAGCCAACGGCAGTCGGTGACGTGGGCTATCGGCTCGGGGCGGCTCGGATCGGCGATGACCACAACGCCATCGCCGCTCCTCAGCCGTTCGCGAAAAGCGTCTAGGTCAGTGATTTCCACGGCGGGCGACATTGTGAACAGGCTACGGCCGAGCGTCCTCGGCGGACAAGGTCCCGGAATCCGGTGGGCGTGACCGTCTCGTTGGGGGACAACACCCCCGCGATTCCCCCGCGGCCTCCGCAGTTGACGAGGACAGCGGGGCCGCTCGATGCCGACCTCGCGCGCGCCGATACGGCAGCGCGGTGGCCCAGCTTGGCTGATCTGACGACGTCGCTGGCTGGCACGGCCATGAAGTGCGCGCCAGTCGCGCGCCAGTGAGCGCCAGGAACGACGGGACTTGGCAGGTCTTGACGGGAGAGTGAAAGCGGGATCTGACCTTCTCAGATCCCGCTCCATCAACGGAAAGAGCGGAGGGGGGGGGATTTGAACCCCCGTCGGAGCCTAAACCCCGAAACGGTTTTCGAGACCGCCGCATTCGACCGCTCTGCCACCCCTCCGCGGGGCAGGCTAGCAGCGCGCCCCGGCCGGGAAGAGCGGGCCTGTGCGCTAGCATCGCCGACCGGGAGAGGTGTCCGAGCGGCCGAAGGAGCGCGACTGGAAATCGCGTAGACGGGTTCCCCGTCTCGAGGGTTCAAATCCCTCCCTCTCCGTCCCAGCGGGACCCCCGGTGGCGGCCGGGGGATCTCCGCCGCCGCCGTCGTCGGCAACAACCTTCGCCTGAGGACGCTCCGGCCGTCGCGCGGCCGATGCCATCACCTGCGCGCCGGTCACCCGCCGCGTGTGGGTGGCCTGCCACGGCGGCTCGATCCGGGTCCACGGCGATCCGTGGTCAGGGGGCGCGGACGGCCCTCGAGATCATCCGGGCGTAGAGCCGGGCGCCCGTCGGCGTGGTGTGGGTGCCGTCCGCCAGCAGGCCCGAGCCGCCTGAGGCGTCGTGCCAGTCGACGAGCACGACGTTCGCGTAGCGCCTGGCCGAGTAGGCGAGGGCCCCGTTGACCGAGTCCTGCCACCTGAGGGGCACGCGGACGTTGACGAGCACGACGCGCGGGATCGACCGCAGGCTCTTGAGCAGCGACTCCAGGCCGGCGAACGGGACGAAGCCGTTGTTGCCGAGGTGGATGACGACGGTGCGCGGTCTCAGCGCGGCGACGCGCATCCTGACGATACGGGCCCCCGCGTCGAACTGGCGCGAGACGTGGGCGTCGATCACGGCTCCGCGACCGAGGGCGGGCAGCAGCCGGGGTGACGCGCCGAGCATCACCGAGTCCCCCACCGCCAGCACGGGCCGCCACTGCCGCTGGCCGGCGGGGGCGTCGGCGTCGTGTCTGGCGGTGCTCACGCCGCCCGGTCCCGGCCGTGCGGCGGCGAGGTTGGCGGCCTGCTGCTTGGCCAGCGCCGTGCCGGTGAGGCCCGGGATGCGGGGTGTCTCGCGCGGCAGCACCGCGACCGTGATCGCGAGCGCGACGACCCCCAACGCGACCGCCGGGGCCGCGAACCGGACGGCGGGCCGCGGGCTCGCGCTCCAGCGCGTGATCGCCTCGCGGGTGCCCGCGACGCCGTGGCGGCGGAAGGGCTGCTCGACGTACCTGTACGAGAGGTACGCCGCCCCGAGCATCAGTGCGAGCTGCAGGACGGTCAGCACCGGTCCCCCGAACGGGACGTCCTGGTTCGCCCGGCTCAGCATCAGCACCGGCCAGTGCCAGAGGTAGATGCCGTAGCTGCGCACGCCCAGCCAGACCAGCGGCGAGAGGCCGAAGGCGCGCCCGAGGATCGAGGAGGGGTGGGCGACCACCGCCAGGAGGGCGGCCGTGGTGACCGCCACCATCAGGAAACCGCCCCTGTAGAGCAGCTCGTCCAGGTCGCCGAGCGTCAGCATGAGGATCGTCAGGCCGATCAGCCCGGCGACGCCCACGAGGTCGAGCACCAGTCGCGGCCGCCCGGGGGGGAGCGGACGCAGCCGGTGCGCCGGCCAGAGGAAGGCCAGGGCGACGCCCGCCAGCAGACCCACGGCTCGGGTGTCGGTGCCGTAGTAGATGCGCGACGGGTCCTTGAGGGGCTCCCAGAGCACCCACGAGAGGATCGTGGAGCCGACGATTCCCACCAGCACTCCTGTGAGCAGATGTCGCCGGCCGAACATGCTCATGCCGATGGCCATGATCGGCGGCCAGAAGAGGTAGAACTGCTCCTCCACGGCCAGCGACCACAGGTGCTGGAGCGCCGAGGGGCGGCCGAACTCCTCGAAGTACGGGACATCGGCGAACGCGAAGTACCAGTTGGCCACGTAGCCGAACGACGCCAGCAGCGCGCCGTGCAGGCGCGCCACCTCGCCGTGGTGGAAGATCACCATCGCCAGCATCACGACCGCGATCATCAGGAACAGCGCGGGCAGCAGCCGGCGGGCACGGCGCAGCCAGAAACGCCTGAGATCGATGCGGCCGCTGCTGCGCAGCTCGGCCAGCAGGAGCGAGGTGATCAGGTAGCCGCTGATCACCAGGAACACGTTGACGCCGAGGAATCCCCCGGGCAGCCAGCCCGCGCCGAAGTGGTACGCCACGACGGCCCCCACCGCGAGGGCGCGCAGGCCGTCCACCCCCGGCATGTAGGGCAGCCGAGGGGCGCTCGCCGTGCGCCCGCTCGGTGGCGAAGTGCTCACGTGGTCGTCCCCGCGTTGGTCACGTGGCCGTGAGCAGCCCTGCGCGCGCGATCGCTCCCGCGGGGCTCGGGTGGATCGCATCGGTGCGGAACCACGACGTCCCCGCGCTCAGAATATTCCCGTCGGCGGCGGAGAACCTCTCCACCGCCTGGCGGCCCGACTCCGTCGTACGCGCGGCTCGGAGCGACGGGGCGCCGGCAGACGAGCGAGTTGAGGTGCAGGTCCAGACCTTCGCCGAGCGTCGCCGTCGGGGCGCCCGCTGCGATGGCGGCCCGGGCCCACGGCGACGCCATCGCGTCGAGCTTCATGGGATCCGGTCGTTGGCCACGGAAGCGCTCAGATAAGCAGGTCGCGGGATGAGCGGAAGCGGGTCGGTTCTGGACCACCGCACGATGCCGAGCGGTTCCCGAGCGTGACGCCGCCGCCGCCGCCGGGCCGTCATCGGCTATCCTCCCAGCCGATTCCCGGGCAGTTAGCTCAGCGGGAGAGCACTCGCCTCACACGCGAGGGGTCACTGGTTCGATCCCAGTACTGCCCACTTCGCCGGGGCCGATCCCCGCCGATCGAACCCGGCCCTTGGGTCCCCGTCTTCCGTCGAGGCGGGAGCGCACGTGGTGTGCGACGGCCGGCCGCCGCCGCGCGACGCGGAGTTCCCCGCACGCGCCCTGCCGGTTTTCCCCGATGCGTTCCACCTCCGGGGCGGCCAGGCTCGAGTCTCGTCTTCCTGCTCCGCCCGAGAGGCCGGCAGAGCCCGGGGCTGGCGCTCGGCCCGGGTCATCCTCGCCCCACGGGAGGCATGCGCTCAGCAAGGGCTCCGAGGGAGAGGCGACATGCCGAGTGAGGGTATGTACATCGACCACGTGATCTACGGGGTTCAGGACGTTGACGTCGCGGCAGAGCGCCTGCGTCGCGAGCACGGCCTGGGATCGGTGCCAGGCGGCATTCATCTAGGGGGGACGACCAACCGCGTCGTGCCATTGGCGCCGCCCACCTTCCTCGAGTTGCTCGGAGTGGGTGATCCGACGCTCGGCGACGGAGCCTGGCTGTCGGAGACTCTCGCCGGGCGCGACCGCCTGCTGTGGTGGGCGCTCGGCGTTGACGACCTCGACGAGACGGCCCGTCGGCGCGGTCTGCCGGTCCAGTCGGGGATGATGGACATGGCCGACGGCTCCCAGCGCGTATTCCGCACCGCCGGGATGTCGCGCTACCCCCTTCCGTTCTTCATCTCCTTCGAGATCGACTCCGAGGCCCGCATGCGACTGTCGCAGGCGCGCTACCGCGAAGCCGGCCACGACTGCGAACCGGGGGCATTCACCTTCGTGGAGGTGGGCGACGCCCCGGAGCTCCTTGACGCCTGGCTGGGCGACCACGGGCTGCCGCTGCGCCACGGGCCCGACGCGGGCCCCGGCATCCACTCCGTCGGCATCCAGACCGCGCGGGGAGAGCTGGTGATCGGCGAGTAGCGCCGCGAGGAGGAGACTCGCTGACAGCCACGCGGCGGGGCTCTCGTCGTCCTCTCCCTGCCATGCGAGCCGAGACGGGGGCGGGCTGTCGGTCCCGCCCCCGTCGGTCCGCCGCGTCCCGCTAGTCCTCCTGGATCCAGCCCACGAGCTCCTCGCGAGAGACCTTGCCGGCCAGGTCGGGGTGATCGGTTCGCATGTGCTCCTGGATGAGGTCGATCACCTCGTCGTCGGCGGCCGCCCGCGCCACGTATCCGCATTCGCAGTTGATGATCTTGGCCATGACCGTGTTCTAACCGGTGCCCGCGGCCACGACAAGCTCGCACTCGCCGATGAAGCCGTCCGGGCCCTCGAAGCGGGCCAGCTCGCGCTCGACCTGCGCCCATGCCTCCTCTCGCGCGATGTCGTCGAGCCCGGCGAGCATTTGGTGCAGGGCGCCGAAGGACTCGCGCTCGAAGCGCACGCACTCCGCGGCGCTCGACAGCCTCAGGGGCGCCGTGACCGTCCTGACCTCCACGTCGCGGAACCCCGCCTCGCGGAGAGCCGAAGCGAGGACGTCCTCCCCGCCGAGGCTGAACGGGCCGGGCTGGCCCGGGGCCGGAGGAGGCAGCTCGGCGCGGCGGCGGATGATCGAGACCGGTAGCGAGAAGAACCCGTTGCGCTCGGGGGTCGAGTAGACGATCGCCGCCGCCCTCCCACCGGGCCTGAGGGCGCGGCGCATCCCGGCGAGCGCCGCCTCCCGGTCGGGCAGGTAGATCAGCCCGACCCGGGAGATGGCGGCGTCGTAGGTCGCGGGCTCGACCTCGAGCGCCTCGGCGTCCATGACGCGCGTGAGGACGTTGTTGAGGCCCGCGTCGGCGGCGGCCCGGCCGGCGTGGCGCAGGATCGCCGGGGAGATGTCGGTGGCGAGCACGGCTCCCCGGGCGCCGACCCGCCGGGCGGCCGCGAGCGTCTGGCCACCGGCTCCGGCGGCGATGTCGAGCACCCTGCCCCCGGCCGACACGCCGGCGAGGTCGAGCATCAGCTCCGTCGCCGGCCCCAGCCACGCCTCGATGGTGGGTCCCCAGGCGTGCCAGCTGTCGGCCGCCGTCTCCCACTGGGCCCTCGTCGTGGTCTTGTAGGCGACAGGATCGAACTGTCGCGGAGTGGTGGTCATCGTGTTGTCCCTTCGTTGCCGTGTGCTGATCGGGCGACGTCACGATGAGCGTCGTGCCTTGGCTCTAGGCTGGGAGAACCTTGGAGCCGACCCCCGAAACACGCATCCAGCTCTGTGGCCCCCTCGTGGTGGAGTGGCGGGGTGAGCGCCGGGAGGCGGAGCTGCCCGGGCGCCAGGGGCGACTGCTGTTCGCCTACCTCGTCCTCAACCGGAATCGCGTGTCGACCAGAGACGCGCTCGTGGCGGCCGTCTGGCCGACCGACGCTCCACCCGCCGCCGAGACCGCCCTCGCCGCCCTGCTCTCGAAGCTGCGCAGGCTGCTCGGCGCCGAGCACCTCTGCGGCCGGAGTGAACTGCGGATCCTCTTGCCCGACGGCGCGAGCGTCGACCTCGAGGTGGCCCGGGAGGCCGTCCACCACGCCGAGTCGGCTCTCGCCGTCGAGGACTGGCCTCGCGCATGGGCTGCGGCCCAGACGGCGCTCTTCATCGCCTCACGGGGCTTCCTCCCCACGGAGGAGGCCGATTGGGCCGAGCAGTGCCGGCGCGACGTGGACGCCCTGCACATGCGGGCTCTCGAGGCCTACGGGCAGGCGTGCCTCGGAATCGGGGGAGCGGAGGACGCCGCCGCCGTGAGGGTCGGCAGGGATCTGGTGCGACGCGCGCCGCTTCGCGAGAGCGCACACCTGCTTCTGATCGCCGCCCTGGCGGCCGGCGGCAACCGCGCCGAGGCCCTGATGGCCTACGAGTCCGTGCGCCTGCTCCTGAGGGAGGAGCTGGGCGTGTCGCCGGGTGCGGCGCTGCAGGAGTTGCACGCCCGGCTGCTGCGCGGCGACTGATCCGCCGGGTCTCCAAGCCTTCGCCAATCATGCGCCAAGGGTGCCGCGGCAGCGTTTCGGGCACCGCAGGAATCGGCACCCGACGCGAGGAGCACGGTCATGCAGCGCACACCTCCCATCACGGCACCGGCGAGCCCGCTGGTCGACGGCGACTGGCTGGAAGCCCATCTCGGCCACCCACGGCTGCGCGTGCTCGACGCCCGCGGTCGCCATCCCAGCTCGGCGTTGCCGCACGCCAAGCGCGCGGAGTATGAGCGGGCACACGTTCCCGGCGCCGTCTTCGTGGACTGGACCCGCGACTTCGTGCACCGAGACCACCCGGTGCCCTTCCAGCTCGCAGAGCCCGAGGACTTCGCCCTCGACGCCGGCGCCCTGGGGATCTCCGGCGACGAGATCGTCGTGACCTACGACGACTACTACGGCATCCATGCCGCCCGCATCGCCTGGGCCCTCCGCTGTCACGGCGTCGATGCGAAGGTGCTCGACGGCGGGTGGCGGACGTGGTCCGACGAGCGACGCCCCATCTCCGACGCGCCGGACACCCCGAGCCCCGTGACATTCCCGGTCCGGACGCCGACCGAGCTACGGCTCACGCTCGACGATCTGCAGCGCGCGCGAGCGGACGGCGCCGTGGTCGTCGACGCCCGTCCCCGCCACCTCTACATCGGCGAGCCCGAGGAGCCCGCCACCGGACACATCCCCGGCGCGCTCGCCCTCTCGTATCAGGAGCTCGTGGACGGGGCCACCGGCCTCTTCCAGAGCCCGGCCGCGATCCGTCGCCTCGCGATGTCCGTGGGCATCGATCCCGAGGAACCGCCACGATCGGTGATCACGACGTGTGGAATCGGCGTCTCGGCGACCGTGGCGATGATCGCCCTGGAGTTGGTCGGCGTGCCGGTGCGCGGTGTGTACGACGGCGCCTGGAGCGAGTGGAGCGCGAATCCGGCGCTCCCGGTGGCCTACGGGGCCGGCTGAGTCGCGCGCCTGCGGGCGGCGGGAATCCGCCGCCTCGCGCCCCCCGCCGCGTCGGAAGGGCCGATCGGTCGCAGGATTGACGCGATTCGGCAGTCGCCTACTCCGTGGCCGGTCGCTCGGGCGTGTCGCGCGGGGTCAGTTGGATCTCGCGCTCCGCGCCGGGCACCCCGTCGCGCAGCTCGGCGCTGCGCTCGCGTTCGGCGTTCACCTCGGCGCCCAGCAGCAGCGCGACGTTGCCGAGCCACATCCACACCAACAGCACCACGACGCCCCCGAGCGTGCCGTAGGTCCGGTCGTAGGACGCGAAGTTGGCGACGTAGATCGAGAAGCCCGCGGACGCCACGCCCCACACCACCAGCGCGACGACGACGCCCGGCACGATCGCGGCGACGCCCCTCTGGCGCACGTTGGGCGACGTGAAATACAGGATCGAGAGGATCAGCACTCCGGCCACCGCCAGGATCGGCCACTTCGCCAGCGCCCAGGCGCTCTGGGCCGTCGAGCCGAGGCCCAGGGAATCGGCGACGGCCTCGACGACCGGCCCGGTGAGCGCCAGGGAAAGGGTCACCAGCGCGAGCAGCAGCACCAGCACCAGGGTCACCAGGACCTGGAACGGTCGCAGCTTCCAGAACGGCCGCCCCTCGCGCGTCTCGTAGACGACGTTGCACGCGCGACCGAAGGCGCTCACGTAACCCGACGCGCCCCACAGGGCGCCGGCGATGCCGAGGACGAGCGCCACCCCCGCGGCCCGGCTGTTGGAGGTGATCGAGTCGATGGGGCCCGACAGTGTCTCCATGGCCGAGTCGGGAGCGACCTTCGCGATGACGTCAGTGATCTGCTGGGGATCGGCGAAGAGGCCGACGATCGACGAGAGCGCCAGCAGCGCCGGGAACAGCGAGAGCAGGCCGTAGTAGGTCAGCGCGGCCGCCCAGTCGGTGAGCCCGTCGGCGATCGACTCGGTGATCGTGCGTTTGATCGTCGCGAACAGGGACGAGTTCTGCGGCACTCCCACCGGGCGGTGCTGCTCCTGGGGGGCTTCGGCAGTCGGCCCGGCGGTCTGCTCGTCCACGGCCGCAGCGCGTTGGGGGCTCGCGGGTATCCCGCCTGCCCGCACGGGGCCTGGCCGTGCACCCGGACGTTCCGCTTCCCGTGCCACGTCGCGGCCCATGTCCCGATCCCCCCTTGGTCGGCGTCGAACGCCCGGCAGGGCGCCGCGCGACGAGCCCCGCAGATACCCACCACGCCGTGGAGGAAACACCGCGGGTCGGTGACGGACGGCGTTCGGCGCGCCCGGCCGACGCCGTCCCTGCCCCCTAGCTCGTCCCCCTGAGCGGCGCCGGTCCGGGTCCGTCCACCACGACGGGCTCCGACTCGCGCCGCGCGCGCAGGTCGTAGTACAGGTAGGTCTGAACGACCGCCGCGGCGGGCAGCGACACCACGTAGACGAGCGCCGAGATGAGGTTGACCAGGTCGAACGCGGCGCCGGTGAGGATCAGGAAGAGCACGCCGATCGCCGGGCCGACGAACAGCGCGAGGACCGCGACGAGCATGATGCCGGCGACCCGCCACCAGCGTCCGCGCGCGAGTTCGGCGCTGCGCCGCAGCGCGCCGGGTGCGGGACGGTGCTCGACGCCGACGACGATGCCGAGCAGCGACCAGCGCACGATCAGGAAGATCGCGACGGGGATCAGCACCACCACCAGGTTCAGGACGAGGGCGATGCCGACGGCGATGGCGAGCGCCCCGAGGAGGCGGCGGATGTCGGGAAGAACCGCCCGGTAGGCCGAGAGGGCGGTCACCGCGCGGCCGGCGTCGATGTCGGCCAGGGCGCGCGCCGTGGCCGCCTGCACGAGGGCGAACCCGAGCAGCGTGAGCACGAGGCCGATGCTGACGGCGAGCGTGGCGACGAACGCGTTGCCCCGTCCCGCCTCGTCGACGAGCGCCGACAGGCTCGTGAGGTGGAAGAGCAGCCACTGGAGCAACGCGATCAGGACTCCGACCGGCACGAACAGCAGGCCGATCCCGAGGAAGAGCCGCGGATGTCGGATGATCATCTGCCACGACGCGCTCAGTAGCTGCCCCCACCGCCGCACCCGTGCGATCCGGAGCGGGGTGGACGGCTCCCACCGCGTGCGCGAGAGCCCCCAGAGCAGCAGCACCGCGAGGCCGCCGATGACCAGGAACGACGCGCCCGGGTGGGCCTTCACCCTCCGCAGGACCTCGGAGCCCGCGGCGACCACGCCGCAGAAGATGTCGGTCGCGCTCGTCCCCACCGCGCTGCTCGCGGGGACCGCGAAGCTGGTGTCACGCCAGCTCTCCTTCGCCCAGGTGAAGGGCTCGGTCCACTGGAGCTTGTCGTTCGGCCCGGTGGGGCCGTTGAACACACCCGCGTGCCGCTCGCCCCACCGGCCGTCGAACCCCAGCCAGGGGAACGATTGGATGTAGTCGGAGCGTGCCGTCGGCACGGTCGCCACATCGGGGGTGAGCGTGCGCGAGGGGCCGCGGGCATCGTCGCAGCCCACGCCCTCGGACTCGCTCCTCATCAGGTAGAGCTGGGCGTCGAAGAAGTTCGCGTGGGATCCCTCGGCCGGGTGGACGACCGGGTGCGTGCCATCGACGACCTGAAGCTTGGAGTCGCCCCACTCGGCCCGCTCGGCGCTCGAGTGCTGGCTGTAGCCCACCTCCGACGGCCCGCGCGCCAGCGCCTGCTCCGGCGTGCCGGCGTCGAAGTTGAGCTGGATCATCTCCCAGTCGCCCTCGTGGTTGTTGTTCCAGTCGTTGAAGACGTAGAAGAACCAGTACTGGAGGGCGAGGCGGTCCGGGACGTCCGCCTGGGTGACAACCCGGGCGTACGCCGTGCTGGGCGCGCGGGCCAGGAGGCGCTTGGAGAACTCCTCGTACGTGCACCCCGGCCGCAGGGCGTCGCCGGGGAAGTCGAGGTGATAGCCGAGAAGACCGCGTGAGAGCCGTTGGGCCGTCGGGGCGACCCTGACGATGTTGGTGCCGTCCCAGGGGCCCCGCAGCGCGACCTCGTCGTTGCCCATCAGCAGGTCGACGTCGACCGGCTCGTAGGGCTCACCGGACGCGCACGACCGCGCCTGGTCCTTCAGCTTCACCACCGGCGCGTAGGTCCGCGCGAGGTCGATCTCGGCCGTGGTCGCCGTGGCCGCCGCGGCGGGCGCCGCCGACCACAGCACGCCCGCCAGGAACGCGAGCACGAGGGCCGGCACGAGCCTCGCGAGGAGGCCGCCGCGAGCCGCGAGGGTGCCGGTCATCGGCCGGGAAGATACCAGCGGGACCCGCGCGCTCAATCGCACGGTTAGAGGGCCACGCCCGCCCGGTTGAGGGCGCCGAGGATCGCGCGCAGCGATGCGGTGACGATGCTCTCGTGCAGGCCGACGCCCCAGTGGGTGAGGCCGTCCACGTTGACGTCCACGTAGGCGGCGGCGAGGGCGTCCTCCCCCTGGGTGGTCGCGTGCTCGTGGTAGTCGCGCACGCTCAGGGTCACACCCTGACGCCGGAGCGCGTCCACGAAGGCGTCGATCGGGCCGTTGCCCTCGCCGGCCAGCGTGCGCTCGACGCCGCCGGAGCGCACCACCACCTCGATGATGTCGGGCTCGTCGACCGGGGCCTCGACGCGTGATCTCACCAGCTGCAGTTGCTGGTCGAGCGACAGGTAGGCGGCCTGGAATTCGGTCCAGATGCGCCCGGGGGAGACCTCGATGCCCTCGCCGTCGGCGATCTGCTGGATCACCTGCCCGAACTCGACCTGCAGGCCGCGCGGCAGGTCCAGCCCATGCTCGGCCTGGAGCACGTAGGCCGTGCCGCCCTTTCCGGACTGGCTGTTGACGCGGATGATCGCCTCGTACGTGCGGCCCACGTCCGCGGGGTCGATGGGCAGGTAGGGCACCTCCCACTCCACCTGGTTCGCCCGCTGGCGCGCGTCCATGCCCTTCTTGATCGCGTCCTGATGCGACCCCGAGAACGCCGTGTAGACCAGGTCGCCCACCCAGGGGTGGCGCGGGTGCACCGGCAGCTCGGTGACCTCCTCCATCACCGCGCGCACGTGGTCCACCCGGCGCAGGTCGATGCCGGGGTCGATTCCCTGGGTGTAGAGGTTGAGCGCCAGGGTGATCAGATCCACGTTGCCGGTGCGCTCGCCGTTGCCGAACAGCGTGCCCTCGACCCGCTCGGCGCCGGCCATCAGGGCCAGCTCGGTGGCGGCGACCGCGCAGCCGCGGTCGTTGTGCGGGTGGACGCTCAACACGATGCTCTCGCGTCGGGTCAGCTCACGGCCCATCCACTCGATCCGGTCGGCGAAGACGTTGGGCGTCGACATCTCGACGGTCGCGGGCAGGTTCAGGATCAGCTTGCGTTCGGGCGTCGGCGCGAAGACGTCGGTCACCGCCTCGCAGACCTCCAGGGCGAAGTCGAGCTCGGTGAGGATGAACGATTCGGGGCTGTACTCGAAGCGCACCGAGTCGGTCGGCAGGCCCCCCGCCCGCTCCGCGCACCACCGCGCCCCGCGCACGGCCAGATCGCGCACGCCGTCGCGGTCCATCCGGAACACCAGCCGCCGTTGCGCCTCGTTGGTCGAGTTGTAGAGGTGCACGACCGCGCGGTGGGCTCCCTCGATGCTCTCGAACGTGCGCGCGATCAGGTCCTCGCGGGCCTGGGTGAGCACCAGCAAGGTCACGTCGTCGGGCACCAGCTCGCTCTCGATCAGGTGCCGCACGAAATCGAAGTCGCGCTTGGAGGCCGAGGGGAAACCCACCTCGATCTCGCGGTACCCGATGTTGACCAGCAGCCGGAACACGCGCTCCTTGCGCGCCAGGTCCATCGGGTTGACCAGGGCCTGGTTGCCGTCGCGCAGGTCGGTGGACACCCAGACGGGGGCGTGATCGATGACCGTGTCGGGCCACGTGCGATCCGGGAGGTTGACCGTGGGGAAGGGCCGGTACTTGTGATGCGGCATCGCCATGCTCGGGCAGTCTGCCAGGGTCAGGCGCCGGGCTCTCGCCGCAGCGCGCCCAGCAGCTCCGAGAGACGTTCCAGATCGCCCTCGTCGAGGGCGGTGAAGCTGCCGAAGCCGTCCGCCGTGAGCGCCTGCGCGGCCAGGTCGGTCACCCGCCGCCCCTCGTCCGTGACGCGCACCAGCGAGACGCGCCCGTCGCCGGGGTCGGCCTCGCGCGCCACCCGGCCGGCCTCCTCGAGGCGGTCCACCAGATACGTGACGCTCGAGCCGTGCACCAGCAGGCGGTCGCGGATCTTCATCATCGGGAGCGCCCCGCAACGGCTGAACGTGAGCAGCAGCAGCACCTCGAAGCGCGAGATGTTGAGCTCGAGGGGTCGCAGGATGGCCTCCACCTCGCGCACCGCCGCGGAGTACCCGCGCACCAGTGACACGAGCGCGCGGAAGCCGGCGGCCTCCGGGTAGCGCCGGGCCCACTGGAAGGCGGCCTCCTCGACGGGGTCGTCGGCCCGGGTCCTGGCCTTGTCCTGCACCCATCCTCCACTGGTCAACTTGATAGTCGGACTTCCGAATAATAGCGTGAGGCCGTGGCACGAGGCGCGAATACCCGGCATCCGGACGCGCAGGCGGCGCCGCCGCCCGAGCCCGCCCCGGATCGCACGACGACGATGTCCAACCATCCGCTGGCCGCGGTGTACGTCGGCCCGGGCGGTCCGGCCGACGCGCCGGGCGACTACCCGTACACCCGGGGCATCCACCCCGAGATGTACCGCACCCGGCTCTGGACGATGCGCATGTTCGCCGGCTTCGGGTCGCCCGAGGACACCAACGCCCGCTTCCATCACCTGCTCTCGCAGGGCCAGAGCGGTCTGTCGACGGCCTTCGACATGCCCTCGCTGATGGGCTACGACCCCGACGATCCGCTCGCGGCCGGCGAGGTCGGGCGAGAGGGCGTATCGGTGGCCCACGTCGGGGACATGCGGCGCCTGTTCGCGGGCATCGACCTCTCGGGTGTGTCCACCTCGATGACCATCTCGGGCCCGGCTCCCGTGGCGCTCGCGCTGTTCGTGGCCGCTGCCGAGGAGTCGGGCGTGCCCCGCGCGGCGCTGCGCGGAACGCTCCAGACCGACATCCTCAAGGAGTTCATCGCCCAGAAGGAGTGGATCGTCGGCGAGCGGCCGTCGATGCGCCTGGTCGCCGATCTGATCGCGTTCTGCGCCGATGAGATGCCGCTCTGGCACCCGATCTCGGTGTCGGGCTACCACATCCGCGAGGCCGGGGCGACAGCGGCTCAGGAGCTGGCATTCACGCTCGCCGATGGCCTCGCCTACGTCGAGGACCTGGTCGCGCGCGGTCTCGATCCGGACGCGTTCCTGCCGCGCTTCTCCTTCTTCTTCAACTTCCACATCGACTTCTTCGAGGAGGTCGCAAAGATCCGCGCGGCGCGCCGGCTGTGGGCCTCCCTGATGCGCGACCGGGTGGGCGCGAAGAACCCGAAGTCGTGGCAGCTGCGCACGCACACCCAGACATCGGGGGTCTCGCTGACCGCTCAGCAGCCGCTGCTCAACCTCGCGCGCACCGCCATCGAAGCGCTCGGCGCGGTGATGGCCGGCACCCAGTCGCTGCACACAAACTCCTACGACGAGACCCTCTCGCTCCCGACGATCGCGTCATCGACCCTCGCTCTGCGCACGCAGCAGATGATCGCCGCGGAGACCGGCGCCGCCAACGTCGCCGACCCCCTGGGCGGCTCGTGGCTGGTGGAGCAGCTCACCGACGAGCTCGAAGCCGAGGCCCGCGACTACATCCGGCGCATCGACGAGCGCGGGGGCATGGTGGCCGCGGTGGAGGAGGGATTCCCGCAGTCGGAGATCGCCGAGGCGGCGTACCGCTATCAGCGCGAGTACGAGGACGGCGCGCGCGTGATGGTGGGCGCCAACGCCCACGTGGAGCGGGACGAGCCGCCCATCGAGATCCACCGGGCCGATCCGACCGCCGAGAGCGCGCAGATCACCCGCGTGCGCGAGTGGCGCGCGGCCCGCGATCCGTCGGACCATTCCGCCGCGCTCGAGGCGGTGGCCGTCGCCTGCCGCGGCACCGAGAACGTCATGCCCCGCCTGGTGGAGGCCGCCGTCGCGGGGGCGACCCTCGGCGAGCTCTGCGGCGTCTTCCGCGAGGTGTGGGGCCCATACCGCGACCCCGCCCACTGGTAGGAGACACGTGACCACCAACGCCGGCCTGACCGACACCCACCGCGAGATCCAGGACCTCGTGCGCGAGTTCGCGCAGGCGGAGATCGCCCCGCACTCCGCCGAGTGGAACACGAACCACCACGTTCCGGTCGAGGTGCTGAAGAAGATGGGGCAGCTGGGCTTCCTCGGGGTGATCATCCCTGAGGAGTTCGGGGGCGCCGGACTCGACTACACCTCGCTCGTGCTGATCATCGAGGAGGTTGCGGCGGCCGACGCCGGCACCTCGACCGGCGTGGCGGTGCAGAACTCGCTGGGCGCGGCGCCGATCCTCCGCGCGGGCACGCAGGCGCAGAAGGAGCGTTACCTGCCGGGGCTCGCGGCCGGCGAGCGATTCGCCGCGTACGCGCTCACCGAGCCCGACGCCGGCTCCGACACGGCCAACATCCGCACGGCGGCGCGCGCCGACGGCGACGGCTGGCGGGTGAGCGGCGCCAAGCAGTGGATCTCGAGCGGCGGGTTCGCCGACGTCTTCGTGCTCTATGCCCGTACCGGTGGCCCGGGTGCCAAGGGGATCTCGTGCTTCCTGGCCGAGCCGGGCGACGGGTTCACCGTCGGGCGCGAGATGCCCAAGATGGGCCTGCACACGTCATCGACCGTGGAGCTGGCCTTCGACGACCATCGTCTCGAGGGCTCGAGCATGATGGGCGAGGAGGGTCAGGGCCTGAAGGTGGCGCTCGCGACCCTCGATTCGGGCCGCATCATCATCGCCGCGCAGGCCTGCGGAATCGCCCGAGCCGCGCTCGAGGTGGCCGTCGGCTACGCGCGCGAGCGCACCGCGTTCGGCGGGCCGATCGCGCGCCTCCAGGGGGTCCAGTTCCCGCTGGCCGAGGTGGCCGCCAAGCTCGACGCGGCGCGGCTGCTGACGCTCCACGCCGCGCGCCTGCGCGACGCGGGCGAGCCGCACGCCGCCGTCGGGGCCAAGGCCAAGCTGTTCGCGAGCGCGGTGGCCGTGGAGGCCGCGGACACCTGTGTGCAGACCCTCGGCGGCTACGGCTACTCGGGGGAGTACCCGGCCGAGCGCCTCTACCGCGACGCCAAGATCACCCAGATCTACGAGGGCACCAGCGAGATCCAGCGCCTCGTGATCGCCCGCGACCTGCTGGGTGACGCGGCGCGCGCCTGACGCCCGGGGTCAGTTCAGGCGGTTGAGACGGGAGCGGGCGGGGATGCCCATGCTGCCGCGCGCGCTCATCCACGCCCACATTCCGAGGAACCCGAGTGCAACCACCGCGCCACCGGCCACCGAGTCGAGCACGTAGTGGTTGGCGGTCCCGGTGATCGTGATGAACACCAGTGCCGGGTACGCCAGGGCCAACATCCGCAGGGGCCAAGAGCTCAGCAGCAGCATCCCGACGACGCCGATCATGATCGCGTAGCCGAAGTGCATCGAAGGGACCGCCGCGTGGGGGTTGAACCATCCCGAGAAGACGCCGCCGTGCAGATCGATGTTGCTGACCTTGTTGAGCGTGTTGACGAAGCCGTCGCCGGCCCCGGCCAGCCGCGGCGGCGCGACGGGGTAGACCATGAACACCACCAGCGCGAGCGCGTTGGCCGCCAGGAAGGCGTTGCGCACATAGGGGTAGAGGTGCTGGCGCCGCTTGTAGAGCCAGATGAAGAAGAGTGGCGTGATCGTCCAGTGCGCGTACAGGTAGAAGTAGTTCAGCGCCTCGGCGATCTCGATGTGATTGAGCACCCATCCCTGGATGCTCGTCTCGAAGAAAAGGCCCGAGCTCTTCTCGAGGTGGATGATCCCGGCAGCGTTCTCGAACGCGGTCGAGGGCTTGCCCATCACCAGCACCCGCGACACCTGGTACACGACGATCGCCGCTGCGAAGATCGCGACCTCGATCAGCCAGGGGTACGTCTCGAAGGGCCGCTTCGTCACCCCGAGCGCACGCGTCACGGCGCCGCGAGGCGGATCCACGATCTCGACGTCGAGCCCCGTCCTGTCGGGAGTGTCTCCGGTCATCTCGTCTTCCTTCGCGCCCTGCTGCAAGGCAAGACCGTATCGTGTGCGACACATTTGAGACAACCCGGTGACTGCCGCGTTAACCGTGAATTGGGCCGGCCGCCGACGGGCCGCCCGCGAACGAGGCCACCCGGTGCCCCGGCCGGCCGCCGAATCGGTGCGTCGTGCACCGCCGCGGGCCCGCGGGCGATCGCCTCCCGGCGCGCCCGCGCGCGCAAGTAGGCTGGCGGACAGCCGCCTCCGCCGCGCGTCGTCCGGCATGCCCCAAGAGGTCACCCGACGGCGCGACGGAGGCCGGCGCACGGGGGCGGGATCGCGTTGACGCCGAGGGGCTGCGCAATGGTGAGCATCGACACGCAGGCCTTCTTCGCGATCGTCGTCGCGGCGGCGCTGGCCGCGCTCGTCGTGGGCATCGTGGGCAGTCGGTTCGTGCTCCCGGTCGTCGTGCTCGAGCTGGTCTTCGGGATCCTCATCGGGCCGGAGTTCCTCGACTTCGCCCGGCCCGATCAGTTCGTCCTCTTCTTCTCCAACCTCGGCCTCGGCATGCTCTTCTTCTTCGCCGGCTACGAGATCGACTTCGATCACATCAAGGGCCATCCACTCCGGCTCGGGCTCCTGGGGTGGGCGATCTCCCTCGCCCTGGCGTACACGTTCGGCAGCCTCCTGGCGATGTTGGGGATCGTCCTCTCGCTCCTGTTCGTCGGCTCGGCGATGGCCACCACCGCGATCGGCACCCTGGTGCCGATCCTGCGGGACGCGGGCGACCTGCACTCGCGCTTCGGCAAGTACCTGCTCGGCGCCGGGGCAATGGGCGAGTTCGGCCCGATCCTGCTGGTCACCCTCGTGTTCTCGACAAGGAGCCCTCTCAGCGAGACGGCGATCCTGCTGGCGTTCGTGGCGCTGGCGGTCGGCGCGGGGATCCTCGCCGTCCGCTCGGTCGGGCGCAGCTGGGACATGTTCGAGAGGACCCTCGAGACCAGCGGCCAGCTGGCCATCCGCACGACGGTGGTGATCATCTTCGCGCTCACCGGGCTGGCGTACTCGCTGGGACTGGATCTCCTGCTGGGCGGCTTCGTCGCGGGCATCATCCTGCGACTGGCGCTGCAGGGGCGCGAGGTGGCGGTGCTCGAGTCGAAGCTCACCGCGGTGGGCTACGGCTTCCTGATCCCGTTCTTCTTCGTGGTCAGCGGAGTCAGCGTCGACGTTGACGCGCTCACCAGCGACCCGGTCGAGTTCATCAAGGTGCCGTTGTTCCTCGCCCTGTTCCTCGTCGTGCGCGGCGTTCCGGCCCTCGTCCTCTACCGGCACGACCTCGACCATCGCGATCGCTGGGCGCTCGCGTTCTTCTGCGCCACGCAGCTGCCGCTCGTGGTGGCCATCACGACGATCGCGGTGAGCGAGGGGCACATGACCTCGGCCACCGCGGCGAGCCTCGTGGTCGCCGGCATCGTCTCTACCGCGGTCTTCCCGCTGCTGGGCCTGCGCCTGCGCGGCGACCGGGCGATGGCCGAGCCGACGGAGCCGGACGAGCCCCCCGCCGATGATCTCGGGCCCTCGGGGGTCGCGACGGCCTGACCGCCGCCGGGGGCACGACGAATCCAGCGCGGAGGGAACCGCCCTGGACTCGCCACCATCGGGGTGCCCGGATTTGAACCGGGGACCTCTCCGACCCGAACGGAGCGCGCTACCAAGCTGCGCCACACCCCGCCGACATGCGGCGGGCGCCATGGTATCCGAAACGCCCTGGGGCGATCAGACCGTGATGACGCCCTCCACCTCGGGAATCGACCGCCGCAACTCGGCCTCGATGCCGAGCGTGAGGGTGGCGGTGGACATCGGGCATCCGCCGCACGAGCCCATCATCGAGAGGTGCACGAAACCCTCGTCGTCGAACTCCACCAACTCCACATCGCCGCCGTCCGCATGGAGCGCCGGGCGGATCTGCTCCAACACGTCCTCGATCTGCGACAGAATCTCCGTCGACATGCCGCCTCCAGATGCTCGCTCTCCCCGCGATGGTAGCGACCTTCTCACGGTCGCCGCCGTCCAGATGACGACCGGGGACGATCGGGGTCGCAACATCACCGCCGCGCGCGCGCTCGTGGGCGACGCCGCGGCGGCCGGGGCACGGCTCATCGTGCTGCCCGAGAAGTGGCCCTTCATCCACGGCCCACGCACCTCGGAGGGCGCCGAGACGCTCCATGGTCCCGCCATCACGGCGGCGGCCGGATGGGCGCGCGAGATGGGGGTCGCGATCCTGGCCGGCAGCGTCACCGAGCGCGCCGACGGCGGGCGGGTGCACAACACCAGCCTGTTGATCGCTCCCGACGGCCGGGTGACCGGGATCTACCGCAAGCTCCACATGTTCGACGTTGACGTGGGCGGCGTCTCCTATCGCGAGTCCGCCGCCACCGCGGCCGGCTCGGAGATCGTGGTGGCCGAGGTGCTGGGACGCCGCGTCGGGATGTCGGTTTGCTACGACCTGCGTTTCCCCGAGCTCTATCGGCGTCTCACCCTACTCGGCGCGGAGGTCGTCGTGATCCCGTCGGCCTTCACCCGGGCGACGGGGCGTGATCACTGGGAGCCGCTCGTGCGGGCCCGGGCGATCGAGAACCAGGTGTTCGTCATCGCCGCCGGGCAGGTCGGTCGTCACGCCGACGGAACGGTCTCCCACGGCCACAGCATGATCGTCGACCCGTGGGGGGCGGTGCTCGCGGACGCACCGGACGGGGAGGGCATCGCGGTCGCGACCCTCGACTTCGCCCGGATGGCGGACGTGCGGGCGCGCCTGCCCGCGCTCACGCACCGCCGCGAGGACGTGTACGGATAGCGAAGGGCAGGTCGGGATCGGCGTGGGCCACCCGGCCGCCGACCAGCGTCAGACGGGGAACCAGCCCGGCGTCGAGCACCACCACGTCGGCGGGTGCGCCGGGGGTGAGCCCTGGGGCGAGGCCCAGCAGTCGCCGCGGCGCCTCGACCGCGGCGGCGAGCGCCCGGGCGCGCGGGATACCGGCGCCCATCAGCGTCGCGGGGCCCTGGTCGATGCCCAGGGCGCTCCCGGCGAGGCGGCCGCCGGCCGTCGCGCGGCGGCCGTCGGAGACGATCGTGAGCGCGCCGAGCCGGTAGGTGCCGGGCGGGGCGCCCGCGGCGGATGCCGCGTCGCTGATCAGCACCAGGCGGCGTCCGGCCGCCCGGGCGATCACGGCGGCGACCTCCGGCGCCACATGGATCCCGTCGGCGATCAGGGAGACGCGCGCGCGGGGATGGGCGAGGAACGCCGCCAGGGCCGACGGCGCGCGGCTCTCGATGCCGCGCATCGCGTTCAGCGCGTGCGTCAGCAGCCCGGCTCCGGCGGCGATCGCGGCGCGGCCGGTCGCGGCATCGGCCTCGGTGTGGCCGACGGCGACGACGCAGCCCGCGCGCCGCAGCCGGCGGACGGCCGCGAGGCCGCCGGCGAGTTCGGGCGCCAGCGTGACGATGGCCGGCGCGAAGGCGGCGAGCATCCGGTCGACCGCCTCGGGACTCGGGACGACCAGGACGGCGGGGTCGTGCGCGCCGTGGCGGGTGGGCGCCAGAAAGGGGCCCTCCAGGTGCACGCCCAGGGGGCGCGCGCAGACCCCGTCCACGGTCGCGGCCCGCAGGGCGTCGGCGGCGCGCAGGTAGTCGGCGGGCGAGCGGCTGACCAGGGTGGGGCAGAAGGCGGTCACGCCGGTCGCCGGCAGCGCCCGCGCCACAGCGGCCAGCTGGCCGGGGTCGTCGCCCACCTCGGCGCCCCCGAAGCCGTTGACCTGCACGTCAACGAACCCGGCGCAGATGGTCCATCCCGGGGGCACGGCGTGCCGGGGGCCGGAGACGTCCTCCGCGATCCGGCCGTCGCGAATGCCCACCGCCCCCGGGGCGATCGTGCGACCCCGCAGCACATTCCCCTCGAGGAGCACCGCGACCTCTGTCTAGTCGAGGCCCTCGAGGGCCTCCGCGACGACCAGGCCGGGATCGAGCCCGGCGGCGCCCAGCTCCACGGCGAGCACCTCGGGGTCGAGGTCTCCCGCCTCCAGCCACAGCTCCCGCAAAAGGGCCCCCGCGCCGGCGTCGGCGAACCAGCGCTCGCCGAAGCTCTCGCGGAGGTGGGCGCGCAGCACCGCGGCCAAGGCGCGCGCGCGCAGGTCGTCGGCGGAGCGCAGGCCCGACAGCTCATCGGCCAGCCGCAGCTCATCGGGCCAGCCCACGCAGGTCGCCCGCGCGAGCAGGTCGTCGCCGGGGTGGTCGCCCAGCGCCGCGGCGCGGGCGGCGGCGGCGCGCACACCCAGCAGACGGACCGCGCGTGCCGCACGCGCGATGTCGGTGCCGTCGGGCGCGTCGAGCACACGGGTCAGCCACGCAGGCTCGGTGAGCAGGCCCTCGAGGAGGAAGCCGTGCGCACGGCGCAGGGCGGGATCGCCGAGGCGACGGGCCTCGACGGGCAGGCGACCGGAGGCGCCGTTGTGGGCGAGGGCGATCCCCGCGGTGCGCAGTGTCTCGGCGTACCCGACCAGGCCGGCGTGGCTCGAACCTCCGACACCCGCGCGGTCGCTCAGGCCGAGCAGCTCGCAGGTGCGCTCCACGGCAGCGGCGGCGCCGGCGGGCATCAGCTCGTTCTCGAGCTGGGGCGCGCGCACCAGGCGTGGCAGGTCGGCGGCGGTCGCGTCGCCCAGGGCGAGCCCGAGCGCGTCGCGGGAGGCGCGGTCCATCGCCCGCGCCGCGACGTCGTCGGTCGCGTCGAGTATCCGCATCCCGTCGGCCGCCACGATGCCCAGGGGGATGCCGGCGACGCGGGCCAGGAGCGCCGTGGCGCGCGGCGCCTTCACCAGCCGCGCGGCGTCGTCGCGACGCAGGCGGGCCTCCCCGATCAACCGGGCGAGGTGAGCGTCGATCGCCCTCAGGCGGGCGCGCTGGAGGTCGCGACGGCGCTCGCGGTCGGGCTCGGCGCCCAGCAGCCCGTCCACGTCGAGCAGCGCGACCGCTCCGGCGCCACCACCGACGATCGGCAGGCGGATGATCTCCTCGATCTCGGCGCTCTCGTTGGCGCTCGAGGCGCGGATGTAGCCCTCGGCGGCGAAGCGCGCGAGCGACCTCATGCGCCGTGGCACCCCGGAGGCGGCCACCGACTCGATGCCCTCGACGGCCGCCGCCGAGAACAGGTCGCGGAAGCGGTCGTCCGTGATGTTCGCCGACTCGTCCAGAAAGCGCTCGACGTCTGTGCGGTACGCGTCGAGGTCCGGTGCGATGACGGTCACGACGGACATACTAGGCCGATGGAGCGCCCCCGCCGCGACGATGTCCTCGAGCTCGAGGTGCACGATCTGGCCTTCGGCGGCGCCGGGGTGGCGCGGCACGACGGTTTCGTGGTCTTCTGCCGCGACACCGCTCCCGGCGACCGCGTGCGCGCGCGTGTCACCAAGGCACGCCGGCGTTTCGCCGAGGCCGATCTGCTCGAGGTGCTGGAGCCCGGTCCCAGCCGGGTCACGGCGCCCTGTCCCTACGTCCCGCGCTGTGGCGGCTGCCGCCTGCAACACGTCGAGTACGAGGTCGCCCTGGCGGCCAAGGGGGCGCAGGTCGCCGAACACCTCGCGCGGATCGGCCACCTCGAGGGCATCGAGGTGCGCACCCCCGACGCGGCCATCGCGCGCTTCGGTTACCGCAACAAGATGGAGTACTCGGCGGCTCCCGGTCCCGGTGGGGCCCTCTCGCTGGGCTTCCACGTCCGCGGTCGCTGGGACCAGGTGATCGACGTCGCCGAGTGCATGTTGGCCTCGCCGCTCGGCAATGCCGTGCGCGAGCAGGTCCGGGGATGGGCGGTGGCCGAGGGGCTGGAGCCGTACGACCAGCGCGCTCAGGTCGGCACCCTCCGTCACGTGATGGTGCGCGAGGCCGCCGGGACGGGCCAGGTGCTGGTGACCGTGGTCACCGCTCCGGGTGCCGAGGAGGCCGTGGATCGCCTGGCGGAGCCGCTGCGCGCCGCTCAGCCCCAGGTGGTCGGGCTGTTGCACTCCGTCAACGACGGTGTGGCCGAGGTGACCTCGGGCCTCGACACCCGCGTCGTCAGCGGCCGGGACTGGATCGAGGAGCGCGTCGCGGGCGTGACGCTGCGCCTGTCGGCCGCGGCCTTCTTCCAGACCAACACGCGCATGACCGATCTGCTGTACGAGCGCGTGGCCGAGGCCGCCGGGCTCGACGGCAGCCAGGTGCTCTACGACCTGTTCGCGGGCGTCGGCAGCATCGGCATCGCGCTGGCCGCGGGGGCCCGCGAGGTGGTGTCGATCGAGATCGTGCCCGAGGCGGTCGAGGACGCGATCCGCAATGCGCGCGCCAACGGCATCGTCAACCACACGGCCCTCTGCGGCGACGTGCGCGCCGTGCTGCGCGAGCGCCGCGGGGAGCTGCCCCTTCCCGACGTCGCGATCGTCGATCCCCCCCGCGCGGGCCTCTCGGGCGGGGCGGTGCGGCGCATCCTGGAGCTCGCACCCCCGACGCTGGTCTACGTCTCGTGCCAGCCCGCCACGTTCGCCGACAACGCCGCCCGTTTCGTGGAGGGCGGCTACACGCTGGAGTGGGTGCGGCCGGTGGACATGTTCCCCCAGACGCCCCACATCGAGGCGGTCGCGCGTTTCACGCGCCCCGCCCCGGCCGATCGGGTGGGTCAGTAGGGAGGCTGCGCCTGGTGCCAGTCGCCGATGGCCCGGAACGCGGCCCAGAAGGCCCGTTTGGCGCCCTGCTCGTCGAGTGACGCGTCGATGTCGGGCACCACGAGGGCCTCGATGGTGGGCGTCCAGCGTTGCACGACCCCGGGCTCGTCCCGCAGGGGCTCGCTGGCCGGGAAAGCGAGGGTCCCGAGCGCCTCGACGACCCGCTCGCCCATCGGCACGATCAGCTTGGGCTGGACGATGTGGAGCTCCCGAGCCAGCCACGGCATGCACAGCTCGGTGACCTCGGACTCGTCCAGGTGGCTGCACTTGACGCAGAGCGTCCCGTAGAGCTGGAGCGGGTCGATGCCCAGCCGTTGCACACTCTTCAGGATCGCCGTGCCGGCGCGCCCGAAGAAGGCGACGCCCTCCTGGCGCTCCGCCAGGCTGGCGCTCCACTTGATGAGCATGATCTCGGCCTGGGGCGATCCGGAGCTCATCACCGGCAGCTCCGCGTCGGAGCTGCAGCGCTCGCAGGCGGTGATCTCGTCGTTCAGAGCCGCGATCTCGGCGATGGCGCGCCGCTGGTAGGCGTCCTGGATGTCCTCCGGAGCGTCTCCGGCGAGGGCGGACACGGCGGCGGGCCGACGGCTGCGCGCCGCGCGGGTCGGGCGTGGCGTGGGTGGGTCAGGGGTCACTGGCGACGACGATATTTCTCGGAGTGATCGTTACTCCTGCATGGCGTCGTTTCAGGACTTCGGCGCGCGGCGACCGCGGCCGCGACCGCGCATCACGGGTGCGCGCGTCGCGCTGCGGCGGCCCGGGCGTGCCGGGCGGGCGTCCGACAGGGCCCTGAGAAGGCCCTCGGCATCCGTGAATCGGCGCAGCTCGGTGAGGCGGGCGCCGACATCCTCCGGGCGAGCCGCCTCGCTGCCCCAGGCGACGCGCAGCCCCAGCCGCCGCAACAGGCCCAGCTCGTCCACCCCCCGCCCCTCGTCGCCGGCCGACGCGATCGCGTGCACGTCAACCGCGCCCGCCAGCCCGCGCAGCACGTCGGCCGCCGGCGCGGTGCTGTGCGGCGCCATCACCAGCCCTCCCTGGGCGTGGATCGCCTCGGCGGTGTCCTTTGCCGTCAGGCCGTCCGCGATCGGCTGGGACAGGTACAGGCCCACCAGCGTCCCCTCGGAGGTCGCGATCTCCTGGCCGATGATCACGCTCACACCGTCGACCGCGCGGTCCGCCGCCTCGCGGGCCGCCGAGAGGTCCCCGGCCCCCGCGACGGCCACCACCGCGACGCCGTGCTCGAGGCAGGCGGCCACGATCTGGCCGGGCGAGAGGTCCGGACCGGGACGGACGTGAAGGTCGGCCCGCACACGGCCCTCGCCGACGCCCGGTTCGCGGAGGCCCAGGGCCATCGCCGCCCGGTACGCGGTCTCGAGATCCTGCGCCACATCGTCCCACGTGCGGGTGCCCGCGCGGGCGCGCGCGGCCGCGCCGAGCGCCCGCCGGCGGGCGGGGTCGGCCACCAGCTCGGCGACGGCGCGGCTCCAGGCATCGCGCGTGAAGGGCGGCAGCACCACGGCGTCGACCCCGTGCACCGCGGCCTCGTCCACCGCGGCGCCGAGCGGCGCCAGCACGGAGCAGGCGGACGCCATCGCCTCGCGCATCGCCGGACCCATGACGTCCTCGGGCGTCGCGATCAGCGCGATGCGCGCCGCGTGGAAGGCCTCCGCCCGCGATTCCGGGCCGGCGTCGGGGACCACCGACACCCTGTCGCGCAACGCCTTCGGCACGGCGGCCCGGGTGCGCCACGGGGCGTCGGCGGGGCCCAGCAGGGTCACGGGGCCGACCGTGTCCAGGTCGACGCCGCGCAGCACGCCGAGCGCGAAGCGCACCCCCACCCGGTCGCGACCGCGCGCCACCAGCACCAGGCCGGGCGGTCCGTCGCCCTCGGGCGGCGGGGCGAAGAGGTCCATGTCCACGCCCGGCGCCACCACCGAGTACGTGCCGGGGAGGATCTCCGAGAGGGCCACGCGCCCCGCCTCGGTGGTCGCGAAACGCAGGTCGGCGCGGGCGAGCGCCCGGTCCACGAGGGGCCGCAGGAACGCGACGCCCGCGAGCGGCTCGGCGCGGTGGAAGGTCGCGGCGGTGATGCCGGGCGCGTGGCGCATCGCCGCGAGCGCCGGGCTGGGCGCGAGCGGCTCGTGCAGGTGGACGACGTCGAAGGGCGCGCGCGTCAGAGTGGTCTCGAGCGTCGCGGCAAGGTCGAAGGGCTCACCCACCCGGCGTCCCGGCCCGGTCAGCAACGCCCGGCCGATGACGACCTCCAGCACCCCGCCCGCCGGCGGCAGCAGCGCGTCGGGGTCGTCCGAGTGGGCCTGCAACAGCAGGGTGCGCCCGGCGGCGACGAGGGCCCGGTCTGTCGAGGGCGCCAGGATGGTCACACGGTGGCCTCGGCCGGCCAGCGCGCGCGCCTCGGCCGCGACGTGGTGAGCCACGTCGTCGCGGGGTGGCCAGGCATGTGGCGAGACCAACGCGATCCTCAGAGCGTCGCTCATGCGCCGTCCCCTCGCCGGCCGGCTCTACGCACCGCGGCCGTCCGATGCCCGCCAGACCAGGAGGACGCGGTGCGCGGCGGTGAGCAGGCTGAGCCCGGCGAGGATGCACATCAGCACGGCGAGCACGTCGCCGAGCCCGCCGAGGAACAGGCCGGCCCCGACGATCACCAGACGCTCCGGGCGGCCCATCAGCCCGCCGCTCGATCCCGGGATGCCGAGGCCCTCGGCGCGGGCGCGCGCGTAGGAGACGAGAAACGACGCGGTCAGCGCGACGAAGGCCGCCCCCAGCGCCCAGTCCAGGCCGTCCTGGGCGAAGGTGATGCCGATGGCGCCGAGGATGACGCCCTCGGCCAGCCGGTCCAGCGTCGAGTCGAGGAACGCGCCGAAGGCGGTCACCCGTCCCTGGTGGCGCGCCACCATCCCGTCGAGTGAGTTGACCAACCCGGAGGCGATGAAGACCAGCGATGCGATGACCCAGAGCCGCTCGAGGGTGAGGACGGCCGCCGCGCAGATCCCGAGGAAGCCGATGATCGTGACGACGTTGGGCGTGACACGGCTGCGATCCACCAGCCGCCACACCGCCGCCGACATGCCCGACGGCGACTCGGGGTCCATTTCCTGAAGCTGCGTGGCGATCGCGAACGCTCCTCGACGGCGTCGGCGCCCGTCGGAGGACGGGCCTCTCACGGCGGGTCTAGGATAGCGACGCATGCGCCTCTGCACGTTTCTCGATGCCGGTCGCACCCGACTCGGTCGTGTCGATGGCGATCTCGTCCAGCCCCTCGACGGCCGCGACGTGCGCGACGCATTCCACGCGCTGCCGGAGCCGATGGGCGACCCTTTGCCCCTCGGCGGCGTCGAGCTGGCGCCTCCGTTGATGCCCGGCAAGCTGCTCGGCGTGGGCTGGAACTACTCCGACCACGCCCAGGAGATGGGCGGCACGGTGCCGGACCAGCCGCTGATCTTCTCGAAGCTCGTGTCATCGATCGTGGGCCCCTCCGGCCCGGTCGTCCGGCCGGACTACACCGATCAGCTCGACTACGAGGCCGAGCTGGCGGTGGTGATGGGCACCGCCGCTCGCGACGTCGCCCCCGAGCGCGCTCTGGACCACGTGTTCGGCTACGCCGTGATGGACGACGTCACCGCCCGCGATCTCCAGCGCTCCGAGCCCCAGTGGGTGCGCGCCAAGGGGGGCGACACGTTCGGCCCATTCGGCCCATGGGTCACGACGGCCGACGAGGTGCCCGATCCCCAGGCGCTGCTGGTGCGCAGCTGGGTCAACGGCGAGCCGCGCCAGGACGCGACCACGGCCGACATGATCTTCTCGGTCGCCGCCCTCGTGTCGTGGTGCTCGCGCAACTTCACCCTGGCACCCGGCGACGTGATCGCCACCGGTACCCCTCCGGGTGTGGGTAACGGACGCGTCCCGCCGGTGTTCCTGCAGCCCGGAGACCGCGTGCGCATCGAAGTCGAGGGCCTCGGCGCCATCGAGCACGCGATCCGATGACGCCCGAGGAGTCGCTGATGCGGGTGCTGGCGCTCACCGGGCTGAGCCTGCCCCGGGGCGTGCTCGGCCCCGAGACGTGGGCGCTCGCCCGCGCCCTCTCGGACGAGGGCGGCGCGACCGCCGACCCCGCCGAGCTCGCCGGGGCGGCCTCGGACGCCCACTGGGCCGAGCTGCGCGGGCCGATGGAGGCCGCGCTGCTGCGCGCCCGCGCGGGAGCCGATCCCGAGGACGCGGAGGCATTCGACGTCGTGCTGGAGTGGGCGGCCGACGAGGACCCCGACACGCCGCTCGCGCGCGCTCTCGCCGTCCGGGCCGCGACCGAGCTCGCGGCCGCCGGGGCGCGGGCTCGCGCCCGACTGCGCGCGGCCGAGGCCGGCATCGCCCAGGGTGGTCCCGACGCCGCCATCGCGGCGACCAGCGCCGCCGGGGCGATCGCAGCCGACCTGCTGGATCTCGACCCCGAGGACTTCGCCGTCGAGATCGCGGAGTACGTGGAGGCCGGCGGCCGCCCCGAGGACATCGAGGTCCTCGCCCGCTCGACCGGCGATCCCGAGATCCGCGCATGGGCGCGGGCCGCCGTGGCGTCCACGGAGGCCCCCGACGCACCCGAGGCGGAGGCCGCGGTGCGCCACCTCGCCGCCGGCCCGCCGCCGCCCGATCCGTCGGAGGACCTGATCTGGGTCCCGACGATCCTCGCCCTCACCTCCGAGGCGATCGAGCGATCCCTGGCCGAGGAGACGGCCGCCGGGCCGCCGCCCGCGACCGACGAGGGCTGATCCTCGCGCGCCGGGACCCGGGCCCAGACGCTCGAGATCGTCCGCCGGCTGGCCGACGCCTACGGCCCACTGCCGTTCCGCCGCCGTCATCCCCCGGTCAGCGAGCTCGTCACCACCCTCCTCAGCCACAGCACCACCGACCTGAATCAGGAGCGCGCCTTCCGCACGCTGCGGGAGAGGTTCCCGACCTGGGACGAGGTCCGCGGGGCGCCCACCGCCGAGGTGGAGGACGCGGTGCGGGTCGCGGGGCTGGCCAACCAGAAGGCCCCCCGCATCCAGGCGGTGCTCGACCGCATCGCCGATGACCCGCGCGGCGCCGACCTCGAGTGGCTGGGGACGATCCCCCTCGACGAGGCCATGGCGTTCCTGACCTCGCTCAACGGGGTCGGGCCGAAGACCGCGGCCTGCGTCATGTGCTTCTGCTTCGACGCCCACGTCGTGCCGGCCGACACCCACGTGCACCGCATCGCGCTGCGGACCGGCATCGTCCCTCCCCGCGCGACCGCGGCCGCCGCACAGGAGCGCCTCTCGAGATGGACGCCGCCCGGCATGGCCTTCGCCACCCATATGCGCCTGATCGCCCACGGGCGCGCGGTCTGCGTCGCGCGGGCCCCGCGCTGCGGGGAGTGCGTACTGCTCGACGTCTGCCGCACCGGCATCGCCTCCGGGGAGGTCGCCGGGACGGCCGCGAAGATCTGAGTCGATGACACTCAGATCCGACTTGACATGAACTGACTTAGATCTACACTCCTCGAAGCGACGTTCACACATTGCATCCCGGGGCGATCCCGGTACGAGGAGGCAGCACGCATATGGGCAAGACGATCGGCATCGATCTCGGTACCACCAACTCCGCGGTGGCGGTTCTCACCGGTGGTGAGCCCGAGGTCCTCCCCAACGCCGAGGGCGGGCGCACGACTCCGTCGGTCGTCGGCTTCTCGAAGAGCGGTGAGCGACTGGTGGGCACCGTGGCCAAGCGCCAGGCGGTGACCAACCCCGAGAACACGATCTTCAGCGTCAAGCGGTTCATGGGTCGCAAGTACGCCGAGGTGGACGAGGAGCTGACCATCGTCCCCTACACCGTCGTACGTGGCGCCAACGGCGACGCGCGGATCCAGGTGGACGGCAAGGAGTTCAGCCCGCAGGAGATCAGCGCGATGATCCTGCAGAAGCTGAAGGCCGACGCCGAGGCGTTCCTCGGCGAGCCCGTCACGGACGCCGTGGTGACGGTGCCCGCGTACTTCAACGACGCGCAGCGCCAGGCCACGAAGGACGCCGGCACCATCGCCGGCCTCGAGATCAAGCGCATCATCAACGAGCCGACGGCCGCCGCGCTGGCGTACGGGCTCGACAAGGAGACCGACCAGACGATCCTCGTGTTCGACCTCGGAGGCGGCACGTTCGACGTGTCCGTGCTGGAGATCGGCGACGGCGTCTTCGAGGTCAAGTCCACCGCCGGTGACAACCACCTGGGCGGCGACAACTTCGACAAGGCGATCGTCGATTGGATGGCGGCCGAGTTCAAGCGCGGCCACGGCATCGACCTGAGCAACGACAAGATGGCCCTCCAGCGCCTCTACGAGGCCGCCGAGAAGGCCAAGATCGAGCTCTCGACGACCACCTCGTCGCAGATCAACCTGCCGTTCATCACGGCCGACCAGACGGGTCCGAAGCACCTCGACCTGCAGCTCACCCGCGCCCAGCTCGAGGAGCTGACGCATGCGCTGCTCGAGCGCCTCGTGGGCCCGACCAAGCGCGCGCTCACCGACTCCGGTGTGAGCGACAAGATCGACCACGTCGTGCTCGTGGGCGGCATGACCCGGATGCCTGCCGTGCAGGAGAGGGTCAAGGAGCTCACCGGCCGCGACCCCCACAAGGGCGTCAACCCCGATGAGGTCGTCGCCGTCGGCGCGGCCATCCAGGCCGGCGTCCTCGCGGGCGACGTCAAGGACGTGCTGCTGCTCGACGTGACCCCGCTGTCGCTGGGCATCGAGACCAAGGGTGGCGTGTTCACCAAGCTGATCGAGCGCAACACCACGATCCCCACGAAGAAGAGCGAGGTCTTCTCGACGGCGGACGACAACCAGAACCAGGTCGAGATCCACGTCCTCCAGGGTGAGCGCGAGATGGCGGCCTACAACCGCACCCTCGGCAAGTTCAACCTGGTCGGGATCCCGCCGGCTCCGCGCGGCGTTCCGCAGGTCGAGGTCACCTTCGACATCGACGCCAACGGCATCGTCCACGTGGGTGCCAAGGACCTCGGCACCGGCAACGAGCAGAAGATCGAGATCAAGGCGTCCAGCGGACTGTCGGACGACGAGATCACCAACATGGTGCGCGACGCCGAGTCGCACGCGGACGAGGACAAGCGCCTCCGCCGCGTGGCCGATGCCCGCAACGGGGCGGAGGCGCGCATCCACGAGGCCGAGCGTCAGCTCAAGGACAACGGCGACAAGGTCGACGAGGCGCTCCGGCGCGATCTCCAGGGGGCCATCGAGGCCACCAAGACGGCCGCCGCGGGTGAGGACCCGGACGACATCGACGCCAAGACCGGGAGCCTGACCGACGTCCTGCACCGGCTCTCCGAGCAGGTCTATCAGCAGGCGTCGGCGCAGCAGGAGGCCGCCGCCAACGGCGACACGGCCCCCGACGAGACCGTCGAGGACGCCGAGTACGAGGTCATCGACGAGGACGCCACGAAGGCCTCATGACGCAGCGACCCGCAGATCCATACCGGACACCCGACGACACGGACGTCGCCGGGCCGGTCGCCGACACCGAGATCGACGCGCGGGGTGACGAGGCCAACGGGGTCGCCGAGGAGGCGGCCCCGGTCTCGGACCTCGAGCGGGTCGAGGCGGAGCGCGACGAGTACCTGGACGCGCTCCAGCGCCTGAAGGCCGAGTTCGACAACTACCGCAAGCGCAACGAACGCGAGCGCCAGACCATCGCGACCGGGGCGACGCGCGAGGTGGTCCGCGGGCTGCTGCCCGTGGTGGACAACCTCGAGCGGGCGGTTGCCGCGCTCGGTGATCAGGGGGTTCAGATCGTGGCCGGGCTCGAGATGGTGCGCGGCCAGCTGGCCGGGCTCCTCGCGGGCCACGGGGTCGAGGAGATCCCGGCCGAGGGCGAGCAGTTCGATCCGACGGTGCACGAGGCGATCGCCTCCGCGCCATCGCCGGAGCACCAGGAGGGAACGGTCATCCAGGTGATCGAGAAGGGGTACCGCCACGCGGACCACGTCCTGCGTCCCACGCGGGTCGTGATCGCCTCACGGCCCAACGGCTGATTCGACAGAAGGGGTAGGGCGAACACGGGTGGATGATCTTTACGCCACGCTCGGCGTCGCGAAGACCGCGAGCGCCGACGAGATCAAGAAGGCCTACCGCAAGCTGGCCCGGGTGCACCACCCGGACGCCAACGCGGGCGACCCCAAGGCCGAGGAGCGCTTCAAGGAGATCTCGCACGCGCACGACGTGCTCGCGGATCCCGAGACGCGCGCCGAGTACGACGCGCGCCTGCAGTTCGGCGGTCGTCGCGCCAATGGCGGCCCGGCCGGGCCGGGCGGAGCGGGTGCGGCCGGCGGCGCCGGCTTCGGCGACT
Source organism: uncultured Thermoleophilia bacterium (assembly GCA_963771025.1). Lineage (GTDB taxonomy): Bacteria > Actinomycetota > Thermoleophilia > Miltoncostaeales > Miltoncostaeaceae > Miltoncostaea. The sequence continues at coordinate 308,829 of CAVYRL010000003.1, read as the reverse complement.
TCGCCGACATGTTCTCGAACATCTTCCGCACGGCCCGCGCCGGCGGTGGTGGCGGCCCGGCCGAGCCCGCTCCACGGCGTGGCGCCGACGTCGAGGTGGAGGTCAACCTCTCGTTCGATCAGGCGATGGCCGGCGTGCAGGTGCCGGTCTCGGTCGAGACGCCGGTGGCCTGCGCGGACTGTGGCGGCAGCGGCGCGAAGCCGGGCACGAGCCCGCGTCTGTGTCCCGACTGCAAGGGGCGCGGCGTGCGCGGCCGCGACGGCGGGTCGTTCGCCTTCAGCGAGCCCTGCCCGCGATGCGGCGGCAACGGCACCGTGATCGACGATCCGTGCCCGACCTGCCACGGCACCGGCAACACCACCTCGCGCTCGCAGATCAAGGTCAAGATCCCCGCCGGGGTCAAGGACGGGACCCGCGTGCGGCTCAAGGGCCGCGGCCAGGCCGGCACGCGCGGCGGCCCGGCGGGCGACCTCCAGGTCATCACGCGTGTCGCTCCGAGCCGCCTCTACACGCGCAAGGGCGACGACCTCGTCATCAACGTGCCCGTCACCTTCGCCGAGGCGGCCCTGGGCGCCCAGGTCGAGGTGCCGACGCTCGACGGCCGGGTCAAGCTGACCGTGCCCTCCGGGAGCGCGGATGGCCGCTCGCTGCGCATCGGCGGCAAGGGCGCGCCGCGACTGAAGGGCGGGGGCCGGGGCGACCTGATCGCGACCCTCCGGGTGGAGGTGCCGCGGGAACTCTCGGACAAGCAGCGCGACGCGCTGGAGAAGTTCGCGAAGCTCGACAGCCGCGATCCGCGGGAGACCCTGTTCTCGTGAGCGGCGAGTACTTCATGATCGGCGTGGCCGCCGAGATGTCGGGGATGCATCCCCAGACGCTACGCGTGTACGAGCGCCGCGGCCTGATCGCGCCGCGGCGCACCGCGCGCAACACGCGGGTGTACTCCCGGGCCGACGTCGTGCTGCTGCGGCGGATCCAGGAGCTCTCGGAGGAGGGCCTCAACCTGGTGGGCATCGAGCGCGTGCTGCGTCTCGAGCAGCGGCTGGAGCGCGCCGAGCGGCGCATCCGCGATCTGAGAGCGGAACTGGACGTGAGCGTCGACGAGCATCGGCGCCAGATCGCCGACGCGCGCGCGGCGCGGGGGCAGCTGGTGCTGGCCGTGCGGGAGGAGACCGCGCTCGTGCCCCGCTACGCCCCCGTGGTGAGACGAAAGAGGGACTGATGAGAGGACGAGACGATGGCCGTTGACAAGCCGACGGAGCGCGCGCAGGAGGCGATCGCCGCGTCGGCGAGCCTCGCGGCGGAGCGCGGCAACCCGGTGGTCGAGCCCGACCATCTGCTGATGGCGCTGCTCGACGCGCCCGAGGGCGTGGTCGAGCCCGTGCTGCGCAAGGCGCAGGCCGACATGAGCGGCCTGCGGGCCGCAACGGAGGCGGCGCTGGCGCGCCGCCCGCAGGTGAGCGGATCGCCGACCGGCGCGCAGCTCTCCAACCCCTATCGCGGTGTGCTGCGCCGCGCGGGCACCGAGGCCGAGAACCTCAACGACGAGTTCATCTCCACCGAACACCTGCTGCTGGCGCTGCTCGAGGAGCCGTCGCCGGCGCGGGAGGCGATGCGCGCGAGCGGAGTGACGCGCGACGGCGTGCTGTCGGCGCTGCGCTCGGTGCGCGGCTCCGCGCGCGTCACCGACACCAACCCCGAGGCCAAGTACCAGGCGCTCGAGCAGTACGGCCGCGACCTCACCGAGGCGGCCGAGCGCGGTGACCTCGACCCGGTGATCGGCCGGGACGAGGAGATTCGCCGCGTCATCCAGGTGCTCTCGCGGCGCACCAAGAACAACCCGGTCCTGATCGGCGAGCCGGGCACCGGCAAGACGGCGATCGTCGAGGGGCTGGCCCAGCGCATCGTCGCGGGCGACATCCCCAACGGGCTCGCGGGCAAGCGCGTGATCTCGCTGGATGTCGGCGGGCTCCTGGCGGGGGCGAAGTACCGCGGGGAGTTCGAGGACCGCCTGAAGGCCGTGCTCAAGGAGATCGAGGACGCCGCCGGCGAGGTGATCCTGTTCATCGACGAGCTGCACACGATCGTCGGCGCCGGCGCCGCCGAGGGGGCCGTCGACGCGGCGAACCTCCTCAAGCCGATGCTGGCCCGCGGGGCGCTGCGCGCGGTCGGCGCCACCACGCTCACCGAGTACCGCAAGTACGTCGAGAAGGACGCGGCCCTGGAGCGGCGCTTCCAGCCGGTGATGGTGGGGGAGCCCAGCGTCGAGGCCACGGTCGCCATCCTGCGCGGGCTGAAGGAGCGCTACGAGGTGCACCACGGCGTCCGCATCCAGGACGGCGCCCTGGTGGCCGCCGCCCGCCTGTCGGACCGCTACATCACCTCGCGTTTCCTGCCCGACAAGGCCATCGACCTGATGGACGAGGCCGCCAGCCGCCTGCGCATCGAGATCGACTCCGTGCCGGCCGAGCTGGACGTCGTCGAGCGCCGCATCATGCAGCTCGAGATCGAGCAGCAGGCTCTGGAGGCCGAGACCGACCCCACCTCCGCGACGCGCCGTGAGGCGATCGGCGAGGAGCTCGCCAGCCTGCGCGAGGAGCGCGACGCGATGCGCGTGCACTGGGAGCAGGAGAAGGCGACCATCGAGCGCATCCGCGACATCAAGGGCCAGATCGAGGTCGCGCGCCAGGAGCTGGAGCGCGCCGAGCGCGAGGCCGATCTCGAGGGCGCCGCGCGCCTCAAGTTCGGCACCCTGCCCGAGCTCGAGCGGGCGCTCGCGACGGCCAACGACGAGCTGGCCGAGCAGCAGGTCTCGCGCAAGATGCTCAAGGAGGAGGTCGACGAGGAGGACGTGGCCGAGGTGGTCGCCTCCTGGACCGGCGTCCCGGTGAGCCGCCTGCTGGAGGGCGAGGTCGAGAAGCTGCTCCACATGGAGGAGCGCCTCCACGAGCGGGTGGTGGGCCAGGACGAGGCCGTGACCGCCGTCGCCAACGCCCTGCGTCGCGCCCGCGCCGGGCTCTCGGATCCCGACCGGCCGATCGGCTCGTTCATCTTCCTCGGCCCCACCGGAGTCGGGAAGACCGAGCTGGCGCGTGCCCTGGCGGCGTTCATGTTCGACGACGAGCGCGCCATGATCCGCATCGACATGAGCGAGTACATGGAGCGCCACTCGGTGGCGCGCCTGATCGGCGCCCCCCCGGGCTACGTCGGCTTCGACGAGGGCGGCCAGCTGACAGAGGCGGTACGCCGCCGGCCGTACGCCGTGCTGCTGCTCGACGAGATCGAAAAGGCCCACGGCGACGTCTTCAACGTGCTGCTGCAGCTGCTCGACGACGGGCGCCTGACCGATGGCCAGGGCCGGGTCGTGGACTTCACGAACACCGTGGTGGTCATGACCTCCAACATCGGCAGCCAGTTCCTGACGGACGGGATCGACCTGGAGATCGCCGAGGAGCGCGTGATGGGCGCGCTCCGCGAGCACTTCCGTCCCGAGTTCCTCAACCGCGTCGACGAGATCGTGCTGTTCGACCGCCTCGGCCGCGAGCAGCTGGCCGAGATCGTCGAGCTCCAGGCGGCCCGCCTGCGCGGCAGGCTGGTCGACCGCGGGATCGCCCTCGAGATCACCGAGGCGGCCCGCGATCTGCTCGGCCGGGACGGCTACGACCCCGCCTACGGTGCCCGTCCGCTCAAGCGGCTGGTGCAGCGGCGCATCGAGAACCCACTGGCCCAGCGCATGCTGGCCGGCGAGGTGCGCGACGGCGACCGGGTCGTGGTGGACGCCGACGGCGACGAGCTGACCTTCGCGGTCGCGCCCGTCACGGTCGGCGTCTGACGAACGACACCGTTCAACCATCACCCCGGACGATCGCGCCGGGGTGGTGGTTGAATCAGGCTGAGCGCGTCCCGAGGCGAAAGGCGCCGTCGATGGCACAGTCCGGATACCCCAACACGCGTCCCGCGGCGCTCGCGGCCGTCTATGCGATCCTCGCCGCGCTGGCGGCGGGCGCCGCGAGCGTGGCGGTCCAGGGGGGGACGATCGCCGGCTACCTGCTGTTCGTCGCGCTCGTCGCGATCACGATCGGCCTGCTGGTGCTCGCCTACTCCGCGATCGGCCGCGCCCGGGCCTCCGGCTCGACGGAGTCGTAGACCTCCTGGCGGAGCACCGAGGCCGCCGGGACGACGTCCTCGCGGCCGGCCTCCACCAGGGCGCTCAGCGCGTCGGGTGGGGTCACGGCGGCGTCGTAGACGATGACGATCGAGACGTCTCCGGCCCGCAGGTAGGTGCTCTCGCCCAGCGGCGTGTAGCGGGTCGCGCCGATGCCGATGAGAGCGGTCGGCGGGTTGCCGGAGCGGGCCAGATATGCGCCGACCGGCTCGAGAGGGCTCCCGCCGCGGCCCTCCTGATTGGCCAGGCGCTCGACGATCCAGTCCAGCAGCCGCCGCCCGTAGTAGGAGTAACCCGGCAGCGGGCTGTCGATGCCGTACGCGGCGACCACCCCGTCGCGGCGCAGGAAGCTGGCGATGCGGAAGGTCGCCGTGAGCCCGGTCGGCGCGATGTCGCCGATGGCGAAGATGCGCCGGGCAACCCCCTTCGAGTCGGGCCCCCAGTTCTTCTTGTGGCTGATCTTGGGCGCGCCGGGCCGGCGGATGGAGCAGTCGTTGAACGCCCCGAGCGCCGTGGGGGCGAGGCCGGTGACGGCGCCGCCGGCGCCGTAGGAGACGGCGCACAGAAGGCCGACCTCGGGCTCGATCTGGAGGTTGACGGCTCCCTCCGAGCGGGGCTTGGCGATGCGGTCATGCGACAGCGGGAACACATCGAGGAACGTGTCCCCGCCCGGCGCGTAGAAGGGGAAGATGCCCTTCGGCGCTTCGGGCGCCGTGGGCGTGACGGCCGAGAAGTCGTCCGCCTCACCGGCCTGCTCGAGGTGGCCGGCGAAGTTGCCGGCCACGCCCAGCCCGAACGCGCCGCGCAGGTCGTCCAGATCCAGATCGATCACCCGGGCAGGCTACGCGCGCCAGCCGGCCCCCGCGCCCGACGCCGACAGGCGCTGGAGGGCTCGTCGCCAGACCGCTTCGTCCTCGGCGGTCACGGGCTCGGGCGCCGACCAGTGGAGCGCGGTCGCATCCTGCCCCTCGGCCACGACGGCAAGCCGCTGGCGGCGCACCGCGCCGGGGCGCGACCGGTCGGGGCGCAGCCGCTCCCGCGCCACCACGCCATAGGGCGCGTCGATCGGGCCCGCGGGCGGCGGCTCGACCTCCCACGAGCCCAGGTAGGCCGCCACGTTCCCGGCGGGCATCCGCACGATCCTGACGATGCGTCCGTCGGCGAGGCTCGGCGGCGGGCTGCCACGCTCGCGCGCCACGTCGGTTGCGGCGTGGACGCCCGATATGGAATGGAGCCCGGAATCGTCGTCCCGGGGTGGCGGGAGGTAGTACGTCACCTCCCTTACATCGGCGCCGCCGCGCTCAGCCGCGAGTGGCGATGGCGGCGAGGCCGCTGAGGATGCCGCCGACGCAGGCCGCGGCGGCGATGTAGAGGCCGATCTGCCGGGACAGGAACTCGGCGGGCTCGGGCATCACCAGCAGGCGGAAGCCGACCGCCAGGGCGGCGAGGATCGCCGCCACCAGCACCACCCACGCGAGCGCGTTGCCGTAACCGGGGTCCAGCCTCAGCGCGCCCTGCTCCTCGAGCGCGAGGATCACGGCGGCGGCGGCGAGCACGACGCCCGCGACCAGGGCGATGCGCGCGATGTCGGTCGCCTCCCACCCGCTCGCGCTGGTCGCTGAGAAGGGCGGGCCGACGTTGGTCGCGTACCAGGGTAGGAACACCGACACGACCAGGGCGACCCCGGAGACGACGCCGACCAGGGCGGTGCCGGCCCGTCCCGCCCGGGGCAGGGCGCGGGCGCGCGACGAGGGCACCGGCTGACGCGAGGAGGCCATTCGCTCGCACGGTACCGCTCCGGGTCCGTTTCCGTTCCGCGGTGGTACTCTCGCCGAACCCGACCGCGGCCCGAAGGAGTTCGTTCACGTGCCGACATACATCCTTCTCAGCACGCTCAGCCCCCACGGGGTCGGCACGCTGAAGGCCAACCCCCAGCGCCTGCTGGAGGTGAACGACGAGATCGCCCAGATGGGCGCCAAGGTCGTGCAACAGTGGGCGGTGCTGGGCCCCTACGACTTCGTCAACATCGTGGAGGCGGACGACGAGAAGGTCATCGCCCGCGTGTCGGTGGAGCTGGCGGCGCGCGGCACGGCGCACTTCCAGACCCTCACCGCCATTCCCGTCGATGAGTTCCTCTCACTCCTGAAATGACCTCGGGACGCCGCCGGGCGCGCTGGCTGCTGGCGGGAGGGGTGGTGGGCGGAGTGGCGCTGGCGCCGCGGGTGCGGCGCGGGGTGCTCGAGCTGCGCGCGCGGGCGACGCGCGTCAGCCGGATCGGCGACGATCCGGTCGCGCCGTTCTGCGAGGCCCCCTGCTACGAGCACGACCGGGTCGCCGCGGGCGGTCCTCCACGCACGGAGGCGGCGCGATAGCCACGACGTGGCGGGTCGAGGTGCTGATTCCGACCCACAGGATCGTGTTCGCCGTGCGCGGTGACGACGTCATCGAGCTGCGAGGCCCCTCGACCGCGTCCACGTTCGGCGCCTACCGCGGCCTGCCCGACGCGGTCCACGCCATGATCGCGTGGCCCAACACGGTGTTGCTGACCGGCCCCGAGAACGTCGTGGTCGATCCCGGCTACATGACCCAGGGCGACATGCTGAAGGGCGCGCTGGCCGCGCGGGGGCTGGGGCCCGACGACGTGCGCACCGCCCTCGCCACCCACCTTCACTCCGACCACGTCTCGGCGCTGCCGCAGCTCGGCGAGGTGGACCTGCACGCGCACGAGATCGAGCTGGCCACGCCCCACGCGAAGGCGGGGCGCGGGGCGCGGGACCGCGCCACCGTGCGTCCCATGTCCGGCGTGTCGGGCGAGGTGCTGCCCGGTGTGCGCTGGATCCTGACCCCCGGCCACACCGATGGGCACGTCGCGTTCCTTGTCGACACCGACGAGGGCATCGTGGCGATCGCGGGCGACACGCCGGGCCCGGATCCTGGCTGGTTCGCGCGGATGGATCTCCCTGAGGGCTTCCCGCGCCGGGAGGAGCACCTTACGGCGTTTCGCGCGATTCGCGCCGCCGGCCCGCGCCGCTTGATCCCCGGTCACAACCCGCCGGTTGACCTGGTCGCCGGCTGAACCATGCAAGGGACACCGCGGGGCGCGTAGAAGAGCCCTGGGGCGCATCCCGTCCGAATGCCCACCGGTCTCACCTAGGAGTGATCACGTGAACTCGCTCACACGCGAGCAGAAGCTGCTCGGCGCCGCCGGCGCCAACGTCCTCTTCATCATCAGCCTGTTCTTTCCCTGGTACGGCCTCGGGGGCGTCAACGTCGGTGGTAATGACGTCGTCCCCTCATGGTGGATCCTGCTGATCTTCGCGGCCGGCGCGGCGGCCATCCTGGCCGCGGAGGCCTTCAATCGCGAGCTGCCCGCCGCCATCGACCCCTCGTCGTGGGCGGCCTATCTCACCAGCGTCACGTTCATCGTGACGCTCATGATCTTCCTCGAGGGCTTCGGCGGCGCGAGCCGCAAGATCGGCCTTTTCCTGGCGCTGATCTTCTCGATCGTGGCGACGGTCTTGACCGTCATGCACTGGCGGGAGGAGAAGTAGGCTCACGCTCCATCGGGACCGCGAGACGGGAGAACCGCCATGGGATTCGTCGACAAGGCCAAGGACGCCGCCAAGAAGGCCTCCGACGCGGCCCAGAAGGGCGCGGCGGAGGCCAAGGACAAGGCGCACGACTTCAACCTGAAACGGCAGGTCAACACCCTCGCCGAGGAGCTGGGGCACCTGGTGGTGCGCCAGCGCGACGGCGAGGCGGGCCTCGACGCGGAGATCGACCGGCTCGTGTCGGAGATCCGGGCGGCGCAGGCCGAGGTCGAGGGCAACCACCAGGACTGAGGCTGGGCGGAGACTCCCGTGAGCGGGCCCGGCCCGGGGCTCGCCGAGAACCTGTTTCGGTCCGGAACGGGTTCTCAGGGGGTTTTCGGAGCCGGCTTCCTGGAGGGCTTGGGCTTCGGCGGGGTCGCGAGGGTCACGGAGCGCACCAGGCCGCTGGTGCCGAACGACGTGCGCGACTCGGCGGTGACCTGCACGCGGCCCGAGACGATCGCGCCCTTCACCTTGCGGTCCCAGGAGATGCGCTGGCGCCCTGGCCTGAGCGTGCGCCCGCTGACGAGCGTGGTGATGGGCGTGCCGCCGCGGGTGCGGATGCGAACCGTGACCCGTGCCTTGCGGGTGAGGCGGAAGCCGATGCCCAGCCGGGGCAGGACCTTCCTGCGGACCCTGGTCGTCGTCGGGCGGGCCGTGAGGAACCCGATCGTGCGGTCGAAGATCACCCGGCGGCGCTGCTCGCTGACGCTGCCGTCGGTGGCCGTCTGAGTCGCCACCACGATGTAGGGGCCGTCGGCGAACCGCAGCCTCTTCGGGTTGAGCCTCACCCTCGCGGTGCCGGGGCCGAGGGTGCCCTGCCAGATGCGCCGGGCCGGGCGCCCGGTGGTGCGCGCCACGCTGACCTTGGTCGGCCCCGAGAGGGGCGAGCGGAACACGACCCGCGCCGTGTCGTCCACGCCGTCGCCGTTCGGCGACACCCGGAACGGCAGGGGCTGGACCGTGATGCCCTGGTACGACATCACCACGACGTCCGCGAGGGCGCGCGGCTGCGCCCACGGGATCATCAGCCGGTTGCGCACGGCCAGCTGGGCGCTGCCGCCCGCGTCCGTCGCGATCGCCGTCACCGCGCCGAGCGACCGCATCAGGTTCGCCTGCTCCGCGACGGTCATCCCGGGGCTGCCCTGCTGGGGACCCTCGACGGTCACGAAGAGCGTGGTCCCGTCGGCGGCCTGACCGATGGCCGAGCGCGCGGTGCGCGCGCCGAGCTGCGAGTTGGTGAAGCCCTCGCCGGCGCTGCGGATGGCGCGGCCGTTCTGCACGAGCGCCGGGCCGCTGCCGATGGCGTTCACCGCGCCGGGGGGCAGGGAGAGGATGGCCGGGGTGAACGAGACCGCCTGGCCGAGCGGGAAGCCGGAGACGAGCCGCGGCCCGGACGACCCGACGCCCGAGATGACCACGTTGCCCGCGCCGATCGGCGTGCCCCCGCCGCTGCCGGCGGCCACCACGGTGCCGGTGCGCGTCTGACCGGCGAGGACCGGTCCGGCAGTGTCGAGCCGGATGCTGATCTCGTAGCGGGACGGCCCGGTGGGTGTCGTGGCCACGCCGTAGCCGGAGGTGTAGAGCAGCGTCTCGGCTGCCCGCTGGGGCGGGCGGTTGACGCCGAGGATCGTGCGCTGCGGGTACGTGACGGCCCCGGTCGGATCGATGGCCTGGAAGCGGCCCTGGAAGGCCAGCTTGAGCACGCCGATGGCGCCGGCCGGCAGCATCACCAGGGACGAGCGGCTCGCCTCCGGGTCGCGGATCAGCTCGCCGTTGATCATCAGCACGCCGCTCGGCTGGTTGGTGGTCAGGTTGAAGAAGTCGCCGTTGATGCCGGCAACGGCGCCGGAGTTCAGGCGGGCCGCGACGGCCGAGGTGAGGAGCCCGCGGGTGACCGGTGAGCCGCCCGGCTGGACGGGGGCCAGCGAGACCCGCGGCGACGGGGCGGCGCGCAGGACGTCGAGCACTTGGCCGTTGGCCTGCACCGCTCGCTGGAATCCGATGCCGGGGGCGACCTCGGTGATCGCCGGCGGCTTCGCCGGCGGCAGGGCCGCGACCGGGCCCGCGAGCGCGAGGGACGGACCGGCGAGCAGGCAGGCGAGGGCGGCGAGCAGCGGGGCGCGGTTCACAGCGGGGAACGAAATCACGATGTGACGCGTTCTCACAATCGACCGGGCCCGCCTCCTCCGGGGGTCTGCGAGACTGCCAGCGTGTTCGTCGTCCTCCTGGCCATCGCGCTCGTCGCGCTCCTGGTCGCGGGGGTCTCCCTCGTGCGGCTCAGGCGCGAGCGCACTCTCGCCGCCGTGGCCGATGCCGACGCCCGCCAGGCGGCGCGGGCCGCCGAGGCGTCCGAGCGCCGGCGCAGCGAGGTGCTCAAGGACCTGCCCTTCGTGGCGTTGCGGCTCGACGGCGACGGCCGGCTGGTGGAGGCGAACGTCATCGCCCTCGAGCGGTTCCCCTACCTGGTGCCGGGCATGAGCCTGCTCGAGGCCTTCAGCGAGAACCGCCTGGTCAGGGGCTTCGAGACGGCCCTCGCGGCCCTCGAGAGCGAGCGGTTCGAGGTGCGGCTCTTCGCCGACGGCCGCCGCACCTACCGGATCGCCATCGAGCCGTATCTGGTCGACCACGTCCCCGAGGCCCTCGTGTTCCTGACCGACGCGAGCGAGGCCGTCGACTACCAGGAGCTGCGCTCCCAGTTCGTGGCCAACGTGTCGCACGAGCTGCGCACGCCCCTCACCGGCCTGCGCGGCCTGCTCGAGGCCCTCGACGATCCCGACATGGACCCCGTCACCCGCCGCGATTTCGTGGGCCGCGCGTCGAGCGAGACTCAGCGGCTCGAGGCGCTGATCACGGACATCCTGTTCCTGTCCGAGCTCGAGGCCACCAGCGGGACGCCCTCGTCCGAGCGGACCGACCTCGCCGAGGCCGCGGAGATCTCCGCCCACGAGCTGGACGAGCTGGCCGAGGAGCACGGTGTCGCGGTGCGGCTCGCGGTGGAGGGCCCGTCCTGGACGCCGCTCACCGACACGATGGCCCGCACCGTGGTCCGCAACCTGATGGAGAACGCGATCAAGTACGCCGGGCCCGGCGCGACCGCCGTCGTCTCGGTGGCCCGCACCGAGGACGCCGTGGTGCTGAGGGTCGCCGACGACGGCGCCGGCATCCCGGAGCGCGATCTCCAGCATGTCTTCGAGCGCTTCTACCGCGCGGACCCCTCGCGGTCGAAACGTCTCGGCGGCACCGGTCTCGGGCTGTCGATCGTCAAGCACATCGCCGAGCGGTTCGGGGGCTCGGCGACGGCGATGTCACGCGAGGGTTTCGGCACCGAGGTGACCGTCACCCTCCCGCGCGCCAACCCGTGATAGCGTCACGCGCCGCCGCATGACCGTGCCGCTCATGGACATACAGGCCCAGTACGGGCCGCTTCGCGCGCAGATCGACGCCGCCGTCGCGGGGGTGCTCGACAGCGGGCGCTTCATCCTCGGACCCGAGGGCCGCGCGCTCGAGGCGTCCGTCTCGGAGCGCCTCGGCGGACGGCCCTGCGTGGGCGTCGCCAACGGCACCGACGCGCTGGTCATCGCGCTCAACGCGCTCGACATCGGCCCGGGCGACGAGGTCATCACGACTCCGTACACCTTCTACGCCACGGCCGAGGCCATCGCGCGGGTCGGCGCGACGCCGGTCTTCGCCGACATCGACCCGGCCACCTACTGCCTCGATCCCGAGGCCGCGCGGGCCAGGATCGGCCCCAAGACCAAGGCCATCCTCCCGGTGCACATCTTCGGCCATCCCGCCGACATGTCGGCGATCTCCGCCCTCGCCCGCGACAACGGGCTGGTGGTGATCGAGGACTCGGCGCAGGCCTTCGGCGCGCGCGCCGCGGACGGCGAGATCGCCACCTTCGGCGACGCCGCCACGTTCAGCTTCTTCCCGACCAAGAACTTCCCGGGAATGGGCGACGGCGGCATGGTGGTGTGCCGCGACGAGGAGCTGGCCGAGAGGGTCCGCCGTCTGCGGTTCCACGGCTCCAAGGACAAGGTCGTGTTCGACGAGGTGGGCTACAACTCGCGGCTCGACGACCTGCAGGCGGCGATCATCCGGGTGTTCTATCCCCATCTGGACGACTGGAACGCGCGCCGGGCACGGGCGGCGGGGTGGTACCAGGAGCTCGGCCTCGGCCGGCACGCCACGCTTCCGGCCGTCGCCCCGGGCGCGACCCACATCTACCACCTGTTCATGGTGCGTCACCGGGACCGCGACGCCCTGCGCGAGGCCCTCTCGGCGGCCGGCGTCGCGTCGGCGGTCTACTACGGCATCCCGATGCACCTGCAGCCGGTGTTCGCCCCCCTCGGGTATTCCGAGGGCGATCTGCCGATCGCCGAGGAGCTGGCCCGCACGGCGCTCGCGCTGCCGATGCATCCCAACCTCTCGCGCGACGACGTCGCCCAGGTGGTCGACGCCGCCAGCCGCGCCGGGGTGCTCTCGTAACACGCCGTCCGAGGAGGAGCGCCGCGTGAGGGTCTGGGTCGACGTGACCAACTCGCCGCACGTGGTGATCTTCCGGCCGTTGATCGAGCGCATGCGCGCCAGGGGCCACGAGGTGACCGTCACGGCCCGCGAGTTCGCCCAGACCATCGGGCTGCTCGAGCGGTTCGGCATGGACCACGTCAGCGTCGGCTCGCACGGCGGTGCCTCGTCGCGCGGCAAGGCCCTCGCCATGGCCGGACGCTCCCGCGACCTGATCCGCTTCGCGCGGGAGCAGAGGTTCGATCTCGCGGTCGCGCACGGCAGCACCGACCAGCCGATCGCGGCGCGACTGGCCGGGACGCCGCAGGTCTCCATGTTCGACTACGAGTACGCCGCCGTGATGCACCACTGGAACGGCCGCCTCGCCACCCGGGTGCTGGTGCCGCAGGCGATCCCCGAGGGCGCGCTCTCGCGCTACGGCATCCGGCCCCCCAAGCTGGTGCGCTACCCGGGCCTGAAGGAGGAGTACTACCTCGCCGACCACAGGATGGACGAGGGCGTGCTCGATGAGCTCGGCCTCGACTCCTCCCGCCTGATTGTGGTCGTGCGGCCGCCCCCGGAGGTGACCCTGTACCACCGCGGCGCCTCGACCGAGCTCTTCAGCGCGACCCTCCAGAGGCTGCTCGCGGCGGGGCCGGCCGTGCAGACCGTCGTGCTGCCGCGCACAGCCGAGCAGCGGGCGGCGCTCGAGGGCGGCGCGGCGATCGTGCCGCCGCGCCCGATCGACGGCCCCAGCCTGGTCGCGGCCGCCGACCTCGTCGTCAGCGCCGGCGGCACCATGAACCGCGAGGCCGCCGCCCTCGGCGTGCCGGCCTACACGCCCTTCGCCGCGCGCCTCGGCGCGGTGGACCGCAGCCTCATCGCGCAGGGCCGTCTGCGCCGCCTGACGAGCCCCGACGACCTCGTCCTGGAGCGCCGCACACGGAGCGCCGCACCCCCCCTGCGCGACCCCGAGCGACTCGTCGACCTGATTCTTGCCCCCGGCATGTCTAGACTTCGCGCCTCGTGAGTCGCGCTCCGCTCAACTGGAGCCCCCGGGCGTTTGCCCACCGCGGTGCCCAGATCGCGGTAGACGCGGGGCTCGTCGCAGCCGCCTTCTGGCTCGCGTTCTATTTCCGCTTCGACGGAAACGTGCCCGGGCGCTACGAGAAGCTCTTCGCCGCGACGGTCGGGATCGTGGTCGTGGTCAAGATCGTGACCTTCATCGGGATGCGCTTCTACACCAAGTGGTGGCGCTTCACGAGCCTCCGCGACCTCCAGGCGATCGTGCTCGCCGCGGCGGCCTCGAGCCTGCTGATCACGGCGGTGCTGTCGCAGTGGCGCCCCGACGACCGGGTGCCGATCCCGCGCGGCGTCCTGCTCTTCGACCTCGTGCTCACCCTGGTCCTGATCGGTGGGGCGCGGTTCGCGGTGCGCAGCGTGATCGAGCGGCCTTCGCGGTCGGATCTGGTCAACAGCGGCCGTTCGGTGCTCCTGGTGGGCGCCGGCGACGCCGGCAACACGCTGCTCCGCGAGATGAAGCGCAACCGCGACCTCGGGTACACCCCGATCGGCCTGATCGACGACGACCCTCGCAAGCGGCGTCTGCGCGTACAGGGCACCCGCGTGCGCGGCACCCGGGCCGACATCCCCCGCGTGCTGCGCGAGGTGCACGTCGACGAGGTCATCATCGCCATGCCGTCGGCGTCGGGCGCCGTGCGTCAGGAGATCTTCCAGATCTGCCGCGCCGCCGGCATTCCCTGCTCGACGCTGCCGAGTCTGCCCGAGCTGATCACCGGCGACGTCACCGTCGGTCAGCTGCGCAAGGTGCGCGTCGAGGACGTCCTCGGCCGCGCCCCGGTCGAGATCGACTTCGAGAAGGTCGCGCGGTACCTCAATGGCCGCACGGTGCTCGTGACCGGGGCGGGCGGCTCCATCGGCCGCGAGCTGTGCCGCCAGGTGGCGGCCAGCGGGGCGCGGCGCCTGATCATGGTCGACCACGCCGAGAACAATCTCTTCGAGATCGACCTCAAGCTGCGCGAGCGCGGGCACGCCGGGCTGCTCGTGCCGGTGATCGCCGATTGCAAAGACGCCGTCTCCATGGAGCGCGTCTTCGCCCGCGAGCGCCCCGAGATCGTGTTCCACGCCGCCGCCTACAAGCACGTCCCGATGATGGAGCTCAACCCGCTCCAGGCCATCGCCAACAACGCCCTCGGCACCGAGGTGCTCGCGCGCCTGGCCGAGCAGTACCGCGTGGACCGCTTCTGCCTGATCTCCACCGACAAGGCCGTCGAGCCGAAGACCGTGATGGGTGCCTCGAAGGCGCTCGCGGAGCGGGTCATCGAGGCCCACGGAACCGCCGCCGGGACGCGTTTCGGCGCCGTCCGGTTCGGCAACGTGCTCGGCAGCTCGGGCTCGGTGCTCCCGATCTTCCAGCGCCAGATCGAGGAGGGCGGCCCGGTCACCGTCACCCACGCCGAGATGACGCGCTTCTTCATGACCATCCCCGAGGCGGTCCAGCTGGTCATCCAGGCCACCGGCATCGCCGAGGGCGGCGACATCTTCGTGCTCAACATGGGCGACCCGGTGAAGATCATCGATCTCGCCCGGCGGATGATCGAGCTTTCGGGCCATGAGCCCGGGCGCGACATCGCCATCGACGTGGTGGGCATCCGTCCCGGGGAGAAGCTCCACGAGGAGCTCTTCAACGTGGATGAGGAGGTGCGCCCCACCAGGTATGCCAAGATCATGCGCGCCACCCGTCCGGCGCTCGACTCCGCGGTGTTGCGGAGCGGGCTCGACGAGATCGGCCGACGCGTCGCCATCGGCGCGCCGGACCCCGTCGCGGGAGCCCTGTGGACCGTCCTCCGTGGCGGAAGGGTCCCGGAGGGCGACGGCGAAACCGGGGTGGCACGCCCCTCCACCACACACGGGGAGACCCCATGAGCACCGTCGCACGCACCGAGACCCACCAGGACCTTCTCCCCGCGGGTGCACGCCCTGTCGCGTCGTGGGGCCTTCTCTCGCGCGTATTCCGCCCCTGCCCCGAGCACGGCGGCGAGTGCTCGTGCGTCGCCCGCCAGGAGGACGCCGGCTGCCTGGTGTTCTGGTGCGAGGCCGGGGAGCACCACTTCAGCACCCGGTAGGGGCCGGACGCCCCTGGGGATCAGTGCGTGAAGGGCAGATCCGCCGAGTGGCAGGTCTCGGGCGTGATCACGTAGGCCACGGTGTTCGGGCTGCGCCAGGGGAACGGCGCCCCGGTGTACTTGATGGAGAGGTCGTCCGCGACCCGCTGGGCGGCGTCGCCGTCGACGCGGGCGCTGACCCTGCCGCGCAGGTCGCATTGGCGGTACGGGTTCGATTCGTCCGTCGCGGAGATGGCGACCCGTTCGTCGGCCTCGATGTTGCGGGACTTGCGGCTGCCCGTCTGCGTGAACATCAGCAGGGTGTCGCCTTCGACGCCGATCCAGACCGGCACCGAGTGGGGAGCGCCGTCGGGGAGCACCGTTGCGAGGTGGGCGAACGCGCGGCCTCCGAGGATCGCGCGGACGTCATCTGTCAGGGCGGGCATGTGGGGCCTCCTCGCGCTGCGGGGTGTCGGGCGAGTCGTCCCAGTCCTCCACCCAGGCCTCGATCTCGTGGATCACGCGCGAGAGGGCGGCCCCCTTCGCCGTGAGCCGGTACTCGACGGCGCCGCCGCCGAGCTCACGGCGTTCCATCAGACCGGCGGACTCGAGCTCGCGCAGGCGCTCGGCCAGCAGGCGCGCGGAGAGCCCGTCCACGGATCCACGGATCTCGGTGAAGCGGGCCGGGCCCTCCATGGTCGCCCGGATGACCGCCGCACTCCAGCGGCGGCCGAGAAGCTCGGCCGCGCGCTGGTAGCGGTTGCAGACGGGTGGGAGTGAGCGACAGTCGTCCATGGGAGTCGCCTCAACCCTATGCCGCCAGAGCCCCGTGTCGATCGTGGGCGGGCTCCAGGGCGATGTCGAGCACCTCCTGGACCGTCAGCACCGGGTGAACGGCGACCTGCGCGAGAACCTCGGCGGGCACGTCGTCCAGATCGCGGCGGTTGCGCTCGGGGATGACCACGTCGGTCAGCCCGGCCCGGTGGGCCGCCATCACCTTCTGCTTGACGCCGCCGATCGGGAGCACCCGCCCCTGAAGGGTGACCTCGCCGGTCATCCCGACGTTGGGGCGCACGGCCCGTCCGGTCGCGAGTGACGTCAGCGCCGTCACCATGGTGACGCCGGCCGACGGCCCGTCCTTGGGCACCGCGCCCGCGGGGACGTGCATGTGGAACTCCTTCTCGCGCATGGTGCTCGAGTCGATTCCGATCTCCGATCCGTGCGCACGCGTCCACGAGAGGGCGATCCGCGCCGACTCGCGCATCACGTCACCCAGCTGCCCGGTCAGGACGAGCCGGTCGCCCGGTCCGTCGGCCGGCATCGCGCTGGCCTCGATGAACAGGACGTCCCCGCCCGTGCCCGTCACCGCGAGCCCGGTCGCCACGCCCGGCACGGCCGTGCGCTCCGCCGCCTCGTGGTGGAACCGCGGGTGGCCGAGGGCGTCGTCCAGGTCGTCCCGAGCGATCCGCACCGGCGTCTCGCCGCCCTCGGCGATGCCGCGTGCCGTCTTGCGCAGGAGCTTGCCGATCTGGCGCTCGAGCCCGCGGACGCCCGCCTCCCGGGTGTAGTCGGCGATCACCGCGCCGAGCGCGTCGTCGCTGATCTCCACCTCGTCCTCGCGGAGCCCGTTGCGCTCGACCTGCCGGGGCACCAGGTACCCGCGGGCGATGGCCAGCTTCTCGTGCTCGGTGTAGCCGTCGAGGGGAATGACCTCCATGCGGTCGAGCAGCGGTCCGGGGATCGTGTCAACGACGTTGGCGGTGGCGATGAAGAGGACCTCGGAGAGGTCGAGCTCCACGTCCAGGTAGTGGTCGCGGAAGCTGTGGTTCTGCGCCGGGTCGAGCACCTCGAGCAGGGCCGACGACGGATCGCCGCGCCAGTCGTTGCCGACCTTGTCCACCTCGTCGAGCATGATCACCGGATTGAGGGTGCCGGCCTCGCGCAGGGCGCGGACCAGGCGGCCCGGCAGGGCGCCGACGTACGTGCGCCGGTGCCCGCGGACCTCGGCCTCGTCGCGGATGCCGCCGAGGCTGATGCGCGCGAACTCGCGCCCGAGGGCACGGGCCACCGACTGGCCGAGCGAGGTCTTGCCGGTTCCGGGAGGGCCGACCAGGGTCAGGATGACCCCGCTGCGCCCCTCGTCCATGCCGCGCTCGCGGCGCAGGCGCCGAACGGCCAGGTACTCCAGGACCCGCTCCTTGACGGTCTCCAGGCCGGCATGGTCGGCGTCCAGCACCTCGCGCGCCTCGCTCACGTCCAGACGCTCCTCCGAGCGGGAGTCCCACGGCAGCGAGACCATCCACTCCAGGTAGGTCCGGATCATCCCGGCCTCGGCGCCGTCGGGCTGACGCTCCAGGCGCCCGAGCTCACGCTCGGCCTCCTTGCGGGCGGCCTCGGGCATGCCGGACTCGGCGATGCGGACGCCCCAGTCGTCACCCGACTCGTCGTCCTCGCCCAGTTCCTTGCGGATGGCCGCCAGCTGTCGGCGCAGCAGCATCTCGCGCTGGCCCTTGTCCAGGTTCTCGCTCACGTCCTCGCGGATGCGCTGCCGCAGGCCGGCGTCGGCCAGGCGCTCGCGCTGGGCGTCGATCGCCAGGCGCAGGCGCGCCACGACGTCGACGGTTCCGAGCAGGTCGAGCTTGGTGGTCAGGGGAACCTCGGGCGCGTAGCCCGTGGTGTCGGCCAGCCGTCCCGGGTGCGCGATGCCCGCGAGGAAGCGGGCGACCTGCGCCCGATCGCCGCGCAACGCCGCGACCTCCTCCACGACCGCGCGATACTCGCGGCCGAGCGCGGCCGCCTCGGGGCCGGCATCGACGGGGTCGGGGCGCTCGTACGCGCCCACGCGCAGACCGGCCTCGGCGCTCACGGCCGGACCCAGCTCCGCGCGGTGCAGCGCCTCGACGGCGACGCCGCGGGTGCCGTCGGGGAGGGTCACCTCACCCACCACGCTTGCCACCACGCCGAACGAGCCGAAGCGGCCCTCGATGCGCGGCACGAGCAGGATGCGGCCCTCCACGGCGCCGCTCAGCGCCTCGGCCTGCTCGTCCGAGGTGACGGGGAACGTGACGCTCGTGCCGGGGAGGACGACCGCGTCGTCGAGGGGCAGGACGGGGAGAACGGACGTGCGCTCATCCTGGTTCATCGAGTGTGCTCCTACCGGTTCGTTTGTCCGGTTACCCAGAGTAACCATTAAGGAGGTTACCAAAGATGACCACGGCGGGCCGCCTCGTCGCGTCTGAAAAGCCCATGCCCGCGGCGCGCCTCTCCGCTCCGATGCGGCGGCCGGATGCCGACGTAATTAGGTACCGCGACAACTCGCAGGCCACCGGCCCGCAGGTGCCCGGCCCGCGGAGCCACGGTCCGGCTCCAATCGCACCACTGATGCGGAAGGACGGCGCTGATCCGATGATCACGATGCCCGTCGACCCATCGGGGCAGGCAGGCCGGCGTGGATGGGGCCGCCCCCGCTCCGTCCGCCCTCCCCACCGGCGGCCGTCATGAGCGCCCCCCGGGGCGACGCGCGCGAGCGCGCCGCGCGCGGAGCGGCGGCCCTGGACGAGGTCAACCGGCTCCCGGGCGGGCCCGACCCCGGGTCGCGGCACGCCGTGCTCGTCGTCGACGACGACCCAGCCGTCCGGGCCGTCATGCGGGCCACCCTCAGCGCGGCCGGTTTCGACGTCATCGAGGCGGCGACCGGCATCGAGGCGCTGGCGCATCTCGACCGGGTGATCCCGGACGCGATCGTCTCGGACGTGATGATGCCCGACCTCGATGGATTCGGGCTTGTCCGGGCGGTTCGCGACGACCCGGTCCTTCGCACGGTGCCGCTGCTGTTCGTCACCACCCGCTCGGCGATGGACGACATGGTCAACGGCCTCGGCCTCGGCGCCGACGACTACCTCGTCAAGCCCTTCCGCCCGGCGGAGCTCGTCGCCCGGGTGATGGCGAAGGTGGAACGGCCCCCGGTGCCGATCGACCTCCTGCCCATCGAGCGTTCGTCGGGTGCGGCGACCCCGCGCGAGGTGACCTCGTGGCTGGCGCTCGAGCAGGCACGCACTCACGCGGGAGGCGTGGTCGCCAACGTCAGGCTCGCCGAGCGCCGGCAGATCGCCGCCGCCTTCGGAGCCCGCGGCATCTCCGAGGTGGACCGCCAGGTGACGACGGTGATCAGGAGCGTGGCAGGGGCCTCGGCGGTCGTCGGCCGCGACGGCACCGGCGGATGGTTCATCGCGCTCCCCGACACCGACCCCTCGGAGGCCGGTGCGACGCTCGCCGGTGTCGCTCGGCTGATCAACGACGGCGTCTTCACGGCCGGCGATGAGCGGGTGCGCCCCACACCGTCGATCGGCTATCACCCGACCGCCGGCCCCGACCCGGCGACCGTGCTCGCCCGCGCGTCGATGGCCGCCGAGGCGGCCGAGGCGCACCTCGATCTGCTTCCCGTGCCCTACTCGGCCGCGCTCGAGGTCGACGAGCGCGCCCGTCGCGCCGCCCGCTCCCCATGGTTGCGCCGGGCCGGAGCCCGCATTCGCACGCCGTTCCAGATCCTCGTCACCTTTGTGCTCGGCTGGATCGTGCCGTACGCCGCCTACCTGGCGGCCGGCGCCGCCGGCATCGATCTCGCGGGGGCCGTGTACATCGTCGTCGTCATCGCCCTGGTGCTGACCGGCGTCCTGATCTGGATGGAGGGACTGGCGTCGCTGCTCGTGGAGCAGCCGCCCGACCGGCCGTCGGCGGCCTACCCCCCCGCCTCCGCCGTCATCGCCGCGTACCTCCCCAACGAGGCGGCGACGATCGTCGAGACCATCGAGGCCTTCCTCGAGGTCAACTACCCGGGCCGCCTGCAGGTGATCCTCGCCTACAACGGCCCGACGACGCATCCCGTCGAGGCGGTACTGGCGCAGATCGCGGAGCGCAATCCGCGCTTCGTGCCGTATCGCGTCGACGGCAGCACGTCCAAGGCGCAGAACGTCAACGCCGCCCTCTCCATCGTGACCGGTGAGTTCGTCGGCGTGTTCGACGCCGACCACCATCCCCGGCCCGACAGCTTCCGGCGCGCCTGGCGGTGGCTGGACGGGGGCGCCGACGTGGTCCAGGGGCACCCCGTCGTCCGAAACGGCGACGCGAGCCGGGTCGCCCGAACCGTGGCCGTGGAGTTCGAGGTCATCTACGGCGTCAGCCACCCGGGCCGAGCCAGGATGCACGGCTTCGGCATCTTCGGCGGATCGAACGGCTACTGGCGGACCGATCTGCTGCGGAGCACCCGTATGCGGGGCCGGATGCTGACCGAGGACATCGACTCGTCGCTGCGCGCGGTCGAGGCCGGCCGGCGCATCGTGTCCGATCCGGGGCTCGTGTCGCGGGAGCTCGCGACGACCACCGTCAGGCAGCTCTGGAATCAGCGGATGCGGTGGGCGCAGGGGTGGTTCCAGGTCTCGCTGCGCCACACCTGGCAGGCGCTGCGATCGCCGAACCTGCGCCTGCGGCAGAAGCTGGGCTTCCTCCACCTGCTGGCATGGCGCGAGCTGTACCCGTGGCTCAGCCTGCAGATCGTCCCGATCATCGCCTATTGGCTCACGGTCGAGGGCGGGGTCAGCTGGTTCGTGCCGATCCTCATCCTGGCCGCGCTGTTCACCTTCAGCGTCGGCCCCGGGCAGACGCTGTTCGGCTACCGCGCCGCCAATCCGGAGATCAAACGGCACCGCGGGTGGTTCATCGCCTACCTGTTCGTGTCCACCCTGGTGTACGCGGAGTTCAAGAATCTGATCACGCGCGTCGCCCAGGTCAAGGAGGTCATGGGCGACCGCCAGTGGAAGGTCACGCCGCGGCCGACGTCGGCACCGACGCCGTCGCCGTGACCGGGGTCGCGACCCCCGGGGTCGCGCACCCCGGGGTCGGGTACGAGGAGGCCCTCGCCCGGATCGCACGGCTCGCCCAGTCGGTGCTCGCGATGCCGACCTCACGCATCTCGGTGCGCGATCGCCTGGGGCGCCGGCTCGAGTCCGAGACCGGCGCCGTCCCAGGGTGGCCGGACGGGTCGCCCCGGCTGTGCACACCGGGCGATCCCGAGGACGGCGTCCTCGTCGTCGCCGACACGGCGCTCGACCCGCGGCTCGCTCTCGACCCCAACGTGACCGGGGAGCCGTTCGTCCGCTTCCTCGCCAGCGCCCCGGTCTTCGCCGACGGCGATCGCGTCGGGACGATCTGCGTGGTCAACCGGCGCCCCCGGGCCTTCGGGGCGCACGAGCGGGCGGTCCTGGTGCAGCTCGCCGGCCTCGTGGAGGCCGCGATCGCCGGCCCCGCGGCGCCCCGCGAGCGGCGGGCCGGGGTGGAGAACAGCTTCCGGCGGCGGCGGCGCGTCGAGGAGGCGAACAGCTTCACGCTCCTGGCCGAATCCATCGCCGACATGATCGTGGCGTTCGACGCCGCGGGCGCCGTCGTCTACGCCAATCCCGCCGCCGTGTCCCTGCTCGCGGCGACCGAAGAGGCGGGGCTCATCGGGCGCAACCTGGCGGAGCTCATCGTCGACCCCCCACCAGACGAGCTCGCAGGGCTGCTCCGCGCCCGGGCCAACGGCCTCGGAGTCCGACGACGCGAGGTCATCCTTCGGCGCCCGGACGACGGGACCGTCGTGCTCGACGTCACCTTCGGGGCCCTGGAGATCGACGGCGCGCCGGTGTTCGTCGCGAGCGGGCGGGACCTGACGGCGGAGCGCCGCGTGGGGCGGGAGCTCGAGACCCTTCGGCGCCGGACCGAGCTGATCGTGACCTCGGTCCTGGAGGGGGTCGTCCTGGTCGACCGCGAGGGCCGCGTCGTCTATGCCAACCCGGCGGCCCACGCGATGTTCGGTCACGAACCCGGCGCGCTCGAGGGGACCCTTTTCCACGACGTGGCGCATCACACGGACGCCGACGGGCAGCGCTACCCCTGGCGTCGCTGCCCCGCCCACGCCGGGCTGCGCGACGGGGAGACCTACGTCGACAACCGGGAGCGCTACTGGCGCGCCGACGGGTCGCCGGTCGACGTGGCGGTGACCTTCGCGCCGGTGCACGACGGCGACGGGGTCAGCGGCGCGGTGCTCGTGATCTCGGACGTGGCCCGGGAGGTCGCGCTCGAGCGGGCCAAGGACGAGTTCGTCGCGATCGTGTCCCACGAGCTGCGCACGCCGCTGACATCGCTGCAGGGCTCGCTGGGGCTCCTGGTGGCAGGCGTCTACGGACCCATGCCCTCCGACGCCGGCGAGATGCTGGGGCTCGCGGTCACCAGCACGGATCGCCTGATCCGGCTCGTGAACAACATCCTCGACCTGCAGCGCATCAAGGCCGGCCGCTTCCCCCTCCAGCTCGCCGAGTGGAGCCTGGAGGCCCTCGTCCGGTCCGCGGTCTCCGACGTGCTCCCGCTCGCCCAGGCGCGCGGCACCACCCTCGAGTGCGACCTGCACGACGCCGGCGTGATCTGTGACGGGGATCGGATCACGCAGGTCATCACCAACCTCCTGGCGAACGCGGTCAAGTTCTCGCCCGAGGGCTCCGCCGTGGTGGTGCGCGCGTCCGGCGACGACGCCGAGGCGGTCATCCGCGTGATCGACAACGGGCGGGGGATACCGGCCGATCGCCTGGAGACGATCTTCGACCGCTTCGTCCAGGTGGACGAAGGCGACGCCCGCTACGGCAGCGGGACCGGACTCGGCCTCGCATTCGCCAAGGCGGTCGTCGACCAGCACGCCGGCCGGCTGGGCGTGCGCAGCGACGTCGGGCGGGGGTCGGTCTTCACCGTCACCCTGCCGACCGCCGGCCCCGGGATCGCCGCGGGCGAGGAGCCGACATGACCGATCCATCACCGCCGCGCCGGCTGCTCGTGATCGACGACGACGACGCCGTGCGTGCGGTTGCCGCGGCGGCGCTCGAGCGGGTGGGCGGCTGGACGGTCTCCACCGCGTCGTCGGGGGCCGAGGGGATCGACGCCGCCGCGCGCCTGTCGCCGGACGCGATCGTCCTCGACGTGATGATGCCCGAGCTCGATGGGCCGACCGTGCTGGGGCACCTTCGCCGGAACCCGGTGACCCGGGCGATTCCCGTCGTGTTCCTGACGGCCCGGGTCGTCGGGGCGGGGCACGGCGAGCTCGACGCGCTCGATGTCGCGGGCGTGCTCATCAAGCCGTTCGATCCCATGACGTTGTCACGGGACCTGAGCGCCATCCTCGGCTTCGGGCCATGACGCTCGACACGGTCCTCCGATCGGCGTGGGTGGAATCGGCCGAGTCCTTCCGCGCGAATCTCGTCGCGATCCGCGGCGCCGCGGAGTTCGCGGACGACACGGATCGCCTGACGGCGGCCAGGGGGGCCGCCCACCGCCTGGCCGGCAGCCTCGGCATGTTCGGCCTGGCGCGAGGCAGCGCGCTGGCCAACGAGCTGGAGGCCCTCCTGAAGGCCCCCGCAGGATGCGACCGATCCGCGATCGTGTGGCGCGCCGACGCGATCGGGGCGGAGATCGACGCGCACGACGCAGGAGTCATCGGGACGCCGGCCCATCCGGGGGGCGGCGGGCTGTTGCGGTGGCCCGTCCCGGGGGCGGCGACCACCCCGGACGCCGCGACGCCGAGGGAGGGAGGGGGAGGGCGCTGACCGACACGAGCGAGGCCGGCCCAGGGCCGGCGCCGGGGGCGACGCCGGCCACTAGGATCATCCGGTGGACCTGCGCCAGCTGATCACATTCCGAACGGTGGTGGACAAGGGCTCGTTCTCGCAGGCCGCCGAGGAACTCGAGATCTCGCAGCCCGCGGTGTCCTTCCAGATCCGTGCCCTGGAGAAGAGCCTCGGGCACCGGCTGCTCGACCGCAGCGGCCGCCGTGTGTCGGTCACCGAGGCCGGCGAGGTGGTCTACCGCGGCGCGCGGCGCATGATCGGGCTCGCGGCCGAACTCGAGCGAGATGTGGGCGAGATCGGCACCAAGGTATCCGGCAGGCTGGTGCTCGGTTCGTCCACCGGGCCCGGCGAGGTGCTGTTGCCGCGGCTGCTGGGGTCGTTCCGCAGCGCCTATCCGGACGTGCGCGTGAGCCTGCAGGTGAGCGACACCCAGACGGTGTGCGAGCGTGTGCTCGACGACGAGCTGGAGCTCGGGATCGTGGGCGCGGCGCGCGCGCACCGGGGCCTGGTGTTCGAGCCCTTCGTGCGCGACGAGCTGGTCGCGATCGTGTCGCCGGACCACGCGTTCGCCGAGCGGGACTCGGTGACCCTCGAGGAGCTCGTGGCCGAGCCCATGCTGATCCAGCAGGAGGGCTCGGGCGTGCGTTCGGTCGTCGAGGCCGCGATCCGCGAGAGCGGGCTGCGCGACCGCGACCTCAACGTGGCCATGGAGCTCGGTCTGCAGCAGTCCGTGAAGGCCGCCGCGCTCGACGGGTTCGGCATCACCGTCATCTCGCGCCTCGCCGTGGAGCGCGAGGTCGCCGACGGCACGCTCGTCGCCCTGCGGCTCGAGGGTTCCGGGCTCGAGCGCCACTTCTTCGCGGTGCGGCACGCCGGGCGGACCCCGAAGCGGGTCACCACGACGTTTCTGGAGTTCGCGCAGGACGCGCTGGGGGCCAGCGCGTCTCATAGCGAATCCTGATGAACCCGATGAGATTGGCAGCACATTCGGCGCTCCGTTAGCATCGGCCTGTGATGAGCCTCTCCGACGCGCGGACCGACGTGCTCGTGGTCGGCTCCGGCGGCGCGGGGATGTCGGCCGTCCTCAGCGCCTCGCGGGCCGGCGCCGACGTGATCGTCACCACCAAGTCCGCGCTCGGGGCCGGTAACACCGGCAAGGCCCAGGGCGGGATCCAAGCGGCGATCGGCGACGGCGACTCGGTCGAGTCGCACTATCAGGACACCTTCGCCGCCGGCCACCACGCCGCGCGGCCCGAGCTGGTGCGCCAGCTGGCCGACGGCGGCCCGGAGGCGATCGCGTGGCTCGACTCCCTCGGGGTCGGGTTCACGCGCGACGACGGCCGCCTGCGCCTGCTGCGCTGCGGTGGCGCCACGCGCAAGCGCCTGCTGCAGGCGGGCGAGCGCACCGGGGCCGAGATGGTCAAGGCGATGCGCACCGCCGTCCGCGCGAGCGGCGCCGACGTGTGGGAGGCGGCGCGGCTGGTGGAGCTGACGCCCGAGGGCGACGGCTGGCGCGCACTGGTCGCGCCCGGCGGCAACGGCGTACGGCGCACGGTTCACGCGCGGGCCGTCGTGCTGGCGGCCGGCGGAGGCCTGCGCGGAGAGGCGGAGGCGCTCGGCCTGCACAGCACCAATCATCCCGATGCGACCCCCGAGGTGCTGCGGCTCGCGCTGGATCTCGGGGCCGAGGGGCGCGAGCTGGATTCGTGGCAGAAGCACCCCACCGGGTCGATATGGCCGGAGGCGCTGGCCGGCTACGCGCTGCCCGAGACGACGCGGGCCTACGGGGCCACGCTGCACGACGCCGACGGCGAGCGCTTCGTGGACGAGCTCGCGCCCCGTGACGTGGTGGCCCAGGCGATCATCGACGCGGTCGACGAGGGGCGCGGCGCCGAGGCCCCCGACGGCAGCGTCGGCGTGTGGCTCGACACCGCCGCCATCGACCGGGAGAACGGCGCGGGCTTCACGGCGGACCGGCTCGCGTACGTGCACAACCGCTATCTCAAGGCGGGGATCGACATCACGCGGGAGCGCGTGCTGGTCTATCCCGTTCTCCACTACCGCAATGGAGGTCTCGCGATCGACATCAACGCTGCGACCACGCTGCCGGGGATCTTCGCCGCGGGGGAGATCACCGGCGGGGTCCACGGATCGAACCGCCTGATGGGAAACTCGCTTCTCGACACCGTCGTCTACGGGCGACGGGCCGGCCTGAGCGCCGCGGAGGTGTCGCGATGAGCGGGGTCGAGGTCGTCGGCCCCGAGCTCGGGACGTCCCAGGCCGCCGACTTCCTGTCGCTGCCGGGGCGGCCGCCCAAGCCGCGCCAGGTCGGGATCACCCACGTCATCGACAAGGGCCTTCCGCTGCGCGAGGTGGAGGGCGTGCTCGACGCGACCGCCGACTCGATCGACATCGTCAAGCTCGGCTGGGGCACGGCCTACGTCACGCGCCACCTGCGCGAGAAGATCCGCCTCTACGAGAGCGCCGGCATCCACGTCGTGCTCGGGGGGACCTTCTGGGAGGTCTGTTTCGTCCAGCAGAAGCTGGCCGAGTGGCGCCGCTGGGTGAGCGATCTCGGCCTGCGCCACGTCGAGGTCTCGGACGGCACCATCTCGATCGCGCACGACGTCAAGCTGGCGCACATCGAGTCGCTGGCCCAGGACTTCGTGGTGCTCAGCGAGGTGGGCTCCAAGGACACGCAGACGGTCGTCGCCCCCTATCGTTGGGTCGAGATGATCGACACGGAACTGCGGGCCGGGGCCTGGAAGGTCATCACCGAGGCTCGCGAGACCGGGACCGCCGGCATCTTCCGCCCCGACGGCGAGGTCCGCATGGGCCTGATCGACGAGGTGGTCCACCACATCGACGTGAACAGCCTGCTCTTCGAGGCTCCTCAGAAGTCTCAGCAGGTCTGGTTCATCCGCAGGTTCGGCCCGAGCGTCAATCTGGGCAACATTCCATCTGACGAGGTGATCCCGCTGGAGACACTACGGCTCGGCCTTCGCGCCGACACGCTTCTCGACCCGAGCACGGTGGGCAACGTGGACGGGGCGGGAATTTGACCCCGGGACCCATCACCCCCCACGGCGGCACGCTGGTCAACCGCCTCGACGACGCATTGGACAGCGGCGGCAACCGCCCCCGCATCACCCTCTCCGCCCGCCAGCAGGCCGACCTCGACCTGATCGCCGTGGGGGCCTTCTCGCCGCTCGACGGCTTCATGGGCCGTGAGGCGTACGAGTCGGTCATCACCGGCCTGCGCCTGCCGTCGGGCCTGGCCTGGTCGGTGCCCGTGACGCTCACCGTGCAGCCCGACGAGCTCGAGGGCGTCGGTTCGGCCGACGAGGTGGAGTTGGTCGACGACTCCGGCCGTTTCCTGGGCGTGCTCGAGGTGACCGACCGCTACGAGACCGATCCGGTCCGCGAGGCGACGCTCGTCTACGGAACCGACGAGACCGCCCACCCCGGCGTCGCGTCGCTGTTCGCGCACGGCACCACCGCCCTGGCGGGACCGGTGCGGGTGGCGGGGCGCCTGCCCCTCGACCCCGGCGCCGCGCCCTTCCTGCTGGATCCCCTGGCGTCACGCCGTGAGTTCGACGCGCGCGGCTGGAAGAGCGTGGTCGGCTTCCAGACCCGCAACCCGATCCACCGCGCCCACGAGTACATCACCAAGGTCGCGCTCGAGACGGTCGACGGCCTGTTCCTGCACCCGCTGGTGGGCGAGACCAAGAGCGACGACATCCCCGCCGACGTGCGGATGCGCTGCTACGAGGTGCTCATCGAGGGCTACTACCCCCGGGAGCGCGTGGTGCTGGGCGTGCTGCCCGCCGCGATGCGCTACGCCGGGCCGCGCGAGGCCGTGCTGCACGCGATCCTGCGTCAGAACTACGGCTGCACGCACTTCATCGTCGGTCGCGATCACGCCGGGGTGGGCAGCTACTACGGCACGTACGACGCCCACCGCATCTTCGACGACATCACGCGGGACGAGCTGGCGATCCAGCCGCTCTTCTTCGAGCATTCGTTCTGGTGCAACCTCACCGGCGGGATGGCGACCACGAAGACCTCGCCGTCGTCGCCGGAGCAGCGCGTGTTCCTGTCGGGTACCAAGGTGCGCGAGATGCTCGACCGCGGTGAGATCCCGCCGGTGGAGTTCACGCGCCCCGAGGTGGCCGAGATCCTGATCGACGCATACCGCAAGGCGGCGGTGTAGCCCGCGCCCTCCGCCGGTCGCTCGCGCACCTGGTGCGTTTGAGCGCCCGGCGGCGGGACGGCATGATGGGCGCGCCCGTGCCCCGTCTCCTGCCCGCCGTGCTCACGGCCACCTCGCTGGCCCTCGTCGCGGCGTTCGGCGCCGCCGCCGCCGCCGCCGCCGACCGGCCCGCGGGCACCGTGTCCGACTGGAGCCACGAGCTCAACCAGGACGAGCTGCCCCAATGGCGGCGCGCGACGGCGCCGCCCTACCGTCCGGCGGCCTGGGCCAAGATCATCGACGGCATCCTCACGAAGGCCGGCGACAACGGCCTCGACTTCAGCGGCGTCAGCGCCCTTCCCTTTCCGCCGCTGCCCCTGTCGCCCAAGGACACGCCCGGCTGGCGCACCCCGTCGCGTTTCCTCGCCCAGTACCGGCGCAGCGGCCTGAAGTGGGATGTCGCGGTCGAGGTGTGGGCGGCGCGCAACGCCCTGAACACCAAGCGGGCGGTGGTGTCGGACCCGGGCACGCTGGCCTGGACGCGGCGGCTGTCGCTGCTCGATCCGGCGTACCGCGTCGCGGCGCTGCGCGAGATCCGCCGCATCGTGCCGACCGTTCGCTCGAAGCCCTACGTCAACTTCTACACCGGCAGCGACGAGCCGGTCGTCGTGCTCCCGCACGGCAAGGCGCGGCGCACGCCGTTCGGCCGCAGGCTCGCCGCCGACTTCCGCCGCGCCACGGGGTACGCGCTGCCCGACCCCGACGCCCGCCGCCGCTCGAGCGTGAGGGAGCGGCTGCGCTGGCTGGCGTGGTCGCGGTACTCGGGGCGTCGCTTCTTCGCCATGAAGGCCCAGCAGGCGCGGCTGATCCGCAAACTGGATCCCAACGCCGTCGTGAACCCCAACGACTACGGCTTCATCGACGGCTTCATCCCCTGGGACTACACGCGCCTCGCCGGCTTCGCCGACGTCGTCGAGGCCGACCCCTACGTCAGCTACCCCGAGCGCGACCGGGTCGGGCGCGGGCGCTACAACCCCGGCTTCGGCGCCAAGCTGATGTCCGACCTCACAGGCAAGCGCACCCGCATCGTCGTGCAGGCCTTCAACTACTCGCGCTACACGCCGACCTCGGGCAACCTGTGGACCTGGAGCGCCCAGGCGCTGCGTGCCGGCGCCACCGATCTCAGCTTCTTCGCGTCGGACAACCCACGGTTCCGCCGACCGAAGTTCTACGACACGATGCTGCAGATCGCGAAGAGCCTGAAGGGCACGCGGCTGCCGGCGCCGCCCACCGATCCGGCGCAGCTGGTGCTGTACTCCACCGCAAGCGAGGGGCAGGCCCAGCCCAACCGCGTCGGCGGCGTCCGCTACCGCACCAGCGGCGACGCGATCTACACCACCTACTCGTTGCTCGGCGAGCTCGAGGGCGGGGCCTTCACCTTCGACGCCGACACGCGGCTGGCGCGGGACCCTTCCCGGCTGGCGGCCGCCAGGACGCTCTGGATGCCGCGCGGGGACACCCTCGATCCGGTTTTCGCCCGGAAGATCGCCGACTGGGTGCGCGCCGGGGGCACCCTGATCGTCACCGATCCGGACGCCTTCACCCGCACGCCGACGGGCGCGTCCCTCGCCGGCGTGCACGACGCGCTGGTCGGCGCACGGCTCGGGCCGCCGCGCGCCGGCACGGTGCTCGAGGTGCAGCCCGGGGCCCTCGGCGCGGGAACCCCCGACGATCTCCTCACCCTGCCGATCGACTCGGCACGGCCGCGCGCGTTCGTCGGCGTGCCGGCCGAGGCCGGCGTGGTGGCGCGGTTCATCGACGGGGCTCCCGCGGCCATCCTGCGCCCGGTGGGCGCGGGTCGCGTACTGGCCTTCTCGGCCGACCTGATGGCGCCAAGCGTGCTCGACGGCCCGCTCGATCTGGCGCGCTTCGTGGGCGACATCCAGAGCTGGGCGGGGGGCAGCCTCGGCAACCCGGCGTGGAACTACCGCATCCCGGGCGATCCGTTCCCGGCGGGGCTTCCGTGGCCCGACGCCATCACCCCGCAGGCGGCGCGCGCAGGGCTCTGAGCGGCATGCCCGGGACCTCTGGGGATGCGGGCGCCATCGCCTAGGCTGAGGCCCGAACCGACGGCCGGGAGAGGGCATGGGGCGACGTGGGCGCGTGATCGCGGGGCTGGTGGCGCTGGCGGCGGTGATCGTGGTGGTCGCCGGGGCCGTGGCATTGTCGGGCGGCGACGACTCGGCGCCGATCGGCGCGGTGGCGGCCGTCCAAGACGACCACCTGCCGACCATCCCCCTCGGCGAGATCCCGGGGCGCCTCGACCTGCTGGAGGCGACCGGCGTCACCACGACGCGCGTCGATCTCTTCTGGGGCGACATCGCGCCGTCCGCGCCGGCCGATCCGTCCAACCCGGCGGATCCGGTCTACGATTTCTCGCGAGCCGATCTGATCATGCTGGGTCTCGCCGCGCGCGACATCACGCCCATCGTTTCGGTCTACGACGCGCCCGCCTGGGCGACCTCGCAGCCGCCGCCCCCGCCGGGCGTCGTCGTCAACCCGGCGGCCCCCGACCCCGCCGCGTTCGGCACCTTCATGGGGGCCCTGGCCACCCGCTACTCGGGCCACTTCACGTCGCCGGGCGGCGAGAAGCTGCCGGAGGTGCGCCACTTCGAGATCTGGAACGAGCCCAACCTCTCCCACTTCTTCACGCCGCAGTTTCAGGGCGACACCCCCGTCGCGCTCAACGTCTATGCCGCCATGGACAGGGCGGCGTACCCCGCCATCAAGACGGCCAACGCGGCGGCGATCGTCATCGCCGGGGTCGGGGGGCCGCGCAGCAGCACCAGCCCGTCGGGAATCGGCGCAATCGACTGGCTGAGGGGGCTCCGCAGTCGCGACATCCCGCTCGACGCCTACTCGCAGCACATCTACCCGGCCACGCCGCCGCTCACCGAGACGGACGTCGTGCCCAGCTGGTCCACCGTGGGGCGGCTCCTGGACGAGCTGGACGCCTGGAAGCCGGGGTTGCCCCTGTACATCACCGAGGCCGGCTACACGACCGCCACGACCCCCTACCGAACCGAGAAGGTGACCGAGTCGCAGCAGGCGCAGTACCTCTCGGAGATCTACTCGCTGCCCCAGCTGCACACCGATCGGGTCAAGGCAGTGGTGTGGTTCAACCTGCAGGACAATGCCGACTGGCCGGCCGGCCTGCTGCGTGGCGACCTCTCGAAGAAGCCCAGCTACGGCGCGTTCCTGAAGGCCGTGGACCAGCAGGACGGCGCGCGGCTGACCAACTGATGCCGCCGCTCGGGTCCTAGCCGGCCCGGGCGGCCGACCGGCGAGACGCCAGCAGCAGCAGGCCCGAGCCGAGCAGAGCGGCGACGATCGAGCCGCCCAGGACGCCGATCTTGGCCGCCGAGACGACGCTCGGGTCGCTGTAGGCCAGGCTCGTGATGAACAGCGACACGGTGAAGCCGATGCCCGCCAGAGCGCCGATGCCGAGGATGTGACCCCAGGTCACGCTCGGCGGGAGGCTGCTCAGCCCGAGGCTGACGGCGATGAACGCGCCCAGCGTCAGCCCGATGGTCTTCCCGACCACCAGGCCGATGGCGACCGCTGCGGCGAGCGGCGTCTCGCGGGCCGCGTCGATGGAGGCGGCGTCGAGGACGATGCCCGCGTTGGCGAGGGCGAAGATCGGGAGCACGACGAAGCTCGACCACTCGTGCAGGCCGTGCTCCACGCGGTTGAGGGGCGATATGGCCTCGCGCGACAGCCAGGCCAGGCGTCGCCACTGCGCCGCGTCGGCGTCCGGGTCCTCCGGGTGGTCCTCGGTCGCGGCGGCGATCCGCACCGCCTCCGCGCTGACCGCCGCGGGCCGCTGGAACGGCCGCACCGGCGTCACCAGGCCGAGGGCGACGCCCGCGATCGTGGCGTGGACCCCCGACTCGAAGGTGGCGAACCAGACCATCAGCCCGAGGACGATGTAGACGGCCACATAGCGCACGTGCAGGCGCTGCAGCACAAGGATCGCGACCAGCCCCCCGATCGCGCCCGCCAGCCACCCCAGCGCGATGCTGTCGGTGTAGTAGAAGGCGACCACCAGGATCGCCCCGATGTCGTCGATCACGGCGACGCCGAGCAGGAATGCCACGAGCGCGGACGGCACGCGCCGCGAGAGCAGGGCGAGCGCGCCGAGTGCGAAGGCCACGTCGGTCGCCATCGGGATCCCCCAGCCCCGCGAGCCCCCGCTGCCGCCCATGACGGCCAGGAAGATCAGCGCCGGCAGCACCATTCCGCCCATCGCCGCGAAGGCCGGCAGCAACGCCGCCCGCCGGCTCGCGAGCTCGCCGACCACCAGCTCGCGCTTCACCTCGAGGCCGACGACCAGGAAGAAGATGGCCATCAGGCCGTCGTTGACCAGATCCTGCAACGTCTCGGTGATCACCTGATCGCCGACGCGAAGGGTGAGCTCCGTGCTCCAGAGATCGGTGTATGACGTCGTGGCCACGTTGGCCCAGACGAGCGCCACGACGGTTGCGGCCAGCAGCACCAGGCCGCCCGCCGCCTCGAGGCGCAGGAAATCCTGAAACGGCTGCAGCACCATCCGCGGCACCGGTCGCTGACTGCGCGACCACGGTAGACGAGGGCGCTCGGGGGGCGTGGCCGAGCTCACCTGGTGATCATACGGATCTCCCTATTCGGCCCGACGCCCCACCTCGACCTCGAGCTGCGCCCCCAGCAGCACCGCCAGCGCGGTCAGCCAGAGCCAGGTCAGCATCACGATGACGGCCGAGAGGGAGCCCCAGGCCGCGCCGTACGAGCCGAAACGCGACACGTAGATGCCGAATCCGGCCGAGGCGATCAGCCACACGAGCACCGCGACGGCTGCGCCGATCGCCTGGCCCTTGACCGGCGCCCGCTGCTCGGCGGGGGCCATGCGCAGGATTCCCGCGATCGCGACGAACAGCGCGGTGCCCACGATCGGCCAGCGCAGCGCCCACCACAGCCACGAGATCGGGCCGGGCGCGCCGACCCAGCCACCGAACGCCTCGGAGAGGGGAGTGCCGAACACCAGGAGGCCGATGGACACGACCAACGCGAGGAGCGTCCAGCCGAACAGGCTCAACGCGGTCGCCCGCAGGCGAGCGAATGACCGGGTCTCCTCGCACCCGTGGATCCGGTTGAGCCCGCGGATCAGCGCCTGCATCGCCCCGCTCACGGTCCAGAGGGCGAGCAGCAGCCCGACCACGGCGAGGCTCGCGCTCTGTCCCGTGCTGGCGGTGACGCGCGTGAGCGTGTCCCGGATCAGACTGACGGCTTGGTCGGGTACCACGCCACCGTCGAGGAGGTCGACCACGTCCTGTGTCGAGCCGGGGCCGCCTCCGACGCCGAACGCCCCGACGACCACCAGCAGCGCCGCGGGGACGGCGAGGAACCCGTAGTAGGCGAGTGTGGCCGCGATGTCGGTGATGCCGCCGGCCATCCCGGTGCGCACCGCCGTGATTACCGTGTCGATGGTCCCGCGCCAGCCGGTCGGCAAGGGCGTCGCCGGCGCGTCGGGCGCCGGCCGGACGGCCTCGGCGATCGTGCCGGGCGACGCCGCCGTGGCGGTGGGCGCGGTGCGTGCGGCCTGCCGGCGCAGATACGCCCCGGCGGCTGCCACGACGGCCAGCGCCACCAGCCGCTTGCCCCTCACGTGCCCTCGTTCAGGGTGAGGTCGTGGCGCCCGGCCCGATCGTCAGCCGAAGCACCTCGGTGTCGGAGTCGAGCGGCGCCGCGTCCCAGCGGTTGACCAGTCGCTCGAGAACGACCCCGACGCCGGGCACCTCACTCTCGGCCACGACGCGCGCCGCGCCACCGGTGGGCAGCGGGCCCACCGAGAGGTCGACGCCCTCGGGCCCCGCGGCGAGGTCGATGCACAGGGCGCCGTTCACCGAGTTGTGCGACGCGGTCGCGATCAGGGCCTCCGTCACGACCTGCGCGTCGGCGATGCGATCGAGGGGGAGGTTGACGCGCGCGGCGAGGGCCAGCACGAGGCGCTCGAGCACCTGCTCGGCCAGATCGGCCCGGCGCACCGTGAGTCGTCCTGCGTGGATCCCGCTCATGCGTCGTCCGGCCGGGAGCCGGGGGAGAACGTCATGCGCACCTCGGTGACGCCACCGTCGTGCGTGAAGGAGACCTCGTCGCCGATGGCCAGGATCAGGGGAATGCCGAGGCCCAGCCCCGCGGCCGCCGACGTGACGGCCGGCGTGATACCCCGCCCTTGGTCGCGCACCGCCACGACCAGCCGCTCGGGCTCGGTCCATGCGTGCACCTCGTAGTCGCCCTCCGTGTCCGGGTAGGCGTGCAGCACAGAGTTGGTGCACGCCTCCGTGACCGCGATGGAGATGTCGGTACGGCTCTCCTCGCCCCATCCGAGTACGTCCACGATCCCGCGCACCATCTGCCGGGCGAGGGCGATGCTCTCCGGCTCGGCCGGGAGCACCAGTTCTACGTCGGATTGCTCATCGCTCACGACGGTGACCACGCCCCGTTGTCGGCGTACATCGATCGCTTCCCTGCGCCCCACCCTATCCCCGGGCCCAATT
The DNA here is from genome assembly GCA_963771025.1 of uncultured Thermoleophilia bacterium. Classification (GTDB taxonomy): domain Bacteria; phylum Actinomycetota; class Thermoleophilia; order Miltoncostaeales; family Miltoncostaeaceae; genus Miltoncostaea. The sequence continues at coordinate 274,010 of CAVYRL010000003.1, read as the reverse complement.
GCCGCACGGCACGACGGCGCGCGTCTGCATGGGGGGGCCTTCCCGTCGGAGGATGAGCCGAAACCCGCATCACACCTCCTCCGCGCTCTCGCGCAGCGACTCGAGGGCCCGGCGGATGAGGCGCGACACGTGCATTTGCGAGATGCCGACCCGGGCCGCGATCTCCGATTGCGTGAGGCCCTCCTCGAAGCGCAGATGAAGGATCACCCGCTCGCGGGCCGGCAGGCCGGCCAGGCCCGACGAAAGCGTCGCCCGGGCCTCCGCCTGCTCGAACCCGGAGTCCTCGAGGCCCACCGCGATGCCGCCGTCCTCCTCGCCCTCCGAGCCGGGGGAGGCGAGCTGCGCCGGCCGTTGCGCGCTGCCGGCGGCCATCGCGTCGAGCACGTCGTCCACCGAGAGCCCCGTCCACTCCGCGATCTCGTTGACCGTCGGGCTGCGGCCGTTCTGCGCCGAGAGGTCGCTCACCGCGTGGGTGATCTGCGCGCGGGCCTCCTGGATGCCGCGCGGCACGCGCACCGTCCAGGAGCGATCGCGGAAGTGGCGTCGGATCTCGCCGAGGATCGTGGGCGTCGCGAAACTCGCCAGCTTGTTCCCCCGGCGCGGGTCGAACCGGTCGATCGCCTTGATCAGCCCGACGGTGCCCACCTGCACCAGGTCGTCCAGGGGCTCGCCGCGATTGGCGTACCGCCGTGCCAGGGCCCGCACCAGCGGCAGGTGCTCAACGATCAGACGCTCGCGCGCGGCGGCATCCAGCGTTCCTCCAACAGACGTGACAGGGACTCCTCGCGCTCGCCGGGCGGCTGCCTCCACCGGGACATTGTGCCCGATCGCGCGGCGCTCGAACCCGCCGTCGGTGGGATCCGTCCGCCTCACGTCCCCTGATACCCTCGCCCGCGATGCCCAAGCCCATCTCCACGTTCCGCGTCAGCGTGGAACACCACCCGGACGCGGTCGTGCTGATCGCCTCGGGGGAACTCGACATCATGGGCGCCCCGCGCCTGGCGGAGGCGATTCCGGTCGCCGGGGAGACCGCCGTGATCATCGATCTCGCCGCCGTCGAGTTCATGGACTCGTCGGGCCTGCGCGCGCTGCTCGAGGCGCGCAAGGGCGCGGCTGATGCCGGCCGCGCATTCGCCCTGGCCCGCCCCTCGCCGGCCGTCGCCCGCGTGCTCGAACTGGTCGACCTCACCCGCGAGTTCGAGGTCGTCGAGCCGCCTAGACCGTATTGAGCGCCGGGATCTGTGCCGGCGCCCCCAGCATGCGTGATCGTGGGTTGGCGCCGAGGATGAGCCCGGCGTCAGAGCCACAGTCATGGGAGGCGCCGACATGGGTAACGGTACGTTCGTCGGCCTGGATGTGCACGCCAGGAGCGTGGTCGCCGGGCTGATCGACGAGGCGAGCGGCGAGGTGCGGACGCGGCGGGCCCCGCACGCGACAAATGAGCTGGTGGGCTGGCTGGGAGAGTTGCCTCGCCCGGTGCGCGCGACCTACGAGGCCGGGCCCACGGGCTATGGCCTTGCCCGCGCGCTCGAGGGCGCGGGCATCGCGTGCCTGGTGGCCGCCCCGAGCCGGATCCCGCGCGCGAGCGGCGAGAGGATAAAGAACGATCGCCGTGACGCCGAGCGGCTGGCGCGCATGCTGCGGGCGGGGGAGCTGGTTGCGGTGGCGGTGCCCACCCGGGCCGACGAGGGAGCCCGCGATCTGGTGCGCGCCCGCGAGGATGCGCGCGCCGACCTGATGCGCGCCCGCCATCGCCTGTCGAAGATGCTGCTGCGCTACGGGCGCGTCTATGACAGGGGGGCTTGGAGCGGCGCCCACGAGCTCTGGCTGAGGCGCCAGCGCCTGGACGAGCCCGCCGCCCAGGCGACCCTCGTCGACTACTACGACGCCGCACTGCAGGCGCGCCTGCGCCGCGATCGCCTCGACGCGGCGATCACCGAGCTCGCTGAGCGCCCGGATCTGGCCCCGCTGGTGAGCCGGCTCTCGTGCCTTCGCGGGGTGAGCACGCTCACCGCCGTCGGCCTGGCCGTGGAGATCGGCGACTGGCATCGCCTCACGGGCGCCACGATCGGCGCCTACCTGGGCCTCACCCCGAGCGAATCCCAGTCCGGCGCCCACCACACCCGCGGCCCGATCACCAAGACCGGCAACGGCCATGCCAGGCGGCTTCTGGTCGAGGCCGCCTGGCACCACCATGATCGTCCCCGTCGCGACGAGGGCGATGACGACGGCGCCGAGCACCAGCCGGTAGACCACGAAGATCAACATCGAGTGGTTGGCCAGGTAGCGCAGCAGGAAGGCGATCGACACGTAGCCGAAGATGAAGGCGAAGAGCGTGGCCACGGCCAGGTCGCCGAAGCTCGCAGATCCGTCGCCGGAGGCCAGCTCGGTCAGCCCGAAGAGGCCGCTGAGGACCACGGCCGGGATCGAGAGAAGGAACGAGAACCGGGCGGCCGCCTCACGCTCCAGGCCGAGGAAGAGGCCGGCGGTGATCGTCGCGCCCGAGCGCGAGGTGCCGGGGATCAGGGCGAAGACCTGGCTGATGCCGATCCAGATGGCGTCGGCGCGGCCGACCGTCTCCAGTTCGCGCGCCTTGCGCCCCATGCGGTCGGCCACCGCGAGGACGATGCCCGCCACGATCAGCACCGTGCCGATCAGATAGAGGTTGCGTGCGCCGTTCTCGATCTGGTTCTTGAACGCCAGGCCCACGACCCCGATCGGGATGGTGGCGATGATCAGGTACCAGCCCATGCGGGCGTCGAGCTCCTGGCGCAGCTCCGGATGGCGCAGGCTGGCGAGCCAGGTGCGGACGATCCCCAGCAGGTCGCGCCAGAAGTAGATGACGACCGCGGCCATCGTCCCGAGCTGGATGACGGCGGTGAAGAGGGCTCCGGGATCCTCCCAACCGGCGAAGGCGGGGATCATCCTCAGGTGTCCGGAGCTCGAGATCGGCAGGAACTCGGTGAGTCCCTGAGCGATCCCGAGGATGATTGCCTCGAGCAGCGTCACGAGTGGGGAAGGTTAGGGATCGGGCAGGCCGGAATCCGACGGGGACCTGACGGGCCTATCGAATTCGGACGGTGCGTGAGATGTGGAGCCTGCCGAGCGTGGTGCCGCGCTCCGCGGCGCTCACCTCGACGAGATAGCGCCCGCGCTTGAGGCCTCGCACCCGGACGCGGACCCGGAACCGCTGCGCTCGCCCGCCGGCCAGCGCGGCGCGTCGCAGCGGCGGGCTCAGGGCGGGAGCGGTGAAGGTGGCCGCGAGACCCCGTGCCGTGGCCGCCACCGTCGGCGTCCTCACGCGTCGCAGGGTCACGCGGACGGTCGCCGGTCGCACGAGGCGCCCGGCGACGGCCAGCGCGCGACCGCGTCGTGAGGCGACCCGCGGTACCGCGAGGCCGCGAACGGCGCTCGCGGCCCGCGGCCTGAAGACGCGCGTCGCGTAGCTCTCGTTGCCGGCGGCGTCGCGCGCGGTGAGCACCACGCGGCGCCTGCCGCCCTCGGCGAAGCGCTTGGTGACGGTTGCGCCGCGCGACAGCTGCCCCGCGCCGAAGCTCCAGCGCACGCTGCCGCGCACCGGGCCGCTCAGAGCGTCGCTGATCGTGCTGCGAAATGTGGTGGACCTGCCCGAGCGCTTCAGGCGGATCCTGACCTTCGGCTTGGTGCGGTCCACGGTCACCGTGCTGCGGGCGGGCGTCGCGTCCACGACGCCGCTCGCGTCCACGGCCTGCGCCTCGACCACATGCCTGCCCTCGGGCAGCGCCAGCGACACGGTGGTCTCCGGGCTGGGGGCGGTCCAGTCTCCGCCGTCCACGCGGATGCGGGCCGCGGTGCCGCCGCTCGAGAGAGCGAGCGTGAACGTGAGCGTCCGCGCGTTGGTGATGGCGGGGGGCGCGGTGACGAAGCGGGTGTCGGGCGCGGGGCCGGCGGCGGCCTCCACGGCTCGCATGGCGTCCAACCGGCCGTAGCCGGACGAGGGATCGACGCCGGGCGTGCCGATGTCGTCGGCGCTCATGCGCAGGATGTCGCCGACCGCCTGTGGGCTCAGCGAGGGGTTGGCCTCGCGTACCAGGGCGGCCACTCCGGCCACGTGAGGGGCGGCCATCGAGGTTCCCGAATAGGCGAGGTAGCCGGACCCGACGCTGGACGTCACGCCCACGCCGGGGGCCACGAGGTCGGGCTTGGCCAGCACGGTGCCCGCGGCAGGGCCGAGGCCGTCGGTGTTCTGCCACACGACCGGGCCGCGCGCCGAGAAGGGGGGGACGCTCTGGTCGGTGTCGATCGCGCCGACCGCGATGGCCTCGGGGTAGCCGGCGGGGCTCGCGACCGATCCCGCGGACGGGCCGTTGTTGCCGGCCGCGAACACCGGGACGATGCCCAGGTCGAGCCAGCGGCGGATCATCGGGCGGAACCAGGTGTCGTTGGCCGTCGAGGCCGACCATGAGTTGTTGATCACCGAGGGCTGGTCCGCCGTGGCCGGGTTGCCGTCGGGGTCGGTCATCCACTCGGCGGCCGCCAGCAGGGCGCTGCCCGAGCCGACGCCGTCTGCCCCCATGGCCCGCGCCACGACCAGGTGGGCGTCGGGGGCGACGCCGATGGGCGCTCCGCCGGCGCTGCCGCCGACCAGCGTGCCCGCGGTGTGGGTGCCGTGGCCGTTCTCGTCGATCGGCGTCGGGCTGCCGTTGGCGAAGTCGTGCCAGGCGACGATCTTGCCCGCCAGGTCGGGGTGGTTGGCATTGACCCCGGTGTCGATGCTGCCGATCGTGACGCCCGCGCCGCGCAGGCCGTATGCACTCCAGACCGTGGGCGCCTTGATGGCGGCCAGACCCCAGTCGCCGCCGGCGGCGTCGGGGAACGGGGCGGCCGACGACGCGTGGGCGTCGCCGGTCAGGTGCACCTTCACGTCGATATCGACCGTGTCCACGGCGGGGTCGGCGGCCACCTGGCGGATCTCGTCGGGCGTACCCGAGAACGCGATCGCGTTGACCAGCCAGAAGCGCTTCACCGGCGCGTCGATTCCGTCGACCACATCCGCCTGGCTCGAGGCGGCGGTTCTCCTCAGCGCCCGCAGCAGCGCGGCGGGATGCCCGTCGTAGGCATCGTCGTGGACCTGGCGGCGCAGCGTCGCGATGACCGGGATCTCATCCGCGACGGAGGAGGCATCGACGCGCGTCTGGAGCGCCGGCGACATGGCCGCCACCGACGGCGCAGCCAGCGCCAGAAGCGTGGCGAGTGATGCTGCGGCAACGAGGGTCCCGGCGATTCGGCGTCCTTGCCGACCCCTCGGGCGAGATGAGCCCGAGTCCACGAGAATCCATTCTCTGGCTGAATCCGATCGTGCAGCGGTATTTTCGGCATTCGCCCGGGCGCCCTTGATCGATGGGGACGCTCGCTACGATGATCCGGTGCCGGTCTTCCTCTGTCCGCGCTGCGCCTATCGCGAGAGCAGCAGCGAGCGAAACGTGCGTCATCAGCCGCGAGGTTGCTCGCGCTGTGGTTTCGGCTTCGCCTTCGAGCTGCTCGAGGACTACTACGCCAGCCCCAAGACCGCGCTGATCGTGTGCGACAAGGAGCAGCGCATCCTGGTCGCGGGCCACGCGTCATTCGCGGTGACCGGCTACGAGGAGGGCGATCTGATCGGATACCACGTGATCGAGCGTCTCGCCCTCGCCGGCTTTCCCGACGGCGACCCGGCGGCGCGCAGCATCGAGTGGGGCGTACGGGTGCTCGAGGTGCCGTGCACCTACCACTTCAACGGGTCGGAGGACGACATACCGGCGATGGCCGACTTCTTCCCGGCATACGACGACGACGGTGGTCTGCTCGTGGCGTTGACGCCGCAGTAGGCACGACAAGGGGGCGGCGGCATGGAGCGACGACGGCTGGGCGGGACCGACCTCGAACTCTCGGTGATCGGCCTCGGCACCTGGGTCTTCGGGGGTCGCTGGGGAGGCGCCGAGGACGCCGCGTCGCTGGCCGCCTGCCACGCGGCGATCGACGCCGGGGTCAACTGGATCGACACGGCGGACATCTACGGCCAGGGGCGTGCCGAGCGCATCGTCGGGCAGGCCGTCCGCGACCGTCGCGACGAGGTGATCGTCGCCACCAAGGGCGGCGTGGCGTGGGAGTTCGACCCGCCCAACCCCCTGCGCATCTGGCGCGAGGCCTCCGCGGACTACCTGCAGATGTCGTGCGACCGCAGCCTCGAGGCCCTGGGCCTGGACGTCATCGACCTGTACCAGGTGCACTGGCCGGTCGGCGGCGTCCCCGCCGAGGAGACGATCGGCGCGATGCTCGAACTGCGGGACGCGGGCAAGGTGCGCGCGATCGGGGTGTCCAACTATCACCTGCCCGATCTGGAGGCGGCCGGCGCCGTGGCCCAGATCGACTCCTACCAGCCGGGGTACCACCTGATGCGCCGCGACATCGAGGCCGGCGAGCTGCCGTGGTGCGGCGAGCACGGCGTCGGCGTGATCGCCTACGGCCCGCTCGCGCACGGTCTGCTGACCGGCAAGATGACCGCCGACACGACCTTCGGGGCCGACGACTGGCGCGCCACGAGCGAGCTGTTCGCCGACGACGCCTTCGCCGACCGCATCGCGTTGGTCGGTGAGCTGGAGACCATCGCCGACGAGGCCGGTCGCCCCGGCGGCGTGGCGGAGCTGGCGGTGGCCTGGGTGCTGCGCCGTCCGGAGGTCACCGCGGCGATCATCGGCGCGCGTGACGCCGACCAGGCGAACCGCAACGCAACCCTCGCGGGCCGGCCCCTCTCGGCGGACGAGGAGGCGGCGATCGACGCCGCGATGGCGCGACACCCGGGAGCCTCGCGTCCGTACGGGCACGGAGAGCCCCCGGACCCGTCGTCGGATGTCTAAGCTGACCCATGGCGATCGCGGGTCCAGGACGGCGACGCACCGACACCAGGGATCCCAAGCCCCGGCCCTTCGGCCCCACGCTGGCTGCGCCCGGCCCGGCGGATCCCGACGGTGTGCGACGCTCGCTGGAGCAGGCGCTCGAGACCGGCCGGCGGCTGCGTCGGCCTCTCACGTTGATCGCCGTGCAGCTGCCGGCGGCGCCTCCCGAGCGCGTGACGCAGTTCACGGTTCTCGTGCGGCGCACCGTGCGCGACACGGACGGCCTGTGGCCCGACGGCAAGGGCGGCCTGATCATCATCCTCACGGACGTGGACGGCCCCAACTCCGAGCCGGCGATGGCGCGTCTCCGGCTGCGGTTGAAGGCCGAGGGGATGGGTGGGGCGCTGATGGGGCGCGCCGCTCCCGCGCCGGGGATCTCGGCTGCCGACCTGCTGGCGCTGGCCCAGGCCGACCTGCGGCCGATCTCCCGCGGGAGCGGCGCTCACTCGTGAGGTCCCTGTGAGGGTCGCGGTGGTCGGGTCCACCGGCCTCATCGGTCGCGCTCTCAGCGAGGCGCTGGTCGCGCGCGGCGACTCCGTCGTGGCGCTCTCCCGCTCGGGTTCCGCGGGGATTCCGGGCGCCGAGGACGTGGCATGGGATCCGGCCGACGGCCCGCTTGCCTCGGACTCCCTCGAGGGCGTGCACGCCGTCGTCAACCTGGCCGGCGTGCCCATCGCGGGCAAGCGCTGGACGGACAGTCGCAAGGAGGCGATCCGCGAGAGCCGCACGCGCACCACGAAGCTGATCGTCGACGCCCTCGCCCGCGACGGCGCTCCCCGCGTGCTCGTCAGCGGCTCGGCGGTCGGCTACTACGGCACCGGCGAGGACGAGGTTGACGAGGCCAGTCCGCCGGGGACCGACTTCCTCGCGCAGACGGCACTGGCCTGGGAGCGCGAGGCGGCGCGGGCCCACGAGTTCGGCGTGCGCGTGGTGGTGGTGCGCACCGGCATCGTGCTGGCCAAGGAGGGGGGCGCGCTGCCGGAACTGGCCCGGCCGGTGAAGCTCTTCGCGGGCGGCCCGATCGGCGGCGGCCGTCAGTGGATGCCCTGGATCCACATCGACGACGAGGTCGGGCTCATCCTGTTCGCCCTCGATCACGACGAGGTGTCGGGAGCTCTCAACGGCACCGCGCCCGGCGTCGTGCGCCAGCGCGAGTTCGTCGCCGCGCTCGGTCGCGTGCTCGGGAGGCCCAGCAGCCTTCCCACCCCGGCCATCGCGCTCCGCCTGGCGATGGGGGAGATGTCGGTCCTCGCCCTCGAAGGCCAGCGGGCCGTGCCGCGCGCCCCGCTCGCCGCCGGTTACGCCTTCATCCACACCGAGGTCGAGCCCGCCCTCGCGGATGTCTACGGGGGCGAGGCGGAGAGCTCCTAGGCCGGAGCGTCGGGGAAGAGCAGCTTGAGCTCGGCCTCGACCTTCAACCAGTTCTCGCGGACGAAGGTCGTGCCCACGTTGTAGCGCGCCCCGGGCAGCGCGCGCGCGAGGCGCACCCTGTCGGGATCCTGGTGCTCCTCGAGGTCCTCCAGCAGCTCCTTGTAGCCCCGGATCAGGTCGGCCATCTCCATATGGCTTCCCCAGATCTCGTCCAGCAGCCGGTAGACGGGACCAAAGGGATCGCCGGTGGAGGAGGTGCTCACGGGACGGCCTCGCAGGTGGGGGGAGGACGGGGGCGGCGATGCTACCTTAGGAGCCGCTCGGGGGATTAGCTCAGCTGGGAGAGCGCCGCCTTTGCAAGGCGGAGGTCGTCGGTTCGATCCCGTCATCCTCCATCCCGCGTCTCGGCGCACGATCGCCTTCATCGGGCGGCTCCCGGGCCGTTCGCGCTCCGCGCCACGGGGTGCCGACGTGGCCCCTTGCGTGGATCCGGGGGGGCCGAGGCCGGGTCCTCCGCCCGCCCGACCGCACATGTCCGGGAGTCAGGACGGAGCGCCTGGTCGCCGGGCTCTCAGTGGTGCGCCGTCGGGATCGAAGATGACCAGCGCCTCCGCGGGGCCGCCGCGTGTTGAAAGCGCGTGAGGGCGCCAGGTGTCGTAGGCGACCGCCTCCCCCGGGCCGCGAACCGCCCGCTCCGTCTCGACCGTGACGACCACCGTCCCGTCCAGTACGTAGAGCCACTGATACCCAGATCGTCGTCGCCAGCCCAAGGTCACCCGAGGCGTCCAAGACTGCGGCGAGCGCGGTCGGCCCATCGAGCCACGGCCGGCGGAACACCAAGTGGTCGTTGGCGGACAGCCAGCGGTAACCAAGCCGGGACGCCGTGGCCGCGTAGCGCCGAAGCTCGGCCAGAGACGGAGTCCCCGAGAAGGGGATGAGCGGGAGGTGCGCGCCGATCTCCACGGTCCGGTTCCTCGCGGTCGTTGTCTTCGCTTCGACGACCGGTCCCCACCCCACGACGCTGACCACAGCGGCACCGTCGCGGGGCGGGACGGTATTGGGCGCGATCCCACCGCAGAACCTGATCTCTGCGCAAAAGGCTCGAGACGATCCCGGCCGCCACCGTCGCCCATCCATCCCTCGCGCCGTCTCCCGCACCGTATGAGTCGCACCGGCACCGTCCCGCACCGTATTCGGACGGGCGGACATGCGTTTCCCGAAATGCGTCCGGGCAAAGAAAAAGCCCCGATTCCCGGGGCTCTCCTCCTGGGGCGTCACCGGGCTCGAGCCAGTGACCCCCAGCGTGTCGAGTGGCGCTCTCCCAACTGAGCCCTCGCCCTGCTGCCCTGGCCTATCTCCTGTTCACCTCGTTCCTCTTCCTGAACCCGCAGTACCTCCAGGACGTGAGGGGCGAGTCGATCCTCGCGGCGGTCTACGCCCGCGACGTCGCCGGCGCGCTGAGGGACCTCGCCCCCGCCGAGGCCCAGCGCGCCGAGGGCTCGGTGCAGGGCGCGCTGGAGGTCGCAGACACGATGGCGCCCGGCGCGCAAAACGCGCTCGCCGGCGCGGCCCGTGACGCCTTCGAGCGCGGAGCCACGGTGGCGTACCTCGCCACCGCCGCGCTGGCCGCGGTCTTCGCGGCGGTGGCCAGGTTCGCGCTGCCGTCGTCCAGGCCCAAAGATTCATCCTGAGGCCCGACGCAACCGACCGACCGGCTTTCCCAAGCCGAGGGTCGCGGGCTCCAACGGGTGCCCTGAGTGCACGACATCGCCACCGCGGATTCACACGACCTCTGGCGGCGCGGTCAGCTCTCAGCTCCGGGATGGCTCCGCCGCACGGCCTCCGGGCATGCGACGCAGACCGCCCACGGCGATGACGAGCGCGGCCCCGAGGAGCACCGCGGCGACCGCGAAGACGACGTGCATCCCCGTCGCGACCGCCCTCGGGGGTGCGCTCGCCAGGCTCGTCGTCCCCACCCCGAGCGTGAAGACCGTTCCCATCACCGATGCGCCGGTCACCAGGCCGAGGTTGCGCGAGAGGTTGAGCATGCCGGAGATCACGCCGCGCTGGTCCGGGCGCGCCCCCGCCATCACGGCGGTGTTGTTCGCGGTCTGAAAAACGGCGTAGCCGAGGGTCACGACGACGATCGGGGCGATGTAGCCGGGGATTCCGAACCGGGCCGGCGTCACCGTCAGGAGGAGGGCGCCCGACGCCATGGTCGTGAGCCCGGCGAGTCCGAGACGCCCGGCGCCGAGGCGGTCGACGATCCGGCCCGCGGGAACGCCGGCCAGCACGACGACCGCGGGCCCGACGGACATCGTGAGCCCGACGAGCGCCGCATTCAGGCCGAGCACCCCGGCGAGGTAGAAGGGCCCGACGACGAGGGTCGCCATCATCACCGTCGAGACCAGCGCGCTCATCGCGAGCCCCGCGCGCAGGCCCGGTTCGCGGAGCATGGCGGCCCGGACGAGCGGGGCCTTCGCCCGCGCCTCGACGACCGCGAACAGCGCCACGCCCATCAGCGCGCCGGCGAGGAGCACCAGGCTGAGCGACCCGATGCGGCCGTGTCCGATCGTCATCGCCAGCGCGTAGGCCGCGAGCGTGAGGGCGAGCAACAGCGTGCCGACGATGTCGAAGCGCGGCCGCGGGTCCGCGCGGCGCCGGTCGGCCGGCAGGTGGCGGTAGGCGATGCCGAGAGCGAGCAGGCCGAGCGGAACGTTGACCAGGAAGATCGCCCGCCAGCCGAGTCCGGCGATCAGCAGGCCGCCGAGCGACGGCCCGAGGGCGGTGCCGATCGCCGATGTCGTGCCGAGCAGCCCCATCGCGCTGCCGGTTCGGGCCCTCGGCACGGCGTCGGCGACGAAGGCCAGCGTCAGCGCCATCATGATCGCCGCCCCCGTTCCCTGGGCCGCGCGCGCGGCCACGAGGAGCGGCAGGCTGGGCGCGGACGCGCACAGGGCGGACGCGCCCGTGAAGGTGGCGATGCCGAGGATGAGCAACCGGCGACGGCCGACGAGGTCTCCGAGCCGCCCGGCGCTCACCACCAGCGTGGTTATCGCGAGCAGATAGGCGAGGACGACCCACTGCACCTGCGAGAAGGAGGCGCCGAACGCCTCCTCGAGCGTCGGCAGAGCGACATTGGCGACGCTGGTCCCGAGCGACGAGAGCAGCATCGCCAGCGACAGCCCGGTCAGCGCCCATCCCGCCCGGGACGTCCGCGGGGCGCCCTCTCGCGCCGGATCCTTCCTCCTCATCTCGCATGCAAACGACGCTAGGAGGCACACCATCATGGCGGAAGACGCACGAGTTGCACGAAGACGTTGCGTCGGACGCTATGCCATGCGACGTTAGGGCCATCGCCCGCCCCGACTTCAACCTGCTCGTGACGCTCGACGTGCTCCTCGACGAGGGCAGCGTGGCCGGCGCGGCCCGTCGGCTCGGGCTGAGCCCGTCCGCGATGAGCCGCTCACTGGCGCGACTTCGCGAGACGACGGGCGATCCGCTGCTGGTCCGCGCCGGACGCGGCCTCGTCCCCACGCCGCGGGCGCTCGAGCTGCGCGAGCGGGTGGGTCCGCTGGTCCAGGACGCGGAGGCGCTCCTCCGCCCCGCCGAGGAGCCCGACCTCACCCGGCTGGTCCGGACGTTCACCCTTCGGACGAGTGAGGGCTTCGTCGAGAACTTCGGGCCCGAGCTGATCGCCCGGGTGGGCGCCGAGGCCCCGCGGGTTCGCCTGCGCTTCGTGCCGAAGCCGGACAAGGGGGCTGCGTCGCTCCGCGAGGGGGCCGTCGACCTCGAAACCGGGGTGATCGAGCCGACGACGGGTCCCGAGCTGCGCGCTCGGGCGCTCTTTCGCGACCGCCTGGTCGGCGTCGTGCGCACGGGTCATCCGCTGGCCCGCGCCAGGGTGACGCGCTCCCGCTACCTGAAGGGCCGGCACGTCTGTGTCTCGCGCGAGGGGCTTCGGCAGTGGCCGATCGATGACGCCCTGGAGGCTCTCGGCCGGGAGCGGGAGGTCGTGACGGTCGTCGGGGGCTTCGCCACCGCGGTCGGTCTCGCCCGTGGCTCGGATCTGATCGCCAGCGTCCCCGAGCAGCACACGGCGAACCTGCGCGAGGGGATGCACAGCTTTCCGCTTCCGGTCGAGACGCCGGAGTTCACCGTGTCGCTGCTCTGGCACCCTCGCCTCGATGCCGACCCGGCGCATCGCTGGCTGCGCGGGCTCGTCCGCGCCACCTGCGCCGCCTCTCGCTGAGCGCCGGGGCGCTCAGCGAGTCCGGGGTGCCGCGCCTCAGGTGGCCGGCTGCAGCTCCGGTGCGAGGCCGCGGGCGTCGCGGACGACGGGCGCGTGCCTGAAGCCCTTGACGGTGAGGTAGATGCCCAGCGACAGCTCCCAGACGAACTCGGGCAGCGTCGCGAGGGCCTGCACCATCCCGCCCGCCTCGACGAGGCCGAACAGCACGCCGATCCCCGAGGCGATCACCAGTGGCCCCCCGATGATCCCCAACATCGCCATGGGCCGCGGCACCAGCTCCGAGCGGTACATCAGGACGCCGAGGATCAGGCCGTTGCCGATCCCGACGATGGCGCCCGGTCCGAGCAGGAACGTCCAGTCCTTGATCGCGGCAAGTGACACCGCGAGCGCGCCGGCGCTGGGGTCGTCCTGTTGCAGGGAGACGATCCCGAGGACGCAGAGGATCCCCGCCGCGATGAAGACGCACTCGACGATCCTGGCGGTCACGTAGCCGAGCGACAGCATCTCGCTCTGTCGCCGAAGGACCGGGAACAGCACGACGGCGGTTCCGATGTTGGCGACGATGAGCAGCAGCTCCAGCGCCACCCCCAGGTAGATCCGGTTGTCCTCGCCGGCACCGGCGATATACCCGGCCGGGTCGTCGAGAACCGGCTGGAAGAGGGCCAACGCGGGGATGGCGGTGATGAAGGTGATCAGGAAGAGCACCCCGGCTGCGAATGACGTCCTTCGGGAGTCAGCCCGCTGTTCGGTGTTCATCTCGACCTCCGTCCTCTCATTGGGGACCACTCACGTGATGCCGGGACCGATCCGCGGAGCGGACCTGTGATCAAACGTAAGGGGGGAGGCACTCATGGCGGAAGACGCATGATCTGCACTGAGTCGTTGCGTCTGACGCAATGATCGACGGGATGCGCGACAGCGAAGACCCCCGCCGTGGGTGGGGTTCTCCCGCTCTCCCGCCGACGGGCACGGCCCGGGGGCCGTCGAGAGCGGACGGGCAGGCACGCCGACTCCGCCGACAGGATTGCGTCCCCGCACCGGAATGGTGGAAGCTGGCGCCACGAACGGTGGTCGGGGTGGCCACGCCGGGAAGGGGCGATGGGCGGCACCTTCGAGCAGGAGACCGTCGGCACCACGGGCGAGAGCGTCCGCCTCGGACCGGACGGGGCGTCGCGCGTCGGCGAGACGTTCGCCGGCTACCGGCTCGAGGCCGTCGCCGGGCGGGGCGGGATGGGAGTCGTGTACCGCGCCGTCGAGCTCGAGCTCGGGCGCCGGGTGGCCCTCAAGCTGATGGCGCCGGGGTACACCGACATCCCCCGCTTCCGCGATCTCTTCCGCGAGGAATCCCGCAGCGCCGCTGCGCTCGACCACCCCAACATCGTCCCGATCTACCGCAGCGGTGAGGAGAACGGGCAGCTCTATATCGCGATGCGCTTCGTCGAGGGGGCGAGCCTGCGGGACCTCAGCGCCCGGCGAGGGCGACTGCCCCTGGGCATGACGACGCGCATCCTCTCCCGCGTGGCCGACGCCCTCGACGCGGCCCACGCCCACGGGCTCGTGCATCGCGACGTCAAGCCGGGGAACATCCTCATCGCCGACCCCGGCGGGGACGAGCACGTCTACCTCAGCGACTTCGGTCTCGCGATCTTCGCCGAGGAGACCCTCCCCCTCGGTCGCGGCGGCGGCGGGGGGACGCCCGACTACGTCTCGCCCGAGCAGATCCGCGGCCGGCGCGTCGACGCGCGAACGGATGTCTATGCCCTCGGATGCGTGCTCGTCTACGCCCTGACCGGCCAGGCGCCCTTCCACGGGGAGGGATCGCAGCACTCATTGGTCGCGCACCTCATCGAGACCCCGCCGACGATCGCCGACCTCGTGCCCGGACTGCCGTCGGGGCTCGACGAGATCGTGGCGCGGGCGATGGCCAAGTCACCGGAGGCGCGATTCCCGTCCGCGGGCGCGTTCGCCGCGGCGCTGCGCGCCGCGCGGCTGGACGTGGTGCTCGTGCACCATCCCGACGACCGGGCGAGCGCCGAGGGTCTGGCGGCGGGGCTCGCGCGCCAGGGGCTCGACGTCCGCTGCGTGGGACCGCGGGCGGGCGACGACCTCTCGGCCACGCGCGCCTGCGCCGTCGTGGTCGGCCGCGCGGGACTCGGCGAATGGGCCCGCGAATCGCTCACGGCGGTCCGCGAGATCGAGGCCCTCGACGGCGAGTTCGTCCTCGCATCGGTGCTGCTGCCGGGCGCGCCCGACGCCCTGGAGCCGGGCCTCTCCTTCCTGGTGGGCAGGCCCTCGGTGGACCTGCGCGCCGATCGCGACGACCCCCATGCGATCCCCGACCTCCTGCGCATCCTGGGCGTCGCCCCTCCGGAGGTCGCCCACCTGCCCCGGGCCGGGGAGCTGTGCCCGTACCGCGGCCTCGAGGCGTTCGACGAGGAGGACGCGCGCTTCTTCGTCGGCAGGGAGCAGGCCACGGCCCGGCTGATCGCGAAGTTGCGGGACAACCGCTTCCTCGCGGTGCTCGGCGCGTCGGGGAGCGGCAAGAGCTCCCTCGTCCGGGCGGGGCTCCTGCCCGCGCTGCGCAGGGATCCGACCCCCTGGACGATCTGCACCGTGACGCCGGGAGCCGCGCCGAGCGCGGCCCTGGCGGCCGAGCTCGAGCGGGCGATCGGCGAGGCCGCGCCGTCGCGACAGGCCCTGCTCGACGACCCGTGCGCCCTCGATCAGGCGGTCGAGCGGATGGCCGCCGGCCGTGGTCCGGACGCCCGTCTGCTGCTCGTGGTCGACCAGTTCGAGGAGATCTTCTCGCTCGACGGCGGCGTCCGGGAGCGTCGCGCCCTGATCGACAACCTCGTCCACGCTGCGACGATCCCGGGCGGCCGGACAACCGTGGTCGTCGCCATGCGTTCCGACTTCTATGCGCGGTGCGCGGAGCACCGCGAACTTCGCGCCCTGGTCGCCGAGCACCAGTTCCTCGTGGGAGCGCTGAGGCCGACCGAGCTGCGCCGGGCCATCGAGGAGCCGGCGGCCCTCGCGGGTCTCACCGTCGAAGGGGGGCTGGTGCGGCGCATCGTGAGCGACGTCGCGGATGAGCCCGGGGCCCTGCCTCTGCTCGAGCACCTCCTGCTCGAGCTCTGGAGTCGCCGTCGCGGGACCTACCTCACCCTCGAGGCCTACGAGGTCTCGGGCGGCGTCGGCGGGGCCCTGGCGAAACGGGCCAATGCGGTCTACCACGGGTTCGACGCCCGGCAGCAGGCGATCACCCGCCGGGTGCTGCTGAGGCTCACCCAGCCGGGCGAGGGCACCGAGGACACCCGCCGCAGGGCGGAGATCGCCGAGCTCAGCCTGTCGCCCGACGACCGGGCGGAGGTTCAGGAGGTGCTCGCGGCGATGTCGGCCGCCCGGCTTCTCACGCTGGGAACCGACGCGGCGACCGGCGCGCCGGTGGTCGAGGTCACCCACGAGGCCCTGATTCGCGGCTGGCCCGAGCTCAAGGGCTGGATCGAGGAGGATCGCGAGCAGCTGCGTCTGCATCGCCGGCTGACGGAGGCGACCTCCGAATGGCTCGGCGCCGACCGCGATGAGGCTCTCCTGCTGCGCGGGTCGCGTCTGGCGGCGTGGCAGGACCGCGATCTGGCGGATCTCAACGACCACGAACGGGAATTCCTGTCGGCGAGCAGGGGACGGACCGAGCAGGACAGGCTCGGCCGCCGGCGTCGACTGCGCATGTCCTTCGCGGGGCTGGCCCTGGGTGTGCTCGTGCTGGGGGCGCTCTCGATCACCGCGTTGGTCGCCCGCAACCGACTCGCGCGACGATGCCGCCGCGGCCCGCGCCGAGGCCGCTCACGCCCTCGCCGCCCAATCCCGGCTGGCCCTCAGCAGCGGGTCGGGCGACGCCTTCACGCTCGCTCAGCGGTCGGTGATCGCGGCGCCGTCGCCCGAGGGCAGTGAGGCACTGCGGCTGGCCGCCCAGAAACCGCTGCGCCGCTCGATCGCGACGGTGCACGGACGGCTCTGGGCGGTGACGGCGCTGTCCGACGGGCGGGTCGTGAGCGGCAGCGAGGACGGCCAGTTCGAGGTCTGGGATCCGGGTCTGCCCGACGCTCCCGTGGTCTCCGTGGCCACGGGCCACCGCTCGGTGTACGTGCTGGAGGAGCTGCCGGACGGGCGGTTGGTGACGGGGAACGACGACGGCCGGCTGGAGTTCTGGGACCTCGCGAAGCCGGATCGGCCCGTGGCGTCGGTCGCCACCGGCCACAAGGCGGTCTATGCCGCGCTCGTCCTGCCGGGGAGTCGCGTGGCCACGGGCAGTGACGACGGTCGGCTCGAGATCCGCGACGCGGCACGACCGGGACGGACGCTCGCGTCCTTCCCCACCGGGCACGGCCCCATCGACGGGCTCGCCGCCCTCCCCGGCGGCAGGATCGTCACCGGGAGCGACGACGGGCAGCTGCAGGTCTGGGAGCCCCGACGACCGTCGCGGCCGCTCGCCTCGATCGCCACGGGGCACGGGGCGCTCTACAGCTTCGCGATGCTCGATGCGAAAACGATGGTGAGCGGGGGCGACGACGGCCATCTGGACACGTGGGCCGTCGCGCCCGCGGTCAGGCGGATCGCCTCGGTGGCGACCGGGCGCGGCACGCCGTGGTCGTTGCGGAGGCTCCCCGACGGCAGGATCGCGATCGGGTACGCCGACGGCACCCTCGAGATCAGAGACCCCCTGCACCCCGCGCGCGGAGTCATCTTCGTCAGGACGTCCCACGGGCCGCTCTACAAGGTCAGCGTGCTCGGCAACGGCGCGATCGTCACCGGGAGCGACGGCGGCCAGCTCGAGATGTGGGACCCCGCCCACCCGGGCAGAACGCTCGCCTCCGCGTCCACGCACCGCATCGGCGCGAACGCGATCGGCCTGCTCCCGGGCGGTCGCGTGGCCGCCGCCGGCGCCGCCGGCAGCACGGGCAAGCTCGGCGTCTGGGACCTGACACCCCCGATTCGGAATCTCGTCACGACGACCACCGGGCCCGGCAAGCCGAACGGACTCGCCGTGCTCCCCGGAGGCCGGATCGCGACGGCGAGCTCGGAGGGCGAGCTCCAGCTGTGGGATCTCAGCCGATCGCGTCGTCCGATCGCGGCCGTCTCGACCGGCTCCTCGCCGGTGTACGACGCGGTCGCGCTGCCGGGAGGGCGGGTGGCGGTCGTCACCGGCGACGGGCGCCTCGAGGTGCGGGACCCCGCCCGACCGGGGCCCCCGATCTCGAGGGTCGCGACCGGGCACGGGCGGCTCTGGGCCGTCGCCAGACTCGGCGATGGGCGCCTCGCCACGGGTAGCGAGGACGGCACCCTCGGGATCTGGGACACGGCGGCCCGCGGGGCGGGCCCGATCATCATCCCGACCGGCCACGGCACCGTTTTCTCTCTCGCCGTGCTGCCCGGCGGTCGCGTCGCGACCGGGAGCAACGACGGATATCTGCAGGTGTGGGATCCGGCCGCCGCCGCCCGTCCGGGCCTCAGCGTGGACACCGGGCACGGCACGCTCTACGAGATGGCCGCGCTGCCGGGCGGGCGGATCGCCGCCGGGAGCACCGACGGCGAGATCCAGGTCTGGGACCCGGCCCACAGCGGCCCGCTCGTGGCGGCGATCCCCACGTCCCACGGCGCCATCTCGGGGATCGCCCCACTCCCGGACGGACGGCTCCTCACTGCGAGCAACGGCCGGCTCGAGGTCCGCGACCCGTCCGCGTTCCTCACCTCGGCCCAGGCCCGCCAGATCGGGGCGGACTGGCCCTTGGAGTGACGCGACGGCACCGGTCCGTCACGGTGGGCCGACCTCGCCGCCGATCAGCGGATGAGCCGGGTCCCCTGGGTCAGCGCCGGGCGGCGGGCGCCGAGGAAGAAGATGCCGGGAAGCCCGGGGGTCTCGAAGCCGAGGCTCGGGTTGTGCCGCAGCGTCGAGGCGGCGAGGCTCGCGGTGCCGGTGCGGTCGTTGCTGACGAAGAAGATCGCACCGCCGCCCTCGGGGGCGGTGTTGTCCTCCATCACCGTCCTGCGCATCGTGAGCCGGAAGCGGTTGCCGTCGAGGTAGATGGCTCCTCCGTTGCCGCCACCGGGCGAACCCGCGCGGGCCGGGTTCGCGCCGCGCCCGGTCGCGCGGTTGCGGGTGAACCTGCTGCCGGTGATCGTCCACGACACACCGATGCTGCTGAGGGCGCCGCCGTTGGCGCAGCGGCCGCCGGTGAAGGTGCTGCCGACGATGTTCACGGGCAGGTTGCGGAACTGGCTGAGCGCCCGGACCGCGGCACCCCCGACGTCCGGGCCGCTCCGATCGCAGCGATTGCCGGCGAAGCGCGAGTTGATGATGGTGAGCCGCCCGCCCCGGACGAAGATCGCGCCGCCCCCGCCGCCGTCCACGGTCTGGCCGGTGGAGTTGCCGCGCGCGAGTGTGATGTTCCTGACGACCAGGCGCGGGGTCGCCTGGTTCTGGCAGTGATCGGTCGTCCAGACCCGAGTCCGGTCGCAGGTGTTCTGGTAGAGGATCCGGCGCGCTCCCTGGCCGCTGAGCGTCACCAGGCCGCCGCCATCGAGGACGAGCGACCGATTGGTGTTGCGCACCTTCGCGGTCCGGCGCATCCGGATGGTGACGGGCGCCGGCCCGCAGTCGAAGGTCACGACGCCGCCGCGGGCGACGGCCGAGACCACGGCGGCGGAGGTGCAGCCGGCCGGAGTGCCCGTGCCGACCACCCGCGCCGCGTCGGCGACGCCCGCTCCCATCGGAGCGAGGGCGAGAAGGACCGCGAGAGCCCCTTTCCGGATGACCGCCACGCGGGGATCCTACGACCCGCGGGCGCATCGCCGCGGACGTCCGGGAGTGGGGGTGCAGCTCGATGCCTTATCGCGGCGGCGCGCCGGAGGGCTCCGACCGTGTGTTAGCGTCGCCGCGCGGGCGGAATCCACCGGGGATGGGCGCATGGCGCGACTCACCGAGATGGCTCGGGGCGGGGGGTGCGGCTGCAAGCTCGGCCGGTCGGCGCTGATGGAGGCGCTCTCCCTGATGCCGCTGGTGGCCGACCCGGACGCCCTGGTCGGGTTCGACCGGGCCGACGACGCCGCCGTCTACCGTGTGCGCGACGACCTGGCCGTGGTGGCCTCGGTCGACTTCTTCACCCCGATCGTGGACGACCCGGCGACCTTCGGGGCCATCGCCGCCACCAATGCCCTCAGCGACCTCCACGCGATGGGCGCGTCGCCCATCTTCGCG
Source organism: uncultured Thermoleophilia bacterium (assembly GCA_963771025.1). Lineage (GTDB taxonomy): Bacteria > Actinomycetota > Thermoleophilia > Miltoncostaeales > Miltoncostaeaceae > Miltoncostaea. The sequence continues at coordinate 254,218 of CAVYRL010000003.1, read as the reverse complement.
CTCGGTCTCGCCGCCTTCCCCGAGGACGCGACGACGGACGCGCTGGCGGCCGTCATGCGCGGGGCGGCGGACGCGGCGATGGCCGACGGCTGCCCGGTGCTGGGCGGCCACACGATCTTCGATCCCGAGCCCAAGTACGGCCTCGCGGTGATCGGCACGGCGCATCCGGACCGGATACTGGGAAACGCCTCCGGTCGCGCCGGCGATGTGCTGGTGCTCACGAAGGCGCTCGGCGTGGGCGTGATCGTGAGCGCGCAGAAGGCCGGGCGGTGCGATCCGGTCGCGATGGAGGCGGCCCTCGCCTCGATGCTGCGCTCCAACCGTCTCGGCGCCGAGGCCGCCCGTGCCGCCGGCGTCGTGTGCGCCACCGACGTGACGGGCTTCGGGTTGATCGGTCACCTGTCCGAGCTGGCCGCCGCGAGCGGCCTCGCGGCCGAGTTGTCCGCCGGCGCGGTGCCGCTCCTGCCGGGCTCCCGCGCCCTCGCGGCCGCCGGGTTCACGACCGGCGGCGCCCGGCGCAATCGCGCGTTCGCCCCCGGGTTGGTCGCGGTCGATGTTGACGTGCCGATCGAGGTGGAGGACCTGCTGCACGATCCGCAGACCAGCGGCGGCCTGCTGCTGGCGGTCCCGCCCGGCCGCGCCGCGCGGCTGCGCGACGCGCTCCGCGATCGCGGTGTGCCGCACGGGGAGATCGGTCGGCTCGTCGCCGGATCCCCCGGCCGGGTCGCCGTGGCGGCGTGATGGGCCCCGAGGCCTCGCGCGGGTACCCGGCCTCCGCGGCCGGCCTCAGGGTTCTCGAGCGCGTGCGCGAGTTCATCGCCGCCGAGGCCCTGCCAATGGTCGAGGAGGTGGAGGCGGAGATCGGCCCGACCGCGTTCGCCCTGGAGCCGGACGGCCGGCTGGCCGAGACGATGATCGGGCTCAAGCGCCGCATGCAGCAGGCGTCGGCGCGAGCCGGCCTCTACTGCCCCCACCTGCCGGCGCCCGACGGCCTCGGCCTGGGGCTGGTGGACACCTTCTACATCCAGGAGGAGGTGTACCGGCACGGCCTGCGCGGCGTGCAGTGGATGCTCGCCTGGACGGACGGCCCGAGCCACCTGGTCCGGCACTGGAGCGCCGCGTCGCGGGAGCGCGATCTGGACGACTTCCTCGCCGGCCGCACCAGCGTGGCCTTCGCGCTCACCGAGCCCTCCGCGGGCTCGGACGCGCTCGCCCTGCAGACCTCGGCGCGACGGGACGGCGACGGGTGGGTGCTGAACGGGATGAAGCACCTGATCACCGGAGCCCCGTTCGTGGAGCACGCCCAGGTGATCGCGCGGGTCGAGGGCGCCGCCCGGGGCGAGCTGACCGTCTTCCTGGTGCCCATGGACGCCCCCGGCGCGGCGCGCGGCCCGGTGCAGCAGACGATCATGAGCGACGGGCAGACGGGCGTGCTCACCTTCGAGGACGTCCGGCTGCCGGCGAGGGCCGTGATCGGCGATGAGGGCCGGGGCCTGCCTCTGGTCTTCGTCTGGATCAACTGGGCGCGCAGCCGTCGCGGGGGCATGTGCTCGGGGCTGGCGTGGCACTGCCTCGAGCGGTCGGTGGACTACACGGCCCGCAGGCGGGCGTTCGGCCGCGCGATCGGCGACTTCGGCGCCGTGGCCGAGCGACTCAGCGACGTCTACATGGACTGGCGGGCGATGCGCGCCCTCTCGCTCGAGATCCTCGCCCGCCTCGACGACGTGGATCTGCTGGGCGGCGGCAGGGTGGGCGCCCCCGAGCGACGCGACCTCTCGACGCTGAAGACCTGGTGCGACGAGGCCCTGATGCGGGTCTCGGATCGGGCGATCCAGGTGCACGGCGGGCGCGGCCTGCTGGCCGAGACCGGACTCGAGCGCATCTACCGGGTTGCGCGCAACCTGCGCATCCCGGCCGGCACCACCGAGATCCAGCGCGCGATGATCGCCGAGAGCCTCACGGCCGAGGGCGGCGAGCCGGCCCTCTGAGCCGGAGCCGGAACGGCTCGACGTCGGCGGGCACGCCCGCCGGGAACGGCACCGGCGTGGGACGCGCGCCAAGGAACAGCGGGCGGTCGGCGGCGTTGAGCAGCACGGGCATCACGTCGGCTCCGCTCAGGCGTCCGAGCAGTCCCTCGGCGCACGCGAGCTCACCGAACGCCGACACCCGGTCGGCCCGCACGCCCGGTCCGGCCACCACCAGCGGGACCGGGTCGCCCGAGTGGATCACGGCCGCCGAGGTGGGTGTCGCGTGGTCGCCGGTCACACACACGATCTCGTCGGGGAAACGCTCGCCGAGGCCGGCGAGGGCGCCGTCCACCTCCTCGATCGTGCGCCGCTTGACGGCGGGATCCTTGGAGTGCCCGGCCTCGTCGGTCGCCTTGAGGTGGCAGAAGACGAAGCTCGCGCCCAGGTCGAAGGCGATGCGCGCCTGGTCGAGACGGTCACGCAGCGCGGCGGCCGGATCGCCCCGCTCGGGCGACCCCACGAAACGCAGGCCCAGGGTCTGCGCCAGCCCCCGCAGAAAGGCCGAGTCCGCGATCATCACGCCCTCGAGGCCGTGCCGGGCGCGGAAGGCCGGCGTCGGCCGTGGCCGGCCCCACCACTTGAGGGTCACCGCGTCGAAGGGCGCCCTCCCGCGGCGTTTCCGGGACAGGTTCACCGGGTGTTCGGTCAGGACGCGGATGGCCTCGCGGCTCCAGCGCTCCGCGGCCCGCGCGGTCGCCGCGGCCTCGGGCACCAACGGCTGCGGGCGCAGGATCGGGAAGCGGTCGCGGAAGAACGGGTCCGTGTCGGTGACCCCGTCATGGGCGCCCTCGCCGCGGATCACCAGCACGCCCTCGCCCCGCTCGGGATCGAGGGGGGTCAGCTCGAGTGCCAGGCCCTCCGCCGGGGACCTGGGGAGATCGCCGAGCAGTGCGCGGGCGTCCTCGCCGTCACCGGCGCCGGGTCGGCCGGTGGCCCAGAGGGACCCCTCGCGCCTCTCGGTGCTGCGCAGGCCGGCGTGCGCGAGCACGTCCCCGTCGCCGGGGCTCGCGCCATGGCCGCGCGCCTCGAACACCGCCCGGCCGGGGAACTCCGAGGGCGGGTAGCCGAGGATCGCCCAGTGGGCGACCTCGCTCGACGGCGCCCGCCCGGGGCCGAGCGGCAGCAGCAGGCCCGCGGAGCCGCGAGCCGCGAGGGCGTCGAGGTGGGGGGTGTCGGCGGCCTCGTTGGCGGTGCGCCCCCCGTGCTCGGGGTGGGCGCGGTCGCCGAGCCCGTCAAGCAGCAGGACGAGGAGCGAGCGCATGCCCGGCCGGGAGGTCGTCGATGAACCGGGCCACCGCCGGCGCGACCAGCCCGCGCCAGTCACCCCCGGAACGCAGGGCGGCGCGGACCTGAGCGCCGGACACCTGCTTGCCCTCGGGGGCGGGGAGGGTCTCGACGCGATACCCGCGATCCCGGAGACGATCCCGCTTGGTGCCGCCCCAGGGGGAGAGCACCCGCACGAAATGGACCACGTCCCGCGGCACGTAGTCGTCCCAGAGGTCGGGCTCGGTGATCGGGAAGGGGATCACCCGGACCCCTGCGACGCCGGCCTCGTCGGCGGCGGCCTCGGTCATGAGCATCCGCTCGGTGTAGGTGAAGGGGTTCGACTCGGGCAGGTGCCGGGTCGGATCGCCGGGCTCCGGCCGCAGCGCCCGCCGGTCGGGGTTGGTGATCCCGACGAACAGCTCGTCGCATCGCGCGGCGGCCAGCTCCAGGTAGCGGAGGTGGCCGAGGTGCGGGGGCTGGAAACGACCGTGGATCATGCCGCGCGCGATCATGCGGCGGAGCCTACGACGAAACCGGGACGGTACGGTGTCCGCCGGACGAGGAGGCAGTGTGCGGGACGCGACCGTCGTGGAGATCGAGACGCCCCAGGGTCCGGCGCGCGCGCACGTACGCGCGCCGGACGGCGCCCGCGCCGGCCTGGCGCTCGGCCACGGCGCCGGCGGTGGTGTGGGCGCCCGCGATCTCGTCGTCGCGACCGAGGAAGCCCTGGCCCTCGGCGTGGCCGTCGCCCTGGTCGAGCAGCCCTACCGGGTCGCCGGTCGCCGCGCGCCACCGCGCGCGCCCCGGCTCGATGAAGCATGGATCGCGATCGTCGGGCACCTGAGCGCCGCGCAGCTCGCCGGCCTGCCGCTCGTCACGGGCGGCCGTTCGTCGGGTGCCCGCGTCGCCTGCCGCACCGCCGCGCGGACCGGCGCCGTCGGCGTGCTGTGCCTCGCGTTCCCGCTGCAGCCGCCCGCCCGTTCCGGCGCCCCGCCGCGCCCGAGCCGGCTGCCCGAGCTCGAGGCGGTGCCGGTGCCGGTGCTGGTGGTGCAGGGCGAGCGCGACCCGTTCGGCATGCCCCCCGAGTCCTCTCGGCGCACGGTCGCGCACATCCCCGGTGATCACTCCCTGAAGTCCGACACCGGCGCGCTGCGCGACGCCGTGCGGGCCTGGCTGGCGGGACTGTTGGGGTAGCCCGGTCCGGGAGGGTCGGCGTACCCTCACCCCGCCATCCCAACGAGAGGAACCGCCATGCGCATCAGCGCGCGCAACCAACTGTCGGGGCGCGTCACCGGCATCTCCCAGGGCGAGGCGATCGCCAACGTCGAGGTCGACGTGGCGGGTCATCGAATCGTGTCGTCGATCACCGTCGAGGCCGTGCGGGATCTCGGCATCGCTGAGGGCAGCGACGTGGTCGTCGTGATCAAGGCCTCCGACGTGATGCTCGCGGTCGACTGACGCCGGATCGCCCCCGCAGGGCCGCCGCCCGCAGGATCCTCGCGGCCGCGGTCCTGGCCCTCCTCCTCGCCGCCCCGGCCACGCGCGCGGCGGGATGGACGGCCCCCGTCGCGATACCCACCGGCTCCGCGGAAGGCGCGATCGCACGGCCGGCGATCCGCGCCAACGCAACGGGGATCCTGGTGGCCGAGTGGCAACGCGGGCGCGGCGTCTACGTCGCGGCGCGTTTCTTCGGCGGCCCCTGGACGCCGCCACGTCGCATCGCCAGGGCGAGCGACGCGGCGCCCCCGCGTTTCGTCTCCGACGGCCGGACCATCGCCCTCGGCGTCGCCACGGGCGGCACCGGGTCGGTGCGGGTCGCACGATGGAGCGGCGGGCTCGTCCCCGCCGTGGACGGGCCCCACGACGCGACGCGCGCGCGCGACATCCGGCTCGTCGCCCTGCCGAACCACGAGATCGTGACGCTCTTCCGCCGGGGCCGCGCCATCCTCTGGAGCGCCCGCGGCGCGCGGGGAGGGTGGTCGCATGCGCGGCTCCTCTTCCGGAGGGCCGTGGGCGCCTCCATCGCGACAGACGCCGGCGGCGCGGTGCTGGCCACCGCGCTGCATGCGGGCGCGCGCGGCGTCGCCGTGGTCGCGGCCCTGCGCTCGCCGCGTCAGCCGTTCGGCCCGGCCAGCTCGACGCGGCTCCTCGGTCCGCGCGGGAGCGTCACCTCAGTGGCGTCGGCGATCCGTCAGGACGGCCGTACGGGCCTCGTGGTGGACGTGCGCGCGCCGTCCGGGTCGCGCGGCCTGATCGCGCTGCCGGCCGGAGCCCGGCAGACGCCGGTGCGCGTCACGGCCCCCGGCGCGCGGGTGGCGGGGGGAGGCCCCGCGGCCGTCAGGCTGATCCCGTCGGCGGGCATGGTGGCCGTCTGGCGCCAGACGGGCCCGGGAGGCCTGCGCCTGCACGCCGCGCGTGAGGAGGACGCCGGCGGCGGGTCGTGGGAGCGGCCGCGTCCGCTCACGGGACCGGCGCGACGACTGGGCGCGCCGGTGATGGAGAGCGCCCCCGACGGCCGCACGATCCTCGCCTACGCCGTTGACGGGGCGATCCTGGTGCGCACCCTCGGGCGCGACGCCGCAGGTGGCTGGAGCGCGGCCCGCCGGGTCAGCGCCCGCGGCGCGGCCTGCGCCGCGCCGACGATCGCCTTCGACACCGCGGGGACCGCGATCGTCGCCTTCGCGTGCGGTGGTGGAAGACGCCTGCTGATGGTCGCGGAGCGCTGATCGCGGCGCCGGTTCGCCGCGCGTTCCGCGGCGTCGCCACGTGCCACCACGAGCGACGAGGCCGGGCGCCATGGATGGGTGACCGGCGTCGCCTAGGGTTGAGCGGACTCCGAACTCTCCCTCGGGGGATCCATGCGCATCTCGGTTCCGCTGTCCTATGCCGTCGAGCCCCTGCAGCAGGTGCCGCAGGTCGTGGAGATGGAGCGCGCCGGCCTCGACGCCGTGTGGGTCGCGGAGACGTGGGGCTACGACGCGGCGTCCCTGATGGGCTACCTGGCGGCGGTCACGAGTCGCATCGAGATCGGGGCGGGCGTCTTCTCCGTGTACTCGCGCACCCCGGCGCTGATCGCCCAGACGGCGGCCGGCGTCGACGCCCTCTCGGGCAATCGCTGCATCCTGGGCCTCGGCACCTCGGGCCCCCAGGTCGTCGAGGGCTTCCACGGCGTCCCGTTCGACCGCCCGTTGTCGCGGCTGCGGGAGTCGATGGACATCTGCCGGATGGTCTGGCGCCGCGAGTCCGTACGCTACGACGGCGCGGCGTACCAGTTGCCCCTCGGCCCGGAGCGAGGCACCGGGCTCGGGAGATCGCTGAAGCTGATCACCCGACCGGCGCGCGACCGGATCCCGATCTACGTCGCCGCGCTGCGACCGAAGGCGGTCGAACTGACGGCGGAGATGGCGGAGGGCTGGTATCCGATCTTCTTCGTCGCCGAGGGCGCGAGCGATGTCTGGGGTGACGCCCTGGCGCGCGGAGCCGCGCGTCGCTCGGCCGACCTTTCTCCCCTCGAGATCTGCGCCGGCGGCATGTGCGCGATCGGCGAGGGCCCGGAGGTCGAGGCCCTGCGCGACCACGCGCGCGCCGAGCTCGCGCTCTACATCGGCGGCATGGGCTCCAGGGGGACGAACTTCTACAACGAGCTCTTCTGTCGTTTCGGATGGGAGGGGGCGGCGGCAGAGGTGCAGGACCTCTTCCTCGGCTGGTGACCGCGCGGGTGCCGCGGCGTGCCTGCCCGCCGACCTCGTGGAGGCCGCCACCCTGTGCGGCTCCGCCTCCTACGTGCGCGAGAAGGTTGACCGGCTGGCCGAGGCCGGGGTGACGATGCTCAACGTGCGCCCCGTCGGGCCGGATCCGGTGGCCACCATCGCCGCCCTGAAGGAGTTGGTTGACTGACCACCTTCACCCTCCCCGCCCGAGGGCCATACTCGCTCGCGGCCGGGATACGGTTCCTCGAGGGGTTCACGCCGGCGGTGTACGGCGGGGTGGACGAGGGGGCCCTCGACCTCGCGTTCCCGGTCGAGGGGAATTGGCGCACCGCAGGGGTGCGCGTGCGGCAGGACGGCGGCTGCGTGGTGGGCGAGGTGCACGAGAGGGACCTCCACGCGGAGCCCCCGAGGCGGTGTCCGGTCAGGCCGCCCGCATCCTGTGCTGGACGTCGACGGCTCCCGGTTCGCCGCGGTGGGCGAGAGCGACCCGGTGGTCGGAGGCCTGCAGCGGCGTTATCCGGGGCTGCGCCCCGTGCTGTTCTGGTCGCCGTACGAGGCGGCCGCCCTGGGCCATCATCGGCCACCGCATCCGCATGCGCCAGGCGGCTCCGATCAAGGCCCGGGAGCTCGGCAAGGCCGTCGATATCGACGGGCACGTGGTCCACGCCGGCCCGCGCAGGCTTGCCGAGCTCGTCCGCCCGCAAGCCCGAGTGGCTCCGCGCGCTGGCGTCGGCCGCGCTCGGGGGGAACCTGGATGCCGGCCGGCTCCGCGACCAGCGCTCGCCGAGCTCAAGGAGCTGCCGGGCATCCGGACCACGTGCCGTTGCACGACTCGCGGCTCGGCCGCGCCCTGGCGATGGAGTACGGCCTTCCCGGCGGACCCTTGCGCGAGGACCTCGTGCGGATCAGCGAGGGGTGGCGGCCCTATCGCTCATGGGTCGCGCTGTTGCTGCGGGTGCGGCTGGAGATGGTTCATTCGACGATGCCGCCGTAGGCAGTGGGGATCTTGCGGCGCTCCTCGATTGCCGCCGACAGCTCCGGCGGCGGGGTGTGCCCCTCCTCGCCGAGACGCCCCTCGGCGTACCTGAGGGCGTAGGCCACGGCCTCCTCGGGCAGCCGGCGCCGCGCGTTGCCGGGACGGTGCCAGCCGAAGAGCCCCTCCACCGCGAGCGCCGAGGCGAGCTGGACGTCGGCCGAGCGCGGGGCCAGGCAGACCGCGAAGGCCGCTGTGGCCGCGTCCGCGATGGCGATCGGGCTCGGCGGCGCCGTGCGCCCCGGCACCAGCGCGGGGATCGGCCCCCGTGACGAGCGCTGGAACTCGACCTCGACGCGCGGATCGCCCACGCGGTCGGCGGCGACGATCTCGAAACCGGAGACGGCGGCCAGCAGGTCCTCCGCTCCACCGCCCTCCCGGCCGCGGGCGAGGGCCTCGGCCGCGTCTCGGAGGCGCTCCAGCACGACGACGAAGTCGGTCTCCTGGGCGCCCGCCAGCGCGAGCGCCGCGAATCCCAGCGGGATCGCGAGCCGGTCGGACCCCTCGCGATCGGGCCACCGAGAGCGCTTCGGCTCCAGCGAGACGGCGACACGGTCATCCGGGTGCAGGTCCACGGTGGTCCGGACCAGAGGGGGGCGGCGCAGCAGTGGCATGACGCGATGCTATCGAGGTCTCGCCGGGCCGCCCACAGGTGGTCCTCTACGATCACCGTCCATGCTGCGCGCATACCAACGCCCGCGATGAGCGGCGTGGATCGCGGCACCGGCGCGGACGCCGGGCCGTCGGTGCGCGGAGCGGTGCTCCGCTTCGCCGTCGCCGGGCTGATCGCGCTCACCGCACTCGTCGTGGTTGGCGGGCTGGTGCTGCGCGATCTCGCGGAGCGCGAGGCGGTGGACGACGCTCGCCGCCTGGCCGGCCTCGCCGGGCGCGGGGTGGTCGAGCCCAGCTTCACCGACGCCGCGCGCGACGGCGACCCCGCCGCCCTCGCCGCGCTGGACCGGGTGGTGCAGGAGCGCGTGCTCAACGAGGACATCGTGCGGGTCAAGATCTGGGCGCCGGACGGGCGCATCATCTACTCGGACGAGCCCCGCCTGATCGGTCGCCGGTACGCTCTCGGCGCCGACGAGCGCGAGGCACTGGAGGCCGGGGCGAGCGATGCCGGGCTGAGCGACCTGTCGAAGCCGGAGAACGTCTTCGAGCGGGGCGACGGCTCGCTGCTGGAGGTCTACCTCCCGATCCGCGCGCCGGACGGACGCCCGGCGCTCTTCGAGCTCTACCGTCGCCAGAGCGCCGTCGAGGCGAGCGGCCGGCGCATCCTGGTGGCCGTGGCGCCGGTGGTGATCGGCTCCCTGCTGCTGCTGTGGCTCATCCAGCTGCCGCTCGCCTGGTCGACCGCGCGGCGTCTGCGCGACGGGCTTCGCGAGCGCCAGCGCCTGCTTGAGTCGGCGCTCGAGTCGTCGACGGTCGAGCGGCGTCGTGTCGCCGCCGACCTCCACGACGGGCCGGTGCAGAACCTGGCGGGCCTGTCGTTCTCGCTGGCCGCTGCCGCGGAGCGCGCCCCTGCGGGCACCGACCCGGCCACCGTGCGCGCACTCGAGGAGGGCGCCGACGCCGCCCGCGAGGGCATCCGCCGCCTGCGGGCGGCGGTCGTCGAGATCAACCCCGGCCGGCTCCACGATGCCGGCCTCGCGGCCGCCGTGACCGACCTCACCGGCGCCCTCGAGGAGGAGGGCGTCGTCGTGGAGATCGAGGTGCCCTCCGACCTGTCGCTGGCCCCCGCGTCCGAGGAGCTGCTCTACCGCGCGGCCGTCGAGGGGCTGCGCAACGTCGTCAGCCACGCCGGCGCCGCACGGGTGAGCGTGCGGGCCGAGGTTGCGGACGGGCTGGCGCTGCTGCGCATCGAGGACGACGGACGGGGATTCGACGCGGCCACGCGAGAGCGGCGTCGCGAGGAGGGGCACCTCGGGCTCGCTCTCGTCGAGGACCTCGCCGCGCACCTCGGCGGCCATGTGGAGGTGCGGTCGTCCCCCGGGTGCGGGACCGTCCTCGAGATCCGGGTGCCCGCGTGATCCGGGTCGTGGTGTGCGACGACCACGCCGTGGTGCGCGCCGGGCTCGATCAGCTGATCCGGACCTTCGAGGACGTCGAGGTGGTGGCCGCCGCCGCCGGTGGGGAGGAGGCGCTCGCCGCGATCGTCGCCCACGGCGCCGACGTGGTCCTGATGGATCTCGAGATGCCCGAGCCGAACGGTATCGAGACCACCCGGCGGGTGCGGCGGGAGCACCCCGACGCAGCCGTCGTGATCCTCACCTCGTTCTCGGACCGCGCGCGCATATTGCTGGCGCTGGAGGCGGGCGCCGTGGGCTACCTGCTCAAGGACGCGACCCCTGCCGAGCTCGAGAGCGGCATCCGCGCCGCCGCGCGCGGCGAGTCGCCGCTCCACCCGCGCGCCGCCAGGGCCCTGCTGACCGCGAGCGTGCGGCCGGACGCCGCCGGGGGGCTGTCGTCGCGCGAGCGCGAGGTGCTGGCGCTCGTCGTCGAAGGGCTTCCCAACAAGCTGATCGCGCGCCGCCTCGAGATCAGCGAGAAGACGGTCAAGGCCCACCTGACCAGCATCTTCCGCGCCATCGGGGTGGACGACCGCACGCAGGCGGCGATGTGGGCTGTGCGCAATGGGATCGGCCCGGGCGCCGCGGGGTCGTAGGACCGAGGTCGCATTGCCCGCCGTTTCACGGTCGGGCAGCGTGGGTGGCGGTGTCCCGAGGTGCCCTCATACGACTGCTCCTCGCCATGGCGATCTGCGCCCCGCTCGCGCTGGCGCTGGTCGGGCCCGCGGCTGCGCGCGACGGCGGTCACAGCCGCCCGGAGGTGCGCGAGCGGGGTGTCTGCGGTCGCGGCAGCGAGGCTCGGCTGCGCCTGCGCGCCGACGACGGCGCGATCCGCGTCGACACCGAGGTCCGCACATCGCGGACGGGCGTCTGGCGTTTGACGATCCTCCACGAGCGCCGCATCGTGATCCGCGCCCGGGTGCGCGTGACCCGCTCCAACGGAGGGATCCGCCGCCGCATCGTGCTCCCCGACTACGTGGGCGCCGACGCGGTCAGCGTCCGCGCGGTCGCCCCGGGTGGCGAGACCTGCTCCGTGGCGGCGATGCTGCCCGGCTCGTCGCGACCGGTCGTAGGACCCATGTCGCATTGAGACGCCGACCGCCGGTCGGTGAACGTGGTGGAGGGCGACGCCACCGGGGCGTCACGATGAGAGGACGCAGCATGCACCGAGGACGATTGGCGATCATGGGCGTGGCGCTGGCGGGCAGCGTGCTGGTCACGGCTCCTGCGGTGCTGGCGAGTCGCGGCGCGGACGACCCGGCCGGCGACGACCGCGGCGGCTCACGCGTGGACCGTGCCGACGTGCGCAAGGCGGGCACCTGCACGCTGTCGAGCTCGGCCAAGCTGAAGCTCCGCCCGGAGGGCGGTCGCATCGAGGTCGAGTTCGAGGTGGACGAGAACCGCAACGGCTCGCGCTGGGGCGTTACGCTCACCCGCAACGGCACCCGTGTCGTCAGCCGGGCGGCGACCACCCGCGCCCCCAGCGGATCCTTCGAGACTCGAGCCGTCATCGCCGCCCGGTCGCCGCGCACCACCGTGAAGGCGGTCGCCCGCCGGGCGAAGACGGGTGAGGTGTGCCGGGTGACCGCGACGATCTGAGGGGGGTTGCTCGACCGCGTCCTCGTCGTGGCCAGTCCTCCCTCTCGCGGTTGAGCCGTAGGGTACCGGCAGGGCCGCTGGCCGATGCGGTTTCGCGGCGTCGGCGAACGGGACGACGGGTCCGCCTAGCCCTCATCGCCCCTCAACGCGGGCAGCACGTGCTCGCCGTAGAGACGGATCATCGACTCCGGGACGCGGCCGGACGCGTTGACCACCACGATCGCGCTCGCTCCCAGCTCGCCCATCAGCCGCAACTTGCGCACGTGCGAGTCGGGATCCGCGGACACCAGGTTGGAGGTCGTGAACAGCCGGTCCGAGACACCGTCGGCCTGCTGCTCGATGTCGGCGGGCTCGTGGATGTCGTCGGTGTAGAGCTCACCCGGCAGGCTCGCCTTCCACTCGCGGCTCGCCGCGAGCGCGGCGTCGTCCGAGTCATCGACCGAGGCCAGGCTCTGAAGGATGATCTCGCCCGTGTCGCGCCCTGACTCCTCGGCCCCGCGGCGATACGCGGCGAGCACCCCGGGGGCGGCCTTCGGGTCAGCGAGCGTCCAGACGCCATCGGCCAGACGGCCGGCCAGCTCCGCGGCCTGCTCGTGGAACGCCGACAGGAAGATGGGCGGGCGCCGCTCGGGGTGCAGGTAGAGCCGTGCCCCGTCGGTCCGGAAGAAGTCGCCCGCGAAGGTCACGGTCTCGCCGTCGAGCAGGCGCCCGATGATGGTCAGCGCCTCCTCGGTGCGGGCCAGTTGCTCGCCGGTGTCCGGCCAGTCCATGCCCGCGGGCACCTCGTTCATGGCCTCGCTCGATCCGACGCCGAGGAAGGCACGTCCCGGGAACATCGCCTCGACGGTCGCGATCTGCTGCGCGACGACGACAGGGTTGTAGCGGTGCACCAGACCCGTCACCCCGGTGCCGAGCGCGATGCGGTCCGTGGCCTGTCCGGCCGCGCCCAGCCACACCCATGCGTTCGCGCAATGGGCCGGGGCCGTCTCCGGCCGCCACCACGGGGTCAGGTGATCGCTGCAGGCGACGGCATCGAACCCGGCTTCCTCGGCGAGCACCGCCTGGCGCACCAGCTCGGTCGGATGGAAGCGCTCGTGCGACGCGCCGAGCACGTACGCCACTTCGTCCGGCTGCTGCCGCCGCGCCCACATCACGCCTCGGATCGATTCGATCATGCCCATGTCGCCCCCTCCTGTCGCGGCCTCGGTGGGGCCGTGCCCTCTGAGGCGCGGGGCAAACCGGGAACGGGATCGTTTCGGCGCGTGGCAGCCCGGGGTGCCCGCTCCGGAACGCGTCCGGCCTCCGTGTCGAACCGGGCGCTCGCGACTCGAACGCGCCCGCTGTTTCCGGGCACCGCCGCCGGGGTATCGTCGGGCACGGTGGCGCGTGCGAGAGGACGTCGGTCATGTCGTTTCACCTGCGTTTCGATGAGCCGTTCGGCCCCCAGGTCGGCGCTCTGGCCGAGGTCCAGCTGACCCGGGCCATCGAGGGACTGCGGATGCCCGAGGCCGACGGCGTCGACCACACCGTCCACGACGTCCGCAGACGGCTGAAGAAGGTTCGCGCCCTGCTGCGGCTCGCGCGGCCGGCCATGGCCGGGGGCTACGGCAGCGCCAACGCGGACCTGCGCGATGCCGCGCGCGACCTCTCCGCCTTGCGCGACGCCCACGCGTTGATCGGGACGTTCGACGAACTCGTCGGGGCGTCCCATGTCGATCGCGTTGACCGCGCCGCGGTGGAGGCCATCCGCCGCGCGCTCGCAACCCGCGCCTCGCGGGCGGTGGGGGAGGAGGCCGTCAACATCCGGCTGCGGCGGGCCGTCGAGCGACTCGAGGCCGTCCGGGAGCGGATCCCGAGATGGCGCTTCGACGACGATCCGGCCCTCCTGGCGGCGGGCGTGGCCGACACCTACGGCCGCGGCCGGGCCGCGTTTCGCGCGTCGGCGCGATCGCGCGACGACGCCCGGCTTCACGAGTGGCGCAAGAGAGCCAAGTACGGCTGGGAGCACGCCGGCCTGATCGCCGCGATCGCCCCGAGCGTGATGGAGCCGCTGGCGAGGAGCCTGAAGGAACTCGCCGACGCGCTCGGCGACGACCATGACCTCGCCGTTCTGAGGCAGACGCTGCGCGCGTCGCCCGAGGATGTCGGCGTCGCGATGGCGGACGTGATCACCGTCCTCGATGCCGTGCGCGCCGACCTCCAGGACCGAAGCCTCCGCCTCGGGTCCCGCGTGTACGCCGAGCCCCCGGGGGCCTTCGCCCGCCGGATCGGCCGTTACCGGGCCGCCTGGGATCGCTATGGGCCCGAGCGCTCGACGGGGGAGATCAGCGCCCTGGCGCGGGAGGCCTCGGACCGACCGCCCCACGCCGCCGCCGTCGTGTCATGAGCACCCAGACGGAACGGCGCGTCCTCGTGGAGGCGCCGCCGGCCGCAGGGGACGCATGCACCGCGCTCCGCCGTGGTCCGGTGAGGAGATCACCGGACGACCCGAGTGGGGCGACGTCGCGCTCGCCGTGCGGGGCCGTCCCGATGGCCGAGCCTCAGGACGGACCCTCCTCCAGGATGGACAGGATGTTGCCCGCCGGATCCGTGAACCACGCGATCGCGGGGCCGACCTCGCCGCGGTGGACCCCGTGCTCGCTGATCTCGCCGATGCCGGGGTAGCGCTCGAACGTGACCCCTGCGGCCGCCAGCTCCGCCGCCGTCGCGTTGACGTCGGCGACCGGGAAGTTGAGGATCGTGAAGGTGGCCGGCGTGTGGTCCGGCTTGGGGTAGATCAGCACCATCGCACCGGTGCCCAGCGTCAGTTGCAGCAGGCCCATGCCACCGGCCGCGTCGCCGACCTCGACACCGAGGGTGTCGCCGTAGAACCTGCGGGCCTTCTCGAGGTCATCCACCGCGAAGCCCGAGAACGCCTGTGTCGTCGCCAACATGCCGGCCTCCTGGTCGTGTTCTGTGAGTTACCCATATGACACCTCCGAGGCGCGAGACTCATCGGCGCACCCGCGATCGAGGAGGTTCGCCATGGCGGACGGGCATGATCCTGAAGAAATCATCACGGAGCCGGGCTCGCGCGCTCGCGATCACCTGGCCAACGAACGCACATACCTCGCCTGGCTGAGGACGGCCGCCACGGTGATGGTGCTGGGCCTGGCGGTGGCGAAGCTCGTCGAGCCGACCAATGCGCGCACCGTCGCGGCCGGCGCCATCCTGGTCGTCACGGGTGCCGCGGGGCTGTTCGAGGCCGGCGTGCGCTACCGCCGCGTCAACCGCGAGCTCGAGCAGGGCAGGTTCGTCACCGGGAGCATGTCGGGCGAGCCGCTCGTCGCCGGTGCGGTGCTGGTGGTGGCGATCGTCGCCTCGTTCATCCTGCTGCTCGCCTAGGCTGAACAGCCTCCAGGATGTGCCGACAGGTGCGGCTCATCTGGGCTCCATCTTTCGGGCAGCGTAGACAAGGTCAGCCGGTCGGCGGCCGGCGGTGATCCGCCCGTGGTGCTCGCGGTGGTGGTTGTAGTAGTCCAGGTAGTCGGCAAGGTTGCGCCGCAGGCCAGCGAGGCGCACCTGCAAGAAGCGGGCGAAGGCCGGCCGCCAGCACTCTTCGAGGATCGTGCGGTGAAGGCGCTCGACGTGACCGTTGGTCTGGGGACGCCCCGAGCGGATCTGGCTGTGGCGCACGCCGTGAGGAAGGAGCGTCCCGAAGGCATGGCGTCCGAACTCGTTGCCGTTATCGCTGAGGATCCGCTCCAGGCGCCATCCCGCCGCCTGCAGCTCGCGGGCGACCCGATGGGCCAGCCGGGATGTCTGGGCCGCGCTCGGCGCGCCGCTCGGGCAGGCGACCAGATCGGCCCAGGCGAAGGAGCTGTGGGTGTCGATGGCGGTGATCTGCCAGACGGGCCCTGTGGCGCCGTGCAGGCGGCCGACGAAAAAGCAGTCGATCCCGACCAGCTCGCCGGGCCGTGTCGAGTCGATGTGCAGCTCGGGCTCGGGCTCGCGCGGGGGCTCGTAGGGGGCGCGGTAGCCGGCGATCAGCGACAAGCGCTTGGCGCGGGTGTTGAGGCCGTGACGGACGAGCGTCTTGTAGACCCCGTTGGGAGAGATCAGAAGGCCGCCCCATTCCGGGCGAGCCAGCCGCGAGGCGATCCGCCGCGGACCAAGGCCGGGATGGCCCAGGCTGAAGGCGACGATCCGCTGCTCGAGCATCACCGACAGCCGATTGGGCATCTGGGGCCGGCGGCGCTCCCTCGGGCGCAGCATCTCGAGGCCCTGGCGGTCGACCTGGGCCTTCCAGCGGTAGTAGGTCGAGCGATGCACGCCCATCAACCGGCAGGCCTCAGACACTCCACGCTCGCCGGCCAGCGCGAACAGCTGCAGCCGATAGCCGAACAGCACGTCATCCTCGGTCATGCGACTTGTGCTCCATTCACTTGGCGGTGATGGAGCGACCATGAGTCGCAGCCCGGACGGCCCCGACATCCTCGGGGCCTCCGGGCTCTTGGGCCTCTCGCGACGACGAACTGTCGCGAGATCCTGGAGTCAGTTCAGCCTAGGCCGGGGGCCAGCGCTCGCCGCTTGCCGCTGGGGAGATCTCCCGGCCGAGCAGGCGGCGGCGTCCCGGGTCGGCCGCCTCGTAGGGTCGGACGGCAGGCTCGCGCCACGCCGCGTACGCCGTACACGCGGCATCGGCGTCGGTTGGAAAGGTCGCGATCGCCTGGGCCAGGGCCTGGGCGTCGCCGACGCCGATGCCCGCGCTCGCGCCGGTCTCCGGGCCGAAGAAATGAGCGGCGTCGCCGATCAGTGCGACGCCCGGGGCCCACCATCGCGGGCACGCCAGCAACTCGGGCTCGCTGTAGATCAGCTGGTCGGCCGACGTGAGCGCGGACACCCCGTCGGCCGCCGCGGGCAAGAGGGCGCTCCACTGCTGCGCCAGGGCGGCGACGCCCGGGGCGAGGGCGGCCTCGCGTCCGACCCGCTCGGTGGTGCGCCAGCCGAAAGAGCCCTCGGGCCAGCTGAGCAGGCCGATGTGCCCGCCGTTGGAGAGGTAGTCCATCGCGAAGGCGTCGGCCGTGGGGACCGGGCTCATCCACTCGAGCTTGCCCTCGGCCATCGGTGCGAAATCCGCGTCGAGGCCGGCGATGGCGCGCACGCGGGAGCCGATGCCGTCGCAGGCGACCACGAGATCGCTCGCGATCGTCTCGGCCCCCTGAGGGCCCTCGATCCGGACGCCGGTGACGCGGCCCGCCGGGTCGCGCTCCAGGTCGACGACCCGGTGCTCGTGGCGCACCGGCACGCCGTCGCCGACGAGGGCCAGCACCCGCCCCACCTCCACGGCCGTGGCGGCCGAGCCGCCGTCGGGCGTGGCGCCGATCGCCCGTCCCGCCCGGCGGATCTCGCCCAGCACACCGAGCTCGGTCATGGCGTCATAGGCCTGGTGCCCGAGCATGAAGCCGCGCTTGACGTACACCCCGGCGGGCATCCGCTCGATCACGACGGGCGCGAGGCCCCGCCGTCGCAGCAGCGCCGCGAGGGCCAGGCCGACGAGCCCTCCGCCCGCGACCGTCACCCTCATCGGATCAGCGGCAGACGTCGGCCGCCGAGGCCGCGACCCCGGAGTGATCCGGCGCTCGTGCTCATGCGGACGAGCCTAGCGCGATCCTCGCGACGCGGCCGAGGTCACGTGGTCTTGATCAGCCCGCCGTCGATGACGTAGTTCGCGCCGGTGACGTTGCCGGTGCGGGCGGAGGCCAGCAGCGTGATCAGCGTCGCGACCTCCTCGGGGGTGGTGAAGCGACCCGTCGCGAACCCCCCGAGGCTGGCCACCACCGCGTCGCGCGCCGTGTCGAAGTCCGTGCCGCTCACCCTGGCCGCGGTCGCGGCGACGCCCTCGTCGCCGAGCCAGAGGTCCGTCTCGACCGGCCCGGGCGACACGGAGTTGAGGCGGATCCCGCGCGGGCCGAACTCCTGCGAGAGCGACTTCGTCAGGTTGACCAGCGCGGCCTTGGCGGCCCCGTAGTCGATCACCCCGGCGTCGGGCTCGAAGAACGCGTTCACGGACGCGACGTTGACGACCGACCCTCCGCCCTGTGCGAGCATCGGCACCAGTGACGCGCGGATGGCGCGCAGGGCGGTGAAGAAGTTCATGTCCATGGCCCAGGCGAACTCCTCGTCGCTGGTGCCGAGGAAGCCGTCCGGGCGCAGGCGTACCGCGCCCACGTTGTTGACCAGCACGTTGACACGGCCGTGGGTGTCGAGCGCGTGTTGGATCAGCGCGGCGGGCCCCTCCGGCCCGACCAGGTCGATCGCCAACGGGGTGACCCCCGCGATCCCCTCGAGGCTCGCCGTCGTCCGGGCGCCGGCGACGACCAGCGCGCCTTCGTCGACCAGTGCGCGCGTGGTGGCGAGCCCGATGCCCTTGCTGGCTCCGGTGACGACGGCCACCTTGCCCGTGAGTTGGAGGTCCATCGGCTGCTCCCGTCGCGTCGGTGCGCGGAGGGCTCCCGATCGAGAGCCCTCCGTCGCATCGGTCCGGCTAGGCCAGGGCCTTGGCCTTCAGCGCGTCGAACTCGTCCTGGGTGATCGTGCCCGCGTCGAGCAGGTCTTTCGCCCGGGCGATCTGGTCTGCCGAGCCGCCCGATCCGGCCGCGTCCCTGACATAGGTGTCGAAGTCCTGCTTCGCCGCCTCCTGACGCTCGGCGTGGCGCTCCGCCATGCCGTGACCGCGGGCGATCAGATACGCCAGCACACCGATCAAGGGGAAGATGACGAGCAGGATGAGCCAGAGGGCCTTGGCTCCTCCACCGATGTCACGGCTGCGAAAGATGTCCAAGACCACCCAGAAGATGATCAGCAGGGCGAAGAACAGGAAGTAGATCACCACCAGCGACCACAGGAACTCCCAGAAGCTGAAGTCGTTCACGCGCGTTCTCCCCTTCGCGGTGGCCGCACCGGATGCGCGGCCGCACCGGCGATACTGACACCCGCGGCGGACGTGGGGAGCACCCCGGGTGCCGCACCGACCCCGCGGGGCGTGCCGGGGGGGGTGCGTGCACCACCCGGTCGGTGCGCGCGAGCGCCCCCGCGGCGCATGTGCGCCCCCTTTCCCGGCGCCGCCGTCCGGCCGGATACTCGCGGCGTCGAATGGAGGCGGCCACATGCGTCAGATGCGCGAGATGGTGCGAGAACCAGCCCAGAGTCCGGCGCCGCCGCGACGCGTCGGGCACCCTCTCACGCGCGTCGCCGCCCCTCCGATGATCCTGCTCGAGGCCAAGCTGCGCCCGCCGGTCGTCGGGTCCGGGCACGTCGCCCGCCCCGCGCTGGTGGCGCGCCTGGACGAACTGACCCGCCACCGCCTGACCCTGATCACGGCGCTCGCCGGTTTCGGCAAGACGACGCTTCTCGCCGAGTGGATCGCCACCACGTCGCCCGGGCAGGTCGCGTGGCTTTCGCTGGATGAGGACGACAACGACCCGCGGCGCCTCTGGTCTCACCTTGTCGAGGCCGTTCGCCGCGCGGTCCGCCCGGCCCTCGACCATCTCGTTCCCGCGGGCCTGCCGCCCGCCGACACGGCCGCGCAGCTCCTCAACGTCCTCTCCGGGCTTGAGCGCGGGCTGGTGATCGCGGTTGACGACCATCACCAGCTCGTTCCCTCGCCCCGTTTCGGCGAGCAGCTGTCCGCGTTCGTCCGCCGGCTCCCCGACGGGGTGCGCATGGTGGTCGCCGCACGGCGTCCGCCGGCTCTCGCGCTCTCGCTGCTGCGGGCCCGCGGGCAGCTCGGCGAGATCGGCCCCGACGATCTGCGCTTCGACGCTCCGCAGACCGTCCGTCTGGCCCGCGGGCGGATTGGCGAGCGCGATGCCGGGGCGGCCGTGCGCGCGACCGGTGGCTGGCCGGGATGCCTCGTGCTGGCTCTCGCGCCGGGCGGGGCTCGCCATGTTCGCGACTACCTCGCCGACGAGGTGCTCGGCAGGGAGGACCCCGCCCATCTGCGTCTCCTCGAGCTGACGGCCGTGCTCGACGAGCTGCGCGGGCCGCAGTGCGATGCGCTGCTCGACACCACCGACGCGCTCGAGCGCCTGCGCGCGATGGCCCGGGCGACACCACTCGTGACCGCCCTCAACGTCGGCTGCACACGATTCCGATGCGAGCCGTTGGTGCGCGTGGCCCTCCGGGAGCGGCTCTGCGAGGCCGAGCCCGAGCGGGCGGCCGACATGCGCAATCGCGCGGTCGCCATGTCGGGGGCCGCCGTGAGCGAGGCCGAGCTGAGGGTTCTGCGCCTGCTGCCCACCTCTCTCACGCTGCGCGGTATCGCCCAGGAGCTCTACCTCTCGCTCAACACCGTCAAGACCCACACCCGCGCCCTGCACCGCAAGCTCGGCGTCACCAACCGGACGGAGGCCGTTGACCGTGCTCGCGCGCTCGGCATCCTCTGAGCGCCGGGCCGTAGTCTTCGGTCCATGGGCGTTCGCGTGGCGATCACCGAGGACAACTACCTCGTGCGGACCGGGATCGAAAGCCTCCTGGCCTTGGGGGACGAGGTGAGCGTCGTCGCCTCCTGCGCGTCGGCCGACGACCTGCGCGACGCGATCGACCCCGGCGAGCTCGACGTGGTGCTCACCGACATCCGCATGCCCCCCGATTTCTCGGACGAGGGCATCACCCTGGCCAACGAGCTCCGCGAAACCCATCCCGACCTCGGGGTGCTCGTGGTCAGCAGTTTCGTCGAGCCCCGCTACGCGATCGCCCTGCTGGAGCGCGGCTCCAACGGGCGCGGCTACCTGCTGAAGGACCGTCTCCACGACCGGGCCCAGCTGGTGCGGGCGATCGAGGAGGTCGCCGACGACGGGTCGTTCGTCGACCCGGCGGTGGTCGAGCACCTGATGGGCGGATCCGCGGGTCGCGGTGACAGCCTGCTCGCCAGGCTGTCACCGCGCGAGCGCGACATCCTCGCGCTCGTCGCCGAGGGCCTCTCCAACGCGTCGATCGCCGCGCGCCTCCACCTCTCCAAGCGTGCCGTGGAGAAGCACATCAACGCGGTCTTCGCCAAGTTGGGCCTCGGGGCGGACGACCAGGAGGTCAGCCGCCGTGTGGCGGCAACCCTGCTCTACCTGGACCAGGTGTGACGGCCCGTTGGCGGGAACACGCCTCGCGATGCTGACCGGCGGGCGCATCGTCCGGGTGTTCACCGTTGACGACCAGGAGCGTTTTCGCACCGCGGCGCGCCTGCTCGTGGACGCGACCCCGGGCTTCTGCAGCGCCGGCGAGGCCGGCAGCGGCGAGGACGGCGTGGCCGCGATCCTCGAAGGCGACGTCGATCTGGTGCTGATGGACGTCCGTCTGCCCGGCATCGATGGCATCGAGGCCACCCGCCGCGTACGCCTCGCGCGGCCGGAGACCGAGGTGGTGCTGGTCTCGGCGACCGCGTCAGAGCTTCCCGACGACGCCGGCGACTGCGGAGCGCTGGCGGTGCTGTCCAAGGACGAGCTGCGCCCGTCCGTGTTGATCAGCCTCTGGGAGCGCGCCCGGCCCTAGCCGGAGCCCGCGACGTTGACGGGCAGCACGCCCACGACCGTCGTCCCCGAGGGTGACGAGCGCACGTCGAGGCGTCCCCCGACCGCGCCGGCGCGGTCGCGCATCCCGGCGAGGCCGAAACCCCCCGAGTCCGCTTTCGCGTCGAAGCCGGGGCCGTCGTCCGCCACCGCGAAGCGCAGGCACCCGTCGGCCACGGACAGGGACAGGGTGACCCGCGCGTCGCGACCCGCGTGCTTGGCGGCGTTCTGGAGCGCCTCTCGGCAGCAGAAGTAGGCGGCCACCTCGATCCGGCGCGGCAGGCGACCGATCTCGCCGTCCACGGTCACCGCCAGCGGGCCCCGGGAGACCGCCGAGCGCAGCGCCTCGGACAGTCCGCGGTCCTCGAGGAGCGGGGGATAGAGGCCGCGCGAGAGCCGGCGCAGGTCGTCGAGCACGGCACCGAGCTCGGCGTCGATGTCATCGAGAGCCCGGGCGGCCGCAGCCGCGTCGCCGTCGAGGGTCTCCCGCGCCACGGCGACGCGCACGCGCAGGGCCACCAGGCCCTGCTGCGCGCTGTCGTGCAGGTCGCGTTCCAGCCGCCGCCGCTCCTCGTCGGCCGCCGTGGCCAAACGCGAGCGGGAGGCGCGCAGATCGTTGACCGCACGTCGCAGGTCGTCGGTCAGCTCCTGCCGATGCACCGCGATCGCCGCGGCGGACGCGGCAGCGGCCAGCGTGTCGGGGGTCTCGCCCAGCGCCGGATCGTGCAGGAGTGCGATCGCGGGATCGCCGTCGGCGCCGGCGACCTCGGTCCAGGAGCGGATGGCGCCGGGGCCGGGCGGGATCACCGCCGCCCCGTCGAGATCCACCCATCCGTCCCCCGCCGGGCGGGCGATGACCAGGTCCGGGTCGCGCAGGACGCCCGCCAGCGCCAGGCGCAGGTCCCCCGCGCCGCCTCCCTGGGCGATGTCGCTGAGCAGCGTGCGCAGCGCCTGAGCGCTGCGTCCCCGGTCGAGGATGACGGCGGCCGTTATCGCGATCGGTAGTCCGAAACGGGTCAGGCCGAGGGCGATCGACAGGGCGCCGGGCGCCGTGTCCTCGCCGTCGAACGCCTCCCAGATGAGCCAGAGGCACAGGAGCAGGCCCTCCGCAGCGGTGGAGATCGCGACGAACCCCATTGCGAAGCGGTGGACCGGAGCGGCATCGCGCAGGCGCAGGAGCAGCACGACGACTCCCCACAGCGTGACCGCCGCGACCGCGGTGAAGATGACCTTGGCGAGAGTCTCGGTCACGTCCGGGTCGTCGCCGATGGCGATCGGGCTCGCCGGGCAGGCGTTCCCGCACGACAGGGATGAGATCGTCGTGGGGATCGAGGTGCCGGCCAGGCCGAGCGCGAGCCAGCCCCCCGTGGTGAGGATGGCCATCGCGGCGACGACCCTGGTTGCCGGCCGGCCGACGAGGCGCCCGCTGGGGAAGGCGAGGACCACGTAGAAGCCCAGCGGCAGGGCGACGAAGGTCAGCAACCGGCCCAGGTAGTACGGCCAGGGCGCGCCGACGCCGACGAGGCCGTATCCGCCGAACGAGAGGGTCACGATCAGCATGAGGGCCGGGAACCGGCTGTCGGGACGACGCCAGTGGAGGTAGAGCGCCGGCACGATGTGGGTCAGGCCGAGGGCGCCCACCCGCAGTGCCGCCTGTCCCGGGTGCGTCAGGCTGGACGACGTGTCGAGCAGCACCACCGCGAGGACGGTGGCCACGGTCGCCGCGACCGCCAGCGCGGCGACCACCGGCGCGCGGGTGAGGGGATCGTTGGCGGCTGTCGTCCGGGCGCTCACGGCGGGACTCTAGGGCCGCGTCGACGGTGGCGCCTGCGCTGCGGGGGCGGACCGACGAATGTAGGCTGGAGGCCGCGGACCGACGGTCCAGGCGACATCCGGCAAGTGGGACACCAAGGAGGCGCAGGCATGGCGTTGGGCCCGGTTGACGTGGTAATCATCGGCTTTCCCGGCAACAAGTTCACCGGCCGCATCGCGCCGGCGCTGTTGAACCTGGTGGACAGCGGCACCGTGCGCATCCTCGATCTGTTGTTCGTCTCGAAGGACATCGACGGCGTCACGACGACCATCGAGTTGGCGGACCTCGACCCGGATGCCGGGCCGGCCTTCCTCGAGGTCGCGGTGACGGCGGCGGGCGCGCTCGGCCCCGAGGACGCGGAGGAGATCGCCGACGACCTCGAGCCGGGGAGCTCGGCGCTGGTGGTCGCGTTCGAGAACGCCTGGGCGGCGGAGTTCGCCGAGGCCTGCCGCGCTGCGGACGCCGTGCTCATCGACCTGATCCGCATCCCGGCCGACGTGGTCGAGGCAGCGCAGCTCGAAGGCTAGAGTCCGTCCACCAACGAACTGAGAGGCACTGACATGGGACTTGTCCGCATGGCCGCTCGCACGGCCGTCGTCGCCGGTACCGCCACCGCGGTGTCCGGGCGCGTCGCCCGTCGCCAGGCGTCGAGGTACGAGGAGCCGGCGGCAGAGCCGCAGCAGGCCGCGCCCGCGGCTGCGGCCCCTCCGGCGCAGGACGATCAGATCACGAAGCTGCAGGAGCTCGCTCAGCTGAACAAGCAGGGCGTCCTCTCCGACGAGGAGTTCGCGGCCGCCAAGGCCAAGATCCTCGGCATCTGAGCTCCACTCCCGTGTCGCGTGGGTCGGCCAGTGGGTCCGGCTGACCCATACGCGCGCCTCGCGGCGGTCTACGACGAGATCGTCGTAGACCCGTCCTACGGGCGGATGGCCGCCTTCATGGAGGGAGTGTGGCGGGACGACGACGTCGGGGTGCACGCGGTGCTCGACGTCTGCTGCGGCACGGGGCTCATGACCGCGGAGCTCATGCGTCTCGGCTACGGCGTCGCCGGCGTGGACGCGTCCGCTCCCATGCTCGCGCGGGCCCGCCGGCGTCTGGGGCCCGACGCGGTGCTCGTCCAGGAGACGCTTCCGCGCCTGACCATCGAGTCGGTGTTCGACGCTGCGGTGTCGACGTTCGAGGGGCTGAACCATCTGGTCCTCCCCGACATGCGCGCGACCCTGCTGGCGCTCGCCGCGCGGATCCGTCCCGGCGGCTGGCTCGTCTTCGACGCCCACACGGACGCGATGATGGCGTTCACGGTTGCCAACCCGCGGGTCCACGGCGAGGCGGACGGATGGCGGTTCGCGATCACGAGCGACGTCGACCTCGCGACGCGTGCCTGCGACGCCCACATCGAGGTGACCCGCATCAGCGACGGGGACGCGTTCACGGAGCGGCACCGCCAGCACTTCTTCAGCGCGGGCCAGATCCGGGACGCGCTCGACGCCGCCGGCTTCGACGTCGTCGGCGTCACCGACGACTACACCGCCGCGCCGGTCGACGAGTCGAGCCTCCGGGCCTCCTGGGTCGCCCGCCGCCGTCCGGCACCGGCGTGATCCGCACCGTCGCCGTCGGTGGTGGCATGGCGGGCCACACCCTGGCCCGCCTCGTGCGCGCCCGCGGTCACGAGCCGATCGTGCCGGAGCGCGCGCCGGCCGGCGTCACGGAGCGCGCGGGTTCATGCTCGGCCACCTGGGCTGCGGCGCCTCCGTGATCGATGCCGGGGTATGCCGCCCCTGGCCTGACCGCCGACTTGCAGTCGGCAACCATTAGCTTGCGAACATTTGGTGACGGCCCTACAGTCTGCGGATGTCCACCTCGGCGATCGATCCTCGTCTGGAGGACGGCCTCTCGTGGAGGCTGGCGCTCGCGGGACGGCTGCTGCGGACCCAGGCCGACGTCCGCCTTGGGCGTGATGCCGCCACCGGCGTGCAGGGTGTGGGGGTGCTGATGCGCCTTCTCGAGCTGGACGGACTCACCCAGGCGACGCTCGCCCGGGTCCAGAGGGTGGAGCCCTCCAGCATGTGCCGGATGATCGACCGCCTGGAGCGCGACGGCCTGCTGGAGCGTCGCCGCAGCCCTGCCGACCGGCGGGCGACACGGGTCTATCTGACCGAGCACGGGCGGCGGGCGGCCCTCCGCGGCGTTGACGACGCCCGCGAGCTCGACGAGGAGATCTTCGGGGAGCTGTCCGACGCCGAGCGCCTGGCGCTCGGCGACATGCTCTCCCGCGTGCTCGTGCGCCTGGCCGACACGGCCACGCGCCGGTGAGCACGGCGAACGCGACACCCGAGCCCCGCCAGGCGCTGCGCCTGACGCTCGCCGGCCTGATCACGGCGGCCGGCGCCTACGCGCTGATGCAGACGTTCCTGATCCCGGCGCTCCCGGATCTCCAGCGCGAGCTCGGCACCAGCGCGACCTGGGTCACCTGGACCGTCACGGCGTACCTCCTCAGCGGCGCGGTCAGCACCCCGATCATCGGGCGCCTGGGCGACCAGTACGGCAAGAAGCGGCTGATGATGATCGCGCTCGGCGTGTTCCTGCTGGGTTCGGTCGGCGCCATCTTCGCGCCCAATGTCGGCGTGCTGATCGCGTTCCGCGTGGTCCAGGGAGTCGGCGGAGCGTCCTTCCCGTTGAGCTTCGGCATCATCCGCGACGAGTTCCCGGAGGATCGCCGCGCGGTCGCGATGGGGACGGTCTCGGCGGTCCTGGGCGTCGGCGGAGGGGTGGGCATCGCCCTCAGCGGACTGATCGTGGACCACCTCTCGTGGCGCTGGCTGTTCGTGGTGAGCGCCGTCCTCGTCGGGGCCGCCATCGCGATGGTGTGGCGCTTCGTGCCCGAGTCCCGGGTCCGCGCCCCCGCCAAGCCCGACATCGCGGGCGCCCTGCTGCTGTCCGCCGGCCTGGTCGCCCTGCTGGTCGGCGTGACCGAGGGCGAGAGCTGGGGCTGGGGGTCCGCACGCGTCCTGGGGTTGCTGATCGGCTCCGCGGTGTTCTTCGTGGTCTGGGCGCTGGTGGAGCTGCGCGTGGTCCAGCCCATGGTTGACATGCGCATGCTCGTTCGTCGGCCGGTGTTGTTCACCAACATCACCGCGCTGCTGTCGGGCTTCGGCCTCTACATGGTCTGGGTGATCCTCCCGGGGCTCTTCCAGCTGCCGCGCGGGCTGCCCCCCGGCCTCGCGAAGCTCGGCGACTACGGCTTCGACACGACGGTCACCGTCGCCGGCCTGTGGATCCTCCCGACGTCGCTCGTCATCGTCGTCGCCGGCCCGGTGGCCGGGCACATCGGCCGCCTCTACGGCTCGCGCATCCCACTCGTCATCGGGATGATCATGCTCGGGGTGGGGTCCGCGATGATCGCCCTCTTCCACGCCACGGCGCTGCAGGTCTCGCTGTGCTTCGTCATCTGCGGTATCGGCGTCGGCTTCTCGTTCGCGGCGATGCCGCGCCTGGTGTCGGACGCCGTCTCCCCCTCGGAGACCGGCGTCGCCAACGGGATGAACACGGTCATCAGGACCGTCGGCGGTGTGATCGGCGCCCAGATCGGAGCGGCACTGCTCGCCGCGAGCGCCCTCGGCGGCGGCAGCGTCCCGGCCGAGTCCGGCTACGTGACCGCCTTCTGGGTGGGTGCGGTCGCCTCGCTCCTCGGCGCGGTGACCGCGTCCTTGGTCTTCCCCTGGCGGCGCCGGGCGCGCTCGCGGGTGCACGAGGTCACGGAGGCGACGCCGCACGGCGCCGCCTCCGTGACCGTCCCTGACTAGCCCGCGGCGACCGGCACGGGGACGCCGATGCCCTCGGCGACGCGGCGGCCGAACTCTTCGTCGCACCGTGCGAAGTGGGCGACCATCCGCTGCTCGTAGTTGACGTGGGGGTTCTCGCCCGTCCCGTCCACGTGGTGCGCCATCCGGCCGTCGCGCTGGTTGGTCGCGGCGGGCGTCTCCGGGGCGTTGATCGGCAGCTGGAGGTAGTTCGGGCCCACGCGGTGGCGCTGGGTGTCCGAGTAGCTGAACGTGCGCCCGACCAGCATCTTGTCGTCGCTGAAGTCCAGGCCGTCCACCAGCACTCCGGTGCCGAAGGCGACCTGCTCGTTCTCGGCGAAGTGATTGGTCACGTTGCGGTCGAGCACCATCCGCCCCACGGGCAGCAGCGGGAACGCGTCCTCCGGCCACGTCGTGGTGTCGTCCAGGGGATCGAAGTCGAGTTCGGGGTGCTCGTCGTCGCTCATGATCTGCACGCGCAGCTCCCACTCCGGGTGGTCGCCGCGCTCGATCGCCTCGTAGGCGTCCCGCGAGGCGCTGCCCAGCTCGGTCGCCTGGATCGCGTCGGCCTGATCCTGGGCCAGCGACGCGATGCCGGCCGCGGGCTCCCAGTGGTACTTGACCAGCACCGCGTCGCCGTCGGCGTTGACGAATCGGTAGGTGTTGACGCCGAATCCCTACATCTGCCGGTAGTTGGTCGGGATGCCGCGGGGGCTGAAGAGCCAGGTGAGCATGTGCATCGACTCGGGCGTCAGGCTCATGAAGTCGAATATCCGGTTCGGCTCCTGGCGGAAGGTCACCGGGTCGGGCTTCAGCGAGTGGATCACGTCGGGGAACTTGATCGCGTCACGGATGAAGAACACCGGCAGGTTGTTGCCCACGAGGTCCGCCTTCCCTTCTCCCGGAAGAGCTTGGCGCGCGTGTAGGTCGACGCCGGCTCGTCGCCGATCGTGCCGTAGGCCTCGAAGAAGCCGTGCGCCACGAAACCACGGGCATGCACCACGCGCTCCGGCACGCGCTCGCGATCGAAGTGGCTGACCTTCTCGAGGAACTGGTAGTTCTCGAGCGTCGCCGGGCCGCGATCACCGACCGTCCGCTGGCTCTGGTTGTTGACCACGGGGTGGCCCTGGCGGGTGGTCAGATGCGTGGGCGCGTCGCTCATGCGGTGCCTCTCGGGTTGGGGGTCGTGAGTGCGCAGTCGGAAAAGAGGCCCCAGAACACGAGCGAGGTCAGGTAGGGGGCGCCGTCGCCGCCACAGTCGACGTCGCGCATGAGACCGCACGAGCGGCAGACCAGGTGGTGGCGGTTGTCGCCGACGCGGGTCTCGTAGCGCGCCGGGTGGCCGGCGGGCTCGATGCTGCGCAGCAGACCGGCCTCAGCGTCGGGGCGGCCCTCCATGCTCCCGATCACGTCCAGCACCGCCACCCGCGACGCGGTCACGCGCGGCCCGCGCCTCCGGAGGAGCGCCGCGGCATCGTGGCCGCCAGCGGACATGCGCCGACCCAACAGAATGGAATCGCTCCAATAATGGAGGAGATCAGGGCGAGCTCAGCGGCGTGCGGGAACCCGCGCGACGTGGGTCCTGGTGCGCTTGCCCCGGGAGCGGGCGGTCGCCACGACCCGCACGCGCAGGGTCCGCGACGTGGAGAGCCGGGAGCGCCGCACCAGCAGCCGCCGCCTGTAGGTCACGCCGCGCTTGGCGCGTACCGTGCGCCGCGCGAGGACGCGACCCTTGGAGCGGGTGACGGTGAGCCTCACCGTGGATGCGACCGAGACGCGGAAGGTCTGGGTGACCCTGATCCGGGCCCCGGCCGACGCCACCCGAGGCTTGGGCGCCCTCAGGGTCAGCGCGGCGCGCCGGGGCGCGGGCGTCGGGCTGGGGGTCGGCGCGATCGCCGGCGTGCCGGCGGGAGCGGGAGCGGGGACAGGGGTATCGCCGGGAACGCCACCGGCAGGCGCCGGGGAGGGCGCCGAGGGGGGCGCGGCGGGGGGAGCCGGCAGGCCCGGAGCCGCCGGCGCGGCGGGGTCGATCTTGACCCAGGACGCGGTCGAGGGCACGCCGTCGCTGTTGAGCAGGAACAGCATGTAGTAGCCGGGGGGCGCCACGCTGGCGTTGAGCGGGCTCGTCATCGTGAGGCCGTCCGCCCCGGCGGTCACGTCCAGCGCGATCGCCTCCTGCGACATGTTCACCGCGTGGGTGACGGCGCTCGGGCGCATCAGGTACGCGGTGGTGATCGCCGAGGGGGCGCCCTGCACCGCGACGCGAAACGGCGCGTCGTACCCCACCGCGTCCGGGGCGAAGGTCACGACCGGCCGGTCGCCGGCGAACAGATAGGGCGGGGTCCAGATCTGCGCGGTGCGGTCGGACACCGCGATGTGCCCGGCGACCTTCGTCGGGGTTGCGGCCGCGGGTGCGATGTCGCGATCGTCGCCGGCCGAGATCACACGGCCGTCGGGCAACAGCACCGCCGTGGAGTGGTAGGTGCGCGCGTCGGCCTCGTCGCCCACGTTGCGCCAGCCTCCCACGCCGCCGGGCGCCAGCAGCTCGGACGTGTAGATCGGGGCGGCGTAGAGGGTGTCGTACTGGCGGCCGTAGCCGCCGCCGTTGGTGAAGATGGAGCCGCCCGGCAACAGGGTGGTGTTGAAGTGGGCACGCCCCTCGTTGAGCGTCAGGGCTGGATCGAGAACCCAGCCGCGATCGGGGTCGTTGAGGTCGAGGACCTCTGCGGTGGCGATCGGCGGCGGGCTGGAGCCGGGGATGCCGGGGGTCGCGTTGGCGGCGTCCGAGCCGCCCAGCAGCACGACCTTGGTGGAGCCGTCCGGCCCGGAGGGCTCCAGCCAGGCGGTGCCCCACGAGCGATCGCTGGAGATGCGCGGCTGGCCGGTGTCCGGGACGTAGTTCCCGTTGCCGTCCTTCTTCTCGACGACGTCGGTCCACAGCCAGGTGTCGGTGTCGATCACCGCCGAGTCGTACTTGGTGGGCCCGGCCACGAGCACCTTGTTGCCGCCGGCCCCCAGCGCCGTGGTGCTGGGCAGGACGAACATGTGGGGGTACAGGCCGATGCCCTCGTGGTTGGGCCACTGGTCGGTCTGGCCGGGGCTGTTCGGCGGCAGCTGGCTGACGACGGTGGTGGCCTTGCTGCCGGCCGCGGCGTTCGGGTCGAAAACCTCGACGTCCAGGTCGTTGTGCATGGTCGGCGGGCCGCTGGCGACGATGCCGGCGCTGCCGCCGGTCTCGTCCCAGCCGCCGACGATGAGCACACGACCGTCGGGGAGCTCCGTGAGCGTCGGGTACCACCGACCGTGGTCCATGTCCTGGTAGCGGGTCCAGGTCTCCGTCCACGGATCGAACGTCATGACCCACTTGCCGCCCTTGAAGCCGTGACCGACCCCGTTGCCGTTGTTGATGGGGTATTCGAGGTTGCCGCCGACCACCAGCACCCGCCCGTCGGGCAGCAGCGTCTGGCCCGCGCACCAGAGGTTGGCCGGCACCTGGCGGTTGTCGGCGAAGGGGATCGTGCGGCCGTCGTAGGAGACCTTCGGCGGCGGGACGGACTTCGTCGTGTTGGTGAGCGGATCCCACACGTGCGCGTTGCCGCCATCCGTGGTCTCGTCCTCGGCGGGGTACTTGGGCTGGGAGAAGTAGAGGACCTTGTTGGTGGGCATCACGACGGCGTGGATCGCCGTGGTGGGGATGGACAGCAGCGGACCCCACTCGCCGCCGGGCCTGGCGGTCGACTGGGCCGTGAGGCCCATCGTCGCCAGCCGCGCCGTGCGGATCTGGGCGTTGGTCGCGCCCTGCTCCGGGCAGAAGGCGGCGTGCGATGCTCTCCATGCCGGATCTGCGCAGAGCTTCATGCGCGCCAGGGCCCGTGCCTTCGCCGTGGGGGAGGCGGTCTGGTGGGCGCTGTTGTGATCGAATCCCCCGCCCTCGACCTGGTTCAGAAACGATTGCGGCTGCTGGGCGGGGCGCTCACCGCCGAAGGCCAGCGGGCCGATGGCCAGGACGGCCGCAAGCGCGGCCGCGCAACCGCTCAGGGCGAGGATCCACCCACGTCGTCTGTCTTGGGGGGCGATCAGGGGCCTCCCAGGCCTCGGGACTCGCCGGTGGTATCGGCATGGCCCCTCCCGATCCGAGGCGGCGGGTCACAATGGGGCGGTGCCGTTCGACCCGCTGACGCTCGAGATCCCCTACGCGGACCCGGTGGCCCTCTTCGCCCGGGTCGCCGACGATCCGTACGCCGCGCTGCTGCACAGCGCGGCGCGCGACGCGCGCGGCCGCCACTCCTTCATCGCGGCCGACCCGTTCTCCCTGATGGTCTGCCACGACGGGGTGGTCGAGATCGACGGCGTGCCGGCCCGCGGCGCCACCGCGCCTCTCGACGTCGTCCGGACGCAGATGGCGCGATATGCGCAGGCGGCCTTCCCCGGGCCGGCGCTCCTCCGGGGCGGGGCGGTCGGCTACCTCGGCTACGAGATGGGACGCCATCTGGAGAGGGTCCCGCGCCCGCCGGCCGACGCGATGGACGTGCCCGAGATGCAACTCATGCTCTGCGACGTGGTCGTCGTGATCGACCATTTCGAGCGGCGGGCGCACATCGTCTCCACCGGACACCCCGAGTCAGACGACGACGCCCGTCGCGCCCGGGCCCGGGAACGCCTCGCCGCCGCCACGGCCCGCTTCGCCGACGTCATGCCCCTGCCCGATCCCCCTGCGCCGCGTGCCGCGCCCCGGATCGCGGCCGACCACTCCCGCGAGGCCTATGAGGCCTCGGTGCGACGGGTGGTCGACTACATCCTCGCGGGGGACGTCTTCCAGGCGAACCTCTCCCAGCGCTTCCGCGCGGAACTCCCCTCCGGGCTCGGCCCGCTCGACCTCTACCGGCGCCTCTGCGCCGCCAACCCGGCCCCCTTCGCGGCCTATCTCAAGCTCGACGACGTGGTGCTGGCGTCGTCGTCGCCCGAGCGTTTCGTGCGCGTGTCCGGGGACCGGGTCGAGACGCGTCCGATCAAGGGCACGCGGCCGCGGGGTCGCTCGACGGCGGAGGACGCCGCCCTCGCGGACGAACTGGTCGCCAGCGAGAAGGATCGCGCCGAGAACGTGATGATCGTCAACCTGCTGCGCAACGACCTCTCGCGGGTCTGCCGCGACGGCAGCGTCGGGGTACCCGAGCTCTGCGCCCTCGAGCGCTTCGCCACGGTGATGCACCTGGTCTCGACGGTCACCGGGCGCCTGCGACCGGGCCTCGGCCCGGTCGACCTGCTGGCCGCCTGCTTCCCCGGGGGCTCGATCACCGGCGCGCCCAAGATCCGCGCGATGGAGATCATCGCCGAGCTGGAGCCCACGCGGCGCGGCGCCTACTGCGGGGCGATCGGGTACCTGGGCTTCGACGGCAGCATGGACACCAGCATCGTCATCCGCACGCTGACCATCCGGGGGCGCGAGCTCACATTCCAGGCCGGTGGCGGCGTCGTCGCCGCCTCGACGCCGGGCGGGGAGTACGAGGAGACCCTCACCAAGGCCGCCGCACTGGTCGCCGCGCTCTCGCCGTGATCCTGGTCATCGACAACTACGACTCGTTCGTGCACAACCTGGCGCGGTACATCCGCGAGCTCGGCTGGAGCACCGAGGTCGTCCGCTGCGACGCGCTCTCGATCGACGAGATCGCCGCGATGGAGCCCTCGCACATCGTCATCTCGCCGGGGCCGTGCACCCCCAACGAGGCCGGGGTGTCCGTGCCGCTGGTGCGCCGTCTGGGTCCCGCGGTCCCGATCCTCGGCGTGTGCCTGGGCCACCAGTGCATCGGTCAGGCGTTCGGCGGACAGATCGTGCGCGCCCGCCGTCCGACGCACGGCATGGCGTCGCGCATCGCCCACGACGGCGAGGGCCTTTTCGCGGGCCTGCCCGATCCTCTTCACGCCGGGCGGTACCACTCACTCGTGGTCGAGGCGGCCGAGCTGCCCGACGAGCTGGTGGTGACCGCGCGCAGCGAGGAGGGGGAGATCATGGCCCTCCGCCACCGCGAGCACCGCATCGTGGGCCTCCAGTTCCACCCCGAGTCGGTGCTGACCGCCCACGGCCACGACCTGCTGCGGGGATTCCTCGGGCCGGCGCCTCAGTCCTCCTCGGGGAGCACATAGGCGTAGCGGGGGTCGTCGGGCGTGCCCGCGAACGGGCCGTCCTCCGCTCCCGGGCGCCAGGCCACGACCTCCTCGATCTTCCGTGCCAGGGCGAGATCCTTGTCGGTGATCCCGGAGGCGCTGTGGGTGGAGAGGCTCACCTCCACCCACGCGTACGACGCGCTGATCTCGGGGTGGTGCCAGGCCACCTCGGCCAGGTGGCCGACGGCGGCGATCACCATCAGCGTGCCCTTCCACCCCGCCGTGCGGTAACGGCGCCGGATGGCCCCGTCGCGCAGCGTCCAGCGGGCGAGATCGCCCGTCAGGCGCTCCTCGACCTCGGCGTCGCCGTAGACGTGCTCGGTCATCACCGCTCCCGGGTCACTCGCGCGCGTTGCCGTAGGCGTCGTCGTGCACCAGCGCCTTCCACGGCTTGAAATTGCGCTTCAGCGCCGGGGCGAGCCCGGTGGGGAAGGCCTCGGGGTAGCCGAGTGGGCTCACGATCGCCGGGTCGATGTCCTCGGGCAGGGAGAGGATCTCGCGCAGACGCGGCTTCTCGAACCGCGCGAACGCCGTGGTCGGCACGGTGCCCATGCCCTCGGCGCGGGCGGCGAGCATCAGGTTCTCGAACGCGAACGCAAGCGAGATGAGGTCGTCCTCATAGCCGCCGGGGAAGCCCTCCGGGTATCCGCGGGGCACCAGCAGGCCGACGACCCAGACCGGGACGATGCGGTAGCTGCCGAGCACCTGCTCGGCGTAACCGCGCGCCCACTCCGCGTGCTGCTCGTCCGTGTTGTCGCCCTGGGGGCGCAGCATCGCGAAGTAGCTGGCGCCGCCGGCGATGATCAGCTCGCCAACCGCCAGGCGCTTCTCGGGATCGCGCACGACCAGAAGGCTCCAGGCCTGCTGACCACCGCCGCTGGGCGCGCGCAGCGCCAGTCTCAGCAGGCGGTCGAGGGTGTCGGGATCGACCGGCCGGTCGGTGTAGGTCCGTACGGCGCGGCGCTTGCGGATCGCGTCGGTCACGTCCATCTGCGGCATCCTCCGGGGGAATTGCTGGAGCGTCGCCCGGGAGTCTGCCGAACGGCCGCGCTTCGCGCGACCGTTCGGCCACCCGCGCGAAACGTCTAGAGGGAGGTCTCCCCGCCGGGGTAGCAGAAGCTCGCCGCGGGCGAGTGGAAGCCCCAGAGGATCTGGAGCGGGTCGGCCGGGCGCAGGGCGTAGGACGGGTGGTTGGGCTCGAGGAACTCGAGCGACTGGACCTCCCAGCCGTCCACCAAGCCGGCGACGTACGGATAGCGGCCGTGGACCAGCGTCCCGTCGATGTCGGTCACGTACACCAGCTGCCCGCCGCCCACGACGTCTCCCAGCTCGCCGACCCGCGCCCGGGTGCGGACGATCGGCGCCCCGTTGACGATGGTCGTCGCGGTCAGGACGCCGTCCACGATCTCGAGCACCGTCTCGCCCGGCTCGGCCGGGACGCCCCGCTCGGCGGCGTAGGCCCGCACGAGCGGGCTCGAGTTGAAGTAGTGGGTCCACCAGCGCCCGGGCGTGTTCTCGTCGGCGTCCTGGCCGACCAGATCGGAGCCCATGTAGGTCAGCGAGTACGCGCCGAAGCCGGACGCCTGCTCGGGGCGATCGACCACGTACTGGTTCATGAAGACGTTACCGTTGGGTTCCAGGCGGGGGTGCACGAGTCGTGCGACCGCGTCGGGATCCGCGGGAACCCAGCCGAAGTAGAGCATTCGGCTATTGGTCACAAGTTGAGGTGGGGCCGGGATTTGAGTGCTCATGACATCTCCTGGAGGCGTCGTTGACGGCAACGACTAGGCGGTTAGGTGCCACCCAGGCTAACCGGTTAGACGCGTGAGTGAAAGGTTCCCCGAACGGCCCAAGCGCCCGACCCTGCGCGACGTGGCCCACGCCGCCGGTGTCTCCGTGTGGACGGTCTCCAACGCGTATAGCCGTCCCGACCGGATCGCCCCTGCCACGCGGGAGCGAGTACTGGCCGCGGCGAGCGCGATCGGCTACTCCGGGCCCGATCCGGCGGCCCGCTCCCTCGCGCTCGGGCGCACGGGCATCGTGGCCCTGGTCGCCGACGGCGACGCCGAGCCGCTCCTGTCCGACCCATCCGCCGCGCTGATGGCGCGGGGCCTGGTGCACGCGTGCGACGGCGCCGGGGTCGCCGTGCTGTTCACCGGCAGGGTGGGGGAGGCCGCGGTCGATGGGGCCGTGTATCTGCGGGCGGCGCCTGCGCCGACGGCGGCCGCGGCGCATCCGCACGTCGTGCTCGACGCGGCGCCCGCCGAGGCCGAGAGGGTGGTGCGCGCCGACGTCGCCGGAGGGGCGGCGTCGGCCGTGCGCCATCTGCGCGACCTCGGCCATCGCGACGTGGTCGTGCTCACGTGGCCCGGAGCCGGCGAGCGGCTCGACGGCGCCCGGGACGCCTGGGGCGTCGACGATCCGATGAGCGTCTACATGGTCTCGTCCGAGCGGACGGCGGGTCCCACCGAGGCGGACGGAGAAACGGTGGCGCGGGCCGCCCTCGCCCAGACGCCCCGGCCAGGGGCGATCCTGGCGCTGAGCGACCTGCTCGCGCGCGGCGCGCTCCACGCGGCCCGGCGCATGGGCCTCGACGTCCCGGCCGACGTCTCGATCGTCGGGTTCGACGACCTGGAGGGCAACGACGCGCTCGGGCTGACCAGCGTGTTCGTGCCCTACCGGCCGATGGGCGAGCTCGCGGGCCTGATGCTCGCCGCGATGATCGAGGGCGGCGTCCCGCCGATGCCCGTCCCGCTGCCCACCGCGCTGGCGATTCGCGGCAGCGCGGGCACGCCGGCCTGAATCCTCCCGGTCAGGAGGCCGCCGTCGCGGCGCGCTCGGAGCCGAACACCCAGGCGCGCAGCAGCAGGAAGCGGATCAGGGTGGCCGCGGCGTTCGCGACGACGAGGACGGCCACCTCGACGGCGCGCGGCGGGGTGTCGGTCACCAGGTGCAGGGCGACCAGCGATCCGCTCGTCAGCGCCAGGGCGACCGCGAACACGCCGAGCCCCTGGAGCTGGTGGCGCAGCCAGCCGGACCGGCCGCGCACGCCGAACGTGACGCGACGGTTGGCCGCCGTGTTGGCGACGGCCGTGACGACCAGGGCGATCGCGTTCGCCGTCTGCGCTCCCAGCGACCCGCGCAGCAGCAGGTAGATGGCGACGTACGCGAGGGTGCTGGCGATCCCGATCACGCCGAAGCGGACGATCTGGCGCACCAGGCCGCCGGGCCGGCGGGTGCCCGCGCGCAGCGCGTCGAGGCGCGCGCGCAGGGGACCGTGCGACAGGTCCCTGCGCACGCGGGCGATACCCCTCAGGTCGGCGAGGGCCGTCGCGACGATATCCACCCGGCTGTCCGGGTCGTCGATCCAATCGACCGGGACCTCGTGGATTCGCATCCCCGCCCGCTCGGCCAGCACCAGCATCTCGGTGTCGAAGAACCACGCGCCGTCCTGCAGCAGGGGCAGCACCTCGCGCGCCGCGTCGGCGCGGATGGCTTTGAAGCCGCACTGGGCGTCGCTGAAGCGGGTGCGAAGCGTTGCGTGGAGCAGCACGTTGTACCCCCGCGAGATCAGCTCGCGCTTGGGGCCGCGCACCACGCGCGAGCCGCGTGCGCGGCGACTGCCGATGGCCACGTCGCTGTGGCCGCTCACCAGGGGGGCGACCAACGGCAGCAGGCCGGCGAGATCGGTGGAGAGGTCGACGTCCATGTAGGCGAGCACGGCGGCGTGGCTGGCCTCCCAGGCCGCGCGGAGGGCCCGGCCGCGGCCCTTCGCCTCGAGCCGCACCGCCTCGACGCCGGTCAGCTCGTCGCGCAGCCGGCACGCGATGTCCCACGTTCCGTCGGTGCTGGCGTTGTCGGCGATCGTGATGCGGGCCGCGAACGGGAAGGCGCCATCGAGGTAGGCGCGCAGGCGGCGGACGCTCGGCTCGAGGTCGATCTCCTCGTTGTGGACCGGGACGACGACGTTGACGATCGGCAGACCGCACGGGTCGGGCACCGCGATGGGGGTGCGGGTGGTGCGGACGGGAGTCGTGGGCGCGGGCGACGGAGCGTCGCGCCACGTGGAGGGGAGGGGGGCGGCGGAGGTTGACATGCCGAGAGGATCGGCGAGCAACCTCAGCCGGGCGTGGTACCGCCCTGTGGATCGAGTGTGAGCGGCAGCACCACGCGGAAGGTGGAGCCGTGGCCGGGTACCGACTCCACGTCGGTGCGACCGCCGTGCGCCTCGGTGATCGCCGCGACGATCGACAGCCCCAGGCCGCTGCCCCCGCTGGCGCGCGCCCGCGAGGGATCCGCGCGGAAGAAACGCTCGAACACCCGCTCGGCGTGCTCGGAGGCCATGCCGGGGCCCGAGTCGGCCACCTCGAGGACAGCCTCGCCGTCGCGGGCCAGCACCCGCACGGTGACCGGCGCCCCCCACGGCGTGTGGGCGCGCGCGTTGCTGAGCAGGTTGCCCACCACCTGACGCAGGCGCACGTCGTCGCCGTCCACGATCACGGGGCCCTCCGAGACGATCTCGATCGGGCGGTTGGGCTCCACCACGCGGGCGTCGCCCACCAGTTCCGTCACGAGGTTCGTCACGTCGAGCGGGCGGCGCTCGAGCGGGCGGCCTTCGTCGAGCCGCGCGAGCAGCAGCAGGTCGTCGACCAGCACACCCATGCGCGCGGCTTCGGCCTCGATGCGGCGCATGGTGGTCTCGAGGTCGTCTGGCCGCTGGGCGGCCCCCCGGCGGAAGAGCTCGGCGTAGCCGCGGACCGAGGTGAGCGGGGTCTGCAGCTCGTGGGACGCGTCGCCCACGAACTGGCGCAGGCGGCGCTCGCTCTCGCGCCGCTCGGCGAAGGCCTTCTCGATGCTGTCGAGCATGCCGTTCAGGGTTCGTCCGAGGCGTCCGACCTCGGTGTGGGGGTTGTCCTCCGACACGCGCTGGGTCAGGTCACCGCCGGAGATCGCGTCGGCCGTGGCGCCGATCCGGTCCAGCGGACGCAGGCTGAGGCGCACGAGCCACAGAGCCAGCACGGCCAGCGCGGCGAGGGTCACGACACCGACCGCGAGCTCGATCATCAGCAGGCGCTGGAGCGTGGCGTTGGCGTCCGCCAGCGGGACCGCCACAAGCAGAGAGCCTCCGGCGGGGACGATGCCCGGGGGCAGGCGGCCGAGCGCGGGCGACCCGTCGCTCACCTTGAGCACGCGGTACTGGCCGGCCTGGCCCGCGTCGACCGTCGAGTAGCCGGACCTGATGACCGCCGGCAGGGTCACGTCCTCGCTTTCCCGGAGGATGCTGACGACCAGGCCGGAGGAGGTCCGGACCTGGGCGACCGAGCGGGCGCGGAAGCCCGCGGGCACGACGTGCTCTCCCGGCGCGCCGAAACCACCGGGCACGCCGCGCCCCTCGTCGGCGTCGTAGCGACCGACCTGAGGCAACTGGGCCGTCAAGAGGTCGCGATCGACCCTGTCGATCAGAAACGAGCGGAGCGCCGCGTGGGTCGCCCATCCGGCCAGGAACAGCGCGACGGCGACCATCGCGAGCGTGACCAGCATGAGACGTACCCGAAGCGACACGGCGTCAGCGCACCGCTAGCGGGGCTTCAGGCGTAGCGAGTAGCCGAACCCGCGCACCGTGTGGATCAGCGGCTCGCCGGTGGTGTCGACCTTCTTGCGCAGGTAGCTGATGTAGGTCTCCACGACGTTCGAGTCGCCGCCGAAGTCGTAGTTCCAGACGTGGTCGAGGATCTGGGCCTTGCTGAGCACGCGGCCGGCGTTGGAGAGCAGGTACCGCAGCAGCCCGAACTCGGTGGGGGTGAGCTCCACCAGCTGCCCGGCCCGGCGAACCTCGCGGCTCTCCTCGTCCAGTTCGAGGTCCTCGTACACCAGGCGGCGCCCGGTCTCGCTCTCGCCGCGGGTCCGGCGCAGCACGGCACGCACGCGCGCAACCAGCTCTTCGAGGCTGAACGGCTTCACCACGTAGTCGTCAGCGCCGATCGTGAGGCCGCGCACCCGGTCGTCGGTGTCGCGCCGGGCGGTCAGGAACACCACCGGCAGGCGGGGCGTCGACGTGCTCGTGAGCCGCCGGTGCAGCTCGAATCCGTCCATGTCCGGCAGCATGACGTCCAGCAGCACGAGGTCGGGACGGAACGTCGCCGCGGCGGTCATCGCCTCGCGGCCGTTGGCCGCCGAGGAGGTCTCGAAGCCCTCGTACCGCAGCGCCGTGCACAACAGCTGCGTGATGCTGTCCTCGTCGTCGACGACCAGGATGCGCACCCCTGCCGCCGTCTGGTCGCGCACCGCAGACCCGTTCGCTTCGCCTGCCATCGTCGTCGCCCCTCGCCGCGCGTCACCGGATGAGACCACGGTAGACTCCGTTCCTGAGAGCCGGCTGTGACTCGGGGCGGCGACCTAGAAGGCGGCCAGCAGTTTGGGAGCGACCTGCTTCTTGCGGCTCATGACGCCGGGCAGATCCAGCACGCCCCCCTCGGCGCCGACGGCGAAGGCGCGCTCCACCGGGGTCGAGTCGCCCGCGACGAGCAACTCGGTGCCCTTCTCGACGATGTCGGTGATCATCAGGGCGTAGAGCACGTAGTCCATCCGCTCGCGCACTCCCTCCATCGCCTCGAGCAGCTCGGGTCGCCGGCTGAGCAGGCGCTTGCCGACGGTCTCGATCTGGGCCACGCACATCCTGCGTCCGTGGCTGACCTCGTACTCCTTGGCGTCGCGCCGGATGATGTCGGCCGCGGGGACGTCGCCGACGTCGGAGGACGCCTCGAACATCTCGGTGCCGAACTGGCGCGCGTCGACCCGCAGCAGCTCCTCCAGATAGGCCACCACGTCATGATCGCGCTCGGTGGTCGTCGGCGAGCTCAGGATGACCGTGTCCGACAGCACGGCCGCCAGCAGCATCGTCGCGGTGGGCCGCTGGGGCTCGCGGCCGTGGCTCCGGAAGCGCTCGACCACCAGGGTCGCCGTGCTCCCGACGGGGTCGAATGTGGCCGCCACGGGGAACCGCGTCTCGATCGAGCCGACGTGGTGGTGGTCGAGGATCTCGACGATGTGCGCCTGCGCGACTCCGGGGACGCTCTGCGCCTGCTCGGCGTGGTCCACCAGCAGCACCTGGCGCGGCACGGGGTTCACCAGCTCGGCCCGGGTCACGGTGCCCACCGGGGCGCCGCGCTCGTCGATCGCGATCGCGGCGCTGTAGTGCACGTCCTTGATCCGGTCGGCGATATCGGCCAGGAGGTCGTCCGGCTCGGCGACCAGGGGATCGCGGCTCATCACCTCGCGCACCGGCACCGACAGCGACACCAGTCGGCCGGTCACGTACGAGTCGAGAGGGGAGAGCACCACGCCGGTGCCGCTCGCCCTGGCCGCGGCGATCACATCGTCGTCGGGCGCGCCGTCGTAGGGCGACACCACCAGCGCCACGCCGAGCGCCACCGCCCGCTGCTGCGCGTCGTGACGGTTGCCGATCACCACGATGTCGTTGGGGCCCATCGTGCTGCCCATGGTCTCGACGTCCACCGTGACCGCCCACAGGCGCCCGGTCAGGCGGCGCTGGGGCTCCACCAGCAGCGTGCCGCCGAGCACCTCGACGATCAGGTCGGCCGACGCCGGGCGGTCCGCGAAGCTCGAGGGCTCGCCCGACTCCTTGATGTACCGGCGGGCCAGGTCGCGCGCGGTCAGGATGCCCACGATGAGGCCGTCGTCGTCCACGATCGGGATCAGGTCGACATTGGCCTTGGCCATCGCGACACCCACCGCGCGCAGAGAGTCGTTGTGGTTCGCGCACGGGTGGTCCTTGCGCATCACGTCGCGCGCCCGCAGCATCACGTGGTCGAGCAGCTCCGGCGCCGGCGCCTCGCTGCGCTCCAAAGCCCACTGGGCCTGGGCGTTCAGCTCTCCGAGACGGACCGGGACGTAGGTGTTGCCCGAGTCCAGGCGGCCCTTGAGCTCGGCGTATCCGATGGCGGAGGCGATGGAGTCCATGTCCGGATTCCGGTGCCCCGTGACGTAGATGGTGGCGATGAGGCGGTCCTCACGACTCGTCTGTGCGGGCGACGCGGAGTTTCGCACACACATCAGATCTGCTGGTCGCACCCCTGCGTGACGTCGCGCAGCGCGGCCACGCAGTCGGGCGCGAAGGCGGTGCCGGAGTCCTTCCACATGATGCTGAGCGCCGCGTCGCGCTGCATCGGGGCGCGATAGGGCCGGTCAGCGGTGAGCGCCTCGTAGACGTCGGCGACGGCGAGGATGCGGGCCTCCAGGGGGAGCAGGTCGGCGCGGATGCCGCGGTGGTAGCCGCGCCCGTCGATCCGCTCGTGGTGACCGGCGGCCGAGACGGCGAGGTCGGCGAAGGGCGTGATGCGGCGCAGGATCTGCTCGGTGTACAGCGGGTGCCGGCGCACCTCGGCGAACTCGGCGTCGGTGAGCGGGCCGGCTTTGTCGAGGATCAGGTTCGAGACGCCGAGCTTGCCGATGTCGTGGAGCAGACCGGCCCGGTGCAGCGCGCGCAGCCGCAGCGGGTCGAAATCCATGCGCTCGCCGATCGCGACGGCGTACGTCGCGACGCCCACCGAATGACGCGCCGTGTAGGGCGACTTCGCGTCGATCACGCCGGCGAATGCCTCCGCCACGCGGTCCAGCCCGTCGTCGTCGGTCAACGACAGGCCCGCCTCGCGCGGCTCGAGCGCGAGCATCACCTCCGCCGTCGCATCCTGCGCCATGCGCATCCACAGCGGGTCGTCGGGCCCGATCGCCAGGAAGGCGTCGGCGATCCGCGGGTCGAACCAGCGGCCGCGACGCTCGCGCACCACGTCCAGCGCACCCTGCGGGCCGTCGACCGACATGAACACCTCGGCCGTCTGCGCGAGGCAGGCGATGCGCGAGATCAGGGGGATCGCCTCGCCCTCCAGCCCGTCCGGCCGGCCGCTGCCGTCCCAGTGCTCATCGAGGGCGCGTACCGCGCTCGAGGTGGCGGGAGGGAAGCCCAGCATCGCCACCAGCCGCGCGCCGCGGTCGCAGCGGGCGTCGTTGAGGTCGTCGGCCTCCCGCCGGAGGCTGCGCAGGGCGCGCAGAAGCTGGGCCGCGCGACCGAAGCCCGACGACTCGGGCGCCACGTTCTTGGCCGCATAACGCACGAACTCGGCGGTGCTCGTCCAGTCCACGAACGAGAACTCGCGCTTCAGGTCGCGGTCGTCGGTGGCGAACAGCTCGCACATGCGGGCCGCGCTGCTCGAGCAGCCGGCGTCCTTGAGCAGGATTGCGTAGAAGAGGTCGCGCCGCACGTCCGGGTCCAGGTCGAGCCGCTCGGCGAGCTCCATCCCGATCATGCAACTCCGCTGGCTGTGCCCGACCGGCTGGCCTTCGGTCAGATCGAGGGCGTGCGACAGCGCGCCGATCACCTCCGAGAGGCGGTACTGGACGTTCGTGTCGACGGTCTGGTGCACGTGGGCTCGCTTTCGGCGCGGTCTCGGGCCGGTCGGGACCCATCGGGCCCCACCCAGGGATCGGCCGATCGCCGCCGGGATCAACCCCATCGGCGAGACCCGTCGTCCGCGCCGGCGCTAACCCCTCGCGTCGGGCGCGATCGCCTCGGCGATGGCCTCGACCATCAGGCGCACGTGCCCCTGCACGGCGGCCGCCTGGCCGATCTGATCCTGCGTCTCGACGTCCACCCCCCCGCCGGCGGCCTCGCGCGCCGCATTCTTCGCCTGGAGGTCGAGCGAGAAGATCAGGCGCGCCAGCTCGCGCTGGTGGGCGCCCATGTGCGCGAGCACCGCGTCCGAGAAGCCGTCCGCCGAGGGGCCGAGGTGGGCCTCCATGCCCAGGAGGAAGATCCGGATCCACCCGCCGATCCGCACACGGCGCTCGAGGCCCGCGTCGAGTGACGGATCCGACCCCGGCGAGGTGCCGAACTGAAGGTGCTCCTCCAGCGCGATGGCGCCGACGCCGGTCTCCAGGTGCGCGTCGAACAGCGGCAGGCTCTGGTCGAACCACTCCTGCAGCCCGTCGGCGAACCCCTCGAGGTCCCTGTCGTACGGGGGGCCCAGGGTCTCGCGCAGGGCCGTCGCCACGAACCGTAGGTGGGCGCGGATGTTGGGATCCCCGCCGGGGGTGAGGTCGCTTGCCTCGGCGACATCGTCCCGCACGATCTCGCGCAGCAGGTCGCCGTGCTCGCGCATCCACGTCAGCGTCGCCATCGCCTGGGCCTCGGCCGCGGTCACGAGAGCGACGCCCCCTTCTCGCGGTTGCACGGCGCGCACAGCAGCTGCAGGTTCTCGGCTGTCGACGCGCCGCCGAGGGCCACCGGGATCACGTGGTCGAACTGCAGCAGCTCGTCCGCTCCGCACGCGGCGCAGCGACCGCCGTCGCGGCGGAAGACGTCGCGCTTGACGTCCTCGGGGATCGGGACGCGCCGCGGGCCGGTGTCGGCCTCCTCGGCCCGCATCAGATCCTTGGCCCGATCGATGCGACGACGCAGGCGCCGCTCGCGCTCGTGGACGAGAGCCATCACATCGTCCGGCGCCAGGCCGTCGTCCTCCCAGAAGAAGCGCCCGCGGTACATCCACCACGTGCGTCGCTCGTCCTCGGCCACCGGAACCGGGACGCTCTCCTGCTCGCGCAGGATGGCGCGATGCGTCATGCCGGAGATGAAGGCGAACTCACGGCGTCCGCTGACGAAGCGGCGGCGCATGAATCCGGCCTCGAAGCGGGCGTGTGTGTCCTCGCGAAGCACGGTGGACGGCGCACGCTATCCCGGCGCCCGGACGGCGGGGTCAGCCCGGGCCGCGACGGCGCTCGAGGTACTCCGGCCGCATCGCCGAGACGGCGAACCACAGCCCGCCGACGATCGCGGCCGCGAGCGCGATGCCGAGGAAGATCAGGATCCCGGCGATGGTGAAGCCGAAGGCCATCATGCGGGGCACTCTACCCGGTCGGCCAGGCACCGACTCCGCCCGCGGGTGGTGAGGCCCGGGGCGCCTGCACGTACGGTCGGCCCATGAACGTCACGACGGCGGCGCAGCTGCTGGGACTGGATCGGCCGATCACCGGCCGCGACGACCTC
Source organism: uncultured Thermoleophilia bacterium (assembly GCA_963771025.1). GTDB lineage: Bacteria > Actinomycetota > Thermoleophilia > Miltoncostaeales > Miltoncostaeaceae > Miltoncostaea. The sequence goes on along the minus strand of CAVYRL010000003.1, from coordinate 210,138 downwards.
GTGACGGCCTGGAGGCGGTTCGCCCGCGCGAACCACCCCGACCGCTGCCCGGGAGACGCCGGCGCCGCGTGGCGGTTCGCCACCGGGCGCGAGGCATTCCAGATGCTCATCGACAGGGTCGACACCCCCGCCTCCCCGCGGGTCGTCTCCTACGGCCGGACCGGGGTCGTCCGCGGGCCGGATGCCGGACGCGCCCTGCCCTATGCGATGCGGCCTCTCCACACCCGGGAGTGGCGCGCCTGAGCGACCGTGTCGCGTTACCCGGCGCCTCCGCGAGCATCCGTCCATCGGGCGTCAGGTGGGTCTGACACCGGGCGGTGGGGCGAATGAGTCGGCCGGGTCGGGCGTTGCGTACCCTTTGCCGGTGGGCTCGCCGTCGCACACCCCGGTCATCGGTCTCTGCACCGCCATGGAGCCCGCGCGATGGTCGGTCTGGGACCTCCCCGCGGCGCTGGTGCCGATGAACTACATCGAGCAGGTACAGCGCGCGGGCGGCATCGCCGTGCTGATCCCGCCGGACCCCGCCCTCGTCTCCGACCCCGGGCGGGTGCTCGACCGCATCGACGGTGTGCTGCTGGTGGGGGGAGCCGACCTCGGCCCGGAGACGTGGGGCGGCGCGACGCACCCCGAGGCCGATACGCCGATCCCGCTGCGGGACGCGACCGAGCTGGCCCTGGTGCGCGAGGCTCAGGCGCGTGGAATCCCGGTGCTCGGGATCTGCCGGGGCGCCCAGGTCATCAACGTCGCGGGTGGGGGCACCCTGCTCCAGCACCTGCCGGACGACCTCGGCCACCAGGAGCACCGCCGCCAGATCGGGCGTTTCGCGGGCAACGAGCACGACGTCGACGTCGTCGCCGATTCCCGCGCGATCCTCGCCATCGGCGAGACCCCCCACCGCGGGGCGTCACACCACCACCAGGGCATCGACGCGGTCGGACAGGGCCTTCGCGTCACCGCCCGCGCGGTCGGCGACGGGCTCCCCGAGGCCATCGAATCGGTGGACGGGGGGTGGATGCTCGGCGTGCAGTGGCACCCCGAAGCCGACCCCGAGAGCACCGTCATCGCGGCCCTGGTGAACGAAGCTCGGCGGAACCGGCGGGAGGACGTGGATCGAGAAGAAGGGGGCGGACTTCTCGATCCCCGCCGCTCGCCGTGACGAACGGAGCTGACCCGGTAGGCAGTGCACTCCACCCCGCTCGCAACTGCAGTCTCCCGGTCCACCCGGTGCCATTCCTTGGCCTCAGGTACAGGGTCTGGGACCCCGCGTTGCTCCTTCGGGAGAGCGCCAGGTCCTGATCAGGTCCCGCAGCCGCCCTGATCGAACCGAGGCTTCGCGACCGGCGGCTTCTCGACCGGAGGCGTCGTCGCCGGCGCGGTCTCGACCGGTGGGGCCTCCGTGCCGGGTCCCTCCACCGGGGGCTTCGGGGCCGGTGCCTTCGTCACGGGCGGCTTCTCCACCGGGGGTGTCGCGACCGGCGGCTTCTCGACCGGCGGCATCGTCACGGGCGGCTTCTCGACGGGGGGCTTCGCGACCGGCGGCTTCTCGACGGGGGGCTTCGCGACCGGCGGCTTCTCGACGGGGGGCTTCGCGACCGGCGGCTTCTCGACGGGAGGCGTTGTGACGGGGGGCTTCTCGACGGGCGGTTTGCCGTCTGGCGGCTGGATCACCGGGGGCTCGACGATCGGCGGCCCGACGGGCGTGTCGTCGTCGGGAGGCGGGATGTCGGGAGCACCCGGCGTCACCGCCGCGGGCAGCGGACCCGCGGGCGTCACCGGGGCCACAACCGCGACGACGGCCGGCGCCGCCGGAGCGGCAGGCGTGGCCGGCGTCCTCACGACGGGCGCCGGGGCGATGGTCGGCGTGCCCGCGACGGGCGTCGCGTCACGTGGGGCGGGGGACGCCGGAGCGCTCGGCACGGGCGCGGTCACGACGGCGGCGACGACCGGCGTATAGGTGGCCCCCAGGACCCGGCGCGGCGCGGGCGGTGTCGCGACGAGCGTTCCGGAGGCGCGCGACGACGCGATGGGCGGCGCCACGGGCGCCGGCGTCGTGATCGCCCTGTGGTTGACGACCACTCTCAGGCCGCCCTCGCTCTTGGGCGTGCCGTCACCGACCAGCGCGGCCGTCAGCACCAGCAGCCCGAGGGTCGCAGTGCCGGCGATTGCGATGGCCGCGAACACCAGCCGCCGGTCGCCCAGGCCTCTCACAGGCGCTCGACGATCGACGCCAGCGCCTCGACCGCGGGCGGCCAGAACTGACTGCCCGAGTGCTTGCGGCACTCGGCGAGGGCGTCGTCCGCCGACAGGCGGCCGGACGTATAGGTGCGGTCCGAAGTCATGACATCCCAGGCGTCGGCGAGGGCCATTATGCGGGCACCCTCAGGGCATTCCTCAGCCGTTAGGGCGTCAGGATAGCCTTTCCCGTCCCACCTCTCGTGATGTCCCCGAACCCACGACACCTGCTCGGGGGTGAGCGCCTCCCTGACGATGCGCGCACCGAGCTCGGCGTGCTCGCGCACCAGCTCACTCTCCTCGGGTGTGAGGGGTCCCGGTTTGAGCAGGATCGCCTCGGATACGCCGATCTTGCCGACGTCGTGCACGAGCCCCGCCTCCCTCAGCAGGGCGGCGCGCTCGGGGCTCCACCCGAGGGCCTCGGCGATCTCGGCGCAGAGGTCTCCCATGCGCTCCGAATGGCGGCGAGAGCCTGGTGAGCGCGCATCGACCGACCGGGCGAGCATCCGGATGCTCACCAGCGCCTGCTGGCGCTCCATCCGCTCGGCCTCATCGCGGCCCGGCAGCGTCTCGGAGGTCTCTGGCGAATACCGCAGCACCATGTCGCGGCCGCGGTGCTTGGCCAGGTACAGGGCGCCGTCCGCGAGGTGGTAGAGCGCCTCGGCGTCCGGCGCCTGTGTGATGTCGGCGACGCCCGCGGACATCGTCATGGAGCCCACCGCCGGGAAGTGGGCGGCGGCGATGGCGCGGCGGATGCGCTCGGCCGCCCGGAACGCCTCCTCGCCCCCGGCGTGGGGGAGCAGCATCGCGAACTCCTCGCCGCCCACCCGCGCCACCAGCTCGCCGGTGCGGCTCTCGTCCTCGAGGACGCGCGCGGCCTGCTCCAGGACGCGATCGCCCATCTGGTGCCCATGGATGTCGTTGACCCGCTTGAAGCGGTCGAGATCCATCACCACAAGGGCGAGGCCGCGATGGTGGCGTCGCGCCTGCTCGACCTCGGTGCGCAGCCGCTCGTGGAAGGTGCGGTGGTTGGCGAGTCCGGTCAGCGCGTCCACGGCCGCGAGCTCCTCGGCGGCGGCGAGGCTCTGCAGGGTGCGGTCCTCGAGCTCCTTGCGCGCGGTGATGTCGCGGAAGGTCATCACCGACCCCAGGCGCTCCCCGTTGGCCGTGATCGGCGTCGTGGTGTACTCGCCGGGGAACGTGGAGCCGTCGCGACGCCGGATCTCCCGTACGCCGCCCGTCTCGGAGCCGTTCTGCAGCGGCTGGCCGGCGTCGGCCGCGAGAGCCTCCTGGGCCGACCGTCCGGTGAGCTCGTCGACCCCCCAGCCCAGCATCCGCGCGGCCGCCGGGTTGACGAAGCCGATCTCGCCATCGGGATCGATGCCCACGATCCCGTCACCGGTCGCCGCGAGGATGAGGTCGTGCCGCGTCTGGAGCCGGTCGAGCTCGCCACGCGTGCGCCGCTCACGCCCGGACGATTCCAGGAACAGCAGCGCGACGATCACGGCCAGCAGCAGGCCCGCCAGCGCCACGACGAACGGGAGCGCCGGCGTCGATCCCCCCACGCCGGCCAGGGCCACGGTCCAGGTGCGTCCCGCGACGTCGATCGTGCCCTCGACCGGGCCGCCGTCACCCGGGTTGCCGATGACCGCCGCGTCGCCGTCGGCGACGACGACCGTGGTCCCTTCGGGAAGCGTGCCCTGCGCTGCGCTCGCCAGCGAGGCGAAGTCGGATTCGCCGCTGACGAAACCGCGCAGCGCGGCCCGGCGCTCGGGGACCGTGTCGAGGGGCGCCCCCGGCGCGTAGACCGGCGCGATGGTGGCCACGGAGCCGCGCCCGTCCGGGCCGATGATCGGAGCGGTCATCCGTGGAAGGGCAGTGTCGCGGGCGACCGCCATCGCCGCCAGCTCCTGCGGCGTGGAGAGCGGCGCGGGGGCTGCGCCCTCGGCCGAAGGCTGGCGCTCGATGAGGGGCGTGCCGAGTCTCCCCGTCGCGTCGGAGGGCGTCCAGGCGACGTAGCTCAGGGAGGGCTGGCGGGCGAGGGACGACGACACGAAACGCCGGAACCCCTCGGGGGTGACGCGATCCGTCGATTCGAAATAGGCGCGCAGATCCTCGACGCTCGCCGCCGAGGTGGCGAGGTCACCGGCCAACGCCCGGATCGCGGGGCTGGCCATCTGGGCTCGCCGCGCATCCGCGGAATCGCGGTCGTGTCGCACGGCCGCGACCGTCGCGACGGCGGTGGCCGCGAGCATCGCGGCGACGGCAAGGACTCCGAGCCATGTGATCGGACGGTGGCTCACGGACCTCCCCGTCAGGGGTGCGATTTCGCGCGGCAGCCCCCCCAGTTTGACACGGCGAATGCCCCCTATCCTCCAATCCATGCTGATCCTCTTCGATATCGACGGCACTCTCCTCCTCGGGGCGCCACTCGCGCACACCGAAGCGCTCTCCCGCGCGGCCGCAGAGGTCTTCGGTGTCCCGGTCACCGCGGCCGACATCGTCGCCATCCATCCGGGGGGCCGCACCGATCAGGAGATCGCGCGCCTGATCCTGCGCCGGCACGCTGTGGACGATGGGCGGATCACGACCGGACTCGAGGCCTGGAAGGCCCACACGGTCGAGGTGTACACGGAGATCTGCGCCGATCACCCTCCCCAGATGACGGCTCCGGGAGCGTCTCAGGCGCTGGCGCGCACCGCCGCGGCCGGCACGCAGTTGGCGCTTCTGACGGGCAATCTCGAGCCGCTCGCGCACGCCAAGATCGGTGACGCGGGCCTCGGAGCGTGGTTCGCGCCGGGCACCGGCGCATTCGGCTCGGACCACGAATCCCGGGACGCCCTGGTACCGATCGCGGTCGAGCGCGCCGGAGGCGCCGGCCCGGTCGTTGTGGTGGGTGACACCCCCCGGGACATCGCCTGTGCCCGAGCCGGCGGCGCGAGGGTGATCGCCGTCACGACCGGAGCCCACGACGCCGACGCGCTCACGGACGCGGATGTGGTGGTGGAGAACCTGGAGGGCGTCGCCGGGGTGCTGGAGGAGTGGGCGGGTCTCTGATCCTTTCCGAGGGGTGCGGTGAGGGCAGACACCGCGAGGAACGGGCCTCGTGGGCGGGCCCCGTTCCTCGGGAGCTCGCCGGCTCCGCGGACCGGCCTCGCCGGGCCGGGCGTCCGGGAAGAGCGGCCACGCACCTCCGATCAATCCCCGGAGAGACGGGCCAGGGACGCGACGACGTCGTCGTAGACCCTGGTCTCGCAGTCCGTCCTTCGCCGGACGATCGACTCGATCTTCTTGCCGTTCAGGGTGCCCGTCACGGTGATGCGGCCGCCGTCGTCGGGGGTGGCCCGGCAGGTTGGGTCGTCGTCCGCCCTGCCCAGGGCGTTGATGATCCCCGCGCAGGCGTCGTGGTCGGCGATCGCGCAGTCCAGGGGGATGGTGAACGTGCCGAGCCCGCCCCCCCGGATCTCGATCGAGAGGCGGTCGGGCGGGGTCGGACCGGTGCCGGAGCTCCCTCCATCGCCGCCGCCGCATGCCGCGACGGCGAGCGCCGCGATGCTCAAGACGACCACCCCGACTGACGAACTCCACCTCCGTGACCTCGACCCGCGGTGCGACAGCTTTCGACCTCCTCTCGATGCTCGCGCCTCCGCCCGCCCGCGAGTCCTCCGCCGAGGATCGCGCACGCCTCCCCATGATGGCCCCCCGGCGGTCGGCGGTGCGCTGGTGCGAGCGCTGCGGGGCGCCGCGGAACCTCGGTCGCCACGACTGCCCCGGCTGCCGGCTGCTCGACGAGTCGCGCGACCGGCTGGTCAGCTACCTCGCCCGCCACGGCATGCCCACGGGCGGCCCCGTCGAACTCGCCAAGGTCGCCGAGGTGCCCCTGCGCGCCGTCGGGGAGCTGATGGTGCGCCGCTCCCGCCCGCGGGTCCGCCCTCCCAAGCGCGTCCTCGGCGGCCAGTACTACTCGAGGACCGTCCGCACGGCCAGGAAACTCGTGGCCGAGGGCCCCGCCTCCGGGGGCCCGTAGGCCAGCACCACCACGTCGCCGGGGGAGAGCCCGCCGACGGCGCACCCGCGCTCCAGCATCATGCTGGCGTGCTCCTCGATCGACTCGGGCAGCGGGGGTAGCCATCCCGCGATGACGCCCCACTCCAGGGCCAGCTGACGGCGCACGCGCTCGTCCCCGGAGAGCGCGATGACCGGGAGGCGGGGCCGGTACTTGGCCGCGGCGCGCGCCGCGCCCCCGCTGACGGTGGAGACCACGAGCGCGACCGCCGAGACCTGCTGGGCCAGGTGGACGGCCGACTGCATCACGGCCTCGGCGCGGCTGCCGGCCGGCGACATGACATCGAGCGAGAGCGGGGCGCCGTGTTCGGCCTCCAAGGCGATCTCGGCCATCGACCGCACCGCCTCGGCCGGGTACCGGCCCACGGTGGTCTCGCCCGAGAGCATCACCGCGGACGTCCCGTCGAGGATCGCGTTGGCGACGTCGGTCGCCTCCGCGCGCGTCGGCTCGGGCTGGGTGTTCATGGATTCGAGGTCATTGTCCACGGGGAGAAGACGCGGCACGACTTCTCATACCTGTGGCTAAAGCCGCCCTCGACCGCCTGGCCCTAGCCTGCGCACACCTTTGGGCTCTTTTCTCGGCCCTACGTACATCACGCGCAAGGAGAGTAGATGCGTTTGAGGTCATTCCGGCTTGTTCCGGTGCTTGCGGCGGTGATGCTGCTGCTGGTCCCGGCATTCGCCCTCGCGCAGGACGCGCCGACCGACCAGGACATCGCGATCAACACGCTCCTGGTCTTCATCGGCGCAACCCTTGTTCTATTCATGCAGGCGGGATTCGCGATGCTCGAAGTGGGGTTGTCGCGGATGAAGAACTCCGGTGCCGTGATGGGGAAGATCCTCATCAACCTCTCCATCGCCTTCCTGATGTTCTGGGCGATCGGTTTTGCCATCGGCTTCGGCACCGGCAACGACTTCATGGGCTACCACGGCTGGTTCATGGACAACAACAACCCTGCCGTCAACTACGCGTCACTCGCCTACAGCAACACCAACTTCGAAGTCACGTTCTTCTTCCAGGCCGTCTTCTGCGCCGTCTCGCTCGCGATCGTCTTCGGCGCGATGCTCGATCGCACGAAGTTCATCGGCTACGTGCTCTTCGCCATCGTGTTCACCGGCTTCATCTACCCGGTGGTGGCTCACTGGACGTGGGGCGGCGGATGGCTGGCCCAGAACGGCTTCCAGGACTTCGCCGGCTCGTCGATCGTCCACCTGCAGGGCGCCCTCGCGGCGGCCGCGGGAGCGCTGGTGCTGGGCCCACGCATCGGGAAATTCCGGGACGGTAAGTCCGTTCCGATCCCCGGTCACTCCATCCCGCTGATGATCCTCGGCGTTCTGATCCTGTGGGTCGGCTGGATGGGCTTCAACCCGGCGTCGTTCCTCAACGCCGTCGGCTCCAACTTCGCCGACGTCGCCGTCAACACCAACCTGGCGGCCGCCGCGGGCGTCATCGGCGCCACGGTCAGCGCGCTGTTCCTCTACCGCACGCTCGACGTTTCCCAAATGGGCAACGGGGCCTTGGCGGGGCTGGTGGCGATCACCGCTCCCTGCGCCTACGTCGAGCCCTGGGCCGCGGTCGTCATCGGCGTCTTCGCCGGTCTGATCGTGCCGCCTCTGGTTCTCGGCTTCGAGAAGCTGAAGATCGACGACCCGGTCGGCGCCCTGCCGGTGCACGGCATGGCCGGCATCTGGGGCACGCTCGCCTGTGGTCTGTTCGCGGACGAGGCGCGCGTCGCGTCCCTCGGCGTGGGCGAGGCCGGCCTGTTCGTGGGCGGAGGTGCTCACCAGCTGTGGGTCCAGTTCTACGGGATCTGCGCGACCATCGCCTTCACGTTCACGCTTTCCCTGGTCGTCTTCCTGGCCATCAAGTTCACGATCGGCCTCCGCGTCAGCGAGGAGGACGAACTGCGTGGCCTCGACATCTCGGAGCACGGGATGTTCGGCTACCCCGAGCGCTTCATCGACGTGCCCGGCGCCGAGTCCGAGGACGTTCGGCCTGCCGGTCCGCCGAGCACGCCGACCGCTCCCGCGACCAACCCCGCCACCGCCTCGTAAGGGAGTAAGCAACCGTGAAGAAAATCGAGGCGTTCATCCGGCACGAGGCCTTGGAGGCCATCCACGACCGACTGGCGACCATGGGGCTTCCCTCCATGAGCGTCACGGAGGTCAAGGGCTCCGGCCGTCAGAAGGGCTTCACCGAGAGCTACCGCGGTGCCAAGACCACCATCTTCCTGCGACCCAAGCTGAAGCTGGAGATGGTGCTCGACGACTCCGACGTGGACCGGGCGATCGACACCATCCTGGAGCTCGCCCACACGGGAGATCCGGGAGACGGCAAGATCTTCGTCTTCGACGTCGAGGAGGCGATCCGGGTACGTACCGGAGAGCGCGGTGACGTCGTGCTGGCTCCGCACCCCGAGGAGAGCCCGGCCTAGCCGGACCACTCCAACGGGCGTGACATCGACGCCGGCGGTTCCCTCGTGGAGCCGCCGGCGTCGGCGCGTCCGGGGTCAGCCCCCGGCCGTGCTCCGCGCCGGCACCTCGAGCACGAAGCGGCTGCCGCCTCCCTCGCTGCTCTCCACCCACACGTCGCCGCCCAGGGCACGCGCCAGCTGGCGGCTGATCGCCAGCCCCAGACCGCTGCCGCGCCGTCCGTCGGGCGTCTCCAGGGACTGGAAGGCCTCGAAGATGCGCTCCTTTTCTGACGCGGGGATGCCGGGGCCGGTGTCGCTGACCTCGGCCGTGAAGCCACCGCCGGGGCGACGGCGGGCCTCGAGACGCACCGTCCCGCCGCGCGGCGTCCAGTGGATCGCGTTGTCCAACAGGTTGCTGACGATGCGCTGAACGCGCGACTCGTCGGTGAGGACCGTCGGCAGATCCTCGATGCCGCGCTCGTACGCGAGCCCGCGGGTGGTGGCCTCGGCCTCCATCGCGTCGAACGCCCGGTCGAGCACGTCGGTGGGCGCGACATCGGTGAGATCCAGGCTGAAGCGGTGCGCGTCGAGCCGGGCGAGGTCGAGCAGGTCGGCGACCAGGCTCTCGAGCCGCGCCGCCTCGCCCTCGATGGCGGACAGGGAGCGTGGCACGTCGGGTTCGGGCACCACGCCGTCCGAGAGGGCGGCCGCGTGGCCTCGGATCGCCGTGAGCGGCGTGCGCAGGTCGTGCGTGACGCGCATCAGGAACTCGCGGGTCTCGCCCTCGCGCTCGGCGAGGCGCCGGACCATCAGGTTGAAGTCGGAGGCCAGCTCGTCGAGCTCCTGGGTGCCCGTCGGGCCCAGCTCGGTGCGAAGGTCTCCGCCGGCGACGCGGTGGGTCGCGGCCTGCATCGCCGTGAGGGGCCGGATGATGCGGCCGGTCAGCAGCAGCGACAGCAGAAGGGCCACGCCGAGCCCGATGCCGGCCGCGCCCACCACCCGCGGGGCCAGGTCCGGCCAGGCCGAGGCCAGGTCACCCGGCGGCTTGGCGAGCAGGATTGCGCCGACCGTCTCGCTGCCGAGTTGCACGGGGGCCGCGGAGGCCTCGTAAAGGGGCTTGTCCCGGCCGAGGCGAAAGTCGATGCGCTGCACGCCCTGCTTCTCCAGCAGCCCGTAGTCGAGCTCCTCGGCGACCACGGAGGGGATCTCTGCGGTCGGCCGCTCCGCCCCCGGCGTGAGCTGCAGCCCGCTGTAGTACAGGCGCGTGTTGGGGCCGACCAGGGCCTCGAGGTTGCTCGGCTGGATGAAGGTGAAGTCGGTGCCGCGCGAGGCCTGCCGCTCGGCCTGGTCGCTCACGATGTGCCCCAGCGCGGCGGCCTGGCGATCGAGCTCGGCGCGGGCCACCGCCTCCGACTGCGAGCGGATCAGTCCGCTGCCGACCGCCGTGAACACGACCGCGGCCACCACCAGCCCCCCCGCCACCGCCAGGGCCAGGCGCCCGCGAAGCGTTCGCCAGGGCCTCGGGAGAGAGCTCACCTCTTGGCGGGCACCTTGTAACCGGTGCCCCACACGGTCTGGATCGGACACGCGTCGCCGAGCTTGCGGCGCAGCTGCCGCACGTGGACGTCGATCGTCCGGCTGTCACCGAGGAAGGTGAAGCCCCACACCCGCTCGAGCAGCTGCTCCCGGGTCAGGACGAGGCCGCGATTCTCGATCAGGGTGACCAGGAGATCGAACTCCTTGGGCGTCAGCTGCACGCCCTCGTCCTCGACGAACACCTCGCGCCCGCCCACCTCGATGCGCAGCGGGCCGGCCTCGATGGTGGTCGCCTCGGGCTGGCCGTTCGTCTGGCGCTTGGTCTCCGCGCGCCGCAGCACGGCGCGGACCCGGGCGACCAGCTCGCGCGGGTTGAAGGGCTTGGTGATGTAGTCGTCGGCGCCGATCTCCAGGCCCACCACCTTGTCCACCGCGTCGTCGCGGGCCGTGAGCATGATGATCGGGGTGTGGCCGTTCCGGCGCAGGCGCTTGGTGACCTCGTAGCCGTCCATGCCGGGCAGCATCAGGTCGAGGATCACGAGGTGAGGGGAATCCGACTCCGCGAGGCGCAGGCCGTCGTCGCCGCGCGCGGCGACCGTGACGTGGAACCCGGCGGCCTCCAGGTACATGCGCGCAAACGACGCGATGTTGGGCTCGTCCTCGACGATCAGGATCCGCTGGCGGTCGTCCGGAGGGGCCATCGGCGCCCGATGGTAGTGCGGTGCGGAGGCCCGGTCCAACCCGCGGAGCGCCCGCAGGCCGCTCGCCGCGCCCCCGACCCCGGTCATGGACCGGCGACCGGGGGCGCGGCGACGTTCACCGCGAGGATGTCGACGCGGTCGTCATCGCCCGCGTCGGCGGTCGCGGTGGGATGGGGGAGCGACCTGGATCCATGCCCGTCTCCAGCTCTTCTCGGGGCCCGAGTTGAGCCGATAGGTCCCCGAGCCGAGCAGTCGTGCGCGACCCTTGCCCGCGATCGAGAACGACAGGCGCGACGAGATCACCCTCACCGTGACCGCCGAGCCTGTGACGTAGAGGATTCCCGACGCCTTGCGCACCTTGGCGCGCCCGCGCTTGAACGTCAGCTCGACCCCGGCGAGATGCGCCTGGGCGTCGCCCTTGCGGTCCGTGATGACGATGGCGCCCCGGTCGAAGATCGATCCGTTGACCGACATCCGGCCGCTGACGGTCATCGCCCCCCCGCCGGTCGCCTGCAGCTGCGCGGAGGGAATGCGATCGCCGTCGCGTCGCTCCCGCGGCGAGGCGCCGGCGAGCACCGGCGCCACCAGTGCCAGGGCCAGGCCCGCGATCAGAACGCGACGCAGCATTCCACCTCCGTCAGGGCGGCCACGGCCGCAGGACCGCCATCCCTATCGGATGGGATCCTCCACCGCTGGAATGTTGGGAGCACGGTCGAGGGGTAAGAGCTTTGCGTCACTCTGTTGTGGTTCTGTGAAGGAGTCGCCGACCCGCGACGTCGCGGGTCGCGGGTCGGCCATCGATCGTCACGGCTGGAGCTTGACGCCCTCCTGCACCGAGACCGGCGCGGGAGCGTCGAGCTTGACGCTCTCCTCCGTCGTGCTCGCGGCCGGAGCCGCGGTCTGCACGGGGGCCGCTGCGCCCTCCTCACCTTCCGGAACGGGCCGCTCACCGCCGCCCATGTACGCCCACACCATCTCTCCGCAGTCCGGGCAGGTCGGGAGCGTTCCCCGGTTGTTGATCCGGAACTGGCACGCGACGCACGCGTAGATCCCCTTCACCTTCTGTCCGGCATGGAAGCACGGCAGATTCAACCGGCGCTCGGATTCCTCCGCGCCCTCCTTGGGGGAGAGGTTGGAGCGGCCGGCGCGTCCGCCGGGCCCCCCTCCGGCTCCACCCGGCTGGCGACGCTGAGGTGGCAGGCTGGCCATCCGTCCTCCAGGTTCCATGCCACGGCGGGCAGGGCGCACAGAACGCGCGCCGCCGAGGCGTATCGTTGGTCCGTCAAATCCTACCGCGCCGGTGCCCGCCCACCGAAGCGCGGTTGCCAAACGAATCGCCGGAGACCACCCGCCGAGTGCGCGTCGCGCTGGCCCAGCTGAACACGGTCGTGGGGGACATCGGTCGCAACGCGGAGCTGATCCGCGGCGCGCTCGCCGATGCCGCGCGCGTCCGCGCCGACGTGACTCTGGTGCCCGAGCTCGCCATCACGGGCTATCCGCCCGAGGATCTGCTGCTGCGGCCCTCCTTCGCCGCCAGGGCCCGTGCCGAGATCGACGCGATCGCCGCCGAGGTCACGCACGGCGTGGCCATCCTCGGCTTCCCCGATTGGAACGCCGACTGCTACAACGCGGCGGCCATCGTGGCCGACGGGCGGGTGCAGGCCGTCTACCGCAAGCGTTTCCTGCCCAATTACGGCGTGTTCGACGAGGCGCGGTACTTCCGCGCGGGCGACTCCGCGCTGGTGATCGACGTTGCGGGCACACGCGTCGGGATCACCGTGTGCGAGGACATCTGGTACCCGACGCCGGTCGCCTCCGACCTCGCCGCCGCCCGCGTCGACCTGATCTGCTGCATCTCCGCCTCGCCGTACCACCGCGGCAAGGGCGACCGCCGGGAGCAGATGCTGGCGACGCGCGCCGACGACTGCGCCGCCGCGCTGGCGTTCTGCAACCAGGTGGGCGGCCAGGACGAGCTCGTGTTCGACGGCCGCTCCGCCGTGTTCGATGCGGCCGGCGGCGTCATCGCCCGGGCCCCGCAGTTCGTGGAGCACCTCCTGGTCGCCGACATCGACCCCGTGCTCTCCAAGCGCCGTCGGCTCCGAGAGCCGCTGGCCCGCAGGCTCCCCGGGGGGTCCTCAGAGCGCGAGGTGGTGGTCGAGGTCACGCCGCCCGGTACGCCGGAGGCCGGGCCGTCGGGGGTCGCGGGCGAGTTGCACGGCGAGGCCGAGGTGTGGGCGGCGCTGCGCCTCGGGATCCGCGACTACGTGGGCAAGAACGGCTTCCCGGGGGTGATCCTCGGACTCTCCGGCGGCATCGACTCGGCTCTCACGGCGGCCCTGGCCGCCGACGCGCTGGGCCCGGACCGCGTGACCGGCGTCGCGATGCCCTCGACCCACTCGGCCCCCGAGAGCCTGGGCGGGGCCGAGGCGCTGGCGACGTCGCTGGGCATCCGCCTGATCACCCTGCCGATCGCCGATGCGGTCGACGCCCTGGAGACGACCCTCACGGAGACGTTCGCCGGGCGGACCCCCGACATCACCGAGGAGAACATCCAGGCCCGGACGCGCGGCACGCTGCTGATGGCGCTCTCCAACAAGCTCGGCCCGCTGGTGCTGGCCACCGGCAACAAGAGCGAGATGTCCGTGGGGTACAGCACCCTGTACGGGGACATGGTGGGGGGCTTCGCGCCGCTGCGGGACGTCTACAAGACCTGGGTGTACCGACTCTCGCGCTGGCGCAACGACAGCGAGGGGCGCGAGGTGATCCCCGAGGAGACCATCGTGCGACCCCCGACCGCCGAACTGCGACCCGATCAACTCGACACGGACAACCTTCCCCCCTATGAACTGCTGGATGCGATCCTCGAGGGGTACATCGAGCGTGGCCTGGACCCTGCGGAGCTCGTGGCGCAGGGCCACGCAGCCGCGCTCGTGACAGAGGTCGTGCGCCTGGTCGATCGCGCCGAGTACAAACGTCGCCAGGGTCCGGTCGGCATCAAGATCACGCCGCGCGCCTTCGGGCGCGATCGCCGTATGCCGATAACGATGCGCCATGCCTGACCTCCGCCGCGCGGGAGCGCTCACGCTCGCGCTCGCGCTCGGCGCCTGCGGCACCGCCCTCGGCGCCGGCCCGGCCAAGCCGCCCGACCCCTCGAGCGTGCCGGGCTCCCAGATCGCCTTCGAGCGCACGGCGCCGTCGACGCCGCACCTGCTGGTCACGTTCGCGGACACGCCGAGGTCGGCCGTGGCACTGGCCCGCCTCGCGGGCCTGGGCGCGGTCACCGGCGTCCTCCCCGAGGCCGGCATCTGGTCGGTCGTGCCCCGCAACGCCGAGACCGCCCGCGACCGGGCGCTGCGCCGCCCGGGCGTCAGCGGCGTCGAGTGGTCGGAGAAGCGCACCTCGCAGGAGCGGCCCCCTCCGCCCCTGCCCCTCGCGCCCGCCCCGGCGGTGACCGATCCCCTCTTCACGCCCACCACGCAGTGGGGGCTGCTGACCCACACCTCGTGGGGCCTCGATCTGACCACGATCGCCAACCGGCCCCGGATCGCGATACTCGACAGCGGCATCGACCCGACCCACGAGGAGTGGCGCGGCCCGGACACCCCGCTCGTGGCGCCGCGCAGCACCCTGCGCAACGACGACGACGCCTCCGACCACGGGATCACGGGGCACGGCACGCACGTCGCCGGCATCGCCGCCGCCCCGGCCAACGGCGTCGGCATCGTGGGCGTCGCCCCGGCGTCGGCCACCTCCGCTCAGGTGATCCCGGTCCAGATCGCCGACCGCCAGGGCGACAGTAGCGACCTGACGATCATCCGCGGCATCCGCTGGGCCGTGAAGCACGGCGCCAAGGTGATCAACATCTCGGCGGGCGGAATCGGCTACTCCCGCGCCTTCCAGGACACCATCCTGTGGGCGTCCGGTAGGGGCGCGCTCGTGGTCGCCTCGGTGGGCAACCAGGGGCAGGACGTCAACAGCCTCAACTACCCCGCCGCGTACCGCCGGGTACTGGGCGTCGGCGCCCAGTGCGACGGTGTCGTGACCTACGACTGCCCGCGCCCCTACGGGGTCGCGACCTTCTCGACGCACAACCGCTCGGTGGACGTCATCGCCCCGGGCGTGGACGTGCTCTCCTCGGTCCCCCGCCGCGTCACCGAGGGGGTTGTGGCGCCCGGCTACGCGCTCAAGGACGGCACCTCGATGGCGGCGCCCTATGTCTCCGGGGTCGCCGCGCTGGTGATGGCGAGCAACGGTGGGACGCTCAGCACCTTCCAGGTCCTCCGCCAGATCGAGAACACCGCCACGGACATCGGCCCCAAGGGCCGCGACGACTTCAGCGGCAACGGCGTCATCAATCCACGCGCCGCGGTCACCCTCCAGGCGCCGTCCGACGACGCCGACGAGGTCAACGACGACGTGAAGTGGTTGAAGGGCACCATCTCGCTGCACCAGGCGACCCCGCTCGCCATCGCCGCCAGCGCGGACCACGTGGAGGACCCCGACGACGTCTACGCCGTCCGGCTCAAGAAGGGCGAGCGCCTGCGGATGGACCTGCGCCACTCCCACGGCACGCTCGACCTCTATCTCTGGAGCCCCGGCACCAGGACGGTCGCCACCGGCGACGGCAACCTCAAGAAGCACCTGGTCAAGTTCAAGAGCGGCCCCACGCGGCGCTCGGTCATGGTCGTCCGCGCGACCCGCTCCGGCGTCTACTACGTCAACGTGTTCGCGCGCGCCGGCACGAGCACCTACACCCTGAAGCTCGTCCGGCGCTGATGGAGACCGGGCCGCATCTGCTGCTGTCCTACGACTACGTCGCCGACGTCCTCGAGCGCCGGCCGCCCCATCGCGAAGCGCATCTCGCCCGTATCGCCGAGTGGATCGCCGATGGGGGCATGCTCGCGGCAGGGGCCGTCGGCGACCCGCCCACCGGCGCGCTCTTCGTGTTCGGCGACGTCCCCGTCGCCGACGTGGAGGCATTCGCGGAGGGCGACCCCTACGTCGCCGCCGGGCTGGTCACGGCGCGGCGGATCACGCCCTGGACGGTCGTCGCTGCGGCCTGAGCGCGCCCGCCAGGGCGCGAATTGGCTAGTTTGACCGAGTGACCCGAACGGCCTTCGTGCACGCCGATGGCGGACCCTCGTACAACCTCGGCGACGATCACCCCATGACGCCCCTGCGGCGGCAGCTCGCGGTGGACCTGATCCGGGCCTACGGCCTCGATCAGCACCCCGACGTCGTGCGCGTCGCGCCGACGCCCGCCACCGTGGCGCAGATCGAGCGGGCACACGCCCCGGCCTTCGTCTCCGCGGTGCGCCGCTACAGCGTCGATCCCGCCCTCGCCTCGGCGTGGGAGGCCTCCCAATGGGGCCTCGCGGCGGGCGGCGACACGCCGGCCTTCGAAGGGATGCACGAGGCCGCCGCGGCGATCTGCGGCGCGTCGATCACCGGGGCGATGGCCGTGTGGGAGGGCCAGGCCGACCAGGCCTTCGTCGCCGGCGGCGGGCTCCACCACGCGATGGCCAACAGGGCCGCAGGCTTCTGCATCTACAACGACACCGCCGTGGCCATCCAGGCCCTGCTCGACGCAGGCGCCGAGCGCGTCGCCTATATCGACATCGACGTCCACCATGGCGACGGCACGCAGTGGATCTTCTTCGAAGAGCCCCGGGTGCTGACGTGCTCGGTGCACGAGACCGGCCGCTACCTGTTTCCGGGGACCGGGGGCATCGCCGAGCGCGGCATCGGCGCGGCCGAGGGCACCGCGCTCAACATCCCCCTGCCGCCCTACGCCGGCGACCGCCCCTACCTGCGCGCCATCGAGGAGGTGATCCTCCCGGCGGTCGCCGAGTTCGAGCCCGACGTGATCGTGACCCAGGACGGCGCCGACCCTCACCACGCCGATCCCCTGGCGCACCTGCAGGTCACGATGCCGACCTTCCCGCGCGCCTATCGGGCGCTCCACGAGCTCGCTCGCGCCACGGCCGACGGCAAATGGGTCGCGCTGGGCGGTGGCGGCTACACGTTCCAGGTGGTTCCGCGCGCGTGGACGTTGCTGTTCGCCGAGATGCTCGGCGTGGAACTCGACGACGACATCCCCGAGGTGTGGTGGAGCAACGGGGAGCGGGCGCTCGGCGTGCCGTTGCCGCGGAGGATGTCCGAGGAGACCGAGCCCGAGGTGTCGGCCGAGGAGCGCTTTCGCGCCGATGTCGAGGGCGACCGCGTCGTGGACGAGGTGCGGTCCCTGTTCCTGGGCTGAGCGCGAACGGCGCCTCCGCGGCGGCGATCGAGATGACGGGCGTCGGCGTGTGGCGCGCCCGGCCCGGGGGCGGGCGCGCGACGCTTCTCCACGGCATCGACTGGCGCGCCGCGACCGGTCAGCGGTGGGCCGTCATCGGGCCCAATGGGGCCGGCAAGACGACCCTGATGACGATCGCGGGCGCGCAGGGGCACCCCAGCGAGGGGGCCGTGCGCATCCTCGGCCACCGGCTCGGCGCCGTGGACGTGCGCCGTCTGCGCGGGGCGATCGGCTACGTGGAGTCGGGGATGGCCACCGCGTTCCGTCCTCGAGCGACGGCCATCGAGGTGGTGCTGACGGGTGTCGGCTCCACGATCATCCTGCGGCCGGAGGCCCTCGCTCCGGGCGACCGCGTCCGCGCCGAGGCGCTGCTCGGGCGGATGGGGTGCGGAGCCATGGTGGAGCGGCGCTTCGCCCAGCTCTCGCGCGGCGAGCAGCAGCGCGTGCTGCTCGCGCGCGCCCTGATGACCCGCCCCCGGCTGCTGCTGCTGGACGAGCCGACAGCGGGCCTCGACCTGCCGGGCCGCGAGTCCTTCCTCGCCCGTCTCGACGACCTCGCGCGCGCCGATCCCGAGCTGACCACGGTGCAGGTGAGCCACCATCTGGAGGAGCTCGCCTCCAGCGTCACTCACGCGCTGCTGCTGCGCGACGGCGGCGTGGTTGCGGCGGGGGAGGCCGCAGAGGTGCTCGACGACGCCACGCTCTCACGCTGCTTCGACGCGCCGGTCAGCGTGACGCGTCACCACGGGCGCCTGCTGGCGGTCATCGACCGCGGGGCGGGGAGACCGGCGTGATCCGGCGCTCGGTCGCCGTGTTCGGCTCGGCGCGCCTCGCGCCCGGTGACGCCGAGTACGAGGATGCCCGGGAGCTCGGCGCGCTGATCGCCCGGGAAGGGTGGGCGGTGCGCACCGGTGGCTACAACGGCGCCATGGCCGCGGTGTCCGAGGGCGCCGCCGGGGCGGGCGGGCACGTGATCGGGGTCACCGTGGCCGGATGGGAGCGTCGCCTGATGCCCAACCGCTGGGTGGGCGAGGAGCGCGCCGCCGAGGGATTGCTGGCGCGCATCGAGGAGCTGCTCGACGTGGACGGGTGGGTGGCCGTGGCCGGTGGGATCGGCACGCTCGCCGAGCTGGCCCTGGCCTGGAACCTGCTGCAGATCGGCGACGTGGGCCCGCGGCCGCTGGTGCTGATGGGGGAGCGCTGGAGCTCCCTGCTGCCCGCGATCCGCGCGAACCTGGTGGTGGACGATCGCGATCTCGACCACGTGCGCCGGGCGGGCGGCCCGGCCGAGACGATCCGGATCCTCCGGGAGTCGCTCTCGCGTTCGGTCTCCGACCGCTAGCGGGTCGGGGCGGCCTCTCCGACGACCCGGTTGCGGCCCGCCTCCTTGGCGGCGTAGAGGCGACCGTCGGCCACGGCGAGCAGGGCGCGGCCGTCGTCGCCCCGCGAGGCGGCCGCGCCGAGGCTGATGGTGATCGGGCCGGCCGCGGGCGGGCGGCTCTCGACGTCGCGGCGCAGCCGCTCGGCCACGATCGTCGCGGCCCGCTCGTCGGCGCCCGGGAGCAGCAGCGCGAACTCCTCCCCGCCGATGCGGCAGGCACGGTCCTCTGCCCGTGCCGCGCGGGAGATCACGTGGCCCACCGTCACCAGCGCGTCGTCGCCGGCCTGGTGCCCGTGCTGGTCGTTGAAGCGCTTGAAGTGGTCGACGTCCATCATCACGAGTCCCACCCACGAGCCGGACCGTCGCGCGCGCTTGAGCTCGACGTCGAGCGCCTCGTCGAATGCGCGCCGGTTGCCCAGGCCGGTCAGGGCGTCCGCCATCGACTGTTGCTCCAGCCGGTCGAGCAACTCGTTCTGCAGCAGCGCGGCGGCCAGGCCGCCGGCGAGGGTCTGCAGCGCCAGCAGCTGCTGCGCCCGCACGCGCGGGGGACCGAGGCGGGGAACGGCGCGCGAGGCAGTGATGGCGCCCAGTGGCCGGCCGTTGTCGGGGCCGTGCGTCGAGGCGACGACGGGGATTTCCACCAGAACACGATCACCGTCGCGCCACGTGCGCTCGCGCGACTCACGGCCATCGCGCCGCACCCGGACCTCCCAACCCGGCAACAGCGCGCGCGCGGCGGTCGTGGCGATCGCATCGAGATCCTCCGCGGCGCCTGCGCTCGCGAAGGCGGCCGATGCGGCGTGGAGGGCGGTCATGCGTTCTCCGCGCCGGCGCAGCTCGCGCTCGTTGACCGCCGACAGTCCCCCGGCCACGATCACGACGATCGCCGTCATCACCAGGGGTCCGATCCATTCGGCTGCCGCGACTCCGTCGGTGCCGTCGATCACGAGGGCGCCGCCCACGACCAGCGCCGAGAGCACGGCGGCCTTGACGCCCGAGATCGCCGACAGCGCAAGCGTCGCGGCGAGCGCGAACGGGGGCAGCAGCCAGAGGGCCCGGCTGTCGGCGCCCCCGGACAGCAGCGCGAGGGCCAGCACCAGCAGGGCGTCCACCACGAGCCCGGCGTCCACCGCCGTCAGCAGGCGCCGCGGCCAGCGCGCGGCCACCACATGCAGCAGCACATGAAGCAGCACGGCGGCGACGCAGGCGGCCACCGCGCGCGCCTGGTCGTCGCGGCTCATGCCGAGGGGGGCCGCGATCGCCGTCACGGCGATCGCCGTGATGGCGATCACGCGTCCGCGGAAGAGCGCCGTCTGGCGTTCCTCGAGGACGTACCAGCCACGGCGTCCGGCAGCCCCCGCGAGGGGTGTCGAGGTGTCTTCTGAAATCGCCGAAACCACCTTTTGAACTGGGTTCTCGGACGTACGTTAGACCGTCTCAAACGAATTTCGACGTGGGCCTAAAGTTTTCCCGCCCACCTGCCGATTGGGGGGGCGCCATGAGCTCCGACCCTCGACCCTTCGCACGTCCCTTCCGCCGCCGCCGCCCCGCGCGCCTCGCGGTTTTCGCGGCCGTGCTTGCTATCGCGGCGACCCCCGTGGCCGCCCACGCGGCTGACGATCGGGCCGGGCGGGTTCCGGACGCCCCGCGCATCGGCGCGGTCCTCGCCGAGGCGCCCGGGCCCCGTCACATCGCGAGCGCGGACCCGATCGTCGCCGAGCCCGTCGTCAGCGAGCCGCAGCGCGACTCCGAGGCCGTGGCCGCTCAGGGCGAGCCGGGGGTGGCGGACCCCGGCCCTCAGCCCGCGGCGCCGCCCGCAGCAGAGCCCGACCCCGCGATCTCGGAGCCGGCGACCGTTGATCCCACGCCGGATCCCGGCCCGGTCGTCACGCAATCCGACCCCGTGGTCAAGGAGCCCGACCCCGTGGTCAAGGAGCCGGACCCGGTCGTGAAGGAGCCGGACCCGGTCGTGAAGGAGCCGGACCCGGTCGTGAAGGAGCCGGAGCCCGACCCCGTCGTCACCGGGCCCGAGCCGGCCCCAGTCGTCGCAGAGCCCGACCCCACGCCCGTCGCGCCCCAGCCGGAGCCCCCGGTCGAGACCGAGCCCACTGCCGGCGACCCCGAGCCCCCGCCCTTCTCCACCCCGCCGGACGACAGCACGCCGGCTCCCGCTCCCGAGCCGCCCGCGGAGTCCGTGCCCCCGCCGTCGCTCGACCCGTCGTCGCCGTCGGTCGATCCGGCGCCCGTGCCCGAGCCCGTCTTCGCCGCCCCGGACCGCAACGGCGAGGACCTCCAGGCCGGTTCACCGCAGGCGCTGCCGGAGGCAGACGCGACCGCGCCCTCCACGGATGACGGCGGCGGCTCGCCGGGGATCGATCCCGCCCCGCCCCCGAGCGCGGCGCTCAGCATCCTGACCCGCATCACGGCCGCACTCTTCGGCAGCCGGGGCGGATCCTCCGACGCTGCCTCGCCGAGCGGCGGGGCGTCGGCCGAGACGACGGCCGTCCCCGCCGGCTCGCCGCCGGGCGCCGTCGGTGAAACCCCCGCGGCGGCCCCGGCGGCTTCGGCCGTCGCGCCGGCACCCGCCGTTCACGCCCCCGCCGCGAGGCCCACGGCAGCGGGTGCCGTCGCTCACGCCCGCGGCTCGGCCTCCGCCGCCGCGGTGGCCCCGCCGCGCGCGCAGACGCCCTCGCCACCCCCCGTCGCGGCGACCCCGACGACGCCCCCCGTCGCGCTCTCCGGGGCGGTTCAGGCCGTCACCTCCACCGTCACCCCGGAGCGCGTCAGGCGCATCGTCGAGCGCGTCAGCCCCCCGGCCGCCGCCGCCGCCAAGGTCGCCGTCGATGCCGGGCGCTCGCCGTGGTTCCCGGCGGGGCTCCTGATCGCCACGGTCCTCTACCTGCTCGGCCAGCGTCGCCTCGACCGGGGCGCCAAGCTGAAGTACGCCGGCCGCCCCGGCGACGCCGACGACGAGATGATCGAGCTCTAGAGCGATTGCCCTAGCTCTCCTCGGGAAGCTCCAGCTCCGAGGCGGCGTCCTCGGTGAGGATCCAGGTCATCGTGCCGTCGGCGGGATCCACCCGTCCGGCGGGGATCGAGTGGTCCCGCGCGATCGCGCGCCGCACCATCGGGGCCTTGGCGGCGCCGCCCACCACCATCATCACGTGGCGGGCCGCGTTGAGCACCGGCAACGTCATCGACACCCGCCACGGCTGGGGCATCTCGGGGCGGTGGACGGGGATCATCAGTCGGCTGCTCTCGTCCACCTCGGCCGATCCGGGGAAGAGGGAGGCCGTGTGGCCGTCCGGACCCATCCCCAGCAGCACCAGGTCGAGCACCGGCCACGGCGAGCCGGGCACCGACGCGCGGAGATCCTCCTCGGCGCGATCCGCGGCCTCCTCCGGGGGCAGCTCGCCGAGCACGCGGTGCACCTGCTCCGGGCGGAGTGGGATCCGGCTGAGCAGCGCATCGTGGGCCATGCCGTAGTTGGAGCCGTCCGCGTCCGGCGGCACGATCCGCTCGTCGCCGAAATAGAAGTCCACGCGCCCCCACGGCGGGCAACGGCCCGCGAGGTGCTGGTAGGTGGCCCGGGGAGTCCCGCCGCCCGCGAGGGCGATGGTGCACCGCTCCTCCGAGGGGGTGTCGAGCGCGACACGCTCGATCAGGGCGGCCGACCTGTCGGCGAGCGCCGCCAGATCCGGAACCACGATTATCGTCGGCTCGCTCACATCGCCCCCCTGCGGTCGGTCGTGTTCAGGGCCGGCGCCACACGCGCCCATCCCGTGCCAGTAGCGCGTCGGCGGCCTCGGGGCCCCACGAGCCCGCCGGGTAGTTGGGGAAGTGCCCCGGCGTCTCGGACCACTCCTGGATCAGACCCTCGACGATCTCCCACGCCCGCTCAACCTCGTCCCAGCGGGCGAACAGGGTCGAATCGCCGAGCAGGGCGTCCAACAGCAGGCGCTCGTAGGCCTCGGGAGAGCCCTGCGAGAACGAGCTGCCGTACGAGAAGTCCATGCTCACCTCGTCCAGCTCGATCTTCGGGCCCGGCACCTTGGCCAGCACGCGCAGCGAGGCGCCCTCGTCGGGCTGGATGCGCAGGGTGAGCAGGTTGGGCTCCACGTCGGCCACGGCGGACGGATCGAACGGCAGGTGCGGCGCCTGCTTGAACTCGATCGCCACCTCGGTGGTCCGGTGGGGGAGGCGCTTGCCGGTGCGCAGGTAGAAAGGCGTCTCCGACCAGCGCCAGTTGTCGATGGTCAGCTTCAGCGCCACGAAAGTGTCGGTGTTCGACTGGGGATCAACCCCCTGCTCCTCGCGATAGCCGGACACGTCCTGGCCCGCGATCGTGCCCGGGCCGTATTGCCCGCGCACGGCGTGGCGGGCCACCGACTCCGCGTCGAAGGGCGAGATCGCCCGCAGCACCTTGACCTTCTCGTCACGCACGTCGCGGCTCTCGAAGCGGGCGGGCGGCTCCATGGCGATGATCGAGAGCACCTGGAGCATGTGGTTCTGGACGATGTCCCGCAGCGCGCCGCTGGTGTCGTAGTAGCCGCCGCGAGTGCCGACGCCGAGGTCCTCGGAGACGGTGATCTGCACGTGGTCCACATACCGCCGGTTCCAGATCGGCTCGAAGATGGCGTTCCCGAACCGCAGCACCAGGAGGTTCTGGACCGTCTCCTTCCCGAGGTAGTGGTCGATCCGGTAGATCTGCCGCTCGCGGAACACCGTGCCCACGCGGGCGTTGAGATCCCGTGCGGACTCGAGATCCGCGCCGAAGGGCTTCTCGATCACCAGGCGCGCGAAACGCTCGGTGCCGTCCCCCTCGTCGCAAAGGCCGGCGCGCCCGAGGTTCTCGGCGATCAGGGGGAAGAACTCCGGGGCCGTGGCGAGGTAGAAAAGCCGGTTGCCGCGGGTGCCGTGGTCGCGATCGTGGACCTCGATGATCTCGCGCAGCCGATCGTAGCCCTCCGGCTGGTCGAACGGCGCCGACAGGTACCGAAGGCGTCCCGCGAAGTCCGCCCAGGCAGCGTCGTCAAGGGATAGGCGCCCGTGCTCATCCACGCCGTCGCGCATCGAGGCACGGAAGTCATCGTCCGAGATGTCCCGCCGGGCGACACCGATGATCACGGTCTCGGCCGGCAGCAGCCCGTGGGCGGCGAGGCTGTAGAGCCCGGGCATCAGCTTGCGCTGCGTCAGGTCGCCGGTCGCGCCGTAGATCACGATCGCCGCGGGTGGCGGCATGCGCGAATGGCTCACGGCGTGTGCGTCCTCACCTGCGCCCGCGCCGCCTCGGCGATGGCGTCGGGCGTGATTCCGAGGGCGGCGAGCGCCTGCTCGCCCGGCGCCGAGGTGCCGAACCGGTTGATCGCGACGGTCGCCCCCGTCAGGCCGACCCACTCCGCCCAGCCGAACGGGCTGGCCGCCTCCACGCCGACCCGGGCCGGTTGATCCGGCGGCAGCACCTCGTCCCGGTAGGACGTCTCCTGCTCCCGGAAGAGCTCGAACGAGGGCATGCTGACGACCCGCGCCGAGATGCCCTCGGAGCGCAGCACCTCGCGGGCGGCGAGCGCCGCGTTGACCTCGGACCCGGTCGCGATCAGGATCACGTCGTCGCCGTCGGCCAGCACGTAGCCACCGCGCTCGACCGGAGGCGTCCCCTCCAGGGTGGCCAGGCCCTGGCGGCTCAGGATGAGCGCGGTCGGGCCCTCGACGCGCCCGATCGCGAACCGCCAGGCCTCGGTGGCCTCGGTCGCGTCGGCCGGGCGCAGGGTGATGAGGCCCGGTATGGCCCGCAGCGCGGCCAGGTGCTCGATCGGCTGGTGCGTGGGGCCGTCCTCGCCCAGGGCGACCGAGTCATGGGTGTACACGAAGATCGACGGCAGCCTCATCAGCGATGCCAGCCGGATCGTGTTCTTCATGTAGTCCGAGAACGTGAAGAACGTGGAGCAGATGGGCCGCAGTCCGCCATAGGCGGCGAGTGCGTTGGTGATCGCGCCCATCGCGTGCTCGCGCACCCCGTAGTAGAGGTTTCGCCCCGAGAAGTCGTCGCGCGTCACCGTGCCGCCGTCCTTGATGGTCGTGCTGGTCGACGACGAGAGATCGGCGGAGCCCTGGATCAGCTCGGGCACCGCCGCCGCGAAGGCGTTGAGGGCGGTGCCGGCGGATGCGCGGGTGGCGATCGACTCGCCCGGCGTGAACGTGGGCGCGGCCGACTCCCACCCGTCGGGGAGCCGCTGGGCGGTGACGCGCTCGAACTCGGCTGCCTCGGCCGGATAGGCCTCTGCGTACGCGGCGAAGGCGCCGTCCCACTCGGCCTGCCGGGCCGCCCCCTCGGCCACGATCTGCTCGCGCCAGGCCGCGACGCCGTCGGGAACGAGGAATTGCGCGTCCTCGGGCCACCCGTAGAACTTCTTGGTCAGCCTGACCTCCTCGACCCCGAGGGGGGAACCGTGCGCCTTGGACGTGTCCTGCTTGTTGGGGGAGCCGTAGCCGATGTGCGTCCGGCACGCGATCAGCGTCGGGCGGCCGTCCGGCTGCGAGGCCTCGGTCATCGCCTGGTCGATCGCCGCCACGTCGTTGCCGTCCTCCACCCACAGCACGCGCCAGCCGTAGCCCGCGAAACGCGTGGGGATGTCCTCGCCGAACGCGAGGCTGGTCGGTCCGTCGAGGCTGACGTGGTTGTCGTCCCAGATCCCGATGAGCTTCTCGAGCCCCAGGAATCCCGCGATCGACGCCGCCTCGTGGGAGATGCCCTCCATCAGGTCGCCGTCGGAGCAGATGAACCAGGTCCGGTGGTCCACGACGTCGTGCTCGGGCCGGTTGTAGCGCGCGGCCATAAGCTTCTCGGCCAGGGCGAACCCGACCGCGTTGGCGAAGCCCTGACCCAGCGGCCCGGTGGTGATCTCGACTCCGGGGGTGTCGCCGCGCTCGGGATGACCCGGGGTCTCCGAGCCCAGCTGGCGGAAGCGCTTCAGCTGCGCCAGGGGCACGGCGTAGCCGCTGAGGTGCAGCAGCGAGTACAGGAGCATCGACGCGTGTCCGGCCGACAGCACGAAGCGGTCGCGGTTGGGCCACGCCGGGTCGGCGGGCGAATGGTGCAGATGGCGCGAGAAGAGGGTCCAGCCGACCGGCGCCAACCCCATGGGGGCGCCGGGGTGGCCGCTGTTCGCGGCCTGGACGCCGTCGATGGCGAGCGTGCGAACCGTCGTGATGGCCAGCTCGGGTGACGCGAGCTCAGTGGGCACGGACCTGCTCCTTCCGAGGATCAGTAGCTGACGTCATGCGGGTGGCTCTCGCGCAGACCTCCGGGAGTGATCCGTACGAAATGGGCCTTGCGGTGGAACTCGGGGATCGTACGGGCGTCGGAGTAACTCATGCCGGATCTCAGACCGCCGACGAGTCCGTGTATCACCGTGGCAGCGGCGTCGCGCAGCGGCACGACCGCCTCGACGCCCTCAGCGACCACCGGCGTGAACTCCGTGTCGTCGTCCCGGTCGATCGCGCGGCGCGCGTCCGCCGCGGCGCTCGAGGCCATCCCGCGGAACACCTTCACCCGGGTGCCGTTGCGCGACACGACCACGCCGGGGCTCTCGGGAGTCCCGGCCAGCAGGTTCCCGATCATCACGCTCTCCGCGCCCGCCGCGATGGCCTTGGCGACGTCGCCACCGAAGCGGATCCCGCCGTCGGCGATCACCGGCACGCCGTGCGGCGCGCACGCCTCGGCGCACTCCATGACGGCCGTGAGCTGGGGCACCCCGACCCCCGCCACCACTCGCGTGGTGCACACCGAGCCCGGCCCGACGCCCACCTTCACGCCGTCCGCGCCGGCCTTGGCCAGATCGCGCGCGCCCTCGGCGGTCGCGACGTTGCCGGCGATGATCTCGACGCCGTCCCCGAGCGCCTCGCGCACCTCGCTGATCGCGCGGAGCGAGTGCTCCGCATGGCCGTGGGCGATGTCGAGGACGACCACGTCGGCGCCCGCCTCCTGCAGGGCCCGCGCGCGCACGATGAAGTCGCCGCGCACGCCGATCGCGGCGCCCACCGCGAGGCGGCCGCGGGCGTCCTTGGTGGCCGAGGGGCGCTCGGCGCGCTGCAGCAGATCGCGCAGCGTGATGAGCCCCACGAGGCGATCCTCGGCGTCCACGAGCGGGAGCTTCTCCACGCGTCCGTCGCGCAGCAGCAGGGCGGCCGCCTCGCTCGATGTGTCGGGACCGCCGACGACCAGGCGGGCGCGGGGGGTCATCAGATCGCTCACCAGGCGATTGGGATCCGTCTGCAGCGCGACGTCGCGCCGGGTCAGCAGGCCGGCCAGCCGGCCGTCGGTCTCGATGACCACCAGGCTCGTGGCGCCCAGGCGAGCCATCGCGGCGGTTGCCGCGCTGAGGCGCGCGTCGGGCGCGATCGTGTGCGGATCGGGGATCACGAGGGCCTCGGCCCGCTTGACGCGCGAGACCTCCGCCACCTGCTCCTGCACCGAGAGGAAACGGTGGACGATGCCGATGCCGCCCGCGCGGGCCATCGCGATGGCCATCTCGGCCTCTGTGACCGTGTCCATGTTGGCCGAGACCATCGGCGCGGCCAGGTGCAACCGACGGGTCAGGCGCGACGAGACGTCCACGTCGGAGCGGGATCCGATATCGCTCCGGCGCGGCGCCAGCAGCACGTCGTCGTAGGAGAGGGCGAGCGAGATGCCGGCCGCGTTCACCCGGCGAGGATAGCCCACTCCCGCGGTCGGCCGACGTGCTCCTGCAGTGAGGTACCATCGCCCGATGGCGCCCCGCCCGCCCGTCGCGCTCGCCGCCGGCGCCATCGCGTGCGCCGTGCTCGCCGGTTGCTCGAACCTCGGCTCGCGGCAGGCGGCGGCGCCCGTCACGCGTCACGAGTACATCGACGCGGTGGACGGTCTGATGGAACCCCCCGCCCAGCTCGCCTCGATCATCTCGGAACGCAGGGACGCCGGCACGGCCGGGTCCGGCGACCGCCGTCTGGAGGACATCGTGATCAACTCGGAGGACCGCCTGGCGACGTTCCGCGCCATGGTGCTCGAGGACGCGATCGTGCGGCACCAGCGCGACGGCATCGCTCGCGCCTACTCCGACCTGATTCCGCGGATGCACTCGGCCGCCGTCGCGCTCGAGTCGAGCCCCGGCGAGCCGTCGTCCCGGGCCGTCGACCCCTTCCTCATCTCCCTCCGGGACCTCCCGTCCGCCGCCGCCTCGCCCTCGCGCTAGCCCCGCTCGCCGCGGTGCTGGTGCTCGTGGCGGCCGGCTGTGGTGGCAGCTCGCTGGACGCGAGCACCGCGCCCCTGACCGACGGCGTGCAGGTGTCGCCCCGGCGCTACCTGGCCGACACGGTCGCCGCCGCGAGCGGAATCAGCGAGTTCAGCGCCGCGCTCGCCGACGCCGGGCCCACCGCGACCAAGGCGCGCCTCCGGGCCGTCGTCAACCGACTCCAGCCGCCGCTCGCGCGGACGACCGCAATCGCGGAGCGCCTGGGCGCCGAACGGCTGGCGGACCGGCGCCTCGAGGCCCAGCGCGCCAGCGCCTCGGCCGCCCTCGACCGGGTGGTCGTCGCGATGACCGCTGTCGCCTCCGCGGCCGCTCTTGGCGACCCCGCGGCCGTCGAGACCGCGGCGACCGATTTCGCCACCGCCGTGGGTGACATGCGGAGCCTTCCCGCGAACCCATAGGGCGTCGTGCGGGAGGGCATCATGCTCTCCCACCCGTCTGCCGATGCCTCAATTGAGCGTCGCCTGTGGGCGGCGCCCGTGCCGATGCAGACGTCGCCAAGGATGGTGGAGGTGCCCCAGGGTCCCGTTCGGGTGCTTGTCGCGAGTCGCAGCCCGGCGTGGTCCGCCGGCATCGCATCGTTCGTCGCGGTCCCCGAGCTCGAGCCCGACATCGCGTTGACGGTGGAGGGTGCGCTCACACGCCTCGACGCCGCACCGCACGCCCTGGTCATCATCGACCGGGTGCTCGCCGACGCGCCGGCTCCGGAGCTGGCGGCCGAGGTGCGCCGCCGTCACCCCGAGGTCCGCATGCTCTTCGCCCTCCAGGACGACTCTGCCGAGGCGCACCTGGCCGCGGTCGCGGCGGGGGCGAGCGGGTGCCTGCTGCCCACGTGGCCGCGAGAGGCGGTGCTCGAGGCGATCGAGGACGCCCTGCGCGGCGTCAACCGCTTCGACACCGAAGGTCTGCGGCCCCTCGCGGGCCTCACCCGCCGGGACTCCCGCCCGCCCGTTCCGCTCACCGAGCAGGAGCGCGTGGTGCTGCGCCTGATGCGCCAGCACCTCACCTACAAAGAGATCGCCCAGCGCCTCGGCATCTCGTGGCACACCGTGCGCACCCACGCGCAGTCGATCCTGCGCAAGTCGGGCGTGCACTCGAGGCGCGATCTGTCCGCGTGGGACACATCCGACAGCGGCTCCACCGCGATGCGCGAGGTGGCGATGTGATGCGCCGCCGCCTCGCCCCCCCGGCCGGCCTCGCCCTGCTGCTGGCAGGCGGCGCTCTGCTGGTGCGGGTCGCGGTGATGACGCTCGACGGCGACAGCGGCCGCTACGGCTGGCTCTTCACCGCTGCTGCCTGCGTCCTCGCGGGGGTCGCCTTCGTGCTTGTCGCCCTCCCCAAGATCGCCGCCCCGCTGGAACGCCGGGCGGCGGACGAGCCCTCACCCGAGCTGCCGCGCGGGTGACGGGAACCGCGGTCGGCGGGGTCCTTCGGGAGGCAGGGCCCCGCCGGTCGTGGACTGAGGCTTCTCAGCCCACGAGGCGCCGCAGGATCGCGAGCGCCTCGTCCACCGTCTCCTGCACGATGCGGCCCGCGGGGTGGGATGTCCGGGCCAGGCCGGCGGCCTGGCCGGCCCAGAGCGCCTGCATCTCGGCCGCGTCGATCTCGGCGGCGGCCGCGCGGATCTCGGCCGTCGCGCCTCCCTGCCGGGGCCAGCCCAGCGCCGGCGGCCCGGCGGCCTCCAGGGTGTCGAACCAGGCGATTGCGCAGGCCGCGCGCCGGCCGCCCCGAGATCGCCCTCGTGATCACGGTATCGGTGTCGCGGGCCTCGCTGATGCGCCGCCGGTAGCCCGCCGACGCGCCGCTCTCGTCGGCCATCAGGAACCGGCTGCCCATCTGGACGCCCTGCGCCCCCAGGGCGAGCGCCGCCGCGAGTCCGCGCCCGTCCATCACGCCGCCGGCCGCGACGACCGGCACGTCCACGGCCGACACCACCTGGGGCACCAGCGCGAAGGTCCCCACCAGCGGCACGACACCATCCGCGGGGACGTCGAAGGTGGAGCGGTGTCCACCGGCCTCTGAACCCTGGGCCACGATCACCTGGGCCCCCGACGCGACCGCGAGCACGGCGTCCTCCACACTCGAGGCCATCGCGATCAGCGGCGCCCCGGCGGCCGCCGCCAGGTCGCGCACCACCGCGGGGTCGCCGAGCCCCACGCTCACCGCGCGGGCCCCGGCGTCGAGGCCGGCCTGGACGAGGTCGGCCGGCGTCGCGGCGGGCCGGGAGGCCGGGCGCGCGTCCGGCAGGCCCAGCTCCCGCCGCAGCGGCGCGAGCGCGACGTTCGGATCCTGGCCGGCGGGGTCGGGTGGCGTCGGCGGGGCCACCAGCACGTTGACGCCGATGGGACGGTCGGTGAGGGCGCGGGCTCGGGACACCGCCTCCCTCACGGCGCCGACGCTCATGCCCGCGAGCCCGAACGTGCCGAGTCCGCCCGCCTCGGAGACCGCGGCCACCAGCTCGGGCGTCGTCGGCCCGCCGGCCATCCCGGCGAGTAGTACCGGATGGCGGATGCCCAGCAGCCGGCACAACGGATTCTCGAGTGGAGCCGGGGCCATCGCCTCGCAGTCAGCAGGTCGCAGACATAAGGAATTGCCACCGCGACGCCGATACAGGGGGCAAGCCGGGCCTCACACCGGAATGCCCCCCATGCCGGGAGTTTATACATGCGTCGTAATCTGCTCGCTCTTTATGTCGCCGGCGCCGCCGTCGCCACGCTCGTCGCTGCCAACGGTGCCTTCGCCGCGACCTGGATCCGCCGCTAGCCGATCTTGCGCGGGCCCGGGCGTCGCCCGGGCCCCTTCGGATGTACCCGGGCCGGACCGACCCTCGTCAAAAGGGTCTGTGTTCGGCCCGGTTCGTGAGCGGCTCTGGATTGGCCTGTTCCGGACGCCCCGCCCAGGCGAGCGGCCGGTGGGGCCGGGTGTGGGCGATGTCGACGGTCTCGGGCACCGCGATGAAGCACCGATGTTCCCCGGTGCTCAGTTCCCCCCGGGAGGTGGTCGAAGCTCTCGATATGAACACTCCGTCCGATGGTCCTTCTGAGGTGTTCGAGGTGCTTCGCCTCGCTCTCGCCGAGCAGGCGATCACGCTTGCCGAGGACGAGCAGCGTGTGGACGAGAGCCTCGACACCTATCTGGAGCGCACCGCAACCAGGTAACTCGCGGTCTGCCGGACGGCGCGCGCGTGACGCGCCGCGTCCGTCGGCCTGAGCGCGCCCGAGGGCAGCTCGACCACGAAGGCGCTGCTCCCCGGCGCGACGCGATTCTGCCAGCGCGTCGCGACGCCGGGCAGGAAGCCGAGCCTGCGCGCGGGCAGTCCCGAAATGCGCGCATAGCGCCGCACCAGCGTGCGATCGCCGGCTGTACCGAGGTCCACGAGACCGAGAGCCTGGTGGTACCAGATGGTGGCGGCGGGGTGCAGGCGCCGCACCAGTCGTGCGATCAGGCGGGATTCGGGCTCCGAGAGCGGCCGCGCGCCGGGGTAGTAGGTGTCGCCCGTCCGGCCGCCGGCGCGCCAGCCGTCCGGGAAGTTGCGGTTGAGATCGACCCCGTGCGCGTTGTGCCGCGAGTCGGCGGCGACCCCGTCCGGGTTGATGGTCGGCACGATCCAGAGCTCGGCGCCGGCGATCTGCGGTGCATGGCGCCTCAGCAGCGCGGTCACGGCGAGCCCGGCCGTCTCGTTGCCGTGGATCGCGCCCACCACCAGCACCTTCACCGGCGCCGTGGCCGCTCCGATCCTCGTCACCCGTATCGGACGACCCTCGGCCGACCGGCCGAGGGTCGCGTCATGCGCGCGATCGCGCGCGGAAAGGGCAGCGCCGCCCGGAGGCGGCGCGGTCATGCCGGTGCCCGCCACCGCCGCGAGCGCGGCGATGGCGACGATCCATCCTCTAGGCGTTACGGGCGGCGGCGAGGCTGAGTGCCTCTTCGCGCGCGCGCACGACCTCCCAGGGGATCGTGATCGAGCGTCCATCCATCTGCACGGCACCGCTCGCGCGAAGCTTGCTGAACGCGGTGGTGACCGCCTCGCGCGAGGCGCCCACCAGGGAGGCCCACTGGGCGTGGGTCAGCTCGAGGCGGAGCTCGATGCCCTCGCGCGTCGCGAGCCCGAAGCGGTCGGCCAGCTGATGCAGCCGGGCCCGCAGCCGGTCCTCGACGCGCATCTCGCTGACGAGGGCGACAGTCTCCCGCAGCATCGCGACGCGGTCGGACAGGAGCTCGGCCAGGTTGCGGCCGAGGCGCGGGTAGCGGGCGATGAGGCCCTCGATCGCCCGGCCCGAGAGCGGCGAGACGGCCGAGTCGGCCAGCGCGGTGACGCTCGCCGCCGGCGCGCTGCCGAGGGTGGAGTAGATGGCCCCGGCGTCGAGCAGCGAGATCATGATCTCGTGTCCGGGCGCGGTGCTCTCGTAGAGTGCGAGACGTCCGTCGCGGACCACGAACACGTGGTCGGGGCGACCGAGAGGCTCGGGCATCGATGCCCCGCGCGGCCAGCGTACGAGCGGGAGGCGGATGTCGAGGAGCCTGAGGTCTCTCTCCGGAAGTCCGGCGAAGAGATCCATGCGGGTGAGATCGATCCGTCCGGGTCCGGTCACGCCGGATCCGCGGAAACCGTTCTCGCGGAGTTCTGAAAGGGCTGTAGCCATGCGCGAGACTCTGGCACTCCTTTGTTATGGGTCGCTAAGAACGAAAGCAAGATGTCTGGGTGTTGCCCCCGATTCCCGGTGTTCATGCCCGACCCGGGGTGCCGCTCGATACGATCAGGGTCCCACCCGGTGAGGGAGTGAGACCATGAATCGGCCCAGCCCCGCCGTTCAGGACTATCTGAAGGCCATCTACCGGCTGGACGAGACCGCTGAGGCGCCCGGCCCGGTGACCACGACGCAGGTCGCGGAGGCCCTCGGGGTCACCACCGCGTCGGCGAGCAACATGCTCAAGAAACTCGATTCGCTGGGCTACGTGGTTCACGTCAAGCGGCAGGGGGTCGCCCTGACGTCCACCGGAAGCCAGGCCGCCCTCGAGGTGATCCGCCACCACCGGCTGCTGGAGACGTTCCTCGCCACGCGGCTCGGCATGCCGTGGGACGAGGTGCACCGCGAGGCCGAGGTGCTCGAGCACCATGTCTCAGGGGCGCTGGCCGACCGCATCGCCGAGGCCCTGGGGCATCCCGACCGCGACCCGCATGGTCACCCGATCCCCACCAGCGCCGGCCAGGTGGCCAACAGCCCGGCCCGCCGGCTCACCGAGCTGGGTGAGGGGTCGTCAGCGACGGTTGCCCGCGTTGACGATCACGACGACGCCCTGCTGCGGTTCCTGGCCGAGCGTGGACTGGTGCCCGATGCGCGCGTCGAGGTGATCGCGCACGCGCCCTTCGGCGGACCCATCGCCGTGCGGGTCGGCGACGATCGGCTGGTTAACGTCCCGCCTGCCGCAGCGTCGGCGGTTCACGTCGAGTGACCCCTAGGCGCTGTGGACACGCTGTGAGAGAGTCGGCGTGGATCGAGATCGCCCTGTTTTCCTGATTCAGGAGTCCTCGTGAAGCGCAACCCCCTCTTGGCGCTCGCCGCGGCGGGGCTCGCCGCCCTCTCGCTCGGCCTTTCCGCCTGTGGCTCGGATTCGTCGAGTTCGGCATCGACGACCGAGGCCACCACCGCCGCCGCACCCGCCACGACCGCGCCGGCGACCAGCACGCCGGCCACCACGGCCGCGCCCGCCGCCGCGACCAAGCTGGCTCTCGCCGCCGATCCCAACGGCGCGCTCGCCTTCACCACGACGACGCTGACGGCCAAGGCGGGCGCCGTCGACATCACGCTCACCAACGACTCATCGGTGCCGCACAACCTCGCCGTCGAGGGTCCTGGTGGCACGACCGAGGGTCCGACCGACACCATCGACGGCGGCAAGACCGCCACGCTCAAGATCTCGGACCTTCCCCCGGGTACCTACACCTACTACTGCGCCGTGCCGGGCCATCGCCAGGCCGGCATGGAGGGAACGCTCACCATCTCGTAGGCGGCGGGTTGGTCAGTCGATGAAGGGCTGGGCGTCGGCGATCAGATCGTCGAGGTCCATGCCCAGGCTCTGCATGAAGAAGGGCGTCAGCAGGTTGAGCGTATGCCGGCACGCCGGGCAGATCGGCAGCGGCGGCGGATCCGGCAGCCCCTCCGACTCTCCGGTGAGGGTGTAGGCGCTCCCGCAGTACTTGACGCACACACCGCACGAGCCCGCCCTGCAATCCAGCCGGACGAGGTCCATGCCCGCGCCGGAGATCTGTGCCAGCCACGACCGGTGACGCTGCGTGTATTCCTCCGCCTCCCGGGCCAGCCGATCTCGCGCCTCGGCAGTCCAGCCGTCCTGCAGTGCGGTGGCGAAGGGCTCGGGCGGATCGTCCACCTGGCGGAACCTCTCCGTCCAGGTGTCGATCTCCGCCTGCCAGTCGCGCGCGTCGTCGGCCAGGGAGCTAGTCCTCCACGAAATCGACCACGGGCGCCCGGTCGATCAGGCCGGCCTCGTGCCCGCGGCGCAGCAGCTCGGCCACCGCCGCCCGCCCGTCCTCGCCGTAGTCGAGCGTGCGGTCGTTGACATACATCCCCACGAACTGGTCGGCGAGGCCGCGATCCAGGCCGCGCCCGAACTGCTCGGCGTGGGCGAGGGCCCCCGTGCGGTGCTCCAGGCCATAGGCGATGCTCTCGCGCAGCAGCCGCGAGAGGCGCGGCAGGGTGTCGCCCTCGTCGAGGTCACGGCGCACCGCGTTCGCGCCCAGCGGCAGCGGCAGCCCGCCGGTCAGCTCGTGCCACCACTCGCCCAGGTCGAGGATCGATTGCAGACCCTGGGTCTGGTAGGTCAGCTGGCCCTCGTGGATCACGAGGCCCGCGTCCACCTCGCCCGCCTCGACCACGTCGAGGATCTTGTCGAACGGCACGATCACCGGATCGGCGATCCTTCCGACCGCCAGCTGCAGCTCCAGGAACGCGCTGGTCAGAAGGCCGGGGATGGCCACCCGCAGGTTGGGCAGCTCGGCCGGGTCGATGGCCTTGCGCGCGACGACCATGGGTCCGTACTGCTCACCCATGGACGCGCCATGGGGGAGCAGTCGGTAGGTGTCGGACAGATAGGCATACGCGTGCACCGACACGGCGGTCACCTCGAGACGACCCTCTCGCGCCCAGTCGTTGAGGGTCTCGATGTCGCGCAGGATGTGCTCGAACCGGAAGCCGTCGGTCGGGATCAGGTCCTCGGCCAGGGCGTAGAACATGAAGGCGTCATCGGGGTCCGGGCTGTGCCCCAGACGGATCAGGCGGTCGTCGGGCACACGGGCTCCTCCGGCGAGTGGGCGATCCGATCGATCCTACGCTCGCGCCGAGGGCCGGGTGACCCGCTCAGTCGAAGTGGGTGTCCTCGGCGGTCCACGGCGGCGCGCACGCGCACAGCAGGTGCAGCGGCTCGTCGCCAGTGGCGGTGATCTGATGCCACGCCCCCGGCGGGATCAGGACCGCGTCGCCGACGGCGACGGGCACCCGCTCCCCGTCGATCTCCATCTCGCCGGTTCCGGACACGAGGTAGTAGATCTCCTCGGAGACGCGGTGGCGATGGCGGACGGTTGACTCGCCGGGCGCGATCGTCGCCTCCGCCAGGCTCTGGTTGGCCACCGGCGCGTTGGAGAGGTCGAGAAGCGACCGGATGGTGCTGCCGTCGGTCGTGACGAACGGGGTCGCCAGCGCGAGCGAGCGGATCTCCATGACCCGGGACACTAGCTCGCGCGCGTCGGTGCCTGGCGGATGACGCACATGCCCTCGCCCTCGGCGGCCAGCGTGCCGTCGGGGAGGTGGATCGACACGACGGCGCGAAAGCCACGCTCGCCGCGCTGGATCAGGCGGCCGCGCAGGGTCAGCTCCTGCCCGACCGGGATCGGTGTGCGCAGCCAGTAGCGCACCTTGGCGGTCATCCCCCAGAGCCCGTGCGGCGCGCCGGCGTAGACCAGCATCTCGTCCACGAGCATGCCGATCAGGCCGCCGTGCACTCGCTCGGGATACCCGATGTGGGTGGCGCGGGGCAGGAACCGCGCCACGGCATCGGTGCCGTCCTGATGAATCCGCAACCCCAGGCCCTCGGGGTTCTCGGGCCCGCACACGAAGCAGTCGGGGAACTCTGTCGGGTTGAGGAGGGGGAGGTCGTCCACGTCGGGGCGCCATGCTACCTTCCTGCGCGTGACCGCTCTCGTCGTCATCGTGCACTCCCTCAACGCCGTCCTGCTCATCTTCCTGGTGCTGCTGCACAGCGGTAAGGACGCCGGCCTGTCGGGCGCTTTCGGGGTCGGCGGCGCGTCGAGTTCCTACGGCGGGTCGACGGCCATCGTCGAGAAGAACCTGGACCGGGTGACCGTGGCCTCGGCCGTTCTGTTCTTCGTCACGACG
The DNA here is from genome assembly GCA_963771025.1 of uncultured Thermoleophilia bacterium. Lineage (GTDB taxonomy): Bacteria > Actinomycetota > Thermoleophilia > Miltoncostaeales > Miltoncostaeaceae > Miltoncostaea. The sequence goes on along the minus strand of CAVYRL010000003.1, from coordinate 173,813 downwards.
TTCATCCTGGCCAAGATCCTCTAGAGGCTGTCGCCGCCCGGGTGAAACGGGTTGCGTTCACCTGAGCGCCCTTCGTCTGTACGGTGCCCGCCGGGGCCCCCGAAGCGGAGACATGACGTGCGGAGTGTGGCTGTGGTCTCGCGATCGTTGATCGCCGGGGCGCTGGCGGTCGTGGCGCTGTTCGTCGCCGGGTGCGGCTCCGGCTCCGGCGATTCGTCCCAGCCCTCCCGCGGCGGGACCGTGATCGACGCGGAGGACCAGTCGCCGCCGATCCTCAACGTGCTGCTGGCCGAGGGCGCGACCGTGCCGGCCCAGCGGATCGACTCGAACATCCTCCAGAACCTCCTGACCGCCGACCAGACCGGTGTCTACGTGCCGCAGCTGGCCGAGAAGGTGCCCTCGGGCGCCGACGTCCGGCAGGGGCCGCTACGCGTGACATTCCGACTCGATCCCCGCGCGCGCTGGTCGGACGGAGAGCCGGTCACCAGCGCCGACGTCGCGTTCACCTGGCGCACGATGATGGCACCCGCGAACCAGGTCGCCTCCCGTGCCGGCTGGGACCAGATCGCGAGTATCCGGCCGGGCCGCACGGCCACCGGCGCCGCCTGCCCCGCGACGACCTGCTTCACGGTGGCCTTCCGCGGCGACTACGCCCCGTGGAGGGACATCTTCAGCGTGTCCGGGGGCTACTACGTCTTGCCACAACACGTATTGGCGGGCAAGGACTTCAACACGGTCTGGAACCGCGGAGGCATCGTCGGGTCGGGGCCGTTCACGCTCGAGAGCTTCACGCCCGACGTGCGCGCCGTGCTGGTGCGCGATCCCAAGTACTGGGACGCGGCGGGCTCCGGCGGCGGGCCGTTCCTCGACCGCCTGGTGATCAACTTCCTCGACTCGTCGGGCGCGGCGATCACCGCGCTGCGCCAGGGGGAGGCGCAGATGACCAGCCCGCCGCCGGACCCGGCGCTGATCGCGCGGGCGGCCGCGATCGACGGCGTCGACGTCCAGTCGGTCCCCTCGCTCTTCTTCGAGCACCTGATCCTCAACACCCAGGCCGCCCCGCTCGACGACCGGCGCGTGCGCCAGGCCCTGGCCCACGCGATCGACCGTGAGCAGATCGTCAAGGTGCTCCTCAACGGGTCGGTGCCGGTGCTCCAGAGCATCATCCGCCCGGCCCAGCTGGGCAGCACCCCGGCCTTCGGGGGGTACGACTACGACCCCGCCGCGGCCGCGTCGCTCCTCGAGCAGGCCGGGTGGACCCGTGGGGCGGACGGCATCTTCGAGAAGGACGGCAAGGCTCTCGAGATCCCGCTGACCTTCACCTCGGACAGCGAGCTGCGGCGCACCACCGCCAAGCTGATCGCCGAGCAGGCCCGTCCCGCCGGCATCCGCATCGTCTCGCGCCCCATGACGGCCGATCGCCTCTATGGGTCGGTGCTCAACCAGGGCGATTTCAGCGCAGTGATGGCGGCGTTCGGCAGCGGCGGCGACCCGAGCGTCACCGACCTCCTGTCGAGCGACCAGATCCCGACGGAGGAGAACGCGTTCACCGGCCAGAACGTGTACCGGTGGAGCGATTCGAAGGCCGACAGCCTGATGCGTCGCTCGGACCACGAGATCGACGACACCCGCCGGGCGGCGACGCTCGGCGAGGTCCAGCGCATCGTCGCCGACGAGGTGCCGCTCATACCGCTCTACTCGCAGCCCAACACCGTCGCCTACGTGAGCGCCCTGCATGGCGTGAAGGTCAACCCGACGCAGGCCGAGGTGTTCTGGAACAGCGCGGAGTGGTCGCTGGCCCGCTGAGCGCCGGAACCTGATGCGCGCGGCTGCGGCCTACGCCGGCCGGCGCCTGCTGATCGCGATCCCGCTGCTGTGGGTGGTCAGCGTCATCTCGTACGTCCTGCTCTACCGGGCGGCCGACCCGGAGGCGCGCCTGCGGCAGATCCCCGCCGTGCGCGCCGAGGATCTGCGCCGCCTGATCGATCAGCAGGGGCTCGATCAGCCCTGGTACCAGGGCTATTGGACGTGGCTGACGGGGTTCGTCCAGGGAGATTGGGGCGTCAGCACCAGCAGGCCCGGAAGCAGCGCGATCGGCCTGATCGGGTCGGCGCTTCCGGCGACCATCGAGCTGATGCTCGCCGCGCTGGTGGTCTCCACCGTCGTCGGGGTCGCGGTCGGCGTCATCTGCGCGACGCGCCCGATGTCGCGCACCGACCTCGCGCTCTCGGGAGCGGCGTACGTCGGCTTCGCCGCGCCGACCTTCCTGGTGGGTGTGCTGCTCCAGCTGGGAGCCGTGTGGATGCGCGACCACGGCTGGGCCGTCGTCTCCTTCGCCGCCGGGACGGTGCTCGTGCTGGTGGGACTCGCGCGCCTGCGCCGCGGGGGCGCGGGCACGGTGGCCGTCCTGGTCGCGGGCGCCGTGGTCATGGCCGCGTCCCTCGTCCTGTGGGGGCGGCTCGGCGGTGGCGGCGAGACGATCCTCTACACGGGCCAGCGCTTCTCGTTCGGGCACGAGGGCGACCTGCTCTCCCTCAACCACCTGCAGCACCTCGTGCTGCCCGTCATCACGCTCTCGCTGGTCAACATCGCGGTCTTCAGCCGCTTCCAGCGGGCTGTGCTGATCCAGGAGCTCGGGTCGGACTACGTGGCCGCGGCCCGGGCGCGCGGAATCTCCGAGCGGAGGGTCGTGCTCGGTCACGCCCTGCGCAACGCCCTCGCGCCGATCGTGACCCTGGTGGCGCTGGACCTCGGGGCGCTGTTCGCCGGCGCCGTCGTCACCGAGACGGTGTTCTCGTGGCCCGGGATGGGCCGCCTGCTGCGCGACGCCGCCCTCGCGCGCGACATCAACGTGGCGATGGGCATCGTCATGATCGGCGCCCTCGCCGTGGTCGTGGCCAACCTGCTCGCCGACCTGGCGTACGCGGCCCTCGATCCCCGGGTCGAGCTGGGGAGGAGATCGCGATGAGGCGGGCCCTCCAGGCCGTGAGGCAGCTCGGCACGCCCGGGGTCGCCGGCGTGGTCATGCTCACGGTGATCGTGCTGGCCTGCCTCCTCGGCCCGCTGCTGTCGCCCTACGGCATGGACCAGCCCGACCTCTCGGCGCGCAACCAGGGTCCGAGCTGGGCGCACCCCTTCGGCACGGCCGCCCTGGGTGAGGACCAGCTGACGCGGGTGCTCGTGGCCGGCCGCATCTCGCTGCTGATCGGCCTCGCCACCGCGCTGGTCGCGACCAGCGTGGGCGCCGGACTCGGGCTCGTCGCGGGGTGGCGCGGGGGATGGGTCGACTCGGCGCTGGCCCGCCTGACGGACCTTGTGCTGATCGTGCCCGGTTTCGTGATCCTGATCGTGCTGAGCATCACCTTCGAGAGCGTCGGTCCCACCGAGATCATCCTGATCCTGGCGCTGCTCTCGTGGCCGCCGCTGTTCCGCCTGACGCGCGCATCCGCCCTGCGGACGCGAGATCTGCCCTACGTCCAGGCGGCGCGCGCCGCCGGCGCCGGCGGCGCGCGGATCGTACGCCGCCACCTGCTGCCGGCGGCCACGCCCGAAATCGTCTCCTACGCGGCTCTCGCCGTCGGCGTCGCCATCCTCACCGAGAGCGCCCTCTCGTTTCTGTCACTGGGCCTCGACCCCGACGGCAGTCCCTCCTGGGGCACCCTCATGATCGGGGCTCCGGACACCATCGAGGATCGCCCCTGGCTGACGATCTTCCCCGGGTTGATGGTGCTCCTGACGGTGCTGTCGGTCAGCCTGATCGGCGACGCCGTGCGGGCGGCGATTGAGCCGCGCTCGGCCTGGACGCCGCTCGCGCGCAGGTGGACCCGATGAGCGGCGCGCTGCTGGAGGCGCGCGGCATCCGGGTGGCCGGCCCGGGCGGCGTGACGCTCGTCGATGGCGTCAACCTGGACCTCGGCGCCGGCGAGGTGCTGGGCCTGGTCGGCCCGAGCGGCGCGGGCAAGAGTCTCACGGCGCTCGCCCTGATCGATCTCGTGCCGCCCCCGGCGCGTCTCACCGCGGCTGCGGTGAGACTGGAGGGCGAGGTGGTCTCCGGCCTCCAGGGCGAGGCGATACGGCGTGTGCGCGGTGCGCGGATCGCCCTCATCACCCAGGATCCCGCCGCAGCGTTCGACCCGGTGCGCCGCGTGGGCGACCAGGTGGCCGAGACCCTGCGCGCGCACTCGGACATCGGGCGCGCCGAGGCTCGTGAGCGCGCGGCGGCGCTGCTGGCGGAGGTGGGCGTCGAGAGGGACGACCACCCGCACCGACTCTCGGGCGGCCAGCGCCAGCGCGCGATGATCGCAATGGCCCTCGCGCCGGCGCCCGCCGTGCTGCTGGCCGACGAGCCCACCGCGTCGCTGGATCCGACCCTGCGCGTGATGGTGCTCGATCTGATCGCCCGGCTGCGACGGGAGCGCGGCCTGGCCGTGCTGCTGATCTCCCATGACCTCGGCTCGGTGGCGCGGATCGCCGATCGCGTCGCGGTGATGCGCGACGGACGCATCGTGGAGCGGGGGCCCGTGGCGGCGATCCGGGCCGCGCGTCCTCCCGCGACCGGCCCGGAGGCGTCCCCAGGGGCGCCGGCGGCGGGCGCACCCCTCCTGGAGGCCCGCGACGTGGTGCGGGTGTTCCCCGGGCGCCGGGGGCAGGAGGTGCGCGCCCTGGACCGCGTGAGCCTCGCCGTGCACCCGGGTGAGGTGGTCGGCCTCGTCGGCGAGTCCGGGAGCGGAAAGAGCACGCTCGCCCGCGTGCTGGTGCGGCTCGACACGCCCGACGCGGGCAGCGTGATCGCCGACGGCGTGGAGATGACCGTCGCGCAGGGCGATGCCCTGGCGCCGCTGCGAGCGACGGCTCAGATCGTCTTCCAGGACCCCTACACCAGCCTCGACCCGCGCCTTTCCGTGGGCTCGAGCGTCGCCGAGCCCCTCCAGGTGCGGGGTGCTCTCGGCCGCGCCGCGATCCGCGACCGCGTCGTGGCCCTGCTGGAGTCGGTCGGCCTGGTCGCCGCCGTTGCCGAACGCCGCCCGGCCGAGCTCTCCGGAGGCGAGCGCCAGCGTGTCGCGATCGCGCGGGCGCTCGCCCTGGAGCCCCGGATGCTGGTCCTCGACGAGCCGCTGTCGTCGCTCGACGCCGCCAGCGCCGAGCAGATCACCGACCTGCTCGGCGAGCTGCGCGCGTCACGCGGCCTCGCCTATCTGCTCATCTCCCACGACCTGGGTGCCGTGCGCGGCCTGTCCCAGCGCGTCGTGGTGATGGAGGGCGGTCGCATCGTGGAGCAGGGTCCGACGGCGACGCTGTTCCAGGCGCCCCGCCATCCGCACACCCGGGCCCTGCTCGCGGCCGCTCAGGACGTGGCGCTGGAGCCGTGATCCTGGTTCGGCGCCACCACCCACGCATAGGCCTCGGACAAGCGGAGCAGCGTGGTGGCGTTGGGCGCGAGCCGCACCTGGGCGTTGATCGCGTTCAGCAGGGTCGTGCGGGTCTGCTCGACCATGTCGACGCCCTCGGTGCTCGCGTCGGGAGCCTCGCTGGTCACGTCAACGTCGTCAGTGCTCATCAGCCTCGTCCTCGTCCGGGGATGGGGCGCTGAGTCTAGGCTCGCGCGCCCCGATTCGGGGACCTCGGGCCTCGGGAATCGGGTCAGGTGGCCCTGCCCGTCGCGGCGCCCTTCCCGTCCGCCGCGCCGCCGGGTAGGGTTCCCGGCGATGAACACGTCCGTCAAATGGGTGGGCAGCGCGGTGGCCGTCTTCGGCCTCACCATCGGGATCTACCTGTTCGGCGTCCTGAACGTGTACATCATCGCCTGGATCGTCGAGATCCTCGGCAAGATCTTCGGCTGACCGCCGTTCGCGCGGCGCGCGTCGCGCGGGCAGGAGTGCAGGACCCCCGAGGGGCGGCGGCGAACGCCTCGGGGCCGACTCACGCCCCGGCGCCCCCGCGCCGATGAAGGAAGAGATGCGACACGCACTCCACCTGTTCACGGGATTGATGGTCTGCTGGCGCCACTCCTGCTGGCGCTGACCTCCCGGTAGACGCGAGAAAGCCCCCGGCGTCGGCGACGACCGCGGGGCTCTCTCATGCTTCGATGCGCCCGACTGGACTTGAACCAGCACGACCCATACGGGTCACAAGGCCCTCAACCTTGCGCGTCTACCAATTCCGCCACAGGCGCAGGGGCCGCGGCAGTATAGCCCAGCACGGCCGGGCTCCCGCCGGGCGCCGCAGGCTTGGCGCTCCGGATTTCGTCTGGTAGGTTCACGGGAACACTTGTTCGCGTCCCGGAGGCTTGCCCGGCATGGATGACCTGACCGAACGACAGTCCGCGATCCTCACCTTCATCTCCCGGCACTGTCGCGACAGCGGATATCCGCCGACCGTTCGGGAGATCGGTCTCGCCGTGGGTCTCGCGTCGCCGTCGACCGTTCACGCGCATCTCGCGAAGCTGGAGTCCGGCGGTCATATTCACCGCGATCCCACCAAACCCCGGGCGATGTTCGTCTGCCGCGACATGGACGCCGATGCCTCCCAGCCCGCGCCTCCCGCTGTCGCCGCCCTTCCACTGATCGGCTCCGTCGCCGCCGGCGTCCCCCGTCTCGCCGAGCAGGACGTGGAGGACTGGGTCACGAGTCCCTTCCAGGGCGACTTCATGCTGCGGGTGACCGGTGACTCGATGATCAACGCCGGCATCCTCGACGGTGACCTCGTGGTCGTCGCGCGCCGCCCCACGGCGAACGACGGCGAGATCGTGGTCGCGCAGATCGACGACGAGGCCACGGTCAAGCGGCTGCGCCGGGTCGACGGGCGGGTCCACCTGATGCCCGAGAACGACGCCTACGAGCCGATCATCCCCGACGAGGTCACCCTGGTGGGCGTGGTGGTCGGGGTGCTGCGCAAGCTCTGAGCGCGGGCGCGAGCGCGTCGGCGTGGCGGGGCCGCTAACCTGAGCCTGCAGGCCAGGTAGTCGCGGGTCGCATTCGTGTGGCTCGAGGAAAGTCCGGACACCGCAGAGCAGGGTGCTGGTTAACGGCCAGCGGGGGAAACCCCAGGGAAAGTGCCACAGAAACGACACAGCCTTCGGGGCTCGTCCTCGTCGGCAACGGTGAAAAGGTGCGGTAAGAGCGCACCAGCGGTCTGGTGACAGGCCGGCTGGGTAAACCCCACTCGGTGCAAGGCCAAATCGGGGCGCCACGGGTTGCTCGCCCAGCTCCAGGTCGGCCGCATGAGGCGTCTGGCAACAGATGTCCCAGATGGATGACTATCCACGACAGAATCCGGCTTACGGCCTGCTACGGAGAGCCCCGCGAAAGCGGGGTTTTCTATTGGTGGACGGGTCAACGCCCGCGCGCCGCGCCCCTGCACGCCCCCCGGACCACCCCTGGACGCTCGCCGAGCCGGCGGCCCGGTGGCGCGGCGCGTGGATTACGGCGGCCTCATGCGCTCGGCACCGCCTTCACGGGCGTGCCCGGCGTCGGCCCGCGGCCGCACCGCGCGCCGGCCCGCGCGGGCCGAGGACCGGCCTCAGGCCTGTTCCGGGGGAGTGCTCGCCCGCAGGATCTGCGCCTGCTCGAATCCGCGGGCGACGGCCGCCTGCGCGTGATCGACGACCGCGAAAAGGGCCGGAATGGCCAACTCCTCCATGGTGACGCCCTCGTGGCGCGCGGCGTCGGCCTCCATCAGCACCGCCGTGGCGATGCGGGTGTGCTCGAGCAGGATCCGAGCGCCCGAGGCCCCCTGTAGGCCGCCACGCAGGCCGGCCAGCTCGGCACGGCCCGCCTGTCCCGCCGGGCGTCCTGACTCGAGCCCGCCGGCCAGGATGCGCACGAGCCGGACGGTCAGCCGCCGCATCGCCGGCCCGCTCGGGGCTCCGAGCGGGGTGGGCACGGCATCGTCGTAGCCGGCGAGGACACGCTCGACGATCGCCTCCGTGCGGACGTTGAGCTCGCGCGCGAGCAGGGGGCACGGTGGGATGTCCTGGGGTGGAAGGCGCAGGCGGCTGGCCTCCGGCGGCGCGGCGCCGCGCTCGGCGAGCCACGTCCGAAGCTCGTCGAGCTCGAATCGGCGATGGTTGCCGACCGTGCGGTGGGAGGGCAGCCGGCCCTGGTCGGCCCAGCCACGCACCGTCGCGATGCTGACGCCGATCAGCGCGGCGGCCTCGCTGGCCGTGAGGGTCCGAGGACCGCGATCGCCCTCCGCCCGCGTGCCGCGGGTGCGGGGCCAGTCGTCGTCAGTCATCGAGTTGCACCCCAGGCGTCGTCATTGCGCGGATCGCCACCGATATGGCGTGGCGGGAGGGATTTCGCCCGCGCGAGGCGAAGCCCTCCCACGATGCGTTTCGACACCCGCCCCCGCAGGCCCTGGCGCGCGGCACTCGCCGCGTTCGCGGCGACGGCGCTCGTGCTCGGCCTGGTGGCGGCGCTGGCCGTCGGCCTCGCCTCGCGCTCGGAGATCGCACGCACCGGCGATCCGGTCGCGCGCTCGGCCGATCGGGCTGCGGCCGCGATCACCGGCACCTCCGTGCCCATCGCCCGCGCCGCCTTGCGCGGCGTTGGAGGCAGCGCCCGCGTGGTCGCACCGAACGGCACGGTCATCGCGCGCGTCGGTCCGGCGGCGCCCGCCGCCGATCCCGCCTGGTTCGGGCGTCTCGCGACGACCGGCGTCAGCGGCTGGACGCTGCGCGACGGCGCGGTCCAGGCGGCGCGCACGACCCCCTCGGGCGCCACCCTCGTCGTGACGCGCCCGCTTCCGGCGGGCGCCGCGACGGCCGGGGCCGCGCGTACGCCGCTTGCTGCCGCCGTGCTCGTGCTGAGCCTCGTCGCCGCCGTGCTCACCTGGATCGCGTCCGACCGCCGCGCCCGGGGCCTGCGCCGGATGGCGGTGGCCGCCGAGGCGATCGCCGTGGGTCGTCCTTCGGCCGTGCCGCCGGAGGGACGCGGCGAGATGCGCCGCCTGTCGGAGGGCATGGCCGGGGCCGCCGCGCGAGCGTCCACGCTGCAGGTCGCCGCCGAGTCGCGGCTCGAGGCCCTGGGAGCGGCTCTCGCTCCTCTCGCGCACCCCGTCGCGGCCCGCACGCCGTCGGGCGGGCTGATCCGCAACGACGCGCTCGACCGGCTCATCGCGGGCCTGGGTGTCGTCGACGCCGCACAGGTCGAGGATGCGGTGCGCGGTGGGCTGGCGTCGGCCGGCGCCGTCTCGCGCCGGCTGTCCCTGTCGGACGGGCGCGCCCTCGAGGTGGAGGCGTGGGCCGTCCCGGGCGGACGCGTGGTCGCGGTGGGCGAGCGCACCGAGCAGGCCCGGATGGAGGAGGTCCGCCGCCAGGTGACCGGGTCGGCCGCGCGCCACCTGCAGACGCCGATCAGCGAGATCCGGGCCTTGAGCTCCGACCTGCTCGGCCAGGTCCCGTCGTCGTCGGCGCCCAGCGTGCGCCGCATCCAGGCCGCCGCCGACCGGCTCGAGCGTCTCGTCTCCCAGCTGCTGCGCGGCACGGCCAACGACCCGCGCTCCGAGGCGCCGCGCCTGCGCGCGGTGGGCGCCGCCGGCCTCGCCTACGGGCTCGGCACCACGTTCGACCGCCGCCTGCGCGATCGTGGCCTGCGCCTCGAGACCGACCTGCCCCGCGACCTGCCGCCCATACGGACCGACCCGGCTCTGGTGACAGAGATCCTGACCGAGCTGATCGGCAACTCGGCCATGTTCACGCCACGCGGCGGCACGATCATCCTCTCCGGTCGCGAGCGCTCCGGCGGCATCGTCGAGCTCTCGGTGTCCGACAGCGGGCCCGGAGTGCCCAGTCAGGAGCTGAGCCTCGTCACCGAGCGCTTCGGCCGGGGCGCGGGCGCGAGTGGCTTCCCCGGCGCGGGTCTCGGACTCGGGGTCGCATCGGCGCTGGCCGAGCGGCTCGGCGGGCACCTGACCCTGGAGGCCGGCCCCTCCGGCCGTGCGCGCCTCGAGCTTCCCGCCGCCCTCGTCGCGCCGAGCGGATCCCTCGACGCGGACGATCCGCCGAGCGCCCTGCTCAGTGAGGTGTCAGCGCCCGTTCCATGAGGATCGCCCCGGGGGCGCGGAACATCAGCCGCCCCAGGATCCAGCGCCGCCGCCGTACCTCGCGGAAGCCCGCGCCGGTGTAGAGCGACCGCGCGGCCGCGTTGCTGATGGTCACCCAGAGGGTGAGCCGACCGCGGTCGTGACGGCGCGCCTCCGCTTCGCACGCGGCCAGCAGCGCCCTGGCCACGCCCTGGCGCCGCGCCCAGGGCGCCACGGCCAGCTCTTCGATGTAGGCCTCGTCCGCGGCCAGGTTGCTGTGGCTGAGCATGCTCAGCACCAGCATTGCCCGGGTCGCGCGCGGCCAGCCGACCTCGCGGGCGAGCGTGCCGAAAAAGCCGTGGAAGCCGTCCATTCCCACGGCCAGGTGCACCACCCCGGCCGGGCGGCCGTCCAGCTCGGCGAGCCAGTGGTGCGCGCTCGGCACGTCGGCGATCTCCCATCGCGCGAGCGCCGCGATGCCGCGCAGGGTCGCCGCGCCGAGCGCCGGCGCGTACTTGTCGCGCAGCGCGTCACCCACGATCTCCGCCACCGCGTCGGCGTCGCCCACCTCGGCGGGGCGCAGCACGAGCCGTGGGGGAGAGGAGGTGTGCATCGCGGCGATGGTAGCCGCCGTCCGCGACCGGCGGCTCGCTACCCTCCGGGATGTACCGCACACCGGAGGTCACACACGATGGCGCGACTCCAGGCCGGCCAGCCGGCCCCCGATTTCTCACTCGACGCGGATGACGGCTCCACGGTCTCCCTGGCCGACCTGCGCGGCTCGACCGTGGCGCTCTACTTCTACCCCAAGGACGACACGACCGGCTGCACCGCCCAGGCATGCGAGTTCCGCGACGCCCAGCCCGACTACGAGGCCGCTGGGGTGAGGGTGATCGGGGTCAGCCCCGACCCACTCAAGAGCCACACCAGGTTCCGCGAGAAGTACGACCTGCCCTTCACCCTGCTCAGCGATCCCGATCATGTCGCGGCCGAGGCCTACGGGGTATGGGTCGAGAAATCGATGTACGGCCGCACCTACATGGGCATCGAGCGGAGCACCTTCGTCATCGGCCCGGACGGGATCCTCACCGAGGCGCTCTACAAGGTGAAGCCCAAGGGGCACGCTGCCTCGCTGCTCCAGCTGCTGGCGTAGCCGCGTCCGCGCGCGGATCGACGGACGGCCGTCCGGCGAGCGGCATGGCCGCGGTGCCCATCCGCCAGCGGCGCATCGCCGTGCTCGCCTACGGCTCGCTGATCCGCCAGCCAGGGGCCGGTCTCGCCCTGGTGATCGCGGCCGTCGAGCCGTGCCGGACGCCGTTCCCCGTGGAGTACGGGCGCGCCTCGCGCAGGTGGCACGGCGGGCCGGTGCTGGTACCGCACGAGCGCGGGGCCCCGGTGGACGGCGCGCTGCTGCTGCTGGCCGACGACGTCGATCTGGGTACGGCGGTCGAGCTGCTGGCCGCCAGGGAGGGCCTGGAGAGCGGGCGCGGGGTCGTCGAGGTGGACATGCCGGGCGACCGCCTGGTGATCGCCGCGGCCCTGCCACGCAACCTGCCCGCGCCTGACATGGAGCCCGACGCCCTCGCGCGCCGTGCCGTCGAGAGCGCGCGCCACGACGCCCGTAACGGCGTGGCCTACCTCAACGGCGCGCTGCGCTCGGGCGTCCGCACGCCGGCCAGCGAGGCCTACGCGCGGAGCGTGATGGCGCTGGTCGGGGCCACCTCTCTGGACGAGGCCGAGCGGCTGCTAGCTTTCGCGCGTTCCACGGCGACGCTGGAGGGTTGATGGCTTGGGATGACGTTTCGCGCTGGCAGCCGGCGGATCTCGCCGTCGCCTTCAAGATGGGCGACGCCGTGCAGCCGGTTGACGTTCGCGACCTGGACTACCGCGGCTCCGACACCCAGGTGAAGGGTGCCCTGCGCGTGGACCCGATGGAGTTCGAATCGGAGGTCCCTGCGCTTCCGACGGCCGGGGAGCTGGTGTTCTACTGCGATCGTCCGGGCGAGGCGACGAGCCTCAAGATCGCGATGTGGGCCTTCGACAACGGCCGGTCCCGGGTCGGCGTCCTGGTCGGCGGCTGGGCCGCGTGGCAGGACGCCGGTTACCCGGTGGAGGAGAAGGCCTAGGCCTCCGACCCGCGCGGCCGAAGGCCGTAGTTGGTCTCGAGCCACTCGGGCAGCACGGCGGCGATGCCGCGGCACAGCAGCTCACGCTCGGAGATGGCGACACGAGCGGCGACCTCGAGCGCCAGACGGGCGTCGGGATCGCGGATGCCGCTCACGCCCTCGACGGTCCTGTCCGCCTCCGTGCGGTTGTAGACCATCGACCTCGCGGCCATGTTCCAGTGCTCCTTCGTCCACTCGATCAACGCGGTCTCGAGTGTGGTCGCGTCGTACTGCAGGAACGCCTTCTGAAGGGCGCTCGGCGTGGGGTCGTCGTCTCGCAGCATGCTCACCTCTGAATGAATGGCCGGCGAGGGGAGTCTAGACCCCTCCTGTCGGAGCGAGGGGTGATGTGCCCCGGGGCCCCGTGCGCGTATCATGGTCGGCGATGCGCACCTTCCTGCTGCTGTCGTCGCTCAGCCCTCAGGGCCTCCAGACCCTTGCGACGACGCCGGAGCGGCTCTTCGAGGTCAACCGGGAGATCGAAGAGCTCGGCGGCCGCGTGATCAAGCAGTGGGCCCTGCTCGGCGTCTACGACTTCCTCAGCGTCGTCGAGGCTCCGGATGAGCTGACGATCATGAAGCTCACCGTGGAGCTGGGATCCCGCGGCAGCGCGACCTTCGAGACGATGGTCGCCATCCCGGCCGAGGAGCTGATCAACTCCCTCGAGCCGCCCGACCGGGCCTAGTGGACCTCCCGCCAGCTCTCCGACCCGCATAGGGGGCAGAGGGGCAGCACGAGGACGCCGTCGTTCTCGCGGGGGGACTTGATCAGGAGGTCGCACTCGACGCACCGGAACGACCCGGTCACCTCGTCGCCGACGCTGTGCAGCTGCTCGTTCTCAGTGCTCGACACGGCCGAGGACCTCCGTCGCGATATGGGCCCGACCAGCGCGCTCGCGCTGCGGGAATGGGCACGACGACCCCCTCGCGGGGTCGCCCTCAGGTGGCGACTGCGGCGATGATGCTCGCCGCTGCGACCAGCGTGAACAGCGTGAGACCGACGACGAGGAGCAGTCGCTCCGACATGCCGGCGATGCGGCGGGGCTCACCCTCGACGGCCGTCGCCCTGCGCTTCGACAGCAGGCGCGGCAGGCCGCCTTCGTCCAGCCACCGCTCGCAGTACGGACAGAAGCGCGCCTCGGCCAACAGGGGGAGCCCGCAGCGGTGGCATGCGGGGGTCTCGGACCGGTGGTGTCCCTGAAGATCGGACTCGGCTCTCACGCCGGCGACTCTCCCTGCACTACGTGAACTGTGCCGCCGGGCGCCCGCCCGGCGTGTGCCCAGCATACACCGGACCCTCTCGCGAGCAACGTAACGAGTGTCACATTCACACCCGTTTTCCGTGAGATTTCTGGAAGGCTCAGTCGGTCGAGGGGGGTGGGCCGAAAAAGCGCTCGGCGGCTTCCCAGCCCGGGCCGGGACCGGTCTTCTTGGCCGGGCCGTCGACCATGGGGAATGCCGCGCGCGAGGGATCCTCCTCGGCGCTCTCGCCGCCCTCCCGGGGATCGCCGTCCGTGCCCGTGCCGTCCCCGTCGTCCTCGTCGTCGCTGCGCAGCGACTCGATCTCGGCGACCTTCGCCTCGATCTCGATGAGCTTGGACTCGACGGCGGCGACCTCCGCCGAGAGCGGGCCCTCGGCGATCGCGCCGGCGCGCACCTGCTCGTAGGCGCGCTCCCCCAACTCCTCCAGCGCCGCGCGGTGCTGGCGCTGCAACAGACGGCGCTCGCCCTCCACGCGAGCGCGCTTCAGCGACAGCTGGACATCGGTCGCCAGGCGGTTGGCCTGCTTTGCGATGGTGTCCAATACCTGCATCGTCGCCTCCTTCGCGGGGCACTCGGCGCGTATCGCCTGGGCCGATTGTACCCGGGCCTCCGGCGCACGGCCGTGGCGATCGTGGCGCGTTCTCGCGCAGAGCCGTTCCAGGGGGCGCTCGTAGCTTCGGCACATGGTGTTCAGCCGAGAGCGGGGGCAGGCCGCCGTGGAGGGGATCGGCATCACGGTGCTGGTCGCGTTGCTCGTGGCGGCGACCGCCGCGTGGCTCCTCAGGGAGGCGCATCCTCCGGCGTCCCCGCCTCCCGTGATCGCCCTCGCGACGGCTCCCCTCCGGGCGCCGTACGACTCGGCCCTCTGGGCGCCGCCGCCCGCTCTGATGCTCGGCGGCGTCGGCTCCCACTCCCGCGGGTCGCGGCCGATAGGTGCGGCCCTCCGCGCGGTGGGCCGCGGGATCGTCAGGGTCGTGCGGGTGGAGCAGGAGGCGGAGGGCGCGTTCCACGACGGCGCCCGGCACCGGGCGCGCGAGAGGGCCCGGGACTTCCTCGACGATCCCGTCGGGAGCCTGCTGACGCCGCCCGATGCGGCGATGCTGACCCCGACCGGGGTGATCACGCGCACGCTCGGCGATGTGCGCGGTCTGCGGGATTACGCGGAGCGGGTGCGGCGGTTGCCTCCGCACGAGGCCATGCTGGTGGTCTCCCGCGACGCGGGTGAGGCGACCGCGGACATCACCATCGACGTCGCCGAGGCCTTTCTTCGTAGGAGGGCGTCCCGCGCCGCGCGCCGCCCGCTGCCGCGGAACCCTGCGCCGGGAGAGGAGGCACCGGCGCCGTGACGGTCCCGGCTCCGCACCGGCACACCCCGGCGGAGCGCCGCCGGAGGGCCGTCGCCCACGATCCCGCGGACGGTCACAACGACGGGGAGGCGGGACATGAGCTACGCGATCGCGGCCTGGTTACACGCGGCGGTGGTCACGATGATCGACAGGACCCACGACGATCAGCGCGGGCAGGGCACGGTGGAGTACGTGGGCGTGGTGGTGATGGTGACGCTGCTGATCGCCGCCGTCGCCGTGGCGGCCAAGGGGTGGGCGCCGACGATCGGCGACGGCCTCAAGAAGGCGATCGCCGATGCCATCAAGAAGGCCTCGGGAGGACTCTAGGCGGCCTGGCCGACAACGCGGAGCAACGGTGCGCGGCGGATCGGCTCGCCGGCATTCGCGTCCAGGCGGGCGCCGGTGTGATCGGCGCCCGTCATGTCGCATCCGCGCAGGTCGGCGCCGATCAGGTCGGCCTCGCGGAGCACCGCCGCGAGCATGCGAGCGCCGCTCAGGCGGGCCCCCGCGAGCCTGGCGCGCGTCAAATCCGCACCGGCCAGCACCGCGCCCTCGAGGCGCGCGGCCGACAGGTCTGCGCCCCTCAGCAGGGCGCGCGTGAGGTCGGCGCCCCGCAGGTCGGCGCCGCGCAGGTCGAAGCCGGCGAGGTTGGCGCCGCGCAGCACGGCCCCGCGGAGGTCGGGATGCGCTCCGAAGCTGTCCGGCGCGTGGGTGTCACCGCGGTTGAAGCCCGTCAGTTCGGCGCGTCCCAGCAACGCGCCGGTGAGGTCGTCGAAGGCGGCGGCGCACATGTCGGCTCCGGCGAGGATCGCCTCGCTCACGTCGGCGCCCGAGAGGTCCGCCTGCGTCAGGTCGGCGCCCCTCAGGTCCGCTCCGGCGAGATCCGCCGAGCGCAGTCCGGCGCCGTCCATCCGCGCTCCGATCAGGCGCGCGCGGAAGAGGCACGCGCCGCGCAGGTCCGTGCCGCGCAGGTCGGCGCCCGTCAGGTCGGCGTCGGTGAGATCGGCTCCGGCCAGCGCGAACCCGGCCAGGTCGGCGCCGCGCAGGGCCGCGCCGGACAGCCGGTGGGCGCCGCCCGGCGCGCGGACACCGGTGCGACCGAGGGCGGGTCCCCAGTCCGTGCTCGCCAGGTTGGTTCCGCACATGTCCGCCCCGTCGAGTGCCGCGCCGCACATGCGCGAGCCCGACAGGTCGGTGTCGCGCAGGCACGCGCTGAGCAGGGAGGCGCCCTCGAGGATCGCGTCGCGGAGGCTCGCGCCGTCGAGGTTCGCGCCGCCGAGGCCCGCACAGGCGAGGTTCGCGGCGTCGAGGCGCGCGCCACGCAGGTCGGCGCCGCGGAGGCTGGCGCGCTCGAGGCGCGCGCCGCCCAGGTCGGTGCCGCGCAGGTCGTGGCCGTCGAGGTCGGCGCGCGAGAGATCGGCGCCGCAGAGGTCGGCTCCCGCGAAGATCGCCGAGCCGGGGTCGGATCCGATCCGGCGTGCGCTGACCCGCGATCCGGCCAGCCAGCGGTCGTGCGCCCGCAGCGCGCGGGCGACGTCGGCGCGAAGGGGACGGGGCGATCGGTGAGTGGGCATGAGGCGCCTTCCGTGGCGTGGCGGTCCCCCGCTCTCCGTGCGGTGGGCTCCCTCTTACATCGGCGGCGGCGCGCAGATCCACCAGCCCCATATCCTCGGCGGCGTGAGCCATGCTCCCGGCAGCGACGCACCGCGCGGCATCGAGATCGTGGCCGAGCCCTCGGCGCCGATCGGCTCGGGTGACATCAGCCGCCGGTGGGGCCTCCAGATGCCGGACGGAGCGGTGCGGTTCGGCGGCGTCACCCGCCCCGAGGGCGAGGCAGCCGCGACGGCGGTCGCCGCGATGGATCCGGCCACCTGGGATCGCCTGCTGGTGGAGGTCACGCTCGCCGTGGTCCTCAGCGACGGGGCGGGCCCGTACCTGCTGGATGCGCGGGGCCGGCTGACGCTGGTGCTGGGACCGCACCGGGGCATCTCGCGGGCCCATGTGACGATGGGAGACGCCGGCGGCAAACAGGCGATCGGGCTGACGGGCCGCCTCGACTCAGGCCCTGTGTGGGAGTGGATCGCCTGCGCGGAGGTGCCGGCCGACCAGGTGGTCGGGGCGCTGGATGCCCTCGACGAGTTGATCGACCTCTCGGGCGTGCCGGAGTGGGAGCGCCGCGTCCGGGGGTAGGCTAGGGGGGTGTCCGCCTACCGCGTCCGCTTCTGTGCGATCTCCGGTGAGGCCCTCGGGGCCAATGCGGCAGAACGTCTCGCGGCGGCGCTGTCGTCGATGCCGGGGATCGACGATGTGGAGGGCACGTCCAGCGGCGACGACGGCTCGGTGAGCGCGACGTTCTGGATCGAGGTTCGTCTCGGCATGGCCGACGCCGCGCGCGACGGCAGCCGCCTCGCGCGAGAGGCCCTGAAGGTCGCCGGAATGCAGGTGGCGCAGCTGATCGAGCTCTCGGTCACCATCCCGGACCACGCCAATACGGACCGGCCGGCGCCCGAGGTGGGGTAGCCGCGACGGGCGGTTGTCTACACTCGCCGGATGGATCGGCCGATGGGAGAGGCGACTCACCCGTGGGAGGCGACGGGCATTTCACGCGTTAAGAGCGACGAGGCCGCGGCCGCGGTCGGAGGCAGCGCCCTTCCCGGCGGTGTGATGATGCGAACCCGCTCGCGGGTCGGCATCGCCGTTCGCCGCGAGCAGGACGGCGTGATCGTGACCGATGCGTTCGACGTCGCACCGCCCAAGGGCCGCTGGGCGCGTTGGCCGCTGATGCGGGGTGTGGTCTCCATCCGCTCCGCCGTCACGACCGGCCAGAAGGCGATGTCGATCAGCGAGCGCCTGCGGTGGGAGGAGGTCTACCCCGAGGGCGAGCTCGAGCCGGTCGAGGAGGAGCCGACCCTCGGCGTGTGGGGAAAGGTCGCGATCGGCGTGGGCGCCGTGCTGGGCGCCGCCATCCAGATCGCCGCGTTCCGCATCGGGCCGATCGTGATCGCCAAGCAGGCCGGCCTGACCGGTGCGGCCTTCATCGTCGCGGACGCCGCGATCCGCCTGGCGCTGCTGCTCGGAATGCTGATGTTCCTCAGCCTCCTGCGGCCGTTCCGCAAGATCCTGAAATACCACGGCGCCGAGCACAAGGCGATCGCGACGCACGAGGCCGGCCACCCGCTGACCGCCGCCGCGGCCGCCGGCTTCAGCCGGTTCCATCCGCGCTGCGGCACCTCGTTCCTGGTCGTTTCCGCGTTGGTCTCCATCGTCGTCTACGGCGCTGTGCTCGCGATCACCGGCATCTTCACCTACCCGGCGCTCATCGCCACCCGCATCATCGGCGCGCCGATCGTCACCGGCATCGCCTTCGAGATCCAGCGCCAGGCCTCGCTGCACGCGCACGGCAGGCTCGAGTTCCTCTCGTGGCCGGGCATGTGGGCCCAGCGGCTCACGACCCGCGGCCCCGACGAGGAGCAGCTCGAGGTGGCCTGCGCGGCGCTCGCCGTCGCGCTCGAGGAGCCGGACTCGGTGCCGGAGGGTGTCCACGGCGAGGTGGTCCACCCCTCGCGGGACGCGGTGTCGCTGGGCGCTCCGCAGGCCCGGCCCGAACTCTCCTAGACGGGCGTCACCCGGACCTCGGTCTGGGTGGCCCCGCGCGCCAGCCGAAGCGTGAGTGCGTCGTCGCCCGTCGCGCCGGGAGGGTCGTGGAGGTCGACGATCGCGCGCACCTCCCGCCCGTTGACCCCGGTCACGACGTCGCCGGGCACGACGCCGGCGCGCGCCGCCGGGCCGCCCGGACGGACGGCGCGCACCAGCAGGCCCACGCACTCGGGCAGCCCCACGGCCTGACGCATCGCGGCGGTGGTGTGCGCCGATGCGACGGTCAGGCCGAGCCGCTCCACGGGCCCGTCGTCCGTCGGCGGGCGCTCCTCGAGGTCGACCAGCAGACGCCGTAGCAGCGACGCGAGGTCGTGCCGCTGGCCGGGGGAGAGGGCCGAGAGCAGCCGGTTTTCGTTGGCGAGGTGCGCGGGCGCCGCGCTCTCGAACGCCTCGCGTCCCCGGTCGGTGAGGGTGATCCGGGTTCCCCGCCGGTCGGCCGCGTCCGGATGGCGCTCGGCCAGGCCGTCGGCCACGAGCCGGTCGATGCGGACGCTGATGGTGCCCGAGGTGAGGCTGAGCTCATCCATCAGGCGCACCTGGGTGACGCCCTCGGGTCCGGCGAGGCGGGAGATGGCCGCCAGGGCCGAGAACCCCGCGGAGGTGAGTCCGTGATCGGCGAGGACGCTCTCGATCTGTCGCTCGACGATCGCCCGCAGCCGCCCGAGCCGGGCGATCACCTCGATCGGCGAGACGTCGAGGTCGTCGCGGACCGCCCGCCACCCATCGACGATCGCGTCAACCGAATCACGGGATGTCGCGCTCACCGCCGGAACCTAGAGGCCGATGCTCTTGACAACAACTTGAGTCCAAGCAAATGTGACCAGCAATCTGTGAGCGAACGCGAAAGCGAGCCATGTCCGCATCCATCGACATCCTCGACCCCGCCGCGCCGAAGCGCGTTCTGATGCTGGTGTCCAATCCCGCGACCTCGACCCAGACCGGTTGGCCGATCGGCTTCTGGTGGTCGGAGCTGACCCATCCCTACTGGGAGTTCATCGAGCACGGCTACCGCGTCGAGATCGCGAGCCCGGACGGAGGGGCCGTGACGGCCGACGGCTTCAGCGACCCGGAGGACCCATCCGGATACTCGGCGGACGACCTGATCAGCCGCGGTTTCGCGCGCAGCCCGTCTCACGCGGCGCTGCTGGCAGCGACACCGCCGCTCGCCGACGTCTCGGTGGGCGACCACGACGCGGTCTTCCTCGTCGGCGGCCAGGGGCCGATGTACACGTTCGTCGATGATCCACGTGTCCACCGGCTCATCGCCGCGTTCTTCGAGGCGGGCAAGCCGACCGCCGTGGTCTGCCACGCGACGTGCGCGCTCCTGTCGGCCGCGACCTCGAGCGGAGCTCTTGTCGTGGATGGCAAGACCTGGACCGGTTTCGCCAACAGCGAGGAGCAATTCGCCGACGATCTGGTCGGAAAGGCGGTTCAGCCCTTCCGTATCGAGGATCGCGCGCGGCGCCTTCCGAACACCAACTTCGTCGTGCACCGGCCGTTTGCGCCGCACGCGATACGCGACGGGAATCTCATCACCGGGCAGCAGCAGTACTCGGGCGCCGCCGCGGCCCGCCTCGTCATCGAGGCCCTCGGTGTCTGAGACCGCGCCGGCCGCCATCGCGGTCATCGGGGTGGGCCGGGTCGGTGCGCCCCTGGCCGACCACCTCCAACGCGCCGGCCACCGCGTGAGCGTGGCGGCGTCCGATCCGGGGGCCGCGAGCGTGCGCGCCCTCCTCGCCCGGAACCCGGAGCTGATCGCCGCCACGTCGCGTGACGCCGTGGCGGCGGCCGAGGTGGTCGTCCTGGCGACCCCCTTCGCGGCCAACGCCCAGGTGCTGGCTGATCTTGGTGATGCGCTGGACGGCAAAGTGCTGATCGACGCGACCAACCCGGTCGGACCCGGTCTGACCCACCCCTTGCGAGCCCGCTCCGGCGCCCAGGTGGTTCAGGAGGCGGCGCCCGGGGCCCGAGTGATCAAGGCGTTCAGCATCTATGGCTTCGAGAACCTCGAGGACAACGCGTATCCCGCCGCCGACGTCGCGCCCGCGATGCTCTTCTGCGGCGACGACGCCGACGCGAAGGAGGTCGTCGGCGGCCTCATCCGGCAGCTGGGATGGGAGCCCGTGGACGTCGGCGGGATCGCCCAGGCGCTGCACCTCGAGCACATGACGCTGCTCTGGGTGCGGATGGTGCGGGCGGACGGGGGCTCCCCCGGCCGGGTGTGGGCCATACTCCGACGCTGAGCGGGTCGGCCCCGGTCCCCGCCTCCTCCGCCGTCAGGGTTTGCGAGACTGCCCTGGGGGGGCACCCTGGACGCTCGGAGGAAGAGATGTCTGGTGCCCGCGTTGAGATCGAATCGACGATGTCCTGGACCGCTGACGGTCCCGGCAGCGCATTGCTGATCGTGCGCGTCGCCGAGGCGGCCGATCAGCTGCTGATCGACGAGGACGTGTCGGCCGACGGCGCGCGCATCGAGTACGGGCCGGCCGATGCGCTGGGCACCCGGCTGATGCGGCTGCACACCGATGGCGGAGCCGTGCGGGTGCGGTACCGAGCGAGCGTGGAGGTGGACGGGGACGCCCGCGAGGCCCTTCACGGTGACGTCGCCCTTCCGGACGGTGCCGATCTCGCGTTCGACCTGCTTCCGTGGCTGCTGCCGAGCCGCTACGCCACCTCCGACGCCCTGGCGCCGACGGCCGCCTCCACCTTCGGCGAGGTTCCTCGCACCCGCGCATTGATTCCCTGGTCGGCGACTGGATCCGCGACCGGGTGGCGTACCAGGCGGGTGCCAGCGACGCGCTGACAACGGCCGACGAGACGCTGCTCGCCCGGCAGGGCGTATGCCGCGACATGGCCCACCTCGGCGTCAGCTTCCTGCGTGCCCTGGAGGTGCCGGCCCGGGTGGTCGCGGCGTACGCGCCCTTCCCCGACCCACCCGATTTCCACGCCCTCCTCGAGGCCCATGACGGCACGGCCTGGAGGATCGTGGACGTCACCGGGCTCGCGCCGGTCGCCAGTCTGGTGCGGATCGCGACCGGCCGCGACGCCGCCGACGTGGCGTGGGCGACGACCAACGGCGACATCCAGCTGGACGACGTGCAGGTGTCCGCGGTGAGCCGCCCCTCCTAGTACCCGCAGACGCGATCCGGGTCGGCACGGACGCCCGGGGCCTCGCGCGGGCCTACCGTCGGTGGAGGTCGCACACGAGGAGGAGACATGCTGACCGACATCATCCGATGGGACCCCCTGGGGGACGTCGGATCGCTGCGCGCCGAGGTCAACCGGCTCGTGAATCAGGCCGGTCCCCCGACGCTGCCATACCGATGGTCGCCGTCCAGCGACGTGATCGAGGGCGACGACGCGATCGTGATCACCGCCGAACTGCCCGGGGTCAAGGACGAGGACATCCAGATCACGGTGCAGAACGGCGTGCTGCGCATCGCCGGCGAGCGCAGGCTCGAGGAAGAGGTGAACCAGCAGCGCTTCCACCGGCTCGAGCGCTCGTACGGGGGCTTCGAGCGGCGGTTCATGCTCCCCCAGGGCGTGCGCGAGGACGACATCCACGCGCGAGTCGCGTACGGGGTCCTGAAGATCACCATCCCCAAGCCGGTCGCGCCCGCCCCCCGGGTGGTCAACGTCGGCACCGGCGACTGATCCGGACGGCCCCCGCCGTGCGCCGGCGGGGGCTACGATGGCACGCTCGGCATGGGCGCGAGCCAACCGACTACAGGAGGCATGGCGTGGATCTTCCGACCGCAGTCAACCTCTGCTCCGAACGGGCGCGCCAAGCGCTCGACGACGTCGTCCCGCCGGCGCTGTTGCCCCTCCCCAGCATCCCGGTGACCGCCGAGACGTGGGAGGACGAGCGGCACGTCCGCCTGCAGGGCGAGGCGATCTACGCCATCCACCGCGGCGCCGACGCATGGTGGGCCGTGGTTGTGCGCGAGTCCAACACGCTCGCGCCCGGATGCGTGCGCCTCACCCCGCTGTCGGAGGTGCGCTGCGAGACGTCACCCGGTCGGCGAGGGGGCTGAGCCGGCGCCGAGACCCCTGCGTGGTCGCGGCCCGCGGTCAGCCGGGATCCGCGCTCCAGCGCTCCAGGGCGTCGGCGGCCGCGGCGTCGGCGGTCGCCCCGGTCCCGATCACCCGCCGGCCGCGGGACGCGATGATGCATCGCTCGTCGCCCCCGGTCTCGCGCTCGATGGTCACCGCGCAGCCCACGTCGGCCAGCTCTCGCAGCCGCACGGCATGGCCCGCGCCCACTCCCGGGAAGCTCAGCACGATGTGCCCGTCACCGCCCCACCTCCTCGTCGATCTCGTCCGCACGTTCCACGACCCCTCCGCCTCCTCGAGGGCGGGCAGCATCCGGATCGTCGTGCTCCTGTCCGCGCCGTAGGCCCCAGGAAGCCGAACACCTCTCCAGTGGCCATCCGGAGGGTCAGGCTCCCGACGCCGCGCGCGCCCCCTCGGTAGATCGTGGTCAGGGCCTCGGCCTCGATCGTCGTGGGGCCGCTCACGTCACCTCTGGACGGGGACCGGATACTCGGCGCCGCACCACTCGCAGTGGGTTATCTCCTCGTTCGGCGCATCGTTGCTGACCTGCGGCGCGCCGCACTCCCGGCAGCGCGGCGGTGACGCCGGCTCGTGTCCCGGCCCGCTCGTCTTCTCGATCACTTCTGCTCCTCTCGTCGCGGACACCCATCGTCGGACGGCCCGTCGCCCTTTCGCATCCGCGGCACTCCGCACCCGCCTGCGGGGTATCCGCACGCGGCCCCGACGGCGGAGCGATTCCCAGGAAGCTCATAGGCCCCTCCCCGGGGTCCCTGACGGAGGGACCCGACACTCGTCCAAGGCCCGTTCACCCACCAGGAGGCCCGCCCGTGACCACGACCGCACGTCAGCCACTGCCGCCCGCGGGGCGTCTGCGCGAGCGATTCGTGGGCTTTGCCCGCACGCTCCGCCGACCGCAACCCGAGCTGCTCGGGCTGATCGGACTGGCGGCCCTGCTCAACCTGTGGGCGCTCTCCCGCAACGGCTGGGCGAACACGTACTACTCGGCCGCCGCGCGCTCGATGAGCGCCAACTGGCACGACTTCCTCTACGGGTCGTTCGACGCGAGCGGCGTGATGACGGTGGACAAGCCACCGCTCGCCCTGTGGGTCCAGGCCCTCTCGGTGAGGGTGTTCGGCTTCGACTCGCTCAGCATCCTCGTGCCGCAGGCGATCATGGGCGTCGTCAGCGTCGTGCTGGTGTACGACCTGGTGCGGCGCCACTGGGGCCGGGTGGCCGGTACCGTGGCCGGCCTCGCGATGGCAACAACGCCGATCGCCGTGGCGGTCTCGCGCCACAACAATCCCGACGCCCTGCTGGTGCTCTGTTCCACGGCTGCGCTGTGGTTCGCGCTCCGGGCCCTCGAGGACGGGCGCACCAGGTGGCTGGTCTGGGCCGGCGTGTTCGTCGGCCTCGGGTTCGAGACCAAGATGGGCGCGGCGCTGTTGGTCCTGCCCGGGCTCGCGGCGGCGTGGATGTGGGTGGCGCCGCGCGGCCGGATCGCGGCCCTCAAATCGATGGCCGCCGCGGGCAGCGCGATGATCGCGGTCGGTCTCGCGTGGCCGCTCCTCGTGGCGCTGACGCCCTCGGCGGACCGCCCCTGGGTCTCGGGGACCGGCGACAACAGCATCTGGTCGCTGATCCTCAACTACAACGGACTCGGCCGCCTCGACGGCCAGGCCGGCGCGCCGGCCGCGGCGGGCGGGGGCGGTGGCGGTGGGTTCTTCGGAGGCGGCACCGGCCCGCTGCGCCTGCTCAACGCCAGCCTCGGCGGCCAGGCGGGGTGGTTGATCGGCCTCGCCGTGGTCGGCGGTGTCGGGATCGCCGTGGCGAGCCGGCTGCGTCGCTCCGACCCCCGCACCGGCTGGATCATCGCCGTCGGCGGCTCCTTCCTGGTGCCCGCGATCGCCTTCAGCATGGCGAGCGGCATCTTCCACCCGTACTACGTCTCGCTGCTGGCTCCCTTCACGGCCGCGCTCGTCGGCGGCACGGTCGGGCAGATCCTGAAGGACCGGGGGATGCTGCAGGTACTTGGGCCGCTCGCTCTCGCGGGGGGAGTGCTCAGCGAGCTCGTCGTGCTGCACAACACGGCGGGCCAGCCGGGCTGGCTGGCGCCCCTCGTGCTGGTCGCCGGCGGCGCCGGGGTCGCCGGCCTCGTGCTCGGCCAGACCGACCGGATGCGCCACATCGGCCTCGTCACGGCCATGAGCGTCCTGATGATCGCCCCGGTCGCCTGGTCGTTCCAGACCCTTGGTCACGCCACCAGCGGCACCTTTCCCGCGGGCGGACCCGAGACGACCTCGTTCGGCGGGCCCGGGCGCGGCGGGATGGGCGCCGGCCCGGGCGGCGGAGCGGGCATGGGCACTCCGCCCGCCGGCGTCCCCGGCCCGGGTGGCATCGCCGGGGTCGCTCCGGGAGGCGCGGGCGCCGTCCCGGGCTTCCGGGGAGGCAGCGGGGCCGGGGCAGGCGCCGGCCAGTTCGGCGGGGACGATGGCTCGCTCACCGAGGCGGCCGCGTACGCGGCCGCCAACGGGGGCGGCACCGTCGTGACCTCGAGTCAGTCCGGTGCGGCGACGGCGATCATCTCGTCCGGGGACGATGTCGCCGGCCTGGGCGGCTTCTCGGGACGCGAGAGCGAGGTCAGCGTCAGCTGGCTCGCCGACGCCGTGGCCGGCGGCAAGATCCGCTGGGTCATGGCGAGCTCCTCGGGCGCCGGAGCCGGATTCGCCGATGGCCGGACGGGCGCGACCACGGCGATGAACGCGGTCGAGAACGCCTGCGTGCTTCAGACCGACGCGGACTCCAGCGCTCCGGCGGGGCTCTACGACTGCCAGGGCGCGGGCACGGCCCTGGCCGCGCTCGCAACAACGACGAGTCCCTGAGCACCCCGACGGGCCGGCGCACGCACGCGCCGGCCCGTCCCCAGGGGGCATACTCACGCTCATCCGGGCGCGTAGCTCAGCTGGTTAGAGCAGGGGACTCATAATCCCTGGGTCGTAGGTTCGAGTCCTACCGCGCCCATCGGCCGAGACCTCGGCCTCCCGGCGTGTTCGCCCGGCGATCAGGGCCACAGCGAATTCGCAGGTCGCGGCTCCCGTCTGTTCATCGAACGACGCCGGGCACTCCGTCCTGTGGACCTGGATCGATCAGGAGCCGGACCCCTTTGCATCTTGGTGATGCGTGGATGCCCATCGTGGTGAGCCACGGCACGCCGGTCGCCGTCTGGACTGATCTGAGGAGCCTGGCGGCCGGCGATCGCGTGGGCGAAGATGGCCCTGCTCGAGTGCAGAGGGGAGGCAGCGGGGATGGGCCTACGTGGCACCTGAAGAGCCCTGCCCAACATGTGGCGTCTCGACGGGGCTACGTCAGCGCTTCTGCCACGAGTGCGGTGCGCGCCTGGGGTCCGCGGAGGACGGGGCAGAGCGACGACTTCTCACCGCCGTCCGGTGTGAGCTCCTCGTCGAGAGCGCCCGCTCGGACTACATCGACGATGAGTCCCTCCTCGCGTTCGCCGGCCTGGCAGGCCAGGAGGTTGCCCGGTACGGCGGCGCCATCGTCGACCAGACGGGCGCCTCGCTCACCGCGCTCTTGGGCGTTCCTCTTGCGCGGGAGGATCACGCGCAGAGGGCGGTCCTCTGGGCGATGTCGCTGCGGAGTGGCCTCACGGGACTCTGGTCGGAGGCGGGGCCGCAACCCGTCGAGGCGGTGTTCGGTGTCGCAACGGGTGAGGCCATTGTCAACATCGAGGGCTCGCGGGTCGTCGGCGTGGCCGGCGGCCCGATCGAGGAGGCCTACGACCTCTCGCGACGCGCGGAGCCTGGCGCGATCCTCATCGGTGCGACGACCGAAGAGGCTGTTCGTGGATACGTGATGTGCGAGGCGCTCGCGCCGGGTGAGGGCAACCATGCTCCGGCCTTCGTCGTCACCGGACGGGGCAAGCGGGTGTCCCGTCTCGATCGCGCGCACCGGCGCGTCACGAGATTCGTGGGCCGAGACCGACAGCTGATGGCGCTCGCGGAGCTGTTGGAGGAGACGCGGGCGGGACGCGGGCAGGTGATCGGGATCGCGGCAGACGCGGGCATGGGGAAGTCGCGGCTGGTCGCGGAGTTCCTCGCCGGTCCCGCCGCCGGCGTGCGTGTGCGAGAGGGCCGGTGCGTGTCGTACGCGACCGCGACGCCGTTCGTGCCGATCGTCGACATCGTGCGGGCGCAGGTCGGCCTGGCCGCCGACGCGTCTCAGGAGGCCGTCGTCCCGGCCCTCGAGCGTCGCCTGGACGCCTTGGGCCTCAGTGGCGCAAGTCACACACCCTTCCTCGCCAGCCTTCTCGGATCCGCTTCGGGCGACGCACTTCTCCGCGAGCGCTCCCCCGAGGCTGTGCGCGAGACGACCCTCGAGAGCCTGGTCGCGCTCCTCGCGGCGGAGGCGGCCGAGGCTCTGACGATCCTGATCATCGAAGACCTCCACTGGATGGACCCGGTGTCCCAGGAGGTCGTAGGCCGCTTCGTCGAGGCCCTCCCTGGCCGTAAGGCGATGATTCTCTGTACCTTCCGACCCGGCTTCCCGGCGCCGTGGATGGGCGTCTCGTACGCGACCCAGCTCGCCCTACCGCCGCTCTCGGCCGCCGCGAGCCGTGATGTGGTGGAGTCGATCGTCGGTGACATGGCGGTCCCCGACGACATCGTGGACGCCGCCATCGCACGAGCGGACGGGAACCCCTTCTTCCTCGAGGAGCTGAGCTACGCGGTGGCGGGAGGCGCCCTGGGGGCGGGCGGGGTGCCGGCGACCGTCCACGACGTGCTGCTCGCGCGTATCGACCAACTCGACCCCGTCCCCCGTCGGCTACTGCGCACCGCGTCCGTGCTGGGGCGCGAGTTCCCGCGTGCGCTGCTGGCGGCCATCTGGGACGGGGAAGGCGATCTGGATGCACTGATCGATGAGCTGCGGCGACGCGAGTTCCTCTTCGAGGAGGGCGGCGACCGCCGGGTGCTCGTCTTCCGGCATGCGCTGACCCACGACGTGGCCTACTCGGGCCTCCTGGCCAGCCGTCGTCGAGACCTTCACCGACTGGCGGGAGAGGCCCTGGAGACCCTCCAGGCTGCCCGGTCCGACGACTCCTACGGGCTCCTCGGATACCACTTCTCCCGGGCCGGCGAACACGTGCGCGCGGTCGACTATCTCGTGCTCGCCGCGGAGAGGGCGCTTCAGGCGTATTCGAACCAGAGCGCGGCAGAGGCGTTGGAGCTGGCGCTCGGGCACATCGACGAGTCGGGGACCGATGGACTCCGCAGGCGAGCGCCGGCGATCGTCTTCCGCCTCGCCTTCACGCTCTACCTACTTGGGCGCTTCCGCGATGCGCTCGACCGGCTGGAGTCGCCGCTTGCCCATCCGGATCCCTCCGAGGCCACGCAGGTCGCCGAGCATGACTTCTGGCTGTCGTACTTCCACACTCACCTCGGCAACAGCGAGGCGGCCCATCTGCACGCGCGGCGATCCATCGACGCGGCAACCGTCCTCGGGGATCGGTTCACGGCCGGTCGTGCCCACTACGTGCTCACCCGCGAGGACTTCTGGCTCTGCCGCTACGCCGAGGGCGTCGAGCATGGGCGGCGCGCGGTCGAGCTGCTGGAGGGATCGGACGACTGGTGGTGGTGGCTCGGACACGCATCGTCATGGAAGGGGTTGTGCCACCTCGACCGGGGTGAGTTCGAGGATGCCCTGCGGGACTGCCGGCGGATGAACGCCATCGGCGTCGAGCGCGACGACCCCCGCCTCCAGAGCTACAGCGACTGGAACCTCGGGTGGATCGAGGCAACGCGTGGCAACGCGGCCGCGGGCGTCCTGCACGCCACGCGCAGCCTGCAGCGATCCCCCGACCCGCTCAACAGTGCCTATAGCACGGGGTGGCTCGGCTTCTGTCACCGGGAGGCCGGCGATCATGTCCAGGCCATCGCCCACCTCGAGCGCTCCATCGATGCCCTCCGCGGGTTCGGCTACTCGCGTCTGGTCGGGTGGTTCGGCGCATGGCTGGCCGACGCCTACCTCGCGGCGGGACGGCGCGATGATGCACGCCGGGCGTCGATCGAGGCTCTCGAGGTGAGCCGGGCGACCGCCTATCCGTGGGCGATCGCGATCGGCACGCGCGTCGCAGGGCGTCTCGATGAGGCCGAGGGTTCAACTCGGGGACGCCCGCGCGCTCCTGCACGAGGCCCTCGACCGCTTCGCCGATATCGACGCGCGCTTCGACCACGCCGCGACCCGGCTCGACCTGGCCCGGGTCCAGGAGAGGCTCGGCAATCCGGCAGCCGCGATGATTCACGCCGATGCCGCCCTCTCCACCTTCGCCGTCCTCGCGACACCCGCCTACGAAGAGCGGGCGCGGCGGGTGCTCGCCGAACTCAGGGGGGACGGTGTCGCGGCTCCGGCCGGCCCTGGATCTGCGTCTGACGGGAGCGGGCCGGCCTTGCGCGTAGAGAGTCTCGGCCGGTTCTCGGTTGTCAGCGAGGACGGCTCACCATTTTGCGGTGAGGGACTGGTCCGAGAGATGATGGCCTCCCTCCTCGCCGCCCGGGGGGTGCCCGTCCACCGGGACCGGCTCGTCCAGTGGATGTGGCCGGGTCATTCACCGGTTGCCGGCCGCGCCGCGCTCGACGCGGCGATAGGGAGCCTTCGGGACGCCGTTGGCTCCCGCTTCGTCGAGGAGGGCGCCACCCTGCGGCTCGCGCTCCGCGACGACGACGCCTGGGACGTGCGCGACCTGCTGCGGGCATCCGAGGGCACCGACGGCGACCGGTCGGCGGACGACCTGGCCGTCGTTCTCTCGCGGCACGGAGCGCCGCCCTTCACCGACTGGCCTGATGCTGAATGGGGGAGGGCGCTGCGGGTCGCGTGCCGGCAGGCGATCGACCGGCTCCGCGGTCGGCTTGCGGAGGCGCTCCTCGGCGACGGGAGGCATGACGAGGCGCGAGTGCACTTCGCTCAGCTCGCCGACGCCGCGCCCGAGGAGGAGGCGTGGCATCGCGGGCTCATGCGGTGCCACGCCTCCTCCGGTGACACCGCGCTCGCCCTCCGCCAGTACCACGCGTGTCGTTCGGCGCTGCGCCAGGCGCGCTCGGCCGATCCGTCTCCGGAGACCCAAGAGCTCTACTTCGCGCTGATGCGGGCTCGTCAGGGTCCGGCAAGCGCCTGACCGGCGGCCTGCTCCGAGACGTCGAGGCCGTGCGCCAGTTCGTCGTCGGTGATGACGAGCGGCGGCAGGATGCGGATGGCGTTCGCCTCGGGGATCGACGTGATCAGGAGCACCCCGGCGGCCAGGGCAGTCCGCTGGATGGCCGCCGCCACGTTCGCGCACGCCGTGACCTTGGTGCCGTCAACGACCTCGACCCCGATCATCAGCCCGAGGCCCCGCACCCTGAGCTGCGGGTGGCACTCGGTCAGGCGTGCGAGCCGTTGCATGCCCCCGGCGCCGAGCACGCGGGCGTGTGCAGGGAGGCCCTCCGCCTCCATCGCGTCGATGCCAGCGAGCGCCGCCGCGCAGGAGACCGGGTCGCTCCGAAGGTCGAGCCGTGTTCGCCGGGTCCCATGGTGGCCATGACCTCGGAGCGAGCGCCGATCGCCGACAGAGGGAAGCCGGCGCCGATCGCCTTCGCCATGGTCATCACGTCGGGCTCGACTCCGTAGGTTCCCCCCGCGAACCAGTCGCCGGGCCGCCCGAAGCCCGTCTGGATCTCGTCGAAAACGAGCAGCTCGCCGTGGGCATCCGCCCGCTCGCGCAGGCCCTCGAGAAAGCGCCGGCCGGCGGGCAGGCATCCTCCGTGGCCCTGGACTGGCTCGATCATGTAGCAGGCGGTCCCCCCCCGGGCGAGAGTCGGTGCCGGTGCAGCAGGTCGAGCTCCCGCAGCGCGTGCTCGGCTGCCTCGTCCTCGGTCAACCCGAGGTCGTCGGGGCGCGGGAACGGGGCGACGTGGACGTTGGCGCTGCCGAGTCCCGCCCGGAAGGCGGCCTTCGACGTCGCGCCGGTCCGCCTCAGGCGCGACGGCCTTCAACCGGTGGAAGTGACCCGCCACGGAAGGTCACTTTCAAGCTGTGCCAATTCTCGGCCCAAAGAGGAGGCGGTGCGGCCTCGGGGCCCCGGCCGCCGGGTTCCTGCACTGGGCGCGGGCCGTAGAAAGCCGTAGGGCGGCGCGTAGTCGCCCGGATGGCGGCGACCGGGCGATCGCAGAGCTTGGGGCCATGGGGCGGACGCGATCCCGAGCGGCCGACGGAGCCGCGAGGAGGCGGCGTATGGGCCGGCGGCGCGTCGCCGGGGTCGGACCGTGACCGTCGTGGGTCTACTGACTCATTCCGGCGCGGCTCAGGACGTGCGCCGCATCACCTCGCTGGCGCGCACCATCGACGTGCACGAGCGGGTCAACGTGACCGCCCGCATCCTGGCCGGCCTGGCCGCGGTGCCCGGCCTGCAGGTGCTCTACCTCTCCGAGCCGACCCGCCTGGTCGAGCGGGCGCTCGCGCTCCTCGCCGCGCTTCCGGAGGCGACCGTGATCGACGCCCGCCCCGCCGCCGGTTGGGAGGGCCGGGGCGCCGAGCAGACGCGGCGGACCGCCGCCGCCCTCGCTGACGCCCAAGCCGCGTGCGTGGTCACCTTCGGCGGCGACGGCACCAATCGGGCGGTGGCGGCGGGCTGGTCCGACGCCGTCGTCGTCCCCCTCGCGGGCGGCACCAACAACGCCTTCGCCCAGACGGTCGATCCCACTGCGGCCGGCTTGGCCGCGGCGCTCTACGCCCGCGACCCCGACGCGTTCGGCGGCGAGGTCCGGCGGGCGCCCCGATGGCGGATCGCCGTCGAGGGCCGCACCCCCGAGACCGCCCTCGTGGACGTCGCCCTGGTGAGCGACGAGTGGGTCGGGGCGCACGCGGTGTGGGACCCTGAGCGGCTGATCGAGGCGCTCGTCGTAGGCGGCGATCCCGCGGTGCCGGGGCTCGCGGGTGTGGCCGGCATGGCCGGTCCGGACGCCGCCACCGCTCCGGGCGTGCACATGAGGTTCGGCCGCCCGGGGCGCCGGTTGCTGGCTCAGCTCGGCCCGGGTCGCCTGACGCCTCTGTGGCTGCGCGAGATGCACAACGTCGGCATCGACGAACCCGTGACGATGCGCGGCCCCGGCACCCTGGCGCTCGACGGTGAGCGGGAGCTCGTCCTGCGCGCCGGGCACGAGGCGCGCGTTCATCTGGCCGCCGACGGCCCGCGAGTCCTCAACGCGGCCGGGGTCCTGCGCGCGCATGTGCGCGGTCTGACCCAAGGCCCCGGAGCCACACGCCAATCAACGACCGCAGGAGGTCCGTGATGCCAGACGACGCCGTGCTTCGCGAGATGCACCGGCAGATGGTTCGAAGCCGCATCTTCGAGGAGACCCTTGTCGAGGTCTACATGGAGGGCAAGACGCCCGCCTTCGACATCGCGGCCGGGACGGTGCCCGGTGAGATGCACCTGTCCTCCGGCCAGGAGCCGGTCGCGGCCGGGGTGTGCGCGCACCTGCGCCCGACCGACGCGGTGACCGCGACCCACCGGCCCCACCACCAGGCGCTCGCGCACGGTGTGGACATGAAGATGATGGCGGCCGAGATCTTCGGCAGGGAGACCGGCCTCGGCCACGGCAAGGGCGGCCACATGCACCTCTTCTCGAAGGAGCCCGCCTTCGGCTGCAGCGGGATCGTGGGCGAGGGGATCCCCACGGCCGTCGGCCATGCCCTCGCCTTCAAGAAGATGGGTCGCGACGACATCGCGGTGGCCTTCTTCGGCGAGGGGGCTGCCAACCAGGGGGCGTTCCACGAGAGCCTGAACCTGTCCGCTCTCTGGGACCTGGGGGTCGTCTTCGTCTGTGAGGACAACGCATGGGCGATCAGCGTGGCCAAGGAGAAGGCCACGGCGATCGCCAACAACAGCGACCGGGCCCCCGCCTACGGGATTCCCGGCGTGCTCATTCCCGACAACGATCCGGTGGCCGTCTACGAGGCGGCCGGGGAGGCCGTCGCGCGGGCCCGGCGGGGAGCCGGACCGTCGCTCATCGAGGTGAAGACCGACCGCCTGCTCGGCCATTTCCAGGGGGACGCGCAGTTGTACCGCACCGCGGAGCAGATCGCCGAACTGGAGCGCCGCGACGCGATCCGCGGCTACGAGAGCCGGCTCGCCGAGTCCGGCGCGCTGAGCGAGGAGCAGGCGG
This sequence comes from uncultured Thermoleophilia bacterium, assembly GCA_963771025.1. Lineage (GTDB taxonomy): Bacteria > Actinomycetota > Thermoleophilia > Miltoncostaeales > Miltoncostaeaceae > Miltoncostaea. Next base: position 141,099 of record CAVYRL010000003.1, on the reverse strand, counting down.
CCGAGGTCTGGGCTTCGTGCCGCTCCGAGGTCGAGGAGGCGATCGCCTTCGCCCGCGCATCGGCGCTTCCGGCCCCCGCGGCGGCTCTCGACCATGTCTTCGCCTGACACTGAGGAGGAAGAATGACGACAGCCACAACCGAACGCCTGCTCACGACGTCCCGAGCGATCGCCGAGGCCATCAGCCAGGAGATGGACCGCGACGAGCGCATCTTCGTGATGGGCGAGGACATCGGAATCTACGGCGGCATCTTCGGAGCGACCGAAGGGCTCCTTGCCACGCACGGCCCCGAGCGGGTCATGGACACTCCGATCTCGGAGACCGGCTTCATCGGCGCCGCGGTGGGAGCGGCCATGTCGGGCATGCGCCCGATCGCGGAGCTGATGTTCGTGGACTTCTTCGGGGTCTGCATGGACCAGATCTACAACCACATGGCGAAGATCCACTACGAGTCGGGCGGAGCCGTCACGGTCCCGATGGTGCTGACCACGGCCATCGGCGGCGGCTACGGGGACGGTGCCCAGCATTCGCAGGCGCTCTACGGCACCTTCGCCCACCTTCCCGGGATGAAGATCGTGGTGCCATCGACGCCCTACGACGCAAAGGGCCTGATGACGGCCGCGATCCGGGACGACAACCCGGTGCTCTACCTCTTCCACAAGGGCGTGATGGGGCTCGGTTGGATGACACCCAACCCGCGCGCCACCGGGCCGGTGCCGGAGGAGTCGTACACGGTCCCGATCGGCAAGGCGGACGTCAAGCGCGAGGGCACGGACGTCACGATCGTGACCATCTCGCTGATGGTCCACAGGGCCCTCGACGCCGCCGACGCGCTCGCGGCTCGCGGGGTGCAGGCAGAGGTGATCGACCTGCGCAGCCTGGTCCCGCTCGACCGCGAGGCGATCGCCGAGTCGGTGCGCAAGACCCGCCGGCTGCTGGTGGTCGACGAGGACTACCGCTCCTTCGGGGTGAGCGCCGAGGTGATGGCGGTGGCCATCGAGGAGGCTTTCGACTACCTCGATGCCCCGCCGGCGCGGCTCGCCTACCCCGACGTGCCGGTGCCCTACAGCCGGCCGCTCGAGCAGTTCTGCCTGCCGAACGCCGACACCATCGCGGCCGCTGCGGCCGCGCTGGTCGGGCGCTGAGGCCGGGGTGGGGGCGATGCGCCAGGACATCCTCATGCCGACGCTGTCGGAGGAGGTGGAGGAGGGGGTGCTGGTCACCTGGTTCGTCGTCCCCGGCGCCTCGGTGCGGGCCGGCGACCTCGTCGCCGAGGTGCAGGTGGAGAAGGTGAGCGAAGAGGTGCGCGCGCCCTCCGACGGGCGACTCGTGGAGGCCCTCGTGGCGCAGGGCGAGGTCGTGCGCCAGGGGGCGCCGATCGGGGTGCTGGAGGTGGGCGCCGCGGGGGCGGCCGAGCCTGAGGCCGCGCGGCCGACGGCGCCCGCCGCGGCGGCCCCACCTGGAGCGCCGCCGCCCGCTTCGCCCGCCGCCCGCCGGGTCGCCCGGGAGCTCGGCGTGGATCTCGCCGCGGTGTCCGGGTCGGGGCCCGGCGGGCGTGTCGTGGAGGCCGACGTGCGGGGCGCCTCCGCCTCGGACAGCCCGGTCGCCACCGGAGCGGAGTCCCTGTCCGTCATGCGTCGCACGATCGCCACCCGCCTGGTCACCGGCCTGCGCGAGGCCGCTCAGCTCACGCTGACGGCCGAGGCCGACGCGACCGACCTCGCGGCGGAGTTGGCGCGCCTGGGCGCGCGGTCGGCTCGCCGGCCGTCCTACGCGGCGGCGGTCGTGCGCGCGAGCGGCCTGGCGCTCCGCGACCACCCCCGCATGGCGCGGCGCTGGAGCGACGAGGGGCTGGTGGCCGTCGAGGCCATCGACATCGGCCTCGCCGTGGCGGTGGACGACGGTCTCATCGTACCGGTCCTTCGCGCGGTCAACACCACGGGCATCGAGCGACTCGACGAGGAGGTTCGAGAGCTCGCCGAGCGCACGCGCGCCGGATCGATCACCTCGCGGGAGACGCAGGGCGCGACGATGACGGTCACCAGTCTCGGGGCACACCGCATCGACGCCTTCACGCCGCTGCTGGACCTTCCCCAGTCGGCGATCCTCGGGGTCGGGCGAGCCCGGCTGCGCCCGGCGGTGGTCGACGGCCAGGTGGTCGCCCGGATGCTGATGGTCCTGAGCCTCACCATCGACCACCGCGTCGTCAACGGGGAGCCCGCCGCCGCCTTCCTCGACCACGTCATCGCCCTTCTCGAAGATCCGTCGCAGCTCAGATGACGCGATCACCACCCTCCGATTCCGGGCGACATCAGCGATAGGCGCGCCGGTCTCCGTGCGTCTTAGCGGCATGCCGGTGAGGGTCAGATTGCCGAGCCGGTGGAGACGGCTGTTGCGGTCAGCGGCAGCCTGGTGGGACGAGATCGCCAGGCAGGCCGAGTGGTACGAGCGCGACCGGCATCAGGGCCAGCCGCACTCGGTGGTCCTGATCTGCGAGGCCGCCGGCATGACCCCCAGCTCAACCGCGCCGTCACCGGGCTTCCGGTCCGCGTCTACTCCGGCGGCGGCGAACCGTCGGCGACGCCACTCCCGGCTGACGGGGTGCACCGCGACCCCGGGGCGGGCGTGGCCGCCCGGGGCATCGGTCAGGACCGATCACCGCAGGAACGCGCGAAGCCCCCGCAGCACCAGGTAGAGCCCGACCGCCCCCGCCATCACGGTCGCCGGGGATGCCGGGAAGCCGATCCGTCGGAACTGAGCGGCCCCGCCGGAGATCTCGATGTAGCCCGCGGGCGAGGCCATGACACCACCACCGCCGCCGGAGCCCTCACCCTCTTTCTCGGCGGGTCCGCCCCTGCCCCCGCCACCGCCAAAGCCCCAGCGCATCCGTCCCACCGGGATCACGGTGACGCCGTCGCGCTCGACGGGATCGCCGAAGATGGCACGCACCCCAGCCCGGCTGCCCACCCGGTCGGCGAGCATCGCGGCGACCTCGTTCATGCCGCCGCGCATCGATTCCTCCGCCTCCTGCATCGCGCTCTCGGCCTCGCTCATCACGAACTCCTTGGTCGTGCGCCGTAGATCTCGACTGTGCCCCCACCCGCGGCCGATGGCAATGGCCCCCGGGTCCGCGGCTACACCGGCGCCGCGACTGTCCGGGGGAGAGGTCACCGCGCGTCCCCCTCCTCGGCCGGTTGCGGGCCGACCATCGCCCGCCACGCCTGGATCAGGTCCACGTACCTCTCACCGGCATCGCTGTCGGCGACGCGGACCTCGCCGTGCTCCCACTTGCCGATCTGTGGGGCGCCGATGCCGACGATCCCGGCCACCTCGCCGAGGCTCGGCATCGCCGCCTCCCCGATCCTCTTCGCCTCGCCCGAGGCCGTCACCTTTCGCATCTCCGTGAGGATGATGCCCTCGGCGATCGTCGTCGGTCGGACCGTGACGTGCTGCGGCCCACTCTTCGCGCCCATGCTTCGCCCTCCCTCACCGCTGCCCTGACGCGAGGGAAGAGCTGGCCGATGCGTTGCCGTTATTCGCGCCGCTCGGGCAATCTCAATACGTGGGATCGGCCCCAAGGTCCTGAGCGGCGCTGTTCCTGAGTCTCTGCGGCTCCGAGATCAACGGGACGAGGTCGGGGTAGAGGTGGCCTTCCTTCATCAGGGATGGTGGGGTCACCCCGGGGGCGGGCCCGGTGCTCGGTCCGACCCCGGCAGCAGCTCCGACGTGAGGGTCGTGACACCGGAGGGTCGGCCCCTGCGCACCCAGATCGCGTAGAGCGCCAGCGAGATCGTCGCCGCCGCGGCGAGTGCGATCAGCGGTCCCGCTCGGCGAATGTTGAGGATCAGCACCATGGCCACCAGCGCGACCCCCAGCACGTCCACCGCAAAGGCGGCCCGCCGGCGGTCTCGCCACGCGAGCACCGCGCATGCGACCAGGGCTCCGAGGAAGCTGGCGAACACGGCCACGGCGTAGTACTGGACGACCTCCTGGGTTCTTCCCCGGGCCAGCGCGATCAGGCTGGTCGCGGTCACGACCAGCACCGCGAGGCCGACGGGCGGCGCATAGAAGCGGTTCACCCGGCCCAGAGGCCGCGGCAGCAACCCGCCGCCGTCGGCGCCGTGCAGCGCGAGCGCCTTGAGGAGGCCCGAGCCGGCCAGATAGGAGGACGCCGCCGCGGCGAGCAGCAATGCCGCGCTCGCCAGCTGGAACGCCGCGAACATCCCGTCCCTGCCCGTGGCGCGCCCCGCGATGTCGGCCAGCAGCGTCGAATCGTTTCCGGTATGGCCGACGCCCAGCCGGACGCCGACGACGGCGAACGAGACGGTCAGCAGCCCCACGATCGCGAGCATCAGCCAGAGGGTGAGCTGCCCGAACAGCCGTCGCCCACGATCGTCAAGCTGCCCGAGCTGGGCGATGGCGTTGGAGGGCGCCTCCACACCGGTGGCGAGGGCCATTCCGAGGGGCATCGCCAGGAGGACCGGGACGAAGGCCGAATCCCCGACCACCGCGGCGGCCCCAGGACCCGAGGGGTGGAGCGCGCCGCGGACGATCAGCACAAGGGCGAGGGCGATGAACACCAGGGTCGCCGTCGCGAACGCCACGCGAGCACGGTGACCGAGCAAGGTGCCCAGGCCGACCGCGATTGCGAGCCCCAGCGCCAGCAGCGTCCGATGCGCGCCGAGCTGCGGGAGGTACGCGATCAGCGCGGCGGCGCCCGCGGCGCAGCTGACCGCGATGGTGAGCGTGAAGTTGACCAGGAGGGCCCCGATCGGCAGGAAGGCCCACCCCTCTCCGAAGGCCGCCGCGAGCCCCTCCGCCCCGCCGCCGCCGTTGGGGAACCGCCCGATGAGCTGGTGGTAGCCGGCGGCGACGACGGCGATGGTGACGACGACGAACGTCATCGTCACGACGAGGTGCGACAGGTCGCCGTGCAGTTGGTTGAGGGCAGCCTCGATCGCATACGCGACCGAGGAGACCGGATCGGCCATGACGGTGAAGGCGAACGCGACGAACAGGTTGAAACGGCTGAGGCCCCTCATGGGAGAGCGAGCCTAGTCGCCCCCCGCGCGTGCGACCGCCGATCAACCCGACGCGTTCGACCGGCGGCCAGCTCCGGGAGGGCTGGGATGTGATGCCCCGCGACGGGTCGTGACGATAGGGGCATCCCGGGGAGGCTCCTCGCAAGGCGGGCGGGCGACCGTGGGCGTCGAGACAAGCGGTCGGAGGCGGGACGCCGATGCTGCCGCTCCTGCTCGTCCCCCACGTGTCGTCGGATCCGCAGGTCGCCTCGTGCCGGCGCTCGTGTTCCTCACGCCGGCGCTCGCTGCGGTCGCGCTCGCCCTCTCGCTCGTCGGTCGCGCGACGCGCGGCCGGGGCCGCTCCTCCCGGAACGGCAGGGCCACGCCGCCGCATGCCCGGGCCACGGGGGTTCGCATCCGGCCGGGGGCGGCGAACGTCACAACCTGACCGCGAGGGGCGTCACGTGGCCGCGGGATCGCCGCGGGCGCCGAAGACGTGTCGATCGTGGTCCGGGCGCACCGCCGGGAAGTTCCTCGTGCTCGACGGAGTCGTCGGCGAGGATCTGGCCGAACGTGTCGATGTCGTGGGCGGTGATCAGGTCGTACGCGCGTCGAAGTGACCTGGCCGGAGGGCGGGGCCATGTCTGGCGAAGCGTCTCGGCAACCGGACATCCGTGGCCGAGAGCACTCGGGTCCCTGACGTCCTGCGACGGCGGGGATAGTGTCCGATCGTCATCCACCCGGGTGGCGGCCGACGACGGGAGCGACGCGGTGGTCCTCTACGACGCGCCGGATTGCTGGAAGGGCGTGGAGGTCAAGGCGGCCCTGGACGCCCTCGACCTCTCCTACGACGCGATCACGGTGCGCGGCGACCCGGTCGCGCGGGCCGCGCTCGTCGCCGCGCAGGGCGAGCCGCCCCAGGTGCCGATGCTCGTGGACGGCCCATTGGCCGTGTGGGACCGGCGGCGCATCCTGGCCTACCTCGCCGATACCTACGGCGCCGGCCTGTCCGAGGAGGCCACGACATTCCGCGAGATGCCGGTCTGGATGGGCGGCTTCTGCCCCGTGGACGACGAGGGGCGCTAGCCGTCCGGCGTGTCGTCGGCTTCACGCTCAACCCGGACGAGATCGCCGCATCGACGCGCGCGGGCGCTGACGGCGCCCTATCGGAGGGGCAGCTCCTTCCCGTGCTCCTCCGACGGCCGCGGCCCGAACAGCCGTCGCTCGGACTCGAGGATCGGGATGTCGTTGATGCTGGCCTCCCGGCGAGTCATCAGGCCGTTCTCGTCGAACTCCCACAGCTCGTTGCCGTAGCTGCGGAACCAGTCGCCCTCCCGATCGTGCGACTCGTACTGGTAGCGCACGGCGATGCGGTTCCCCTCGAAGGCCCAGAGCGCCTTGCGAAGGGCGTATTCGAGCTCCCGCGACCACTTGTCCGTGAGGAGCGCGGCGATCTCGGCGCGCCCCTCGACGAAGGAGTCGCGGTTGCGCCACACCGAATCCTCGCTGTAGGCGAGGGACACCTTCTGCGGGTCGCGGGTGTTCCATCCGTCCTCGGCCGCCTGCACCTTCTGGGCCGCGGTCTCGCGGGTGAACGGGGGGACGGGCGGGCGGGTGGCCACGGGCGCATTCCTCTCAGTCGGAGGAGAACTATCGTTCTCCGAGTATCTGGGATACCCTAAGAACGCTCGTTCTCACTGTCAAGGAACGGCTCCCGGTGCATGACGACAACGCGCGGACCCAACTGCTCGATGCCGCTGAGGGTCTCTTCTATGCGAACGGCATACAGGCCGTGGGGATGGACGACGTGCGGGCCGCTGCCGGGCTCTCCCTCAAGAGGCTCTACGGGCTGTATCCCTCGAAGGCGCAGCTGGTCGAGGCCTTCCTCGAGCGCCGGGACGTGCGCTGGCGCGGCAGTCTCGCCGATTTTGTCGATCAGCAGGACGATCCGATCGAGCGGATCCTCGCCGTCTTCGACTGGATGCGCCTGTGGTTCGAGGAGCCGGGCTTCCGAGGCTGCGCCTGGATCAACGCTCACGGCGAGCTCGGTGCCACCACCCCTGCGATCGCGCAGCTCGCGCGTGAGCACAAGCGGGCCTTTCGCGACTACATGGCGATGCTTGTGCGTGAGGCGGATCTCCCCATCCGGACGACGGATCACCTGGTCCTGCTGGCCGAGGGCGCGATGGCGATCGGCGGGATCCTCAGGAGTGCTGAGCCGGCCCTCCAGGCGCAGGAGGCCGCACGAGGCCTGGTTGTCGCTGGTCGCTGAACCAGATCTCAGGCTGAGGGAGGGCAGGCGACAAATCGCAAGACGGTCGGTGCGATGAGCTTCAAACACGTCCGGCGGCAGGTCCGCGCCTTCTGGGCCGGCGCTGCCTTTTCGTGCGTAGGCGAACACGGGCGCATTGGCTGAGGGCATCGATTCCATCAAGCGGGATCTCGATGGAGCTCTGAACGACCTCGCAGGCGCCCACACATGGGGCCATGGGCCTTCGACCGGTTCGCGAGGCTCTGCTTGGGCGCTCGCGGCCCTCGTCTGTTCGCCGAACGACGCGCCTCAGGGCGCCGCTCGGGAGCTTCTCCAGCGATCCGCCGGCTTGCGTCGCCCTCCGTCGCCCGGGTACCGTCGGGCGTCGACTCCGGGGAGGCGCTCGATGCGCTTCGGCTTTGCGCCCGTACAGTCGCGGCCGACCTTCGAGGCGATGCTCGCGCAGGCTGCGCGGGCCGAGGCGCTCGGTTTCGACGTCGTCTGGGCTCACGAGCACCATTCGCAGGGGATGATCTATCCGTCGCCGCTGATGACCGCGGCCGCGCTTGCGGGCGCGACGAGCCGGATCGCCGTGGGGACCAACATGCTCCTCCTGCCGCTTCACCACCCGCTGCGGGTCGCCGAGGACGCGGCGATGGTCGATGTCATGTCCGGTGGCAGGCTCATCCTCGGCGTGGCGGCGGGCTATGCGGCGGACGAGTTCGCCGCCTTCGGCGTCCGACCTTCGCGGACGCGCGGCCGGCGTATCGCGCGAGCGGCTCGCCCTGATCCTCGCGCGGGCTGATCTCAGTGCCACGCAGACCCCTGACGGGCGTGCGGCGCGCGGTCGGGATCTTCCGGGCGTCGGAGGACGCGGCGGCGGAGGCCAAGCCGATCGGGCTCAACCGCGTGACCCGCGTCGTCGCGAGCCGGGCGGCCCGCGAGGAGGCCGTGCGCTTCTTCTCGGAGCGCTTTCTTCGCTTCTACGATCGCTGGGGGCATCCGCGGGTCACCGCCCTCCGCTCCGCCGAGCGCGTTCACGAGGTGACCGCCCGCGACCACTTCATCATCGGCGAGCCGGCCGAGTGCATCGAGCGCGTTCACGAGTACGCCGAACTCGGCGTCGATGAGATCGCCTGCCTCATGAACTTCGGGAACCCCGATCTGGAGACGGTCGAGCGTTCGATGGGCCTCTTCGCCGAGAGGGTCGCCCCACTCGCCGGCTGATCCCGAGGCCGGTCAACGGCGGCGCGTCGGCCCGGTCTCAGCGGCGCCGATCTCTCTCGGCCCCCGACTCCGCGAGTCCCCGCGCGGGGTGCGTCTGAGCGGCCTGAGTGACGGCTATGATCCCCGTCCGGTGCGCCGCCGGGGCGCGGAGGATATGACGCATGGCATCTCAGCGCGAGATCCAGCGGACCTACGACTTCATGGACCGGGTCATCCGCCTCAGCCTGGGCGAGTGCCCCGACATCACCTGCGCTCTGTTCGGCGGTGACGACTCCCTGACACTGGAGCAGGCGCAGCGGGCCAAGCACGCCTGGGTCCTGGAGGCCCTCGACCTGAGGCCGGGCATGCGGATGCTCGACATCGGAAGCGGCTGGGGTCCGATGCTCCGGGCCGCTCGCGACGCCGCCGTGGACTCGGTCGGGATCACCCTCTCTCCCAAGCAGGCGGCCGCGTGCCGGCGGCAGGGGCTCGAGGCGTACGTGGCGGACTGGAAGACGCTGGTCCCCGGGGAGATGGGCGCGTTCGACGCCGTCGTGTCGATCGGAGCGTTCGAGCACTTCTGCTCGCCTGAGGAGCTCATGCGCGGGGAGCAGGACGCGATCTACCGCGGCTTCTTCGCGCTCTGTCGGCGCCTGCTGCCCGAGCGCGGCCGCCTCTACCTTCAGACCATGGTGTGGGGCAGGAACGCCGTGCCGTACGAAGCTGTCTCGCTGAGGGCGCCCAAGGACTCCGACGAGTACCTCCTCGCGTTGCTGGAGAAGCTCTATCCGGGCTCCTGGCTTCCGGACGGGGCGGAGCAGATCGTCCGGGACGCCGAGGGATTCCGGCTGGTCTCCGCCAACAGCGGCAGACAGGACTACATCGCGACGATGAACGAGTGGGGGCGTCGCAACATGCGCCGGAGGGCCCTGCGCAACCCCGCGCTGCTGCTGCGACTCTCGGCGCGCTACGCGGTGAGCCGGGACTTCCGGTACCAGGTGGAGTGCCTCGCCCGCGCGTGCAACCGCACGTGCTTCGAGCGGGAGATCATGGACCACCAGCGCATGGTGTTCGAGAGGACGGACGATGCTGCCGGGCCGTCCGCGCGCCGGTCCGACCCTCTCGGGCGCTCGCCGGCCTGAACCCCCGGGCGGCGGGGCGTGCCCATGACTCCCTCGAACCGACCGCCAGCGGGCGGAGTCGAGCCGATGGCACCGGGTGTCATCCGTGGGCGACAATCAGGGCCGAAGCGGGCCCAGAGCAGGACGATCGGGCGCACACCTCATGAGAGGTGATATCCCGGGCAACGGGCGCGATCGGGGCGCGCGACTGGACAACAGGACGACAGTCTGAAGGAGTTGCGGCACATGGATGCCGCCCGCTTCCCCTCTCCGCGTCTCTGACCTGGGCATCATGGCCCACCTCGCACCCCGATGACGCCGCGCCTGCTCTCGGTCAACGTGGGGTTGCCGCGGGAGGTCGAATGGCACGGCAAGACGGTCCGGTCGGCGATCTGGAAGGAGCCGGTATCCGGTCCGCGCAAGGTGGGCCGGATCAACGTCGAGGGTGACGACCAGGCCGATCGCGCCGGACACGGCGGCGAGCATCGAGCGGTCTTCGTCTACCAGATCGACTCGTACCGCTACTGGCAGCGGCACCTGGGCCGCGGCGACTTCGCCTACGGCCAGTTCGGCGAGAACTTCACCGTCGAAGGCCTTGCCGACGATGAGGTGTGCATCGGCGACCGCTATCGCATCGGCTCCGCCGTCTTCGAGGTCACCCAGCCGCGTGTCACCTGCTTCCGGGTCGGAATGCGCATGGATGAGCCGACCATGCCATCGCTTCTTGTGGCCCACCACCGTCCGGGCTTCTACTTCCGCGTGATCGAGGAGGGCCTCGTCGAGGCCGGCGACGAGATCGCAAAGCTCGCGTCGGGGCCGGAGGAGCTCACGGTCGCGGAGATCGACGCGCTCCTGTACCTGCCGGGCCGCACGCGCCGCACCCTGGAGAGGGCGCTGCGGGTTCCCGCCCTCAGCGAGGGCTGGAAGGGCTCGTTTCGCGAGCTGCTCGCGCGCTCCGACACACGAGACGCCCCCGTCGCGGCGTGGCCGGGCTTTCGGCCGATGCGCGTGGTGGCCATCACCCCCGAGAGTCTCCATGTGACGTCGTTTTGGCTCGTGCCCGAGGATGGGACGAATCCGCCGGCCGGGGAAGCGCACGCCGGCCAGTACCTGACCCTCCGCCTCCATCCGAGCGGGCCTGATGGGGCGGTGCTGCGCAGCTATTCGCTCTCGTCGATTCCGGGCGCGGACGGCTACCGCATCAGCGTCAAGCGAGAGCCCGGCGGCGTGGGCAGCGAGTACATGCACACGCGAGTGAGGATCGGCGACCTGATCGACGTGGCGGCGCCCCGCGGGGCGTTCACGCTCCGGGAGACCGAGCGCCCGGTCGTCCTCGTGAGCGCAGGTATCGGCGCGACTCCCGTCGTCGCGATGCTGCACGCCCTCTCCGAACGGCATGACGCCCGTCCGGTCTGGTGGCTGCACGGGGCACGGAATCGGGAGGAGCACGCCTTCCGCTCGGAGGCCGAGCGCCTTCTCGCGGCGCTACCGGACGCCCATAGGCTCATTTGCTACAGCGCGCCAGACGCGACGGGGCCCGAGGCGACCCCCGACAGGATCGGCCGGCTGGACGGCCCCGCCCTGGAGGCGGCCGGAGTGCCGGTCGACGCCGACTTCTACGTCTGCGGGCCAAGCGGGTTCATGCGCAGCATGGGAGCGGCATTGGCGGCGCGCGGCGTTCTGCCGGACCGGGTCCACACGGAGAGCTTCGGGCCGGCGGAGGCCTTCCACCCGGGCGTCGTCGAGGGTGGCGCGCGCGCTCCACATCCTCCGGAGGGTCCGGCCGCCACGGGCTCCGTGGTGCTCTTCGGACGAAGCGACCTCCGCGTCGCCTGGGACGACCGCTACGGGAGCCTCCTGGAGCTCGCCGAGGCGTGCGATGTCCCGGTCAGCTTCAGCTGCCGGACCGGCGTCTGCGGCTCGTGCGAAAGCGGGGTCCTCTCCGGGTCCGTGGAGTACACGACCGAGCCGCTTGACATGCCGCCCGAGGGGCGCGCGCTGCTGTGTTGCTCGCGCCCGGTCTCGGAGCTGACCCTCGAGCTGTAGGCGCAGCAGGGCTCGCGGGCTCTCGGGCCACGGGCGACCGCGTGGCGGGTTCCATCGGGGCGAGTGAAGAGCGCGCGGCGAGGTGGAAGCGGGTGGCGCCCGCTCGCGCAAATGCGCGCGGCTCGGGGTCTCGCCGGACACAGACCGGCCCGGTCACCCGAGGGTTCGAGGGCGACGCATGGTCCCTGGTTCGTAGCCCGCCACGCGCCAGAAGCCCCGGAAACGGAGGCGTGAGCACCGTGCCCGGCGACTCCACGCCGCCGGGGGACGTCTGCAGAACTCCCGGCTTCGACAGGTCCTTCCGCGCAACCCGGCCGAGGCTTTACTCGATCGGGCGCGCGGTGCGAGAGTCGCGGGCGGGTCGGGGTGATCCTCGGTAAGGCTGGGGTCGTGCGCGACGCGGGACGACCCGCGGGACGCCGCCAGCGGAATCTCCCGATCCCTGCCGGCACACCGCATGGGAGGTCAACGCATGGCCAGTAGCGAGGACCTGAAGCTCGAGGTGGTCGTGATCCCGGTCTCCGACGTCGACCGCTCGAAGGAGTTCTACTCCGGGCTCGGTTGGCGGCTCGACGCTGATTTCCCGTTCGACAACGGCTTCCGGGTCGTCCAGCTGACACCCCCCGGCTCGGGGTGCTCGGTTCAGTTCGGCGCCAACATCACGACCGCCGCGCCCGGCTCCGCTCAGGGGATCTACCTGATCGTCTCCGACGTCCAGGCGGCGCGCGACCAGCTCGCCGCCCGCGGCGCGGAGGTCAGCGAGGTGTTCCACCCCGGTTCGCCGGGCGCCCAGTTCCAGCCCGACGGCACGGGCGGGCGCGTCAGCGGGCCCGCGACCGATCACGCCACCTACAGCTCCTTCGCCACCTTCAGCGACCCGGACGGCAACGGCTGGCTGCTGCAGGAGGTCACAACGCGGCTGCCCGGGCGTATCGACTCGGCGCAGACGGCGTTCGCATCCACGGCGGATCTGGCGAGCGCGCTCCGGCGCGCGAGCGCTGCCCACGGTGAGCACGAGAAGCGCACCGGGCAGGAGGACGCGAACTGGCCGGACTGGTACGCGGACTACATGGTCAAGGAGCAGGCCGGGGACGAGCTCCCGGAATGAGCTCCGACCACGACGTCATCGTGCTCGGCGGGGGCGCGCCCGGCGAGCATTGCGCGGCCGCTCTCGCCGAGGGCGGCCTGCGCGTCGCCGTGGTCGAGCGCGAGCTCGTCGGTGGTGAGTGCTCCTACTGGGCGTGCATCCCCTCCAAGACCCTCCTTCGGCCCGGCGAGGCCGTACAGGGCGCGCGCGATATCGGGGCGAGCGCGGAGGTGGACGTCGCCGCGGCGCTCGCCTGGCGCGACTTCATGGTCTCCGGCCACACCGACGACGGCGCGGCGCGCTGGCTCGCCGATCGCGGCATCACGCTCATCCGGGGGAGCGGCAGGCTGGCCGGAACGGGCGTCGTGGAGGTCGACGGCACACGCCACACGGCCGAGCACGTCGTCGTGGCGTGCGGCGCCGATCCCGTCGTCCCTCCCGTGCCCGGCCTGCGCGAGCTCCCGGGCCTCTGGAGCACCCGGGAGGCGACGGCGATGACCGAGGTGCCTCGGCGCCTGATCGTCCTGGGCGGCGGGCCTGCGGGCCTCGAGCTCGCCCAGGTCGTCCGCCGGCTGGGCGGCGAGGCGGCGCTCGTCGAGGGCGCCGCGCACGTGCTCGCCCGCGAGCCCGCGCCGCTGGGCGAGGCGCTCGCCGAGGCCCTCCGTCGCGACGGGATCGAGATCCACGTCGGCGTCCAGGCCGTCGCCGCGCGGCAGGAGGGCGAGGAGTGCGTGCTCGAGCTCGCCGATGGGAGCGAACTGCGCGGGGACCGGCTGCTCGTGGCCACGGGGCGGCGTCCGCGGGTGGAGGGGATCGGCCTCGAGACGGTCGGCATCACCCCGGACGCGCGGGGGATCCCCGTGGACAGCCACATGCGGGCGGGCGAACGCCTTTGGGCGATCGGCGACGTCACGGGCGTCTGGCCCCTGACCCACGTCGGCGAGTACGAAGGCGAGATCGTCGCGGCCAACATCCTCGGTGAGCCGCGGCAGGCCAACTACGAGGCCGTGCCACGCGTCACCTACACCGACCCCCAGGCGGGCGCGGTCGGCGCCAACGATGCCGCGTTCAGCGGCACGGCGCTCCTGTCCGAGACCCCCAAGATGCCGACGTACACCCACGCCTACGCCGAGTCCAACGGCTTCCTGACCCTGCTGAGCGACGGGGAACGGCTGACCGGCGCCCAGGCCCTCGGGCCCGAGGCCGGCGAGTGGCTGCAGCAGGCGACGCTGGCCATCCGCGCACGCGTCCCGCTCGGGGTGCTCTACGACACGATCCAGCCCTTCCCGAGCTTCTCGGAGATCCACGCCTTCGCGCTGAAGGCGCTTCGGAAGGCCATCGCGGCGGGGTCACGGTGAGCGCGCTCGACGGTCAGACCGTGGTGGTGATCGGCGGGAGCGCCGGCATCGGGCTCGCGACGGCGCGCCTGGCGCGCTCCGAGGGGGCCGAGGTGATCCTGACCGGCCGCAGCCCTGAGCGCCTCGAGCGGGCGGCGCGGGAGGTCGGCGCGCGGGACACGGCCGCCTTCGACGCCACCGACTTCACCCGCCTCGCGGAGTTCTTCGCCGATCTGCCGCGGCCGATCGACCACGTGATGGTCACCGCCGGCAGCCCCTACTACGCGCCCCTGCACGAGATGGATTTCGCGGAGGCGCGTCGCGTCGTCGACGCCGACCTCTGGCTCGCGCTCCACGTCGCCCGCCACGCCGTCGAGACGGTGCGGCCGGGGGGCGCGCTGCTGCTGATGGGCGGCACCGGCTCCCGGCGGCCGAGCGCCGGCCTCGCGCTCGAGTCGGCGCTCACCGCCGCCCTGCCGGCGCTGACGGCCAACCTCGCGCTCGAGATCGCCCCGGTCAGGGTCAACCTCATCGCCCCCGGCTTCGTGGACACGCCCCTGTCGGCGTCTCTGCTCGGCGATGCCCTCGAGGAGCGCCGCGAGCAGCTCCGGGCGACGCTGCCCATCGGGCGCGTCGTCGGCCCGGACGACGTCGCCGCGCTCGCCGTCCATCTCATGACCAACACGGCGCTCACCGGCGCGACCTACGACATCGACGGCGGGCAGCAGATCGTCCCCGCCGGATGATGGGGGCGTGAGCGGATGGACGAGTGGATCTGGACGCTGGGGCTCGGGCCCGCGCTGACTCCGCTGGATTGGCCCGAGGATCATCACGTCCCCGCGGTCGTGGCGGGGCCCGTACCGACGAAGATCGGCTACCGCACCGTCGCGGGGCTGAGGATCCGCTGTGCCGAGTGCGGCGGCGGACACGCGTCGGAGTCGATCCTGATGACGAGTCCGTGGCCCGAGAGCATTTTCGCGTTCGCGCCGATCTGGACCGCCCTCGCGCAACGTTGCCGCGTGGTCGCCGTTAACCTCCCGGGCTTCGGGGGGTCCGAGCGCCGGGACGATCTCCTGTCGCCGCGCGCCATGGGGGACTTCCTCCTGGAGCTCATCGCGCAGAGCGAGCTGGACGGGCCACACCTCGTCGCCCCGGACATCGGGACGTCCGCCGCCCTGTTCGCGGCCGCCTCCCAGCCCAGACTGCTCTCCAGCCTGGTGGTCGGCAGCGGTGGGGCGGCCGTCCCCCTCCAGCTGGAGGGACCGCTCGCGGAGTGGGTCCTCGCGCCCGACCTCGATCGGTACCGCGCGATGGACCCGCGCGCCATCGTCGCCGCGGCGCTCGACACGATCGAGGGGTACGCGCTTCCGCCCGAGATCCGCGACGACTACCTCGACTGCTACGACGGTGACCGGTTCGTCGAGTCGATGCGCTACGCGCGCACCTACCCCGACCAGCTCCCGAAGCTCGCGAAGCGTCTCCCCGCGATCGAGATCCCCGTTCAGATCATCGCCGGCCGGCGCGATCGGGTGGTCCCGCTCGCCAATGCCGAGTTCCTCCACGCGAACCTGCCCAACTGCCGGCTCGCCGTCCTCGACGCCGGGCACTTCGTGTGGGAGGAGGCCGCCGGAGAGTACGAGTCCATCGTCGCGGACTGGGCGATGGGCGGTTACCGCGATGCGGCCGGGACGGCACCCCGATGACCCGGGATCCGGAGGCACGCGGGCCTCGGGAGGCGATCGTTCCATCCGTTCCGACATGACACCCGGGCAGCGTCTTCCCCGACCATGCGCTGCCCGACCACACGGGCACAGTCCACTCGGGGGCGCCTCAGAGGTCTGAACAGCGGTCAGATCCCTCACTCGCGCCGCAACTCGGTCTCCCCTTCCCCGTCCACGATCTGCTGGACGCTCCTGCGAGGACGCGGCTTCACCGCGACCGCCGGGATCGACCGAGCGGGTCAGCGCAGGGTGACCCTCGTGGTCGTGGTGAGCCGGCCCTGCCGGATCTTCAATACGAGGCGCGCGCCGCGCAGGCGCGCCCGGTACTTGCGGGCCGTCTTCTTCAGCCGCACCTTCACGGTGACGGTGCCGGCCGCCTTCGCCCTCACGGAACCCGTGGCCACGATGATGGCCTTGCTGCCCCGCAGCCTGAGCCGCTTCGCGGCTACGGATCCGGTGACGATGATGGTCCCGGCTCTCGGGGCGCGCACCTTCAGCCGCAGGCCCGCGGCCGACGACAGCGCGACCACGGTCCGTTTGGCCGGGAGCGTGACGACGAGACGTGTGGCGGGCGTCGTAGGGGGGGTGGTGGGAGCCGGCGGGCCGGCGGGGGCGGGAGGCGCCGGCTTCAGCTGGGCGACGGATGCGCCGCCGATCGAGGGGCTCGAACCGGTGGCGGAGATGACGATCGGCGCGGATGCCACCGCGCACGGCTCGGCGGTGCCGCTCGGGGCGCCGGCGACCTTGACGCCCTGGGCGTCCTTCCACGCGATGACGGTCCCGTCCTGGGAGAGGCTCGGGTCGCTCGCCTCGCCGACCGTCGGCAGGAAGCAGTCGGTCGTCGCGCCGACGGTCACGGGCGCGTCGAGCCCGCTCAGCGACAGGGCGGCGATCTTGTCGTCGGCCGAATCCGATCCGAGCTCGATCGCTGCCAGGCGGGTGGTGGCCGCGACGTCCGTCCTGCCCAGAGTGAGCCCGGTGCCGGACACGTCGATGATCGGCGTCCACGAGGTCGTGAACGGTCCGCCCGGGTCGGAGGACTGCACCACGACCTGGCTGCCCTGGCCTGCGACCACGCGCCGCCCGACGGTCGTCGGATGGAGGTAGCCGCTCTGCCCGATCGGGGTGATGCCCGTCTTCGTGTCGCTGAGGATCGCGTAGTGGCCCTTGAGGAAGGTCGCGTTGGGGACGAGGCCGACCTGGCCGGCGTACCCGTACACCGCGAACACGCCGTCCGAGGTGAGATCGAGGCCGAGCGGGGCGACATACGAGTTCCAGGCGGCGGCCTCCGAGGGCAGCGGCCCCTGGCTGAGGACGGTGCCGTTCGAATCCCAGAGCTGGATCCGAGCGAGCTGGAAGATCTTGCCCGCCTCCAGCCGCACGCCGAAGACGCGGCCGTTGTCGGCCGCCGCGACGGCGATCCAGTCGCCCTCGCCGGCGGAGAGGCGCTCCTTGCGGCTGCCGTCGAGGGCCGCGACCCAGACCTCGTGACCGTCGAGGTAGGCGACGGAGGCCGCCAACGCCGGCGTTCCCGTTCCGAGGAGCGCCGCAACGGCGGCCACGACGAGGGATGCGCGGCGGACGGTGCGCCGGAGCGGTGACGATGTCATCTGCTCGGCAACCTACTCCGACCCCTGCGCGCCCGGATGGCCGGACGCCCTTGAACGGCGGGTCTCGTAGGTTCCCGTGACCGATCGCCGGGTCGCGGCGGATACTTCACGTGTGTGTCTCCTCCGTCCACCTCCCCGTTCGCCGCGCGCGGAGAGGGTCGAATGCAGAACCCGGCGACTGTCGTGATCACGATTCCTCGGGGATGCCGGTCGTGTCCTCGCCCCGGATGTCCCAACACAGGGTTGACGCGTATTCCAGCTATCGGCTTCCGCGATCCGGGCCTAGAGGGTCGGTTGCGTAGCGGGACGGCTCAGTCTCACGGGTCGCCGGGGCACGGGCTCGACTCACACGGGGCATCGCGCCGCTCCACAGGCCGTCGCAGATCGACCCCCTCGGAGACGTCGAGGGTCGCACCCAGCGGCGCGGTCAGGGCCTCGGCATGCTCCGCATCGGGGCGGTCATCGGCAGCTGCTGAACCGGTGGCCGGGCGCCCGGTGGGGCGGGTATCGGCGTCATGCCGCCCGGACCGCTCTTGTCGAGGCCGGGGGGAGCCGTGAGCGGCGCCGAGAAGATGCGCGAGGCTTCCTCGCCGCACTCCGGGCACGGGGGGCTCGACGGGGCCGTGCCGAGCGGCAGGGTCAGCTCGAACACGCCGTCGCGCTCGCATCGGTAGTCGTAGCTCGCCACGGCCACAGCCTACCCTCCCGTCGCGTTACCCGCCGATGACCTTGCACCCCTCCCGCGTCCACCCTTCGGCTGACGTCCCGTCGAGTGGTGGGATTTGCGGAGCCGGTAGGCGCTGAGGGGCCCCGGGTCCAGCTGGTGGGGAGGGTCACGGGGGCACAGGGCCGTCCTCGAGGGCCCAGGACGGCTCCGGCCAGGGCGGGCCCGACGGCGGCGGGGTCACCGCCATCGGGCCGGGCCCGCCCTGTGTCAGCCGGTCATGCCGCCGACGTCCCCTCGGCGGTCATGACGCCCTCGGCGGCCAGCGCGTCGTCGCGCTCGATGGCCGTCGCGGATGCGGTCGGCCGTCGCAGGAGCAGCGCCATCACGACGCCGACGATCGCGATGAACGCGCCGATGAGGAACGCCCGCGACAGGCCATCGGAGAGGGCGTTGACCTGGGCGGTCCCGCCGGCGACCCGGTTGTCCGTGACTGCGATGGCGACGGCGGCCAGCACCGCGACTCCGATGGCGCCGCCCACCTCCTGCGATGTGTTCACCAGACCCGATGCGAGCCCGCTGTCACTCTCGTCGAAGCCGGTGAAGGCGGCGACCTGGGCCGCGGGGAAGCACAGTCCGATCCCGAGGCCGGACAGGATGAACCAGGGCAGAAGACCGCTCGCGAAGGTCGAACCGGCGTCCAGCTGCGAGAGGCCCGCGAGCGCGACCGTCAGGATCGTCAGGCCGGCGACCAGGATGGGGCGCACGCCGATCCGCTCGACGAGCACCGCTCCGGTCGTCGCCGCCGCCACCAGCGCGGGCACCGAGACGGTCAGCCACGCCAGGCCGGCCTCGAGGGCGCTGTAGCCGAGGACCTGCTGCATGAAGAGGGTCCCGACGAAGATCAGCGAGGAGAAGGCGGCCAGGAGCAGGAAGGCGACCAGGTTGGCCAGGCCCACCGTGCGGTTGGCGACGCGGCCCAGGGGGACGAGCGGCTGCGTGACCCTCGTCTCGATCACGAGGAACGCGACGAGAAGGACGAATGAGGCCACGAGTACGCCGACCGTGCGGGCGTCGGTCCAGCCCCAGATCCCGCCTCGGTTGACGCCGAACACCAGGAGCAGGAGGCCCGCCGTGATCGTCACCGCCCCGAAGACGTCGAAGGTCTGCTGGCGCTCGCCGTAGGTCTCGTGGAGGAACCACAACGCTCCGACGGCCAGGGCGATCCCGACCGGCACGTTGATGAAGAAGATCCACTCCCACCCGGGACCGTCGGTCAGCAGGCCCGACACCACGACCCCTACCGTTGCGCCCGAGGCGGAGATCGCCCCCCAGATTCCCAGCGCCTTGGTGCGGGACGGGCCCTCCTGGAAGGTGGCCGTCAGGATCGACAGCCCGGCCGCCGCCGTGAGCGCGGCGCCGAAGCCCTGGGCGCCGCGGGCCGCGACGAGGACCCCGAGCGTCGTTGAAAGGCCGGCGACGAGGGATGCCCCGGCAAAGATGACGACCCCCGTGACGAAGACCCTGCGGCGCCCGAGGAGGTCGGCGGCGCGACCGCCGAGAAGCAGGAATCCCCCGAGGAAGATCCCGTACGCGACCACCGCCCATTGGAGATCGTTCTGGCTGACGCCGAGATCGAGCTGGATCGACGGAAGGGCGACGTTCACGATCGCAAGATCGAGCACGACCATGAACTGCCCGGCGCAGACGAGGGCGAGGATCAGCCCTGCGCGCGTCGTGGCCGGGGGGGCATGTGGTGTCATTTGCGGAGCCTTTCTCTGGGGTATGAGTTGACCGGTCGGTTCTTCCGGCGCGCGCTGCATCGTGGAGTTCCGACCGATACGACGTCAGACCGAGGCGGTCTCGACGGGTGTGCTGGGCATTGCCAGCCGGAGGGCCAGCGGCAGCAGCCGCTGGGGGATGGAGGCGTCGTTGGCGTTCTTGGCCATGAGCAGCACGCCCTCGATGTAGGCGTGCATCGCCCGTGCCGCCTCCACGGTGTCGGTGGTGTCGGGAAGCTCGCCCGCCGCGACCGCGCGCTCGAGCAGCCCCTGCAGGACCTCGCGCTGGCTCTCGAAGAGGCGCTCCAGCCGCTCGCGGACTGCCGTGTCGATGGTGCTGAGCTCGCTGGCCAGGTTGCCGAACGGACATCCCGGCATGAACCCGAGCTCGTCGGTGAACCGGCCCATCTGGCCGGCGATGCCGATCGTCAGCGCCTGGAGTTGCCCCATCGGGGTCTCGCCGGCCGCGAGCGCCGGTAGCAGGACCGTCTGGTACGCATCCCTCCAGTGGCGGTCGATGACCGCCACGGCCAGCTCCTGCTTGGAGGAGAAGAAGTGGTAGAAGCTGCCCTTGCGGACGTCGGCGACCTCGCAGATCTCGCTCACGCCGACGTCGGCGTAGCTGCGCGCGTGCCACAGGCCCGCCGCCGCCTCCACGAGCCGCTCCTCGGTGTCGTTGCCTCGGACCACGCCGACCTCTTCCTAGTTGACTGACCGGTCAACTGTCCCCGATCGAGTGCGTCGTGTCAAGCCGCCGGCACCGCGCTCACCTTCCGGCCTGCACGGCCTCGGGCCGGAGGGATCCATCCCGGGCCCCGTCCGAGCGGGGGCGTGGCGAGGTGCTCGGCAGCCATCCGGCCATCGCGGCGTTCATCGAGCAGATGCGGGAGGAGCGGCCCTATGCGGCGCCGCCGGCGGCGTGCGGGTTCGCGGCCGTCCATTCGGCCACGGCCTCGGCCGCGCGCAGGAATCGCGCTCCCCGGCCGGCGGCGTGCGCGATCAGGCGCTCCAGCAGCAGCACGCGCGCCCCGCGTCCGATCGTCTGGGGGTGGAACGTCATCGTGAAGACCCCGTCCGGCACCCGGTTGACCATGAAGTCGAGGTCCGCGGTCCAGGCGGCGAGGAGCGCCTCAGGGGAGCGGGCCCCGGGCAGCAGGAAGCCCTGCGCGGGAACGAACTCCAGGTGGGGGAAGTCATCGAGCGACCACGACACCGGGACCTCGACGAGATCCACCTCGCGGCCGAACTCGAACGGCCGGTCCATGTGCAGCACGTCGCCCTCGCGGACGCGGTACATCTCGAGATCCTGAGCCATCATGCTCGAGTCGTAGGCGAACCCGAGCTCCCGCAGCAGGGGTATCGACTGCGGCGTGAGATCCCACGACGGCGAGCGATAGCCGGCAGGGCGCACGCCGAGCACCCGCTCGATGGAGTCGATGCCGCGCTCCAGGACGTCGCGCTCGGCGGCCGGGTCGAGCGAGAGGGGGCTCTCGTGCATCCATCCGTGGTGACCGACCTCGTGGCCTTCCGCGACGATACGCCGGCACACGTCGGGGAACGTCTCGACCGTGTGGCCGGGGATGAAGAAGGTTGCCGGCACGCTCTCGCGGCGCAGCACGTCGAGGATCCGCGGCACGGCCACCCGCGCGCCGAACTCGCCGCGCGAGAGCGCGGTGGGGGTGGTGAGCCCGAAGGCCGCCGGCCAGATCGAGATCGCGTCGAAGTCGAATGTCAGACAGACGCGCGGCCCGTCAGCGGACATGAGCCTCCCCGGCGGCCCGGGCCGCCCAGCGGGCGACGCCGACGGTCGCCGAGCCGATGCGGGCGACCGCGAGCCCATCACCCTCGCTCGTTCCGAGGGTGCGCTCGATGGGGAAGAGGTGGGCCTTCTCATGGGCGAGCACCAGTCCCTCCGGCCCGGCCATCCAGGCGACGTTGCGCAGGCCGCCCTCCGATCGCACGAGGTGGGTTCCGCCCAGCAGGCGGATCCCTCGTGCGGCCGCCTCGCAGAGCACGAGGTCGAGCGGCGCGGGCGCGTCGGCCTCGCGCCGGCCGCCGACGTGGCGCACGTGGTCGTCCCACGAGGCGGCGTGCCGTGCCGACATCGTGGTCGCGGCCACCCGCAGTGTCCCGAGGGCACCAGGCATACCGCCAACCTAGGCCCCCACAGCGGCGCCGGGCATCCGCCGTCAGGGGGACTTCGCCGACTCTCAGAGCTGCGCGAGCACGTCCGCGTTGTGGCGGTAGCCGCGGAGCTCGTATCCCACCACCGTCACCCACGGGGTCAGAGCGAGCACCAGCAGGCACCACGCCATCGTGGCGCCGCCCGCGGCGAGCGTGATGGAGGCGACCAGCACGGCAGCGCTCCCCGCGATCAGCGCGACGTGGAACGGCTCGAGGGAGCGCGTCAGGGTGGAGTACATCCAGTAGACCCCGGCGACGAAGATCGCGGCGGGGATCGCGACCGTGAGGACGGTGGCGACACTGCCCAGCACGGATTCGCGTTCGATGAAATACGCGGCGACGTGCAGCCCGCCGCCCACCGCGACCACGGCGCCGAAGATCACGATGTGCCCGTAGCCCCAGGCGAAGGACCGCTCGCGGTGGGCGTGCAGCACCTGCGCGGACGGGACGATGAAGTACATCCACCACATCCCGAAGGTCAGGGCGGTGCCGGCGATGCCGACCAGGGCGACGTCCGCCGACCAGCCCGGCCCGTCGGGTCCGACGAGGGCGGTCAGCGTCGCCATCGTGCCGATCAGGCTCTCGCCCAGCGCGATGATGATCAGCAGGCCGTAGCGCTCGGCGATGTGGTGCGCGTGCCACGGCGTCCCCCCGAGCATCTTCTCGGCGATCACCGGGCCGGTGAGCTCGATCAGCACGAGCACCAGCACGAGGGCGATGGTCGCGGCGACCGACGTGTGCGCGAACAGCAGGCCGACCCACCCGATCTGGGCCGCGAGGATCGTCACGATGTATGCCTCGCACGCCCGCCGGTGCGCGGGATCCTGCCGGGCGGCGCGCGCCCACTGGAAGATCATCGGCACGCGCATCACGACATAGCCGAGCACCATCACGCTGTTGTCGACGTGACCACCGTGCTGGAGGGAATCGAACATCGTGGGCAGCCCGAGCGCCAGGATCAGCACCCCCGCCATCTGCACCATCGTCAGTACGCGGAAGACCCAGTCGTCGGTGTCGTAGGCCGAGGCGAACCACGAGAAATTGATCCAGGCCCACGAGATCGCGAACACTGCGAACAGGAAGCCGCCGATTCCGGCGGCCAGGTGGTCGTCGGCCAGGAAATGCGCGAGCTCGTTGCCGGCGGTGCCGAACGCGATCACGAAGGTGAGGTCGAACAGCAACTCGAGCGGCGAGGCCCCGCGGTACGACTCGTGCGGGTCGCGGCCGAGCATGGGCACGAGGCGGTGGCTGCGCGTGACGGCCTGCTCGGGCATGCGCGCAGTCGAGAAAGCCGACCGCAGACCGCCGGGTCGCGCCGGCGCCGAGGGAGAGGCGCAAGGTGTCGCGCGACGCACCCTAGGGTGCCTTTCCGTCCATGGGCCGCCTGGGAAGGATCGGACTCCCGACCCCAGGAGGTCCCGATGTCCACTTCCGCGCGAGCTGGAGCTCCCTCGTTCCTCTCCGTGACAGGCGACCAGACGGACTGGCCGCAGTTCGTCGAGGCCAGGGCGCGGGCGATCGCGAGGGCCGAGGCCTTCCGGCGGGATCCGGAGGGCGTGGTCGAGGAGTCGCCGCCGCCCGACGGCTACTCGAGGCGCTTGGCCGAATGGTGCGTCGAGTGGAACGAGCGCTGACCATCCCACCCCCGGGATCGCGACCGGCTCGGCCGCGATCCCGGGGGCGCTGACAGGGGGTTGGACGCGCGCAGACGACGTGCGCGGTGAACGTGACCTGCCGCCGCCGCCGTCCTACCGGAGGAGGGTCCGTCCCGAATCGACCGCGATCGCTGATCCCGGCGGCGTCGTCGCGTGGGCCGGGTGGAGGATGCCGGCGAGCAGCTCGGCGCCGTTGACGATCCGCGGTCCGGGGCGTGAGAGGTAGGCGTTGGCGTCGATCGCCCATACCCGGCCGTCGCGCAGGGCGGGGGTCCCGGCCAGCCATTCGGCCACCCGCTCGGGCGTCGCCTCGGCGACCGTCCGATCCAGGCCGAACCCGCACGGGGCGATCACGACCAGCTCGGGAGCGCGGTCGCGGATCTCCTCCCACGTGGTGCGGGCCGACGGCGTGGCCGCGACCCCGAGCAGCTCGCGGCCACCCGCGATCTCCACCAGCTCGGGCACCCAGTGACCCGCCGCGTACGGGGGGTCGGTCCACTCCACCACCACCACTCCCGGGCGGGGGAGCCCGGCGACGGCTTCCCGCACCGAGGTGAGGCGCTGTCGTCCCAGGCGAACGACGGTCCGCGCCTCCTCGCGTGCCCCCAGCAGGTCGCCGAGCGCGACGATCGACCGCAGCACGCCCTCCACGCCCTCGGGCTCGAGCTCCACCACCTCGACGTCGAGCGCGCGGGCGCCGAGTGCGCTGCGCACGCCGTCCCCCTCGACCGCGCACACGCGGCAGAGCGTCTGGGTGACGACCACGTCGGGCGCCAGCTCGGCCAGCGCGTCGGCAGAGACCCCGTAGAGCTGCTCGCCGTCCGCGATGGCGGCCGCCACGGCGGCGTCGATCCGGGCGGGGTCGAGAGCGTCGCTGTCGATCCGGGCGGTCGAGACCGCGGGCAGCCGCGCGACCCCCGGTGGGAAGTCGCATTCGTGGCTCCGGCCCACCAGCGTGTCGCCCCGCCCGATGGCGTGGATGATCTCGGTCGCGGAGGGCAGCAGCGAGATCACGCGAGGCGAGGACACCCGCCGAGCATAGTCGGGCCGACTAGGCGCACTCCGCGGCGCGGGCGAGCAGCACCTCCTGTTCGCGCGCGTTGCGCGTCAGGGACGCCGCGCGCGCGAACTCGGCGCGCGCCTCGGAGCGCCGGTCCAACTTGGACAGCAGGTCGCCGCGGACGGCGGGCAGCAGATGGTAGGCCGCCAGCGCGGGCTCGTCGGCCAGCGCGTCGACGAGGTCGAGGCCCTCCTGCGGGCCGAACGCCATCGCCACGGCGACGGCGCGGTTGAGCTCGACGACAGGGGAGGGCACGAGCTGGGCGAGGGCGTCATAGAGCGCCGCGATGCGCTTCCAGTCGGTCTCCTCGGGGGTGCGGGCCCGCCCGTGGCACGCGGCGATGGCGCCCTGCAACCCGTAGGGGCCGAGCGTACCGCCGAGCTCCTCGGCGCGCCGCAGGGCCGCGAGACCGCGCGTGATGAGGATGCGGTCCCAGCGCGAGCGGTCCTGATCGAGAAGAAGGATCGGCTCGCCGGCGCGATCAACCCGGGCCGCGGCGCGCGAGGCCTGGATCTCCATCAGCGCGACCAGGCCGTGCACCTCCGGCTCGCGGGGCGCGAGCTCGGCGAGGATCCGGCCGAGGCGCAGAGCGTCCTCGCACAGCGCCGGTCGCATCCAGTCGTCGCCGGCCGTGGCCGAGTACCCCTCGTTGAAGATCAGGTAGACGACCTCGAGCACCGATCCGAGCCGCGCGTCGAGCTCGGCCCCGCTCGGCACCTCGAACGGCACCCGCGCGGCCGTCAGCGTCCGTTTGGCCCGCACGATCCGCTGGGCGACCGTGGCCCCGGGCACCAGGAAGGCCCGCGCGATCTCGGCGGTCGTGAGCCCGCCCACGAGCCGTAGCGTGAGCGCGACCCGCGCCTCGGTGGAGAGCACCGGGTGGCACGTCGTGAACACCAGGCTGAGCAGGTCGTCGCCGACCTCGTCGGCGATGTCGGCGGCCAGGTCGGGCGTGGTCGCCTGCTCGGCCTCCCGCTCTCTGCCGATCTCGGCGTACTTGCGCTCGAGCCGGACGTCGCGGCGGATCCGGTCGATCGCGCGCCGCCGAGCCGTGGCCATCAGCCAGGCGCCCGGATTGTCTGGCACGCCCGACCGCGGCCACTGCTCCAGCGCCGCGACCAGCGCGTCCTGGGCGAGGTCCTCGGCCAGGCCGACGTCGCGCACCATCCGCGCCAGGCCGGCGATCAGGCGCGCCGACTCGATCCTCCAGATCGCGTCGATCGCGCCGTACGCATCGCCCGGCACCGTGGGCGCTACTTCCGCTCCAGCTCGGCGCGCATCCGCGCCTCGGCCTCGCGCGCCTCCGGGCTGAACTCGTCACCGAAGTCCTCGGCCTCGAACACCCGGCGCACCTCGACCTCGAAGTCCTTGTCCGTGGGGTTCGGGATGCGCTTGGCCCACTCGATGGCCTCGTCCCTCGACGTCACCTGGATCATCCAGAAGCCGGAGATCAGCTCCTTGGTCTCGGCGAAGGGTCCATCGGTGACGCTTGGGGAGGCGCCCGTGCCCGAGAGCGTGACGCGCGCGCCTGCGGAGCTCGGGTGCAGGCCCTCGCCCGCGAGCAGCACGCCGGCCTTCATCAGCTCCGAGTTGTACCTGCCCATCTCGTCGATGACCTCTTTGGCGGGCGCCGTGCCGGCTTCGCTGTCCGCGTTGGCCTTCACCAGGATCATGAATCGCATGCCACGCCTCCTTCGGGGTTACGGGTTCTCATCCATGCGTCGAACACGGATGCCCGAGATCGACACGCCGTGGAAATTCGTCTCCCGATCGTCAGGCCTCCATCCGCTCCGAGGCCTCGAGCCATGCGCTTTCGAGTCGCTCGCGCTCGGCGCCGAGCGCGGTGAGCCGGGCGGTCAGCTCCCGCAGCCGCTCATGATCGCTGGCATGGCCCGCCATCTCCTCCTGGAGAGCCGTCTCGCGGTCTCCCACCCGATCCAGCTCCCGCTCGAGACGCTGAACGTCCTTGCGCGCGGCGCGCAGCACGGCGCCCGAGCGAGCCGTCTCCGGGCGACGCGTCGGGGCCGGAGGGGCCGCTGGATCCTCGGCGGCCGACTCTGCGCGCAGGGCGACGTACTGCTCGATGCCGCCCGGCATGTGGCGGATGCCCCCGTCGCCCATCAGGGCGTAGACGTTGTCGCACACCCGTTCGACGAAGTACCGGTCGTGGCTCACGACCACCAGCGTCCCGGGCCAGCTGTCGAGCAGGTCCTCGAGCGCGGTCAGGGTGTTGACGTCGAGATCGTTGGTGGGCTCGTCCAGCAGCAGCACGTTGGGCTCGTTCATCAGCAGGCGCATCAGCTGCAGGCGGCGGCGCTCGCCTCCCGAGAGGTCCCGCACCAGGGTGCGCCCGCGCGCGCCGCGAAAGCCGAAGCGCTCACACAGCATCGCGGCGGTCAGCTCGCGTCCGTCGCTGAGGGTGGTGCGCAGCCGCACCTGCTCCAGGGATTCGAGCACGCGCAGGTGCCCAGGGACCTCGACCGTGTCCTGCGACAGGTGCGCCAGCCGCACCGTCGTGCCCCGTTTCACCTCGCCCGCGTCGGGCTCGAGCTCACCGCCGAGCAGGTTGATCAGGGTGGTCTTGCCGGATCCGTTGACGCCCACCAGCGCGACCCGGTCGCCGGGGCCGAGGCGCCAGGTGACCCCGCGCAGGATCGGCGCCGCGCCGAACGCGATGGAGACGTCCTCCGCGTCCAGCACGTTGTTGCCGAGCCGGGCGGTGGCGAACCGCAGCAGCTCGGCGCGGTCGCGCACCTCGGGCTCTTCGGCGATCAGGGCGTTGGCGGCGTCGATGCGAAAGCGTGGCTTGGAGGTGCGCGCGGGCGGCCCTCGGCGCAGCCACGCCAGCTCCTTGCGCAGCAGGCGCTGCCGGGCCACGTCGCGCGCGGCCTCGAGGCGATCGCGCTCGGCGCGCGCCAGCACGTACGCGGCGTAGCCGCCCTCGTACTCGTGCACCTCCCCGTCGGCGACCTCCCAGGTGGCGGTGCAGACGGCGTCGAGGAACCAGCGATCGTGGGTCACCACCACCAGCGATCCGCGCCGCGCGGCCAGGTGGCCGGCGAGCCAGGCGACGCCCTCGACGTCGAGGTGGTTGGTCGGCTCGTCCAGCAGCAGCAGCTCGGGCCCGTCCAGCAGCAGGCGCGCCAGTGCGATACGGCGACGCTCGCCTCCCGAGAGCGGCCCGATCGGGGTGTCGAGCCCCTCCGGGAAACGGCTGATGGCCACTCCGCCCAGCAGCCCGTCGAGCACCGAGCGGAAGGTGCTGTCGCCGGCCCACTCGTGGTCGGCGCGGCCGCCCACCAGCTCCTCGCGGATCGTCCTCGCCGGATCCAGGTCGTCGCTCTGCGCGATGAGCGCGATGTCGAGGCCGCCGACGTGCGTGACCCGCCCGGAGTCGGGCTGCTCGCGTCCCGCGATCAGCCTCAGGAGGGTCGATTTGCCGTCGCCGTTGCGTCCCACGACGCCGATCCGGTCGCCCGCCGAGATGCCGAGGGAGACGTTGCGCAGCACCGACCGGCTGGCGTAGCCCTTGTTGACGGCGTGGAGGTTGACCAGGTTGCGGGGAGCGGCCGCCATTCAGGCCGGTCGGCCCGTCAGGATCGCGAGTGACTCCGCGGTGGGCCCGCTCGGCACGTATTCCAGCCCCACGCGCCCCACGTAGCCGACGGCGTCGAGGCGCTCGAGCAGGGCCCAGAGATCGATCGTCCCGGTCCCCGGCGCCCCCCGCCCGGGGCTGTCGGCGTACTGCACGTGCCCGATCAGGTGGGCGACCGGCTCCACCTCGGCCAGCGGATCGAGGCCCGCGCGCGCGGCGTGGTACGCATCGAACAGCAGGTGCACTGAGGGGTGGGCGACCTCCGTGACGAAGGCCGCCGCCGCCGCAGGGGTTGGCAGCAGCGGCGCCTCGACGTCCAACGGGTTGAGGTGCTCGATCACGATGCGCGCGCCCAGCACCGCCGCCTCGTCGCCCGCGGCGCGCACGGTCTCCACCGCGAGGTGGTGCTGGAACGCCGCGTCGCGGGCGGGGTCGACGCGGCCCACCAGCAGGTTGACCAGGTCACCGCCGCAGGCCAGCACGACCCTGGCGGCGTCGCACACCGCGCGCAGCACGTCACCCTCGCGCCCGGGGACGGTGCAGTACCCCCGCTCGCCGGCCGCCAGATCGCCGCCGTCAGCGTTGACCAGTTCGGCGGTGACGCCCGCGGCCCGCACCGCGGCGATCCACTCGTCGGGCTCGGGCGCCGGTGGCCACCATGTCTCGACGGCCTCGAAACCCGCCGCCCGCGCCGCCGCCGGGCGGTCGAGGGGCGCCAGCTCGGGGAAGAGGGTGCTGAGGTGGGCGGAGAAGCGGTTCACGCGCCCAGCTCCCGCCGCCGGGCGGCGATCTCGCGGCCCATCGCCAGCGCGCGCGCCCGCAGCTCGGCCACGTCCTCGCCACTCTCGGCGGCCCAGCGCGCGAACGGACGACCCTCGGCGGCGCGCGTCGTCAGCGCCTCGGGCGCGGCGTCGCCGTCGGCGAGATGCGGGAAGAGCTGGGCGGAGATGGTCGCGAACACCGCCAGGCCCCCGAGGTCCGCCGTTGCCAGGGGGCCGGCGGCCATCCAGCGCGGCGCCAGCCCGTCCGAGACGGCGGCGTCGATGTCGGCTGCGTCGGCGACGCCGGCCTCCACCATGTGCAGGCACTCTCGGAGAACGGCGAACTGGATTCGGTTCCAGATGAAGCCGGGCACGTCGGCGCGCACCACCAGCGGGGCTTTGCCCATGCGCCCGGCGAGGGCCCCGAGGTCGTCCACAACGGCGGCGTCCGTCGCCGGGCCGGGGATCACCTCGACCACCGCGGTCAGATGGGCGGGCTTGAGGAAATGTAGCCCGGCAAAGCGCTCCGGCCGCGCCAGCGCCGTCGCGATGTCGGCGATGCGCAGGCTCGAGGTGTTGGAGACGAGCGTCGCCTCCGGCGGGCACCACGCCTCGACGCGCGCCAGCAGCTCGCGCTTCACGTCGAGGTCCTCGGCGACGGTCTCCACGACCATCGCGGCTCCCGCGAACGTGGCGGCCTCGAGCCGGAGGGCCGTGATCGGCTCGGCCGCGTCGCCCAGCCCGGTCGCCCGGCGGGCCGCGTCCTCGGCACCCTCGACCGAGCGGCCGGCGACCACCACGGGGGCGCCGGTCACGGCCAGCGCGGCAGCGATCTCGGGTGCCATCGAGCCCGTACCGACCACGACGGAGTGCATGTGCGCAGGCTACCGTCCGGCTCGCACAGCCCTCGTCACGGCTGAATAGAATCACCCGTGACGAACCATCGGAAAAGAGGACCGTATCTCCACCACCAGCACGACTTCATTTCCCGGCACGTTGCTGGACGCCATCTTCCCGCAGTCCAAGGACCGCGCGCAGGCGATCACCCGGGACGTCGTCCTGATCGGGTGCGCGGTCGTCCTGATGACGATCGCCTCCCAGATCAGCATCCCCTGGCACCCGGTGCCCCTCACCGGGGGCACCTTCGGCGCCCTGCTCGTCGGCGGCCTGCTGGGCCTGCGCCGCGCGGCGATCGCGCTCGTGATCTACCTCGCCGTCGGCGCCCTGGGCGCCGGCGTGTTCGCCGACTGGAGCGGTGGGTGGGACTACTTCACCGGCTCGACCGGTGGCTACCTGGTCGGTTATCTGGCCGCCGCGCTCTTCGTGGGCTTCTTCGCCGACCGCGGCGCCACCCAGAACGTGATGACCATGGTCGGGGTGCTGGTGATCGCCAACGCGCTGATCTATGCGTTCGGCGTTCCGTGGCTCGCCAACTGGACCCCCCCCGGCGCGGAGCAGTCGCTCGGCTGGAACACCGCGTACGAAGTCGGCGTGCAGCCCTTCGTTCCCGGCGACATCGTGAAGCTCTTCTTCGCGGCGTGCCTGCTGCCCGGAGGCTGGGCCCTGCTGCGCCTGTTCGGCGACCGCACCCGCGGGGCCGGCACCCCCGAGTAGGGCGTCGCATGGTCGGCGGCGCGTCGCGGCTTGCCGGTCGCGGCGCCGACCATGATTCGCCCGTCAGGGTAGGGTTGCCGTCGTGACGGTGATCGTGGGATACGACGGATCCGAGGCCTCGGACCGCGCTCTGGGCGCCGCCGCCGACGCGGCCCGCGAGAACCAGGAGCGGCTCGTGGTGCTCGCAGTGTTCGACCTCCCGTTGGATCCGCGCGACCCGCGCAACTTCGGCACCCCGGCCGACGAGCCGCGCGACGGCCCGCTGCACGCGCCGCCCAGCGTGGTCGAGGCGCTCGACAAGGCCGAGAGCGCGCTTGCCGACGCGGGCGTCACCGCCGACTACATCTGGGCGCCGGGCGAGCCCGCCAACCTGATCGTCGACACCGCCCGTGAGCGCAAGGCCCGGCTGATCGTGGTGGGAACGCACCACCACGGATTCCTCAGCCGAGTATTCGGCGCCGACGTGGCGGGCGACGTACGCCGCGAGGCCGATTGCGAGGTCCTGGTCGTCGAATAGACCGGGATCGCGGGACATGTCCCGCGGACGGATCCGCCTGAACATCGCGGTTGTGACGCGCGTCACGTTGTTGGGCCGCGCGCCAGCCCGCGTACACTGCTACCAGAAATCGACGCCACAAGGGGACTTGGTATGGGGGCACTAGCTATCGCGGACGACATCCAGGAACTCCAGGACTGGATGGAGAGCGACCGCTTCAAGGACACGGTTCGCGTTTACCCGGCCCGCCTGGTGGCCGATCAGAAGGGGACGGTTCCGCAGGACTACACCATCGCGCGCGACGCGGCGGAGCAGTTCTACGCCCGACTGCGCGAGCTCTTCGCGGAGGGCAAGTCGATCACCAGCTTCGGGCCGTACTCGCCCGGCCAGGTGGTGCAGATGAAGCGCGCGGGCATCGAGGGCATCTACCTCGGTGGCTGGGCCACGTCGGCCAAGGGCTCGACCAACGAGGACCCGGGCCCGGACCTCGCGAGCTACCCGCTGAGCCAGGTGCCGGATGAGGCCGAGGGCCTGGTGCGCGCCCTGCTCACCGCGGACAAGAACCAGCGGTTCATGCGCTCGAGGATGACGGAGCAGGAGCGGGCCGCGACCCCCGAGGTCGATTTCCGTCCGTTCATCATCGCCGACGCCGACACGGGTCATGGCGGAGACGCCCACGTGCGCAACCTGGTCCGGCGCTTCGTCGAGGCCGGGGTTCCGGGCTACCACATCGAGGACCAGAAGCCCGGCGCCAAGAAGTGCGGACACCAGGGCGGCAAGGTCCTGGTGCCGTCGGACGAGCAGATAAAGCGCCTCAGCGCCGCGCGCTTCCAGCTCGACATCATGGGCGTGGGCGGCATCATCGTGGCCCGCACCGACGCCGAGGCGGCCAACCTCCTCGACAGCGCCGGTGACGAGCGCGACCAGCCCTTCATCCTGGGTGTCACCAACACCTCGGTGCCGTCGTACAAGTCGGCCTTCCTCGCCCTGATCAAGGGTCTGCACACCGCCGGCATCGACGAGCTGCGGGGCCATCTGATCTACGCGCTGTCGGACGAGGAGTACGCCGACGCCGACGCGTGGATCGCGAAGACCGGCCTCTCGAACGTGATCGCCGACGCCGCGAAGGCCTACGAGGCCGGCGAGGTCCGGACGTCCGAGGACGCCCTCGACACTGTCGCCGACGCATTCCTCGAGGTGTGGCAGGAGGAGGCCCGCCTCACCACCCTCGGCCAGGCCGTCGCCGACATGATCGCCTTCCGGGGCGACGAGGACTCCGCCCCGGACATCACGGTCGAGGAGTGGAACGCCTTCGCGTCACGCGCCTCCTGGTACGACATCCGCAGCAAGGCACGCGCCCTGGGCGTGGACGTGACCTGGGACGCCGAGCTGGCGCAGACGCCGGAGGGCTACTACCAGATCCAGGGCGGCATCCCCTACGCGGTGGCGAAGTCGCTCGCCGCGGCTCCGTTCTGCGACCTGCTCTGGATGGAGACCAAGACGGCCGACCTCAAGGACGCGAAGGAGTTCGCGGACGCGATCCACGAGGTCTTCCCCGAGAAGATGCTCGCCTACAACCTGTCGCCGTCCTTCAACTGGGACACCACCGGCATGAGCGACGACGAGATGCGCAACTTCCCGATCGAGCTGGGGAAGATGGGCTTCGTCTTCAACTTCATGACGTACGGCGGCCACCAGATCGACGGTCTCGCGGCGGAGGAGTTCACCACCGCGCTCCGCGAGGACGGCATGCTCGCCCTGGCGCGCCTGCAGCGTAAGTTCCGGCTCCTGGAGTCGCCCTACCGCACGCCCCAGACCCTCGTCGGCGGCCCCCGGGCCGATGCGGGCCTCAGCGCGGTGACCGGCCACACGGCCACCACCAAGGCGATGGGCGAGGGCTCCACGCAGAGCCAGCACCTGGTGCAGACCGAGGTCCCGCCGAAGGTGCTCGCCGGCTGGCTCGCCGAGTGGGCCGAGTACAACGGCATCACCAAGCCGCTCAAGGTGCAGTTGCGACCGCACACCGCGGGCGCCGACCTGCTCGAGCTGAGCGTCCTCGACGAGGACGACGAGAAGCTGGCGAACATCGTGTTCGGCACGCTTCAGGACCGTCGCGGGCGCGTGATCCTCTCGGTGCGCGACCAGAACACCTTCGACACGTCGCTGCGCCGCAAGCGCCTCATGACGTTGCTGCACCTGTTCCTGATCCACCGCTACAAGGCGGCGGGCATCCACTACCTGACCCCGACCGAGGACAACCACGGCGCGGCGGCCAGCATGAAGAAGCGCGGCATCTTCGAGAACACGTACGACGACATCGGCGAGATCATCGTCGCCGACGTCGACAGCGCCGTCGTCGCGGCCCTCGTGCTGCCCGACAGCCCGTCGCGCAAGGACCTGATCACCACCTCCGGCCAGGGGTAGCACCCGGCGGGATGTGCGCGGTACCCGAGAGCCCCGCGCCGCGGGGCTCTCGCCGTTCCGGACTAGCCGCGCGCGACCACCTGCTCGAGCCCGTCGAGGATCGTCGTCAGGCCGAAGTCGAACAGCGCCTGGTCGGAGGATCCGTCCAGCGACCGCATCAGCTCGCCCACCAGGGGCTGCTCGTGGGCGAGCGCATCGAGCTCGTCGGGCGTCGCGGGCGCCGGCGCGTCCTCGCCCGCCTGCTCGACCAGGCTGAAGCCGAGCACGAAACGCACCACGGTGCGCTGGGCGAGGATCGCCGTCGCCCGGTCGAGCCCCGCGCCGATCAGGCGCTCCAGCCCCTCCTCGGCGATCTCGCGTCCGGCCACGTACGCCCGCCCGGCCGAGCGCGCCAGCAGGCCGAAGGCCTCCGGATGGGCGAGCCCCAGGGCCCGGTAGGCATGCGCGAAGCGCGCGAGGTGGTCGCGCCAGTCCACCGGCGCCGGGCCGGCCGACAGCGTGGCGGCGAACTCACTCAGCAGCAACTCGCGCACCCCGTCGAGGATCGCCTCCTTGCCGGCGACGTGCTTGTACAGCGACATCGCCTCCACCCCGAGATCGGCCCCCAGCCGGCGCATGGTCAGCTTGTCGAGGCCGCGCTCGTCGATGACCCGCAGCGCGGCGCGGACGATCCGCTCGCGGCTGAGGGGCGCACGATCCTGACGCGGTGGCGAAACCTCCTTCATGCGGCTCCTCGGCCTTGACAGCGTTGCGCGGGCGCTCGTAGATTAACGGCGGATTACATTGTAAGCCAACGACCGGGGACAGTCTTCGATGACCGAGGTGAACGTGACGCCGTCAGCCGATCAGGTTCCCGACGTCCCGATACTGAAGGCGCTCGGCGATCGCCGCAGCATCCGCTACTTCGACGCCGACCGAGAGGTCGAGGCGTGGAAGATCGAGGCCATGCTCCAGGCGGCGCGCTTCGCCTCGTGCCAGGGCAACATCAACGCCACCGAGGCGATTGTGGTGCGCAAGGAGACGTGCGAGCTGTGGGACGAGCTCGAGGAGTGCGTCTCGGGCTTCAACGTCCAGATCATCAACCAGGCGTCGCACATGATCCTGTGGCTGACGAACCTGAACGCCTGGTACGGCCGCGCCGTGGACGGCATCTCGAGCGTCGCGCTCTCGGGCGCGGTGTCCAAGTACCACGGCTGGAACTACGACTTCTCGATGACCCAGACGATCCCGCGGCTGATGAGCTTCCCCCCCGAGCGCACGGAGATCCTGCTCCGCTTCGAGAGCGGCCAGGCGGCGGCCAACGCGATCGCCGCGGGCGTCGGGCTGGGCGTGGGCAACATCCTCATCGCATTCGGTCGCAAGCCGGGAGGCATCGAGAAGGCCTTCGGCCTGCCGCCGCACTACCGCTTCACCTGGGGGCACGCGGTCGGCTACCCGCTCGAGAGCGCCGATGCCGGTGGCCAGCGCCCGCGCCTGAAGTTCGAGAAGCTCTTCCACGACAACGCGTTCGGCGTGCCCTACAGGTCCGATCCTGCGACGGTCGAGCTCCTGCGGGAGAAGGGTCTGATCCAGGAGCAGGCCCCCCTGCCCGGCCGCATCGAGGAGGTCGTCTCGATCGCCGAGCGCCACGGCCGCGACCCGGGGATGATGTATTTCCCCGCCCGCGAGATCCGTCGCCTGCTCAACGACGACGACTGGGACTTCGGCCCCAACTGGCGCGCCCACGCCGAGCACGTCCTGGCCACCGAGGCCGACCTGCCGGACTACCCCGACGAGATGCGGGAAACGTTCACGCGTCTCATGGAGGAGCACGGCATCGACGCCGCCAAGTTCCTCCCCGATGACGCCTGAGGCGGGGCGGATGGCCTACGAGGACATCCTCTACGAGGTGGACGCGGGGCGGGCCACGATCACCATCAACCGGCCCGAGCGGCTCAACGCGTTCCGCGGCCAGACGATGGTCGAGCTCTGCGAGGCCTTCGAGGCCGCCGCCGACGACGAGAGCGTGGGGGTGATCGTGTTCACCGGCGCCGGTGAGCGTGCCTTCTGCGTCGGCGGCGACGTGCGCGAGCCGACCCGCACGATGGCCGAGAAGCGCAAGGGGCATATCATCGGGCCACGGCTCGCGAGTGCGATCCGCAACAACGGCAAGCCCATCATCTGCCGGGTGCGCGGCTACTGCATCGGCGGCGGCAACGAGCTCAACATGATCTCGGACCTGACGATCACCGACACCACCGGGCGCTTCGGCCAGGCCGGCCCCAAGATCGGCTCGGCGCCGCTGTGGTGGGGCTGCCAGCTGATCCCCGCCGTGGTCGGCGAGAAGAAGGCCCGCGAGGTGCTCTTCCTCACCCGCCAGTACTCCGCCGAGGAGGCCCTGCAGATGGGGCTGGTCAACGCGGTCGTCGCGCCCGAGGAACTGGACGCGGAGGTCGACCGCTGGTGCAGCGAGATCCTGCGGCGCTCCCCCCAGGGGCTGCGCCTCGCGAAGATCGCCCTCAACGCCGCGACGGACGCGCTGTACTCGTCCACCAACCACGGGATGGAGCTGATGGCGCTCAACCACGTCTACGGCGTCGAGCCCGCGGAGGGCATCGCGAGCTTCCAGCAGAGGCGGCCGGCCGACTGGCGCGTGTTCCGCCAGGGCCAGGGCCCCGAGCCCGAGGCGGCCTGATGGCCGAGTGGACCGACTGGTACGCGCGCGAGGATCCCACCACGTGGGTGCTCCCGCGCATCCTTCGCGACGCCGCCGCGCTCCACCCCGATCGCGAGTTCCTCAGGTACGCCGACGGCGACTGGGTCAGCTACGGCGAGGTCAACGCCCGGGCCAACCGGGTCGCCAACGGGCTGCTGGCACGCGGCGTGAGACGGGGCGAGTCGGTGAGCGTGCTGCTGCCCAACTGCGAGGAGTTCCTCCCGGTGTGGTTCGGCATCCTCAAGGCGGGCGCCGTCATGAGCCCCATCAACACCGCCTACAAGGGCGACTTCCTCAGCTGGACGATCAACCTGGTCGAGTCGCGGACACTGTTCATCGCCGACGTCTACCTCGACCGCCTCGAGCGCGTGGCGGCCGAGCTGCCGCTGCTGGAGCACGTCGTGGTGCTCGAGACCGGCGCCGCCGACGCCCCCCCGCCGACCGCCACCACGTGGGAGGGCCTCGGCGCGCTGATGGCGGCCGCCGACGCCGAGCCCGACGGGATCACCTACTCCTGGACCGACGACGCCCGCATCATGTTCACGTCGGGCACCACGGGCCGCTCCAAGGGCGTCATCAAGCAGAACGCCGCCGACTACTTCTCGGCCCGCAGCGCGATCGAGGCGATGGCCGTCGGGCGCGGGGTCTCGCCCGGGGACCTGAGCGCCGAGACGTATTTCTCGTGCCTGCCGCTGTTCCACTCCAACGCCCAGGTGCTGTGCGCGTACCCGGCGCTGCTGGCCGGGGCGCGCGTGGCCTATGTGGAGCGCTTCTCGGGCACGCGCTTCTGGCAGAACGCGATCGACGCCGGCGCGACGACCTTCAACGGCATCGGCGCGATCCTCTACTTCCTCTGGAATCAGCCACCCTCGCCCAACGATCGTGCCCACTCGGTTCACACGATCTCGGCCGCGCCTGCGCCGCGGGACATCTACCACGAGTTCGAGGAGCGCTTCGGCGTCCGTCTGAGCGAGGGCTACGGCCTCACCGAGACCGGCGTCGCCACGATCATGGACCCCACCCGCGAGCCGCGGCTCGGCAGCTGCGGGACGGCCAACCCCGGCTACGAGGTGACGATCGTGGAGCCGGGCACGGACCGGCCGCTGCCGCCCGACACTCCGGGCGAGATCGTGGTGGACATGAAGATCCCGAACATCGTCATGCGCGCCTACTACGGGATGCCCGAGAAGACCGCCGAGGACTTCCGCAACCTCAAGCTCCACACCGGCGACCTCGGGCGCATGGACGAGGAGGGCTACTTCTACTTCATGGACCGGGTGAAGGACTACATCCGCCGCCGGGGCGAGAACGTCTCCTCGATGGAGGTGGAAAAGCAGGTCTCGGACCACCCCCAGATCAAGGAGGCCGCGGCGATCGGCGTGAAGGCCGGCGAGGGCGCCTCCTCCGAGGACGAGATCATGGTGGTCTGCATCGCCGAGGGCACCGCCCCCGATCCGGCGGAGCTCACCCACTGGCTCGCCGAGCGGATCCCCTACTTCATGGTGCCCCGCTACATCCGCTTCGTGGACTCCCTGCCCAAGACCCCCACCGAGCGCGTTCAGAAGGTCAAGCTGCGCGAGGAGGGCATCACCGCCGACACCTTCGACCGTGAGGCCGCCGGCATCACGATCGCGAGGTAGCGGGCTCCCGCCGGGTTGTCCGGCCGCCGTGGCCGGTGGGATGCTCGGCCCGTCGCCGGCCGCCCGCCCGGCCCGTCACAGGGGGTGCGCGATGCTGGTGCGCGAGGCCATGGAGACCCAGGTCGTCGCGGTCGAGCCGGGCCAGAGCATCGTCGAGGCCGCCCGCAGGATGCGCGACTCCGGGACCGGCTTCATTCCCGTCGTCCTCGGCTCCCGCATCGTCGGCGTCGTGAGCGATCGCGACATCGTGGTGCGTTTCGTCGCCGACGGGGCGAGGACGCGCACTCGATACCGGTCTCCGAGATCATGACCTCGACCGTCACCGTTGTCGGCCCGGACGACGACGTGGCCGATGCCGCCGAGACGATGCGCACGGCCGGCATCCGCCGCTTGGCCGTGGTCGAGGGGGGCCACCTCGCGGGAGTCCTCAGCCACGGCGTCCTGGTACAGGCGACCGATTGCGCGGGCGCCGGCCGCCTGGCGACGCTGGGCGTCACCGGGGGTGCCTGAGCGGCACGGCCCGCCGCGGCGCCCGGGCCGGGGTCGGGGCCCGGGATGATGCGACCGGCGGATCACGGCGCGGGGGTGCCGCCCGTGATCTCCCCCGCGGGCGGGGAGCCGGCGCCCAGCTCGCTCTTGAGGCGGGCGAGGTCGGCGTCCACCGCGCCCTGCGACGCGATGGCGGCGAGCTCCCGGTCGACCACGTCGCCACCGACGCTCAGGTCGTCGAGCGCTCCCGACTCCAGCAGCTCGTCGATCGCCCCGGCGCGCGCCTGCATGGTCTGCACCTTGTCCTCGGCGCGGTTCATCGCGGCGCCGACCGACGCCATGTCGTCCGAGATGCCGCTGAACGCCTCGCCGATCTTGGTCTGCGCCTCGGCCGCCGTGTACTGGGCCTTGATCGTCTCCTTGCGGACCCGGAAGGCCTCGATCCTGGTGGTCAGCTGCTGCTCGGCCTCGACC
Organism: uncultured Thermoleophilia bacterium; assembly: GCA_963771025.1. Lineage (GTDB taxonomy): Bacteria > Actinomycetota > Thermoleophilia > Miltoncostaeales > Miltoncostaeaceae > Miltoncostaea. Next base: position 102,167 of record CAVYRL010000003.1, on the reverse strand, counting down.
ATCTTGTCCTGCTCGGCCTGCAGCTGCTGCTTCTGCGCGGTGATGTCCGCCAGCTGGGCCTGCACGCCGGCCTTGCGCTCCAGGGCGACCCGGGCGAGATCCTCGCGATCGGCCTGGAGCGCCTGGGTGGCCTGGCCCTCCAGCGTGCCGATGCTCGCCTGGAGCTTGTCCGCCTGAAGCTCGAGCCGCTTCTTGCTGGTGGCGACGTCCGCGACGCCGCGACGCACCTTGGTGAGCAATTCGGTCTGCTTCTCGTACGAGTAGTCGAGCATCTCGTTGGGGTTCTCGGCCGCGTCGAGGGCCGAGTTGGCCTTCGCGCCGAATATCGCCTTCAGGCGACTGAAGAAGGACACGCCGCGCCTCCCGGTCTCATGTGTGGTCCACGATGTGACGGTAGCCGGTCGCAGGGCCCCACGAAAAGGAACCCCGACCCGGAGGTCGTCGGCGGCTGACACCGTCGCCGTCCCACCGGGCGTGGCGGCGACGGATACGTCCCGTCGGCGGCGCCGCGCCGCCGGGTGGCGAGGACCTCTCGGGCCCCCGCCACCCTCAGCGATCCCGTCAGGCGGCGGGAGTGCGGGTGCCGCGCTTGACCCGGTTGGCGCGCACCGGAGCCGGCTGGCCGCCGGTCGGGCGGGGCCGTGCCGGACGCGACGGCGAGAACGCCGAGCCGCGACGGCGGGAGCCATAGACGACGCGCGGAGCGGCGAGCGCGTAGCCCGTCGTCTCCCAGTTCGCCTCGAGGCCCAGGTTGACCGCGATGCGTGCGATCTGGTCCGCGTGCTCGGGCATGACCAGCGTGACGGCCCGGCCGGTGCGGCCGGCGCGCGCGGTGCGGCCGACGCGGTGGGTGTAGGCGTCCTGGTCCTCCGGCGGATCGAAGTTCACGACCAGGCCGATGTCGTCGAGGTCGATGCCGCGGGCGGCCACGTCGGTCGCCACGAGGATCCGGGCCGAGCCGTTGGCGAAGCGGCGCAGCGCCTTCTCGCGCTGGGCCTGGCTCAGGTCGCCGTGCATCGAGGTGGACGAGAGGCCCTGGCGGTCGAGTCGCTCCGCGAGCCGTCCGGCGCCACGCCGGGTGCGGCAGAACACCAGCACCAGGTCGTCCTCGCCGTTGATCAGGGTGAGCAGCTCGTCGGCGCGGGTGGAGGGCGTGCAGGCCACGAACTCATGGGAGAGCCGCTCGGAGAGCGTCTCTCCCGAATCGCTGCGCGCCTCGCGCATCCGCAGGCGCTCGGCGTCGTGCGTGAACTGCTCGGCGAGCGTGCCGACGGCACCGTCCAGCGTGGCCGAGAAGAACATGGTGTGGCGCTCGCGCGGCACCTGCCGCACGATCGCCTGGACCTGGGGCAGGAAGCCCATGTCGAGCATGCGGTCGGCCTCGTCGAGGACGAGTGTGGTGATGCCGCCGAGGCTGACCTTGCGCTGGCGGGCCAGGTCCAGCAGACGGCCCGGCGTGGCGACGAGGATGTCGGCGCGCGCGGCGCGCTTGGCCTGCTGCTCGAGGCTGACACCGCCGTAGCAGACGGCGATGCGCAGCTTGCGGGCCGCCGCGAGAGGAGAGAGCTCCTCCTCGATCTGCGAGGCGAGCTCGCGCGTCGGGGCCAGGATCAGCGACGACGGCTGTCCCGCGCTGCGCTGCAGACGCTCGATGAGCGGCAGCCCGAAGGCGAGGGTCTTGCCCGAACCGGTCGGTGAGCTGACCAGGACGTCCCGACCGGTGCGCGCGACCGGGAGCACGAGCTCCTGGACCGGAAAGGGCGAGGTGATGCCCCGCTCGGCCAGAACCGCACACACGTCGTCGCTCACGCCGAGTTCGGCGAAGGTGGTAGATGACAATCTGAGCTCCTTGCGGCATCGGGCCGCGAATCGGACGGGAGAACCATTACTCGACCGTCCAACCGGGTGCTCGAAGGGTTGAGACGCTCTCCCACGGACGGCCGGATTGCCGTCCTTTTTCGACGAGGTTCGTCGAGGATCTGGGGAAGCATACTCGCACCTCCTCGAGAATCCACATCGGGAGCGGGAACTCGCCACGTGAGAGGCGCGGCTACACCGGCCCTAGTAGCCTCCGGGCGGTGGAGAGCGTCACGCAGAGCGACTTTCGCGACACCCTTGCGCGATGGCCCAGCGGGGTGACCGTCGTCACCGCGCAGCACGAGGGCGAGAAGGTCGGTATGACCGCCGCCTCGTTCTCGTCGCTCTCCCTGGACCCGCCGCTGGTGCTGGTGTGCGTCGCCCACTCGGCCCAGTCCCACGACGGCCTCGTCGGGGCGCCCGGTTTCGCCGTCCACATCCTCGGCGCGGAGCAGGCCGAGATGTCCGCCGCCTTCGCGCGGGCGGGCACGGACAAGTTCAGCGCCTTCCCGTCGCAGCCCGGGCCGTTCGACGCTCCGCTGCTGTCGTTCGGCGTCGCGCGGATGGTGTGCGCCCACCACAGCACCCTCGACGGCGGCGACCACACGATCCTGGTCGGCCGGGTGGTGCTCACCGAGCTCGCGGGCGCCGACCCGCTGCTCTACTGCAACCGCGGCTACGGGCGGCTCAGCGCGACCACTTGATGGTGCAGCCCACCGGCGGCGTCTCGGCCACGGCCGGCTCGCGGTCGTCCAGGGCGGCGTCGAGGGCGTCCCGCAGGTAGCGCGTCCCGACTCCCTCGGGCTCCACCGAGTCGTCGATCGCACCGTGGTACGTCACGCGTCCGGCGCCATCGAGCACGAAGACGTCGGGCGTTCGCTCGGCGCCGTACGCCCGAGCCACCTGCTGGGTCGCGTCGCGGGCGTAGGCGAAGGTGTACCCCGCCTCGGCCGCGCGGACGATCATGTTCTCGAACGAGTCGCCGGGGTGGCTGGTCGCGTCGTTGGCGCAGATCGCCACGGTCACGACACCGCGATCACCGTATTCGCGGGCGATCTCGTTGAAACGCTCCTCCCATGCCCGCACGTACGGGCAGTGGTTGCACCAGAACGCCACGACGGAGGGGGCTCCGGCGAGGTCCTCGAGGCCGATCTCGCCCCCGTCGGTGGTGGGTAGGCGGAACTGCGGTGCGGCGTCGCCGATCGCGGTGCTCATGCCGACGCCTTCGCGGCGAGGGCCCCGCGCAGGGCGCCGGCCAGGTCGTCGAGGTCGGGCAGCGGGCCCACGCGGCCGCCGGACCGGTGGTAGAGCCGGCAGGCGTCGTGCTGGAACGCGTGAGGCGGGCCGTCGTCGGGAAGGAGGTCGCCCGCATCGCAGAGATACGTGGGCGATCCGGCGAACCCGAGACGCTCGGCCTGGGCGTCGTCGAGCACTTCGGCCTCCGTCAGGTCGATGTCCACGCCTGCGCGCACGGCCGCGGCGCGCAGGAGCGCGAGGCCCTCCTCGTGCGACGGACACGCGCGGCTGAAGCGGTAGGTCACGGCGAGACGGGGCGTCGGCGGCATCGACGGATATCGTACCCCCGTGGCGTCCTCCTCCGACCGCTCGAGAGTCGCCCGCGCATGCCGGTAGACCGCCGGCTCGTGAGCATCACGGCCGATGACGGCGAGATCCACGACGCTCTGTTCGAGATCGACGAGCGCGCCGCGCGCGCGCGGGCCCGGGCCAGCGGCCGGCGCACCGCGATCGTCCACATCCACGGGATCATGGGCAACTTCCTGGTGGGCACCCTGCGCTTCTACCCGGCGCCGATCGCCCGCGCCGGGTATCCGATGCTGGTGCTCGAGACGCGCATGGGGAACGTGGGCCAGCTCTTCGGCCAGGCGATCTTCGACGATGCGATCCAGGACGTGGAGGCGGCCGTCCAGTGGCTGCGCGCCGAGGGCTACGACACGATCGTGCTCTCGGGGTACTCGAGCGGCGCGGCCCTGGCCACCCGGTTCGCCGCGACCCACCACGTCCCCGATCTGCGCGGGCTGGTGTGCCTGGGCAACCCGTGGGGCCTGCCCCAGTCGATGCAGCGGCGCGCCGATCACTTCGGGGCGACGCCGGGCTACACGGAGCTCGCCGACACGGTGCGGCGGGCGATCGGCGGCAACCCGGACGCGCCCGCCGACGACCGGCTGTTCCTCGTGGAGCAGAGCCGCGGTCCGACGCGGCGGCCCGCCGACGCCGAGGTCTACACCTACCGCACCTGGTGGCACTCGCGCGGCCCTGCGGCCACCTCGGCGATGACCTTCCGCCAGATCGGGCAGGTGTGGGCGCCGGTCCTGCTGGTGCAGGGGACCGGCGACGAGGTGGTGCAGTTCGAGGAGGCGGTCGCCCTGGCGCAGGTCGCGCGCGCGGCGGGCAATCGCGACGTCACGGTGATCCGGATCGACGAGGCCGGGCACGCCTTCAAGGGGCACGAGATCACGACGCTCAAGGCCGTGACCTCGTGGTTGCGGGACCGGGTCTAGGCGATGCCTCGCATGCCCGCCCCTCCACGTCGGCGTCTGCCGCTGTTCGGCGAGGACGACCGCAACCTCGCGATCGACCTCGTGGTCACGTCGACGGCCGACGGCCAGAGCTGGGACGGGATGGTGTTCCGCCCCCGCGGCGGCGACTCGCGCCGCCGCAGGCTGGGCGTCATCGTGGTCCACGGCTCGGTGGGCAACTACCTGACCGGCGTGCCGCGCCGGGTGTCGTTCGGGCTCGCCGCCGCCGGCTTCACGGCGCTCTCGGTCAACACGAGGATGGCCAACTACGGGGTGATCTTCGGCGGCGGTCTGATGCACCGCACGCCGCTCGACCTCGACGCCGCGCTCACCGTGATGCGCCGCCGCGGCCTCACGCGCATCGTGCTGCTCGGCTTCAGCATGGGCGCGACGATGGTCACCCACTATCAGGCGCTGCGACGGCCCCCCGACGTCGTCGGGGTGTGCACGCTGGCCCATCCCGCGTCGCTTCCGGCGGCCATGAGGCTGCGCTGGGAGTACTTCGGCGCCGACCCCGGATACGAGGAGGTGGCCTCCCTCGTCCACCACCGCCTCGCGCCCGATTTCGACTCGCCCGAGCACGACCGCGTCTTCCTCGTGCATCGCGGCCGGGGGTTCGGCGACCGCCCGACCGACGGGGAGGTCTACACGTACCGCACCTGGTGGCACTCCCGCGGACCCCGCGCGCCGCATGCCGAGTCGCGCCTGCGCATCGGCGACGTGACGGTGCCGCTGGCGATCATCCAGGCGGGCGAGGACGAGCTGGTCCGCGAGTCGGAGGGCCCGCAGCTGGAGGCGATCGCGCGCCAGGGCGACTGCCCGAGCGTGCTGCGCGAGACCATCCCCGACGCCGACCACGTGTTCGCAGGCAAGGACGCCGACCTGATCGAGGCGATCGTGGCGTGGCTCGACGCCCGGGTGATCCAGGACTAGGTGTAGTCACCCGCAGCGTTGTTGACGGAGCCGGGTTGACGTAGGGAGGACCCCCGGGGCTCTGTGGAGGTGTCGAAGCCATCCACACCCTGGGGGTCCTCGTGGCTCACGCTAACGCTCGGTTGACTGTCCACGGAAGGGCGCTCCTTGTGGAGCGGATCCTCTCCGGCCATCGCCCGGCAGATGTCGCCCACCGGATGGGCTGCTGACGTGCCACGACGTCGATCCGATTCTCGGGACGCGCCGGCGGGCACCTCCACCGCGGGTCGTACGCGCACGACGGGTTGTGGGCGTCGTCGAGATCCAGCACCAGTCGCCCGCCGTCGCTCACGCCGAGGTCAGGGCGAGCCGGGGATCTGACGACACCGGCCGACCCCACTCGCGGGGACCGAGCATCCGCTCGAGGAGCATCTGCTCGGGCAGGACGCGACCCGCAACGCTCCGGTGACTGCCGGATGCACTACCACCGAGCTGCCGGGAATCGCTCGCGGGCAAAGTGGGGCGGACACCCGCTGGAGCGACCCACACCGTGGGCACCGGCCTCGCCGGGGGCCTCACTCAGCGCGCTCTGCGCCGCTCCATGCGGAAGCCGAGGCCGCGCACCGTGGCGATGTAGTGGGGGTCGTGGGGGTCGTCGCCGAGCTTGCGTCGCAGGTTCGAGATGTTGACGTCGATGACGTGATCGCTCCCGAACCAGGACTCTCCCCATACCTGATTCAGCAGCTCGCGCCGGCTCAGGATCTCGCCGGGGTGGGCGGAGAGGGCGTTGAGCAGCCAGTACTCGGTCTGGCTCAGCGGGATCGCCACTCCGTCGAGACGCACGCGCTGGTCGTCGGGGTCGATCTCGAGCGCCCCGAAGCGACGCGCCTCCACACGCGATCGAAGCCGTCGCTCCACGCCCCGGATCCGCGCGACGAGCTCGCGCGAGTAGAACGGCTTGGTGATGTAGTCGTCGGCGCCGGCCTCGAGGCCGGCGAGGCGGTCCGCCTCCGCGGAGCGCGCCGTCAGCATGATCACGTACGCGTTGCTGAACGTACGCAGGCGGCGGCAGGCGTCGACGGCGTCCATGCCCGGCGTCCCGATCTCCAGCAGGACGAGATCGGCCGACAGCCGCCGGGCGAGCTGCAGGCCCGTCTCGACGCCGGGGGCGACGTGGGGGTCGAAGCCTGCGCGTGCCAGCGTCACTGCGATCGACGCGCCCAGCTCCGGCGTGTCCTCGACCACGACGATCTTCAGCGCGACGCGACTTGGCCGGTCGCCAGCGGTCATCGCACTCCGATCGTACCCTTCGATTACGGCTTGATCAAGAAATCTTGAGACTTCTAGGCGCGGTTCGAGCGCGGCCTCACACTCGAAGGATGCCCCACGACGCATCCGCGAGACCACGCCGCTCGCGCTCGCTCCATCGACGCATGATCGGCCTTCTCGTGCTCGCCGTGTGCGCGGTGGCGGCCGCGCTGCTCGCCGCTCCGCTCGTCGGCTCCGCGGAGACGGCGGCCGGGCAGCGGGCGGACGCGTCGTCCCAGGGCACGCTCGCGCGCTCGCGTCCCGCCGCCCGCAGGGTGGGCGGAACCGTCAGGCGCGCATGGCCCGCGACCGGTCGCAGGCCGCGCACGCGGCAGGCCCGCTGGCTGGCCCGGCAGGTCGGGGCCACCACGCGACGTCGGTGCGCGCGGAACTGGCGCCATGCCCGCCGGCGCTGCCACCTCGGCGCCCCGCCCCGCAGGTCGGGTCACGGCGCCGCGGCGATGAGCATCACGGGTGGAGACGCCGGCTCACCGCCCGGGACGGTGGTGCGCATCGACGCCGTCTCCACCTCCCAGGAGGAGCTTGCCGCCGTCGCGGACCCCCTCCTTCTGCCGCTCAAGCTCATCCGCTCCTACGCGATCCCCGCCGACGACCCGGCCTACCACCGGCTGCTCAACTGGTCGTGGAGCTATGACTCCGCGGTGGCCGCGGCCGCGCTCGTCTCGACCGGCGACAAGTCGAACGCGGCGCAGCTCCTCGACCAGCTGGCCGCGCTGCAGCACACCGACGGATCGCTCGAGATCGCCTTCGACACGTCCACCGGCGAGAGCGCGAACGTGTTCCGCGCCGGGACCGTGGCATGGTTCGGGCTGGCCGCGGCGACCTACGACCGGACCTTCCCCGCCGACGGCGCCCGTTACCGCGAGGCCGAGCGGCGCGCCGCCGACTACCTCCTCACGCTGCAGACGGGCAGCGGCCTGGTCAAGGGCGGCCCCGATGTCGAGTGGGTCTCGACCCAGCACAACCTGATCACCTACGTATTCCTTGCCCGGCTGGCCAAGGAGCTGCAGGACGCCGGCAGCACGGCCGCCGCGGCCGGCTACCAGAAGGCGGCGACCACGATCGCCACCGCCATCACCGCCGACCTGCTGGTCGATGACGCGTCGGGGACACACTTCCTCGAGGGTCTCCGCGACCCCACCCCGGCGCTCGACGTGCAGGCCCTCGGCGCCATGTTCCTGCAGGGAGTCGGGCAGCCCGCCCTCGCCGCCCAGGTGCTCGCCTACACCGATGCGACCTTCGCCGTCGGAGGCCGCTCGGTCACGCCGTCCTCCGATCCGGGCACCTTCAACCTGACCTATTCCGCGAAGGGGCCGTTCAGCGGCTACGCGCCGTACGCGGGTGCCGGCGCGCCGGACGTCCTCTGGGCAGAGGGCACCGGGGAGGTCCGCCTCGCAAAGGCGGCGCTGGGGCAGGACACCGGCGTGCTCGACGCGGCGATCGCGGCCTGGGCGGCGATCACCCCCGTGCAGGGCCCGCTCCAGGCCGACCGCAAGATCACCGACGGCGGCTACGAGTACCACGCCTGGCCGGCCTCGACGGCCGCCGCCTGGACGGTCCTCTCCCGCAGCGCGCCGGCGTTCTTCGCCGCGCCGCTGCCCTCCACGACCACCCTGGTCACCGGCTGGACCAAGGTGCGCGGCGGCAACCTGATCACCACCTACAGCGACGGTCGCGTCAACATGACGACCGGCAACGGCGGAGAGCGGCGCGTTCTCGCGGCCTCAACCGCCTCCGACTACACCGTCACCGCCAACGTCACGCTCCTGTCCGGCGCGGGCTACGGGATCTACGTCCGGGCGAACACCGATTCGGCGACCAAGCTGACCGGATACTGCGTCCAGCTCGACCGTGGGTTCGGTCAGCTCGTCGTGCGTGCGCTGCAGGCCGATGTCGAGCTGGCCCCCCCGATCGCGCGCATCGCCCTTCCCGCGGGCTTCACCTGGTACGGCGTCCCCCACACGCTCGGCATCACCGTGAAGGGGAACACCATGAACATCACGCTCGACGGAGCCCAGATGGCGAACCTCCCCGACCTGGCCGCCCTCTGGGCCGTATCGATCAAGTACACCTACCCTTCCGGCGCGGTCAGTACCGCGCCCACCGCAGGCCCCTACGGGATGCGTAGCTGGGGCGACGGATTCGCCAGCCTCCAGCAGATGACGGTCACCTCCCAGGACTAGGTGTCGCCACCCGCGGCGCTTTCGGGCCGAGCGGGCCGCGTGCCTGCCAGAGTTGCTCGAGCACGACGACACGCGCCGCTGCCACAGCTCTCGGGCGGCGTGCCTCCGATCAGCCGCCTGTCAACAACGTGGTGCGCGACGACAACCAGGGCGCGCCGAAGGCGGACGGGACTACCGTTGGGACTCTCAGAGAGGAGGGCGAACGTGTCCGCCTGCATCACCGCCACGCTCCACACCGACCCGGGGTGCCCCTGGGCCTACTCCGCCCTTCCGGCGCTCCGCGTGCTCGACTGGCGCTACGGCGACCAGATCGCGTGGCGTCTCGTGATGATCGGCCTCGCCGAGAGCGCGGCGGTGTACCGCGAGCGCGGCTACACGCCCGCCCGGCTGATGGCCGGCCATGTGGAGTTCCGTGATCGTTTCGGTATGCCCTTCGGCGCGCATCTCAAGGAGCGCGTGCCCGCCACGGCCCGAGCCTGCCGCGCCGTCGTGTCGGCGCGCCTGCGGGCGCCGGGCAGCGAGTGGGGCGTTCTGCGCTCCCTCCAGCTGGCCAACTTCTCGACGTCGCTCCTGCTGGACGATGACGAGCAACTCGCCCTCGCCCTGGCGGACGTGCCGGGCATCGACGGCCACGAGATCATCGCCCACCTCGACGATCCGGACGTGACCGACGCCTACGAGCGCGACCGCGCCGAGGCGCGCAGCGCCTCGGGGACGGCGCCGTCGATGCAGGGCAAGACCGCGAACAGCGACGGCGCCGAGCGCTTCACCGCTCCGTCGGTGGTGTTCGAGGAGGGCGGCCGGCGCCTCGTGGCGGGGGGCTGGCAGACCATCGAGGCCTACGACGTGCTGGTGGCCAACCTCGATCCGGAGTTGCACCGCGCGCCGCCGCCCGAGAATCCCGAGTCGCTCCTGCGGCGCTACCCGGAGGGCCTCGTGACCCAGGAGGTCGCGGCGCTGATGGTGAATGGCAACGACGCGCCCGATCGCCGGGGCGCCGAGGCCGCGCTGCTGCGCCTGGTCGGCGACGGAGCCGCCACCCGCGAGCCCCTGGGCGACGACGCTCTCTGGCGCGCCGCCGCCTGAGCGGTCAGCGGGAGGACAGCCCGAACAGTTCGCGCGCGGTGTCGATGGTCTCGTAGGCCTGGGCGTCGGCCCGGGCGCGGTCGTCCTCGCCGATGGTCAGAGGGGTGTCTCCCGAGAGGATCGGAGTGAAGTCGATGCCAGCCCTCTCCCGGGCCATCGCCAGCCAGTCGGCCGGCACATCCTCGGGCAGGTCGACCTCGAGCATCGTGGCCAGCAGGCCGGCCCAGAGCCGGGCGAGCAGGTCGATGTTGTAGCCGCCGCCGGTGACCACCAGCCAGCGGCCCTCCGCCGCATCGAACGCCAGGTCGCGCAGCAGGCCGTTGAGCGTGGGGAAGGCGGCGGTCGTGACCTGGAGGTGCGCCATCGGGTCGGTGTGGTGCGGATCGACCCCCGTCATCGAGACGATCACGTCGGGACGGAACCGGCGTACCGCCGGCGCGATGACCTCGCGCACCGCGCGCAGGTAGCTCGCGTCGCCCGCGTAGGGCGGCAGGGGGATGTTGATCGAGGTCCCCTCGGCGTCGTGCGATCCGCGCTCCGCGAGCCCGCCGGTGCCGGGGTACAGATAGCGGCCGCTCTCGTGGACCGAGCACGTCAGCACGCGCGGGTCCTCGTAGAAGATCCACTGGCACCCGTTGCCGTGGTGGGCGTCCACGTCGATGTAGGCGATCCGCTCGGCGCCGCGATCGAGCAGCGCACGGATGGCCACGGCGGCGTCGTTGTAGATGCACATTCCGGACGCGCGGTTGGCCATCGCGTGGTGAAGGCCCGTGGGCGCCGGGCAGAAGGCCTGCACCGCGCGGCCCTCCCAGATCTCGAGCGCCCCCGCCAGCGCCGCGCCGCACACGCCGGCCGCCGCCTCGTGCATGCCCTGGCGCGCCTCGGTGTCGCCGTCCTGGAAGCCCCACACCTTGCCCTCGGGCTCGGCCGCGAGCGCCGGATCGGCGCTGTAGCGGCGGACCGCGCCCACGTAGGCCGGGTCGTGGATCCGCTCGATCTCGGCGTCGGTGGCCGGGCGCGGATCGATGCAGGTGAGGTCGGGGTGGTCGAGCAGCCCGTACGCACGCAGCAGCTCGATGCCCAGCTCGCGCCGCAGCACCCGCTCGGTGTCGGCGCTCGGATTGTAGGCCTGAAGATGCGGTCCGTAGACGAATGCGGTGGGTGACGCCATTGCCGCTCCTCTCAGGGGATCGCGCGCACAACGCCGGCATCCACCCGCGGCGCGGCGCTTGTGGTTGCCGAGGCCTGCTGCGGCGTGATCAGGTGCCCGAGCATGCAGGCGGACCCCGGTGCGGGCAGCCCGCGGTTGACGGTCACGCCCGTGAACCCCACGGCGATCGCGGCGCCGATCCCGCCGGTCGAGCCGGCGACCGGGGCGCGCCGCCCCATGCGGTCGGCGCTCATGCCCCGAGCAGCGCCAGCGTCTGCGCCATCTCGGCGCCGGCCCTGCCGTGCAGCCGCACATGGGCGCGGTCGTCGTAGGGTGTCTCGCTCTCGGTGAGGATGGCGAGCGTCCCGCCGTTGCCGAGCACCACGCCGGGCAGCTGGCTGACGGGCGCGACCAGCAGCGAGGTGCCGATCACCAGCATCAGGTCGGCGCGCTCGGCGTGCGCGTAGGCGCACTCGATGGCGTCTGCGGGTAGTGGCTCGCCGAAGAGGATGACGCCGCTCTTGAGGTGGAACCCGCATGCCGTGCAGAGGGGGACGCCGTTCTCGGCCGCGTCCGCGCGTGCGACCAGTTCGTCCATGCTGATCCGCGTGTCGCAGCGCAGGCACACGCCGCGGTCGAGCGAGCCGTGCACCTCGATGAGCTCGGTGGTGCCGGCCTTGGCATGGAGCCGGTCGATGTTCTGTGTGATCACCGCCTTCACCACCCCGCGACGCTCCAACTCGGCGACCGCCAGATGGGCCGGGTTGGGCGCGACGTCGGCGAGCATGTCGATGCGCGGGCGGTGGAAGCGCCAGAAGCGCTCCGGCGTGGTGAGGAAGGTGGACATCGAGGCCACCTCCATCGGGTCGAACTCCTCCCACACGCCCCCCGCCGAGCGGAAGTCGGGGATGCCGCTCTCGGTGGAGATCCCGGCGCCGGTGAGCACCACGGCGTACTCGGCCTCCGCCAGCAGCGCTGCGAGTTGCTGCGGTCCGTCGGGCATCCGATCAAGCCTACTAAGCTGCCCGCGATGAGAGCCGACGGACGACGCCCCGACCAGCTGCGACCGATCGACATACTGCCCGGGTTCGTCGAGACCGCCGGCGGCAGCGCGCTGATCTCGGTGGGCCGCACGCGGGTGATCTGCACGGCGTCGGTCGATGAGACCGTGCCCGCCTGGATGCGCGGCCGCGGCAAGGGCTGGGTGACCGCCGAGTACGGGATGCTCCCGGCCTCCACGGGCGACCGCAAGCCACGCGACGTCACCAAGGGCCGCCCCGACGGGCGCACCACCGAGATCCAGAGGCTGATCGGCCGCTCGCTGCGCGCCGTGGTTGACATGGAGGCACTCGGCGAGCGGACCGTGTGGCTCGACTGCGACGTGCTGCAGGCCGACGGCGGCACGCGCTGCGCCGGCATCTGCGGCGCCTGGGTTGCCCTGCATCTCGCCCTCGCGAAGCTGGTCGCGAGGGGCGACCTCGCGGCCCTTCCGCTCATCGACTCGATCGCCGCCGTGAGCGTCGGCATGGTGGACGGCGAGCCGCTGCTCGATCTGGCCTATGTCGAGGATTCGCGCGCCGAGTCGGACATGAACGTGGTGGTCACCGGCGGCGGGCGCCTGGTCGAGGTGCAGGCGACGGCGGAGGGCCAGACGTTCTCGCGCGCGGAGCTCGACACCCTCCTCGATCTCGCCGAGGGTGGCGCGCGGGACCTCAGGGCGGCGCAAGTGGCGGCGGTGGCGTGAAGGTCGTCCTGGCGACCGGCAATGCGGACAAGGTGAGCGAGCTCGTGCCCCTCCTGCCGGGTGCCGAGGTGTCCGGCGCACCCGAGGGCTTCGACGTGGAGGAGACCGGGGTCACCCTGCTCCAGAACGCATGGCTCAAGGCCTCCGCCCTGCGGGACCGGGTCGCCGACGACACGGTGGTGCTGGCCGACGACTCCGGCCTGGTGGTGCACGCGCTGGGCGGCCGGCCGGGCGTGTTCAGCTCTCGGTACGCCGGTCCCGACGCCACGTACGCCGACAACTGCCGCCGGCTGCTGGAGGAGCTGGAGGGAGTGGAGGAGCGCGACGCGGCCTTCGTGACCGTGCTGGTCGGCCTCGGCCCCGGCGACCGGCTGCTGGTCTCCTGCGGGACCTGCTCGGGCACGATCGCGCCGGCGCTGCGCGGATCGGGCGGGTTCGGCTACGACCCGGTGTTCGTGCCCGAGGGCGAGCGCCGCTCGATGGCCGAGCTGACCCGCGAGGAGAAGGCGGCGATCTCGCATCGCGGCCGCGCCGCACGCCGCATGGCCGCTCTGCTCGACCTGTCGTGACCTCGTCCCTCGCCGGGCGCCGGGCGCTCGTGACCGGCGGCGGCGTCCGCGTGGGCCGAGCGCTCTCGCTGGAGCTCGCGGACATGGGCGTTGACGTGGTCGTGCATCACCGCTCCTCGGCCGAAGGGGCCCGGGCGACGGTCGCCGAGTGCCGGCGGCGCGGCGTCCGGGCCGAGATGGTGGCCGGCGACCTGGCCACGGCCGCGGGCGCGCGGGCGGTGGTCGCCGCGGCCCAGGAGGCCCTCGGCGGCATCGACGTGCTGGTCAACTCGGCGGCCAACTTCGTCGCCGCGGCATTCGAGGAGACCACCGAGGAGCAGATGGACCTCGCGCTGGCGGTCAACCTCAAGGGGCCGTTCTTCTGCGCCCAGGCTGCGGCGCCGGCGATGATCGCCGCCGGTTTCGGCCGCATCGTCAACATCGCCGACGTCGCCGGGATCGAGCCGTGGCCGCGTTTCACGGCGCACTCGGTGGCAAAGGCCGGCGTGGTGATGCTCACCCGCAGCCTGGCCCAGACGCTCGCCCCCGCGGTGACCGTCAACGCCATCGCGCCGGGGACGGTGCTGATGCCCGAGGGCGCCTCCGATGACGCGACGCGACGCTCCGCCGAGAAGTCGGTGCTGAAGCGGGTAGGGTCACCGGATGATGTGGCGCGGGCACTCCGATACCTCCTGGAGGCGGACTACGTGACGGGGCACACCCTGGTCGTCGACGGTGGCCGGCTGGTGAGGCCGTGAGCGCCCAGGCTCCGTCGAACGCGCCTCTCTCGCGGCTGCTCGGCTGGCTGGCCGGCTGCGCCCTCGCGGGATGGCTGATCGTCTACAACGCCATGCGGCTGGGCGGCAGGAGCCCGGCGGGTGCTGCGGCGCCCTCGCTGATCATCGGCGTCGCGGCCGGCGTGATCGTGTTCGCGCTGGGCGTCCTGATCATCCGCCGCCTGGCGAAGTCGGGGCGCGTGCTGCGGCCCGAGCCGGTCGAGATCCCTTCGCCGTCGGCCCTCGACGAGGGCCAGCGCGCGTCGCTGAAGCTGGCCTGGCCGGCGCTCGGCGCGCTCGCGCTGGTCGCCCTGGCGATGGGCGCCTACCTCGCGGTCGACTGGCTGACCGCCAACGCGAATGACCGCGGCATCACGACGCTCATCCTCGCGGCGTGGAACATCCTCGTGGGCCTCTGGATCGGCGACGAGGCCTGGCGCCTGCGTCGCGACGAGGCCGACGGCATCGAGGCGCTTCCCCTGGGATGCGGCCTGACGGCGATCCTGGCGGCGGTCGGCTTCTCGCGCGACCTCGCGCCGGGCGGCCAGCTGGTGCTGATCGTGCTCGCGGGCATCGCCGGCGGCCTGGTCGGCATGGCGATCTGGCGCCTCCAGGGCTCTCGGGGCCTGCCGTACAGCGCCATCGGGACGGTGCTCGTGGCCGTTCTCTCGCTGATCCTCCCGCTCGTCTTCTAGGACCCGCGCGTGGCGACGCTGGCGTGTCCCCTGTGCGGGACGGTCGTGGCCGGTGGTGTCGAGCCGGCCCCCGGGATCTGCCCGGGGTGCGGCGCGCGCTTCGCCGGAGGAGGGGAGACGCCGTCCGCTGCCGTCGCGCGCGCCCTCGCGGAGTGGGGCGTGACGGGGCTTTCGGCCGACGCGCTGGCCCTGCGCCTGTTCGAGATCGATCCACCCCCCGCCCCGGCCCCGGCGGCGGCGATCACATCGGATCGCCGCGACGGGTTCTATCTCTGGTGGGTCTTCGTGCGCGAGTCGGCCTCCGATCCCGCGATCGTCCTCGCGTCGCTGGGCTGACTCCGGGTATCGCTGGCGAGGCGCACCGCGAACCGGTATCGTCCTCCTGGCACTCTTATCCCGTGAGTGCCAAATGTGCCCGTCTCGGGCAGGTCACGACGCCGGAATGCACATTCGGGAGTGCCACCATTTCAACCCGGGAGTACCGATGAGTCTGAAGCCCCTGGGCGATCGTGTGATCGTCAAGGCCGTTGAGCAGGACGAGGTCACCGCGAGCGGCATCCTTTTGCCGGACACGGCCAAGGAGAAGCCCCAGCGCGGCATCGTCGTCGCTGTCGGTGATGGTCGCTGGGCGGACGGCGAGCGGCTTCCGCTCGAGGTGTCCGAGGGCGACGAGGTCATCTACTCGAAGTACGGCGGCACCGAGGTGAAGCTGGAGGGTGAGGACGTCCTCATCCTGAGCGAGCACGACATCCTCGCCCGCGTTGCCGCGGATGCCAAGGCCGCCAAGGCCGCCAAGGCCGCGCCCGCCAAGCGGAAGCCCGCCGCCAAGAAGAAGTAGGTCGATGGGGCTCCTGCCCCACGCCCGCCGAAATTTCGGACGACGCAAGGAGACGCGCCAGAGATGGCAAAGCTGATCAAGTTCAACGAGGACGCCCGCCGATCGCTCGAGCGGGGTGTCAACACCCTGGCCGACGCGGTCAAGGTGACCCTCGGCCCCAAGGGGCGCTACGTGGTGCTCGACAAGAAGTTCGGCGCACCGACCATCACCAATGACGGCGTCACGATCGCCCGCGAGATCGAGGTCGAGGACGTCTTCGAGAACCAGGGCGCCCAGCTGGTGCGCGAGGTGGCCACGGCCACCAACGACGTGGCCGGCGACGGAACCACCACCGCCACCGTGCTCGCTCAGGCGATCGTGCGCGAGGGCCTCAAGAACGTGGCCGCCGGCGCCAACCCGATGGGCCTCAAGCGCGGCATCGAGGCGGCCGTCGACATCGTCGTCGGCGAGATCGCCAAGCAGGCCAAGGCCGTCTCGGGCAAGGAGGACATCGCCCGGGTCGCCGCCATCTCCAGCCGTGACCGCGCGATCGGCGATGTCATCTCCGACGCCATCGAGAAGGTCGGAAAAGACGGCGTCGTCAACGTCGAGGAGGGCCAGACCTTCGGCATGGACCTCGAGTTCACCGAGGGCATGCAGTTCGACCGCGGCTACATGAGCCCCTACATGGTCACCGACCAGGACCGCATGGAGGCCGTCCTCGATGACCCCTTCCTGCTGATCCACGGGGGCAAGATCTCGAGCGTCCAGGACGTCCTGCCGCTGCTCGAGCAGGTCATCGGCCAGGGCCGCCCGCTGCTGATCATCGCCGAGGACGTCGAGGGCGAGGCCCTCGCGACCCTGATCGTCAACAAGCTGCGCGGCACCTTCACCGGCATCGCCGTCAAGGCCCCGGGCTTCGGCGACCGGCGCAAGCGCATGCTCGAGGACATCGCCATCCTCACCGGCGGCGAGGTGATCGCCGAGGAGATGGGCCTCAAGCTGGCCAACACCCAGATCTCCCAGCTCGGTCGCGCCCGCAAGGTCGTGATCGCCAAGGACGCCACCACCATCATCGACGGTGCCGGCGACACCGAGGAGATCAAGGGCCGCATCAAGCAGATCAAGGCCGAGATCGAGACCACCGACTCGGACTTCGACCGCGAGAAGCTCCAGGAGCGCCTGGCCAAGCTCGCCGGCGGCGTCGCCGTGGTGAAGGTCGGCGCGGCCACCGAGACCGAGCTCAAGGAGCGCAAGCACCGCGTCGAGGACGCCCTCCAGGCAACCCGCGCGGCGCTCGAGGAGGGCATCGTCCCCGGTGGGGGCGTGGTCCTGATCAACTCGATCAAGTCCCTGGACGGCCTCAAGCTGACCGGTGACGAGGCGACAGGAGCGGCCATCGTGCGCCGCGCCCTGGAGGAGCCCCTTCGCCAGCTGGCCGAGAACGCCGGCCTCGAGGGCTCGGTCGTGGTCGGCGAGGTCAAGAACCGCAAGCCCGGCATCGGCCTCAACGTCGACACCGGCGAGTACGTCGACCTGGTCAAGGCCGGCATCATCGACCCGGCCATGGTGACCCGCTCTGCCCTGCAGAACGCGGCCTCCATCGCCAAGAACATCATCACCACCGAGGCCGTCGTGGCCGACAAGCCCGAGGAGGGTGGCGGCGGTGGCTTCGGCGGCGGTGCCGTGAGCCCGAACATGGGCGGCATGGGCATGGGCGGCGGAATGATGTAGATCCCAGCCCAGCGATGGAGACATCGCCGGGTGGGGAAACGAAGGGGGCCCTGGTGGCCCCCTTCGTCGTTCCATGACCTCGCTCGCGTCAGAGTCGTGAGGCGAGGCGGGTGAGGATTCGCCCGACGGGCTCCGCGGTGGCCTCCGCGAATCCGGCGCCGGCCCAGAGATGGATCCGCTGGGCGTCGCCGGCCGACGTGGCGGCCCGCCGGATCGGGCTGGTGAGGTGGTGCACCGCCGGGTAGCCGGTGGGGGCCACGCCGGTGTAGGCGTCGGTGAACGCGTTGCGGAGTCCGCGTGCCGGACGGCCGGTGAAGGCGCGGGTCACCACGGTCGTGTCGAAGGCCGGGTTGACGAGCGCCGCCCTGTGTGCGGCGGACGTGCCGCTCTCGTCGGCGCGGAGCAGGACGGTGCCGACCGAGACGGCCGCCGCTCCGGCGCGGATGGCCGCCGAGACGTCATCGGCCGTGCCGATGCCGCCGGCGCCGATGATGGGGATCGACGCGGCCGCGGCGACCTGCCGGATGAGCTCGGCGAGAGGTGTCGCCGGCGGGATCGTCTCCGGAGTGAGGGTGCCCGAATGCCCGCCGGCCGCCGAGGCCTGCACGGCCAGCAGGTCGGCTCCGGCCTCGGCCGCCTGCCGTGCCTCTGCGGCGGACGTCACGGTTTGGACCGTGGTCGTGCCGGCCTTCCTGAACGACGCGATCACGCCGGCGGAGGGGATCCCGAAGGTGAAGCTGACCACCGGGACCGGATCGGCGAGGAGGAGCGCGATCTTCTCGTCCCACCGGTCGTCGTCCTCGCGCAGCCCGATCTCACGCAGGTCGATCCCGTAGGCATCTGCCTCGGGCTGGAGCAGGCGGGCGTAGGCGCGGTACGCATCCTCGGAGATCGGAACGGGGTTTCGTGCGAAGAGGTTCACCCCGAACGGGACGCCCGATGCCCGAACCGCGGCGATCTGCGCCGACAGGGGCTCGATGTCCTTGTAGCCGGCGGCGACGAATCCGAGGCTGCCCGCCCTGCCCGCCTCGATGACGAGCTCGGGCGTCGACGGTCCGCCGGCCATCGGCGCGGCGAGGACCGGGTTCGTGATTCCCAGTGCGGAGAGTGGTGAGCTCATCGCGATCTCCCCCTGTCGTTCGCGTGTTCTCGCTCTGTCGATCCCGTCGCGGCCAAGCTACCGCGCGGTGAGTTGGGCTCCCAACAGGCGCAGCCGCCCGGACAGGGCGCGGGCGATCGTCAGCAGCAGGGTCGTCCGTGTGCGCACCCCGCCCGTATCGCTGAGCCGGTCGAGTGCGGCGTGGTGGAGGCGGAACGCATCGACGTGGGTCTGGGCCACCACGGAGATCGGGCGGGGAACGCCGTCGATGAGGCCGCCCTCGCCGATGAAGGTGCCGGCGGTCAGGGTCAGCAGGTGCAGCCGGTCGCCGTCGGGGCGCACCGTGACTACGCCGGCCCGGCCCGCCGTGATCAGCACCAGGTGGTCCGACGGTTCGCCCTGGCGGTAGATCGACTCGCCGGGTGCGAAGCGCGCGGCCTCCAGCACCCCGGCCAGGTCGGCCACCTCCGCGGGGGACATCCCGGCGCAGAGCTCCGTGTCGCCCAGGGCCACGGGTCCCTCGTCGAGGGTCGGCACGCCAAGGCGCGCGAGCAGCTCGTCCTCGCACCACTCGACCGCCAGGTCGAGGTCGTCCCAGACGACCGCCGCGTCACCGGGTGGGAGGGCGTCGAGGGCGGCCATCAGCTCCGGGTGGTGGGCGGCGCCGGGCATCAGCAGCAGGCTGGCGCGGGCCGCGAGCGGCTCCTGCAGACCCGCCAGCAGCTCGGCGGCGGGGCGGTTGACGCCGCGCACCCGGGTGACGTTGACGATCGCGAAACCCTCCCGCGGGGCGCGATCGAGCACGCCGGTGGCCGCGGTGGCGGCGGTCGTGAACATCAGGTCGCCCTGCAGCGTGTCCGCCCGGATCAGGTGGCCGTGAGCGCCGAGCGCCGCCAGCGCCTCCGGGCCCCGGTGCCGCCGCGAGCGCAGCGTGATGCACGACGAGGTGGTGCGCAGCGCGCCACCGGCCTGGCGGGGCGGGTCGAACAGGTGGAGAGCGAAGTCGCTCGACAGCTCGTGGCACACGCGGATGCCGCGCGCGCTGTTGCCGTAGGCGTCGAGCGGGGGAGAGAAGGTCCCGATGCCGAGCTGCCCCGGGAGCACCGCCAGGATGCCCCCCGCGACGCCGCTCTTGGCGGGCAGCCCCACGTCGAACAGCCACTGGCCGGCGAAGTCGTACATGCCGCAGGTGGCCATCACGCTCAGCACGCTGGCGACGTACCGCTCATCCAGCGCCCTGATGCCCGTCGCCGGATTGACCCCCTTGTTGGCCAGGGTCGCGCCGATCATCGCCAGGTCGCGGCACGTCACCTCGATGGCGCACTGGTGGAAGTACAGGTCGAGCACGGCCTCGGGGTCGTGGCCGATCACCGAGAAGTTGCGCAGCAGGTGGGCGATCGCCCGGTTGCGGTGACCGGTGTCGCGCTCGGAGCGGTAGACGTCCTCATCGACGTGCAGCGGCCGTCCGGCGTAACGGCCGAACGTCTCCAGGATGCGCTGCAGGCGCCCGTCGGCATCGGCACCGCCGAGCATTCCGGTGGTCGCGATCGCCCCCGCGTTGACCATCGGGTTGAACGGGTTCCCCGACCCGTCCTGGAGGCGGATCGAGTTGAAGGCCTCGCCGGTCGGCTCCACTCCGACCTTGGCGAGGACGGCCTCGGGGCCGTTGTCCTCCAGCGCCATTCCGTAGAGCAGCGCCTTCGAGATCGACTGGATCGTGAACGGCACCTCGGTGTCGCCGACGGCGTGGCTCTCGCCCTCGGCCGTCGCGATCGCGATGCCGAACGCGCCGGGGTCGGCCCGGGCGAGCTCGGGGATGTAGCCCGCCACCTCGCCGCCCGATTCCTCGCGCGACACGCGTGCGTGGAGCGCGGCCAGAAAGCGGTGAACCGGGGAGACGTCCTCCGCCGCCCTCATCACTAGTGCGAGCCGAGGGCCTTGTTCAGGTCCCAGGCCGCCGAGATCAGGCCAAGGTGGGTGAACGCCTGCGGGTAGTTGCCCAGAGCCTCGCCGGTGTCGCCCACCTCCTCGGCGAAGAGGCCGAGGTTGCTGGCGTAGGTGAGCATCTTCTCGAAGACGAGCCGGGCCTCCTCGGTGCGTCCGGCGCGCGTGAGGCACTCCACCAGCCAGAAGGAGCAGAGCGAGAACGAGCCCTCTTCCGAGCCCGCGAGCCCGTCGTCGGAGGCCTTGCCCGGGTCGTAGCGGTACACCAGGCTGTCCGACACCAGGTCGCGCTCGATGGCCTCGAGGGTGGCCAGCATGCGCGGGTCGCGCGGGCCGATGAACTTGACCAGCGGCATCAGCAGGTTGCTGGCATCCAGCACGTCGCCGCCGTAGTACTGCACGAAGGCGCGGCGCTCGGGGCTCCAGCCCTTGGCCATGATCTCCTCGTAGATCTCGTCCCGCACCGCGCGCCACCTGGTGGTGTTGCCCGGCAGGCCGCGCTGGGCCTGCATGCGCATCGCGCGCTCGAAGGCCACCCAGCACATCAGCCGGGAGTAGACGAAGTGACGGCGCCCGCCGCGCACCTCCCAGATGCCCTCGTCCGGCCGCTGCCAATTGTCGGCCAGCCAGTCGAGCAGCCGCCGCAGGCTGCTCCACAGCTCCCAGCTGATCGGCTCCTGCTTGTTGGAGAGGTACACCGCGTCCATCAGCTCGCCGTAGACGTCCAGCTGGAGCTGGTCGTGGGCGCCGTTGCCGATGCGCACGGGTCGTGAGCCGCGATAGCCCTCGAGGTGGGGCAGCTCGTGCTCGGTGAGGTCGCGGCCGCCGTCGATGGCGTAGACGATCTGAAGCTCGGGGTCGTCCGGGTCCGTCTCCCGGCAGCGTTCCTCGAGCCAGTGTGCGAAGTGCTGGGCCTCCTCGTAGAAGCCGAGCCGCTGGAAGGCGAAGGCGGTGAAGGCCGAGTCGCGCATCCACGCGTAGCGGTAGTCCCAGTTGCGCGGCCCGCCGAAGCCCTCGGGGAGGCTGCACGTGGGCGCGGCGACCATGGCGCCGGTCGGCTCATAGGTGCAGAGCTTGAGGGTGATCGCCGAGCGCTGCACCATCTCCCGCCAGCGCCCGTCGTAGTTGGAGTGCGACAGCCAGTTGCGCCAGAAGTCGCGCGTCGCGGCCAGGCTCACGTGCACCGTGTCGCCCTCCCAGCGCGGGCCGGATCCGCAGGGCTGCAGCACGAACCACTCCCCCTGGCCCTGCTCGAGGCGGAAGCGCGCGGTGGCCGCGGGACCATCGGTGCCGAGAGCGATGCTCGACGCCAGCTCGGTGCTGCGCCCGTCGTCCGCGATGAACTGCGCGCGCCGCCGATCGTCCACCGTCACGCGGTGCGGTGACCGCGCGTAGTCGAAGCCCGGCCGGCACGACATGCGGAACTCGACCGAGCCGCGGACCACGTTGACGCGCCGCACGATCGCGCAGGGGTCGAGCCCGACGGGCATGAAGTCGGTGACCTCGGCGACGCCGGTCGGGCTGAAGAAGCGGGTCAGCAGGATCGCCGTGTCCGGGAGGTACAGCTGCTTGCTCGCGCACGGGGCCGCCGGAGCGATGCGGAAGCTGCCGCCGATGTCGGCGTCGAGCACCGACGCGAACAGGCTCGGCGCGTCGAAGCGGCCCGGGCAGAACCAGTCGATGCTGCCGTCGCGACCCACCAGCGCGGCGGTGCGCAGGTCGCCGATCAGCCCGTAGCTCTCGATCGGCCGGTAGCGCAGCTCGTCCGGCTCGCCCCACCCGGGTTCCTTTACGACCGTGGGGCCCCGCTCGCGGGCGGCCGTAATGGGTTCGTCGGCGGGCACATCGGGACATTACTCCGGCCGACGATCAAGCCGGGAGGCCCTCCGGCCGATAAACGGGCTGCCTTCCTGTACCCGTCGGTCCGCGACCGACTGGCGGGATCGTGTCGTGCACGGAACGAGAGGAAGAGCCGCGTGAACTCACGGACGAGCGCGCGTCAGGCCGGTTTCTCCTACATCGAGATCCTCGTCGGGATCCTCATCCTCGCCATCGTGGCGGGTGGGATCGCGCAAGGCCTGGCCGCCACCAGCATGTCCCTGGGCACGTCCAAGGTCGACACGACAGCGGTCAAGCTGGCCACCTCGGAGCTCGACAAGGCCCACCGCATGGACTACGAGGACGTGGGCCTCTCCGGCGGCAGCCCCCCCGGCATCCTCCTCGCGACCAGCAACACCGTCGTGGGCACGACGACCTACACGATCGACCGCGACGTCGTCTATGTGGACGACCCCGCCCTGGGGCAGCCGCAGACCTACGTCAACTACAAGAAGGTCACGGTCACCGTGACCCCGCAGGTCCCGAAGTCGCACGCGTACACGCAGACCACCCTCATCGCGCCGCCGGCGATCGGTTCGATCGCCGGCAAGTTGACGATCATCGTGACGCTCATCGACGCGCTCACCGACCAGCCGGTCGCGGGCGCTCCGATCACGGTCGACAAGAGCACGTCGCCCACCCAGACGCGCTCGACCGGCGCCGACGGCAAGGTCGTGTTCGCGGGCCTCGAGCCGAGCGCGATCCCGCCGACCGACCCCAAGTACAAGTACCGGCTGACGGTCGGTCTGAACGACCCCTGGGTCACCCACCCCGACAGCGTCCCGGCCGTCGCACAGCAGCACCTCACCGCCGAGCAGACCTGGGCGACCACGCTCAAGGTGTTCAAGCGGGCGACCATCCAGGTCAACCTGCGCGATTCCGGCACCGGTCAGTTCATCACGGAGCGCTCCCAGGTCGACGTCACGACCCCCGGGCCCGACGTGATCAGCGACCAGCTCGAGGGCTACACCGGCCAGTACGTCTTCAACTCGATCCTCAGCAAGCCGATCATGCCGAGCGCGTCCAACTTCACCGTGGTCGCGCAGGCCGACTGCTACCGGTCGGCCCAGGTCCAGCGGCCGGTGCCGGTGGGGTATCCGAGCAACACCACCGAGGTCTTCGACTTCGCGATGACACGGGTGCCCAGTGGGTACCTCGACGTCACGGTGCGCAGTACCGCGCCGGGCAATCCCGTGATCCCGGGCGCGCAGGTGCAGGTCTCCGGTGGCCAGGCCAACCTGGCGCCGCGGGTGCGCAGCGCCGACGGCGCCGGATTCGTGCGCTTCTGCCTCGATCCGTCGGGCAGCGCGAACTACGTCCTGTCGGTGGCCCAGCCGGGCTACGGGGCCGGCTCGATCCTGGCCGCGGTGCTCCAGAACCAGACGACTCCGCTGACGGTGTTCCTCGTCCCCGCGTCCAATACGGGCACCATCCGGCTGTATGCGGGCTCGTCCAACAAGCTGGTGCGCCTGCAGGCGCTCACGGGCACCTACGACGCCTCTCAGAACACCAACACCTCGGGCAGCGCCGACTTCAGCGGGCTGGCGGCCGGGAGCTACATGGCCTACATCGCCACCGGCTTCTCGGGCGGCAGCCCGACCTGGAGCCCGGGCAAGGTGGTTAACGCCATCGCGCGCCGGACGACCCAGTACACGGTGCCATGAGGACGGCCCTCGCGACGGCCCGGCGGCGCACCGCGTCCCGCGGTGACGCCCAGGCGGGCTTCACGCTCATCGAGCTGCTCATGGGCATCGTGCTGGCCTCCATCTTCAGCATCGCGCTCTACGGGTTCTTCTTCGCCGGCCTCGACGCCTTCCGCACCCACGAGGCGCAGGCCAAGGCCCAATCCACCGGTCGCACCACCGTCGGTTACATCGAGCGCGACATTCGCCAGGCGATCAGCCCCGACGACGCGCTGACCGCCCCGATCATCGCCCTCAGCCCCACGAGTCTGGAGATCTACGTCGATCCCCAGCGATCGGCCACGGTCACGGCGCCCCGCCCCCAGAAGGTGCGCTACGCGATCGTCTCCAACCAGTTCATCCGGGAGACGTCCGATCCCGTGGGCGCCACCCCGCCCTACGCGTACGGGCCCTACATCCACCGCGTCGTCCTGATCGACGCGGTTCAGAACGGCGCGACCCCCGCATTCACCGCCGTCACCAACCAGGGAGACACGCTGCCCGCCACTCCCGGGGTGAACCAGTTGCGCGACATCGCACAGGTCTCGGTACGGCTCCTGGCGAGCCAGAAGACCGGGAACACCGCCTCGATCCTGGAGCTGCGAACCGATGTGGCCCTCCGCAATGCGAATCGTCTCTAGCCTCCGGCGCCGCCCGGGCGGCGGCCCACAGGCCGGATCGAGCCTGATCGCCACCATCGCCCTCACGGGTGTGCTGGCGCTGTTGGTGGTCGCGAGCCTGACGTACGCGAAGAGCACGACCGCCCAGACGGCCCACGAGGGCCGGGGCGACATCGCGCTCGAGGCCGCCGACGCCGGCGTCAACCGCTACATCTCCCGCCTGGTCGAGGACCCGCGCTACTACGACCACTGGGTCGACCTCGCCGAGGACCCGCGCATCGACCCCTACGGTGTCGTCCACCAGCCCGGGACGGCCTGGACGCCGGGCGTCACCTGGACCTACGCGCCTGGGCCCTCCCAGACCTGGACGGACCTCCAGGAGTCACGCTTCGGCACGGCGTCGTACTCGCTGCGCATCTCTCCGCCGCCGAGCAACTCCGACCTGGTGACGGTGCAGTCGACGGCCCAGGCCGGCCGTGACCAGCCGAATCCGGTCACGCGCTCGGTCCAGAGCCAGATCCACCCCACATCGATCGCCGACTTCCAGATGATCTCCAACGCGACGATCAAGTACGGCTCCTCGGCGACGACGACGGGCAAGCTCTACTCGGCCCAGGACATCAACCACCAGGGCGTCGCCAAGGCGCCCGCCTACGCGGCGCACTGGGTGTGCTCGAGCAACCAGTTCGACTGCCCGAGCGCCTCCGCGCCCTCGTCGAACTTCCAGGCCGGCGCCTACGACTCGACCACCACCCCGTCGTTCGCCGACAAGTTCCCCACCCCGATCGACTTCAGCCAGTTCACCCAGTCGCGCCTCGATATCAAGGACGCGGCCACTGCCGGCGGCACCGCCTGGAACGATCCCTCGGCCGACGCGTGGATGGTCCAGTTCCTGGCCGACGGGCGGATGCGCGTCTGGAAGGTGACCAACTCCGGCGACGTCGGCGCCGCCGTCGGCAAGCTCCAGTGCCCCCAGACCCTCAACGTGCCGGCCAACGGCGCGATGTACTTCGAGCAGTCGGTGATCGTCTCCGACGGCAGCAACAAGACCGACCAGTGCAACTCGACGTCGGGACCCCGTCCGTCGGTGGTCAACGGCCGCGTGACCATCGCGACCAAGGCCAACGTCTACATCGGCGGCAACATCACCTACGCCGCCTCGGGCGACGACGTGCTGGGCCTGATCGCCGCGAACGAGCTGGTCATCGCCAAATACACGCCCTCGGTGCTGACCTGGCGGGCCGCCTCGCTGGCGCAGTCGGGCCAGTGGCGGACGTACCAGTCCAGCGCCGACGGGCACCAGTCGATGCTCTACATCGGCTCGCAGACCACGGCCGACGGCGGCTACGCCTCGATGTTCAGCAGCCGCGAGTACCAGTACGACGACACGCTCAAGTACCTGCGGCCGAAGTTCTACCCGATCCTCGAGGGCTCCTGGGACACCTTCTACTGGAGGCAGGTGGCGCCCCCGGGGTAGCCGCCGAGCAGGCTCACGGTCGCGCGCGGTAGTACGCTCGCGGCCGTGAGATCCGGGACACGGCCCTGACCGAGACCGCCCTCGGGGCCCTCCTGATCATCTTCGTCGGGCTGCTGGCGCGGCGCGTCGGAATCATCGGCCGCGACGACGGACCGCTGCTCGTCCGGCTGATCGTCAACCTGACGTTGCCGGCGCTGGTGTTCCTGATCCTGGTCACCTCGCACCTGGACGCGTCGCTGATCCTGGTGCCGATCGCCGGTTTCGCGATCCACCTGATCCTGTTGGGGCTCGGTTGGATGGCGGTGCGCGTGTGGGGCATGGAGCGGCCGCGCGCCGGGGCGCTGATCGTGGCCAGCGCCGTCGGCAACACCGGCTTCTTCGGGCTGCCGCTGATCGCGGCGTCCGGGTCCGGCTTCTCGCTGCCCGCCGCCGTGATGTACGACGCATTCGCCACGGGGGTCATCACGTGGACGTCAACCGTGGCGGTCGCCACCGCCTACGGGCGGCCGCACACCGCGCCGCGGCTGCGGGTGCGCGAGGTGCTGCCGCACCTGGTCAACGCGCCCATGTGCGCGCTGCTCGCCGGCCTCGCCGTCAACCTCACCTACGGCGATCTGCCGCAGGGGGTGGAGCGCCCCTTCGAGATCCTCGGAGCCGCCACCCTGCCGCTCACGATGCTCTACGCCGGCCTCATGATCGAGGTCCGCGGCCTCGGCAGGCTCTGGGGGGAGATGACCTACACGGTGGTCGTGCGGCTGGGCCTCGCGGCCCTCATCGGGGTCGCCGTGGCCGAGGCGCTCCGTTTCTCCGGCGACGTCTTCAATACCATCGTGATCATGGCCGCAATGCCCACAGCCATGATGTCGCTCGCCATCGGAGCCCGCTCGGGCCTGCGCTCCGACGTGCTGGCCGGCGCGGTGGTGGTCACCACGATCCTCGCGACCATCACCCTGCCGCTCTGGCGCGCGGCGTTGCTGTGAGCGGATGGGGGGAGAGGCTCGCCGCGGCCGTCGCATCGCGCTCGAGCCAGGTCGTGCTGGGCCTCGACCCGGATCCGGCGCGCGTGCCGGGCGGGTCCGAAGGGGCGAGGGCGTTCTGCCGCCGAGCGATCGCCGCCGCGGGCCCGGCCTGCGTGGCGGTCAAGATCCAGCTCGCCTCCTTCGAGAGGTTCGGGACGGCCGGCTGGGAGGCTTTCGAGCGGGTGGCCACGGCCGGCGCCGACGCCGGCCTGCTGGTGATCGCCGACGCCAAGCGCGGGGACGTCGACGTGACGAGCCGTGCCTATGCCGCGGCGTTCCTGCGCGCCCCGATCGATGCCCTCACCATCAACCCGACGCTCGGCGGCGACGCCGTCGCGCCCTTCCTCGAGGCCACCGAGCCCGGCGGCCGGGGCCTGTTCGCCCTCGTGCGCACGTCAAACCCCGGCGCGGCCGAACTGCAGGATCTGGAGCTCGCCTCCGGCGGACCGTGGCACGAGCAGGTCGCACGGCTGGTGGCGAGGTGGGGCGCGGACAGCGTCGACGGCTCCGGCCTGTCGTCGCTGGGCGCGGTGGTCGGAGCCACCGTGCCCGAGCGGATGGCCGCGCTGCGGGCGCTGATGCCCCACCAGGTGTTCCTCATCCCCGGGGTCGGCGCGCAGGGGGGGAGGCCGGAGGACCTGGGTCCCGCGTTCGGGGGCCGTCCGGCGGGGGCCCTGGTCGCCGCCAGCCGCTCGATCATCTTCGCCGAAGACCCTCGCCGCGCCGCCGAGCACCTGCGCCAGGCCGTCTGGAGCGCATTCGCCGACCATCGCTGAGGCAACCCGGCCGTGGCGAGGATACGATCGCCGGGTGTTCCGCCGGCTCGCGGCCATCGCCGCCGTGGCAGCGTCGCTGCTCTTCGTGTCAATCGCCCAGGCCGCCGTCCCGACGGTGGACGCCGCGTCCTACGTGGTCGTGAACCCGGCGACGGGGGAGACGCTGGCCGCCCGCGCGCCCGACCGCGAGCTCCCCATGGCCAGCACCACCAAGATCATGACCGCCCTGGTCACGCTGCAGAACGCCAAGCTGACCGACCGGTACACGGTGCCGCCCTCGGCCGGCGCCATCGAGGGCTCGTCGGGGTCGCTGGAGGAGGGGGAGACGTTGACCGTGCGCCAGCTGCTCACCGCCCTGCTGGTGCCGAGCGGCAACGACGCCGCGATCACCCTGGCCCAGGGCGTCGGGGGCTCCCAGGCCGCATTCGTCGCGATGATGAACGCGACTGCCGAGCGTCTCGGGCTCGACCGGACGCACTACGCCAATCCGCACGGGCTGGATGCCCCGGGGCATCACACGAGCGTGGCGAACATGGTGACCCTGGCCGAGGCGGCGATGCGCCACCGGGTGTTTCGTGGCATCGTCTCCAGCCGACGGGCGAGCATCGCGGGGCCCGGAGGGGTCGGCGTCCGCCGATACGAATCCGAGAACGAGTTGCTCGACATCGATCCGGAGGCGGACGGGATCAAGACCGGCATGACCGACGGCGCGGGCTACGCCCTGGTGGGCCACGCGCGGCGCGCGGCCCTCGGCGTGGAGTTGTACGTCGCCATCATCGGCGCGCCGAGCTCGCGCGCGCGGGCCCTCGACGCAAAGGCGCTGCTCGACTACGGCTTCGCGCAGTACGCGAGCGCCCAGCTGATTCCCGGCGGAACGGTGTTCGGGCGCGTCCCGGTGGACGATCGCCCCGGTCGCGAGGTCCCCTACGCGGCGGCCTCGGGGCTGCGCGCGCCGATCCGCATCGGACCGCCGGTCACCGAGACCGTGACCGCGCCCACCGAGGTCGGCGGGCCCGTCGCGGAGGGTCAGCGCATCGGCACCGTGACCCTGCGCCAAGGCGAGCACGTGCTGGGCACCCGCGCCCTGGTGGCCACCGAGTCGGCGGCCGCACCGGGCGTGTGGGACCACCTGCGGGCGGGACTCGGGGCGCTGATCCCGTGATCGTCACCGTCACCCTCAACGCCGCGCTCGACCGCACCGTGCGCGTGCCCAACTTCCAGCTCGGGGCGCGTCACCGGGCCGATGCCTCGCTGCGGCAGCCGGGCGGCAAGGGCGTCAACGTCGCGCGCGCGCTCAAGCTGCTGGGACAGCCGGTCATCGCCACCGGGCTCGCCGGCGGGCGCGTCGGCACCTACATCATCGAGGAGCTGACGGCCGAGGGGATCCTCAACGACTTCGTGCGCATCGCCGACGAGTCACGTACCAGCACGGCGGTGATCGACCCCACCAACAGCCAGCAGACCGAGATCAACGAATACGGCCCCTCCGTGCAGGCGGCCGAACTGGACGTGCTCTTCGACAAGGTCCGCTACCTCTCCAAGGGCGCGGACGTGTTCGTGCTGGCCGGGTCACTGCCGCGCGACGTGCCGTCCGACCTCTACGAGCGCCTGCTGCGTGCCCTCCGCCGCGAGGGGATGATCACCGCCCTCGACGCCTCCGGGCCCGCGCTGCGCGCCGCCCTCGCGGCCGAGCCGGGCGTCGTCAGCCCCAACGTGCGCGAGGCCGAGGAGATCGTCGGCCACGAGTTCGGCGACGAGGACGACATGGTCGCGGCCACCGAGACGCTCACCCAGATGGGCGCGGAGACCGCGCTCATCCACCACGAGGACGGCTGCGTCGCCCATTCGCGCACCGAGGGCAAGCGCGGCCGCTCCTACCGCGCCCGGCTGCCCCGGCGCACCGACGTGGTCTCCACCGTCGGCTCGGGCGACGCGCTGCTGGCCGGCTACCTGTCGGCCCGCTACGGGCACCAGTCGCCCGAGCGCGCGCTGGCGCTCGCGGTGGCCTGCGGCGCCGCCAACACCCAGCGTTTCGGTGCCGGCGTCTTCGATCCGGCCGACGTCGAGTCGCTGATGAGGAGGGTCGAGGTCGTGAGCGACGAATAACACGTGGTTCGGGGTGGGCTACCGGCCGAGCCCGGCGCTAGACTCGTCCGATCATTTCTTGTGAGCACCGATCCATGTCAGACGGGGTGACCGACCCAGGTCCCGGCAGCAGCCGGCCTGGGTCTTTTCGTCTCCGGACCGGGTCGGACGGACGTGGCGGGGGGCGCTGAGTGGAGATCGAAATCGGGCGGGGCAAGAAGGGGCGGCGGGCATACGGGCTGGACGAGATCGCGATCGTGCCGAGCAGGCGGACGCGCGATCCGGAGGACGTCGACCTGACGTGGCGGCTCGACGGCCACTCGTTCGAGTTGCCGCTGCTGGCGTCGGCGATGGACGGAGTGGTCGACACACGCACGGCGGGGATCATCGGGCAGATCGGCGGGCTCGGGGTGCTGAACCTCGAGGGCATCCAGACCCGGTATGAGGAGGCCGACGCCGAGCTGGAGCGCATCTCGAAGATGCCTCCCGAGCAGGCGACCCGTGGCCTGCAGGAGGTCTATCAGGAGCCGATCAAGCCCGAGCTGATCGCCCAGCGCATCAAGGAGATCAAGGCCCAGGGCGTCACCGTGGCCGGGTCGCTGACCCCCCAGCGCGTGACGGACTACATCGACGTGGTCCTCGACGCCGGCCTCGACATCCTGGTGATCCAGGGCACGGTGGTCTCGGCCGAGCATGTCTCCTCGGTGACCGAGCCGCTCAACCTCAAGCGTTTCATCGCCGAGCTGCCGGTGCCGGTGATCGTCGGTGGATGCGCCTCGTACCACGCCGCCCTGCATCTGATGCGCACCGGCGCGGTCGGGGTGCTCGTCGGGGTGGGCCCCGGCGCGGCGTGTACGACCCGCCAGGTGATCGGGGTCGGCGTTCCGCAGGCGACCGCCATCGCCGACGCCGCGGGCGCGCGGATGCAGCATCTGCTCGAGACGGGCCAGTACGTCAACGTGATCGCCGACGGCGGCATGGCATACGCCGGCGACTTGGCGAAGGCGATCGCGTGCGGCGCCGACGCCTGCATGATCGGCTCGCCGTTCGCGAAGGCGGCCGAGGCCCCCGGGCGGGGCTATCACTGGGGCATGGCGACCTTCCACCCGCAGCTGCCGCGCGGGACCCGGGTCAAGACCCAGACCATCGGGACGCTCGAGGAGATCCTCACCGGTCCGGCGCACGAGAACGACGGCACCCTCAACCTGGTCGGCGGGCTGCGGAGCGCGATGGCGACCTGTGGCTACGACTCGATCCAGAGCTTCCAGAAGTGCGAGGTCATGGTGGCGCCCGCCCTCAAGAGCGAGGGCAAGAAGCTCCAGCAGGCTCAGCACGTGGGGATGGGGTAACCCTGGCCACCACTGAGCACTCCCCGCTGGACCCCGCCCTCGCCGCCGCCGCCCCGGGCGGGGTCCTGGTGGTCGATTTCGGTGCGCAGTACAGCCAGCTGATCGCGCGGCGCATCCGCGAGTGCCGGGTCTTCTCGGCGGTCGTGTCCCACGACACGCCGCCCGAGGAGATCCTCGCTCTTCACCCGGCCGGCCTCGTCCTCTCGGGCGGGCCGGCATCGGTGTACGAGCCGGGGGCTCCGGCGTTGGACGCCCGGCTGCTCGAGCTGGGGATCCCGGTCCTCGGCATCTGTTACGGCATGCAGTCGATGGCCCAGGCCCTCGGCGGCGAGGTCGCGCGCACCGGGGCGGGTGAGTTCGGCAAGACGCCGATCTCCGTTCAGTCGCGCGAGGGCATGTTCGCCGCCCTCGCCGCCGAGATGTGTTGGATGAGCCACCGAGACGCGGTGGTGCGCGCGCCGGACGGCTTCACGGTCGCCGCCCAGACCGCGTCGGCGCCGGTCGCCGCCATGGAGAGCCGGGCCCGGAAGATGTACGGCGTGCAATTCCACCCCGAGGTCGTGCACACGCCCTTCGGCAACGATCTGCTCAAGTGGTTCCTCTTCGACGCCTGCGACTGCGCGCCCACATGGACCGCCACGCACGTCATCGAGGAGCAGGTGGAGCGGGTCCGGGCCCAGGTGGGCGATTCACGTGCCATCTGCGGTCTCTCGGGTGGCGTCGACAGCGCCGTGGCCGCCCTGATCGTCCACCGCGCGATCGGCGACCGCCTCACGTGCGTCTTCGTCGACCACGGCCTGATGCGCCAGAACGAGGGCGAGCAGGTGGAGGCCGCGTTCGGCAAGCACTTCGGCGTTCCCCTCGTTCACGTCCAGGCCCAGGACCACTTCATCTCGGCGCTCGCGGGCATCACCGAGCCCGAGGAGAAGCGCAAGACGATCGGCCGCGAGTTCATCCGCATCTTCGAGGGCGAAGCGGCCAAGCTCTCCGACGCCCGTTTCCTGGTGCAGGGGACGCTCTACTCGGACGTGATCGAGTCGGGGTCGCGCACGGCGGCCAAGATCAAGAGCCACCACAACGTGGGCGGTCTCCCCGAGGACATGACAGTGGAGCTGACCGAGCCCCTTCGCCAGCTGTTCAAGGACGAGGTGCGCGTGGTGGGCGAGGAGCTGGGGCTCCCCGAGAACATGGTGTGGCGCCAGCCCTTCCCCGGTCCCGGTCTCGCGATCCGGATCATCGGCGAGGTCACCCGCGAGCGCCTCGACATCCTGCGCCAGGCCGATTTCGTGCTGCAGGAGGAGGTCCGGCGCGCCGGCCTCTACCGCGACCTCTGGCAGAGCTTCGCGGTGCTCCCGGCGGTGAAGAGCGTCGGCGTGCAGGGCGACGAGCGCACCTACGCCTACCCCATCGTGATCCGCGCGGTCACCTCGGACGACGCGATGACCGCCGATTGGGCGCGCCTGCCCTACGACCTCCTCGAGCGCATCTCCAACCGCATCATCAACGAGGTTGACGGCGTCAACCGCGTCGCCCTGGACCTGACGTCCAAGCCCCCCGGCACCATCGAATGGGAATGAATTAGTCAGGGGAGGATGATGGCCGAGCAGGAGCACCGAGTGGTGATCGTGGGCGGCGGGTTCGGCGGCCTGCAGGCAGCCCTCAGGCTGCGGAGGGCGCCCGCTCACATCACCCTGGTGGACCGACGCAACTTCCACCTCTTCCAGCCGCTTCTCTACCAGGTGGCGACCGGCGCGCTGTCGCCCGGCGAGATCGCGTCGCCCCTGCGCGGAGTTCTCAAGCGCCACGCCAACGCCACGGTCGTGCTCGGCGATGTCACCGGCATCGACCTCGACGCCCGCAGCGTGACCCTGCGCCAGGGCGAGGATCCGCCGACCGAGCTCCCCTACGACACGCTGATGGTTGCGGCGGGCGCCCGGCACTCCTATTTCGGTCGCGACGAGTGGGCGGCCATCGCCCCCGGGCTGAAGTCGCTGGAGGACGCCCTCGAGTTGCGGCGGCGCATCCTCAGCGCCTTCGAGGCCGCCGAGATCGAGCCCGACCCCGATGTCCAGCGGGCACTGCTCACCTTCGTCGTCGTCGGCGCGGGTCCCACCGGCGTGGAGCTGGCGGGCCAGATCGCCGAGATCGCGCGCGACACCGTCCGGCACGACTTCCGCCACATCGACCCGACGACGGCGGTGATCATGCTCGTCGAGGGGGCCGATCGCGTCCTGACCGCCTTCCCCGAGAAGCTCTCCCACAAGGCCGAGCGCCAGCTCGAGAAGCTCGGCGTGATGGTCCGCAACGACCGCCTGGTGGTGGACGTCAACGTGGACGGCGTCACCGTCAAGGTGGGCGGCGACCACGAGGAGCGCATCGCCTCTCGCACGGTGATCTGGGCGGCGGGCGTCGCCGCCTCGCCACTGGCCGCGACCCTCGCCACGGCCAGCGGCGCGTCCATCGACCGCGCCGGGCGGATCACCGTCGAGCCCGACCTGACGCTTCCGGGCCACCCCGAGGTGTTCGCCTTCGGCGACATGGTGCGGGTCTCCGACGGGGGCGGTGGGCTGATCCCCCTGCCCGGAGTCGCGCCCGCGGCAATGCAGCAGGGGCGCTACGCGGCCCAGGTGCTCCGTGCCCGCCTGGCCGGGACGAGCGCCCCGCCGCCGTTCCGCTACGTGGACAAGGGCAACCTGGCGACCATCGGGCGCATGAAGGCCGTGGGCGAGGTCAAGGGCATCTGGTTGAGCGGGACGATCGCCTGGCTCGGCTGGCTCTTCATCCACCTCTTCTACCTCACCGGCCTCCAGAATCGCTTCCTCGTCCTGGTCCGGTGGACGGTCAGCTTCCTCACCCACGGCCGCGGCGCCCGCCTGATCACCGGGGGAGACGACGAGGTGGTCAGCGGGCGCGCGGCCCTGACGAAGGACCAGGGCTAGGCCCGAGCGCTCACGGGCCGGCCATCAGGGCCTCCACCTCCTCCCACTCGACGGCGGTCTGGCGTCCGGCGTCGAACTGATCCATGAGCGCGCGGTGCACCGAGACGAGTCCCGGGTCGTCCTTGGGGAGATCCCGCCCGGTGTGCTGGCGGATGAGGAAGATCAGGCCGGCGAGGCCCGAGTCGCGGGTGAGACTCACCTCCAGCGGCCGTCCCAGCAGGGTGGGCACGTCGAAGGGCGCGTACATCCACCAGAACTTGTTGAGCCCGTCGGCGTGGATGCCCGCCCGCGTCCGGTGCGCGTCGCGGCCGTAGAGAGGGTAGGTCGGGGCGAGGGGGCGACCGAGCTCGGAGTAGAGGTCGGCGAGGTCGTTGAGCGCGTGGAAGTCCGGCAGCGGCTCCTCGATCAGGCCCATGCCGATCTCGTGGAGCACGACGGCCTCCAGGGGGGCGTTGCCGGTGCGCTCCCCGGTGCCGAGCAGGGTGCCGTTGATCACCGAGCACCCGGCCTGGATGGCGGCCAGGCAGTTGGCCACCACGAGGTGGGTGTCGTTGTGAGGGTGGAACTCCAGGTCCTCGGGCGCCAGGCCCAGCTCGCGCAGGCGCCGGATGTGGCGCGGGATCGACCGCGGCGGAGCGACGCCCTCGGTCGGCAGGCCGAGTCCCATCGTGTCGCACACGCGGAACTTGGGGCGCATGTCCGCGCCGTGCTCGGCGCACAGGGCGATGACCGCCTCGGCGAAGGGCAGCAGGAACTCTTCGGGCGCCCGGGTGGCGTCCTCAAGGTGCAGCCGGGGGCGCAGTCCGGCGTCGAGGACGGCACGGACGGCGTCGAGGTACACCTCGGCGGCCTGGCGTCGTCCACCGGGCCGGAACTTGTGGAACGTGTGGTAATCGCTGGCCGAGGCCAGCATCCCCGTCTCGCGGACTCCGAGGTCGCCGACAAGCTCGGCGTCGCGGCGGCTGGCCCGAATCCAGGTGGTGGGCTCGACCGGGGCCCCGTCGCGGTACCGCTCGATCGCGGCCTCGAGGATCCGGCGGTCGGCCGGACGGTAGACGAAGAACTCGGCCTGACGGATCGCGCCGCTGGCGCCCGTGAAGGCGCACATCAGCTCGTAGATGCGGATGCCTGCATCCACCGTCAGCGGCAGTCCGCCCTGCTGGCCGTCGCGGTGGGTGGTCTCAGTGGTCCATGCGGCCGCCGGTAGTCCGTCGGGCCGGTCGGTCCAGTCCCAGCGCGGGAATCCGTCGCGGGGGAACGCGCGCTCGAAGAGCTCGGGCGCGGGAGGGTCGGAGACGAGCGTGTGAGTGTCCATGAGCTCACGGTAGGAGCCGCGTGCGGCCGGCGTCAACGTTGATCCATATAATCAATCAATGCCCACCGACGCGCTCACCGCACCCGAGGCCGCCGCCCTGCTCGGCGTCTCCCGCGAGACCCTCTACGCCTACGTCAGTCGCGGGCTCGTAGCGTCTGAGCCCGGCCCCGGCCCGAGTCGCGCGCGCCGCTATCCGCGGGCCGCAATCGAGGCCCTCGTCGAGCGGCGCGCCCTCGCGCGCGATCGCGGACTGGCGGCCCACGGAGCGCTGAGTTGGGGCCTGCCGGTGCTCGACTCGGAGCTGACCCTGATCGAGGGCGGCCGCTGCTACTACCGCGGGCACGACGCGGTGGAGCTCGCGCGCACCGAGTCCGTCGAGCGGGTGGCCGCGCTGCTGTGGACCGGCGAGGCCGACGCGGGCGCCGAGGTCTTCACCCCCGACGAGCACCACCCGATCCGCGTCGCGTGTCCCGGCCCGTCGGTCACCGCCCTCGCCCGGCACCTCGTGGCGGCCTCCGAGGACGCGCTGATCACCCTCGGCGCGCCGGATCAGGTGGTGTGGCGCGGGGGCGCCCGCGTGGTCTGCGGCCTGTTCGCCGCGGCCGGCGCCGCGGGCGACGGCCGCCTGGCCGAGAGGCTCGCCCGTGGCTGGGGGGTCGCCGACGCGGCGGTACTGGAGGCGGCGCTGATCCTCTGCGCCGACCACGAGCTCAACGTCAGCTCGTTCACCGCGCGCTGCGTCGCGTCGGCCGACGCGACGCTGGAGAACGTCGTGCTGGCCGCGCTCTGCGCGCTCCGCGGCCGTCGCCACGGGGGCCTCACCGACCGGGTGGAGGCGCTGGTGCGCGAGGCCGACCGCGACGGCGCCGCGCCGGCGGCGGCCCGCGCCCTCGGCGCCGACGGCGCCCTCGCCGGCTTCGGTCACCCGCTGTACCCGGACGGCGACCCGCGCGCCGTCGCGTTGCTCGACCTCTCCGCGCGGGCGCGGCCGGACGATCGGCTGCTGCCGGAGTTGGTCGCGGTCGCGGCCGATCAGCTCGGCGTGCGACCGACGCTCGACTTCGGCCTCGTCGCGCTTGCCCGGTCCCTGCGGCTGCCCGATGGCGCCGCGTTCTGCCTCTTCGCGCTGGGCCGCTCGGTCGGCTGGATCGCCCACGCGCTCGAGACCCGTGCCGACGGACGACTCATCCGCCCGAGGGCGCGTTACACGGGGCGGTTGCCGCGAGCACCCGGAGAGGTGGGATCATCCGGGGCGTGAGCGAGGAGCGGGTGCGCATCGACAAGTGGCTCTGGGCTGCGCGGTTCTTCAAGACGCGCTCGCTGGCCACCGACGCCGTCCAGGGCGGGCGGGTCCACGTGGACGGAGCCCGGGTCAAGCCGGCGCGCGACGTGCGCATGGGTGACCGCATCGAGGTGGCGATGGGGGACACCACCCTGACGGTCGTGGTCACGGGCATGGCCGACCGCCGCGGCTCGGCGGCCGTCGCCGCCACCCTCTACGAGGAGACTCCCGAGAGCATCGAGAAACGCGAGCGCGAGAAAGAGCAG
Source organism: uncultured Thermoleophilia bacterium (assembly GCA_963771025.1). Classification (GTDB taxonomy): domain Bacteria; phylum Actinomycetota; class Thermoleophilia; order Miltoncostaeales; family Miltoncostaeaceae; genus Miltoncostaea. The sequence goes on along the minus strand of CAVYRL010000003.1, from coordinate 65,068 downwards.
CGCCGCCTGGCTCCGGCGCCCGGCGCCGACCTGGCCGGCCGTCCCAGCAAACGCGACCGCCGTCGCATCGAGGCGCAGCGCGGCGGACGTCGTCCCCGTCGTTAGGCCGAGCGCCTCCGCGCCTCGTCGCCGATGCTTCGCTCGCCGATCACGCTGTTATCCGAGGTCCGCACGATCACGTAGGTGCCGTCGGAGCCGCTTTCGAGGAACGCGAGGAGATCCTCGGTACCCCGGGGCCCCAGCAGCTCCGCAATGCGGCGCGAGGCCAGGTCCAGCGCGGCGTCCGCTCCGAGCGGCGCGGCCGCGGCGATGCGCTCGGGATCGACGTCGTCGGGCTCGGGCGTTGCAGACCGGGCCATGCCGGTGGCGGTGGTCATCGGCCTGCTCGGCGCCCAGATCTTGCGGCTCTGGGTGTGATGCCAGCAGTACGGACTCCCGCGAAACGGGCTTTGCTGGCATCTCTTGCCGTGCGCCGCGATCGCGACGCACCGGCTGACCGAACGACTCTCCATGCTCGCTTCCGCTCGTTGCGGAGGCCGACTCCTCGTCAACCTGTTATCCGGTTCACCAGTTTTAGCCGTCTCGTAACGTGAAGTAAAGGCGTCCCTGCGGTCGAACTTGCGGGAGTCCCCGCGCTTTCCTAGACTCTGCGGTCGTTCTCGCGGCAGTCGTGGTGCCGCGTCGTCATGCAGTGCAGTGGAGGTAGAGACCGGCCTGTGAGCACCCTCAGCGCGAAGCCCGGAACCGTCGATCGTCAGTGGTACATCGTCGACGCGGAGGGGCAGAACCTCGGCCGGCTCGCATCGATCATCGCGGAGACCCTCTCCGGCAAGCGGTCCCCCTGGTACACCCGGCACTGCGACACGGGCGACTTCGTCGTCGTCGTGAACGCCGAGAAGGTCACCGTCACCGGCAACAAGCTGCGTGACAAGCGCTACTGGCGCCATTCGGGCTACCCGGGCGGCATCCGCAGCCGGACGCTCGGCGAGCAACTCGCGCGTCGCCCCGAGGAGGTCCTTCGCAGGGCCGTCCGCGGGATGCTCCCCAAGAACAGCCTGGGCCGGTCCCAGCTGCTCAAGCTCAAGATCTACGCCGGGCCCGAGCACCCGCACGAAGCCCAGGCGCCTCAGCCGCTGCGCCTCACCCGAGTCGCGGAGGTCCCCGCGTGAGCACCGACATCGCCACCCCCGTCCGCTACCGCGCGACGGGCAAGCGCAAGAACGCCGTCGCCCGGGTCATTCTGACCCCCGGCACCGGCGTCATCACCTGCAACGGCCGTCCCGTGGACGAGTTCTTCGGGAACGAGGTCCTGGTCACCCAGGCCAAGAAGCCGTTCGAGGCGACGAGCACCGACGGCCGGTTCGACGTCGTCGCCCTGCTGCACGGCGGCGGGGTCTCGGGCCAGGCCGGCGCACTGCGCCACGGAATCGCCAAGGCCCTTACGGTCGCGGACGAGAATCTGCGTCCCGACCTCAAGCGCGAGGGTTTCCTGACGCGGGACGCCCGCATCAAGGAGCGCAAGAAGGCGGGCCTCAAGGGCGCGCGCAAGCGTCCGCAGTTCTCGAAGAGGTAGCCGGCTCACGCCCGGAACCACCCCTGTGGCATCGCGAAGGCTGTTCGGTACGGACGGCGTTCGCGGGGTCGCGAACCGTGAGCTGACGCCGGAGCTCGCCCTCTCCATCGGGCGGGCTCTGGGCGGGCGCCTCGCCCGTGGCTCGCGGGTGATGATCGGCCGCGACACACGCCGCAGCGGCCCCATGCTCGAGTCCGCCCTCGCGGCCGGGCTCTCGAGCGCGGGCGTCGACGTCGCGCTCCTCGGAGTGATCCCGACCCCGGCCGTCGCCGAGCTGGTCGGCGGCTCCGACGCCGTGGCGGGCGCGGTGATCAGCGCGTCGCACAACCCCTTCGCCGACAACGGCATCAAGCTCTTCGGCTCCGACGGCTTCAAGCTGGCGGACGCCGACGAGGCCGCGGTCGAGGCCGCTCTCGATGAGCCCGGCGACCGCCCCGAGGCGGAGCGCCTGGGGGCGATCGAGTCCTGGGACGAGGGCCGCGCCCGGTACCTCGACTCGCTGATCGCGCGCTGCGACGTCGACCTCGGCGGCATCTCGATCGTGGTCGACTGCGCCAACGGCGCCACCGCCGTGACCGCGCCGGAGGTGCTCGCGCGCCTCGGGGCGAAGCTCACGTGCATCGGCACCGAGCCCGATGGGATCAACATCAACGCCGGATGCGGCTCGACCGACCTCCGGCTGCTGTCCGAGACGGTGCAGGCGTCGGCGGGGGTCGATCTGGGGCTCGCCTTCGATGGCGACGGCGACCGCGTTCTGGCGGTTGACGGCAACGGCACGCCCGTCGACGGCGATCAGATCCTCGCGATCTGCGCCCTGGACCTGCGCGCGCGTGGCGCCCTGCCCGGCGACGCCGTCGTGACCACCACCATGACCAACCTCGGCTTCCGGCGCGCGATGGCGGCCTCCGGCATCGAGGTGCGCTGGACCGACGTCGGCGACCGCTACGTCCTCGAGGAGATGCGCCGCGGCGGATACGTGCTCGGCGGCGAGCAGAGCGGGCACCTGATCAACCTCGCCCACGGGCCCTCCGGCGACGGGCTCGCCGCCGCTCTGCACCTGCTGCGCGCGCTGGCCGCCCGCGGCGAGGATCTCGCGACGGCCGGCCGTGTCATGGAGCGGCTGCCGCAGCGACTGGTGAACGTGCGCGTGGAGCGCAAGTCCGACCTGCCCGATGCCGATGGGGTGTGGCAGGCGGTCCGACAATCCGAGGCCGCGCTGGGTGATGACGGGCGGGTGGTCGTGCGTGCCTCAGGCACGGAGCCGCTGGTCCGGGTGATGGTGGAGGCCCCGACGGCCGACGACTGCGAGCAGTGGTGTCGAGCGATCGTCGAGGTCGTCGAGAGGGAGTTGGGCGGCTCTCGGCTCTGACCCTCACGTGTCGTGACGTTGCTGGCAAGGGAGGCACGAGATGTGCGGAATCATCGGGTATGTGGGGGGACGTCCGTGCCGGGAGCTCATCCTCACGGGCCTCGAGCGGCTGGAGTACCGCGGCTACGACTCGGCGGGATTCGCACTCATGGACGGCTCGCAGGGGGTGGCCGAGGCGGTCCGCGCCGTCGGCAACCTGTCGAAGCTGCGTGACGCCGCCGGCCTCAGCGGCACCACCACCGCGACGACGGGTCTCGGCCACACGCGCTGGGCCACCCACGGCCGCGTGACGACGGCCAACGCCCACCCGCACACCAGCTCGGACGGCAAGGTGATCGTCGTCATGAACGGCATCATCGAGAACTACATCGAGCTGCGCACCGAACTCCAGAACCTCGGGGTCGTCTTCGCGTCGGACACCGACACCGAGGTCATCCCCCAGCTGCTCGCCCGCGAGTACATGGGCGATCTGGCGGAGACGGTCCGCGAGGTGCTGCCGCGCCTCGGCGGTCACTTCGCCTTCGTCGCCGCGCACGTGGACGAGCCCGGCCGCCTGATCGCCTCGCGTCGCGAGTGCCCTCTGGTGCTGGGCGTCGGCGACGGCGAGCGGTTCGTCGCCTCGGCGATCCCGGCGTTCCTGCGCGAGACCCGCGACGTCGTGCTGCTCGAGGACGACGAGGTCGTCGTCCTCGAGGCCGGCGCGCACACCGTGTTCGCGAACGGCGTCGAGCTGGGGGAGCGCCCCGCCGAGCGCGTCGATTGGGATGAGGACGCCGCCGAGAAGGGCGGCTACGAGACGTTCATGCTCAAGGAGATCCACGAGCAGCCCGCCGCCCTGTGGGACACGATCGGCGACCGCCTACGCCCCGACGGCGCGGTGGAGCTGGTCGGCCTCGGCCTGGACGACGCGGCCCTCGCGCGTGTGGAGCGCATCCACGTCGTGGCCTGCGGCACGTCGTACCACGCCGGCCTGGTCGGCCGGTATCTGATCGAGGACTGGGCCCGCATCCCGGTCCACGTCGAGGTCGCCTCCGAATACCGCTACCGGACCTGCCTCGCGGGCCCGGGCGACCTGGTGATCGGCATCACCCAGAGCGGCGAGACCGCCGACACCCTTGCGGCCATGCGCGTTGCCCGCGAGCGCGGGGCGCACGTCGTGGCGCTGACCAACATCATGGGATCGCAGGCGACCCGCGACGCCGACGGCGTTCTCTACACCCGCGCCGGGCTCGAGATCGGCGTGGCCGCCACCAAGACGCACACCGCGCAGGTGATGGCGCTGTCGCTACTCGCGCTCAAGCTGGGGCGCCTCAAGTGGGCCCTCACCGCGGCCGGAGCGCTCGACCTGGCCGAGGAGCTGCGCCGCGTCCCGGCGGTCCTCGAGGAGTACCTGGCGTCGTCGGCCCCCGAGGAGGTCATGCGGGCAGCCGAGCAGTACGCCGATCGCTCGTTCTTCCTCTACCTGGGGCGCCACGTCGGCGTTCCGGTGTGTTTCGAGGGCGCGCTGAAGCTCAAGGAGATCAGCTACATCCCCACGGAGGCCTATCCGGCGGGCGAGATGAAGCACGGACCGATCGCACTGCTCGAAGAGGGCTCTCCGGTGGTCGTCGTGGCCACCGACGGGCACGTGTTCGACAAGGTCGTGTCGAACATCCAGGAGGTTCGCGCCCGCGGCGCCCGCGTCATCGCGGTCGCGACCGAGGGCAACGAGGAGATCGAGCAGCACGCCGACGACGTGCTCTGGGCCCCGCGCACCCCGGCGCTCCTGTCGCCGATCGCTGCGGTGATTCCCCTGCAAATCTTCGCATACGGCCTCGCGCGGGCGCGCGGCCTGAACGTTGACCAACCGCGCAACCTGGCCAAGACCGTAACCGTCGAGTAGAGACTAAGACTTTGGCCGTCATCGGCGTCGGGGTCGACATCATGGAGATCGACCGCTTCGCGGCATCGCTCGCGAGGCGCCCCCGTCTCGCCGAGAGGTGCTTCACGCCCGCCGAGGCGGCCTATTGCGCCGCCAAGGCCTTTCCGCCGCAGCATTTCGCCGCCCGGTTCGCTGCCAAGGAGGCCGTGGGCAAGGCATTGGGCATCGGCATGACCCGCTGGCGCGAGGTCGAGGTGGTCCGCGGGCGCGGCGCCCCGACGATCGCCCTCCACGGGCGGTACGCCCGGCGCGCCGAGGATCTCGGCGTGGACCGCATCCATATCTCCCTCACCCACGGCAGGGACGCGGCCGTGGCGATGGCCGTCATCGAGGGCGTCGAGGGCTGAGGGCGGGGCTCCGGGCCCCATCTGCGAGGATTCGGCCCACATCGTGTGCCCCGCCCTCTCCTCATCCCCGCCGCCCGTGAGCGGCCAGACGCCCCTTTTCGACGCCGCGGCGATGCGCGATGCCGACCGGAGTGCCGGCGAGGACCACGCGATCCCCTCGATCCTCCTCATGGAGCGGGCCGGAATCGCCGCGGCACAGGCGATCCTCGCCCAGGGTTGGTCGCAGACGGCTGCCGTGATCGTGGTCGGCCCGGGCAATAACGGCGGTGACGGAATGGTCGTCGCCCGCCATCTGGCCGAGGCGGGCTGGGCGGTCGAGGTCGTCGGCCTCGACGGGACGGCCCCGGCCACCGCCGACGGCGCCACCATGTCGGCCATCGCCGCGAGCCTGGGCATCACCGTGGGCCGGTTCGACCGCTCCGCGGGCCACGGCGACGCGGTGGTGGTCGATGCCGTGCTCGGCACCGGGGCTCGTGGCGCGCCGCGCGGCGCCGCCGGGGACGCCGTGGACTGGATCGCCGCTCACGAGGGCCCCGTGGTGGCGTTGGACGTCCCCTCGGGCGTCGAGGCGGACACGGGCCGCGTGGAGGGCGCCGCGGTGAGGGCCGATCTCACGGTGACCTTCCACGGGGACATGGTGGGGCTTCACGTGGAGCCGGGGCTCGGCCGCTCGGGGCGCGTGGTGGTGGCCGACATCGGCATCCCCACGGCGATCCGGCTGTCGCCGGCCGCGTGGCTGGCGGGGCGCGAGGTGATCGCCGCCGTGCCGCCCAAGGGCGCCGCAGCCGACAAGTACGCGTCCGGATCGGTGCTGGTGATCGCCGGATCGCCGGGGTTGACCGGCGCCGCCTGCCTGGCCGCCCGGGCGAGCCTGCGCGCCGGCGCGGGGCTGACCGTCGTCGCGACCCCCGCGGGCGCCGCGGCCGCGGTGTCGGTCCACCTCCTGGAGGTGATGTGCGCCGCCCTGCCCGACCGGGACGGCCACCTCAGCCTCGAATCGATCGACCGGGTCATGGCCGAGTCGCGGCGGGCCTCGGCCATCGCCCTCGGCCCAGGGCTCGGTCGCGCCGAGGCCACGACCGCGGCGGTCCACGAGCTGATCGACCGCCTCGCGCTGCCGCTGGTGCTCGACGCGGACGGCCTCTGGCACCTCTCGGACGCCCCCGAGGGCCTGCGGGCCCGTACGGCGCCGACCGTGATCACCCCCCACACCGGGGAGGCGGCTCGCCTCCTCGGCATCGACCGCCACCGGGTGGAGGCCGACCGTCTGGCCTCGGCGCGGACGCTGGCCGAACGTTCGGGGGCCGTGGTGGTGCTGAAGGGGGCGGGGACCATCGTGGCCGCCCCGGACGCGGTTCCGAGCGTCAACTCCGGGGGCTCCGCGGCCCTCGCCACGGCCGGCACCGGCGACGTGCTGACCGGTACCGTGGCGGCCTTCCTCTCCAAGGGGATGGAGCCCCACGCCGCGGCCGTCGCGGCGGTCGCGGCGCACGCGCGCGCCGGCGAGCTCGCGGGCCGCGGCGACGGCACCATCGCCTCGGACGTGCTCGAGGCCCTCCCGCACGCGCTCGCCGAGAGCCGCCGGTGAGCGCGACCCGAGCGGTCGCCGACATCGATCTGAGCGCGGTGCGGCACAACGCGGCGACGCTCGCCCGGGCTGCGGGAGGGGCGCGGTTGATGGCCGTCGTGAAGGCCGAGGGCTACGGCCACGGCGCGGTCCCCGTCGCCCGTGCGGCGCTGGAGGGGGGCGCGGATGCGCTCGCTGTGGCGGCGATCGGCGAGGCGGAAGCGCTCCGCGACGCCGGGCTCGCCGCCCCGATCCTCGTCATGGGCCCCCTGCGCGACGACGAATGGGCCCGGGCCGCCGCCGCGGAGGTCGAGGTCACCGCCTGGACCCCGGCGGCGGTGGAGAGGGCGCGGGCGGCGTTCACGTCCGCGGGCCGCCCTGCCCGGATCCACCTGAAGCTCGACACCGGCATGGGGCGCCTCGGCGCCCGCCCCGAGGACGTCGCCGCGCTGGCCGACGCGGCCTCCGCCGCCGGCGAGGGCGTGGTGGTGGCCGGCCTGATGATGCATTTCGCGACGGCGGACGAGCTCGAGGGTGAGAACGCCGGGTTCATGAACGAGCAGATCGTCCGCTTCCGCGCCGCCGTGGCCGATCTGCGCCCCCGGTTCCCCGAGGCGATCGTGCACGCCTCCAACTCGGCGGCCACGCTGCGCGAGCCACGGGCGGCCTTCGACATGGTGCGCTGCGGCATCGCGCTGTACGGATGCTCGCCGTTCGGCGGCGACCCCGGCGACCACGATCTGCTCCCGGTGATGTCGCTCGTGTCATACCTCGCGTCGGTGAAGACGCTGCGATCGCGCGAGAGCGTGGGCTACGGGCGCGTGTGGCGTGCGGCACGCGGCACCCGCATCGGCCTGGTGCCGGTGGGGTATGCCGACGGCTACGCGCGGATCCTCACCGGCCGCGCCCAGGTGCTCGCCGGAGGACGGCGCGTGCCGGTCGTGGGGACGATCTCGATGGACCAGCTGACGGTCAACCTCGGTCCCGAGGGGCAGGAGCAGGTGGGGGAGGAGGTCACGTTGATCGGGAGCCAGGGGGCGGAGCGCATCACCGCCGAGGAGGTCGCCGCCTGGCGCCAGACCATCAACTACGAGGTCACCTGCGCCGTCGGTCCCCGCGTGGCCCGCGTCCCACGCGGATGACGACGCCGCTCGACGCGCTGGTGGCCCCGCTCGCGCCCCTCGGCGATGGCGCCTGGGCCGTCGGGGGCGGGGTGCGCGACGCGCTGCTCGGACGCCCCGTCGCCGACCTCGACGTGGCCGTCGCGGGTGACGCCGCCGCCGCGGCCGCCGCCCTCTGCCGCGCCCATGGGGGCACGCGGTTCCGGCTCTCGCGGGCCTTCGGCGCCTGGCGCGTCCAGGGCGGCGAGCTGCCCTTCCAGGTTGACATCACGCCGCTGCAGGGTGCCGATCTCGCGGAGGATCTCGGCCGGCGCGACCTGACCGTCAACGCGCTGGCACTGCCCGTGCGGACCGGCGCGGACGTGATCGATCCGCACGGCGGGCTCGCCGATCTGGCGTCGGGGCGCCTGCGGCTGGTCCGCGCCACCGCGCTCGCCGACGATCCGGTCCGCCTGCTGCGGCTGGCGCGTCTCTCCGTCCAGATCGGCTTCGGCGTGGACCCCGGGACCGCGGCCCGGGCCCGGATCGACGCGGCCGGTCTGTGGGACACGGCGGGAGAGCGCCTGGCGGACGAGCTCGGGCGCATCGTCTCGCTGTCGCGGCCCGACGTCGCCTTCACCCGCCTTGACGAGCTCGGAGTGCTTGGGGCGCTGGTACCCCAGCTGGAGGAGTCGCGCGGCATGGACCAGAGCGAGTACCACCACAAGGACGTGCTCGGTCACACCCTCGAGGTGGTGGAGCACGCGGTCGCGCTGGCCGTCGATCCCGAGCCGGTCTTCCGCGGCCGGGCCGACCGGGTGCGCGCGACGCTCGCGGAACCGCTCGCCGACGAGCTGGACCGCCGCGGCGGCCTGATGCTCGGCGCCCTGCTGCACGACATGGCCAAGCCGGCCACCCGCGGCGTCATGCCCGGGGGACGCGTCACGTTCATCGGGCACGATCGCCTCGGCGCGGAGATGGCCGACGACCTGATGCGCCGGCTGCACACCTCGGCCCGCCTGCGCGAGACCGTTGCGCGCCTCGTGCGCTGGCACCTGCCTCTGGGCTTCCTCGTGCATCGCACGCCGCTGTCGCTGCGCCAGATCGACCGCTATCTGCGCGCCACGGCGCCTTCGGAGATCGAGATCATCGTCCTGTCGGCGGCCGACCGCCTGGCGACCCGGGGGCCGCGCACGCGCCAGTCGGCGATCGACCGCCATCTGGTGCTCGCGCGAGAGATGGTGGACCAGTACTTCACGCTGGCCGACCGTGGGCCGCTGCGACCGCTGCTGGCGGGCGACGAGGTGGCCGACGCGCTCGGCCGGGACCCCGGCCCGTGGCTCGCCCCGCTGCTGGACGCCCTGCGCGAGGGACAGGTCGTCGGGGTGCTCCGCACCAGGGATCAGGCGCTGCGTTTTGCCCGCGAATGGCCACAATAACCCCACGGTCCTCTTACAAATGTGATTGTGAGAAAAACGCAACCGTGGCGTGAATTGTGGTTGTGGCCCCCGGATGCCCTCCGTAGGTTGGCCGCCGTGCCTGAACGACCGAAGTGACACGTTCCCCACGCGGAGACGATGCATGCAGGGAGCTCGAATCGTGCTGTTCAGCGTGGCCGTGGCCGGAATCGCGGCCGCCGTCACTCCCGCGATCGGCGGCGCCGCCCCGGCGTGCCGCCCGACCGTCGCGCCCGCCGACGAAGCCCGATTGGCGCGGCTCATCGACTCGAAGCGCCGCGCCACGCCGGTGAACCGTGTCTCGCGGCTCTCCGCGCTGAGGCGAGCGGGCCGGGTGAAGAGCCTCGACATGGCCCGCGGCGGGGCCTTCTCCCACGCATCGGGCATGAGCTGGGCCGGCGGCCACGCGGCCGGCCAGAACATCGCGATGGCTCCGAGCGTGGCGGTCGCGTTCCGCGCGATGCTCAACAGCCGTCCGCACCGGCGCAACATGCTCGCCCCCGGCTGGCGGTTCGACGGCGTGGGCGCGGCGCGCGACTGCAGCGGTCAGATCTACTTCACGGTCAATTTCCTGGGACGCTGAGCAGCCCGGGGCGGGCGTATAGTCGGCCAGGACGCATGGTTCGGCTGACCCGCATCTACACGCGCCTCGGCGACCAGGGCGACACGCACCTGGGAGACATGAGCCGCGCGCGCAAGACGAGCGCGCGCGTCGTCGCCTACGGCGACGTGGACGAGCTGAACGCCTCGATCGGCGTCGCGCGGGCCCAGGGGGTGGCGCCGGCGGCCGAGGCCTGGCTCGAGGTGATCCAGAACGACCTGTTCGACCTCGGCGCCGACCTGTGCGTCCCCCCCGGAGACTCCGATCGCGTGCGTCTGCGCATCACCCCGGGCCAGGTGGAGCGCCTCGAGCGGTGGTGTGATGAGGTGAACGACGACCTGCCGGAGCTCACGAGCTTCGTACTTCCCGCCGGAAGCGCAGGGGCCGCCGCCCTGCACCACGCCCGCACCGTCTGCCGCCGGGCGGAGCGCGCGGTGGTGAGGCTCGCCGACGCCGAGACCATCACGCCCGAGGCCCTCGCCTACCTCAACCGGCTCTCGGATCTGCTCTTCATCCTCGCCCGCGCCGAGAATCGCGACGCCGGCGGCGACGTCCTCTGGATCCCAGGGGACGCCCGCTAGAGAGCGCCGCCCGCGGTGGCCGCGCCCGTGCTGTTCCGATGCGGCCGGACGCCGATGGGCCGCGCTGTCGAGCGGGAATTCGAGGGCGCCGCCTCGGAGCGGCGCTGCGCTACGTCGGTCCCGCGCCTAAATACTTTCCGGACCTAATAACTAAAGATCTTGGGGGGACGACCGACAGGAGGGGCACCACCCACCCCACTGCCTCGAGGAGAACATCGTGCCCCAGATCCTGATCGTCGAGGACGACCCCGACATTCGTGACCTGGCGGCTCTGAAGCTGACCCTCGAGGGGTACGACGTGCAGGTCGAAGCCGACGGTGAGTCCGGGTTCGCCGCGGCCCAGGAGCTGGTGCCCGATCTCGTGATCCTGGACTGGATGATGCCCAAGCTCACCGGCATCGAGGTCTGCCAGGCCCTTCGGGCCGATCCGCTGACGTCGGCGCTTCCGATCATCCTCCTGACCGCCAAGGCGCAAGAGGCCGACGTGCAGCGCGGCTTCGCCGCCGGCGCCGACGACTACATCGCCAAGCCCTTCAGCCCCCCGGAGCTGGCCAGCCGCGTCAACGCGGTCCTCGCGCGCTCGTCGTGAGCCTGACGCAGCCCCCACCGTGAGCGTCAACGGCCTGCTGCTGCCGGCCCTCGCCGGGCTCGGGATGCTGCTGGCCCTCCTCGTGCTTGTGGCAGCGGGCTGCAAGGCGCTGCGCAAGGTGGGCCAGACGCGGCGCGCGCGGAGGCTGGCGGAGGTTCGCCCGGGCGTCCTGCGGATGGTCGGGGCGGCGGGCGGCTCCCGGTCGGACGCTCCCGATGAGGGGGCGAGGTGGGCGACGGTCGAGGACATGGCCGTCTCGCTCCTGCACAAGCTGCGCGGGGTCGATCGCGCGGGCCTGGTCGAGCTGCTGGAGCAGGGGGGGACGATCGAGCGTGCGCGAAGGCGCTCCTACCGCCCCGGCGCGGTCGGGCGCGCCCGGGCGGTCGAGCTGCTCGGCGCCGCCGGGGTGGCGCGGTCCCTGCCGGAGGTGGCGCGTGCGCTGCGCGACCGTGACCCCGCCGTTCGCGCGGTTGCCGCGCGCGCTCTCGGCAAGCTGGGCGATCCCGGGGCGGTGCCGTTCCTGCTCGCGGCCCTCGACAAGCCCCGCTCGATCCCGGTGAGCCTGGTCGGCATGGCTCTCGCGCGGATCGGTCCGGCCGCGCGCGCGGGCCTCGTGGCGGGCCTCGGGGCTCCCTCGCCGAGCGCGCGCGGCTTGAGCGTGGAACTCCTTGGCCCGTTCGGTGCGCCGGCGGACGTGCCCGAGATCGTCGCCCTCCTGATGGACGATCCCGATCCGGACGTCCGGGTGCGCGCCGCAGGCGCCCTGTGGCGCATCGGATCGCCACGGGCGCTCGCGCCCCTGACGGATTGCCTCGACGTGGCCCAGCCGGCGGCGCTGCGCGCCGCCGCGGCGAGGGCGCTGGGAACCGTCGGCCCCGGAGCTTCCCAGGATGCCCTGATCGCCGCCCTCGGCAGCGGTGTCCACGAGCTCGCGCGCGCGGCCGCCGACACCCTCAGCCGCGGCGGCCCGGCGGCCGTCCGACGGCTCGCCGCAGTCGCGGCGGCCCGGTTCGACGGCGGGTCGCCCGAGGCCTGCGAGGCGCTCGCCGAGCGGGCGGAGATCGATTCTCGTCGGTGGGCCGCGTGAGCGCGTACGCCCGAGACCTGCTCGCGGGCTTCGACGGGTTCGTCCTGATCTACTTCCTCGCGCTCAACCTGAGCTATCTCGGTCTGCTCGCCCTCGCGGCGGCCGACATCACACGGTCGACGCGGCGGGCCGCCTTCGCCGGCGAAGACGACGTCTTCGCGAATCCGCTGACGCCGGGCGTGTCGATCGTCGTCCCCGCCTACAACGAAGAGCTCGCGATCGTCGACAGCGTCCGCTCGATCCTCGCGCTGAGGTATCCCCTGCTCGAGGTCATCATCGTCGATGACGGCTCGACCGATGGAACCTTCGCCCGGCTCAGGGAGGCCTTCGACCTGGTCCCCACCAGGCGCGCCGTCCCCGCGGACGTCCCGACGCTCGGGCGGCTGCTGGAGACCCACAGGGCCGCCGGCGGGGAGCCCCTCGTGGTGCTGCGCAAGGAGAACTCGGGGCGACGTTCGGACCCCATCAACCTCGGGATCAACGCGGCGCGCCAGCCGTTGCTGTGCATCGTCAACGCGGACTCGATCCTCGAGGAGAGGTCCCTGCTGCGGGTGGCGCAGCCGTTCGTCGATGACCCGCAGCGGGTGGTCGCCAGCGGTGGCGTCATCCGCGCCATCAACGGCTCGACCGTCGAGCGCGGCCGCATCACCGACTTCCGCATGCCTCGGGGGTGGATCGCGCGGGTGCAGGTGGTCGAGTACCTGCGCTCCTTCCTGCTCGGGCGCACCGGGTGGTCGCGCCTCGGGGGCCTGCTCATCATCTCGGGTGCGTTCGGGCTCTTTCGGCGCGATCTGCTGGTCGATGTGGGGGGGCTCGACCTCGAGACCGTCGGCGAGGACGCGGAGCTGGTCGCCCGGATCCACCGGACCATGCGCCGCGCGCGGCGCGAGCACCGGGTGGTCTTCGTGGCCGAGCCCGTCTGTTGGACCGAGGTGCCCGAGAGCCTGGCGGTGCTCGGGCGCCAGCGGCGGCGGTGGGCGCGCGGCATGGCGGAGGTCGTCTGGAAGCACCGGAGCATGATGCTGAACCCCCGTCAGGGCGTCGTCGGGTGGCTCACGCTCCCCTACTACCTGCTCTTCGAGGTCCTCGGCCCGGTTGTCGAGCTGACCGGCCTGCTCGCGGTCGGGGCCGGTCTGGCGCTCGGGGTCGTGGACCCCGCGTTCGTCGTGCTCGTCGCCGCCGCCGCCGTCGGGTGCGGCCTGCTGCTGTCCGTCACGGCCATCACGCTCGAGGAGCTCTCATTCCGCCGCTACCACCGGTGGCGAGACCTCGCGGCCGCCCTCGGCGCCTCGGTGGTCGAGTATCTGGGCTACCGCCAGTTGCACGCGTGGTGGCGGATCCGGGGCCTCGCGGACTTCCTGACTCGACGCCCGTCCACCTGGGGCGCGATGCAGCGGGTCGGCTTCGGCCCCGGACCCCCGCCGTTCCCCGAGCGTCCCGTGGCGTGAACGTGTCACCCCGTCTCGCGCTGCAGATCGGAGCGGTCGCGACACTCCTCCTCACGGTCCTGGCGGGCCTGGTCCTCATCACGTACCAGGCCGTCGAGGACGCCTCGGATCGCGGGCGGGAACGCCTGCGGCTGGTGTCGTCCGTCGTCCGCGGTGCCACCGAGGACGACGTCAACCAGGGGGCTGCGGTGGCGGGGCTCTTCGAGTCGTCGCGCGTCGTGACCGCCGCCGAGTTCGCGCTCTTCGCCCACAGGAGCCTCGCCGCCGAGCCCTCGCTCAACGCGCTCTCATTCACGGAGCGCGTCGATGCCGCACAGCGCGCAGAGTACGAGCGCCGGACCGGGTTCCCCATCCACGATCCCTCCGCGGCGCCCGGCGTCGCCGCCCCCGCGCGCGCGGTCTACTACCCGATCACCTACGCCGCGTCCCAGTCGGGCCCGCCGGGGTCGCTCGGAGTTCGACGCGGGCGCCGATCCTCGTCGACGCCGGGCACTGACGGCAGCCCGCGACGCGGGCGCCCCGCGCGCGAGCGCCCCGGTCCCGTCGTTCTCCGACCAGGGCGCGCTGACCGTCGTCTACATCCCCATCTGGCGGCGCGGCGCGGCGCCGGCGTCGCTCGTGTCGCGACGGCGGCTCCTCGACGGGTTCGCCGTCGTCCTCCTCTCGATGACCCGTCTCGAGCGCGCCGTCACCGCGGCGCTTCCCGCGGCCGCGGCGTTCACCCTCGTCGACGCCGAGACGGGCGGCGCGCTGAGCGCGGGGGGCTCCCGCGTGAGGGGCCCCCACGGGGCCGTGGTGGTCGGGGGGCGTCGCTGGATCGTGACGGTCGCGGCCGTCGGCCCCACACTGCCGGCGCTCGCATACCTGCTGGGCCTTGCCGGGCTGCTCCTGACGGTGCTCATCGTCGCCCTCGGCGTGCTGGGGGCCCGTCGCGAGCGGCGTGGCACGGACCTGATCACCCGCGGGCTCCGGGCGCGCAAGGTGGCCGAGCGCGCGCTCGGGACCAGCGAGGCCCGGCTGCGCTCGATCGTCGAAACCGCCGCCGACGCCATCATCGTCCTGGATCTCGACGACCGCATCGTGGCGTGGAACCCCGCCGCCGCGGGGCTCTTCGGCCGGACGGAGAAGGAGGCGATCGGCCGGCCGATCGACGAGCTCGTGCCGGAGGAGCACCGCGGGGCGTACGCGGCGGCGGTCGCCGGTCTGCGCACCTCGGGGCGGGGCACGCCGGACGGCCCGATGGTCGAGCTGAGGGCCCGCAACGCGGGAGGCGGCGAGTTCCCCATCGAGCTCAACCTCAGCGCCTGGGGGGACGGGGACGAGAGGTTCGTGACGGTGATCGCGCGCGATGTCAGCACCCGGGCGACAGCGAGGGCGGCCCTCGAGGCCAGTGACGAACGCCACCGCGGGATCCTCGCCCACGTCCCGGTCGGAATCTTCGAGACCGATCCCGAGGGGAACTACCTGTGGGTCAACGAGCACTGGTGCGGGATCGCCGGGATCGCGGCCGACGCGGCGCGGGGGGACGGCTGGGTGACGGCGATCCATCCCGGCGACCGCGAGCGCGCCGTGGCCGAGTACGCGCGCCCCCTGATCGAGGGCGAGGAGTTCGCCTCCGAGTACCGCTTCCTGCGTCCCGACGGCGTCGTCACCTGGGCTGCGGTCACCGCGGTCGCGCTGAGGGGCACGGAGGGGGCGGTGACCGGCCGCCTCGGGACCGTGATCGACATCACGTACCGGGTGCGGGCGCAGGAGGCGCTGCACGAGGCCCAGGAGCGCCTCCGCCACGCGTTCGAGCGGTCGCCGGTCGGGGTCGCCCTGGTCAACGTCGATCCCGAGTCGCCGGGCCGCTTCATCCAGGTCAACAAGGCTCTCTGCGACATCACCGGCTACGGGGAGGAGGCGCTCCGACGCATGACCCTCCAGGGCCTCAGCCACCCGGACGACCCCACCGCCGATCTCGAGCTCATCGAGTGGTTCCGCGCTGGTGCGAGCTCGGACGAGGTGCTCGAGAAGCGGTACCTGCGGGCCGACGGGTCCACGGTCGACATCGAGCTGCACGCGGCGATGGTCCGCGACACGCAGGGCCGCTCGCTCTACGCCATCCTGCTGCTCCAGGACGTCAGCGACCGCTACGCCCTCGAGCGGATGAAGGACGAGTTCCTCGCCCTCGCCTCCCACGAGTTGCGCACCCCCCTCACCTCCGTGATGGGTTACCTCCAGCTCGTCCTCGAGGAGCAGGTGGGTGCTCTCAACGACGAGCAGCGCCGGCTGTTGGGGGTGGCGGAGCGCAATGGGGCGCGGCTGCTCGCCCTCGTCGCCGACATCCACACCCTCGCCCGGGCGGACGCCGGACATCTCGCCATGGTCCACGAGTCCTTCGACCTCTCGGGCGTGGCCCGCCAGGCCGTGGATGCGATGCAGACCGTCGCCGCGGAGCGGGGCATCGTCCTCCTCCTCGATGAGCTCGATGGCGAGATCGTCCTCGACGGCGATCCGATGAGGATCGCCCAGGTGCTCGACAACCTCCTCTCGAACGCCATGAAGTTCACGCCGCGGGGGGAGAGGTCAGCCTCACTCTCGTGCGCCGCGACGATGACGCCGTGGTCGATGTCGCAGACGACGGGATGGGGATTCCGGTCTCCGAGCAGGACCAGATCTTCGAGCGCTTCTTCCGTGCGAAGGCCGCCGGTGAGCAGGCCGTCCCGGGCACCGGCCTGGGCCTCGCGATCAGCAGGGCGATCGTCCAGGCTCACGGGGGCACGATCACCTTCCGGAGTCGTGAGAACGTCGGGACGACCTTCACCATCCGGCTACCCCTCGGCGCCGCGGCCTCCGGTACGGTCGCGAGCGGCTCGCCCGCCCTGGCGGGGGACTTGTAGCGATGCCCGGACGAAGCGGATCCGCCGGGTCTCGGCCTCGACCTCGGCCAGCTGCACGGTGATGCTCTCCCCGGGCTCCGCGCCGTCGTCGTCCAGGGGCGCGACCACCGCCGGGTGGGCGATCTGGACCGTCGCCCGGTCGTCGCGCACGTCCACGACCACCGCGGCGAACCGCTCGCCGATCCGCCCCTCCAGCAGGGCGCACTCGACGTGGTCCACCGCAGCGCGCTCGGCGCGGCGCTCGCGGGATCCGGTCTCCGCCATGATCCCCGGGATCGCGTCGAGGCCCTCGAGCACCCACCGGGGCGGGGCGACGCCCCCGCACTGGGCGAGCACGATCTCGTTCGCGAAGCGGTCGGCCAGGCGGCGCAGTGGCGCGGTGACGTGCGCGTAGAGCGACGCGATCGCCGCGTGTACGGGAGGCTCCGCGGTCGCGTCCCCTCGGCGCCACACGGCATAGCCGGCGCCGTGGAAGAGCCGCGTCGCGCGCACGGCGAAGGCGAGGTCCCCGGGCCGCCGCGCGTCGAGGCTCCGCACCACGTCGCCGTATGCCATCCCCGCCGGCCACGCCACGCCGAGGGCATGGGCGCTGTGCCGCAGCGCCTCCAGGTCGCGCGGCTCGGCGGGAGCGAGCACGCGGAAGAGGCCGAGCCCCTCCCGGGCCATGATGGTGGCCGCCGCAATGCCGGTGAGCAGGGAGATCTGCGCGTTCCAGTCCTCCACTGCGAGCGGCCGCTCGTAGCGCAGGTCGTAGCCGTCGGACTCCCGGACGACCTCCTGCACCGGCACCGTCAGGCTCACGCCCCCGCGCTCCGCCTGGCACCGCAGCCGCCGCAGGCCGACCTCGCGCAGCAGGCCCAGGCTCGGGTCGCCGCCGCCGGCCTCGATGGCCGACTGCGCCTCGGCGTAGCTCAGGGCCGCGCGGCTGCGCACCGTGGCGCGCTCCAGGTGGACGGCGACCGGATCGCCTTGGGCGTCGAGGTCGATGGTCCACAGCAGCGCCGGCCGGTTGACCCCGGGCAGCAGGCTCGCCACGCCCTCGCCCAGCACCTCCGGGTGCAGCGGCGCGCGCCGGTCCGGCATGTAGACGGTCACCCCCCGGGCACGGGCCTCGGCATCGACGCCGCCCCCGGGCGCCAACAGCGCTCCGACGTCGGCGATCGCGTAGTGGACGCGATGGCCCTGGCCGAGCGGAGAGATCGCGAGCGCCTGATCCAGGTCGCGGGATCCCTCGGGGTCGATCGTGAGCAGGGGGATCTCACGCCGGTCGGCGCGGCCCTCGGACTCGCGGTCGGCGGCGCCGTCCGCCTCGGCCGCGACGGCTGCGGGGAAGGCGTCGGGGATCTGGAGCTCGACGCGGATCCGGTCGAACCCGGCGGCCAGATCGGCCGCCGACGGGCGCAGGCGCAGCGGCAGCGACGGCACGGGCGCGGTTCAGGCCGCTCTAGCGGCCGTTCGGCGAGAAGTGCTGGAGGTCCCGGGTGCGACCGGACCAGCGACCGCCCCAGCCCCAGCCGACGTTGTCGAAGGCCCGCACCAGCGCGCGCCCCTCGATGGCCATTCCCGGCCGCACCCGGGAGCGGTTGAGGTAGGTCACGCTCGCCCGGTGCGAGGTGCGCCCGCCCGAGACGTACGGGTTCTCGATCGGGTTGATGTCGATCGCATACCCGTACGCGTGGTTGGACCAGTGGCTCGAGCCCGTGGCGGCCCGGCAGTTGAACGAGGAGGTGTTGTCGGCCTCGATGCTGGCGAAGTCGTCACCGCCGTACCGCTCGATGGGCTGCATACGGCGGATCGGGAAGCCCGCGCGATAGAGCGCGCGGAAGGCGACGACGACGTCCCTCGCCACGGACGCGTTGACCACCAGCGCTCCGCGGCGTGCGACGCCCGAGAAATCGACGTACGTGAGCGCGACGCGCCGCAGGTGACGGAGGCTGACCGGGCAACCGGGGCGCCACACGCTGGGCGTCATGGCCGCGCGCTGGGCCGGCGTCAGGGCCCGCACGGAGCTGCGGAACGGCGGGCGCTCGGCCGCGGCGGTGGCGAGCGCCGGCACACCCGCGAGCAGGGCCACGGCGCAGGCGAGCACGAGAACGCGTAGGCGCGAAGGGGCGATCACGCCGGGCACGTTAGCTCAGTAGCGCCGGGCTCCGGCGTAGGCCTGGGCATACTCGGGTGCGTAGAGCGACGCCGTGGTGACGACTCCGCCACCGGCGGGGGCGTGGACGAACTGGCCTCCGCCGACGTAGACGCCCTCGTGGACGATCGTGCCGTCGGGGTCGGAGAAGAAGATCGCGTCGCCGACCTGAAGCTCGGCAGCCGTGACGGCCACGCCCGCGCGCGACTGGGCGTCGGCGGCTCGCGGCAGGTTCACCTGGTGCTGCCCGTATGCCCAGCGCACCAGGCCGCTCGCGTCGAATCCGGTCTCGGGGCTCTCTCCCCGGGTCACCGCGGGCGCCCCCAGCTCTCCGAGGATCTCCTGGGCCGCATCGGCGCCCTTGCCCGACCGGCCGATGACCGGTGCCGGCGTGCGCACGAACGTGCCGACGGGCACCGCGGCGCCCGCTGCCGGTGACGCGACCGCGCCGGCGACGACGTCGCCGGTGAAGACCGCGCCCAGCGGATCGCCGCCCAGCTCCGCGTAGTAGGTCCCGACGTTGCGGGTCCAGCCGCTGTTCAGGTTGGTCGGGTCGTTGACGGCTCCATGCGGCGCCCAGCGCCCCTGGATGGTGGGGATGGTCAGCAGGCCCGAGCCCTTGTAGAGCGGGCCGCCGAGGTTCTGGGCGGCGGCGCGGATCGCGTCCGACCACGAGGCGTAGACGATGTGCGGGCCCATGCCGAACGGGTTGTGGATCCCCTGGGAGGGCCCGTAGGTGCCGAAGCTGGTCTCCGCGCCGGCGATGGCGACGATCATGCGGGGATCGAGGCCGACGGCCTCGCCCTCGGTGACGAACACCGCTCCGAGGCCTGTCAGGGGGCTCGCCTTGGACGCGAGGTAGCCGTCGATCTGGCGTGCGAGCACGGCCGAGTCGCCGGTCACGGCCGGCGAGCGCTCGTCGGCGTGAACGGTGCCGGGCGCGGCGATCACGGTCGGGTCCGCCGTCGGCTGCGCCGGGGGATCCGAGAGCGCGATCACCGGGTCCCCGCCGTCGGTGGTCGCGCCGGGAGCGACGAGCGTCTCGTCACCGGCGGCCGCGTGGGCGGCGTCCGCGGCGGCGGTCTCCTCGGCGTGACGGGCGGCGAGGCCCGACTCGAGCCGGATCAGCGCCTCCTTCTGCGCCTGCAGGCGGTCCTCGAGGCGCCGCAGGTCACCGCGCTCGTCAAATCCGAGCTGCTCGGCGGCCGTGCGCGCCTTCGCGAGCTGGGCCGAGGTGCTGTCGATGCGGTCACGAGCGCGCTGGAGCTCCTGGGCGGTGGCCGCGCCGGCCGGGGAGGCGGACAGCGCCATCGCGCCGATCGTGGCGGCGAGGACCGCCCACGCGGGCAGGCGGCGACAGGGGTGGGGGAGACGAACCATCACCCACTGTGTCGGCCTGCGCTCCGCGGCCCTTGAGGGACCCGTTGCGTCCGCCGCGGGCGGTTAGGGGCGGACGGCTCCGACGTAGCCGCCGTACGACGCGAGGTCGCTCACCTTGACCACGTCGCCGGTGTGCGGCGCCTGAACGAACTGGCCGCCGCCGATGTAGATGCCCATGTGGCTCAGGCCGTGGAAGAAGACCAGGTCGCCCGCCTGGAGCTGGTCGTAGGGCACCTGGGGGAAGGCGGCCCACGCGGCGCCGGTGTAGTGCGGCACGCTCTTGCCGATCTGGGCGTAGGCGTACGAGGCGAGGCCGCTGCAGTCGAAGCCGCTCGGCGACGCCCCGCCCCACACGTAGGGGACGCCCAGGTACTGCATCGCCACGCTCGCGGCGGCGGCGTTGCCCGACCCGCTGGGCAGGGGAGCGGACGAGACCGCTCCGGGGGCCAGCGCCACGCTGGGCGTGTTGCCGCCGGACGAGGCGACGGCCATCGCGGCCTGGCGCTGACGGGCGAGAGCCGCCTGGGCGGCCGCCTCGCGCGCCTGGCGCTCCTTCTCCTGGCGGATCAGCTGCTTGAGCCCGGCGCTGGCGTTGTCGAGGACCGCCTTGCGCTGGGCGAGAAGCGACTCGACCTTCGCCTTCTGCGCCTCCCGCTGCTGCACGGCGCGGGTGGCGGTGGCCTTGTCCTGGTCGAGCTGCTTGCGCAGCGCCACCAGCTTCGCCTTCTGCTCGCGCAGCCCGCCGACCACGCTGGCGTCCTGCTGACCCACCTGGTCCAGGAGGCTCATCTCATCGGCCGCGGCGCTGATGCTGCCGCTGCTGACGAGCACCTCCGCCAGGCTCGGCTCGGGCGTCGCGTAGATGTTGCGCAGGCGCTGGGCCAGGATCGCGCGGCTCGCCTTCAGGTCGTTGGTGGCCTGCGTGGTGAGACGCGTGTTCTCGTTGATGCGCGACGTCACCTGACCGAGTTGGTAGCGAGCGCCGTTGTAGGCCTCCGCAGCAACCTCGACCTGGCTGTTGATTCCGTCGAGCTCGCCCTGGATACGGGCGATCTCGGCGCGCTTCGCCTCGATCGCTGCCGGCTCGGTGGTCGCGATGCCCGCCCCGAACGCGAGGAGCGCGGCGAATGCGATGCCCATGAAGCCGAGGGCGATGAAGTGACGCGGGCGACTCAGAAGACGTTTCTCCTGCGCGCTTGACGGCGGGGGATGGGCACTCGACCCCGCAGGACGCGGGGACGGTACCACCCTTACGTTGAAAGTCACAACTATTCCCGCCAATCCCAGGAGATTCGTAACGTCGGGCAACGTTCATTGATGCCGTCCGTTTCGACCGCAACAATGGCTTCGTGAAGCGAATTCGCGCGCTGGCCGCCGCCGGATTGGGCGTCGTCCTGTTAGTGGTATCGGCCGCATCCGCTCAGGGTGGAGCCACCGGATCGGCTCAGGCGGTGGGTTATGCCGCGCTCCTGCCGGCCGGCAGCCAGGGCGGCGTGAGCGCGTCGTCGGGTGGCGCGGGCGAGCGTTCGTCGCATGTCGGCGGCCTGCGGCCGAGCGGCGGCGGGTCGATCGGCAGCGTCGACGTCAACGTCCGTGCAACAGCGACCGGCGCCACCGGCACCGCGGGGGGCGAGATCGCGGCGCGCGGCATCTCGCTGCTCGACGGTCGCGTCACAATCGGTGAGATCCGCTTCTCCGCCCGCGCCGGAGCCGGTCCGACGGCGACCAGCGCCAGCCTGCAGGATGCCTCGGTGAGCGGTGTCGTGGTGGATGGAGTGGCCGTCTCCGCCTCGCCGGGCAGCCGGATCGACGTGCCCGGTATCGGTGACCTGGTGTTCATCGAGCAGGCTCCCACGGGAGCGGGCGGTCTGAACGTCAACGGCCTGCGCCTCGAGGTCAGCGATCCCCAGGCCGGCCAGACGATCGGTCAGCCGTTCGTGATCGGCCACCTCGAGCTCACGACCACCGAGGGTGCGGAGCCCGTCACCACCGCTCCACCCGTGACCACCACGCCGCGCGCGCGGACGGCTCCCGCCACGACCGCGCCCTCGACGGTGGCTCCCACCGCGCCCACCACGCCCGTCACGACGCTTCCCGCGCCCCTCGGTCTCCCGCGGCGCGCCGCGCCCGCCGTGAGCATCGCGGGCGATCAGCCCTACGTGTTCCCCGTGGTCGGTCACGCCGACTTCTCGGACGACTACGGCGCCGCGCGCGCCGACACCGGGTGGCACCACGGGAACGACATCTTCGCCGACCGCGGAACGCCGGTCGTCGCGGTTGCGGACGGCCGCCTCTCGCGAGTGGGCGTCAACACCCTGGGGGGCAACCGCCTCTGGCTGACCGACGACTCCGGCAACGCCTTCTACTACGCGCACCTGTCGGCGTACGCGCCGGTCGCCGTCGAGGGGGCGCGCGTCACGCGTGGCCAGGTCATCGCCTTCGTGGGCAACACGGGCGACGCCATCACCACCCCGCCGCACCTCCACTTCGAGGTGCACCCCGGCGGGGAGGAGGCCGACAGCGTCAATCCCTACCCGTACCTGATCGCCTGGCGGCGGGGCACGACCATCCCCAAGGCCTTCGAGCAGGCGGCCACGTCGACCTCGCCCGCCCCCGCGAGCGGCGCGGTGCTGGTGGACGGGCTCCCCGAGCGCGACGTGCCGCCCGCGGGTGAGGGCGACGGTCTGGCGACGCCGGCGACCTAGATGTCCGGGGCGCGCGCGAGGTGCCGGGCCGCGAGGGCGATCCCCGAGGCGATCGCGGCCCCGGTTGACGCGCCGAGGCGCCGGAGGTCCCCCAGAGCCGTCTCGCGATCGCCCGGGGCGAGGAGGCGATGCACCGGCTCGGGCGCCGCCCCGGCCGCTGCGAGGCGCAGCAGGGTCGCCGACAGGGCGTTGGTCCGCGCGCCGACGTCCGCCGGGCACAGCGCGGAGGCCAGCGCGTCCACGGCAGCCGCGTCCAGGCCGGCCGCGGGGCCGAGCGCGCGCACGCCGAGAGCGGCGCCGGCCAGCACGTCGTCGCCCTCGGGCGTGAGGCCGGGCCCGCGCCCCAGCAGCGCCGCGGGCGCGGCGGCGAGGGTCAGGTCGGGAGGGGTGGTGCGCGCCGCGAGCCAGCGCGAGAGCCGGCCCACCGCGTCGGCGCCCCCGGCCGAGGGCGCGACAACAGGGTTCCAGAGGGGCGGAGCGCCGGCGTCCCAGCCCACCCGCGGCGCCTCACCGACCCGGTCCACCGCGACGCCATTGGGCATGCGGGGCACCCCGGGCGCGGTGAGCGTGACGACGAATCCGTCCAGGTCGAGGTGCAGCGCCCCGCGGCCGCTGCCCAGGACCCTCAGCGCCCGAGGGCTCGTCAGCCGTCGCGCGACCTCGGTCGAGATCGCGTGAGCGAGGACGTCTGGCTGCGGCCGGAGCCCGGGGCCCGCGTGCGCCAGATCGTGGTCGTGGGCCCCTTCGTCGTCCAGTACCGCGAGGATCTGGGTCTCGGTGCCTGCCGCCTGACGCGCCACCGCGGGGCCGTGACCACCTCGTTCGAGGTGATCGGCTACTCCCAGCGCTCGGAGATCGGCCTGCCCTGCCATGTGGTGCACCTCCGCGACGAGGCCGACGACCGTGAGTACGTCCTCGACACCGGCCTGTGCGGGCCGGGTCTGCCCGCCGCCGCCTTCATCCTGATCGGTCCTCCGTCGTCCACTTCTTGACGCCGGACGTCATGCCCACCATGCGCCGCTTGAAGGACCAGGGGAGCAGCGCGTAGCCCGGCGCGAAGACGGATCTCCAGAACCACCCGGCCGCGCCGTGCGGTCGCGGCGCCCCGGTCATCGGTCCGAGCTTGCGCTGGGACGATTCGAACAGCGCCCGCTCGCCGCTCGCGCGCATCCTGCGCGGCAGCTTGGGCGCGGGCGCGATCGCCGCCGGCCGGTCGCCCGGGCGCCGGCCCGGCGTCCCGACCTTCGCGAGCGCGTCGGCCCGGGCGGTCTCACCGGCCTTGCGCGCGGTGGAGCCCGGCGGGGCGGGTGGAGCCGCGGGCAGCCCGCCACGGCCGTGGAAGGCCACCTTGTCGTGGCCGAAGTACTCCCTCAGGTGCTCGGGGATGCGGGGGTCGTCGTCGCTCACAGCTTCGCCATCCCATTCTGGGCGGCCACCGACAGGGGCTCGTAGAGCGCGCCGATGGGCGGGGAGTAGACGTTCTCCATCCACGCCAGGTCCTCGAGGGTGGCGCCCCGCTTCAGCGCGAACGCCAGGAAGTCCGCGCGCTCCTTGATGCCCTCGCCGCCCACGAACTGGCCTCCGATGAGCCTGCCGGTGCCGGGTTCGGCGAGCAGCTTCACCCGCACCTGCTGGACGCCGGGGAAGTAGCGCGCGCGGCTGATGCCGTTGGCCGTGGCGACGATGTGGGGGATGCCCAGCGAGGTCGCGACGCTCTCGCCGAAGCTCGCCCCGCCGATCTGCACCTGGCCACCGACCATCCCCCACGGGATGTTGACCGGGTCGTAGCGGCGGTCGCCGCCCCCGGCGTTGGCGCCCGCCACGCGGCCCTGCTGCATCGCGTGCGAGCCGGTGAGGCCCTGGACCGCGATGCCGGTGAGGTTCTGGGGCACCTCGACCACGTCGCCCGCCGCGTACACGTCGCGCATCGGGGTCTGCATCCGCTCGTCCACGACGACCGCGCCGGTCGAGCCCAGCGGGAGCCCCATCGCCCGCGCGAGGGCCGTGTCGGGCTCCTTGTGGGTCGCCACGACGACCATGTCGCAGTCGATCCGCCCCTCGGTCGTCTCGACGCCGGCCAGGCGGCCGTTGTCGCCGACGAACGCCGTCAGGCCGACCCCGAAGTGGAGCTGGCAGCCGATCTCCTCGAGGCTGGCCTGGACCGGCTCCGCGATCTCGGGGTCCGCGACCTGCGCGAGCAGCCAGGCGTTCTCGTTGACCAGGTGCGTCTCGATGCCGCGGTGCGCCAGGGCGGTGAGCATCTCCACCCCCAGCGGGCCCGCCTCCAGCACGACGGCCTTCTTCACGTGGTTGAGCTGCTCGTTGAGCTCGATCCCGCGTCGGATGTTCTTGACGAACGTGATCCCCTCGAGGTCGTTTCCGGGCACGTCCGGCAGGAGGTAGTTCCAGCCGGTGCAGACGATCAGGCGGTCCCAGGGCAGGACCTCGCCGTTTGCGGTCATCGTGCGCCCGGCGACGTTGACGTCGGTCACCACCGTCTCGCGGCGCAGGTCGATGCCCGCCTCGGCGTAGTTCTCCGGCCCGGCCAGGAAGAGGCGCTCGAAGTCGGGGATCTCGCGGCCCAGGACGTAGGGGATGCCGCAGGGCGAATAGGCGACGTCCTCGAACTCGGTGCAGACCACCACCGTCGCGTCCGGATTCGTGCGCTTCGCCATCGAGCCCGCACTGATCCCCGCGGCGCCGCCGCCGATCACATTGATCCGGTGGGGTTCACCCATGTCGTGGACCTCGCAGTTCGCATGTCGCCGGGAAGGTGACGACGCTACCCGATGGGTGGACCGACGTGGTAGCGCATGAGCGGAGGCGTCGTGATCGTGTTGGTGACCCAGCAGTAGCGCTTGGCCAGTTCGATCGCGGGCGCCAGCTCGGCGGCGGGCGTGGACGACTCCACCCAGACGTCGTAGGCGCCGTGGCGCGGTTCGCCGGGGGCGCGCTCGGCGCGCACGTGGATGCGCAGATCCTCGAGCGCGATACGGCGCTTGCGCGCGCCCCACGCCACCGCCAGGCAGAAGCACGACGCGATGGCGGCGACCAACAGCTCGGTGGGCATGGGGCCCGTGTCCTCGCCGCCGAACTCCGGCGGCTCGTCGACGCGCAGCGCGTGCCCGCGGCCGCCGACCGCGCTCGCCAGCCCGCCCGCCCACTCGGCGGTCCAGACCGCGTACCGATGGCCGTCGTCCACTGGCATGTCAGCCCCCTGTGATCCGCGCGTACAGGTCCTCGTGGGCGACCGCCGCCGCGCTCCAGGAGAATCGGCCCGCCGTCGCCCTCCCGCCGGCGACGAGCCGCTCGCGCAGGCTCGCGTCCGCCAGCGTGACGACCAGCGCGCCGGCCAGCGCGGCGGGGTCACCGACCGGCGCCATCACGCAGTCGCGACCGTCCTCGAGGAACTCGCGCAGCACGGGGAGGTCGCTCGCCACGACCGGCAGCCCCGCCGCCTGGGCCTCGAGCACCACGAGACCGAACCCCTCCCTCTCGGAGGGAAAGGCGAACACGTCCGCCGCGCGGAAGAGGGCCGGCATGTCGCTGTCGGGGATCGGGCCGAGCACCCCGACGTCGGCCTCGGGCGGCGGCGCCGGCCCCCGGTGGACCCGCAGCCCCAAGCGGTCGGCGTCCCGCTCCCACGCGTCGCGGTAGTCCGCGTAGTCGAACAGGGTCTCTCCCCCGGCGATGGCCAGCAGGGCACCGGGTCCGATCCGCTCGCGGGCGAGGGCGAAGGCCTCGAGCAGGGTTCTGCTGCCCTTGCGAGGCTCGATGCCGCCGACGGCCAGCACTGTCGGACGGTCCGCCCAGCCCAGCTCCCGCCCGGCCGCCGAGCGGTCGAGCGGGCACCCCGCGAAGCGGGATCCGTCCACGCCGTTCGGGATCACCCGGGCGCTCACGCCGTGGTCGCGCGCGAGCACGTCGGCCCAGTAGCGGCTCACGCACACGCGGTGGTCGACGTCCTGGATCGAGGCCCGCTGGCATTCCGCCAGCACCGGGCTGCGGAAGTCGTTGACGTGGTGGATCGTCCTCACCACTGCCGGCAGCACCCCCTCGGCCCGCAGGGCCAGCAGCGAGCGCGCCGACAGGCAGTCCTCGGAGTGATGGATGTCGGCCGGCCCCGCGCGCCGCATCCCCTCGGCCAGCGTCCGGGCGTAGCGGAGGATGCGTGGCTCGACATCCTCTCCGGGGCGGCGGTCGACCGGGATCAGGCGCACCGGTACGCGCGGCTCGCGGTAGAAGCCGGCTCCGTCCGCCGACAGCGCCCAGAGCTCCACGTCGTGCCCCCGCGCGCAAAGCGCCTCGGCCAGGCTGAGGGCGTGCACCACACCTCCGCGGGGCTTGGTGGAGTAGGTGACGAGCCGGATCCTCACCCGGCGAGGGCGGCGGCGAGCCGGGCGGCTGCGGCGTTGGTGGCGGCCAGGCGGACGCCCGCCGCGCGCAGCGTGGCCTCCTGGCGGGCATGCGACTGCGGGTCCGCGTCGGTGCCGAGGACGTAGCCGACGACGGCCAGCTCCGGACGGGCGGCGAGGGCCGCGCGGACGACCGGGGCGACAACCCCCGCGGGGTCGGGATGGCTGGCGTACCCCAGCACGACGTCGATCAGCAGTACCCCCACCTCGGGGTCCGCGGCCTCGATCTCGAGGCGCTCGGCGCGGGCGGTCGGGTCGATCATCGGGTGGGGCCGCCCGCGGGTGAACTCCTCCTCGCCCAGGTCCAGGCAGGCGTGACCGCGGGGCGGGCCCTCGAGCCGGGTGGCGCCGCCGGCGGGGGCGTTGGTCTGCACCGTCCCCAGCCGCTCGGCCAGGATCGCCGCCGCCTCGCTGCAGAGCGTCCCCCCCGAGAAGAGCCCGCGCACCGCCCCGCCCGCGGCGGGGCCGGCGGGTGGGTCGGCCGGGGGCGCGGACGACGCGCCCGCCAGGGCCGCCGCGGCGAAGGCGGCCTCCTCCAGCGTCGCGGCGAGGTGAACCCCGCCGGCCGGGTCCACGCCCCCGCCGACCATGCAGGCGACAGCCGGCGTGCCGCAGGCCCCCAGCGCCGTCAGGACCCGCTCCGCGACGGCGGGGGAGGGGGGCTTCGACACGCAGACGATCACCCCGGTGTCGTCGTCGGCGGCGAGGCGCGCGATCGCGTCGAGGGCGGTGACGGCGCCGACATCGTCCTTGAGGTCGCGGCCGCCGGTGCCGTAGCAGCGGCTGATTCCGGCGCCCGCGCGGTCCACCAGCACGGTCACCTCCTGCGCCCCCGTGCCGGCCGCGGCCACCACGCCCACCGCGCCCCGGCGCACGACGTTGGCGAAGCCCAGGGCGACGCCGTCGAGGATCGCGGTCCCGGCGCCCGGCCCCATCACGAGGAGCCCCAGCTCGTGGGCGCGCCGCTTGAGCGCCACCTCGTCGGCGATCGCGACCCCGTCGCTGAAGAGCAGGACGTCCATCCCGGCCCCGAGCGCCTTGTGGGCCTCGAGCGCGGCGTACTCGCCCGGTACGGAGATCACCGCGACGTCGCCGCCGAATCCGGCCAATGAGCGGGGGGCCCGCGGCCCGCCGGGGGCGGAGCCGCCGGGGCCCGGACTCGCGTCAAGAACCGCCTCGGCGGCCGCGACGCCGGCGTCGGCGTCATCGCCCTGGACGGCGATGACGAGGTCGTCGGGACCGGCCGCCTCGATCTCGGGCGTCGAGAGGCCGAGGCCCGCGGCCTCCTCGCGGTTGGCCGGCGTCCCCATGAAGCAGAAGGCCCGCTCCACCCCGTCGACGGTCTCGGCGGCACGGGCGGCGGCCATCATCTTCGCGCTGTCGGCCCACCGGCCCCCGCGGACCCGGGCCGCGATCACGACGCGGAGACCACGCGACCCTCGGGGCCCGCCAGGAGGGGCTCGGCCTGTGCGCCCAGGGCCTCCTCGTCGGTCTCCCGGGCGCGAAGCAGCACCGCGTGGGCGCCCTCGACCATCACCGCCCCCGGCCGCAGGTGGATGAAGGGGGAGGCCTGCGCCATGGCATAGGCGCCGGTCTGCCCGATCCAGACCAGGTCGTCCACGCGCAGGGGCGCCAGCGGCACCTCGCGCGCGATCGCGTCGTGCTGCAGGCAGAGCGGCCCGTACAGGTCGGTGGACCGCTCGGCGCCCTCGCGCGGCTCGACGGCGTACACCGGAGAGCGCTTCCACTGGACGCAGGGGACCTGGGTGATGCCGACATCGACCACCACCTTGCCCGGGCCCCGGCGCGCGACCACGCGGGTCAGCAGCCATCCGGCGTCGCGGATCAGTCCGCGACCCGGCTCGAGGATGAGAGGCGGGTGGCCGGGGCCGAGCGCCGCGCGCGCGGCGTCGAGGTGCCCGTCGAGGCCGGAGGCCGCCGGCCACCCGCCACCCAGGTCGAGCCACTCGATGCCGCCGAGCCGCTCGGCGATCTCGCGCAGGTGCGCCGCGGCCGCCGCGAAGCGCGCCACCGGCACCGGGTATTCCACGGTGACGCCGTGGATCGGTGGTCCGGTCGCCGGCAGCTCGCCGAGCTGGTACGCGCCGAGATGGATGTGCAGGCCGCTCAGGGGCAGCCCCGCCCGTCCGAGGATCGCCGCGGCCGCGGGCGCGAGGCGGGCCGGCACGCCGAAGCGGTCGCGGCCGACGCGGTCCGGGGGCACGAGCCGCAGGCCCACGCGGGCCTCGGGGGACGCGAGGGACGCCAGGCGGGCGATCTCGCGCACCTGCTCGACGCCGTCCGCGATGATCGTGGCGCCCTCCCGCAGCGCGCGGCGCAACTCGTCGGCGGTCTTCAGCGGGCCGTTGAAGACGATCCGCGATCCGGGCACCCCCGCTCGGCGCGCCGTGCGGTACTCGAAGCCGGAGGCCACCTCGGCCCAGCAGCCGGCGCGGTGCAGCCGCGCCACCAGGCCCATCAGCGTGTTGGCCTTGAGCGAGTAGGCCACGGTCACGTCCGGCCCCGCGGCTTCCTGGAACGCGCGCGCCTCGTCCTCGATGCGCGCGCCCTCGAAGACGTACAGGGGCGTCCCGAAGCGCGCGGCCAGCTCCTCGGCCCGCGCCGGGGGCCGCACGTCGGTGGCGCGCACCACGTTGGACACCCGTCGCGCGGGCGCGGGGGGCCGTCCGGCCACGGCATCCTCGCCGGTGACCCGGGGCCAGACCTCGGTGCCGACGCGCCCGACCTCCTCGAGGTGGGGGTAGCCCGACGCGATCACCAGGTCCACCCCCGCGTCGCGGTAGGCGCGCAGCAGGCGGGCGACATCCCGGTACGAGCCCACGAGCGCGGTGCCGGCCCCGCCGCGGACCGCGCGGATCCCCGCCCACAGCCCCGGCGCCACCCAGCCCTCGTCGTCGGCCGCGATCGCGTTCATGCGCGCCTGGCCGACGCTGTCGAAGCGGGCGTACTCCTCCGCCCGGTCGGCGCCCACGGCGGCCCGCGACAGCAGCTCGCGGGCCGCCTCGCGGGCCTCCCGCTCCATCGGCCGGGCGATGATGTGGATGCGCAGGCCCATCCGCATGGGCCGGTCCGTACGGGCCCGCATCGCCGCGATGCGCTCGGCGATCCGCTCGGGCGGCTCGCCCCACATCAGGTAGGTCTCGGCCACCTCCGCCGCCAGTTCCTGCGCCTCCTCGCTGGCGCCCCCGAGGTAGAACGGGCCCGCGAACCGGGCGCGCACCACGTCCGCGAAGGCGCGCAGGCGGGCGTAGCGCGCGGCGTGGTCGAGTTGCGGCGTGCCGTAGGGGCCCTCGGGTCCGCCGCCGGCGACCAGGTTCACGGCGATCCGGCCCGGCGCGACCCGCTCGAGCGTCTCGAGCTGATGGGCCGCCAGGGCGGGCGCCAGCCCGGCCGGGTTGATCGCCACGATCACCCGGATCGACCGCGTGAGCGCCGCGATGGCCGTCGCGGCGGTCCAGCTCTCCATGAAGGGCGCCTCCGGTGCGAACGAGTCGTTCACGACCCCGGTCGGCACCAGGATCTCCGCCGCCCCGGCCCGCTCCGCCGCACGCGCGACCCGCGCGAGGTACTCGGGGTCCGGCGCACGCTCCGGCCGGCGGGTGCCGAGCCACCGTCCGTCGCCCTCCGAGGGGCAGTACCAGCCCAGATCCATCACGCGGGCCATGCTATTGGGCCACGTCGGCGCGGTCACCCGTCCCGGCGACGACGTCCGCGATGCGGCGCCCGCGCGCGGTGCCGTAGGAGAGGAAGAGGTCGCGCACCGCCTCGCGGTGCACGCCGCTCGCGGCCTCGGCGATGGCGTCCGGGAGCGC
Organism: uncultured Thermoleophilia bacterium; assembly: GCA_963771025.1. Classification (GTDB taxonomy): domain Bacteria; phylum Actinomycetota; class Thermoleophilia; order Miltoncostaeales; family Miltoncostaeaceae; genus Miltoncostaea. The sequence continues at coordinate 34,076 of CAVYRL010000003.1, read as the reverse complement.
ATCGCGCAAGCGCTCGAGGGACGACGGGTCGGGGTCGCTCAGGTTGAGGCGCAGCGTGGTCGTCGCCCCGACGTCCCCGAGCCCGTCGCCCGGGTACACGGCCACCTTCCGCGCGCAGAGCGCGACCGTGAGCTCCTGGGCGCTGGCCCCGCAGCCGGCGACGTCGATGACGCACGAGAAGCCGTACGCCGGATCGATCACCGGCGTCGCGATGGTGCGGAGGGCCGCCAGGTTGCGCCGGATGACCTCCTCGCCGCGGCGCGCCCACTCCGTGTCGCGCAGCGCCGCCGCCGCGCCGACCTGCGCGAGGCGGTTCGTGTTGAGCCTCACCGTGGCGATCTTGACCTGGAGGCACGCCCGGACCAGCGCCGGGTCGCCCCCCAGGGCCCCGATGCGCGCGCCCGCCATCCCGTGGCCGTGCGCCATGCCGCTCGAGACGAGCAGCGTCGCGTCCGGGTGCTCGGCGGCCACCGCGGCGATGGGGTGGTGCCGGGCCTCCGGGTCCACGCGGTGCGTCGAGTGGGTGGTGTCGGCCAGGATCACCAGTCCGTGACGGGCCGACAGCTCCAGCAGCGCCGCGAGCTCGTCGCGGCGCTGCACCGTGCCGAACGGGTTGATCGGGTCGCAGACCACGACCATCCGCGTGCGCGGTGTCACGGCGGCGGCCACCTCGTCCGGATCGAGGCGCCAGCCCGTGCGGGCGCTGAGCCGCACCCAGACCGGCACCCCCCCGGCCAGCCGCAGGGCGGGGACGAAGTGGAAGTAGCCGGGGTCCGTGACGATGACCTCGTCGCCGGGGTCGAGGCACGTCAGCGCGGCGTAGCCCACGCCGGCCTGCGCGCCCTCGGTGCCGATCAGGTCGAAGCCGGCATCGCGCTCCCGCCCGAGCAGCTCGGTCGCCATCAGGTCACGCAGCCCCTCGTCCAGGTCGGGGGAGTAGGGGCCGACGTGCTCCGCGTCGACGGCCCCGCGCATCGCCTCCAGCGCGCGCGGCGAGGGCCCGATGTGGTTGGCCATCCATCCGAGGTCGGCCCACTCGTCGCGGTCGAGCGCGATGGCGCCGTCGCGGTAGACGTCGGCCGGCTCCCAGCCGAGGATCCGGTACGCGTCGCGGTAGGTCATGTAGTTGCCGAAGCCCTGGGGGTCCTCCAGGAGAGCCCGCGCGCGTGCCGAGGCGGCCGGAACCATCGCGGGGGACGGCGGACGCCACGTGAGGACCGAGCGCCGGATCGTCACGGGGTGATGCGCGTCCCCGTGGAGCCGTCCAGCGCGTCGGCCACGTGTTCGAGGGACGTGATGACCGCGGCGCCGCCCGTCTGCTCCACGAACTGCGCCGCAGCCTCGATCTTGGGACCCATGCTGCCGGGGGGGAATTGGCCGTCGGCGAGGTGCGCGCGCGCCTCGTCCACGCTCATCGCCGCCACGGCGCGCTGCGTCGGCGCACCGAAGTCGAGGAGGACCTGATCGACGCCGGTGACCAGCAGCAGGGACGTCGCCCCGACCAGCCGCCCGATCAGCGAGGCGGCGAAGTCCTTGTCGATCACCGCGTTGACGCCGACGAGCTCGGCGCCCTCGCGCGTCACCGGCACCCCTCCGCCGCCGCAGGCGATCACGACCTCGCCTCCGTCGAGCAGCCGTCGGATCTCCGCGGCCTCGACCACCTCCTGGGGGATGGGGGACGGCACCACGCGGCGCCACCCGCGCCCCGAGTCCTCGGTGACCGACCACCCGCGGGCATCGGCCAGGCGCCGTGCCCGGCCCTCGGAGAAGAAGGGCCCGATCGGCTTGGTCGGCTTCCCGAACGCCGGATCCTCGGCATCGACCACGACCTGGGTCACGACCGCGGCGACGGCGGGCGTGCGGTCGGCGGCCACCAGGGCGTCGCCGACGGCCTGCGAGATCAGGTAGCCGAGCTGGCCCTGGGTCATCGCGCCGAGGACGAACAGGGGCTGCGGCGGCACCTCACGGCTGACCGCCTCCTGGGCCATCGCGAGCGCCCCCACCTGCGGTCCGTTGCCGTGCACGATCAGCAGGCGGTCGCCCCGGGCCACGATGCCGACGGCCGTCCGGGCCACGAATCGCGCCCGTTCCTCCTGGTCCGCGAAGTCACCCAGGCCGGCCGGCGCGAGCGCGTTGCCGCCGATCGCCAGGATGACCGTCTCGCCCAGGGTCGCCTCCCTTCTCGTCGCCGGGGAACACGGAGTGGCGCTTGTGCCAGACAACACTTGCATGGGGCGCGTGCGTGAGGGTTAGATCGTACCTTCCCCAGAGCGGTGCGGGTCGGCAGGCAATCGCTCCGATCCTCGCGGCTCTCCATTTTCCGGGAGGAGCAGGCGTGGCGAAGATCGAGGGAATGAAGCCCGAGGCCGGCCAGGAACTCTACGACGTGTCCGAGAAGGTCTTTCCCGACCTGAAGGCCGAGCCGGGTGAAGAGGCATGGATCTTCATGCACACGGTCCCCTACGAGGGCTCGGTAGGACTCGTCAACCTCCTCACCGCCACGCGGCTGGGGCGCAAGGGCTTCAAGGTGAGCCTCGTCCTCTACGGACCGGGCGTGCTGATGGCGTCGGGGACCCGTGGATACCCGGCCGTCGGCCAGGAGGCCTTCCCGGGCCACATGGCCATCAACAACCAGCTCAAGACGCTGATGGACGAGGGCGCGACGATCTACGCCTGCCGCTTCGCGATGGGGGCCCTGTACGGCTTCCGCGAGGACGACCTCATCCCCGGCGTCAAGGCCTTCAACCCGCTCGACGTGCTCGACTCGGCGTTGACGGCGTGGCGCAACAAGGCCTTCCAGCTCAACACCTGGACGGTCTGAGTCACGGCGCGCGGGACGACGCAGCGCCGCCGGTGAGCGAGCGCGACGACGCCCTGCGGCGGTGGCGGCTGGGAGAGGAGCGCCTCTACCCGGTCGCCACCGTTCGGCCGGACCTCTACGAGTCGGTCATCGGTGTGGTGCGCTCGCTCGCGGACCACCTCGGCCGAGTGCCGGACCTCGACGCGCTGCTCGTCACCTTCCGGACCGCGGACCGTGACCTCGAGCTCGAGGAGGCCGGCGTGTCGCGCCGCGATCTGCCGCCCGAGGTCGATCTCGACCTGGTCCGCGACGCGGCCTACCAGGTGCGGTCGCGCGAGCTGTCCATGCGGGCGGCGACCGAGCGCACGGACATGGCCATCCGCCGCGCGAGGGCGGCCGGCGAGGCGACGGCGGTGATCTGGAGCGAGGGCGAGCGCGAGCTGTGGCCGCCCTATCGCCGCGTCGAGATGTCCATCGGCACCGGCCGCGCGGTGGCGGTGTCCACCGAGATGGATCCGGACACCATGATGCCGCTGCACGCCGTGGAGGCGCTGCAGCTGGATCCCGAGACCGGCGAGGCCGTGTCCGGAGAGACCCTCGTCGCCCGGCGCGAGTTCGCCGACGCCGACGAGTGGCGCGCCGCGACCGATGAGCTGCGGCGCAGCATCCTGACCAACTGACGACGGGAGAGTCGTGTCCCTGCCGGATGGAATCAAGCGGAACGTCATCGACGGCCACAGCCACATCGGCGAGATCGAGGCGTGGCCCTTCTACGGAATCGACCACCCGGTCAAGCCGATCGTCTACGACTTCCCGCACACCAAGGACTACATCAAGTACATGGACCAGTACGGCATCGAGCGTAGCCTCGTGATGTCGAACTACGGGATCCCCAAGCCGGAGCAGCCCTTCTCGCTCAACCCGATCGTCATGGAGGCGGCGACGACCACCGACCGCATCCGCGGACTGCTGTGGGTCTCGTTCCTGCCGCGCGACCGCGAGAACACGCTCGCCGCCCTCACGCACTGCGGCGAGGCCGGGATCGTGGGCCTCAAGACGACATTCCTGCTCGGCGGCAACCCGAATCCGGAGGAGTGGGACGCCGAGACCAAGGAGCTCGCCGATCTCTGCTTCGACGCGTGCGAGAAGCACGACTACGTCTTCCACTTCCACACGTCGGCCGGCGGCAACAGCGACATCAACAACTTCATCCCGATGGTCGAGGCCTACGGGAAGCGCTGCAAGATCCACCTCGTGCACTTCGGAGGCGGGGTCAGCGGCCACATCAAGCTCGTGCCCAAGTTCCTCGAGTGGGTGAAGGACGGCTACAAGGTCTACACCGACACCTCGTGGGCGATCGGCTTCGGCGCCCGCTGGCTGCTGGTGGAGATCGAGAAGCAGGGGATCGGCGGCGACCGGGTCCTGTTCGGCTCCGATGAGCCATGGTCGGACTTCATGAGCGAGTATTGGAAGATCGAGGGAGCCCCCGTGTCCGAGGAGCTCAAGCGGATGGTGCTCGTGGAGAATGCCGCGAAGCTGCACGAGTCGGCCTGGTGAGCGCGGCCGGCCCACCCGACCTGCGCACGCTGGCGGTCGAGCTCCAGTCCCTCGGGGTGCGCACGACGCACCCCGACGAGGGGCCGGGCGCGACCCGCGCCGGCGGCGCCGGCCCGTCGGACGCGGGCTTCATCTGGATGGACGGCGCGCCCCTGACCGTGCCGGTGCACGGCGACTACGTGGCCTCGTCGCCCTACGAGCTGGTGATGAGGGGGTCGGGCCGCGTGGGCACCCTGCTGCGCGACGGGGTCGAGATCGGCCCCGTGCGCCTCCACCCCCGCCCGAAGATCTACGACCTCGAGACGGCCGACGGCGTGCCGTACTGGAAGATCGCGCTGATGCACCTGGACAGCCTCGCGTCCACGGTCTTCCAGCGCTGCGTCTACTGGGGCACCGACGAGCAGTGCCACTTCTGCGCCATCGGGACCTCTCTGTCCAACGGCCGGACGATCCCGGTGAAGACCCCGGCCCTCCTGGCCGAGGTGGCCGCGGCCGCGGCGCGCCTGGACGGCGCCAAGGACGTGACCCTCACCACCGGCTCGCCGAATCGCGACGACCGCGGAGCGCCCTACATGGCCCGGTGCGCCGAGGCGATCCGCGAGTCGAGCGGGCTCCCGGTGCAGGTGCAGATCGAGCCGCCGCTCGACTTCGCCTGGTTCGCCACGCTCAAGGACAGCGGCGTCGAGGCCCTCGGCCTCCACCTCGAGGTGTGGGACCCCGAGGTGCTCGCGCGGGTCGCGCCGGGCAAGCACGCCCAGGGCCGCGACCACTACGTGGCCGCGTGGGAGGCCGCCGTCGAGGTCTTCGGACCCGGCCAGGTCTCGACGTACTTCATCCTCGGCCTGGGCGAGAGCCCGGAGTCGGTCATGGAGGGCTGCCGGGCGGCCATCGACCGCGGCGTCTACCCGTTCGTCGTGCCGCTGCGCCCCGCGCCAGGGAGCATCGTCGCCGACCAGATCCCGCCGTCGGCGGAGTACGTGCGCGGCGTCTACGAGCTGGTGGCGCCGCTCCTGGCCGAGGCCGGGATGATGAGCCAGAACGCGCGGGCCGGCTGCGTCCGCTGCCAGGCGTGCTCCGCCCTGAGCACGTTCGAGCGCGCCTTCGGCGGTGGGCGCGACGGGGAGGCGGCGCCGGCCGCCCTCGCCTGATGGAGCTCTGCGGCCGGACCTTCGTGCGGGTCCGGCTCGCGCGCACGGACTCCGAGCTGGCGGCCCATCACGCGATCCGCCGCGAGGTCTTCGTCACCGAGCAGGGGATCTTCTCCGAGCACGACCGCGACGAGTGGGACGCCACCGCCCTCAAGGTGATCGCGACGATCGACGAGCGCGTGGTCGGCGCCGTGCGCCTCTATCCGCTCGACGAGGCCGGCCTCTGGAAGGGGGATCGCCTGGCGGTGGCGGCCGACGCGCGAACCCTGGGGGTGGGCACGCCGCTGGTGCGCTTCGCCGTCGCCACCGCGGGCGAGCACGGCGGAACCCGGATGATCGCCCTCATCCAGACGCCGAACGTCGCCTTCTTCCGGCGTCTCGGATGGAGCCGGCTGGGCTCCAAGACCTCCTACCGCGGCGCCACCCACCAGGAGATGACGATTCCGCTGGCGGGCGCCCTGCCCGAGTTCGCGCCGGCGGGCTACACCTGGGCGCTGGGCACCTGATCGGACCACCGCGGGCCCGTCAGGGGCGCAGGCCGGTCAGCGGCTCCGCCGCGAGGTCCCAGACGAGCTGTTCGTCGCCGGCGGCACGCAGGCGCAGGCGTCCGCTGTCGTCCAGGATCCCGATCCGCGCGCAGGTGAGCCCGCTCGCGCCGGCGCGTTCCGCCAGGGCGGCGGAGTCGCCCACCAGCAGGAAGGCGTAGGAGGGAAAGGCGAGGATCCACTCCTCCAGCGCCACTCCCCCGGGGACGGGCAGGGACTCGACCTCGAGCGCGCAACCGAGCCCGCCGGCGCTCTCGCAGAGTTGCAGCAGGGAGCCGGCCACGCCGGGCATCGAGACGTCGCGGGCCGCCCACGCCTCGCCCGCCTCGGCGGCCTCCGCCGGCAGCTCGAGGTCGGCGCGGGCGCGCGAGCGCCGCGGCCCGCGCAGGTGGCTGAAGAAGGCCCCCTCGGCCCCCGGGAGCATCTCGCCCTCAAGACAGGTGACCAGGCTCACGGCGTCGCCCGGGCGGGCGTTGCGCGCCCGCAGGGGATCGCGGGCCCGGCCCACGGCGAACGTCGACAGGGACGGGGCCGTCGCGGAGTTGACCGTGGTGTGGCCGCCGACGACGGGCACCCCGTAGAGCGCCGCGCCTCCGCGCAGCCCCGCCAGCAACTCCCCCGCCACCGCGGCGTCGCCGGCCACCAGGCAGTCGAGCAGCGCGATCGGGCGGGCGCCGGTCGCCGCGAGGTCGTTGAGCACCGTGACCACGCCGGCGACGCCCGCGGCCCGCGGCTGAGCGGCGACGAACGGGGGCCAGATCGCCTCGGCGGCCATCACCAGGTGTCCGTCGCCGTCCGCGAGCACCGCCGCGTCGTCGCCGTCGCCGCCGATCGCGCGCGCGACGGCGGCGAGTTCCCGCTTGCCGCGCAGGCCGGGGTGACGGTTCACGGCGCGGGCGAGTGTCGATAGATTCACGTGGTGAGCCTACGGATCGCCACCGCCGGCCTCGACCTGATGGCCGACGCGCTCCGCGCCCAGGGTGCCGAGGTCACGACGGTCGACTGGCGGCCGCCCGCCGGCGGGGATCCCGATCTGGTCGCCACGCTCACCGCCGCCTACGGCGACGCCCGCGTTGACGCCGCCAACGGCCGCGCGCTGGAACGGCTGACCGAGGCCCGGCCGATGATCGTGGGCGCGGGGCCGGCAGGCGAGCTGATCCCCGGCCTCGAGGGGCGCCTCGTGCTCCACGCCGGGCCCCCGATCGATTGGGAGCGGATGTGTGCCCCCCAGCGCTACGCGGTGTGCGGCGCCATCGTCTTCGAGGGCTGGGCGTCGGACCTCGACGGGGCGGCCGCGCTGGTGGCCGCGGGCAAGGTGCGCCTGGCGCCTGCCCACTCCCTCGACGCGGCAGGGGCGATGTGCGGGATCATCTCGCCGTCGATGGCCTGCTGGGCGGCCCGCGACGAGGTGGGCGGCGGGGTCGGCTTCAGCCCGATGAACGACGGCTCGGGCGATGCCTTCTGGCTCGGGGTCGGATCGCCGGACGCGATCGCGCGCCAGCGCCTGATGGCCGACGCGGTGGCACCGGCCTTCGCGGCGGCGCTGAAGGCCGATGGCCCGATCGACGCCTTTGCGCTCGACGCCCAGGGCATCGCGATGGGCGATGACTGTCACATGCGCCACCAGGCGACCACGATGGTCCTGCTCCGCCACGCGCTCCCCGCGATCGCCGAGCACGCGCCCGCGACGGTGCTGCCGACGGCGCGGCTCCTGAGCGCCAACGGGCATTTCGCCCTGACCGTGACCATCGCCGCCGCGCGCGCCGCCCTGATGGGCATCCAGGGCACGGCCGGGTCGAGCCTCGTCGTCTTCATCAGCCGCAACGGCGCCGATGCCGCCGTCCAGATCGCCGGCCTGCCGGATCGCTGGTTCACCGCCCCTGCGCCGATGGTCGGCGATCCGCTCTACCGGCCGGGCTTCTCCGACGAGGACGCCCTACCGGACATCGGCGACTCCGCCCTCGTCGAGTGCTGTGGGCTGGGCGCCGCCGCCAGCGCCGCGAGCCCCGGCGTGGCCGCCTTCCTCGGGGGGGGAATGGCCGACGCGATCGAGCGGACGCGCCGGATGGGCGACATCTGCGTCGGCGCGAGCGAGCGGTTGCGCATCCCCACCCTCGACGGCGAGGGGACCCCCCTGGGGGTGGACGCGCGCGCCTGCGTCGATCTCGGCGCGACCCCCCTCATCAACACCGGCATCCTCCACCGCCGCGACGGCGGGCAGATCGGGGCCGGCATCGCGCGCACGCCGGTCGAGCCGATCCGCGACGCGCTCAGCGCGCTGGTCGAGGACCTCCGCGAGCGCTGAGAGCGGTCAGGCCCCGAAGCTGTCGCCGCAGGAGCAGGTGGAGGTGGCGTTCGGGTTGTTGATGCGGAAGCCGCGGCGCAGCAGGCCCCGCTCGTAGTCGATCACCGAGCCGGTGACGTGGATCGCGCTCTTGAGGTCCATGAGCATCGTGACCCCGTTCGAGACCACCTCGCGGTCGTCCTCGCCGGGGCGCTCGCCCGCCTCGAGCAGGTCGAGCTTGTACTCCAGGCCCGAGCATCCGCCGGCCAGGATCCGCAGGCGCACGCCCTCGGGCCGCCCACTCTCCTGCGCGGTGGTGCGGATGTAGTCCGCCGCGGCGGGGGAGATGGTGACGAAGGCCTCGCCCCCGGCCTCGGCCTGCCGCGCGGCGCGCGCCCGCGCGCGAGCCGCCGCCTTCTTCTCCTCCAGCGTCATGGGCGCCGGAGCGGTCGGGGCCGGGGTCTCAGCCATAGCCCATCACCTTCATCAGGAAGCGTCCCTCGTCGGTCATCGCGTCCGGCGACCACGGCGGGTCCCACACCCAGTTGACGTCCACGCTGGAGACGCCCTCCAACGGCTCCAGGGCCGCCCGCGAGTCGCCCAGGATCTTCTCCGTGAGGGGGCAGCCCATGCTGGTGAGCGTCATGTCCAGGATCACGTTGCCCGCGTCGTCGATGTTGACGCCGTAGAGCAGCCCGAGATCGACGATGTTGACGCCCAGCTCGGGGTCCTCGACCTGCTTCATGGCGCTGCGGATCTCGTCCTCGGAAACCACGCTACTGCTCCTCGTCTTGGTAGGTCTGGATCGCGTCCTTGGCCGCCATCCACCCCAGGAGGGCGCACTTCACCCGCACCGGGTACTTGGCGACGCCCTCGAGGGCGATCGCGTCGCCCAGCATGTCCTCGTCGGCCGCCACATCGCCGTGCATGACGAGGCGGAAGTGCTCCACCGTGCCCAGTGCCTCCTCGAGCGACTTCCCGTTGAGAGCCTGGGTCATCATCGACACGGACGCCTGCGAGATCGAGCAGCCCTGGCCGGTGTGGGCCACCTCGGTCACGCGGCCGTCCTCGATCGCCAGCTCGAGGTGCACCTCATCCCCGCAGAGCGGGTTGTGCTGGTCCACGGCCACGGACGGGTGCTCCAGCGTCCCCTCGCCGCGCTTGCGGCGATAGTGGTCGAGGATCAGCTCCTGATAGAGGTCGTCGAGGCCGCCCATTGCTCCCTACTTCAGTGCTTCGCGCGCCTCGCCCAGCGCGCGGACGAGGACGTCGATCTCGTCGGGGGAATTGTAGAGATAGGTGCTCGCGCGGGCCGTGGCCCCCACGCCGAGGATGCGCATCAGCGGCTTGGCGCAGTGGTGGCCGGCCCGGACGCAGACCCCGCTGCGGTTGACGAGCTGGGCGATGTCGTGGGGGTGGATGTCCGGCAGGCTGAACGAGACCGCCCCGCCACGCGCCGAGAGGTCACGCGGGCCGTGGATCGTGATGCCCTCGACGGTGTCCAGCGCGTCCAACATGTAGGCGGTCAGCTCCTGCTCGTGGGCCCGGATCGCGCCCAGGCCGACGTGCGCCAGGTAGTCGGCGGCGGCGCCCAGGCCGATGGCCTCGGCGATCGGCGGGGTGCCGGCCTCGAACTTCCAGGGAAGGTCGGCCCAGGTGGACCCGTCGGTGCTGACGTTGGAGATCATCTCGCCGCCGCCGAGGAAGGGCTCCATGCCCTCCAGCAGCTCGCGGCGCCCGACCAGGACGCCGATCCCCGTGGGCCCGAGCATCTTGTGGCCGGTGAAGGCGTAGAAGTCGGCGCCGATCGCCGGGATGTTGACCGGCATGTGGGGAACGGCCTGCGAGCCGTCCACGACAACCAGGGCACCCCGGTCGTGCGCGAGCCGGGTGATCTCGGTGACCGGGTTGATCGTGCCGAGGACGTTGCTCACGTGGACCACGCCCACGATGCGCGTGCGCGCGGTCAGCAGGGACGCGAAGGCGTCCATGTCCAGCTCGCCCTGGGCGGTGATCGGGGCGAACCGGACCGTCGCGCCGGTGATGCCGGCCACGATCTGCCACGGGACGATGTTGGAGTGGTGCTCCATCTCGGTGACGAGGATCTCGTCGCCCGCCCTCAGGTTGCGGATGCCCCAGGCCCAGGCGACGAGGTTGATCGCCTCGCTGGCGTTCTTGGTGAAGACCACCGTGTCGCGCGGGGAGGCGACGAGGCGCGCCACCGCGTCGCGGCCTGCCTCGTAGCGGGCGGTCGCCTCGGCGGCGAGCTCGTAGACCCCGCGATGGACGTTGGCGTTGGTCTCGCGGTAGTACGCGTCCATCGCGTCCAGCACCGCGGTGGGCTTCTGCGAGGTGGCCGCCGAGTCGAGGTAGACCAGCGGGGCGCCGTTGACCGTGCGCCCCAGGATCGGGAAATCGGCCCGCAGCGCCGCGACGTCGATGGCGGCCGCGGTGCTCACGACGCCCCGGTCACCCTCCGGCCGGCGCGGCGGCCTCTTCGGCGGCGCCGAACTCGACGTAGCCGTGCTCCTCGAGGTAGTCGGCGAGCTCCGGGCCGCCCGTGCGGGCGATCCGGCCCTCGAACATCACGTGCACGACGTCCGGCGTGATGTACCGCAGGATGCGCGTGTAGTGGGTGATGATGAGGACGCCCAGCTCCGGTCCGCGCATCGTGTTGACGCCCGCGGACACCACCTTCAGCGCGTCCACGTCGAGGCCGGAGTCGGTTTCGTCGAGGACGGCGAACTTCGGCTCGATCATCGCCATCTGCAGGATCTCGTGGCGCTTCTTCTCGCCACCTGAGAAGCCGGTGTTCAGATAGCGGTCGGCGAACGAGCGGTCGAAGCCCAGGAGCTCCGACTTGGCGTCGAAGAGCCTGATGAAGTCGCGGGGCGAGATCTCCTCGCCGCGGATCGCGTTCAGCGACGTCCGCAGGAAGTTCATCACGGAGACCCCCGGCACCTCGACCGGGTACTGCATCGCCAGGAAGAGGCCGAGGCGGGCCCGCTCGTCCGCCTCCATCTCGGCGATGTCCTGGCCGGCGAACAGCACCGTGCCGCCGGTGATCTCGTAGCGCGGGTGGCCCGCCAGGGCGTAGGCCAGCGTGCTCTTGCCGGAGCCGTTGGGCCCCATCAGCGCGTGCACCTCGCCCTGGGGCACCGTCAGGTTGACGCCCTTCAGGATCGGGGTACCGTCCACGGCGACCTCGAGGCCGCTGATCTGCAGGATGGGTTCAGCCACGGGACTCCTCAGCGAATCAATGGGTGTTCACAGCTCGGCGTCGGGTCGACCAGGACGCGACCGTCCTGGACCTCGACGTCGAAGATCGGCAGTGCGCGCGCCGCGGGCGGGGTGAGCGCCTCGCCGGTGCGGAGTGAGAACTGGGCGCCGTGACGGGGGCACTCGATGCGATCGTCCTCGACCCAGCCGGCCGAGAGTGACGCGAGGGCGTGCGAGCAGACGTCGTGGACGGCCAGCACCTCGCCGTCGACGTTGACCAGGCAGACCGGAGTGCCCGCCACGTCAACGAGGTGGGGCTCGCCGGGGGCGAGCTCGTCGATGGAGGTGACATCGATCCGGGCGCTCAGGAGAGCTTCTCCTGCACGGCCAGCTCCAGCTCGGCCCGCAGCTCCTCGAGGCTCACCAGCTCCAGGACCTCCTGGAGGAAGCCCATCACGATCAGCCGCTTGGCCTCGGGCTTCGGCACACCGCGCGAGAGCAGGTAGAAGAGGTGTTCGTCGTCCACCCGGCCCACGGCCCCGGCGTGCGAGCACTTCACCTCGGCGGTCTCGATCTCGAGGAAAGGGATCGTGTCGGCGCGGGCGCCCTCGTTGAGAACCAGGTTGCGGTTGGTCTGGTAGGCGTCCGTGCCCGGCGCGCCCGGGGGCACCACCAGGTTGCCGTAGAAGATCGTGTGCGCGTGGTCCTGGATGGCGCCCTTGTAGAGCAGGTTCGAGTAGGCGTTGGGGGCCTCGTGCCGCGACACCACCCGGTGCTCGAAGTGCTGGTCGCCGCCCGCGAAGTACAGACCCAGCGCGCGCGCGTCAGCGCCGGGACCGGCGCAGATCACGGTCGGCTCGACGCGCACGACGTCGCCGCCCAGCGTGACCACCACCGAGCGCACCTTGGCGTCCCGATCGACCCGGGCCGTCAGCAGCGCGTGGTGCCGTACGCCGGCGCCCCAGTCGATCACCGAGACATGCTCCAGCTCGGCGCCCTGGCCCGCGTAGAGCTCGACGGCCGTGGACGCGCTCACCGGTCCGGTCAGGTCACCCGAGGCGTAGCGCTCGATTACCGTGGCCTTGGCGCCCTCCTCCACGATCACCAGGGAACGCCCGAAGACGCGTCCCGACGATCCCGTGGCCGACAGCAGGGCCTCGACCGGCAGGGTCACCTCGACCCCGCGCGGCACATAGACGAACAGGCCACCGTCCCAGCGCGCGGCGTTGAGGGCGCCGGGGCGCGCGTCGAACCCGACGAGGCCGTACAGGCGCTCGCGCACGAGGGCCTCATGCTCGCCGAGCGCGGCGCCCAGCTCCGCGACGATCACGCCCGCCGGCAGGTCGCTCACCACGGGGGTGGACGGGGCTCCATCGACCAGCTCCAGCCGGGCCGCGCGAGCGCCCTCGGCCGCCGCCGGCAGGGTGGACGCCCCGGGCGCATCCGGCTCCGACCCCACCAGACCGAGGTCGGTGGGCGGAGTGAAGCGCCAGGCCTCCTCCTCGCCGGTCAACTCCGGCAGGGTCGTCAGAGACTGGGCCGCGGCCTCGCGGACCTCGGACGCCCAGGTCGGCAGCTCAGCCAATCGAGCCCTCCATCTGGAGCTCGATCAGCCGGTTGAGCTCGACGGCGTACTCCATCGGCAGCTCCTTGGCGATCGGCTCGATGAACCCGCGCACGATCATCGCCATGGCCTCCTCCTCGGAGAGCCCGCGGCTCATGAGGTAGAAGATCTGGTCGTCGGCGATCTTGGACACCGTCGCCTCGTGGCCGATGGAGGAGTCCTCCTCCTGGATGTCCATGTAGGGGTAGGTGTCCGAGCGGCTGTCATCGTCGAGGAGCAGCGCGTCACAGACCACGGACGCCCTCGAGCGCTTGGCGCCCGGCTGGACCTGGACGAGGCCGCGGTAGCTGGTGCGCCCGCCGCCGCGCGAGATCGACTTGGAGACGATCGTGGACGACGTGTCGGGGGCGACGTGGACCATCTTGGCGCCCGCGTCCTGGTGCATCCCCTCGCTGGCCATGGCCACCGAGAGCACCTCGCCGTGCGCCCCGCGTCCGGTGAGCCACACGGCCGGGTACTTCATCGTCAGCTTGGAGCCGAGGTTGCCGTCCACCCACTCCATGGTGGCGTTCTCCTGCGCCACCGCCCGCTTGGTGACCAGGTTGAAGACGTTGGTCGACCAGTTCTGGATGGTGGTGTAGCGGCAGCGCGCGCCCGGCTTGACGATGATCTCCACCACGGCCGAGTGCAGCGAGTCGCTGGTGTACACCGGCGCGGTGCAGCCCTCGACGTAATGCACGAACGAGTCCGGCTCGCAGATGATCAGCGTGCGCTCGAACTGGCCCATGTTCTCCGCGTTGATGCGGAAGTAGGCCTGCAGCGGGATCTCGACGTGGACGCCTGGCGGGACCCAGATGAACGATCCACCCGACCACACGGCCGAGTTGAGGGCGGCGAGCTTGTTGTCGCCCGGGGGGATCACCGTCGCCCAGTGCTCGCGGAACAGGTCCTCGTGCTCGCGCAGCGCGGTGTCGGTGTCGCAGAAGATGACGCCCTTGGTCTCGAGGTCCTCGCGCAGCGAGTGGTAGACGACCTCGCTCTCGTACTGGGCGCTGACGCCGGAGAGGTACTTCTGCTCGGCCTCGGGGATGCCGAGCCGGTCGAAGGTGTTCTTGATGTCGGAGGGGACGTCGTTCCAGTCGGTGCTCTGCTTCTCCGACGAGCGGATGAAGTAGAAGATGTTCTGGAAGTCGATCTCCTCCAGGTCACCGCCCCACGTGGGCATGGGCTTGCGCTCGAATATCTCGAGGGCGCGGAGGCGGAACTTCAGCATCCACTCCGGCTCGCCCTTGAGGAACGAGATCTCGCGGACCACATCGGCATTCAGGCCGCGCTTGGGCTCGAAGACGTAGTTGGCCGGATCGTGCCAGCCGAACTTGTACTGGCCGAGATCAATGTCGGGCGGCTTGACTGTGGACACGGGCCCTCCCCGGTCGCGGTGAAACACGTCGGTCTGTTCTAAAGGATACGCCCATCGCCGGAATGAGGGCGGCGTCGACGCACGACGATCGTCCTCACAGGCAGCAGCCGGCCCTGAGCGCGGTTCAGCCTAGCCGTTGCGCGCGCGCCGGGACGTCAGCGACGGCGGGGCGCTCGCGCGCTCCACGAGGGGCTTCCCCTTCACCACCCGCGTCCAGAAGATGACCGCGGAGCCGGCGGAGTCCATCCCGATCGCGGGCGGATCGGCCGCCGGCACGCCGGGGTCGGAGATCGGGATCCCCGGTGTGATCGTGCCGTCCAGGCCGCGCGCCGACGCCACCACGCGGCCATCCGCGATCCAGGTCATCACGGCGCGGCGGGCTTCGCCGACCGCCACCCCGGCGCCGCTCGGCGCCTTCGCCGCGGCCGACAGGGAGGCGGGCGCGCTGACGCCCAGGTTGGCGGCGATGGAGGCCGCGCGCGGGCGGTTGACGCGATCGATCCAGGTGGACAGGGCATCGCCGGTGGCGTTGATCGCCACCCGGGCCGGCCCCGCCTCGGGGTCGATCTTCTCTCCGGGGCCCAGGGCGGGCAGGCCTCTGAGAGCCATGGTGGTCCCGACGTCGCCGCGCCACCAGTCGAGCGTTCCGTCGCTGCCCGTGCTCACGGCCACGGCCCGTCCGCCCGAGGACACCTCGAGGTCGGCGGAGACCTCGCCGAACGTGCGGAAGGGCAGCTCGCGCTCGGGTCCGAACGCCTCTCCGGGCCCGCGGCTGACGCTGAGGGCCGTGCTGCGGCCGCCGGTCAGGTCGCACTGCCACCACACGACCGCGTGCCCCCGCGCGCCGACGGCCACTCGCGGGTGGTTCACCGACGTGCAGATCGAATCGCGCGAGACGCGCCGGGCGGCCGTCCATGCGCCGTCCGGCATCCGCTGGGACACCTGAACCTCCCCGACGTACCCGCGCGATCCGGGCGGGGTGCCCGTGCCCCAGTGCCACGTCGCCACGGCCGCGCCGCCCGAGTCGATGGCGACCTCCGGTCGGCCCACCTTCTGGCGGCCGCTGGAGAGATTGGCCACCGCTCCCCACGCGAACTCGCTGACCTTCTTGTCCCGGGCCCGCGCCACGTACACGGCCTGGCGCCGCCGGATCCCACGCACCTGGACGGTCCGCATCCGCATCGCCTGGCGCCACACCACCACGACCCTGCCCGTCGCATCGACCGCGACCTGCGGGTCGATGGCACGGCGCCCGCTGCCCGAGATCACCTGGGGCGGACCCCACTGACCGCCGGCGGGCCGCACGCTCACGACCACCCTCTGCGTGAGGCGCTTGCCCATGGTCCACGCCGCCGCGGCATCGCCGGCGGAGTTGACCGCGACGTCGGGTGACCGCGCCGGCTCCGGGCCGCGCGATGCCCGCACCGGTGGGCCCCAGGCGCCCAGCGCGGGGCCCGCGGCCAACAGGGCCACCATTCCGGTGATCGCGATGGCGTGGGTTGACCTCATGAGGAGAAGGTACAACGGAGGGGTGTAATCTGGATGCCGGCCAGCCAAGGGGGCTGTTGCGTGACGGACACGGTCGCGAACCAGAGCGACGATCGGGACATCGGTCGGCTTGTGGCCGCACTGGGGGATCCCACCCGGCGCCGGGTCTTCTTCGAGGTTCGCTCGGCCGGGACCGACCGCAGCAAGGACGAGGTCGCGGCCGCCGTCGGCATCGATCGCCGCCTGGCGGGCTTCCATCTCGACAAGCTGGTCCAGCACGGGTTCCTGACGGCGGACTTCCGCCGCGCCGAGGGCCGGTCGGGGCCGGGCGCCGGACGTCCGGCCAAGCGGTATTCGCTGGCCGACGCCGAGGTGCTCGTCGCACTCCCCGAGCGTCACTACGACCTGCTGGCCTCTCTGCTGCTGCAGGCATCCCGCGACGGGGGAGCCGGCGACGCCCAGGAGATCCTCGAGCGGGTCGGTCACGACTTCGGCTTCGAGGTGGGGCTGGCGGAGGTGGCGGCCGGCCGGGTCAGCCCCGGGGCGCCGCTCACCCAGGCCGTCGAGGGCGTTGTCCGGCTCCTGTCGCGCTACGGCTTCGCGGCCCGCCAGGAGGGGGAGTCCAGCCTGCGGGCCTGCGCGTGCCCCTTCGAGGAGCTCGCCTTCCACGACCCCGAGCGCATCTGCGGTCTCGACCGGGCGATCTGGCGCGGGATGCTCTCGGCCCTCGCGCCCGAGGGGGACCTGAGGGTCGCCACCACCCGCGCCCATGGCGACGACGCCTGCGTGGCCACGGTTCAGGCCGGCGGGGCCACGACCGTCTAGTCAGTCCTTGATGCGGGTCGTGGCGAACAGGTAGGTCATCGTGAAGAAGACGATCGTCATGAGCCCGGCGGCGATCGGATCCGCCCCGCGCCTCTCGTACGTTGACTGGACCGTCTCGACGAACAGCGCGATGCCGATCAGGCCGAAGAGCCAGAAGCCGAGCCAGTTGGCCCAGCCGACCGGCAGGTATTTGCGGGTGCCGACCTGGTCCGGGGCAGGCGCGTAATTCGCCCGCCGTCCCCCGCCCTTGCGGTCGTTGCTCTTCTTCCTGCCCGGGATGATCGCCACGCCCGGCAGGGTACCAGCCCGCCAACCGTGCACTAGCCTGCCGGGATGCCCGTCCCGGAACGTCCTGCCGATTGGAGGCGGATCCTGCTCGTCGACGCCGCCATCGAAACCGGCTTGCTGGCGTGCTTCGCCCGGCCGACGACCCCCGAGGACGCCGCGCGCCAGGCCGGGCTCGATCCGCGCGCCTCCCGCATCGTCGCGACCGCCCTGCACGACGCCGGCTACCTCACCGGCGAGCGTGCGCTGCGGCTGTCGCCCACGGGCGCCACGCTCGTCGCGGCGGGCGACGACGATCCCGCCGCGGACTTTGCGTTCGAGGCCCGGGCCATGCGGAGTCACCTCGGGCTGTCCGAGACGCTGCGCACCGGGTTGCCCCAGGACGACGTGTCGGGCGGCGACCGCGTCACCCGCGAGCGGTTCATGCACGCCATGCGCCGTGTGGCCGGGCCACGCGCTGCCGTCAGCGCCCGGGCGTTGGGGATTCCGGCGCCCGGCGCGCGACTGCTCGACGTCGGCGGCGCCCCCGGCACGTACGCCCGCGCCTTCGCCGCCGCGGGTTGGCAGGTCACGGTGCTCGACCTGCCCGCGACGCTCGAGATCGGAGGGCCTTGGCTGCGCGAGGCGGGCATCGCGACCGTGGCGGGCGATGCCACCCAGGAGCTTCCGTCCGGCCCGTGGGACGCCGTCTACCTCGGCAACGTGCTGCACCTGTTCGCTCCCGCGGTCGCGGCGGCGCTGGTCCGCCGGGCCGGGGACGCGCTCCCTGCGGGCGGATTGCTGGCGGTGCAGGAGGTGCTCGGCGATCGCAGCCCCCAGGGTCCGTCCTTCGGCGTGATGATGCTGCTCTCAACGGCCGGCGGCGACGCGTACCCGGAGGGTGATCACCGCGCGTGGATGGACGCCGCCGGTTGCCCGGTGGAGAAGGCCGTCTCGCTCGAGCAGGCTGAGCACCACCTCCTGATCGGCCGTCGCTCCCGATGAGCGCCGCCCCGGGGCCCACCGACCGCGTCCCTCCCTTCCGGTTCAGCGCCCGCTCACGCGTGGATGTGGCCGAGACCGATCTCGGGGGCGTCGTCTACTACGCGCGCTATCCCCACCATCTCGACCGCGCCGTCCTGGCTCACCGCCGCCACATGGGCATACCCCTGCTCGGCCCCGAGGGCCACCTCTTCGTGGTCCGCTCCCTGCAGATCGACTACCGCGCCTCGGCGCGCTTCGACGATCAGCTGGAGACCTTCGTGCGGGTCTCCGCGCTGGGCCGCACCAGCCATACGATCTCGGCGCGCATCGAGCAGGTCGGCGACGGCGACCCGCTTCACGTCGCGGACGCGACGCTGGTGACCGTCGGGCTCGGCTCCTACGGCGGCCGGCCCTCGCGCATCCCCGACGCGATGCGCGACGCGATCACCGCTTTCGAGCGCATCGTCGGGGAGGCGTCATAAGGGTCTGGGGGGAGGATCTGGCGCTGGTCCAGCGCGCCGGCGCCGATCTGGTCACGCTCGGCCGGCTTGAGGGCGCCCTGGACGACGCGGTGGCCGACGTCCCGCGCGAGCAGGCCATCGACGCGCACGTGCATCTCGGCCGCGACGCCGACGGTCATGTCATGGCCGCGGCGACGCTGCTGGAGGATCTCGATCGGTGGCGGATCGCCGCAGCGGTGTGCTTCCCCGCCAACGAGCCCGGCGAGGACGGCAGGTTCACCGCCGCGAACGCGGCCGTCACCGACGCGGCGCGGGCGTCGGCGGGCCGCATCATCCCCTTCTGCCGGGTCGATCCGATGGCGGGCGGCGCCGTGATGACGATGTCGCGAGCGGCCTCCGACGGCGCGCGCGGTCTCAAGCTGCACCCGGTGGCCCAGCGGCTGCGCCCCGAGTCGCCCGAGGTGGCCGAGGTGGTGGCCGACGCCACGGCGCGCGGCTGGCCGGTGCTGATCCACGCGGGCTTCGGCGCCCGCCCCTTGGTCGGCCCGATCGGCGCGCTGATCGACGCCGTTCCGGGGGCGCGCCTCATCCTGGCCCACGGCGGCCGGGGGGACGCCCGGGCGCTGGCGGCGCGCTTGCCGGACTGGCCGGACGTGGTGATGGACACGTCGCTCGCGACGCTCGCCGACGTCTCGGTGCTGCCGCCGGAGCGAGTCGTGTTCGGCAGCGACCGGCCCTATGGGGAGCACGCGACAGCACTTCAGCTGGTCTCGCTCGCCGCGCGCCTGGGTGGCTGGAGCCCGGAGCAGACGTCCGGCGTGATGGGCGGGACCCTGCGGCGGTGGCTGCCATGACCACCGCCGAGGCGGTGCGGCTGTCCGCCGCCCTCGCGCAGTGCGAGATCGCACTGGTGCGGCGCGATTCGGTCGCGGCTCCGCTGCTCGCCCAGGCGGCCCGGCACGCTGACGGCCTTCCCACCGGCGAACTGCTGGCGGCCGCGGCGGCTCTCGCGAGATTGCTCGATCCGATGGGAGAGCGACCCGACCAGGACGCCGCCCGAAAGGTCGTTCAGGCACTCTGCCGGGCGGCGGTGCTCGAGGTCGACGCCGCTCTGCTCGCGAAAGGATCGGCATGAACGACGTCATCAGGGACCAGGTGCTGGCCGCCAACCGTGGGTTCTACGACGCGCTGGAATCGCTCGACATGGTCGCGATGGAGGCATGCTGGTCGTCGGACATCGAGGTCGCGTGCCTCCACCCGGGAGGATCGTGGCACCGTGGCTGGGACGAGGTCGGCTCGGGCCTCGAGGCCATCATGGCCAACACGGGCTACATCGAGTTCGAGATCGCCGACGCACAGGTGACCCTGGTCGATCCGCTCGCGTGGGTGACCTGCATCGAGCGCATCACGTCGGCGGCGGGGGAGGGCGGCTCAGCGGTCGCCGAGGTCGCCGCGACCAACCTCTTCGTGCTCGACGCCCAGGGTTGGCGGATGGCTCTCCACCACGCCTCCCCGATCATCCGGATGATGGGCGATGAGGAGTGACCGGCCGACCTCCCCTCGAGCGCGCGGCCGGTGTCGGGATCGAGGTCGTCCGGCGCCGCGCGGCCTTCTACGCCGGTGTCGTCAGCGCGGTGCTCTTCGGGGTGCTGGCGCTGCTGGTGATCGCCGTGCTGGCCCTGGCCGGGCACGCGCCCGGTCCGCTCACGGGTCTTCTCATCGCGGCCGCCGCGGCCGCCGTCGGAGGCATCGGCGCGCGCGCCGTCGTCCTGCGCATCTCGCTGATGGCCGCCCTCGCGATGGCCGTCCGCTATGTCACGGGCCGCCGCGGTCGCGGCGGCCGCTGAGACTCAGGCCTTGCTCGCCAGGTAGCTGGCGACCAGCTTCTCGCCGGCCTCGTGGCCGTCCTCGAAGTAGACCTTGTTGATCTCTTTGAACACGTCCCAATTGTCGGGTACGTCGTCCTCGGACATGGTCGCATCGACGGGGCACGCTTCGACGCAGGCGTCGCAGTCGATGCACTCGGCTGGGTCGATGTAGAGCATCGTCGCCTCGTCGTGCTTCTCCTCGCCCGCGGACGGGTGGATGCAGTCAACGGGGCAGACGTCGGCGCAGGAGGTGTCCTTCGTACCGATGCACGGCTCGGTGATGATGTAGGTCATTCAGCATCCCTCAGGCGTCGTGGACGACGGCGCCCGCCGTGGGCGGGCCCCGCGAAGCGGCGATATTACCAGCGCGGCAGGGGGGTTCACGAGGTCACGACCGCCGGACGCGGAACGGCGGCGGCCACGGCGCGCGCGGCCGCGAGCAGGGCTCGCGCGGCGGCGCTCTCCGGGTGCGCCGCCACGATCGGCAGCCCGTCGTCCCCGGACGTGGCGACGGCCGGCTCGAGCGGGATCCGCCCCAGCAGCGGGACCCCGAGCTCGGCGGCCAGCACGGCGCCGCCACCGCCCGAGAACACCTCGTAGCGCGCGCCGGTGTCGGGTGCCTCGAACCAGCTCATGTTCTCGATCACGCCGGCCACCGGCAGGTTGACGCGCGCGGCCATCGCCGCGGCCCGGCGCGCCACTCGCTGGGCCGCGACCTGAGGGGTGGTCACGATGACGAAGGAGGCCGTGGGCAGCAGCTGGGCCAGTGACAGGGCGACGTCGCCGGTGCCCGGCGGCAGGTCCACCAGAAGGTAGTCCGGGTCGTCCCACCAGACCTCGGTGACGAAGCTCGTCAGGGCCTTGTGGAGCATCGGCCCGCGCCAGATGACCGGGCTGTCCTCCTCGGTGAGGAACCCGATCGACATCATCCGGACCCCGTGCGCCTCGATCGGCATCATGAGGTCGTTGACCGCGACGGCGGGGCGCTGCACGCCCATCATCCTCGGGATCGAATAGCCGTAGACGTCGGCGTCCAGCAGGCCGACCGTGTTGCCCTGCCGGGCGAGCGCCAGCGCGAGGTTGGCGGTGATGCTGGACTTACCCACGCCACCCTTGCCCGACGCGACGCCGATCACGGTGGTGCGGCCGCCCACCTGGAACGGGGAGGGGCGATCCGAGCCGCCGGTGAGTCCGCTGCGCAGAGCGTGGCGCTCCTCGTCGGTCATCGCGTCCATCGTGATCTGCACCACCTCGACGCCCTCGAGCCCCGACAGCGCGTCGGTCACCCGGCGCTGGATCTCAGCCTTCAGCGGGCAGCCGGCGATCGTGAGGCGGATCGCCACCGTCACGCGGCCGCCCTGGACGTCGATGTCGCCCACCATGCCCAGGTTGACGATGCTGCGGTGCAGCTCGGGATCGTGGACGTCCCGCAGCACGGCCATCGCCGCCTCGGGGGTGATCGGCGGGCTCAGAAGAACATCCTCGCGAACGGCTCGGCGTCGGCGAGGGTGAGGCCCCACTGTCCGTGCCCCGGGTAGATGCGCGTCGCGCCCGGAATCTCGGCGAAGATCCGCTCCAGGCTGCGCACCATGGCCGCGGGATCGCTTCGGGGGAAGTCGGTGCGACCGATGCCCTGGGCGAAGATCAGGTCACCGACCAGCGCCTCGCCATGGGTCTCCTCGAGGGCGACGACGCAGCCGGGCGAGTGCCCGGGCGTGGCCAGCAGCCGGAAGCGGAGATCGCCGAGCTCCAGCACGTCGCCGTCCTGCAGGATGCGCGCGGGCGCGACGCCGGGGGTGGGGGGCGGGTTGCCGAAAAGCGCAGGGTTGAAGGGCGCGGGCGCCGCGACCCAGTCCTCGTCGCCCGCCGCGACCCACACCTGCAGGCCCTCGGCGTCCCACACGTGGTTCTCGACGACATGGTCCCAGTGGCCGTGGGTGTCGAGCACCGCCACGGGCGTCACGTCGAGGCGTGCGAGCGTCTCGCGCACCCAGCCGCTGCTGCCGAGCGCGGGATCGACGACCCATGCCGAGCCGCCGCGATCGTCGGCGACGACGTACGTGTTGGTGGCCACCGGGCCGAAGGTACCTCCGCGGATGATCATGATTACGAGACTAGCGTTGCCACGGGAAGGAGGACGTGTCGTGCGGATCGCGGTGGGATCGGACGAGGTGACCCCCCTCACGGAGGCGCTGATCGCGGCGCTGGCCGAAGCGGGCCACGAGGTGGATCTGCACGGGCCACTCGCCGGGGGTGACGAGGAGTGGGTGGAGACGAGCGCCGGGGTCGCGCGCGCCGTCGCCGCGGGGCGCTGCGAGCGCGGGGTCGCCTGCTGCTGGTCGGGCACCGGCGCCTCGATCGCGGCCAACAAGATCCCTGGCGCCCGCGCCGCGCTGTGCGCCGACGCCGAGACCGCGCGCATGGCCCGCCGCTACAACCACGCCAACGTCCTGGCGCTGTCGCTGCGCCTCACCAGCCCCCCGGTGGGCCGGGAGATCCTGGCCGCGTTCCTGGAGGAGCCGGACGGCGCCGACGAGTTCGATCGGCGAAACATGGGCCGGCTCCAGGAGCTGGACCCGCCCTAGCGCACCGCGCTAGCCGCCGACCAGGCTCCCGAGGTCGTTGAGGTTGAGCGCCTTGGCGTTGGCGGGTGCCGTGATGTCCACCGGCTCGTCGAAGGCCGAGAGGTCCACGGTCAGATCCAGGTCGATCGCGCCGACGCCGGGGGCGAGCTTCGCGCCGGTCGCCGCCAGGATCACGTGGATCCGGCGCGGCAGCAGGTCCGCGGTGCCGATCCAGGTCTCGAGGCGGCCGGTCGAGAGCGCGCTCCGGGCCTGTGCCGGCGTGATGCCCTCGATCCCGAGCGCGGGCCCGAGCGCCTGAAGCGCCGCGCTCGCGTCGAGCGTGGCATCGACCTTCACCGTCGAGGTTCCGTCGATGTCCTCGCGGCCGGCGATCGTGGGGTCCTTCGCCCAGGCCACGAGGGTGGGGTAGAGGGAGCCGAAGTCGAGCAGGGCCACCTGCGCGGGCGGCAGGTTGATCTTGAAGTCCTGGCCCAGGAAGCCGACGAACACCTCGTCGCCGACCCGGGTGATGTTGCCCTGCAGCGGAAGCCCCGAAAGGTTGATCTTGGCGTCGAGCGATGCCTTGTCGGGCGGCTCGACGGGACCCTCGCCCGAGATGTCCAGCGGGCCCTTGAGCAGGCCGCCGAGGCCGCCCCCGGAGCTCGCGGGGAGGTTGACCGTGCCCTTCGCCTCGAGGGACACGCGGAAGGACTTCAGCTCCTTGGCCGCCGTCGAGCTCTGGGCCAGCAGCTGGGCGGCCGAGAGGCCCCCGGTCTTGTCCGCCCCGTCACTGCTTCCGCCGCCGCCCCCGCAGGCCGCGGCGCCGACGCCGA
This sequence comes from uncultured Thermoleophilia bacterium, assembly GCA_963771025.1. Taxonomy (GTDB): domain Bacteria; phylum Actinomycetota; class Thermoleophilia; order Miltoncostaeales; family Miltoncostaeaceae; genus Miltoncostaea. The sequence goes on along the minus strand of CAVYRL010000003.1, from coordinate 10,252 downwards.
CCAGCGCGATCAGCACGATGCCGATCAGGAGGCGAGCGAGTCGGGCCACCCCGGCGGTATAGCATGACCGCCGATGCGCGGGCGAGTTGCAGGAACGTGAGCGAACCCCGCCTCGAGCTGGTGCCGGTGGGCGTTGGCAGCTCGATGGCCCTGCCCGGAGAGGCCCAAAGCTCGTACCTGGTCCGCGCGGGCGATCAGGCAGTCGTCATGGACCTCGGCTCGGGCACCTTCAGCCTGCTCCAGACCCACATCGCGCCCGAGGACGTCAAGACCCTCCTGATCAGCCACCTGCACCCGGATCACTGCGTCGATCTGATGGCGCTGCGCGTGTACATGGTGTGGGGGCCGGGGGCCGGGGGCCGCATACGCGTCGTCGGCCCGCCCGGGCTGCGCGAGCGCCTGTTGACGTTCTCGGGCTCCGACTCCTGGGACGCGGCCTTCTCGTTCGAGGAGTTCGCTCCGGTCGAGGGGAGCATCGACCTCGGCGACGGGCTCGTGCTGCGTCATCACGAGGTCGCCCACCTGCCTCCGACCAACGCCCTGCGCCTCGACCGCGCGGGCGCGTCGGTCTGCTTCGGCGCCGACTGCGCGCCCGGTCCCGAGCTGGCCGAGCTGGCGTCGGGGTGCGACGTCCTGATCTGCGAGTGCACCTTCGGCGCCGATCCGGTGCCCGAGGGCGTGCCGCACCTGTCAGCGCGCGACGCCGCCGGCATCGCCGCGCATGCAGGCGTGGGCCGCCTGCTTCTGGTGCACTGCCAGCCGGATCACGATCGCGATCGCGCGCTGGCCGAGGCCCGGGCGGGCTTCGGGGGTCCGGTCGATTGGGCGCGCCAGGGCGAGCCGGTCGCGTTGTGAGCGGTCTGCGTTCGCGGCCGCGCCCTGTCGGCCGGCGGGCGATGATCATCGCCATCCTGCTGAGCCTGCTGCTGCCGGGGCTGGGGCATGCCTATTGCATGCGGTTCAGCCGGGCCCTGATCTGGTTCGGCGGCACGATCATCATCGGCCTCGTGCTGGGCGGCGGGGAGGAGAACCGCAACCTGGCGCTGGCGATGGGAGCGGTCATCGCGGTGTGCGCGGCGGTCGACATCGCGCTCCTGATGTGGCTCGAGGCCCGCTCGGCGAGCGGCCGGCGACGGCGATGACCGGGCGCTCTTTCACTAGACTCGTGCCGATGACGCCCCCGCAGATGTCACTTCCGCGATGACGTGGGACGCCTTCAACCGTGGCGGTGCCGGGGCCGCGCAGGGCGACGAGGAGCTGCGCATGCTCTGGCGGCGCTACAAGGATCATCACGATCCCGCCGCCCGCGACCGCCTGATCCTGACCTTCGCGCCGTTGGTCAGATACGTGGCCGGCCGCATGAACAGCCACCTGCCCGCGCATGTCGAGGAGACCGATCTCATCTCCTACGGCCTCCTCGGCCTGATCGGCGCGGTGGAGCGCTACGACCCGGATCGCCAGGTCAAGTTCGAGACCTATGCCGTCGCGCGCATCAAGGGCTCGATCATCGACGAGCTGCGGTCCCTGGACTGGGTGCCGCGGTCGGTGCGGGCCCGCTCCCGCGAGATCGAGCGCAAGGCCACCGAGTTGGAGCATCGCCTGCAGCGCGCGCCGACGGACGAGGAGCTCGCCGCGGCGCTGGGCATGACGCTCGAGGAGTTCCAGGCGGCCATCACGCAGATCTCCAACTCGTCGATCGTCGCGCTCGACGAGACGTGGAGCGTGTCGTCGGGCGGGGAGCCGCTCTCATTGATCGACACGATCGGCGACTCGCGGATCACCAACCCGGCCGACCTGCTGGACGTGACCGAGCTGCGCGACACGCTCGCCGACGCCATCGCCCGACTGCCCGAGCGCGAGAAGATCGTCGTCGCCCTCTACTACTACGACGGTCTGACGCTCCGCGAGATCGGTGAGGTGCTGGGCGTCACCGAGAGTCGTGTGAGCCAGCTGCACACCAAGGCCATCCTCCGCCTGAAGGGGCGGTTGCAGGGCGACGGGGAGGTTGACCAGAGCTAGCGGCTGGTCGAGACTGCGAGCCCCGGCCTTGTATGGAAAGGCACAAGCCGATGTCGCATCCCGACCCTGCTCAGCTTCGGAACGTCGCGGTCCTCGGACATCGCGGCAGCGGCAAGACCAGCCTCGTCGAGGCGATGCTCTACGCCGCTGGTGCCACCACCCGCCTCGGGCGGGTCGCCGACGGTTCCACCGTCTGCGATTTCGACGAGGACGAGCAGCGGCGCGGAATGAGCATCGCGGCGACCCTCTGTCACCTCCACTGGGGTGGCGTGAAGGTGAATCTGGTGGACACCCCGGGCGAGCCCTCCTTCCAGGGCGACACCCTCGCCGCCCTCCACGCCGTCGATGCGGCGCTGATGGTGGTCAACGCATCGGCCGGCGTCGAGGTGCAGACCGAGCGCTACTGGGAGCGGGCCGCCGAGCTCGGCCTGCCGCGCGCGGTGGTGATCAACATGCTCGACCGCGAGCGCGCCGACTTCGACGCGGCGGTGGCCGGCATGGTCGATCTCGCGCCGGGCGCCGTCCCGATCCAGATCCCGATCGGCCGCGAAGCGGGCTTTCGCGGCGTCGTCAACCTGGTCTCGATGACCGCGACCACGTACGAGGGCGAGCCCGCGACGGCCACCACCGGCCCGATCCCGGACGACCTCGCCGCGGAGGCCCAATCGGCGCGCGAGCACCTGATCGACATGGTCGCCGAGATGGACGACGCTCTCATCGAGAAGTATCTCGAAGGGGAGCCGATCTCCACCGACGAGCTGATCGCGGCGATCCTGAGCGGGGTCGCCGAGGGCCGCATCTTCCCGATCGTCTGCGCCGCGGGTGGGCTCGGGGTGGGCGTGGACCGGGCCCTCGACCTGATCACCGAGGCGCTGCCGTCGCCCGCCCGGTCCGGGGGCGCGCGCGAGGACGGTCCGGCGGTGGCGCTGTGCTTCAAGACGCTCGCGGACCAGTTCAGCGGCCGCATCAGCCTGCTGCGGGTGTTCTCGGGCGTGCTGCCCAGCGACAGCCACGCGACGTGCGCGCGCTCGGACGCCCGCGAGCGCGTGGGCCAGCTGTTCACGCTCCAGGGCAAGGAGCACGTGCCCCTCGGCGAGATCGGCCCCGGGGACATCGGCGCCGTCGCCAAGCTCAAGGAGGTCGCCACCGGCGACGTGCTCGTGACCGGACCGACCGACATGGCCTTCGAGCCGATCGCCTTCCCCCCGGCGCTGATGAGCTTCGCGGTGACGGCGCACGACAAGTCCGACGAGGACCGCCTTCACACCTCGCTGCGACGCATGCGCGACGAGGATCCGACGCTCGACGTGCACCAGGACGAGCAGACCGGCGACCTGATCGTCGGCGGGCTCTCGCAGATGCACGTGGAGGTGATCGCCGGGCGCATCGAGCGTCGCTTCGGGGTGGCGATGGACCTCGCGCCGCCCCACGTGCCCTACCGGGAGACCATCACCCGCTCAGCCGAGGCGGAGGGCAAGCACAAGAAGCAGAGCGGCGGGCGCGGCCAGTACGCCGACTGCTGGCTGCGGGTCGAGCCGCTGCCGCGCGGGTCCGGGTTCGAGTTCGTCGACAAAGTGGTCGGGGGATCGGTCCCGCGCGCCTTCATCCCCGCGGTCGAGAAGGGCGTCATCGAGGCCATGCGCGCGGGCGAGCTCGCCCACGCGCCGATCGTGGACATGCGCGTGACGCTCTACGACGGCAAGCACCACCCGGTCGACTCCTCGGAGATGGCCTTCAAGATCGCCGGGGGGATCGCGCTCAAGGCCGCCGTCGCGGCCGCCGGGCCCGTGCTGCTGGAGCCGGTGATGATCGCCGAGGTGACCGTACCCTCCGACCACGTGGGCGACGTGATGGGCGACCTCAGCGGTCGGCGGGGGCACCCGCTGGGGATGGAGGCCCGAGGGCACGACGAGATCATCCGGGCGGAGGTGCCGATGTCCGAGATGCTCGGATACGCCGCCGACCTGCGCGCCATGACCGGCGGCCGGGGCGACTACGCGATGCAGTTCGACCACTACGCGCAGGTGCCGGCGCATCTGGCCGAGAAGGCGGCCCTGGCGGCCGCCGTGTGAGGAGGGCGACGGCCGTCACGCTCTAGAGTGGCGGGGTGCTCGTCGCCCAGCTCCTCGCCGCGGTCGAGCGGCTCGCGCCCACGTCGCTCGCCGAGGAGTGGGACAACGTCGGCCTGCTCGTCGGGCGCTCCAATCACCCGGTGCGCGGTGTGCTCGTGGCCCTCGAGCTGCGCGACGAGGTGCTCGGAGAGGCGCGCGAGCACGGCTGCGACGCGGTGGTCACGCACCATCCGCCGATATTCCCCGCGCTGTCCGCCCTGACCGACGACGGCACGGCCGCCGAGTTGGTGCTGCGCGCGGCCGAGTCACGGGTGGCGGTGGTCGCCGCCCACACCAACCTCGACTCGGCCAGGGGCGGGCTCAACGACCTGATGGCCGAGGTGCTCGGCATCGGGCCCTCGGAGCCGCTGAAGCCCGATCCGGCCGATCCGGCGGCGGGGCTCGGCCGCGTGGGCGCGGTGCGGCCGACCACGCTGGCCGGGCTCGTGCAGAGGGTGACGGCCGGCTTCGGGCACGGCCTCGTGACGTACGCGGGCGACCCGTGGGCCCGCATCGAGCGCGTCGCCTGCTGCACCGGGTCGGGGGGCGCGATGATCGGCGACGCGCGCGCAGCCGGGGCCGACGCCCTTGTGACCAGCGACCTCAAGTACCACGACGCGGACCGCGCCGAGGGCCTGCCCCTGGTCTGCCTGCCGCACGCCCGCGCCGAGCGGACCGTGCTGAAGCGCTGGACGAAGGCGCTCGAGAAGAGCCTTGCTCCCGAGGGCGTGGAGGTCCGCTTCGCCGAGGCCGACACCGATCCGTGGCAGGTGGCCTGAGCCCGCCCGGCGCGCGCCCGCCGGATTGAGCCACCCGTCCCCGGCCGGTACACTTCCCCGGCTTCGCGGGTGTAGCTCAGTTGGCTAGAGCGTCTGCTTGCCATGCAGAAGGTCGTGGGTTCGAGTCCCATCACCCGCTCTGAGAAGGCCCCCGTCCGGGGGCCTTCGTCGTTGTGCACGATGTGAGCGGCTGCCGCCGGCAGGACGCCGGCCAGGCCGCGTCCGTCTCGCCGGTCCGTCACTACGATGATGCGATGAGCGATATTCATCGGGTCCCGGCGCCCCTCGAGGTGGCGGTTCGCGAGAACGTCGAGGAGAGCCGCTACGAGGCGACTCACGACGACGCGCTGGTGGGGATCGCCAGCTACGAGCTTCGCGACGGGGTGATGGCGTTCACGCACACGCTCGTGTCGCCCGATTGGGAGGGGCGGGGCGTCGCCGACCAGATCGTCCGCTTCGCGCTCGACGACGTTCGCGCGCGGGACCTGCAGGCGCTGCCGGCCTGCTCGTTCGTCGTGGCCTGGATCGCGGCCCACCCCGAGTACCTCGCGCTCGTCCCGCCGGACGACAGGCACCGCCTGGAGCGTCGCTCCCGGCGCTAGTCGTCCTCGACCGCGGTCAGATGTCCAGGTCGCGGACGGCGGTGACGAAGGCCTCCGAGAAGGTCGGGAATTGAACGATCGTGTCGCGCAGCACGTCGATCGGTGTCGCGGCCTTCACCGCCAGCACCGCGAGATGGATCCATTCGGAGGAGAGCGGGCCCACGGCGAAGGCGCCGATCAGGACGCCGCGCCGCCGGTCGGCGAGCACCCCCGCCGCACCGGTGATGTCGCGCCCGTAGGTGGTGCTCCGCTCGAGGGAGTCGAGCTCCACGGTGGCTGTCGCGATCGCGATGCCCGCCTCCTCGGCCTGGGCCGCGGTCATGCCGACGGCGGCGACCTCGGGATCGCAGAACACGACGCGCGGCACCGCGCGGTAGTCGGCCCTCACCGTCTCGCCCGCGATGTCGCCGCACACGATGCGCGCCTGGTAGGCCGCGACGTGGGTGAACTGTCCGACGCCGGTCACGTCGCCGACGGCCCAGACGCCCTCGGCCGCGCGACAGCGTTCGTCGACCGGGATGCCCCTCTCGCCGGGCGTGATGCCGACGGTCTCCAGGCCGATCCCCTCGAGACGCGGCCGGCGGCCGGCCGCGAGGACCACCCGCGCGACGTCCAGCTCGGCGCCGCTCGCCAGCCGGGCCAGCACACGGGCGCCCTGAGGCGCGACTGACACGACGCGCGTGCCCAGATGGACGTCGATGCCCTCGGCGCTGAGGGCCGTCGCGATGGTCGTCCCGACGACGGGCTCCTCCTTGGCCAGCAGGCGATCGGAGGGCTCGACGATCTGCACGCGGCTGCCGTAGCGCGCCAGCATCTGGCCCAGCTCGACCCCGACCGGCCCACCGCCGAGGATCGCCACGCTCTCGGGGACCTCCGTGATCGCGAGGGCGTCTCGGTTGGTCCAGTACGCGATCGTGGCCAGGCCCTCGATGGCGAGCGGGGTGGTCTCGCTGCCCGTCGCGATCACGATGCGCTCGGTGAGGTGGGGCGTGCCGTCGACCTCGACCACGCCGGGGCCCGCCAGGCGTCCGTGTCCGCGCAGGATCGTGATGCCGAACCCGCGGTAGCGCTCGGCCTTCGCGGCGTCGTCGAAGCCGGAGGTGACCTCGTCGCGGAAGGCCACCACCTCGTCCCAGCTGTCGACGCGCGCGGCCACGCCGGGCACGCGGTTGGCCGATGCGACGGCCTCGGGCGGACGCAGCAGGGTCTTGGCGGGCATGCATGCCCAGTACGGGCACTCGCCGCCGACCATCGCCGACTCGACGATCGCCACGTTCATCCCGGACGCGGCGAGCCGTCTCGCGACCCCCCGGCCTCCCGATCCGGACCCGATCACGATCGCCTCGAAGCGATCCGTCAGGAGGGCATCCCCAGGCGCTCGGGGGCGGAGACCTCCGCGACCTCCGCCAGGATCTCGAACGATCGGATCCGGGCGCCGTGGTCATGGATGGCCGAGACGATCATCAGCTCGTCCACCGCCGTGAGCTGGACGAACGCGTCGATGCCGGCGCGCACCGTCTCGGGGTCTCCGACCAAGGAGTGGCGCAGCATGCGCGAGACGTGGTCCCGTTCCGGCCCGGTCCAGTACGCGTCGATGTCGTCGAGCGGCGGCCGGTATGGCCCCGGCGTGCCCCGCAGCAGGTCCGTGAACGCCCGCTGCACCGAGGTGAACAGGCGCGTCGCCTCGGCGCCGGTCTCTGCCGCGAACACATTGAGGCCGGCCATGGCGTACGGCTCCTGTAGCTGGGCGGAGGGCTCGAACCGGGTGCGGTAGAGCTCGAGCGCCTCCATCATCGCGTCCGGCGCGAAGTGCGAGGCGAAGGCGTAGGGAAGGCCCAGCATCGCGGCGAGCTGGGCCCCGAACGTGCTGGAGCCGAGGATCCACAGCGGCACCTCGAGGCCTCCGCCGGGCACGGCCTGCACCGCCTGTCCCGGCGCGACCGGGGCGAGCAGCGCCTGCAGCTCCAGGACGTCCCGGGGGAAGTCGTCGGCCGTGGCGTGGTTGCGCCGCAGTGCCCGCGCCGTCATCTGATCCGACCCCGGGGCCCGACCCAGGCCGAGGTCGATGCGGCCGGGGTAGAGGGACTCGAGCGTCCCGAACTGCTCGGCGATCACCATCGGCGAGTGGTTGGGCAGCATGATCCCGCCGGCGCCGACGCGGATCGTTCTGGTGCCCTCGGCGATGTAGCCCAGCACCACGGACGTCGCGGCGCTCGCGATGCCGGTCATGTTGTGGTGCTCGGCGACCCAGTAGCGGCGGTAGCCCAGCCGCTCGGCGTGCCGGGCGAGCTCGCGGCTGTTGTGGAGTGCGTCGCGCGGAGTGGAGCCCGCTGTCACCGGCACGAGGTCGAGCACGGAGAGCGGAGGTGTGTCGGCCATCTTCCCCGGAGGCTAGGCCATCCGGGCGCCGCGACGCCCGCTCCCCGCGCCGCGAGCCCCCGCCATGGCCACGGGCGGCGCGCCGCGGACGAATCGGTGACCTCCCTCGTCGCCCTCCCTCATCACGACCCGATGTCCGGGAGGATCCCCGCATCCTCAAGTGCACTTGAAGTCCAGGGCGAGTCGTGCTGGCATGTGCTGCGTGGACGACCTGCTGACCATCGGCGAGATCGCGGCCCGCAGCGGGGTGGCGACATCGGCGCTGCGCTTCTACGAGGAGCGCGGCCTGATCGCCTCGGACCGCACCCCCGCCGGCCACCGACGATATCCGCGCTCCGTCCTGCGCCGGGTGGCCTTCATCGTCTTCGCGCAGCGGGTGGGGCTCACGCTCGACGAGATCCGCGACGAGCTGGCCGGGCTTCCCGACGGGCGCGTCCCCAACCGGCGCGACTGGTCACGCCTGTCGAGTTCGTGGAGCGCGCGCATCGACGCTCGTATCGCCGAGCTCGAGCGCCTGCGCGCGGGCCTCGCCGAGTGCATCGGGTGCGGCTGCCTGTCGCTGGACCGCTGCGCCTACGCCAATCCCGGCGACCGCGCGGGGGCCGCCGGGCCGGGCCCCCGCTACTGGATCGGCGACGCCAGAACGCCCATCTGAGGGCACCGCGCCGCTGCTACCCTGCGATCGCCTGGCGACGTGGCGAAGTGGCTAACGCGGCGGTCTGCAAAACCGTTATTCATGGGTTCGACTCCCATCGTCGCCTCTCTGATGGACAGCGGGATCCCGGCGTGTGGAGTGGGATCTCGCGAAAGGGACAGCCCCCGGGGCCTTCCGCGAAGACCCGTCAGATCCCGCCTCGCGTGGCGCTCGCTGGCGCGCAACTGGCGCGCGCCGCCCTACTTCGCGTCCCGGGTTCTGATGGTCAGCTTGCCGCCCTCTTCGTCCTCGGTGACGACCCAGAGGGCGTTCTCGCCGCGGAAGCGACCCTCGCCTTGCGAGTACAAGACCTCTCCAAGCCGGCCGTGCTGAAGCTCCACCTCCGAGACCCGGATCTCTGTCTGACCCACCGCCTGCAACTTGGCGACCGGTGAAGGGCCCGAGATACCCGAAGCTGTTGTGTGTTGAAGATAGATTCGCTCCTGGCCACGCGGGGTCCGGACACTGAAACCCTCGGCTTCAAGGCTGAAGGAGGACGACTGGTCTTCGGAGATCTGTGCCAGGCCCATCTCGTCGCTGATTCTCGGCATGCTGTTGCTGAGCCAGAACTCGACAACCTCTTTCAGCGTTCCAATCGGTGGCCCACTCTCATCTCGCGAGTCGGGGGACACCCTCGGGGACGCTCTCGCAGAACCAGACGGGGGACACCCCCGGGGACGCTAGGCAAGAACCGCTTGTCCAAGGGGCGGGGATACCCCCGGGGACGCTGGGGGACACCCGTCCCCCCCTAATGGGGGACGGTGGCCCAGGTGCCGGGTTCAAGGCCACCGATATGGATGGATCCTCGCCGGGTCCGCACCCGCCTACGCGCGCGCGAGAGCCCTTCGATGACCAGCGCTCCACGACTCCTCGACTCGGCCGCGCTCCCTGGCCGGCTCGCCCTCTCGCCAGACGAGGCGGCTGCGGCCATCGGTTGCTCCCGGACCTTCTTCGACGAGCAGGTCATGCCGGAGCTCAGGGTCAGTCGCGTTGGCCGGCGCCGCTTCATCGCCGTGCGTGAGCTCGATCGCTGGCTCGACGAGTCGGCATCCCGTGCTCTGGAGGCGAGATGAACGCGGTGTCCATAACCGCTGTCGCCCATGAACTCCCTGCAAACGAGGGGGCGTGCGCCAGTCGTGCGCCAGCCACAAGGAGCTGCATCCGTTGAGCCGACGCACTGCCAAGACCCCGGACGAGGCGAAAGAGCGATTCCTCGAGGTGCTCGCCGAGGGCGCCACCGTCGCTGAGGCGGCGAAGGCGTCGGGGATCGCCCGCCGCACCGCCTACGACCTGCGCCAGCGGCCGTGAGCATCCCGGTCTTGATGCACGGGTTGCGGCCCGCCTGGTACGGCTGGCTCGGACTGCTCGTCGGACTGTTCGGAGTGCTCGGACTTGGCAGTGTGGTGTCCACGTCGTCGGACTTGGCGGTTGGGCTCGGCCTGCCGATGGTCGTGCAGTTCTTCATCTGGGTCGTCGCCAGCAGCGTCTTCATGTACCGCGACGCCCGATCCCGGGTCGCTCGGCACTCCGAGGCCGTGAGAGCGTGGTTGCGAGCTAGGCAGGGCGCGGTATCGCGGGCCATCGCCCAGATCTCCTCGACCAGCTCATTCTCCGCGCGGGCGTACTCGTTCGGGCGAGCTGGCGAGAGCGGGCAACGCGACCAGGGCC
>CAVYRL010000002.1:0-350595 GCA_963771025.1 uncultured Thermoleophilia bacterium | reverse complement strand
GCGGTAGACCTCGGGGCGGCGCGCCTTGAGAAGGAAGATCAGCAGGTGGTCGGAGCCCTCCACCGCGCGCAGGCGTGCGACGCGCTCGAGCACCTCGGTACCGTCCTCGATCGCATCGGCCCAGCGGAGTGCGAACCCCTCGTCGCGCTGGCGTAGGTCGTAGGCGGTGCGACGGGCTATCCCCGACGCTGTGGCGGCCTCAGCGACGGTGGCACCCTCGGCGAGCACCTCGAGGAATCGCTCCTTCGCCTGGTCCGGGGTCTTGGCAGTGCGTCGGCTCAACGGATGCTCGCGCGCGCGTAGGCGGGTGCGGACCGGGCGGGATGTGTGCCGTTAGCTCCAGCCGAGAAGCGCCCGGCGAGACCACCCGCGGTCGTGAACTTTGTGCAGGGACCCATGCGTCGAGGGTATCCCCGCACCCCCGATCGAGAGACCACTCGTGACGACGTTGACCCCTACGTTGACCCCGCTCGGATCCCGGGCGGCCGACGGGTCGTTCAAGTACCGCCCAAACGTCACTGCCAAGCCGATGCCGGAGCCGGGATTCGAACCCGGACGCCCTTGCGGGCCGAGGATTTTAAGTCCCCCGCGTCTGCCAGTTCCGCCACTCCGGCCGCGTTCAGGCTACGCGGTGGCGGCTGTCCTCCGGTCTAGCGGCCGAAGCTCGCCGTCCCGGGCGTGCGATCCACCGCGGCCAACCGGGTGGACTCGACGGCCTTCGCCCAGTCCTCGGCGATGATCGGCCAGCGGTGCAGGATCTCCGCGTGACGCACGTGCCGCATGTTCGAACCCATCGCCATGATGGTCCGGCGGCCTTCCATCACATCGCTGCGACCGGCCTGCGTGGGGGCGGAAGCCGACGGTGTCTGTGAGCTCATCTTGACCAGTCTAAGGAACGTTCCTCACAATCGGAACAGTTCGGCCGAGGGGTCCCATGCGGCCAGGGCGACCCCGTCGAGCAGATCGCGCTCGCTGACGACGAGGGCGTCGCGGCCGGTGGAATCAAGTACGGCGGCGGCGATCAGGGCGCCCGCCACGATCACGCGGGCGCGCTCGGGCTCGAGGCCCGGCACCTCGCGCCGCCGTTCCAGCGGCAGCGCGGCGAGCTCGCCGGTGAGCCGCTCGACGGTTTCGCGGCCGAGCACATGGCGATGCACCCGGTCGCGGTCGTAGCCTCCGAGCTCGATCGCGGCGAGCGTGGTGATGGTGCCCGCCACGCCCACGATGTCGGTGAACGCTCCGAACGCGGCCAGCGCGGCGTCCACCGCGGCGCGGGCCTCGGCGCGCACTGCGGCGACCTCCGCTCGCGTCGGTGGGTCCGATCTCAGGTGGCGCTCGGTCTGCCGGACGGCCCCGAGCTGGAGACTGACCGTGTCGTCGGGCAGTTCCACCCCCCGCACCAGCTCCGTGCTGCCTCCGCCGATGTCCAGGACGAGGATCGGATCGGAACCCCCCACCCCGAGGCGGGCGCCGGCGAAGGAGACCGCGGCCTCCTGCTCGCCCCCCAGCACCGTCAGGGGCACCCCGAGCCGGCCCTGGACGATCAGGTCCACGCGATCGCGGTTGGGCGCGTCGCGCACGGCGCTGGTACCCACCGCGATCACGGGCACCCGGCCGAAGTCCGCCAGGCGCCCGCCATAGCCGGCCAGGCACGCATCGAGCCGCGCGAGCGCGGGCTCGGCGATGGCGCCGTCGGCGGCGGCTCCGCGGCGCAGCCCGGTGACCGTCGTGAACCGCTCCCCGAGGGGGCCCGAGTCGTCGGCGCCCTCACAGAGGAAGAGCCGCACCGAGTTGGATCCGACATCCACCACCGCGAGCCGCGACGGCGTCGTGCTCACCGTCCGGACAGGTACCGCAGCGGCGCACGCAGGACCGCGGACGCATTCGCGGCCGTCTCGGCCAGGAGCGAGAGCGCCGCGACCCTCCCCTGCAACGACGAGATCGCCACCTGCAGCTCGGCCTGGCGGTCGGGCATCGCGGCGAGCGCGGCCGACAGCCTGTCGCTCTCCGCGGCGAGGTCGGCGCTGGCCACCGACACGCGGCCCTGAGCGGCCTTCACGACGCGCCAGAGGCGCAGGCCGGCGACCGCGGCCACCGCGATTGCGATCAGGATGATCACCGCGATTGCGATCACCGTCAGGACGGTGGCGTTGTCGACCAGGAAATCCATCCCGGGCAGTATCTCACCGGGAGTAACCTGCGCGGAGATGGCCGCGGAACCCACCGTCCCGCAGGCGCTGCCCCGCGTTGCCGAGGACGCAACCTTCGTGCCGGAGGAGGACGTCCGCGGGACGCCCAACGTCGTCGTGGACGGCGCGCGCCAGGAGGGCACCGTGCTCGCGCTCTCGCACTGGCCCGCGAGCGGGACGCCGGCGAGCCTGCGCGCCGACACGAGCGCCGAGATCGTGACCCGCTATCTGGACGCGCAGCCCACCGGCCCCACGGTGCAGACGATCACGATCAACCACTACGACGAGGACGGACTTCTCGGCATCTGGCTGCTGCTGGAGCGACCGCCGCGCGGATCGCCGCTGCGGGCCATGGCCGTCGCCGCCGCCGAGGCCGGCGACTTCGGCGTCTGGACCGACCCCTGGGCGGCGCGCATCGCGATCGCCGCGATGCGGATGGCCGAGCGGGGGGCCACGCCCTTCCCGGAGGTGGGCCGAGCATTCGCGGAAGCCGGGACCGGCGATCCCGCCGGCCGCCTCTACCGGGCGCTGCTGCCGCGCACGGGCCGCCTGCTCACCGACCCCGAGGGCCACCGGATGCTCTGGAAGGCCGACTGGGAGCGGATCACGGCCGACCAGGCCCTGCTCGACGCGGGGGAGGCGACGCTGACCGAGGACGCGACGACCGACGTGGCCGTGCTGCGCACGCCGCGCCCGCTGCACCCGATGGCCGTCCACCCGCGCACCGAGCGCATGCGCGTGCTGACCGTGGCCCCGGACGGGACGCTCACTTTGACGCACCGCTACGAGACCTGGGTCGACTACGCCTCGCGCCCCCTGGCGCCGCGCGTCGACCTCACCCCGCTGGCCGGTCGCCTGAGCGCGTCGGAACGAAATGCCGGTGATTGGGTCTTCGAAGGCGTCGGGGTGATCACGCCCCGTCTCTTCCTGGCGGGCCCGGACGGGCGGCCGGCGCCCACCTCGATCGCGCCCGAGCGGCTGCTGGACGAGCTCGCTGCGACGCTGGCGCGGGAGCACGCGAGGTGAGCCGACTCGCCTGGGTGGACGTTTTCGCCTCGGGCCCGATGACGGGCAACCCGCTGGCCGTGGTGCTGGACGCCGACGGCTGGCAGGCGAGCCGGATGCAGGGCCTGGCGGCGGAGCTGGGCATCTCGGAGACCACGTTCGTCCTCCCGCCCGAGTCGGACGGCGACCACCGGGTGCGCATCTTCACCCCACGACGCGAGCTGCCGGTCGCGGGGCATCCCATGGTGGGCACGGCGTGGGTGCTGCGCGCCGCGGGACGGATCGCGGAGACCGCCCGCCTCGAGACGGTCGCGGGCGTCCTGGCCGTGCAGGTCCAGGGCAGCGTGGCCACCGCCGAGCTCGGCGCCCCGGAGGCGGGCCCGATCGTGGATGGCGAGGAGGCGGGCCGCGCGACCGGCGTCACCCCGGTCGCCGATCCGCCCGCCCAGGTGTGGAGCGCGGGCGTGCCACAGCTGATGCTGCCGGTGGCCGACGTCAACGCCCTCACGGGGGCCCGCCCCGACGCCGAGGCGATCGCGAATCTCGGTGCGCGCGACGGCTGGCTCGGGGTCTCCCTGTACTGCGTCACCGGCGGTGAGGACGGGCGCCTCTCGGTGCGCGTGCGCCATTTCGCACCCCAGCTGGGCGTGCCCGAGGACCCGGTCACCGGCTCGGCGGCCGCAGCCCTCGGAGCGTGCCTGGCCGCGGCGGGCCGCGGCGACGAGAAGGGCAACCTCGAAATGGTCGTCGGTCAGGGGATCGGGCGGGGACGCGGCGGCGAGATGGCGGTGCGCGTGCGGGCGCAGGGGCGCTCGCCGGCGCTCATCCAGATCGGCGGCCGCGTCGTACCCCTGTTCGAAGGACGGTTCCTCGACCCCTGACCGCTCTCGGCCGATCCGGACGCTAGGGTTGGCGATCCTGGAAGGGGCACGGGGGGGTCGTGAGGTGACCGACGTCGAGGCTGCGAGGAAGCGGATACATCAGCTGCTGCTCTCGGGCGACAACACGCTGAAGAACCGCGAGGACCCCGAGAGCCGCGGACGCGCCCGCGGGCGCTTCGAGGAGGCCGCCGCGGTGGCGCGCGAGGCCGGCCTCGATGACGTGCTGCTCATCATCGACCGGCGCATCGCGCTGCTCGACGGGTCCGATGCCGCGTAGACGCTCCGAGGGCGCGGCCACCTGCGCCATCTGCGAGCGCGTACTGCTGCCGGGCGAGCCGGTCACGCGCTTCGAGCAGCCCGACCGCGGCTACCGCCGCTGCGTCGTCTGCCCGCTCTGCCCTCGCAAGGCCGTCGCCCGCGGCTGGGTGCGCGCCGGCGAGCGGACCACCTCCAACCCGAGCGCGTCTGCCGCCTGACGGCCCATCCCTGGCGCCGCCGGGACCACCGCTCTGGGAGCGGCGGCTCCGCTTCGTGCTGGGCAAGGGCGGTGTCGGCAAGAGCACGGTGTCGGCGGCCATGGGTCTCGCGGAGGCCCAGGCCGGAAGGAAGGTTCTGCTGGTGGAGGTGGCCGGCGAGCAGAACCTCTCCCGCCTGTTCCGCGCCGCCCGTGTCAGCGACGACGCGCCGGTCGAGCTCGCCCCCGGGTTGTTCGGCATCTCGATCGACGCCGAGGCCGCGACCGAGGAGTACCTCGCCGGTCAGCTCAAGGTGCGCCCGCTGGTCGAGATCCTGACCCGCAGCAAGGCCTTCCACACCTTCGCCGCCGCCGCGCCCGGGCTGCCCGAGCTGGTCACGATCGGAAAGATCTGGAGCCTCGCGATCGCCCTCGACGAGGGCAAACCGGCGTGGGACGTGGTGATCGTCGACTGCCCCGCCACCGGTCACGGCCTGGCGCTGCTCGAGACGGCCGGCAACATCGAGGAGCTCGCGGCGGGGGGGCCGATCCGCGACCAGGCGGCCCGCATCCATGAGGTGGTCTCCCACCCGGCGGCAACGGGGATCGTGATCGTCGCGCTGCCCGAGGAGTTGCCGGTCAGCGAGGCGATCGAGGCGGCGACATCCCTGCGCGAGCACGGGCTGCCGGTCGCCGCCGCCGTCCTCAACGCGGTGCGCTTCGACCGCTTCGCCGCCGACGACGCTCCCGCGCTGACCGAGGCGCTGGAGCACGGCTCGGCGCCCGTCCGGGAGGCGGCGCGCGCGGCGCTCGAACACCTGGGTCACCAGCAGGCCGACACGGCCTACCGCGAGCGCCTGGGCTCCGAGACCGGGCTGCCGGTCATCGATCTGCCCGAGGTCATCGCGCGCCACTTCGACGTCGCGTCGCTGGCGGCCCTGGCGGACGCGCTGGCGCTCGACGCCGACACCCCCGCGGCGTCGCGATGATCGAGGAGCTGCGCACCCGGCGCCTTGTCGTGTGCTGCGGCGCCGGCGGCGTCGGCAAGACCACGATCTCGGCATCGGTCGCGCTTCGCCTCGCGCGCGAGGGCGCCAAGACGGTGGTGGTCACCATCGACCCGGCCCGACGCCTGGCGTCGGCGCTCGGCATGACCGGCCTCTCCGACGATCCCCAGAGGGTGCCTGCCGCCGGCCTGATCGAGGGCGGCGGCGAGCTCTGGGCCCTTCAGCTCGACGCCAAGGCGACGTTCGACCGGTTGGTCGCCCGCTACGCCGCCGACGATGAGGCGCGCGACCGGATCCTCGAGAACCGCATCTACGGGCACCTCTCGGGCGCTGTCGCGGGGGCCCAGGAATACATGGCGGTGGAGCGCCTCCACGAACTGGTGGAGGAGACCGACTTCGAGTGCATCGTGCTCGACACGCCGCCGGCGACCAACGCGCTCGACTTCCTGGACGCCCCGCAGCGCATCACGCGCTTCATCGAGGGCCGCGCGCTGCGGCTGCTGCTGCGGCCCTCCAGCAGCGGCAGCATCGGATGGCGACTCCTGCACGCGGGCAGCGGCACCATCCTCTCCCTGCTCGAGAGGCTGACCGGTGCCCAACTGCTGCGCGACGTCGGCGACTTCCTCGCCGGGTTCGACGGCATGTACCAGGGCTTCGCCGACCGGGCGCAGGCGATCCGGGCCCTTCTCCTGTCTGACGACGCGGCCTTCGTGGTGGTGTCCGCCCCCGGCGGCGATCCGCTGCGCCAGGCGGTGGCGCTGGCCCACCGACTCGACGAGGAGGGCTTCCCGCTGATGGGCGTGGTGCTCAACCGGGTCCACCCCCTGCCCCCCGGTGGCCTTCCCTCCCGCGCGGAACTGGCGGCCGCGCTCGACGGCGCCGCGGATCCCGTCGGCCTGGCAGAGCGCGCGGCGGCCACCCTGGCCGAGGCGCAGGTGCTGGGCCTGCGCGACCTCGACGCGACCGAGAGCCTGCGCGGCGCGATCGGCGGGAGCACGATCATCACGGTCCCGGCGTTCGCCCGTGAGCCGGTCGAGCTGGAGGGGATCGCCGAGGTGGCCGCGGCGCTCGGGCGGTGAGCCGCCCGAGCGTGGTCGTGCTGGGCGCCGGCGTGGTGGGCGCCGCCTGCGCCCGAGAGCTCGTGGACGCCGGAGCGCGCGTGCGGATCGTCGATCCCGGCGCCGGCCGGGCCGCCGCGTCGTGGGCGGCCGCGGGCATCCTCTCCCCCTCCCACCCCGAGCAGCTGCCGGACGCGGTCCACGACCTCGGCGCACGCAGCCTGGAGCTGTGGGGGGACCTCGCCCGCCGCGACCCGCGACTCGAGTTCCGGCGCGCCGGGCTGGTGCTGCTGGGCGACGAACCCGACTGGCTCGCGTGGCGGCGCGCGCACGGGCTCACCCAGGAGGCGCTCCGCTGGCGCATGGCCGATGGGCGCGCTCGCGCGGATGCGGTGAGGTTCCCCGAGGTCGCCACCGTGCGCACGCCGCGCGTCGCGGCCTCCCTGCTCGCCGACCTCGTCGTGGAGCGAACGGCTCCCGGATCGCTCGACGCGCTGCGCGCCACGGCCGACGTGGTCGTGGTGGCGACGGGGGCCTGGGCCGGCGGCACGCTGGCGGAGCTCGGCCTGGACATCGAGGTCGCGCCTCGGCGTGGTCAGATGATGCTCTTCGCGTCGGGTGACCTCGACGCGGTGGTCATGGAGCCGGCGGTGGGATGTCTGGCGGTGCCCCGGGCCGACGGCAGGGTGGTGGTGGGCACGACGCTCGAGGACGTGGGCTTCGCCACCGGCACCGTGCCCGAGGATCTGGCCGGGATGGAGGCCTGGGCGCGCCGCACGGTCCCGGCGCTCGGCGACGCCGAGGACGCCTGGGCGGGGTTGCGCCCCTGGTCGAGCCGCTCGGCTCCGACCATCGCCGAGGTCACGCCGGGGGTGGTCGTGGCCGTCGGTCACTTCCGCAATGGCCTGCTGCTGGCGCCGGCCACCGGCGAGCTGGTGGCCGATCTGCTGCTGGGCCGCGCGCCCCGGGTGGCACCCGAGCCGTTCGCGGCGGACCCGGGCCCGGACACCCGATGATCCCGGGGATACGATCCGGGCGATGACTGCGACCGAGGATGCGGCGGTTACCACGACGGGAGACGCCGCCGGCCCCGAGGATGTCCTCGCAGAGGTGCGCGCGGAGGTGGCGAAGGGCTCGCCCCTGGTGGGCGCGCTGGCTGCGAGGTTCTACCGGGCGGTCCACGCGCTCGACCCGGCGGCCACCGAGGACTCGCTCGCGGTGCTGCCCGGCAACCGCGGCGTGCATCTGTACGAGACGCTCGTGGCCTGGGCGCCGATCGCGAACGGCGAGCAGGTGATCGACCTGGGGTGCGGATCGGGCGGAGCCACCCGCGCGGCGGCCCGGGTCGTGGGATCCGAGGGCATGGTGGTGGGCGTCGATGCCAGCCCCGAGAGCCTGGCGGAGGCCGAGGCGCGGACGCCGCCGGATCTGCCGATCCTCTACCGCAGGGGCGAGATCCAGCGCCTGGGCAACGTGCCCGACCGCACCTTCGACTGCGCGATCGCCAGCATGGTGCTCGAGCAGGTGGACGACCTGGCCCCGGTGCTCGAGGAGGTCAGCCGCGTGCTGCGCCCGGGCGGGCGGTTCGTGGCCAGCGTGACCTCATTCGACCGCCTGCGCCCCATCGACGCGTCGTTCATGGGCTCGGTGATCGCCGTCGTCGGGCGCAGGGCGCCGGGCGCGCTCGCCGGCCGGGCCAGCCGCGCCAGCATCCCGAACGAGCCGATGGACCGCCTGGCCTTCAAGGAGGCGGGACTGGCCACGGTCGAGGAGCAGGACGTCCAGTTCGCCGTCGTCATGGAGACGCTCGAGGACGCCTGGCGGGTCTTCTCCCGCACCTACATCGCCCGGATCCTCGATGAAGAGGGTCAGGCCGAGCTGCGCGCGGTGCTGGAGCGGCGGATGCCCCACACCCTGTACCTGCCCCTCCGGTTCCTGCGCACACGCCGACCGGGCTGAACGCCCTAGGAGGCGACGGCCTCCAGCAGCGCGGCGGGGTCGCAGGCCTCGTCGGCGACCAGGAACTCGCTTCCGTAGCGCCGCATCGCGTCCACGATCGGCACCAGATGCGAGCCCTTGGCGGTGAGCCGGTACTCGACACGGGGCGGCATCTCGGAGAACTCGCGCCGCTCGATGATGCCCTCCTCATCGAGGGAACGCAGGCGGATCGAAAGCGTGCGCGGACTGATTCCGCACAGCGAGCGCTCGAGTTCGCTGAACCTTCGCGGGCCCTCGGCGAGGTCACGGAGGAGAAGGAGCGTCCACTTCCCCGCCACGATCCGGGCGGTCGCAAGGACCGGACAGACTGATTCGGAAGCGTCCGCGTGAGCGATTCGGCTCATGATCGTGACATAGGGTACCACCGCCCCGCGGGAACCCGGAAGGGCGGAGTCGTGGTTCAGGAGTACTGGGCCGCGGCGCGGCGCGAGGCGCCCGCGTCCAGCATCAGCTTGAAATCGTGGGGACTCGAGGCGGCCTCCATCGCGGCGGCCAGGCTCACGCGGCCGGCGGTCACGTGGTCGAACAGCGACTGGTCGAAGGTCTGCATCCCGTAGTAGTCGCCCTCGCGGATGACCTCCGAGATGCGGCCGGTCTCGTCGGGGTTGAGGATCATGTCGCGCGCGCGCCCGGTGGTCACGAGCACCTCGCACGCGGGCACACGGCCGGCGCCGTCGGCGCTCCGCACCAGGCGCTGGGAGATGATCCCGCGAAGGGTGCCGGCCAGCATCGCGCGCACCGGCTGCTGCTGGTGCAGGGGGAAGAAGCCGATTGCGCGGTTCACCGTCTCGGTCGCGTCCAGGGTGTGCATCGTGGAGAGCACCAGGTGCCCCGTCTCGGCCGCGCTCAGCGCGGTCTCCATGGTGACCAGATCGCGGATCTCGCCGATCATGATCACGTCCGGATCCTGGCGCAGCACCCGCCTCAGCGCGCTGGAGAACGACTCGGTGTCGAGGCCCACCTCGCGTTGGTTGATCAGCGAGCCGCGATCGACGTGCAGCATCTCGATCGGGTCCTCGATGGTCACGACGTGCTTGTGCGACGTCCGGTTGATCCGGTCGATCATCGCGGCGAGCGTGGTGCTCTTGCCCGAGCCCGTGGTCCCGGTCACCAGGATGATGCCGCGCTCCTGATCGGCCAGGCGGTTGACCACCTCGGGGAGCTCGAGATCCTCGACCGAGAGCACCTTGAAGGGCACGACCCTGAGCACGATGCTGATCGCGCCCCGCTGGCGGAAGATGTTGACGCGGAACCGGCCCAGGTTCGCCCGCGCGTGCGACAGGTCCGTCTCGCCGGTGGCCTCGAACTCGAGGCGCTTGGCGCCGTTGCCCTCCAGCAACTCGTCTGCGAAGCGCACGGTGTCGTCGGCCTCCAGCGGTCCGTAGCCCGGGATCTGGGTCAGCGTGCCGTGGACACGGACGATCGGGCGCGCCGGCACCTTCAGGTGCAGGTCGCTCGCCCCGCGCTCGACGGCCTCGCCGAGCAGGGCTCCGAGATCCGGCGCGGTGGCCGAACGGGTGGACGCGGCGTTCGTCACGCAGAATGTTTCGGCAGCCGGGGGGAGCTCCATGAGTCGGCGCGCGCCGTGGTCCGACGACGTCCGTCCCGCCAAGGCGGGACCGCGGGGCATGGCGGCGGGCCCGCGGCCGGGTAACGTCAGCGTCCGAGTGCCCGACCCACCGCGACCCACCGCCCGGCGGATCCCGCCCGCCCGCCTCGCGATCATCCTCGGCGTGTGGGTGATGCTCGCGGGCGCCGCGATCCTGGTGGCGATGGCCCTCGACAATCCGGTGGGCCCCGGCGCCCGCGACGAAGCGCAGCCCGCCATACCGGGTGTCGTGGCCGATCCCACCGCGACCGCTCCGGCCCAGCTCCCACCGCTGGCGCTGGTGCTCGATCAGCCACTGCCCACGGTCGTCGCGGACATCAAGGCGCCGATCCGGCAGGTGCCGGTGCTGCGCCGGCTGGCCCAGGACACCGCGCAGCCGCGCCGCTACGTGGAGCTCGGCTCGGTGCTGCAGCTGCTGGGAGACCGCAAGGGCGCCGAGGCCGCGTATGACACCGCCCTCCAGCTCGATCCCGCGAACGTGGCCGCGAAGACCGGCCTCGCGCTGGCGACCGGGGCGCAGAGCGGGGACGGTCCGGCCGCCGGCGCCGTCGCACTCGAGCGGCTCGCGAGGGCCAACCCGCGCAACCAGCTGGTCGCCTTCAACCAGGGATGGCTCGCGATCTACCGTCGCCAGGCGGCCCCCGCCGTGGCCGCGTGGACGCGTACCGTCGCCTTGGGACGGGACACTCGCCTCGGCCGAACGGCCGCAGCCCTCCTGGCCTCTCTTGAAAACGGAGCCTCCGGCCGAAACCCATAAAGGCGGCCTCGCGAACTTCACCCGGATCGCACATGGGCTTAACCACGGCTTAAGGGCAGGCTGGCAGCATGCCGTCGCACGTTGGGGAGGAAGGTTCGTCCCTGCGAAGAAGCGTGAGGAGGATGCGTCCTGCCTCATTTCTTGTCGCAAAGCTAAAGAAATCCGGTCGGCGCGCTGATACGAAACGCACGATGCGTTCGACCTCTTGACTTCAACAAATGAAGCGATAGCCTTCCGAACGGACGTTCGTTTCGGACGGTCTGCGGTGGGTTGCGTGGGTTTTTCCACGCGCTCCGATGGCGTCCAGCCGGAGGTGAGGACATGACAGTTAGTGAGATGGTCGAACTCGAAGAGGTCCAGGCGCTCCTCGCGCGTGGTCAGGAGCAGGGATTCCTGAGCATCGACGAGGTGGCCAAGTCGGTGGAGGGCGTCTCGCTTGACGCCGGCGCCGCGGAAGACCTGTACCGGCACCTCGACGAGGTCGGCGTCGAACTGGTCGAGGAGTCGGAGGCACGCGACCGACTCGCTCAGATCGCGGAGGCGGCTGACCGGCCGCCGCGGAAGCTCAACCTCAAGGCGGACACCAGCACCGACGCGCTGCAGCTCTTCCTGAAGGACGTGGGCCGGGTTCCCCTGCTCACGGCCAAGCAGGAGGTGGAGCTCGCGAAGCTCATCGAGCTCGGTGACCTCCAGGCCAAGAAGAAGATGGTGGAGGCCAACCTCCGCCTGGTCGTCTCGATCGCGAAGAACTACCGCAACCAGGGGCTCGCGTTCCTGGACCTCATCCAGGAGGGCACCCTCGGCCTCGTCCGCGCCGCCGAGAAGTTCGACTACCGCAAGGGATTCAAGTTCTCCACGTACGCGACCTGGTGGATCCGTCAGGCCGTGGCTCGCGCGATCGCGGACAAGGGGCGGACCATCCGCATGCCGGTGCACGTCGTCGAGAAGCTGAACAAGATCAACCGCGCCGAGCGCAAGCTGGTCAGCGAGCTGGGACGGGAGCCGTCGATCGCCGAGATCGCCGACGCCGTCAAGCTGCCCGAGGCCGAGGTCGAGTCGATCAAGCGGAGCGCTCAGACGCCGGTGTCCCTCGAGAAGCCGGTGGGCGACGACGAGGAATCCGAGTTCGGTCAGTTCCTCGCCGACGAGAAGGCCATCGCCCCCGAGGCGGCGGCCGAGACGGTCCTTCGCAACGAGGCGCTCCGGGACGTCCTGAACTCCTTGAGCTACCGCGAGCGTCGGGTCCTCGAGCTGAGGTACGGACTGGGCGGAGAGCACCCGCGGACGCTGGACGAGGTCGGCCGGACGTTCAACGTGACGCGCGAGCGGATCCGCCAGATCGAGAACCAGTCGCTTCAGAAGCTGGCGAGCCTCGCCGAGGCCCAGCGGCTTCGGGACGTGGCGTAGAGAGGCACACGGTCGCCACGGCGGTCGGGTGAGCGACGGAGACGAGGGGCCCGGAGACGGGCCCCTCGGTCGTTGTGCCACGGCACGCTAGATTCACCTCATGGCATACGACGACGATGACGACTGGCCCGATCCCGAGACCGATCCTGAGAAGATCGAGAACGCCAAGCGGCAGCTGAGGGACGCGAAGGCCAAACAGCAGCGCATCCTCCAGATCAGCTACATGGTGATCGGCGTTCTGGTGGTCCTCGTCATCGTGCTCGCCTACCTGCGCTGACCGGCGCCTCGCAGGGCGAGGTCGGGGTGGTCTCCGACCTGTGGCGCTTCCCGATCAAGTCCTTCGCGGGCGAGCAGGTCCGGCGCGCCTTCATCGGGCCCTTCGGGATCCTGGGCGACCGGAGGATGGCCGCGCTCGACGAGACGGGCGACGTGCTGACGGGCCGACGAGCCCACGCGCTGCTCGGGTTCGGCGCGCGCTCTGACCGGACGGAGACCGGGGACGCGATTCGGGTGCTCACCCCCCAGGGGTGGGAGCTCCCGTGGGACGACCCTGCCGTGGCCGAGGAGGTCTCGGCCGCCCTGGGCCGCCCGGTGAGGATCGTCATCAACCCCGTGGGCATCCACGACGTCGCCCCCGTCCACCTGCTCAGCCTGGGCTCCTTGACCGCCGCCCGCGAATGGGTGCAGGGCGAGGAGATCGACCGACGCCGCTTCCGGGCCAACGTCATCCTGGACCTCGAGGGGTCGGAGCCCTTCGCCGAGGACGCCTGGGTCGGGCGGGCCGTCGAGCTGGGCGAAGGAGGACCCGTGCTCGACGTCCTCTCCCCCGCCGAGCGCTGCGTGATGACCACGTTCGACCCGGACACCGTCGCGCGCGACAACCGGGTCCTCGCCGGCCTGGCCCGCTCGCGCGAGAACCTGTTCGGCGTCTACGCCCGCGTGAGGAGAGCGGGGTGGGTGGAGGTGGGCGCGTCGGCACGGATTCGCTTGACCTGACGCGCGATCTCCCTAAACTTCACAACCCGCCGCGGGGTGGAGCAGTCTGGTAGCTCGTCGGGCTCATAACCCGAAGGTCGCAGGTTCGAATCCTGCCCCCGCTATTCCGAGAGCCCGGTCATCGACCGGGCTCTCGTCGTTCTGAGGCGAGGGAGGCGCGGCGTCCCAGCCATCCGGCGTCCGTGGTGGATGCCCCGCGCCCGCCCGGGGCCTCCAAGACGGAGTGCACGACGGCTCCCCCACCGCCGAGCGCGGCGTGCACCGCGCGGCGGTGGCCGATCGCGGCGTGTCGCTCGCGACCGGGCTCGGATTCGACGCCGAGGGCCTGGTGGTCGCCGACGAGCTGACCGTCGCCCAGACGCTGGTGCGGGTCGCCAACGAACGCGACGCCACCTCCGTGGTCGTCGAAGCTCACGGGCACAGGCGGCTCCAGAGCCTGTTCGTCGGAACGACGTCCCGGCGGGTGCTGGAGCAGGCGCCCTGTCCGGTCGTCGTGGTGGGCCCCAACCGCTGACCTGCCGCGTCCGGCCGGCGGCGCCGACCCCCGGTTAGCCGATCAGCAGTCCCCGCGACGCGAGCATGCCGCGCAGGCGCGCGGAGCGCAGGAACGTGCGCATCGCGCGGCGCTGCACCGCGATCGACGCCCGGCCGGCCGCCGAGCGGGCGACGATCCGGCGCGTCACCACGTAGCTGACCGGGAACGCCTCGGGGTAGCGCAGCGAGCGGACGGTTTCGTCGGAGGGGGCGACGCCGTTGAGCGGGACGACGCAGACCCCGGCGGGTGCGGCGCGGACGCGCGACCAGGTCGTCACGGCGGCGACGGACGCGTCTCCGGTGCGAGCGCGCGCGACGCCCCCGTCGGGGTCCCCGACCGCACCGGCCGCGTAGTTCACCCGCCAGTCGTTGAGCCGTCCGACCCAGCCCGTGCCCAGATGGGGCACCGCGGCGCCGCCGCCGTCCACCAGGTGACGGACGCGGATGGCATCGACGGGAGCGCCGGGCACGACCTGCGACCACCGGGTGATCCGCCCGGTCGCGATCGCCCGGGCCTGCGCACGGCCGATGCCGGCGCACGCGGGATGTCCGGCGGCGATGACGAGCACGTCGGCGTCGCGGTAGAGGTCGGCGAGCCGGATCACCCGCCGCGCCTCCCGCCGCGTGAGCCGCCGGTCGGCGAGCAGCCCGCTGCCCGCGGCGCCGTACGGATCCTTCAGCAACCTCGTGAGCGCCTCGGTCGTCGAGAGGACGCTGACGCTGGCGGGGATCCACGGGCCCAGGAACGTGTACCCCCCGCGCCGGTAGCGGTAGCTGCGGTCGGGCGGGACTGGCAGCGCGAAGGGCACCCACGAAGTCTCGGACCAGATCCGCGACGGGGTGAGCTGGGTCAGCTGGAAGCTGGAGCGGATCGTCGCGCTGTGCGCGTCGCCCGGCGACACCGCGGCGGCGGCGCCCGCCACCGCGGCGAGGGCGACGGCGCAGGAAGCGGCGCGCATGCGCCGGCGGGAGGTCGCGATGGTCGTCATCGAAGGGGCCCTGATCCTCGCCGCGTTGATCGTGCGCGCGTGAGTATCGGCCATGCGACGCCGGGGCGGAACCGCCGATCGGACGGGTGTCCGCCGCCGATTCGGACGGGGCGTGGAGGGCGCGGCGCCACTCCCACGCCGCGTGGCGAGCCGGCTATCCGGCTGCGAACCGCGCGTCGACGTCGGGCAGCCCCTCGAACCGCGAGAACGTTCCCTCGTCGGCGATCTCCCGGGCGGCCCGCAGGAAGCCCGCCCACGCGGTGCGCGCCAGCGTGCCCCCGACGCTGATCCGGCGCACGCCGAGGGAGGCGGCCACCGAGACCGTGATGAACGGAGCGTTGGCGAGCAGGTTCACCGGCCTCGGTGACACCGCCCCGACGATCGCGGAGACCTGCTCGACCGTGCCGATCCGCGGGGCGTAGAGGCAGTCCGCGCCAGCGTCGGCATACGCCCGCAGCCGCCGGATCGTCTCGTCGATGTCGGGGCGTCCCACCACGAAGCTTTCGCATCGCCCGGTGAGGACGATGCCCGTCCCGCTCTCGTCGATCGCCCGACGGGCGGCGCGTATGCGATCGACGGCATGGCCGAGATCGAACAGGGGCTCCGCCGCGTCGCCCGTCGAGTCCTCGATCGAGAGCCCCGCGATCCCGGTCGCCGCGGCGCGCCTCACGTTCGCGCCGACCTGCTCCGCATCGGCCGCGAAGCCACCCTCGAAGTCCGCGTTGACCGGCACGGCCACGGCTCCGGCGATGGTCCGGAGGTGCTCGAGCGCCTCATCGAGTCGAACCTGGTTGTCGGCGCGGCCCAGCGTCCATGCGTGGCCGGCGCTCGTCGTCGCCAGCGCCTCGAAGCCGAGCTGCTCGAGGGCCAGGGCGCTGCCGACGTCCCACGGGTTCGGCATGACGAAGCATCCGGCGGCGTGCAGCCGGACGAAGGCCGCGACCCGGTCGTCCTGCACGGTCACGGCCCACACCGTCCGCACCAGCGGCGAGGGCCGGCGGTCATGCGCCGGCTCAGCGCGCGTCGAGGTCCTGGTGGACCTCCCCACAGGCGTCGCAGGTCCAGATCCACGGCAGCGGCCCGTGGCGCACCGGCTCGTCCCGCCGGATCCGGCTGACGTAGCGGGCGGGCAGCTGGTAGCTGCGCGGATGCATCGTGCCGAGGCACCCGAGCCGTCCGCAGGGCCGTGGCGGGGGCGCCGGGGCGGGGGGCGAGGCCCACCGCCGCGCCGCGGCGGCGGCCGCCGGGTGCCGCTGGTTGCGAGTCGTCCTCAGGTGGCGCATCGCATGCTCCGCGTCGGGCCCACAACCGTCCTCCCTGCGCGGAGCGGACGCAAGTCGACCGCGGGCCGGCGGCGCCCCCTGGACGGGGCGGCCCGGGCTCTGGGAACCTTGACGGCGTCCCGGATCCCGTATGAAAGGGGGAATGGTGACCTACGACGAGGTGGTGGCCACGGTCGAGGAGAGGGACGTCAAGTTCATCCGGCTGTGGTTCACGGACATCCTCGGCCAGCTGAAGAGCTTCGCCATCGCCAAGGAGGAGCTCGCCGGCGCGATGGCCCAGGGCATGGGCTTCGACGGCTCCTCGATCACCGGCTTCAACGCCATCGAGGAGTCGGACATGATCGCCATGCCCGACCCGGACACCTTCGCGATCCTGCCCTACCGCCCGCAGGAGCAGTCGGTGGCACGCATGTTCTGTGACATCCGGGTGCCCGGTGGTGAGCCGTACGAGGGCGATCCGCGCTACGTGCTGCGCCGCGCGCTGGCCCGGGCGCAGGAGATGGGCTTCGACCACTTCTACCTGGGGCCGGAGCTCGAGTACTTCTACTTCAAGACCTCCGATGGCACCGAGGTGCTCGACCGGGGCGGCTACTTCGACCTCACCACCCTCGACGCCGCGAGCGACCTGCGCCGCGACACGGTGCTGGCGCTCGAGCAGATGGGCATCGACGTCGAGTACTCGCACCACGAGGTCGGCCCGTCGCAGCACGAGATCGACATGCGCTTCGCCGACGCCCTGCGGATGGCCGACAACGTGATGACCTACCGCACGATCGTGAAGGAGATCGCCCACAAGCACGGCTGCTACGCCACGTTCATGCCCAAGCCGCTCTTCGGCGAGAACGGCAGCGGCATGCACGTCCATCAGAGCCTCTTCCGCGGCGAGCAGAACGCCTTCTTCGACGCGGACGACGAGTACTACCTCTCGGGGGAGGCCAAGGGATTCATCGCCGGCCTGCTGCACCATTCACGCGAGATCGCGTGCGTCTTCGCCCAGTGGGTGAACTCGTACAAGCGACTGGTGCCCGGCTACGAGGCGCCCGTCTACGTCGCCTGGAGCCGGCGCAACCGCTCGGCCCTGGTGCGCGTGCCGGTGTACCACCCCGGCAAGGAACAGTCCACGCGGGCCGAGCTGCGCTGCCCGGACCCGGCCTGCAATCCCTACCTGACCTTCGCCGCCCTGCTCCACGCCGGGCTCGAGGGGATCGAGAAGGGCTACGAGCTGCCACCGTCGATGGAGCAGAACCTCTACGACCTCACACACGCGGAGCGGGAGAAGGCCGGCATCGACTCCCTCCCCGAGTCGCTCGGCGAGGCGATCGAGCTGGGCGCGGCCAGCGAGCTGCTGCTGAAGTGCTTCGGCGAGCACATCCACGCGCGGTACGTGGAGCTCAAGCGCGACGAATGGGAGGACTACCGCATGCAGGTGACGCCCTACGAGCTCGAGCGGTACCTGCCGCTCCTGTGATCTGCCTGCCCCGGGCGGCCCCGATCGGGGCCGCCCGGGGCAGGAGTGCCTCTCCGGACGGCCGGCCGCCGGGCGGCGAGATCCCGGGGGGCGGCGCCGGCTGCGGCACGGGCGTCGGCGGCGAGGGCGTCTGGGGCGGGGTGGGGCTCCGGGATCGTCGGAGGGGCCGGGAGCGGCTCGGGGAGGGGTTGTGTCGTCATGGCCGGTACGTGCCCGGCCGCGGCCGGGCACGTACACCGGATTCGGATCTCCCCGGCGCGGGAACCTGAACGACGATGTCGGGAGCTACGCCGTCCAGCTGGCGAGGCCTTCGGGGTGGCTCATAACCCGAAGCCAGGCGGGATCGGTCGGCCGTACTCGCCGAGATCGTCGCGGGGATCGAGCAGGGGCGGCAGCGGTCGCCTGCGTCGCGTCCACCCGGACGATCCCCCCCTGGCCCGATTGGCGACGATCGCTGCGACATCGCCCAGGTCCCGTGCGGCGGGCGTAGTCTGAGGGCCGTGCGGGCGCTCTGATCGGTGAGGCCGCCGCGCCCGGAACGCTCCCGCCGATCTCAAGGAGACCACGCGATGACGACGACCACCGGCAGCGACCGGCGCGTCCCGACCAAGGCGAAGGTCGATCACCTGACCGTGGCCGAGCGCGTGGCGGCCGGCAAGGCCGCGCGCGCCGCGATGCCGCGCGCCGCCCACGCGGAGGTGGTCGCTGGGGCGGGCCGGGCGGACCCGGTCGCCCTACTGGAGCAGCAGGCCGGGACGCGCGTGCCCGAGCTGGTCCCGATCCGCTACGGGCGGATGCTCGTGTCGCCGTTCACCTTCTACCGCGGCGCGGCGCTGATCATGGCCGACGACCTCGCCACGACCGCGAACTCCGGCCTGCGCGTCCAGCTCTGCGGCGACGCCCACCTGTCGAACTTCGGCGTCTTCGCGAGCCCGGAGCGCCAGCTGGTGTTCGACATCAACGACTTCGACGAGACCCTGCCGGGCCCGTTCGAGTGGGACGTCAAGCGCCTGGCCGCGAGCCTCGAGGTGGCGGGCCGGGACCGCGGCTACTCCGATGCCGACCGCGACGCGATCGTCACCACCTGCGTCAGCACCTACCGCGAGGCGATGGCCGACTTCGCGACCAAGACCAACCTCGACGTCTTCTACGCGCGACTCGACATCGCGGAGCTGCTGGCGCGCTATGAGGCGACTGTGTCGGCCAAGGTGGCCAAACGGGCCAAGAAGGGTCTCGCCAAGGCACGCACCAAGGACAGCATGCAGGCCTTCTCGAAGCTCACCCACGAGGTGGACGGGCAGCCGTGCATCCTCGCCGACCCGCCGCTGATCGTCCCTGTCCGGGACCTGCTGCCCGATGACCGGGCGAGCGAGTTCACAGAATGGATCCACGCCCGCCTGCGCGAGTACCGGCGCACGCTCGACACCGATCGCCGCCGCTTGCTGGAGCGCTACCGCTTCGTGGACTTCGCGCGCAAGGTCGTGGGCGTCGGCAGCGTCGGGACGCGGGCCTGGATCGCGCTGATGCTGGGCCGCGACGACCGGGACCCGCTCTTCCTCCAGATGAAGGAGGCCCAGCCCTCGGTCCTCGAGGCATACGCCGGCCGGAGCGACTACCGCAACGCCGGGCACCGGGTCGTCTCCGGGCAGCGCCTGATGCAGGCCTCGGGCGACGTCTTCCTCGGGTGGATCCACGTGAAGGACGGCCTCGACGGCAACGAGCGCGACTTCTACGTCCGCCAGCTGCGCGACTGGAAGGGCTCGGCCGACATCGAGGTGATGGTCCCCGCGGGCATGAAGATCTACGCCCGGATGTGCGGCTGGACCCTGGCCCGCGCCCACGCCCGATCGGGCGACGCCGTCGCCATCGCCGCCTACCTCGGCAAGGGCGACACCTTCGACCGGGCGATCGCGGCCTTCTCGGCCGCCTACGCCGACCGCAACGAGAGCGACTACGCCCTCATGACGGCGGCGGTCGAGAGCAGGCGCCTGGTGGCGCAGACGGACCTGTAGCGGGCGAATGCCCGACGAGGCCACATAAGAGGGCTCGCGCCGCGTGACGCGACAGGCAGGGGTCACCGCCCCTGGAGACGGGCTGCCATCCCTGCCAGAACCGCTGCGGGCATGATGCCGGGAGGGTCGCGCCGTCAGCGCCCAAGGGGCTTTGAGTCCCGATCGCCCCGACGTGGAGAACGCGATGTGATGTCCGAGATTCCGATCGATGGATGGGACGGCAGCCGGCGCGGGGACGTCGGGTACGTGCACCCGGATTCTGGGACGGGGCCCAAGCCGGAGGCTGCGGTGGGGGGGAAACGATGACGGTCACATCGGGGCGACAGGTGGGCGCCGCGACCGGGATGGTCCTGCTGACGCTGGCCGCGGGGCAGTTCGTCATGGCCCTGGACACGACCGTGATGAACACCGCGATCGCGACGGTCGCCAAGGACCTCGACACGACGGTCACCGGCATTCAGACGGCGGTCACCCTGTACACGCTCGTGATGGCCTCGCTGATGATCACCGGGGGCAAGATCGGCGAGATCATCGGCCGCAAGCGGGCGTTCTCCGTCGGCTGCGTCGTCTACGCCTGCGGGTCGTTCACCACCGCGATCGCCCCCAACCTGACCGTGCTGATCATCGGCTGGTCGTGCCTCGAGGGCCTGGGCGCGGTGCTGATCATGCCGGCCATCGTGGCGCTGGTGGCGTCGAACTTCGGCAAGCCTGATCGCCCGCGCGCGTACGGCCTGGTGGCCGCCGCCGGGGCGATCGCCGCGGCGCTCGGACCGGTGATCGGGGGCGCGTTCACCACCTACGCGTCATGGCGGTGGGTGTTCGCCGGCGAGGTGCTGATCATTCTCGTGATCCTGCTCCTGGCACGGCGGGTCAACGACCGGCCGGCGGAGGCCGGGGTGAAGCTGGACCTGGTCGGCACCGCCCTGTCGGCGGCCGGGCTGGGGCTGATCGTGCTCGGCATCCTGCGCTCGGGCACCTGGGGATTCGTCCAGCCCAAGCCCGAGGCGCCGGAGTGGCTCGGTCTCTCGCCGGTCATCTGGATGGTGCTGGGGGGCGGAGCGATCCTGGGCCTGTTCCTGTGGTGGGAGACCCGGCGCCTCGACCGCGGTCAGGGTGCGCTCCTCGATCCCAGCCTGCTGCGCAACATCCAGCTGCGCAGCGGCGTGGTCTCGTTCCTGTTCCTGTTCCTGATCCAGGCCGGCATGTTCTTCGTCGTGCCGCTGTTCCTGTCGATCGCGCTCGGGCTGTCGGCAATCGAGACGGGCGTCCGCCTGCTGCCCCTCTCGCTCACCCTGCTCGCCTTCGCCGTCGGCGTCCCCAAGCTTCGGCCGAATGCGTCGCCGCGTCGCGTCGTCAACCTCGGCTTCCTCACGCTGTTCGCGGGCCTCGTGCTGCTGGTCGCGCTGCTCGACGTCGGCGCGGGCCCGGAGATCATCACCTGGCCGCT
The DNA here is from genome assembly GCA_963771025.1 of uncultured Thermoleophilia bacterium. Lineage (GTDB taxonomy): Bacteria > Actinomycetota > Thermoleophilia > Miltoncostaeales > Miltoncostaeaceae > Miltoncostaea. Next base: position 329,501 of record CAVYRL010000002.1, on the reverse strand, counting down.
GCTGCTGGCGGGCTCGGGCCTGGGCGCCATGGCCTCGCAGCTCGGCGCTGTCACCGTGTCCGCCGTGCCGGACGAGAAGAGCGGCGAGGTCGGCGGGCTGCAGAACACGGGCGCCCAGCTCGGCGCCTCGATCGGGACCGCTCTCGCGGGCGCGGTGCTGATCTCCGCGCTGACCGCCTCGTTCTTCACCGGCATCCAGGGGAACCCGGACGTTCCCGCGAGCGTCGCCACATCGGCGCAGACGGAGCTGGCCGGCGGCATCCCGTTCATGTCCGATGCCGACCTGAAGGCCGCTCTCGCGGAGGCGAATGTGCCGCCTGCCACGACCGACGCGATCGTCGCGACCAACGAGAAGAGTCGCATCGACGGGCTGCGCGCCGCCGTGGCGGTGCTGGCGCTGTTCAGCCTGGTGGCGCTCCTGTTCACGCGGGGGATCCCGACGACGCCGCCCGGGTCGCAGCCGACCGCCGCATCCCACCCGACCTAGCGCAGGGCCGGCCCATCGGAGTCAGGGCGCGCATCGAGAGCAGGAGGAGGTGTACGTGGTCCTGCGAGGAAGCGGGCGAAGACCTCGACGAGCACGACGCGAGGAGCCCGGTCGCGGCGGCGAGGACCGTCTTTCTGCCATCGCCAGAGGAGACGACGCGCGGGTTTCGTCGGACGAGTGGGCTGCTCATCGAGTGGCCGGCCTCGCCTTGATTAGACAACTTGGTTGTCTATAATACGGCATGCCCATTCGCCACCGCCCCGCGTCCCACACCCACGAGGTCGGCTCCACCCGCTTCACCACGCTCGCGGCGCCGTCGACCGGATCGCAGGAGGCAAGCGTCTGGCGAGTCGAGATCCCGGCGGGGACGGACCCCCTCCAGCACGAGCTGACCCGCGAGGAACTCATCGTCGTCCTGTCGGGGACGGCCCGGGCGTCCCTGGGCGGCGCGATCGACGACGTCGGGCCCGGCGGCACGATCGTCGTTCCCCCGGACACGCCCTTCAGCCTCACGGCGGCGGGCCCCGACCCGTTGGTCGCGTTGGCGTTCCTTCCGCTCGGCGGCCAGGCGCGACTGCCCGGGCAGGAGCCCTTCACCCCGCCCTGGGCCCGATAGCGCACGACGAGCCGCTGGGACGGCTCCTGTCGATGGCGCTCGGCGCCGTGATCGACGAGCTGCACGAGCGCCTCGCGGCGGCCGGCTGGGGGCCGGTGCGTCCGCTGTGGGGCTTCGTCCTCGTGTCGCTGCAGGACGAGCCGCGGAGCATCTCCGAGATCGGGTCGCTCCTCGGCATCACCAAGCAGGCCGCCGCAAAGGTCGTCGACGGGCTTGCCGAGTCGGGCCTCGTGCAACGCGGCGACGACCCCCGCGATCACCGGGCGACGCGCGTCACGCTGACCACGAAAGGCGGGCGGTTCCTCAGCGACGCCGGATCCAGCTACGCGGAGATCGAGGCCGGGTGGGCCGCCGTCATCGGCGCGCGGAGGGTCGCGGCGCTCCGCGCCGACCTCTCAGCGGTGCTCGCCGCCCGCCACGGAGACGAACCGCCGCCGGTCCGGCCGGTCCTGTGATCGACGAGGGCATCGCGAGGTTGCGTGGGTCTCCCGGAGGGGCGCCCCACACGAGTCGGACGCGATCAGCCGGCGGCAGGTGGGTGGTCAACATACCCGGACCCCTTCCGGGGCGCCGGAATGGGTGGCAGCCGCGTCAGGCCGGCCAATAAAGTACCGGCGTGGCGCCGAGGGCGGCTCGGGGGCCATGACTCGAGGAGGCCGAGATGCAGACCCTTGTGCTCGCGGATGGTCGAACGCTCGCCTACGACACCTACGGGGACCCCGACGGCCTTCCGGTCATCTTCAGCCACGGCTTCTCCGACTCGCGGCTCATTCGCAACCCCGACGAGGCGCTGACCGCGTCACTCGGCGTGCGCATGATCGCCGCCGACCAGCCGGGCGTCGGCGGCTCGACCCCGCAGAAGGGCCGGAAGATGGTCGACTGGGGTCGGGACATGGAGGAGCTGGCGGATGCGCTCGGCCTCGACCGGTTCGCGGTCGCCGGACACTCGGGCGGAGGCCCCCACACGCTCTCGGTCGCCGTGCACATGCCGGATCGGGTGACGCACGGCGTGCTGGCATCTCCGGTCGGCCCGTTCGACCGCGAGGGCTTCGCGAAGCAGCTCGTGATGAAGGATCTGAAGCTGGTGGTCAAGCTGCATCACTTCCACCACGTCATCCGCTGGGCCTACGCGTCGGACGTGAAGAAGGCCCAGAAGGACATCGGCACCTACGTCGAGGCGGTCGCCGACGGCGACCCGTCGGACGCGGAGACCCTTCTCGGGGATCCGGCGCAGCGCGAGATGTTCGAGGCGAACTTCAGCGCGGGGGTGGCGCAGGGCGCGGAGGGCGTCTACGAGATGACGCTGGCGCTCTGGGACTGGGGCTTCGAGCTCGGGGACGTCACCCAGCACTTCGACGTCTTCTACGGCGACGCCGACGACATCATCTCGCCGGAGATGCCAAAGCACGTCGCCGACGACCTGCCGAACGCGGCCACCCACGTGTGGCCCGGCGCGGGCCACTACGGCTTCGTCGACCGTGACCGCTGGGTCGAGTACCTCGGGGCGCTCACGAGGCAGCCGGGATAGACACCTTCGGCCGGCGTCGCGTATACGTAGGCGAATCGCACTTCGTGAGCCGTCTGGCGAGAGCGCGGCTCGGGTCGGAGGGATCATGACGGCGAAACCTGCTCCGGACGACGCGGCCGCGTCGGCGAACATCACCAGGAAGATCGAGGAGCTCGCGGACTGGAGGGGCGAGACGCTCGCCCGGGTCCGCCGGCTCATCCACGACGCGGATCCCGAGATCGAGGAGGAATGGAAATGGAGGGGCACTCCGGTCTGGTCCCATGACGGCGGTGTCTGCACCGGGGAGTCGTACACGCGAGTCGTGAAGCTCACCTTCTTCCGAGGCGCGTCACTGGACGACCCCCAGAAGCTCTTCAACGCGAGTCTCGAGGGGAACACGCGCCGAGCTATCGACATCCGCGAAGGGGAGAAGCTCGACGAGGCCGTGTTCAAGGATTTGATCCGGTCCGCGGTGGCCGCCAACTCCGTGGCCCGAGCCGGACGCGCGTCCGCGAAGCAGTAGCCCGGCCGCGGACGCTCCCTCCCGGAGCGCCTCGCGATCTCGCACGACGAGGGCGCACTCGGTGGTACGCCTGATGACGGCATCCCCGGGAAGTCCGCCCCCTGCGCGATGCTCCGTATTCGGCGTTTATATCCCCCATTTGGGGGATGACTGCTGCGATACTCCGGGAAGAACTACCCGAACGGACGTGGGGTTAAGCCTTATATTCGCGCCGATATTTCCCGGCGACGAAAGGGAGAACCATGAAGAGACCATCGCCCTCGATGGTTATCGCGACGATTGCGCTCGTGTTTGCGGTGGCCGGAACGGGAGTGGCCGCAAGCGGTCTGATCACCGGCGCGGATGTGAAGGATGGATCGCTCACCGGCAAGGACATCGCGGCGGGGTCGATCACGCCCGCGAACCTGATGACGGTGAAGTCGGAGCAGGCGCTCCGCGGCAAGCGTGGCAAGCGCGGACCGCGTGGCAAGCGCGGACCGCGCGGCCTGCGCGGTTACCCGGGCGCTCCTGGCCCGGCGGGCGCGTCCGGCAGCACGGCGTCCGGCTTCGTGGACAACAGCTCGGGCACGCCCTCCATGCAGAAGGCCAAGGGTGGCGTCAGCGTGCGTCGCGCCGGCAACGGCGTCTTCTGCATCACCGCACCGGGTGTGGACCCCAACACGACGTCCATGGTTGCGGTCGCAAGCGCCAAGAGCGGCGCGCTGGGGATCATCTTCGTCGGCAGCGGCCTGAGCTTCTCTCAGCTCTGCACGGGCAGCGAGTTCCAGGTGATCACCGTGTCGCCCGCCAACTTCGCGGTCGGCCTCAACAACGCGTCCTTCGAGTTCATGATCTCGTAGGGAGCGGATCGCCCGTCACGTGGTACCGCGAGAGCCCGCCGTCCCGGCGGGCTCTCGTCGTCGGGCACGACGCGGTCCAGATCCTGCCAGGGCGCGGCGACCACCATCAACCTCGGGTTGACGGTCGGTCTTGGCCACGGGTGGCGGTCCTCGCGGGCGACCGACGGAGCCGGCGCGCTCTACACGATCCCGCCCTAACCGCCGGCCTTCGGCTTCCGCTTGGGCGTGGGCCTCGGCTTCTTCGGCGGGCGCGGGAAGCGGAAGCCGGCGGCGGCCATGGCGCGGCGTCCGGCGGGGCCGGTCACCTTGGCGATGAACGCTCGCGCGGCGGCCTTGTGGGAGCTCGACCTGACCACTGCGATCTCGTAGCGGACCCTCGGCTGCGCGAAGGTCGGGATCGTGATCTGCTTCAGCCGCGAGGCGGCGGCCTTCGCATCGGTGACATAGACGAACCCGGCGTCCGCCTCCCCCAGGGCGACCTTGCCGACGACGCCCTTCACGTTGCTCTCCTGGCTGACGACGTTCTTCAGAGCGCTCGAGAGCCCGAGGTTGGCGAGGATCCTGCGGGTGTACGCGCCCGCCGGGACGCGCGAGTTCGCGACGACCAGCTTGATGCCGCCGCGGTTGAGGTCGTAGACCGATCTGATGTGCGCTGGGTTGCCCTTCGGCACGATCAGCGTCAGGCGGTTGAACGCGAGGAACCTCGGCTTCTCGACGAGGCCCTTCGTGTAGAGGTCGTGGGTGTAGTTGGGTGCGGCGGAGGCGAAGACGTCGGCCGGGGCCCCTTGGGTGATCTGCAGCGTCAGCGTGTTCGAGCCGGCGATGCTGTAGCGCGCGGACGGATCGATCTTCGGGAAGACCTCGGTGAGCGAGGCCGCGGCGAACACCGTGGGCGCGCGTGCGGCCAGGGCTGATCCGGCCATGGCGATGACCAGCACGCCGGTCGCGATGATGACGCGAGCGGCTCTCATGGGGTGTACCTCGTGAACTCGTCGGCGGTGGTGGCGATGCCATGCACCGAGGGGACTGGGTCGATGACGACCCGCCCGGCCAGCCCCTTGAGGAATGCGGGTCGCTCGGATTCGCTCGCCGCGAGTTGTGCGAAGGGCTCGCGGGTCGTCTGATCCTGGATTGTCGTGACCGCTCCCCGCCGTCTGTCGCACGCGTCGGCGGGGAAGACGATCTCGATGTCGGCGTCGTCGATCGGCGCCTGGCCGTTGCTCTGCAGCGTCTCGCGCAGCGCCGTGCGATGGGCGTTCTGCGCCGCGGTCGCGCGACGCACCAGGGCGGATCTCGTGACGGCGCCGGTGGCCCCCGTCATGCGGAGGCGGCGAGAGAGCCGCAGTCGGCGAGGTCGTATCCGCCGACCAGGACCACCCGGTCACGCAGGGCGGCCGACCCGAGCAGGTCGATCAGCGCGTTCGCCCCGGGGTGGTCGACCCAGGGGCGGCCGATCCAGAGTTCGACCGCGTGGGTCTCGAGCGGAAGGAAGCGGAGGCCGTGCCGGTGGGCGGCGGGCTCGAACGTGACGGCGGCACAACCGCCGCGCGCCGCGCGGCGCGCGGCGTCCACATGGCCCGTGGCCCGTGCCGCGGGGTGCGGTGCGGCATCTCCGACCGCTCGTGCCAGGGCCTGCTGGCTCGAGGCCGAGGTCTCGCGCTGAACCATGGGAACCCCTCGCTCGAGGATCTCTCCGAGCGAACCGGCCGGGCGCGTCCCGCCCACGCCGATCCCGACCCTCCAGCGGGCGAGATGGACGCGGAGCACCCCCTCGGGCGGGTCCGGGAGACTGCCCGAGGGGCCGTGTACGACGGCGGCGTGGGCGCGGTCCGCGCGAAGGGCGGCAAGGCCCGAACCGGTCGATCCGGACACGGCGACGACGCGACGTGCGCCGCCGCGCGACAGGAGCTTCTCGCAGAGCCCGAGGAGAGGATCGCAGCCGACGACGACGAGGGCGTTGGCATCGGCGCCGGGGAAGAGCCGGATCTCCCCGTCCTCGACGATGCCGTCGGGCACCCCCCAGCCCGCCTCGCCGCCGGCGGGATCCTCGAGAGGAGCAGCGCACAGCCGCTCGCCGACGCGCCCCACGACCACGAGCTCACCATCGCGCACAGGCGCGTCGCGCACCGGGCTCCATGCGGGCGCGGCGGCGGCGAAGAGCGTCTCGACCGACTCCCCGAGCACCCCGGCGATGCGCAGCGCGGTGTTGACGGCGGGCGCGTGACGCCCGGCCTCCGCGCTGCCGATCAGCTGACGACTGACCCCGGCCCGATCTGCGAGCTCGGCCTGGCTCAGGCGCGCGCGCTCACGAGCACGGCGTAGGCGATCGTTCGGCACGCCAGGATCCTATGCGGGCGCTTGTATATCAGGCAAGAGAGGGGGAGCGGCCCGGGACCGGCCTGCACAACGGCCCGAGGTGAGGCCGGCGACCACGTGCGCCAGGCCCAACACGCTCGAGGCGGTGATGAAGAGGCGCTCCGACGGCAGGACACCGATCGCCTACCGCATGTACGAACCGGTCTCGCCCCCGGCCAGCACCACGCGGATCCCGGACGGATCGAGGACCTCATGACCGGCGGCGCCCGCCGTGACGGCGTGACCGGCGGCGTCGAGGCGGCCGGCGATGGCGTCCACCTCCGCGGCGTCGGGCAGATGGATGCGGTAGCGATCGAGACCGACCGCGCGCTGCGGCGGCGGCGCAGCGCCGCGAGAGCCCCACACGTTGAGCCCGAGGTGATGGTGATAACCGCCGGCGGAGACGAACAGCGCCCCCGGGTAGGCCGTGACCGTCGGCTCGAAGCCGATCAGCCCGCCGTAGAAGTCGCCCGCCTCAGCCGTGTCGCGCACCTGGAGGTGGACGTGGCCCATCACGGTCCCCGGGGGCATGCCCTCGTCCGGTGCCCCCGGAGGCAGCGATGCCATCACCCCGTCGAGGTCGATGGGCAGGGTCGCCATCTCCAGCTCGCCGTCGGGGCGGTGGGCCCACTCGTCGCGCGGGCGATCGCGGTAGACCTCGATGCCGTTTCCCTCGGGATCGTCCAGGTACAGGGCCTCGCTGACGAGATGGTCCGAGGCGCCGGTGAACGACCAGCCGGCGTTGACGACGCGGTGGACGGCCTGGGCGAGGTCCGCCCGGGTCGGCACGAGGATGGCGAGGTGGAAGAGGCCGGTGGTCCGCGCGGGACGCGGCGGGGCGTCCGCGTCGCCGACCAGCTCGACGAGGGGTGCATCGGGGCTCACGCCGAGATGCACCTCGCCCGCCGATCGCGCGGTCTCGTGGAGGCCGATCGCCCGCTGGTAGAAGGCCGCCGCGGCCTCGAGGTCGTTGACGCGCAGCCTCACGGCGCCCAGGGTCGTCGCCGGGTCGATCGAGACGCGTGGCTCCGGCGAATCGGCGCTGCTCATCGAGGACCTCCTGGACCCGGCGCACGGCCTGCCTGCGCAATTGCTTGATTGCTCAAGGATACCACGCCGGTACCATCGCCTCGTGCTCGTCGGACGCGACGCCGAGTGTTCGGCAATCGAGAGTCTCGTCGATGCGGCGCGCACCTCCAATGGTGGTGCACTGGTCGTGCGCGGAGAGGTCGGGGTCGGCAAGACCGCCCTCCTGGCCCACGCCGCCGAGCATGGCTCGGGAATGCGGGTGCTCCGGGCCGTCGGCGTGGAGTGGGAGGCCGATCTGCCCTTCGCGGCGCTGCACCAGGTGGTGCGCGAGGGCCTCCCACATCTCGATCGCCTGCCGGCGCCCCAGGCCGCCGCCATGCGCGGCGCGTTCGGCCTCAGCCAAGAGCGCGTCGAGGACCGCTTCCTGATCTGCCTCGGCGCGCTCGGGTTGCTGGCGGGCATGGCCGAACAGCAGCCCCTGCTGATCCTGGTCGAGGACGCCCAGTGGCTCGATCGCGCCTCGGCCGAAGCGCTGGGATTCGCCGCGCGGCGCCTGCGTGGCGAGCCCGTGGCCATGTTGCTCGCGGCGCGCGCGGGCGAGGCTCGGCGCCTGGAGGCGGTCGGGGTGCCCGAGCTGCGCCTGGAGGGTCTCGACCGCGTCTCGGCTCGCGCCCTGCTGGCCGACCGCTCCCCGCAGATGGCGCCCCACGTCGCCGAGCGCCTCGTGTCGCTGACCGGCGGCAACCCCCTCGCCCTGGTGGAGTTGCCCTCCGTGCTCGGGGCCGATCAGCTGGCGGGGCGGACACCCCTTCCCGAGCACGTACCACTGACCAGCGAGGTGGAGCGCGCCTTCCTCGCCCGCGCCGAGAGGCTCGGCGAGGGCCCGCGCGCCGTGCTGAGCGTGGCGGCCGCGGACGAGACCGGCGACGTCGCGACAGTGGTCCGCGCGTCCGCCGCCCTCGGCGCCGGTCCGGACGATCTGGAGACCGCGCAGGCCTCAGGCCTGATCCGTGTGGTCGGCGACCGGCTGGAGCTGCGACATCCTCTGGCACGATCCGCACTGCACCGCGGCACGCCCTATCCCCTGCGTCAGGCGGCGCATCGGGCACTCGCCGACGTGCTCATGGACGAGGGCGACGCCGACCGCCGGGCGTGGCATCTGGCCGCGACCGCCGTGGCCCCGAACGACGAGGTGGCCGAGGCGCTCGAGCGGACCGCCGACCGCGCTCGGGCGCGCAGCGGCCACGCGGCCGCCGCGGCGGCGCTGGAGCGGGCCGCGCGTCTGGGCGCCGATCCCGACGAGAACACGCGACGCCTGGTCGCGGCCGCGCGCTCGGCCCTGGCCGCGGGCCGGGCGCCGCTCGCGCAGGCCCTGGCCGCGGAGGCGGCGCCGCGAGTGCGCGAGGAGGGGCTGCGCGCCGAGCTCCTCCACGTGCAGGGATCCGCCGAGCTGATGCGCGGCCGGCCCGCCGAGGGCCATCGCCTGCTGCTGGCGGCGGCCGAAGCCGCGGGGGCCGGCGCCCCGGCGCGGGTGCTGGACCTGCTGCTGGTCGCCGCGGAGGCGGCGATCGCCGGCGGCGATCGCGCGGGCGTCATCGAGGCCTGGCGGCGGGCCGCCCCGCTGGCCCCCGCGTTCGACCGGATGGGGTACGACCTGGCTCGAGGGCGTCGCGTTGGTACAGCAGGACGACCTGGAGCGCGCCGTCCCGATCCTGCGCCTGTTGGTCGCCAACGCCGACGACGCCGACGATCCCCGGACGCTCGTCTGGGCGTCCAACGCGGCGGTGTGGCTCGGTGAACACGACCGGGCCATCGTGTTGCAGTCGGCCGCGGTCGCGCGCGCCCGCGCCGGCGGCGCATTCGCGACCCTGGCCGTGGCGCTGCTGCGACGGGGTGGCTTGATGGCGGCGCGCGGGCTCCCGCGGGAGGCGCTCGCCGACGGGGAGGAGGGGCTGCGCCTGGCCGAGGAGGCGGGGCTCGACAACAGCATCGCCCAGAGCCACGCCGTGCTCGCGGGCGCGGCGGCTCTGCGCGGCGACGACGCCACCTGCGCGCGGGAGGCCGAGCGCGCGATCTCGCTGGCGGTCCGACGCGGGCTGCTGCCCGCGCGCGAGACCGCGGTCTGGGCCCTCGGCGTGCGGGAGCTGAGCCGGGGTCACTACGAGGCGGCGCTCGATCACCTTTCCGAGATCGCCGGCGGCGGCGGCGCCGGACGCATGCGCACGCCGCTCTCCCTCTATGCCGCCGCCCCGGATCTGATCGAGGCCGCTGCGCGTGCCGGTCGCCCGCAGGCCGCCCGGCCGGTGCTCGAGCGGCTGGCGACATGGCAGGCGGCGACGGGCGCCGACTGGGTGGCTCCGCTGCTGGAGCGCTCGCGCGGACTTCTCAGCGACGACGCGGATGCGGAGGCCCATCTGCGCGTCGCGCTCGAGCTGCACACCGGCGACGCCCCGGGGTTTCATCGCGCCCGCACCGAGCTGTGCCTGGGCGAACTGCTGCGCCGGGACCGGCGGCGCGCGGAGTCGCGGACCCACCTGCGCTCGGCCGCCGCCGTGTTTGAGGCGCTCGGGGCGGAGCCGTGGGCCGAGCGCGCCCGCGAGGAGTTGCGCGCCACGGGTGAGTCGCGGCGGCGACCGGATCGGTCCGGCGCAGCCGACCTGACGCCTCAGGAACGCCGCATCGCCCGATTCGTCGCCGAGGGAGCCACCAACAAGGAGGTGGCGGCCCAGCTGTTCTTGAGCCCGAAGACGGTCGAATACCACCTGGCCAAGGTGTTCCAGAAGCTCGGGATCGCCTCCCGCGGGGACCTGGCGCGCATGGAGGAGCCCCTGTCCTGAGGGGTCCTCCTAGGGGGTCTGGAGGACACGACTGGGGACGCCCCCGATGCGACCCGGCCCGTCGCTCAGAGAGCGTGGTGGTACACACACCGACTCGAGGAGAGACCCGTGGCCATCGACGCCGCACCGCCCACGATCGACATCGATGTGCTCCGCCGCAGCCACGAGGGGCTCGTCCTCACGCAGGCGGAGGCGGAGTGGGACGCGGCGCGGGTCCCGTGGAACATCGCGGTCGACCAGCGCCCCGAGGTGATCGCCGTCGCCTCGAGCGCGAACGACATCGTCGCGGCGGTCCGCTTCGCCCGGGACAACGGGCTGGACGTGCGCGTGCAGGGCACCGGGCACGGCGCGTGCGGCGACCTGGAGGGGGCGATCCTGATCGACACGTCGTCGTTGACCGGCGTGGAGATCGACGCCGAGCGGCGCATCGCCCGCGTGGAGGCCGGGGCGCTGTGGTCGGACGTCGCCGGCCCGGCCGCCGAGCACGGACTCGCCGGCCTCTGGGGCTCGAGCGGCGGCGTCGGGGTGGTCGGCTACACGCTGGGCGGCGGCATGGGACTGCTGGGACGCCGCCACGGCTTCGCGGCCGACAGCGTTCTGGCGGTCGAGCTGGTGACCGCCGACGGTGAGCACCGGCGCGTGGACCGCGAGAGCGACCCCGAGCTGTTCTGGGCGCTGCGCGGGGGCGGCGGCAACTTCGGCGCCGTGACCGCCCTGGAGTTCCGCCTCCACGCGATCGACGAGGTCTACGCCGGCAACCTCTTCTGGCCCATCGAACAGGCCCGCGACGTGCTCCTCGCCTACTCCGCCTGGACCGAGACGGCGCCGGACACCGTCACCTCGTCGATCCGGCTGCTGCGGCTGCCGCCGATCCCGGTCGTACCAGAGCCGCTGCGCGGGCGGTCGTTCATCTCGATCGTCGCCGGCGTGATCGGCGACGAGGCCGCGGGAGCGGCCGTGATCGCCCCCCTGCGCGCGATCGCCCCGCCCTACCTCGACACGTTCGCCCCGATGCCGGCGGCCGGCCTGGCCGAGGTCGCGGGCGACCCACTCGACCCGGTGCCGTCGATGTCGACCCACGCCCTGATCGACGGGCTTCCGAGCGAGGCGGTCGACGCCCTGCTCGCGGTCGCCGGGCCCGACACGGAGACCCCGCTGCTGCAGGTGGAGCTGCGGCAGCTGGGCGCCGCCCTGAGCAGCCCGGCGCCGGACGGCGGCGCCATCGGGGCCCTCGACGCCGGCTTTGCGCTCTTCGCAGTCGGCCTGCCGATGGCGCCGGGTCACGCGGAGGCGATCGCCGCGAGCCTCGCCGGAGTCCAGCGCGCGTTGGCGCCGTGGTCGACCCCGCGGCGCTACTACAACTTCACCGACACCGAGGTCGACGGCGCCTCGCTCCACGCGCCGGATGCGCACACGCGGCTCGCCGGGGTGCGGCGCCGCCTCGACCCGAACGGGCTGTTCCGGCCCAACCACGGCATCGACGGGCCGCGATGAGCGCGTCTGGGCGCAGCGCCGCGTTCGACGGCGCGGTGGTGATCGAGCTGGTGTCGGCGGCCTCCACCGACGGGCGGGTCGCGGTGCAGGAGCACCGCGGCGCGCCCGGGTTCGGACACCCGATGCACGCGCACACCCTGGAGGACGAGGTGCTCTACGTCATCGAGGGCGTCGTGGAGGTGACGTCGTGCGACGTGGTGACGCGGGCGGAGGTCGGCACCTGCGTCCCTCTGCGGCGGCACGTTCCGCACGCATGGCGGATCGTGTCGGACGGCGGGCGCCTGCTGATCACCACGGTCCCGGGCGCGTTCGCCGACTTCTTCCTGGAGGCGGCGGGCGGCGATCCGTGGCGCGGCGACGACCTCGCGCGCCGCGGGGTGGTGCTGTCCAGCGGCGGAAACGGGTCCTCGGAACCCCGAACCACGTCGCCCGTCGAGCCCTACTAGACCATCGAGGGGGTGTTGCGCCATCTCGCCGGGCATAATGTCCGGCCCGTGGAGAAGAATCGAGAGAACGATCTGAGCGTTTCCCCACCGAGCTCACCGCCGGTCGCCGAGTGGGAGCGCCAAGGGGCGCTTCACGAGCTGACCCGCGTGGCCCGCGATCTCGAGTTCGAGAACCCCGACGCCGTCGTGGCCCGTCTCGGCCGTCTGACGCAGAGGCAGCGCGAGGCCGTCGCCGAGGCCATGGAACGGATCCTGGAGCTCGAGGGCTAGCTCGGTTCGTCGCCCGCCGCGCGCGGGCGAGTTGAGGACGACACCTTGGGATCGCAGTGCAAGACGTGTTATTCGACCGTCCGTGGCGTCCGTCCGGACCGGCGACGCATCGGTATGGTTGAGGCGGTCCGTGTCGGGCCCACCTTTCTTCAGGAGATCGGCCATCGGCACCGAATTGGGCCGGAGTTGGCCGAAATCCCGGCCGACCTGCGGCGATCGCGATAGCTTAAGAGTTCGGCGTGTCCACAACCTCTTCCCACACAACCCAGGTTCTGCTGCCCGAGCTGGGTGAGTCGGTCACCGAAGGCACCGTCGTCGAATGGAGAGTCGCCGAGGGTGACTCCGTCGAGATGGGCCAGACTCTCCTCGACGTGACGACCGACAAGGTCGACGTGGAGGTGCCCGCGCCCGCGGCCGGAGTGATCACCCGCATCGTCGCCGAGGCCGGCGAGACGATCGAGGTCGGCGCCCTCCTCGCCGAGCTCGGGCCGCCCGACGGCGCCAACGGCTCGGGCAACGGCGCCGCGACGGCCGCGGACGTGGCCCCCGAGGGGGCCTCCGCCGATGGCGGCCCCCCCTCGGAGGACGCCGGGACCGTTGTCCCGATCCTGCTTCCCGACATGGAGTCCGTCACCGAGGGCGTCGTCGTCGAATGGCGCGTCGCGGTCGGTGAAGCCGTCGCCGTCGATCAGGTCGTGCTCGAGGTCTCCACCGACAAGGTCAACCTCGAGGTGCCGGCGCCCGCCGCCGGAACGCTGACCTCGATCGTCGTCCCCGACGGCGAGACCTTCACCGTCGGCCAGCCGCTCGGCGAGATCACCACCGGCTCCACCTCGGGAACCGCCGCGCCGAGCGCGCCCGCGCCATCCGCCCCGGCGGCAGCGGCCCCGGCGGCCGCCGGCCCGGCCGTCGCGGCCAAGGGCGCCGACGTCACCTGGCCGCAGATCTCCCCCATCGCCCGCCGGGCCGCCCTCGAGAGGGGCATCGACCCGAGCACCCTCGTCGGCAGCGGCGCCGGCGGGATGATCCGCAAGGGCGACGTGCTCGCCGCGGCCGCCGCTCCGGCCGCCGCCCCAGCCGCCACCGCGGTCCCCTCGGTCGAGGGCGAGGAGGCAGTGGTGCTGCGCGGTCCGGCTGCCGCGCTGGCCGGCTACATGGACGAGAGCCTCAAGATCCCGACGGCCACCAGCTTCCGCACGCTGAGCGTCGCCGTGCTCGATGCCCAGCGCCGCGCGATCAACGCCGACCTCAAATCGGCCGGCCGCTCCGAGAAGCTCTCGTTCACCCACCTGATCGCGTGGGCGATCATCCGCGCGGTCGCGTCACAGCCGGTGATGGGCACGGGCTTCAGCGCGATCGACGGCAAGCCCCACAAGCTGGTCCGCGAGTCCGTCAACCTGGGCCTCGCCGTGGACGTCGAGCGCAAGGACGGCAGCCGGTCGCTGCTGGTGCCGGTCGTGCGCGACGCGGCCTCGGACGGCTTCGATGGCTTCCGCGTCCAGTTCGACGACCTCGTCGGCCGCACGCGCGCCGGCCAGGTGAAGCCCGACGAGCTGCGCGGCGCCACCGTGACCCTCACCAACCCCGGCGGCATCGGCACCATCGCCTCCGTGCCGCGGCTGATGCCCGGACAGGGCACGATCGTCGCGACCGGCGCCATCGGCTACCCGCCCGGGCTCTCCGCCGTGGCCCCCGAGACCCTTCGCGAGATGGGCGTCGAGAAGGTCATGACGATGACCAGCACCTACGACCACCGGGTCATCCAGGGCGCCGAGAGCGGAGCCTTCCTCGCCGAGATCGACACCCTCCTGCAGGGCGGCGACGGGTTCTACGACGACGTGCGCGCGAGCATCGGCCTGGCGGCGGCCGTGCCGATCGTCAAGGAGGCCCCCGGGGCCGCCCCGGCCCCCGCCTCGGCCCCGGCGGCGCCGGTCACGATCGACGACGGCCTGCTCGAGGGCGTGGCCGCCGCCGTGTCGGTGGTCAAGGCGCACCGCAGCCACGGCCACCTCGCGGCCCACCTCGACCCCCTCGGTTCGGCGCCTCCGGGCGATCCGTCGCTGGCTCCCGAGTCGGTGGGCCTCACGCCCGAGTTGATGGCCCGCATCCCGGCCTCCCTGCTGCGGGTCAAGGTGCCCGGCGAGAGCTTCGCGGCCGCACTTCCCGAGTTGCGCAAGGCCTACTGCGGCACGATCGCCTACGAGATCGAGCACCTGTCGGACCACGGCAAGCGCCTCTGGCTGCGCGGGATGATCGAGGGCGGTCGCTACAGCCAGACCCCGTCCCCGGAGCACCGGCGGCACGCGTTGTCGCGCCTGATCGAGGTCGACGCGTTCGAGCGGTTCCTGCGCCGCACCTACCTCGGGCAGAAGACCTTCTCCATCGAGGGCGTCGACGCGCTGGTGTCGATCACCGACGAGGTGATCGAGCGGGCCGGCGACGAAGGTGCCGACGACGTCGTGATGGGGATGGCCCACCGCGGTCGCCTGGCCTTCATCTCGCGGGTCGTCGGGCGCCCGCCCGAGTCGATCCTCGCCGAGTTCGAGGGCCACATGGCCTTCGAGACGGGTGACGAAGAGGTGCGCGAGACCGCCGGCGACGTGAAGTACCACTTGGGCGCCGAGGGCACCTACACCACGCGCAACGGGCGCACGGTGCGCGTGAAGCTCGCCGCCAACCCGAGCCACCTCGAGCAGGTCAACGCCGTCGCCGAAGGCCTCACGCGCGCGCTGCAGACCGATCGCAATAGCCGCGAGGCGCTCCACAACCCCACCTCCGCCGTGCCGATCCTGATCCACGGCGACGCCGCCTTCACCGGCCAGGGCGTGGTGGCGGAGACCTTCAACCTCCAGGCGCTGCGCGGCTACACCACCGGCGGCACGATCCACGTGATCGCGAACAACCAGATCGGGTTCACCACCGACCCGTACGACTCGCGCTCCACGTACCACGCCAGCGATCTGGCGCGCGGCTACGACGTGCCCGTGATCCACGTGAACGCCGACGACGTGGACGCCTGCATCGGCGCCGCGCAGATCGCCGCCGCCTACCGCAGCCGCTACCAGGGCGATGTGCTGATCAACCTGATCGGTTACCGCCGCCTCGGCCACAACGAGCTGGACGAGCCCGCCTATACGCAGCCCGTCATGAGCCGGACCATCAAGGCCCACCCCCCGGTCAGCAAGCTCTACGCCCAGACCCTGGTGGACGAGGGCGTGACCACGAAGGCCGAGGTCGACGCGCTGATCGCGAAGGCCGAGAAGTGGATGCGCGACGCCCACGAGGCGGTGACCGGCCGCGGCGAGACCGGTGGAGAGGGCGAGAACGTGCCCAAGCCCAACGGCCTCAGCGCGCTGCCCACGAGCAAGGTGCCGGAGCCGCTGCTGCGCGAGCTCAACGAGCAGCTGCTCGCGGTCCCCGACGGCTTCACGATCCACCCCAAGCTGGTCCCCCAGCTGGCGCGCCGGCGCGACGCGCTGGGCAACGAGGGCGGCATCGCCTGGGCGCACGCCGAGTCGCTCGCGTTCGCCTCCCTGCTGGTGGAGGGCGTCCCCCTGCGTCTCACGGGCCAGGACTCCGCGCGCGGGACGTTCAGCCAGCGTCACCTGGAGCTGCACGACGTAGGCGAGGGCGAGACCTGGACCCCGCACACCGGTCGCGTCTACACGCCGCTGGGCAACCTGCCCGACGCCACCGCCTCGCTGGAGATGCACAACAGCCCGCTGTCGGAGGCGGCCGCCGTGGGCTTCGAGTACGGGTACAGCACCCAGGCGCCCGAGGCGCTGGTGCTGTGGGAGGCGCAGTACGGAGACTTCGTCAACGGCGCCCAGATCATGATCGACCAGTTCATCGTCTCCGGTCGCGCGAAGTGGGGCGAGTCGTCGCGCCTGACCCTGCTGCTGCCCCACGGCTACGAAGGCAACGGCCCCGAGCACTCCTCGGCACGCATCGAGCGCTTCCTGACGGCCGCCGCCGAGGACAACATCCGCGTCGCCAACTGCAGCACGGCCGCCAACTACTTCCACCTGCTGCGCAAGCAGGCCCTCACCCAGCAGTCGCGCCCGCTGATCATCTTCACGCCGAAGAGCCTCCTGCGCGCCAAGAGCGCGTCCTCGCATCTCTCCGACCTGACCCACGGGACCTTCCACCCGGTCTTCGACGACCCCACGGCGGAGAACCGCCGGGCGTCGGTCACCCGGCTCATCCTGTGCTCCGGCAAGGTCTACCACGACCTCGACGGGCGCTCGGAGCGCTCCGAGCGCCCGGAGCTGGCGATCGGGCGCGTCGAGATGCTCTACCCGTTCCCGGACATCGAGCTCACCGAGCTGCTCGCGTCGTACCCGAGCCTCACGCAGGTGACCTGGGTCCAGGAGGAGCCGAAGAACATGGGCGCCTGGGAGTTCGTCCGTCATCACCTCGAGGACCTCTTGCCCGAGGGCGTATCGTTGAATTACGTCGGTCGCGCGCGCCGCGCGAGCCCCAGCGAGGGCTATCCGCAGGCCCATCAGGCCGAGCAGGAGCGGCTCCTCTCGGCCGCGCTGAGTCCAGACCAGGAGAAGTGATGAGCGAGCCCACCCGGGTCGTCGTGCTGGGCGGTGGTCCAGCCGGCGACGTCGCCGCGCTGCGCGCAGCCCAGCTGGGGGCCGATGTGACGATGGTCGAGCGTGCGGAGCTCGGCGGTACGTGCCTCAACTGGGGGTGCATCCCCACCAAGGCGCTCCTGGCGACCGCCGACCTGCTGCGGCGCGTGCGCCGCGCCGACGACTACGGCCTCGTGGTACCCGAGGTCTCCTTCGACTTCACGAAGATGATGAGCCGCAAGGAGGACGTCGTCCTCAAGATGCGGCAGGGCGTCGAGGGCGCCGCCAAGCGCAAGGGCGTCAACGTGGTGCGCGGCGAGGGCCGCGTGGACGGGGACGCCGTGGTCGTTGACGGCACGCGCTACCCGTACGACCATCTGGTCGTGTGCGTCGGCACAGAGCCGTCCGGCCTGCCGGGCTACGACATGGACCACCCCGCGGTGCTGACCTCCAATGAGATCCTTCGCCTCGAGGCGGTGCCCGAGAGCATGATCGTGGTGGGCGGCGGCGTGATCGGCTGCGAGTTCGCGAGCCTCTTCGCCGCGCTCGGGACGAAGATCACGATCATCGAGATCCTGCCGCGCCTGTTGGCCGGCATCGACAACCGCACCGCGACCCAGTTCCAGAAGCTGCTCGAGAAGGACGGCGTCGCCGTGTCCCTCGGCCGTCAGGCCGAGGTGAGCGAGTACCGCAAGGACGGGGTCACCGTGACCCTCGACGACGGCACCGTCGTCTCGGCCGAGAAGCTGCTCGTGTCGGTCGGGCGCAAGTCGCAGGCGGCCGGCATCGGCCTGGAGGAGCTGGGCGTCGAGATCACCGACCGCGGCATCGTGGTGGTCGACGACTACCTGCGCACCGCCAACCCCAAGATCTGGGCGGTCGGCGACTGCATCGGCGGTCTCCAGCTGGCGCACCTCGCTTCGGCCGAGGGAGGCCGCGCGGTGGAGAACGCGCTCACCGGGCACCTGCTGCCGATGGATCGCACGGTCGTCCCGAGCTGCATCTACACCCACCCCGAGATCGCGACGGTCGGCCTCAACGCCGACGCGGCCAAGGAGGCGGGCCATGAGGTCAAGCTCGGTCAGGCGCGGTTCCTCGGCTCGGGCAAGGCGCTCGGAGAGGGCGAGCCCGACGGCTACGCCCAGGTGGTGATGGACGCGACGACGGGGCTCCTGCTCGGCGCGACCATCATGGGCGTCCACGCCGTGGAGATGATTCACGAGATCGGCGTCGCCATCTCGGACGGGCTCACGGTCACGGAGCTGGGCGAGATCATCCACGCGCACCCGACGGTCAGCGAGTTGGTGATGGACGCCGCCCAGCAGGCGGTCGGCGTCGCCCCCTACCTCTCCTAGCGGGGCGCCCGGGCAGACCTGGCGGCGCCTCGGCCCCGCCGAGCTGACACCGCGCGCGGCGGTCGCCCGCCCCATGGGGATCCTCGGGGCGATGCCGGCGGGTGCGGCCCCGGTCCACTCGTGGTCGACCGTGGCCTCGCCCGCGCTCGTGCTGGGCCGTTTGGCCCGCGATCCCGTCCTCGACCGCCATGCCGCGCGCGACGAGGGCGTCGCGATCGTGCGCCGGTCGTCCGGGGGAGGCCCCGTGCTGTGGGACCGCGACCTGCTCGCGCTGGACGTCGCCCTGCCGCGCGGGCACCCGCTGGCGATCGACGACGTGGTCGCCGCGTACCGCTGGCTGGGTGAGGCGATCGCCGACGCTCTGCGGGCGGTCGGCGTCGCGGACCTCGAGGTGATCGACGTGCCCCGGGCGCGGGCGGCCGCGCGCGCGCCCGGGGCGGCCGCCGACGCCTGCTTCGGCGGCCTCTCCCCTTTCGAGGTGCTGGCCGGGGGCCGCAAGGTGGTGGGCCTCTCCCAGGCGCGCCGGCGGCCCGGAACCCTGTTGCAGGCCGGGATCCCCCTGGTCCTCGACAGCGCGCGGCTCGCGCGGCTGATGGCCCGCGACGATGGTTTCGCGCGGGACCTCGCCGCGACGGCGGCGGGCGTGAGGGAGTTCGTCCCCGACCTCGGGCCCGCCGACCTGGTCGCCGCCGTTGACGCCGCCGTGGCCGATCGGCTCGGCGTGCGCCTGGCCGACGACGACCTCACCGACGCCGAGCGCACCGCGGTGGACCGCGCCGAGGCGGACGCCGGAGATCTGCCGGACTAGGATCCCGAGGATGGACGATCCACGACGCAACCGCCGGCGCGAGCAACAGCGTCGCGTCCACCGTCAGCGCCGCCTGACCGCCGCGGTGGCCGGCGTGATCCTCGTTGCCCTGGTCGCCGCCATCGCGCTGCGCGGCGGAGGCTCCTCCGACACGGCCACCGCGACCGCCGCGAAGTCGTCCGGCTCGCGGGCGGCGGGCGTCTCGCGACCCGCCCAGCCGATCGCGGGCGCCGGTCCGGTGAAGGTGGCGGCCGTGGGCGACACCAACATGGGCAGCCTCCCGTACGGCCTCCCGTCAGACGGAGGGGCCTCCCTCTTCTCGCGGGTCAAACCCCTCCTGACCGGCAACATCGTGATGGGCAACCTTGAGGGGACGCTCTCGAGCGGGGGCGGCTCGAAATGCGGGTCCAACAGCACGGCCTGCTACGCGTTCCACACCCCGCCCTCCTACGCGCGCTGGCTGAAGGGCGCCGGGTTCACCGTGATGAACCTGGCCAACAACCACGCTCTCGACTACGGCCCCTCGGCCCAGACCGAGACCGTCGCCGCGCTGACCCGCGTCGGGATCAGGAACACGGGCCGGCCGCGGACCATGGCCACCCAGAAGGTCAACGGGCAGACCGTCGCCATCCTCGGGTTCGCGCCCTACTCCTGGGCCGATCCCCTGCTCGACATCCCGGCCGCGAAGAAGCGCGTCCAGGCGGCGGCCGCGAAGGCCCAGATCGTGATCGTGACCTTCCACGGCGGCGCCGAGGGCAGCGACAAGACGCATGTGCCGCGCGGCTCCGAGAGCGCCTTCGGCGAGAACCGCGGCAATCTCCGGGCCTTCACCCACGCCGTGGTGGACGCCGGCGCCGACGTGGTGATCGGCCACGGCCCCCACGTGGTGCGCGGCATGGAGTTCTACAAGGGGCACCTGATCGCCTACAGCGTCGGCAATTTCATGGGCTACAAGGTGTTCGCGCTCGGCGGGCCGCTGTTGACCAGCATGGTGCTGCAGACGACGATCAAGCCCGACGGCACCTTCGCCACAGGACGCATCCGGCCGACCGAGCTGATCGGATCGGGCACCCCCGCTCCCGGCGGGGGCGCGATCGACGTGGTGCGCCGGCTCTCGCGCGACGACTTCGGGGCGCGCGCGGCGCGCATCGGCGCGAACGGGGTCATCCGCCCTCCGGCGGCGAGCTGACCGGATAGCCGACGGGGGCCGCGTGGCCCTCGACGTTGACCACCAGCACGGCAGGCCCGCCCTCGGCGCGGCGCCAGAGATCGGCCAGGGCCTCGCGCAGATCGCCGGGGCGGCCGGCCCGCTCCGCGGAGGCCCCGAACCCCCTGCAGATGGCCTCCAGGCCGATGCGCGGCGCGTCGAGCCCGATCCCGGGCCAGGCGCCCTCGGGCCGTCCGGTGAGCCCCTCGAGACCGGCGCGCAGGATCTCGTAGCCGCCGTTGTCGGCGACCACCAGGGCCAGGCCGAGCCCCTCGCGGGCCGCGGTCCAGAGCGCCGACACGCCGAACAGCAGGCTGCCGTCGCCCTGCAGGGCCATCACGCGGCGACGCGGCTCGGCCAGCTTCGCGCCCACCGCGGCCGGAAGCCCCCAGCCCAGGGCGCTGCCGCGATGCGCGAGCCAGGTCGCCGGCGTGCGTCGCGAGACCACGGCGCGCAGGCCGCGACCGGCGGTCAGCGACTCGTCGACGACCAGGTCGCGCGGCCCGAGGGCCCCGGCGACCGCGCGGACGAACCCTGCCGCGGTGACCCCCGGGCAGCCGGCCGCGCGCGCAAGCCGGTCGCGCGCGGCGCGCCGCCGTTCGGCGCCCTCGGCCACGACGGAGGCCCGCCGGGCCGCGATCTCGGGCGGCGGCGGGCCCAATCGCGCGCCGAGGCCGCGGAGACCCGCGGCGATGTCTCCGACCAGGCCGACCCGCGTCGGCAGGTTCTTCCCGACCTCGTGGGCGTCCACGTCCAGGTGGATCAGGGAGACGCCGTCCGGCAGGGCCGGGCCCGGGCTCGTGCCGAAGAGGCGGAACACCGGCATCCCGACGGCCAGCACCACGTCGTGGCCCTCGAGGACCGGCCGGATCTGCGCGGCGAACGCCGGCAGGGGGCCGCGCCACAGCGGATGATCGGTGGCCAGGGGAACCGAGGCGGCCATCGGCTCCCCGAAGACCGGCGCCCCGAGCCGGACGCCGAGCGCCGCGAGTGCCTGCGCCGCCGGCGCACCGCGGACCTCGTCGCCGGCCAGGATCACCGGTGCGCGGGCGCCGCGCAGCACGGCGGCGGCGCGGTCCAACGCGTCGCCATGAGGCGCGGCCGGCGGCGGTGACGAGACCGGGACGTGGGGCGGCGGCGCGCCCGCCACCTGCACGTCCAGAGGGAGCGAGAGCACCACCGGCCCGCGCGGCGGGGTGCACGCCAGGCGAACCGCGTGGGCGAAGGCGGCCGGCAGGGCTGAGGGGTCGGGGACCTCCCACGCGCCCTTCGCCAACGGCGCCGCCAACGCGACGAGCTCGCCCCCGAGGAACGGCTCCTCGGGCAGGAGGCTCTGCACCTGCTGTCCCACCGTCACGATCAGGGGAAGGCGGCAGCGAGCCGCGTTGAGGATGCCGGACATCGCGTTGGCGAGCCCCGGCTGGACGTGCACGTTGACGGCCGCCGGGCCGCCGGTGACCTGCGCGTAGCCGTCGGCCATCCCCATCGCCACCGACTCGTGGAGCGCCAGCACGTAGGCGACGTCGCCCTGACGCCCGAGGGCGTCCGTGATCGGCAGCTCGGTGGAGCCCGGGTTTCCGAAGAGGACCGGCATGCCCTCCGCGGCCAGCGCGGAGAGGAGCCAGTCGGCCCCGTTCATCCCAGCGGCGCCATGGTCAGGCCGGCGGCCTTGAGCTGCTCCCAGTACAGCTCGGCCTGCTCACACGATCCGCTCCACACGCGGGCGCGACCGGAGTTGTGGATGGCGGCCGCGAGCGCCATCCCGCGTTCGTAGTCGACGCCGGGAAGGTACCGGGACAGCGTCTGCGCCACGTGCTCGAAGGTGTTGTGGTCGTCGTTGAGCACGATCACGTGGCACGGCTGATCCGAGCCGCTCCCGGAGCCGGGGAGGCTCGGACGGGGCTTGAGGGGCGTCTCGGTTCCCACGGCGACAGCCTACCGGCAGCCGCGGGACCAGCTCACGTTCCCGGGGCCACCAGGCGCACGAGACCGGCGTATCCGCCCGGCCCGTAGCTGCGCGCCGACACGGCGTCGCTGGAGTTGCCCTCGACGGTCTGGATGCTTCCGTCGGGTGACGCGCCGGTGACGACGCCGATGTGGTCGAGCACGCCGTCGCCCCCGCGGTCGAAGACCACCAGGTCGCCCACCTGCGGCGATCCGGTGCCGGCCGGGATGTAGCGGCCGGTCTGCTCGGCCCACTGCTTGACCGTCGGCACATACCCGATCCCCAGGCCGTCGGCGCCGACCGGCACCCCAGCCTGGGCGGCCACCCACGAGGTGAAGTACGCGCACCAGGGCTGCCCGGCGGCCGCGCCGGCGGTCGCCGTGCGGTACTGGGCGATGCGGGGCGCGTCGTTCGACCCGGGCGGCTGCTCGGCCACCCCGAGCTCCGCCGTCGCGATGGCCGCGATCTGCTGGCCACGTCCGCCGGATGTGATCGGCGCCACGGCTCCGACGCCGATCGGCAGGGTGCCCCCCATGGCGGACGGAACGTAGGACGACGCCGACTGCCCGCCACTCGTTCCGCCCATCGCCGAGGAAAGCCGGTCGCCGAAGGTGCCGGCGCCCGCGGCGACGGCGGTCGTCGCCGCGGCGGACGGCGGGTTGAGCGAGGTGGTGATCTCGCGCACCCGGGCGATGGCCTGGGTGAATCCGGTGCTCTGGGTGTCGATCGGCAGGATGGAGTCCCGAGATGGAGGTCTCCCGGCGACATCGACCGCGCCGGGGGCGCCCTTGAGCCATGCGTGCCGGGCGCGCGGCTACCATCGTCGGATGGGGGTCGCCGTCTCACCGCCGCTGGCGCCGTTCCACCCGCTGGTGGCCGAGTGGTTCGCGCGCGCGTTCGCCGAGCCGACCGCCGCCCAGGAGCGTGGATGGCCTCCGATCGCGGCCGGCGACAACACGCTGATCCTCGCGCCGACCGGCTCGGGCAAGACGCTCACGGCCTTCCTGTGGGCGATCAACACGCTGGTGGCCGACCGCCTGGCCGGGCGGGAGACCGGCCGCCTGCTGTACCTCTCGCCCCTCAAGGCCCTGAACTACGACGTCGAGCGCAACCTGCGCGGCCCCCTGGCGGGCATCGCGGCGGTGGCCGCGAGGCAGGGCGTCGAGCTCCCCGAGATCTCGGTCGCCGTGCGCACCGGTGACACGCCGCAGCGCGAGCGTCAGCGGATGCTGCGCACCCCTCCCGACATCCTCATCACGACGCCGGAGAGCCTGTACCTGCTGCTCACCTCCCGCGGCACCGAGATGCTGGCGGGCATCCGGTCGGTGATCGTCGACGAGATCCACGCCGTGGCGGGCACCAAGCGCGGCGCCCACCTCGCGCTGAGCATGGAACGGCTCGAGCGCGTGGTCGCGGACGACGGCGGCGGCCTCCAGCGCATCGGCCTGTCGGCCACCCAGCGCCCGCTGGCCGAGATCGCGCGGTTCATGGGCGGACAGGACGGCGAGGGCCGGCCGCGGCCGGTGACGGTGGTCGATGCCGGTTCGGCCAAGCG
The DNA here is from genome assembly GCA_963771025.1 of uncultured Thermoleophilia bacterium. Lineage (GTDB taxonomy): Bacteria > Actinomycetota > Thermoleophilia > Miltoncostaeales > Miltoncostaeaceae > Miltoncostaea. Next base: position 305,648 of record CAVYRL010000002.1, on the reverse strand, counting down.
GCTGGAGATCGAGGTCGTCGTGCCGGTGGACGACATGCGCGAGCTCGGCGGAGACGCGAGCGCGCCGACCGACGAGCTCTCCGACGTCGCGGGCGGCGAGAACCGGCGGCGCTCCATCTGGCCGGCCGTGTACCCGGAGCTGCTCGCGCTGGTGCGCGCCCACCGCTCGACGCTGATCTTCGTCAACAACCGCCGCCTGGCCGAACGCCTCGCCCTGCGCCTCAACGAGCTCGCCGAGGAGGAGGTGGCGCGGGCCCACCACGGCAGCCTCGCGCGCGAGCAGCGCACGATCATCGAGGAGGAGCTGAAGGCCGGCCGGCTCCCCGCCCTGGTCGCCACCAGCAGCCTCGAGCTCGGCATCGACATGGGCGCGGTGGACCTGGTGATCCAGGTCGAGAGCCCGCGCAGCGTGGCCCGGGGGATGCAGCGCATCGGCCGTGCCGGCCACCAGGTCGGCGCGCCGAGCCGAGGGCGGATCTTCCCCAAGTACCGGGGCGACCTGCTCGAATGCGCCGCCGTGGTGGAGCGGATGCAGCGCGGCGCGATCGAGGAGACCCGCGTCCCCCGGCTGCCGCTCGACGTGCTGGCGCAGCAGCTGGTGGCCATCTGCTCGGACGGCGCCTGGACCGTGGACGACCTGGAGCGACTGGTGCGGGGCGCGTACCCCTTCGCCGAGCTCTCGCGCGAGCAGCTCGAGGGGGTGCTCGACATGCTCGCCGGCCGCTACCCCTCGGACGCGTTCGCGGAGTTGCGGCCCCGGGTCGTCTGGGACCGGACGGCCGGGACGGTTCGGGGCCGCGACGGGTCGCGGGCTCTGGCCGTGCAGAACGCCGGCACCATCCCCGACCGGGGCCTCTTCACCGTCGTGCTGCCCGACGGCGCGCGGGTCGGCGAGTTGGACGAGGAGATGGTCTACGAGGCCCGCAGCGGTCAGGCCTTCATGTTGGGCGCCTCCACATGGCGCATCGAGGAGATCACGCGCGACCGGGTGGTGGTGACCCCCGCTCCGGGCGCGCCGGGCGCCCTGCCCTTCTGGAAGGGCGAGGGCATCGGCCGCCCGTACGAGCTCGGTGAGGGCGTGGGCCGCCTCGCGCGCGAGCTGATCGCGGCCGGGCCCCGGGAGGCCACCCGCAGGCTCCGCGCGGAGAGCGCCTTCGATGAGCGTGCGGCGGGCAACCTGGTCGCGTACCTCGAGGATCAGGCGGCGGCCACCGGCACCGTGCCCAGCGACCGCGCCGTCGTGGTCGAGCGCTTCCGCGACGAGATCGGCGACTGGCGGCTGTGCGTGCTGACCCCCTTCGGTGCCCGCGTCCATGCGCCGTGGGCCCTGGCGCTCGGCGCCCGGATCCGCGCCCAGACGGGGCAGGACGCCCACACGATCTGGGGCGACGACGGCATCGCCATCCACCTGCCCGACGCCGACGAGGCGCCGGGCGCCGACGTGGCGATGATCGGACCCGACGAGCTCGAGGAACTGGTGCTGGGCGAGCTGGGGGCGACGGCCCTGTTCGGCGCCCGCTTCCGCGAGAACGCGGCGCGGGCCCTGCTGATCCCACGGCGCCGCCCCGGGCGCCGCACGCCCCTCTGGCAGCAGCGCCTGAAGGCCTCGTCGCTGCTGCAGGTGGCCCGCGAGTACGGCAGCTTCCCGGTGATCCTGGAGACCTACCGCGAGTGCCTCGACGACTGGTTCGACCTGCCCAGCCTGCGCGGTGTGCTCGGCCGCATCGCGTCTCGCGAGCTGGCCGTGGTGGAGGTCGAGACGGCGACCGCATCGCCCTTCGCGGGCGCGCTGCTGTTCGAGTACGTCGCCTCGTACATGTACGACGACGACACCCCGGTCGCCGAGCGGCGGGCCCAGGCCCTCTCGCTCAACCGCGACCTGCTGCGCGAGCTGCTCGGCCAGGAGGAGCTGCGCGACCTGATCGACGCCGAGGCGCTGGCGACCCTGGAGGCCGACCTGCAGGGTCTCTCCGAGCGCGCGCGGGCGCGCGGCGGCGACGGGTTGCACGACCTCCTCCGCCGCGTCGGCGACCTGTCGTTCCCGGAGGTCGGGCGCCGCCTGCGGGAGCCGGCGTCGGCACCGGGGCTCATCGAGGCCCTGGTCGCCGAGCGGCGCGCCTGCGTGGTTCGGGTCGGCGGCGAGGAGCGCCTGATCGCCGCGGAGGACGCCGGCCGCTACCGCGACGGCCTGGGCGTGATGCCGCCGGCAGGGCTGCCGGACGCCTTTCTCGAGGACGTTCCCGGCGCGCTCCGGAGCCTGATCGCACGCTACGCCCGCGGCCGCGGCCCCTTCCACATCTCCGAGCCCGCCGCGCGCTACGCGCTCGAGGCCGGGGCCCTCGAGGCGCCCCTCGCGGCCCTGGAGAGCGAGGGCGTCCTGGTGCGCGGCGAGCTGCGCCCCGGGGGCACCGGGCGCGAGTGGTGCGACGCCGAGGTGGTGCGGCGGCTGCGGCGCGCGAGCCTGGCGGCGCTGCGGCGCGAGATCGAGCCCGCCGACCCGCGCGCGCTCGGGCGCTTCCTTCCCGACTGGCAACGGGTGGACCGGCCCGGCGGGGCGCGCGGGGCCGACGCGCTGCGCGAGGCGCTCGGGACGCTGCAGGGCCTGGCGCTGCCCGCGGCGCAGTGGGAGGCGGAGGTCTTCCCGCGCCGGGTGGCCGACTACGGTCCGGCCTGGCTCGACGAGCTGGCGGCCCGCGGGGAGATCGTGTGGGTGGGCGCGGGGGCCGGCGGAGTGGGCGGTGGGCGGGTCGCGATCTACTTCCGCGAGGACGCGCCGCTGCTCGGTCCGCCGCCCGCCGACCCGGCGCCCGAGGGCGAGATCGCCGGACGGCTCCGCGCGGCGCTCGCCGGCGGGGCGAGCTTCTGGGACGACCTGCTGGCGGCGGGCGAGGCCACCCGCGAGGAGGTGTTCACCGCGCTCTGGGCGCTCGTCTGGGCCGGCGAGGTGACCAACGACCTCTGGCTGCCCCTGCGCGGGCCCAAGCGCCTGCCCGCGCTCACCCGGCCAGGATCGGGGGCCGCGGGCGGGCGGCGTCTGCGGTCCCGACGCGGCCGGGGCGCGCCGTCGGCGGTCTCCGGCCGCTGGTCGCTGGCCGCCCGGCTGTTCGCCGGCGCGCCGCCCGCCGACGAGCGCCGCCGCGCGCTGGCCGAGCTGCTGGTGGAGCGCCACGGGGTGCTGACCCGATCGGCGACCCTCGCGGAGGCCGTGCCGGGCGGGTATGCCGCGGTGTACCCCGCCCTCAGCGAAATGGAGACGCTCGGCGTGTGCCGGCGGGGGTACTTCGTCGAGGGCCTCGGAGGGGCGCAGTTCGCGTCGCCCGGCGCCGTGGAGCGCCTTCGCGACCTCCGCGATCCCCCGCCCGACGCGCCGCCCCACCTGGCGGTGCTGGGCGCGGCCGACCCGGCGCAGCCCTACGGCGCCGCCGTGCCCTGGCCCCGCAGGGACGCGGCGCGCGCACCGTCGCGCGTCTACGGAGCGACGGTCGTTCTGGTGGACGGCCGGCCCGCGCTGTACCTGGAGCGCGGGGGCCGCGGCCTCCTCACGTTTCCGAGCGCCGACGACCGGACGCTCGCGCCGGCGCTCGGGGCGCTGGCGGCCTGGATCCTGGGCGACCGGCGCCGGCGCGCCGCGATCGAGCGCGTCGACGGCGCGCCGGTATTCGGCTCGCCCCTCGAGGCACCGCTGGCGACGGCGGGCTTTCGCGCCGACCTGCGGGCGATGGTGCTGCGCGCCTGACGAGGCCGCGAGCGGGGCGGGCGACATTACTTGCAGTATGCAAGTATGACCGCGGTGACCTCGTCCACCCACACCGTCGCACCCCTTCAGGCCGCCCGCAGCCGACGCCCGGGAGTCTCGGCCGACCATCACCACTACCGCTGGTGGGTGCTGTCGGTCACCAGCCTCGGGCTGTTCCTGGCGACGGTCAACACCGGCACGCTGCTGATCGCACTCCCAGACGTGGAGAGGGAGCTGGGGACGTCGCTCCTCAGCCTGATCTGGGTGATCCTGTCCTACATGGTGGCCAGCACCGTCCTGCTGCTCCCCGCCGGGCGCCTCGGCGATCAGCTCGGCCGCAAGCGGCTCTACGTCGCGGGCATGGCCCTCTTCACCCTCGCGTCGCTCGGAGCCGGGCTGGCCGATTCGGGCACCGTCCTGATCATCTGGCGCGTCGTCCAGGGCGTGGGCGGGGCCCTCGTCTTCGCGAACTCGGGGGCGCTCGTCACCGACGCCTTCCCGCGGGACCAGCTGGGCCTGGCGATGGGCACCAACACCATGGTCGCGGCCGTCGGCCTCGTGATCGGCCCGGTCCTCGGGGGCTGGCTGGTGGGGTTCGGTTGGGCCTGGGTGTTCTGGTTCAACGTGCCGATCGGGATCGTGGGGACGGTGTGGGCGGCGCTGGTGCTGCGCGAGCTGACCGGCAGGGAGACGAGCCGCACCGCCAGACGCTCCTACGACCTCGTCGGCAACGCCCTGGCCCTGGGAGGCCTGACGGGCCTCGTGCTGGGGCTCTCCGACGCGGGCCTCGACGGCTGGAGCGCGCCCATGGTGATCGTCGGCCTGATCGCGGCGGCCGTCCTGCTGCCGGCCTTCGTCATCGTCGAGATGCGCACCGCGTCCCCGATGCTCGACCTGGAGCTCTTCAGGATCCGCGTCTACTGGACCGCCGCGACCGCCGCGTTCCTCAACGGGCTGGCCCGATTCGCGCTGATGTTCCTGTTCGTCTTCTACTTCCAGGGCCCGCAGGGGGACGACCCGATCGTGGCGGGCATCAAGCTGATCCCCCTCGCCGCTGGCATGCTGGTGGCCTCCCCGATCGCCGGGTGGTGGGCCGACCGCCACGGCTCGCGGGCGCCGGCCGTCCTCGGGATGCTGCTCACCGCGGCCGGGCTGGCGGGCATGACCACCCTGCGGGTTGACTCGCCCTTCTGGCAGTCGGCCATCTGGCTCACGATCGTCGGCGTCGGATCGGGCGTCTTCAACTCGCCCAACACCGCGGCCATGATGGGCGCCGTGCCGCCCCACCGGCGCGGCATCGCCTCGGGGACGCGCACCATGCTGCAGAACACCGGGGCGGTGATCTCGATCGCGCTGATGCTGATGATCGTGACGGCCGTCGTCCCGACCACGCTGCTCTTCAGCATCTTCAGCGGGCTCACCACGGGACTCTCGGCCGACAAGCTCGAGCCCTTCATGAGCGGCATGCACCTGGCCCTTTGGGTGCTGGTGTCCTTCTCGCTGCTGGGCGCCCTGGTATCGGCCCTGCGCGGATCCGAGCGATCCGCGGCTCAGGCGTAGCGGGAGACGATCCCCTCGGCCTGGCGGGCATAGCCGCCGCCGAACAGGCGCACGTGCACCAGCACGGGGTAGAGCTGGAACAGCGCGACCCGGTCCTCGTGGCCGGCGGCGGGCGGGTACACCTCGTCGTAGGCCGCGTAGACGCGCGGTGGGAACCCGCCGAAGAGCCGCATCATCGCCAGATCCATCTCACGGTGACCCCCGTAGACCGCCGGATCGACGACGGCCGGAGCGCCGAGGGCGTCGATGATCGCGTTCCCGCTCCACAGGTCACCGTGCAGCCGGGCGGGTGGCTCAGCGGGACCGCAGAGCCCGGGGAGCCGCCCACACAACCGTTCGATGCGTTCCATGAAGGCCGGCGGCAGCCCGCCGTCGTCCACCGCCGGCCGTGCCATCGCCGTGAGCCGGCGCAGCCCGTAGAACTCCGGCCACGTGTCGCAGGGCGTGTTGGCCTGCGGCAGGCCGCCGATCGCGTTGTCGCGGTCGAGGCCGAAGGTGGGCGCCCCGGCCATGTGAAGCGCGGCGAGACCGCGGCCGAACGCCTCCTGCGCCGCGGGTCCGCCCGGCCCGGACTCGATCCACTCGAGGGCCAGGAATCGCGGCCCGGGCCCGTCACCCACCGCCACCACCGCGGGGGTGCGCAGGCCGCCCGCGACGGCGAGCCACGCGAGGCCGTGGGCCTCGGCGCGGTACGAGCCCGGTGGCGCGTCGGGGTGGTGCTTGACGAAGATCCGGCGCCCGTCGGCGAGCGTGGCCCGGAGCGCGCGGTTGATGCTGCCTCCTGAGACGGGCGACGAATCGACGACGGTGGAGCCGGTCGCCGAGGCGAGCGCGTCCAGGAGGGCGGTCATCGTCCCGGGGGCATCCGCGCGCGCAGGTGCGCGATCAGGCCGGCGCTCGCGGCGTCCGCCATCTCGAAGACCTCCGCGAACCCCTCCGGCCCTCCGTAGTACGGGTCCGGAACCGAGAGGTCGCCGGCCGCCTTCGGGTCGAACTCGCGGAACAGCCGCACCTTGGCGGCCGCCTCCGGATCGGGGGCCAGCGCGCGCAGGTCGGCCGCGTTCTGCGCATCCATCGCGAGCACCAGGTCGAGCCGGTCGAAGTCGGCCGCCTCGAACTGCCGCGCGCGCCCGCCCATCGCGATCCCCCGGCCGCGCCCCTCCGAGCGCGCGCGGGGGTCGGGGGGGCTGCCGACGTGCCACGCGCCCGTGCCGGCGCTCTCGATCAGGATCTCGTCGTCCAGACCGGCCGCCGCCACCCGGTGGCGCATCACGGCCTCGGCGGTCGGCGAGCGGCAGATGTTGCCCAGGCAGACGAAGGAGATGCGGACGGCCAGCGTCAGCTCTCCGGATCCGTGGGCGCGACGGCCGTGGCGTCGTCGCGCGAGCGCAGCTCGCCGCGCAATGCCGCCTCGCGCTCCTTGGCGCGGCGTCGCGACATGAGCAGGTAGCGCAGCCCGACGACCGCCGCCGCTCCGATGATCGCGCCCGCCAGGGTGGCGCCGCGGAAGTCGGGCGCACGGACGTCGAGCGTGCGCTCTCCGGCATGGGCCGCGCTGCTGTTGCCGATAACGATGCCGAGCGTGAAGAGGTTGGGCAGGGCGAGCAGCACCGCGAGACCGACGAGCCACGCGCGCGCCCGCCACGAACGCCGCCTCCGCAGGGCGAAGGTGAGCACGAACAGGGGCAGGAAAGTGAAGACGATGCCGTAGAACAGGCCCAGGGCGATGCCCGCCGTGATGCTGCCATTCACCTGGTCGCCGATCCGCTGCGCCCACCAGCGCGGGATCGTGGCTCCGCCGATGTAGTAGATCAGCACGATCCCGACGAGCACGCCGGCGCCGATCAGCACCCGGCGCCTGAGCGGGCTCCTCTGTGACGCCGCAGTCGCGCGGTCGGTGGCCTCGGGGGTGTCGCTCACCCCGCGAGTGTGTCCGGTGGGCAGGCCTTTCGCCAGTCGGTCTCGCCTGAGGGCGGCGGGGATATCGTGAGCCGATGCCCGAGGGTCACGTGAGCCACCGCAACGCCTCCCGCTTCACGGCGGCCCTTGTCGGACATGCGCTTGTCGGGGTCGAGGCGCCCGAGCCCCGGCTCGCGTCCCAGCGCCTGCCGGAGCGCCTCCACGGCGACACCGTGGTCGCCGCCGAGGCCGTCGGCAAGCACCATCTGCTGCGCTTCGCGAGCGGCCGGGTGCTCCACTCCCACCTCATGATGAGCGGCGTCTGGCGCCTCGCCCCCGCCGCCCGGCAGCCGGCCCGCGGCGGCCTGTTCCTCGCCCTCTGGACGTCGGGGCACGTCGCCTCGCTGTACCGCTGCCCGCAGGTGCGCCTGCTGGAGCCCGGAGTGCCACTGCCCCGCGGGCTCACCGGCACCGGCCCCGACCTGCTCGCGGAGGCGGTGGACCCGGGGCCGGCCACGGCGAGGGCGATCGCGCGGCTCGAGCCCTCCCGGGAGGTCGGCGAGGCGCTGATGGACCAGCGCGTGGTGGGCGGGATCGGCAACGTCTACAAGAGCGAGGCGTGCTTTCTCGCGAGCATCGACCCGTGGCGGGCGGTGGGGAGCCTCGACCCCGGGGAGGCGACCGCGCTGGGCGCGACGGCGGCGGCGCTGTTGGCCGACGGGGTGCGCGAGGCGGGGGCGATCCGCACCTACCGCCCGCCCGGCGCGCCGCCGTGGAGCCGCGAGCGCACCTGGGTCTACCGGCGACGCGGCAGGCCGTGCCGGCGCTGCGGCACGCCGGTTCGCTCGCGCGGGCAGGGCGACGCCAACCGCACCACCTACTGGTGCCCCACCTGTCAGACCTGAGTGCGGGCCTCCGCGGCCTCGCTGGCCACCAACTCGGCGGCCTTGCGCCGCACCCGCATCACATACCACTGCTCGTTGACCTCGGCGCCCACCAGCAGCGCCACGCATGTCAGGAACAGGAAGATCAGGTAGATCGCGGCACCGGCCAGGGCGCCGTAGACCGTCCGGTACGAGTCGAAGTTCTCGATGTACAGACCGAACAGGCGGGTGATGCTGAACCAGACCGCCACCCCCAGGACGGCGCCGGGCAGCGACGCGAGCAGTCGCCGGCGGGGGGCATTGGGACCGAAATGGTAGACGGCGATGGTGAACACCAGCAGCCCGGTGGTGCCGATCAGATAGAGCACCCGCGTCGCGACGTTGGGCGCGCCCTTGCCGAACACCTGCTCGGCGAGCGCGTCCACCAGACGTGAGCCACCGAGCAGAGCGAGCGTGGTGGCCACCGCCAGCAGCGTCGCGGCGATGGCGATGATCAGCGCGGTGAGCTTGCCCTTCGCCCACGGGCGGTGTGCGACACCGCGCACCCGATCGAGCCCGCCGACGAGGGCGCCGATCACGTTGGCGGAGACGTAGAGGGCGCCGATCACACCGATCGCCAGGAAGATGGCGGCCTGCTGCGTGTTGGTCGTCGCCGACTTGAGGGCCGATCGCAGCAGGGCGCGCAGCTCCACGGGGATCGCGTTGTTCGCGTCGGGCTGGAGGAACTCGTCGAACGCGTCGGGCTCGCTGACGAGGCCGACGATCGAGACGAGGACGAACATGAACGGGACCGTCGCCAGGAACGCGTTGTAGGCGAACTGGCTCGCCACCTGGGTGATGTCGTCGACGATCGAGCGCTGGACCGTTCCGGACACCAGCTCGTACAGCCACGATATCGGCCGTCGCAGGGGGTGCAACGCGCTACGCACGCGAGATGTCGGGTCGAGGACCGTGCTCATCGCACCTGGATATCGGCCGGTCGGGGTTCGCGCAACCCGGGTCGCCGTGGGTCGAGCCGCAAGACTCCCCTTACGGCGGGTCGAGGGGGTGCGTGACCAGCCCTCCGGGGGGCGCAGGGACGGCGCGCCCAAGGCATATTTCTCCTCGAGGGCCGCTCCACTGTCCCCCGCGCGGCGGTTCGGAAGCTTGGAACGCTCGGGCACAGCGTTTCGAACTTTCTGGGCATCGCTCCCCCGGTAACGAGGTAGAGCGCAGGCGCGGCCCTCAACTTCTTCCCACCCCGCGACACGGGATATCGTGGGCTCCGTGCTGATCGGCTTCGCCGGATCGGGCCTGATGGGCTCGGAGATGATTCGCAACCTCGCCGCCGCCGGCCACGAGGTGCGGCTGTACGCGCGAACGCCCGCGCGTGCGAAGGGGCTGCCCGTCACCGTGGAGCCGTCGATGGCCGAGGCCGTGGAGGGCGCCGACCTCGCCTGCTCGTGCGTCACCGACTCCCCGGACGTGCGCCTCGTGGTGCAGGACATGCTGCGCGCGACGGCGCCGGCGCCGGTGCTGGTGGAGATGAGCACCATCGCGCCCGCGGTGGCGCGCGAGCTGGCCGCCCTCTGCGCCGAGCGCGGCGTCGCGTATCTGGACTGCCCGGTGAGCGGCGGCCCGCCGGCGGCGGCCGGCGGCGCGCTGGCCGTGATGTGCGGCGGCGACGCCGCGGCGCTCGCGCGGGCGGCGCCCGCGCTCGACGTGATCGGAGACCCCGCCAAGCGCGTGCACTGCGGGCCGGTCGGCCTGGGGCTGGTGGCCAAGCTCGTCAACAACATGCTCGTCGCGACGATCGCGGCGGCCACCGCCGAGGCGCTCGGCGCCGGTCAGCGCGCGGGCCTGGACCCCGCCCTGGCGCGCGAGGTCGTCATGTCGGCGTCGGGTGACTCGTGGCAGCTGCGCAACCTCTTCCCTCGCGTGCTGGCCGGCGATCACGCCCCCGGCTTCACCACGCGCAACCTGCTGAAGGATCTCGGTCACGCGCGGGATCTGGACATCGTCCCTCTGGAGTTCGCGCAACTGGCTCGGACTCTTCTCGAACAGGTGCCTGGCGACCTCGACTACGGAGCGGTCGCGCGCCTGAGCATGGACCTGCCCGGCGGCTAGCTACTTGGACTGAGAGAGGAGCACCGCAAGGTCCGCGTAGGACAGCCCTTCCGGGGTCTGGGGCAGCCCCAGGTCATGCTCGATCGCCGCCGCGAGGGCGCGGGCGCGCTCCAGCACGGACTTGTGGACCGGCTGGCCCGGCGCCGACTCGGCGACCCGCTTGGCTTCGTTGCGCAGCTGGTTGAGGTCGGCTGCGGGTGAGTTGAAGCTGGGCTTCGCGGGCGGCGTCCACGTCGGGACGTCCGGGGTGTCGGTGCTCATATGGTCACGATACCGGACGCCCCCCGCAGATGGAGGATGGGGGTCAGGTGATGCGGGCGAGCCGGGCGGCGGCCTCCATCAGGGCGTCCTGGCAGTTGAGCGGCTCCTCGCCCGGGGCCGGGGTGACGCGCTGCCAGGTGCCGTCCGCTCGGAGCTCCCACGCCAGCGCGGTGTCGGCGAGCTGCAGGTCGAGCGCCATCTGGATCTCCGCGCAGGCCTGCTCGTCGTCGATCGGGCCCACCAGCTCCACGCGGTTGTCGAGGTTGCGGGCCATCATGTCGGCGGAGCCGATCAGGTACATCGTCTCCCCGCCCACCGTGAAGGCGAAGACGCGGGCGTGCTCCAGAAAACGCCCGACGACCGAAATCACGCGGACGTTCTCGCTCACGCCCGGGATGCCGGGGCGCAGACCGGTGATGCCGCGGACGATCATGTCGACCGGGACCCCCGCTTGGGACGCACGGTAGATCGCCTGGATGATCGGCCCGTCGATGATCGAGTTCAGCTTGATCACGATGCGCGAGGGCGACGCCTCCGAGTGCCCCGCGATCGCCCGGTCGATCTCGCGGATGATGCCGTCGCGCATGTCCGCCGGCGCCACGAGGGCACGCCGGTACATCGGCGGGCGGGCGAATCCGGTCAGGTGGTTGAAGAGGTCCGCCACGTCCTCCGCGATGTCCTCGCGACATGTGAACAGGCCGTAGTCGGTGTAGAGGCGCGCGGTGGACGGGTTGTAGTTGCCCGTCCCGAAGTGGACGTATCGACGCACCCGGTTGCCCTCGCGCCGCAGGACCAGCGCCAGCTTGGCGTGGGTCTTGAGGCCGCTCAGGCCATAGACGACGTGGACGCCCGACCGCTCCAGGGCCCGCGCCCACTGGATGTTGCGCTCCTCGTCGAAGCGGGCCTGCACCTCCACCAGGCAGACGGTCTGCTTGCCCTGCTCGGCGGCGCGCATCAGCGCCGGGACGATGGGCGAGTCGCCGCTCGTGCGGTACACGGTCTGCTTGATCGCCAGGACGTTGGGATCCTCGACGGCCTGCTCGACGAACCGCTCGACGCTCGTATGGAAGTCGTCGTACGGGTGGTGCACCAGGATGTCGCCGGCGCGGATCGCGGCGAAGATGTCAAGCCTCTCTCCCTCCTCCGGCCGCAGGAGGGGGCGCGTGCGCGGCTCCCACGGAGGATCGCGCAGCTCCGGGCGATCCATGGTCGCGAGCGACCACAACGAGGTGAAGTCGAGCGGCGGCTGGATGCGGAAGGTGTCGCGCTCGCCGACCTCGAGGGCCTCGATGAGATCCTCGACGAGGCCGTCCGGGGCGTCCTCCTCCACCTCGAGGCGGACCACGTGCCCGAACCGGCGGCGCCGGAGCTGGGCCTCGACGGCACCGAGCAGGTCGTCCGACTCGTCGGAGATCGAGAAGTCCGCGTCACGCGTCACGCGGAACAGCGAGCTGTCGAGCACCTCCATCCCGGGGAAGAGCCGTTCGACGTGGCACCGGATGACATCCTCCAGCGGCACGAGCCGGTGGTCGTCGACGGGCAGGAACCGCGGGAGCCGGGGGGGCACCTTGATGCGGGCGAAGCGCATCTCGCCCTTCACCGGGTCGCGCACCCGCAGGCCGAGGTTGAGCGAGAGGCCCGAGATATACGGGAACGGCAGCCCGGGACCGACCGCCAGCGGCGTCAGCACCGGATACACCTCACGGTCGAACTGCACGTCGACCTGGCGCCGATCCGCCGGGCTGAGGTCCGTGAACGACACCACCTCGACGCCGTTCTCGGCCAGCTCGGGCAGCAGCTCCTCGCGCCAGATGCGGCTCTGCTCCGACGTCAGCTCGCGCACCCGCTCCGTGATCCGGTCGAGCACTTCCTCGCGGGGCAGCTGGTCGGGCGTCAACGGCCGGCGGCCGGCCTCGAGGGCGTCCTGCACCGCGGCCACGCGGACCATGAAGAACTCGTCGAGGTTGCTCGAGAAGATCGCGAGGAACTTGCACCGCTCGAGCAGCGGCACCTCGGGCCTGCGCGCCAGGGCGAGCACGCGCGCGTTGAAGTCCAGCCAGGACACCTCGCGGTTGATGTAGAGCGAGGGGTCCGAGAGGTCGTGGGTGGTGGGCGCTTCGCGGGCTGTCGTCATCAGAGCCTCATTGTGGACTGTCGGCCCGCGCGCCGGAAGTCCCGGGCGCGGTGAAGGGGGCCTTATCGTGGTTGCAGCGTCAGCTCGTAGGGAGCCTCGCCGCGCAGACCCTGCACCTCGAGCGTGTACCTGCCCGCGACCGGCGCGACCACGTCGATCCGCTCGTCGGCCCCGGGCCCGAGCGACGAGGCGGCGAGCCAGGTGCGCCCGAAGAGCGGCCCGCGCCGACGGGCCGGGGTGCCCGGCCGCCAGAGGGCGAGATCGAGATCGGCGCCGGTCGCGCCGGTCGGGCGGAGCTGAACCGAGAGGGACTGCCCTGCCGCGAGGACCACGGGGAACCCGTCGCGCGGGTCGGAGGTCGACCCGGTGCGCCCCCGGACCACGGTCGGCGCGCCGCCCACGCGGAGCTTGGGCGTCCTGGCCGCGAGCACCGTGTCGTCGTTGGGCTCGGGATCCTCCTTCGGCGGAGCGTGCGCCGCGAGGGCGGCGCGCAGATCGAGGGCGCCCGCCCCCGTCGAGAGGTCGTCGCCGGCCGGGGGCACATCGCGCGCGGTCTCCCGCAGCGCCGTCCGCACCTGCTGAGCCGTCCAGCGCGGGTGGCGCGCGATGATCCGCGCCGCCGCGCCCGACACGATCGCCGCGGCCATCGAGGTCCCGGTGCGACGCACGAGGCCGGTGGCGCGGATGCCCGGCAGCCCCCGGGGCGGGATCGAGGCGATGCCCTTGCCCGGCGCGGCGATCGCCACCTGCGGGCCGCGCTCCGAGATGGCGAGCGCGCGACCGCCGGACCCGAGGGCGCCCACGGTGAGCACCTGGCGGTACGCCCCGGGGTAGGCCGGGGCGCCCCCCGCGCCGCCGTCGTTGCCGGCCGCGACGACCACGAGGGCGCCCGCGCGCACCGCGTCGTCGATCGCGGTCTGCTCGGCGGCGGAGTACCCGCGCCCGCCGAAGGAGATGTTGATCACCCGCGCGCCCCGGGCCGTCGCGTAGCGCAACCCCTTCACGAGCGCCGCGGGGGTGGTGCGTCCGTCGGCGTCCGCGATCGCGACCGGCAGGATGCGGGCCGCCGCGACTCCGGCGCCCCCCACCCCGTTGCCGGCGCGGGCCGCGATGATGCCCGCGACGCTGGTGCCGTGGCCCTCGGGGTCGGTCCCCGCCTCGGTGCCGTCCACGAACGAGCGCGCCGCCCCGGTCAGCACCACGCCGCGCAGATCGGGATCGCTCGCGTCGACGCCGGTGTCGAGCACCGCGACCAGAGGGCGCCGGCCCCGGGCGGCGGGAGCGGTCCATCCGATGCGGGCGAGGAACCCCTGCTGCCCGAGCAGCGGATCGCGCCGGGCGGACGTCGCGACCTGCTGTTCGGCGACGATCGCCGGGGGTGGCGGTGGAGCGGCCGGAGTCACACCCGCCAGCGTGCCGCGGCGGCGACGAGGCCCACGATCAGGACCACCGCCACGAGCAGGCCGGCAACCAGCGAGAGCCCCACGACCAGAGGGATCACGACCACGATTCCCTGCGCGATGGCCCCGATCCACAGGAGGTCGCGCGGGATCCCCGGACCCAGGCGCGTGGCGCCCGCGACGCAGAGCACCAGGATCACGACGGCGAGGGTGGCGAGCAGGAGCGCGCTCGGGCGCCAGACGATGAAGGCCACCACCTCGAGCAGGGCCAGCACCCCGGACAGCATGATGCGCCGTCCGCGGATCCACTGGTGGGCGCGGCCCAGCACGGTCGTCGGGCGGGCCTCGATGGTGAGGAGCGGGTCGTCCATGAGATCAGTTTAGCGGGGCCCGCTCACCCCCAGCGAGCGGCGGGGCGTGCGGCTCCCGCTGTCCACGCCCACCGCGGGCGATCCCCACGTCCGGGCGCCCGGCGCGTCCCTCACGCTCGCTCCGATGCGGTCGTCACGACTGATCGACCGGGGTACGAGGGACCGCCCCGCTCCACTCGCTCCGATCGGATTCCAAGGTCGCCCGGGAGCGTGCCTCCGTGCGGGCCAGCCGCCACTGGTCGGCGAAATCGCGGGCGGAGAGGGCCTCCCCGGGGCGGCCGGCGCCGATGACGTCGAGCAGGGCGTGGCACATCTCGGGGTCGTAGAGGATGCCCGCCTCGTGGGCGACCTCCGACCACGCCACGACGTGCGGCTTCGCCCGGCCGAAGGGGCGGCGGGCGGTCATCGCGTCGAACGACTCGCAGAGCCCGATCAGGCGACCGAGCAGCGGGATGTCGGACGCGCAGAGCCCGCGGGGATACCCGCTCCCGTCCCAGCGCTCGTGGTGCGCCCGGACGCCGTTGACGATGGGGGCGGCGACGCCGAGCGACGCCAGGAGGTCCGCGCCGCGGTCGGGATGACTGTGCATCATCTCCCACTGGGCGGGGCTCAGGCGCCCCGGCGCGGTCAGCACGGCGTTCGGGAGCCCGACCCTGCCGATGTCGTGCACCAGGCCCGCGACATGGGCGAGCGCGACGTCCTCGGCGGCCCATCCCAGGTCCATCGCGACCAGGCGGCAGAGCCGCCCGACGTCGGCGGAGTGGCGCGCCGTGAAGTGGTCGCGCTCGTCGATCACCGCGATCAGCCCGGGAATGCTGTCCGCGGCGACGTGGGGAAGGTGATCCACGATCCAAACCTATCGCCGCGACATACGGAAATGGCCGCTATTCGCCACCATTCGGGCGGCGACCTCGGGGGGGTTCGCACCGTCCGGATCCCCCCCGCACGGGGGGGATCCGGACGGCCGATCAGCGGGGAAGCGGAGCCAGCGGCTCGACGACGGCGCGGAACCACCGATCGGGGAGACCGGCGCGGGCCGCGGTTGCGGCGGCCCGGCCCGGGAAGAGCCCGGCGAGGCACGATCCGCTGCCGCACAGCACCACCGCCTCGGCGCCGGCGGCGGAGAGGGCGCGCGCCGTCGCCCCGAGGGACGGCTGCAGCGCGAGGGCCGCCGGCCAGAGATCGTTGCGCACCCAGCCCGCCAGGGCGGGCAGCCCGGGCGGCGGAGCGACGTCGGCGGCCGGCGGGGGCGGCGGCAGGCGATCGAACGCGGCGTAGACGGCGGCGGTCGAGAGCCCGCCGGGCGCCTTGGCCAGCAGCGCCGTGAACGCCGGCGCGAAGGCGGGGCGCAGGCGCTCCCCGCGCCCCCGCGCCCATTGGGCGCCGGCGCGCACGAAGAAGGGAACATCCGATCCGACCTCGGCCGCGATACGCTCGAGCCCCTGGTCGCCCAGCCCCAGGCCATGGATGCGGTCGGCCGCGACGAGGGTGGCCGCCGCGTCGCTCGATCCGCCGCCGAGCCCGGCCTGCGCGGGGATCCCCTTCTCGATGCGCACCTCCAGCGGCAACGCCCTGCCGACCTCCGCCTCCAGGACGTCCAGCGCTCTCCAGGCCAGGTTGGCGGGACCCTCGATGCCGGGGCAGGCGACGACGCGCCGGTCGGCGCGCTGTGCCGTGACGATGTCGGCCACGCCGGCGAGCGCGACCATCAGGGTCGTCAGGGGGTGGTAGCCGTCCTCTCCCCGGGGTCCGACGGCAAGCCGGAGGTTGATCTTCGCGGGAGCGTGGAGGATCACGCGGTCCACGCGATCTCCTCCGTCAGCGCAGTGAAGTCGCCAGGCGCGAGCGCCTCGGGTCGGACGGTCGGCGATCGGCCGAGCCGCTCCAGGGCCTCTGCGACCCGGGCGCGGTCGGCGCCCGCCAGCCCGAGCGCGTTGACCAGCGTCTTGCGGCGGGTCGCGAACGCCGCGCGCACCAGCCGCCGCGTCTCGGGCGAGGGCCCCGGACCGGTGCGGCGCAGGGCGACCAGCGCCGAGTCGACCCGGGGGCGCGGCGTGAACACCTCTCGTCCGACCGAGCGGCGGAACGTCACCTCGGTGGCGAGCTGGAGCAGCACCGACGGGGCGCCGTAGAGCCGGCCTCCGGGGGCCGAGAGCCAGCGGTCCACGACCTCGCGCTGCACCATCACGCACCAGCGCTCGAGCGAGGGCAGGCCCCACAGGCTCTCGAGCACCAGCGGCGTGGCGATCGAATAGGGCAGGTTGGCGACCAGCGCCGACGGGGGCGGCGCCAGATCGCCGAGAGGCAGGCGCATCGCGTCACCCCAGTGGATACTCACGTTGTCGCGGCCGGCCAGGGCCTCGGCGAGCGCGGGCTCCAGGCGCCGGTCGAACTCCACCGCATGCACCCACGACGCGGCGCGTGACAGGGGGACCGTGAGCACGCCCAGCCCGGCACCCACCTCCAGCACGACGTCTCCCTCGTGCACCCCGGCCTCGCGAATCGCCAGGTCGACCAGGTTCTCGTCGAGCAGGAAGTGCTGGCCGAGGTCGGTGTCGGGCCGGATGCCGTGCGCGGCGAGGCTGCGCATCACCCCCATGCGCTCGCCCGGGGGCGGCGGGTCAGAAGGCGAAGACGCGGGCGGCGTTGGAGGTGGTGAGGGCGTCGAGATCGGCGTCGGACACACCGCGCAGACCGGCGATGAAACGCAGCGTGTGGGCCACGTTCGCGGGGCGGTTGGGGCGTCCGCGGCGCGGCACGGGCGCCAGGTAGGGGCTGTCGGTCTCCACCAGCAGAAGATGGTCCGGCACCTCGCGGGCGGCGCGCTGCAGGTCGAGCGACCTGGGAAAGGTGACGGGGCCGGCGAAGCTCAGCATGTAGCCGCGCTCGGCGGCCTCCGCGAGACGGTCCGGCAGCGAGAAGCAATGGAGCACCACCGGATGGTCGGCGGCCTCGTCGGCGAGCATCGCGAACGTCTCGCCGGCGGCGTCACGGGTATGGATCACCAGGGGCACCTCGGCCTCGCGGGCCAGGTCGATCTGGGCGGAGAAGGCACGGCGCTGGGCCTCGGGCCGTGCGTGGTCGCGGTAGTAGTCGAGACCGCACTCCCCCACCGCCACCACCTTGGGATGGGCGAGCAGCTCGCGCATCCAGGCGATGTCCGCGTCCGTGAAACCATCGGCGTCGTTGGGGTGGACGCCAACGGCGGCGAACACCCCCGGGTGCGCCTCGGTGAGGGCGACGGCCGTCTCGCTGGAGGCCCGCCCCACGCCGATCGCGACGATCCGCTCCACGCCGGCCGCGGCGGCCTCGGCGATCAGCTCGGCCGCCGGGACGTCGCACGAGTCCAGGTGGGCGTGGGTGTCGACTACGCCGCCTCCTCCTCCACGCGGGGGAACAGCTGCCCGGCGGGCGCCACCGTGACACCCGGATCGCCGCCGCCCCAGGCCGCGGCGGCCAGATCGAGGCGGGCGGGATCCTGCCCGAGGGCGGCCAGTATGCGCTCGGCCGAGGAGGGGATGACGGGCCAGAGCAGGATCGCCACCGAGCGCAGCCCCTCGGCCAGGCTGTACAGGGTCTGATCGAGCTCGCCGGCGCGCTCGGGATGCTTGGCCAGCGTCCACGGCGCGCGCTGCTCCACCAGGCGGTTGAGGCGCTGCACGATGCGCCAGACGCCCTCGATGGCGCGCGAGATGTCGAGGCGGTCGAGGTCGGCGGCGAACGCGCGGGCGGCGTCGGCCACCTCGGCGGCCAGCTCGCCGTCGTCGCCGCGATCGTCGGGCACCACGCCGTCGCGGTACCGGCCGATCATGCTGACGACGCGATTCAGCAGGTTGCCCAGCTCGTTGGCCAGCTCCTGCGAGTAGCGGGCCTCGAAGCCCTCGGCCGTGAACGTGCCGTCCTCGCCGAAGCGCACCTCGCGCGCCAGGTAGTAGCGCAGCGCGTCGATGCCGTACCGCTCGATGAACGGGAAGGGGTCGACCACGTTGCCGGTGGTCTTGCTCATCTTCTCGCCGCCCTTGAGGACGTAGCCGTGGATCATCAGCCGCCGGGGCAGCTCGAGGCCCGCCGCCATCAGCATCGCCGGCCAGATGACCGCGTGGAACTTGAGGATGTCCTTGGCCATCAGCTGCAGGTCGGGCGGCCAGAACTCGGCGACGAGGTCCTCACCGGGCCGGGCGTACCCGAGGGCCGTGCGGTAGTTGAGCAGCGCGTCGATCCAGACGTAGATCGTCTGCTCGGGGTCCCACGGCACCGGCACGCCCCACTCCACCTGAGCGCGCGACACCGACAGCTCGTCGAGGCCCAGCTCGATCATCCGGCGCGCCTCGTTGAAGCGCGCCTGCGGCTGGATCCAGCCCGGGTTGGCGTCGAAGTGCTCGAGCAGGCGCTCGCGATAGGCCGGCAGGCGGAAGAACCAGTTCTCCTCCTCCACCCACTCGACCGGCGTGTGGTGGATCGGGCACAGACGGCCCTCGAGCAGGTCGTCCTCGGTGTAGAACGCCTCGCAGGCCGAGCAGTACCAGCCCCCGTAGCTGCCCTTGTAGATGTCGCCCGAGTCGTGCAGCCGCTGGAAGATGCGCTGCACCTCGGCCTCGTGCTCGGGGTCGGTGGTGCGGATGAAGAAGTCGTTGGTCGCGTCCAGCACGCCCCCCAGGGCGCGAAAGCGCGCCGAGAGGATGTCGGCCTGCTCGCGCGGGGTGCGCCCCTCGCGCTCGGCCGAGGCCGCGATCTTGCCGCCGTGCTCGTCGGTGCCGGTCAGGAAGAAGACCTCCTCGCCGAGCTGGCGGTGATGGCGGGCGATGATGTCGGCCATGATCGTCGTGTACGCGTGACCGATGTGCGGGTCCGCGTTGACGTAGTAGATCGGCGTCGTGAGGTAGAAGCGTCCGTCGGCCACGATCCCGGAGTGTAATGACAGCGTCCCTCGCGCCGCGCCCGCTGACCGCCGTCGCGGCCCTGGCCGACCTGCTCGGCCGCGACGACCGCGCGTGGCTCCTCGGCGGCAGCGCGGGACGGGCCCTGCTGGGCTATGGCGTGCGGCCGCGGGACATCGACATCGAGGTGGCCGCGGGCGACGCCGCGGGCGTCGCGCGGCGACTGGGCGCCCCGCTGGTCCCGGCCGGGGGCGCCGGTCGCGCCTCGCGCCGCGCGACCCTGTGGCTCGCCGGCGTCGAGGTGGACGTGACGTGCGACCTCACGGTGACGGGCCCCTCGCACCGTCTCCCGCCCGACTTCGCCCTGCAGCGCGAGTGGTCGCACGGGGTGGTCGTCTGCGGGCGGACGGTGCGCGTGGCGCCGGTTGAGGAGACCATCGCGCGGGCGGTCGTGCTGGGCGACTGGGGCCGGCTCGCGAGGATCGCCTCCGAGGTGACCGCGCAGGCGGCTCCCATCCGGTCCGACTACGTGGAGCTGCGCCTCTCCTCGGCCACCTCGAGCGCGGCCGTGTAGGCCCGGTTGCGAGAGGCCACGCCCAGCCGGGCCGCCACGTCGGCGGCGCGGGCCGCGCCGACGCCGGCGTCCAGCAGCAGGGCCATCGCCGCGCGCAGGCCGGCGCCGCCCGCGTCCGTCTCCGGAGTGGCGGCGGGGCCGATCACGACGGTGATCTCCCCGCGGGGGGGCTCGGCGAAGCGCGCTGCGAGCTCCTCGGCCGTTCCCCGCACGACCTCCTCGTGCAGCTTGGTCAGCTCGCGGCAGACCGCGACCGGGCGCCCGGGCCACGCGGCCGCCAGCTCGGAGAGCAGGGCGGGCAGCCTCTGGGCGCTCTCGAAGGCCACCGCGGGCACCGTGAGCGCGCCGATCCGCTCCATCGCCTCACGACGGTCCGCGCCACGGCGCGGGACGAAGCCGAGGAACTCGAAGCCCCCCTCGCCCGCCAGGCCGGACGCGGCGAGGGCCACGGTCACCGAGCTCGGGCCGGGGATCACCGTCACGGGGAGGCCGGCATCGATCGCGGCGGCCACCAGACGCGCGCCGGGGTCGCTGACCAGCGGCATGCCGGCGTCACTGACCAGGGCCACGCGGGCCCCCTCGCGCATGCGCCGGACCAGGTCCGCCGACCGCGCCGCCTCGTTGTGGCGGTGGACGGCCACCATGCGCACGTCGGCTCCGGCGTGCCGCAACAG
This sequence comes from uncultured Thermoleophilia bacterium, assembly GCA_963771025.1. Taxonomy (GTDB): domain Bacteria; phylum Actinomycetota; class Thermoleophilia; order Miltoncostaeales; family Miltoncostaeaceae; genus Miltoncostaea. The sequence continues at coordinate 285,172 of CAVYRL010000002.1, read as the reverse complement.
GGTGGCGGTGCGGCGGGTGTCCTCACAGGCCACGAGATCTGCCGCGCGCAGACAGCCCGCGGCGCGCGGGCTGAGGTCGTCGAGGTTGCCGATCGGAGTCCCCACCACCACCAGGCCACCCGCGTCCGCCACGGCGGCCCCTTCCCGAGTCTGTCCGTTCTCGCCGAGGCGGACGCTACCATTGCCCGCCGATGAGCCGGACGACCAAGCCCTACCGGCGTTTCCGCGCCCGCGGAACCGCCGACGAGCCGGGCGCCGAGGACGGACTCGCCGGGCTCCGCGCCCTGACCGAGCGTGAGACGGGCGCCGCCGAGGCGCCGCCCGGAGGCCGCCGCCCGCCGCCCGATCCCGCGCTGCGATCCCCGCGTCCCGGGCGTCTCGAGCGCCAGCAGCGCCGCGCGCTGCAGCGCGAGGGGCGCAGCCGCTGGTCGTTCAAGGGCCTCGGCCCGGGGGGCTGGATCGCGCGCATCGCGATCCTCTTCTTCGTCCTGCTGATCGCGTGGGCGGTCCTCGGATACATCGCGCTCAACGGCGCGGTGAAGGAGGCCAACCGCAAGATCACCCCCGCCGCGCACCGCGCCCTCGATCCGGCGCCCGGCGGCATGCTGGGGACGCCCACGAATACCCTCATCCTGGGCGTCGACGCCCGCCCCGGGGAGCGCCGCAGCCGGGCCGACACGGTCCTGATCATGCGCACCAACCCCGACACCGGGCGCATCAGCTATCTGTCGATCCCGCGCGACTGGCGCGTCGATGTCCCCGTGGTCGGCACGCAGAAGATCAACGCGGCGTACTACTTCGGCGGCCAGGCCTCCATGATCAACGCGGTCAAGCGCCTCACCGGGGTGCCCATCAACCACATCATGATCGTCAAGTTCGGGGGGTTCCCGAAGATGGTCGACGCCCTCGGCGGCGTGTCGGTCTACAACCCGACGGCGCTGGTCGATTGCCCGTACTCGGGCGGCATCACGGTCAGCTTCCCGAAGGGCCGGATCAACCTGGACGGAGCGCGCGCCCTGCAGTTCGCGCGCGTGCGCAAGTGCGACGGCGACTTCCAGCGCGCCCTGCGCCAGCAGGCCGTCGTCGCCGGGATGAAGAGCAAGGTGCTGTCGCTCGGCAACATCTGGCGAGCGCCCTGGCGCGGCGCGGCCGTGGTGCGCAGCCTGGCGACCGACATCGGCACGATCGACATGGTCAAGATGGGCTGGCTGCAAGGCCGCCTGAAGCAGGAGAAGTCGGATCGGATCCTGCTGACCGGCGAGCCGCAGATGATCGACGGCGTCTCCTACGTGGTCCAGACCGACCCGGACCTCAACGAGAAGGAGATCGCCAAGTTCATGGGGACGACCTCCACCGGACGCTCCGGCTAGTCGCTACTCGAGGGCGGCGAAGGCCTGGGCCTGCTTGACCTGTCCCGCGACGACGATCAGGTCGCCCTCGTTGACAAGGGTCTCCGGGGTGGCGTACGAGAACCGGCCCCCGGGCTGCTTGATGCAGACCACGGTGACGTCGTGCCTCGTGCGCAGCTCGGCATCCCGCAGCGTCTTGCCCACGATTCCGCGGGGAACGGTGGTCTCGACCAGCACGAAGTCCTCGTCGAGCGGGACGTAGTTGACCGTCCGGCCCACCATCGTGTGGGCCACCCGCACGCCCATGTCCCGCTCGGGGAACACGACGCGGTGGGCGCCGACGCGCTCGAGGATGGCGCCGTGCTCGGCGGTGATCGCCTTGGCCCAGATCCGTGGCACGCCCAGGTTGACCAGCGAGTAGGTGATGAGGATGCTCGCCTGGATGTCGGTGCCGATCGCCACCACGGCGGTCGGGAAGTCGGGCGCCCCGATCTGGCGCAGGGCCTCGATGTCGGTCGCGTCGGCCCGCACCACGTGCGTCATGATGGACGCGCAGCCCTGCACGACCCGCTCCGACGCGTCGACTCCCATCACCTCGTGGCCGAGGTTCGCGAGCGTCCCCGCCAGGGCCTTGCCGAAGCGCCCGAGGCCGATCACCAGTGTCTGACCGTCGCTACCCAACGATGGGCCTTTCCTCGGGATGGCTGTACAGGCGCTCGCGCTCGCGCAGCACGAGGGCGACCCCAAGCGTAAGCGGACCCACCCGGCCGAGGAACATCAACGCCATGAGCACGGCGTGCCCCACCCCGTTGATCTGGGGCGTGACGCCGGTGCTGAGCCCGGTGGTCGTGAACGCGGCCATCACCTCGAGCAGGACCGGGGAGAGGCCCAGGTCGTTGCTGGACAGCACCACCAGGGTCCCCGCGGCGACGGCCGCCATCGAGGCGATCGCGAGCGTCAGGGCCTGGCGCAGGACGGGCGCCGGCATGCGCCGGTGGAAGGCGTTGACCTCCGACTCGCCCCGGATCTCGCCCCACACGACCAGGAACAGCAGCGCCAGAGTGGTGACCTTGATGCCGCCCGCGACCGATCCGCTTCCGCCGCCGGCGAACATCAGCATGTCCGTGAAGAGCAGCGAATCCTGGTTGAAGGCGCCATAGTCGAGGGAGCTGAAGCCCGCGGTGCGGGGCATGACGCCCGCGAAGGCGCCGTTGGTGAGGCGGTCGGGGACGCTCAGCGCGCCCAGGGTGCCCGGGTTGGACCACTCGAGCGCGGTGACGACACCGATGCCGATCACCAGCAGGACCGCCGTCGCGGCGAGCGTCAGCTTGGCGTGGACGGTCCAGCGCGCCGGATGTCGCGGATGACGCCACAGCTCGAGCCACACGGGAAAGCCGAGCCCGCCCACGATGACCGCCACCGCGACCGTGATCAGGATGCCGGGGTCGTCCGCGAACGCCGTCATGCCGCCGGGGAAGATCGAGATGCCGGCGTTGTTGAAGGCGGCGATGCCATGGAAGACCCCCTCCCAAGCCGCCGTGCCCGGCGACCGGCCCGTGGTGAGCAGCAACAGGAACAGCGCGAGCGACGCCAGCGCCTGGAAGGCGAGCGTGAACCCGACGATGGCGAGGATGAGGCGACGCATGCCGCCCAGCCCGAAGGTGTGGATCTCGGCCTGCGCGACCAGGCGGGTCCGCAGCCCGACGCGCCGCGCCACCAGCAGGAACAGCAGCAGCGCGCTGGTCACGATGCCGAGACCGCCGATCTCCACCAGGACGAGGATGATCGCCTGACCGGCGGGGCTCCAGTAGGTCGCCACGTCGACCAGGGTCATCCCGCCGAGCGTGACCGCCCCGGTGGCCTGGAAGATCGCGATGTGGAACGAGGCGCCGCCCGGTCCGTTGGTCGCGACGGGCAGGCACAGCAGGGCCGCGCCGACCAGGATGACCCCCGCGAACCCCGCCACCACCAGCCGCGCCGGATGCCGCAGCCGCAGGCCGCGCGGGTGAGCCATCAGACTTTGTCGAGCCCCACCGTCGTGGACGAGCCACCGGACGACTCGGACGCCGTGCCGGACGACGCCCCGGAGTCGGATGTGCTCGCGCCGCTGCCGGAGTCGGACGTGCCCGCGCCGTTCGCGCCGGAGTCGGCGGAGCCACCGGCGCCGGTGCCTCCGTCATCGCCACCGCCGCGCCTCTTGGAGCCGTAGTCGGTGTTGTGGAAGCCCGAGCCCTTGAAGTGGATCGCGGGGGCGAAGAGCACCCGCGACGCCTCCGCGCCGCAGACCTCGCACGTGGTCACGGGCTCGTCGCTCATGCTCTGGCGCATCTCGAACGTGTGACCCTTGACGCATCGATACTCGTAGAACGGCACGCAAACACCTCGAACGGACGACCCGGAACGGACAGCCGATTATAGACGACGCCCTCAGACCGCTGGCACTCTCCCCTCCGGTGTGCCAAACAGGCGGTGGGCGTCGCGCCGGCGGAGCATTGATAGCATCGTCGGGCGCCGCGGGTCGGCGCATGCGCGAGATCCCGAAGCCATGACGCAGCCGATGCGAAAGGGCCAAGCCGTGCATCGCGCCGTATGGACCGGCGTCGGTGTCGCGCTCTGCGCCGCCACCCTCGTCCGCCGCCGGCCGGCCACCGCAGCGATCCTGGTCGCCGCCGCCGGGGTCGCGGGCGTCGCGGCCTTCATGCCGCGCAACCCGGCCCTGGGGCGCGCCCTGTGGCGCGGTCCGGCCGATCGGCCGCGGGCCGCCCTGACCTTCGACGACGGCCCCGGGCCCTCGACGCCGGACGTCCTCGACGCCCTCGCCAGGGAAGGCGTACGGGCGACCTTCTTCGTGCTGGGCCGGCAGGTCGACCGGCACCCGGAGATGGTGCGCCGCATGGTCGCCGAGGGGCACGAGCTGGCCAATCACGGCTACGACCACGGCATCCTGATCTTCCGCGGCGCGGCGCACGTCGCCGACCAGCTGGAACGCACCGAGCGCGCGGTCGCCCGGGCGGCCGGCCCGGACGCCATGTCGCGTCTCTTCCGCGCGCCACACGGGTTCCGCGGCCCGGCCACGGCCCTGGGCGCGCGGCGCGCCGGCTACCGCATGGCCGCATGGACCCGCGGGGTGTTCGACTCGGCCGAACCGGGGGCGGCCACGATCGCCCGGCGGGCGGCGGAGGCGCTGCGCCCCGGCACCATCCTGCTGCTGCACGACGCCGACGGATGGGCGCCGGGCCGGCCGCGGCACCAGACCGCCGAGGCCCTCCCCGACATCTGCCGGGGCGCGCGCGAGCGCGCCCTCGCGCTGGTGACCCTGGGCGAGCTGGTCACCGCCGCGTGAGCACCCAGGCCGCCTCCACGTGGCGGCGCCTCACCGGGAAGCACCTGGTGCGGACCGTCGCGCAGATCGCGCTGATCCTGATCATCGGCACGCTGGCCTTCTGGAAGCTCGACCTCGGCAAGATCCAGGACGCCTTCCAGATCACGTCGTGGTGGTTCCTGGCGGCCGCCGTCGTCGCCAACTTCGCGTCCGTCGGCTTCAAGGGCCTCGCCTGGAAGGGCGTCGTGGACGCCCTTCCGGCGGTCACGCAGCGTACGCGCTATCGCGACCTGATCGGCCCGCTCTTCGTCGGATTCCTCTTCAACGCGCTGCTCGCGGCGCGGGTCGGGGAGATCGTCAAGGTGCTGCTGCTGCGGCGCCGCATGGAGCGGCGAGGACCCACCCCGCCCACCACCACCCTGCTCGGCACCGTGGTGGCCGAGAACCTGGTCTCCACGATCACCTGGGTGGTGCTGGTCGTGGGCATCGGCATCTTCCTGCCGCTGCCGTCCTACGCCTGGTTCGCGTCCATCGCGCTGGGCGTGGGGTGCCTGGCGATCGTCATCGTCGCCCTGCTCTCGGGGCCGGGCCGCCAACTGCCGCCCTGGCTCAACACCGGGACGCTCTGGTCGCGGGCGACCCGCGCGGTGGCGCGCCTGTGGGGCGGAGTCCGCGAAAGCCACCTCGGGCTGCGCAACCCGCGGCGCATGAGCGTGGTCGTCGGGGCCAGCCTCGCCACCTGGTTCTGTCAGTGGGCCGGTATCTACTTCACCCTCGAGTCATTCGGCCTCGGGTATGTCGGCTGGGGCGGCGCGGGCCTGCTGCTGGTGACGATCACCCTCGCCCAGGCCTTCCCCGTGCTGCCCGGCAACCTGCTCGTCTTCCAGGCCGCCGCCGTCGTGCCGCTGACGGCGTCGTACAACGTCGGCGCCACGCAGGCCCTGGCCTTCGCGGTGGTGCTCCAGGGCACCGAGGCCCTCGTCGGCGTCGCCGTCGGCTTCCTGTTCCTGCTCGCCGAGGGCGTCAGCTTCAACACCCTGCGCCACGAGGCCGAGGACGAGGATTCCGTCGCTGCTGCGCCCCCCGTCCCGGCATCCGCGGACGCGCAGGCGCGCGGCGGCGAGTGAGGACGCCCGGCGTCACCGGGGGTCACGGCCTGGCAACACGGGCGTAACTCCGGCGGTGACGCGGCCGGGGACACTGTGCCCGACTCCCGGTGCGCCGAGACGCGCCCCCGCCGGCGCCCGGAGTCACCAGAGCCCGAGCACCGGCCGGGGACCGGTTGGAGGGGCCGGTGAGCCCCTGGCGGTCACCCCTCGGCGAGCGCCGGATCCAGGCGGGTCCAGAAGTGGCCCATCCGGGCGAGCTCCTCGTCGCTGAAGCGCGACAGGAACTCGCGCCGCACCCCGGCCAGGTGGCTGGCGCGAGCGGCGCGCAGGCGGACGCGCCCGGGCGCCGTCAGGGCCACCTCGGCCCCGCGGCCATCGTCCTGACACGATTCCTTCACCACGAGGCCCTCGCGCACCAGGCGATCGACCATCCTGCTCATGCCACTGACGCTGAGGAGGGTGGCCGCCGAGAGGGCCGAGACGCGCAGACGTCCACGCGGCGCGTCGCCGAGCAGCATCAGCACCTCGTAGGAGGTGGCGGACAGCCCGTGGCGCGCGCGCAGATCCTCGTCCAGCCGCCGCACCAGAGCGGCGTGCACGGCCAGCATCCCGCGCCAGGCGCCCAACTCGAGGGGAGTGAGCGGAGCGCCGTCCCGCCCCCGGGCCTCATTGACGTTTGCTTGCATCATCAACTATCATTGTGCTTGCTCATGCAACGACGTTACCAGGCGGCCCGGAGGGCGGCCTCGGAGGGAGAGCCCGGATGCGCCTCGACGGCATTCATCACGTCACTGCCATCACGAGCGACGCACAGCGCGCGGTGGACTTCTGGGTACCCGTGCTGGGGCTGCGGCTCGTGAAGACGACGGTCAACTTCGACGCGCCTGACATGTACCACCTCTACTTCGGCGACGAGACCGGCACGCCAGGGAGCATCGTCACGTTCTTCGAGATCCCCGGCGCGCCGGTGGGCCGGCCCGGGCCGGGCATGGTCCACCGCATCATCTGGCGGGCGCCCTCGGAGGACGCCCTCGAGTGGTGGGCCCAGCGGCTGGGGGACGCCGGGCGCCCGGTGGACCTGCGCGACGGCACGCTGGTGTCGTCGGACCCGGAGGGGCTTGCGATCGAGATCGTGCCCGGCACCGAGGCCGAGGGCGCCCCGCGCGCCGCGTACTCGCCCGACATCCCGGTCGAGCACGCGCTCACCGGGATCGCCGGCGTCCGGGCCCACAGCCGCGCGCCGGAGGCCACCGAGGGCCTCCTGACCGACGTCCTGGGCTTCGAGAGCCTCGGCGGCGGGCGGTTCGCGACCGCCGGCGAGGAGCGGCGGGGCGTCTACGTGCTCGACCCCGCGCCGGACCGGCGCGGCGAGCCCGGGGCGGGCACGGTGCATCACGTGGCGTGGACCTCGACCGACGCCGACCACGCGGCGTGGGGCGAGCGGGTGCGCGCCGGCGGCGCCCACCCGACAGGCGTCATCGATCGGCAGTACTTCGCCTCGATCTACTTCCGCGAGCCGGGGGCCGTGCTGTTCGAGATCGCGACCGAGAGCCCGGGCTTCCCGGTGGACGAGCCGGTCGAGAGCCTGGGCGAGGCGCTGCGCCTGCCCCCGCGGTACGAGAGCTATCGCGCGGCGATCGAGGAGCGGCTCACCCCGCTGCGCGTGCCGCGCCACGGGCTCGCGCCGATGACGTCCACCGCCATTGAGGAGGAGCGATGACGACACCCACGCCCGACGAGCGCCTCGCGCGCGGCAGGGCCCTGGCCGAGCTGCACCTGGGGGAGGAGACCATCGGGCGCTGGCGCTCGGTGTCGCCCGACCTCGAGGAGCTGACCTCGGCGTTCGGGTTCGGGGACCTCTGGAACCGGCCCGGCCTCAGCCGGCGCGACCGGTCGATCGTGGCGATGGCCATCACGGCCACGCTGCGGGCGGAGCCCCAGCTCGGCCTGCACATCCGCGGCGCGCTGGGCGCCGGCGTGACACCGGACGAGGTTCGCGAGGTGCTGATCGCGGTGAGCGGCCTGGCCGGCTTCCCGGCCGCCTGGACCGCGATGGAGGTGGCCCAGCAGATCCTGGCCGAACACGAGGGGGCGGCCGCCTCCGGGGAGGCCACATGACCCTGGTATCGCGCCACCTGCCCGCCGCTCCCGGCGCGCCCACCGTGCTCGTGCTCCACGGGCGGGCGGGACACGAGACCGACCTGCTCGGCCTGGGCGAGGCTCTCGGCGGGGGCATCGGCGTGTTGGCGCCCCGCGGCCCGGAGATCCAGCCGCCCGGTTTCGCCTGGTTCCGCAACATGGGCATCGGCAACCCGGTGCCCGAGAGCCTGGACCTGCGCCTCACCGAGCTGATGGAGTGGCTCGAGGCGACCGTCGCCGAGAGGGACCTGACGACGCCCATGAGCGTGGTGGGGTTCTCCAACGGCGGGATGATGGCCGGGGCCCTCGCGGCCGCGCGCCCCGACCTGGTCGATCGGGTGGCCCTTCTCTCGAGCGCCTATCCCCTACCCCCCGAGGTCTACGCGCTCGGCGGCCTGCGGGGACGACCGGTGCTGGCCATCGGCGGCGACGAGGATCCGGTCCTGCCCCTGGAGAGGGTCGCGGCCGGGGTCGCCGCCTACCGTGGGGCGGGGGCGGAGGTGACCGCGATCGTGCGGCCGGGCGGACACGGCGTGGGCCCCGAGGAGATCGACGCCCTCAGGAGCTTCCTGGGGCTGGGCTGAGCCTCAGCCGAAGCGGCCGGAGACGTACGCCTCGGTGCGCGGGTGGGACGGCCTGGTGAAGATCTGGTCCGTGGGCCCGGTCTCCACCAGGCGTCCGGGCTCACCCTCGTTCTCGATCGTGAAGAAGGCGGTGCGGTCGGACACGCGGGCGGCCTGCTGCATGTTGTGCGTGACGATGATGATCGTCAGCCGTGAGCTGAGCTCGCCGATGAGCTCCTCGATGCGCAGGGTGGACTGCGGATCGAGCGCGGAGCAGGGCTCGTCCATGAGCAGCACCCGGGGCTCCACGGCCAGGGCGCGCGCGATGCACAGGCGCTGCTGCTGGCCGCCGGACAGACCCCCGGCCGGCGCGAAGAGCCGGTTCTTGACCTCGTCCCACAGGCCGGCACCGCGCAGCGTCCGCTCGAGCAGCTCGTCGCGCTCGGCGCGGCGCATCTTGACGCGCCCGTAGCGCGGCCCGGCCCAGATGTTGTCGGCGACGGACTTGGTGGGGAACGGGTTCGGCCGCTGGAAGACCATCCCGATGGCGCGCCGGATGGCCACCGCGTCGGCGCCACGTGCGTAGACGTCCCGGCCGCCGAGCAGCACCTGGCCGGTGACGCTGGCGTTCGGGATCAGCTCGTGCATGCGGTTGATCGCCCGCAGGTAGGTGGACTTGCCGCATCCCGACGGCCCGATGATCGCGGTGACGGTGTTCTCGGGGAAGCTGAGGTCGATGCCCTCCACCGCGTGGTGGCGCCCGAAGAAGCAGCCGACGCCGACGGTCTGCAGCGACAGCCGCGCGTCCGCCACGGGGGGTGGCGAGCTCGAGGCGCCCTGCGTGGCCGCGGGAGTCGAGGTCGGAGGGGCCGGATCGGAGGTCATCGGGACACCGGCGACATCGCGCGGCCCGCGATCAGGCGGGCCGCGATGTTGAGCACGAGGACGATCACCACCAGGACCAGTGCCGCGCCCCAGGCGAGCTGGAGCGACTGCGGCGTCTGGACCTCGATCGTATTGCGGAAGATCAGCTGCGGCAGAGCCGCGATCGGCTGCAGGATGTCCGTCGAGAAGAACTGGTTGCTGAGCGACGTGAACAACAGGGGCGCCGTCTCGCCCGACGCGCGTGCCAGGGCCAGCATGACGCCGGTCAGGATCCCGGGCGCGGCCGCCGGGAGCACGACGCTCCAGGTCGTGCGCCAGCGCGGCGCCCCCAGGGCGAGGGCCGCCTCCTTCTGGGCGGTCGGGACGAGCTTGAGGATCTCGTCGGTGGCCCGTACGACGATCGGAAACATCAGGATCGCCAGGGCGATCCCCCCGGCGAGCGCCGAGAAGTGGCCCATCGCGATGACCACGCCCAGGTACACGACGATGCCCGCGACGATGGAGGGGACGCCCAGCAGCACGTCCACGATGAAGCCCACCCCGGCGCCGATCCGCCGGCGGTTATCGCCGCCGCTCGTCGCCGCGTCGTTGATGAAGAGGGCGACGAGGATGCCCAACGGGGCCGACAGGACGGTCGCGAGGCCCATCAGGATCAGCGTGCCGACCAGGGGCGCGGAGATACCGCCGCCCGGGGAGAAGGGGTCGGCGGGCGGCAACTCGGTGAAGAAGCTCCACGAGATCGCGGGCGCGCCCTCGACGAGGATCTTGCCCAGGATGAGGACCAGGGGGATCAGCGACACGACGAGGCACAGGTGGACCAGGCCCTCGGCGATCCCCGAGCGCACGCGCCGGCTCGTCGAGACGGTGGGGAGCCCGTCGGGACGCGGAGGGGCCGGCGCGCCGGCGGCGGCGGGGATCTCTCCGGACATGCGCGCCGAACGGCGGGCCGCCATCGCCGTCCGCAGCCGGCCGGGCTCCCCTGCCCCGCGCCGCACCAGCAGGCGCGCGACCACGTTGATCGCGAACGCCAACGCGAAGAGCACCACCGCGAGCGCGATCAGCGCCGACTGCTGTATGCCGATGGCCTCGTTGAACTGAAGGGCGATGACGCTCGCCAGGCTCGCGCCCGGGCCGAGCAGAGATCCGAAGATGTTGGGGGAGTTGCCCAGGAGCAGCGCGATCGCGATCGTCTCGCCGACGGCGCGACCGAGGCCGAGCGCCGAGGCCCCGACGATGCCGGCGCGGGCCCAGGGGAGGATGGCCGAGCGAACCATCTCCCAGCGCGTCGCGCCAAGGGCGTAGGCCGCCTCCTTCTGGTCGGATGGGACCGTCAGGATGATCTCGCGGGTGATGGCCGCCACGATCGGCAGCACCATGATGCCGAGCACCAGGCCGGCGAGGATGTACGAGCCGGAGGTCACCGGCCCGGAGAGGAGCCCGATGCCGTGCGAGTGGTCTGCGATCCACTCCAGCACCGGGCGCGCCGCGGGGACCAGCACGAGCACGCCCCAGAGGCCGTAGACCACAGAGGGAACCGCGGCCAGAAGGTCGACGACCGCGGCGACCGGCCCGCGCAGCCTGGTGGGCATGAAGACGGTGGTCGCCAGCGCGACACCGACGGCCAACGGCACGGCGACGAGCATGGCGATGGCGCTCGTGACCAGCGTGCCGTAGATGAAGGGGAGCGCCCCGAGCACCGGCTCGCCGACGGCGGGAGTGGGGATCCACTCGGTGCCGGTCAGGAAGCCCCAGACGCCGTAGGTGCTCCACACCTGGCCGGCCTGGCCGACGGTCCTCCCGATCAGGTATCCGATCCCGGCCAGCGAGATCAGGGTCGCCAGGACCGTGAGACCCAGATAGAGCCGGTCGGCCAGCAGGCCGGCCGGCGGCCGCCTCAGGGACGGCGGCCGTGCCGCCGGACCCGTGGGCCCGGCGGCGGCGGCGTCGATCCATCCACCTACTTGAGCTTCTTGATCTGCGCCTTGCCGGCGGCCAGGAGCGGTGCGGAGAGCGGCGTGAACCGGAGGCTCACGAGCGACTTCTGCGTGCTCCTGGCATAGGCGTAGCCGAGCACCCGCTTGACGCCGGCGAGCGATCCGGCCTTGCCGGCGGCGGAGTAGTTGTCGTAGGTCACGATCCAGGTCGTGATCGTGATCGGGTAGGCGCCCTTCGCCGGACTGGCGGTGAGGCTCACCGTCAGATCGGGCTTGATCTTCTTGAGGTTGCCCGCCTTCTGAGCCGAGCCGCGGCTCGGGAGGATGAAGACCGTCTTGCGGACGCTCTTCGTGCGGCCGTTCTTCTGGCGGACCTTGACGACCTCGCTCTTGCCGACCTTCGAGAAGAACGGCGTGAGGCCGGCGTCGCGGGCGTCGGAGATGTCCACGTAGCCGATCGAGTTGCGGTTGGCCTTGACGCAGGCGGCGACGCCCGGGTTGCGGGCGCCCTTGACGACGGTGACGCCGCTGGACGGCCAGTTGGGCGTCTGGCTGGCGCCGATCGAGGATTTGAAGCTCCGGTTCACCTTGGAGAGGTAGCCGGTGAATCCGTAGCTCGTTCCGGAGCCGTCCGAGCGAACGCACAGGGTGATCGGGGCGTTGGGCAGCGTGACGCCCCGATTGGCCGAGCGGATCCGCGCGTCGCTCCAGTTGGTGATGGCGCCGCGGAACACATCGGCGAGCACCTTGCCGTCGATGTTGATGCCCTTGGACACCCCGTCGATGTGCGTGGGCACCGTGATCGCGCCGATGAAGGTCGGGAAGTAGAGCGGCTTCGCCCCGCCGCGCTTGCTCGAGAGGGCGGCGGCCTGGTCGGGGGTGAGCGGGGCGTCGGACCCGGCCCAGTCGACGACACCGTTGATCAGATCGTTGATGCCGCCCGATGAGCCCTTCGACGTGTAGCTGCAGAGGCCCGAGTCCTGACACCAGCTGGTGTAGGCCGTGGCGGCGAAGCTCGAGCCGGCTCCCGTGACGGCGGCGGATGCCAGCGCGGGAACCGCCAGCATGGCGCCGCCGGCCACGGCGGCGACGAGCGACTTGCGCAGAGTTCTATTCACCGAGCAGACACTCCTTCTTCGGGAGGCGCGACGGCCTCCACCGATAGTCCGGTCCACTCCACCCGGCGGGCGGAGCGGCGCGAAGCTAACACCGGCCCCCCGGCGCCCAGGTGACACGCTCGTGACACCGCCCCGACCCCGTGTAACACGCGATCCGCGGCCCGGTTTCACGCCGTTCACCGTCGTTCACATCATCGTCACCGCACGGCGACGAAGCGCCCCGTGGACCGCCCTATCCTCCGGCGACATGGACGCCCGACCGATGAGGGTGCTGATCGTCGAAGACGATGAGAGCACCGCCGAGGCGATCGGCTTCCACATGCGCGCCGCCGGATTCGAGGCGACGATCGCCTCCGATGGCCTCGCCGGTCTCCGCTCGCTGCGCACGGGCGCCCCGGACGCGGTCGTGCTCGACCTGATGCTCCCCGGAGCCGACGGCTGGCATGTGATCCGCCAGGCGCGCGAGTGGTCGCCGCGCCTTCCGATCATCGTGGTCAGCGCGCGCACCAACGAGCACGACCGCGTCGAGGTGCTCTCCCTGGGCGCCGACGATGTCATGAGCAAGCCGTTCTCCATGCGCGAGCTGCTCGCCCGCGTGACGGCGGCGCTGCGGCGCACGGCTCTGGAGAGCTCGCAATCCGAGCGGCTGCCGATCGCCGAGGGCGAGATCAGCATCGACCCCGAGCGCATGTCGGTGATCGTCTCTGGGCGCCCGGCCTCCCTGACACCGCTCGAGTTCAAGCTCCTGTGGACGCTGGCCGAGGCGCGTGACCGCGCGCTCTCGCGCGACGAGATCTTCCGCCGCGTGTGGGGCGGCGAGCGCGGTCATGGCGACCGGTCGGTCGACGTGCTGGTGCGGCGCCTGCGGCGCAAGGTGGACGAGGTGGGCGGCAACTTCACCTACATCCAGACCTTCCACGGCGTCGGCTACCGCTTCCTCGCCATCCCGCGCCGGATGCCCGGCGACGAGATGTCCGGGCCCTACGCCGAGTCGCGCAGCGCCTGAGCCTCGGGGAGCGCCTCGAGCTTCTTGAGCGTGTTGTTCTCGATCTGACGGATGCGCTCGCGGGTGACGCCGAAGGCGCGCCCGACCTCCTCGAGGGTGCGCGGCTGCTCGCCCTGGAGGCCGAAGCGCAGCTCGATCACCTTGCGCTCACGGTCGGGAAGGGCGTCGAGGGCACGCATGATGTCGGTGTGGCGCAGGTTGACCGAGGCCTCGTCGAAGGGCGACGCGGCCGCCTCGTCCTCCACGAAGTCCCCGAGCTCGGAGTCCTCCTCCTCGCCGATCGGCTTCTCGAGGCTCACCGGCAGCTGCGCCATGCGCAGGATGTCGCGCACCTCGTCGGGGCTCATGCGGAGCTCCTCGGCGATCTCCTCCGCGCGGGGCTCCCGGCCGAGGCGCTGCACCATCTGGCGCTCGAGGTGGACCACCTTGTTGAGCTTCTCGACCATGTGCACCGGGATCCGGATGGTCCGGGCCTTGTCGGCGATCGCGCGCGTCACGGCCTGGCGGATCCACCAGGTGGCGTACGTCGAGAACTTGAACCCGCGCCGGTAGTCGAACTTCTCGACCGCGCGGATCAGACCGAGGCTGCCCTCCTGGATGAGGTCGAGGAACGAGAGGCCACGGCCCAGGTAGCCCTTGGCGATGCTCACGACGAGACGCAGGTTGGCCTCGACCATCGCCTGCTTGGCCACCATGTCGCCCCGCTCGATGCGCTTCGCGAGGGCCACCTCCTCCCCGGCGGTGAGCAGGGGGACCCGCCCGATCTCGCGCAGGTACAGGCGGAGGCTGTCGAGGCTGGGCTCCACGGCGAGATCGAGCTCGGGCGGCCGCTCGGTCTGGGTGGCCGCGCCGCGGGCGATGACCTCGCCATCCGCATCCAGCACCTCGACGCCGACCTCGACCAGATGCGAGTAGAAGTCCTCGATCTGCTCCTTGGTGACGTCCGCGTCCTGCAGCGCGCCCACGATCTCGTCGTAGGTCAGCACGCCTTTCTCGCGCCCCTCCGCCGCGAGAGCGCGCATCTCCTCGACATCCGGCAGGGCGATCTCGACTGCGCTGCGGGTGGAGGTGGGCGTCATTCTCGCGGTCCTTCCTGCTGAGGGGACGGACGGGAGGCTGGCCGCAGCATACCGACACGCCGTGAGGGCCCCAGACGGATGGTTGCGTCAGAATCCCGCTCGCTCGTGAAAACGGGCAGGCCGGAGGGGATTGGCCCCGGACCCCGGGGACGGCACACTGACCACGGCAGAGCGTCACCGACGAGAGCGAGACATCGAATGAGCACGATGCGGTGGAGCGTCGCGCAGGATCTCCAGCAGACGCGGCCGGCGGCCCCGATCAGCCTCTCCCGCGCCGGTGTCAGCCGCTCGGCCAAGGCCATCCGGATCCGTCACGAGGGCGCCGAGCGCCTCTTCCAGGCCGAGATCGCCTGCTTCTGCGACCTGCGCGCCGCCCAGAAGGGCGTGCACATGTCGCGGTTCGAGGAGACGGTCAACGAGGCGATCGACGAGGTGGTGCTGGGCGAGGCCCTGCGCATCGAGGAACTGGCCGAGCGCATCGCGCGCACCATCGTGGAGACCCAGAGCGCGCTGCGCAGCGAGGTCACGATCACCGCGAGCTACCCGGTGGAGCGGCGCACGCCGGTGACCGACATCCCCACGCAGGAGATGTACGGCCTGATGGGCATCGCCGCGGCCAACCCGCAGGTCAGCCGCCGCCTGGTGGGGGTCGCCGCCCAGGGCATGAACGCCTGCCCCTGCGCCCAGGGCCTGATCCAGGCCCAGGCCTCCGACGACCTACGCGCCGACGGCTTCTCCGAGGCCGAGATCGAGCGCATCGTGCGGCTGGTCCCGATCGCCACGCACAACCAGCGCGCGCGCGGCACCCTCTACCTCGGCGCGCCTGAGCCCGTGGACATCGACGCCGACACCCTCCTCGAGATCGTCCTCGAGGGCATGTCGTCGGAGATCTACGAGCTGATGAAGAGGCCCGACGAGCAGTACGTGGTTGACCGCGCCCACCGCCGCCCGCGATTCGTGGAGGACTCCGTGCGCGAGATGGTGCGGGGCACGCTCGAGCGGTTCCCCGACCTCCCCGACGACGCATTCGTCCACGCGCACCAGGTCAACTTCGAGACCATCCACACCCACGACGTCGAGGCGGAGCGTTCGGGCCTGGTCGGGGAGATCCGGCGCGAGTTCGAGGACGAGGCGCACGCCGTGCGCCACGTCACGCTGCGCGCGTGGCTCGACGGCGTGGTGCCGGGGCTCGCCGAGGAGGGCCCGCTCAGGGGCTCTTCCTCAGCAGCCGGGTGATCTGGCGGCCCGTGGTCGCGGCGAGCCAGGTCGGGTCGCCGAGGGGGGGATCGAGCTGGTGGTCGCGCGCCACCGCCGCGTGGGCGATGCGCCGCGCGATGGCGATCGGCGACTCGCCGGAGCGCCGGGCGAGGGCGTCGCGAAAGGCCGAGAGCTCGCTCGAGAGCGGCAGGTAGGTGACCGAGCGGGCGATGCCGACCGGCGGGCGGAAGTGGCCGAGCGCCGCGTTGACGCCCCAGGCCGCCTGGTCGAAACCGGCCGCCGCCGCGGCGCCGACCGACGCCGCCAGCCTCAGGTTGACGTCATGGAAGAAGTACCGGCCGTCGCGCTCGATGAGGTTCATGCAGCACGGGCCCCGGTAGTCCACGGCGTCGAGCAGGCGTCCGGCCGCCGCGCTGAGGGCCGCCGGCGCCGGGACGATCTGCGAGATCGAGCTGGTGCCGACCAGGCGTGGATAGGTGGAGCTGACCCGGGCGGCCACCATTGCGAAGCCGCCATCGCCGCGCACGCAGTGCAGCACCCACGGCTGCCCGACGATCCGCTCCTGGACGACCGCGTCGATGCCCGACGCGCGCAGGTGTGCGATCGCCGCAGTCCGCTCGGCGACGGTCTGCACGCCCACCACCGGCGCGGCGACGTCGTCGGTGAACGAGGTCCGCGGCTTGACGATGGACGGCAGCGCGGGCCACGGGCCGTGCGGCCCGTTCGACGCGCACCTCGACCGTCTCGGGGTGGTCGACACCGGCGGTGGCGGCCGTGCGGCCGAGTTCGATCTTGTCGCAGAGGGCGTGGTACTGGTCGGCGGTGGGGCCGGCGACCACGGCGCCCGCGAGGCTCGGCGAGCCCTCGGCGATCACCCGCACGGCGTCCTCGTCGAGCGCCAGCACGGCGGAGATCCGCTCGGCGCGACAGGTGTCCTCGAGCCAGCCGAGGAAGGCGTCGGGCGCCGTCGCGGGGGGCGGGTAGCGCAGGGGTGAGCGGCTGGCGGCCGAGCGTCCGCCGGGGCTGCCCTCGGGGTGGCTTGCCAGCACGCCATATCCGGCGTCGCGCAGCGAGCAGACGGCCCATGGGCCGCTGCGGTGGCCCACCCAGACCACCAGCACCCGGGCGGTGGTCACCATCACGGTCCCGTCGCGGAACGACAGCTCGCGCGGTCCCTCTCGCCTCGGCTCCCTGACAGGTGTTCTCATCGTCGCGTCATCCCCACGATCGCTGGCCGGCGCTCACACGCTTCCATCGGCGCGAGGTCCACGAACATGAACGACGGCACGCCGGGGACTATCCTGGGGCTGTGAACGAGGTCGTCGTGACCGCGATCGGCGCGGATCGCCCGGGGATCGTCGCGGCCCTCAGCGCCGCGCTGCTCGACATCGGCGGCAACCTGGAGGACGGCCGCGCCGCCCTGCTGCGCGGTTCGTTCGCCATCACGCTCGCGGTCGCGGTGCCCGACGGCGTGGAGCCTGAGACGGTCTCGGCGCGGCTGGCGCCGGTCGCCGACGCGCTCGGGCTCGGGATCTCGGTGCAGAAGGCGGATCCCAAGGGCGCCGAATCGACCGCGCGGCGCTGCATCGTGCAGATCTACGGCGCCGACCGGCCCGGGATCGTCGCCACGACGGCCGCCGCCCTGGCCGAGAACGAGGTCAACATCCTCGACCTGAGCGCGCGCCTGGTGGGCGATCCGCCGATCTACGTGCTGGGCATGGAGGTCGAGATCCCGGACGACCGCGAACCCGCGTCGATCGCCGCCGCGGTGCGGCAGGTGGCCGCCGCCCAGGGCCTGGATGTCTCCTTCGAGATCGAGGAGTCCGAGGCGCTCTGATCCGGGACGTCCTGAGGTACCCGGACCGCCGCCTCAAGCTCCCGGCGGTGGCGGTGCCGCGGCCCGGTCCGGCCCTGGAGCGCCTGGCCCGCGACCTGGAGGAGACGGCGCGCTCCTTCCCGCGCACGGTCGGCATCGCCGCGCCCCAGATCGGCGCGCTGTGGCGCGTCGCCTGGATCGACTGCACCGGCCACCCGAAGGTGCCGGACGCGCTCGGGCCGATGTGGCTGGTCAACCCCGTCCTGCGCGGCCACGAGGGGGCCGCCGTGGGGCGCGAGGGATGCCTGAGCCTGCCCGACCTGACGGCCAACGTCCGGCGGGCGGAGCACATCGTGGTGGAGGCGGAGGGCCTCGACGGGCAACGCCGGACGATCCGCGCCTCGGGGTTCGAGGCGCGGGTGATCCTGCACGAGATGGATCACCTCGACGGGGTCCTGATCCTGGATCGCGTTGCGTCGTTGACGCTCGACGTGTTCCCGCGCCGGTCGCGGTGAGCCGCCGACGTCACTCGTCCCGCGCCGCCGCCTGGGCGAGGAGCATGACGATCTGGTCGCGGGCGGGCTCGCCGAAGGTCTCCCGCGCCAGCGCGAGGCGCGACTTGGCCGCGTCGTCGCCCGATCGCGCGGCGTCGGCCACGGCGCGCCGCAGGCCGGCGACCAGCAGCAGCAGCTGGCGATCCGGCGCCAGGTCCTCGATGCCGGGCGCGATCGGGTGCACCACGCGCAGCCAGTCGGAGGCCGGCTCGCCGGGGCGCGCGCTGGACCAGGCGCTGGTCATGACGGCCTGCTCGAGCGCCGCGCGGCGCTCGCGGCGTCCCGCCCGGCCGTTGGTCGCGGCCATGGCCTCGATCTGCCCGCGGCCGACCGAGACCCGGACGACCCTGCAGAAGGCGTCCTCCTCGGGCGCGGTGGGGCCATCGCTCACACCCTCTGGATCGGCGTGTCGGCGCGATGGCTGAACCGCTCCTGATCCGGCATGGCGTCACGCATCCGGTGGCGATCCTGCGCGCTCTCGACGGGCCGCCGGACGACGTGCTGGTCGACGACGGCCTTCCGGTGGTGGCCGATCCGCGCCTGGCCGCCGCGGGCGCCCCCCATCGCGACGGGGTGCTGCGCGCCGCACCGTTGACGTGGAACGGATCGATCCTGGGCTTCCGCGCGCTCGACGGGGACACGGTCGTCGCCGGCCGGACGGACTACTTCACGATGCTGGCCACCAGCGACGCCCTGCGCGGGGAGCTCGTGGCGCGGGGCGAGGGCGGGCCCATGCGCAGCCTGGCGTGGGAGCTGGCCGGGGGCGATCCCCGGCGCAGCGGCGCGGGGCGCGCCTCGGTGGTCGGGCTGTCGATCCTGGTGGTGCTCACACGCGGGGACGACGCGTGGCTGGTGCTGGGCCGGCGCGGCGCGGACCTCGCGGTCTCGCCCGGCCTGGTGGGCACCATCGACGGGTGCACCGAGCCGGGCGCCACGGAGCGCCCGATCATCGAGAACCTGGCCCGCGAGCTGGCCGAGGAGGGCCCGGCGATCGTGGCGCTCTCGGGCGCGACCGCGGCCGAGCTGGCGGCCTCGGCCCGGCTGCAGGGGCTGACGATGAACATGCTGCGCCTCAGCCCCACGATCAGCGTGGAGATCCGCGTCGCGCTGCCACGCCCACCCGACGCCGCGGGGCTGCTGGCGCGCGAGGAGTTCAGCGGGGCGACGCTGGTGGAGGCGACGCCCGAGGGCCTCGCCGGGGTGTGGGCCGCTCCCGAGCCGGTCGCGCCGCCGGCGGCGGGCGCTCTGGCTCTCTGGGAGGCGCGCTACTTCCTGTAGACGTCTCCGCCGATGTCGCCGCGGACGGCGTGCACCGGGTGGCCGGCCGCCTCCCACTGGTAGTACGAGCAGGCGGGGCCGAAGGCCGGCTCGTAGACCGTCGGCTTGGGGTTGCGCCCCACGTCGCGCGCGGCGGCGGCGTGACGCAGCAGAGCGGGGTCGTCCATCTCGGGCCAGACGATCACGAGGTGCGCCGCGGTGAGGAACATCGCCACGAAGTCACAGCCCTCGGCGGGACAGGGCCACGGGTCGGTGCGCACGCAGTACCAGCCGCTGTAGTCCTGACCCGAGTCGTCGACCCAGAGCTCCTCCTGCTGGTCGATCTCCTGATCGACGTCGGGCATCGGAGGCGCGATCACCGGGGCGTCGGTGCCGGTGCCGGGCGTTCCGGGAACCTCAGGCATGCTGGCTCCTCGCGGATCCGTGGGCGTCGTGGGCGCAGCCGTCGATCCAGTCCGCGTCACCGTCGGCGTAGACGTTCTGCTTCCAGATCGGGACCCGGGCCTTGAGCTCGTCGATGACGTAGCGGCAGGCGGCGAACGCCGCCGGACGGTGGCCGGCCGAGGCCGCGACGATCACGCTCGGGTCGCCCACGGCGACCGCGCCGCGGCGGTGGGCCACGGCCACGCGGGCGCCGAAGCCGCGCTCCGCCTCGGCGGCGATGGCCGCCATCTCGGCCAGGGCGAGTTCCTCGTAGACCTCGTAGCGCAGCTCCGCGACCTCGTGCCCGCCGCCGTCGCGCCGGGTGCTGCCGACGAACAGGGCGGTGCCGCCGTGCTCGGGATCGGCCACCTCGGCGAGCAGGACCGCGGCGTCGAGGGGCGTGTCGAGGATCGTGATCACCCGCCCGACACCGGCAGCACGAGCGCGACCTCGTCGCCGTCGCGCAGCGTCGCGCTGGGCAGCGTCCACTCGTGGTTGACGGCATACCGCACGCCGTCGGGCAGACCGACCCGGCGAATGGTGTCGGGCAGGTGGCCCCAGAGGGCGCCGGCGGGCGTCGCGGGGAGCACCCGCAGGCTCACCCGCCCGGTCCCCGCGGCCTCGCGCATGGTGCCGAAGAGGCGAACGGTGACCTGGATGTCATCTGCCACAGGGCCGATTGTACCCGCCTTCGCAGCGGTTCCCGCCCGGCGCACCCGACACGCTTTCGCGACGAACCCGACCCGTCGTACGGTCGCCCCCGCGAGGATCCCGCCGGCCTCGCCTTCACACTTCCCTTACCGCGCTACTGGCCGGTGGGGGGGTCGACCTGTCCGCATGAGGAGTTTCGTGAAGATCCGTCCCGACTTAGGCTTGGCCGCATGAAATCACCTCGCCGTCGTTCCGTGCTCGGACTGCTGGGCGTGTCCGCCACAGTGGCCATCGCCCTTCCGATCTACACCATGGCCATCGGCGCCAGTCCGCAGGCGCCCGACCTGCGCGCCGACCCTGTCGAGAACATCGACCAGCCCGCCGTCGCCACGAGCGGCCTCGGGGCGGGCCGGCTGCTGGTGCGCTTCGACGGCTTCGTCACCAACGTGGGCGAGGGGCCCCTCGAGGTGTCCGGGAACCCGAACCCGGGGCCCGGCGATTCGCCGATGCAGCAGTACGCGCGGATGACGGCGGGCGGCCCGGTGAACGTCCCCGAGGGCGCCGTCCAGGTGAAGTACGAGGCGGCCGACGGCCACCACCACTTCCACCTGATGCACGTCATGCGCTACTCGCTCTGGAACAGCGCGCGGACCGCGGAGGTCGCGCCCGGCCAGAAGGTCGGCTTCTGCCTCTACGACCTCCAGCAGGCGAGCAACGCTCCCGTGCGGGACAACATGACCTACACCGACGCGGTCACCCACTTCTGCCGCGACCCCAACTACTACAACCCCAACAACCCGGACGCCGAGGCCACGACGGCCCAGTACATCCGCATGGGCACCTCGCCCGGCTGGCGCGACGTGTACGACAAGAGCCTCTCGTACCAGTGGGTCGACGTCTCGGACACGCCCCCGGGCGTCTACTACGTCGCCAGCGACGCCGATCCGGACAATGTCGTCTGGGAGGGCGGCGGCAGCCGCGAGATCAACTCGCGCGCCTTCGCCAACAACGATCCGGTGACGGTTCCCGGGTGGATCGCCCAGCCGGTGTCGACGCCGCAGACCGGGGCCGCGAAGTCGATCACCCTGGCCACCACCAAGTTCGGCGGCCAGGGCAACAGCAACCTCCGCTTCAAGGTGATCTCCGGCCCGACGCACGGCTCCCTCAACGTGGCGACCGGCGTGGCCTTCGCCGCCGGATCGGTGACCTACACGCCGGCTCCCGGCTACACCGGCGCCGACGGCTTCACGTACGCCGCCCTCAACGCCTCATCGAGCTTCCCGCTCAGCCCGGTCGTCGCGACGGCCAGCCTGACGAGCACGGCACCGTCGCTCGCCATCTCGGGCGCTCCCGGCAGCATGTACGCGGGCACCAGCGTCCAGCTCAGCCCCACGCTGGCCAACCTCAACGGCGGCGTCACCTGGAGCACGACGGCCGGCACGGTCACGCCCAACGGCCTGTTCACGGCGCCGGGCACCCCGGGCTCGGCGACGGTGACGGCGACGAGCACGTCCAACCCGAACGTGAGGGCCTCGATCACGATCGCCATCGCGCCGGTGCCGCCCCAGACCGCGCTGCCGAGCGTCACCACGAAGACCACCAAGCCGCTTCGCAGGGCGCTCCTGTCGCGCGTGGCCACCGGCCACGTCGGCAAGCGGCTCATCGTCGGCAAGGTGACCACCGGCCGAAAGCACGGGAGGGTCACGTTCACCGCGACCGTCAAGCGCAAGGTGCTCGGCCGCTGCTCCGCGAGGGTCCCGGCGCGGCACTCCTTCAGCTGCAAGATCGTGCTGAAGCGCAACTACCCCCTGACCAAGGTGCTGATGACCGCGAAGCTGAAGTTCGGCAAGAAGTCGGTCGTGAAGCGCGCGTACGTGGTCAAGCGCAGGCGATAGCGCCCTTCGGAACCCGGCGACGGCGTGTGGTAGCGTCGCCGGGTTCCTGCACCGTGCAATCCCCGGTGCGAGCGCGATCTCAGAAGGAGCACGTGAGCGACAGCAAGGGCGGCGCGGAGGGGACGGTCCGGGCCACCGAATCGGGTGTCGAGATCGCGCGCGTCTACGACGACTCGTCGATCTCGGGCCTCGATCTCGCCGATCGCCTGGGCGAGCCCGGCGCGTTCCCCTACACGCGGGGCGTCCACCCCACGATGTATCGCCGCAAGCCCTGGACGATGCGTCAGTACGCCGGGTTCGCGACGGCGGAGGAGACCAACGAGCGCTTCCGCTACCTGCTGGGAGCCGGCGCTCCGGGCCTCTCGACCGCCTTCGACCTGCCCACCCAGCTCGGCATGGACTCCGACGACCCGCTGGCCGCGGGCGAGGTGGGGCGCGTCGGTGTCGCCATCGACTCGGTGGAGGACATGGGCCGCCTGTTCGACGGCATCCCCCTCGACCGGGTCTCGACCAGCATGACCATCAACGCCCCGGCCTCGGTGCTGCTGCTGCTGTACCAGCTGGTGGCCGAGGAGAACGGGGCCGACGCGCGCGAGCTGCGCGGGACGATCCAGAACGACGTGCTCAAGGAGTACGTGGCCCGCGGCAACTACATCTACCCGCCGGTGCCGTCGATGCGGCTGACCACCGACACGTTCGCCTACTGCGACGCCGAGATGCCGAAGTGGAACACGATCTCGATCAGCGGGTACCACATCCGCGAGGCCGGCTCGACGGCGGTGCAGGAGGTGGCCTTCACCCTCGCCAACGGCATCGCCTACGTCGAGGCGGCCCGGACCGCGGGCCTCGACGTCAACCAGTTCGGGCCCCGCCTGTCGTTCTTCTTCAACTCCCACAACAACCTGATGGAGGAGGTCGCCAAGTTCCGGGCGGCCCGCTCCCTCTGGGCCCACATCATGCGCGACCGCTTCGGCGCCACCGAGCCGCGCGCGATGGCGCTGCGCTTCCACGCCCAGACCGGCGGCAGCACGCTGACCGCGCAGCAGCCCCGGAACAACATCGTGCGGGTCGCCGTGCAGGTGCTCGCCGCGGCGCTGGGCGGCGCGCAGTCGATCCACTCCAACGGCTTCGACGAGGCGCTCGCACTGCCCACCGAGGAGTCGGCCAAGCTGGCCCTGCGCACGCAGCAGGTGATCGCCGCCGAGTCGGGCATCCGCGACACCGTCGATCCCCTCGGCGGCAGCTACTACGTGGAGACCCTCACGGCCGAGATCGAGGAACGCGCCCGCGAGATCATCGCCTCCATCGACGAGCGCGGCGGAGCCGTCGCGTGCATCGAGTACATGCGTGAGGCGATCGGCGATGCGGCCTTCCGCCATCACGAGGAGGTCGCCTCGGGCGAGCGCGCGGTGATCGGGGTCAACGAGTACCACGAGGACGACGAGCAGCCGGTGTCGATCCACCGCGTCGATCCCCAGATCGAGGTTGACCAGGTCGCGCGCCTGCGCCGCCTGCGGGCGTCGCGCGACGACGCCGAGGTGCAGGCGCGCCTCGAGGACGTGCGCGACGCCGCGCGCGGGACGGCCAACCTGCTCCCCCCCATGCGCGAGGCGCTGCGCGCCCGGGCGACGGTGGGCGAGGTGTGCGGGGTGCTGCGCGAGGAGTATGGGGAGTACGACCGGATGCTGGCCGCCCGAGGGTGAGCACCGAGGAGAAGCGCGAGCGCCTGCGGGCGCTGCGCGAGGAAGCGCGGCACGCCGGCACCGAGGCGGCCGTCGAGCGCCAGCACGCCCGCGGCAAGCTGACCGCTCGCGAGCGCCTCGACCTGCTGCTCGATCCCGGCAGCTTCGTCGAGCTCGACATGTTCACCCGGCACCGCGCGCACGGCTTCGGGCTGGAGGACACGCGGCCCTGGGGTGACGGCGTCGTGACCGGCCACGGCACCATCGACGGCCGCAAGGTGTTCGTGTTCAGCCAGGACTTCACGGTCTTCGGCGGCAGCCTCGGCGAGGTGTTCGCCGAGAAGATCGTCAAGGTGATGGACCTCGCCGTGAAGATGGGCTGCCCGATCATCGGCATCAACGACTCCGGCGGCGCCCGCATCCAGGAGGGCGTCGTCAGCCTCGGCGGTTATGCGGACATCTTCTTCCGCAATGTCCGCGCGAGCGGGGTGATACCGCAGATCTCGGTCGTGATGGGCCCATGCGCCGGCGGCGCCGTCTACAGCCCCGCGATCACCGACTTCATCTTCATGGTGCGCGAGACCAGCCACATGTTCATCACGGGCCCCGAGGTCATCAAGACGGTGACCGGCGAGGACGTGACCATGGAGGAGCTCGGGGGCGCCTACAGCCACGCCACCAGGTCGGGCGCGTGCCAGTTCGCCGCCGACTCGGAGCCCGAGTGCCTCGAGATGGTGCGCGACCTGGTCTCGTACCTGCCGCAGAACAACCTCGATCCGGCGCCGTTCGTGGCCACGGACGACCCGGTTGACCGCGCCGCGCCCGAACTGGCGACGATCGTCCCCGACACGGCGACCAAGCCGTACGACATGACCGAGGTCATCGAGCTGATCGTGGACGACGGCGACTTCCTCGAGGTCGCCCCGCTCTACGCGCCCAACATCGTGATCGGCTTCGCCCGCCTGGCCGGACACGTCGTCGGCCTGGTCGGCAATCAGCCGAAGGCGCTCGCCGGCGTCCTCGACATCGACGCCTCCATCAAGGGGGCGCGGTTCGTGCGCTTCTGCGACGCCTTCAACGTCCCGATCGTGACCCTGGTCGACGTGCCCGGCTTCCTGCCGGGGACGACGCAGGAGTACGGCGGCATCATCCTGCACGGCGCCAAGCTGCTCTACGCCTACAGCGAGGCCACGGTGCCGAAGCTGACGGTGATCACGCGCAAGGCCTACGGCGGCGCGTACGATGTGATGGCCAGCAAGCACGTGGGCGCCGACTTCAACGCCGCGTGGCCCACGGCCGAGATCGCCGTGATGGGCGCCGAGGGGGCGGTCAACATCGTGTTCCGCCGCGAGCTGCAGCAGGCGGAGGCCGAGGACGCCGACGTGGCGGAGCGGCGCGCCCAGCTGATCGCCGACTACACCGAGCGCTTCGCGAACCCGTACATCGCCGCGGAGCGCGGCTACGTGGACGACGTCATCGAGCCCGAGGAGACCCGGGCCTGGCTGATCCGCGCGCTCGAGGTTTCGTTGACCAAACGCGAGCTGCGGCCCCGCCGCAAGCACGGGAACATCCCCCTGTGAGCACGGGACGACTGCGGGTGCGGGCCGGCGGCACACCGGCTCCGGCCGAGCTCGCCGCGCTCGCGGCCGCCGTCACGGCGCTGGTCGAGTCGGAGGGCGGCACCCCGGCCGGCACGGCGCCGGTGGCGTACCGCTCGCGCTGGCGACGGGCGGCGATGCTCGAGAACACCGAGGTGCCGGGCGGCGCCAAGGATGACGGAACCCCATGGGGAGGAACCGCGTGACCGCGATCTCGAAGGTGATGGTGGCCAACCGCGGGGAGATCGCGATCCGCGTGTTCCGCACGCTGCGCGAGATGGGCATCACCTCGGTCGCCGTCTACAGCGAGGTCGATCGCGACGCCCTGTTCGTGAGCCACGCCGACGAGGCCTACCTTCTCGGGCCGGGGCAAGCCGCGGAGACCTACCTCAACGTGCCGCGCATCCTGGAGATCGCCGCGGACGCCGGCGTGGACGCCGTCCACCCGGGCTACGGGTTCCTGGCCGAGAACGCCGGGTTCGCGCGGTCGCTCGCCGACGCCGGCATCGTCTGGATCGGTCCGCCGCCGGACGCGATCGAGGCGATGGGCTCCAAGGTGCAGGCGCGGGCCCTGATGGACGCGGCCGGCGTGCCGATCGTGCCCGGGGTCACCGAGCTGGTGGCCGACGTCGCCGCGGCGCGCCCGATCGCCGACACGATCGGCTACCCCGTGGCGGTGAAGGCATCCGCCGGCGGCGGCGGCAAGGGCCTCCGCGTCGCGCTGACGCCCGACGACCTCGAGGACGCGTTCGCCGGGGCCGTGCGCGAGGGCGAGCGGTTCTTCGCCGACGGCGCGGTGTACCTCGAGCGCTACCTGCACGAGCCGCGCCACGTCGAGATCCAGATCCTGGCCGACAGCAGGGGGAGCTGCATCTGGCTGGGCGAGCGTGATTGCTCGGTGCAGCGCCGCCATCAGAAGCTGATCGAGGAGACGCCGAGCCCGGTGGTCTCCGACGACCTGCGCCGCCGCATGGGGGAGGCCTCCGTGCGGGCCGCCGAGGCGGTCGACTACACGTCGGCCGGCACCCTCGAATACCTGGTCTCGGGCGACGAGTTCTTCTTCCTGGAGATGAACACCCGCATCCAGGTGGAGCACACCGTCACCGAGGTGGTCACCGGCCTCGATCTGGTGCGCGAGCAGATCCGGGTGGCCGCCGGCGAGCCGCTGTCGATCACGCAGGAGCAGGTGAGCCCGCGCGGCCACGCCTTCGAGTGCCGCATCAATGCGGAGGACGCCTCCGACCGCTTCCTGCCCTCCCCCGCCCGTATCACGGCCTACCGCGAGCCCTCCGGGCCCGGCGTGCGGGTCGATTCCGGCGTGCGGGCCGGATCCGAGATCCCCGAGATCTACGACCCGATGGTGGCCAAGCTGATCGCGTGGGACGTGGATCGCGACTCGGCGCGGCGACGCATGCTGCGGGCGCTCGGGGAGTTCGTGGTGGAGGGGCCGGCGACCCTGATCCCCTTCCACCGGTGGCTGTTCCAGGAGGAGGAGTTCATCGCCGGCGGGGCCTGCCACGCCCTGCTCGCCCGCCTCGCCGACGCGCCCACGCCGATCCCGGGCACGCCCGGGGCGGTCGCGGGCGCGTCCGACCTGGCGCCCGACGCAGAGCCGCAGACCGAGCGCACCTTCGTGGCCGAGGTCGGCGGCAGGCGCTTCGAGGTGGAGTTGCGGTACGCGGATCGCGGCGGCGCGTCGGCCCCGGCCCCGGCGGCCGGGAAGAAGACCAAGCGGGCACGTTCATCGGGTGGCGCGGGCGGCGGGGCGGCACCCGATCAGGTGGTCACCCCGATGCAGGGCACGGTGCTGCGCGTCGCCGTCGAGGCCGGCCAGGAGGTCGCCGCCGGCGACATCGTATGCATCGTCGAGGCGATGAAGATGGAGAACGAGATCGCCGCCCATCGGCCCGGCACCGTGAAAGAGGTGCGGGTCGCCGAGGGTCAGGGCGTGACGGTGGGCGACGTGGTGGCGATCATCTCCTGAGGCGGGCGCGCACGCGCTCCACGCCCGCGCGCAGCGGCGCGAGGCGTTCGTCGGGCACCGCCTTCAGCCCCGTGCGCGCGAGCATCGCGCCGGCGACGACCGGGCGCAGCGGGCTCCACGACCGCACCAGCATCACCGTCGTCGCCACCCTCGTGCCGCTGGCGAACTCCATCTTGTAGGCCGCGGTGCCCTGGCCGAGGTCGAAGTGCCGCACGCCCTTCTCGAAGCCGTCCTCGAGGGCGCGGGCGAACAGCACGATGCCCACCCCCCGCGAGGCGTGCTCGGGGTCGAAGCCGCCCTGGAAGTGGGTCTGCCGCCCGCCCAGACGCCAGGCCAACTCGGCCGCCGCCGGGGCGCCGTCCAGATCGAGCAGCCACAGCTGGAGCCACCCGCGCCTGGCGGCCGCGAGGTTGAAGTCGGCCAGGGTGGCGCGCGCGGCCGGCGATTCGATCGACGAGCCTCCGCGATCGTCCCAGCGCAGGTCGTGCAGGTGGAACAGGGTCGCGGTGTCCGGGCCGCAGGAGGAGGTGTCGGCCGCGCGGAAGCTGTGCGTCTCGTCCTCCTCCAACCGGCGGCGCCGACGGCGGGTCTCCTTGCGGAAGGTGCGGCGGCGCCCCGCGAGATACGCGGCCCACGTGTCACCCGCGTCCTCGATCGACGGAGCCTCGATGCGGCGGCGCTCGATGGAGGCGAGCGACCCGGGCAGCGCGGCGCGGAAGGCCTCGTGCCAGCCGAGGGCCTCGTCGACGTGGCCCAGGGTCACCATGTCCCACCGCAAGCCGCTCGCCGCGATGGCCTCGCCCACCAGGCGCGCGACCGCGCGCTCCGTGACGCCCTCGGCGCAGACCGGGGCGAACGCGTCGCCGAGATCGTCGCCGGCGAAGTGGAGCACGCGAAGGCCGTTGCGCCGGCTGAGCACCATCGCCAGCACGCCGCGCACGGCGCCCTGCGCGTCGCGGACGACGGCCACCACCGGACGCGCGGCCGGGTGATTGGCCAGCCAGGCCTCGTGCCACTCGGGTGTGGTGAACGGCACGCCGGCCCGCTCGGCCAGCGCGCGCCACTCGTCACGGACCGGGTCGAGCAGATCCGCTCTCATGAGCAGATCCACCCGACCGGGTCGCGCCGCCGCCTCTGGTGTGGTCACGCTCTCTCCTCCGTCGCCAGGCGGCAGCCTAGAAGGTCGATCGGTCGAGCACCCTGAGCGCGTTCCAGGGGATGCCGGAGGTGCCGTTGCGCGACAGGCCGTCGGAGGGGCTGTCCGCGTCGCGGATCAGGTAGCCGTAGGAGCCGTACAGGGGCGTGCCCACCACCGAGGCCCAGGGGGCGGTCTTGTCGTGCTCCATCATCAGCATCAGGCCGCGGTCGCCGGTGCCATCGACCGCGATCATGCCGTAGCGCTGAAGGGCGGTGCAGAGCATGCGCAGGTAGCGGGTCTCGAGGGAGCCGTCGGCCTTGCCGGGGACGGTGCGGGCCTGGCAGTTGACCGACGGGTCCAGCTGCAGGCGCATGCCCATGTCCATGGCGGTGGCCGGGTTGCGGGTCGAGGTGCCGTTGGGCTGGTCGGTCTTGATGGCCGGGGCGCGGAAGCGGTTGGAGAAGTCGGCCGCCGAGTAGGCGAAGCGCAGGGCGTGGTCGATCTGGCCGCGGCGCACCTCCTCGGGGCGGATCAGGCCCGCCATGATCGACAGGCCCGAGCCGGTGCCCTGGCCGCGGAAGGGGGT
This sequence comes from uncultured Thermoleophilia bacterium, assembly GCA_963771025.1. GTDB lineage: Bacteria > Actinomycetota > Thermoleophilia > Miltoncostaeales > Miltoncostaeaceae > Miltoncostaea. The sequence goes on along the minus strand of CAVYRL010000002.1, from coordinate 255,845 downwards.
GCCGAGGCTGCGCGTGCCGCTCGGGTTGAGGATCGCCCCGTCCGAGTTGTAGTGAAAGAGCCCGGCACCCGAGGCCTGGAGGCTGGAGCCCGAGATCGAGGCCTGCCAGAGGCGAAGCTCGGTGTCGGCGCCGAAGTCCGGGTGGCTGGGGTCGAGGATCACCATCGGCGTGTCCGAGCCACCGCCCGGCACCGCGCCGGCCGGAACCCGGAAGCGCGTGGTCTGGCCGCCGACGCTGACCGAGTAGAAGGGGTCGGTGGGCTTGGCGATGTAGACCGGGGGGACGTCGCTGGAGGAGGTCATGATCACCTTGGAGGCGGCCGTGTTGGCATCGACCTGGCTGACGATCGCGTTGCTGCGGGCGTCGGCGGCGGCACCGGCCGGGATGGGCTCGTTGAAGGCGAACGACGGGTCGTAGGGACGGTCGGAGGCCGACGGCGAAAGGGCCGTCGGGCCGAGCGGCGCCGGGGCGAGGCCTGCGTCCGGGCCGGGCGCGTGGACGACCGGGGCGGGGCCCTTGCTGATCAGCTTCACCGCCGGCGCGACGACGCGCGCGGTCGGGCGGGACACGAGGATGTTGCCGCGACCCGGGCCGGGGGCGAGCCCCAGCGTGATGTGGCGGCGCGACACGGAGCGCATCTGTGCCCGTCCCCCGCGGAAGACGAGGCGTCCGTCCACCCGCACGACGACCGAGGTCCCCGAGGCGCTGACGCTCAGGCGCTGCAGACGGCCGCGACGCACCCGAACGGCCGAGACGGCGACCCGGGCGACACCGGAGGCGCTCTGACGCCAGCCGGCCCAGCGCGTGCCACCCCTCGGAGTCCTGGCGATGCCGACCTGCAGCCGCGGGCGCCGGGGGGAGCCGATGCTGATCAGCGCGCGGCGACCGCCGGCGACCCGAGCGCCGGCGACGCGGACGCGGGTCGTCACCACCACGGCCCGCCCGGCGGGCACGGTCGCGGTGAGGTGGGCGCGCGCCGGGGCGGCGCGGCTGAGCAGACGCCATGTCGGGGCGGCCCCGGGGTGTGCGACCCGGTGCACCGAGCCGGCCCTCGTCGTCGAGTGCCAGGGCGCGGGAAGGCCCGGGTGGCTCGATCCGGCGGCCGATGCCGCCGCGGTGTGAGCTCCCGCCAGGGCCAGTACCGCCAGGCCCATCGCCATCGGTATCGAGCCTCGGTGCGTGGCGCACCGCAACATCCGTGTCGGCTCCATCGCGCCTCCTTGCGCTCCGGGCCCGAATGGACCCGTATGACTGCACCGCTAGCTTCGGAGCCCTGGCGTAAATCTTTACGGCGGAGGTCGCGAAAATCGAAAATCGACATCCCCCGGGGCTGGAGTCCGGCCCCGTCCCGGCCGACAAGGAACCAAGGGGCAGAGATGCCTCCCGAAGACGGCTAGGTCGGGACTAGACCTTCGGGTGATGCCGCTGGGAATGCGGCTTGCGACACTCGCAGCCGTTGGGAACATCACCCGACGGGAGCCACCGAGATCACGGAGGAACAGGACACACATGCGAGCCTTCCGACACAGAGGTCGGCGCCAGGCAGGACGAGGCGACAGAGGGACAGGATTGCCCGTGCTCGACGACGTCATGACGCTCATGGAATACGAGCTCGCGAGGGCTCGACGTTACGAGCGTCCTTTGTCACTTGCCGCCATCCCGCTCAGCCCCCAGGTCTCGGCCCGGGTCCCGATCCGCTTCTCCGATCTCTTCGCGCTGTCCCCCGACGGCCGCCACGTCCTGGTGATGCTCCCCGAGACGGATGGCGGGGGCGCAGGCGCGCTCGCGAGGCGACTCCAGGAAACCGGCGGATCTGTCGATGACATCACCGTGGTGACGTTCCCCGACGACGGCGTGACGCTCACCGACCTGATCGATCAGGTTCTGGAGCCCCGCCACTCCGAGGGCCCCGTGGCCCAGGCGTCATGAGGGCCGTCGTCACCGGCGCGGCCGGGTTCATCGGCTCCCACCTCTCCGAGCGCCTCGTGTCCGAGGGCGTCGAGGTCGTGGGCATCGACATGTTCACCGACTACTACGCCCGCTCGGCGAAGGTCGCCAACCTGAGCGTGCTCCGCACCCAGCCGGGCTTCCGCCTGGTGGAGGCCGACCTGCGCGCGGACGAGCTCGACGCCCATCTCGAGGGCGCCGACCTCATCGTGCACCTCGCCGCCCAGCCCGGTGTGCGCGACAGCTGGGGCCGTGGCTTCGAGGTCTACGTCGGGCACAACGTGCTGGCCACCCAGCGCGTCCTGGACGCCGCGGTGCGCGCCGGCATCGAGCGCGTCGTCTACGCCTCGTCCTCGTCGATCTACGGCGCGGCGGAGTCGCTTCCCACCGCGGAGGACGTCACCCCGCTCCCGATCTCCCCGTACGGGGTCACCAAGCTGACCGGGGAGAGCCTGCTGGGCGCGTACCGCCCGCTCGGGATCTCCAGCGCCGCACTGCGCTTCTTCACGGTCTACGGACCGCGCCAGCGCCCCGACATGGCGATCCGTCGTTTCATCTCGGCGGCCATGACCGGCGACCCGGTGCCGCTCTTCGGCACGGGCAGCCAGGGCCGTGACTTCACCTTCGTCGCCGACATCGTCGACGGCATCACCCGCACCATCGCGTCGGGCGCCGAGGGCCCCTTCAACCTCGGCGGCGCCAACACCATCGTGTTGAGCGACCTCCTCGACCTGATCGGCGACATCGTCGGACGACCCGTGCCGCTCGACCGCCGCGCCGCGCTGGCCGGCGATCCGCCGAGCACCTCGGCCGCCATCGACCGCGCCACCCGGACCTTCGGCTACCAGCCCCAGGTCGCCATCGCCGAGGGCATCGCCCGCGAGGCCGCCTGGCTGGAGACCGAGCTCTCCCGTTCGACCGAGGTCGCGGCCGTCGCATGAGTACTCTTCCGCAGATCGACTCTCACAGCTTCGCCTTCCCCGGCCGCGACAGGGCGGACACCGGAGAGCCCGACAGCCCGGGACGTTCGCCGATCGATTCCGCGGTCGCGTTCAACCAGCTGCGACGCACGTTCCTGAGCGACATCGCGGCGCTGCCGCGTCCGTCGCGGGGCTACTTCGTCATCAAACGGGTCATCGATCTGACGATCGCGCTGATCATCGGGATCCTGGTGCTGCCGATCGCCATCGCCATCGCCATCGCGATCCCGATCAACGACCGCGGCGCGATCTTCTTCCGCCAGCAGCGCACCGGGCTGGGGGGCCGCCGGTTCACGATGCTCAAGTTCCGCACCATGTGCACGAACGCCGAGGAGATGAAGGCCGAGCTCCAGCACCTGAGCCTGGTCGCCTACCCGGACTTCAAGATGGACAACGACCCCCGCATCACCAAGGTCGGCAGGTTCCTGCGGGCCACGTTCCTCGACGAGCTGCCCCAGCTGATCAACGTGATCCGCGGCGACATGAGCCTGGTCGGCCCGCGCCCCACCTCCTTCGCGGCGAGCACCTACAGCCTCTGGCACACGGAGCGCCTCGAGGCGAAGCCCGGCATCACGGGCCTCTGGCAGGTACGCCGCGGCGCCGACGAGACATGCCTCGACGAGCGGCTGCGCCTGGACGTCGAGTACCTCCGGACCCGCAGCACCCGAGGCGATCTCAAGCTGCTGTTCGACACGATCGGGAGCACCATCCGCCGGGCGGGGAAGTAGCGGCACCCGCCGTGCCGATCTCCGGCCGGCGACTGCTGGTCCTCGGCTGGCACAACGTCGAGGGCACCCCGTGCTTCCCCTCCGCCCCGGGAGCCGGGATCGGAGGCTTCTGCGACCAACTCGACTGGCTCGAGCGCTGGGCCAACGTCGTCCCGCTGGGCGAGGGCCTGCGCCGCCTGTCCGAGGGAGAGCCGCTGCCCCCGCGGGCGGTCGCGCTGACCTTCGACGACGGCTACCGCGACAATCTCGAGCTCGCCGCCCCCGAGTTGGAGCGGCGCGGCATGGCGGCCACCTTCTTCCTGGTCCCCCGCCTGCTCGATCGCCGTCTCGACCCCTGGTGGGAGACGGCCGCATGGGCGGTCAACGCATCAACCGCGAGCGAGGTGGCGGTCGGCGACCGGCGTCTTCCGCTGACGACCCCCGCCGAACGCACGGCGGCCCGGGGCACCGTCTCCGAGCTGCTCAAGCGGCGCGATCGCGCCCGGCGCGAGGACACGCTCGGCGAGCTGGTCGAGCGTCTCGCCCCCCCTCCGCGCGAGGATCTGGCCGAGTTGTTCCTCGATTGGGACGGCGCGCGCGACCTGGCCGGACGGGGATTCGAGATCGGCTCGCACTCGCGCGACCACTGCATCCTCTCGGAGGAGACGGCGGCGGCGCAGCGCGACGACCTCGGCGAGTCCCGTGCGATGCTCGAGGAGCACCTCGGGGTCTCCATCTCGGCGATCGCCTACCCCAACGGCACCACGCGAGACTACGACGAGGCCACTCTGACCGCCGCCCGCGCCGCCGGCTACGCGCACGGCGTGACCACCCGCAAGGGCTGGAACTCGCGTCGTACGCCGCCGTTCGAGCTGCGCCGGGCCGTGGTGTACCCCGAGCGCGGGTCGCGATTCCTGCGCGCAGCCGCCGAGATCGCCGGAAAGCGCGTGCGGCGGGTCGGAGCGCGACTGGCGGCGAGGGCCGAGGGTTATGGCGTCACGGCCCGGCGAAGGTACGATTCACCGTGATGAACCTCTCGCGCCTCAGGTTGCCGGTCGCCCTCGCGCTGATGGCCTGCCTGCCGACGCTGGCCTTCGCGGCCACCGTTCTGCCGAACACGCCGGACCTGCCGCCGGCCGAGGCCCCCTCGGCCCCTGCGCCGACGCCCACCCCGGCGCCGACGCCCACCCCGGCGCCGAGCCCCACGCCCACCCCTTCGCAGAGCTCTCCGGCGCCGAGCACGCCGAGTTCGCCGTCCACGAGCACGCCCAGCACCGGCCCGACCGCCGCCCAGCTGGCGGCTCAGGCCCGGGCGAGGGCCGCGGCGGCGGCAGCCGCTGCGGCGGCGCGGGCGAAGGCGGCGCGCATCGCGGCCGCCAAGAAGCGCGCCGCGGAGGCGGCCAGGGTGGCTCTGGCCGCCCAGACCACCGCGCGCACCACGATCGACGCGGTCGCCCCGGCCGTCGTCATCGCCGCGAAGTTGACCGTCGTCAACGCCTCGGTCACCAACAGCGCCAAGGCCGCGGCTCAGTCCGACAGCTCCAACCTGCGCCTCGCGGCCTTCGCCATCCTCGCCGTCGCGCTGCTGATCGGCCTCGGCGAAACCGCCCGCCGGCTCACCCACCGGCGCACGGGTCACCCCCGCGGGTCCCGCCGCAGCGCCGGAGACGAAGCCGCCCGGCGGCGGCGTACCCGCGCCGCGATCACGGTCCTCGCCTGCGGCTCCGGAGCCTTCTTCGCCTACTTGATCGTGAATCCGTCGATCATCGGGGGCTAGTCCTCCGCACTCCGGCGTCTTCCGATGAGTGCGAGGGGGGACACGGCCGAGGAACGGGTTCTCAGGAGGGCCCGTTCACCGCGCGCCTCGCCACCTGACGGGAGCGGCGATCGCAGCCCTCCCGCCCCCGCAAAGAGGGGGGCGGGAGGGCTGCCTCGACCTCTACTTCACCCTCACCCTCAGGGTCTCCCGCCGGATGGTCCGGACGCGGCCCTTGCGGTCCTTGACGCTGACCACGAGGGCGATCTTGGCCGGCTTGCCCCGGGCGACCCGGACACGGACGACCATGAACGTGGTCTTCCTCCTGGCGACCTTGGCGGTGCGGCGCACCACCGCCTTGGGACCGGCCTTCAGGTGACGCGCCCCGACCCTCACCTTGCCGGCGCGCGCGGAGCGGATCGCCAGCACGATGTGGACCTGGTTCGGGCTGCGCACGACCCTGCGGCGCAGGAGCGTCGCCCAGGACTTCCCGGTGAGGGTGCGCCGCCCGGCGGAGGGCTTGCGGGCCGGGACCGTGCCGGCGGCCGGCGGGGGCGCGGTGACGGGCGCCGAGCCGCCGGGGGGTGCCACCCCGTTGCCGCCCGAGGGCGCCATTGCGAGCAGGCGCGACGAGGGGATCGCCCGGACGGTGTAGTTGTAGTAGCCCGAGCGCGGATCGCCGATCAGCGCCGGCCAGGGATTGGGCTGGCCGATGCTGGTCCAGCTGATCGGGTTGACCATCTGGAAGCCGGTGCCGCCCGAGTTGGTGACGACGATGGCGCCGTATCGCTGCATGGTCCTCGCGACCAACCGGCCGAAGCGGTTCGAGAGGCTCCCGCCCTCGAAGGTGAGGCTGTTGACGTCGAACGTCGGGTCGAGGAACACCCTCTGCCCCATGTAGAGCCCACCCGAGGAGTTGCCGCCGGCCCGGATGGCCGGGAACAGGTACGTGGAGCTGCTGATCTGGCTGTGGAGCAGCGCCAGGGCGTGACCGAGGTCCCCGTCGGGGCCCTCGGCGATGCCGCGCTTCACGTCATCGGGCGTGATCAGGCCCGCCAGCTGGCTGATGCCGGACTCGCGGCCGCCGATCGAGTCGCCTCGGTTGCCGCCGCTGCCGGACAGCGGGGCGATTCCGCCCCACGAGGCGTTCCAGGTGCCGCCGCTGGGGCCCTGGGCGGCCTGATAGAGGCTGATGACGATGTCCTCCTGCGGCACGATGATCGTCATGTGGCCGTCGGTGTCGTTCGCCCGGCGCGCGGACGGGTTGATCCGCACCTTCTTGCCCTCGAGGGCGTTGGGGCCCCAGCCGGAGGTCAGATGGATGGTGTACTGCGGGTCGCTCGGGCTCGAGATGTAGACGGCCGGCGTGTAGTCGTCCGACGCCACCCCCAATGTCGCCCCGCTCAGGCTGCCCCCGTTGGACGCGACCGGCGCGTTGGGCGGCACCTGGAGGTTGAACGGGCTGCTCGGCGAGAACGGGTTGGTCGAGAGCGGAACCGCGGACGCGGCGGCCGGTATCGCCAGGGCGACCACGGCCGAGCAGGCCAGGGCGATCGACCGAAGTCTCATCGTCACACTCATGCGGAGGGAGGCCTCCTGATGTTGGGCACGGACCGGGGCGGACCCTAGCCGCGCGCCCCGGGCGCGACAACGGGCGTCGGCGTGAGGAATGTGTGAAGTTGCCGGCGGCGTACAATGCCGCGGGGCGTTGCCGGGATGGGCGTCCGGGATGACGACGAGGGAGACAGGTGGATCTCTACGAGTACCAGGGCAAGCAGCTTTTCGCGGGTCATGGGATCCCCGTGCCGTCCGGCCAGGTGGCCGAGACGCCGGAGGAGGCCCGGGCCGCCGCCGAGGCGATCGGCGGCAGGGTGGTGGTGAAGGCGCAGGTGCAGGTCGGTGGCCGGGGCAAGGCCGGCGGCATCAAGGTCGCCGACACCCCGGACGAGGCCGAGGCGCGCGCGCGCGACATCCTCGGCATGGACATCAAGGGCCACACCGTGCACCGGGTCTGGATCGAGGCCGCGTCCGCGATCAAGAAGGAGTACTACGCCTCGGTCACCTTCGATCGCGGCGAGAAGAAGCCGCTCGTGATGCTCTCCGCCGCGGGCGGAGTGGACATCGAGGAGGTCGCCGCGTCGCGCCCCGACGAGTTGGCACGTCTGCACATCGACCCCCTGACGGGCTTCCAGCAGCACCACGGCCGCTGGCTGATCTACCACTCCGGGATCGACGCGGAGGCCCAGAAGGGCGTCCTCGACATCCTCACCAAGCTCTATGCGGCGTTCATCGACCTCGACGCGATGCTTCTTGAGATCAACCCGCTGATCCTGACCGAGGACGGCCGGGTGATCGCCCTCGACGCCAAGGTCACGATCGACAACAACGCGTTGTACCGCCACCCGGACATGGCCGCGTTCCAGGAGTCGGTCACGTCCGACCCGCAGGAGCGGCTCGCCCATGAGAAGGGCGTCACCTACGTGAAGCTCGACGGTGACGTCGGCATCCTCGGCAATGGCGCGGGTCTCGTGATGAGCACCCTCGATGTCGTGGCGCTGGCGGGTGGCCGGCCGGCCAACTTCCTCGACGCCGGCGGCGGCTCGCGCGCCGACGAGGTGGTGGCCGCGCTCGAGGTGCTGCTCTCCGACCCGAAGGTGAAGTCGCTGCTGGTCAACATCTTCGGCGGCATCACCCGGTGCGACGAGGTCGCCGAGGGCCTTCTGACGGCGCTCGATCGCCTGGGCGCCGCGCTGCCGATCGTCGTCCGCCTGGACGGCACCAACGAGGTGGAGGGCCGGGCGATCATCGCCGAACGCGCTCCCGCCAACGTGGTGGTCGAGCCGACGATGCTCTCCGCCGCCCGACGAGCCGTCGAGCTCGCGAAGGAGGCCGCATGAGCATCCTCGTCGACGCCTCCACCCGGCTCGTGGTGCAGGGCATCACCGGCCGTGAGGGCGCATTCCACGCCACGCGCAACAAGGCGTACGGCACCCAGGTCGTCGCCGGCGTCACGCCGGGCAAGGGCGGCCAGGACGTCGAGGGCATCCCGGTGTTCAACACCGTGGACGACGCGGTCACACAGACCGGCGCGAACGCCGCGATGGTCTTCGTGCCGCCGCGCTTCGCCGCCGACGCGATCTACGAGGCCATCGAGAGCGGCGTCGATCTGATCGTGTGCATCACCGAGGGCATCGCCGCGCACGACATGCTGCGCGTCTACACCCACATCAAGCGGGGCGACCAGGCGCTGCTCGGCCCCAACTGCCCGGGCGTCATCAGCCCCGGCGTGGCGTCGGTGGGGATCATGCCGACCCAGGTGTTCCAGCCTGGGCGCGTGGGCCTCATCAGCCGCAGCGGGACGCTGACGTACCAGATCTCCAAGGAGCTGGCCGAGCTGGGAATCGGCCAGAGCACGGTGGTCGGCATCGGTGGAGACCCGGTCGTGGGCAGCTCGTTCATCGACATCCTCGGCCGCTTCGAGGCCGACCCCGAGACGGACCTCGTGGTGATGGTGGGCGAGATCGGCGGCGCCGAGGAGGAGAAGGCGGCCGACTTCATCGCCGCCAACATGTCCACCCCGGTCGTGGGCTACATCGCCGGCTTCCAGGCGCCTCCCGGCAAGCAGATGGGCCACGCGGGCGCGATCATCACCGGCTCGTCCGGCACCGCCCAGGCCAAGAAGGACGCCCTGGAGGCGCGTGGCGTGCGCGTGGGAACCAACCCCACCGAGGTGGCGCAGCTGGTGAAGGATGCCATCGGCGCCGGCTGACGCCGACGCCGTCCACCGGGTCGAGATCGTGCGCGATCTCGGCATGGTGGCCGAGTCCTGGGGGGCGCTCGCCGATCGCACGGCGGCGCCCCCCGCGTTGTATCCGGGCTATGTCGCCTCCTGGGTGGCCGCCTACTCGGCGCCCGAGCGGCTTCGCGTGATCACCGTGTGGCGCGGCGACCGGCTGGCGGCGGTGCTGCCCTTGGTGCTGGACCGCTCGCGCCATTCGACGGTGGCGATGCGCGACGTGGAGGAGGCCGGCCTCGTCAGCGACGGTCCCGAGTCGGCCCGTGCCGCCGCACAGGGGGCCCTCGGCATGGGGGTGGGCCGCGTGCTGCTGCGCCCGGTCGTCGCCGGGGGCCCCACCCACCTCGCCTTCGCCTCGGCGGCAGAGGACGGCGGGGGGGCGACGCTCGCCCGGGTGATCGACGAGCAGCCGGTGGTGGACATCGCCGGCCCCTGGGATCCCTACTTTCGCGGTCTCAGCCGCAACACCCGGAGCGATGTCGCCCGTAGGCGGCGGCGGCTGGCCGAGGCCGGCGAGGTGGCGGTCGAGGTGCTGGACGGCGCCGCGGGCCTGGACGCCGCGCTCGACACGGCGATGCTCATCGAGGCCAGCGGCTGGAAGGGCCGTGCCGGCACCGCGCTCGCGTCACGCCCCGACGAAGAGCGCTTCCATCGCCTGCTGGCGATGTGGGCGGCGCGGCGCGGCTGGTTCCGGCTGGCGTTCCTGCGCCTCGACGGGCGGCCGATCGCCTTCCACTTCAGTCTCCAGGCCCACGGCATCGTCTATCCCCTGAAGATCGGCTTCGCCGAGGACATGGCCGCGCACTCGCCCGGAACGGTCCTGATGGCCGCCGAGATCGAGCGCGCGTTCGCGGAGGGTCTGTCGCGGTTCGACTTCGCGGGCAGCGTGGCCGCCTACAAGAACCGCTGGTCCACGGGGTCGCGCGTCATGATCGAGCTCTCGGCCTTCCCGTCCGGCCCCGCCGGAGCGGCGGCGCGCGCTGCGGCGCGGATCCGCGTCCGCGCCATCCCGGTCGCCAAGCGCGCGCGGGCCGGTCTGCGGGCGCTGTGGATCAGCCGGCGGTCGATCCCTCGTAGGCGGCGATGATGCCCGCGGCGATCGACGACCACGAGTGCTTGGTCTCCGAGAGGTGGCGGGCGTGGGCCCCCATCCGCCCCGCGGCGTCGGCGTCGTCCACCAGCCGGAGGATCGCCTCGGCCAGCTCGGCGGGATTCTCGGGCGCCACGACGAAGCCGCTGCGCCCCTCCTCCACCACCTCCGGCAACGCGCCGACCCGCGTGGCGACCACCGGCCGCCCGTAGGCGTAGGCCACCTGCAGGGCACCGCTCTGGGTGGCGCTGCGGTACGGCAGCACCACGACGCGCGCCATGCCCATCAGGGCGCCGAGCTCCTCGTTGGGGACGTACTGCGCGTTGACCGTCACGACATCACCGACCCCGAGTTGCGCTGCGAGGCGCTCCAGGCCTCCGTCCTCCATGCGGCGCGAGGGGTGGCCGGCGATCAGCAGCCGCGCGTCGGGACGGCGCGCGTGGACCGTGACGAAGGCCGCGATCAGGTCCTCGATGCCCTTGCTGGGCAGCAGGGTGCCGAAGAAGACGGCCACCGGGGCATCCGGGGCGAAACCGTGGCGCGCGCGCAGATCGACGCGGGTCTCGGAGCCCGGCTCCAGCACCACGAGGCTGCCCATCTCGATCGAGTGCACCCGCCCGGACGGGACGCCGGGGTAGAGCTCGGCGAAACGCGCCACATTCGCGGCGCCGTGCAGGAAGACGTGGTCGAAGACGCGGTAGACGGCCCGGTAGAGGCGGATGTCCACCGCCCACCGGATGCCACGGTTGCTGCGGATCTCGGGCTCGTGGACGACGTCGGCGAGCACCAGACCGCGCCGGCGCAGGTGCCACAGGTAGGGCGCCTCGATGGCGTGCTCGATGCTCCCGAACTGGACCACGTCGGGCCGCGTCGCCAGCAGGTGGCGCGACAGCCGCACCCACTCGGCGTTGACCCGTCCGAAGGCGGCCGCCAACCGGGCGATGCGACGGGCCTTGCGCAGCGCCACCCCGAGCGCCCCCTGGCGTGGTGAGGCCGGCCCGGAGGGGCGAGACGTGGGCCGCAGGATGGGCTCGACGGCGAAGGCGTGGGGCTCGTCGGCGAACTCGTAGTCGGTGCTGGTGATCAGCGTGACCTCGGCGCCCTCGGCGGCCATCGCCGCGCACAGCCGGTAGGCGTAGTGGATCATGCCTCCCACGCCGCGGGGTTCGACGACGGCGATCCTCATCGCGCCATCAGCCGCCGGTAGAGGCTGCCGAGCCGCCCGGCCTGGGTGCGGATGTCGTAGCGCTCGCGCGCCACCGCCCGCCCCTCGTGGCCCATGCTCCCCGCGAGTTCCGGGTCGCGCAGCAGACGCAGGCAGGCCACCGTCAGGGCCTCGGGATCGGCGGGCGGGACCAGGATGCCGTTGCTCTCGTCGATGCACATCTCCGGCACGCCGCCGACGGCGCTGGCGACCACCGGCACGCCCGAGGCCGCGGCTTCGGCGAGCACGGTCGGGAGAGCGTCGCTGACCGTGGGCAGCACGAACACATCGCACGCGGCGAGCACCCGCGGCACGTCGGTACGGCTGCCGGCGAAGATGACCCGGTCGGTGAGCCCCAGGGCGGCGACCGCCGCCTCCAGGCTGGCGCGATGATCGCCGTCGCCCACCACCAGGTAGACGACGCCGGGGACCTCCGCGACCACGGGCGGCAGCGCGGCGATCATGTGCTGCAGGCCCTTGTCCGGACGCAGCACGGCGACGGTGGCGAGCACCTTGGCGTCGGACGCGATCCCGAGCTCACGGCGCACCGCGGGGCCCTCGGAGGCCGCGTCCGCGAAACGGGTCAGGTCGATGCCGTTGCGCAGCGTGACGAGCTTGCGGCTCGGGTAGGGCCGGTGCGCGATGTAGTGCCGGCGCGCCTCGTCCGATACCGCGACGATGGCGCTCGCCAGGCGCCCGAGGGCGAGGTCCCCGAGCCAGTTGCGCCACCAGGCCCGCGACCACTTCGCGGGCTCATACATCGTGTGCAGCGTCGAGACCGACGGAATGCGCGCGAGGCGTGCCGCCACCGAGCCGAGGCCGTCGGCGAACTCGAGTTGCGTGTGGACGACATCGGCCTCGCGGCGGCGCAGGTAGCGCACCAGGCGCGGGACGGCCGTCACGTCTCGGAGGTGCTCGACGGGAACCGTGTCGACAGGGATGCCGAGCGCCCGGATCTCCTCGGCGACGGGGTTGCCGCTGCGCTCGTGCATCACGCAGACGACGGGGTCGAACCCCTCCGAGCGGAGGTGGGGCAGGTACTGCAGCAGAAGCCGCTCCGCCCCGCCCCATCCGAGCGAGTCGATCAGGAAGACGACGCGTGGCACACGGCTATCCTGCCCGACCGGCCCGCCCGTCGTGGAAACCACACGGGGATCCGCCACCCGAATGGGTGACGGATCCCCGGCGAGCGTCAGGACCTAGGCCTTCTTGATCGTGACGGCGAGCTTGCCGACGGTCCGGGAGCCACAGGCGGCCGACGCCAAGACCGTGCGCTTCTGCCGTCCGGCCTTCGCCCGGGAGCCGGCCTTCAGGGTCAGCCTGACGGCCTTGGACTTGCCGGCGCGGATCGTGCCGAGCTTGAGCGTGACCCGGTGCTTCTTGACGGTCGCGCCCTTGGGCTTCTTGACGAGCGAGAAGCCGCGCGGGATGACGAAGGTCGCCGTGGAGCGGGTGGCCGCGGCGAGCTTGCTGGCGTTGGTCAGCTTGACGATGACGACGCCCTTCCTGCCCCTCTTGACCTTCTTGGAGCCGGTGACCTTGGCCACCAGGCCCACCTTGACGCAGGACGGAGCCGGCGGAGTCGCGATGGTCGGAGGGGTCAGCGGGACGACCGGCGTGACGGGGGTCGTGTCCACCGGGGGGGTGGTGTCCGGAGGGGTGGTGTCCGGAGGGGTCGCGCAGTTGTCGGTGCCGGTCAGGTTGAGGCTCCAGCTGTTGAGGCTGAACCCGTCTGCCGCGACCACGTCGGCCACGGTGAGCTTCCAGGTGCCGTTGGGATCCTGGCCGATGAAGGCGCCGAGGCCGCTCTCGGGGACCATCGTCGGGCGGGTCTGCTGCGAGCTCCAGCCGACCTGCGTGATCAGGTTGTTCTGCCCGGCCGAGTCGTCCCACTTGGTGCTGAGGGCCGCGAGCGAGCCGCTGCCGCGCCGGTTGCTGATCAGGACGGTCGTGCCCTGGGGCGAGGTCAGGCGCACCTGCAGCTCACCCGGATCGATGGTGTGGGTGATGTCGGTGAGCAGGTTGACGTCGGTCAGGTACTTCTTGGCGCCCGACACGACGACGGTCTTCTCGAGCGTGCCGTCGGCGAGCGTGTGGGTGTCGGGAATCGTGCCGGCGGGGCCCGAGACGTTGGTCACCGCGGTCGCGTTGGTCGCGGCCGACGTGGCCAGGTTGAGCGTCCAGTTGTTGAGCGTGCCGGTGGCGAGCGCCGAGATGTCCTGCACCCGCAGGGTCCAGGTGCCGTTCGGGTCGGCGCCGACGAACGCCCCGAGGGCGCCCTCGGGGGCGAGGGTGGTCTGCAGCACGTCGTCGTTGAGGTTGGCCTCGGAGACGGCCTTGGGGGCCGAGTCGTCCCAGACGGTGCCGTTGTAGCCGTTCTTGCCCGAGCGATTGGGCAGGTAGGCCGTCACCAGCTGCACGGTCTTGCCGCCGTGGCTGAGCGAGATGTCCAGGTCGCCGTTGTTCTGGTGGACGATGTTGGTGATCGCGTCCACGTCGCGCACGGTGCCGGAGGCGCCCGAGACGGTGATCGTCTTGCTGATGGCCGCGCCGGGCGTGTCGGGCACGGGCGGAAGCGGCGGGGCCGGCGGGGCCGGCTGGACCGGCTGCGGGTTCGCCGTGGCATCCGGGATCGCAACCGCACCGGTGCTGGTCTGGCTGATCTTGGTGAATGCGGAGCAGAACTGCGGAGCGTCGGGGCTTGCCGCCACCGCCCCCTGCGCCATCATCCCGAGGGCGAGTGAGGCGGCCGCTGCCCCCGCCACTCGACCGATGTACTTACGCTTCATCCTCACGTCTCCGCTCCCTTTCGACTATCCAGGTCACGGACGATGATGTGGGAGCGCGCAAGAGGGTGCGCCCGCCGTCTGGGGGGATCGCCACTCGCCGTTGGTGGAGGACCCGGCTCCGAACGGGTCGTTGTGTTCCACGGGAACGTGAAGAGCCGCCCGGAGGCGGCTCTTCTGTAGGCGCGGCTTCCCCGGTGGCGCGGGGGTTCCGGGCCGCTAGAACTCGCTGCGGTCGAGCACCCTGAGCGCGTTCCAGGGGATGCCGGAGGTGCCGTTGCGCGACAGGCCGTCGGAGGGGCTGTCCGCGTCGCGGATCAGGTAGCCGTAGGAGCCGTACAGGGGCGTGCCCACCACCGAGGCCCAGGGGGCGGTCTTGTCGTGCTCCATCATCAGCATCAGGCCGCGGTCGCCGGTGCCATCGACCGCGATCATGCCGTAGCGCTGAAGGGCGGTGCAGAGCATGCGCAGGTAGCGGGTCTCGAGGGAGCCGTCGGCCTTGCCGGGGACGGTGCGGGCCTGGCAGTTGACCGACGGGTCCAGCTGCAGGCGCATGCCCATGTCCATGGCGGTGGCCGGGTTGCGGGTCGAGGTGCCGTTGGGCTGGTCGGTCTTGATGGCCGGGGCGCGGAAGCGGTTGGAGAAGTCGGCCGCCGAGTAGGCGAAGCGCAGGGCGTGGTCGATCTGGCCGCGGCGCACCTCCTCGGGGCGGATCAGGCCCGCCATGATCGACAGGCCCGAGCCGGTGCCCTGGCCGCGGAAGGGGGTGCCGAGGCTGCGCGTGCCGCTCGGGTTGAGGATCGCCCCGTCCGAGTTGTAGTGAAAGAGCCCGGCACCCGAGGCCTGGAGGCTGGAGCCCGAGATCGAGGCCTGCCAGAGGCGAAGCTCGGTGTCGGCGCCGAAGTCCGGGTGGCTGGGGTCGAGGATCACCATCGGCGTGTCCGAGCCACCGCCCGGCACCGCGCCGGCCGGAACCCGGAAGCGCGTGGTCTGGCCGCCGACGCTGACCGAGTAGAAGGGGTCGGTGGGCTTGGCGATGTAGACCGGGGGGACGTCGCTGGAGGAGGTCATGATCACCTTCGCCAGGCCGGTGTTCTGGTCGAGCTGCCCCACGATCGCGGCAGAGCGCGCGTCGGTGCCCACGCCGTTCGGGATGGGCTCGTTGAATGCGAACTGGCTGTCGTAGGGGCGATCTTCAGGGGACAGGACGTTCGAGGGCGGGGGGGCCGGGGTCGGGTTGGGCGTCGTCGGATTGGCGACCGTCACGGAGACCGTTCTGGTGGTGGTGTTGCCGACCGCGTCGTAGGCGGTCACGACCACCGAGTGGGCTCCGTCGGTCGCCCCGGTCGTGTCCCACGACCAGATGTAGGGGCTCGCGGTGTCCGTTGCGACGAGCGCGCCATCGAGGCGGAACTCGACCCTGGACACGCCGCTCACGTCGCTGGCGGTGGCCGTCACGGAGGCGCTGCCGGCCAGCGTGGCGCCCGAGGCGGGCGCGGTGACCGAGAGGGCCGGACCCGTGGTGTCCGCCGCCGGCGGCGGGACGGGGGTCGGGTCGGGCGTGGGCGTGGGCGTCGGCGTGGGCGTGGGCGTGGGCGTCGGCGTGGGCGTGGGCGTGGGCGTCGGTGTGGGCGTGGGCGTCGGCGTCGGCGTGGGCGTCGGTGTCGGCGGGGGGGCCGGGATCGTGGGCGGGGTCGCGACCAGGCGGATGGCGTCGAGGTAGAAGGCGTTTCCGCTGGTCGCGTTGGCCTGGCTCACGCGGACGTCGAGCGTGTTGCCCGAGGCCGCCGGCACCCGCGAGACCGCGAGGCGCTGCCAGGAGGTGGTCAGGGTGACCGACGGGGACGAGGTGTCGGCGACGACCGTGCCGCCGGGCGTGCGCTCGCGCAGCTTGAGAACGGCGGGCTTGCCGACGGAGGAGGTCGTCGCGGCGCGCACCCAGGCCTCAGCGGCGTAGGTCGTGCCGGCCGAGGTGGACGCGACGGTCGGGGTCGCGTCGTTGGTCGTGAAGTAGCCGAGCGCCGCCGTGTTGGTGGCGCGGATGACGTAGCTGCCGGCCGGCGCGCCGGACACGGCCTCGCTCACGACGCTGGCGCCGTAACCGATCCAGCCGGAGGTGGTGCCCTCGAACGAGGCGTTGGCGATCAGGCCGCCGTCGAAGCTCGCGGAGGGCGGCGGGGCCGGCGCCGGGGTGGGTTTCGGAGCCGGTGCAGGTGCCGGAGCCGGCGCTTTCGGCGCCGGGGTGGGTGTGGGACCCGGGGTGGGTGCCGGGGCCGGTGTCGGGGTGCGGTCGGTCAGGGCGACCGCGTCGGCGTAGAAGTACTGGCCCGACGCGGCGCCGCTCTGGCTGACGCGGACGTCGAGGCTCCCGCCGGCGGACCGGGTCGTCGCGGTCGCGGAGACCTTCTTCCAGGTCGTCCCGAGGGTGACGGCGGTCGAGGCGGTGTCGGCGACCCGCCTGCCCGCCGCGTTGCGCTCGCGGAGCACGATCTTGACCGGCTTCCCGGACGATCTGCTGCTGCCGGCCTTGACCCATGCCTCAGCGGTGAACTTCGTGCCGAGGGCCATCGGGCCGTTCGATGGCGACTCCTGAAGCGCGTAGTGGGTGAGCGAGCCGGTGCGGGTCACCCTGGCGGCGTAGGCGCCGTTGGGAGCGCCGGCGACGGCCACGCGGGCGATGGCGGCCGAATAGCCGCTCCAGCCGGCCAGGCCGGTCTCGAAGGAGCTGTTGGCGACGGAGCCGCCGACGCCGGCGATCCGGCTGCTGCCGCCGCGTGCCGTGACGCTGACGTCGTTGACCGCGATCGCGTCGCCGCGACGGGCGTGGATCTGTGAGACCTGGACATCGAGCCGCCCGCCGCGAGGGGTCGTGGTGACGGTGACGACCACGCGCCGGAACGTGCGCCCGAGCCTCACCCGGGACGAGGTCGTGCGGCGCAGGACGCGTCCGTGGGCGGAGCGCTGGACGACGCGGATGACGGCGCGCTCGCCGATGGACCCCGGCGACGCCGCGCGCACCCAGGCCGTCGCGAGATACACGCGCCTACCGCGGACGTGACCGACGATGGCGCGATCGGTGATGGTCAGCGGACCCGAGCCGGAGTGACGGGTGAGGCGGCCCACGGTGCGGCCGTCGGGAGCGTCCTTTGCGTGAACCCTGCCGAGGGTGCCTCCGGAGACGGACCACCCCGCTGCGGACGTCTCGAACGACGTGTCGGGGGCCGGGGCCGCCGTCGCGATCTGGGCGAGGATGCCGGGGAGGGCACTCACGGCGACGCACGACAGAGCGAGGCTCAAACGCCGGGCACGGCGGAGCCTCCCCACGGAAGCTGGGGGCACTCGAGGGGTCCTTCCCTATGGGGTATCCCACCCGCTTACGGGAGCCGCGGTCAGTGGGACTTATGGGGGCACGACGCATGTTCCTCGCGTCGTTTCGTCTATCGTCCGATCGGACCGCGGCCTTAACAGGGTTGCGTTTTTTGGTTTTTCCGATGACCTTTAGCCCACTCGCCGGCGGCGCGGACCGCACGCGCCACTTCGGCCCCGTAATGGTCGTGGACCTGGCGAAACGGTTCGGCGGAGCCGACGTGCGGGTGCTCCAGATGGCGCGCTCGCTCACGGAACGCGGCGTGCCGTTCGTGGTGGTCACGCTCGCGGGCTCGCCGCTTCACCAACGGCTGGTGGCCCTCGGCCACCCGCGGCTCGCCCTCGCGCGACGGCGGGCCGACCCGCGCATCGTGCTCGACCTCGTGCGCGCGTTGCGCGCCCACGACTTCGCCGTGATCGACGCGCAGAACCCGCAGTCCCAGCTGTGGTCGCTGCTGGCGGGCCTGCTGGCGCGCACCCCCGCGCGCGTGACCACCGTGCATTCGCAGTACATGGCCGAGCACGGCGGCTCGGGGCGGGGGCGCTTCTACGAGGGGGTTCTGCGGCTCAACCGCCGCCTGGGCAGCCGGTTCGTGGTCGTGTCCGAGCCGACGCGCGACTACGTCGCGTCGCTCGGCGTCCCGCCGGCGCGGACGGCGCTGATCCCCAACGCGGTCCCCCCCGCAGTGTTCGACCCGGCCGGCCGCGCGCTCGTGCTCGGCGACTGGCCCGCCGACGCCTACGTCGTCGGTGTGGTGGCCCGGCTCGAGCCGGTGAAGGGCATCGCCGACCTCGTCGAGGCGCTCGCCCTGGTCGCGCCCGACCATCCCCGCGCGCACTGCCTGATCGTGGGTGACGGGCGTAGCCGCGAGGCCCTCGAGGCCCAGGTCGCCGAGCTCGGCCTCACCGGTCGCGTGCGCTTCACCGGCTTCCGCGACGACATCTCCACCCTCCTGTCGGGCATGGACGCCTTCTGCCTGCCCTCGCACTCCGAGGGACTGCCCTTCGCGCTGCTCGAGGCGTGCGCCCACGGGCTGCCCCTGCTGGTGACCCGCGTCGGGGGCATGGACGCGCTGCTCGACGACGGCGTCACGGCCCGGGTCGTGCCCGCGGGCGATCCAGCAGGCCTCGCGGCGGGACTGCGCTCGTTGATCGACGACCCGGCCGCCGCGGCGGAGATGGCCGCGGCCGCCCACGCGCTCACCCGCGAGCGCTTCAGCACCGACCGGATGATCGACGCGACGCTCGCCCACTACGCGGGCGCCGCCTGAGGTGCTCAGGCCGCCTTCGCGAAACGCGGGAAGGTCTTCTCCAGCAGGTAGGTCAGGGTGGTCCGGTCGGTCACCCAGAGCATGCCGAGGTAGGTGACGAATCCGACGGCGGCGCCGACCAGGATCTTGGGCCAGTTGCCCGGGATCTCGACGGTCGCGAGCCAGATGACGCCGCCGGTGACGAGAGCCGACACCGCCGGCGCCCAGCATGCCCCCACCATCTGGAGGGGCCGCGCCCCGGTGACCCTGCAGGCGAGCCCGAGGGCGATCGACGCGAAGATCGCGGTGACGCCCACAAGGCACCAGGCAACGGCCGCGAGGCCGTAGTGAGTGAAGAGGATCAACGCGATGTAGAGCAGGATCGTGCGCGGGATCGCCAGCTTGAGCAGCATGGACGCCCGGCCGGTGACCTTGAAGATCGTCCCGCCGGGGATCTCGAGGGTCAGCAGCAGCGCGTAGAGGCAGATGATCTGCATCGGGGCGACCGCGCCGCCCCACTGGCCGCCGAAGAGGGCGGGCACGATCGCCGGGCTGAGCACCGCGAGGCCGGCGGCCAGCGGCGCGCCGATGACCATCGTGAATCGCAAGGACGTGAGCAGCACGCGCTTGAGGCGGTCGTCGTCCACCTTGGTGAACGCCGGGAACAACACCGACGCGGCGACGACGGAGAGGTTGATGATGATCAGCTCGGGCAGTCGGATGCCGAGGGAGTAGAGACCCAGCGAGGAGGCGCCGAGCACGCGCCCGATCACCAGGGCGTCGGCCGAGGCCCAGACCCCGTGGAGCACATCGACGGCGGTCAGGATGCCGCCGAAGGCGAACAGCTCACGCGCGTGTTGGTTGGTGAACCTCAGCTTGGGGCGGAAGCCCACCAGGATCCACAGCACCACCGACCACGTCAGGGTGCCCACGAGATAGCCGAGCACGAGGCTCCACACGCCGAACCCGAGCAGCGCCAGCACCACGCCGAGGCTGCCGCGCACGGCCACGTTGGAGAGCTGGGCGACCGTCTGCCATCTGAAGTCCATCCGCTTCTGGGCGATCGCCTCCTGGGTCGCCCCCAGCGCCGTCAGCGGGAAGTTGAGCGACAGCGCCACCAGCACCCAGAACACCTGCTGGTTGTTGTAGAAGTCGGCGATCCAGTGGGCGCTGACGCAGATGATGAGCGTGCCCGTGAGCCCGATGACCATGCCCCACCAGAAAACGGTGTTGGCACGGGTCTCGATGTCCTCCTCCTTGCTCACGATCAGCGCCTGTCCGAGGCCGAAGTCCTTGACCGTCTCGAGCAGGGCGGTGAACGTGAGGGCCAGCGCCACCAGGCCGAAATCCTTCGGCGTGAGCAGCCGGGCCAGGATCGCGATCGACAGCAGCACCATGACGCGACCGCCGACGTACGAGCCGTAGACCCAGAACATGCTCCGGATCGTCCGGGTCCCGAGGCTGTGCTCCTCGGACTCCTCCCCCGCCTGCGCGGGAGGTGCCTCCGCCGCGGTCGCGGCGATCTCGTCGGACATCAGCGAACGGGATCCCAACGCACGGTCTGGGCTCCGCGGATGCCGCGCACCAGGCCGACGCCGACCGAGTAGTTGCCGAGCATGAACTGGCCGCAGGCGCGCGCGAGCGTCGAGAGCGGACGGGGCATCGGCGCGCCGGCCAGCGACGCGGCGCCCAGCGCGTACCCGGCGAGCTGCGCGGCCGCCGCCGTCCGATAGGGCTGGCGACGCGAGAGCGCCAGCGACGACAGCAGGGCGATCGGCAGCATCACCGGCAGGGCGAGCCGGCCGTACTTGTGCGACAGCACGCGCCAGCGGAAGCCCCAGGGCAGGCCGCCGAGGTCGGAGGCCATCTGCAGGCGCCCGGCGCCCATGCGCGAGCGGCGCGCGATCTCGGCCCTGTGCCCGATGGCGGGCTCAGTGGATCCGGCGGCCGGCTCGTAGACGGCCCTGCCGCCCCCGCGGGCGAGGTGGCACAGCAGCCAGAGGTCGTCGACGACGGCGTTCTCGGGGAAGGCCGCGAGTCGGTCGCGGCGCACCGCGATGAACTCGCCCGACATGGCGGCGACGCTGCCGGTGCGGGTCTCGAGACGCCGGATGAGCCCTTCGTACCGGTCGTAGGCGCTGCGCTCCTCGCCGCGACGCCCGGCCACGGCCACGATCTCGGGGTCGGCGAAGTGGCGCAGGGCCGCCCGCAGGCTGCCCGGCTCGAGCAGGTTGTTGGCATCGGTCATCACCACCACGTCCCCATCGGCCGCGGCGACGCCGCGATTCAGCGCCGCGGGCTTCCCGCCGCGCTCGGTCGAGAACATCACCAGTGCGCCCGGCAGGGCGTCGCGCGCGATCTCGGCCGTCTCGCGGTCCTCGTCCACCACGACGATCACCTGGAGGCGATCGGCCGGGTAGTCCTGGGCCGCCAGCGAGCGCAGCTTCTCGGCCAGGTCCTCGCGCTCGCGGTAGGCCGCGATCACCACAGAGGTGCGCCGCGGCAGCTCGCCGGGCTCCCACGGGCGCCGCGGCAGGGCCGAGAGCGCCGCCGGATAGCCGACGAGCACCCACCCACTGCCGAGCAGCGACGTCCAGAAGAGCGTTCGCGCGACCATCATCCGTCTCCCTCTCCGAGGAGGCTCCGCATGCGGTAGCCCGAGAGCAGCAGGGTCCCCGCCAGCAGCCCTTCCCAGGCCCAGAGGTATTCGGGGAATGCCTGGTGCAGCAGCGCGGCCGCCGCCAGGTATCCCACGAGCCCGGCGAGGAGGCCCTCGCAGATACTGGCCATCGGTATGTTGTCGCGCGCCAGGAAGCGCGCGCGCGCGCGGAAGCCCGCCCACAGTCCGCTGAACGCCATCGCGACGAAGGCGAGCAGGCCCAGGGTGCCCATCTCGGCGGCCGCCTGCAGATAGCTGTTGTGGGCGTTGCGGTCGCTGCGCGCGTCGAGGCCGATCTGCGCCGCGTACGCGCGGTAGTTGGTGGGGAACTCGTTCGCCCCGACGCCGAGCACCGGGTGATCCCGCCACATCTGGAAGGCGGCGATGTTCTCGCTGAGGCGCCCGCTGAACTCGGTCGTCTGCGCCGGGTCGTTGAGGCTCTTCAGCTTCTCGAAGCGCGCCGTCGATCCCGTGAGCAGCACGGCCAGGATCACCGCCAACGGCAGGATCGCGATCGCGAGCCGGTAGCGGCCGCCCTGGAACCACAGCCAGATGCCCACCCCCAGCAGCAGGGCCATCGCTCCGCCGCGCGACTGGGTGAGCGCGACGCCCGTGGCGATCAGCGCCGCCGCGGCGCCGCCGCCGTAGCGGGTCAGTCGCGTCGGTCCGCGGCGCATCATCCAGAGGGCCAGGGGGAACACGAGCACGAGCGCCTGCGCCCAGAAGTTGGCGTCGGCGAGGGGACCGGTCGCGCGCGACAGGTCGCCCTGGATGCTGAAGCCCGCGCGGTTGGACAGCGCCTGCTGCTCGGCGTTCGGCGGATTGTCGGTCGCGAAGCCGAACCACGTCCCGCCCACCCCCACCCGCTTGAGCAGCGTGAGGCTGCTGAGCAGGGCCGCGACCATCACGACCAGCTCCAGCGAGTGCCGCAGACCGTCCTGCACGGAGGCGATCGTCGAGATGACCAGGACGATGGCAACCCCGATCAGGACGTCCTGGGTGACGGTCCCGACATCTGCGGTCGGGGACTGCACCGCGGAGATGACCCGGATCACGGCGAAGATCAGGAAGGCGATGAGCACCGGCGTGGGCCGGAGCACCCGCGCGCGCCATTCGGCGCTGGCCAGGAGGCTCCCGAGCACGAGCAGCGAGAGGCCGGAGATGATGTTGGGGACGCCCCGGTCGGCCAGCACCAGCCCGGCGTTGGCGAAGATGATCGCCGGCAACACCGTCGCGCCGACGTCCGGGCGCAGCACCACGACGACCAGGCAGCCGAGGCCCAGCGCGAAGGCCAGCGCATCCACGCTGCCGCGCGAGTTGGCGATCCCCATCACGAAATAACCGAGCCCCCCGGCCACCAGGGCGGCGACGATCCAGACGAACCCCCCGAGGCGGATCGGAGGGATCGACAGCGACCCGCCTCGCGAGCTCATGAGCTTCGTCGGCCCCCGGAACGCGAGACGCGCGTGCGGATGGAGGTCTTGCCGTCGTCCTCAGGCTCGGCCAGGTCACCGTCGACGGCCCGGCCGCCCGGCACGATCACGTGCGAGCCCGGCGGCGGCGGAAACACCCGGCCCAGCACCGCGGCGGTGGCGAGAGCGAGCACGAGGGCGACGACGATGGCGACCACCACGAGGGTGGACGTGCTCGCCCCGCTGCGCGACGCCGTGCCTTCGGCCGAGCCGATCTGCTCGGGCGAGAAGGCGCGCGTGTAGCCGCCCAGGGCCGGCGAGGCACCGGCGACCGCGTTGGCGGCGCGCTCGGCGAGCACCGGGGAGCCGGAGGTGCCGGACACGACGATCACCGACGTGTCGGTGATCAGCGATGTGTTGACCGAGACCTTCGCCGCGTCTGCGGCGGTGAAGCCGGCCTTGGCGAGCGCGTCCCGGACGACCCGGCTGCTGGAATAGACCTCGGCGAAGGTGGACGCCACCGGGCCGCGGCTGAGCGTGTCGGCCCCGTTGATCGCCAGGCTGTCGTCCGTGGTGCGCGGAACGATCAGGATCTTCGCCGTCGCGTCGTAGCTGGCCGAGCGCCCGGCAATGCCGAGCAGGCCGCCGATCAGGGCCACGAGCCCGATCAAGGCGCTCGTCAGGATCATGGTCCGTTTAGGCACGCGGTATCCCCGTTTTCGTCAGTCGTCCGACGGCCAAAGTATCACCGGCTCCCCGCGCCTCCGGAACTGGCCGTTCGTGCAGGCATCGACCGTGGAACGCCCAGCTTGAGCACTCGGAACCTGTCCCACGGGATTCCCGAGGACGCGTCGCGCGAGAGCTGGTCGTCCGGGGTCGCCTGGTCGCGGACGATCCAGCTGTAGCTGCCGAAACGCTCGTCGCCCAGAATGGCCGGCCAATCGGCGGTCGCGCTGTCCTCCATCATCAGCGTCAGGCCACGGTCGCCGGTGCCGTCCATCGCGATCATCCCGTAGTCCTGGAGCGCGCGGCACACCATCCGCAGGTAGCTGGTGGGGGCGCTCGCGTCGGACGCGCCCGGGACCGTGCGCGCGTCGCAGTTCACGGACGGGTCCAGCTGCAGCCGCATGCCCATGTCCATCGCGGTGGCCGGATCGCGCGTGGTGGTGTTCTTCGGCTGGTCGGTCTTGATGGCCGGCGCGCGGAAGCGATCCGAGAAGTCGGGGGCCGAGTACGCGAATCTCAGCGCGTGGCGGATCACCCCGGCCTCGACCTCCTGGGGACGGATCAGGCCGGCCATGATCGACAGGCCCGACCCCGTGCCCACCCCGGCGAACGGCTGGGCCAGGCTGCGCGTGCCGTCCGGGTTGAGGACGCGGCCGTCGTCGTTGTAGTGGAACAGCCCGGCGCCGCTCGAGGTCAGGGTGCGCCTCTCCGGGTCGATCTCGGCGCGCAGCAGCCGCAACTCCGTCGCGGCCCCGTAGTCGGGGTGATGGGGGTCGAGCAGCACCAGCGGGTGATCCTCCCCACCGCCCGGCTGAGCACCATCCGGGACACGGAACCGCACCTCTTCGCCGCCGACCGTCACGGAGTAGAAGGGGTCGCTCGGGCCGACCACGTAGACCGGGGGCACGTCGGAGCGGCTCGAGAGGTTTACCGCCCCGACCTCCCGGTTGGCGGCAACCTGTCCCGCGATCGCCGCGCTGCGCGGATCGAGCTCCGGGTCGGCCGGTATCGGCTGCTTGAACGCGATGGTCGGGTCGTATGGCACGGCGCGGGCGGCGTGCGGAGTGGGCCCGGACGGGAGGGTCTTGGTGGCCTCTCCCCCGGAGCATCCGGCGGCGATCAGGGCCATGCAGACGCTTACCCCCAGAGCGAGGGCGACGACGACCGGCCGCGTTCGACGTGACGGGGTGCCCATCGGCGGGCGACGGTAGCACCCGTCCGTGCCACAGCCCGCGGCGCGAGGTGCCGCGTCCCCCATACGGGTGACGCCTCACTGTGAGAAATACTTTCAAAAAGTGAAAGCCTCCCCTAGGGTCTGGACGCGCCCGTGCTCCCCGTGCAGACTGCCGTCGCCGTTCGGTGCCCACTTGAACGGCGAGATCAGACGACTGTCCGCGCATGTCGCCGGCCCCTCTCTGGGTTCGGTGGCGGGCCCGTTCCCACGTGCGCGGCTCACGCCTGAAGGAGTGCCCCTCATGAAGTTGTTCCTCCGCCCGATGGCGGCCACCGCCATGGCCGCGGCCGCGATCGCGCCGTCCGCGCTGCAGCCGACCGAGAGCCTCGCTCAGAGCGACGCGTCCGCGGCGAGCGCCCTCAGCCTCTCGCCCCAGACCCGCGACCTCGGAGGCTGGAAGCGGTCCGTCTCGGGTCCGCGTGCCAAGCTCTCGTTCGAGCGCCGCGGCAAGGCGACCAGGCGCGCGCTGCGCGTGAGCGATCTGCGCGGATCCGGCGTCGCCGCCATCACCGCGAAGCTGCCGCGCAGGTCCCGCGTGTCGGTGAAAGCGGTGGTCAAGGTCTACCGCATGCGGCTCATGAACAGGGCGTCCCGCCCGCTCATCTGGGTGGGTGGCACCGGCGGCCGGAACCAGCAGGCCGGCATCATCCGGGTGCGCGGCGCGCTGCGCTGGGCGACCTGGTACCTCACTCCCTCGGGCGCGCGCACCAAGCTCAAGGTGGGACGCCGGGTCACGCACAGGAAGGCGTGGCAGCATGTCGCGCTGACCACCGTGTGGTCGCGCCAGAACGCCCGCACGCTGCTCAAGGTCGGCGGCAAGGTGGTCGCCCGGAGCCGCGCCCTCAGGCTGCGCTCGGTGCGGGCGACGCGCGTCAGCGTCGGCCTCGGCCGCGCCTCGAAGGGACGAGCGAGCAGCCTGGTGCGGCTGCGCTCCGCCGTCGTGCGCCTGAAGACAATCGCCCCCGCTCCCGGCGCGGCACCGGTCGCCGCGCCCGCGCTGAAGGGCAAGCTGCCGGCCGAGGTGGAGCCCTACTCGCCAACCTTCGCCTTCAACGAGACGATCCCCGCGAACACCCCGACCGACCCGCGCAGCGCGGCGATCGTGGGTCAGCTGGCCGGCAATGCAAGCAGCGCCAAGGTGACGCTGACCAGCGACGGCGAGGTGCCGCCGGTGTATGTCGCCTCCCCGGGCGATCCGCTCCTGAAGGTCAACGTCGGCGGGGTCAGCACCTCGTTCCGGGTGCCGGCAGGCGCCGTCGCGGGAACCGGCAGCGACCACCCACTGGTCCTGCTCGATCCGTCCCACCCGCAGTTCGGCAAGGACACCGAGCTGCGCCTGTGGCAGGCCTCGATATCAGGAACGAGCCTCTCGGCCTCCGGGGCCGGCCTCTTCCACTACAACAACGACGGCGCCGTTCTTAACCCCGACGGCTCGCAGAGCGTCAGCGTTCCCTTCGCGGGATCGGGGACGGGATCGGGCCTCTCGATCCTGGCCGGCCTGATCCGGGGCGACGAGGTGAAGCAGGGCGAGATCCGTCATGCGCTGCGCTTCGCCTACTCCGCGGGCGACTTCACCAGCAAGTTCCGGGCGCCGGCGATCAAGTCGGACCAGCCGAAGAACACCTCGACCCGCAACCCGGCAACCGCCATGGACATGGGCATGCGGCTCCAACTGGACCCATCCGTGAACTGCGACACCCGCACCGTGCCGGGCACGAGCGCCACCAGCGGTCAGACCCGCTACCTGCGCATGATCTGCCACGCCCTCCAGCAGTACGGGATGATCGCCGTGGACGGCACGGGCACCGGCGGACTGCTGTTCCAGGCCGAGAACAACGCGACCGCCGACTGGAACGCGATCGTCGGGCCGACGGTCAACGGCTCCTACGGCTACATCCTGCGCGACGCGACGTCGCCCAGCGACGGGCTGCAGCGCGACGCCAACTCGGGCATCCCGTGGAGCCGGATGCGCGTGCTGGCGAGCAGCGAGTACTAGAGGGGCCTAGTGCAGGCGCAGCCCGACGACCGCCGCGTGGTGGCGGTCGTCGGGCGACGCGTCGAAGCCCAGCGCAGCCAGGTCGCGGCAGCACGCGTTGACGTCGTACGGCTCGTGCACCTCGACCAGGATGATCCGGACGCGGGCGGCCCATTCGGTGTCCCGCGACAGCACCTGGCGCTCGACGCCCTCGATGTCCATCTTCACGAGATCGATGGGGGCGTCGTCGCCCCACCGCGCCGCCAGCGTGTTGAGCGAGATGGCCGGCGATGTCAGGCGGGTGCCCCCGCTCGTGCCGGTGGCCTCCTCGGCGCGGAAGCTGAGCTCCTCCCCCTCCTCGCGCTCGTATTCGATCTCGCCGTCGGTGACCCACACGGCCGACTGGAGGATGTCCACCCGGTCGGCCCAGGTCGTGGTGTTGCGGCGTGCGAGGGTCGCATTGGCCGCGTCCATCTCGACGCCCTGGATCCTCGCCTGGGGGAACAGCACGGCATAGTGCGCGACGGTCATCCCGATGTTCGTCCCGAGGTCCCAGATGCGACGGATCGTCGGGTCGCCCGGGGCGACCGGCGGAACGTGGTACCGGCCGATCAACGTGTCCTTGACCGCATACAGATCCGCGGTCCGCGGCCGCACCCAGATGCGCGCCCCGTTCAGGGGCCGCAGGCGCAGGCTGACGTTCTGCTCACCGGGCCCCCAATGCGCGGTCGAGCACTCGAGCCGATGGATCTGGCGCAGGGTGGCCGGGGTCGAGGCCAGGCGCGCGAGCGGCGCACCCTCCTTGATCGCGCGCAGGTGCGACCGGACGGGCTTGGGGATGCGGCGGGTGAGACTCGACACGGACCTCGCCTCGCGTGGGGGGACGATCCCGGCACCGTACCGGGGTGAACTACCGCGAGGCCGGGTGGGCCAGAACCTGGTCCGCGATCTCGAGCAGCTTCGCGACGTAGGCGTCGGGGCTGAAGTCCCGTCGGGCCGACGCGCGCCCCGCCGCGGCGATCCGCGCCACCTGGTCGGCGTTGGCGGGATCGACGGCCCAGGAGATCGCGGTACGCATCGCGGCGACGTCGCCCGGGGGCACGATCAGGCCGGTGCGCCCGTCGTCCACATAGTCGCGGATGCCGGGCGAGTCGGTGGTGATGATGATCTTCCCCATGGCCATGCCGGTCAGGAACGTCTCGAGGCCCGCGGTGCGCACCACGCCGGCCTTGAGGGGAACCACGACCACGGCGGCGGACCGCACGAGTTGGATGTAGTCGGCGTGGGGGACGCGCCCGATGTTCACATTGGGCGGGGCGGCCGGGAAGCTGGCGCGCGCGCTGGCGATGCGGAACTCCATGGGCAGTCCGCGCGCGACCTCGACCAGGGTCTCGTAGTCGCGCAGGGAGTCGCCGCCCGAGAACACGTGGGTCCCGGCGATCGGCTCCTGGGCGAGCTCTTCGTCGGTGAGGTGATAGTAGAAGGGCGTGAACGCCATCTTCCCGGGGTCGACCGACCAGCGCGCCGGAAACGTCTGCAGCTCGGCCTTGGTGTACACGCAGTAGCGCGCCACGGCCCGGTCGACCGCGCGGATGCCGATGTGCCGGAGCATCTTCGCGGCACCGGATCCGGGCTTCCAGTTGCACTCGGTGAGGATCATCGCCGGGGGCCGGCGGCGGCGGGCGATGATCGCCGCGGCGGCCAGGTCGGGCGAACGACCGGCGACCCCGATCGACCCGTCGAGGATCAGCAGGCGGTACTTCCCGGCCACCTCGCGGGCGAGCCGGCGAACCTGTGAGAACCACGACGACCCCGGCTCCAGCACGAAGTCCACCTGCGCCACCCAGTCGGGCCGGCGCGGGTAGTCGTGCGTGCTGGCGATGAGCGCCCGCACCCCCGGTGCCGGATCAGCCGGTTTCGGAGGTGCGGATCCCACCAGCGCTAGTTGAGGACCGAGCGGAGGACGGTGTACGCCTCTCCGTACTCGACGCCGATCTCGCTGCCCCGCAGGTATGCGAGAGCGCGGACGTTCTCGATCGAGCGGATGTGCGGGGGCTCGCGCAGCTGCGTGGGGTAGAGCCGCACGCCGTCGAGCTTGACCTCGATGACGTCGCTGATGTCCACGTAGAACGCGGGCTTGAAGGGCGCGTCGGACCAGATGATCTTGGGGATCTCGTAGGTCCAGATGTTCTTGGGGAAGAACTTGTCCAGGTTCTGGGGGATCGGCCGCGCCGCGGCGAACGCCGCGCGGTACGTGGCCCGGTGGTCCTGGTCGAAGTCCTCACCGTGCGGGAGCAGCAGCAGATCGGGACGGTGCTCGTTGAACGCCGCCTCGAAGAGGTTGACCATCTCGCGCTGGCTGACCGTGTCGAGCTGCTCGATCAGGTCCTTGCCCGAGTAGAAGATCTCGTAGGTGAAGCCCACCCGGGCGGCCACCGCGTCGATCTCGGCGATCCGCTCCTCGAGCGTGGTCACCACGGGGTGACCCCAGTGCTTGAGCCCGTCCACGGCCATGAACACCACGTGGACCTTGGCACCCGCGCGGGAGGCCTGAGCCATCAGGCCTCCCGCGCCGAGCACCTCGTCGTCCGCGTGCGGCGCGATGACGAGCAGCGATGTGAGCGACTTAGAGTCGAGCATTCGCCCCACGGAGGTCCGCGTGTGCCGAGTAGTACTCGATCGTCTCCTGGATCAGGGCGTCGAGGTCCATCCGGGGCTGCCACCCGAGGGCGGCGGCGTTGCGGAGCTCGGGGAGCTTCTCGAAGCTCTCGGCCTCCTCGTACTGCGGACCGTAGATCTTGGTGGCGTCGGCGTAGATGATGTCCGACTCGCTGCCGGTCATCTCCTTGATCCGGACGGCCAGCTCGTAGATCTCGGTGGTGTTGCCCGGGTTTCCGACGTTGTAGATCTTCGGATCGTTGAACGCCTCATCGGTGAGGTGCTCGTCGATGAACCGGCAGAGGTCGAACACCGAGAGGAAGGCGCGGCGCTGCTGGCCCGAGGCGAAGACCGTCATCGGCAGGCCCTGGAGCGCCTGCTGGACGAAGGTCGGCATCACGAAGCCGCCGTAGCGCGACTGACGCGGGCCGGCGACGTTGAACGGCCGGATCGTGGCCGAGCGCAGACCGTGGACCTTGCTGTTGATGCACATGGCCTCGGCGGTGAGCTTGCCGAGCGCGTACTCGATGCGCGGGTTGAAGTACGGGGGCACGCGGATGTCGCCGTCCTCGCGAAGGATCCCGCTCTTGCCGTAGATCTCGGCGGACGAGAAGTTCACGAGCGGGATGTCGGCCGCGATGCACTTCTCGATGACCTTCGCCGTGGTGCCGACGATGGCGGGGCCGAGCTGGCCCGCGAAACCCAGGATGCTCGCCGGACCGACGTAGCTCGCGCAGTGCACGACCATGTCGAACTCGTCGAGAGAGCCGGCCTCGACCAGGTAGTCCTCGACGGTCTTGGTCACGACCGTGATGGCGCCGACGGGACCGCGCAGGTCCTCGGGCTCGATGACGCTGGACACGCACGAGTCCACGACGGTGACGCGGTCGCCACTCTCGACGAGGCTCTCAGTGACGAAGGAACCGATGAAACCGAGCCCTCCGGTCACGAGCACGTGGCGACTCGCCCTGCCAGTCCTGTGATCGGTCACTTCTACCTCCGTCTGTCGTTCACGATGAGCCGGCATCCAAGCCGGGCCAGGCCGCAGTTCGCGTCCCGGGAGTCAAGGTACGCAGCCCCGCGATTTCGGTCCCCCCCCGGGAGGTCAAGTCGCGCTTCGCCGGAGGTCTAGTTGAGCCCCCGCCACACCCGACCGATCTCCCGCAACCGCGCTCGCGTCCCCAGGATCATCGGCAGGAGGACCGGGGCACCGTAGCCCGGCGTCACGCCGGGCGCGGGGTCGCCCGCCACGGTCGCGCGCTGCGCAGGCAGCAGTCCCTCTCCACCAGCTCGACCCGCTCGCCGAGCTCGATCGCCCCGTCCTCGATCAGGGGCGACATGGCGTCGGCCGCGTCGTCCTCGGTGACGCCGAGTGGCGCCGACGAGCGCTGCGGCACGTTCTCGGGGACCGTCCACACGTCGCCGGCCAGGCCGCACACCGGGCACCCGACCAGGCTCACCAGTTCCCCCGAGCGCGCCAGGGCGTCCAGCCGGGCGGCGATCTCGGCTGACGGCTCCTGACCCAGCGTGCCGCCGGCGCCCTGGCCCAGGAGGACGCTGATCGCGCCGGGGGTCATGACCTGGCTCCTCGAACGAAGCAGATTGAGGATGTCCTCGTCCACACAGGCAATGGTAGACCAGCGCCTGGTCGGCACGCGCGGCGCGATTCGCCGAAAAAAGGTGACAAAAGCGCCCCCGAGGGCAGAAGGTATGTCCACGTACCGTGTGACCTCCCCATTGGGGGGGCCGAACCTCCACCAATGCCGCACGCCTCACGCACAGTGCGTGACATAGTGACGCGCGTTGGAGAGGTGGGACGTGAGCCGTTCTGCTTGTCGAGTACATCCCAGGTCTTCGGAGGTCATCGTGATGCAGGTTCGCCAACACAGGACGAAACGACGCGCGGGGCGTATCGCCGCCATCGTCGCGGCGGCGTTCGCCGCGTTCTTCGTTCTGCAGATGTCCTCAGCCCTGGGCGCCCCCGAAACCCAGGTCTGGAGTGGTCAGGCCAACGGGGCGACACCGGACATCGAGGTGACCAACCTCCTCTACTTCCTCCCCGACGGCACCCAGGGTCCCGGCGGCGCCTCGGGCACGATCAACCTGACCCTGGGCGGTTCGCCCGTGGTCGCCTACTGCATCGAGACCACCAAGTTCCTCAACCAGACCCCCTCGGGCACCACGTCCGACGTGACCGAGGTTCCGCTGGCGACCCCGCAGGACCGCGCGGTCCTCTGGATCCTCCAGAACGAGACGCCCACGGGCGCCCCGACGCCGGCCAAGCAGACCCAGGCCTCGACCTCGCAGATCGCCATCTGGGTGCTGCGCGGTGAGCTCCGCGCCACCGACCCCACCAACAGCGCGAGCGTCAACGCGGCGGTCGCCGCACTGGTCCAGACGGCCCTGACGGAGAGCGCGATGCCGCGCACCCTCGGCCTGTCGATCGCCGCCCCGGCGGCCGGCGCCACCAGCGCCACCGTCGTCGTCACGGGCAAGCCCGGCGCGGTCGTGGACCTCGCGATCGCCTCGGGCCCCGGCAACCTCGCCGCACCGTCGGTCACGATCGGCGCGGACGGCACGGCGTCGGTGGCGCTCACGGCCCCGGGCCCCGGTCAGACGGTCGTCTCGGCCACCACGGCGAGCGACGGGACGCTGTACATGATCAACCCGCTCGACGAGTCGCAGAACACGACGACCGCGGCCAACGGCACGCTCGCGGCCTCCGCATCGGTGAACTTCACGGCCGCCACCCCGACCACCCCGACCACGCCCACGGTGGTTCCGCTGGCGCCGGTCACCCCCGCGGGTAAGGTCACGGCCAAGGCCAAGCTCCGCATCACGAAGGTCGGACCGCGGAGAGCCAAGGTCCTCAGGAAGGTCAAGTACACGATCGTCGTGCGCAACACGAGCAAGACCACCGCGAAGCATGTGACGCTGCGCGACGTGCTCCCGAAGGGCCTGTCCCTCGCGAAGTCGAGCCGCCGCGGCAAGCTGTCCGGCGGCCGGGTCAACTTCTCCCTCGGCACCCTGGCCCCGGGCAAGGCGCGCAGGGTCAACGTGTGGCTGATCGCCAACGCGTCGGTGAGGGGCAAGCGGACCAACGTCGCGACGGCCCGGGCAACGGGCGTCGCCGCCGTCACGGCCCGCGCCGCGACGATCTTCTCCCCGATCGTCAAGCGCGTGCAGCCGGCCGTCACCGGCTGATCGACCCACCGGCCCGGGCGCCCCAGGCGGGCGCCCGGGCCCGCGGTACCCTCGGCTGCTGACAGCGGGGGCGCGTTCTCGTAGCATCGGGCGGGTGACGTCGTCCTCCCGCCGCCTGCCACGACGTTCGCTGCTCGGAGCGATCGCCGCACTGGTGATGTTGATCGTGCCGGCGCTGGCCACGGCCGCGCCCTCGCTCCTCACGCCGGTGAACAACGCCGTGATCCCCGCGCGACCCACCTTCACGTGGACCCCGGATCCGGCGGACAACGCTGTGAGCTACCGGGTGTTCGTGACCTCGGCGACCGCCGCGGGCGCTCTGGGCGCCGGCGACAATCAGGTCGCCGAGGTGAGCGCGCCGGCCACGTCGGCGACCTCGGGGGTCAACCTGCCGGAGGGGGTCTCACTCACCTGGTTCGTGCGAAGCATCAAGGGCAACGGACAGACGTCGGACACGCCCAGCAACTCCATCCGGGTCGCTCCCCCTCCGCCCACGCTGACCATCGCCCCGGCCGCGCTCTCGGCCACCACGACGCCGACCTTCTCGTGGACCGGCGACCGCGCGACCTCGCACTGGACGATCTACGACGCGGCCGGGACGCCGGTGCAGTCCGGCGAGGTCGCCGCGCCCAGCGGGCAGGCCACGGCCGCCCTGGCCAGCGGCTCCTTCCGGCTGGAGGTCATTCAGCGCAACCTGATCGGCGCCGAGAGCGCACCGGCGGCCGCGGCGTTCACCATCGACGCCACGCCGCCCGCGGCACCGACCATCTCGTCGAGCCGGCCGTCGCCGACGGTGGGGATCACCCCGAGCTTCTCGTGGGGCGGCGTCGAGGCCGGCGCGACGTCCTGGTGGCGCGTCATCGGGGCCGGGGGCGTCGTGGTACGGGGGCCGTCCAACACCTCGGCCGCGTCGGCCGCGCCGGCGCCTCTGGGATCGGGCTCGTATTCCTTCGAGGTCCGACAGGTGGACGCGGTGGGCAACGCCGGCCCCTGGGCGACCGAGCCGTTCGCCATCCTGCCGACTCCCGCGGCGCCGTCGTCGACCGTGACGAAGGTCGCGCCCAAGCTGAAGGCCGCGTCCAGGCTCCCCGCCAGCAACACCAGGCGCCTCAAGCCTCGCGTCGGCGCCAAGATCAAGTCGAGGCGCCCGGTCCTGAGGTGGACACGGGGCCCCAAGGGCACGCGCCTCTACAACGTCCAGATCTTCATCGTCGGCAAGAACAACGCGCTCAGGAAGGTCCGCACCACGTTCCCCCGGAAGCGCGCGTTCCGGCCCGGCCGGCGGGCCGCGCTGAAGAAGGGCGCGTGCTACGTCTGGCGGGTCTGGCCCTACCGCAAGTCGTCGTTCACGGCCAAACCGCTCGGAGTCAGCCACTTCTGCATCAGGAAGTGATCGCGGACCCCCCGAATGGGGACCGTCGAACCTGACCGAAAGGGTGGCTCGATGAGCCCGGTGAGGCGTTATCGCGGCGTAGGATCGGCCCGACCGATGCGCCTTCGCCCCACCTTCCCGCGTCTCCTGGGGACCTGCCTGCTCGCCTGCGTCGTGGCGATGCTCTGGAGCGCTCCGGCGGGGTTGGCCATCGGGACCCCGAGCGTCGGCGGCGGAAGCCCGCAGTACACCGCCGCGACCGCTGCGACGATCGGCTGGAGCGCGGTCGGCCCCGATCCCGGCTACGACGCGATCACCTACGAGGGCGACCTGTCGGGAGCCCCCTTCTCCACCGCGGGCACGTCCACCGGTGTCACGTTCGGGTCCCCGGGGACCTACACCTTCCGGGTCCGCGCGCTCGAGACCGACTCCCTCAACCTGCTCCCGCCGGTGACCGGGGCCTACGGAGTCGCCACGATCGTCGTCGATCGCACTCCGCCGACGATTTCCGTCGCACTCTCGCCGGCGGCTCCAAACGGCGACAACGGCTGGTACACCTCGCTCTCGATCAACTGGACCTGCACCGACGACGGCGCCCCGGTGACCTCGTGCCCCGGGAGCGGGCGATACCGGACCCAGGGCGCCAACCAGACGCAGTCGGGCACGGCGACGAACGCCGCCGGGCTCACCAGCTCGCCGGTCACCACGCCGATCTTCAACTTCGACGCCGCCGCGCCCCAGCAGGCGACCCTGCGCCAGCCGACGCCGCGCGCCACCGTCACCAGCGAGCCGACCTTCGTATGGGCCCCGCCCGCCCGCGGCACCGAGACCTCGGGGTACAACCGCTACGAGGTGTGGGCGCGCATCGCGGGCACCTACCGCAAGATCGCCCAGCTGCCCTTCGCCCCGGGGCAGGCCGAGTACCGCGCGACGCGCGACCCGGCCCTGTGGCCCACCGTGATCCCGAAAGACGTCGCGATCTCGTGGTACGTGCGCACCGTGGACAACGCGGGCAACGGCGGCGGGGGCACCGGCCAGGCGCGGACGTTCACCATCAACCCCAGCGCGCCGGCCGCGCCCACGATCACCGGCGGCCCCGGAGGCCTCACCAACCAGTCCAGCCCGACGTTCTCGTGGACCGGCGACCAGCCCGGCTTCTCGTGGGGAGTCTTCGCGGCCGACAACGACACACCGGTGCGCGAGGGGTCGGGTCCCGCGACCCAGGCCACGCCCGCCGGCCTCACCGACGGCGCGTACACGTTCCGCGTGTCCCAGGTGAGCGCGTTCGGAGACGACGGCGCCGAGGCCGCGCGCGACTTCACGGTTGACACCAGCCCGCCCGCGCCGCCGACGATCACCTCCCGTCCCCCGTTCCCCAGCACCGATCCCGCCCCCTCATTCTCATGGTCGATGGAGCCCGGCGCGTCCGCGCGCTGGCAGGTGCTCGCCGGCGGAGGCGCCGTGGTGCAGGGGTCGGACACCCCCTCCGCCACGGCCACGGTCTCCGCCCTGGCCAACGGTGCCTACGTCTTCCGCGTCGTCCAGATCGACGGCGCCGGCAACGTGTCGGCCCCCACCTCGGACCCCTTCTCGATCGCGAGCCCCGTCGCTCCCGCCGCACCCAAGGTGGCGTCGCTGCTCTCCCTGCTGCCGCTCCAGAACGCGAAACGGCTCAGGCCACGCGCCGGACGCACCCTGGCAACCCGCACACCCGTGCTGCGGTGGACGAAGGGCCCCAAGCGCACGACGCTCTACAACGTCCAACTGTTCAAGGTGATCCGCAAGCGAGCCGGCCTTCCGCCGGTCGTTCGCAAGATCTACTCGAGCTTCCCGAAGAGCACCCAGCTGCGGCTGCCCAAGAGGGCGACCCGGGCGGGCACGTGTTACGTCTGGAGGGTCTGGCCCTACACCGGCAAGCGCTTCACCAAGACGCCCCTCGGCATCAGCAACTTCTGCATCGCCAGGGCGAAGGTCGTCGCCAGGGCCAAGGCCAAGGCCAGGGCCAAGGCGAAGGCCAAGGCGAAGGCCAAGGCCGTCAACGCCCGCGCCGGACGGGCCACACCCTGAGAACTGTTACCGGGCCCCGACCGGGGTCCCCGCCAGGAGCCGTCCGGTAGACTTCCGGCCCGTGGCGACGATCTCATTCGCGCGGGGCGCCCCGTGTCCCGAGGCCCTCGACGGCGACCTGATCGCCGATTGCACAAGGGCGGCCCTCGAGGCCGACCGGGTGCGCATCCTCTCCTACGGCACGGGCAACGGCTATCCACCGCTGCGTGAGTTGCTGGCGGCCGAGCATGGGGCCACGGCCGACCAGGTGTTCATCACGAACGGGTCCCTCCAGGGGTTTGTCTTCCTGCTCGAGACCCTGCTCCGGCCGGGCGACCTCGTGGCCGTCGAGGCCCCCACATACGATCGCGCTCTGCTGCAGCTCAACCTGCACGGGATGGACGTGCTGCCCGTGCCGGTGGAGCACGACGGCCTGGACGTTGACGCCTTGGCGACCGCCTGCGCCGCCGGCCGCGTGCCGCGGTTGATCTACACGATCCCGAACTTCCAGAATCCCTCCGGCGCGACGATCTCGCTCGAGAAGCGGCGCGCCCTCGTGGAGGTCTGCGAACGCCACGACATCCTGATCCTCGAGGACGACCCCTACGGCAAGCTGCGCTTCGAGGGGCAGGCGCTGCCCGCGATCGCGGAGCTGGCGCCCGAGGGGCGCGTGCTGTTCACCTCGTCCTTCTCGAAGACCGTGGCCCCCGGCCTGCGCGTGGGCTACCTGATCGCCCCGACCGCGATCGCCGGCCCGTTGACCGCGGCCGCCTCGCGCACCTACATCTCCCCGGCGCTGCTCGCCGAGGCGGCGGTGCACCAGCTGATGGCGTCCGGAGCCCTGCCGGGCAACATCGCCCGGGTCACCGAGCTGATGCGCGAGCGCCGCGACGCGATGGTCGCCGGCCTGGGCGGGATGCCCGAGGGCACCCGCTGCGTGCCGCCCGCCGGTGGCTTCTTCATGTGGCTGACGCTGCCAGAGGGCCTTTCGGCCGACGCGCTCTTCGACGGGGCCGCGGCCGCCGGAGTGGCTTACGTGAAGGGCAGCGACTGCTTCCTCAGGGGAGGAGAGCGTACGTTGCGCCTGGCCTACAGCGGCGTCAGCCCCGCCGAGATCGACGAGGGAATGCGCCGCCTCAGCGGCGTGTTCCGGGGAGCCGCGATCGCCACGTAGGGCCTCGGCGCCCGCGCCCGAGGTGACACTTCTCGTGCGGACGGGCCGCCGCGACGCGCGTCGACCGCTACCGTCCCGGCATGGGTAGAGGCGGCGTCGGAGAGGGCGCCTCGCATATCGCGGACACCACCGTCCTCGTGCTCTGGGTCGGGCACCGGCCCGGGCCGTGGACCTGCCGCTCTCTGGAGCGCCGCGGCTACCGCGTGTTGCGGGCGCACCCGGACGGTGGCGGCGGCGGTCGCTCGCCCGGCCACATGCGGCCCCTGCGCTATCCGTCTCCGACCGCGGAGCCCGGGGCCTTCCTCGAGTTCGTGGCGCGCACCTGCCTGACGCGGGGGGTGTCGGCGGTCCTGCCGCTGGACGAGGACATCGTGCGGCTGCTGGCCGAGGCCGCGCCCGACCTGGGCGGGGCGGTCGTGGCGGGACCCGACGCCGCGCAGTACGCTGCCCTGTGCGACAAGGGTCTGCTGGCACTCACAGCGGCGCGCGCAGGGGTGGACCACCCGCGCACCGTCGAGGTGCCGGGGGCGCCGCCCGAGGCCACCTGGCCGGAGCTGCCGTGCATCGTCAAGCCGCGGTTCTCGGGATCGAGCGGCCTGTGGGAGAAGCCCATGCTCGCCACGACGGCCGCCGAGCGCGACGCGGCGGTCACCGCCCTCACGGAGGCCGGCACCCCGGCGCTCGTGCAGGAGCGGCTCATCGGCCCCCGGTACGTCGGGCACTGCGTGCTCTCGGATCACGGCTTCGACTTCCTCGGTTTCCGCGTTGACCGCGACTATCCGCGCGCGGCCGGGCCCGCGTCGGTGATGCACACCGCGGTCGTGCCCGCGCCGGTGATCGACGCCACCCGGCGGCTGCTCGAGCTGGTGGGCTACCGCGGACCGTGCAGCCTGAGCTTCATCGAGCGCGACGGCTCTTTCTTCGTGCACGACGTCAACCTGCGCCTCGGCGCGACGGTCGAGGCGTCCATCCGCGCCGGCTTCGACATCCCCGGGCGGTCGATCGAGGCCGCGCTCGGCCGCGCCAGCCCGCCTCTGCCCCCCCTGCGAGCGGTTCGGTACGTGCGGTTCGACGGGGAGCTCAGGCAGCTGGTCCGCGCCGTCCGCGGCAGAGCGCCCGGCGATCAGCCCGAGCGCCTGGCCCGCTGGCTCGGCGACGGCTTCGTCTCGCGCGGCACGGTGCTCGATCCGTCCCCAGCCGACCCCTCGTGGGTGCTGGGCCTGCTGTCACGCAAGGCCCAGCACCTGGGGTCGGGCCTCAGGGCGCGAACGCCCTGAGGAACAGCTAGCCCAGCATCTCCTGCACGGTCGCGCGCTCCTCGGCCAGCTCGGCGTTGGTGGCGGCGATCTTGCCCTTCGCGAACTCGTCGTGCTCGAAGCCCTCGCGGACGACCTCGTAGGTGCCCGGGGCGGTGGTCCGCACCGGCACCGAGGCCCACACGCCCTCGTCGAACCCGTAGCTGCCGTCCGAGCGGACCGCGATCGAGTGGATCGTGTCGCTGGGGGTGTGCAGCGAGCGGACGTGGTCGATGGCCGCGTTGGCCGCCGAGGCGGCCGACGACAGACCGCGGGCGGCGATGATCGCCGCACCGCGCTTGCCGACGGTTGACAGGAAGGTGGTCTCGAGCCACTCCTGGTCGCCGATCACCTCGCGCGCGGGCGCGCCCTTGATACGGGCGTTGGTGAAGTCGGCGAACATCGTCGGCGAGTGGTTGCCGAAGATGATGATGTCCTCGACGTCGGTGACACCCACCCCGGCCTTCTGCGCCAGCTGGGTCTGCGCGCGGTTCTGGTCGAGGCGCGTCATGGCCGTGAACCGCTCGGGCCCGAGGCGCTTGGCCTTGGACGCCGCGATCATGAC
The DNA here is from genome assembly GCA_963771025.1 of uncultured Thermoleophilia bacterium. GTDB lineage: Bacteria > Actinomycetota > Thermoleophilia > Miltoncostaeales > Miltoncostaeaceae > Miltoncostaea. The sequence continues at coordinate 216,642 of CAVYRL010000002.1, read as the reverse complement.
GTTGGTGTTGCAGGGGTTGCCGACGACGACCACGCGCGCCTCCGGGGAGGCGACCTCGTCGATGGCCGTGCCCTGCTCGACGAAGATCTTGCCGTTGTCCTTCAGCAGGTCGGCGCGCTCCATGCCGGGCCCGCGGGGCTTGCTGCCGACCAGGATCGCCCAGTTGACGTCGGCGAAGGCCTCACGCGCGTCGCCCGTGAGCACCAGGCCGCGCAGCAGCGGGAAGGCGCAGTCGTCGAGCTCCATGGCGACGCCCTTCAGCGCCTCCTGAACCTTGTCCACCGGGATCTCCAGCAGCTGGAGGATGATCGGCTGGTCCTTGCCGAACGCCTCGCCGGCGGCGATGCGCGGAAGGATCGAGTAGCCGATCTGGCCCGCGGCGCCCGTGACGGCGACGCGCAGAGGGGTCTTCTCGGGGCTCACGCGGTCACCGAGAGCTTCTCGACCAGCGCGTCAGCGACGCCAGAGGTTCCGACCGCCGTGGGATCGTTTCGGTCGTCCTTCATATCGTAGGTCACAGACTTCCCTTCACGGATCAGCTCCGCGATGGCGTTCTCCATGCGGTCTGCAGCGTCGGCTTCCTTGAGGTACCGCAGCATCATCACGCCGGAGAGCATCATCGCGAGCGGGTTGACCTTGTTCTGGCCGGCGTACTTGGGGGCGCTGCCGTGCGTGGGCTCGAACAGTGCGGCATGGCTGCCGATGTTCGCGCCGGGCGCTACGCCCAGACCGCCGACGAGACCGGCGCCGAGATCACTGAGGATGTCGCCGTACAGGTTCGGGAGCACGATCACGTCGTACAGCTCGGGCTTCTGCACGAGCTGCATGCACATGTTGTTGACGATGCGCTCCTCGAACTCGATGCCGGGGTAGTCCTTCGCGACCTCGGTGGCCACCGCGAGCCAGAGCCCGTCGGTGTACTTCATTATGTTGGCCTTGTGGACCGCCGTGACCTTCGAGCGGCCGTTCTCGACGGCGTAGTCGAAGGCGTACTTGACGACGCGGCGGGTCCCCTCGACCGAGATGGGCTTGATCGAGATGCCCGTGTGCTCGTTGATGACCGCGGTCGGATCGAGCTCCCGGATCACCTCGGCGAGCCGGAGCTCCTGGGGCGAGTCCATCTCGAACTCGATACCGGCGTAGAGGTCCTCGGTGTTCTCGCGGACGATGACGATGTCGATGTCCTCGTAGCGCGAGCGCACGCCCGGATAGCTCTTGCACGGCCGAACGCAGGCATAGAGATCGAGGGCCTTGCGGAGCGCGACGTTCACGCTCCGGAAGCCATGACCGACCGGCGTCGTGATCGGGCCCTTGATCGCGACCTTGTTGGCCTTGATCGACTCGATCACGGAGTCGGGCAGGGGGGTGCCGGCGGTCTCGAGGATGTTGACGCCGGCCTCCTGCACGTCCCAGTCGAAGTCGACCCCCGTCGCGTCCAGGACGCGTTTGGTGGCTTCGGCGATCTCCGGCCCGGTGCCGTCGCCTGGAATGAAGGTGACGCGGTGTGCCACGGGTCCGACTCCTTCGCAGTGCGTTCTCTGACACGCGACCGTCTGGGCGGCCGCAAAACGCACTGAGCATACCGAAGCGGATGCCCGCCACTGCCGACTACCGAAGAGGCCAGGCGATCGGGATGACCAGCATCGCGACGATCACCATGACGATCGACAGCGGAAGGCCCAGGCGCGCGTAGTCGCCGAAGCGGTATCCGCCGATCCCATAGACCATGGTGTTGGTCTGATAGCCGATCGGGGTGAGGAACGACGACGACGCGCCGATCGCGATCGCGATCGCGAACGGACGTGGATTGAGATCGGCCGCGAGGGCGGTGTTGAGGGCGACGGGGAAAAGCAGCACCGCCGCGGCGTTGTTGGTGATCAACTCGGTGAGCACGATCGTGGCCAGGAGCACCCCGAAGAGCAGGCCCAGGTCGCCGAACGTCCCGAACGGTTCCACGAGCACGTTGGCCAGGTTGCCCGCGAGGCCGCTGGACTCGATGGCCGCGCCGAGACCGAAGCTGGCCGCGATCACCACGATCACATCGATGTCGACCGCGTCGCGCGCCTCGGTGGGCGACAGGATCCGGAGGGCCACCACCGCGAAGGCCGCGAGGAACGCCGCGAGCAGGATGTTGACCAGCCCGGTGCCGGCCAGCACCAGCAGGCCGAGGATGATCACCCCCACGAGCGGCGCCTTCTCCTCGCGGGGCGGCCCGTCGCCGCTCAGCGGGGCCACGACCAGGAAATCACGTCGATCCAGGGCTCGCGGCCGAAACGCCGGCCCCGACAGCACCAGGAGCACGTCGCCGGCGTGAAGCGGCACCTCGCCCAGCTTGCCGGGGAGATGCCCGCCGGCGCGGTGGATGGCGATGACGGCGCCCCCGTACCTCCCGCGGAAGCCGGCCTGCTTCAGCGTCTGGCCGACCAGTCCGGAGGCGGGGGCGACGACGGCCTCGTAGAGGCGGCGGTCGATGGTGGACCCCGCCGCGGAGAAGTGGCGCTCCTCGGCCGAGGCGAGGCCGCGCATCTCCTGCAGGTCCAGGACGCGCGTGACGTTGCCCGCGAACGTGAGCCGATCCCCGACCGCCAGGATCTCGTCGGGTCGCACCGACGAGATCCGGTGACCGTCGCGCTCGACCTCGACGAGGAACACGCCCTCCAGGTTGCGCAGCCCGCCCTCGGCGACGGTGTGGCCGGCGATGCCCGGCTCCTCGGTCACGATCATCTCGAGCGTGAACTCGCGGGCGTCGGCGTCGGCCGTCTCGCTGGGCGCCCGGCGCTCCGGCAGGAGCCGAGGCGTCAGGAGGATCATCGTGACCAGGCCGGCGATGGCGAAGGGCAGGCCGACCTTGCCGATCTCCCACAGCCCGAGCGAGGGGTAACCGGCGTCCTTGAGGAGACCCGAGACCACCAGGTTCGTGGAGGTGCCGATGAGGGTGACGGTGCCGCCGACGATCGCGGCGAAGCTCACCGGCATCAGGTAGCGAGACGGAGAACGGCCGGTCCTGCGCGCCCAGGAGAGCACCCCCGGGATGACCATCGCGACGATGGGCGTATTGTTGAGGAATGCCGACGCTGTCGCCGTGGGCACGAGCAGGCGCGCGAGCGTCCCCCTCTCGCCGTGCTCCCGCCGGCGTGGGCCGGTGGCCGGCGTCACGCGGGCCACGAGCGCCTCGAGCACCCGGGTGCGCGCGGCGGCGGCGGCGACCACATAGAGGGCCGCCACCGTCAGGGGCGCGGGGTTGGAGAAGCCGGCGAAGGCCTGGCTCGTATCGATCACGCCGAGCAGCAGCAGCACGATCACTCCGGCGAGGATCGTGAGCGCGGGGGACACCCGCTCGGTCACGAGGGCCGCAACCACGGCGATGATGACGACGAGCGTGAGGACGGCATCGGCACTCATGGAGCGGCATCATGCCGTCCGAACGCGCGGCGGGGGCGCTCGGGGCCCGGATCGGGGGGCCCACGGTCGCTCCGGGAGCGACGAATGACCCGGATGGATGCGGTCTTCCGTCCGATAGAGTCCAGCGAGAGGCAATCACGAGCGGAGGGCACCAACATTGCTGAGCCATGACGTCGTGGTGGTCGGCGCGGGCCTCGCCGGCATGAGGGCGGCAATCGCCGCGCACGAGGCCGGTGTGGACGTCGCGCTCGTGACGAAGGTGCATCCGGTGCGCAGCCACTCCGGGGCGGCGCAGGGCGGGGTCAATGCGGCCCTCGGCAACGAGACCGAGGACCACCCCGACAACCACACCTTCGACACGGTCAAGGGAGCCGACTACATCGGCGACCAGGACGCGATCGAGATCCTCTGCCAGAACGCCCCCGGAGAGATCATCCAGCTGGAGCACTGGGGCGCGGTGTTCAGCCGCGACGAGGTGACCGGCAAGATCTCGCAGCGGCCGTTCGGCGGCGCCGGCTACCCCCGCACCTGCTACGCGGCGGACATCACCGGCCTGGTGATGCTCCACACGCTCTACACCGTGTGCGTCAAGTACGACATCCCGACGTACGAGGAGTGGTTCGTCACGGAGCTCGTCAAGGACGACCACGGCGGCTGTAGCGGCGTCGTCGCCTACGACATGGTGCACGGCACGATCCAGACCATCGGGGCCAAGTCGGTCGTGCTGGCCACCGGCGGCGCCGGCCGCGTGTACCGCCCCTCGACCAACTCGCACTCCTCCACCGGAGACGGGATGGGCCTGGCACTCAAGGCCGGGGTCCCGCTCAAGGACATGGAGTTCATGCAGTTCCACCCCACCACGCTCAACCCGAGCGGGGTGCTGGTGACCGAGGGCGCCCGCGGCGAGGGCGGTTACCTGCTCAACAGCCTCGGCGAGCGTTTCATGAGCAAGTACGCGCCCAACAAGCTGGAGCTGGCCTCGCGCGACGTGGTGTCGCGCTCGGAGGCGACCGAGATCCTGGAGGGCCGCGGAATCAACGGCTCGATCATGCTCGACCTGCGCCACCTGGGGCGCGAGAAGATCATGGAGCGGCTGCCCCAGATCCGCGAGCTCGCGATGGCCTTCGCCGGCGTGGATCCGATCGAGGCGCCGATCCCGATCCGACCCGGTGCGCACTACCACATGGGTGGCGTGCACGTGGACTCGTGGGGGGCGTCCCCGCACATGCCCGGCCTGTTCGCGGCCGGCGAGTGCGCCTGCGTCTCGGTGCACGGCGCCAACCGCCTGGGCGGCAACTCGCTGCTCGAGGCCGTGGTGTACGGAGCCCGTACCGGCGGCGCCGCCGCCCGCTACGCGACCGAGACCCACAACGGTCGCGGCCACCAGGCCACGCCGGCCGCGGCGGCCGAGTACGAGAAGACGCTGCGCGAGCTGCTCGAGCGCCAGCGCGGTCCGCGCCAGCACGAGCTGCGCGAGGTCCTGGCCGACACGATGCAGGAGAAGGTCGGCGTGTTCCGCACCGGCCCCGAGCTCGCCGAGGCCCAGGCGACGGTCGAGGAGCTGCGCGAGCGCTACAAGAGCGTCGTGGTCACGGACAAGGGGCGCACGTTCAACCAGTCGCTGATCCACACCATCGAGACCGGCTACTTGCTGGACCTCGCGGCCACGATGGTGGCCGGAGCGGTGGAGCGCACCGAGAGCCGTGGCGCCCACTCGCGGACGGACTTCCCGGATCGCGACGACGAGAACTGGATGAAGCACACCCTGTCGTACCTCGAGGACGACCAGATCCGTCTGGACTACTCCGAGGTCACGGTGACCAAGTACGAGCCCCAGGTGAGGTCCTACTAATGGCGACGACCACCTTCGACATCTTCCGCTATCAGCCCGACGTCTCGGACGTCGAGTACCGGCAGCAGTACGAGCTGGAGCACGGTGAGGACTTCACGCTGCTCGACGCGATCCTGCGCCTCCAAGACGAGCAGGACGGCACGCTCGCCGTCCGGTACTCGTGCCGGAGCGCGATCTGCGGCTCCTGCTCCTGCAAGGCCAACGGCAAGACCGTGCTGGCGTGCATGAGCCAGGTCGAGGAGGTCAAGCGCGAGAACGACGGCGGACCGGTCGTGATCGACCCGATCGGGAACTTCAAGCCGCTCAAGGATCTGATCGTCGATCTGGACCCGTTCTGGGACAAGTTCAAGTCGGTCAAGCCGTACCTGATCCCCGACGGCCCCGCGCCCGAGAAGGAGCGTCTCGTGTCGAAGGAGGACATGCAGAAGCTCTTCCGCGAGGCCGCCTGCATCCTCTGCGCCGCCTGCTACAGCGAGTGCAACTCTCTCGCCGCCGACGAGGAGTTCGTCGGGCCGGCCGCCTTCGCCTGGGGCTACCGCTTCGCCGGCGACCCGCGCGACGGCCAGCGCAAGGAGCGGGCCAAGCTGTACACGGGCGAGCACGGCGTCTGGGACTGCACGCGCTGCATGTTCTGCAACGAGCGCTGCCCCAAGGGCGTCAACCCGCGTGACGCGATCGAGAAGCTCGGCGGCATCGCCTTCCAGGAGGGGCGTGGCCTGAAGGACCCGGGGGCTCGGCACGCCAAGGCATTCCTGGTCTCCATGCGCACCGGGGGCAAGCTCAACGAGACGGTGCTGGTGCCCTTCACCGACCCGATCAAGGCGCCGCTGGACCTGCCGTTCGCCCTGCGGATGATCAAGCACGGCAAGGCGCCGTCTCCGATCCCGCACCGGATCCAGAAGCTGAAGGAAGTGCAGAAGTTGATGAAGAACGTCAAGGAGACGATCTAGTGGCCACGCGATTCGCCTACTACCCGGGGTGCATCGCCGAGTTCAGCTCCAAGGAGCTCGACGCCACCACCAAGCACCTCGCTCCGATGCTCGACATCGAGCTCCTGCCGATGCCGGCCGCCACATGCTGCGGCGCCGGCGACATCGCCGAGGCCAAGCCCAACCTGTACCTCACCCTCAACGTGCGCATCCTCTCGCAGGCCGAGGAGATGGGCGTCGACATCCTCACCATCTGCAACGTCTGCACGCTGAACCTGCGTCGCGCGAACAAGATGGTCAAGGAGGACGCCCGGCTGCTGGAGCAGGTCAACGAGGAGCTGGTCAAGGTCGGCGCGCGCGCCTACGAGGGCACCAGCGACGTGACCCATCTGCTGTGGTACCTGTCCACGGAGGAGGGTCTCGCCCTGCTCGAGAAGCAGGGGCCGCGCGGGCTCAACGGACTCCGTGTGGCGCCGTATTACGGCTGCCAGCTGCTGCGGCCGTCCTCGGTGATGGGCTTCGAGGACCCCGACAAGCCCCAGTCGCTGGAGCGCCTGATCACCGCCCTCGGCGGCGAGGTGGCCGACTACGAGGCCAAGTCCTCGTGCTGCGGCTTCCCGATCATCCTCGCCCGCACCGAGGTGGCTCTCAAGGAGTCGCACCAGGCGCTCTCGCAGTCGCGCGACGCCGGCGCCGACTGCATGGTCACCCCGTGCCCGCTGTGCCACCTGGCGATGGACGCGTACCAGCGCAAGGCCGAGGCCGCCAACGCCACCGAGTACAACATGCCGGTGCTCCACCTGCCCCAGCTGATCGGGTTGGCGCTCGGCATCGACAACTCGATCATGGACTTCAAGCGGCACCTGGTGCCGGTCGATCGCGTGCTCGAGGCGGTCGGAGCCTGATTCCACCCCCGGCGCGGTCGACGATCGCGCCGGGGCCCCGCGGGGAACGGACATGTCCCTGAGCCAGATCACCCCACTCACGGCAGGCACGCGCTCGTTGCTCCCGCCTCCGTGCGTGAGCTGCGTGTTCTGGCAGCACGACCGGCTGATCTCGGACGAGCGCCACAAGGGCGCGTGGGTGGAGTCGTTCGGGCGGCACCACGGGGCGTTCGGTCGCGTGCTCCGCGACGGGTCCGGCTTCCGCGGGATGGTGCAGTACGGACCCTCGCGGGCGTTCCCGCGCGCCCTGGCGCTGTCGGCCGGGCCTCCCTCGCGCGACGCGGCACTGGTGACGTGCGTCTTCCTGGAGGGCGACGACCCCCAGGGCTCGTGCGAGCACCTGCTGCTCGAGGCGCTCGCCGACCTCAAGGATCGCGGCCTGGCCCGCGTCGAGGCCTTTGCCTTGAACTACCCGGACGAGGTGCCGGCGGACGATCGCTTCCTCGGCCACCACACGCTGTTCGACCGCTCGTTCCTCGAGCGGCTCGGGTTCTTCCCCGTGCGCGCCACCGGCCAGGTCTCGCTGATGGCGATCGAGCTGGGAGGGCTGATCAGGGGGCCCTCCCTCCTGCGGCGCGCCACGGGCGCCCTCCGCCGCGCCACCGAGCCCACCCTGCGAGGAGCACGCGCCTGAGCCTGCGTCGCGGGATGGGGATCGCCGTCCTCGCCCTGGCGATCGCCGCACTGGCCCAGGGGCCGGCGATGGCCGCCGATCCGGCCGAGGCGGCCCTCGCCACCCGGGACGCCTACGTCAGCCCCCGAGTGCTCGGCCCGGCGGCCGACGAGGGGGAGGCGACGCTGGCCGCCGCGGCCGCCCGCCTGGACGCCGACGGGCGCGCGGCCAAGCTGGCGGTCGTCCTCGGCCCGGTCGGCGCGCCGAGCCTCCAGGCCTACGCGCGCACCCTCGCCGAGCGCCTCGGCTATCGCGGGACGCTGGTCGTGACGGCGCCCGGCGGCACCATCGCCGCGGTCGGCCCCACCCCCACCGCGCGCATGACCGTGGCGCTGCGGGCGGCGCGGGTGAGACGCATCGCCAACCCGGTCGAGCGCCTGGTCGCGGCCGCACGGGTGGTCGTACCGCGGGACGTCGATCCGGGGGGCGGCGGGACGCGGGCGGTGCTGATCCTCCTGGGGATCGCCCTGCTGGGAGCCCTCTGGGCCGTCGCCCTGGGCAGCGGGCGCGGCGACCGGCGCATCCGCCGCGACATGGCGGAGTCGCGGGCCCGCACCCGTGTCTGCCTCGACGCCCTCCGCGCGCGGGCCGGGGCGCTGACCCGGCGCGACGACCTGCCGACGCCGGCGCGCGAGGGTGTCGCGCGGGCGCTCACCGCCTACGCCGTGACCTCGACCTCGCTGGAGGAGACCCGCCGGCTGACCCAGATCGACGACCTCGCCCCCGAGGTGCGGGCGGGCCTGGACGAGGTCGCCCGGGCCGCGCGCGCCGTCGGCGAGACCATGCCGAGCGACGACCCGTTCGCGGGCCTCTGCGCGGTCGACCCGGCCCACGGCCCCCCGGACCACGACGACCTCTGCGCCGACTGCCGACAGGCCGCCGACGAGGGCGAGCGGCCGCCGACCAGGATGCTCGTCCAGGGCGGGCGCCCCGTGCCCTTCGACGCCGCCACCTACGGCCCGGTGCTCCGCCCCGAGGAGGCTAGAGCCAGCCCCTCGTGACGAGCGACTCGGCGATCTGGACGGCATTGGTGGCGGCGCCCTTGCGCAGGTTGTCGCTCACCACCCACAGGGCCAGGCCGCGTGAATGCGAGCTGTCCTGGCGGATGCGGCCCACGAACACCTCGTCACGACCGGTGGCCTCGCGCGGGAGCGGATACAGGTTGAGCCGCGGCTCGTCCACCAGGATCACGCCCGGCGCGGCCATCAGCAGGTTGCGGGCGGCGTCGGCGCTGATCGCCTCGGTGGTCTCGATGTGAACGGCCTGCGAGTGCGACTGGACCACCGGCACGCGCACGCAGGTGGCGCTGACCCGGAGATCCGGCAGCCCGAGCATCTTGCGGGTCTCGGCCGCCACCTTGCGCTCCTCGCCCGTGTATCCGCTCTCGTCGAAGGTGTCGATGTGCGGCAGCACGTTGAACGCGATCGGGTGGGGGTAGACCTCGGGCTCGGGCTCGTCCCCGGCCAGCAGGCCAGCCGTCTGCTCACGCAACTCGCGGACGGCGGCGCGACCGGTGCCGCTCACCGATTGATAGCTCGAGACGACCACCCGCTCGAGTCCGACGGCGTCGGCGAGGGGCTTGAGGGCGACCACCAGGGGGGCCGCCACGCAGTTGGGGTTGGCGACGATGCCCGCGTGGCCCTCGAGGTCGGGCTCGTTGACCTCGGGCACCACCAGCGGGACGGCGTCGTCCATGCGGTAGGCGCTCGAGTTGTCGATCACCACCGCGCCCGCCTCGACAGCGGCCGGGGCGAATTCCAGGGCGCGCGAGCTGCCGGCCGAGAACAGGGCGATGTGGATGCCCTCGAAGCTCTCCGCGGTGAGCCGCCGGACGGCACGCTCCTGGCCCAGGTAGTCGAGCAGGCGACCCTCGCTGCGCTCGGACGCGAGGGGGCGGAGCTCGGTGACCGGGAACCCGCGCTCCTCGAGCACCCGCAGCATCGTGCCGCCGACGGCGCCCGTGGCGCCGACCACGGCGACGTTAAACATCGGCGCGGCTGACGGCGCCGAGATCGAATGCGTCGTGCAGCGCGCGCACGGCCCTCTCCACCTCGTCGCGGGCGATGACGACCGTGATGCGGATGGTGCTGGTGTCGATCATCTGAAGGTTGATCCCCTCGTCCGACAGGACGCGGAACATCTTGGCGGCGACCCCGGGCTCCGACTTCATGCCCGCCCCGACCAGCGTGACCTTGCCGATGGCGTCGTTGCTCGACACCGCGCGGTAGCCGAGCTCGTCGCGGATCCGCTCGAGCGCCGCAAGGGCCGGGCGCAGCTCGTCGAGCGGCACGGTGAACGAGACGTCCGCCCCGCCCACCGCGCCGACGTTCTGGATGATCGTGTCCACGTTGAGGTTGGCGCCTGCCAGGGCGCCGAAGATCTGGGCAGCGACGCCGGGGCGGTCGTCAAGCCCGGACACCGTGATCTTGGCCTCGTCGCTGCGGTGGGCGATGCCCGAGACGATCGCCTTCTCCATATCGGGTGTCTCCTTCGTGATCCAGGTGCCCTCCTCCGGGAGGAAGGAGGACCGTACGTGCAGGGGGACGTCGTGGCGCCGGGCGAACTCGACGGACCGCAGGGCGAGGACCTTGGATCCCATCGCGGCCATCTCGAGCATCTCCTCGTGACTGATCAGGGGGAGCTTGCGCGCCGCGGGTTCCACCCGCGGATCGGCCGTGAAGACTCCCGTGACGTCGGTGTAGATCTCGCAGACGTCGGCGTGCAGTGCGGCCGCGAGCGCCACGGCCGTCGTGTCCGAGCCCCCGCGGCCGAGGGTCGTGACGTTGCGGGCGTTCTCAGACATGCCCTGGAAGCCGGCGACGAGGACGATCTTGCCGTCGTCGAGGGCGGCGCGCAGGCGCTCCGCGCGGATCTCGACGATCTTGGCCTTGGTGTGGGCGTCATCGGTCAGGATGCCCGCCTGCGAGCCGGTGAACGAGCTCGCCTCATGGCCGAGGTCGTGGAGGGCCATCGCCATCAGGGCGCACGAGATGCGCTCGCCCGTGGACAGGAGCATGTCCATCTCGCGGGGATCCGGGGTGTCGGAGATCTCGCGGGCCAGCGCGACCAGTCCGTCGGTGGTCTTGCCCCGCGCCGAGACGACGGCGACCACGTCGTCGCCCGCCTCGCGCGCCGCGGCGATGCGCCGGGCGACGCTGGTGATCTTCTGTGCGTCGGCGACCGAGCTGCCGCCGAACTTCATCGTCCTCAGGCCGATGGCCGTTCTCCTCCCGAATGCGACGAGGGCCAGCGAAGGATGGTAGCTACAACCGGTGCGGCCGGCGGAAGCGCGCGCGAAGACCCGGCACCAGCAGGATCGGCGGGAGGATGCCCGACGGCGCGGGCAGCTGCTTCATCACCACGTTGAGCCGGTTGTTCACGGCGCCCAGGCGGACGTCGTCTGCGGCCTGAGAGGCGTCGCCGGCCTGCCGCGCGACGGCGGCCTGGGACTCGAGCCGCCGGGTCACAGGTCGCGACGCCCGAGAAGAGCCCTCCCGAGGGTCAGCTCGTCGGCATGCTCCAGGTCGGCGCCCACCGGCAGCCCGCTCGCGAGCCGGGTCACCCGTACCCGCCCGCGCAGCAGATCGGCCAGATACAACGCGGTCGCCTCGCCCGACATCGTCGGGTTGGTGGCGATCACCAGTTCCTCCACCTCGTCCTCCCCGATGCGCGCGACCAGCTCGTCGATGCGCAGGTCCTCCGGATCGACCCCGTCGATGGGCGACAGCGCACCACCGAGCACGTGGTACCGGCCGCGGTATTCGTTGGTCCGCTCGATCGGCAGGATCGCCGAGGGTTCCTCGACCACGCACAGCAGCGACGCGTCGCGGCGGGGATCGGCGCAGATCGGGCACAGCTCCGCCTCGGCGAAGCTGAAGCAGACCGAGCAGGGCCGCAGCTTCTCGGACATGTCGACGATCGCCTCGGCCAGGCCGCGGGCGCGCTCGGGCGGGGCCTTCATCATGTGGAAGGCCAGCCGCTGCGCGCTGCGTGGGCCGATGCCGGGCAGGCGTGCGAGCTCGGCCACCAGCCGCTCGATGGAGGGCGTCAGCATGTGAGTCGGAGTCCCGGAGCCGACGGGCTCCTAGAGGCCGGGGAGCCCCATTCCGGAGAGGCCGCCGGCGACCGTCCCGAGGCGGTCCTGGGCCAGCTGCTGGGCCGCCCGCATCGCCTCGTTGACCGCCGCCACGATGACGTCCTGCAGCAGTTCGACGTCCTCGGGATCCACGGCCGCGGGATCGATCGTGATCTCCAGCAGCTCCAGACCGCCGCTCACCTTCGCGGTCACGGCCCCGCCGCCGGCCGAGGCCGACACCGACTCCTGCTGCAGCTCGGCCTGAACGCGCGCCATGTCCTCCTGCATCTTCTGCATCTGCTTCATCATCTTCTGGGGGTTCATCCCTTGGGCCATCGCTGTCCTCCCTGCTCGGTCCGCTCGCCGTCCTCCTCGACGGCCCGGAACATGGTCTTGAACTCCTCCAGGAGCGCCTCCTGGTCGCGCGGCGCGGCGGGCTCCGACGGCTCCGCGCTGTGCGGCTCCGCCGCTCCCGCCAGGAAGTTGACCACCATCGTGCGCCCCGACACCGTCGCCACGGCGGCCTGCACCCGCTCGCGATGCTCGTGCCGGCCGAGCATGTCGGCGCGCATCTTGCTGGTGACCGTCACCTCGAGCGATGCCTCGCCCACCCGGGTCGGGCGCGATCCGTCCAGGAACCCGCGGGTCGGGGGCGTCTCGCGCTCGAGGATGTCGAGCACCTGACTCCAGAGGCGCGCGAAGTGCTCCAGGTCGGCGGGTGCGGGCGCGTGGACCGGCGCGGGCACGGGCTCGGGCGGCGCAGGGGACGGGGGCGTCTGCTCCTCGGGTCCCGGATCCGCGTCGAGGTCGGGGTCGGCCGGCGTGGGGGGCGCGGGGGGCGCGGCGACGGGCGCCCCGGGCGTCACCGGCGCGGAGGGGCGACCGGCCTCCAGGGCCTCGAGGCGCGCGGCCAGCGCGGCGGTGGACGGGTCCAGCGACGGCCGACTGAGCCGCGCGGCTACCAGCTCGAGCTGCAGGCGCGGGTCGGCGTGGCCGTGATGGATGCGCACCTGGGCGTCGGAGAGCAACTCGAGCCCCCGCACGATCTGGGCATCCGAGAGCTGGTTCGCCTGGGCCTGGAGCCGGGCGATCTCCTCGGTGGAGAAGGCCCACTCGTCGCGCGGCCGAGCGCCCTGCTGCAGCAGGCACACATAACGGAGGTGTGTCACCAGCCCGCGCAGCGCCTGCTCGGGATCGACGGGCCCGTCGAGGGTCTCCTGCAGCAGCTCGAAGGCGCCGGCGGCCTCCCCGGCGGCCATCAGATCGACCAGCTCGAACAGCGTCTCGCGCGCGACGGCCCCGAGCAGCTCCAGGGCGTCCGCCGCGTTGACGCGGTTGTCGGAGTAGGTCGCGATCTGGTCGAGCAGGCCGAGGGCGTCGCGGTACGACCCGTCCGCCGACCGGGCGAGGATGTCGAGGGCCTCCTCGGACGTCTCGATGCCCTCGGCGCGGGCGACGCGGTCCAGCACGCGCACCAGGGCAGGCAGGCCGGGCTTGCGCAGCACATAGTGCTGCAGGCGCGAGCGGATGGTGCCCAGGATGTCCCAGGGGTGGGTCGTGCAGAGGATCACCACCAGGTGGGGCGGCGGCTCCTCGAGCGTCTTCAGCAGGGCGCTCGCCGCCTGCTCCTGGATCTGGTGGGCCTCGTCCATGATCGTGATGCGGTAGCGGCACGCCACGGGCGCGTAGCGGACGGTCTCGAGCCACTCGCGCATCTCGTCGATGCGGCGGGCGCTGGAGGCGGCGTCGACCTCGACCACGTCCAGCCAGTCCTGGTGGCCGGTGCGGCGGCACGAGTCGCACACGCCGCACGGCTCGGCGGTCGGACCAGGGCTCGACTGGCAGTTGAGGCACCGCGCCAGGATGCGCGCCGTGGTGGTCTTGCCGGTGCCTCGGGGGCCCGAGAACAGGTAGCCCTGCGAGGGCCGCCCCGAGCGCAGGGCGTTGCCCAGCGCCCGCGCCACGTGATCCTGGCCCACCATGTCGGCGAAGACCAGCGGGCGGTGGCGGTTGTAGAGACTCGCGCCGGGCTCGCTCATGCGGCGGCCCGGCTCAACGAGACGAGAAAGACGTGACCGTGCACCCGTCGTCGAAGCGCGATTCCAGGGTTGCCTCCGAGCCGCTGGCTCCGGCGAGGTGGCCCCACTGCGCGTGAGCGGATCCGCTTAAGGCTGCTTCCTTCCGGACCTGACCTGATTCGCGGTCGCACACCGAATGGGACCTCGCCATCACTGCTGCTCTGCTCGGAACCGAGCCCAGGGATCGCCCCCTCGGACGGGAATTACGCCCCGCTGTAGCGGATTGCGGGTACAGGGCACCGCTAGCTCCCCGCCTAGCACGGTCACGCACCGAGGATAGTCCACGGCGAGAGCCCGCGCGAGCGTTCCCGGGCCTGTCAGCGATCGCGATCGCGGCGGCCCAGGCGCGGGCCGAGCCGCTCTCCGCGCCGGCGCGCCCCGGTGGCGCCGAAGAACGCCGCCACGCCGCCGCCGAGCATGCCGATGCTCACCGCCAGGTAGGCCCAGCCGTAGACGCCGGTCTCCTTCCCGGTGAGCTCGAAGATCAGCCACATGATCGATCCCCAGGCCGCGCCGAGCGCGACGCCCGACAGCACCACGGCGAAGCGCGACACGGGTTGGCGCGGGGTGGGGGTGGCGGACGGCTTGCTCATCGTTCCGGGCGAGCTTAGACCACCGTCGCTCTCGGGGGGCGTGGCGGCGCGGAGGTCCCTAGTCTCGTGAGGTGAGCCCACGTCGCCCGTTCGGCCGCAGCGGCCTCCAGCTATCCCCCCTCACGCTCGGCGGCAACGTCTTCGGCTGGGGCGCCGGCGAGGAGGCGTCCCGCGCCGTCCTCGACGCGTATGTCGAGGGCGGGGGCAACGTCATCGACTCGGCCAACATCTACTCGTGGTGGGCGCCCGGCAACCGTGGTGGCGAGTCGGAGGAGATACTGGGGCGCTGGCTCGCGGACCGGGACGATCGCGACGACCTCGTCGTGGTCACCAAGATCGGCATGGCGGGCGGCGCGCAACCCAAGGGCCTGACGCGCGACCTGATCCTGCGCGGCGCCGAGGACTCGCTGCGGCGGCTCGGCGTGGACCGCATCGACCTCTACTACGCCCACGAGGACGACCCCGTCACCCCGCTGGAGGAGACGCTGGGCGCCTTCGACGAACTGGTGCGACAGGGCGTCGTGCGCACCGTGGCCGCGTCGAACTACCCGGCCCCCCGCCTCGCGGAGGCGCTGTCGGTGAGCGAGCGCGAGGGCCTCGTGCGCTTCGAGGGACTGCAACCCCACTTCAATCTGCTCGACCGCGGGGAGTTCGGCGGCGACACGCGCGCGCTCTGCCGCGACAACGACCTCGGGGTCGCGACCTACTTCTCCCTCGCCCGGGGATTCCTGACCGGCAAGTATCGCCGGCACCAGCCCTCCCCGGACACTCCCCGGGCCGCCGGCGTGGCGCGCGCATACATCAACGATCGGGGCTTCGCCGCCCTCGACGTGGTGGACGCCGTCGCCACGGCGCACGGCGAGGAGACATCGCCGGCACAGGTCGCCCTCGCCTGGATCATGGCGCAGCCGGACATCACCTCGGCCGTCGCCAGCGCCACGTCCCCGGATCAGGTCCGGGAGCTGCTCGGCGCCCTGGATCTGCGGCTCTCGGCCGACGAGATCACCGCCCTCGACGCCCTCGCCTGACCCGCACCCGGCCGACCCGCCCGAGTCGTGACGTCCGCACCGAGCGGATACCGTTGTTGACAATGTGCGCCTGCAGGTCGATAACAGGTGGTGCATGGACACGCGAACTCACGGCCTCAGGGCCTGACGAGAACCCAGTTCGCCGTGACCCGCGCCCAGCCACGACACTCTTGGTCGGCGGGTGAGCGGGTCGATAACCCATCGAGGAGGTCCTCATGGCAAATCACCTCACCCCGGACGAGTTGTCCGAGGCGTTGGGCCTTGCGCGCAAGCAGGTGGTGCGCATGTGCGTCGAGACGTCGGTGCCGATCTACAACGGTCGGATCGACAAGACCCTGTTCGTGAGATCCGTGACCGCAGCCGGCCATCGCCTCCCCGAGGAGGCCAAGGTACTCCTGGCGGCTCCCGCTTAGGGGCGACGCGACCCCGGGGGCTCCTCGCGGCGGCACTGATCGCCGCGGCGGCAGCCGCCGGGGTCGCGGCCCCGACCGCGATCGCGACACCGGGACGCGCGCAGACGGCGCTCTCGGCCTGGACGTCTGGGCACCCGACGACGTCGGCTCTGGTGTGGCGGCTCGATGGCAAGGGCGCGCCGACCGTGGTGGCGTCATATCGGGCCGGGACGCCCCGCATCCCGGCCTCCACGATGAAGCTGGTCACGAGCGCCGGCGCGCTGCTCCAGCTGGGCCCGACCTTCCGCTTCACGACCAGGCTGCTGGCCGCGCGCGACGCGCGGCTGAGCGCCGGCACGCTGACCGGCAAGGTGTATCTGAAGGGCGCCGGCGACCCGCTGCTCGCGACGCGCAGCTACGGACGCAGGTACCTCTCCGGCGTCTACACGCCGATCTCGGCCATGGCCAAGGGCGCGCGCTCCCTGGGGATCCGCCGCATCCGGGGGCCGGTGATCTCCGACGAGCACCTGTTCGACACGCGCCGCGCCCCACGGGGTTGGCCTTCCTACTACTCCGCATACGCCTCGCCTCTCTCGGCGCTCGCGACCAACCAGGCCTACAGCGGCAACGGCCGCTCGTCGTACACGACCAACCCGAATCTGGCCGCCGGACAGCGCCTGCGGGCGTCGCTGAAGTCGAACAGGATCGCCCACCTCGGCGGCCTGACCTCGGGCGTGGCGCCGGCCAACGCCCGCGTGCTCGGCACCTCCATCTCGCCCCCGCTGCCCAAGATCCTCCGGCAGATGAACCTCGAGAGCGACAACTTCATGGCCGAGACGTTCGCGAAGGACGTGGGCGCCTACGGCGTCGGTCGCGGCACGACGGCCGCCGGCGTGGCCCGCACCCACGCGCTGCTGCAGCAGAGGGGAATCGTCACGTCGGCCGACACCTTCGCCGACGGCTCGGGCCTCTCGCGCTCCAACCGGATCGCCGCCTCGTCGCTGGTGCGCCTGATCGCCGCCGCCGACGCCGATCCCAACTGGGGCGCGGCCCTCCTCGGCAGCCTCGCGCAGGGCGGCCAGGGCACGCTGATCCACCGCTTCACGACCGGTGTGGCGACCAAGCGGGTGCGCGCCAAGACCGGCTACATCAACAACGTCAGCGCCCTGGCGGGGCGCGTGGTCAGCCGTCGCGGCCGGCACTACGCCTTCGCGTTCCTGATGGCGACGCCCGACATCAGCGGGGCCCACGCGGTGCAGGACAGGGTCGTGACGCTGCTCGCCGCCGGCGCGGACGACGCGACGAACTAGTCCGGGTCGCCCGGCCTTTCGGGCGGGGGACGACTGCCGTCGAGGATGGCGAGGAACCCGGCCTCGTCGATCACGGGGACCCCGGACGATTCGGCCTTCTGCAGCTTGGAGCCCGGATCCACGCCGGCCACCACGAACGCCGTCGACGCGCTCACCGAGCTGGTGGCCTTGCCTCCGGCGGCGGTCACGGCGCGTTTCGCGTCGTCGCGCGAGAAGGCCTCCAGACCCCCGGTGATGACGACGCTGAGGCCCGTCAGGGGGCCGTTCGGCGGCGTCACGGGCGCCTCGCCCACCGTGGTCAGGCCCGCCGCCCGCAGGCGCTCGAGCTGCTCGCGGTTGGCGTCCGACTCCAGGAACTCGCGCACCGATTCAGCGACGACCGGGCCGACCCCATCGGCCTGCGCCAGCACCTCGGCGTCGGCGGCGAGGAGCGCGTCGAGCGACGGGGCCACCGCCACGACGGCGTCGGCGGTGACGTCGCCCACGTGGCGGATCCCGAGCCCGTAGAGCAGCCGTGACCACGGGCGCTTCTTCGACCGCTCGACGGCCGCCAGGAGGTTGTCCACGGAGACGTCCTTGAACCCCTCGAGCGCGATGAGCCGCTCGCGGTGCTTGTGGAGGTCGTAGATGTCGGCGAACCCGCGCACGAGCCCCTCGTCGAAGAAGCGCTGGACCGTCTTCTCGCCGATCCCCTCGATGTCCATCGCTCCACGGGACACGAAATGGCCGATCGCCTGCTGGATCTGAGCCGGGCACGAGCGGTTGGGGCACCGGATCTGCACCTCTCCGGGCGGCTGCACGACGGGCGTGTCGCACACCGGGCAGCGCTCGGGCATGCGGAAGGGCCGCTCGGCCCCGGTGCGCTCCTGGGTCAGAGGGCCGACCACCTGGGGGATGACGTCGCCGGCGCGCTGGACGATCACCCTGTCGCCGATCAGCAGGCCCTTGCGCGCCACGTCCTCCTGATTGTGGAGGGTCGAGAGGCGCACCGTGGCCCCGCCCACGCTGACCGGCTCGAGCACGGCGAAGGGCACGAGAGCGCCGGTGCGGCCGACGCTGACCATGATGTCGTTGAGCGTGGTGACCGCCGTCGTGGGGGGGAACTTGTAGGCGATCGCCCACCGTGGAGCGCGGCCGACCGCCCCCAGGCGCTCCTGCACGTCGATCTCGTCGATCTTGACCACGGCCCCATCGATGTCGAAGTCCACCTCGCCGCGACGCTCCTGCCAGCGCACGCATTCGGCCGCGACCGCCTCGATGTCGTCGAGGACCGCGATGTCGGGGTTCACCTTCAGCCCCGCGGCGCGCATCCATTCGAGCGACGCCGAGTGGCTGGGCAGCGCGAGGCCCTCGGTGTAGCCGATCCCGTAGCACCAGACCGACAGCGGCCGGGCCGCGGTGGCCGCCGGGTCGATCTGACGCAGGCTGCCCGCCGCCGAGTTGCGGGGGTTCGCGAAGGTGGGCAGACCCTGCTCGGCCCGGGACGCGTTGAGCTCGGCGAAGGCCGCCAGCGGCAGGTACACCTCGCCACGTATCTCGACGACCGGCGGAGGCGCGGCACCATCGGGCATCCGCAGCCGGATGGGGATGGCCCGGATCGTGCGCAGGTTGGCGGTCACGTCCTCTCCGACGACGCCGTCACCGCGGGTCGCCCCGGCCACGAACCGGCCCTCCTCGTAGGTGAGGGAGATCGCGAGGCCGTCGATCTTGGGCTCCACCACGAAACGCAGCTCCCGCGAGCCCATCCCCTCCTGCTCCATCACCGACCGCGCGCGGCGGTACCAGGCCTCCAGCTCCTCGGGACCACGGGCGTTGGCGAGGCTGAGCATGGGGCGGCGGTGCTCGACCGGCGGGAAGCGGCCCGAGAGCGGAGCGCCCACGCGCCGGGTGGGCGAGTCGTCGGAGACGAGCTCGGGATGCGCCTCCTCGAGCTCTTGGAGCTCCCGCAGCCAGTCGTCGTAGGCGCTGTCCGCGACCCGCGGATCGTCGAGCACGTAGTAGCGGTGGTTGGCCTCCTCGAGCAGGGCGCGCAGCTCGGCGACGCGCGCGGGGGCGTCCCTGCCCATCAGACGCCCTGGAGGCACGTCCGCAGGAGCTCCCGAGGCGTGTCCACCACGATGTCGGGGTCCTCGGCGATCAGGTCGGCCGACGAGAAGAACCCCCACGTGACCGCGATGGTCGTGACCCCCGCGGCGCGCCCCGCGCGCAGGTCGAACGGCGCGTCACCGACGTAGCAGGAACCCTCGGGCCCGGCCCCGAGACGGGCCAGGGCCTCGCGCACCGGCGTCGGATCGGGCTTGTGGATCGGCGTGTCCTCGGCGGCGATCACGACGTCGAACATCGCCTCGAGGTCCGGCAGCACCCCCCAGGCGAGGGCGACCGCGTCGCGGCTCTTGGAGGTCACGATGCCGAGGCGCCGGCCGGCGGCCCTCAGCTCGGTGAGCACCTCGGCGATGCCCTCGTACTGCTCCAGCAGGGCGGCCGTGTTGGCGTGATTCCACTCGCGATAGACCGCGTAGAGCTCGTCGGCGCGGTCCGGGGCGAACACGGCCATCTGCTCCAGCAGCGGGCGCCCGACGTTGGCGACCAGGCGCTCGTCGGGCCAGTCCTCGCCGAGCACGGTCGTGACCGCGTGCCGGTGCGACTCGCGGATCAGCGCCACCGAATCGATGACCGTGCCGTCCAGGTCCAGGAGGATCGGATCGAAGCCGCTCACGCGCCCCTCACCAGCGGCCCGGGTCCCAGCAGGTCGGTGACCCAGGTGCGCTCGAGGTTGTCCATCTCGGCGATGTCGGTGAGGTCGAAGTGCATCGGCGTCACCGAGATCTGGGCCGCCTCGATGGCGGCGAAGTCGGTGCCCTCCTCGCGCTGGTACGAGGCGCTCTTGCCGTAGATCGTGAAGCGGCGACGGGCGCCCTCGGTGGCCTCGAGCACCAGCTCGTCGTTGTAGATCCGGCGCCCGAGGCGGGTGATGCGGGCCCCGCGCACCGCGTCGGGCGCGAGGCCGGGCGCGTTGATGTTGAGCAGCGCGCGACCCGAGACGTCGCCCTCCAGCACACGGGGCACCAGGCGCGCGGTGAAGTCGGCCGCCGCGCGGAAGTCGTAGGCCCTGCCGTCCCACTGATCGGCGCGCAGGTCCGTGGACTGCGCCGAGACGGCCATCGCGGGATAGCCCAGCACAATGCCCTCCAGCGCGGCGGCGACCGTGCCGGAGTAGGTGACGTCGTCGCCCAGGTTCACGCCCAGGTTGATGCCGGCGACGATGATGTCGGGAAGGTCGCCGTCGAGCAGTCCCAGCGTGCCGAAGCGGACGCAGTCGACCGGGGTGCCGTCGGTGGCGAACGCCGGCGATCCGTCCGCCAGGCGCACCTCCTCGACGTGCAGCGGGTTGTGGATGGTGATGCCGCGACCGATGGCGCTGCGGTTGGAGTCGGGAGCGATGACGCTCACCCGCCCGAGGGACTCGAGGGCCTGCTTGAGCGCCAGCAATCCGGGCGAATGGACGCCGTCGTCGTTCGTGACGAGGATGTGGGTCACCGATCTCCAAGGGTAGCGGCTGCCCCCGTCGGCGGCGGGTACCGCACCGCCACGAGTGTCAGAGGGTGGGCGGGGGCGGTGGGCCCCGCGGCGCCGCGGGGGGCGCCCTCGCGCAGGGCGGCCACGCGCGCGGGGGTCCAGAGACCCCGCCCCACCAGCAGCATGGTTCCGGCGATCACGCGCACCATGTGGCGCAGGAAGGCGTCCGCCTCGACGATGAGCACCAGCTCGTCATCGCGCGCCACGACGTCGCAGACGGCCACCGTGCGGGCGAAGAAGACGTGCTCGGTGCGGGTGGGCGTGAAGGCGCGAAAATCGTGCTGCCCCACCATCAGCGCCGCCGCCTCGGACATCGCCGCGGCGTCGAGCGGCGTCGGATGGTGCAGCACGCGGTCACGCCTCAACGCGGACGGCGGACCGGGCAGGATGCGGTACTCGTAGCGGCGCGCGATCGCGTCGCGGCGCGCGTCGAACTCGTCCGGCGCCTCCGCCACCGCCCGCACCGAGACGTCGGCGGGAAGGAGGCCGGCCAGGCCGCGCAGGATGCGCGCCGGCGTGAGGCCGGCGGTCGTGCGCAGGCTGGCCACCTGCCCCGACGCGTGGACGCCCGCGTCGGTGCGACCGGCCACCACGATCTCCACGGGCTCGCGCAGGAGGGTCCCGAGCGCGCCTCCCAGCTCACCCTCCACGGTGCGGAGGCCGGGCTGGGCCGCCCAGCCCGAGAACCCGGCCCCGTCGTACTCCAGGTCCAGACGCAGGACCCGGCCGGCCGCCACGATCAGCGGGCCGCCGGGACCTCGATCTCCTTCGAGAGCTCCAGAAGCACCATCGGAGCGGCGTCACCCTGACGCGGGCCGAGCTTCAGCACGCGGGTGTAGCCGCCCTGCACGTCGGAGAACGCGGGCCCGATCACGTCGAACAGACGGTAGGTCACGTCCTTGTTGCGAAGGAGCGCGATCGCCTGGCGACGCGAGTGGAGCGTGTTCTCCTTGGCGAGGGTGATGGCCTTCTCGGCGATGCCGCGGGCCAGCTTTGCCTTGGTCTCGGTGGTCTGGATGCGCCCGTGCGTCAGCAGGGCGGTGGCCAGATTGGCCCCCATCGCCTTGCGGTGGGCGGGGCTCCGGTTGAGCTTGGGTCCAGCTTTGCGGTGACGCACGGTGCTCTCCTGGTCGTGTGAGGATCTAGTCCTCGTCGCTGCGCAGGCCGAGGCCGTGCGCGGCAAGGTTCTCCTTGACCTCTTCAATGCTCTTCTTGCCGAAGTTCGGAATGGCCGACAGCTCGCCCTCGGTCTTCGAGATGAGGTCGCCGATGGTCTCGACGCCCACACGCTTGAGGCAATTGTACGAGCGGACGCCCAGCTCGAGCTCCTCGATCATGATGTCGTGCATGCCCCCGCCGGGGGGCGGCTCCTCGACGGCCGTCTCGCCGACGAGCTTGGTGCTGTCGGGGTCCGCGAAGATCGCCAGGCGGCCGATGAGCGTCTCGGCGGCCTCGGACATGGCGCCGCGGGGATCGATGCTGCCGTCCGTCTCGATCTCCAGGAGCAGCTTGTCGTAGTCGGTGCGCTGGCCCACGCGGGCGGGGCTGATCTCGTACCGCACGCGAAGCACCGGCGAGAAGTTCGAGTCGACCGGGATGACCCCGATCGTCGTGCCGGGGCCCTTGTTGTGCTCGGCGGCGACGTAGCCGCGGCCGCGGGAGATCATCAGGATCATGTCGAGCCGCGCGCCGGCCTCGAGGTTCCCGATCTCCAGGTCCGGGTTCAGGATCTCGAGATCCGCGGGAGCCGAGATGTCGCCGGCGGTGACGGGGCCGGGGCCGACCTTGGAGAGCTCGACCTCGATCTCGCCGACCTCGCCGTGAAGGCGGGCGACCAGCTCGCGCAGGTTGAGGATGACGTCGGTGACGTCCTCACGCAGCCCGGGGATGGTGGTGAACTCATGCTGCACGCCCTCGATGCGGACGGAGGTGACCGCCGCCCCCTCGAGGGAGGACAGCAGCACTCGGCGCAGGCTGTTGCCGAAGGTGTGGCCGAAACCGCGATCGAGCGGCTCGACCTCGAACCTGCCGAGCGTGTCGTTGACGGGCTCGTAGGTCATACGGGGCGTCTGGATGTCCAGCACGTGACTTCCTGTTCTCCGGCATCCGCCGGATAGTGGTACTGACGCGGTCCATTGGCCTGCGCATCGGCGACCACCCGCGCGTCACGGGTGGAGCCATCGCGCCCGGCCGGGCCGTCACTACTTCGAGTAGAGCTCCACGATGAGCTGCTCGCTCACGGGGGTGTCGATCTCCGAACGCTCGGGAGCCTTCAGAACCTTGCCGTTGAGGGCGTCGTAATCGGCCTGGAGCCAGGGCGCCACGGATGCGACCAGCTCGGTCGCGGCGCGAATGACCGGCTCGGCGTTCGATCCCTGCTTGACGGTGATGATGTCGTCCACCTTCACCTGATAGCTGGGGATGTTCACCTTCTGGCCGTTGACCCGGAAGTGTCCGTGATTGACCAGCTGGCGCGACTGGCGGCGCGTGGCCGCGAACCCGAGGCGGTACACGACGTTGTCGAGGCGCATCTCGAGCATCTTCAGGAGGTTCTCGCCGGTGATGCCCGGCTGGCGGCTCGCCTTGCCGTAGTAGCGGCGGAACTGCTTCTCGAGCACACCGTAGAACCGGCGCGTCTTCTGCTTCTCGCGAAGCTGGAGCAGGTACTCGCTCTGACGGATGCGGCCGCGGCCGTGCTCCCCCGGGGGGTACGGGCGCCGGTCGAGGTACTTCTGCGCCTTGTCGGTGAGGGCGACGCCCTCACGGCGCGACTGCTTGATCGCCGGACCGGTGTAGCGCGCCATGCCTAGACCCTCCGCCGCTTGCGCGGGCGGCAGCCGTTGTGCGGCACCGGCGAGACGTCGGTCACCGAGGCGACCTCGATGCCGGCGGCCTGGAGCGAGCGGATCGCCGTCTCGCGACCCGAGCCCGGGCCCTTCACGTAGACGTTGACCTTCTGCAGGCCGTGCTCCATGCCCTTGCGGGCCGCCGAGTCGGCGGTGACCTGGGCGGCGAACGGCGTGCTCTTGCGCGAGCCCTTGAAGCCGGCCGATCCCGCGGTCTCCCACGCGATCACGTTGCCCTGCTTGTCGGTCAGGGTCACGATCGTGTTGTTGAACGACGTCTTGATGTGGGCGTTGCCGACGGGGATGTTCTTCCGCGTACGACGACGGGTACGACCACGGGTCACTTTCTGGCGTGCCAACGCGCTCCTCAGTCCTCTTCGGGGATCTCGGTCCTTAGCCCTTGCGCTGCTTACCGACGGTGCGCTTGGGCCCCTTGCGCGTCCGGGCATTGGTCTTCGTGCGCTGCCCGCGCACGGGCAGCCCGCGCCGGTGGCGCAGGCCGCGGTAGCAGCCGATCTCCATCAGTCTCTTCATGTCGTTCGAACGCTCGCGACGGAGGTCACCCTCGACGATCAGCGTCTTCTCGATGACGTCGCGGAGACGCCCCACCTCTTCCTCGGTGAGGTCTCGGACGTAGGTGTCGCGGTTGATGCCCGTCTGCTCCAGCACCTTGTTGGCCGTGGGACGGCCGATGCCGTAGACGTAGGTGAGGCCGATCTCGATGCGCTTCTCGCGCGGGATGTTGACTCCGGCGATGCGCGCCATCAGCCCTGCGTCTGCTTGTGGCGGGGGTTGGTGCAGATGACGAGGAGCTTGCCGTGACGCTTGATGACACGGCACTTCTCGCAGATGGGCTTCACGGATGCTCGGACCTTCACAACTCATCCCCTGGAACCGGTTGACCGGACGATTCCGGGACGACGCTGGGCGCGGGCAATCTCGCGGGACCTCTCCCACGAGCGGTCCGGAATCGTAGCACGCGGCAGGCGCCCGTTTCAGCGGATGACGCGGAAGCGCTTGGTCGTCACGACGGGCTTGGCGGCGCCCAGCTTCGGGAGCGTGAGGACGAACCTGTAGGCGCCCGGGGAGAGGGCCTTGCCGCGGAGCTTGCCCGAGAAGGCGATCCTGTTGAGGCCCGCCGTCCCCGCCGTGGAGAGGCGGCCCCTGAGCCGCACCCACCGGGTGCAGCGCGCGTTGCCCGCGAGCTTCCTCGTCCGGGCCACGCAGCGGCCCCTGGAGCGTCGGCCTGGGGCGGGCTTCGTCACGGTGAGGACCAGCCGCGAGGCGACGGTGAGGCGCACGCGGAGGATGGTTCCCCGGGGCTTCCTGCCTCTGGTCCGGAACGCGGTGCGCGAGAGGGTGACGCCGCTGATCCTGCGGAGCGTCGCGCCGCCGCCGGGGACCAGCGTGCGGGCCGCGGAACGGGGGGCCGGCACGGCGCCGGAGCCGGGCGCCGAGGGCGAGCCGGGCTGGATCTCGACCGCGCCCGCGTCGCAGCCGCCGAGCGCCGGCCGCGGCAACCCGCGCTGGTCGGTCCCGGGGCAGGGGCCGGCGCCGAGCGCGTCGATCGCGACGCTGCCTGCGCCGGGGAGCAGGGTCGGCGTGGAGCCGCCGTTGGCCGCGAGGGCGCCCAGGCGAGGGTCTCCGGTGATCTGGGGCCCGGCACAGCTGCCGTCGCCGGGGAGGACCACGTTCGCGAGGCCGGCGGGAGCCGAAAGGCGGCACGCGGGAGCGCCGTCCGCCACGATCGAGGCGCTCACCTGGCCGCCCGTGACCGCTCGAGGGCCGCCGGCCGCCGCCTGCGGGCTGAGGGTGTTGCCGGCGAACGTCAACCATGTGATGCGCAGGCTCGCGCCGGACCGGGCCGCCGCCGCGCCGCCCTCGCCGCCGAGCCTGTTCTGGGGGAAGGGACTCGCTCCGGTGCCCCCGGCCGCGTTGCCGGCGAAGGTGCTGTTGGTCACACTCACGCTCGCCGAGCCGGCCACCGCGATCGCGCCCCCGTCGCCGCCGACGCCCTCGGCGGCCGCGCCGCCGCCGCCGCTCACCCCGGCGCCGCCGTCGCCCGCCCTGTTGCCGGCGAACGTCGTGGCGGAAACCTCGGCGACCCCCGACTCGATCAGGATCGCGCCGCCGCCGCCGCCGGACCCGCCGGTCGCGAGCGAAACCGGACTCAGGAAGCGTCCGTCTCCGCCCGCCCCCGCCGCGTTGCCGCGGAAGACGCTCTCGGCGATCAGGACGGTGAGATTCGCCGGCCCGCCGCTCCAGATCGCGCCGCCGCCCCCTCCGGGCTCGACGATCCCGGTCGCCGCCCCGGCCGAGTTGCCCTCGAAGCTGACGCGCACGGCGACGAGCGTCCCCTGGTTGAAGACTGCGCCCCCGTTGGCCCCGGCGGCAGAGTGGCCACCCCGGACGGTGAGGTCCTGAAGGGTCAGGCTGGCGCCCGGGTAGACGCGGAAGCCCCGGTCGACGCCCGCGGCGTCGATGATCGTCGCGCTCGTGCCCGCGCCCACGATGCGCACCGCGTTGAGCGGCCCGGTGTCGAAGTCGCCGCTCGTGTCGTCCAGGGGGCCCGCCGTGGCCGCGGCCATGACGAGGGTGCCAGCCGGCAGCCGGATCTCGTCCAACCCCGATGTGCCGGCCGGGCAGCCCTGGAACGCATTGTCGCCGCGTGACGCGAAGAGGGCCTCGCGGAGCGAGCACTGCCCGTCCTGGGCGATCACGTCGGATGTCGTGGTCACCGGGATCGTCGCCGCGTGGGCGGCCGGGACCACGGCCCCGAGCGCCATACACGCGAGGAGAACCTTGAGCGATGCGCGCATCGGGGCGACCATAACCCGGCCGCACGCCCGCGCGCACCCCGCCGTCAGGCCAGTGTGAGGATCCTCGGGCCGTCGGCGGTCACGGCGACGGTGTGCTCCCAGTGCGCGGAGAGGCTGCCGTCCTTGGTGGCGATCGTCCAGCCGTCCTCGGCCAGCATCACCTCGTGGCGGCCGGCGTTGACCATCGGCTCGATGGCGATCACGTAGCCCTCGCGCAGCTCGGGCCCCGAGCCGGGGCGGCCGTAGTTGGGCACCTGCGGCTCCTCGTGCATGGAGCGCCCCACGCCATGCCCGACAAGGCTCTGGACGACGGCGAAACCGGCCGCCTCCACCTCGGCCTGAACCGCGTGGCCGATGTCCCCGACGTGGTTGCCCACGACGCAGGCCGCGATGCCGCGATCGAGGGAGGCGCGGGTGGACTCGATGAGCCGCGAGGCGATCGGCGTGACGGCGCCGACCGCGTAGGTGCGCGCGGCGTCGGCGACCCAGCCGTCGAGCACCACGCCGCAGTCGATGGAGAGGACATCGCCGTCGCGCAGCGCATACGCGCCGGGGATGGCGTGCACCACCTGGTCGTTGACCGACGGGCATATCGACGCCGGGAACGGCGTCACGCCGGGGTAGCCCTTGAAGGCCGGGATGGCCCCCTGCGAGAGGATGTACTCCTCCGCGACGTGGTCGAGGTCGGCGGTCGTGACGCCGACCTCGACCTCGGCCGCCATCAGGTCGTGGCACCGCGCCAGCACGGCGCCCGCCTCGGCCATGGCCTCGATCTCGGCCGCGGTCTTCGGCACGGGCCCACGCGGGGCGGACGACACGGCGCGCCTAGTCGGGCGGCGGCGGGATGTGCGTGACGATCTGGGCATAGACCTCGTCGGGCGTGCGCTCGCCGTCCACCTCTCGCAGGAGGCCGCGCGCGCGGTAGTAGTCGATCAGCGGAGCGGTCTGCTCCGCGTACACGGACAGCCGGTTCATCACGGTCTCGGGCTTGTCGTCATCGCGCTGGTAGAGATCGCACTTCTGGGTCCCGTCGCCGCTCGGGCACACCGAGTCGTCGTACGGGTTGAAGACCTCGTGGAACGAGCGCCCACAGCGGCGGCAGATCCAGCGGCCGGCGAGCCGGCGCACGAGCTCGTCGCTGGGCACGGCGATCGAGATGACGCCGTCCAGCGGGAAGTTCAGATCCGCGAGCGTCCGATCGAGCGCGTCCGCCTGGGGCACGGAGCGCGGGAAGCCGTCGAGCAGGAAGTTGCCCTCCGGATTCTCGGAGAGGCGGTCGCGGATCATCCCGACCACGACGGCGTCGGGGACGAGCTCGCCGGCGTTCATGTACCGCTTGGCCTCGCGACCGAGGTCGGTGTCGGCGGCGACCGCCGCGCGCAGCAGGTCGCCGGTCGCGAGGTGCTCCAGCTTGTACTCGTCGCGCAGCCGTTCGGCCTGCGTTCCCTTCCCGGCCCCGGGCGGTCCGAGCAGGATGAGCCGGGCTATTTCAGGAACCCTTCATACGAACGCATCATCAGCTGGGCCTCCATCTGGCGCATTGTGTCGAGGGCGACGCCCACGACGATCAGGATCGACGTTCCTCCGAGCACCCCGAAGAACACGTTCGTGTCCGGGAGGTAGCGGAAGATGATGTTGGGCAGCTCGGCGATGATCGCGAGATAGATCGCCCCCGGGAGCGTGAGCCGCGTGAGGACGCGATCGAGGTAGACCGCGGTCGGTCTGCCCGGGCGGACGCCGGGGATGAACCCGCCGTACTTCTTGAGGTTGTCCGCCTGTTCGACCGGGTTGAACTGCACCGCTGTGTAGAAGTAGGTGAAGAGGATGATCAGCAGCGCTTCGAAGATGATGTAGTACCACGAGCCCGGCGCCAGGAAGTCGGAGATCCGCTGGAAGAAGGATCCTCGACCGGCCAGCTCCGCCAGGGTCGGCGGCAGGATCACGACGGACGACGCGAAGATCACGGGAATCACCCCGGCCATGTTCACGCGCAGGGGCATGTAGGTGGTTCCGCCGGAGGTCATGCGGCGTCCGACGACGCGTTTCGCGTACTGGATCGGGATGCGCCGCTGGCCCTCGTTGATGAACACGACCGCCACGACGACCGTCAGCGCGATGAGCACGATCAGCACCTGCGACACCGGCGGCAGCGTCAGCCAACCGCTCACCGCGTCGGGCACCGAGGACACGATGCTCGCGAAGATCAGCAACGAGATGCCGTTGCCCACGCCGCGCTGGGTGATGAGCTCGCCGAGCCACATCAGCAGCACGGTGCCCGTCGTCACCGAGAGCACGATCAGGTAGAAGCGGCCGGGGCTGAAACCGGGCAGCGCATCCTGAGAGCGGAAGTAGAGGACGTAGGCCATCGACTGCAGCAGGGCCAGCACCACGGTGAAGTACCGCGTGTACTGGGTGATCTTCTGCTGGCCGCTCTCGCCCTCCTTCTGGAGGCGCTCGAGCGTCGGGATGACGACGGTCATCAGCTGCAGGATGATGCTCGCCGTGATGTACGGCATGATGCCGAGCGCGAACACCGCGAACCGGGTCAGCGCGCCGCCGGCGAAGAGGTTGAGGAAGTCGAGCAGGCGGCTGCCGCGCTGGTCGATCGCCGCCTGGAGGGCGTCGAGGTTGACCCCCGGCGTCGGCACGTAGGAGCCGAACCGGTACACGGCGAGGATGAACGCCGTGAAGAGGAGCTTCTTACGAAGCTCCGGGGAGCGCAGCGAAGTGAGGATGGACTTCAGCATCCCTACCTACTCGGTCGTTGCTGCCTCGCCGATGATCTCCACGGTCCCGCCCGCCGCCTCGATCTTGACACGGGCCGCGGCGGACACGGCGTGCGCCCTCACCGTCAGCGCGCGGTCGATCTCGCCCGAGGCGAGGACCTTGACCGGCCAATCGCGGTTCGCGTTGTTCTTCACGAGCCCCTTCGCGGCCATGGCCTCCGGATCGACCGTCGCGCCCGCCTCGAACACCTCCGACAGGCGGCCGACGTTGACCGGAACCGAGTGCGTCCGGAACGGACCCATCGGCATCGACATCTTGCGGTTGGAGCCGCGGAGCTTGCCCTGCTGCATGTACACAGGCATCTGCCCGCCCTGGTAACCGGGGCGCACACCGCCGCCGGCGCGCGAGCCGAGGCCCTTCTGGCCGCGACCGGAGGTCTTGCCGGTGCCCGACCCGATGCCGCGGCCGACCCGCTTGCGGGGGCGCTTGGCGCCGGGACGTGGGGCGAGCTTGTCGAGCCGGATGTCCTCCGGCGCGCTCTCGGGGATCTCGGCGTTCTCAGGCATTCGGGGCACTCTCCACACGGACGAGGCGGGCCACCATCCGGAGCATTCCCTGCAGCTGCGGGGAGTCCTCGTGCTGGACGGTCTGGCCGATCTTGCGCAGGCCGAGGGCGCGCAGCGTGCCTCGGTGGCGCTTCTGGGTGCCGATCTCGGACCGGACCTGGGTGATGGTGAGGAGGCTCATTCGGCGCTCGCCGCCGCCGCCACCGCCGCCACGGGCTCCGTCGCGGGCGCGCCCGAGCCGGACTCGATGCCGAAGACCTCGGCCACCGTCTTGTCGCGGAGCGCGGCGATCTCCTCCGGGCGGCGCAGGGACTTGAGCCCCGCGACGGTCGCGGCCACCAGGTTCACCGGATTGCTGGTGCCGAGCGACTTGGTGAGGATGTCGCGGATCCCCGCGAGCTCCAGCACTGCACGCACCCCGCCGCCGGCGATGACGCCGGTACCCTCGGACGCCGGCTTCATGAAGACCTTGCCGGCGCCGGAGCGACCGAGCACCTGGTGGGTGATCGTGGTCCGGTACTTGGGCACCCGGAACAGGTTCTTCTTCGCGTCCTCGACAGCCTTCTGGATCGCGACCGGGACCTCTTTGGCCTTGCCGTGCCCGACGCCGACGGTGTTGACCTCGTTGCCCACCACGACGAGTGCGGAGAACGAGAAACGCCGGCCGCCCTTGACGACCTTCGCGACACGGTTGACCTGGACGACCCGCTCATTGAGCTCGAGTCCGTCCGGATTGATCTTTGCCCCTCGGCGTACCTCAGCCACGCGCGCTCACCCTCTCACGAACTAGAACTCGAGCCCGCCCTCGCGGGCCCCGTCTGCGAGCGACTTCACGCGCCCGTGGTACTTGTAACCGCCCCGGTCGAACACGACCTGCTCGACGCCGGCCCGCTTGGCCCGCTCGGCCAGCAGCTTGCCGACCTGGGCCGCCGCCTCCCCCTTCGACAGCCCCTTGAGGGGCGCCTCGTGGGACCCGGCCGCCGCCAGCGTGTGACCGCGGGCGTCGTCGATGACCTGTGCGTAGATGCGCTTGTTGGACCTGGCGACGCACAGGCGCGGCCGCTCGGCCGAGCCCACGACACGTCCACGAATGCGCCGGTGACGGCGGAGTTGACCTTCCCGTGTGCTGAGGCTCATGCGCGCTTGCCAACCTTGCGTCGAACGGCTTCGCCCGTGTAGCGGATGCCCTTGCCCTTGTAGGGCTCGGGCGGGCGGACCCCGCGGATCTGGGCGGTGATCTCACCGACCGCCTGCTTGTCGATACCGCTCACGACCACCTGGGTCGGGGCCGGCACGGCGAAGGAGATGCCCTCGGGGGGCTGGATGGTAACAGGGTGCGAGTAGCCCACCGCCAGCTCCAGGGCGGTGCCCCTGAGCTGCGCGCGGTACCCGACGCCGACGATCTCCAGCTGGCGCACGAAGCCGTTGCTGACGCCCTCCACCATGTTGGCCACGAGGGTCCGCGAGAGACCGTGCAGGGCACGGTGCGGACCGCGGTCCGTTGGCCGTGTGACGACGAGGGTCCCGTCCTCCTGGTTCACGCGGATGGGCTCCACCACGGTGTGGCGCAGCTCTCCCTTGGGACCGGTGACCGTGACCTTCTGTCCGGCGATGTCGACCGACACCCCATCCGGGATGGGAATCGGCGCGCGTCCGATGCGACTCATCTACTCAGCCTTCCCGTCACCACACCGAGCAGATGACCTCGCCGCCGATGCCTCGGCGACGGGCCTCGTGCCCGGTGATGACGCCCTGCGACGTCGAGAGGACCGCGATCCCCATGCCGCCGAGGACGCGCGGGATGGTCGTCCGGTTGACGTACACACGGCGACCGGGCTTGGAGATGCGCTGGATGCCGCTGATCACGCGACGGCGATCCCGGCTGTACTTGAGCTTGACGACCAGGTCGGTGCCGACCCGGCCCTCCTTCAGCTCGAAATCGGTGATGTAGCCCTGCTCCTTGAGCACGTTGGCCACGGCGGCCTTGAGCGTGCTGCCCGGCATCTCGACGGCATCGTGCAGAGCGGTGTTGGCGTTGCGGATGCGCGTGAGCATGTCCGCGATGGGATCGGTCAGCATCGGGCTACCAGCTGCTCTTCGTCATGCCGGGGATCACGCCCGCGTGCGCGGACTGACGCAGGCAGATGCGGCACAGGCCGAACTTGCGAAAGACCGCCCGAGAGCGTCCGCAGCTGTGGCAGCGCGTGTACTGCTGGGTCGGGTACTTCGGCGTGCGGGACGCCTTCACCCGAAGGCTGGTCTTTGCCACTTTTCTCCTCTAACGACGGCCGCGGCCGTACTTCTTCTGCTTGCGCCGGCGGCGGGCTGCCCGCTCCTCGGCCGTGTATCCCTCTGCACGGAACGGCAGACCGAGATGACGGAGCAACGCGCGCCCCTCCTCGTCCGTGCCGGCCGTTGTGGTGATGGTCACGTTGAGGCCGCGCACGGCATCCACGTTGTCGTAGTCGATCTCGGGGAAGATGGTCTGCTCGCGCAGTCCCAGGTTGTAGTTGCCGCGCCCGTCGAAGCCGTCCGGATTGATGCCGCGGAAGTCGCGGATCCGGGGGAGGGCGACGGACGTCAGGCGGTCGAGGAACTCCCACATGCGGTTGCCCCGCAGCGTGACCTTCGCGCCGATCGCCATGCCCTCGCGCAGCTTGAACTGGGCGATCGACTTGCGGGCCACCGTCGTGGCCGGCCGCTGGCCCGCGATGATCGCGAGCTGCTCGATGGCCTCGTCGAGGGCCTTGCTGTTGGTCTTGGCCTCACCGACCCCCATGCTGAGCGTGATCTTCTCGAGCCCCGGGTGCTGCATCGGGGAACGGTAGCCGAACTCCTCCTGGAGCTTCGGCCGGATCT
This sequence comes from uncultured Thermoleophilia bacterium, assembly GCA_963771025.1. Classification (GTDB taxonomy): domain Bacteria; phylum Actinomycetota; class Thermoleophilia; order Miltoncostaeales; family Miltoncostaeaceae; genus Miltoncostaea. The sequence goes on along the minus strand of CAVYRL010000002.1, from coordinate 183,973 downwards.
CGGTCTCGTAGGTGGTCTTCAGGCGCGCCGGCGAGCCCTGGTGGTTCGTGGTGGACATCAGTCGAGCTTCTCCCCTGAGCGTGCCGCGACGCGGACGCGCCGGCCGTCGATCTCCTCGATACGCACCCGGGTGGGGCGCGAGTCCTTGGGGTCGATCAGCGAGACATTGGAAATGTGGATCGGCGCCGGCCGCTCGATCACGCCGCCCGCGTCATTGGGCGGACGCGGCTTGGTGTGCCGCTTCATGATGTTGAGGCCCTCGACCAGCACCCGCTGCTCGGAGGGGCGGACCTCGAGCACGATGCCCGTCTTGCCCTTGTCCTTGCCGGACAGCAGCACGACGCGGTCGCCCTTACGGATCCGTGCCGGCATGGCTAGAGGACCTCCGGGGCGAGGCTGATGATCTTCATGAAGTTCTTCTCGCGGAGCTCACGGGCAACCGGGCCGAAGATTCGGGTCCCCCGGGGGTTCTGAGCGTTGTCGATGATCACGGCGGCGTTCTCGTCGAACGCGATGAAGGTGCCGTCGCCGCGACCGTGCTCCTTCTTGGTCCGCACGATGACCGCGCGAACGACGTCGCCCTTCTTGATGGCCCCGTTCGGGACGGCCTGCTTGACCGTGCCGACGATGACGTCGCCGACCGAGGCCGAGCGACGGCGGGAGCCGCCCATGATCCGGATGCACAGGATCTCCCGGGCACCGGTGTTGTCCGCGACGCGGAGGCGTGTCTCTACCTGGATCACCTAGCGGGCCTTCTCGATGATCTCGACCAGCCGCCAGCGCTTCTGGCGCGACAGCGGCCGGCACTCGACGACGCGCACGAGGTCTCCCTCGGAGGCCTCGTTGTTCTCGTCGTGGGCGTGCAGCTTGGACGAGCTGCGGACCGTCTTGCCGTAGACCGGGTGGGCGCGGGACGTCTCGAGGCGGACCGTGATGGTCTTGTCCCGGACGGCCGACACGACCAGGCCCTGGCGGGCCTTGCGGCCGGCGACGGACTCCTGGGGCGTGCGTGCTGCGGCGCTCATACCTGCAACTCCCTCTCGCGCGCAATGGTCAGCAACTGGGCGATCTCGCGCTTACGAGCGGAGAGCTCGGACGTGCGCTCGAGCGATCCCGAAGCGTGCTGAAAGCGCAGGTTGAAGTGCGCCTCACGGGCGACGCCGAGCTGCCGGGCGAGCTCATCGTCGGACAGATCTCTGATCTCATTGGCCTTCACGTCCTAACCGTCCTCACGGGTGACGAACTTGCAGCGGATCGGGAGCTTGTTCGCGGCAAGACGCATCGCGTCGCGCGCAAGCGGCTCGGGAACCCCGGCCAGCTCGAACATGATCCGGCCCGGCTTGACCACCGCGACCCACCCCTCAGGAGAGCCCTTGCCCGAACCCATGCGGGTCTCGGCGGGCTTCTTGGTGACGGGGAGCTGCGGGAAGATGTTGATCCAGACCTTGCCGCCACGCTTGATGCGACGGGTCATGGCGATACGCGCCGCCTCGATCTGACGGTTGGTGATCGACGCCGGCTCGAGGGCCTTCAGGCCGAACTCGCCGAAGTGGATGACCTCGTTGCCCTTGGTCAGGCCCCGACGGCGCCCGCGGTGGTGCTTGCGGTGCTTGGTGCGCTTGGGCATCAACATCTAGCTGCCGCCCCCACCGCTCGAGGAGCCGCCGCCGCCCGATCCGCCGCGCCGCTCACCGCCACCGCCGGGGCGGCGGTCGCGACGCGGGCGTCGCGGCGGCGGAGCCGCGTCCATGTCGGTGCGCCCGCGGCTGTCCGTGACGCCCTCGGGCAGGACCTCGCCCTTGTTGATCCAGACCTTCACGCCGATGCGGCCGAACGTCGTCTTGGCCTCGTGGAAGCCGTAGTCGATGTCCGCGCGCAGGGTGTGCAGCGGAACGCGGCCGTCGGAGTAGTGCTCAGACCGCGACATCTCGGTGCCACCCAGCCGGCCGCCGCACTGCACCTTGACGCCCTGGGCGCCCGAGCGCATCGCGGAGGTCAGGGCACGCTTCATGGCACGCCGGAAGCTGACCCGGTTCTCGAGCTGCTCGGCGATCGACTGGGCGACCAGCTTCGCGTCCAGCTCAGGCCGCTTGATCTCGTTGATGTTCACCTGGATCTGCTTGCCGGTGAGCCGGTTGAGCTCGCGGCGCAGCGCGTCCACCTCGGAGCCGCTCTTGCCGATCACGATGCCCGGGCGGGCGGTGAAGATGTCCACCGTCAGCTTCGTCTGGTCCTTCTTGAGATGGATCGACGAGAGGCCCGCGTGGCTCAGCTTGCGGGTGATGTGGTTGCGGACGACGCGATCCTCGTCGAGGTACTTCGCGAAGTCGCGCTCGGTGAACCAGTTGCTCCGCCAGCCGTTGAGAACGCCCAGACGGAAGCCCGTGGGGTTGATCTTCTGACCCATGTTCCTAGCTTCCCGTCTCGGCGACGCCGATGGTGATGTGGCAGGTGCGCTTCATGATCGGGGTCGCGCGGCCCTGGGCGCGCGGCCGGAAGCGCTTGATCGTCGGGCCCTCGTCCACCGTCACGCGCACCAGCACCAGCTCGCGCGCGTCGAGGCCGTGGTTGTGGTCCGCGTTGGCGATCGCCGACTGCAGCGCCTTGCGCATGGGCACGGCGGCCGCGCGGGTGCTGTAGGCCAGGATGGCCTGCGCGTCGCCGACGGACTTGCCGCGCACGAGGTCCGCCACGAGGCGGCCTTTGCGGGCCGACGTGCGGACATAGCGCGCCGTCGCGGTGACGACCCTGGGGGTGTCGAGGGTGTCGGTGCTCATCGGCGCAGGGTGGAGGTACGGTCGGAGCCGGCGTGGCCCCGATAGGTGCGCGTCGGAGAGAACTCGCCGAGCTTGTGCCCGACCATGCTCTCGCTGATGAAGACCGGCACATGCTTGCGCCCGTCGTGGATCGCGATCGTGTGCCCGACCATCTCCGGGAAGATCGTGGAGGAACGCGACCAGGTGCGGACGATCCGCTTCTCGTTTGCCGTGTTCATGTCCTCGATCCGCTTCATCAAGCGGTCATCGACGAACGGCCCCTTCTTGCTGCTACGACCCATTTTCTCAGCGTCCCTCGGTGTGCTTGCCGCGCTTGCGGCCGCGAACGATGTACTTGCTGCTCAGCTTGCCCTTGTCCCTGGTGCGGTAGCCGTTGGTCGGCTTGCCCCACGGAGTCACCGGATGACGGCCGGAGTTGCTCTTGCCCTCGCCGCCGCCGTGCGGGTGGTCCACCGGGTTCATGGCGGAGCCACGGACCTTGGGGCGCTTGCCCTTCCAGCGGCTGCGGCCGGCCTTGCCGATCGTGATGTTCTCGTGCGTGGCGTTGCCGATCTGACCGACCGTGGCGCGGCAGTCCAGGTGCACGAGTCTCATCTCGCTGGAGGGCAGGCGCACCGTGCCGTAGTCGCCCTCCTTCGCCATCAGCTGCGCCCCGGTGCCGGCCGAGCGGCAGAGCTGCCCGCCGCGCCCGATCTGAAGCTCGATGTTGTGGATGATCGTTCCCGTCGGGATGTCCCGGAGGGCCAGCGAGTTGCCCGGCTTGATGTCGGCCCGCGGGCCGCTCATCACCGTGTCGCCCACCCGGATCCGCTGCGGAGCCAGGATGTAGCGCTTCTCGCCGTCCGCGTAGTGCAGCAGCGCGATCCGGGCCGACCGGTTGGGGTCGTACTCGATCGCCGCGACCTTCGCGGGGACGTCGTCCTTGCGGCGCTTGAAATCGATGATGCGATAGCGGCGCTTGTGCCCGCCACCGATGTGCCGGCTCGTGACGCGGCCGTTGTTGTTGCGCCCACCCGTCTTGCTGATCTTGTCGAGCAGCGACTTCTCCGGGGCGGTCTTGGTGACCTCCTCGAAGTCCGAGCCGGTGAGGAAGCGCCGTCCCGGGGACGTGGGCTTGTATTTGCGAATGCCCATCAGGCCCCCTCGAAGAGCTCGATCTTGTCGCCGGGCCGCAGCTCGACGATGGCCTTCTTCCAGCCCGGGCGACGGCCGCGCGAGGCGCCGCGCCGCTTGGGCTTGCTCTGCACGGACACGGTCCGCACATCGGTCACCGTGACGTCGAAGAGGTCCTCGATCGCCTGACGGATCTCTGTCTTGTGGGCGCCGTCGAGCACGCGGAAGGTGTACTGGTTGTGCGCCTGGACGAGCTGGAAGCTCTTCTCCGAGATGACCGGACGCACGATGACCCTGCGGATGTCGTCACGAAGCGCGGTCATGCGGGCTCACCATCCTCGGGCTCCTCGGCGGGCGCCTCGGTCGCGTCGGCCTCGGCGGGGCCCCTCGGGCTCGGCCTCGGGCGTCGCGTTCGCCTCGGAGACAGGCTCCTCGACCGCAGCCTCGGCGACCTCGGGGTCCTCGAGGGCGGTCGCCTCCTCGGGGGGGACGGCCTCCTCCGCGGGCGCGGCGGCCTTCTTGGCGCGCGTGCGCTTGGGCTTGGGCGTCTCCACCTCGGCCGCCACGGGGGCGGGGGCGGGCGGCGGGGTCTTCTTGGGCGCGGGCTTCACCTTGGGCGCCGGCGAGACGGTCTCGACGTCGATCGCGCCACCCGAGAGCCGCTCCCATGCCGTCCGCTCGACCAGGATCGCGCGGGCCGCGACGATGTCCACCGTCTCCAGCTCCGAGGCGCCGAGCACGTAGATGCCCGGGATGTTGCGGAACGAGCGCGCCTCGAACGAGTTGACGTCGTCCAGAATCAGGAGCAGCGGGCGCACCTGGATGGCGTCGGGCGCCTGTCGCAGGTACTCGGCGGCGGCGCGCGTCGAGGGCGCGTCCCAGCCGGTCGCGTCCAGGATCGCGGCCGAGCCGCGCTCCACCTGGGCGCGCAGGGCGGCGCGGAACGCCTGCTGGCGCACCTTGCGGTTGACCTTGCCGCCGTACGTGCGCGGCGTCGGGCCGAAGACGATGCCGCCGCCGGTCCACTGCGGAGACCGGATCGAGCCCTGGCGGGCGCGGCCGGTGCCCTTCTGGCGCCACGGCTTGGTGCCACCGCCCCGGACCTTGCCGCGGGTCAGCGTCGAGTGCGAGCCGGCGCGACGCGCGGCGAGCTCGGCGATGACCGTCTCGTGGATGAGGTGCTGCTTGATCGGCTGGTCGGCGATGGCGGCGGCGAGTTCCGCTCGTCCCACCGCGAGGCCCCGCCCGTCGAGCACGTGGATTGTCGTCACTACTCGGGCCTCACGATCACGATGCCGTTCACGCCCCCGGGAACCGCACCCCGCACGAGCAGCAGGTTGCGCTCCGGGTCGCGATCCACGATCTGAAGACCGCGCTGCGTGACGGTGCGCGCGCCCATGTGACCGCTCATCCGCATGCCCTTGAAGACGCGGGCCGGATAGGCGGCGGCGCCGATGGAACCCGGCGCGCGGACATTGTGCGAGCCGTGGCTCACCGGTCCGCGCTTGAAATTGTGGCGCTTGATCGTTCCCGCGTAGCCCTTGCCCTTGGAGGTGCCGGTCACGCGCACCATCTGGCCGGGCTCGAAGGGCTCGACGGTCACGATGTCGCCCAGCGCGAGATCGCCCTCGAACTCATCCGCCGGAAACTCGTGCAGGTGACGGATCGGCGGTGCGCCGGCCTTCTTCAGGTGGCCGAGCTCGGGCTTGCTGAGGCCCTTCGGCTTGGTCGTCCCGAAGCCGAGCTGCACGGCGTCGTAGCCGTCGTGCTCCTGGGTCTTGACCTGGGTGACGTGGCAGGGGCCCGCCTCGATCACGGTGAGCGGCACGCGTGCGCCGTCGTCGCCGAAGATCTGGGTCATGCCGACCTTGCGTCCGATGATCACGGCCACCGCTCTAGGCCTTGATCTCGATGTTGACGCCCGCGGGCAGGTCGAGGCGCATGAGCGAGTCGACCGTCTTGGGCGTCGGCGAGTAAATGTCGATGAGGCGCTTGTGCGTGCGGATCTCGAAATGCTCCCGCGAGTCCTTGTCCTTGAACGGACCGCGGATCACGCAGTAGACGTTGCGCTCGGTCGGCAGCGGAACGGGTCCGGAGATGGTCGCGCCGCTCCGCTGGGCCGTCTCCACGATCGAGGCCGCGCTCTTGTCGATCAGCTCGTGATCGTAAGCCTTGAGCCGAATCCTGATCTTGTTCTGCTGCACTCTCGCGGCGCCTTTACGTGGGGAAAGAAAACCCCGCCGCCTCCGGTGTGGAGACGACGGGGTCGGGGACGAACCCTGCTACTCGGTGATGCTTTCGACCACTCCAGCCCCAACGGTACGGCCACCCTCGCGAATGGCGAAGCGGAGGCCCTCCTCCATGGCGATCGGCTGGATCAGCTCGACGTCCATGGTGGCATTGTCGCCCGGCATGACCATCTCGACGCCCTCCTGGAGGGTGACGACCCCGGTCACGTCGGTCGTGCGGAAGTAGAACTGCGGGCGGTAGCCCTGGAAGAACGGCGTGTGACGGCCGCCCTCGTCCTTCGAGAGGACGTACACCTGGGCCTTGAACTTGGTGTGCGGGGTGATCGACTTGGGAGCCGAGAGCACCTGGCCGCGCTGGATCTCCTCGCGCTTCACACCGCGCAGGAGGGCGCCGATGTTGTCGCCGGCGCGGCCCTCGTCGAGCAGCTTCCGGAACATCTCGACGCCCGTCACGGTCGTGCTGTTGGTCTCGGGGGTCATACCCACGATCTCGACCGTCTCGCCGACCTTGATGATGCCGCGCTCGACGCGACCGGTCGCGACGGTGCCCCGGCCCGTGATGGTGAAGACGTCCTCCACCGGCATCAGGAAGGGCTTGTCGATGTCGCGCTCCGGGACGTCGATGTAGTCGTTGACCGCTGCCATCAGCTCGAGGATGCCCTCGGCCGCCGACGCGTCGCCGTTGAGGGCGTTGAGGGCGGAACCCTTGATGACCGGGATGTCGTCGCCGGGGAACTCGTAGAGCGACAGCAACTCGCGGACCTCGAGCTCGACCAGCTCGAGGAGCTCCTCGTCGTTGACCATGTCGGCCTTGTTGAGGAACACCACGATCGACGGCACGCCCACCTGGCGGGCGAGCAGGATGTGCTCGCGCGTCTGGGGCATGGGCCCGTCGGCGGCGGAGACCACGAGGATCGCCCCGTCCATCTGCGCCGCGCCGGTGATCATGTTCTTGATGTAGTCGGCGTGCCCCGGGCAGTTGACGTGGGCGTAGTGCCGGTTCTCGGTCTCGTACTCCACGTGGGCGGTGGCGATCGTGATGCCGCGCTCACGCTCCTCCGGGGCCTTGTCGATCGAGTCGAACGAGACGGCGGTCGTGCCACCACCCTTGCCGTTCTCGGAAAGCACCTTGGTGATGGCAGCCGTCAGGGTCGTCTTGCCGTGGTCGACGTGACCGATGGTGCCCACGTTCACGTGTGGCTTCGACCTGTCGAACTTCTCTTTCGCCATCGATAGCTCCCTTGGGCACTCTGCGATGCGACCGCTTCGCGGCCGCGTCCTCTGACGGAAAAATCCCCCCGGCACAAAACGCGCGGCCGGAAGGCCGCGCACGAAAAACCGGGCGCTCCGTAGAGCCGGGGTAGATTAGCAAAAGGACCCCGGCCCGCAAGGGATTCGGCCTCTCGGCGAACACCCCGTCGCACGGGCGCGTCGAGACCGTACCATCCCCGTCGTGAACGCGTCCGGACTGGTCGCCGACCTCCGCGCCTCCGTGGCCGGCGAGGTGCGCGACGACCCTGCTTCCCGGGATCTCTACGCCTCCGACGCGAGCATCTATCGCCGCCGTCCGCTGGCCACCCTGAGGGCGGCCGAGGTCGATGACATCGACGCGGCGATCGCGGCCTGCCGCGCGCACGGCGTGCCGCTGACGATGCGTGGGGCGGGGACGAGCCTGGCCGGCCAGGCGGTGGGTCGTGGCCTGGTTGTCGATTGCTCGGCCCTCGCCGCGGTGGCGATCGACCCGGACGCCCGCGCGGCCCGCGTCGGCCCGGGGGTCGTGCTCGACGATCTCAACGCGGCCGCGGCGGCCCACGGCCTCACGTTCGGGGCGGATGTGGCGACCGCGAGCCGCGCGACGCTGGGCGGGATGATCGCCAACAACTCGGCGGGCGCCCGATCGGTGGTCCACGGTCTGACGGCCGATCACGTCCTCGCGCTGGATGTCACTCTGGCCGATGGGACGCGCGCCCGGCTACGGCAGGGGGCCGCCGCGCCGGACGCCCTCGAGAGGGCGCGTCCACTCGCGGCGGACGCCCACCCGCCGCGGCTCATCCGCCGGGTGTCGGGGTACGCGCTCGATGCGCTGGCCGGCCCCGAGCCGGATTGGCCGAGGCTGATGTGCGGGTCCGAGGGGACCCTGGCGCTCACCCGCGGGGCCGAGCTGCGCCTGATCCCGCGGCCGGCGAGGCGGGGGCTGGCGCTGCTGGGCTTCGACTCGGTGGACCGGGCCCTCGAGTCGGTCGTCGGCCTGCTGGAGGCGGGGCCGTCGGCGATCGAGCTGATGGACCGCGCCCTGCTGGACCCCGCCAACCGCCCGCCCGCGGTGCGCGCCCTGCTGGGCTTCGCCGGCGATGCCGCTGCGCTGCTGGTGGTGGAGCACAGCGGCGAGCCGGACGACGTGGAGCGGCGGCTGCGCGAGATCCCGGAGGCCCGGGTGGTGCGGGACCCCGCCGAGCAGGCGGCGATCTGGGCCGTGCGCCGCTCGGGGATCGCCCGCGCGCTGCGGACGGCCGACGCCGGCGCGGCGGAAGATCCTCGCCCGGTGCCCTTCATCGAGGACCCGGCGGTGCCCCCGGCCCGGCTCGCCGGCTTCGCGCGCGACGTGCGTGGAGTCCTCGCGCGCGAGGACGTGCGGGCGGTCTGGTACGGGCACGCCAGCGTCGGGTGCCTCCACATCCGGCCGCTGATGGACCTGCGCCGCCCCGGAGCCGTGGCCATGATGCGGCGCATCGCCGAGGAGGTCGCCGACCTGGTGGCCCAGAACGGCGGGTCGCTGTCGGGCGAACACGGCGACGGGCGGCTGCGCAGCGAGCTGCTGCCGCGGATGTATCCGCCGGCGACCATCGCGGCCTTCGCCCGTCTCAAGGCGCTGCTGGACCCCGATCGCCTCCTCAACCCCGGCGTCCTGACCGATCCCGAGCCTCTCGACCAGGGGCTGCGCATCGAGGCCTCTCCGCCGCGGAGGCCACGGCGGACGGCACTCAGCTTCGCCGCCGAGGGCGGCCTGGCGCGCGCGGGCGAGGCCTGCAACAACAACGGCGCCTGCCGATCGCGCGCCGGATCGATGTGCCCCAGTTTCCAGGCCCTCGGTGACGAGCGCCACTCCACCCGGGGCCGGGCGGCGATCCTGCGCTCGGCGCTGGAGGGCCGCCTGCCGGCGGGGCTCGCCGACGACGGCCTGCACGAGGCGCTGGAGCTGTGCCTGGGGTGCAAGGCCTGCGTGTCGGAGTGCCCGGCCCAGGTCGACATGGCGAGCCTCAAGGTGGAGGCCCTGGCGCACCGGCACCGGGCGCGGGGGGTGCCCCTGCCGACGCGGCTCATCGGCCACGCGCACGACCTGCTCGCGCTCGGGTCGCGCGCGCCCCGCCTCGCCCGCCTCGCCGCCGGCCTCGCGCGCCGTGCGACGGGCGTCGCCCCGCCCGTGCCGGTGCGTCGCTGGCATCCGACGCCGGGGAGCCCCACCGGAGGACCCGAGGTCGTCGTGATGGCCGACACGTTCACGCGCTTCCTCGAGCCGGGCATCGGCGAGGCGGCCCTGCGGGTGCTCGGCGCGTGCGGTGCCGATACCGAGGTGGTGGACCCCGGATGCTGCGGACGCCCTCTGCTGTCGCAGGGCCTCGTCGGCCCGGCGCGCTCGCGCGCGCGCCGGGCGCTGGGCAGGCTCGCCCCTCACGCGATCGCCGGCCGCCGGATCGTGGTGCTCGAGCCCTCGTGCTGGTCCATGCTCATCGATGATCTTCCCCGCCTGCTGCCGGACGATCCGCGCGCGCGGTGGGTGGCCGATGCGGTCGTGACATTCGAGCGGGCCGTGCTCGAGCTGGGGCCGCCCGCGCTGCGCGACGACGCGCGTGAGGCCGTCGTCCACGAGCACTGCCACGCCGCGTCACTGGGCGGCGGCCGGGAGGGCGCCGCGGCGCTCGCCCGCATCGCCGGGGCGGTGGCGCGGACCTCGGGCGCCGGCTGCTGCGGGATGGCCGGGTCGTTCGGCCACGTCCATCCCGACCTGTCCCGCCGGATCGCCGAGGACCGCTTCGCGCCGGCGATGCGGGATGCCGGTGTGGCGGTCGCCGCCGGCACCTCCTGCCGAGAGCAGATCCGGCGCACCACCGGCCGCGCGGCCCTGCATCCGGCAGAGCACATGGCGGCGCGGCTCACGTGATCCGCACGGCCATCGCCGCCGTGGTGCTGCTCGCCGTGCTGGCGGCGAGCAGCACGGCCCTGGCCGCGCGCCCCGGCTACCGGATCGAGGCGAAGGACTTCCCCAGGGACTGGCGCGCTGCCCGGGCGCAGCTCGAGCGCGCGCTGACACGGGCGCCGGCGCGATCGGACGCGCGCGCCGACATCCAGTTCGTGCTTCGGCTGGGGCACCGCTACATGGGCCCGAGGCAACCCGCCGGACGGCGGCGGACCATCTCCCGGACGATGCGGGTCAACGCCTGGTGGTTCTCGCGCTGGTCGGCGCCGAGCTCCCGGATCATCGTGCGCGATCCGACCGGCGTGCTCTCCACGTACTGGACCGGTCGCGGGCTGGCCGTGAACCCGGTCGCGACCTCCGGGCGCTGGCAGGGCCTCAACGACGACCTCTCGCTGGTGCAGCTGGCCGAGGCCCTCCTGCCCTTCGCCGTCGCGCGGAGATCCGGTCGCCATGCGTTCCTGTTGTGGGAGTACTACGACGTCCCCAGCCGCCCCGGCGCAAGCCGTCCCGGCGCGTCGGGCATGGCGCAGGGCCGGCTCGTCCACCTGTTCGCCAACGCCTACTACAACACGGGTGACGCCCGCTTCTCGGACGCCGCGCGGGGAGCGCTGGCCGCCTTTGGCGTGTCCGTCGGGCGCGGGGGCGTCGTGAGCCGGGTCTGGGTCTCGGGCGAGCACCGCAGCCGCCCCTGGTACGTCGAGCGCGCCTACCCCGGCGCGAGCCCGTGGCAGGGCGCCGCGCTCAACGGCTTCATGGTGACGTTGCTCAACCTGCGCTCGTCCGTGCGGCTGCTGCGCTCGGCGCCCCGGCCGCTCGCGACGGGTCCGCCCGCCGGCCGCGCGCGACCGCGGGCCAAGGGGGCGAAGGCCGCCGCTGAGATCTCACGCAAGCTGGCGGTCCGCGGAGAGGCGACCCTGCGCCACTACCTGCCGCTCCACGACACCGGCAGGTGGAGCCTCTACTCGCTGTTCCGGCCCGGGTGGGGCTGGCGCACATATCTCGCCGACAACACCTACCACTGCTATCACGTCGCGCTGCTGCGGCAGCTGGCCAAGGGCGCCCCCACCGGCGGGACCACCTACACCCGCTTCGCCGATCGCTGGACCGCCTACGCCCGCCGCGCCGGCCTCACCTGCAGCGGCTGAGGCGCCCCCGCACGACGAGGCGGGGATCAGCCGGCGCCGGCTCCGACCTTCTGACGGATCTCCTCGGCGATGGAGTTCGGCACTTCCTGGTAGGAGTGGAACTGCATCGTGAAGGTCGCGCGCCCCTGCGTGGCCGACCGGACCGATGTGGCGTACCCGAACATCTGGGACAGCGGCACCTGAGCCTCGATCACCTCGGCCGTGGAGCCTCGCGGCTCCATGCCGCCGATGCGCCCGCGCCGTGAGGTGAGGTCGCCGACCACGGTGCCGACGAACTCCTTGGGCACGACGACCTCGACCGCCATGACCGGCTCGAGCAGGCACGGGGAGGCCCGCTTGACGGCCTCCTTGACGGCCATCGAGCCGGCGATCTTGAAGGCGATCTCCGAGGAGTCCACCTCGTGGTAGGAGCCATCGACCAGCTGGACCTTGACGTCCACGATCGGGTAGCCGGCCACGACGCCGCCCTCCAGGGCCTCCCGCACGCCCTGGTCGACCGCCGGGATGTACTCCTTGGGGATGGAGCCTCCGACGACCTTGCTCTCGAAGAGGTAGCCGGCGCCGGCCTCGTTGGGCTCGACCGACAGATAGACGTGGCCGAACTGGCCACGACCACCGGTCTGCCGCACGAAGCGGCCCTCCACCTTCTGGACGGCCTTTCGGACCGTCTCGCGGTAGGCGACCTGCGGCTGGCCGACGTTGGCGTCCACGCCGAACTCGCGCATCAGGCGGTCCACGATGATCTCGAGGTGGAGCTCGCCCATGCCGGCGATGAGCGTCTGGCCGGTCTCCTCGTCCGTGTGGACGCGGAAGGTCGGGTCCTCGTCGGACAGGCGTCCGAGGGCGGTCGCGAGCTTCTCCTGGTCCTGCTTGGTCTTGGGCTCGATCGCGATCTCGATGACCGGCTCCGGGAACGTCATGCGCTCCAGGATCACGGGGTCGCTCGACTCCGTGAGCGTGTCGCCGGTGGTCGTGGACTTCAGACCCACGGCCGCGACGATGTCGCCTGCCGAGACCGAGTCCACGTCCTCGCGGTGGTTCGCGTGCATCATCAGCAGGCGCCCGAGGCGCTCCTTGCGGTCCTTGGTGGCGTTGATGATGTTGGAGCCGGTGCCGATCGATCCCGAGTAGACCCGCAGGTAGGTCAGCCGGCCGACGAACGGGTCGCTCATCACCTTGAAGGCGAGGGCGGCGAACGGGGCCGACGGGTCCGCGGGGCGGGTGACCTCGTCGTCGGTGCCGGGGATGTGGCCCACGGCGGGCAGGACGTCGAGCGGCGACGGAAGCAGGTCGATGACCGCGTCGAGCAGGGGCTGCACGCCCTTGTTCTTGAAGGAGGAGCCGCAGAGCACGGGCGTGATGGCGATCGCGAGCACCGCGGCGCGGATCGCGCTCACCAGGCGATCGGTCTCGATCTCGCCGCCGTCGAGGTAGATCTCGGCCAGCTCGTCGTCGTGGTCGGCGACGGCGGCGACGAGAACCTCCCGGGCCGCGTCGGCCGCGTCGGCGTAGTCGTCCGGGATCGCCGTGATCTCGAAGTCCGTGCCGAGGTCGTCCTTGTAGACGATCGCGTTCATGGCGATCAGGTTGACGATCCCGCTGAACTCGGACTCCTCGCCGATCGGCAGCTGGATCGGGATGGCGTTGGCACCGAGGCGGTCCACCATCGTCTGCACCGCGGCGGTGAAGTCGGCGCCGATGCGGTCCATCTTGTTCACGTAGGCGATGCGCGGAACCGCGTAACGGTCGGCCTGGCGCCAAACCGTCTCGCTCTGGGGCTCGACGCCGGCGACCGAGTCGAACACCGCGACCGCGCCGTCGAGCACGCGCAGGCTGCGCTCCACCTCGATGGTGAAGTCCACGTGGCCCGGCGTGTCGATGATGTTGATCCGGTGGTCGCGCCAGAAGCACGTCGTCGCGGCGCTCGTGATGGTGATGCCGCGCTCCTGCTCCTGCGCCATCCAGTCCATCGTGGCGGCGCCGTCGTGCACCTCGCCGATGCGGTGCGTGCGGCCGGTGTAGTAGAGGATCCGCTCGGTGGTCGTGGTCTTGCCGGCGTCGATGTGCGCCATGATCCCGATGTTCCGGGTCTTCTCGAGGGAAGTCTTCTTCGCCGTCGTCGTCACGCCCATCACCTCATCCGAGTCACAGCGTCGGCCGGTAGCGGCCGAGCGCGGGAATCACCGTCCACCCTGCATCCCCTCACGCCATGTGGCGACGGGGAGTGCCTACCAGCGGTAGTGCGCGAACGCCTTGTTGGCCTGCGCCATGCGGTAGAGGTCATCCTTCCGCTTGAAGGCGCCCCCCTGCGAGCCCAGCGCGTCCAGGAGCTCGTTTGCGAGCCGCTCACTCATCTGCTTCTCACGGCGCTCCCGGGCGAAGCGGACGAGCCAGCGGATGGCGAGGGTGCGGCCGCGGCGCGGCGCGACCTCGATCGGCACCTGGTACGTGGCACCGCCGACGCGACGCGACTTGACCTCGAGCGCCGGCGTGACGTTGCGCACCGCCTCCTCCATCACCGCGACGGGGTCACGGCCGGTGCGGTCGCGGATGCGCTCGAGCGCTCCGTAGACGACACCCTCGGAGGTCGACTTCTTGCCGTCCTTCAGGACCTTGTTCACCAGCTGGGTGACGAGGGCGCTGTTGTAGACGGGGTCCGGATCGAGCGGACGACGTGTGATGACTGCGCGACGGGGCATCTACTTGGGCGTCTTCGCGCCGTACTTGGACCGACCCATGCGCCGATCCGCCACTCCGGCCGCGTCGAGCGCGCCCCGGATGACCTTGTACCGGACGCCCGGAAGGTCGCGCACACGACCGCCGCGCACCAGGACGACCGAGTGCTCCTGGAGGTTGTGGCCCTCGCCGGGGATGTAGGAGGAGATCTCCATCCCGTTGACGAGCCGCACGCGGGCCACCTTGCGAAGGGCCGAGTTCGGCTTCTTCGGGGTGGTCGTGTAGACACGGGTGCAGACGCCGCGCTTCTGCGGCGCGCCGCGCAGAGCGGGCGTCGATACGCGGGCGAACTTTGGACGGCGGCCCTTGCGGACCAGCTGATTGATCGTGGGCACGTCGGCCTTTTTTCGAGCGCAACAGGACATTGCCGGGCGAGCGGCCTGGGAAACCTAGCACGCGCAGAGGGGCCGCTCCACCCGCCGGTCAGACCTCGGGTGTCGTGCTCGCGAGGGTCAGCCGCGCGTGTGTGGCGAGGCTGAAGACCCCCCGGATCTCCATGTCGATCTCCCACCGCAACGGTAGCGAGAGCGGGGCCGACCACCAGATGGTGTCGGTGCGCCGCCCGGGGTGCGGGCCGCCGGTGTCGGCGACGGTCCGGATGACCCAGGCAGGCATCCTCCTTCCCCCCACCTCGACCGCCTCGGAGCGCAGGATGCCGCTGCGGAAGGTGACGGGGAGGCCGCCGGCCGAGTAGCGCCCGGACCACGCCGTGCCGGCCGCGAGCACCGGGGGGACGGACAGCGGCGCAGGAGTCAGGTCGCGCCGGTCGTCCTGGCCGACGCCGACGAACGTGACCTTGGTGCGCCGGGAGACCTCGTGGCTGCCGCCGGCGTCGACACGCACCCGCACGCCCTCGATGTGCTCCTCGCTGATGTCCAGCTCCCGGCCGTAGCCCCCGGCCGCGGGTGTGACGACCATGCGGGCCTCGCCGGGCAGGTCCCGCGACAGCTTCAGCGGCCCCGCCCCACCGCGCTCCGAGCCGCTCTGGCGATACGTGTAGACCCCCGGCCGCGGGACGCCATGGCGCGTCGCGGCGCCGTCGGCGCCGCCGGCCTCGCGGAGCGTCTGCAACGCGGCTTCCGGGCTGACCGGGGTGCTCGACCCCGCGCGGCTCCACAGCCACAGGCCCACCGCCACGACGAGGATCAGCACGATGACGATGAGCGCACGCACCGGCCGCGCCCTGAGCGCTTGGATCATCGCTCTAGCCTAGTTCCTCCCGAACGCCGTTCTACAACGGTCGTTGCAGGGGAAACGTCCCGACCGGTGTTACCGTCAATCCCCCATGGGAACCCGCCGGCTACGTCGCGAGGCGCTCCACTGCTGTCCCGCGTGCGCCGCCTCCGTCAGCACGCGCGCGCACCAGCCGCGTACCCGCAGGCCCTGGACCTGGATGGCACTGCTCGCGGCGACCGCCGGCCTGGTGCCGCTCGCCGCCATGGGAGGCAACGGCGGAGCCGCGGGTATCGCCGCGGCCGTGGCCGCACCGGTGCCGGTCGCCGCCAGGGCCCTGGTCGTGACGACGACGGCCGACCCGCCCGCGCCGCCCCTCGAGGCGGTGGTGTGGCACGACTCGATCGCGCACGGCACGCCCAACGCGGGGTCGCTCGAGGGCGGCGTGCGCCTGCCGGCCGAGGGCGTCGGCTACTACACCTACAACCCGGCGACCCAGGAGCCCCCCGGCGGCGGCGACCGCACCTGGGGCACGGCGATGCTGATTCGAGAGGTGCGCGGGGTCGCGCGCTGGTGGGCGGCGCGCCACCCGAACGGCCCCCGCCTCGGGATCGGCGACCTGGCGCACGAGTCGGGCGGGCCCTTCACCGGACCGGTCGTCGGGCACTCCTCGCACCAGAACGGCGTGGACGTGGACATCCGCCTGATACGACGTGACGGCGCCGAGCGTGCGGTGGACCCGAGCACCTACGACCGGGCCGCGACCCAGGCGCTCGTCAACCGGTTCATCGCCGCCGGCGCGAGCTACATCTTCGTGGGCCCGAACCTTGATCTGCACGGGAGCGGGGTGATGGTGTGGCCCGGCCACGACGACCACATCCACGTGCGGTTCCCCGACCCGGACGGCGCCGGCAACTAGTCCTCGCCCGGCCGGGCCGGCTGTCCCCGCCGACGATGACGATCTCCTCCCGGGGGCTCCGCCGGGCGCCGACCGCGGGGGCAGCCGGCCCGTCCGGCGTTCGAGGTGCGGCACCCCCGGGGCCCGCCGACGCAAGAGCTCCGGGGGCACAACCGGGAACGGCCCGGTTTCCCGGGCCGTTCTCCAGTGCGGTCGCGCGGCGGAGCCCGAGGGCTCCACCGGAGCCGCTACTCCTCCCGGTCGAGCTCCGGTCCGAAGGAGTACGTGCCGCCGTCGCCGTCGCCCAGGAGCAGGGCATCGTCGTCGGCGTCCGAGAACGGCTCGTCGAGGTCGAACTCGAGCAGGGCCGGCGCGCGCCGGACCGCCTCGATCTCGAGCTGCCGGTAGCGCTTGAGCCCGGTCGCGGCCGGGATCAGCTTGCCGATGATCACGTTCTCCTTGAGGCCGCGGAGGCGGTCGACCTTGCCCTCCAGAGCCGCGTCCGTCAGCACCTTCGTGGTCTCCTGGAAGGAGGCCGCCGACAGGAACGACTCGGTGGCCAGCGACGCCTTGGTGATGCCCAGGATGAGCGGCTCGATGACCGCCTGGACGCCCGCGACCGCGCGCTCGACCTCCGTGTCGTCACCGGTGAACTCGCCGGTCTCGCGCTTCTCCAGCAACTGCTCCTGGATGCGTCCGGCCGCGCGGGTGTTCTCCCGGTAAAGGACCGGCTTGTCCACCATCTGGCCGTGGAGGAAGTGCGTGCCGCCGGGATCGTCCACGCGCACCTTGCGGAGCATCTGACGCACGATCAGCTCGATGTGCTTGTCGTTGATGTCCACGCCCTGCGAGCGGTAGACGTTCTGAACCTCGCTGACCAGGTAGAGCTCGGTCTTGGTCGAGGGGTCGTGGCTGCCCTCCGGAGCGTGGAAGCGGTGGCCGGGGGTCACCTGATCGCCGACCGCGATGGCCGGACGGGGGCGATCCGAGGGCAGGCGCAGCCAGCGCTGCGAGATCCCCGCCTCGGTGTCCACGTCCACCCGCAGCCAGCCCTTGCCCTCGTCCTTGACCTTCTTGACCGCGCCGAGCACGCCGAGCGCGACACCGGGCTTGGAGCCCAGGATGTCGGCCGGGAACGCCGAGCCTGCGCTGAGCAGGTCTCCGGCCTCGACCCACTGGCCGTCGTCCACCGTGATCTGGGTGCGGCGCATGACCGGGAACGGGTGCTCGCGCACCGGCGCCCGGGTCGCCCCGGTACCCGCGTCGTCCTGCTCGATGTACTCGGGCTCCACCACCGTCAGGCTCGCCGAGCCCGGACGGGTCTCGTCGTCCGTGATCCTGATCCACCCGTCGACCGGCGCGATGTGCGCCTGGGCCTTGGGCTTGCGGGCCTCGAACAGCTCGACGACGCGCGGCAGACCGTGCGTGATGTCGGCGCCGGCGACGCCACCGGTGTGGAAGGTGCGCATGGTGAGCTGGGTGCCCGGCTCGCCGATGGACTGCGCGGCGATGATGCCGACCGCGTCGCCCGGCTCGGTGAGACGGCCCGATGCCGGGTTGCGCCCGTAGCACCGCGCGCAGATCCCGACCTCGCTTCGGCACTTCACGGGCGAGCGGACCGACACGACCGCGTCGCGCGGCGTGCCGTCGGGCCCGCGGAGCTCCTTGTCGAGCCGCTGGCCGTCGAGCGTGGAGATGAGCTGGCCACGGCGGGCCTCGAGCGTCTCCTCCGAGTCGTCGGGCTCGGGCCTCAGGTCGAGGATGACCTCGCCCGTGATGCGGTCCACGATCGGCCCGTTGAGCACCCGCCCGGGAAGGCTCGGGTTGAGGACGTTGTCGTCACGGAAGACCGCGACCTCGATGCCGTCGCTGGTACCGCAGTCGAGCTCGCGGACGATGACGTCCTGGGAGACGTCGACCAGGCGCCGGGTGAGGTACCCGGAGTCGGCGGTCTTGAGGGCGGTGTCGGCCAGGCCCTTGCGGGCGCCGTGCGTGGAGATGAAGTACTCGAGGACCGAGAGCCCCTCCATGAAGTTGCTCTTGATCGGGCGCTCGATCGTCTCGCCCTTCGGGTTGTTCATGCAGCCACGCATACCGGCGAGCTGACGGATCTGCTTGAACGATCCGCGCGCCCCGCTGTGGGCCATCATGTAGATCGGGTTGAGGCGATAGAGGTGCTGCTGCATCGCCTCGGCCACCTCGTCGGTCGCCTGCTCCCAGAGCTTCACGACCTCCTCGTGACGCTCCTCGGGGCTCATCTCACCGAGACCGAAGAACTCCTCGACCTCGTCCACCTTCGCGTCGTACTTCGCGATGATGGCGCCCTTGGTCGGCGGGATGACGATGTCGTTCTTCGACACCGTGAGACCCGAGTCGGTGGCGTGACGGAAACCCAGCTCCTTGAAGGAGTCGAGCACCATCGACACCGCCGTCGCGCCGTAGACGTTGACGAGGTCCTCGATGAAGTCCGCGGTCTGACGCTTTGTCAGCACCTCGTGACGCTCGGGGAACGGGCTCGTCTCGAGCTCGGCCTCGCCCACGACCTGCAGCAGGGCCTGACGGACCTCGTGGTTGAAGATGACGCGGCCCGGGGTGGTGATCCGGCGCGTCCCGTTGACGCTCTTGCGGACCTCGATCAGCTCCTGCAGACCGACGGCGCGCTGGTCGAGCGCCGCGAGGACGTTCTCCGGCGTGCCGAAGGCGCGGGGAGCGGGACGGTCGCCGAAGGGCTTCGTGCTCCAGTCGCCACCGTCGATCTTGGCCTCCTGGCCCTTGGGGAGCTCGAACTTGCGGCTCTCGGGGTTCCAGAGGTCGGCGATCTCGACGCCGACGCCCTCGCTCTCGTCGCCCTTCTTGCGAAGGGAGAGGACCGGCGCGTAGGTGAGGTAGTAGAGGCCGAGGATCATCTCCTGGCTGGGCACCGTGATCGGGCGCCCGTTGGCCGGCGAGAGGATGTTGTTGGCCGACAGCATCAGGATGCGGGCCTCGGACTGGGCCTCGACCGACAGCGGGAGGTGGACGGCCATCTGGTCGCCGTCGAAGTCCGCGTTGAAGGCGGTGCAGACGAGCGGGTGGATCTGGATGGCCTTGCCCTCCACGAGCACGGGCTCGAACGCCTGGATGCCCAGGCGGTGGAGCGTCGGCGCGCGGTTGAGGAGCACCGGGTGCTCCCCGATGACCTCCTCGAGCACGTCCCAGACCTCGGGGACCATTGCGTCCACGAGCTTCTTGGCCGCCTTGATGTTCTGGACCTGCTTGCGCTCGACCAGCCGGCTCATGATGAACGGCTTGAAGAGCTCGAGAGCCATCAGCTTGGGCAGACCGCACTGGTGCAGGCGCAGCTCGGGGCCGGCCACGATGACCGAGCGGCCCGAGTAGTCCACGCGCTTGCCGAGCAGGTTCTGACGGAAGCGGCCCTGCTTGCCCTTGAGCATGTCCGAGAGGGACTTGAGGGGGCGGTTGCCGGGGCCGGTGACCGCGCGGCCGCGGCGGCCGTTGTCGAACAGCGCGTCGACGGCCTCCTGCAGCATGCGCTTCTCGTTGTTGACGATGATCTCGGGCGCGCCGAGGTCGAGCAGCCGCTTGAGGCGGTTGTTGCGGTTGATCACGCGTCGGTAGAGGTCGTTGAGGTCGCTGGTGGCGAAGCGGCCGCCGTCGAGCTGGACCATCGGGCGCAGCTCCGGCGGGATGACCGGGATCGCCTCGAGCACCATCCACTCCGGCCGGTTGGTGCTGCGGCGGAACGCCGAGGCCACCTTGAGGCGCTTCAGGGCGCGCGCCTGGCGCTGGCCCTTGCTGGTCTGGATGGTCTCGCGCAGGTTCTCGGTCTCGGCCTCGAGGTCGATCTGGCCGAGGAGCTCCTTGATCGCCGCCGCGCCCATACCGCCCTTGAAGAGGTCGGCGAAGCCGTGCGGGGAGCCGAACCGCTCCTTCATCTCGCGGAAGAGCTGCTCGTCGGGCTCGATCTGACGGGGCTTGAGGTCCTTGAACGTGAGCCACGCGCGGGTGAGGCGGTCGATCGCCTCCTCCGTGTAGCGCTCGATGTCCTTGAGCGCGACGTCGGTCTCCTTGCGCAGATCCGACTCGGCCTGCTTGCGGTCGGCGTCGGTCAGCTCGCGGCGCGCCTCGGGGTCCTCCGAGGTGCGGTCACGCTTGAGGTCGTCGATCCAGTACTCGTCCTCGTCGGTGAGGCCGGGGGCCTCGTCCTCGCGGAGCCACTGGACGCGACGGTCGAGGCGCTCGCTCAGCTCGAGGAGGCGCTCCTCCTTGTCGACGCCGAACTGCTCAATCGTGGCGTTGACCTCGTCCTGGAGGCGGTCGATCTCGCCGGCGCGGCCCTCCTGATCGACCTCGGTGACGATCGAGGCGGCGAAGTAGAGGACCTTCTCCAGCTCCTTGGGGGCGATGTCGAGCATGTAGCCGATGCGGCTCGGGACGCCCTTGAAGAACCAGATGTGGCTGACCGGGGCGGCCAGGTCGATGTGACCCATGCGCTCACGACGGACCTTGGCCCGCGTCACCTCGACGCCGCAGCGCTCGCAGATGATTCCCTTGTAGCGGACGCGCTTGTACTTGCCGCAGTAGCACTCCCAGTCCTTGGTCGGACCGAAGATCTTCTCGCAGAAGAGCCCGTCCTTCTCCGGCTTGAGCGTGCGGTAGTTGATCGTCTCGGGCTTGGTGACCTCGCCCGAGCTCCACTGCCGGATCTGCTTGGAGGAGGCCAGACCGATCGTGATGGAGTCGAAGTTGTTGATGTCGATCACGTGAAGCGCCTTTCTCGTTTGCCGCGATCCGCGCCTCTCGTGCGCGTTCGCGGCGGAAGACTCCGACCGTCGTCAGGCGGGACCGCGCCGTGACCGACCCCGGGGGATCGGTCACGGCGGCCCGCCGGCCCCTCTAAACGTCCGTCGCGTCGGAGCCCGAGGACTCGGCGGAGGAGGCCACGACCTCGGCCCCGTCCGGCGTATCCCCGTTGGCCCCGTCGGCCTCCTGCGTGTCGCCCTCCTCGACGGCTCCCAGGCCGCCCGAGAGGTCGATGCCCAGCTCCTCGGCCGCACGAAGGAGGTCGTCGTCCTCCTCGCGGGCGGAGAAGTCCGGTCCGGCCTCCCCCTGCACCTTCACGTCGAGGCCCAGGCTCTGCATCTCCTTCAGCAGAACCTTGAAGCTCTCGGGAATCGACGGCTCCTGGATGTTCTCGCCCTTCACGATCGCCTCGTACGCCTTCACGCGGCCGACCGTGTCGTCGCTCTTGATGGTCAGCATCTCCTGCAGCGTGTACGCAGCGCCGTACGCCTCGAGGGCCCACACCTCCATCTCGCCGAAGCGCTGGCCACCGAACTGCGCCTTGCCGCCCAGCGGCTGCTGGGTGACCAGCGAGTAGGGGCCGGTGGAGCGGGCGTGGATCTTGTCGTCCACCAGGTGGAGCAGCTTCAGCATGTACATGTAGCCCACGGTGACCTTGCCCTCGTAGGGCTCACCGGTGCGGCCGTTGTACAGCTTCATGCGACCCGACGCCTGGCGGCCGGCGCGGTCGTTCTCGTCGACCGTGATCTCGATCGGGTTGTCGGGGTGGCTCGCCGACCAGTCCTTCAGGACCCGGTCCACGTCCTCCACCGTCGCGCCGTCGAACACCGGGGTCGCGACGAACGTCCGCGCGGGCGGCTCGCTGCCGTTGACGCCGTTGGCGTGCGCACCGTCGATCCAGCCGCGCGAGGCGGCCCAGCCGAGGTGCGTCTCCAGGATCTGCCCGATGTTCATGCGCGACGGCACGCCCAGCGGGTTCAGGATCATGTCGATCGACGTGCCGTCCTCGAGGAACGGCATGTCCTCCTGCGGGACGATCTTCGAGATGACGCCCTTGTTGCCGTGGCGGCCGGCCAGCTTGTCGCCCTCGGCGATCTTGCGCCGCTTGGCGACGTACACGCGCACCAGCTGGTTGACGCCCGGCGACAGGTCGTCGCCGCTCTCGCGGTCGAAGACCTTGACGTCGATGACCTTGCCGCCCTCGCCGTGCGGGACCTTGAGGGAGGTGTCACGGACCTCGCCGGCCTTCTCCTTGAAGATCGCGCGGATCAGCTTCTCCTCGGCGGTCAGCTCGGTCTCGCCCTTCGGCGTGACCTTGCCCACCAGGAGGTCGCCCGAGATCACCTCGGCGCCGATGCGCACGATGCCGCGCTCGTCGAGGTCCTTGAGGGACTCCTCCGAGCGGTTGGGGATGTCGCGCGTGATCTCCTCGGCGCCCAGCTTGGTGGTGCGGGCGTCGATCTCGTAGGCCTCGATGTGGATCGAGGACAGCAGATCGTCCTTGACCAGGCGCTCCGAGATGATGATCGCGTCCTCGAAGTTGTAACCCTCCCAGCTCATGAAGGCCACGAGCATGTTGCTGCCCAGGGCGAGCTCGCCCTTGTCGGTCGAGCTGCCGTCGGCCAGCACGTCGCCGGACTCGATGGGCTGGCCCTTCGAGACGATCGGCTTCTGGTGGATCAGGGTGCCCTGGTTCGAGCGCGTGAACTTGTGGAGCTCGTAGTGCTCCAGCTCGCCCGCCGGGTCCTCGACGATGATGTGGTCCGCGTCGACCGCCGCCACCGTTCCGGCGGTACGGCTGACGACGACGTCGCCGGTATCGACCGCCGCGCGCCGCTCGATGCCGGTGCCCACGAGCGGGGCCTCGGTGATCATGAGCGGAACCGCCTGGCGCTGCATGTTGGCGCCCATCAGGGCGCGGTTCGCGTCGTTGTGCTCGAGGAACGGGATCAGCGCCGTCGCCACCGACACGATCTGCTGGGGCGAGACGTCCATGTACTCGACGTCGGACGGGTCGGCCAGGATCGGCTCGCCGCCCTTGCGGCACAGCACCGGGCCGACGAGACGGTTCTTCGCGTCGAGGTCGGCGTTGGCCTGGGCGATGATCTTGTGCTCTTCCTGGGTCGCGTCGAGACGCTCGACGTCCTTGGAGACCACGCCGCCCTTGACCCGCCGGTACGGGGTCTGGATGAACCCGAACTCGTTGAGGGTCGCGTAGCTCCCCAGCGAGCCGATCAAGCCGATGTTCGGGCCCTCCGGGGTCTCGATGGGGCACATGCGCCCGTAGTGGGTGGCGTGGACGTCGCGCACCTCGATGGGCGCGCGCTCACGGGTGAGGCCGCCGGCCCCCAGCGCGGACAGACGCCGCCGGTGGGTGAGCCCCGCCAGCGAGTTGGTCTGGTCCATGAACTGCGAGAGCTGCGACGAGCCGAAGAACTCCTTGAGCGCCGCGACGACCGGGCGGATGTTGATGATCGTCTGTGGCGTGATGGTGTCCACGTCCTCGGTGCTCATCCGCTCGCGCACCACGCGCTCCATCCGGTAGAGGCCGATGCGGAAGGCCTCCTGGATGAGCTCGCCGACGGTGCGCAGCCGCCGGTTGCCGAAGTGCTCGTACTCGTCGAGATCGCCGGCGATCTCGTCGCGCGGCATGGTGGCCCCGTCGGCCGCGAAGTCCTTGGAGTCCTCGGGGAGGCCGATCTTGATCGGAAGCGCCACCAGGCGGCGGATCAACTCGACCAGGTCGTCGGTCATGCCCGAGATGCGGCCCGTGAAGCGGGGGTTGGTCAGCGTGCGGACGCTGGAGCCCAGCGACAGACCGAGACGCGCGTCCAGCTTGTACCGGCCGACCTTGGTCAGGTCGTACCGCTTGGGGTCGAAGAACAGCGACCGCACGAGCGATCGCGAGTTGTCGACCGTCGGCGGCTCACCGGGACGCTGCTTCTTGAAGACCTCGATGAGGGCGTGCTGCATGATGTCGCCTGACCGGGCGTCGAGCTTCTTCTCGAGCTTCTCGATCTCGGCCTCGATGCCGGCCTTCTCCTCGGCCGTCGCCTCCTCGAGACCCTGCGCGAGAGCGTGGATCTCGTCGGCGATCACCGCGATCTCGTCGAGGCTCTTGGTGTTGCCCGTCTGCGGGTCGCCCTCCGTGGCGTCCTTGTCCAGGGTGGCCTGGATGAACGGGTTCACGCGATCGGGGTCGTTGGGGTGGCGGAAGAGGTTCGCCACGTCGTCACGCGTGTAGCCCAGCGCGAACAGCAGGGTCGTGACCGGGAGCTTGCGCTTGCGGTCGATCCGGACGTGGACGAGGCCCTTCTTGTCGATCTCGAGCTCGACCCAGGAGCCCCGCGAGGGCATGAGGTTCGCGATGAAGACCTGCTTCTCGCGATCCTTGGGCTCCATCACGTAGGCGCCGGGGGAGCGCACGAGCTGGGTCACGACGACCCGCTCGGTGCCGTTGATGATGTAGGTACCCCAGTCGGTCATCAGGGGCAGGTCGCCCATGAACACCTTCTGCTCACGGATCTCACCGGTCTCCCGGTTGATGAAGGCGACCTCCATCGTGAGCGGGGCCGCGTAGGTGATGTCCTTCTCGCGGCAGTCCTTGATCGAGTCGTTCGGCTGGATGTGGTCGAACGGCATGCCGGGCTCCCAACCACCCAGCGTGTACTTGCCGAACTGCACGGCGAGAGTGCCCGTGAAGTCTTCGATGGGCGAGATGTCATCGATCGTCTCGCGCAGGCCCTCGGTGATGAACCACTCAAAAGAGGACCGCTGGATGTCGATGAGGTTGGGAACCTCGAGAACCTTCTCCAGCTTGGAGAAGTTGTGGCGAACGCGGGCAGCGGGGCGGGTGCTCAAGTCGCGAGGCCTCCTGACGAGAGCGGGCGGGGGACGGCGAAGAGCCGGTAGTCCGGCTCGGGCGCAACGGCGAACGATATCACCAGCGGGCCTTGGGTATCAATGGTCGAGCCCGCGCTTGTGCGAGCGACCAAAGGCGGCTGCCAAACGTGGTCAGGCGCCGTCAATAGAACCCATCGGCCAAGGCCGGTCACTCTAGCACCCTGGTCGGCGCTCGCACACCGGGTCGGTGCGGGTTGTGCATACTCCTCCACCATGGCGTCACCGTCTCTTCCCTCATACGGCGATCGCTCGGAGGGCCACGACGCCCTCGACGCCCGGCTGCCGGCTCTTCTGGAGGCGACCCACCGCCAGTGGAGCTCGCCGGACGAGCGGCGTCGCATGCGGGCCTTCGGGTTCCGCCCCGCCGTGGAGCCCGGCGTGCTCAAGCGCGAGTGGCACGGCCTGGCCGTCCGGGTCTCGCTGAGCGGCATCCGCGCCGCCCGGCCCGGCGGCGGCGAGTTGGCGTGGATCGCCGACTCCAGCACCCTGCTGCTGGACGGCGAGCCCTATCCCGGCGGCGGCGCGGGCCTGGCGCTGGTGGAGAACCTGCTCGGCCTGATCGCGGCCTACGAGCGGTGGGTCGAGGCCCGCGAGGGCCGCGAGGAGCGCATCCAGCGCGGGCGCACCGGCCCGCCGGACCGCCGCCCCCTCAACGCCCTCGCCGAGACCCGCCGGCTGCAGCGGCTGCTGCAGACCCCGCGGGGACGGACCCGCTGAGGACCCGCCCTGAGCCCGCTCTCCGGCTCGTCCCCTCGCGGCCGCCGGAGGGCGACCGTGGAGGACGACCGCGGAGGTGGGCTAGAACTTGCCGGGGACGCCGCCGCCCTTGACGACGGAGAGGTCCTCGAGCCATCCCTGAAGGCGTGCGTAGTCCTTGTCGTCGGCGTCGAGGCCGGCGAGGGCGGCGTTGACCTCGTCCGCCACCGCGTCCACGTTGCTCTTGTTGGCCGTTGAGACCTTGTCGCGCAGCTGGCTCTTCTGAGACTGCTCGAGCGGCATCGAAATCCTCCGGGGTTCGGGAACCATCGTGCGCGATCGCACAACCCGATTTCTACCAATCAGCGGACCGTGATGCGACGGGTGCGCGTGGTGCGATTGCCCGCGCGGTCGGCCACGTCGAGACGAAGGCGGTAGCGCCCGGTCGCGAGTCGACCGAGCCGGACCATCCGGAGCGGGCCGGGGGCGAAGCGGGTGACCTTCCTCGAGAGCCTGCGACCGGCGGCTGTCCTGATCGTCGCCGTCGCGGTCAGCTTGCCGACCCCGACGCGATCCTTGGCGGCCACCACCAGCCTCACGTCCCGCTTCTTGGCGGCCTTCCTCCTGGCCTGCCTGACGACCCTGATCGCGAGCGTCGGCCTCGTGTTGTCGACGAAGACCGACCACTGGGACGCTCCCAGGTTGCCCGGCGCATCAGCGACCTGCGCGGCGAACAGATGCCACCCCTCCGTGAGCCGGCGGGTGTCGACCGTGACGCCGCGAGGGTATCTCTGGGGTCGGGCGGTGACGGACTGGCCGTCGATCGTGAGCGACCAGGAGCCGGTGATGCGCGACCGCGTGATCGTGCGGAACTTGACCGTCACCCGCTTGCGCACCGATGCGAGGGGGGCCGGCACCCGCCGGACCAGCCGCGGCGGGTCCATGCTCACGCGCACGCGACCCCAGCCGAAGACGTCGTCCGGCCCGGGCGCGCCGAGATCGAGGGCCAGACCGAGGAGCTGCGACCGCACCTCGGCCGCGGACGGGCTGCCGCCGGCCCGGCGCGCGGCGGCCAGCAGCACCGCCGCCGCGCCCGCCGCGTTGGGGGCCGCGATCGAGGTGCCCCCGACGCCGCGGAACCCGTTGGGACCCATGGCCTGGGTGTTGGTCGGCGCCGAGACCTCGGGTTTCACCCGGCCGTCGTCGGTCGGGCCCTGTGACGAGTACTTCTTGAGCGCGTTGCCGCGCCAGTCGACCGCGCCGACGGTGATGGAGCCCGCCGCGTCGCCGGGGGTCGGGAGGCTGCTCACGGCCGTCCCGCCGATGGCGGCCATGGGGATCTCGCGCGAGTACAGGGTGACCGGGCCCTCCGGCGGCGGGCCCGAGAAGCGGACGACCCGGATGCGGAAGACGCCGTTGACGGGGGGCGAGTACCCGGTGATCCGCTCCGACGTCGGCAGCCCCGCCGACTGCCGGTCGGTCGACCCCATGGCCGGACTCCACGTGCCGTCGGCCTGCTGGCGCTCGAGGATCAGATCGAGGTCGGTCGGCGGGCCGCCGGGCGGCGAGGTCCAGGAGAGCCCGAAGGTGATCGGCTGGCCGGCGGCGCGCGCGAAGGTCCAGTTGTCGCCGTTGGGCCAGTCGAGATTGCCGTCGCCGTCGGCATCGACCCAGGGGCCCTCCCAGTGCGTCAGGGCATAGTTGCCGGCCGAGTTGAACCAGAGGATCCCGGCGTTCGCGGCGCGATCGACGGCGCGCGCGAGCGGACCGGTGCCGTCGAAGGGCCCCTCGATGAAGCTGTTCGAGTGGACGACGATGTCCGGATGAAGGGCGATCAGCGCGTCGGTGGCCGCCAGGAAATCGGCCTCGGTGTGGTAGTTGATGAAGATGTACTGGGCCGCGGGCGCGTAGTCGTAGACCGTCTGGGCGACGAGCTCGCCGTGGTTGGTCCTGTGGCCGTATGCGTTGCTCCCGGCGAGGCCCGCGGCGGCGTCGAAGCTGAGCGACTGGACGCGGGAGGGGGGCGGCATCTCGCCGAGGGCCTGGAGGCGTGGGATGTTGGCCCCGAAGCCGAGGTCGAGGATGGCGATCTTCAATCCGGCCCCACCGCCGGCCACCCTGCCCAGCACATCGGCGCCGCTGCGCCACACGCCCTGGCTCTCGGCCAGCGTGTCGCCGAAGGACGCCGTCGCGGTGCGGGCCCCGGCCACTCCGGGAATGCGGGCCAGCGCGGCGGCGCGCGAGGGGTCGGCGACCACCTGCAACCGGCGCCCGTTGCGCCGCTGGACCTTGAGACCGCCGCGCGCCAGGGCGGCGGAGACCTTCGCGGTCTGGCCGGGACGGGCGTCGACCGTCAAGGAGGCCGGCGCGGCCGGCGCCGGGGAGGTCCCGGCCGATGCCATCAGCGCTCCGGCCGCGATGCCGAGGGCGAGCAGTGGCAACCGCTGGGTCAGCGGGACGGGCCCCTGAGGATCCGGGTGCGCACCCCGACGTTCCCGGCCATGTCGTTGGCGGTCACCACGAGCCGGTTGGCCCGCCGCCGGAGCGCGGGCAGGCGGACCCCCACCACGGGCCTCCGGACCGCGCGGAGCCTCCGCCCGTTCAAGGTGATCGCCACCTGACGGATCGTACCGGCGTCGCGGGCGCGCACCCTCACGACCCGGGTCCTGCCCGGGCTGACCTGGACCCGAACCCTGGGCGCCGACGTGTCCGCGCGCGCCATGCCCGACCCGAAGACCGGGTCCGGTCCCGGCGCGCCGAGGTCGAGAGCGCTCGCGATCAGGGCGCCGCGCAGCGTGGCCCGGTCCGCGGGCTGGCCGGCGGCCATCCGGGCCTGACGCAAGAGGAGGGCGATGCCCGCGACGTGGGGCGTGGACGCGGATGTGCCCGCGGTGCCGGGCCACTCGGGGTTGGACGTGATGTACGTCGGGCCCACCAGATCGGGCTTGCCCTGGCCGGCGCGGCCGCGTGAGGAATAGGGCTCGATGGTCGTGCCGGTCCACTTGACCGCTCCGACGGTCACGGACCCGGCCGCGTCGCCCGGAGTCGGGATGCTGCCGTCGGCCACCGCCGCGGGCCCGAAGCCCACGGTGCGGGAGAAGAGGTCGAGCTCAGCGGGCGGCCCGGCCTCCTGCCGGACGACGACGCGGTACGCGCCCCCGTCGGTCATGAGCGCGGTGGTTACCGCGTTGATCGGGGATGCCGAGGTGCTGTGCTGCACCTCCGTCCACGCTCCCGCTGGGTCCTGACGCTCGACCGAGATGCTCGCGCTGACGGCGGGCGACCCCCAGGCGAGGCTGAACAGCAGCGGAGCGCCGGCGGCCGGCGCGATCGGGATGACGGCGCCACCGGACGGCGCGAGGCCGCGCCAGTGGCGCTGGGCGAAGTTGCCGGCCGAGTTGACCCACAGCACCCCCGCCGCGGCCGCGGCGTTCACCGCGCGGGCCGCTTCACCGGTGCCGTCGAAGGGCGGGGTGACGAACGAGTTGGAGTGGCTGGCCACAGGGATGCCCTGCGCCGCCACCCATGCCGCGGCCTCCTCGAACTGGGCGAGCGTCCGATAGCCCACCAGCACGAGGTGGGCGTCGGGGGCGATGTCGTGGATGATCTCGGCCATCCGCACGCCGTGGGGGCTCGGAAGGCCGAACTCGTCCGCGCCGTCGAGGCTCCCCGCCGGATCGAAGAGCTGGACCGTCATGTCGGCGCGGGGGGGCAACTCGCCCAGGGCGATCGACCGGTCGAGGCCGGCGAAGCCCTTGTCCACGACCGCCACGGTCTGGCCCTGGCCGAGGACCCCGCGGCTCCAGAGCACGTCCGCGCCGACGCGCACGGCGCCCTGGCTGAGCAGGGCCGCGTGGGCCACGGGCGTCGCGGCCATCGCCGCGACGAGCGCCACAACGATGGATGCGCGAGTCCTCACGGCCCGGGAAGCAATCAGAGACACGAGCGGCCGTCCACCCGGCTGGGTGGACGGCCGCTCACATCGCTCGATGCGGAGTCGCGGACTACTTGACGCTGACCACGCCGCCGGCCTCCTCGAGCTGGCCCTTGACCTGATCGGCCTCCTCCTTGGTGACGCCCTCCTTGACCGCGCTCGGGGCGTTGTCCACCAGCTCCTTGGCCTCCTTCAGGCCCAGGCCGGTCACCGCGCGGACGACCTTGATCACCTGGATCTTCTTGTCGCCGGCGGCGTCGAGGCTGACGGTGAAGGCCGTCTGCTCCTCGGCGACGGCACCGGCGTCAGCGGCCGCGGGCGCGGCGGCGGCGGCCACGGGGGCCGCGGCGGTCACGCCGAAGGTCTCCTCGAGAGCCTTGATGCGCTCGGACAGCTCCAGCACGGAAATGCTCTTGAGCTCGTCGATCCACTCTTCAGTCGTCGCCATGTCTTCTCCTCGGTGTGAAACGTGAAATTGAAAGAGGGTTGCGGTCCGGCGCGGCTCAGGCCGCGCCGGACTCCTTCTGGGCCTGGAGGGCGGCCAGCGTGCGGGCGAGCCCGCCGATCAGATTGGACAGGCCACCGGCGAGCCCGCTGAGCGGGGCCGCGATGCCACCGGCCAGCTGACCCATGAGCACCTGCTTGGGCGGGAGCTTCGCCAGGCGGGTGACGTCGGCCGTCGGGATGTCGTTCCCCTCGAGCAGGCCGCCCTTGATCGCGAACGCGTCCGAGTGCTCCCCGGCGAACTCGTCGAGCACCTTGGCCGCCACCGCCGGGTCGCCACTCACCCAGGCGATGCCCGTGGGGCCCGCCAGGTACGGCAGCAGGGCCTCGCGACCGGTGTCCGCCGCCGCGCGCCGCGCGAGCGTGTTCTTGACCACCGTGTAGTCGGTCTCGGCGCCGCGAAGCCGCGTGCGCAGCTCCGAGATCTGCTTGACCGTCAGGCCGCGGTAGTCGGTCGCGAAGACGGTGTCGGCGGCGGCGAGGCGCGCGCTCAGGGCCGTTATGGCCTCGGTCTTCTCTTCTCGTCTCAGGGGTTCACCTCCGGTTGTTCCCGCCGTGCGAGCGGGCGAGAGCGGAGGCGCCCCAGGGGGAGCCGTGCGCGTCGCCAACCTCGCACGGGTCGCCCGATTGGGCGGATTGAGGCGGCTGAGCCGCCCCCGTGGGTCTTCGGTCGGGTCTGTGCCGTGTGCGGGCTCTAGGCGGCGGGCTCCTCGAGCACGTCGGCGGGGGTGGTGCGGGTGGTGTCCACCGGGACGCCCGGGCCCATGGTCTGGGCGAGGGTGATCGAGCGGAGGTACTTGCCCTTGGCGGCCGCCGGCTTGACGCGGACGATCTCCTCGAGCACCACCTGGTAGTTCTCGATCAGCTGACGCTCCTCGAAGGAGCGGCGGCCGATGCCGAGGTGGATGTTGCCCGCACGGTCCGTGCGGTACTCGACCTTGCCGGCCTTGACGTCGGAGACGGCCTTGGCGACGTCGAACGTCACCGTGCCGCTCTTCGGGTTCGGCATCTTGCCCGAGGGTCCGAGGATCCGGCCGAGCTTGCCGACCGTTCCCATCATGTCGGGCGTGGCGATGGCCACGTCGAAGTCGGTGAAGCCCTCCTGGATGCGCTTGGCGAGGTCGTCGCCGCCGACGACGTCGGCTCCCGCGGCCTCGGCCTCACGGGCCTTGTCGCCCTCGGCGAAGACCACCACCGAGACGTCCTTGCCCGTCCCGTGGGGCAGGCTGATCGTGCCGCGCAGCTGCTGGTCGGCGTGCCGCACGTTGACGCCCAGCCGCATGTGCACCTCGACCGTGGGGTCGAAGCGCGTGAGCTCCTGGGCCTTGATGAGCTTGACCGCCTGCAGCGGGTGGTACACCCGCTCGGTGTCGATCTCGGACTTCGCCTGCTGGTATCGCCTGCCGCGCTTGGCCACGCCCTGCTCCTCTTGGAAGAACTTTCGGGATGAGAGTACGCGCCCGTCTGCTCGCTGCAAACCTTCGCGACTCGTCGTCCTCACTCGGAGCAACGCCTGTCGGCGTCGCCCCTTCCCTGCGTCCTGATTTCCTCGGTTCGCGCGGCAGGCCGGCCGCGTCCCATCCGTGAAAGGCCTACCTACTCCGCGTTGACGGTCACGCCCATACTACGCGCCGTCCCCGCGATGATCGTCATGGCCGACTCGACGCTGTTGGCGTTGAGGTCGGGCAGCTTGGTCTCGGCGATCTGACGGAGCTGCTCACGCGTCAGATTCGCGACCTTGTCCTTCTGGGGCTCCGAGCTGCCCTTGGGAATGCCAAGGGTCTGGCGGATGAGCACCGCCGCCGGAGGGGTCTTGGTGATGAAGGTGAACGAGCGGTCCTCGTAGACCGTCACCTCCACCGGGGTGATCGTGCCGTTGCCCGCCTGGGTCTGCGCGTTGAACGCCTTGCAGAACTCCATGATGTTGATGCTCGCTCCACCGAGGGCAGGGCCCACCGGAGGCGCGGGCGACGCCGCGCCGGCCGGGATCTGGAGCTTGATGACCTGCAAGACCTTCTTCGCCATGACGTCCTCGATCGCGGGGCGAGTGCCCCGGGGTTGCGGTAGCGGGGCCGGGGCCCCGGTGGGTTACGTGAGCTTCTTGACCTGGTCGAACGAAAGCTCGGCGGGCGTCTCGCGCCCGAAGATGCTCACGAGCACCTTCAGCCTGCCCTGCTCGGCGTTGATCTCGGCGATCTCGCCCGTGAAGTCCGACAGCGGACCGGCGATCACCTTGACGCTCTCGCCCACCGTGAAGTCCGCGCGCACCTTGGGGCGCACCTCGGTGGCGACGTTGAGCAGGCGATCGACCTCGACCTGAGTGAGGGGCACGGGCTCGTTCTCACGGCCGCCCCCGCCCACGAAGCCGGTGACGCCCGGCGTGTTCTTGACCAGCCAGAGCGCGTCGGGGGTCATGTCCATGTTGACCAGCACGTAGCCCGGAAGGCGGCGCTTCTCGGTCTGGACCTTGACGCCATCCTTGGTCTCGACGACCTGCTCGGTGGGGATGACCACCTGGCGGACGCGCTCGCGCTGCCCCAGGGAGATCAGCCGGTGCTCGAGATTGGCCTTGACCTTCTTCTCGTGACCGGAATAGGTGTTGATGACGTACCAGCGGAACAAGCGGGCCCCTGAGCTAGAAGATCGCGGAGACGAAGCGGTCGAACAGAGAGTCCAGGACCGCGAGGTAGACCGAGACGATAGCGACGACGACGAGCACCACCGCGGTCGACTGCGCGAGCTGCGAGCGCGTCGGCCAGCTGACCTTGCGGAGCTCGGCGATGACCTCCTTGATGAAGCGGGACCCGCCGCCGCGTCGCTGCTGCTGG
Organism: uncultured Thermoleophilia bacterium; assembly: GCA_963771025.1. GTDB lineage: Bacteria > Actinomycetota > Thermoleophilia > Miltoncostaeales > Miltoncostaeaceae > Miltoncostaea. Next base: position 151,019 of record CAVYRL010000002.1, on the reverse strand, counting down.
ACGGCCTTGGTGACCGAGCCGGCCTTCTCCGTCTTGCGCTTGCCGCTCTGGGGAGCGGGCTTCGGATTCGGCGGCGTGCGCCGGGACGCGGGCGTGCGGGCACCGCCCGGAGCGGGCGTCTGCCCATCCCCGGATGATCCCTGCCCCTGCCCTCGTGCGGGTCGGATCCGCGCCATCGTCAGCTCGTCATCATTCGTCGTGGACTACAGGGCCGGAGGGACTCGAACCCCCAACCCCCGGTTTTGGAGACCGGTGCTCTACCAGTTGAGCTACGACCCTTCGGCGGAACTCCGGTGCGACGTCGGCCGCTACCGGGTTTCCTTGTGAGGCGTGTGACGCCCACACCAACGACAGAACTTCCGGAACTCGATGCGGTCCGGAGTGTTCCGCCTGCTCTTCATGGTCTGGTAGTTGCGACGCTTGCACTCTTCACAAGCCATCGTAACCGCGATGCGCTGGCCTGTTGCCACAGGTTGACAACTCCGGTCCGGGGACGGGCGAGCCGCAGGTTACCACACGCCCCGGAGGGGCCGACGCGGCGGTCAGGCGGGGCGGCGGCCCGCGCGGCGCAGGCGCGCGCCGGGGGACTGCGCCGCGACCGCCTCGGCGTGGGCGGCGGCGCGCAGGAGGCTGGCGGCGGCGCGCTGGAGGTCGAGTCCGGTCTCGATCGGCTCCGAGTCGATACCGAGCGACACCGACAGGCGGCGGTACTCGTTGACGAGGGGCGGGCGCGCCTTGGCGTTCGGCGACCCGGCCGACCTGACCCGCTGGCACAGGGTCTGCACCTCGGCGACGGTCGCGGGTTTCGTGGGGGCGGTCATCGTGCATCTCCCGGTCCGCCGCCCATCGCGAGCAGCATCATCTCGTGGGCATCGGGGTCCACCGACAGCAGGAAGCGCCGTCCGCGGTCGCCGATCTCGAACTCCTCCTGGACGTCGAACACGTCGGGGCCGCGTCCCCGCGCGTGACCGCGGACGCGCAGAGGCGCCTCCGTGTGGGGGTCGACCGCGCGCAGCGCCTGGCCGAGGCTCCTGCGTGCGCGGGCGTTCAGCCAGAGGTCGTCGGGGGGGCGTGTCTCCATGAGAGGGAGATCGGCGTCGCGCGACCGACTCTTGACCCGCGCGTGTGGTCTACTCCGCACAGATGTCCGAATGGTCAGACTGGTACCGGCGCGAGGATCCGGCCGGCTGGGTGCTTCCGGCGATCCTGCGCCGCCGCGCAGAGGAGCACCCCGACCGCGACTTCCTGCGCGTGTCGAAGGGGCCGTGGATCGGCTACGGGGAGGTCAACGCCCGCGCCAACCGCGTGGCCAACGCGCTCATCGCGCGCGGACTGGCGCCCGGTGAGGCGGTCTCCACGCTGCTGCCGAACGTCGAGGAGAACCTCGCGACCTGGTTCGGCATCCAGAAGGCCGGGGGCGTCCAGTGCCCGGTCAACCTCGCCTACCGGGGCGCGTTCCTCTCGTGGGTGCTCAACCTGCCCCGGTCGCGCTTCCTGGTGATCGACCAGGCGTACCTCGGCCGGCTCGAGCAGATCGCCGGGGACCTCCCGAGCCTCGAGCACGTGATCGTGGTGCCGGCGAGCGAGCGCGAGGGGCCCGACCCGGCGGTCCGCTGGGAGATGTTCGAGGAGTTCGCCGATGCGCCCGACTCCGAGCCCGGCGTCGAGGTCTCATGGGTCGACGACGCGCGCATCATGTTCACCTCGGGCACGACGGGGCGCTCGAAGGGCGCGATCAAGCAGCACGCCTCGGACTACTTCTCGGGGCGCACCTACATCGAGGTCTGCGAGGTCACGGCGGAGGACACCTTCTTCTCGTGCCTGCCGCTGTTCCATTCCAACGCGCAGGTGCTCTGCACCTACCCCGCCCTGATCGCGGGAGCGCGGATCGCTTTCGTCGAGCGGTACTCCTCGTCCCGGTTCTGGAGCCAGGTGATCGACGCGCAGGCCACGATCTTCAACACGGTCAGCGCCATCAACTACTTCATCTGGAATACGCCGCGCGGCGAGCTGGACCGCGCGCACCAGGTCTCCCGGGTGATGGCCATGCCCGCGCCGAAGGACATCTACGAGCCCTTCGAGGAGCGCTTCGGCATCCGCTTCATCGAGGGCTACGGGCTCACCGAGACGGGCATGGTCACCTATCACCCCCCCCACCTCTCACCCCGGCCCGGGAGCTGCGGCGTCGCCACGCCCGGTTTCGAGGTGTCCATCGTGCAACCGGGGACCGACCTGCCCCTGCCGCCGAACTCGCCGGGCGAGATCGTCGTGGACATGAAGATGCCCAACATCGTGATGCGGGCGTACGCGGGGATGCCGGAGAAGACCGCCGAGGACTTTCGCAACCTCAAACTGCACACCGGCGACCTGGGGCGGATGGACGACGAGGGCTACGTCTATTTCCTGGACCGGGTGAAGGACTACATCCGGCGCCGCGGTGAGAATGTGAGCTCGATGGAGGTCGAGGCCGTGTTCACCTCCCACGAGGACGTGCTCGAGGCCGCAGCCGTCGGTGTGAAGGCCGACGAGGGGGCGTCCGCAGAGGACGAGATCCTGATCTGCCTGGTGCCGCGCGAGGGACGGACCGTCAACGCCGCCGCGCTGCTCGACTGGTGCGAGGAGCGCATGCCCTACTTCGCCCTGCCCCGCTACCTGCGCGTCCTGGACGCCCTGCCCAAGACGCCGACCGAGAGGGTGCGCAAGGTGGAGCTCCGCGACGCCGGCATCACGGCCGACACCTTCGACCGCGCCGCGCAGGCGCCGCGGGGATGAGCGACGGACTGGACCTGGGCGAGGCGGCCGACTACATCCTGGCCGAGCGGCCCGGCCTGGACGAGGACGTGGTCTGGGCCGTCCTCAACGAGCTGGGGGCCCCGCCCGAGAAGGACCAGGATGCGATCGCGCTGCAGCTCATCATCCAGGCGCGACCGGACGTGCGCACCAAGGACGCGAAACGGGTGATCGCGGAATGGCGCGCCTACGCCGACCTCGAACAGGAATCCGACTGGGACGACTGAGAGGCCGATCGGGGCGAGCCTCCCGCTCCTCCCGGGGGCGCCCGCTGCACTAGGCTGAGGGCATGTTCCGGGACGACGTCGATCGCCTGTTCGCCGACCTGTTCCCAGGCGGCCGTCACGGGGCGTCCAACGAGGCCCGCGCGCCCGTCGACGTCTACCTCACGGACGGCCCGCCGCCCTCGCTGACGGTGGAGCTGGACATCGCCGGCGTGGACCCGGCGCAGGTTGACGTCGCGCTGGTGGAGGACGTGCTGGTGGTGCGCGGCGAGCGCCGGCGCGCCGGCGGGGGGCGGCGGGCGTATCAGCACGCCGAGATCGCCTGGGGGGCGTTCGAGCGGCGCCTGCGCCTGGGTGTATCGGTGGACGCGGCGTCGGCCAGCGCGGCGTACGAGAACGGCATCCTGCGCATCCGGCTGCCCCTGGCCCCCTCGCCCCCGGCCCAGCGGGTGGAGATCACCGTGCGCGGAACCTCCTGATGGCCGAGGAGGACGTCGCGCTCGAGGTCGCCGAGTCGGAGGAGGTGCACGACGAGGAGCGCGCGATCCCGGGCACCCTGCCGGTCCTGCCTCTCAAGGAGACCGTCGTGTTCCCGGAGGCGGTCGCCCCGCTCGCGGTCGGCGAGCCGCGCTCCGTGCGCCTGATCGACGAGGTGATGAACCGCCCCGACCGGATGGTCGCGCTGGTCACCAGCCGCGACCCGGACGCGCCGGAGCCCGCGCCCGATCAGATCCACGAGATCGGCACCGTGGCGATCGTGCAGCGCATGGTGCGGGTGCCCGACGGAACCGTCCGCATCCTGGCCCAGGGGCTGCGCCGCGTCCGGGTCGTCGACTACACCCAGACCGACCCGTTCCTCGAGGCGACGGTCGAGGAGGTGTTCGACCACGCCGAGCGGACCACCGAGGTCGAGGCGCTGGCGCGGAACCTCCAGAGCGTCTTCACCAAGATGATCGACCTGGTGCCTCACCTGCCCGACGAGCTGCAGGTGGCGGTCGCCAATCTCGAGGACCCGACCACGCTCTCCTACCTGATCGCCTCCTCCGTCCGGATCTCCGTGGAGGAGCGCCAGGAGCTGCTGGAGGAGACGGATCTGGAGGCCCGTCTGCGGCGCCTCACCGTGCTCTGCAACCGCGAGCTGGAGCTGCTGGAGCTGGGCGCCAAGATCCAGAGCGATGTCCAGCTGGACATGGACAAGACCCAGCGTGAGTTCTTCCTCCGCCAGCAGCTGAAGGCGATCCGCCAGGAGCTGGGCGAGGGCCCCGACGAGGGCCGCGAGGTGGAGGAGCTGCGCGAGCGCCTGATCACGGCGTCCCCGCCCGAGGAGATCCGCGTGGCGGCCGAGCGGGAGCTCGCGCGCCTGGACCGCCTTCCCGCGGAGTCGCCCGAGTACGGCGTGGTGCGCAACTACCTCGACTGGATCCTCGCGATCCCGTGGAGCGTGGTCACCGAGGACGATCTCGATCTGGAGCGCGCCCGGGCGATCCTCGACGAGGACCACTACGACATCGAGAAGGTGAAGGACCGGATCATCGAGCAGCTGGCGGTGGCGCGCCTGAAGCACGATGCGGCCGGGCCGATCCTCTGTTTCGTCGGCCCTCCCGGCGTGGGCAAGACCTCGCTGGGGCAGTCCATCGCGCGCGCCCTCGGGCGCCGCTTCGCACGCATCTCGGTGGGGGGCGTGCGCGACGAGAGCGAGATCCGCGGCCACCGGCGCACCTACGTCGGGGCGATGCCCGGAACCATCGTGCGCGCCATCCGCGACGCCGGGGCGATGAACCCGGTGCTGATGGTCGACGAGATCGACAAGATGGGCGCGGACGTCCGCGGCGACCCGTCGTCGGCGATGCTCGAGGTGTTGGACCCGGCCCAGAACAGCACGTTCCGCGACCACTACCTGGACCTGCCCCTCGACCTGTCGCGAATCCTCTTCCTGTGCACGGCGAACGTCCTGGAGACCATCCCCAGCCCGCTTCTGGACCGCATGGAGGTGATCCGCCTCTCGGGCTACACCGAGGACGAGAAGCTCCACATCGCGCGCCGTTACCTGCTGCCGCGCCAGATCGCCGCCGCCGGCCTTCCCGACGGGGCGCTGGAGGTGACCGACGAGGGCCTGGGGACGGTCACCTCGGAGTACACGCGAGAGGCCGGCGTGCGGCAGCTGGAGCGGCGCCTGGGCGCGATCGCCCGGCGCATCGCGCGGCGGGTCGCCGAGGGCGACACGTCCGGCGCCGTGCTCGGCGCCGAGGGCGTCCGCGAGATCCTCGGACCCGAGCGCATCCACAACGAGGTCAAGCGACGCACCAGCGAGCCGGGGGTCGCGACCGGGCTCGCCGTGACCGGGGCCGGCGGCGAGATCCTCTTCGTCGAGGCCATCGTGATGCCCGGCGGCGGCAAGCTGAGCGTGACCGGGCAGATCGGCGACGTGATGCGCGAGTCGGCCCAGGCGGCCGTGTCGTACGTGCGCGCCCGGGGGGCGAACCTCGGGCTGGACCTGGCCGACGACTACTTCTCGACCCACGACATCCACCTGCACGTGCCCGCCGGCGCGGTGCCCAAGGACGGGCCCTCGGCCGGGGTGACGATGGTGACGGCGCTGGTCTCGGCCCTGTCGGGGCGCCCCGTGAGCGAGGACGTCGCGATGACCGGCGAGATCACGCTCACCGGCCAGGTGCTGCCGATCGGCGGCGTCAAGGAGAAGGTGCTCGCGGCGAAGCGGGCGGGCATCGGCGGCGTGATCCTGCCGAAGCTGAACGAGGATCAGCTCGCCGACCTGCCCCCGGGACTGGCCGAGGAGATGCGCATCACGCTCGCGGACCGGGTCGAGCAGGTGCTCGAGGTGGCTCTGGGGCCCGCCGGCTAGGACGCGTCAGAGGAGCGCGATCGCCCCGGCGAGCATCAGCGCCACGGCGATCGGCGCGGTGATGCGTGGTCCATGCGGCGCGGCCACCTCGGCGGTCATGGCGAGGCCGGCCACCAGCATCAGGACGGGCTCCCCCATCCCGACGCAGGCGATCGCGGCCATCAGAGGCCCGCAGCAGGCGACGCTCGACAGCCCGTGGGACATCCCGGCGCGCAGCGCGTCGCCGGACGGATCGGGCCCGGTGGCCCACCCGGCCGGCAGCAGCCGTACGTGCGTGCGGCAGCGGGCCAGGGCCGCGCGTTTGGCCGGCGTGAGCTGGTAGGCGCCGACGGCGATCAGCAGCAGGCCCGGCGCCACGCCCCGCGCCAGGGCAGTGGCCACCAGCACCGCGCATCCGAACGCCCCCCAGACCGCGAGGAAGGCGGCGATCGTGAAGGCGCGCTCGCGCCCTCCTCCGCGCGCCCGGACGGCGCCGCCGACCTCACGCACCAGCGGAACCGCGCTCGGCAGCATCATCGCGACGACCATCAGGCCCCAGCCGACGAGCCACGCGGCCGAGGCCACCGCCGGCGCCGCGTGGGCGGTGTGGTCGGCGCCGCCGGCGCCGAGCCCGTGGTGCAGAAGGGGGGCCCACGCCGTCTGCCCGATGCCCAGCAGGGCCAGGGCGGCGGCCGCCGCCACCCCCAACGGCGCCACGGCATCGCGGAGCGTCCTGGTCATCCGAGACGACCGCCCGGCGTGTTCCGCGCTCTACGATCCGCGGTGTGTCTCCCGACGACACCCGGATCGCCTTCGCCGAGGCGGCGGCCGCCGACGGCATCGCTCTGGAGAGCCGGCCGTTCGACTGGCTGTGCGAGCAGGGGCACGTGGGGCTCGAGCGCGTCGCCAAGGCGCGCCGCGACCCGGCCCTGGTGGCCCCGGTGATCGCCGCGGTCGCGCTGCTCGGCGTGATCCACGCCCGGCTGGGTGGCGACGTCTCGGTGCTGCACGCGTCGCGGGAGAACCTGCTGCTGCCGGTCGACCTCGTGCACGACCCCACCGGGACCGTCATCCAGCTCGACGGCCCCGAGCACTTCACCTCGTTCCGCCTCGCGACGCTCGCGCTGTATCCCGAGGATGTGGCGCTCGGCTTCGACCTGGAGGAGCACCGCGAGCTCTGCCGCGCGCTCTGCGGAGAGAGCGACGGGCTGTCGCGCGGGCTGCCGGCCAAGGGCTTCGGATTCGGCGGGGTGCAGCGCGAGCGGGCCTACCACGATGCGCTGCGCGATCTCGCGACGCAGGCCATGGGCCACCCGCCCCTGGTGAGGGTCGCCGTCCTGGACGGCGACGGAGCCGCCGCGTACCGCGGCCGGCGCGAGGCGATCAGCAGATCGGTGCATCCGGCTGCTCCGTGACGGCGACGTTGATCGTCCGGCATCGCCCGCATTTCACCCTCACCTTCTTGGTCATGTAGGCGGGGTCCATCGAGGTCGCGAGGACGTTGCCGCAATCGACGCAGACGTAGTCGTCCGGCCCGTTGCCGTGGAAGACCGGCCGGTCGGGGTCCTCCTGAAGGGCGGTGCCCCCGTCGCGAGGGACCTCGCCCTCCCGGATCCGCCGCATGACCACGCGGGCCATCGCTCAGACGTTCCCGACCTTGGTGCTGAAGTCGGTGATCATCGCGTCGAGCACACCGGTGACGATGCCCTCTCCCATCGAGGCGGCCGTGCCCGTGATCTGGGCGTTGGTGTTGATCGTCCCACCGCCGTCGTGGAGCGCGAAGACCACCGTGGCGTTGGCGTGCCCCTGCCCGCCGGCCTCGCGCGCCTTGACCGTCATCGTCACCCGGTGGGCGTCGGGATCCTTCTCGGTGATCTCCACCGTGCCGCTGTACTTGAGCGACATCGCGCCCATCTTGACCTTGATCTCGGCCTTGGCCGAGTCGGGGCCGGTGCGCTCCACGATGCTGCCGCCCTCGACGCACGGAACCGTGCGCTCGAGGTCGGAGACCGCCGCGAAGCTGTCATCGATGGACTTCGTGGTCGAGAAGGAATGCTCCAGCACTACCGCCATGGGGTGATCCTTTGTCGGGGAGCGGGATACCGCTCCGGTGCACGGGGGGGTAGGCTCGCGTCGTGGTGATCCCGGCAGGCACGCACCATCTCGGACCCGAGGACGGCACCCTCGCCGTGAGGACCGGGCGGACCGGCGCCGCGGCGAAGGCCGGGCACGATCTGCTGATCCACGTGATGGACTGGTCGGCCACCGTCACGGCCGGCGAGGACCCCGCCGACACCGTGATCGCGCTGGACGCGGATGGCGGCTCGCTGCGGGTGATCGAGGGCACCGGCGGGATGAAGTCGCTCACCGAGGACGACAAGGCCGACATCGTCTCGGTGATCGCCGCTGAGATCCTCACGCGCACGGACATCACGCTGCGCTCGACGGCCGTCACGCCCGTCGCCGACGGCCTGCGCGTGGAGGCCGACCTGACACTGCACGGTCAGCCCCGCCCGATCGTGCTCGAGGTGACGCCGGCGGGAGACGGGGGGCTCCACGGGGCCACGGTCATCACCCAGAGCGACTGGGGCGTCAAGCCGTACTCCACCCTCTTCGGCGCGCTGAAGGTGTCGGACCAGGTCACGGTCGAGCTCGACGCCCGCCTTCCGGCGGGCTGAGCAGACCCGAGCGCCCGGGGGGCGCTCAGTCGCTGTAGACGGCCTGGGCGTCGAGCCCCCCTTCGACACCCGGCGGCAACGCGCCGGTGCCGTGCGCGTACATGGCGATGTCCTCGACCGTCTTGACCTGCGTCGGGTCGCTGCCGTCGCCGCCGACCCAGGCCCCGTTGGACCAGGTGAGGCTCTCCGGGCCGGTATCGAGCGACATCGCGGCCAGCAGCTGCGCCTTGTCGCGGATCTTGGTGGTGGCGCGGACGATCGCCGCCGGCGCGCCATCCGACGGGCTCGCGTTGAACCCGTGCCCGACGCCGAAGCGGTCGGTGTCGGCCGGCACCACCTTCACGTCGAGGGCCGGCACCCCGAGCTCGTCCGCGACGAGCTGGGCGTACTGGGGCTCCCTGCCGTCGGCGTCGGTGGTGAGGCTGAGCACCATCTTGCCGGTGGGGTGGACGCGCAGGAACACGGCTCGGTAGGCCTCATTCGCCATCAGTGACCCTCCTCGGACGCGAGGCGCTGACGCTCCTGATGGGCGCTCAGCGCGTTGTGGTCTTCCCGATCGCAGAAGGCGGGTTGGGGCCCGCCCTGCGGGTGTGCGGGCGCGGCGGGTCGCTCGCAGCCCGGATAGATGCAGACCTTCGCGGGATCCTCACTCATCGGTGACCCATCCTGGCGTGGTGTTGCCCTTGCTCGGGCCGTGGCCGCTGGGCATGGAGACCGAGCTGCCCGGCACGGGCGTGGCGCTGGCCCAGGTCTCCTCCTCCGCCGCCGGGGCGAGGCCCGCGCGTTCCGGGGGATCCCACGACGTCGCGCCGATGGCGTCCACCACCTCGCCGAGCGCCCGGAAGCTGTGACCGCTGACCAGCGCGTCGCAGTGCGGCAGCGCGGCCGACATGCCGCCGGCCCGCACCGAGAACGCGCTCGCTCCGACGCGCGGGTTGACCCAGACGATGCGGTGGGCGAGGCGCGCGAGGCGCTCCATCTCGCGGCCCACCAGCGCCGGATCGCCTCGCTCCCAGCCGTCGGAGAGGATCACCACCACGGCGCCGCGCGCCATGCCCCGGCGGCCGTGCCGGTCGTTGAAGGTCTTCAGCGCGTCCCCGATGCGCGTGCCGCTGGACCAGTCGGGGGCGGCGGCGGCGGCCCGCTGGATCGCCCGCTCCGGACTGCGCGAGGCGAGGGCGCGCGTGAGGCGCGTGAGGCGCGTGGCGAAGGCGAAGGCCTCGGCGCGCGACCCGCCGGCCGCCGCGCAGGTGAGGAACTGGAGATAGGCGCGCGCGTACGGCTCCATGGACCCTGAGATGTCGCACAGCATCACCAGGGGCCGCTGCACCACGCGCCGGCGGCGGCGGGCGAGCCGGATCGGATCGCCGCCCGTGCGCAGGCTGGCGCGCAGCGTGCGCCGCATGTCGATGCGCGCCCCGTGCCGGCCCCGCTCGTGGCGGCGGGTGCGCCGCTCGGGGGTCACCAGCCGCAGGCGCGACATCAGCCGGTACAGCTGGGCGAGCTCGTGGGGAGCGAGCTGGTCGAAGCTCTTGCCCGCAAGGCGCTCCTCGTCGCTGGCCATCGCGAGCGGCACGTCGACCTCGACGCCCTCGTCGTCGTCGTCTCCGGCCGCGGAGGACGGCGCCGCGATCAGGTCGCCGGCCTCGCGGCGGGCCGAATCGCCGGGTCCGGCCGAGCGGTCGGATCTCGGCCGCGCGTCCGGCGGCGCGGCGACCGTGCCCGCGTCGGCGGGGGTGTCGGCCGCCTCCTCGCCACGCCCGCCGAAGACCGCGAGGAAGACGGCGTCGAAGACGGGCGCCTGCGACGGATCGGTGACGAGCACGGCGTGTGCGGTGGCGTAGAGGCGGCCCCGCGTCAGCGGCCGCACCAGGTCGAGGGCCCGGGCGAGGTCGGCGCCGCGGGCGGGCGTGACCGGCACGCCGGCCTCCTGCAGCCGCCGGCTGAACGCGCCCACCAGCCGCGGCAGGTCGAGCACCACGGTCTCGACCCCGAACACCAGGCTGCGGGCATCCTCAGCCACAACCGGTCACCAGCGCGTCGAGCCCCGCCGCGCGGAGCACCTCCTGATCCTCCTCGTACTTGAGCACGGACCCGAGCGTGCGGTCGATCGCCGGCGCGTCGAGGCGCTCGACGCCGAGCACCTCGAGGGCCGCCAGCCAGTCGATGGCCTCGGCGATGCCCGGCGGCTTCTGCACGTCGCTCGCGCGCATGCGCGAGACCGCGTCCGCCACCTGCACGGCGAGGGTCTGCGACGCGCCGGGCACGCGACGGCGGATGATCTCGACCTCGCGCCGGGGATCCGGGTAGTTGATCCAGCGGTAGAGGCAGCGGCGTTTGACCGCGTCGTGCAGATCGCGCGTGCGGTTGGAGGTGAGCACGATGATCGGCGGGTGGGTGGCGGCGATCGTGCCGATCTCCGGGATGGTGACGCTGGCCTCGCCCAGCAACTCCAGCAGGAAGGCCTCGAAGTCGTCGTCGGCGCGGTCGATCTCGTCGATCAACAGCACCGCTGGCCGCGGGCCGGGGTGCTCCAGCGCGCGCAGCAGCGGGCGGCGGATCAGGTAGTCCCGGCCGAAGAGGTCGTCCTCGCTCAGCGCCGTGCCGCCCGCCTCGGCCAACCGGATGCCGAGCAGCTGGCGGGGGTAGTTCCACTCGTAGAGGGCCTCGGCGGCGTCGATGCCCTCGTAGCACTGGAGGCGGATGAGCGGTGTGTCGAGCACGGCCGCCAGCGCCTTGGCCGCCTGCGTCTTGCCGACCCCCGCCTCACCCTCGAGCAGCAGCGGCTGGGGCAGGCGGACGCTGAGGAACATCGAGGTGGCCAGGCCCTCGTCGACCAGGTAGTCGGCGCCGGCGAGCCGCTGGGCCAGCGTCTCGATATCGGGTACCAGGACGCGGACCTCGTCGGAGGCCTCACCCGTGACCGAGGTCACGACCGGGTCACTCCGCGGCGTCGGCGGGCTGGTGGCGCGCCTGGAACGCCGCCAGGCAGCCGTCGCAGCAGAAGTAGACCGTGGCGCCCTCGTGCTCGAGAGACGGGGTGCCCGGAACGGCGGCGACGGTCATCCCGCAGATCGGATCGACCGCGGTCAGGACGGCGGCGGGCGCCGCGGGCCGGTCCGCCGGCGGGCGGCGGTCCTCGCGGCGGACGGCGACGATCCTGGCCAGTATCGACAGGGCGATCTCGGCCGGAGTGCGCGCGCCGATGTCGAGGCCGGCGGGCACGTCGATATGCGCCAGCAGCTCCTCGGAGACGCCGTCGCCGTGCAGCTCGCCGATCACGCCGTCGCCGCGCGCGCGGCTGGCGACCAGGCCGACGTAGGGGAGCCCCGCCTCGAGGCCCCGGCGCAGCGCGAGGAGCTCGTCACGGCCGTGCGCCGCGACCACCAGCGCCAGGTCGTCGGGCCGCGGGGCGACGGCGTCACCGCCGACGTCCACGACGTCGAGCCCCAGCTCGGCGCCGATCCGGGCCACGGCTCCCGCGATCGGGGTCTCGCCCACCACCAGGACCCGCGGCGCGGAGACCGCCGGCTCGAGGAACACCTCGATCGCCCCCCCGGAAAGACATGGGTTCTGCACCGTCACGGCGCCATCGACGACCTCGGGGGGCCCGGCTCCCTCCTCGGCGAACGGGAGGATCCTCAGCAGCACGGGCTCGCCGCTCTCGATGGCCGTCAGCGCGTACGCCCGCACGCTGTGCTCGGCGCACGAGCCCCCGACGAACCCCTCGATCGTGCCGTCGCCGAGCACCAGAGCGACGTCGCCCGCCACCGCGCTCGTCGGGCGCTGCGCGCGCACGACGGTGGCGGTGACGAACGCCTCGCCCGCGGCCGCGAGCTCCTGCGCGCGCCGCGTGGTGGCCGCGTTCATCACTGAGGCGGCTCCGGACGACCCTGCATCGCCGCCCACACGCGCGCGGGGGTGCAGGGCATGTCGATGCGGTCCACGCCGTGGCTCTGGTGCAGCGCGTCGATCACCGCGTTGACGATCGCCGGCGGCGAGCCGACGTTGGGCGACTCGCCCACGCCCTTGGCCCCGAGGGGGTGATGCGGACACGGGGTGACCGTCTCCCCCAGCTCGAAGTCAGGGCACTCCAGCGCGGTGGGGATGAGGTAGTCCATGAACGACGAGTTGAGGCAGTTGCCCTCCTCGTCGAAGCTGATCAGCTCCATCAGCGCGATGCCGATGCCCTCCGCCAGCCCGCCGTGGATCTGCCCGTCCACGATCATCGGGTTGATGCGCACGCCGCAGTCGTCCACCGCGATGAACCGGCGCACGGTGACCTGCGAGGTGTCCGGGTCGATGTCGACGACGGCGATGTAGGCGCCGTAGGGGTAGGTGAGGTTGGGCGGGTCGTAGATCACCTGCGCGTCGAGACCGCCCTCGAGGCCCGCGGGCATCTCCTCGCCGCTGTAGGCGCGCAGGGCGATGTCCTCGATCATCGCGCCCTTGTCGGGGTCGCCCTTGACGTACCAGCGCCCCTTCTCCCAGGCGAGGTCCTCGGGCCGGGTCTCCAGCATCGTGGCGGCGATCAGGCGGGCCTTGTCACGGACCTTGCGCGAGACGACCGCGACGGCCGCGCCGGAGACCGGGGTCGAGCGGCTGCCGTAGGTGCCGAGGCCGTAGGGCGACTTGTCGGTGTCGCCGTGGCGCACCTCGATGTCCTCCGGCGGGATGCCGAGCTCCTCGGCCACGATCTGCGCGAAGGTGGTCTCGTGCCCCTGCCCCTGGGTCTGGGCGCTGATGCTGACCACGGCCTTGCCCGACGGGTGGACGCGCAGGTCGGCGCCGTCGTTCATGGCGAGGCCGAGGATGTCCATGTGCTTGCGCGGACCGGCGCCGACGCCCTCCGTGAAGAACGCGACGCCGATGCCCATCAGCTCCCCGCGCGCCCGCTTCTCGGCCTGCTCGCGACGCAGATCCTCGTAGCCGGCGATGTCCATCGCGACCCTCATCGTCCCGGCGTAGTTGCCCGAGTCGTAGGTCCAGCCCGTCGTGGTCTCGTACGGGAACTGCTCGGGCGCGATGAAGCTGCGCATCCGCAGGTCGATCGGGTCGACGTTCATCTCCATGGCGAGGGCGTCGACCATCCGCTCCACCATGTAGACGGCCTCGGTGATCCGGAAGGAGCAGCGGTACGCGACGCCCCCGGGGGCCTTGTTGGTGTAGACCGCCTTGACCTTCACATGCGAGGCCTTGAGGTCGTAGGAGCCGCAGCAGATGTGGAAGAACCCGGCCGGGAACTTGGTCGGCTGGGCGGTGCTGTCGAAGGCGCCGTGGTCGGCGATCACATCGACCCGCAGGCCGGTGATCCTGCCGTCCTTGGAGCAGATCTCGCCGCGCATGATGTAGTCGCGGGCGAAACCGGTGGACATGAGGTTCTCGGAGCGGTTCTCCACCCACTTGACCGGCACCCCGGCGACGATCGAGCCGGCGATCGCGCAGACGTATCCCGGGTACACCGGGACCTTGTTGCCGAAGCCGCCGCCGATGTCCTGGCAGCGGATCCGGATCATGTGCTCGGCGAGGCCGGCGACGTGCGCATACACCGTGCGGTGGGCGTGCGGCGCCTGGTTGCCGTTGTAGATGTCGAGCTGTCCTGTCGCCGGATTGAAGTCGGCGATGATGCCGCAGGTCTCGAGCGGCGCCGGATGGCAGCGCGGATAGATCATGTCGCGCGCGACGACCGTGTCGGCCTCGGCGAACGCGCGGTCGGTGGCCTCCTCGTCGCCGGCCTCCCAGGTCGGGCTCGCGAGGTTGTCGCGCTGTCCCGGCTTGTCGTCGCGGATCAGAGGCGACTCGGGGTCGAGGGCCGTGCGGGCGTTGACCACGGCGGGCAGCGGCTCGTAGTCGACCTCGATCAACTGCAGCGCGTCGTTGGCCGAGTACTCGTCGGTCGCGATCACGAACGCGACCTCCTGGCCCTGGAACCGCACCTTGTCTCCGGCGAGGACGGCCTGGGTGTCGTAGGAGATCGTCGGCATCCACGCGAGGCCGAGCGTCTCGAGGTCCTTCGCGGTCACCACCGCGGCGACGTTGGGATGCGCCAGAGCCTTGGACGTGTCGATCGAGAGGATCTTCGCGTGGGCGTAGGGGCTGCGCAGAATGGCCCCGTGGACCATCCCCGGCAGGCGGATGTCGTCCAGGTAGGTGCCCTCGCCGCGGATGAAGCGGGCGTCCTCCTTGCGCTTCAGCCGGCCGAAGCCGATCGGGCGCTCGGTGGAGGGGCTGGGCAGGTTCTCGGTGGTGGCCATGCTCATGCCTCCCGTTGTGCCGCGGACTCGTGCTCCGCGGCCCATCTCACGGCGCTGACGATGTTCTTGTAGCCGGTGCAGCGACAGATCGCCCCGGAGATCGCGGTGCGGATCTCGAGCTCGCTCGGGTTGGGGTTCTCGTCGAGCAGGGCGCGGGCGGTCATCAGCATGCCCGGGGTGCAGAAGCCGCACTGAAGGGCGTGCAACTCGTGAAAGCCCTGCTGCACGGGATCCAGCTCGCCGCCGACCTCGAGCGACTCGACCGTCGTCACCGCGCGCCCCTCGCACATCACGGCGAGGGTGGTGCACGACTTGACCGGTTCCCCATCGATCCTCACGACGCACGCGCCGCAGTTGGAAGTGTCGCACCCCCAGTGGGTCCCCGTGAGGCCGAGAGTCTCGCGGATGAAGTGGACGAGCAGCAGGCGCGGCTCGATATCGCGCGAGACGTGCTCGCCGTTGACCGTCATCGAGACGTTGATGATCAGGCCTCCTGGCGCAGGGCACGCGCGGCGGCGCGACGCAGTGCCCGATGGGTGAGGACTCCGGCGAGGTGGCGCTTGTAGTCGACCGGGCCACGGCCGTCGGAGGTGGGCGAGCAGTCGGCCGACGCGATCTCGCCGGCCTGGGCGAAGAGCTCCTCGGTGGGCGGCTGTCCGCGCAGCAGCTCCTCGGCCCGGGTGAGGTGGATGGTGGTGAGGCCCACCGCGCTCAACGCGATGCCGACGTCGGCGATCGTGCCCCCGTCGATCCAGAGCGCGGCCGACGCGGCCGCGATGGCCCAGTCGCCGGCGCGCCGCTCGACCTTCTCGTGCGCGCTGCCGGCGCCGGGGCGCTGGGCGAGCCGGACCTCGGTGAGCATCTCGCCGCTGCCGACCGCGGTCATGAACGGGCCGACGTGGAACTTCTCCATGCCGATCACGCGCTCGCCGTCCGCGTTGACGATCACGACGCTCGCCTTGGCGGCCGAGCAGACGGCCGAGAGGTCCTCGGCGGCGTCGGCCTGGCAGAGGGAGCCGCCGATGGTCCCACGGTTGCGCACCACCGGGTCGGCGATCACCTGCTCGGCGTCGCGGAACACCGGGTAGTGCTCGTGGAGCAGCTCGGACTTCAGCAGGTCGACGTGCCGGGTCATGGCCCCGATCCGGATCTCTCCGGCCTCCTCGCGGATGTACGAGAGGTCGGTGAGGCCGCTGATGTCGATGAGGTGCTCGGGGTTGGCGAGCCGCAGCTTCATCATCGGCAGCAGGCTGTGCCCGCCCGCGATGATCCGCGCCTCGGGGCCGAGGCGCCCGAGGGCCTCGATCACGCCGGCGACGCTGGTCGCCCGTTCGTACTCGAATGCGGCAGGGGTCTGCACCTCTCGTGCTCCTTACGCGTCGGTCGGGCGGACGGGGCGTGCGTCATCCGCCTGGGTCATTTCGCGGGGGACGGCATCCGCTTGCGTGGAGCGCCGATGTCGTCGCGTTGCTCGTACTGCACCGGCGCGTCGGCGCCGATCACCGGCGAGCGCGGCAGCCCCGCGGGGCTGGTGTGGCGCACGTCCGAGTAGAGATCGCGCGCGGCCATGGCGGCAGCCCCGGCATTGCGGATCACCGGACCCGCCGGGTTGGCCATCGCGATCGGCGCCTCACGGCCGAGGCGCGCGAGCGTGAGCGTGCCCTTCGTGTAGACCTCGCCGATGCGTGGCGGCACGACCGTCCCGCTCTCCGGGAAGTCGCGCAGCCCGGCCGCCGCCGCGCCCGGGTAGAGCCCGTCCACCAGGCCCATGGCGTCCTGCATGCCGGCCTTCTTGACGAGCAGGCCCTCGAGCGCCGAGACGCCCGCGTCGAGGTTCTGGTTGATCGAGGTCACGACCTCGTTGACCGGCGCCGTCTTGGCGAGGATCTCGCCCACGTTGCCGATCACCTCGTCCAGCCCCTTGGTGATCGCGCGAAGCTGCAGGATGGTCGCGACGAGGTAGACGACGAGGGCCGCGACGATCAGCGCGACGATGACGATCATGGTGATGCCGGCCGCGGACATGGCCTCTCCCCTAGCTCGCGTCGTCGATGATCACGTCGAGCGAGCCGCCGTACTCGGCGACCCCCGCGATCGTGCGGGCGACCTGGTCCTGCGTCGTCAGCAGCAGGGCCGTGGCGTCCAGGTCCTTCGACGCCTCGGCGGTGACGCCGGCGATCTTCTGCACGCTCGGGACGATGCTGCTCGCCGCGGTCAGCACCCCGTGGAGCAGGTACACCAGCAGCGGGACGACCACGATCAGCAGCACCGCGTTGCCGATCCACCAGAGCGTCATCGCGGCCTCCGCTCGGCCACGATCGCCGCCTTGCTCGCGATTCCCGGCAGCGCTCCGAGGATGACGTCGAACTGGGCGTTGATGGCCGTCACCGAGCTCTCGAGCGGCCGCAGGTGCTCGGCCTCGACACCCTCCAGCGCGGACCCGAGCGTCGCCAGCCCGGCCGAGATCCTCACCAGCCGGCGTCGCACCTCATACAGCGCCGCGGCGACGACCAGAATGACGACGGCGCCGAGGATGACGCTCAGCAGCACGAGTACCTGACGATCGGTCATCTGCCACCGAACCCGTCGGTGAGAGCGTTCATGTAGCCGTCCTGCACCACGGCCTCCGTCACGATCTCGCCCAGAACGGGCGCGGTGGCCTCCAGCTGCGGGATGTTGGCCGTGCTGCCGGCGACCTTGGTCGCCACCTCCAGCAGCCCGTCGACCGAGCGCTCGATGCTGGCGACGGTCCTCACGAGCACCGCGAGCAGCACGGCGACGATCAGGGCCGCGCCGAGACCGAGCAGCAGGCAGACGACCCAGTAGGTGTTTCCGGACCAGGTCATTTGCCGACCGCCACCTTTCTCAGGGCCCGGGCGGAGTGGAGGATCCTCACCCCGGAGTCGTTGATCCGGCCGATCCCCTCGAGCTCGGTGGTCTGCTGGCGCAGGACCTCGACCGCCCCCTCGGCGGTGGACGCCTGCGTGGCGATCCTCATCGCCAGCAGCACGATCGTGACGACGATCACCGCGGCGATCGCGACCACCACGATCCCGATCGCGAGACCGATCTGCCACTGGGTGGCCCCCGCCATCAGCGTCAGCACGTGCCACCGTGCCGAACCCGAAACGACGCGCCGCCGCTCTGCATCCGCTTCCCCCTGCCTCGTCCGCCGGGTGGAACCACACCCGCCGACCCGGCCGGTGTGTGTGCGATTTGTATCAATCTTCTGCAACCCGCGCGCAAATGTCCAGCGGCGTGACCTCGGACGGTGTTCGGGCCTAGGCTCTCCCCGTGGCCGACGTCGTGGGCATCGTGCTGGGAGCGGGAGCGTCCCGGAGGCTCGGACGCCCGAAGCAGACGCTGCCCCTGGGCGACACCACGCTGCTCGGATGGGTGGTCCGCGACGTCGAGGCGTCGGATCTCGATCGGGTGATCCTCGTGCTCGGCGGAGCCGCCGACGAGGCCCTCGCCGGAGCCCGGCCGGGCCGCGCCGAGGTCGTGAACAACGCCGCGTACGGCACCGGCTGCGCCTCGTCGTTGCTCGCCGGCCTCGACGCGGCCGGGCCGGTCGACGCCGTGATCCTGGTGCTGGGCGACATGCCGGGCGTGGACCCGGCGCTGATCGACGCGGTGCGCGCCGACTGGGAGGCCCACCGCCCCTGGGCCGCGGTGACCGACTACCGCGGATGCCCGGGCCACCCCCTGGTGTTCTCGGCGGCGGCCTTCGCGGACCTGCGCGCCCTGCACGGCGACAAGGCGGTGTGGAAGCTGCTCGACGCCCACCCCGAGCGGTTTCGTCGGATCCCGTCCGACCGGGACCTGCCGCGGGACGTGGACACCTGGGAGGACTACGCCGCGGCCCGGCGCGCCCTCGGAGCCTAGGCCCGGACCACCTCGACGATGGCGTTGTAGTCGGGGACGCCGCTGGCGTCCCGGCGCCCGGCCGCGATGAGCGGGTTGCACTCGGGGAAGAACATCTGGACGTTGCCGGGCCGCATCCGGGCGATGTGCGCCCGTGCCCCGACGTGGCCGGCACCGGAGCGGACCACCACCGCGTCGCCCTCGGCGACGCCGACGCGAACGGCGTCCTCGGCGCTGATGAAGAGGGCGTCACGGTGCGCGCCGGTCAGGGGATCGCGCTCGCGGAAGACCATCGAGTTGAACTGCTTGCCGCGCCGGGTGGAGAGCACGAAGGCCCCCTCGGGCACCCGGCGCTCCGGAGGCTCCACCGGGAGGAAGTGCGCCGTGCCGTCGGGGGTGGGGAAGTTCCACCCGTCGCAGAGGCGCGGTCCCCCCCACTGCACCTGGTCGCCGGTGGCCCGCAGGGTCTCGATGCCGGCGTACAGGGGCACGACCCGCGCGATCTCGTCGCGGATCGCCTGGCCCGAGGCGATCGCGATCAGATCCGCGCGGTCGGGGTCGACCCGCTGGGCGAGGTCGCTGAATATCTCCCACTCCGTGCGGGCCTCGCCCACGCGGGGACCCCGGATCTGAGGGCTGAACGCGATGCGGCGCTCGGTGGTCGTCTCGGTGCCGCCGTCGCGCTGCTCGTAGCGGGTCGCGGCGGGCAACAGCACCACGACCTCGCCGGGATCGACCAGCATCTGCGCCGTGACGACGATGTCCTGGTGCACGCGCACGGGGGCCCTGGCGAGGCGATCGGCCACCAGGGCGGGATCGGGCAAGGTGTCGAGGAAGTTGCCGCCGCTCGAATAGAGCACCTCCACGCGTCCGTCGGCGGCCGCCTCGACCATCTCCTCCGCCGTCAGGCCCGGCGTCGATGGCGGGGTGAAGCCCCAATGGTCGGCCACGGCGGCGGCGGAGTCGGCGTCGAGGGCGATGCCGCCGGGCAGCGCCGTCGCGTAGGCACCCATCTCGGCGCCGCCCTGCACGCCGGAGTGCCCGCGGATCGGCATCAGGCCCGCGCCCTCGCGCCCGATGTTGCCGCGCGCCAGGGCGAGGTTGATCACCGCCCGCACGTTGTCCGAGCCGAACGTGTGCTGGGTGAGCCCCATCGACCACACGAAGACCGCCGAGTCGGAGGCCGCGTACATCGCCGCGAAGGCCTCCATCTCGGCGCGGCTCGCACCGGAGAGCCGCTCGAGCTCGTCGAACGGGAGGTCGTCGAGCACCGCCGAGAGCTCGGGGAACCCGGAGGTGTGCTGCGCGATGAAATCGTGATCGAGGCCGCCGGTCGCCGCGAGCGTCTTCATGACACCGGCGATGAAGGCGATGTCGCCGCCGATGTTCACGGGGAAGAACGCGTCGGCCATCGTGGTCCCGAACATCGCGCTCTCGGCGTTGGACGGTACCCAGTAGCGCTCGAGCCCCGGCTCCCGGAACGGGTTGATCACCGCGACCCTGGTTCCCTCCTTGCGGGCCAGGTAGAGGTACTTCATCACCACCGGCTGCGCGTTGGCGACGTCGGATCCGAACAGCACCACGAGATCGGATTTCATGAGGTCGGTGTAGGAGATGGTGGTGGCGCCGGCGCCGACCATCGTCCGCAGGGCCGCGGTGGAGGGCGCGTGGCAGATGCGCGCGGCGTTGTCGATGTTGTTGGAGCCGAGGAACCGGGCCACCTTGCCTGCGGTGTAGTAGACCTCGTTCGTGATCCCGCGCGCGGTCATGTAGAGGGCGAAGCGCGAGCCGCCGGCCGAGCGGATGCGGCCGGCCACCAGGTCGAGCGCCTCGTCCCACGAGACCCGCGAGAACCCCGGCTCGCCGGCGCGGCGCACCATCGGGTGGGCCAGGCGGCCCAGGTCGCGCAGCTCCGCGCCCGACCGGAGGCGCAGCGCGGAGACGTCCCCGAGCAGACGGTGGTCCATCTCGCCCATCGTGTTGACCTTCAGCAGGCTGAGGCGGGTGGTGCACAGGTGCACGCCGTCGATGGTCCAGTCGTGAAGCCCGGCGGAGCCGAGGGCGCAGCCGTCGCACACGCCCTTGCGCAGGATTCGCGAGGCGTAGGGCAGGGAGCGGCGGTTGTCCCAGACCGCCCGGAGCATGTCGAGGTAGTGGTTGGGCTTGGTCAGGCCCACGCCGTTCGGGCGCAGGCTCGCCCACAGGTCGCGGCGGCGGGGGCGCGCGCGGGCCATCAGGGCACGAGCCGGCCGGGGTCGGTGTAGATGTTGAATCCGTCGCCGCGCAGGAAGCCGACGAGCGTCATGCCGAAGCGCTCGGCGGCGTCGGCGGCCAGGCTCGAGGGCGCCGACACCGATGCCAGCACCGCGATCCCGGCGACGGCCGCCTTCTGCACGATCTCGAAGCCGGCCCGTCCCGAGACCATCAGGATGCGGTCGTCGAGGGGGAGACGCCCGTCCAGGGCGGCGGTGCCGATGACCTTGTCGACGGCGTTGTGGCGACCGACGTCCTCGCGCAGGCAGTGGAGCGCGCCGGCCGCGTCGAACAGGCCGGCGGCGTGCAGCCCCCCGGTCTCCTCGAACACCCGCTGACCCGCGCGCAGCGTCCCCGGCAGCCCGAGCAGCACCTCGCGCGGCACCGAGGGGCCCGCCGCCAGCGGCGCGCAGCGCACCTCTACCTCGTCCAGGCTCGCGCGGCCGCAGATGCCGCACGCGGACGTGACCGCCGTGCGCCGGGCCTCTCCGAGCCGCGCCGGCCGCGAGGTGGTGACGGTGACGACGTTGAAGAGCTGCTCGCCCTCGAGCTCGTCGCAGTAGGCGACCCGCGTGACGCTCCCGGGGGCGACGATGCCCTCGGTGACGAGGAACCCGGCGGCGAGGGCGAAGTCGTCGCCGGCCGTGCGCATGGTGACCGCGACGGTGGTGGTGCGCCCGCCCGGGTCCGCGACGCGCACCTCCATCGGCTCCTCCCCCGCGAGCCGGTCACGGCGACGCCGGGTGTCGCCGCCCCGCACGGCGACGATCGAACGGCGTGGCGCGGTCGCGCTCATGACACGATCGCGGCATGAGCAGCGGACGGCCGGGCATCAGCGCGGAGGAGGCCCTCGCGATCGTGCAGGCGGCGGCGCCGGTGACGGGCGCGGAGTCCGTGCCCGTGGCGGAGGCCGTGGGCCGCACGCTGGCGGACGACGTGCGGGCCGTGCGCGACCTGCCGGCCGCGGAGAGCTCGGCGATGGACGGCTGGGCGGTGCGGTCGGCCGATACCCCCGGCGTGCTCACGGCGGCCGGCGAGAGCGCCGCCGGGCGGCCGTCGGAGCGGCGGCTGGCGCCGGGGCAGGCGATTGCGATCTCGACCGGGGCCAGCGTCCCCGAGGGCGCGGACGCCGTCGCGCGGCGCGAGATCGTGCGCGTCGAGGGCGAGGAGGTCCACGTCACCACCGCGGTGGGCGCCGGCCGCGACGTGCGCCGGCGCGGCGAGACGATCCGCGCGGGGGCCACGCTGCTGCGCGCGGGCCACCGCGTCGCGCCGCACGAGATCGGGAGCATCGGCGCGATGGGCGGCTCGTCGGTGCGCTGCGTGCGCCGGCCGCGGGTGGCGATCCTGGCGACCGGGGCCGAACTCATCCCCCTCGGCGCGCACGCGACTCCCTCGCAGGTGCACGACTCGAGCCGCCACGGGCTCGCCGCGCAGGCGATCGCCGCCGGCGCCGTGGTCGTGGCGGCCACGAGCGTCGGCGACGATCTGGAGGCCACGGTCGCGACGCTCGCCGCCATGCTCGACACGCAGGGCGACGCGCGCCCTGACGTCGTCGTGACCAACGGCGGCATCTCGGTCGGGGCGCACGACGTCGTGCGCCCGGCGCTTGCGCGCCTCGACGTGGAGGAGCTGGTCCGGGGCGTGCGGCTGGCCCCCGTGTGGCCCACCTACGTCGGACGGCGCGGCGCCCAGGTCGTGCTCGGCCTGCCCGGCAACCCCGCCGCCGCCGCCGTCGCCTTCCACCTGCTCGGCCGCCCGCTGCTGGGCCGGGGCGAGGACTGGTGGAGGCGGGCGCCGCTCGCCGTGGCGATCGCCAGCCGCCCCGGCCGGGCCGAGCTCGTGCGCTGCGTCGAGGGCCCCGACGGGCTGACGCCCCTCGCCGATCAGGGCTCTCACTCCGTGGCCTCGCTGGCGGGGGCGACCGCGCTCGCCTGGCTGCGCGAGGACGACGACGGCGCCGCGGGGACGCGGGTGGCGTTCTCCCTTCTGAACTGATCGGCCCGGCCGGAGAGCGCGGCGAGATCGTCGAGCGTGTTGAGGTTGACGAGGCTCTCGAGGCCGGGGTCGGCGGCCGCCAGGCCGGGGTCGGCGAGCAGCGCGGCCTCGTCCAGCGTTCGCGCCCCGCAGTCGTCGAGAAGGCCCATCATGCTGAGGCGGCCGCCCTCGAGCCGGTCGGCGACCCGGCCCGCCAGGCGCGCGCGGTACGCCCCGGCGAGGGGATGGAGGACCCCGCCGACCTCCGGAACGACGGCGGCGTCCCCCGGTCGCAGCAGCGCGGCGACGCGCTCCGCGAAACGGGCGCGGAGCAGCGGCATGTCCGTCGCGCAGACGAAGGCGACCTCGTCGGGGCGCCCCAGGGAGCGCAGGCCGGCGAGCAGCCCCTCGAGGGGACCGCGGCCGGGGAGGGCGTCCTCGACGACGGTCACGGCGGCGGGCAGCGGCGGCAGCGCCTGCCCGGGCGAACGCACCACCACCACGCGGTTCGCCACGGCACCGAGGGTCGCGACCGTGCGTGGAAGGAGCGGCGCCCCCTCCCAGTCGAGGGAGGCCTTGGCGCGCCCCATCCGCGAGGAGCGCCCGCCGGCCAGGACGATCGCCGCGTCGAGCACCGCCCCTCCCCCGTCATCCGCCGATCATGCTCATCGGCCGGCCGGCGTAGGTCCACGCCGGATCGGCCATTCCGTGCCCGGCCTCCTTGCGCGCCACCGCGCCCTGGGCCACCGCGATCAGCTCGTCGTCGCTCGCGCCGGCGCGCAGCGGGCCGCGCAGGTCGGTCTCCCACTCGGCGAAGAGGCAGGTGCGCAGCTGGCCGTCGGCCGTGAGCCGCAGGCGGTCGCAGGTGGCGCAGAAGGGCTCGGTCACCGACGACACGAACTGGAGCTCCCCCGCCCCGTCGGCGAACCGCCAGCGGGTGCCGGTGGCCGAGGCGCGCTCGGGATCGAGCGGCTCGAGGGGCCAGCGCGCCCCGATCATCGCCCGCAGCTCGGCGCCCGAGAGCACCGCGTCGCGGGTCCACTCGCGCGGGGCGTCGAGGGGCATGACCTCGATGAAGCGCACCACGTAGGGACGGCGGCGGGCCATCTCGGCCAGCGGGAGCACGTCCGGCTCGCTCACCCCGCGCAGCGCGACGGCGTTGACCTTGATCGGGCGCAGGGATTCGTGGCGCTCGCAGGCCGCCAGCCCCTCGAGCACGCGCGCCAGGTCGTCGCGCCGCGTGATCGCCGCGAAGCGGACCGGATCGAGCGAGTCGATGCTGACGTTGACCCGGTGGAGGCCGTTGGCCACCAGCTCATCGACGACGCCGCCGAGCAGCACGCCGTTGGTGGTCATGGCCACCTCGCGCACGCCCTCGACCGCCGCGAAGCGGCCGACGAGGGCGGGCAGCCCGGGCCGGACCAGCGGCTCGCCCCCGGTCACCCGGATCTCGCTCACGCCCGCGCGGGCGAAGAGCCGCACGAGACGCACGAGCTCGTCGTCGTCGAGCAGTTCCTCGCGCGGCAGCCATTTCATGCCCTCGGCCGGCATGCAGTAGCGGCACCGCAGGTTGCAGCGATCGGTCACCGACACCCTCAGGGACCGATGGACCCGTCCGAACCCGTCGCGCAGCGAAGTCGTGGAGCTCATCGCCGAAGGGTACGCGCCACGGCCCGGCCGAGCCCGCGGGGACCCGGCCGGGGCGTACGTCATCGCGACAGCGCCTCCTCCACGGCGCGCCCGGTGAGCACCCGCGCGAGGTGGCGGCGGAAGTCCGCGCTCGCCCAGGTGTCGGCCGGCGGGTCGGTGCCCTCGTCCGCGCTCTGGGCCGCCTGCGGCACCGCATCGCGCGGAGCGCCGGCGAGGGCGGCCTCGGCGGCCGAGGCGCGCAAGGGCGTATGGCCCATGTTGGTCAGGGCGATCCGCGCCCCCTGGATCGCGCCGTTGCTCGCCCCGACCACGGCGGCGACGCCGACGGTGGCCCAGTCGAGCGACCGCTGGCGGAACTTCAGGTAGCTCCACCCCGCCGCGCCGGTCTTCGGCACGCGCACCTCGGTGATGATCTCGTCCTCGGCGAGGGCGGTCTCGAAGAACCCGTTGAAGAACGCCGCGGCGTCGATCGCGCGCTCCCCGTCGGGCCCACGCGCCACGATCACGGCGTCGAGGACGAGGCAGATCGTGGGCAGGTCCGATGCCGGGTCGCCGTGGGCGAGCGATCCGCCGATCGTGCCCCGGTGGCGCACCTGCGGATCGCCCACCAGACCCGCCGCGAAGGCGATCAGCGGGCACTGCTCCCGGGCGAGCGGGTCGGTGTTGAGGTCGTGATGGCGGGTGAGGCCGCCGATCGCCAGGTGGTCGCCGCCGTCGCGGACGCCGCGCAGGTCGAGGCGCCCGATGTCCACCAGCGTCGCCGGCCGCGCGAGACGGAGCTTCATCAGCGGCAGGAGGCTGTGGCCGCCGGCGATCAGCTTGGGGTCCTCCTTGGTGCGCAGGAGCTCCAGCGCGTGGTTGACCGACTCGGCGACCTCGTAGTCGAATCCGGCCGGGATCATCGCGTCGCCTCCTGGATCGCGTTCCAGACTCTCTCGGGGGTGGCCGGACGCTCGACGTCGGTGACGCCGAGGTGCGAGAGCGCGTCCACGATCGCGTTGACGACCGCCGGCGGCGAGGCGATGGTGCCCGCCTCGCCGATGCCCTTCACGCCGAGCGGGTTGCTCGGGCTCGGGGTGCAGGTGCGCGAGAGCTCCATCGACGGGATCTCCGGCGCCCCGGGGATCTGGTAGGTGGTCATGTTCCCGTGACGCAGGTTTCCCTCCTCGTCGTAGCCCGCCTCCTCGAAGAGGGCTTCGGCGATTCCCTGGGCCACGCCGCCGTGCACCTGACCCTCGACGACGAGCGGGTTGATCACCACACCGCAGTCGTTGACCGCGACGTAGCGGAGGATGTCGACCGCCCCGGTCTCGGTGTCCACCTGCACCACGCAGGCGTGCGCGCCGTTCGGCCACGAGAAGTTGGGCGGGTCGTAGAGGTGAGTGGCGGTGAGTCCCGGCTCCATGCCGTCGGGCAGGTCGTGCGCCGTCCAGGCCGCGAACGCGAGGGCCTTGATGTTGGCCGACCTGTCGGTGCCGCGCACCGTGAAGTCGCCGTGGGCGAAATCCAGGTCGTCCTCGCTGCACTCGAGCTGGTGGGCGGCGAGCGTGCGCGCCTTGGCGATGATCTTCTCGCCGGCGAAGTGCGTCGCGACGCCTCCGACCGCCAGCGAGCGGCTGCCGTAGGTGTCCATGCCCAGCGGCACCACCTGGGTGTCGCCGTGGAGCACCTCGACGTCCTCGAACCCGACGCCGAGCTGGTCGGCGACGATCTGCGAGAACGTGGTCACGTGGCCCTGACCGTGGGGGGTCACCCCGATCAGCACCCGCACCGTCCCGGTGGGGAGCATCTCGATCGTCGCGGCGTCCCAGCCGCCGGCGATGTACTTGAGCGCGTGCAGCACCCGCGAGGGGGCCAGCCCGCACATCTCGGTCCAGGTCGAGAGCCCGATGCCGATCTGCGTGGTGGACCCGCTCTGGCGGCGCTCGGCCTGCTGGCGGCGCACGTCCGCGTAGTTGACGGCCGCGATCATCGCCTCGTGGGTCAGCGGATAGTCGCCCGAGTCGACCGTCAGGCCGCTCGCGATGGTGTGGTTGGGGAAGCTCTCGGTCGGTATGTAGTTCTTGAGGCGCAGCTCCGCGGGGTCCATGCCCAGCTCGCGCGCCAGCAGGTCCATCGTCCGCTCGACGGCGTAGGTGGCCTCGGGCCGCCCGGCGCCGCGGTAGGCGTCGGTGGGCGTGGTGTGGGTGTAGACGTTGGTGTACTCGAAGTCGTAGCCCTCGACGTCGTAGAGGCCCCCGTAGAGCCAGGCGGAGAGCATCTGGATGCCGGGGGTGACGATCTGGTGGTAGGCGCCGACCGCGCAGTGGACCGTCGCGCGCACCGCCTTCAGCCGGCCGTCGCGCGTGCTGGCCATCTCCATGTCGGTGTAGAGGTCGCGACCGTGGATCGTGGCCAGGTAGTCCTCGGAGCGCTCCGCCGTCCACTTGACCGCTCGGTTGAGCCGCCGCGCGAGCGCAAGGCAGATCGACTCCTCGGCGTACGTGTCGAGCTTCGAGCCGAACCCTCCGCCCACATCCGGGGCCACGACCCGCAGCTTGGCCTCGGGGATACCACACGTGATGGCCTGAGCCGTGCGCACGATGTGGGGGATCTGGCTGGCGGTGTACATCGTGTACTCGCCCATCGCGACGTTCGGGTCCACGAGCACCCCGCGCGGCTCCAGGGCGTTGGGGATCAGGCGGCGCAGCCGGTAGCGCTGCTTGACCTTGACCAGGTCGGGATCGTCGAAGAAGGGCTTGGAGCTCTTGTGGGGGGCCGGCGAGTCACCCTTGTCGAACCCCCAGACGCTCGACACGTTGGTGCCGAAGTCGTCGTGCACCAACGGGGCGCCGTCCTCCATCGCCGCGAGCGGATCGGTGACGGCCGGCAGCGGCTCCCAGTCCACCTCGACCAGCTCGGCGGCGTCCTTGGCGAGGACGCGGGACGTGGCCACCACCACGGCGACGCCCTCGCCCACGTACCGGGCCTTGTCCTTGGCGAGCGGCCAATGCTCGCTCATCTTGATGTCGTCGGTGACCGGCCAGGCGCAGACCAGGGGGGCCGGCCACTCGCCGGCCAGGTCCGCGCCGCTGAAGGCGGCGACGCAGCCGTCCATCGCGAGCGCCCGGGAGACATCGACCCCGTTGATCCGCGCGTGCGCGAAGGGGCTGCGCACCACGGACACCCAGAGCATGCCCGGGACCGTGATGTCATCGACGTACCGCGCCCGGCCCGTGATGAGCTCGGGGTCCTCCTTGCGCGCCACCGGCTGCCCGATGAACGCCGAGGATGCTTCTGTGGTCGCCATCTTCGGCCTCCTAGGATCCGGCCACGGCCGAGACGGCCTTGACGATGTTCTGGTAACCGGTGCAGCGACAGAGGTTGCCCTCGAGGCCATGACGGATCTCGTCGTCGCTGGGATTGGGGTTCTCCTCCAGGAGGCCGACCGCAGCCATGATCATCCCCGGGGTGCAGTAGCCGCACTGGAGCCCGTGGTTCTCCTGGAAGGCCGCCTGCATCGGGTGCAGGTCGCCGTTGGTGGCGAGCCCCTCGATGGTGGTGACCACGGCGCCGTCGGCCTGGACGGCGAGGAGGGTGCACGACTTCACCGACTGGCCGTCGAGGTGCACCGTGCAGGTGCCGCACGACGAGGTGTCGCACCCGATGTTGGTGCCCGTGAGCCCGAGCTCGTCGCGCAGGAAGTGAACGAGGAGCTCGCGCTCCTCGACGTCGCGCGTGTGGCTCTGGCCATTGACCGTGACCGTGATGCGCTTCACGTCGGTTCCCCCTTTTCACGGCCATCCCCACGGCCGAGCAGTCGTTTGATCGCCGACATGAGCGCGGCGACCGCCAGTGAGAAGCCGGAGATCGGCTTCTGTGCCTCGACGACCTTCGCGGCGGCGATCTCGGGAGGCGCGGACAGCTGCGCCTTGATGCACTCCGCGAACTGATCGACCAGCCTGTTGGACACGTCCTGCACCACGCCGGGGCGGCCGAGCTGCGCGACCTGGCCCGAGAAGTGGAGCTCCGTGTCCATCTCCACCCGGGTCCCCGTGCCGAGCGCGGACAGCTCCGACACGACCGTGCCCTCCGCGCCGCCCTTGCCGCGCGTATCGCGGCCGCTGACGCCGAGCCGCACCCGGTGGGAGTCGTCGTCGCGATCGAGCAGCGTCACGTCGACGAGGAACTTCATCCCGATGGGTCCCAGCTTGACGTCCATCTTCGCCTTCCAGGTCCGGTGGTCGACGACCTCCACCAACGTCGCGCCGGGCATGCACGGAACGACGCGCTCGGCGTCGAGCATCAGCGTCTGCGTCTCCTCGGGGGACGCCGGCACCTCGAAGGCGTGATCGAGCCTCACGGATCCCCCCGGCGGCGGGCCGTGCTCATGTCGCGGCCGGGGCGGGGGCGTCCACCCTGTTGACCACCGCCGTGATCTGCGCCCCGATGGCGATCGCGACCTCCTCGGGCGTGCGCGACCCGATCGAGATGCCGATCGGCGCGTGGACCCGCGCGAGGTCCGCCTCGCTCGCCCCCTCCTCCAGCAGGCGGGCCCGGCGCCGGTCGGTGGTGCGCCGGCTGCCCATGGCGCCGATGAAGCGCGCCGGAGTGCGGACGGCCGCGAGCAGCGCCGGCACGTCGAACTTCTCGTCGTGGGTGAGCACGCAGATCGCCGTGCGCTCGTCGATGGGGGCATGCGCCAGGAAGTCGTGCGGCCACTCGGTCACCAGCTCGTCGGCGTCCGGGAAGCGGGCGGGCGTGATGAAGAGCGCCCGCGGGTCGCAGACGGTGACCCGGTAGCCCAGGAAGCGCCCCACGGTCGCGAGAGCCGAGGCGAAGTCGATCGCGCCGAAGATGTACATCGCGGGGCGCGGGACGAGCGACGAGACGAACACCTCCTCGTCCCCGACCGCCACGATGGCGCTCTCGCCCAGTGCGAGCAGAGGGAGCGCGGCGCGCTCGATCCCGTCGGCGCCCGCGGCGTCGCGCCCGACCAGCCGCGAACGGCCCGGGTGCTCGCCGGCGATCGTCGTGACGTAGGCCACCGGGCGGTCGTCGCGCACGGCCGCCGCGACCCCGGCGAAGACCTCGGGGTCGAGCATCTCGATGAAGACGTGGACGGTGCCGCCGCAGGGGAGCCCGACCTCGAAGGCCTCGTCGTCGACGATGCCGAAGGCCACCAGGCGCGCAGGGCCTCCCGCGAGCACCTCCTCCGTCTCCGCGTAGAGGGCCGACTCCACGCAGCCGCCGGTCACCGAGCCCGCCACCTCGCCGGTGTCCGCGACCGCCATCACGCTTCCGGGGAGGCGCGGGGCGGATCGCTCGACCCGCACCACCGTGCAGAGGGCGACCCTCCGGCCGTCCCGGACCCACTCCTCCACTGTCGGCAGCACGTCCCGCACTGGGCGACCTCTATGTCGCTCCCGGAGCTCGACACTACGGCCGGAGGGAAAGATCGTCAATATCATCACGATGTCCTCTCAAGAACCGGGGGTGCCAATGGCCTTCGCCGATGTCGACGAGCTCGACAGGGCGCTCGCCGGCGCGTCGTACCTCGCCGATCGCGGTCTCGTGGTGTCGGTGTTCCTGGCCCTCTCGCTGCGCCGCCCGCTGCTGCTGGAGGGCGAGCCCGGCGTCGGCAAGACCGAGATCGCGCGCACCCTCGCGCAGGTCCTCGGCGCCGAGATGATCCGCCTGCAGTGCTACGAGGGCATCGACGCCGGACAGGCGCTCTACGAATGGGACTACGCCCGCCAGCTGCTCTACGCGCGCACGCTCCAGGAGGGCACGCTCGACCCCTCGCGCCGGGCCGCCGAGCTCTACGGGCCCGAGTTCCTCGTCGAGCGCCCGCTTCTGCGCGCGGTCCGCGCCGGGGCCGGGGCGGTGCTGCTCATCGACGAGATCGACCGCGCCGACGAGGAGTTCGAGGCCTTCCTGCTGGAGGTTCTGGCCGACTCGGCGGTCACCATCCCCGAGATCGGCACGGTGACCGCGGACGCGCCGCCGGTCGTGGTGCTCACGTCCAACCGCACCCGTGAGCTGCACGACGCCCTCAAGCGCCGCTGCCTGTACCACTGGATCGACTACCCGGACCTCGAGCGCGAGATCGCGATCATCCGCCTGCGCGCTCCGGAGGCCTCCGAGGCGCTGGCGCGCTCGGTGGCCGAGGTCGTCGCGCGGCTCCGCGCGCTGGACCTCGCCAAGCGCCCGGGCCCGGCCGAGGCGATCGACTGGACCCACGCCCTCGCGGCGCTCGGCATCGGGCGCATCGATCGCGCGTCGGCCGACGAGACGCTCGGCGCCGCCCTGAAGAACCACGACGACCTGGCGATGGTGCGCCGGATCCTCCCGGAGGTCATCTGAGGTGGCCGCCGACATCGAGCCCGCGATGGCCCTCGCCCGCGGGCTGCGCGACCGGGGGGTCCCGGTCGGGACCGGGCGCGTCCTCTCGATGGCCCGCGGGGTGGCGGCCGTCGGCGCGGACGACCTCTACTGGGCGGCCCGCGCCACGCTGATCTCCCGCCGGGAGGACATCGACGCCTTCGACCGCGCGTTCGCGGAGGCGTTCCGGATCCCCCTTCCGCATCCGCCCCCCCGGGAACCGGCGGACCGCCGGAGGGGCGTCGCGGCCCCCGCCGAGATCTCGGTGGACGCGGGCGCGCCGGGCGACGCGCGCGACGTGAGCCTCGCCAGCCCGATCGAGGCGCTGCGGCGCAAGAGCTTCGCCGACTGCACCCCGGGGGAGCTGGCGATCCTCGCGCGGCTGATGGCCCGCCTGCGCCTGCGGACGCCGGCGCGGCGCACGCGGCGCCGCAGGGCTGCCGGATCCGGTGAGCCCGACCTGCGGCGGACGCTCCGCCGCGCGATGCGCACCGGAGGCGAGCCGATCGAGCGCGCGTGGCGGCGGCGGCGGGTCCAGCCACGGCGCCTGCTGCTCGTGCTGGACGTCTCGGGATCGATGTCCACCTACTCGCGCGCCCTCACGATGTTCGCCCACGCCGCCCTCCGGACCGGTCCGGACTGGGAGGCCTTCGCCTTCGGCACCCGGCTCACGCGCATGACGCGCGCCCTGGCCAACTCCGATCCCGACGCCGCCTTCGCCGCCGCGGCCGAGGAGGCGACCGACTGGGACGGCGGCACCCGCATCGGCGCGTCGCTGAAGCGGCTGATGGACGAGCACGGGCGCACGCGGGTGGTGCGCGGCGCCGTCTGCGTCATCCTCTCCGACGGCCTGGAGGTGGGCGACCCGGAGCTGCTGGGCGCGCAGATGGAGCGCCTGGCCCGCCTCGCGCACCGCGTGGTCTGGCTCAACCCGCTGAAGGGCGGCGACTCCTACGAGCCGCTCGCCCGCGGCATGGCCGCGGCGCTGCCCCACATCGACGTGTTCCAGGCCGGGCACAACCTGCAGAGCCTCGAAGAGGTGGCCGAGGTCATCCGGCACGCGGGCTAGCGCGGCGGGCCAGAAGGCGCTCCAGGTCCTCCGGGCTGTCGATGTCCTCGGGCGGCGCGCCGCCCACCTCGACCAGCTCCACCCGGCCCGCGTGGGCCGCGATCAGCGCGCGGGCCCCGGCGTCGCCGCGCAGCGCCTCGGCCTCGGGCCACACCGAGCGCGCGAGCGCCACCGGGTGGGACGGACGGCCGCCGTAGGCCGCCCGCAGGACCGGGGCGTCGCTGCGCGCCTGGGCCCGCACCACGGCACGGATCGCATCGACGCGCACCTCGGGCTGATCGCCCAGGAGCACGACCGCGGCGCCGGCGCGGGCCGGGGCCCGGGCGAGGCCGGCGCGCAGCGAGGTGGACTGGCCCTCGGCGTAGCGCGGGTTGACGACGATCGTGACGCCGGGAGGCAGCCGCAGGGCGGCGGCGACCGCGTCGGCGGCGTGGCCGAGCACGACCGCCACGTCCGTCAGGGACGCCGCGACGGCGGCGTCGATGACGTGCTGCACGAGGGGCCGCCCCTCCAGCACCGAGAGCTGCTTGGGCCGTCCCATGCGTGCCCCGCGACCCGCGGCGAGGATGATGCCGGCGACGCTCACCGGCCCAGCATGACGCGTCTTCACTAACCTCGGACGGTGCGCGACGACCTCCTCCTCGCCGCCGGGGTCGCCGCCGCGCTGTGGACCGGCGCCGCGGCCCTCGCCTGTCACGAGAGGCGCGCGGCCCACCGCCCCGCCGCCGAGCCGCCCGCCGGCGACGGGCCCCGCGTGAGCGTCGTGGTGCCCGCGCGCAACGAGGCGCGCGGGATCGGCGCGGCGATCGGCAGCCTGCGCGCGCTCGACTACCCGCGGGTCCAGGTGGTGGTGGTCGACGACCAGTCCGACGACGACACGTTCGCGGCGGCGACCGCGGCGGCCGCCGGCGATCCGCGCGTGCGCGTCGTGGCGGGCGCCCCGCTGCCCGAGGGGTGGATCGGCAAGCCGTGGGCCTGCTGGCAGGGCGTGGCGCACGCCGACGGCGACTGGCTCCTGTTCACCGACGCCGACGTGCTCCACTCGCCCGATTCCCTCGGCCGGACGCTCGCGATGGCCATGCGGCTCGGGCGTGGAGGGCTGACCCTGTTCCCGACCATCGACAGCGGGGGGATCACCGAGCGGGTGGTGACGCCGGCCGCGCTGGTGGCCATCGGCACCTTCGTCGCGCCCGGGCCGCTGGCGCGATCGCCGCGCAGCACGGTCGCCATCGCCGCCGGCGGCTACATGCTCATGCCGCGCCCGCTCTACGACGCCGTCGGCGGCCACGCCGCCATCCGCGGGCGGATGGTCGACGACGTGACCCTCGCCTCGGCCGTCAAGCGGCACGGGGCGCTGCTGCTCCCCGCCCCGGCGGGCCACCTGGCCCGGCTCCGCATGTACCACGGGGCGCGCGAGGTGTGGGACGGCTGGAGCAAGAACGCCTCCTTCGGGGCCGCCGGCGCTCCGGGCAAGGCGGTGGTGGGCGCCCTCACGCTCGCAGCCCTCGCCGTGCTTCCCGCGGTCGCGGCGACGGCCGGGCTGCTGCGCCGCGACCGGGCCCTCGCGGTGACCGGGCTCGGGGGTACGGCCGCGCTCATCGCCCTGCAGCGCCTGTCGTCATGGGCGGTGCCCACGCCCGCCCGCTACGCCCCGACCCTGCCGCTGGGGCTGCTGGTGCTCGGCGGCGCCGCGATCCGCGGGGCGGTCGGCCGCCTGCGCGGCACCGGCGCCGAGTGGAGGGGGAGGCGCTACCCGCTGGCGCGCTGAGCGCGCCGCACCGGGGCGCGGCCGAGCAACAGGTCTCGCGCCGCGTTGAGCGCGACCGTCAGCCCCTCGGCCTGGCCGCGGATCGTGGGGTGCAGGCCGGCGACCCGGTCGGGGTGGCATCGGGTGACCTGATCGCGGTAGGCGCGCTCGACCTCGCTGGGGGGTGCGCCGGCCGGGATGCCGAGCAGCGCGGCCGCCTCCTCGCCGGTGCGGGGCAGGGCGACGGGGTTCGCGGGCCGCGACGACACGGGCGCCGGCTTCACCCGGGCGCGGCGGGTGCGCTCTGCCGCGAGCATCGCGCGCTCCTCGGCGAGGGCGGCGCGCTCCTCCATCAGGCGCTCGCGCTCCTCGGCCACCTCGCGCGCGAGGGTCACCAGGCGGCGGTCGCGTGCCGCGGGGTCCTCGCGCAGCGCGGCGAGCATGGCCTCGGGCTCCAGGGTGAGGGGCTCGTCGTCGACGACGCTCCATCCGGGACCGGCCTCGCCGCGTCGCACGGCCGCGATCACCTCGAGCACGTTCATATGGGCGCGATTGCCCAGCGCGGGCCCCTCGGAGGGAGCCAGGCGGACGAGCCGCAGCCGGTCCCAGCCGGGCTCGACCAGGAAGGCCGACGACGAGCGGCCGCCCAGCAGGATGCGCCGCTCCGGCCGCGCGCGGTGGCCGAGCAGGGCGAAGCGCGCGCTCTCGTCGACGCCCGTCTCCAGCGCGACGAGCTCGTGGTCGAGATCCTCGAGGCGGCGCGCCACCTCGCGGGAGTCCGGGCCCTCGGCCGGGGCGGCCAGGGCGGCGTCGAGCGCCGCCCGCAGGCCGGCCGCGCCGGAGGCCTGCCCGACGGCGAGCACGCCCCACCAGCGTGCCCAGGGGTCATCGGGATCGGCCCTCTCGAGGGCCACCGCGGCGGCGGCGGGGTGGTCGAGCGCGAGCAGTGCCGCGGCGAGACCGGTCGCCGCGCGCTGGGCGTCGCCGATCGCCGACGAGGCGGCGAGCAACGCGACCTGGCGCCAGCGGCCCTCGGTGCCGCGTGCTGGCGCAGGGCCCGCGGCGGCGATGAACGGATCGACCATGGGACGAACGGTAGCGGACGTCCGCCGGGGGGCCGGGACTATGCTCGGACGGTGAATCGCCTGGCGAACGAGTCGAGCCTCTACCTCCGCCAGCACGCCGACAATCCGGTGGACTGGTACCCGTGGGGCAGCGAGGCCCTGCAGCGCGCCGCGGACGAGGATCGCCCGGTGCTGCTCTCGATCGGCTACTCGTCGTGCCACTGGTGCCACGTGATGGCGCACGAGTCGTTCGAGGATCCCGAGACGTCCGCGGTGATGAACGAACTGTTCGTCAACGTGAAGGTCGATCGCGAGGAGCGTCCCGACGTGGACGCCCTGTACATGCAGGCGACGCTCTCGCTGGCGGGCCAGGGAGGATGGCCGATGACGGTGTTCCTGACTCCCGACGGGCGGCCCTTCTACGCGGGCACGTATTTCCCCAACGAGGCCCGCGGCGGCCTGCCGGCCTTTCCCGACCTGTGCCGCGCGATCGCCGGCGCGTACCGCAACCGCCGCGAGGACGTGGAGGGCCAGGCCGAGGAGGTGGCCCGGCGGCTGGCGATGGCCTCGGAGCGCCGCCCCTCGACCGACGATCTCGGGACCCGGGTGCTGGACGACGCGGTGGTGGGCCTCGCGCGCATCTTCGATCCCGTCGAGGGCGGCTTCGGCGGGGCCCCGAAGTTCCCGCCCTCGCTGGCGCTGGAGTTCCTGTTGCGCCGGCTGTGGCGCAGGCCCGACGACATCAACGCGCGCGAGATGGTGGAGCGGACGCTGAACGCGATGGCCGACGGCGGCATCCACGACCAGGTCGGCGGAGGCTTCCACCGGTACAGCGTGGATGACCACTGGCTCGTGCCCCACTTCGAGAAGATGCTCTATGACAACGCCCTGCTGGCGCGCGACTACGCGCTCGCCCACCGGCTCACGGGCGGGCCGGGCCACCGGCGGGTCGCCGAGACGACGCTCGACTACCTCCTGCGCGAGATGCGGGTCGAGGGCGGAGGGTTCGCGTCCGCGCAGGACGCCGACTCGCCCGGTGGCGAGGGCGCCTTCTTCGTGTGGAGCCCCGCCGAGCTGGAGCGGCTGCTGCCCGCCGACCAGGCGCGGGCGGTGACCCTGCGCTACGGCGTCACGGCCGAGGGCAACTTCGAGGGCGCCTCGATCCTGCGGGTGGTCGCGCCGCTCGACGCCGTGTCGCGGGAGCTGGGCCAGGACGCCGAGCCGCTGGTCGCGGCGGCGCTGCCGACGCTCTACGCCGCCCGCGCCGAGCGCCCCGCGCCCGCGCGCGACGACAAGGTGGTGGCCGCGTGGAACGGGCTGGCGATCGCGGCCCTCGCCGACGGCGGCGTCGTGCTCGGGCGCGACGACTACATCGATGCGGCGGCGGCGGCGGCGGATTTCGTGCTCGGCGCCATGGTCGTCGACGGCCGCCTGCGACGTGTCCACTCACATGCCGGGCCGGGTCACCTCGGCCAGCTGGACGACCACGCCGATCTCTGCCACGGCCTGCTGTGTCTCTATGCCGCCACCTTCGAACCGCGCTGGCTCCGGGCCGCGCGCGACATCGCGGAGCGGATGGTCGCGCTGTTCGGCGATCCCGTCGCGGGCGGTTTCTTCTACGCGGGATCGGACGGCGAGGCCCTGGTGGCTCGCACCCGGGAGCTCGAAGACCACCCGTCGCCCGCGGGCAACTCCCAGGCCGCCCACGTGCTGCTGCGGCTGGCCGACCTCACAGGCGAGAGTGCCCTCGAGGACCTCGCCGTCGGCGCGCTGAGGATGGTGCTCGGCGATCTCGCCCGTTTCCCCCAGGCGTTCGGGACCGCGCTGATCGCGCTCGACCACCATCTCGCCCCCCGGCGCCAGATCGCGATCGTGGGCGCTCCGGACGACCCCCGCAGCGCGGCGCTGCTCCAGATCGCGCGCCAGGGAGCCGGCCCCTTCGACGCCATCGCGGTGGGCGATCCGTCGGACCCCTCCGCGGCCGGGGCCGCCCCTCTCCTGGCGGACCGGCCCCTCGTGGACGGCGCTCCGGCCGCCTACGTGTGCCGCGCGTTCACCTGTCTCGCCCCGGTGACCGAGCCGGCAGCCCTCGCATCGACGCTGGCCGCCGGGTAGCCGTCCGGGGTTCCCCGACGTGCCTAGACGTGCGCCTGGAGCACCGCGACGCCACGCTCGCCGGTGCGCACGCGGACGGCTTCCTCGATGTCGATGATGAAGATCTTGCCGTCACCCGGGTTGCCGGTGTGCGAGAGCTCCAGAATCGTGTCGACGGCCCTGTCGAGATCCTCGTCGTTGACCGCCATCTCGAGCTTGAGCTTGGGGCGCAGGTAGATGGTGGTGCGCGCGCCGCGATAGCTCTCGGTGAAGCCCTTCTGCCGGCCCGATCCCTTGACCTCGCTGACGCTCATCGACGGCAGGCCACGCTCGGCCAACGTGTCGTGGATCGCCTCGAGCGCCTCATGCCGGATGTACGCCTCGATCTTCTTCATCTTCCGCTCCTCCTCGTCCGCGCCGCCGTAGGACCAATGTACGGAAGAAACCTTCTGATTGGCAGGGTTTTCGGGCTGAAGGAGCCGACGGGCGCTATCGTGGAGCCGATGGCGGACCTGTCTGAGCTCACGTCGATGATCGAAGCCGCGCTCCCGGGCGCGAGCGCGGAGATCGTCAACCAGGGCGGCGGCGATCACCTCGCGGCATCGGTGGTGGCGCCCCAGTTCGCCGGCCTCACGCGCCTGGAGCAGCACAAGCTCGTCTACGCGGCCGTCCAGGGCCGTTTCGACGACGGCAGCATCCACGCGCTCGCCCTGAAGACGCGCGCACCGGAGACGACATGACCGAAACGATCACGCTCACCGAGCAGGAGATCCTCGACCAGATCACGGCCGAGGTCGCTGCGAACAAGGTATTCCTGTACCTGAAGGGCACGCCCGAGCAGCCGCGCTGCGGTTTCTCGAACCAGGTGGTCCAGATCCTCAACCACCTCGGGGTGGAGTACGGATCGCGCGACATCCTGGTGGACCCGCGCATCCGGCAGGTGCTGTCCGGCTGGTCGGACTGGCCGACGATCCCGCAGCTCTTCGTCAACGGCACGCTCGTCGGCGGGTGCGACATCGTGACCGAGATGTTCCAGGAGGGCGAGCTCCAGCCGCTGCTCGGGGTCGAGTAGTCCGGGCGTGAACCCGGTCTTCGCCGCGGACGAGCCCCTCGCCGAGCTGCATGCCCACCTCGGCGGGGGCGTTGATGCGGCGACCATGTGGGAGCTGGCCCACGAGCAGGGGATAAAGCTCCCCTACCGCGACTACTGGCACTTCGCCGGCGCGACCAACGTCGGTGGCGGCACGGACGGGCTCGACGGCCTGGACCAGATCTATCACCTCACCGAGCTCATCCAGAGCAGTCCGGAGGGGGTGTTCCGGGCGGTCCACGGGATGATCTCGGGCGGCTACCGCTCGCAGCGCATCACCACCCACGAGGTGCGCTTCAACCCGGCCAAACGCAATCGCGGCGGCGAGCGCGACCTCGACGCGATCGTGATGGCCGCGGTTCACGGCATCGACCGGGCCTCGCTCGAGTACCCCGTGCGGGCGGGCCTGATCCTGATGATGGACCGCGGTTTCCCGCCCGAGCTGAACGCGGCCGTCGTGGAACGCGCCATCCGCTTCCGCGACCGCGGGGTGATCGCCATCGACATCGGCGGCCCTCGCCCCGGCGGCAGCGCAGCCCCGTACCCCTACCGCGACCTGGCCCCCCTGGTGGACCGCGCGCGGGCGGCGGGCCTCGGCATCACGCTGCACGCCGGCGAGGAGGGGGTCAACGCCCCCGACCCGAGCGCGTTCGTG
Source organism: uncultured Thermoleophilia bacterium (assembly GCA_963771025.1). Classification (GTDB taxonomy): domain Bacteria; phylum Actinomycetota; class Thermoleophilia; order Miltoncostaeales; family Miltoncostaeaceae; genus Miltoncostaea. The sequence goes on along the minus strand of CAVYRL010000002.1, from coordinate 112,405 downwards.
GAGGAGATGCACCAGGTGCTCGACCTGGGGGTCGATCGCGTGGGCCACGGCATCATCACGGCGTTCGACCCCGGCCTGCAGGAGAAGGCCCTCGCCACGGGCGTGGTCCTGGAGATCTGCCCGACCTCCAACGTCCGCACCGGCGCGGTGCGCGACCAAGAGCAGATGGCGGAGATCGTCTTCGCGCTGGACGACGTCGGAATCCCCGTGGTGATCGCCACCGACGGGCCCGAGATGATCGGCACCCGGCTGCGCGCGGAGTACGCGATGCTGGTCCGCCGCGGCGCGATGTCGCACGCCCGCGCGCGCGCGGCCAACGACCGCGCCCACGCCGTCACGTTCATCCCCGCCGAGGTGCCTTCTTCACGGCTCTGACGACCCGGAAGGTGAGTCGCACCGGCGCCGACCGCTTGCCGAGCGCGTCAACGGCGGTCGCCCGCAACCGGTAGGCCCTGGGCTTCAGGGGGGCGCGGCCGATGCGCCCGGTGAAGACGAACCGGTTGATGCCGGCGACACCCTGGCGGCGCACGGTGCCGACCACCGGGAAGCGGGTGCACCTCCGGGCGCGGGGAACGCGCACCTTGGCGGCGACGGCGACGCAGCGCGCGAGCTTGCGCCTGACGACGCGGCGCCCCCGGGTCGGCCGCTCGACCGCCATCAGCACCCTTGCCCGGCGCGAGAGCCGGACCGTGACCCGGGCGCCCCGGGCCGGCCTCCTGCGGGTGGCGGCCGTGGGCACGGCGGTGGCGGCGAGCGGGGCGAAGGTGCGCGGGGAGAGCGCGAGACCGAGGATGCGCAGCCGGGAGGAGGAGGTGGTGGTGGCGGCGGCGAGCGGCGCGGCCGGCGTCACGAGCGTGCGATCGGCCCCGATCGAGATCCCGTCGGTGCCGATGGCCACCAGGCGGTAGTGGTACGTCGTGCCCGCCATGAGCCCCACGAGGGTCGCCGTGAGACCCGACGGGCCGGACGCCCCGGCGATGGGGACGCCGGCGGTGCGGCCACCGTAGGAGGTGGTCGGCCCGAAGTCGACGTAGAACTGGGCGGGCAGCCCGCGGGTGTCGACCGCGCCCCCCACGTCTGCCGTGGTCTCGGTGAGGAACCCCGGGGCACCGGTCGTGGCGACCGGGGGCGCGAGCTCGACGGCGCCGCTGTCGCACGCGGCGCCGCCCGGCCGCCGGGCGCCGCGCTGATCGGTGGCCGGACACCCCGCCGCGGGGACGCGATCCAGGGCCGGACTGCCCGGGCCGGGGCGCATCGTGACCGCGGGGCCCCAGTTGTCAACCAGCGATCCGAGCAGCGGGTCGGCGACGGCTCCGGGGCATCCCGGCGCCTGGAACGCCACGCCGAGAGTGTCGTCGGGCAGCGCAGGGGTGATCTGGCAGCCGTTGCCGCTGAGGATGCTGCGGGTGAGCGTGGTCGAACCGGCCGCGGCCACCGCGGCGCCCGCGCCGGCTCCGGGCGAACCCGTCGACCCGGTCGCTCCCGGGGTGCTGACGTCGAGCGCCCGGCCGTCGGTCCCGTCGGCGCCCTCGCCGTTGCGCGTGACGGTGGCGAAGCTCACGGTCAGGCTGCCGGCGCTGGACACGCCTCCGCCGCGACCGCCCGCGCCGCCGACGCCGCCGGCGCTGCCGGGGCCGCCGCCCGGGATGCCGGAGCCACCCGCGCCTCCCCCTCCGCCACCGCCCGTGAGGTTGGCGGTGATCGTCGTGTTGATGATGCCCGCCGCGCCCGCGGCGACCCCGATGCCACCGGCGTCCCCGCCGTCGCCACCGGCCCCGCCGACGCCCGCCCCGAGCACGCGGTCGAGGCCGCTGCGGGCTCCGCCCGTGGCCGCGCCGCCACGCCCGCCGGAGGCCGTCAGGTTGGAGGCGACCGTGGTCTCGCGGATCGTCAGCGCCCCCGTGGTGACGATGCCGCCGCCGTCCCCGCCATCGCCCCCCGCCCCGCCGGTGGCGTCGCCTCCGTCGCCGCCGTTGCCGCCGCCGGCCGCCCCGCCCCCCTGCGCGTCGCCACCTCGGCCGCCGGGGCCGGACCGGTTGTCCAGGATCGCGCTGCGCAGCACCACGGTCGTCGCTCCTGTCCCGGCGACGCCGCCCGCGCCTCCGTCGCCGCCCCGGCCTCCAGCGGCGTCCCCGCCGTCCGCCCCGGCCGCGCCCGCGCTGGTCGCGCCGCCCGCCGCGGATCCGCCCGGGCCGCCCCGGCCGCCCTGGTTGCCGGTCACGACGCTGTCCGAGAGCGTCAGGCTCCCGCGGCTCTCGATGCCCCCGGATCCGCCCATCCCGCCCGCGCCCGCGGCGACCGAGGTGCCGTCCACGCCGTTGGGCGCCACGCCGCCGACGGCGTCGCCGCCCGCGCCGCCCGCTCCACCCGTGTTGCCGACGACGCGGCTCCTCGCGACCGAGAGAGCCCCCTCGTTGAGGATGCCGCCGCCGCCCGCGCCCGGCGCGCCATCGGCTCCGGACGTTCCGGGGGCGCCCGCCGGGGCCATCCCGCCGGTGATGGTGACGCCGTCGATGCTCGCCCCTGCCCCGGCCGCGACGTGGATCGCGCGGTCGATCCCGCGCGCGTCGATGGTGGTGGCCGTCGCGCCGGCCCCGACGATCGCCACGTCGCCCAGGATGTCGAGGTCGCCGGTCGCGTTGGCGCTCTCGCCCGCGCCGGCGCGCGTGAGCGCGTAGACGCCCGGTCCCAGCACGATGGTGTCCCGGCGCGTGGCCGACCCGGGGGCGCACTCGCCGGCGCCCGGGATCGTCGTGTTGAGGTTCGCCGCGCTGATCGCCTCACGCAGACCGCACGCGCCGTCGCTGCCAACGGCGTCCGCGGTCGTCGTGACCGTGATCGTCGCGCCGAGCGCGGCAGCCGGGGCGGTACACGCCACCGCGGTCACGACGCCGATCAGCACCCCTCTGGCGATGGCCCTCACCGGCGGATGTTCCCCGTGGGCGACGGCACCGTCAAATCAGGTGGTCGGAGTCTCGGTCCGCGCGCCCTCCGGCCGCCGGTTCGGCACCCGGACGGTCGCGGTCACGGGCCGCTCGGGCACCGCCCACGGCAGGGCCACCGGCCGCTCCACGGCAACCACGACGACGTCGTCGCGCAGGCTCTGGTCCTCGTGCCGGCGGGCGGCGTCGATCAGGCGCTCGACGCGCAACTGCAGGGCCGAGCGGCGCTCGGCGGCCAGGGTCGTGCAGGCGCGCTCCACCCCGAACAGGTCGGCGCCCTGGCGCGCCTCGATGAGCCCGTCCGTGTAGAGCACGATGGTGCCGCCGGGGGGCAGCGACGTGTGTGTCACGGGCCACTCGGCCTCGTCGAAGACGCCGAGCAGCGGCCCGCTGACCAGTGGCTCCACCGGCTGGCAGACGGTGGCGGTGAGGATGAACGGCGGCGGGTGGCCGGCGGGGGCGAAACTGACGGCGCCACCCGAGTCGATGAGCATGTAGATGATCGAGGCGAAGAGGCCCTCGGCGCGTTGGTCCGGGCGGGCCATCTGGGCGTTGAGCGCGGCCATCACCGCGGCGGGGTTCGGGTTGACGGAGACCAGCGTGCGCCACCCGAAGCGCAGGCCGGCGGCCTGGGCGGCGGCCGGCGCCCCGTGGCCCGCCATGTCGCCCACCATCACGGCCAGGCGCCCGTCGGGCAGCACCATGGCGTCGTAGAAGTCGCCGCCGACGAGCAGGGCGCGCTCGGCCGGGCGGTACCGCGCGGCCAGACGCAGGCCGCGCACGGCCGGCAGCCGCTCGGGCAGCAACCCGTTCTGGACCGTCTCCCACAGCTGGCGCTCGGTCTTCTGGGCCGCCTCGCGGCGCGCGGCCGCGGCCACGGCGTCGCGCTCCTGGCGCACCTCGCTCTGCATCAGGTTGAAACCGTCCATCAGGTCGGCGAGCTCCCGGACGGCCTGGGGGCTGGGGGGGATCGGATCGGTCAGACGACCGCGCGCGACGCGGCCGACACCGGCGCCGAGCAGCGCGATGGGGCCGCCCACGCGGCGCCACAGCTGACGGCTGGCGAACGCGACCATCACCAGGGTCAGCAGGGCCGCCGCGACGATCGCGTAGAAGGTCACGCGCCGACGATGGTCGGTGGCGGCCAGCCCCTCGAGGCGGACGTCCTCGACACCCTCCAGCAGGCGAGCGTGCTCGGCGAGGAACGCGTTGAAGCGGGCCTCGCTGAGCCCCTGGTTGATGCGCCGGCGCGCCTCCTGCACCTGCCCCTGGCGACGCAGGCGGATGAGCTCGACCGCCTCCTGGAACCACAGGCCCGCGGTCCGGTCGACCGCGTCGGCCGAGGCGACCAGCTCGGGCTCGCCGGCCAGGGCCCTGTTCAGCGCGGCCATCTCGGCCGGGTAGCGGGCCCGGGCCGCGAGGTAGGCGGCCAAGTCGTCTCCGCGCGCCAGCAGGATGTAGGCGCGGTTGGCGCTCTGGGCGCTCAACAGGTCGATGAGCAGGGCGTTGGCGGCGGTCTGGCGCTGGAGGGCGCGCTCGGCGCCGTCGCGGTAGTGACGCGCCGTGGTGATCATGCCCAGCAGCGCCACCGTGATCAGCAGCGCCAGCACGAGCCCGAGCGCGGCGACGAGAGCGGCCAGGACGCCCCGCAGGGAGCGGGGGCCGTGCAGGCGCCTCACAGCGACACCACGCATGAGAACGGCACTGCCGGGGTCAGTCGGGCGGGCCCTCTGACACCAGCCGCCGGATGTCGTCGAAGCTGCCGGGCCGGCCGATCACCACCATGGTGTCCTCGGCCCGCAGCACCTCGTCGGGATGGGGCGTCGCCAGCGACCCCGACTCACGCAGGATCGCCACGATCGTCGCGCCGGTGGTCGAACGGATGCGACAGGTGGCCACGGTGAGGCCGACGAGGGGGCTCCCCGCCGGCAGCTCGATCCACTCCATCACCAGATCCTTGAGGGCGACCTCGAGGTCCTCGACGAGCTGGGGGCGGTAGACGACGCCGCCGATGATCGCGCCCAGCTGACGGGCCTCCTCGTCGTTGAGGGTCAGCACGTGGGGCTCGTCGTCCTCGTCGGTGTAGTGATAGATCTCACGCATTCCGTCGAGGTGGACCACCGACGACACCTTCTCGCCGCGGCCGGTGCGAAGGGTGAACTTGGTGCCCACTCCCGGGAGCCGGGTCTCTCGCACCTCGAGCATCGGACCTATCTCCTCGGTTCTGTGCGCGCGGCGCGTGGTGGTGGGAAGACGAACCGTCCGATGCGCCGCGACTCTCTCATCAATACCACCCCCGTGACCGCGGTGACCAGAACGAACAGCCCGGCGAACGGGCTCACCTGCTCCCGGAACGCGGCGTTGAGCGCGACCCCGCCCGCCGCGAGGTTGGCGAGGATGATCGTGAACTCTCCGCGCGCGACGAGCGACGATCCCACGTTGACGCTCTGACGGCGAGTGAAGCTGGTCGCCCGCCCCGCAAGATATCCGCCGACGAGCTTACCGCCTACGGCAATCGGGACCGCGACCACCAGCCACAGCAGGGTCTTGGCGGATGTCTCGCTGAGATCGACCTCGATGCCGAAGGCGAAGAAGAAGATCGCGGCGGCGAAGTCGCGCAGCCCCAGCAGCTGCTGCTCGATCTGGTCGCGGATCTCGGAGCCCGAGAGCAGGATGCCCGCCAGGAGCGCCCCGACGGCCTCGGAGAGCCCGGCCGCCTCGCCCAGCGCGCCGCCCCCGATCGCGATCGCCAGGGCGCCCAGCAGCAGTTGCTCGCGGTTGAGGCGGGGCGCGATGCGGTCGATGGCGTGGTGGGCCCAGCGGCCCACCACGAGGAACGCCAGCACGAAGCCGAGCGCGACGGCGGCGGTGGCCGCCACCTCGACCCCGCCCACCGACTCGCCGGTGGCCAGGGCCGCGGCCACGCCCAGGAAGAGGGCGATGGCGAGGTCCTCGAACACCAGCACGCCGAGGACCAGGTCGGTCTCGTCGTCGGCGAGGCGGCGCAGGTCGAAGAGGGCCCGCGTGACGATCCCGCTGCTCGAGACGTAGATCAACCCGGCCACGAGCACGGCCTCGGGGCCGAATCCGAGCAGGGCGACGCCCACCACGAGCCCCAGGCCCCCGTTGATGGCCAGGTCGAGCAGGCCACCGACGAGCACCAGCCTGCGGGCGGCCAGGATGCGGTCGAGCGAGAACTCCAGCCCCAGGAAGAAGAGGAGCAGCACGATCCCGAGGCGTGCGAGCAGGTCGATGCCCTGCGACGGCTCGATGATCGTCGGGAATCCCGGGGAGGGCCCGAGAAGGATTCCCGCGAGGATGAAGATCGGAATCGCCGAGAGACCCAGGCGTCCCGCGACGACACTCGCCGCGGCGCAGGTGACACAGACGATCGCCAGGTCGCTGAGCTCGAGCAGGTGGGCCCTTGGGGAAAGGTTGTGGCGGCCGGCCGGGTGGCCGAGAGCCTAGCGGCCCGTCGAGGCGGTCTCGCCGCCGACGATCTCGGACACGTTGCGCACACCCTCGCGGTCCATGCGCGCGACCAACCCGGCCGCGATCGTGCGCGGCGTCCAGGGCCCGCCGTAGACGAATCCGGTGTAGATCTGGACCAGCGACGCGCCGGCGGCGAGCTTCTCCCAGACGTCGTCCGCGGTGAACACGCCTCCGACGCCGACGACCACAAGCTCGCCGCCGGCCCGTCGGGCCACACGGCGCACCATCGCAGTCGCACGCTCGCGCAGGGGGGCGCCCGACAGGCCGCCCTCGCGAGTCGTCAGATCCGGGGGCGAGACCAGGCCGTCGCGCGCGAGGGTGGTGTTGCTGACGATCACCCCCGCCAGCCCCCGCTCGCGGGCCAGATCGACCGCCGCGTTGACCTGGCCGGGCGCGAGGTCGGGCGCCAGCTTGACCAGGACGGGCCTGCGGGGCATGCCGTGGGCGGCCGCGAGCCGGGCGTCGACGACGTCGAGCGCGGCGAGGATGTCGCCGAGGGGACCGGTGGCCTGGAGGTCGCGCAGGCCCGGCGTGTTGGGCGAGCTGACGTTGACGGTGACGTAGTCGGCGAACGGCCACAGCAGCTCGAGGGAGGCCGCGTAGTCGCCGGGCGCGGCGTCCGCCTCGGTGATCTTGGACTTACCCAGGTTGACCCCGAGCGGGGCCCTGCCGAGCAGGCCGCGGCGCTGCCAGCCGTCGAGACGGCGGGCCGTGGCGCGCGCGCCGGGGTTGTTGAAGCCCAGCCGGTTGATCAGAGCGCGGTCGGCGGGCAGGCGGTGGATGCGCGGGCGCGGATTGCCCGGCTGGCCGTGCTCGGTGACCGTGCCCATCTCGGCGAAGCCGAAGCCGAGGGCGGGCCAGGCCGGGGCCGCGCGCGCCCGCTTGTCGAAGCCGGCCGCAAGCCCGATCGGGTTGGGGAAGCGCACGCCGAAGAGCGTCTGCGCGAGGCGGCCGTCCCCGTCGGGCGGGCCGGCCACCCGCGCGAGCACGGGAGCGGCGACGCCGAGGGACGCGAGCGAGAGCTCGTGGACGCGCTCGGGGTCGATGCGGAAGAGCAGGGGGCGCACGACGGCGCCGTAGAGGCCGGGGCTCACGGCGGGCAGACTACGCCGACCGGGCGGCGTCAGATCGGTATGGTAGCCGCCATGTTGAGGCCCGCGTGACCCTGGGACCCGGAGATGTGGTCGCCGGGCGGTACGACCTGATCCGCATGCTCGGCGGGGGCGATGGCGGGCGCGTCTACGTGGCCTTCGACCGCCACCTGTCGCGCGAGGTGGCCCTGCGTTTCGTCGAGGCCGGCGATCGCGCCGCTGCCGCCGCGCTGCTCGAGGAGGGCCGGCGGATGGCCTCCGTGCAGTCCGACTCGCCCCAGGCGATCTCGGTGCTCGACGCCGGCGAGATCGACGGAGGCGGGGCGTACACGGCAACCGAACTGATCGACGGGACGCCCCTCGACGACGTCGCGCGGCGGCGGGCCCCGATCCCGGCGGCCGAAGCCACCCGCTACGGGGTCGAGCTGCTCGACGCCTGCCTCGCGGTCGAGCGGCACGAGCGGGGCCAGGCCGACACCGTCGTGGCCTCGGCGCTCGCGACGCCCGACGGGCACATCCGCGTCACGCGCTTCGCCCGCGCCGGAGCCCCGACCCCGGCGGGCGCCGACCCCGCGAGCATCGACGTGGCGGGCACCATCCGCGGCCTGCTGGCCGGCGGACCGATCCCGGCGGCGCTGCGAACGACCCTGGACGACGCCGAGGCCGGGCGCATCCGCACCGCCGACGAGCTGCGCGCGCGTCTGCTCGCCGACGACGAGGTCGCCAACGACACGGTCGTGCTGCCCCCTCCCCCGCCGACTCACCCGCCGCCGCGCGCGAAGTGGCCGTGGATCGTCGCCGCGATCGTCGCGGTGCTGATCGTCGCGGCGGTCGCGGTGTTCTTCGCCACCCGGAGCAACGACAACGGCACGGCCGTGAAGGTGCCGGACGTGGTCGGGCTCACGGCCGCCAAGGCGGTCAGCACGCTCCAGGCCGCGGACTTCACGACCGCGACCACCGGACAGGTGAGCACCACGGTCAACAAGGGCCTGGTGATCTCGACGTCTCCCGCCGGGGGGGCCTCGGCCGACGCGGGCTCCAAGGTGACCATCACGGTGAGCCAGGGCACCGGCACGGTGGCCGTGCCCGCGCTCGTCGGTCTGAGCCAGGAGCAGGCCACGGGCGCACTGACGACGGCCGGGCTCACGTCGCGAATCGTGCAGAGCGCGAGCAACACCGTGGCCGAGGGCGATGTCATCACCCAGGATCCGGCCGCCGGCCTCCAGGTTGACGTCGGCTCGACCGTCGCGATCACGGTCAGCACCGGTGCGACGCCCGTCACGGTTCCGGACGTCACCGGTCAGGCCCTGACGGCGGCGACGGCGGCGCTCCAGCGGGCGGGGCTCACGGTGGGGCAGGTCCAGCAGCAGGCGAGCGGCGCCCCGGCCAACCAGGTGATCAGTCAGAACCCCGCCGCGTCGGCCGATGTGGCCCCGGGGACCGCCGTGGTCCTCGTCGTTTCCGAGGGCGGGACGCGCACGACGCCCTGATCAGGTCGCGCCGGGCGTCCAGGTGAGCAGGAAGACCTCGTGGCCGAAGCTCCACCGGTCGCCGTCGCGGCATCCGTCGAGGTAGCCGGCGAGCTGATCGCCGCCGGGACCGGGCGCGAGCATCCGGTCCAGCGTGATCGTGTCGTCGAACAGACACCGCTGGAGGAATCCCTCGACCACCGCCGTGTCGTCGCTGACGGTGCGGTAGGTGATCACCTCCATATCGAGGTCGGCTCCGAGCGTCCACAGCTCGTCGACCACGTGCTCCGCGGTGGTGAAGGGGGTGACCCCCGGCGCGTGCGCGGCGCGATAGGCCTCGTAGACCCGCAGGTAGTGGGAGTGCGCGGTCGCCTGGGCCACCATGCCGAGGCCGCCCGGCCGGATCACGGCGCTCATCCGGCGAAGGCCCTCGCCGAGCATCTCGGGCGGAACCGCGTAGAGGGCGTGGACGGCCCACGCCGCGTCGTACGGCCAGCGATCGGTGTCGAGCTGCTCGACGCCGATCTGCAGGTCATCGGCGGGGACGAACGGGGGCCTCAGCACGCGGCGGGTCTCCGCCAGGCTGAACGGCGACGGATCGAGCAGGTTGACCGCCACCTCGAGACCCGCGTTCCGCTCGGCGAATCCGGCGGCCAGGAGGGCCGATGGGAATCTGCCGCTTCCGCACGCGACGTCCAGCAGGCGCATGCGCCCATCGGCGCGGGCGCGCGCGGTCAGCTCGGCGCCCCAGTCGCGCGCCGCCTCGAGCCGGCGGTAGTCCTCGGTCGCGAGCGCGTAGAACGACTCCATGGAGCGCCTGCCCTCCTCGCTCCAGTGCGCGAGGCTGCGAGCGGACGTGTCGGGGCGGGAGGCGCTCAAATCCAGTCGCGCCTGCGGAAGATGACGTAGAGCACCAGCGAGGTGGTGAGCATCAGGCCCAGGGCGTACGGATAGCCGAAACGCCAGTGCAGCTCGGGCATGTGGTCGAAATTCATCCCGTAGATGGTCCCGATCAGCGTGGGCGCGAAGAGGATCGCGGCCCAGGCGGAGATCCTCTTCACCTCCTCGTTCTGGGCGATGGAGGCCTCCGAGAGCATCTTCGTCTCGAGTGTGAGGTTCACGTTCAGGATGTTCTGGAGCAGCTCCCGGAAGCTGATGGTCTGATCCTGCACCCGCAGCGCGTGGTCCTGGACGTCGCGCAGGTAGCGGCGCTCCTCGTCGCCGACGGCCGGATCGGCCATCAGCACGCCGAGCATCGGAGGCAGGGGCGCGGTGGCCCGCTGGAAGGCGATCACCTCGCGGGAGAGCTCGTAGATGCGCCGCGACACCTCGGTCTCACCGCCGAAGACCTCGTCCTCGATCTCGTCGATGTCGTTCTCGAGGCCGGCGATGACGGGCGAGTAGTCGTCGACCACCCGATCCATGATGGCGTGCAGCACCGCCACGGGACCACGCCTGAGCAGGTCGGGGCGGGACTCGAGGCCCTCGCGCACCGGGGCGAGATCCGCGGCGGCGTCGTGCCGCACGGTGATGACGAAGTCGGTGCCGGCGAAGATGTGCAACTCCCCGAACTCGACGGTCTCGGTCTCGTCGACGTACCGGGCCGGCCGCAGGACGCAGAACAGGGTGTTGCCGTACCGCTCGAGCTTCGGGCGCTGGTGGGCGTTGACGGCGTCCTCCACGACCAGCTCGTGGAGGCCGAACTCGGCCGCCACCGCGTCGAACTCATCCCTCGTGGGCTCGTAGAGCCCGATCCACGCGATGCCCCCGCCGCTCCGGCAGGCCTGCCCGATTCCGGCCAGGTTCTCCGGAGACGCCACGCGCACGCCCTCCCGGTAGATCGCGCAGCCCAAGATCATGGGGTCAAATGTACGCCGTGCCGCCCCCGTGACGGAGGGACGCGCTCGTGTCCGGGCGGGACGCCGCGCGACGCAGGCGACCGATGCCCAGCGCGATGCCGAAGCCCACGGCGGTGATCGCGACCCCGGCCATCGCGTCCACGACGAAATGGTTGCCGGTGGCGAACGTCGAGACGATCACCAGGGGGCCCCACAGCACGCCGGCGAGGCGCAGCAACCGCGAGCCCGCGGTGAGGGCGACGGCGATTCCCAGGGCGACGGCGAAGCCGGCGTGCAGGCTCGGCACCGCCGCGTAGGGGTTGTAGAAGAGGGTGGCCGAGCCGGAGCCCAGCGCGATCGGCGTGCCGGCGCTCACGGTGTCGAGCAGGCCCAGCCCGCTGAGCCGCGGCGGCGCTGTCGGGAACAGCGCGTAGACCGGCAGCGTCAGCACCCAGGTGGCGAGGAGGGTGGTGCGCAGCGTGCGGTAGACCGGCCGGCTGGCCCGATAGACGTAGACGATCCCGATCGCGAGGATCGCCTGCTGGGCGAGCAGGTACACCCAGTCCAGCGCCGGGAGCCACGGCGTGCCGAGCACCGCGCTCTGCAGGCCCGCCTCGACGTTGATGCCGAGCGACGTCTCCAGGCCGAAGACGCGATGGGCGTTGGCGAGCGCGTCGGGCGTGCTGCCCCGGGTGACCGCGCGCGCCCCCTCGTACGCGAGCAAGGCCAGGCCGAAAAGCGCGATCTCGGTGGGCCACCCCGACAGCCGGAACCCGTTGCCCGTCCTCGTGGCGGCCACCCGCGACATGCCCATCGACTCCCTCGGTGGGTGATTCCGAGGAATCACCTTGGCGTGCCGGGAACCCTACCAGGTAAACGGAGGTGATGCCTCCGATTCTGTTAGGATCCGCGCGTGAGCACGGGAGGGACAGCCGAGCGCCCTCTGCGCCGCGACGCGGAGCGCAACCGCGCCCTGATCCTCGGGGCGGCCCGCGAGGTCTTCGCCCAGATCGGGCTCGACGCGACCATGGACCAGATCGCGGACCGGGCGGGCGTGGGCGTCGCGACCGTCTACCGCCGCTTCCCGGACAAGGGACTGCTGATCGAGGCGCTGTTCGAGACCCGGCTGGCCGAGATCGACGGGATCCTGGAGGACTGCCTGGCCGAGGACGATCCGTGGGCCGGGCTCACCGGATTCCTCGAGCGCACCATGGTCCTGATCACCTGCGACCGGGGGCTGAGCGAGTTGCTGGCCGGGAGCGCGGACGCCCGCGACCGCGTGGCACGGACGCGCGCGCGCATCGCCCCCAAGGCCGAGGTGCTGCTCTGCCGCGCGCAGGCCGCGGGCGTCGTGCGCGGGGATCTCGCGCCGTCGGACCTGCCCCTGATGAACATCATGATGCGGGCCGTGGCCGACTACACGGAGGCGGCCGATCGCGAGGCCTGGCGCCGCGCGCTCGGGATCCTGCTGGACGGCATCCGCACGCGCCGCGACGCGCCCACTCCGCTCCCGGTCGCTCCGCTGTCGTTCACCCAGGTGGACACGGCGATGCGCGGGGCGTGTTCCGGCGGCCCGCGGCCGGGCCCGCGGCCGCGCCGGGGCTGAGGCACACCGCCGCGACCTGACAGGATTGGCCGGCGTACTCCCGGGAGGTTGAGCGGTGCTCACGGCGGCCGAGGTCGGCAACCGGATGACGAAGGAGGACTTCGGGCGAATCGTCCCGGCCCTGCGCGTCGATCTGGTCAACGTCCAGTACGACCTGAGGAACGCCGACTTCCCGGTGATCGTCCTGATCGCCGGAGACGATCGCATCGCGGCGAACGACGCGGTCAACCTGCTCAACGAGTGGTTCGACGCCCGCTACCTGCGGACGTACGTCTTTCGCGATCCGACCTGCGAGGAGCTCGAGCGCCCGCGCTTCTGGCGCCTGTGGCGGTCGATCCCGCCGAAGGGCCGGATGGCGCTGTGGGCGGGCGGGCTGTTCCACCAGGTGGCCGCGCTGGTGTCCGGCGAGGTCGGCGAGGCCGAGTTCGACGACTGGGTGCGCCACCTCGAGGCCCTCCAGGCGGACCTCGTCGCCGACGGCGCGCTTGTGGTGAAGCTGTTCCTCCACACCCCGGCGAAGGAGCAGAAGGCCCGGCTGAAGGCGGCGCGCAAGGACGGGCGGCGTGGCTGGAGGGTGGACGAGGCGGACTGGGCGGTGCTGGAGACGCTCCCCGAGGCCCGCCCGGTGGTCGAGCGCCTGCTGCGCCGCATGTCCGCGCCCGGCGCGCCGTGGACCGTTGTGGAGTCGACCGACGAGCGCTACCGCAGCGTCGCGATCGCGCGCACGATCCTCGATGCGGTGACCGCGCGCCTCGCCGAGCCGGCGCCGGCCGGCGTGGACGTCTCGCCCAAGCTGTTCGCGCCGGGCGGGGACCAGATCACCGTGCTGTCGCGGGTCGACCTGACGGCCTCGTTGGACAAGGCCACCTACAAGGCGCGGCTGGCGAAGCTGCAGGGCCGGCTGCACGAGCTGTCGCTGACGGCCCGGGAGCGCGGCGTGTCGACGGTCCTCGCGTTCGAGGGATGGGACGCCGCGGGCAAGGGCGGCGTCATCCGCCGGGTGACCCAATCGCTCGAGGCCGGCGACTACCGGGTGATCTCCACGGCGGCGCCCACGCCGGAGGAGCTGCGGTACCACTACCTGTGGCGCTTCTGGCGGGACCTGCCGGCCGCGGGGAACCTCGTCGCCTACGACCGCACCTGGTACGGCCGGGTGCTGGTCGAGCGCGTGGAGGGTCTCGCGACCGACGCCGAGTGGCAGCGGGCCTACGACGAGATCAACGATTTCGAGGACCATCTGGTCGAGCGCGGATGCCTGGTGCAGAAATTCTGGCTGCACATCTCCCCCGAGGAGCAACTGGCGCGTTTCGAGGCCCGCGAGTTGACGCCCTACAAGCAGCACAAGATCACCGAGGAGGATTGGCGCAACCGCGAGAAATGGGAGGAGTACGCCCAGGCGGTCGACCAGATGGTGCTGCGGACCTCGTCGGACGCATCGCCCTGGTACGTCATCCCCGCCGACGACAAGCGTTACGCGCGGGTCGCGGTGCTCGAGAAGATCACGGAGGGGCTGGCGGCGGCGCTGAAACGCGCGAAGGGGAGTAAGAAGAACTGAGAGCTCACGCGCGGCGCGCTGCGGCGGCCGCGATCGAACCGAGGGGTGGGTCATGGAGCACGGGGACGTCAGCGCCCACATCGAAGAACTGGTCGCCGAGGAGCACCGCCTCCTGGGGGAGGGCCCCGACGAGGACCCCAGCCGCCACGAGCGGCTGGAGCGCGTGAGGGTGGAGCTCGACCGCTACTGGGACCTCCTGCGCCAGCGCCGGGCCCGCGAGGAGTTCGGCCTCGACCCCGACGCGGCCAGCGAGCGCCCCGAGGACACCGTGGAGGGCTACCGCCAGTAGCCGCGGCTACGCCGCGTCGGTTCGCGGGGCGTAGCGATGGTGGAGCATCAGCGCGTTGCCGTCGGGGTCGGCGAAGAACGCCATGTGGCACACGCCGGTGTCGAAGATGTCGCCCGTGAACACCACGCCGTGCGCCTCGAGGACGGCGCGCGCAGCGGCGACGTCGTCCACGTGCAGCGCGATGTGGTTGTGGTTGGGGTTGTGCCCGAGCCCCATCGACTGCGCGTCGATCACGCTGAGCGTCAGGTTGCCGGTCTCGAACTCGGCGAAGTTGCGCCCCGGGTCGTGGGCGGAGCACCGCAGTCCGAGCTTCTCGCCGTAGAAGACCACCGAGGCGGCGAGGTCCCGGGTCGGCACGGAGACGAAGTCCACTCCACGGACGAGGTCGATGGGCGGTGTGGATCTCACGAGGCGCCACCTCGGCGTCGTGGGTCGCGCGCCCGCCAGCGGATCCACTCGAGGCGCGGGGTGAGCGACGCGGCGGCGCGCTCCACGTCGGCCACGGCGCCGGCGACCGCGGGGATCTGAGCGGGGCCCAGGTTGGAGACATCGTCCAACGCGCGATCGAGCTCGGCGGCGATGGCGCCGAGGCGGCGGTTGACCGCCGCCGTCACGTCCTCGGATGCCTGGGGGATCGTGTCGTTCACGGGTCGCCTCCTGTCGCGCGGGTGGTCCGCCCAGTGTCCCACGCCCCCGCCGCGTGAGGGACGCGCCGGCCACGAGCCGTGACGGATGGCCCTCCGTTCATACCCCCGCCGGTACGTGGCCCTCGCAGTGCGACGACATCGCGCGACACCGCCGGCATGGTCGAGGACAGCTCACCCGCCCGCGCTGAGGGAGCGCGGGGGGATCTCACAGCCGTCCCGGGACCTGGGCCACCAGGATCGACGCCACCACCACGACGGCGAGGGTGAGGGTCAGCTCCATCGCGACGCCGCGACGCACCATCCGGAGGGTGGCCGCGGTGGGCACCCGGACGCCGCGGAGCGCGGTCACCACGCGTCGGTTGCGCAGCGCCAGCAGGGCGATCGGGCACAGCAGGAGCACCTTGTAGATGATGCTGCGCCCATACGAGGTGTCCCACAGCTGGGCGGGATCCGAGAGCTCGCCGGCCGCGCGCAGGACGCCCGTCGCGATCGCCACCCCGACCACGACGAAGGCCACCCACGAGTAGCGGGCGAGGGCGCGCGCCGCCAGGATCTCGCCCCCGTCGGCCACCCGCGGCAGGCGCCGCAGGGCGACGAGGACCCAGGCCAGCCCGACGATCCAGATGGAGACGCTCCCGAGATGGATCACGTCGACCACGATCTGGAACACGTGAAAGGGCGCCTGCGACGCGTGGCCCTGCGCGGAGACCAGCGCCATCGCGGCGATGCTGAGGACCCCCATGGCGAGGGCCGCCCAGAGCGGCCCCGCCGGTCGAGCCGGGGTGGCCACGGCGCGCGGTGAGCTCTCCGCGATGAACCGCCAGGCGCCGATCACGAAGAGCGCGAACAGCAGCGCGCCGCGCAGCTGCACGAGGTCGCCGAAGTGGGTCGTGCTGAGCACGGTCGAGACCTCACCGGGATCGCGCAGCACCGACAGCACGCTGACCCCGAGGGCGCTCGCGCTCTTGACGAGCAGCAGATAGCCCTCGGCGAGCATCGCCCCCACGGCGAGCACGCCGAAGGCCGTCCAGAAGCCGTCGCGTTCCCAGGTGAGCAGGCGCGTGGCGCCGTCGCCCGGAAGCGTGGGCATACCGCGCCAGGCCGGGCGCCAGACCAGCCAGCGGATCACCAGCAGGCCGAACAGGCCGCCAAGGCCGACCAGCTCGAGGAAGCGCGCGCTGACCGCCCAGGCGCTGGTCTCGGAGGGCCCGCTCTGACCGCTGCCGCCCAGGAACGGCGGGCTCAGGGCGCCGGGGCCGACGCCGAACACATAGAAGCCGCCGACCACGTGGGAGTCGGCCGAGACGACCAGGAAGCGGACGGTGTAGGTGCCGTTCGGCAGCCCGCGCCGCAAGGGCACGCGCAGCTGGCGCGCGTTGGAGGACACCTCCTCCGCCGGCCCGGCGCTGACCTCGGTACCGGTCCGGTCGACCACGTTGAGGTCGGTCGGCTTCAGCAGCTGCACCTCCTCGTTGAAGGTGACCGTGACCTGCGGCGGCGACGCGGCCAGCCGCGCGTTGGCCGCCGGCGACGCCGTGATCAACACCGCGTGGCCCAGCGCGGAGGCGGGCAGCGCCAGGGCCCCGACGAGCGCGACCAGCACGCCGGCGAGCAGACGGGATCTCACGAGCGTCGCGTCGCGTCGTCGTCGTCCGAGGGGAGCGTCATCGGCCGGCTCGCCCAGAGCAGGCCGACCCCGACCAGGGCCATGGCCGCCACGCCGATCGCGATCACACCGAGCCAGATCGCGGCGCCGGAACCGTCATTGCCCGAGCCGCCGTTCGACGTGGCCGGGGCGGCCGGAGCGGCTCCGGACGCGCTGATCTCGACCGCCGGGGCCGGGCCGGGCGCCGTCGGACCGGCCTCCTGAGACGCGGCGCCGGGGGCCTCGGGAGGACCGGTCCAGGGCTTCACCTTGCCATCGGCATAGGTCTGGAGCGCTTTCCACACGGCAGTGCCGTAGGCCGTCGGCGTACCGAGGAAACGGAAATCGAGGTAGCGGCTCGGCGGGATCGCCCCCCCGGTGTACCGCACCCCGACGAATCGCCCGTCGCGGCGCAGCGTGGTCATCCTCCATCCCGCGGGTGGCGGCGCGAAGGCGTAGACGGTCACCTGCGACGGAAAGGTGACCTGGACCTCGGTCGTGGGCAGCGCACGCTCGGTGGGCACCCGCACGGTGAACTCCTGCGCCTGCTCGACCGTGCCGGTGGTCGGCAGCACCTCCACGTGGGCGGTCGCCGTGGACACGCCCGCCGCCAGCGCGAGCGCCGCGATCAGCGCGGATCCGGGACGGACGAATCTCGGTGGGCATGCCACGGCTCGTCCCACCTACCGCTTGACCCGGAAGCGGTACACGACGGTCTGGGGATCGCCGTCCGGAGCGAGCAGCTTCAGCACGACCGTGTACTGGCCCACCCGATCGCCGGTGGTGGTGATCCTCACCTGGCGGGCGTTCCTCGGGTTGAGGCGGGTGCGCCTGGCGTGGTTCTTGCGCGAGCCGGCCCGCAGCACCCGGCTGCCGCGGGTCTTCTGGGGCGCCTCCGCGAAGCGCAGGGTGATGGTGTGCGGCAGGTGCTTGACGACCGCCCCCCGGGCCGGGGAGCGCGAGACGATCTCGGTGTGGGCCAGCGCGGGCACGGCCGCGCCCGCGAGTGACGCGCCGGCCAGCAGGCCGACGAACGCACGACGTGCGTACATGGATCCCTCCGTTGTCGATGTCGGACGGCCCCCGGGCACGTGTGTGCCGGAGCCGGCGGCTACATCGCCGGCGAGGGGGGCCCGCGGGCTCCCAGCGGACGTCGCGAGGGTGCGGGCGGCCGGCGGCGGGAGTGGCGAGGGGCGACGCATCGCGGAGGACCCGTCGCGCCGGCGACGCGCAGCGCACGGCGCAACGCGTCGATCAGGTGCTGCGCGGCGGAGAGCACGTGCTGCGCCGCCAACAGGGCGAGCCCCAGCACCAGGGCCGCCGCGCCGTGCGCCGCCAGGCTGGCGGGCGCGACCAGGTCGGGCGAGTGGTGCACGGTGACCCCGAACGCCCACGGCGCCCCGGTCAGAGCGAGGTGCAGCGCCATCTCGACCGCCACCAGCCGCGCGAGCAGGCCCGCGGGAGACCACGCGCGCCACATGGCCCGCCGGCGCTCGCCGGGGCGCCCTCCGGCGATCACCGCGAGGCAGCAGACGGAGCCCCACACCAACGGCGCGGCGGGCGCGATCGCGAGGCCCCCCGAGCAGATGGCGTGCGCGACCAGCGTGCCGGTCATCGCGGCCATGGTGAGGAGCAGTCGGCGCAGCGCGAGCGCCTGCTGAGGAGCCATCACGCCGCATAGATTGTCATGCGGCCCACCGGAGCACCGAGCGAGGGTCGCGGGCCCTCGTCCTACCGGAGGAGCCCGAACCAGGTGCGCGCCCAGGCCACCCTGCCGAAGTCGCCGTTGAGGTAGCGGGTGGTGAACTCGCCCGAGCCCATCCCCGACGCGTGCTCGAACCGCTCGATGGTGGCGATCACATCGAGGTGCTCGGGCGGCGGCGCGGCGGCTCCCGCCGCGGTGGACGCGGCGGGGATCGGCTCGTGATGCTCGAGCAACTCGAGCAGGGCGTCCACCACGACCGGGTCGAGGTGGGATCCCGCGGCATCGCGGAGCTCCGCGCGAGCGGCCTCGGCGCTCAGCCGCGGGTGATAGGCGCGGTCCGACGTCATCGCCGAGTAGGCGTCCGCGGCGCCGACGATCCGCGCCTCGATCGCGATGCCCGCGCCGGACAGGCCGTCGGGATACCCCGTCCCGTCCCACCGCTCATGGTGATGGCGCACGACGAGCCCCGCCGACGTCAGGCCCGTGAGGTCGGCGATCGCGGCCTGGCCGATCTCACAGTGGGACCGCATGATGCGCCACTCCTCCTCGTCGAGGGGCCCCGGCTTGTTGAGCACGCGCTCCGGCAGGGCGACCTTGCCCACGTCGTGAACCCAGCCGCCGGTACGCGCGACCGCGACGGCACGATCATCGAGGCCGAGGCGGCGCGCCACGGCCTCGGAGAGATCGGCCACCTCGCGGCAGTGCGCGAAGGGGACCCCCTCCCGGAGGGCGGACGCCCGCGCGACGGAGATGGCGAGGGCGAGGGTGTCGGGATCGGGTACGCGGGCGAGCAGCGTCATCTCGGCTGTCGCGGCGCGCGCCAGGTCGCTGAGGATGGACAGCTGATCGCCCGCGCTCCAGTCCCGCGGCCGCCGGTCGATGACGCACAACGCGCCGAGAGTGTCGCCCTCGGCGGTCGTGAGCGGGACCCCGGCGTAGGCGACGACATGGTGGTCGCGCACCGCGAGGTTGTGCTTGAGGACGGCGTGCCGGCGGGCGTCGTCGATCAGGATGGGCGCGGCGGCGTCGACCACGTACTGGCAGACGGAATGCGACAGCGGGGTCTCCCGCGTGGACGCGAGGGGCTCGTCGAGCCCGACCGCCCCGGCGAACACCTGCCGATCGTCGCTCACGAGGCAGACGAGTCCCACCGGGGCCTGGCAGAACCGTGCCGCCAGGCGGGCGAGGTGGTCGAACTCCTCGTGGCGGGCGCCGTCGAGCAGCCCGGTCCGGGCCAGTGCCTCGAGACGCGCGTGGTCACGCGGTGAGACGGGCCTGCCGGGAGGATCAGACATCGACACATATTCGACCCTCCCAACGACCATATCGATCCCCACGACGGAGGATCCGGTCGGAGGACCCGCCTCTCCCCCCATAGGAGGAGGGGCGGTCGGGTCACGGCAGCGGCAGCCTGACCACGGCCGAGGTGCCGCGTCCGGGCGAACCGGTCAGCCCCACCACGCCGCCCACCGCACCCGCCTTGCGGAACACCGAGGGCACGCCGATGTGGCCGTGACGCTCCGCTTCCTCCAGCCGTCCATCGGGATATCCGCGACCGTCGTCGGCCACCTCCACCACGATCGCGTCGCGGCGCCGCGACACCGTCACGGTCGCGTTGCGCGCGTCGGCGTGCTTGGCGACGTTGACCAGGAGCTCCCGCACGAGCGACAGCACGAGCGCGTCGTGGGGCCCCTCGGCCTCCGGGGCGACGGTCCAGGCGACGGCGAAGCCGCCCTGACGCGAGATCCTGTTGGCAACGGCTGCGAGGGCGGTGGGCAGTCCGCCGGCGGCGGGCGCGGGGTGCATCTCGCTGACGAGCTCCCTCAGGTGTGCGGCGGCCCGGTCGATGCCCGCGGCCGCCCTCCCCAGAGCCGCATCGCGGCCGTGCCGGGCGACGGCCTGGGCGACGTCCTGCCCTGCCGCCAGCAGATCCTGCAGCACCTCGTCGTGGAGCACGTCCGCCACCTCGTGGCGAACCCGGTCCTCGGCGTCACGCGTCTCTGTCTCGCTCCGCCGGAGCTCCTCGGTGAGCCTCCGCACCCTCCGGCGCGCGCCGCGCAGCTCATCGCGCAGGAGCTCGTGGACCGCCGACCGCGTGGGCGCGCCTCCCATCATTCGAGCAATCCCGTCCGGATGGCCATCGCCACCGCCGCGGCGCGGTCGGACACGCCGAGCTTCTCGTAGGCGCTCTGAAGATGCGATTTGACCGTGGTCGGGCTGAGGTGGAGCTCGACGCCGATCTGCGGTCCCGAGAAGCCCTCGGCGGTGAGCCTCAGCACCTCTCGCTCGCGCGCCGACACAACCGGCCGGGCGTGCGTCTCGCGCATCCGGAGGGACTGGGTGAGCGCCGTCTGGGCCTGTGGCGCCAGCACCGCCTCGCCGCGCGCGATGCTCTCGACCGCCGCGCAGATGGCGTCCCGGGTCATGCTCTTCATCAGGTAGCCGGCGGCGCCCTGGACGATGGCGTCGTAGACGACGGCGTCGTCGGCGTAGGCCGACAGCAGCAGGATCTTGGTCGGAAGCCCCTCGTGGGCGACGGCCACGGCCACCTCGATGCCCGTCAGCTCCGGCATCTTGATGTCGAGCACGGCGACGTCGGGCCGCAGGGCGTGAATCGCGTCCAGCGCCGCGTGCCCATCGCTCGCCACCCCCACCAGCTCCAGACCGGGCCGCTCGGATATCGCTCGGGCGACACCGTCTCGGTAGACCGGGTGGTCGTCCGCGATCAACACGCGGACGTCGCTGTCAGGCATGGGGGGGAGCTTAGACCTCCCCGGACGATGGTGCGCGGCAGGCCCGGCGAGGTCGGCGGCCCGGGTTCGGTGGCCCCACGACCGGCTGCACATATGGAATGGCGTGGCTGCGATGATTCCGGCGTGGCGACGGCTCCCCCACTCTTCGCCTTCGAGGGGGTCGCCGTGACCGCCGGGGAACGTGTGGTGCTGAACGGCGTCGACGTCGAGATCCCGGCGCGGGGCGTCACCGTCGTGGTCGGCCCCTCGGGTTCGGGCAAGTCGACGCTGCTGCGATTGTGCAACCGGCTGGCGGCGCCGAGCAGCGGCCGCATCCTCTTCCGCGGCGCCGACCTCGCCGGCCTGGACCCGCTCGCCCATCGCCGGATGGTCGGCATGGTCTTCCAGCAGCCCACGCCGTTCGGCGGCAGCGTCGGCGACAACCTGCGCGTGGCGTCGGCGAAGGCGGACGGTGCCGCGATGCGGCGGGCGCTCGCGCGCGCCCACCTCCCCGCGGCGTTCCTCGACCGACCCGCGGCCGAGCTCTCCGGCGGCGAATCCCAGCGCGCCTGCCTGGCGCGCACGCTGATCACGAACCCCGAGGTGCTGCTGATGGACGAGCCCACCTCCGCGCTCGACGGGGAGGCGCGGCGGGCGCTCGAGGCCCTTGCGCTGGAGCTGGCCGGCGACGGCGTGCCGGTCGTGTGGGTCACGCACGATCTGGAGCAGGCCGTCCGCCTGGCCGGGTGGGTGATCGTGCTCGAGGAGGGGCGCGTGCGGGCCTCGGGGAAGCCGACGGCCGCGGCCGTCGCCGGACACCTGGGACGAGGATCGGGGCCCGATGCAGGGTGACGTCGGCGCGCTCGGCATCACCGCCTCGCTGGTGCTGGTGGCCATCGCCGTCGTGCTCTCGTGGCGCGGCGGCCTGGGCCTGGAGCGCAGCCTCGTGTGGGCCGCCACCCGCGCCCTGGTGCAACTGCTGCTGGTCGGCGCCGCGCTCACCCTGGTGGTCGACCCCGGCAGCCCCATCCTGCTCTCGTGGCTGTGGATCGCGGCCATGCTGGCCTTCGCGGCCGACGTCGCGCGGCGGCGGGCGCCCGAGGTGCCGGGAATGTGGACCCTCGCCCTCGCGGCCTTCGCGGCGACCGGCGCGGTGACCGTCGGCGTCCTCTTCGGCCTGGAGATCTTCCCGCTGGAGGGCCGCACCCTCGTGCCGATCGCCGGGCTCGCGATCGGCAACGCGATGAATGCGACGATCCTGGCGGCACGGCGCATCGTGGAGGAGCTCCGGGACAAGCGCCTGGAGGTGGAGGCGCGCCTGGCGCTCGGGCAGCCCTCGCAGCTGGCGGCGCGCCCGTACGTCCGGACCGCCCTGCGGGCGGCGCTGGTGCCTCAGATCGAGACGACCAAGGCGGTCGGCATCGTGTTCCTGCCGGGAGCGATGACCGGGCTGATCCTGGCCGGGGTGGAGCCACTCGACGCGGTGCTGGTGCAGGTGGTGGTGATGTACCTGGTGCTCGGCTCGGCAGCGACCGCCACGGCCGTCGTCGCGTTCGGCGTGGTGCGACGGCTGTTCACCCCGGACCACCGGCTGGTGAACCTGCCCCGGCCCGCGGACTGACCCTCCGGACGTGACGCGGCTCCTCCGATCGGATCCTCCCATCGGAGGATGTTCGCCACCACGCGGCCTGCGACGCTCCGTCGCGTGGAGCGCCGCCCGCCGCCGGAGGGCTCGCCGGTCGAGACCGGGGGCTCGCCGCGAAGCTGCATCGAGATCGCCGACGTGGAGCGCGCCTCCGACGGGATTCAGGCACTCGCGGCCGCCGCGATCGAGATCAGCCGGGCCGAGTCGCTCGACCAGCTCGCGGGCATCGTGGCGCGCCACACCCGGATCCTCGTCGGCGCCCATCTCTGCGCGGTCGATCTCCACGAGCCGGGCGAATCCCGGGTGGAGCTGACGGCGGTCTCCGCCTCACGGCGCCATGCGGACCTGGTGGCGCGCCCGGGGCGGCTCACGACGATCCCCCTGATCGGCCACGACGGCGTCGCGCTCGGGGCCATCCGGGTCTCGGACCGCGACCGGCGCGGCGCGCTCGACAGCGACGGCGCGGCCATCGTGCCCGTGGCCCAGATCGCCGCGGTCGCGGTCGAGCGGCAGCGACGCGAGCAGGAGGCCGAGAGGAGCCGGGGCGAGGTGGCCGAGGCGCAGCGGATCGCCCACCTCGGCAGCTGGACCTACACGATCGGCTCTGGGCGGCTCATCTGGTCGGACGAGGTCTGCCGCATCCTCGGACTCTCGCGCACGAGCTTCCCGACGACCTACGCGGCCTTCCTGGAACACGTGCATCCCGCCGACCGGAGCAGGGTCGAGAAGCACGTCGCGATGGTGCTCGCCGGCGAGGCCCGCCTCGCGATCGAGATGCGGGTGGTGCGCCCGGGAGGCGATGTGCGGACCACCATCAGCCGCGGCGAGCTCAAGCGCGACGCCCGGGGGCGCCCCGCGCAGCTCATCGGAACCGTGATCGACATCACGCGCCGTCGTCGCGCCGAGGACGCGCTCAGCGAGCAGGCGCGACGCATCTCGATCCTGGCCACCGAGCGCAGGCGCCTGATCGCGGAATCCCTCGACGCCGAGGAGCGGACGCGGCAGAGGATCGCCGAGGTGCTCCACGACGGGGTGCTCCAGGATCTGCTCGCGGCCCGGCAGGACGTGATGGAGTGCCTCACGAGCGACGACGACGTCGCCGCGGCGCAGCTGCTGGGCCGGGCCGGCACGGGGATCGGCGAGGCGATCGTGGGCCTGCGCACCGCGGTGAGCGACCTGCACCCGCTGACGCTCACCCATGGCGGACTGCCGACCGCCCTGGAGGCGGTCGGCCTGGTGGTGTCGCGGCGGGCCGGCTTCCGGCTCACCGCGACGCTGGACCCGCGGGCGACCGGAATCCACGACCGCCTGCTGCTGGCCCTCGGCAGGGAGTTCCTCGTCAACGCCGAGCGGCACGCCCATGCCGGCGATGTCGCGCTGCGACTGGAGCGGGTCCACGGCGTCGTGAGGCTCTCGGTGAGCGACGACGGCGTGGGCTTCGATCCGTCGGGCGCGGAGGGGCGCCTCCGGGTCGGCCACATCGGCCTCGCTTCCGCCCGGGAGCGTGTGGAGGTGCTCGGAGGGCACCTCTCGGTGAAGAGCCGTGTCGGCCACGGCACCCGGGTGGCGGTCGTCGTGGCGTCGCCGTCGCCTCCCGGCGCCCGCCCGGTACACGCCTGATCCGCGGGGGGAGGGCGACGGGGCCCTCGCCGACGGGGCGATGGCGCTGCTCCACGGGCGTGGTGGCGGGTCCGGGTCCGGTACCCGCCGCCCCGGGCTAGAAGCCGTGGCGCCCCATGCCCAGGAGCTGCGCGAGCACCGGGTGGCGATGGATGAAGTTCTTGCGCGGCCCGTAGGTCACGAGGCCGATGGGGCCCACCACGACCATGGCGCCCACGAGGCCGGCCAGCGCGACCATGAACGTGCGCAGGCTCTCGTCGCCGGGTCGTCACCGTCGTCGTCGTCGGAGTCGTCCTCCGCGGACCACGGCGCGGGAGCGGGTGGCCCCCCGGCCGCGGGGGCCGGGTCGGCGGGCGGGTCGTCGTCGGCGTCGTTCATCCCCCCTACCCCCTGCACGCGCGTGCCGGTCACGGGGTGAGCGTAGCGCCCGTGGCCGCACGCGGCGACCGCCACGTCCCGATGGACAAGGGGGTCGAGCATCGGGCGCGCGGCGCGCGTGGCCTGAGGCCCATGCGGAGCCCCTCCGGGTCGCGCTCTGCGGGTGGACGGCACGCGCGCCGGCCTGGCACGGTGGAGCCGCGAGGGTCGCGAATCAGCGATGACGGGCACGAGAAGGGTGGGCACCACACGCGCGAACCGGAGGAGGACTCGTGGACAGTCCAGAGAGCATCGTGATCGTGGGTGGCGGCCTGGCCGGCGGCAAGGCCGTCGAGACGCTGCGCGACGAAGGGTATGCCGGCCGCCTGACCCTCGTCGCGCAGGAGCCCGAGCGCCCCTATGAGCGCCCGCCGCTCTCGAAGGACTACCTGCGCGCCGAAGCGGGGCTCGACAAGGTCTACGTGCACGACGGCGGCTACTACGCGGCACACGACGTAGACCTGCGGACGGCGACCGAGGTGACGGCACTCGACATCGCCGGGCGAACGCTGGAGCTGGGCGACGGGCAGCGCCTCGGCTGGGATCGGCTGCTGCTCGCCACGGGCGCCGAGCCGCGCCGGCTCAGCGTGCCGGGCGCGGACCTCGACGGTGTGGTCTACCTGCGCACGCTGGCCGACAGCGAGCGGCTGCGCGAGATGATCGACGCGGGCGGGCGCCTGGTCGTGGTCGGCGCGGGCTGGATCGGCGCCGAGGCGGCGGCATCGGCGCGCACGCTCGGCATGGAGGTGACCCTCCTCGAGCGCTTGGACGTGCCGCTCGAGAACGTGCTCGGAGCCACGATCGGCGGTGTCTACGCCGACCTCCACCGCGAGAACGGGGTCGAGTTGCTCACCGGCGTCGAGATCGAGGCCGTCGAGGGCGACGGGAGGGTCGAGCGGGTGCGCCTGGCGGGTGGCCGCACCATCGACTGCGCCGCCGTGCTCGCGGGCGTCGGGGTGACGCCGCGGACGGGGCTCGCCGAGGCGGCCGGCCTCGACGTGGACAACGGCGTCCTCGTGGACGCGACCCTCCAGACCAGCGCGCCGGGCGTCTACGCCGCGGGCGACATCGCCAACGTGCTCCACCCCTTCTATGGACGCCGCGTCCGCGTGGAGCACTGGGCCAACGCCCTCAACCAGGGCCCGGCGGCGGCGCGCAACATGCTCGGAGCAGGGACGCCCTACGACCGCATCCCGTACTTCTTCTCCGACCAGTACGACGCGGGCATGGAGTACTCCGGCCTTGCGAGCGGCAACGACGAGGTCGTCGTGCGCGGCGACCTCGCGGCGCGTGAGCTGATCGCGTTCTGGCTCGAGGACGGACGGGTGGCCGCCGGGATGAACATGAACGTCTGGGATGTGAACGACGCCGTCCAGGCCCTGATCCGGTCGCGTGCCCGCGTCGACCCGGACCGATTGGCCGACCCGGACGTGCCGATCGAGAGCTTGATCCCGGACGACGGGGGCCAACGCGCCTGACGCGCCGCGCGCGCTTGTCCGGCCGCCCCGCCTCGCCGTACAGTTGTGTGACCCGGCAACGATCGCGACGAGCCCCGCTCCGTGGACCTCAGCCCCTCCCGGACGTCAGCGACTGTCGAGCGCGAGCGCTCGGCCGCGCTGGTGGCCGTGGTCGAGGACCTGGGCGCCGAGCTCTCCCTGGGCCCGCTGCTGGAGCGCATCCTGGATCGGTCGATCCGGCTGCTGAACGGTGACGCCGGCTCGATCTCCCTGGTCGACGAGCTCGCCGGGGAGTACCGCAAGGAGGCCGACATCGGGGTCGCCTGCCAATCGGGGAGGGTGTTCCCCCTGACCGAGGGCGTCACGGGCGCCGTCGTGGCCCGTCGCGGCTCCATGATCTTCAGCGACTACTCGATGGTGCCGGGCGGCCACGTACCGGAGGCCGATCGGGCCTCGCTGCGGGGCGTGATCGGCGTGCCGATCTGGTGGCGCACCACCATCATCGGCTCCTGCGTCGTGTTCAGCCGCGATCCCCAGAGGGTTTTCAGCCCCGAGGACGCGAGCCTGCTGGAGCTGTTCGCCAAGCACGCCGCGCTGGCGATCACCTACGCGCGCCTGCACGAGTCGGCAGAGGTCAACGCACGGGCCGAGGCCGCCGCCGAAGAGCGCAACCGGATGGCCCGCGAGGTGCACGACACGGTCGCCAAGGGCCTGGTGTCGGTGCTGCTCAACCTGCGCTCGGCCGAGGCCGCCCTCGAGACCGGCCGGCCCGAGGATCTCGCGCCGGCGGTGGGCGAGGCCGGCGCGGCGGCGCGGTTCGTGCTCGAGGAGATGCGGCGCAGCGTGCTCGGCCTCGCGCCCTCGCCGCTGGAGGGCCGGTCGCTCGAGGAGGCTCTCGACCTCGAGCTCGCCTGGGCCAACCGGACGGGAGCCGCCGACGTCCGGCTGGTGGTCGCGGGCGAAGCGATGCCGCTGCCGCCCGACGTGGCCCACTCCCTCTTCCGCATCGCTCAGGAGGCCCTGACCAACGCGCTGCACCACGCCGACGCCCGATCCGTGCGGATCGGGGTCGTCTACTCCCCCGTCGGCGTCAGCCTGCTGGTGCAGGACGACGGGGCCGGCTTCGATCAGGCCGCCGTGGAGCGCTCCGACGCGCTCCACGGCATCGGCCTGCGGGGGATGGCCGAGCGGGCGGCCCTGCTCGGCGGCACCCTGGAGGTCGAACTCGACCGTGGGCTGGGGGACCCGCGTACGCGCCCATCTGCCGCTGGCGACCGACGCGCCGCACGACGCGGTGGCCGCCCGGGTGCGGCTGCTGCTGGTGGACGACCACGAGGCGGTGCGGATCGGCATCGCGCGCCTGCTGGGCGACGCCGAGCCGTCGATCGAGGTGGTCGGCCACGCCGGCTCCGGGCGCCAGGCCCTGGTGCTGTGGCGGGCGCTGCGCCCCGACGTCGCGCTGATGGACCTGCGCATGCCCGACGGGGACGGCGTCGAGGCCATCGCCGCGATACGCGACGAGGACCCCGCGGCGGCGATCGTGGCGCTCACCGCGTTCGACCACGACGAGCTCGTGGCCGCCGCCCTCCGGGCCGGCGCTCGTGGCTACCTCGGCAAGGACGCCTCGGGTGCGGAGCTGGCCCGGGCGGTGCTTGCCGCGGCGCACGGCGGCGCCCTTCTCTCGGAGGGCGCCGTGGATCGGTTGCACGCGCACTTCAACGGCGCAACGGGCCTGTCGGACCGCGAGCAGGAGGTGCTCAACCTTCTCGAGCGCGCCCTGCCCGACCGTCAGATCGCGGACGCCCTCTCGATCTCCGTCAAGACCGTGGAGAAGCACGTCGGCGCGATCCTGCGCAAGACCGGCGCGCACAACCGCACCGAGGCCGCCCTGCGCGCGCGGGAGCACAGCCTGCGGTAGTGACACCCCGCACGGCCGGACGGGGGATGCCCCCGATGCCGTGCGCCGTTCCCGGTCCTACCCTCTGAACCCGGTTCCCGAGCGCCGGGGAGGTCCGTTGTCCATCGCGCCGCTGAAGGAGATCCTCGACCGCGCCTTCGCGGAGCGCTACGGCGTGGCCGCCTTCAACGTGGTCAACGACCTCACGCTCGAGGCGGTGATCTCAGCGGCCGAGGAGGTGCGCTCCCCGCTGATCGTCCAGACCTCGGTCAAGACGGTCCGCTCGATCGGCTCCGACGTGCTCGTGACGATGTTCCGCGCGATGGCCGAACCCGCGTCGGTGCCGGTGACGCTGCACCTCGACCACTGCCCGGAGCGTGAGGTGATCACCACATGCCTCGAGGCGGGATGGAACTCGGTGCTGTTCGACGCCTCGTCGCTGTCGCTGGAGGAGAACACGCGCCAGACGATCGAGGTGGTGGCCGAGGCACGCCGGCACGGTGCCCACGTCGAGGGCGAGATCGAGGGCGTCCGCGGCGTCGAGGACGGCGTCGGCTCGGACGAGCAGGGCGAGGTGTTCCCGATCGAGGACGCGGTTGCGTTCCTCGAGGCCACCGGCGTCGACTGCTTCGCGCCCGCGATCGGCACCGCGCATGGCGTCTACACCACGGAGCCGGTGCTGACGCCCCAGCGTGTGAGCGACCTGGTCGCCCGCGTGCCCGTGCCCATGGTCCTGCACGGCGGCACCGGCCTGACCGAGGACGCGTTCAAGGATCTGATCGCGCGCGGCTGCGCCAAGGTCAACATCTCGACCGCGGTCAAGGTGACCTACCTCGATTCCACACGGGCCTTCCTCGCGGCGAACCCGGGCAAGAACGATCCGCCCTCCCTCTTCCGCGCGCAGCGTGCCGCGGTGAAGGAGATGGCGGAGCGGCACCTGCGGATGTTCGGAAGCGCGGACCGGGCCTGGTGAGGGCGCTGATCTTCGACTGCGACGGGGTGCTCGCCGACACGGAGCGCGACGGCCACCTCCCGGCGTTCAACCAGACGTTCGCCGAGTTCGGAGTGCCGGTGCGCTGGTCGGAGGACGACTACGCGCAGAAGCTGAAGATCGGCGGTGGCAAGGAGCGGATGGCCAGCCTCTTCACGGACGCGCTCGTGGAGGAGGCCGGGCTGCCGCGCGACGCCGACGCGCAGAGCGCGCTGATCGCGGCCTGGCACGCCCGCAAGACCGCGCTCTACACCGAGATGGTCGCGAGGGGCGCCCTCCCGGCGCGACCGGGCATCGCCCGCATCATCGGCGAGGCCCTTGACGCGGGGTGGGCGCTCGCGGTGGCCTCGACCTCCGCCGAGCCCTCGGTCCGGGCGGTACTCGACCACGTCGCCGGCGAAGAGGACGCGCGCCGCTTCGCCGCGGTGCTTGCGGGCGACATCGTGCCACGCAAGAAACCGGCGCCCGACATCTACGAGCTCGCCGTCGTTGCGCTCGGCGTCGACCGCTCCGACGCCCTCGTGATCGAGGACTCGCGCAACGGCCTGGAGGCCGCAACCGCCGCGGGCCTGCGCTGCGTGGTGACGGTCAACGGCTACACCGCCGACGAGGACTTCGCCGAAGCGACCCTCGTGGTCAGCTCGCTGGGCGACCCGGGCGGCGAGCGGACGCGCGTGATCGCCAACCGCAGCCGCGCAGCGCCGGACGCCTGGGTGACCCTGCGCGACCTCGAGAAGTGCCTCGGGGACTGACATGCGACCGACCGACGCGATGGGGGAGGCGGCGATGGATCAGGGGGGCTTCGAGCAGGTCGAGATGGTGGTGCGCACGGTGGCCCAGACGGCCGTCGACAACGAGGTCCACTTCAGCGAGCTGGACTCCGTCGTGGGCGACGGGGACTTCGGCTATTCGCTGGCGCGCGGCTTCGAGATCGTCATCACCGACTGGGACTCCTTCGATCGCGCCGACGCGTCAACCTTCCTCAAGAAGGTCGCCATGACCATCACCAGCCGCATCGGAGGA
Organism: uncultured Thermoleophilia bacterium; assembly: GCA_963771025.1. GTDB lineage: Bacteria > Actinomycetota > Thermoleophilia > Miltoncostaeales > Miltoncostaeaceae > Miltoncostaea. The sequence continues at coordinate 82,344 of CAVYRL010000002.1, read as the reverse complement.
ACCTCCGGCCCGCTGTGGGGCACGGCCTTCCTGCGCGCTGCCGTCGCGGTGAACGGCGCCGCCTCGATCGGCGTGCCGGAGGTGGTCGCCATGCTTCGAGCGGGCATCGAGGGCGTCAAGCAGCGCGGGCAGTCGGACGTGGGCGACAAGACCCTTCTCGACGCGCTGGTGCCGGCCACGGACGTCCTCGAGGCCCGCCTGGCGGCGGGCGACGCCCCGGGCGAGGCCCTCGCGCACGCGGCGGAGGCGGCCCGGGTGGCGGCGGACGCCACCAGCACCATGCTCGCCAAGCGTGGGCGCGCCTCCTACACGGGCGAGCGCAGCATCGGCAGCCCAGACGCCGGAGCGGTCGGCGTCGCGGTCATGTTCGAGCAGGTCTCACAGGCGTGGCCCGCGGCCTGACGCCCGGGCCGGGCACCAGTCGATCACGCAGAAAAGGGTGGCGTCATGAAGAAGTTCGTCAACGACCCCAAGGACTTCGTCCCGGAGATGCTTCAGGGCATCGCCCTGGCGAACCCCGACACGCTGAGGTACGTGCCCGAGTACAACCTGATCATGCGCGCGGATGCGCCGCGCGACGACAAGGTGTCGATCATCCAGGGCTCAGGCTCGGGTCACGAACCGGCCCATGTGATGGCTGTCGGCACGGGGATGCTCGACGCGGCGTGTCCGGGCGACGTGTTCGCCGCCCCGCCGATGGACTACGTGCTCGAGACGAGCAAGCTGCTCAACTCGTCGAAGGGCGTGCTCCACATCATCAACAACTACACCGGCGATCGCATGGCCTTCGACATGGGTCGTGAGATGGCCGAGGCCGAGGGCGTCAACATCAAGACGGTGATCGTGGACGACGACGTGGCGGTGAAGGACTCGACATTCACGGTCGGTCGCCGCGGGGTGGCGGGCAACTTCTTCGTCATCAAGGCGGTCGGCGCCGCGGCGGAGCAGGGAGCCGACCTCGACGCGCTGGTCACCCTCGGCGAGCGTGTCAACGCGGTCACGCGGACCATGGGCATGGCGCTCACGTCGTGCACGCCGCCCTCCAAGGGCTCCCCCCTCTTCGACCTCGGCGACGACGAGATGGAGATGGGCGTCGGCATCCACGGCGAGCCCGGACGGCGCCGCGAGAAGCTGGCCGGCGCGAACGCCATCGTCGACGAGCTCCTCGAGGCCACCGCCTCCGATCTGCCGTTCTCCAAGGGGGACAACGTCGCCCTGATGATCAACGGCCTGGGCGGGACCCCGATCAGCGAGCTCTACATCCTCTACGGACGCGCCCACGAGCAGCTCGCGGCCCGCGGCATCAACGTCGCGCGCAACTACGTCGGCGAGTACTGCACCTCGCTGGACATGGCCGGCGCGTCGCTGACGCTGGTCAAGCTGGACCCCGAGCTCTCGGCGCTGCTCGAGGCGCCGGCGGAGATCGCGATCCGCACCTTCTAGCCATCCGTGCCCGCCTCCTCGACGGGGGAGGCGGGCCCGCGCGGCGCGAACCCGCCGCACGCGCCCACCGGCAGAGGTGGGTACCGCGGGTAGCGCGGGTCGTCGCGGCTGAGCAGGCACAGGCTGAACACGGAGCGGCGCGTCCCGACCAGTTCCTGATGGACGCAGCGGCCGCAGAGGCCCGCGAACGGGGCCGGTGGCCCAGGGCCGGTCAGACCCGGGTCCGGTAGTGGAGGTGCACCACGCCATTGCCGAACCGGCGCTCGTCCAGCAGTTCGAGCCGTAGGAACACGTCGTCCGGCAGGGATCGCGCGCCGCCCCCCACGATGACCGGGTTGACGAACACGTGGATCTCGTCCACCAGTCCGGCGGCGAGCGCCTTCGCGGCGACCTCCGGGCCGCCGACGCTGATGTCGCGCCGGACGAAGGCCTTCATCTGGCGGATGGCCTCGGGGTCGAAGTCACGCTCGATCCGCGTCCGCGTGCTGGAGACCGTCTCCCGCGTCCGGGAGTAGACGACCTTGTCGGCCGCCTGCCAGATCGTCGCGAAGTCGCGCGCGGCCGGCGGCAGGTCGCCGGTCGTGGGCGCGGTCTCCCAGTAGAGCATCACCTCGTACATGCGGCGCCCGTAGAGATAGGTGCCGATCGGCCGCTCGAGCTCGTTGACGAACGCGTGGACCTCTTCGTCGGGCGCGGCCCAGTCGAAGTTGCCGTCGCGATCGGCGACGTAGCCGTCGAGCGAGGTGATCACGGAATAGATCAGCTTTGCCATGGCGTGCCTCCTTCCTCGCCATTGTGACGGTCCGCGTCGCGAATCACGATCCCGCGCCCGACGAGGACCTCCCGGTCCCCTGCGATCACCGGTGCTCGAGAGCTCTGCCGAACCCCTGCCGGCATGGATGCCCGGCGGGAGATCTGCCATAAAGGGAGACGGTGCGACGCTCGTCACGCCGCTGACTCCGGGAGACGTCGTGCCCCACCCCGAATCGTTCGGCCCCGACGGGCTTCTGCGCGGTCGCATCGTGGACCACGGTGGGCAACTCGAGGTGCGGCTGGCTGGAGAGCTGGACCTGGCGAGCGCGGATGCGTTCGAGGCGCGACTGCTGGCCTTGGCGGCCGACTGCGGGGGCGACGTGACGCTCGACTGCGGCGATCTGGAGTTTCTCGGCTCGACGGGGATTCGCGCGCTGATCGGAGTGAGCGACGGGCTCTCGGAGACCGGACGCACCCTGATCCTGCGCAACGTCCACGGCGCGGCGCGCCGCGTGCTGGAGCTGACGGCGGTGATCGACCGCCTGACCGTCCGGTAGAGCCACGCCGCCCGGCCACGGACGGGCATGCCTTCGCCCCACCCCGCGGCAGAGCGGCCCCGTCGGTACGGACGGGCGCACCGCGGGACGCCGACAGCCCTGGAGGAGTGCGTGACCGAGGACGGGGGCCCGCCAGAGGACCCTCCGAGCCGGCTCAGTCGTCCTGATCGGCCTCCGGCCCCCTCGCGCGCTCCCCGTCGTGCCGCGCGACGGGCGCCGGCACGGCGGGCGTCGTGAGCGTGCCGGCGACGGGGCTGAGCCGGCCGAGGCGGCTCTCCTGCCCGGTGCTCCCGAGCAGGACGACGTTGGCGAGCGCCGCCACCGCGGCGATCGCGCCCACCGCGATCGCGATGACGGCCCTCCGCCGCCACCGTGCCCATCCTCCGCCCGGATTCATACCGCCGAGTGTGCCGCACGGCGCGCTCTCACCGCAGCCTCTCTGGTCCGAAACGTGCCGGACATATCCACGGATCGGTAAAAGATCGGACAGAACCTGTCGTCGCGGGGCGGCGAGCGGCATGATCGACGGCATGAAACTGCTGGTGGTGGAGGACGACGATGGCATCGCGGAACCGCTGGTCGCGGGCCTGAGGCGCGAGGGCTTCGAGGTGGAGCGCGCGGCCGACGGCGGCGCGGCACTGGCCGCGCCGGAGCCCGATCTGGTGCTGCTCGATCTCCGTCTGCCCGACATGGACGGTTATGCGGTCGCGCGCCAGATGCGCGAGCGGTCGCGGGTGCCGATCATCATGGTCACCGCCAAGGGAGAGGAGATCGACCGCGTCGTCGGCCTTGAGCTCGGAGCCGATGACTACGTGGTCAAGCCCTTCGGCATGCGCGAGCTGGTGGCGCGGATCAACGCTGTCATGCGGCGCGTCTCCGAGGGCGGGGCGGAGCCCGAACCGGACCCCGTGCTGTCGGTCGCCGATCTGGAGGTGGACCGCCGGGAGCACCGCGTCCGCGTCGCGGGGCGCGACGTCGATCTGACACCCAAGGAGTTCGCGCTGCTGGAACTGCTGGCCGAGGACCCCGGCGCCGCGGTGGATCGCCGCAGGATCCTCGAGGTGGTCTGGGGAACGCGCTGGTACGGCCCCTCCAAGACCATCGACGTCCACATCTCGTCGCTGCGCCGCAAGCTGGGCGATCCTGGGCGCATCGAGACCGTCCGCGGTGTGGGCTTCCGGCTGCGCGCCCCGTGACCCGGCGGCTGGTCGCGACCTACCTGGTTCTCGCGGCCGTGGTGCTCGTGTCTCTGGAGGTCCCCCTCGGCGTGGTCTATCAGCGCGCGCAGCGCCGCGACGTGCAGGAGAAGGTCCAGCGCGACGCGGTGTCGATCTCCGCCCTGGTCGAGGACACCCTCCAGGAGGGGGCCGCGTCCGGCGACCCGGCGCTGACGCGCGTGGCCGACGAGTACGCCGCGTCCACCGGCGCCCGGGTGGTGGTGGTCGACGCCCGCGGGCGGCTGCTGGCGGACTCGGATCCCTCGTCCCCCCTCGGGCGCGAATTCGCGACGCGCCCCGAGATCGCGCAGGCCCTCGGTGGCGAGGTCTCCGACGGACGGCGGAGCTCGACGACGCTGGGCACCGACCTCCTCTACGTCGCGGTGCCGGTCACGTCCGGCGGGAGGGTGCACGGAGCGGTGCGGGTGACCGTGCCGACATCGCGCGTCAACTCGCAGGTGATCCAGTACTGGCTGCTGCTCGGCGGCGTCGCGCTCGTCGTGCTGGCCGCGGTGGCCGTCGCGGGACGCTGGCTGGCCCTGTGGGTGAGCAGGCCGCTCACGCACCTGCGCGACGCCACTCGCCGCGCGGAGGCCGGTGACCTGACCGTCCGCGCCGATGCGGACTCGGGCCCCGACGAGGTGCGCGAGCTCTCGCACGCGTTCAACGACATGGTCTCGCGGCTCAACACCGTGGTCGGCACGCAGGAGCAGTTCGTGGCCGACGCGTCGCACCAGCTGCGCAGCCCGCTCACCGCCCTCCGCCTGAGGATCGAGAACCTCCAGCACGAGGCGAGCCCCGAGGTGAGTGACGAGCTGGAGAGCGCGATCGCGGAGGTGGATCGCCTCTCCCGGCTGGTCAACGGCCTGCTCACCCTGGCCCACGCCGACCGCCGCGCCAGCGAACGGACCCCCCAGGACGTCGGCCGCCTGGTGGTCGAGCGCGCGGATGCGTGGCGCTTCGCGGCGGCCGAGCGGGGGGTGGAGATCGCCGCGCACGTGGACTCCGATCTGTGGACGCCCCTCTCGGGGGGCGCCGTCGAGCAGGTGCTCGACAACCTGATCGCCAACGCGCTCGAGGCCTCCCCACCCGAGACGGCGGTGCTGCTGACCGCCGCGCGCGGACGGGGCATCGTGAGGATCACGGTCTCCGACCATGGACCGGGCATGGAGGCGGAGGCCCGCCGGCACGCCTTCGATCGGTTCTGGCGAGGACATGACGACCGGCGGGGCTCCGGCCTCGGGCTGGCGATCGTGAAGAGCCTGGTCGAGGCCGACGACGGCAGCGTGGCGCTCGATGCCTCCGAGGCCGGCGGCCTGATGGTGGTCATCACGTTCCCGGCGAAGGTCCCGGCGCCCGCGGCCTGATCGCCCCGGCGCGGGGGCGACTTGGGGATTCCCTTACCTTACGTGGGTGGAGCCATTACCGGCCCGTGCCGAAGATCTCGCCGGCCGCTGCCCCGTCGAGAGGAACCCCGACCCATGCTGGACAACGTCTACGGCGTCCCGGCGCACCCCCTGCTCGTGCACGTCCCGGTCGTGTTCATCCCGCTCACCCTGCTGCTGGGCATCGCGGCCGTCTCGTGGGCCCGCGGACGCAAGGTGCTCAGCCTGGTCGTGGCCGGGGCGGCGACCATCGGGATGCTCAGCGCCCAGCTCGCGGTGATGAGCGGGCAGAACCTCGAGGAGCGCGTGCGCGAGGATTCGCTCGTCAGGCAGCACGCGGAGCTCGGCGAGGGGGCGCGCACCTTCGCGATCCTCGTGTTCCTGATCGCCGTCGCCTTCGTCGTGCGCGAGTGGCGCCGCGAGCTGCCCATCCCCGACGGGGAACGGATCCGGGGGCTTCTGGCTCCGCGTGCGGTCGGCATCGTGCTCGCCGTGGCGCTGCTGGGGAGCGCGGCGCTCACGACGGTCTGGGTTGTGCGCGCCGGGCACGTCGGGGCGAAGGCCGTCTGGAACCAGCAGGCTCTCAACGCGGCCGGGGGCACTCAGAGCGGGGGCGGAGGCGACCACGACTGAGCGATGGCCCGGGAACGCTCAGGTAACTCTTAGGTCCCCTTGGGTGATCCCTTACCGCTCCCGGCCTACCGTGAATCAGTGCGCCCGGTGACCTCTCACACCGTGTCGGGCGCCCCCCCGACGGAAGGTGCCCTATGAGCCCCACCAACGACGACCACCCCGTAATCCGCGCGCGGCGTCGCGACGCCCACATGCGCAGCGTCGCGCGGGCAACCCGCACGGTGGCCGCGCTGGCCGTCGCGGGGACCGTCGTGGTCGGAGGCCTCGCGGCCGCCAAGACGGCATCGACGCCGTCGGCGAACGCGGCGACGGCAAAGGGCGGGACGGCGACGGGCGGGGCCGCGGCGGGCGGGACGGCGGCAGACGCGACGGCGGCGGCGGACGCGGCGGCCCGCGCGACACGGGACGCGCGGCGCAGCGACGGCTACGACTACGAGAGCAGTGGCAGCGACGACGGGGGCTCGGGCGCGTACACGCCGCCCTCGACTCCGTCGTACGACGAGTCCTCGGCTCCGTCGTACGACCAGCCCTCGACTCCGTCGTACTCCCCCCCCGCAGCACCGATCGCGCCGCCCCAGAGCGCGCCGGCGCCCTCGGTGCAGCTCCCGGCCGCCTCGTCCGGGGGGTCGTGAGCCGATGGCCGTCGGGCTGCGGCCGGCATCCTTCCGCGCGCTGGGCACCACTGCCCTGGTGGCGACCGACCCGCCCGACGCGCTCGGGGAGGCCGAGGCGATTCTGCGCGAGGAGCTCGAGCGGGTCGATGTGGCCTGCAGCCGCTTCCGGGACGACTCCGAGCTGAGCCGGCTCAACCGCGCCGCGGGCGCCCCCGTGAGCGTGAGTCCACTGCTGATGGAGGCCGTCGCGGTCGCCCTGCGGGCGGCGGCCGTCACCGACGGCGACGTCGACCCGACTGTCGGCCGGGCCCTCGCTGAGCTCGGATACGACCGCGACTTCTCGCTCGTCGCCGGAGCCGCCCCACGCGTGAGGGTGCGGCTCACCCCCGTCCCCGGCTGGCGCGGGATCCACGCCGACACGGCCGCGGGCACGGTGCAGCTGCCGAAGGGAGTCCAGATCGACCTGGGCGCCACGGCGAAGGCCCTCGCGGCGGACCGCGCGGCCCGCCTCATCCACGAGGCCACCGGCGCCGGCACGCTGGTCGGGCTCGGCGGCGACATCTCCCTGCAGGGCGAGGCGCCCGGCGACGGGTGGCCGGTGCGCGTGACCGACGATCATGCGGACCTCGCCGGCGAGGGCCAGACGGTCAACCTGTTCTCCGGCGGCCTCGCGACCTCCAGCACCACGGTCCGGCGATGGGGGACGGACGACGATCCGCGGCACCACATCCTCGACCCGGCGCGCGGCGGGGAGCCGGCCCGGGAGGTCTGGAGGACGGTCAGCGTCGCGGCGGGCTCGTGCGTCGATGCCAACATCGCCAGCACCGCTGCGATCGTCCGTGGCGAGAGCGCGCCGGAGTGGCTCGCCACCACCGGGCTCCCCGCGCGGCTGGTCGCCACCGACGGCGACGTCACCCGGGTCGGCGGCTGGCCGGAGGAGGCGCGATGAGCACCTTCGGCAACGGCAACGCGGTCTGGTTCCTGATGCGTGGCAGCGGCGTCGTCTCGCTGCTGCTGCTCACGGCCGTCACGGCCCTCGGCATCGCCACCCGCGGCGGGGTGCGGCTGGGCTCGATGCCCCGCTTCGCCACACTCGCGCTGCACCGGAGCATCTCACTGCTGTCGGTCGTCTTCATCGCCGTCCACGTGACGACGGCCGTGGTCGATCCCTACGCGGTCGTGCGCCTGGTGGACGTGTTCGTGCCCTTCGCGGCCGGCTCGCGCCCGCTGTACGTCGGCCTCGGCGCGATCGCCGTGGACCTGATGCTCGCCCTCGTCGTCACCGGCCTGCTGCGCGAGCGCATCGGGCAGCGTTTGTGGAGAGCGATCCACTGGGCGGGATACGCCATGTGGCCGGTGGCCTTCGTCCACGCGCTCGGCATGGGCAGCGACACCTCGACCCTCTGGCTGCGCGGGCTCTGGATCGCGTCGCTCGCGGTCGTCGCAGCCAGCATCGTGTGGCGGTTGCTTCGTGCCGGCAGCGGGGCGCCCGCGATGGCGGCCCGCTGATGGCCACGACCCGTTTCCCGCAGGCGCTGCCGCCTCTCGCGCCCCGCGGGCTGCCGCGGCTGCTCGGCCCGCGCGAGCGCGGGCCGATGCCGGCCTCGATCGGCGAAGCGCTGATCGACGAGGTCGAGCGCAGCGGCCTGCGCGGCCGTGGCGGCGGCGGCTTTCCGACCTCCCTCAAGATGGCCGCCGTCGCCGGCCGGCGCGGCCGCGCGATCGTCGTGGCCAATGGCACCGAGGGTGAGCCGGTGAGCCGTAAGGACGAAGCGCTGCTCCGCCATGACCCGGACCTCGTGATCGACGGGGCGCTCGCGTCCGCCGCGGCGGTGGGCGCCGGAGAGGTGATCATCGCCGTCTCCCGCGCGGCCACGACCGCCCTCGGGCGCACGATGGCCGCGGCGGCGCGACGGGCTCCGGGAGCCCTGCCGATCCGCCTCTCGGTGGTCGGTGCCCCCGAGCGGTTCGTGGCCGGCGAGGAGTCGGCGTTGGTCCACTGGCTCAACGGCGGCCCGGCCGTCCCCACGCTGACCCCGCCGCGCCCGTCCGAGCGGGGGGTGGACGGCCGGCCGACACTGCTCCAGAACGTCGAGACGCTCGCGCACGTGGGCCTCATCGCGCGTCACGGCGCCGACTGGTTCTGCCAGATCGGCACCGACGAGGAGCCGGGGTCGATGCTGGTCACCCTCGCCGGCGGGGTCGCCGCGCCCGGCGTCCACGAGGTGCCGGTCGGCACGCGCATCGGTGAGCTGGTCGCCCTCGCGGGCGGGCCCACCAACGGCATCGCCGGCGTTCTGGTGGGTGGGTACTTCGGTACCTGGCTGACGACGGACGATCCCGTGCGAGTGCCGTTCTCCCGCGCCGGCCTGCGCCCGGTCGGCGGATCGCCGGGCGCCGGCACCCTGGTCGTCCTGCCCCGCTCCTCGTGCGGGCTGCTGGAGACGTCGCGGGTGGCGCGCTACCTCTCCCGCGAGAGCGCCGGACAATGCGGCCCCTGCGTCTTCGGGCTGCGCGCTCTCTCCGAGGCCGCGGCCGCCCTTGCCGGCGGTCACCGGGCGATCGATGCGCTCCAGGAGATGCACGCGCTGCCCGGCGAGATCGAGGGACGCGGGGCGTGCGCCCATCCCGACGGCGCCGCCCGCCTGGTGCGCAGCGCGCTCGCGGCCTTCGAGCACGAGGTGCACCTGCACCTGCAGGGGCGCTGCTCGGCGACCACCACCGACCCGGTGCTGCCGGTCCCGGCTCCCTCGGGAGAGTGGCGGTGAGCCGCGGACGCAAGCATCTTCGCGTCGACCCGATCGCCTGCGACGGCCACGGCAACTGCCACGAGTTGCTGCCCGAGATGATCGACCTCGACCGGTGGGGATTCCCGATCGTCGACTCCCGTCCGGTGCCGTCGTCGCTCGATCGCGAGGCGCGGCGCGCGGTGACCCTGTGCCCCAAGCTGGCCCTGACGCTCCAGCGTCGCGAGGCCGGAGGGGGTTAGACCACCGGGCCGGGGATCGTCCGGTCCCGCCCACCCGTGGCGGCGCCGGATCACCGTACGCCGATGCCGCTATCCGGAGCCGGATGGGCGCTCGGGAGAGAGCCAGGCGGCCAGGCCCGGGTCGCGTCCGACGAGGGACGCCCGGGTCGCGGCCGCGGGGCCGAAACGATCTCGGACGGCGTCGAGGGCCGCGTCGAGACCATCGTCCTCGGGTCCGTCGAGCGGCAGGCTGAGCTGGCCGTCGTCGCGCTCGCCGTCGAGGTTGGCCACCGTGATCCCGAGCAGGGTGATCCCTCGCTCCGCGACGAGGGGGCGCGCCTCGCGCAGAAGTGCCCGGATCGCGGCGAGGACCGGCGCCGAGGCGGACGTCGGCCGCCGCATCGTCCGCGACCTGGTCGCCCGCGAGTAGTCGGCGAAGCGCAGTCGCAGGACCACCGTGCGGCCCACCCGCCCCGACGTCCGCATGCGCCGCGTGACCCGGTCCACGAGCCCGATCAGGATCGTGTCGAGTTCCTGGGGTGAGCGGGGGCGGCGGCCGAGCGCGGACTGGGCCCCGAACGTGCGACGTCGTCGGCGCGCGCGCACCGGCCGTGGATCACGATTGTGCGCGAGGTCGTGGAGCCTCCGGCCGGCGGCGGGACCCAGCAGCGCGATCAGCTCGGCCTCGCCGCGCTGCGCGATCTGGCCGACGTGCGTCAGGCCGAGGGCGCCCAGCCGCCGCGATGTCGCGGGCCCCACCCCGGAGAGCCGCCCGACCGGGAGGCGATGAAGCAGGGCCAGCTCGCAGTCGGGCGGCACCACCATCAGGCCCTCCGGCTTGGCGAGCGCGCTGGCGATCTTGGCCAGGCTCTTGGTCGTCGCCACGCCGACGGTGATCGGCAGGCCGGCGGCGTCGCGGACGTCCCAGCGCAGTCGCAGCGCGATCTGCGTCGGCGTCCCGGCGCTCCGTGCCATCCCGCTCACGTCGAGGAAGGCCTCGTCGATGGACATTCCCTCGACGACCGGCGAGGTGCGCTCGAACACCTCGAAAACCTGGCGGCTGGCCTCGACGTACGCCTCCCATCGCGGCGGCACCACGACGGCGTCCGGACACAGCCGCCGCGCCCGCGCCCCACCCATCCCGCTCACGATCCCGTGCGCCTTGGCCTCGTAGCTGGCCGCCATCACCACCCACGAGCCGACGATCACGGGCCGCCCGCGCAGGCGTGGCTCGTCGCGTTGCTCGACCGAGGCGAAGAACGCGTCGAGGTCGGCGTGGAGGATCGTCGCATCGCGCCGCACGAACACATGTTCGCCGACACGTCCGGACGACGTCTACCGCGGAGGGGTCACGAGTCGCGATGCTGGAACGCCTGGCTCTCGAGCCACCGCGACCATGCGGCGAGCCCCCGGTCGTCGTGCCCCGCGGCGACGGCGAATGTGTGCAGCCCCTCGCACGTCGCGCGCACCCGCCGCAGCGCATCCTCGGTGTCCATCTCCGGCACCTCGTCGGCGCGGGTGACCACGAGCGCCCCCACGCCCTCGAGCCGGTCGGGCGAAAGGCGCGCGAGATCGGCGGCGGGCACCACCGCGACCCTCACGTCCTCGCCGATGTCGCCCATCTCGTCGTGGGGGCCGTCGCGGTCCTCCACCAGGATGAGCTGGGCGTCGGCGAGCTTGTCGACGGCGCGGGCGAGACCACTGCGCAGATAGGCGTCGGGCTCGTCGAGCTGGCGCGCGCCCGCGAGCGCGGCCACCTCCCCTGCGGCCTTCGCGTTGCCCTGGACGATCGCGACGTCGATGCGATTGAGCAGGGCGAGCGACCGCATGAGCAGCGTGGTCTTGCCGCACTCGGCGGGGCCCGCGATCCGCACCACGGTGGGACGGGGATGGCGACGACCGATGCCCCGGCTCACGGCCGTGCGGACGAGGGCCGTCAGATCCGAGCGGGTCAGGACTCCCGCGGGGACGCCGGAGTCCCACACGAGCACCGCCTCCGCGCCGTTCACCAGTGCCTCGAGGATCTCACCGGCCTCGACCCCGGGGCTGGTCTGGTGCACGTGCTCGGGCCCGAGCATCACCAGCGAACCTCCCTCGGTCGCGACCCAGATGCCGACGAGGCGACCCGCCTCGATGACCGGCACGTGATGCACGTGGCCGACGTCCATCAGGTGCCGCACGTCGCCGGCACCGTCGCTGACGACGATCGGACGCGAGCTCATGATGTCTCGGACCCTCATGAGTTCGCCTCCTCGAGGGCGGCCTCCGCCTGCTCGGGCCGGCGCGGCCACAGGCGCACGACGAGGACGGGACATGGCGCGTGGTTGACCAGGTAGCCGGAGACGGTTCCGAGCAGCAGGCTCTGCGCCCGTCCGTGGTGAGCCCCGACGACGAGGAGGTCCACGCGGGAATGGGCGGCCCACTCGCAGATCGCCGGCCCCGCTGCCCCCTCGAGGAACACCGCGCGCGCGTCGGGCACCTCGCGCGCGCGCGACGCGATCCAGCGACGCGCGTAGTCGTTGAGGTCCTCGCGCCGCGCCACGGTGACGCCGTCGACCTCCTCCACGGCGAGGGGGAACGGTCCCACGTGGACCAGTGACAGGCCGGCGCCGCTGATGCGCGCCAAGTCGAGCGCGTGGGCCAGCGCGTGCTCCGAGGCCGACGACTCATCCATGCAACACGCGATTTCGCGGTAATGAATGCTCATGTCACACCTCCCTGCATCCAATCTCGTCCCCGGCGCTCGCGCGCGCATCCGGGACTTCCCGTAGAGGGGGCGCGGTTATCCGAGGCCGTCGACGAGCCGTGCGTAGTCCTCGAGAGCCCGGAATCCCAGCAGCCGATCCCTGACCCTCGTGTGGCCTGCGGCGCCCAGCGCGGCGGCGCGGCCCGGATCGGCCAGGAGCCCACCGAGCGCGGCGGCAAAGGCGCCGGGGTCGGCCGGATCGCGCAGCAGCACGCCGTCGCAGCCGTCGTCGATCTGATCCACGATCCCGCCGACGGCGCTCGCGATCACGGGGCGGCTCTTCCACATGGCCTCGGCGACGGTCAGCCCGAAGCCCTCCTCCAGGCTCTTCTGCACCACCACGGTGGCGTGACGCTGGAGCGCGTTGACGATGGCCGCGTTCTCCTGGGGATCGACCATCGGGAGGGCGGCGAGCTGCACCCGGCGGCGCGTCTGGTGCGGCAGCGCCCGCCAGGCGCGCGTCACCGCGGCCAGCACCTCCGGGCCCTCGGGATCGTCGGTCACACCCCTCACGGTGGGACCCGCCAGGACCAGGCGCGCCCCGCCGGCCGCGCTCTCGTCGAGGCGGGCGAAACCGTCGAGGACGCCGGCGTGATCCTTGAGACGATCCCACCGCGACACCTGGACGACCAGCGGGGTGTCCCAGCGCGGGGGACGCCCCAGGTGCAGGATGTCCGCGCCGCGGTCCACGCGCCCGGGGGCGCCGTCGTCGCGGACGAAGGTACGCGGGCCGAGCCCCGGGCGGCCCTCGATGAGGCCGACATGGGCGAGGGTCGCGCGGACAACGTCCGGCGCGAGCTCCTGGTTCTTGGGGGAGAAGGGGTCGATGGACGGCGTGATCAGCGCAACCCGCCCGGACGCGCAGCACCGGGGCACGTACGCGTCGCGGGAGAAGACGGTCACGTCCGCCTCGCGAAGGTAGGCCTCGAGGAAGGCCCATCCCCGCGCGACCGCGGGATCCTCCAGGTCGTCGTGCCCGATGTGGCACCGCCAGACCACGCGCGCCCCCCGGCCGCGCATGGCCGGGATGAGGCCGGCGGTCTGGGGATCGTGCAGCACCACGACGTCGTCCCGCCGCACGACGGCGGAGAGCTCGATCGCGTTCTCCCGCAGCACGGCCTCGTAGACCCGGCGCTCGGTGGGGCCGAGGTCCCCGCCGTCGCCCCGATCGGCGTGCAGTAGGTTGTGGATCCGCTTGGTGATGGCGAAGAACGCCGGGGTTCCGGAGATCACGAGCCACCGCGTGTCCACCCCCGCGTCCCGGGCGTAGCCGACCAGGGGCCCCAGCATCTCGGCCACGCCGCCACCGCGCGCGGTCGAGCTGAGATGCCAGACCACCCGCCCGCGCAACGCGCGCGCGACCCCGGCGAAGGACGCGCGGCCCGCCGCGTAGTCCTCGGGATCGAGCACCGCCTGGTAGCGGGCGAGATCCTGCGCCGGTACGCGCACCTCCGTCGGCCGGAGCCCCGGGCCGGCCGTCTCCCTCACGGCGGCGCGGGGGCGCTGAGCGACGCGGCGATGCCGTCCGCCCAGGCGACGATCTCCGGCCATGGGCGGAAGTCGCCGTCGCGCGCGCGCACGATGCCGACGACGGCGCGCTCGCCGAGCCCGAGCCGGCGCCGATCGAGACGCCCGGCGAAGATCCGGTGGCCGCGGGCGCCGAGGTCGGCGACCAGATCCGTGAGGTCGATGTTCTCGTCCTCCGCGGGAGTGGGCGGATCCCCGGTCGGGCCGCTGCTGAACAGCCACAGCGGCCGGGCGCGCAGGGTCTCCCTGTGCCGCGCGGCGAAGTCCAGGGCCGGCGCGAGCCAGCGACCCATGTAGACCCCGCTCCCGAGGACGACGGCGTCGACGCCGTCGAGGTCGCCGATCTCATCGACGGGGTGAACCCGCACCACGAGCCCCGCCCGCGCGAGCTCGACGCCGATCGCGCTGGCGATCTCCATCGTCGACTCGTGCCGGCCGGCAGCGGTGACGAGGACGCAGTCGGCGCTCATGCCGCGACCCGCTCGGCACGGTCACGGATCCCGGCCAGCATCCTGCGATCCATCGCGAACCCGATGGGCTCGAGGAGCGCGGGCCCGAAGCCGAGTCGCGTGCGCAGGTCACCGGAGTGGGCAGAGCGGTAGCGGCTGATGACCCGGCAGCGCGAGGCACCCAGGGGCTCGACCATCAGCAGCCAGCTCACCGCGGTCCACGACCGGCCGTCCTCCCGCGCCCGGGGGTCGGGCGCCCCGTGGGCCACGAGGTGATGCCCGGGCTCCACCTCGACGATCGGCAGCGCGGGTGCGCGCGGGTGCAGCACCAGGTCGGTGCCCTCGCGGTGCTGCCACTCCGGATGTATCCGGTCGGCGTTGCGCACCCCGCAGCCCACCATGTTCTCGAGCGCGGCGTAGCTGTAGAAGCCCGCCCGGTCGGCGCCGATCTGAGCGACCCATGGCCAGACGTCCGCGGCGGGCGCCGCGACCTCGATCGCATGCGTCCAGCTCCACGCCGGCGACCGGACGCGATCGTCGCCCGGCATCACGCGCCCGGCGCCCGCCGGTCCCAGGCCCCAGTGATTGCGCCGCGCGCGGAGAAAGGGCGTGATGATCGCGGCGCCCATGATCGCAACGCCGGCGACGGCCGCCACGAGATCGTGCTGGTGCGATGGTCGGCGGGGACTCCTCACACGGCGAGGCTAGGTCGGCCCGGAGGGGCTGCCAGCCGGGTGCGCCCGGGTCAACCCTTCGGAAAAACCGCGGCGGTCGCGCCCGCGGACACCGATGCGTCGCGCGCCCGCGGTCGCGGATGCTGCACCATGGCGGCGAACCGGACGACGTGATGGCCACTCCCTACCGCATCGCCGGCTGCTGCATCGACCGCAGCCCGGCCGCCGACCTCGTCGTCGCCGAGGCGCTCCGGCTTCGCAGCGCCGGCACCGTCGGGCAGATCCGCCTCGTCCACGTTCTCGAGAAGCCACCGCCCCTGCACGCGGGCCCGTTCACCTACCGGGAGCCGGACGCGGTGTTGCGCCGCGAGGCGCAGCGGTGGCTCGACGACCGGGTGTCGGGGGTGGCCGAGGCGGTCGGCGTCCTGCTGGACGGCCACCCCCCGGATGCGGTCTGCGAATGGGCCGAGGAGGCGGGGGTCGCGCTGCTCCTGATCGCGCCTCACCGGGGCGCGATCGACAGGGCGATCCACGGCGAGTTCGCCGGCGACGTCGTCTACGGCGCGCCCTGCCCGGTCCTGATCGTCCGCCCCTCTGCGCCCGCGGCCTGAGCCGGGCGACCGGTGCGGCGTCAGCCGCCGTCCTCCGTCAGGAGGCCCGCCCGGAGCGCCTCCCCCACCAGCCCGGCGCGGGTGCTGACCCGCAGCTTGGTCATGACGTGGGCCCGGTGGCTCTCGACGGTGCGCACGCTGACCACGAGCTGCTCCGCGATCTCCTGATTGGTGTGGCCGAGCGCGAGCAGGCGCAGCACGTCGCGCTCGCGCGCGGTGAGCTCGTCGATCGGCCCGCTCGCGGCCTGAGGAGCGGCCAGAGCGGCCCCCAGCGAGGGATGCACGTAGCGCTCGCCGGTCGCCACGGCGCGGATCGCGCGAACGAGATCCTCGTCCGCGGCGGCCTTCGGGAGATACCCGTGGGCCCCCGCGTCGAAGGCCTGGCGCACGTCGCGCGCCTGGTCGTGCATGGAGAGCACCAGCACGCGCGCGGCCGGCGCGCGCTCGCGGATGAGAGCGATGCCCTCGAGTCCGCCGATGCCCGGCATCTCGACGTCCATCACGACGACGTCGGGCAACAGGCGCGGCAGCGCGCGGACCGCCTCCTCCGCGGTGGCCGCCTCGCCGATCGGCTCGAGGTCCGGCTCCCTCTCGAGCAGGAGCCGCAGGCCGGAGCGCAGGACCGCGTGGTCGTCGACGAGCAGGATGCGCACGACGTCGCTCACGCAGCCACCTCCACGTCCACCACGACCGCGGTACCGGCGCCTCGCGACGATTCGATGCGCAGCTGCCCGCCGATCATCGCGACCCGCTCGCGGATGCCGGCGAGCCCGAGGTGCCCGGTGGGCGCCGCCGGATCGAAGCCGGTGCCGTCGTCCTCGACCACCAGCCGGAGGCGGCCCTCGACCGCCGACGCGACGACGCTGATGTTGTTCGCCTGGCTGTGTCGCGCCGCGTTGGTGAGCGCCTCCTGAACGACCCGGAACAGGGCGGTCTGGACCTGATCGGGAAGGTCGGGGGCGATGCCTCGGAGATCGACCTCCACGGTGAGCCCGGCCTCGCGCACCTGATCGGCCTGCTCCTGGATCGCCTCGACCAGCCCGAGCGCGGTGAGAGCGGGCGGGCGCAGCCGCACCGCAAGCTCACGGATGCCGCTCGAGGCCTCGCCGACCGAGCGGCGCAGGGCGACCAGCCGATCGCGGATCGCGTCCGAATCGACGTCGTTCTCAAGCGCCCGCAGGTGGAGGGCGAGGGCGGTCAGCACCTGCCCGGCCTCGTCGTGGAGCTCGCGCGCGATCCGGGTGCGCTCGGCCTCCTGGGCCTCGATCTCCCTGCGCAGCGCGTCGGCCTCCGCGCGCTCGCGGGCGGCGGCCACCTCCCGCTCGGAGGCCTCGCGGACGATCTGGCGCTCGGCGGCGATCGCGCGCGCGTTGACGAGCGCGACGGCGACCTGGCTGGAGTAGGTCTCGAGCAGGCGGCGGGCGCCCTCGTCGAAGGGGCGCCGCCCGAGCGCGACCAGGACGCCCGCGATCTGTCCCGAGACCTCGAGCGCGCAGACCTCGACGACGGGAGTGCCGAGGGACTCCGCCAGGGCGTCGGCGAGCGAACCGATGTCCATCGGCACGTGGCTGCCCTCCAGGCCGAGCGCGTCGATGCCGTGCGCGTGGCGGAAGATCAGGCGAGGGCCGTCGGCGACGGCGACACCGATCGTGTCCGCGCCGATGAGGCGGCGTGCCCGGCGGGCGACCAACGGCAGCAGCGCGTCCAGATCCAGTGTCGCGAGCGCCGCCCGGGCGATCTCCTGGACGCTCTCGAGCTCATCGGCACGGCGGCGCTCGGCCTCGAAGCGCCGCACGTTGTCCACCGCCACCGCCGCCTGAGAGGCGAAGGTGAGGGCCATCTGCTCGTCCTCCTGGGTGAAGGGCCCACCCGCCTTGTCGGTCAGGTAGAGGTTCCCGAAGACCTCGCCACGCAGGGCGACGGGAACGCCCAGGAACGACTCCATCGGAGGGTGGTGGGGCGGGAAGCCGACCGACCGCGGGTCGTCCGCGATGCGCTCCAGGCGCAGCGGGCGCTCGTCGCGGATCAGCGCGCCGAGCAGCCCCCGCCCGCGCGGCGGCGCTCCGATGGCCTCGGCCTGCTCGGGCCGGAGGCCGGCCGTCACGAACTCGGCCAGCTCGGTGTGGGTGGCGTCGAGCACCCCGAGCGCCGCATACCGCGCGCGGAGCACCTCGCGCGCCGACTGGACGATGCGCGTCAGGAGGGCGTCGAGGGTCAGTTCCTGGCCGAGCGCGAGGCCGGAGTCCACCAGGCTGGCCATCCGGACATGAGCCTCCGCCGCGCGGTCGCGGGCGACCGCCGAGCCGAGATGCGAGGCGATGACCCGGGCAAGCGTCACGAGCGCGCTCTCGGCGACCCCGCGCGATCCGGCGCGCCCGCCGTTGAGGCTGCCGTGGAGGGCGATCATCCCCCCGGGGTCGGCCTCGACGAAGGCGCTCACGACGGTGCCCCCCGCTCCCCCGGCCGCGGCCAGCAGGGCCTCGGGCGCGAGGTCGGCAGGGACGTCGGACGCGCCCGCCCGATCGATCGGCCAGGACGCGCGCACCCGCTCGTGCCCCCGATCGCCCACGACCAACGCGACCGCGTCGAGGCCGGCCGCGTCGGCCACGAGGTGGAGCAGGTCGGCATCCGCGACGTCGTCCGGCTCGCGAACGAGTTCCCGCGGGGCCGATCCTTCATCGGCCGAGGAGCTCACTCCGCCAGTGTATGCGCTCATGGACGCCGGGCTCACCCGGGCTCATCGTGCTCACCTGCCGGCCAGCGCCATTCCGTGACGTCGGGGTGGTCGGCGCCGACCGCCCGGGTGTACTCGCGCATCCGGAGGCGCTCGTCCACCATCCGCTGACGCAGCGTGGCCTCGCGCTCGCCCAGCCCGGGCACCCGGTCGATGACGTCCATCACCAGATGGAACCGGTCCAGGTCGTTGAGCATCAGCATGTCGAACGGCGTGGTGGTCGTACCCTCCTCCATGTAGCCGCGCACGTGCATGTTGGCGTGGTTCGCCCGCCGGTACGTGAGCCGGTGGATCAGGGTCGGGTAGCCGTGGAAGGCGAAGATCACCGGGCGATCGACCGTGAACAGGGCGTCGAAGGCCGCGTCCGGGAGCCCGTGCGGGTGCTGGGAGTCGGGCTCCAGCCGCATCAGGTTGACCACGTTGACCACGCGCACCCGCAGGTCCGGCAGGTGCCGCGACAGCAGGTCGACGGCCGCGAGGGTCTCGAGCGTGGGCACGTCGCCGGCGCAGGCCATGACCACATCGGGCGTCGTGCCGGCATCGCTGCTCGCCCACTCCCAGATGCCGATGCCGCGCGTGCAGTGGGCGACCGCCTGCTCCATGTCGAGCCACTGCGCCTCGGGCTGCTTGCCCGCCACGATCACGTTGACGTAGTCGCGGCTGCGCAGGCAGTGGTCGGCCACCGACAGCAGGCAGTTGGCGTCCGGGGGCAGGTAGATCCGCGCGACCTCGGCCCGCTTGCTGGCGACGTGGTCGATGAACCCCGGATCCTGGTGCGAGAAGCCGTTGTGATCCTGCCGCCAGACATGCGAGGTGAGCAGGTAGTTGAGCGACGCGATCGGCCGACGCCACGGGATGACGCGCGACACCTTCAGCCACTTGGCGTGCTGGTTGAACATCGCGTCGATGATGTGGATGAAGGCCTCGTAGCAGTTGAACATGCCGTGGCGGCCCGTCAGCAGGTAGCCCTCGAGCCATCCCTGGCAGAGGTGCTCGCTCAGGACCTCCATCACGCGCCCGTCGGTGGCGAGGTGGTCGTCGGTATCGAGGTGCTCGGCCTCCCAGGCGCGTTCGGTGACCTCGAACACCGCGCTCAGGCGGTTGGAGGCCGTCTCGTCGGGACCGAACAACCGGAAGTTGTGGTGCGCGGCGTTGTTGCTCATCACGTCCCGCAGCAGTCCGCCGAGGACGCGGGTGGACTCGGCCTCGGTCGCTCCGGGCTCGGGCACGTCGACCGCGTAGTCGCGGAAGTCGGGGAGCGCCAGCGGGCGCATGATCGTGCCGCCGTTGGCATGGGGGCTCGCGCTCATGCGCCGCTCCCCCGTCGGCGGCAGCCCGGCGAGCTCCGGGACAAGGGCCCCCTCCGCGTCGAACAGCTCACGCGGGCGATAGGACAGCAGCCATGACTCCAGCTGGGCGAGGTGCGCGGGGTTCTCGGCCAGGCCGCTGAGCGGGACCTGGTGCGAGCGCCACGACCCCTCGGTGGGCAGGCCGTTCGACCTCCTTCGGGCCCGTCCAGCCCTTGGGCGTCCGCAGCACGATCATCGGCCAGAGAGGACGTGTCCGCTCTCCGCCCTCGCGCGCGCCGCGGCGGATCCGCGCGATGTCGTCCAGGGCCTCGTCGAGCGCCGCCGCCATCGCGCGGTGCATGAGGACCGGGTCGGACCCCTCGACGAACAGGGGGCGATGCCCGTAGCCGTTCATGAGCGCCGTCAGCTCGGCGGGCGAGATCCGCGCGAGGATCGTGGGGTTCGCGATCTTGTAGCCGTTGAGGTGGAGGATCGGCAGCACCGCGCCATCGCCGGCCGGGTCGAGGAATTTGTTCGAGTGCCAGCTGGCCGCCAGCGGCCCGGTCTCGGCCTCGCCGTCGCCCACGACGCAGCACACGACGAGGTCGGGGTTGTCGAAGGCGGCGCCGTAGGCGTGGGTCAGCGAATAGCCGAGCTCGCCGCCCTCGTGGATCGACCCGGGCGTCTCCGGCGCCACGTGGCTCGGGATGCCTCCCGGGAACGAGAACTGGCGAAAGAGACGGCGCAGGCCCTCGGCGTCCCGGCCGACCTCCGGGTACACCTCGGAGTAGGTCCCCTCGAGGTACGTGTTGGCGACGATCGCCGGCCCGCCGTGGCCCGGGCCCGTGACGAACAGGGCCTCGATGTCCCGCGCCACGATCGCGCGGTTCATGTGGGCGTAGATGAAGTTGAGCCCGGGCGACGTGCCCCAGTGGCCGAGCAGCCGCGGCTTGATGTGCTCGATGCGCAGCGGCTCGAGCAGCAGCGGGTTGTCGAGAAGGTAGATCTGGCCGACCGAGAGGTAGTTGGCCGCGCGCCAGTACGCGTTGAGGCGCTCCACCTCCGCGTCGTCGAGGGCGACCCCGTTGGCGGGCGTCATCGCGCGCTCCCGACCACGGCGCGGGCGGCCCGTGCGATGACGACGTCCTCCCGGGAGTGCACCACCAGGGTGCGCACCGCCGCGCGTTCTGTCGAGACGTCGGCGTCCCCCGAGGGGTCGGCGTTGTGGCCGGGGTCGATCTCCATCCCGAGGAAGTCGAGCCGGCGGGCGATCTCCGCGCGAACCCGCGCCGACCCCTCGCCGACGCCGCCGGTGAACACGACGGCGTCCAGGCCGCCGAGGGAGGCGGCCATCGCCGCGACGGTCCCGGCCAGGCGGTGGTCGTGGACCGCGAGTGCCAGGGCCGCCGCGTCCGTCACCGGTCCCGGCGGCCGCCTCGACCTCGCGCATGTCGGCGGTTCCCGCGAGGGCCGCCAGCCCGCTCTCGTGGTTCAGCACGCGTTGTACCTCCTCGGGGGGGGTGCCGGCCTGCAGCACCAGGTGAAGTGGGATGTCGGGGTCGATCGATCCGGAGCGGGTCGCCATCACGAGCCCCTCCAGCGGGCTGAAGCCCATGCTCGTGTCGATGGACCGCCCGCCGCGCACGGCGGTCGCCGACGCGCCGCCGCCAAGGTGGCACACCACCATGCGCCCGGCGTCCCGAGAGGGCGCGAGCAATGCGGTCGCGCGGCCCACGGCCCACTCTACGGACAGGCCGTGGAATCCGTGGCGGCGCACGTCGTGGCGCTCGCGCCAGGCTGTGGGCACGGCGTACACGGACGCCTCCTCGGGGATACCCGCGTGGAAGGCGGTGTCGAAGGCCGCCACCTGGGGCACCCCGGGGAACGCCGCCCGGGCCTGGTCGATGACGGCCAGGGCCGGCGCGTTGTGGAGCGGCGCCACGCCAACCTGCGCGCGCAGGTCGCGGACGACCTCGTCGTCGATCAGGACGGGCGCGACGAAGGGCCCGCCGAAGACGATGCGGTGCCCGATGGCCGCGATCCGCGACGGGGCCTCCCCGAAGGAGCGGATCCGGGTGGACCGCTCGGCGCGATCGACGATGCTGATCTTGATTCCGGTCGATCCCGCGTTCGCCGTCAGCACGGGGCCACCGCGGTCGTCCGCAGTCACCCGTTCGACTCTCTCATGCCGTCCCGTCGAGGCCCAGCAGGGCTCTGTAACGCGGGTTGTCGCGCAACGCGTCGTCGGGGCCCCGGGCGATCACGTGGCCGTCCTCGAGCAGAACGATCTCGTCGAACCTCTCCAGGCCGATCGGAGAGTGGGTGATGAGCAACACGGACTGGTCGCCGGCGCCCGCGATCACGTCCTCGACGAAGGCCTCTGTGGACACGGCGTCGAGGTGGGCGGTGGGCTCGTCCAGGATCAGCACCGGCGCCCCGGAGACAAGGGCCCGCGCCAGCGCGATCCGGCTTCGCTGCCCGCCGGAGACCTGAGCGCCCGCCTCTCCGACCGGCGTGTCGAGCCCCTCGGGCAGGCCGTCCAGCCACGCTGCGAGACCGGCGCGCGCAAGCGCCCGCCGCACCCGCGGATCGTCGGCGCCGGGATCGCCGATCCGGACGTTGTCCGCGATGCTGGCCGCGAACAGATGCGCGTCCTGCTCGCACAGCCGCACCGCCCGCCGGATGTCGTCCTGGGCGTACCGGCGGACGTTGACGCCGTCGATGGTGGCGTGACCGTCGTCCAGATCGCGGAAGCGCACGAGCACGTTGGCGATGGTGCTCTTGCCGGCGCCGCTCGCGCCGACGACCGCGACACGGCTGCCCGGATCGAGTCGCAGATCGACGCCGTCGAGCACCCAGGGGCCATCCGGTGAGTACCGCAGGCGGGCGCCGGCGAGTGCGAGTGCCGGGCGCCGCCCGACGGGCAGAGGATCGGCGGGGTCCGCGACCGGCGGCGGTCGCTCCGTGATCTCCTCCAGGCGCCTCATCGCGGAGGCGGTGGCGGCCAGGTGCTGCGCCGCCGCGGGCAGGGGAGCGAGCGCGTCCACCGCGGCCAGAGCGAGCAGCGCCAGCGCCGCCAGCAGCACTCCGTCGAGCCATCCTCCGCCGACCGCGGGGATGGCCACCGCGAGCACCGTCGCGGCGGCGACACCCGCCAGGGCGACGACCGCGCCGGTGCTGGTGGCGCCGATCGCCGCGTCGGAACGCGAGACGCGGGCCAGGTCGTGGTCGGCGTCGCGCACGCGCGCGATGCGATCCTCCTCCAGCCCGTAGGCGGCCAGCTCCGGCGCGAACCGCACCGCCTCGAGGACCTCCGCGGTGAGGGCGGCGCGGGCCGGCGCCTGGCGCCGGCCCGCCCGTCGGCCCGCGGCGCCCGACAGCAGGGGCAGGCCGATCGCCGCGACCCCCAGCAGCAGCGCGAGGGCGATCCCGGCCGCGGGCAGCATGATCGCGGCGATGGCGGCCGCGAGGGCGCACACGATCAGGGCGACGACGGGCGGACCCAGCGCGCGCACGTAGAGGTGCTGGAGCGCGTCGACATCGGCCACGGCGCGGCTGAGCAGATCCCCCTCGCGCATCCTCGGAAGACCGCCCGGCACCAGGGGAACCAGTCGGTCGTAGAACGTGCGCCGCGTCCGCGCCTGCACCCTCAGCGCGACATCGTGGGAGAGCAGCCGCTCGGCGTAGCGCGACCCCGAGCGGATCACCGCGAACGCGCGCACGCCGACGATCGCGACGGTCAGCGTGAGGATCGGCGGGCCCAGGGCGGCGGCGCTGATCAGGTATCCGGACGTCGCCAGCAGGCCGATGCCGGCGCCCGCGGCGAGGACGCCCATCAGTAGCGAGAGCCACAGCCGCCGGCGCCCGGGCGCCGCCAGGCGGGTGGCGCGCACGAGCGCGCCCGTCGCCCCCCTCATGCGGGCGCTCCGGCGGCGTCGAGCTGCGTCCGGAAGGCGCCGCCGGAGGCCTCCAGATCCGTCGGCGTCCCGCACTCGACGACGCGGCCCTCCTCCAGGACCACGACCCTGTCGGCCCGCCGCGCGAGGGACAGCCGGTGGACGGCCATGACCACGGTCCGGCCCGCGCAGAGGCGCTCGATGGCCTCGCCCACCAGCGCGGCCCCCTCCGGATCGAGGTTCGCCGTGGGCTCGTCCAGCAGGACCATCGGGGCGTCGCGCAGGAAGGCCCGCGCCAGGGCGATCCGCTGAGCCTCGCCGGCCGAGAGGGCGAGTCCACCCTCGCCCAGCGGGGTGTCGAGGCCCTGGGGCAACGCGGCCACCAGCGCGCCGGCGTTGGCCGCGCCGAGCGCCGAGAGCACCCGCGCATCCGACGCCTCGCGGTCGCCCATCCTGACGTTGTCGCGCACCGTCCCGGCGATCATCCGCGGCCGCTGGGACACCCACGCGACGCTGCGGCGCCAGGCGACCGGGTCGCCGTCGCGCAGGTCGACTCCTCCGACGCTGACGGTCCCGTGCGTGGGATCAGCGAGTCGCATCAGCAACGCCAGGAGAGTGCTCTTGCCGGCGCCGCTCGCCCCCACCACGGCGACGCGCTCCCCGGGCGCCAGGGTCAGATCGACGTCCCTCAGCACCGGCACGTCGCGCGCGGGATAGGCGAAGCCGACGCCCTCGAGCCGCACGGGGGAGCCCGCCGGGCCGGGCAGCGCGCGCGGCGTCGCGGTCGCGTGGATGAGGACCGGCTGGTCGAGCACCTCGTGGATGCGCTCGGCGGCCGCGAGGCCGTCCGCGCTTGCGTGGAACTGGACCCCGAGCTGGCGCAGCGGCGCGTAGAGCTCGGGCGCCAGGATGAGCACGGCCAGGCCCGCCTCGAGCTCCATGCCGCCTCCGGCCAAGCGCACCCCGACCGTCACGGCGACGAGGGCGACGGCCAGCGTGGCGGCCAGCTCGAGCACCAGCGCCGACAGGAATGCCACGCGCAGCGTGGCCATCGTCTCGCGCCGGTACCGCTCGCCGGCTTCTCCCAGCACGGCGGACTGCGCCTCGGCGCGACCGTTCGCGCGCAGGGTGGTGAGACCGTGGACCACGTCGGCGAACCGTCCCCCGAGTGCCTGGAGCGCACGAAAGCGCGAGCGCGCCGACACCTGCGCCGCTTTGCCCACCAGGACCATGAAGACCGGGATCAAGGGCAGGGTGACGGCCATGATCACCGCCGAGGTGGGGTCGAGCGGGATGACGCACACGAGCACCGCGATCGGCACGAGCACCGACAGCGCCATCTGCGGCACGTAGCGCCCGAAGTAGGCCTCGAGGGCGTCGACCCCCTGCACCGCCGCGGTTGCGAGCTCCCCGCTGGCGCCGTCGCGGACCGCCGCCGGCCGGCCGCGGAGCAGATGGGTGACCAGCGCGACGCGCATGGCCGCCATCACCCGGACGGCGCCCACGTGCCCGGCCATCTCGTAGCCCCACGCGAGGCAGCCGCGACCCACCGAGACGAGCACGAGGGCGATCAGGGCGGCACGCTCGTCGCCCAGCGAGCGCCCGTCCATGAACACCCCGGCGATGATCCGCGCCAGCAGCAGCGCCTGCGCGATGACGGTGGCGGCGGTCGCGACACCCAGGATGACCGCCGCCACCATGTGCCACCGCGCGGCTCCGCTCCCCCGGAGGAGCCGGCGGTGGAGTGGGTGCATCAGGCGCTGCCCTCGGTGCCGTCCGCCGGGCGCGAGGCCAGATCCAGCGGCGTGCGGACGTCGCCGACGTCGCCGCCGACGCGATGGCGGAAGACCCAGTAGGTCCACCCCTGGTAGAGCAGCACGACCGGCGTCAGCACCAGCGCCACGACCGTCATGACGGTCAGCGTGTAGTTGGTGGAGGCGGCCTCGGCGATGCTCAGCGCAAGTGCGGGGGCCCCGCTGGAGTTCATGACGTTGGGCCACAGGCTCGCGAAGATGGTCATGACGAGCAGGCCGAACGCCACACCCGTGGCGGCGAACGCGAACCCGTCGCGGCGGCGCAGCACCATCACCGCGGCGATGATCACGGCGAGCGCGGTGCCGATGCCGCCGACGAGGGCGGCGGCGTTGAGGCGGTCGTCGCCGGCGGAGCGCCCGAGCGTCCACGCGATGAAGCCGGCCCCGACCACGACGACCGCCCACGAGAGCGGGCGCGCGAGCGCCCGTGCGCGATCGCGCATGTCACCGCGCGTGCGCAGCGTGAGGAAGATCGCCCCGTGTGCCGCGCACAGCAGGAGGGTGGCGACGCCGCCGAGCAGCGCGTAGGGGTTGAGCAGATCCCAGAACGTGCCCACGTATTCGTGGTTGGCGTCCAGCGACACCCCGCGCACGAGGTTGGCGAAGGCCACGCCCCACAGCAGCGCGGGCACCACGCTGCCCACGACGATCGCGGCGTCCCAGGTCCCGCGCCAGCGCGCCGTGTCGTGCTTGTCGCGGAACTCGAAGGCGACGCCGCGCACGATCAACGCGACCAGGATCAGGAAGAGGGCCAGGTAGAACCCCGAGAAGAGGGTCGCGTACCACTCGGGGAACGCGGCGAACGTGGCGCCCCCGGCGGTCAGCAGCCACACCTCGTTGCCGTCCCAGACCGGCCCGATCGTCGAGATGATCGACCGGCGCTCGTCGTTGTTCCGCCCGAGCACGGGCAGCAGCATCCCGACCCCGAAATCGAAGCCCTCGAGGAAGAGGTAGCCCGCCCAGAGGACCCCGATGAGGATGAACCAGAACGTCTCGAGCGCCGAGGGATCCATCGCGGCCTCCTAGTAGGCGAGGGTCGTGGGCGCGTCGCCGGGGGCATCCGCGCTCTGCGGAGTGGTGCCCGCGCGCATCTCGCGCACGGCGAGCCATCCGGCGATGGCCGCGAGGACCGCGTACAGCAGGGTGAAGCCGATCAGGCTGGTCGTGACGTAGCCCACGCCGACGGTCGGCGAGGACGCGTCGCGTGTCAGCAGCAGCCCCTGGACCACCCACGGCTGGCGACCCATCTCGGTGAAGATCCAGCCCATCGCGTTGCCGATGAACGGCACCGGGATCGCCCAGAGGGCGATCTTGAGGAAGCGGGGTGACGTGGTCAGGGTGCCCCGGCGCACGAGCAGGAGGCCGATGAACCCGAGCAGGATCATCAGCACCCCCATCCCGACCATCAGCCGGAAGGCCCAGTAGGTGATCCCGATGACGGGCCGGTAGTCGCCCGGTCCGTACCGGGCGACGTACTCGGCCTGGAGATCGTTGATGCCCTCCACGCGCCCGTTGGGTGTGTTGGTCGCGAGCAGCGAGAGCCCCTTGGGGATCTCCACGTTGAGGGTCAGGCGCTCGGGGGTCGCCTCGAAGGGCGCGACCGCGAAGGCCGAGAACGGTGCGCCGGACTGGCTCGTGTAGAGGGCCTCGGCCGCCGCCATCTTCATCGGCTGCTGAGTGGTCATCAGCTGCGCCTGGAAGTGGCCGACGGTCGCGGTCGCGAGGGCGCCGACGAAGACGACCACCAGGGCGAGCGTCGCCGAGCGCCGGAAGCCGTTGACGTCGTGGCCGCGCGCGAGGTGGTAGGCGGACACGCCGAGGATCACCATGCCGGCGGTGGCCAGCGCCGCGAGCATCGTGTGGCCGAAGGCGTAGAGGGCGGTGGAGTTGGTCAGGACGGCCCAGATGCTCGTCATCTCGGCGCGGCCCGAGGCCCCGATGCGGTACCCCACCGGGTGCTGCATCCATGAGTTGGCGGCCAGGATGAAGTAGGCCGACAGCATCGTGCCGACGGCGACGAGCCAGATCGTGGCGAGGTGCACCCGGGCCGGCAGGCGTCCCTTTCCGAAGATCCACAGGCCGATGAACGTGGACTCCAGGAAGAAGGCGGCGAGGCCCTCCATCGCCAGCGGCGCGCCGAAGACGTCGCCGACGTACCGCGAGTAGTCGCTCCAGTTCATGCCGAACTGGAACTCCTGGACGATTCCGGTGACGACCCCGACGGCGAAGCTGATCAGCATCAGCTTGCCCCAGAAATGGGTCATGCGCCCGTAGACGTCCTTGCCGGTGCGGTGATGGGCGGTCTGCAGCGTCGCGACGAAGAACGCCAGGCCGATGCTGAGCGGGACGAAGATGAAGTGGAACACCGTGACGATGCCGAACTGCAGGCGGGCGAGCTCGAGTGCGGTCATGAGGCGAGAGGATCGGGATGCGTCGGCGGCGCCACATCGGGAGTTCCCGACGGAGTGATTGCGGACTTCTACGGTCTCGCGGCCGCTCCCGCCGATGACCTGCCCACGACACGGCGCGAGGGTGACCGCCAAGGGGACTTCGGCCGCGTCGCGCCCTGCCCGCCCCGGGGTGACGGTGGTCCGCGCGCCTAGCTCTTCGGCGGCGGCGGGGCCCCCGCGACCCCCCAGTCGTAGATCACCGACGTCCGCAGGACGAGATCCTGCAGCGACGCGTTGCGGCGGCTGACGATGGCCCAGAGGATCCCCGGCAGCACCAGGAAGTACAGGAACGCACGCACCATGCCCCGCGTCGGCGACAGATCGGAGCCGTCATCGCCGACGACGCGCAGGCCCATCGCCGTCTTGCCGAGCGTGCGCCCCTCGAGGCCCCAGCCGTAGCCGAGGTAGACGACGAGCAGGACGGCGGCGAGGATGTTCCGCCAGGGCTGGGGAATGGTGACGAACTCGAAGCTGGTGCTGAAGAGCCCGCGGATCGCGCTGATGATGAGCAGCGCCAGCAGGGCCAGCGCAACCACCACGACCAGATCGATCGCGTCGGCGATCAGGCGGGACATGATGCCGGCGCGCCTGCCCAGGCGGCCGCGCACCTCCGGCTGGTCGGCGAGGCGGGTCACCGCGTCCGCGCCGGGTCGAGCTCCGTGCGGCGCGGCTTCCCGCGGCGCAGGACGACATCGACGGCCCGTGCCACCAGCTCGTCGGCCCGCATCGCCTGGACGCGCAGGTCGTCGACGATGTCCGAGCCGATCGTGGCGGTCGACTCGCGGATCAGCTCGCCGAGGTCGATGCCCTCGATCGCCTCGCGGGCGGCGGCCGACAGATCGATGCGGCGCACGAGGGCGTCGAGATCGACGCGCTCCAGGAGCGCGTCCACGTCGAGCCGCCCGGCGAGGTCGTCGAGGTCGATCCGGGCCAGCACCTCCTCCACATCGACCCGGTCCACGACGCGCTGCACGTCCACCCTGTCGAGGAGCGCGTTGGGATCGACGCGGCTCAGCACCACGGGAACGATCGCCGCGACCAGGCCGGCGACGAGATCGACCGCCGGACGGGTGGGCAGGGCCCGCGACGGCGGGGGGCCCACGGCGAGGGCCGCGGGCCCGGCGATCTCCGCGGCGGGAGCCGGAGGCGCCTCCACGTGCAGGCGCTCGACCAGATCGGCGAGCGAGGCCATGACGGCGTCCCCCACCAGGTCGCCGGCCTCGCGTCCGGCTCGGAGGCCAACTCCACGCTCGCCCATCCGCACACCCTCGGTCGCTTTGCGCCGCAAGCGTAGCCCCCCGGACCCGGCGCGAACACCCGCCTAGTCGGCCGCCTCGGGGCGTTTCCTCGCCCGGCTCGGCGCCACGCGCGGAGGCTCGTCGGGCATCTTCGGATACACGGGCGGCCATGGGTTGTCGGGGATCCCCGCCGCCAGGTCGGCGCGGTAGCGCTCGACCAGCGGGGCGATGGACTGCGGCGCCTCGTCGATCACGGCCCAGGGGTCCCCGAGGCGCGCGACCCGCTCCGGAACGGTGCGCATCGTCAGCTCGTCGGGATCGATCCCCTCCAGTTCGTCCCACGCGAACGGCGTCGACACCTGCGCCCCGACGCGGGCGCGGACGCACCACGCCCCGAAGACGGTCTTGTGCGGGGCGTTCTGATTGAAGTCGACGAACACCCGCTCGCCGCGCTCCTCCTTCCACCAGGCCCCCGTGATCAGGTCAGGGCGCCGGCGCTCCATCTCCCGCGCCACCGAGACGGCCGCCTGGCGCACGGCGAAGGAGTCCCACCCGGGCTCGACGCGCACGTAGACGTGAAGCCCGCGGTTGCCGGTGGTCTTGGGGAACGCCGCGATGCCGAGCTCTCCGAGGAACGTCCGCACCTCGGTCGCGGCCTCGCGCACCATCGGGAAGGTCACGCCCGGCGAGGGGTCGAGGTCCAGCCGCAGCTCGTCGGTCTGCTCGGGCGTCGCGGCGCGGTAGGGCCAGGGGTGGAAGCCCAGGCAGCCCTGGTTCGCTGCCCACAGCACGTGCGCGATGTCGGCCATCACGATCGCGCGCGAGGTGGTGCCGTTGGGCGTCGCGACGATCGTCGTCTGCAACCAGTCCGGCGCCGACGGGGGGATGCGCTTCTGGAAGAACGAGGCGCCGGACGCGCCGTTGGGGAACCGCTGGAGCAGGGTCGGCCGGTCGCGGACCGTCAGCATCAGAGGCTCCGCCACCGCGAGGTAATAGCGGGCGAGGTCGGCCTTCGTCTCGCCGTGCTCCGGGAACATCACCTTCCCGGGGTTGCTGATCGCGACGGTGCGCCCGCCCGCGTCCAGCTCGAGGTGCTCCGCGTCCTGCCCCACGGGGCGACGTTACCGCACGTGCCGGGTCTCGCCGGAGCCGCCGGGCTCTTCCCCGAACTCCTGCTTCAGCGCCGCCTCCATCGCCTGCGCCACCCGGATCCGCTGCGCCGACGACAGCCGGCGAAGACGGGGCACCACGTCGCGCTCGAAATCCTCGTGGCGTACCCCGCGGGCGATGCGGAGCACCTCCCGGAGGGCCTCCGCCTCTTCCCACGCGTCCACAGGGGGCTCAGCATCCACGGTGGGCGAGGCTACCGGTCGCCCCCCGGGCCAGGCCCGCCGACCGGCGGGCGGGCGCGGTTGACCGGCGATATCCGCCCCGAGCGCGTGTCGGCCGGATCGTCCGGCGTCAGGGACCCGGGACGGCGCCGAGCTGCTGCATCATCCCCATCGCGTCGAACACGCCCCAGTGCTCGTGCACGAGCCCGTCGTCCGCGAAGCGGAAGATGTCGATCCCCTTCACGTCGATCGTCTTTCCGGTCGGCGGCATCCCCATGAACTCGCCGTCGTGGGTCCCCGTGAAACGCACCCGGGCGACCACCTTGTCGCCGCCGTCCACGACGTCCTCAAGCGTCGCGGCGAAATCGGAGAAGGCCGCGATCTGAACGCGGAAGAAAGCCTTGACGCCGTCTTTGGTCGGCGCCTCGCCGGGAAGCTCCTCGTGCTCGACGAAGTCGTCGGCCAGGTGCTCGCCGAAGGCATCGACGTCGTGGGCGGTGAGGTGGACGTACAGGTTCCGAACGGTCGCCACGTGGCTCATTCCCATCCTCCTGATCACGGTTGCGGGACCCGGGCAAGGCGGGTCGCCAGGCCCTGCCATCGTCCCCGACCCGGCCAGACGGTCGGGGCTCGACCACCGCGGCATGGGACGCGGAGGCTATTGCCGGGGCGATCTCCTGGCAACAGCGGCAGTCGGGCGAACGACTCGCGCCCTCCGGGCGCGCTAGCCCCGGTCCGCTCTCCGCTCGTCCAGCCCGAGGGCGCGCCGTAACGGCGGCGTGCGCGCGATCACCGTGGCGGCGGCGCAGGCCAGGACGATCGCGCTCCCCAGCACGACTCCCACCAGCACCCACGGCGAGGGCGGGAAGCCGATGAAGGTGGCGAAGACGCAGCAGGCGAGGGCGACCAGGGCGCCGGTGACCGCTCCGGCGAGGGAGGCGTTGAGCAGCAGACGGCGCTCGAGAGGGGCCCGTCGCTCCTGCACGGCGTCATGGCGCGTCCGTGAGGCTCCCGACCCCGAGCGGGCCATCAGCCCGACTGGGGCAACCGCGCCGAACCCCGGCGGGCCGGCCTCGCGGACGGCGGGGGCACGACCGGGCCGATGTCGCCGTCGGGCGCCTCGTCCAGGTCGACCATCACCGGGGCGTGATCGCTCGGACCGCTGCCCTTGCGCGCCTGACGGTCGACCCACGCCGCCTTCACCCTCGCGGCGACGGGCGCCGACGCGAGCGCGAGGTCGATACGCATCCCGAGGTCCTTGTGGAACATGCCGGCGCGATAGTCCCAGTACGTGAAGATGCGCTCCGACGGCCAGCGCTCGCGGACGACGTCGTGGAGCCCGAGCGCGGTGAACCCGGCGAGCGCCTCCCGCTCCGGCGGTGTGACGTGGGTCTGCCCGATGTAGGCCTCCGGGTCGAAGACGTCCGCGTCGGTGGGGGCGATGTTCACGTCGCCGCAGAGGAGGGCGTCCTCCGGGCCGCCCTCGGCCACGTCGCGGAGCGCCGCCAGCCACGCGAGCTTGTAGCGGTAATGGTCGGAGTCGGGCGTCCGCCCGTTGGGGACATAGAGGGAGTGGATCCGGATGCCACCGCAGGTCGCGGCGATCGCCCGCGCCTCCGGCACCTCCCAGTCCGGCGCGCCGGCGAGCCCGGTCACCACCTCGTCGAGGCCGGCCCGGGAGAGGATCGCCACGCCGTTCCACTGACCCTGCCCGTGCGCGGCGAAGGCGTACCCCCGGCGACCGAGCTCCTCGCCGAGCAGCTCGTCGAACGCGGCGTCGGTGAGCTTCGTCTCCTGCAGGCACACGACGTCCGGGCGCCGATCGTCCAGCCACCCCAGCAGCCGCGGCAGCCGCTGCCGGACCGAGTTGACGTTCCAGGTCGCGATCCTCATGGAGCTCCGAGCCTATCCCGCGCCGGAGTCGCCGCCGTCCGGGCCGGTCGGCGGAAGATGGGGATTTCTCCTGATTGTCCCGCGTGTCCGCCCGGGGGAGGCTGCCGGCGACCACACACGAGCAGGAGGCCATCGATGACCATGACGACGGCGCAGGACACCGTGGAGATCGTCCGCCGCGGCTACGAGGCCTTCAACACGGCTGATCTGGCGGCGCTCTCGGAGCTGATGGGCGAGGGGATGACCTGGGACACTCCGGGTCGCAGCGCGATCGCCGGCGTCACGCGGAACCGCGACGAGACGTTCGCCCAGTACGGCCGTTACGGGGGCGAGACGGGGGGCACCTTCCGGGCCGAGCTCCAGACGGTCTCCGAGACCGACGACGGCCGGGTGATCGCGATCCACCGCAATACGGGCGAGCGAAACGGCCGCATCCTCGACGTCGATTGCTGCATCGTGTTCGAGGTCGAGGATGGCCGGATCGTCTCGGGGCGCGAGCACTTCCACGACCTCTACGCCTGGGACGCCTTCTGGGCGTAGGCGCGGGAGCGGAGTGGAGACGCCGCCGAGGCCCCCGCGCGCCGCGGGGGCCTCGGCCCGTCAGGCGACGATCGCGTGCGCGAGCGCGCCGATGCCGGCGGCGGTGTGGTCGGGCGCGGTGAAGTGCCCGGGGTACGGCGCCCCCCCGCGGTCGATCCACGCCGTGGCCAGCCCGGCGCGGGCGGCGCCGTCGATGTCCCACGGGTGCACGGCGACCAGGAGCATGGCCTCCGGGGCCACCCCGCAGACCTCGGCGGCGTGGGCGTAGGCTGCGCGGCAGGGCTTCCACGCTCCCGCGTCCTCGACCGACAGGCACCGCTCGAAGCGGTCGCGGATGCCCGCCGTCGTGAGCAGGCGCTCCGCCACCGCGGCGGAGCCGTTCGACAGCGTGGCCAGGCGCAGCCCGGCCGCCGACAGCGCGCGCACCCCATCGGGCACGTCGGGGTGGACCTCCAGGTGCATGAAGCCCTCCATGATGTGCGCGACGGCCGCGTCCGTCGGGCGGTTGAGCGGCACGTCCGCCAGCACCGCCCGCAGCCCGCCGTCGGCGAGGTCCGCGAAGCGCCCCGGCGCGCCCGCGGCGCTCAGGGCGAACCCGTCCCGCAGCAGGGCGGCGAACCACAGCGCGGCGGTGTGCTCCGGGGCCCCGACCTCGGCGAACCTTCCCGCCAGAGGCGACATGTCCGAGAGGGTCTCGTTGACGTCGAAGACGACCACGGACACCGGCGTCGAGCTGCGCATGTCCCTCCTGTCGCGAGATGCGGCCGATCGTGCGGCCGCCATGAGCATCGCATCGACAGGCGGCTCGTGACACGGTTGCCGCCCGCGCGGTCGCCGTCCTATGTTGATGGAGCGGCTCCTGCGATCGAGGGGATCCATGGCATTCGACGAAGTGCTCGCCGAGCGTGTCCGCCTCGCCCTCGCCGACGCGGACGACCTCTACGAGCGCAAGATGTTCGGCGGCATCGCCTTCATGGTCTCGGGGCACATGACGTGCGGCATCGTCGGGGACGACCTGATGGTGCGGCTGGGCCCGGAGGCCGTGGGCGACGCGCTCCGGCGGCCCCACGTGCGGCCGATGGACTTCACGGGGCGGGCGGCGAGCAGCATGGTCTTCGTCGCGCCCGAGGGCACGCGCGCGGGGGCCGATCTGGATGACTGGGTCGATGTGGCCAGGCGCTTCGTCGCGACCCTTCCGCCGAAGGAGCCCCGGTCGCCGGCGCGGTGAGCGCCCGCCACCGGTCGCCTCAGCCGTCTCCCAGGGACGAGGAGCGCTGCCGCTTCACGGCGCGGTGACGGGCGATGAGGCCGGCCAGGTCGTCGAGGGCCGCGAGCTCGCTCGGCGTCGGGCCGTCGCCGAGGGGATGTGGCGCGGGGCCGAGCGCGCCCTCGAGCCAGCGGTCGATCACCGCCGCAGGCCCGCCGCCGGCGCGGCTGGCGATGACCTTCCCGTCGGCCAGCAGGGCGAGCGCGGGCACCGACGAGCGGCTGACGCGGATGCCCCGGGGCCAGAGCAGCCGCTCGCGCCACGCCCAGTCCTCGATGGTCGCGAACTCCCCGATCGCGATCACGAGATCCGGCCTCGCCCGGCGGATCTCCGCAAGCGAGGCCGGAAGCAGCAGGCAGGCGGCGCAGCCCGGCATACCGAGCGCCAGCAGACCCCGCGGCGCGCCGGCCACGACCGCCAGGGCCTCGGGCACGGGCACCGGCACGAGTGGCGGCTCGTGCTCGGTCATGGGCTGCCCCGTCCGCGCCGGGACGGCGGCGCCCACCGGTAGCGAGCGTAGGACGCGAACTCGGACGGGAGCCTCGGGAGGGTGCGGCGGGCGAACTCGTCGGCGACGGCGCCGAGGGCGCCGGCGAAGGTCGGATAGGCGTGGACCATCCGCTGCAGCCGAAGGAGGGACACCCGCCGCGAGATCGCGAAGGTCAGCAGCGGCAGGAGCTCGGAGGCGTGGGGACCGACGATGGTGGCGGCGACGACCCGGCCCGTCATGCGCACGGCGGTCACCGCGACGAAGCCATGGCGCACGTCGTCGATCAGCCCGCGGTCGGTGTCCGAGAACTCGATGCGGATGTCCATGAGGCTACCGGGGTGCCAGCGCGCGGCGCGCTCGGGGGCGGTCGGGCCGACCCACGCGACCTCGGGATCGGAGAAGACGGCCGTCGGGATCACGGGAGGCCCGCCGAGCGGGGGCACCCAGGGCAGGGCGATCCGCTGGACGATCCGGCGGCCCAGGGCGTTTGCGCCGTGCGTCTGGTGGGCCGCGGGGGTGACGTCGCCGACCGCCCACACGCCCGGAGCCGACGTGCGGCCCCAGCGGTCGACCGCGACGCCCCGCGGGCCGGCGGCCACGACGCCCTCGACGCCCTCGACGTTGGGGACCCGGCCGATGGCGACGAGGACGCCGTCCACCCCCGGAAGCTGCTCGACGCCGCTCGGCCCTGCGATGTCGAGCAGGAGCCGCTGCGGGTCGTAGCCGGTGACGCGATGCCCGAGGCGCACGCCGACGCCCTGCTCGGCCAGCGCCCGCGCCAGGGTCGCAGACGCGTCGCTGGAGGCCTGCGGGAGCACCCGCGGCGCCACGTCGATCAGGCTCACCGCCGTGCCCATGCGGGCGAACGCGCACGCCATCTCGACGCCGATGGGCCCGGCCCCCACGATCGCCAGGTGCTCCGGCGCGCGCGCCTGCTCGAAGAGGCTCTCGTTGGTGAGCGCGCGCTCGGGCGGAAGCCCCGGGATCGCGAGCGCCCGGGGACGGGAGCCCGTGGCGATCACGACGTGGCGGGCGGTGATCCGCCGTGTCCCCTCGGGCGCGGACACCGTGACCCGGCGCCCGGCGCCCAGTCGGGCGCGGCCGCGGATCAGCTCGATCCCCTCCGCGGCCGAGATCTCGCCGTCCTCCCGCGCGGCCAGGGCGTCGCGCGTGGCACGCACGGCCGCGAGCAGGCGGCCCGGGTCGGACCGGTGGGCGGGATCGCGCGCGAGACGGATCAGCCGCTTCGACGGCACGCAGCCCAGGTTGGTGCAGTCGCCGCCGATGCGGCCCGCCTCGACGAGCGCAACCCGGCGTCCGAGTTCGGCCAGCCCGACGGCCACCGTCAGCCCGGCCGACCCCGCGCCGATCACGATCGCGTCGAACGCCCCCTCAGGCGGCGCCATCCCGCGCCCCCTCTCGCCGGCGCAGGACCTGGGAGATCGCGATGCCCAGCACGAGGAGCACCCCCGACGCGATCAGGATGGGGCCGTCGATGCGCGGCACTCCGCCGTCGAAGCTCTCGAGCGACGCACCGACGAGGACGAAGGCCACGGTGGCGGGGGCGCTGCCGATCGCGGTGGCGGCGAAGAAGGCCCCCAGGTGGATCCGGACGGCGCCGGCGAGGTAGCTCACGAGGTCGTAGGGCAGGTAGAGCAGGCGCATCACGAGCACGGTCTCGAAGCTCCGCGCGCGCATGCGGCCGGTCCAGCGCGCGAGGCCGCCGTCGTCGGAGCGCGGGACGAACCCCGATCCCAGCCAGCGGGCGATCCCGTAGGCGATCAGGGCCGACGCGTTGGCGGCGACGACGACGAGGGCGATCCCGAGGGGCGCGCCGAACAGGAAGCCGCCCGCGACCGTCAGCGCCGCCGCGGAGAAGAAGAAGAGCGGCCGCACCAGGTACACCGCCACGAAGACGACCGCGCCCCACGGGCTGCCCTGGATCGTCTCGACCAGCCGGGCGGCGCCCTCCCCCGGCCCGGCGTCCTGCGTCACGGCCCAGGTGCCGGCGGCGATGACGAGCGCGGCCCAGAGGCCGACCGCGATCACCCGCTGCGCGACCGCCCCGAGGGGTGCGCGGCTCACGCCGCCTCCAGCGCGCGCACGCACCGGACGACCCGCTGCGCCACGCCGACCGCGACGGCGGCCGACATCGCCCACATCAGCGCGACCGACCAATCGGGGACGGCGAGGGCGAGGGTGAAGATGACGACGGTCTCGGCGCCCTCGACCACCCCGCCCGGCATGGTGACGGCGGTCATCTCGCCCCGGGCCCGCGCGCCGACGGCGCGCCGCTCGAGGAGGGCCGACAGGTACGCCCACGAGATCGCGTTGACGTAGAACGCCGCGAGCAGGACCGCGGCGGCGACCCAGCCGGCGCGACTGTCCTGGTTGGCCGCGATCCCCAGCGGGATGGCGGCGTAGACGATCACGTCGAGCAGGATGTCGGCGTAGGCGCCGACATCCGACATCCGGCCGCTGCGGCGGGCGACGGCGCCGTCGAGGCCGTCGAGCACACGGTTGACGAGCCAGAGCGTCGTCGCGAGGGCGGCCGCTCCCGTGGCGGCCGCGAGCGCCGCGGCGAGGCCCGGGATGACCGCGGCCGCGGTGATCGCGGTGGGGTGGAGGCCGCGGGGCAGGCGCCTCGCGACCGGCGCGAGCACCCGGTCCCTGGGGCGGCGGAGGAGGGCGTCGATCATCGGTCGCCGCCGCCGCAGCTCTCGCGGCGGGACCGGGTGAGGCCGGGAAGGGCCGGGTCAGAGCGAGGCACTGGCCACGGTCGTCTCGCGAGACGGCGGACGGTCGCCGGTCGTGATCGCCACGGCGGTCCACGGGCCGCGCGGAGCCTCGAGCATCACGACGCAGCGCCCGTCCCCATCGGGCATGAAGGAGCCACCGGACACGGCGCCGCCGGACCCGGTCAGCCACACGCCGTAGTACCGGCCCGCTCCGTGGGGGAGGCCCGACGCCACCAGCCTCATGGCCGTGCCGGCCCCATCGGGATGGCCGATCTCGACCTCTGCGCTGGCGGCCGCCCCCAGGGTGGCGAGCCGGACGACGCGATCGGCGTGGAACTCCGCCGGCCCGCGGGAATCCCGGGTCGCGACGAGGATCCCGGTCGCGATCGCCACCGCGAGCACGAGGAACGCGGCGGCCGCCAGCACGAGCGGGAGGCGGCCCCCCGGCGCGGCGTGATGGAGCGAACCCGCCGACCCGGGAATCGCCAGGACCCGGCGCTCCAGGCGCGGGGGCACCTCGGACTCGGGATCGAGCGCGCGCAGGCCCGAGTCGATCGTGCGCAGGGCGCGGAGGCGCTCCCGGCAGCGGGCGCACTCCGCGACGTGGGCCGCCAGCGCCGGATCGTCGGCCGCCGCCGAGCGCAGTCCGACGAGGTCCGGAAGCCGGACGAACGCGTCCTGGTGCCTCATCGCTGCTCGGCCATCTCGGCGAGCCGCTCCAGCGCGCGCCGGATTCGCGACTTGACGGTGCCCAGCGGCTCACCGGTGCGGGCGGCGACCTGGCTGTGGCTGAGGTCTGAGAGGTAGGCCAGGGCGATCATCCGACGCTCGCGCTCGGGCAGGCGCGTCACCGCGCCCTGGAGCCAGAGGCGGTCGATGATCTCCTGCTCGTCGGCCGGATCGGCGGCCTCGTTCGCCGGCACGCCGGCCTCCACGCGCATCGTCCGCGCGACGTTGATCGCGCTGTTGCGCGCGACCGTCATCAACCAGGCGACGGGCTCGCCCCGGCGGGGGTCCACCGTCGCCGCCGATCGCCACGCTCGGGCGAACGTCTCCTGGGCGGCGTCCTCAGCCGCCTCGGGATCGCGGAGTATCGCCCGGCAGAGGGAGAGCACGGCGGCGGCGTAGCGCCTCCAGAGTGCCTCGAACGCCGCCTCGCTCCCCTCCGCCACGAGGCGGAAGAGCTCGGCGTCGCCGAGATCGGCGACCGGACGCCGCCTGCGGCGAGCGACCACTCGCTGAAGCGGGATCTCCATTCACCTGTTCTACACGGCGACCCCGTGGTCCGGATCACACGGTGATCCGATCGGGTCCGTCCCGGTGTAGTCCCTGTGAAGACCCACCGTCCCGGGAGCATCGCCATGTGGAAGACCATGTCCCGCCGCCACGTCGTCGCGATCGCGATCTCGGCGCTGGTCGCCGCGATGGTCGTCGTCGGCCTCGTCGGGGCGGCGGGGCGTCAGGGGGGTGCGCCGCCGACGCTGGGCGACGGCCCGCCGGTGCCGGAGCTGTCGGGGGCCGATCCCGTGACCGGTGCGGCCGTGAGCACGGCCGACTTCCGCGGCCGGCCGCTGATCATCAACATGTGGGCGTCCTGGTGCCCCGGCTGCTCGGCCGAGGCGCCCGACATCCGGCGCTTCACGGAGGATCATCCCGAGATCGC
This sequence comes from uncultured Thermoleophilia bacterium, assembly GCA_963771025.1. GTDB lineage: Bacteria > Actinomycetota > Thermoleophilia > Miltoncostaeales > Miltoncostaeaceae > Miltoncostaea. The sequence goes on along the minus strand of CAVYRL010000002.1, from coordinate 43,424 downwards.
GTTCCTGGGCATAGCCGTGACCGACACGGACGACGGAGCGCGCGCCTTCGTGTCGCGCCACGGCTGGACCCACCCGTCGATCTCGGACCCACGCGGGCGGCTCGCCGCCCGCCTCAACCTGCGGGGCCTGCCCACCACGGTCTTCGTCCGCGCCGACGGGACGATCGCGGGCGAGACGCCGGGCGAGATCACCTACCGGCAATTGGTGGACGCCGCCGCGGGGCTGAGGTCGTAGCGCCGCTCGTCGCCGGGCCGTCAGTCCGGGGGGCGCGTCGAGATGATGAGGTGGTTCGAGGCCTTGCCGGCGTCGATCATCTCCAGGTACGTCGTGAAGTAGACGATGTGGTAGTCGGTCTCCTCGGCGCCCTGCTCCTCGGCGATCGCGTCGCGGTGCTTGGTCCAGGCCTCGAGCCAGCGGGCCATCGTCGCGCGGAAGTCGCTGATGTACTCCACGATTTCATCGACGACGAACCCGGTTTCGCGGAGCTTGGCCTTGTAGCCGGCGAGCGTGTCCGTGTACTGCGGGATGGCATAGCCGCGGGCGAGCCGCTCGCGCACCTCGTCGTCTCCCTCGCCGAAGTCGAAGGTGCCGGAGACGAACGCCCAGGTGCCGCCCGGCCGCAGGACGCGGCGCACCTCCCGGAGCAGGCCGACCTTGTCCTCGAAGACGTTCATGACGTTGATGCTCACGACGACGTCGAAGGACGCGTCGGGGAACGGCATGCGCATCCCGTCCCCTTGGACGAAGCCGACCCGGTCGCCCAGGCCGCTGTCGGCGAGCAGCCGCCGCGCGGTCTCGACGCCGACGGCGTTCACCTCCAGCCCCGTCATGCGGCACCCGCTGCGGGCGGCCATGTGGATGGCGGGCCCGCCGGTGCCGCTGCCCAGGTCGAGCACGTCGCTGCCGGGTCCGATGCCGAGAAGCTCCACGATCCGGTCGAAGTAGGCCGGCGTCAGGAACGAGTGCTGGCCGAGGTCGTCGCCCGGGTCCCACAGGTCGCGCCGCAGCGCCCGGTTGGCGGGGCTGTCGATGCGGTGCAGCTCCGAGTAGTCCACGCCCTGCTCGGTCAGGCCCATGCCGCCATCTCCCTCATCTGCGGCGCCCGGCGCGCCGACGACCTCACGCTAGACGCACGGGGGAACGCCGGTCCAATACGCGTCGGGGGTCGTCCATCGGCCCGGCCGATCAGCGCGCCGGATGCTCCGGTGCCAGCCACCCGTGCGCCGCCGAGACGCGGCGGGCGGCGTCCAATGCCGTCTGCGCGGCCGGCGACGGCCCGTCGTCGCGCCAGACGGCGCTCAGCCCGAGGGTGGCGTCGTCGTCCTCGATCGGTATTCCGACGACGCCGTCCCACCCGACGCTCGCGATCGACGAGGGCCCGACGAACAGCCGGTCCGGCCGCCGGGCCAGGTGGGCCAGGAGCGGCTCGCGGTCGAGGGCCCCTGACATCGGCGTCTGAGAGGGGCTGAAGCCGCGCGCCGCGCACAGGCGCCCCACCAGGTGGTGCAGGCCCGGCGACGTCTCGGCCGGAACCACCACCACGGTTCGTCCGCGCAGGTCGTCGACGCGTATGGACGTCCGGCCGGCGAGCGGGTGGCCGGTGCTCATGAACGCGGCGAGCGGCTCGCGGCGGACCGTCTCGGCGAGCAGACCGGGCGCTCCGCCGAACTCGCGCACGAGCGCGAGGTCGGCGTCGCCGACGCGGACGTCCTCCACGGCCTGCGCGGTGGCGCGCTGCAGCACGACCGCCTCCAGGTCCGGCCTGGCGGAGGCGAGCTCGTCGAGGATCAGGGGCAGCGCCTGGTAGGCCACGCTCGCCGTGTATGCGATGCGGACCGTGGACGCCACGGCGGTCTGGACCCGCACCGCCCGCTCGTGGGCGCGGTCGAGGTCGGCGAGGATCGCCCTCACGTCCTCGAGGTACGCGCGGCCCGCCTCCGTGAGCTCGATGTGGCGCGTCGTGCGGCGCAGGAGGGTCACCCCGAGATCCTCCTCGAGACGTCGGACCTGCTCGCTGAGCGATGGCTGCGAGACGTGCAGGCGCACCGCCGCGCGCGTGAAGCTCAGCTCCTCGGCGACGGCGACGAAGTAGCGCAGACGCTGGAGGGTGACCGTCATCCGGTACCCGGACGGCGGGCTGCGGGTCGGCTCGGGGTCGGTGGGCGGGGGCATGCGGGTGAGGCGGGTCGACCGCGAGCCTACCCGAAGCGGGCACCGCTCATCGGTCCCGCCGATAAGCGCGCGGGCGATCGGTCTTGGACCGGGCGGACCCGCCCGTCCTACGCTCGCTGCGGGTCCGCGCACACCGCGCGGCCGCGAGGGACCAGGAGGAGCGCCGTGGCCAGGATCAGCTACATCGACGAGAAGGACGCCGTGGAGCCCACGGTCCGCGAAGCGTTCGAGCGGATGCGGGCCAAGCGGGGCAAGGTCACCAACATCTACCGCGCCTTGGCGCACCGGCCCTCGATACTCGTCGCGACCGGGCCCTTCGTCGCCGCCGTCCAGCAGCCGGACGAGCTCGACGCGCGGCTCAAGGAGCGGGTGATCCTGCGGGTGTCGATCCTCAACCGCTCGGCGTACTGCACCCACGCGCACGAGCAGATCAGCGCGAAGATGGGCTTCACCGGCGACGAGATCCGCGCCATGCGCGATCCGGGCGCCGCGGCGCTCGACGACGACGAGCGGGCCGCGCTGGCCTACGCGGAGGAGGTGACCGTCCGGCCCGGGGCCGTCTCCGACGCGGTCTTCCAGGAGCTGGGGCGGCACTTCAGCGAGCCGCAGATCGTGGAGCTCACGATGCTCGTGGCGCTCTACAACATGGTCAACCGCTTCAACGAGGCACTCCGGCTGGACCCCGAGGAGTACTGAGGGCGGCCTCGTCCAGGCCCGCGCTGCGACGAGCGGTCGGCCCCCGCTCACGTGCCGCCCGCGCCGTCCCCGATAATCGGCCCCACTGTGACGACAGGTCCAGAGGGCGTAAGGGGGCAACATGAAACTGCTGATCGGGATCATCCGTCCTGAGCGGGCGAACAGCGTCCTGGAGGCGCTCTACCGCGCCGACGTGCGCGGCTACTCGATGAGCCGCGTCCAGGGTCACGGGGGCGAGCTCGACCGGGTCGAGACGTACCGGGGCACCACGGTGAAGATGCGGCTCTCGGAGAAGATCCGCTTCGAGATCGCCGTGTCGGAGGAGTTCGTGAAGCCGACGATCGACGCGCTCCGCGAGGGCGCGCGCACGGGCGAGGTCGGTGACGGCAAGATCTTCGTGCTCGACCTCGAGCAGGCCGTGCGCATCCGCACCGGGGAGACCGACGAGGGCGCGCTCACGCCCATGTCGTCGTGATCGACAGCGGGGACACCGCATGGATGCTGAGCGCCACCGCCCTCGTGCTCCTGATGACCCCGGCCCTCGGCCTCTTCTATGCCGGGCTCGTCCGGTCCAAGAACACGCTGAACACGTTCATGATGTCCATCGCCGCCCTGGCCGTGGCGACGGTCACGTGGGCCGCCGTCGGCTACTCCCTCGCATTCGACGGGACGGGCGGCTTCGTCGGCGGGTTCGGACACGCCTTCCTCAACGACGTGGCGTTCGCTCCCCGTGAGGGCACGACGATTCCGCAGCTCGTCTTCTTCGCCTTCCAGGCGACCTTCTGCATCATCACCACGGCGCTGGTCTCGGGCGCGGTGGTCGAGCGCATGCGCTTCGGCGCGTACCTCGTCTTCTCCGCCCTGTGGTCGGTCCTGGTCTACGCCGTCCTGGCGCACTGGGCGTTCGGCGGTGGCTGGCTGGCGTCGAACGGCACCCTCGACTTCGCCGGGGGCGTGCCGGTCGAGATGGCCTCCGGGTTCTCCGCGCTGGCGGCGGCGCTCGTCGTGGGCGCCCGCAAGGACTACGGGCGCCAGGCGCTCCTGCCCCACAACACGGCCTTCGTCCTGCTCGGCGCCGGCCTGCTGTGGTTCGGCTGGTTCGGCTTCAACGGCGGCAGTGGCCTGTCGGCGGGGGACCCCTCGGTCCTCGCGTTCGTGAACACGCTGCTCTGCCCGGCCTGCACCCTCCTCACCTGGTTCGTGCTGGACCTGCTCCGCGGCCGCCAGGTGACCGCCGTCGGCGCGGCGACCGCGATCATCGTCGGGTGCGTCGGCATCACCCCCGCCGCCGGCTACATCAGCCCGGGCTGGGCGATGGCGCTCGGGGTGCTCGTCGCCCTTCCAAGCTACGGCGTCATCGTGTGGCGCACGCGCACCCGTGTGGACGAAACGCTCGACGTGCTCGCCGCGCACGGCGTCGGCGGCCTCGTCGGGATCGTGTTCATCGGCCTGGTCGCACAACAGTCCTGGAACGGGGTGGCCGACGGCCTCTTCTACGGGGATCCCGGCCAGCTCCTCGACCAGGTCGTCGCCGCTCTCGCCGCCCCCGCGTACGCGTTCGTGGTGACCTACGTCCTGCTCAGGCTTCTCGGCGCGGTGATGCCCCTGCGCGCGACCGACCACGAGCAGGCCATCGGCATGGACGTGGTCTTCCACGGCGAGGAGGCCTACGTGAGCGGAGAGGGCGCGATCCTGATCGGAGCGGATCCCGTCGTGGAGGAGGACACCGCCGTCCGGTCCTAGATGTCGCCACCCAGGACCTCGTCGGCGGATCCGGCTCACGTGGAAGGGCCGTGCCGTGCCGACCCCGGCGGGGTTGCGCACGCCCGCGGGCGCCCTGTTCGTGAGGAGGTCGTCGTGAGTTCGGTAGCCTCGGTGAGGCGAATCGTGACCGCACCGACCTACGACCGAGACTTCCGGGGGCACGCTCCGGGCAATGCGGCGCGCGGATGACGCGCGGATTCGCTCGAAGCGCGTGATCCGGAACGTGGCGCCCGGCATCGTCGCCGTCGACAACGTCCTCGGCGGGTCCCTCCTGATCGTGCCGCCCTCCTGCTCCGCGCAGCCCGCGCGGCGAACCCGCGAGCCGGGGCCCGGGAGTCCGTGACGGGGCTCGGACCCATGGCGGGAAGAGCCGGCGCGACCGATCCGATCGTCTCCTTCTTCGATCGCGGGGCATGGGGGTACGACCTGCAACTGCCGCTCGAGCGCCGCGCGCTGCGCGCCGCCGCCCGCGCCGCCGGGCCCCTGCACGGAGCGCGGATCGTCGATCTCGCCGCCGGGACGGGCGCCCTCGCGGCGTGCCTCGCGGACAGGTGCCGCTCGCCGTCGTCTCTCACTCTCGTCAACGCGGCCCCGCGAATGCTCGCGCGGGGTCGCGCCCGGTTGCGCAGGCGCGGCGTCGCCGCGCGCTTCATCGTCGCCGACGCGCGCTCGGTCCCGCTCCCCGACGCCTGCGCGGACGTGGTCACGATCGGCTATCTGCTGCACCTCGTCGATCCGGCGGCGCGGACCGCCGTCCTCGACGAGACCCGGCGCCTGCTGGCGCCCGGCGGCCGCCTGGTGGCGGTCGTGCACGGCTCGCCGGCCGGCCTCGCCGGCACCCTCTACCGCCGCGGCTGGACGCTGCTGCAGCGGATCGCGCCGCGCGGCGTGGTCGGGCATGGCCCGATCGCCGATCTCGCCCCGCTCCTCGAGGCGCGCGGCTTCCAGGTGCGGTCATCGCGACGCCTGCCCGGCGTCTACTGGAGCCAGGTCGTCGGCGCCCGGTCGCCTGTCGGCGGGATCCCGTCCGGCGCCTGATGCCCGGGCATGCGGCGCTGCGTCCCCCGGGGAATGGCACGCGGCCGCGGTGGCCCCGCCTCGCGCCCGGGAGCCGGCACCGAACATCGCCCCCCGAGCTCCGTGCGCTGAGGTCACGTGCCCGGCGACGACCGCCTCGGGCGGGAAGTAGTGGTTCCCCGGGTCGGTTCTCCCTCCTCACCGGACCACGACCGCGGCCGGTCAGCAGCGGCCGTGTATGTGCGCGAACCTGATCGGGATCGACGTCGCCTCGGCAGTCGTACGGTCGGAGCACGATGGCGTCGCCGACGCCGATATGACGAGGAGGGGGACCATGGTCGCCCAATATCACTGCCCGTCCTGCAACGAGAGCTTCCGCGAGGACACGGTCGAGGGGGTCCTGAAGCGGGCCGCCGCGCACAACCACGAGCATCACGGCGGGCCCGAGGCGATCACGCCGGAGCTCGAGGCCCAGCTGCGCGCCGCGATCACCCAGGTCGGATGAGGTCCCCGGCGGACGGCTGCGCCCGCTCGCCCTCCACACGGGGGGCGAGCGGGGACGCCGCCCCGTTGGCCGCCGACACCCTGGATCCGGTGCGCTGCCTCCGATGCGGGAACGTCTTCGGCCGGGGCGCGGAGGCGGGTACGGTGTGCCCGTACTGCATGGGGTCCCTGCACCCGCTTCCCGCCGCGCGGGAGGGGCTCGACGGCGTCCCCACCGACCCCGAACCCCTCACGGGAGGCCCGCGATGACCGGCCGCGGCATCGTCTCGCTCCGGCTCGGCGGCACGGACGTGCTCGCCGGCCTCACCCTGCTCGAGCGCCAGGCCGCCATGTCGATCCTGATGCGCGGCCCGATGGCCCGCTGGCCCGAGGGGTCGTCGGGCCCCCTCTACACGGGGTCGTCCGGCCTCTCGATGATCAAGACGGGCCACGTCGAGATCGTCGCGACCACCGAGGACGGGCGCGAGCTGGTGCTGGCCGAGGCCGGCGACGGCGAGGTGCTGACCTGCCCCCCCGCGGGCCTCGGCGAGGGCGAGGTCGTCATGCGCGCCCTGGCGGAGACGTGGATCTGCCCCCTCGACCACGGGCACCTGAGAGATCTCGCGTCATACCCGTCGGTGCTCACCGGGCTGCTCGAGCAGTGCGTCCTGCGGGTCGAGGAGGCCCAGGCCTCCGCGCTGCGGCTGGCGCACCGGCGGGTCGAGGACCGCGTCCTCCTCGCCCTGAGGGCGCTCGCGGCACGCGAGGGCCGCGTCACGGCCGACGGCGTGCGCATCGCCCCGATCCTGCATCGCGATCTCGCCCGGGTGGCGAGCGTGACCCGGCCGGGCGCCACCCAGGCGCTGGCGCGCCTCGAGCGCGAGGGGCGCCTGCGCCGCGAGGCGGACGGCTCCATCCTGCTCACGGGGGTCAGCGCGCCGGCGGCGAGCTGCCGCAGGCCGTCGCGGGTTCCGCCGGCACTGGCCAAGGTGCTGCGCTCATGAGCACCGACGTCGATCTGATCATCGTCGGGGCGGGCATGGCGGGGATGAACGCCGCCGCGCGGGCCGTCGATGCCGGCGCGAGGGTCGCGATCATCGAGCGCGGCGCGCGCGGCGCCCAGGACTGGCTCGACTCGCTGGCCGGTCGCGAGCTGATCCAGGGCGAGGCCCGCCTCGAGGGCCCGAGGGCCGTCCGGGTCGACGGCCGCGTCGTGACCGCGCCGAACATCATCATCGCGAGCGGCGCCGAGCCGGGCGTCGTGCCGATACCGGGGCTCGACCGCACGCCGTTATGACCGGCTCCTGGGAGCCCACGTCCTGGCGTATCACGGGGCGGACCTCATCCATCCGGTCGCCGTGGCCATGCAGGCGGGAGACGGCGACGGGGGGCCGATCGCGCGGGCGTTCCACGTCCGTCCGACGATGGGCGAGGTCGTGAAGTCGGCCGTGGCGCGAAGCCAGCCCGCGCGACGCCCACCCGCGCGTCAGCCGGACGCACCGACCTCCGCCTCTCGTTCGTCGGCCGCGCGCCTCGCGGAGATGTAGCCGATGCTCGAGACGACCCAGGGGATGAGGTAGTTCGCGGCGATCCTCAGGGCGACCGCGAGATCCGTCTCGCCCGAGGCGAGACGATCGCCCTGGTTGATGAGGGTGAGCAGGGTCCCGACGACGAGCGCCACGGTGACCGTGCGCCGCATCGCGGCGCCGTCGCGGACGTGTCCCATCCACGAACTGAGGAGTGAGCGACGCCCGCCCGGGGGCGGCGCGTGAGCGGAACTCATGCGGGGTTTGTACACGCGCCACCGCCGGATCGGAACATCGGACCGGGGGCGTGGACCGGTCCGCCGGGGCGGCGGCCGAAGTCGCGCCCGCCCTCGTAGGGTGGCCGTCGAGGAGGTGCGCAGATGAGCGGTGAGAGCTGGGACGTCCTGGTCGTCGGAGGCGGCGCGGCCGGGATGACCGCCGCCCGGGCGGCGGCCGCCGAGGGAGCGAGGACCGTCCTGGTCGAGCGGGCGCCGTCGCTCGGCGGCGAGTGCACGTATGTGGGCTGCGTCCCGAGCAAGGTCCTCATCGAGGGCGCGAACCGCTTCTGGTCGGCGCGCCACGGCGCCCGCTGGGGCGTCGTGGCCGACGGCCTGCGGTTGGACTTCGCCGCCCTCATGGCGCGCAAGGACATGGTGATCGCCGAGATCGCCCGCGACGAGCGCGACGAGGCGTTCCTCGAGCGCGGGATCGCTGTCGTCCACGGCACGCTGGGCTTCACCGGCCCCCACACCGCGACCATCGACGGCGTGCCGCATCGCTTCGACAGCGCGGTCATCGCCACCGGGAGCGATCCCTCCGTCCCGACGGGCGTGGGGCTGGAGCGCGTCCCGCATCTGACCAACGAGACGATCTTCTCACTCACGGCGCTGCCCTCACGGCTGGTCGTGCTCGGCGGCGGGCCGATCGGGCTCGAGCTGGGCCAGGCCTTCGCGCGGCTCGGCAGCCGGGTGACCGTGCTCCATCGCGGCGGGCGGCTGCTGTCCAAGGAGGAGCCGGAGGTCGGTGCCCTCGTGCTCGATCGGCTCACCGGCGAAGGCATGGACATCCGGTTGGGCTGCCGTGCGAGCACGGTCCTCCGTCACGATCGGGAGATCGTGATCCGCGCGACCGGGCGCGAGGGCGACGCGAACCTCCGGGCCGACGCCGTCCTGGTGGCGACCGGCCGGCGTCCGCGCGTCGAGGGGATCGGTCTGGAGCGACTCGGGGTCGCGCTCGCCGGCGGCGCCGTGGCGGTGGACGCGCGGATGCGCACCTCGGCCGGACACGTGTACGCGGCGGGCGACGTCACGGGCGGCCACCTGTTCACCCACGTCGCGGGCCACGAGGGCCGGGTCGCGGGGCGGAACGCCGCGGGGGGGCGGCGCACGAGGGTGGACTATCGCGTGGTGCCCTGGGTCACGTTCCTCGATCCGGAGGTCGCGCACGTCGGCCTCACGGAGGCGCAGGCGCGGGAGGCGCACGGCGACGTCCGGATCGTGAGATTCCCGATGAGCCGCGTGGACCGCGCCCGGATCCTCGGCGAGGCCGAGGGCCTCATCAAGCTGGTCGTGGCGCCCCGCCGCCTGGTGGGTCGCCTGGGGGGCGGCGAGATCGTGGGCGCCCACATCGTGGGCCCGCGCGCGGGCGAGCTCCTCCACGAGGTCGTGGTGGCGATGCAGGCGCGCGTGTTCGCGGGCCGCCTCGCGCAGGCGATCCACGCCTACCCGACGACCAGCATGGGCATCCAGGGCGCCGCCTCCCAGCTCTTTGCGATCGGGCGGGCGCTGGTGGACGCCGCAGACCCGGCCGGCGGCGACACCGCGACGTGATGCGGTCAGCTCGGGGCGCGGGGGCGCAGGAGATCCGCGAGACGGCGGTTCGCCTCGGGATCGAAGACGGAGTGCTGCGCGCACGCGGGGACGATGCGCCCGTCCTCGGGGTGCGCCATCGCGTAGGAGCAGGCCGACAGCCGCTCCTGGGCGGCGGCGATCCCGGGGTCGGGGCTCACCTCTCCGCGCTCCAGGGCCTCCCAGGCCGGCGCGACCAGGGACGCGTCCATGAAGCTGTGCATCACGAAGGTGACCGGACGCGGGCGATGGCGCAGCGCGGCGATCGGTCCGCCCATGCGGCGCAGCACGCGGACCCCCACGCCCGCGCAGCGCGCGACGACGGCCGGGCGCGCGAGCGCGCCGCGCGCGAGCCGGACGGCGAGCATGTGGACGGGCGCGCCGAAGTCCATCCCTCCGTACGCGTCGAGGAACGACGTCAGCGCGGCCCGGTCCCGGGGTTCCTCCTCGTCGAGGAGCGCCCAGTAGCGGTCGCCGGAGAACCCGCCATAGGCGGTGCGGTTGCAGCGGGGGTCCCCGTACTGGAGGGCGCGGTGGTGCAGGCGTGCGCCGGCGCCCTCCTCGATGCTCCGCCAGACATCCTCCGGATCGACCGCGCGGTAGCCCTCCTCCCAGCGCGCCGGGTTCCCCACGTAGGCCGCGGGCTGGAAGCTGAACAGGCGAAAGCCCAGATCGCGATTGCGCGCCACGACGCCGGCGACCTCGTCCGCGTTGCGGGGCGTCACGGTCATGTTGTGCGCCAGGAAGCTGCCGACGCCGTGCTCGGCGCGCAGCCGCGCGAACATGTCGCAGAAGCGCGCGCGGAACACGTCGAGCTCGGCCTCGCCCGCGGGCCTCTCCGCGCCCCGGCGTCCGCGCATGGTCGCGTCGAAGTGTCCGGCGAAGGCCAGGTGGCGGAAGCGCGGCCGGCCCGTCCGCGGGTCGAGCGCCAGCGACTCGAGGTAGTCGTAGTCGAAGTCGCCGTGGGTCATGGACATGGGCTTGCGGCCGGCGTCGATCATCGCCTGGAGGGCCGCGGCGTGGTCGTCCGGCGACAGCAGGCTGACCTCCCCGCCGATGAGCTGCGCGGGCTGGCCGGGCCCGCGCACGGATCTCAGAAGGGCCATCTGCGCCCGGACGGCACGAAGGGTGTGCGGGCCGTCCACCGGCACCCGGTTGGCGTCGCGCGAGTGGTAGCAGGGGGAGCACGCCAGGTCGCAGCGGGGGAAGACGGAGTTGGTGCCCTCGCAGCCCGCGATGCGCCGGCCGAGCATCTGCGTCGGGGTGCGCACCGCGACGGGAAGCTCGTCCCAGCGCCGCGCGAGGGCGGCCTCGCGCTCGGGCTCCATCGGCCGGGTGGCGAGGTCGACGCGGTGGGCGACGCGCCGGGCTGCGTCCCGCACGTTGCGGTGGGCCGTGTGTCGCATCCTCATCGCGCCTCCGCCGGGTGGTGCGACCGGTGCCGGCCCGCCGTGCCGCGATCGTGCGTCGCGCCAGGGCCGGGGGGACACCGCCCGCGTCAATGGGCGAGCCCAGCGTATGCGCGCGGGCCCCGGGCGCGACGGCCGGTGTCCGGCGACGAACACGGACGTGCCCTCCCGGCCCGCGGCCGGGCATAGTCATCCATCGTGCGACGACCACGAAAGGGCCGATGGTGAGATCGACGCGTGCCGCCGTTGCGCGGGGGCTGGGGGCGGTCGCGCTGGTCCTGGCCCTGCTCGGCATCCTGACGGCCTGCGGCGGGTCGGCCGGCGGCAGCGCGTCCAGCGGCGGGCTCCCCGGTGACTGGACGCAGGTGCGCGCGGCCGCCCGGGGGCAGACCGTGAACTGGTGGATGTACGGCGGCGACGCCCGCATCAACGCCTACGTGCGCGACCGGGTGATCCCGGCCGCGGCGGCCGAGGGCGTGACGCTGAAGCAGGTCCCGATCACCGACACGGCCGACGCGGTTCAGCGGGTCCTGGCCGAGCGCGATGCCGGAAAGGACTCCGGTGGAGCGGTGGACCTCATCTGGATCAACGGCGAGAACTTCGCGCTGGGCAGGGACGCCGGCCTGTGGCTGCGGGGTTGGGCGACCACGCTTCCCAACGCGTCCCTGGTCGATCAGAGGGACCCGGCGATATCAACCGACTTCGGCGTCCCGGTGGACGGGCAGGAGTCGCCCTGGAGCCGGGCGGCGCTCGTCTTCGCGTACGACCCGGCGCGGATGCCGCGCCCGCCCCGGACGGTGGCCGAGCTGATCGCCTACGCGCGTGAGCACCCCGGGCGCGTCACCTACCCGGCCCCGCCCGACTTCACGGGGTCGGCATTCGTGCGGCTCGTGGTCCAGACCCTGGGCGAGGACGCCGGCCTGCGGGCGCTGGAGGAGGTGAAGCCGTTCCTCTACGGCCGCGGCGCCAACTACCCCAAGTCGGAGGCCGAGCTCAACCAGCTCTTCGGCAACGGCCAGGTCGATATCGCGATGAGCTACGATCCCGGCTTCGTACTCTCGGGGGTGCGCTCTGGCGTCTTCTCTTCACGCGCGCGCCCGTTCGCGCTCGACCAGACACTCACGAACACGAGCTTCGTCACGATCCCCGCGAACGCGGCGCATCGAGAGGGCGCAGCCGTCGTCGCGAACCTGCTCCTGTCGCCGCGCCTGCAGGCCGAGAAGGCGGACCCGGCGATCCTCGGCATTCCGACCGTCCTCGACCTGAGCAGGCTCTCGCCGGGAGCACGGGCCGACTTCCGGCCACAGGCGAGGAGTCCCTACCTGCTCGGCCCCGGCGCGCTCGGCGCGTCGCTCGCCGAGCTCCCGGCGGCGGACGTGAGCAGGCTCGAGAAGCGCTGGCGCGACGAGGTGCTGCGCTGAGCGGACTGCGCTGCACCGACGTCTGCGCGAGCCCCGGGGGGTCCCCGGTGCTCAGGGGAGTGGATCTGGTGATCCCGAGCGGCGGGCGGTTGGCCCTGGTGGGGCCCTCGGGAGCCGGCAAGACCACCCTGCTTCGCGTCGTCGCCGGTCTGGAGCCGTCGGCGTCCGGGCGGGTGGAGGCGCAGGGGCGCGCCCTCGACGGGTTGCCCCCGCATCGCCGGCCGATCGCGATGGTCTTCCAGGACCCTCGGCTCCTGCCCAACATGGACGTCGCCGAGAACGTCGCGTTCGGCCTGCGGGCCGCCGGCGCCGGACGCCGCGAGCGGCGCGCCCGCGCCGACGCGCTCCTCGCCGAGGTCGGCCTCGACGGGCAAGGCCGCCGAAGCGTGCGGGGGATGTCCGGAGGGGAGGCCCAGAGAGTGGCGCTCGCCCGGGCGCTCTGCCCCGAGCCGCGCCTGCTGCTCCTGGACGAGCCGATGGCCTCGGTCGATCCGGACCGTCGCGAGGCCCTGCGCCGCCTCATCCTGCGCCTCCAGCGCGAACGGCGGGTGACGACCCTCATCGTGACCCACGATCGCGACGAGGCGGCGGAGATGGGCGAGCGAATCGCCCTCATGATCGAGGGTCGCATCGTCCAGTGCGACACGCCCCGGAGCCTCTTCCTCGAGCCGATCTCCCCTGCCGTCGCGCGCTTCTTCGGGGCCCGCAACCTGTTGGCGGGCGAGGTGCGCTCGGGCGTCCTCGAGACCGAGGCCGGCCCGGTCCCCGTCCGCGGCGGCGACGGCCCGGCGCGCGTCTCGATCCGCGCCGAGGGGATCTCCCTCGCCACCGACGGCCCGCTGCGGATGACCGTGAGCGAGGTGACCTTCATCGGCTCCGTCCTGCGGGTGCTCCTGACGCGCGGCCACATGCGGCTCGAGGCCAGGGTGCCGCCCGACGAGTCGCCGATGGTGGGCGAGGAGACCGGCGTGCTGGTCGCGCCCGAGGCCGTCTGGCGCTTCCCCGAGGACGATCGAGTGCCCGCCGTCGGCTCCGACGGCGGGCGTCACGCATGAGCCGACGCCGCCTCCGGTCCCTGTTCGCGCTCGCGCCGGCGCTCCTTGTGGTCGTCGTGCTCTGGGGCGCGGGCATGGTCGGGGCGGCGCGGTCGAGCCTCGGCGTGACCAGGGTGACGGGATGGTCCGGCGCCGACCTCGACGCCTACCGGGCGCTGGCCTCCGACCCGACCTTCTGGGACGCGCTGTGGTTCACCCTGAGGATCGCCGCCATGGCGACGATCGGCTCCGCCGTGCTCGCCGTGGCGCTCGCCGCGCTGCTGCGCCGCAGCGGCACGCTCGTGCGCACCCTCGCCGCCGTCCCCGTCCCCGTTCCCCATCTGGTCGCCGCCGTCCTGGGGGTCCTCTGGCTCGGGCCGGGGGGGATCGCCGACCGCCTCCTGGGCGGACTTCCGTTCGACGTCGTACGCGACCCGGGGGGCATCGGGATCGTGCTCGTCTACCTGTACAAGGAGACGCCCTTCCTCGCGCTGCTCGTCCTCGCCTCCTGGGGTCCGGCCGTCGCGGCGCGCGAGGAGGCCGCCGCGGTCCTCGGGGCGCGGCCCCTGCAACGGATCCGCTGGGTCGTCTGGCCGGCGATCCGGGTCCCCCTCATCACCGGGTCGGCCGTGGTCGCCGCCTTCGTCATCGGCGCCTTCGAGGTCCCGCTGGCGATCGGCCCGACCTCGCCCGAGACGCTCTCCGAGTACGCGCTCTCGTCGACCCGCACCGCCAGCTTGGACGGCCGCGCGATCGCGAACGCCGCCCTCCTCGTCTCGTCGGTGCTCGCAGTGTCCGTCGCGGCGCTGGCCGCGACCCAGCTGAGGAGGGGCGGTGACTGACGCCGCGTCCCCGCGCACCGGCACGGCGGGGCGCCGCGTGGTCGTCGCGGGCGTGGCGGCCGCGGCACTGCTTCCGCTCCTGGCCCTCGTCCTGCGAGCCGCAGCCGACGAGTGGCGCTCCCCCGCGGTGCTGCCCCAGCGCTACGGCCTGCGGGGCGTGCAGGTCGCGTTCGCCGACGCCTCCGGAGCGGGCGAGGCGATCGCCAACTCCCTGATCGTCGCGGTCGCCGCGACGGCGATCGCCATGGTCGTGGCCTGGCCGGCCGCCAGGGTGATCGGAGAGCGCCGCCTGCGCCGTCTCGGGCCGGTCTGGGTGGTCCTCGGCCTGCCGCTGCTCGTCCCGTCCTTCGCCACCGGGTCGGGGCTCACCGAGTGGTTCATCAGACTGGGCATCGCCGACACTCTCGCGGGCCTCGTCCTGGCCCACCTCGTGCCGGTCCTGCCGTACGTGCTGCTGATCCTCGCCGGGGGCTTCGGTCCGGAGGTCCGGGATCTCGAGGAGGCCGCCGCGGTCCACGGAGCGGGACGCCTGCGCCGTCTCTCGCTGGTGACCCTCCCCGCCATGGCGCCGGTGATCGCGGTCGCCGCCCTCCTCGGGTTCCTCGTCTCGTGGAGCCAATACGGGCTCAGCCTGGCGGTCGGAGGCGGGACGCCGATGCTGCCGCTCCTGCTCGTCCCCTACGTGTCGTCGGATCCGCAGGTCGCCTCGCTCCTGGCGCTCGTGTTCCTCACGCCGGCGATCGCCGCGGTCGCGCTCGCCCTCTCGCTCGTCGGTCGCGCGACGCGCGGCCGGGGCCGCTCCTCCCGGAACGGCAGGGCCGCGCCGCCGCATGCCCGGGCCACGGGGGTTCGCCCCCGGCCGGGGGCGGCGAACGTCACAACGTGATCCAGGCGTTCGGCCGCGTCGGTGATCGTGTGTCCCACACGGCGATCAGGACGGGTGCGTTGGCGGGCATCGTGCTCTCCGCTCTCGGGTGATGCAGGGGGCCCCGTCACGGGGCCCCCTGTTCCGGCGACCTACGCGGCCTGCGGTGCGCCGCCGTCGCTGGTCGCGGGTGCGGTCCGTCCGCGCCGGACCATCAGGCCGAGCGCGGCGACCCCCCCGGCGGCGGCGATGGCGGCGGCACCCACGAGTGCCGCCTGGAAGCCGTCGGTCAGGGCTCCGACGTCGCCGACCCGCTCAGCGCCGTTGGCAGCCGCCACGGCGGTCATCGCCGCCAGCCCGAGCGCTGACCCCACCTGGTAGGTGGTGTTGAAGATGCCCGAGGCGAGGCCCGCCTCCTGCGGCGCGGCACCGGAGAGAGCCGCCATCATCACGGGGATGTAGGCGAGCGACATGCCGACCGCGGCCACCAGGCTGGCGGGCAGGACGTCGGTCACGAAGCTTCCGTCGGCCGGCACCATCGACAGCCAGCCGATTCCGGCGGCGAGAATCGCCAGGCCGGCGACCGACACCGGGGCGAAGCCGAAGCGGGCCACGACCCGGCCCGTGACGCCGACCATCAGAATCATGATCGCGGCGGTCATCGGCAGCAGAGCCGCGCCGGCCTCGAAGGCGCCATAGCCGAGCACCTGCTGCAGGTAGAGGTTGAGGAAGAACCACATCGGAATCCACGCGGCGCCCAGCAGGGCGGTGACCACGTTGGCCGCCGAGAGGTTCGGCACATGGAAGATGGACAGCGGCATCAGCGGCTCGCGGCGGGTCGCCTGGATGGCGACGAAGCCGACGAGCAGCGCCAGCGCGCCGCCCAGCACGGCGAGGGTCTGGACCGAGGTCCACCCGGCCTCCGGCGCCCGGACGATGCCGAGCACGGCCAGCGAGATGGCGCCGGTGATGGTGACCGCACCTCCGAGGTCGAGGCGCCCGCGGCGCGGGACGCTCGTGGGCAGCAGGCGGCGGCTCGCCACCAGCGCCACCAGGCCGACCGGGACGTTGACGAGGAACACCCAGCGCCAGTCCACCCACTCGGTCAGCACGCCGCCGAGGAAGACGCCCGCGGTGCCGCCGGCGGGTGCCGCGGCGCCGTAGATCGCGAAGGCCTTGGTGAGCTCGCGCGGCTCGTGGCCGAAAAGGCCCATCAACAGCGCGAGCGCCGAGGGGGCGATCAAGGCCGCGCCGACGCCCTGGAGCGCGCGCCCGACGATCTCCAGCTCGGCCGTGGACGCAAGACCGGCCAGGACCGAGGCGCCGGTGAGAATCGCCCATCCGGCGATGAACACCCGGCGCGCGCCGAGCAGGTCGGACAGCCGGCCACCGAGCAGCAGCAGGCCGCCGAAGGCGACCACGTACGCGTTGAAGACCCAGGACAAGCCGCTCTGGGAGAACCCGAGCGCGCGCTGCATCTCCGGCAGGGCCACCCCGATGATCGAGGTGTCCATGATCACCATGAACTGCGCCGCCGCCAGCAGGCCGAGAGCCCACCAGCGTCGGGGATCAGATGCGCTTCGAGGGTCCATGTCATCTCCTGACTCGAGCCCCATGTACTGGGGGGGAGTATATATGGACCGCAATCATGCATACACCCCCCCAGTATGTCAACGGGCTGCTGGCCGAACTCCCGCAGCCGGCGGATCGCCTCGGCGCTTGGACGGCGTGATCGTCTCGGAGACGATCAGCAGCGCGCGCACCTCACCGTCCCAGGCGGCGGCGACCGCCGTGCGGCAGGCGCGAGGCTCGAAAGCGCGGTGCGGCTACCTCGGGGCTGAGGTGGCGCCGGGGGCGGTCGTCTTCCGCACCGGATCGACGGTCACGCCCCCCTGCGAGGGCGCGGGAGCGCTCGGAAGCCGTAGCCGCTTCAGGGCCAGTGCGTTGAGCGCCACGATGATGCTGGAGCCGGCCATCGTGATCGCCGCGATCTCGGGGCGCATGGTCAGCCCGAGGGGTTCGAAGACCCCCGCCGCGATCGGGAGCGCGAGCGAGTTGTAGCCGATCGCCCAGCCCAGGTTCTGGCGCATCTTGCGCACCGTTCCCCGGCTGATCGTGATGGCGGTCGCCACGTCCAGGGGATCGGATCGCATGAGCACGACGTCCGCGGTCTCGACGGCCACGTCGGTGCCCGCCCCGATCGCGATTCCGACATCCGCGCGGGCGAGCGCCGGCGCGTCGTTGACTCCGTCGCCGACCATCGCGACCGTCCCGCCCTGCTCCTGCAGCTCCACGATCTTGGCGGCCTTCTCCCCCGGGAGAACCTCGGCGAGCAGCTGATCGATGCCGACGATTCCGGCGATGTGCCGGGCAGTCGGGCGGGCGTCCCCGGTGAGCATCACGGGCACCACGCCCTCGGCTTTGAGCGCCGCGACGGCCATGGGCGCGGTATCGCGGGGGGCGTCGGCGATCGCCAGGATGCCGACGATTCGCCCGTCGATGGCGACACGCACGAGCGTCTGTCCGCTGTTGGCGAGGTCGGCCGCGGCCTCGGAGAGCTCACTGCGCGTGGCACCCTCACGAGCCATCAATCGTTCATTGCCCACCGCGACCCTGTGGCCTTCCGCAGTGGCGACAGCCCCGTGCCCGGGAACGCTCTCGAAGTCGGAGACGGCCGGGGCGACCAGGCCCCTGCGCTGAGCCTCGCGGACGATGGCATCCCCGAGGGGATGCTCGCTTTCGCGCTCGACCGCCGCGACGAGGCGCAGCAGGTCCTCCTCGCCGGTGTCGCGGGTGGTGACGATCTCGGTCACGGCCGGCTGCCCGCGGGTGAGGGTGCCGGTCTTGTCGAAGACGACGGTGTCGAGATGCGCCGCCTGCTCCAGCGCCATCGCGTGCTTGAAGAGGATTCCGCGCTTCGCGCCGAGGCCGGTCCCGACCATGATCGCCGTCGGCGTCGCGAGCCCCAGCGCGTCGGGGCACGTGATGACCACCACCGTGATCGCGAACAGGAGAGCCTCCTGGGCCGAGCGGCCGACGATCAGGTACCAGACGAGGAAGGTCGCGAGGCCGCCGACCAGCGCGACGAGGACGAGCCAGAAGGCCGCGCGATCGGCGAGCCGCTGCCCCGGGGCCTTCGAGTTCTGGGCCTCCTGGACGAGCTTGACGATCTGAGCGAGGGCCGTGTCCGAGCCGACCGCGCGCGCCCGGGCGCGAAGAGTGCCGCGTCCGTTGATCGTGGCTCCGATCAGGTGATCGCCCGGTTCCTTGGCGAGCGGCATGCTCTCCCCGGTCACCATGGACTCGTCGACGTCGCTGGTGCCCTCCACGACCTCGGCGTTGACCGGCACCCGCGCGCCGGGCCGGACCAGGACGAGATCGCCCACGGCCACCTCGACGGTGGGGACCTCGACCGGCTCTCCGTCGCGGATGACGACGGCCATCGGGGGCGCGAGATCGAGAAGCGTCCGGATCGCCTCGTTCGCCCCGCCCCGTGCGCGCATCTCGAACCAGTGCCCGAGCAGTACGAAGACCGCCAGCAAGGCGGCGGCTTCGTAGAAGACCTCGCCGTCGATCCAGAAGGTCGCGGCCACCGAGTAGATCCAGCCGGTGCCGATCGCGACGGCGACCAAGACCATCATGTCGAGGGTCCGTGCCCGCAACGCCGCCCATGCGCCGGAGAAGAAGATCCACGACGCGTAGAAGATGACCGGCAGGCTGAGGATGAACTGCCAGGTGTCCGCGCCCATGCCGAACGGGGTCGCCAGGTCGAGGCCGAACAGGTCCGTGCCGAGCGGTGACCAGAGCGCGATCGGGATCGCGAAGACGAGTGCGACGAGGAATCGGTTGCGCATGTCGCGGGCCATCGCGGCCATCGACATCCCCGCGTGGCCCCCATGTCCGCCGCCTGCGTCCTCGCAGCGTCGGACGGCGTGCGGGTCTTCGGTCGGCGCATCGTGCCCCTCGCCGGCCATCGGATCGCAGATGTGTCCGGGAACCGAGCGCCCGGCACAGTGGTAGCCGCACTCCTCGATCCAGGCGCGCAGGTCCTCGAGGGAGGTCTGGTCGGGGTCATAGGTGACCGACGCCGTCTGCGCGGTCGGGTTCGCCTCTACCGCCCGCACACCCGGGCGGCGGCCCAGCGCCCGCTCGACGATCGCCTTCTCGCTCGCGTAGAGGAGGCCGCCGACGTGGAGGACGTCGGTCCGCGCGCGCGGCCGTGAGGGCGGCGAGGTCGCCGCGGGATCGGCCGATCTCATCGCGCCGTCTCCTAGCGCCGACCGACGAGCCGGCTGAGAGCGGTCATGAGCTCCGCCCTCATCTCCTCCTGATTCTCGGGAGACGCCCCGAGCACGCAATGGCGGGTGTGGTCATCGACCAACGCGAGCGCAACCTTGTCGAGCGCCGCCTGCGCGGCGCTGATCTGCTGAAGGACGTCGATGCAGTACCGCTCGTCCTCGACCATCCCGGCGATTCCGCGGACCTGGCCCTCGATCCGCCGCAGGCGCTTGAGGATCTGCTCCTGCTCGCCCGCCGCCGAGTAGCCGGGCGGTGACGCGTGGGTCTTTCGTGAAGTGGTCATGGCGGGAAGATTGACATACACGGGGGGAGTATGCAAACCTCGACTCGGTCGATACCCCTACCTAGTATGGAGCCACGGTGGACCGAGAAGACACACGCATGTACATCGTCGAGGGCATGACCTGCAGCCACTGCCGCGTGGCCGTGGCCGAGGAGGTCGGCGCCGTCGACGGGGTGACGGCCGTCGAGGTCGACCTGGCCTCCGGGCGTCTCTCGGTGACGGGCCGGGGCATCGACGACGCCGCGGTCGTCGTCGCGGTGGCCGAGGCCGGCTACACGGTGCGGCCATGAGGGCGCCCTCACGCCTCGCGGCGTTCGGAGCCGCCCTCGGGGTCACCTTCGGCGCCGCTGCCCTCGCCGGGGCGTCCCTCGGCCCGCTTCGGAGTCCTGGCGCCGGCCACGGCCACGCCGACGCGATGGCCGACCCACATGGAGGCCATGGATCCTCGGCGACCGCCATGGGTGGTGCGCGCCTCGGGGTGGCGGAGGACGGCTACGTCCTGACGCCCGATGCGCCGACCGTCGCGCTCGGTCGCCGCACGACGTTCAGGTTCCGCGTCCTCGACCCCGACGGCCGAGCCGTCACTCGCTTCGACGTCGCGCACGAGCGCCGGATGCACCTGATCGTGGTGCGGCGCGACCTCACCGGATACCAGCACCTGCACCCGGCCCTCGGCGCGGACGGCCGCTGGAGCGTGTCGCTGCGCCTCCCCGAGGCCGGCGTCTACCGCGCCTTCGCCGACTTCAGCACGGACGGCAGGCCCATGACGCTTGCCACCGATCTCTTCGTCGGCGGCGCCTTCCACCCGGTGCCCCTCCCCGCCCCGAGCGCGGTGGACACCAGCGACGGATACACCGCGGAGCTCTCCTGGGCCCATGCCGTCCCGGGCCGGGCGGCCACCCTCGGCTACGCGCTCGGCCGCCATGGGCGGCCGCTCGAGGGCGTTGAGCCCTACCTGGGGGCCGACGGCCACCTCGTGGCCCTGCGCGAGGGCGACCTCGCCTTCCAGCACGTCCACCCCGAGGAGTCGGACACGCCCGGCACGATCCGCTTCGCCGCCGAGCTCCCCTCGGCCGGCCGCTATCGACTGTTCCTGCAGTTCAAGCACAATGGGCATGTGACGACCGTCGCCCACACGCTGCGGGTGACCCGATGAGCCCGTCCACCGCTCCCGGCCCGGGGCGCATCGAGCTGCCGATCACGGGGATGACCTGCGCCTCGTGCGCCGCGCGCATCGAGAAGCGCCTCAACCGCCTCGACGGGGTGGAGGCCTCGGTCAACTACGCCACCGAGACGGCCGCCGTGGACTTCGACCCGGCCGCCGTCGCGCCCGAGCGCCTCGTCGAGGCCATCGAGCAGGTCGGGTATGGCGCACGGCTGCCCGATGCCGAGGCCGCCGCCGAGGAGGACGCCGAGCCCGACGAGAGCGCCGGCCTGCGCCATCGGCTGATCGCCTCGGCCGTCCTGTCGCTGCCGGTGCTGCTGATGTCGATGGTTCCGGCCCTGCAGTTCGACAACTGGCAGTGGCTGGCGCTGATGCTCGCCACCCCGGTCGTGCTCTGGGGAGGCTGGCCCTTCCACCGCGCGGCCTGGATGAACCTGCGCCACGGGGCCGCCACGATGGACACCCTGATCTCGATCGGGACGCTCGCCGCGTGGGGCTGGTCGCTCGTCGCCCTGTTCTTCCTGGGCGCCGGCGATCCCGGCAT
The DNA here is from genome assembly GCA_963771025.1 of uncultured Thermoleophilia bacterium. GTDB lineage: Bacteria > Actinomycetota > Thermoleophilia > Miltoncostaeales > Miltoncostaeaceae > Miltoncostaea. The sequence continues at coordinate 22,056 of CAVYRL010000002.1, read as the reverse complement.
GAGGATGCCCTTCGACCTGGTGATCGAGCCGGGCGCGGCCGCCGATCACATCTACCTCGAGGCGGCCGCCCTGGTCACCACGTTCCTCCTCGCCGGCCGCTACTTCGAGGTGCGCGCGAAACGCCGTGCCGGAGCCGCGCTGCGGGCCCTTCTGGAGCTCGGGGCCAAGGAAGCCTCGGTGCTCGGCGACGACGGCGCGGAGCGGCGGGTGCCGATCGGCGAGCTCCGCGTGGGCGACCGCTTCGTCGTCCGCCCGGGCGAGCGCATCGCCACCGACGGCGTGGTCGAAGAGGGCGCCTCCGCCGTGGACGCCTCCCTTCTGACCGGCGAGAGCGTGCCGGTGGAGGTCGCTCCCGGCTCCGAGGTCGCGGGGGCGACCATCAACGCCGGCGGCCGCCTCGTCGTGCGGGCCACCCGCGTCGGAGAGGACACGGCCCTGGCCCAGATCGGCCGCCTGGTGACGCGGGCCCAGTCGGGCAAGGCGCCGGTGCAGCGGCTCGCCGACCGGATCTCGGCCGTCTTCGTGCCGGTGGTGATCGTCCTGTCGGTCGCGACCCTGGGCTTCTGGCTCGCCAACGGCGCGGGCGCCACCTTCGCCTTCACCGCGGCGGTCTCCGTGCTCATCATCGCCTGCCCCTGCGCGCTCGGCCTCGCCACCCCGACCGCGCTCCTGGTCGGCACCGGTCGGGGCGCGCAGATGGGCATCCTGATCAAGGGCCCTGAGGTGCTGGAGTCGACCCGCCGGGTCAACACGATGGTCCTCGACAAGACCGGCACGGTGACGACCGGCGAGATGGCCCTGGCCGACGTCGCGCTGGCCGAGGGCGAGGACCGCGCCCAGGTCCTTCGCGTGGTCGGCGCCCTCGAGGACGGCTCCGAGCACCCCATCGCCCGCGCCATCGCCCGTGCGGCCCGCGATGAGGTCGGGCTGCTGCCCGCACCCGAGGGCTTCTCGAACCGCGAGGGGCTCGGCGTCGAGGGAGTGGTGGAGGGCCACGGGGTGATCGTCGGCCGCCCGGCGCTGCTCGCCGACTGGGGCCTCACCCTCGACGGCGGGCTCGCGCTCGCGCGTCGCGAGGCGCAGGCGGCCGGCCAGACCGCCGTCGCCGCGGCGTGGGACGGTCGTCTGCGCGCGCTCCTGGTGGTGTCGGACACGGTCAAGCCGTCGAGCGCCGAGGCCATCCGCCGCCTGCGCGAGCTGGGCCTGCGGCCCGTGCTGCTCACGGGCGACAACGCGGCCACCGCCCGGGCGGTGGCCGCGAGCGTCGGCATCGACGAGGTGATCGCCGAGGTCATGCCGGCCGAGAAGTCCGACGTGGTGCGCCGGCTGCAGGCCGAAGGACGCGTTGTCGCGATGGTCGGAGACGGGGTCAACGACGCGCCGGCCCTGGCCCAGGCCGACCTCGGCCTCGCGATCGGCACGGGCACCGATGTGGCGATCGAGGCCTCGGACATCACGCTCGTCTCGGGCGACCTGCGCTCCGCGGCCGACGCGATCCGCCTCTCGCGACGCACCCTCGGCACGATCAAGGGGAACCTCTTCTGGGCCTTCGCCTACAACATCGCGGCGCTTCCGCTCGCGGCGCTCGGCTACCTGAACCCGGTCGTCGCCGGCGCCGCCATGGCCCTCTCCAGCGTCTTCGTGGTGTCCAACTCCCTGCGCCTGCGCGGCTTCCGCGCGGGAGCCTAGGGCCCGACCGCCCCGGCGGGGACGGCGGGAGGCCACCGCGGCGGCGGCCTCCCGCGCCTGAGGTGCCGCCCTAGTTGACGGCGAGGAAGATCGATACGGCCGCCCCGACCACGAAGCAGTAGATGGCGAACGGCGTCAGGCGCTGGGTCTCGAAGAACTTCATCAGGAAGCGCACCGACAGGTAGGCGGTGAGGGCCGCGCACAGCGCCCCCACGAGCGCCGGCCCTCGCACGCCATCACCCTGCGAGCCGAAGAGGTCGGGCAGCTTGAGCACAGCGGCCGCCCCGATGATCGGCGTGGCGAGCAGGAACGAGTAGCGGGCGGCGTCCTCATTGGAGAGCCCCGCCAGAAGGCCGCCGCTCATCGTCACTCCCGAGCGGGAGATCCCCGGGATCAGGGCGAGCACCTGAACGGTGCCGACCCCGAACGCGCCGCGCCAGCTGAGCCGCTCGGAGATCCGCTGGTCGGCGTCGCCGACCTCGTGGACGGGAGCGCGACGGCGAAGGCGTTCGGCGCCGTAGAGCAGGAGACCGTTGACCATCAGGAAGAAGGCTGCCGACGCCGGCGAGGCGAACAGGTGGCGCAGCGGGTGCTCCAGGAGCAGCCCGACCACGCCCGCTGGGACCGTGCCGACGATCAGCAGCCAGCCGAGCACGGCGCCCGAGTCTTCGGGGTCGATGCGCCGATCGCGCAGGCTACGTCCCAATCCCTTCACGATTCGGACCCAATCAGCCCAGAAGAAGCCGAGCAGCACAAGGGCCGTCGCCAGGTGCGTCGCGATCAGGAAGGTGAGGAAGTACTCGTCGTTCTGGTGGATGTTCCAGCCCAGCAGCCGGGGCAGCATGACGCTGTGGCCAAGGCTGGAGATGGGAAAGAGCTCCGAGAACCCCTGGAGCAGACCGATCACGATTGCCTGGAAGTAGGTGATCATCGGCGCGCCGCCCGGGTGGGCTCAGGCATCTTTGGTTCGCGGGCCGGTCTGGAACCAGGCGTAGGCGAAAAGGCCGAGGGCGACGACGAACGCGGCGATGCCGTGCTTGAAGTGGTGATGGTCCGAGCCGGACTCGTGTCCGGGAAAGACACCGGGCAGCGAGCTCGCGGGCTCTGCCCAGTAGACGACCGCGACGACGACCAGGAGCACGCCTACGATCACGGCGGCGATCGCCGTCAGGCGGCGGGTGGATGGGGACATTCATTGCCTCGATGTTCGGCTTTGTGGTTGACCTCTTCCACAACCGACGCACGCCGGGAGAAAAAGTTCGCTCGGTCGCTGTGCAGGCCGAGGCCGGCGGCATGATCCGCGCTGGGCCCTCGTCACCGCGCCGGCCCGCGCTTTCCGGCCTCCGCGACCTCGAAGGCGGTTCGTGTCCTTCGCGTTGCCACGCTTTCCCGCCGAGTCGGACACCGGCCCCCGGGTCCCGACCGCCCACGCGCGCTCGACGCTGCTGCGGGCCTGTGCCGGTCCCCGGCGATGACGCCACGGACGCGCTGCTCGCGCGCCTGCGACAGCGCGATGAGGCCGCCTTCCGGGAGCTTGTCGGCCGCTATCAGGGCGTGGTGCGCGCATACGCCACCGGCATCCTCGGCGATGCCGACGAGGCGCAAGACGCGGCCCAGGAGTGCTTCATCAGGGCCTACCGGCGGCTCGGGGCCTTCCGCGGCGACGCCTCGCTCCAGACATGGCTCCTTCGCATCTGCCGCAACCACTGCCTCGACCGCCTGCGGGGCCGCCCCTCCGTCCAGTTCGTGGAGTTGCGCGAGGATCTGGTCGAGGGAGCACGCGATACGACCGCCGCTGGGGTTGCGCTGCGCGTCAACCGCGAGCGGCTCGTGACCGCGCTCGCGACGCTCCCCGACGCCCTTCAGCAGACGGTCGTGCTGCGTGAGCTGCGCGGCATGTCCTACGACGAGGTCGCCGCCGCCCTCGAGGTGCCGCTCGGCACCGTCCGCTCTCGCCTCAACTCCGCCCGCGGGCTGTTGCGTGCATCCTTGGGGACGTCGTGAGCGATCCGAACTCATCCTCCGACCGCGACTTCGTCGAGCGCGTGATGGGCGAGGTCGCCCGGCAGGAGCGCCGGCGCGTCCCGGTGGCGCTGGCCCTCGGCGCGGCGGTGATCGTGCTCGCGGTGCCGGCCCTTGTCGCCCTTGCGGCCCGTCCCGCCCTCGATGCGGGCCTCGCGCTGGGCGCGGCGGGGCTGGCGGAGCTCGTCAAGGCGACGGCGGACAACCCGTTCTTCTGGGCCGGGGTCGTCATCACCCTCGCCTGGGTCGGCTGGCTGGTCTCACGCGCGCTCGCGGGCCGTCCATGAGGCTCCGCGTCGCGCTCGTCCTGGCCATGCTCGGCGTCCTGCTGGCCGTCCCGATCGCGCAGGCCGCCGACCTCCCCAGGAACGGCTCGGATGCGGTGGTGGCGGTCGGCGAGGACGTGAGCGTCGATCGCACGGTCGATCGCATCGTCGTCACCGGCGGCGACGTTCGTCTCGGGCCCGACGCCCGGGTGAAGGGCGATGTGATCGTGATCTTCGGGGACCTGAGCCGCTCGCCCCGGGCTCAGGTGGATGGATCCGAGTACGTGCTCGGACGTGGGCTCATCGACTGGATCCCCGGCCCGGGTTGGGTCGCCGGGCTGGTGCTCCTGGCCGCTCTCCTGATCTACCGGATCGCGGTCTGGGGAGCGGTCTGCGCCATCGCGGCGACGCTTCCCCGAGCGACGCTCTTTGAGAGATGGTGCCGGGGCTGGGAGCCACGTCCCGGCCTCTCACTCGCCATCGGGATCGTTGCCGTCGTGCTCGTCATCCCGGCGCTGGGCCTGCTCGTCGTCTCGGCGATCGGCATCCCGCTCGCCCTGCTCGGGCTCGCCGCCTTGCTGGTCGCCGCCGGAGCGGGTCTGGCGTTGTTCCGCGAGGGGCCACTCTGGCCGCGCCGGCCCAACCGCCTCCTCTACGCCGCCTACCTCGTGCTCCCCCCGGCCCTCGAGGTGGGCCTCCTCCTCACCGCCGCAGGCGGACTGGGCGCGGCCATCCGCTCGCTCACCCGGGCGGCGTCGCAGCGCCGAGCGGGCGCGCCCTAGTCATACGCGCGTGGCGGGCGACTGACGGTTCGCCCGTGTCGCGAACGGGTACGGGCTCCGCCGACCTGCAGCGAACACGGAGGCCGGCATGCTCTGGACCATCCTCGTCATCGTCGTCATCGTCCTCGCCGTCATCGGCTTCTTCAGCGTGATGCGCGGCCGGGCCTAGCGATGTGTTCCCGGCCCTCTCGCCGATCCGCGCGAGAGGGCCGCGAGGACCTCAGAGGGATCCGCCCCCGTCATCGGGGGGAGCGATGAGCCGGTGGCCGAGACCTGACCTACGCCTGACCGATTCCGACCGCCGCCCCGCCGGAGCGCGATCCGGAGAGAAGGCGTGCCCAGGTACCTGTTCACGGCCACGTACCCCGGCACGGCGTCCAGGGCGTCGTCGCCACGGACGCGGCCAGCCGCGTCGAGGCCGTCCTCTCGGTGACCGTCGCGGCGGCGGATGGCGCGACCCCGAGGCGGTGAACCTGCTCACGCCCGAGCAGGTGGACGCCGCCATCGCCCGCGCGAGACCGTCGAGGGCAAGCGTCGTTGGGTGCCAGCACATGACCGGTCGCGCGATCTCCTTCGACATCCACGCCGAGCCCGCGCGTGGCGGGCTTCCCGATCCCGGCCTGTTCTCGCTGCCGGGCATGGAGCGCATGCACCGCTACCGCGCGGGCTCGGTGATGCGCCCACGACTCTCCCATCTGATCGGGTGGGAGATCGGCCACACCGGCGCGGGCACCGTGTCGGCGACGGTCCCGACCTCGCCGTGGCTGAGCTGCTCGGCTGAGCCGCCGCCGCGATCCGTCTCTCCAGGCCGTCCGGCGGCGTCGCCGCCAGGACGCATGACCTTCCTGGTGTCACAGGCCCGGCAGCGAGCATGCGTGGACGTTGACCGGGGCTCAGACCCCGTCTACTGACCCTCCCCCCGGACAGGGAGGCGAGGAGCTTGGCGAGGAACTGAACCGGGCCCAGCCGGAGTCGATGGCACCCCGGGGGATGCCCGCTCGGAGGGGTCGCCGGGGGAAGCGGCGGAGACTAGGGTGGAGTTGCGGGCGCCTTTGTCAGGCGGCCCCTTGGAGGGAAGCCCCTTGGACATCCCCGGCACTCGCTACGCGCGGGCGGCCGACGGCGACAGCATCGCCTACCAGGTTGCCGGCGACGGCCCGTTCGACCTCGTCTACGTGCCGGGCTTCATCTCGCAGGTCGAGCTCTGGTGGGCGGAGCCCTCGATTGGCCGCTTCTACGAGCGGCTGGCATCGTTCTCGCGGCTTATCCTCTTCGACAAGCGCGGCACGGGGCTCTCGGACCCGATCCCGGGGCCGCAGCCGCTCGAGGAGCGCATGGACGACGTGCGGGCGGTGATGGACGCGGCCGGCTCGGAGCGGGCGGCGCTGGTGGGGCTCTCGGAGGGAAGCGCGATGGCCGCCGTCTTCGCGGCGACCTATCCGCAGCGGACCAGGGCGCTCGTGTTGTTGGGCCCGATCCTCGGTGGGTCGGTCGAGGAGCATCCGGCCGGCGAGGCCTGGACCGATGCCTGCCGGCGCTTCCAGACGGCGCTCGAGCGGTGGGGCGAGGGATCCACGCTTCGTCTCATGGGCCCCACGATGAGGACCACGGATCGTCAGCTGGGCCTCGTGGAGCGGGCCGGCGCGAGCCCGCGCATGGCCCGGGAGCTCATCGCAATGTGGCTGGAGATCGACCTTCGCGAGGTACTCCCCGCGGTCTCGGTCCCCACGCTTGTGGTGAACCGGAGTGAGGAGATCTTCCCTCCCGCGGCCGCCCGTGAGCTGGCGGCTCGCATCCCGGGCGCCCGGCACGTCGAGCTTCCCGGGATCGACCACGTGCCCTGGGCCGGCGATAGCGAGTCCTACGTGGCCGAGATCGAGGAGTTCCTGACCGGTGTGCGCACGCAACCTCGCCCGGATCGAGTCCTCGCCACGATCCTGGTCACCGACCTCGTCGCCTCCACCGAGCGCGCGGCGGCGAGCGGCGACGAGGCGTGGGGGGAGCTCATGGCGCGGCACGACACGCTGGTCGCGGATCAGCTGAGGTGGTCCGGCGGTCAGGAGGTCAAGCACACGGGCGATGGCATCCTGGCCACCTTCGACGGCCCGGCTCGAGCCATCCGTTGCGCAGCGGCGATCGTCAAGGCGGCGCGTGAGGAGCTGGACCTCGATGTGCGCGCCGGCCTTCACACCGGCGAGGTGGAAGTGGTCGACGCGGACCTGCGAGGGCTGGCCGTGCACATCGCCGCGCGCATCTGCGCCGAGGCCGGCCCTGGCGAGGTTCTGGTCTCACGCACAACCAAGGAGCTCGTGATTGGCTCGAATGTGGCGCTTGCCCATCACGCGACCCGAGTGCTGAAGGGCGTGCCGGGCGAGTGGTCGCTCTTCGCCCTGCTGAACGGTGTCTCGCGGCCCGCACCGGTCCCCGCGCACAGCCACAGCCATCGTCTGCGGCTCGGTGACGCAGTCGGCCTGGCCCTCGCTCGACGGGCGCCGCGCGTTCTCCGGGCAATGATCCGTGCGGAGCAGGCGGCTGCCCAAACCGTCAACGCGCGCCGCCACCGTTGACGCTGAAGGCGCCCGCTGCCGGCGGCGGGGCCACGACCGGAACAGTCAGTGACTCGCAGACCCGCACGCGGGTCTGTGGTCCCGCCAGAAGTGGCTCATAGAGGCGATCGCCATGGTCGTGGCCTGGCCTGCCGCAAGCGTGATCGGAGACGTCTCGGCAACCGGGCATCCGTGGCCGGGAGCACTCGGGTCCCTGACGTCCTGCGACGGCGGGGATAGTGTCCGATCGTCATCCACCCGGGTGGCGGCCCACGACGGGAGCGACGCGGTGGTCCTCTACGACGCGCCGGATTGCTGGAAGTGCGTGGAGGTCAAGGCGGCCCTGGACGCCCTCGACCTCTCCTACGACGCGATCACGGTGCGCGGCGACCCGGTCGCGCGGGCCGCGCTCGTCGCCGCGCAGGGCGAGCCGCCCCAGGTGCCGATGCTCGTGGACGGCCCATTGGCCGTCTGGGATCGGCGGCGCATCCTGGCCTACCTCGCCGATACCTACGGCGCCGGCCTGTCCGAGGGGGCCACGACATTCCGCGAGATGCCGGTCTGGATGGGCGGCTTCTGCCCCGTGGACGACGAGGGCCGCTAGTCGTCCGGCGTGGCCCGGCAGGCGAGGAGCCCCCTCCGGCCCTCGCCGAAACCTGGGGCGTGCCCACGGCAGGGCATACCTGGCCTCTTGAGGGGTCGACGACGCGCTCCCGGTCACGTGGCCTATCAGCGGCTGCGTGGCAGATCGCCTCAGGCCTTCGTCCATGCGCTGCTGCCGGAGGGCATCGCTCGGCCCCCGAAGCGGCGGTCCCCTGCCTCGGCGACCGCAACGTCGCGCGGATAGCTCGCTCTTGCCAGCAGCAGCAGGATCGCCGAAAGCGCCAGTGGGGCGAGCATGATCAGCATAGTCGCCGCCAGCGCCGCGCCTTCTCCAGGCCCGCCCGCCGAGGCCGGGGCCTGGAGGCCGGCTCCCTGGCCGCCGAGGGCGTCCGCCAGTAGTCCGAAGCTCAGCGGAGCGAAGGCGACGAGCGATGACCGCGCGACCACCCGGATGCTCTCGGCCCGTCCCCAAAGAGCGCTCGGGACGACGTCGAGCCGAGCCGCGTCGAGGGGTGGGTTCGTGGCGGCCATGGCGGCGACTGCGAACATCAGGAGGGACGCGATGGGCTCGGAGGTGCGCTTGGGTCGCTCCGGGTGAAGTACGGCCCATCCGGATCAGCGCAGGACGATCTCCCCGTCGGCCGTGGCGATGCCGCACGCGTGGATGCCCGGACCGGTACCGGGCGCGTAGCGCACCGGCAGGCCGTGATCGGGTCCGAGCCACCCCTCCAGCACGGGCTGGTGATCGCCGACCTCCACGAACGTGTACCCGGTGGGCCCGCACGTGTGGCCGGCGGCCGCGTAGCGCTGCTCCTGGATCCGGTGCCGCGCCGCCGCGTCGCCGACGAGCGCGAGGAAGAACGGGAGCGGGTACTGCGGCATGCCGGCGCTCCTGAAGGTGAGGGTGCCGGGTCTGTCCTCTCTCACCTGGCCGCTCCGGACGGGAAGGCCGCGCCGTGCCGCGGTGTCGTCCAGGTCGTTCACGCCGAGGCACCACCACAGCGGCCGGTCCTGACCCTGCAGGGTGGCCTCCAGCCATCGCCCGTCGTCCTTCGACGGGTCCTCGATTCCGAGCAGCTCCAGGAAGCACTCGGGCCCGAGCGGCACGATGCGGCTGTTGGTGCCGCCCAGGTGCGGGCTGCCGGCCACCGAGCCCAGGCCGTGCTCCTCGCGCAGGCGCTCGCTCGCCGCGTCGATGTTGACGACGCCGAAGATGACGTGGTCGATGACGAACCCCTCATGGTTCATGTCGCGATCGTCCTCCGGTCGGTGAGGTGCCGGCCTCAGGCGTCTGGCGCCCGCGCCACGGCGTAGAGCTTGCCGTATTCGTCGACGACCCCGTCCGGCCGGCGGCCTCGTACAGTGCCCTGTCGATCCGCTGGTCCGGCTGGCTGAACCCGCCGGGCGGGTTGCCGAGCAGGTGCGCCGCGACGGAGCGGCTTGGTCTCTGGGCGTCGGAGGATGAGGCGCGGATAGGCGACTTCTCGAGCTCTTCCCTGTGCCTGACTCTCGACTGGCGGTTCGTCTCTCGGGTCATGAAGGCTTTCGCAGGGAGCGCTGCCCCGCCCCGTCCCTCCCAAGCTCAAGCGTCGTAGGGCGATGTCATCCCGTCGCCGGACCGGTGGGCGTCCATCGGGCGTGTCCGTTTCGCTGCCGGATCGCGTCCGCGTCGCTCGAGGCTGCAAACGCCGTGCAAACGAACGGCGCCGAGCAGGGCGCCAAAGGAACACACAATCGGCACGCCCAAGGACCTGACCCCGTACGGGAGACGACGCCTCGCTATCCGACGAGACGGGACGACACGGCAGCCACAGGCCTTTTGATCCCAAGGTCGTAGGTTCGAGCCCTACACGGCCCACTGAGAAAGCCCTGGAAAGGGCCACAATGCATCCGGAGGAGCAGGTGCTCGACCTGATCGCCCAGGGCCTGTCGACCGGGCGATCGAGGAGCGGCTGGTCATCAGCCCCAAGACCGTCGAGGCCCACGTCGCGCACATCTTCGCCAAGCTCGCCCTGCCGCCGTCGGGCGACGTGAATCGCCGCGTCCTCGCCGTGCTCGCCCGCCTGGGGACCGGACGGTCGTAGCGGCCCGACCCGCTCTCAGCTGACTCCCAGACCATCCTGCTTGAGTACCGGTCATGCCCAGGGACACTGCGAGGGCGGTGGATCCGGAGGCGGGCCGGAGGCGGGCCCGTCGCGTCAAGGCGGGCGTCGCGGTGGCGTCGGCCGCGGTGTTCGTCGTCGCGGTGCCGACGGTGCAGGGCACCGAGCGCGGCCACGCGCGGCCGGCGCACGCCCTGAAACCGCCCACCGCGTTCGTGGACGCACTCGCCCAGAGCGGCTTCGGGGCCGGCGAGCTGGCGCCGTCGCAGGCCGCTCCCGTGGTGCAGAGCAGCGGATCGTGAGCATCCGATCCTTTCGGGCGATGGGGTGCGAGGTACTCGTGGGGGGCGCGTCCGCATTCGAGTTCGCCCGCATCGAAGCGCTCTTCGGCGAGCGCGAGCGCCGCTTCAGCCGCTTCGATCCGTCGAGCGAGCTCTCCGCGGTCAACCGGTCGCGCGCGGCGGCCCTCACCGTCTCCGGGGGCTTCGCGCGGATGCTCGGGCTGGCGCTGGCCGCCGCGGCCGACACCGAGGGCGTCGTCGTGCCGACGCTGGGCCGGGCGATGGCGCGGGCGGGCTACGACCGCGACTTCGCCGCGCTCGTCGAAGCCCCCTCGGCGTCGGCCGACCCCTGTCACGATCTCGTCTCGGACGGCCGCGGGTGGCGCGACGTGCGGATCGAGGGCCGGGTGGTCCACCGGCCGCCCGGGCTCGTTCTGGACCTCAACGGCGTGACCAAGGGAACCACGGTCGACGACGCGCTCGACCTGCTCTCACGCGACGCCGTCGTCTCGGCCGGGGGGGACCTGGCCGTGTCGGGAGCGATCGACGTCGGGCTCCCCGGCGGAGACGCGGTGCGCGTCGTCTCGGGAGGCCTCGCGACGAGCAGCACGGGCTGGCGGCGCTGGCGTCGGGGCGGCGTCTGGCAGCACCACCTGATCGATCCCGCCTCGGGACGACCGGCGCGCACGCCCTGGAGCGACGTCACCGTGTCGGCGTCGAGTTGCCTGGGCGCTGACGTGGCGGCGAAGGCGGCTCTCCTGCGTGGAGACGACGGCCCGGCCTGGCTGGCCGCGCACGGGCTGGCGGGCCGCTTCCGCCGGCCCTCCGGAGAGCTCGTGCTCAGCGAGGGCTGGCCGGCCGACGTGGACGCCGTGCGGGGGCCTGAGTGCACCTGACCTCGAACCCGGTCGATTGGTACGCCGCGCGCGCCGCGGGAATCGTCGCCTATCTCCTGCTCACCGCCGTCCTGGTGGCAGGCGTCGGGCTCGCGGGCAGGGTGCGCGTCCAGAGCCTGCCGAGGCCCTCGATGGTCGAGATCCATCGCTTCGGCGGGCTGCTCGTCGGCACCTTCGTCGCGCTGCACGTGGCGACGATCGCCATCGACGCGTTCCTGCCGTTCTCCCTCGCGCAGCTGGCCGTGCCGTTGCTGGCGAGCTATCGCCCGCTGTGGACGGCGCTCGGCATCGTCGCGGCCGAACTCCTGGTCGCCCTGGCGATCTCGAACCGCCTGCGCGCGCGCCTCCCATACCGGGTGTGGCGGCGCGTCCACTACCTCAACTTCGCGGTCTGGATCGGCGCCACGCTGCACGGCATCGGCGCCGGCACCGACTCGCGGGCGCCCTGGGCCGTCGCGATGTACGCGATCGCCGTCGGAGCGGTCGTCACCGCCTGCGCGGTGCGCTTCTCCCCCCGCTCCCGACGCCTCGCGTGGCCGGCGGGCCTCGCCCTGGGGGCCGTCGGCGCAATCGTTCTCGGCGCCGCGGTGCTCGCGATCGCACCGTCGATCAAGCATCAGAGGACGGTTCCGGCGGGCCGCGGCTTCGATGACACCCTCACGGGCCGCGTCAGCCGCCGGGACGGCTCGGTAGAGGAGCTCGTCTCGCTGGCCGGACGGGGCGCCGGCGGGACGCCGGTGCTGGTTCGCGCCGACCTGCTCCTGTCGGCCGTGGCCGCGCCGTCCACCTCGCTCCAGCTCGAGTACCTCCCCGGCGGTCAGACGTGCACCGGAAGGGTCACGCAGGCCGCATCCTTCAGCTTCGACGGCGTCTGCCGGCTCCCCGACGGATCGCGCCGGGTGGTGCATGCAGAGTGGGCAGGGGTCCCAAACAGCAGCACTCTGAGGGGGACGATCACCGCGAGGGTGTGACGACCGCCTGGCTCGGACGATGGTCCGGGCCTTCCCCGGGTCTCGGGCCGGACGGCGGACGCGGCTCCACGCGACGCCGGGCTACGGTCGGGGCGACCCCGCAGAGGGGCCGCTCACCCGGGCGGGGCGCCGCCCCCGGCGCACCCGGTACGAGACGACGCGCGCGCGCCACCGGGCCGGCAGGTAGGGGATCCGGGCGAGCTGTCCCAGCAGGAGCCGGTGGTAGACGCGGTGACTTCGCGGAGGCCGGCCCCCGTTGAGCTGGTCAGCATGCGATCCCGGCTGCGATACGTGTACTCGAGGTACCAGGACCCGAACCTCGCTCCCTGATCATGGCCTCACTCCCGGAGCGTTCGGCGGGCGATGCGCCCTATGAACCGAAGGTCACAGGTTCGCGTCCTGTCTGGGAAAGCCGGCGCGCATTTCGCACCGCATGCACCCCCCCGGGGGGGGCGCGAGCGGCGCGTCTGGGGCCTCATTGGGGATCGCGGATTTGATCGGCCGAGACGCCGATCCATTGACGTGAGCCACTTCAATCGACAAATGAAGATCGATGCCAGTCGATCCCGTTTTCTCTCCGCGGTGTTCGGCGCAGCGGCATCGCGGGTAAGCGCCGACGAAGAGCACCGAAGGCGCTAGGAGCCCCGAGCAGATGAGCACGCCGGCCAGACCGCGGCGCGACGAGACCGATGCCGAGCGCTCGGACCGGCAGCTCGGTGAGCTGCTGCAAGGACTGCGGGTCACGCTGCCGGGCGTGCAGGTGCTCTTCGGTTTCCTGCTGACGGTGCCCTTCAGCGCGGGGTTTGAGCGGGTGAGCGTCTTCCAGCGCGATGTCTACTTCATCACGCTGCTCAGCACCGCCGCGGCGACCGTTCTACTGATGGCGCCGACCGCTCTACACCGGATGCGCTTCGGGGAGGGGGCCAAGGACGACGTTGTGAGAACCGCCCACATAATGACGCTATGGGGGCTCGGAGCGCTCGCGCTGTCGATGACCTCAGCGATGCTCCTCGTGACCGATGTGCTCTTCGCCCGGATGGTCGCCATCGCCGTCGCCGTCTCGACAGGCGCCCTCATCTGCTGCGTGTGGTGGGCGCTCCCGGTCGGACGCCGCCGGCGATTCGCCGCATCGGCGCCGGATCCCCCCAAGCGGCCTATGTGAGCTCCGCGGCGGGCGGGGTGGTAGGCCGACCGATCGGGGCTTCCCGCCTCCTCCTGGCGCTCCACGCGCAGGCCGAGAGGGTCATTGCGGGGCTCGTCCCGAAGATCGCGATCAGGGCGGCGATCGTTTATCCCGCGTCTCGAACCCGCCCGTCGGCCCGCGGCGCACGATGCGCCCCGTCCAACCGCGCAGCGGGTGTGCGCCGCTACCGCGCAGCTCGTCGCAGATCCGCTTGGTGCACCAGAAGACGACCACCGGGAGCACGACCGCGGCAATGCGAAAGAACGTGACCTGGTGCTGGTAGGGGATGTCGAAGTGGACGAAGGCCTGGTCGGCTGCGCCGGCGAGGAAGACGACGAGGATCCAGGTGAAGAATGCCGCGCCGAAGGCGGTGCGCCAGGGCGCGTCGCGCGGCCGGTCGAGTAGGTGGTGAGGCCGGCCGTCGCCGGTCACGAGGCGCTCGAACAACGGCCACAGGTAGAGGACGCCGAAGACCACACCGGGGAAGAGCACGCCTCCGAAGAACGGGTTCGGCAGGACCGTCAGGTCGCCCAGCGTGAGCTCCACCCCCGGCATCAGCCGCAACGCGCCGATCAGCCAGCCGAGATACCAGTCTGGCTGCGCGCCGTTGGTCAACTCGGCGATGTCGTACGGACCCCACTGCCAGATCGGGTTGATCTGGATCAGGCCGCCGAGGAGCACGAGCACCGCGGCCACGGCGAACAGGAGCCCGGCCGAGCGCAGTGCATAGCCCGGCCACATGCGGCTACCGACCGTGTTGCCCTCCCTGCGCCCCGGGCCGCGGAACTGCGTGTGGTGCGGCCGGGTGATCAGGAGCAGGTGCAGCGCCATCAGGATCCCGATCACGACGGGCAGCAGTAGCACGTGACCGATGTAGAGGCGCGACATGAAGGCGTCGGATCCCGGGAACTGGCCGCCCCATATACCGACCGCGAGGTTCGCCCCGACGAACGGGACCGACATCAGGACCGAGTAGGCGATCGCGAGGCCCATGCCCGACAGCAGATCGTCCACCAGCGAGTAGCCGGCGAAGCCCTCCATCAGCGCCAGCGCCAGCATCGTGACGCCGACGTAGTAGTTCACGTCGCGCGGGGAGCGGAACGCGCCGGTGAAGAAGATCCGCATCAGGTGGACGGCGATCGCCGCCACGAAGACGAGCGCCGCCCAGTGGTGGGTCTGGCGGATGAGCAGCCCCGCGCGGGTGTCGAGCGAGAGGTCAACCACCGAGCGGTAGGCGTCGGACATGTGCGCGCCGCGCAGCGGCGCGTAGGAGCCGTCATAGGTCGTCTCGGCCAGGCTGGGCTGGAAGAAGAACGTGAGATAGACGCCGGTCACCACCAGGACGACGAACGCGTAGAGGGCGATCTCGCCGAACAGGAACGTCCAGTGGTCGGGGAACACGTACCGCAGCGCGCGCTTCAGGGTTGGAGCCACGCCGGCGCGCCGGTCGAGATAACGGACCAGGCTCCTGATCACCGGCGGATCCCCAGCCAGGAGGGCCCGATCGGGCCGCTGAAGTCGCCCGCGGCCATCAGTCGGCCGGCGGCGTCCACGGACAGGGGCAATTGCGGCAGGGCCCGCACGGCGGGCCCGAAGACGACGTTGCCGCCCTTCACGACATCGAAGGTCGAGTAGTGGCACGGGCAGACCAGCGCGGGGCCGGGCGAGGTGGCGGCCGACACCGGATAGCGGAACAGCGACACGGCGCACCCGGCATGCGTGCAGATCTTGGAGAAGGCCATGATTCCCCCGGGCGCCCAGTCGCGGCGCTCCGGCGGCAGGCGCAGCATCTCGGGAGCCACCCGTACGACGACGACCGGCGCGGCGAGGTCACGGCGGGGGGCGCCCTCGGGGAAGGCGGTGGTGAGGGCTCCGACGTTGAGGGCCGACGCGAGCAGCGGCTGCCCGTCCTCGCCCACCAGCAGCCGTCCGGGCGCCCAGGGCGAGCCGCCCAGGGCGTCGCCGACGCTTGGCCCGAGCGACGCCAGCGGCGCGAGGGCGGCGGCGACGAGGGCTCCGCCGGCCGCCAGCGCCGCGGACAGGATGAGACGCCGCCGCGAGAGCCCGCCGCCCTCGCCGGTGACGATATCGGCCACCTCGCGCTGTTCGGCGGGCTCGCCGAAGGCCGGACGCGGCTCGCTGGCGCCGCCCACCGCCGCCAGGCGCGTTCCGGCCACGATCAGCGCGGCGGCGACCAGGCCGAGCGCCCCTCCCAGGCCCACGGCCATCCAGCCGAGCGGCCAGCCGGCGGCGAAGGCCACCACGAAGAGGGCCCCCGCCAGCGCCGCCAGCCAGAGCAGGACGACGACGGCGCGCTCGGCGGCCGGGTGGCGGTCGGAGGGCGCGCTCACGAGCCCCGCTCCCCGATGACGCGCGCCACCAGCAGCAGCGCCGCGAGCGCGACGAACCAGGCGATCATCCCCTCGGGCACGGGTCCGATGTGGCCGATGCCCAGGCCCCCTCGGTCGTCCGGGTGCCGGGTGAGTTGGACGTAGCGGACGATCCCGTCGAGCGTCCGGTCGTCGATGGTCGTCCTGTCGAACCGGGGCATGAGGTATGGCCCGACACGGACCGCCTCGGCGATCTGGGTAGGCGTGGCATCGCCGAGGTTCGGCGCCACCGCCCCGATCACGACGCCCCCTTGACCGGCGATCTGGTGGCAGCCCGCGCAGTAGGTGGTGAACGCTGCGCGGCCTTCGGCCACCGAGGCCGCCTCCGGGTCGACGGCCGGGATGGCCGGCCCGGGCCCGAGTGAGGCGACGTAGGCCGCGATCTGGGCGATCTGCGCGCTGTCGTACACGGGGTCGGCGCGCAGAGGCTCGTCGCCCGGGGCCCCCGGCAGCGGCATTCGCCCGGTGGACAGGTAGAAGTCGGCGGCCGCTGCGCCGGCGCCCCGCAGCGACGGTCCGCGACCGGGGACGCCACCGCCCTGCATGCCGTGGCAGGAGGTGCAGCCCTCCTGGAAGAGCGCCCTGCCGGCAACCGCCTGTGCGTCGGCCGGCGCGGTCATCTGGGCGCCGGCCGGAAGGGCGGCGCCCAGGGCGAGCACAACGGCCATGAGGACGCGCAGGCTCACGGATAGGCCCTCCAGCCGCGCTCCAGGCACAGAGCCTCCCAGCGCTCAGCACGGGCGCTCTCGGTCCGCATCCAGCGCCAGGTGACGACGACCGCCGCAACGGGCACCGCCACCATCCCCGCGAGCATCGCCGCGCCGGCGTCGGGGTGTCCCGTGGCCATCAGACCGAGCGCAACGAGGTCGTTGGCCGGCGCCGCCAATAGCAGGTAGACGCTCCGCTCGCCGCCACGGAGCGGGCGCCCGAGCGCCACCCGGGCCAGGACCGGCAGCCAGAAGAGCACCGCGGTGCCGACCAGCACGACGTGGACTCCCGCGTGGAGCGCGGGGCGCTCCTCGGTGAGCTGGAGGAGGGCGGTGAGGTGCACCACCCACTGGACGGCGACGAACGCGATCCAGGCCGTCACGGGGTCGGCCGCGATACCGAGGGCGCCTCGGCGCGTGGCCCGCGCAAGCCGTCGCCGGGCGGCGGGCGGCAGGCCGAGCGCCCGCGGGGACGGCATCCCGAACGCGATCAGAGGGGCGCCGACGGCGACCAGCAGCGAGTGCTGGAGCATGTGCAGCGACAACGGCTCGTCGGGCACGGCCGCGACGGCCAGCGCGCAGACCGCGACCCCGGCCGGCAGCGCCATCGCGCGCAGGCGTCTCACCCGCGACCCGCCCCGCGCTGGGCGCTGAGCTCGCGCACGACGCCCGCGAGGCCGGACACGGTCAGCCCCGCCCCTAGCAGGGTCAGCCACAGGCCGGCGACGACCCCCATCATCATCGTCGCCACGCCCACGGCCACGAGGACCGTCGCCACGCTCCCGTCGGGCAGTGGGCGGTCGCGGGCCGCATCGGGTCGCGTCAGCGCGACGCCCGCGATCACCAGTGCCCCGAGCGCGGCGGCCCCGAGCAGCACCCGGGGAAGGTCGTCCGGCGTCCAGAACGCGAGCACCACGGCGAGCACCGCCAGCCAGGCGCCCCAGGCCGCCAGGGCCACGGCCGCGCGGGTCACGGGGCGTGCTCCCGCGCCCGCCGTGCGTCGAGCAGCGGGGCGAACGAGCGGACCGGCGGCAGGGCGGCGAAGTTGTGGCGCGGCGGCGGCGAGGTGGTCGCCCACTCGAGCGTCTGTCCGCCCCACGGGTCATCGCCCGCCGGAGTCCGGCGTCGCCACGAGACCGCCACGTTGACGGCGAAGACGAGGATCGCGACCGCGATCACGTACGAGCCGGCGGTGGCCAGCCGATTGAGGAGCTCCCAGCCTGGATGCTGCGGATAGTCGGGGATCCGGCGCACCATCCCGTCCATGCCGAGCAGGAACATCGGGAAGAACGTGAGATTGGTGCCCACCACCAGCAGCACGAAGTGCAGCCGCCCGAGCCCCTCGTCGAGCATCACCCCGGTGGCCTTCGGCGCCCAGTAGTAGATGGCCGTGAAGAGGCCGAACAGGCTCCCGGCGGCCAGCGTGTAATGGAAGTGCGCCACGACGAAGTAGGTGTCGGTGACGTGGAAGTCGAGCGGGGGCGACGCCACGAAGATCCCGGTCACGCCGCCGATCAGGAACTGCATGAAGAAGCCGAGCGCGAAGAGCATCGGCGCGGTCAGGCGGATGGCGCCGCGCCACATCGTCCCCAGCGCATCGAGGTACTCGATGCCCGCGGGCACGATCAGCAACGTCGAGGTGAGGGCGAAGTACCGGTTGGCCACCTGGCCCGTGGCGAACATGTGGTGGGCCCAGACGCTCATCGAGAGGCCGCCGAACGCCAGCATCGAGACGACGAACGCCCGGTAGCCGAACATGCGACGGCCGGAGAAGACGGCGATCGCCTCGAGGGCCACGCCGACGAACGGGAAGAACATGACGTAGACGACCGGGTGGCCGAAGAACCAGAACAGGTGCTGGTAGATGATCGGGCCACCGTCTCCGTCATAGAGCCCGAGCCCGGCGTGCCGGGCCGCGAGCAGGAGCCCGAAGGCGACGATCAGCACCGGGAACGACAGCACGACCATCAGGCAGCTGACGAGCATCGACCAGCTGAAGACCGGCAGGCGCAGCATCGTCATGCCGGGCGCGCGCAGGCGCAGGATGGTCCCCAGGATGCAGAGGCCGAGTAGCGTGCCCGCCGCAGTCGCCAGCATCACGCCGACGATCCACATGTCCATCCCCGTGCCGGGCGTGCCCTGCTCGCCCGATAGCGGGTAGTACGAGAACCAGCCGGCCTTGCCCGCGCCCTGGCCGGTGACGAAGCCGAGGAACATCGACAGGCCTCCCAGCACCAGCAGCCACAGTGCGGCGAGGGCGAGGCGCGGCGCCATGATCTCCGCCGCGCCCACCTGAAGAGGAACGATGTAGAGGCCGAGCGCGAGCGCCGCGGGCGTCATCACCAGGAAGATCATCCCCGACCCGTGCAGGGTGAAGAGCTGGTTGTACGTGTCGTGGGAGACGAGCTGCATCCCGGTGCTCGCCAACTCGGTGCGGATGAGCAGCGCCAGCGTCCCGCTCACGCCGAAGAAGACGAGCGCCGTCACCGCGGTCATGATTCCGATCCGTTTGTGGTCGGTGGCCGCCAGCCAGCCGAGCAGCCCCGACGGGCGCGGCGCGGCCGCCGGGGGCGCGGGGGTGGTCGTGGTGCTCACGCCCGCGCCCCCGCGCGTCGCGCCATCAGCCACGCCGCGAACCGGTCCGGCGGCATCGCGACCACATCGAAGACCATCGACGCGTGGTCCAGGCCGCAGAACTCGGCGCACGCGCCGCCGAAGCGGCCGGCCGCCGGGAACCGCAGGTCCACCGACTGGACGGTGCCCGGGATCATGTCCCTCTTGAAGCGCAGCTCCGGCACGTAGAAGGAGTGGATGACGTCGGTCGCGCGCAGCGTGAAGCGGATGGTCTCGTCCACCGGGACGACCAACGTCGCCGGGCGGCCGTCGGCGCCGGCCTGCACGACGCCGGCGTCCGGGTAGGCGAAGCGCCAGTGCCAGCGGGCTGCGGTGACGTCCACTCTCAGAGCAGGATGGGCGGCGACGGCCTCCTCGCGACCCTCCGCCCGGAAGGTCACGGTCACGAGCAGGACCGCCACGGCCAAGAGCCCGGCCGCGTAGAGACCCTCGGCCACCGGGTGCTCGCCTCGAGGGCCCGAATCGGCTTCGGTGCGCCTGCGGGAGAGCAGGATCATGACGACGAACGCCCCGAGCACGACGACCGTGACGACGATCATGACGGGCCCGTAGACACCGAGAACGTCCTCGAATGCCGCCCGTGTGTCGTTCATCGTGAGGGGCTCGCCACGAGGATCACCGCCGCGCCGATCGCCCAGATCAGGAGGGCCAGCAGCAGCGAGTGCCCACGCAGGGCCTCGAGCGCGCGACCGGCACGGTTGACGGCCGCGGCCGCACCCGACGCACCGGGGGACGGCCTGCGCGCCTCGTCCACCGCCGAGCGCAGGACCGCGCGCCGTTCGCCGATCGCCCGGCCGACGTGCGTCGTCACGTCGAGGCGCCGCGAGATGGCCGCGGCGGTCTCCCCCATCTCCGCGCGGGTGCGCTGGATCTCCTGGCGGATCAGTTCGGGGTCCGCGTCCACTCCAGCTCCTCCTTGACGCCCTCGGCCGCGTCGCGCGGCGCGTTCGCGATCGTGCGGGCCAGCCCGCGGGCGCCGATCAGTCCCAGCGGCGCTGCGACCACCAACGCGAGAACCATCACGATCAGGGCCGCGAGCCAGGCCGGCATCGCCGTGGCGAGGCCGAGTACCACCACGGTCACCGCCATCGCGAGGGCCACCACGCCCAGCGCCGCGGCGACGGCCAGGGCGACGAAGAAACCCGCGGCACGGCGCGCCGTGCGTGCCGTCTCAGCCCGGGCCAGGCTCAACTCCAGCCGCAGCAGCCGTACCGTCTGCTCCGAGAGCCGTCCGATGAGTTCTCGCAGCGATGCTTGGTCATCGCGGTTCATCCCGAGCGCTCCTCACGACAGTGCCCGCTCGCGCGGCCCAAACGGCCGTTTCCCCCGCGCCACCCGGCGGAAACCTCGCGGCCCGACCGGTCGTGAATGTGAGCGCGCCGATTCGCCGCCCACTCCGGTGGTACGGCAGGTGGGTCATCCCGAGAAAGGATCCACATGGGCTTCGACCATTACCACGAGACCCGGTGATCGGCCTTCTCGGCGGCGATGAACCGGTAGAGGCTCACCGCGTCGTCTCCGTGGCGAGGAAGGCCGCGGCCTTTTCAGGATCTCACGCTCCTCGCGCAGGACCTCGTTCTCGCGCCGAAGCCGCGCCAGCTGGGCGCGCTCGTCGCTGGTCAGGCCCGGGGCCTCCCCGGTCGACCCTCGCCTGCTTCGCCAGCGGCGCACCGCAGTCTCGGTGAGATCGAGTTCGCGGCGGACCTCGTTGATCGACTTGCCCGAGGAAAAGGATCAGCTCCGTATACCGGTTGGGTTCAACCCTTCAGGACACTGGACTCACGAGACCCAGAGAGGCCCGCGCGCTCTGAATCATGTCCCTGCCCTCCGGCTCCAAGAGAGCCGCCGACTGCGCGTCCCCGTGGATCGTCTTCTCGACCCCACGACCCAGCGCCGGACCTCGACGTGGCTCCGGTCGAACAGGATCTGAGTCGGGCCAGCCCATCTGGCGCCCCGGTTGCGGATGTGCAATAAACGAGACACGACGACCCCAGACCCCGGTTGTCGTAGAACCAAGGAACGTGCTCGTGCCTCACCCTGAGCGCTTAGACCCTTACGGGCTGCTCCGTGGTCGGGTGGACAGCCTGAATGGCATGGTCGAACACGCCTCTCGGGCGAGCTTGACCTTGCCGCGGCCGACGATCTTCGCGATCGCCTCGTGGACCTGGCCCAGGACACGCGGGGGGACCTGAGACTGAACCTTGCGGACTTGGACTTCCTCGGCTCGACGGGCATCCGGGTGCTGTTGCTCGTGCATGCCGACCTGGCCGAGGAGGGGCGGCGGCTCGTCCTGCTGAACGTGACGGGCTCGCCCTACCGTGCCCTCGAGTTGACCGGCCTCCTAGGCGAGCTGAACCTTGAGTAGCCCTCATCCGGGTGAGACTGGTGGGGGATGTCGAAGTGGACGAAGGCCTGGTCGGCTGCGCCGGCGAGGAAGACGACGAGGATCCAGGTGAAGAATGCCGCGCCGAAGGCGGTGCGCCAGGGCGCGTCGCGCGGCCGGTCGAGTAGGTGGTGAGGCCGGCCGTCGCCGGTCACGAGGCGCTCGAACAACGGCCCCAGGTAGAGGACGCCGAGGACCACACCGGGGAAGAGCACGCCTCCGAGGAACGGGTTCGGCAGGCGTCCCTTCTGATCGACGATGTACGCGTGGCCGAAGAGCCGCCGGGGTTGACCGGCGCGCCTTCGTCGTCGTGCGAGCGGCCGGATGGTCCAGCGACCCCGGGCGCGTTCCGCAGGGGTTTTGCCTGGGTACTGCATCGACATGCCCCCTGTGTGGCTCATTTTCCTGTCCGGCCCTCGGGCACATCGTCCCCGTGATTCGCGCGGCGGAGATCCTGTTTGGCATCAGGGTTCGCCGCTGGCGGCAGAACGGGCTCCTGTTCGGAGCGGCGGTCTGGAGCATGTCCTACGTTCAGCTCGTGCCGATGGAGCCCGACCGGCCGTCGTGGGAGTACTCGCCGGCTGACCTCGCATCCAACGC
>CAVYRL010000001.1:0-984440 GCA_963771025.1 uncultured Thermoleophilia bacterium | reverse complement strand
CTGCGCCTTGCCGCGGGGACCCCGCCCGCATGAGCGCACCGGGGGCTCGATGCCCACGCTGAGCCGGTGGTGCGTGCGGTGCGCCCTCGCCTACCTCGTGGCGGGCATGGCCATGGGCTCGTGGATGCTCATCGTCCAGGCGCGCCGCGGCTACGGACCTGGCGCGCCGTGGCCGGCCCTGCACGCGCACCTGCTGCTGGTGGGCTTCCTGCTCCTGCTGATCTTCGGAGTCGCCTTCTGGATGTTTCCCAAGGTGGGGGGCACGCGTCCCGGCATGGAGGTCGGATGGGTCGCCTTCGCCCTCCTCAACGCGGGGCTGCTGCTGCGGCTCCTCGCCGAACCGCTGTCGGACCGCGGACGGGGCGCGGCGGGGTGGGACGTGCTCCTGGGGATCGCGGCGGTGCTGCCGGCGCTCGCCGCCATCGCCTTCGCCCTCGCCGTCTGGCCCCGCGTCCGGGCCGTCACCACCACGCCGACGCGCGGGCTCCGCACGCCGCCCGCGACCGATCCCCCGGGACGGGAGAACCCATGACCGAGACGCCGTTCCATGTCGAGACCGACCCGGCCGGATTCATCGAGGTGCCCGGGGAGGGCACCCTCAGCCGGACGCTCCATCAGGACGATGTCCTCAGGGTCATGGTGTTCGGCTTCTCCCAGGGGGAGGAGCTCTCGGAGCACACCTCCTCGCGGCCCGCCGTCATCCAGGTCCTGCGCGGCGAGCTGGAGCTGACCCTGGCGGGCGAGCACGTGACGGCTCCCGCCGGCGCCTGGGTCCACATGGAGGCCGGGCTGCGCCACGCGGTGCGGGCGCGCGTCCCCTCGGTGATGCTGCTGACGCTGCTGAGCGCTGGGGCGGGCGCGTCCGGCCAGGTGTGCTGACCACACACCTGCGCGACATCTGAGCGTTCGCCATAGGGGGGCCCCGACGCACGGGGCGGTCGTGGATGTGGTCGCCATGGCGATCGCGTCCCCATCCTGAGTCACGCCCGATCTCGACCAAGAGCTCCGTGATCCGCTGGTTTCGGCTCCCCGCCACCGGCGGGGATCACGGCACCAGCGACACCGCCAGCCACAGGGCGGCGAGGGCCGCGACCAGCAGGAAGCCGTCGAACGCGGCGCCCAGCAGTCGCCAGGGCCGCGCGGCCGCCGGGTCGCCGGCCTCCTCGGCCCGGCGCACCCGTGGGCCCTGCCAGAGGGCGTGCAGGAGCGTCACCACGCCCATGGCGAGCAGGAGCCCCATTTTCGCGAGGATGCGGCGGCCGTAGTCGCTCTGGCCGAGGTCCTCCAGCGCGATCCCGCGATGGTGGATGAGGCCGAACCCCGTGACGATGAGCGCCGCGAAGGCCAGCGCGCCGATGACGCCGAAGCGGCGGGCCGCCGCGGTCACCACCCGCCGTCCTGCCGCGCGGTCGCCCGCCTGCCGGGCGGCAGGCACCGCCACGGCGCCGAGCACGATCATGCCGCCGACCCAGCACGCCGCCCCCAGCACGTGGAGGAAGCGCACCAGCGTCCAGAGGTCGTCCCTCACGGGGCGTCGGCCCCGGTCATCGCTTGCCGATCCGCACGCGCCAGGCCTCCGGTCCCTGCTCGAGGTAGTCCCACGTGAACGTCTCGGGCAGCTCCGCCTCGAATTGGTAGCGCAGCGGTTTCGGGTCGTGGTCGTTGATCAACTCGAGCGCCTCGCCCGACGCCAACGCCTCGAAGGTGGACAGGATCGTGGGATGCCGTTCGCGCGGCGCCATGTCGCGGACGTCGAGGGTGGTGGTCGGTCGGCTCATGGTCGTGCCTCCGGGGTTCGGGTGGACGGGTCGATCGTCGAGAGGTGTGTGGGGCCGCGCGGCGGGACGGGGCGTGGGTCCGCGCGGCGGAGGACGCAGGCCGAGATCGCCGCCGCCACCGCGAGCGCCGCCGCCACGAGGAGGGCGGCCCCGGCCCGCGCGACGAACTCCGATCCGGCGGCCGTCCCCCCGGCCAGCAGCACGAGTCCCGTGGCGAAGGTGGCCTGCTCGGCCACCGCCAGCGGTGCCGGGTAGAGGTCCGCCAGGCGTGGTGCGCCGGGGGTGCCGGCCAGTGCGGCGAAGCGGCCGGTCCAGACGAGCATCGGCACAACCTTGAAGAGATGCCCCGAGGTAACGCCGGCCCCCATCCCGACGAGCGCGAGCAGCGCCGCGGGGATGACGGCGCGGTACGGGTTCCACACGCCGGCCCATGCGCCGAGCATGATTCCGACGGCCAACGCGGCCGACGCGAGGCCCAGGGCCAGGTGGACGAGCGGGGCCTCGAGGCGCCGCCGCCGGTGGCGGGCGACGTCCGCGACGAACCAGCCCGAAAGGCCGCAGGCGCACAGCAGGAGGACGCCGCCTGCGGCGGCGACCGGCGCGATCCCGCACCCGAGGCCGATGGCGATCGGGACGACCGACGCGTGCCAGGCGGCGAGGGCGGCGATCCCCGGCGCGCGCCGGTAGCCGTGGGCGAGCGCGAACATCGGGGCCAGGCGCAGAGCGACGGCGAGGATGGTGCCCCCGATCCACCCCACGATCGCAACCGCGGCGTGGGCCGCCATCAGGTGCATTCGGTCGACGCCGAGGAACGGATGGATCCGGTTCGCCGCCATCAGGGCGCCCATGGCGAGCACGGCGGTGAACCAGAGCGCCGCCGCGGCGATGCCCGCGCCCGAGGCCCCGAGCGTTCCCGCGCGCTCCGCCCGGACGAGGGCGATGGCGAGGTCGGTCACCAGGAGCCCGCCCCCGGCCACCAGCAGGGTTCCGCCCGCGGCGGTCGCCGCGCTCCCCCCGGACCACAGGCCGGCGGCCAGGGTCCACGAACCGGCGACGAGTGCCCCGCCGATGACAGCGGCGCGGAGGGGAGTCGCCAGGGGCTGGCGCAGGAGCACCGGCACCAGCTGTAGCAGCGACCCCACGATCGCGACGCTGAGGAACGCCAGGCCGATGAGGTGGACGGCGCCGAGCTGGACCGGTCCGTAGCCGACCCCGTGGGCCAGGTCCGGCGCGGCCGCGACGAGCGCGGCGGCCCCCGCCACCTGCGCGAGGGCGGCGGCCGCGAGCAGGGCGACGGGGATGGGCCACGGAGGCCCTCCCACCGTGCTCTGGCGCTCGGCCGTCCGGCGGCCGGGCACCTCACAGCGGCGCCGCGCCGTCACCCGCCGGCCCCGGGGGCGCCCAGCTCCCGCAGGCCGCCCATGCCGATCCGGCCCGGGTCCCAGGGCGGCTCGAATACGACCTCGACCTCGACCCGGGGCGCGCCGGCTCGCGAGAGGGCGCGCTCCACGCCGTTGACGATGACGTCGTGGAGGGGGCAACCGGCCGTCGTGAGCGTCATCGTCACGGCGACCGCGTGTGCGTCGATCTCGACGGCGTACACCAGGCCGAGCTCGACGATGTCGATCCCGAGCTCGGGATCGACGACGTCCGCGAGCGCCCGCCATGCCTCGCGCTCGGTCACGACGGGCCGTTCTCGCGCCAGATCGTCACGAGCGTGCCCCGCTCGTCCTCGCCGATGCGGTAGCGATAGCCGCGCTCGTCGAGCAGCGGCAGCAGGAAGGCGGGCACCCGGTCGTTGACCTGGAGCAGGGCCCGGCCGGCCGGAACGCCCTCGAGCGCCTCGAGCGTCCGCTCGAGCGGCTCTGGCGGGGTCAGGCCACGCACGTCCAGGACGATGGGGGGCTCCTCGTCCTGGCGCCGGTACTCGGTCACCCAGTCGTCCGGGCCCAGCTCGCGGGTGGTGCGCGCGAACCCCATGCCGGCCAGCACCCGGTGGAGCGGGGTCGGGTCGAACGGACTGCGCAGCACCAGGGCTTCGCCCGGGCCGAGCCCCTCGACGGCCCCCATGATCATGGTGTACGGCTCGTCGCCGGCGGCGAGGGCGGGCCGCACATCGAGCTCGGTGCGCGGCCCGCGGTTGGTCGAGATGTCCACGTCGGTCCTCCTTCGGCCCGGTCGGCTCAGTGGCTCATGGTCCCGGAGGCGTGCTCGGTCGTGAGCAGGCCCACCGCGCCCTTGGTGGCGTTGGTGAAGTCGTGGGTGACGAAGGGGTAGATGCCCTCCTGGTCCAGGTGGAGCTCGGCGACCGCGCCCTGCGAGGCGGACAGGTTGAGCGTCTGGTTGCCGACCGACAGGTTCTCGGGGTGGATGCCGTCGATGTAGGCCCGGTCGAAGATGGTTCCGACCACGTGGAAGGCGGACCAGGTGTTGGGCCCGGCGGCGAGGAGGAAGACGCGGATCTCCTCGCCCTTCCTCACGACGATCGGGTCGGCCTTGTACTGGGCGGCGTAGCCGTTGAACGCCACGACGTCCGGGATGCCCGTCATGAGCTTCGCGTCGTCGGCGGGCATGCCCGGGGTGTCGGAGACGTAGAAGTCGGACTGGACGATCGCCAGCTCGCGGCCCACCGGGGGAAGGCCGCCCTTCGGCTCCACGATGATCATTCCGTACATGCCGTTGGCGATGTGGTGCAGGACGGGCGCGGTGCCGCAGTGGTACATGAACACGCCGGGCGTGGTGGCGGTGAACTCGAGCGAGAGGCTCTTGCCGGGCGCAACGTCGCGGAAGGCCACGTTCGGCGCCACTCGGGCAGCGTGCAGGTCGATCGAATGCGGCATCGCGGTCCGGTTGGTGATCGTGACGCGGACCAGGTCCCCCACGCGGACGCGGATCACGGGGCCGGGGACGCGGTTGCCGAAGGTCCAGACCTTCACAACCCTCCCGGGGGCGATCTCGACCGTCTTCTCGGTCATGTCGAGGTGGACGCTCTGGACCGCCGCGGGCCGGTAGGCGGGCGCATCCGCGCTCATCGTGTTCTTGGGCGCGGCCACCTCCTCGGCGTCCGCCGGGGCGGCGGGCGCCGAGGAGGTGGAGTGGAGGTGCGCGGTGGCCGCGACGGGCCGCGGTGCGGGCGTCGCATCCGCCGAGTCGGCGGCGCGGAAGCCCGCGATCAGGCCGACCGCGGTGACGGCGAACGCGGCGACGGCCGCCGTCGCGATGAGCCCGCCGGTGCGGCGGGGCCTGAGCCGCTTCTGCTGCTCGGACATCGTTGGTCCTCTCGTGTTCTGCGGACCGGGTCGGAGGGGCCCGAGGCGCGTCCCTGTTTTCTCTGCTATAGAATGGACTAAAACATGCCGAGGGGTGTTTTGTCTAGTGACAAGCAGAGAAATAATGTCGCGCCTGCGGCGGACGCCGCGAGCGGGCTCACCCCCGGGGAGGCAGCGGCCCTCGCCCACCCGTCGCGGCGCGCGGTGGCTGAGGCGTTGGGCGCCAGCGGGGGCCTGACCGTCGCCGAGTTGGCGCGCCGGGTGGACCTGCACCCGAACGCCGTCCGTCAGCACCTGGAGGTGCTCCAGCGCGCCGGAGTCGTCGTCTCGACGCCGTCGGCGCCCACCGGCAGGCGCGGGCGGCCCAGCTCGCGCTACACGCTGGCGGCTCCGCACGCGGTGGCGGCGGTGGGGCACCGCGAGCTGGTCCGGCTGCTGCTGGAGTTCGTCCGCCGCAGCCGCACGAGCGAGGACGAGATCGAGGCCTTCGGCTGGGAGCGGGGGCACGGTCTGGTCGCCGGCGAGCAGGGGGTGGACGCCCTGGTCGCATCGATGGCGGGTCTGGGATTCGCCCCGGAGGAGGTCACAAGCGAGGGCGACCGGCGCTCCGGCCAGGTTGACTTGCGGCTGCGGGCGTGCCCGTTCAAGGACGCCGTCCTCGCCGAGGGCGGCCACCTCATCTGTGCGCTGCACCGCGGGCTCGTGCGCGGCGCGCTCGAGCGCATCGACGACTCGGCGGAGCTCGCGGTCTTCGAGCCGAAGCACCCGGTGACCGCCGGTTGCCGGGTGTTGGTCACGGGCCTCGGCATGGACGGCCATCCAGGCGGACCACCGTCGTCCCCGATGGCCGCGTGAGCTCCACGACGTCGCTGCGCGACGGGTTCGGACGGGTCCATCGGTCCCTGAGGGTGTCGGTGACCGATCGCTGCAACCTGCGGTGCCGCTACTGCATGCCGGCCGAGGGCATGAAATGGCTGCCGCGCGAGGAACTGCTCGACGACGACGAGCTCGTGCGTCTCGTGCGGCTCTTCGCCCGCGCGGGCGTGAGCGAGATCCGGGTGACCGGGGGCGAGCCGCTGGTCCGGCCCGGGCTGCCCGCCCTCGTCGGCCGCTTCGCGGCGGTCGAGGGCGTGCGCGAGGTGGCCATGACCACCAACGGCGTGCTGCTCGGCGGCGTCGTCGATGAGCTGGTGGCCAACGGCCTCCACCGGGTCAACGTCAGCATCGACTCGCTCGATCCGGTCCGCTTCGCGGCGATCACGCGGCGCGACGACCTGGCGCGCGTGCTCGAGGGGCTGGCGGCCTGCGAGCGCCACGAATCCCTGCGCCCGATCAAGGTCAACGCCGTCGCGCTGCGCGGGGTGAGCGAGCCGGACGTGCTCCCGCTGGCCGAGATGGCCCGCCGCCGTCCCTACGTGGTGCGCTTCATCGAGGTCATGCCCCTCGACGCCCCGCGCGAGTGGACCCGCGACGCGGTGCTCTCGGGCGCCGAGCTGCGGGCGATGATCGGGGCGCGCTGGCCCCTCGAGCCGCTCGATCCCGAGCGCGCCTCGGCCACCGGCACCCGCTGGCGGTTCGCCGACGGGGCGGGGGAGCTCCAGTTCGTGTCGTCGGTGACCGAGCCCTTCTGCGCCACCTGCGACCGCCTGCGGCTCACGGCCGACGGCCAGCTGCGCACCTGCCTCTTCGCCGAGTGGGAGACCGACCTGCGCGGCCCGCTGCGCGCCGGCGCGAGCGACGACGAGCTGATCGCGGTGGCCCAGGGCGCGGTGGCGCGCAAGGAGGCCGGGCACGGAATGGCCGATCCGGCGTGGACCTACGCCGGCCGGCCGATGAGCATGATCGGCGGCTAGGAATGGGATCACCACACCCTGCAGTGAGCTCGGACGGCATCGTGTTGGCGGGCGGTCCCGGCACCCGTCTTGGCGCACCGAAGGCCGGGGTGATGTTGGGCGGCCTGACCCTGGTGGAGCGCGCGGTGAAGATCCTCTCGCGTCGCTGCGACCGTGTCGTCGTCGTGAGCCGGCCCGAGGTCGTCCTGCCTCCGCTCGCAGCAGAGGTGATCCTGGATCGCCCCGGCCCGGACTGCCCGCTCACGGCCGTGGTGACGGGGCTCGCCGCCCTCGAGGCGCAGCGCGTAGTCGTGTTGGGATGCGACCTGCCCTTCGCCGGTCCGGCTCTCGACGCGCTGCTCGCGACCGACACCGAGGGGGCCGTGGTCGCCGCCGCCGGCAGTCTCCAGCCACTGTGTGCGCTCTACCCGCGCGTCGCCGCGCTCGCCGTCGCCGAAGAGCTTCTGGCGGCCGGTCGCCTGAGAGCCACGGGTCTCCCCGAAGTCCTGAGGGCCGTCATCGTCAGCGATTGCTGGGATGCTCTGATGAACCTCAACACCCCCGCTGATCTGGCCCGTGCGGAGACCCGGCTTCGCCTCGATGAGGGACGGGAACGCTAGCCCTTCCGGTGCAGCCAACGGCACTGCCTTGAGTGCTTACCGACGTCTTCGCGGTCCACCGGCGAGCCACGCTCGGGAATCGGCCTCGCGGGGAGAGGCCGGGGCCCCGACGAGCGGTGCGCGCATCGTCGCCGGGCAGCCGGGACGCGCTCCCGTTTCGCCGCGCTCAGCGCGAGGAGGAGCCGGAGATCGCGCCCGCGGCACTGAACGTGGCGGCGATCGTCGCGTCCAGCAGCGCGAGACGGCGGTGGCCGCCGTCGACGCTCGCGAGGCCGATGGCGCTGGCCGCGTGGACGCCGTCGACCAGAGCGCCAAACCGCCGGACGGCCTCTCCCGGGAGAGCGATGCCGACCGCCGCCTGCGCGAGATGGCGACCCCCCAGCACCCGCGCCACGATCCGATCCCGGCGATCGTGCGCAACCGGATCCAGGGTGTGGAGGAGCCGCCCCGGCGCCCCGATGAGCGCGAGCCCCCAGCAGACCCGGGCCATGATGGTCAGCGTCACCGGGCTCATCGGTTCCGGCGCGCGTCACGCAGCCGCTTCTCGGCCGAGATCAGCCCGAGGTGCGTGAAGGCCTGGGGGAAGTTGCCGAGCAGCTCGCCGCCATCGACGTCGTACTCTTCGGAGAACAGGTGCAGATCGTTGGAGACGCCGATCAGAGCGTCGAGAAGGTGATCGGC
Source organism: uncultured Thermoleophilia bacterium (assembly GCA_963771025.1). Classification (GTDB taxonomy): domain Bacteria; phylum Actinomycetota; class Thermoleophilia; order Miltoncostaeales; family Miltoncostaeaceae; genus Miltoncostaea. The sequence goes on along the minus strand of CAVYRL010000001.1, from coordinate 976,260 downwards.
GCGGTCGATGCGCCCCTGGAGCGCCAGGACCTCCACCAGCCAGAACGAGCAGAGCAGGAAGACGCCCTCGTGGTCGTCGGGATCCCCCCCTTCGCGGTAGCGGCGCAGGAAGCCGGTGGGGGGGACGCCGAGTTCGTCGATGATGGCGTCCGTCGTCGTCCGCATGCGCTCGTCACGGGCGTCGACGAACCCGAGCAACGGCAGCTTGAGCAGACTGGCGTCGACCTCCGTCGTGCCGTAGTGCTGGACGAAGTTGCCCCGGTCCGGATCGACCCCCCGGGTCTCGACCTCGTGACGGACGGCGTCGCGCGCGTCGCGCCAACGATCGACCTGGGCCGCCGCGAGGCCCCGCTCCTCGACCAGTCGGATACCCCGGTCGAGCGCGACCCAGACCATCACCTTGGAGTGGACGAACTGACGGGGTGTCCCGCGCATCTCCCAGATGCCCGCGTCGGGTTCCTGACGTCGCTCGGCCGCCTGGTCGACGACGCCACGCAGGAACCTCCACTCGTCGTCGTTGATCGTCCCCGTCCGCACGTGCCAGACGTGCGCAGCATCGAGCAGGTGGCCATAGACGTCGAGCTGGGTCTGCGTGGCCGCCCCGTTGCCGACCCGCACGGGCCTCGAGCCCCTCCAGCCCTCGAGGTCGAGCTCGAGCTCGGTCAGGCGCCGCTCGCCGTAGGGCCCGTACATGATCTGCAGCTCCTCGGCGTGCCCGGCGGTCGAGCGCATCATGAAATCGCGGAAGCCGCAGGCGACCTCGTCGTGCCCGACCTCGTCAAGCGCCTCGAGCGCGAGGGCCGAGTCGCGCACCCAGCTGTAGCGGTAGTCCCAGTTCGCGCCGCCGCCCACGACCTCCGGCAGAGATGTCGTCGGAGCCGCCACGATGGCGCCGGTCGGAGCACAGCAGAGCCCCTTGAGCACCATCGCCGACCGGTGCAGGATCTCGCGCCGCGGGCCGTCCGCCCGGGTCGCCCCCGACCATCTCCGCCACCACTGCGTCGTCTCCTCCAGCCGCTCCGGCACCTGGGCGACGTCGGCCGCTCGGGGGTCGAGCAGGTGGGCGGCCTGCGAGATGGCGGTCAGGGTGGTCGCGCGTGCGGGGGTCACGACCGCGCGGCCGAGCAGGCGGGTGCCGTCTCGGTCGATGGTCAGATCGCAATCCGCGTCGATCACCAGGGCGTCGTCGCCGCCCACCGCGCTCGCGGGCCCGTCGTGGAGACGCAGCCAGGGGCGCGTGCCGCCGTAGTCGAAGCGCGGCTCGACGACGATGTCGACCTCGACCCGCCCGTCGATCCCCTCGATGCGACGCAGGAGCTGGGCGCGGGGCCGGGTACGTCCGCCGCGGCGCATGGCGAGGGCATCGACCACCCGCACCGCGCCGTCCGCGGTGGTCATGGTCGTCTCGAGGATCATCGTGCCCGGCCGATAGCGGCGCTCGGACCGCGTGATCGGGGCCGCCGGGCGGATCGAGAAGTACCCGCCGCGCGTGGCGTCGAGGAGGCGACCGAAGGCGCTGCCGCCGTCGAACCGGCGCAGGCACGCCCAATCGATGGAGGCCTCGCGGCTGACGAGCGCCGTCGAGTGGCAGTCCGACAGGAACGCGTAGTCCCCGATCGGCCGGTAGGCGGCGTCAGGCGCCACGTTGGCGTATCGCCCGCCGGCAGAGCTCGGCGACGTGGAGCGGCGTCGCGTCGGTGGTCTGCCGGACCTGCTCGCGGCAGCTGAAGCCGTCGGTCACCAGCACCGTCCCGGGCGGCAGGTCGCGGGCGGCGGGCAGGAGCGCCCGCTCCCCCACGCGCAGGGACACCTCGTAGTGATCGGCGGAGAAGCCGAACGCGCCCGCCATGCCGCAGCACCCCGAGTCGAGCACCTCGTGCTCGACGCCCATCCGCTTCATCAGCGCCACCTCGGCGTCCATCCCGAGGACGGCCTTGTGATGGCAGTGCCCGTGCACCGTGGCGCGCAGGTCGAGCGGCGGCGGCTGGTAGCGCTGCCGCTCGAGGAACTCCGAGAACAGCAGCGTCTGCTGCGACAGCCGGCGCGCGTCGTCGTCGTTGGGAAAGAGGTTGACCAGCTCGTCGCGGAACGCCGCGACGCAGCTCGGCTCGAGCCCCACCACCGGAACGCCGGCGCGGATCCACGGCCGCAGCGTGGCGAGGGTCTGCCGCCAGAGCCGCTCGGCGGTGTCGAGCATGCCCCAGTCGTAGAGCGGACGGCCGCAGCAGAGGGGGCGGGGGGGATCTCGACCCGGTAGCCCGCATCCTCCAGCACCTCGACCGCCGCCTGCAGGACCTCGGAGGCGAGGTAGTTGTTGAAGGTGTCAGGCCACAACAACACCGTGTCGGTCGCGAAAGGGGCCGTCGCGCCGTGGGGGTTGAGCCGGTTCTGGCCGGACGAGCGCTGCATCGATTCGGTCGAGTAGCTCTGGCTCGCGTGGCCCGGCGATTCGGCGTGTCGCATGATCGCCGTCCCGTCGTGGACGGGACGAGACCGCCGCGCGTGCCGCGGTTCGCTCCGGGCGCGGAACCACGCGACGAAGGTCTGGTCCGCGAAGCGGGGGATGGTGCGCTCCGGCGCGACCCCGGCGGCCTTCTTCAGCAGCCCGGACAGCCCAGGCGCGTGCGTGAGCGCGTTCACGAGGCGCGGGGCGCGGGCGGCCAGCCTCGCCCACCAGTAGATCAGCCCCATCGCATAGGCCATCCGCGGCCGCAGCCGGCCCTTGTAGTGATGCGAGAGGAACTCGGCCTTGTAGGTCGCCATGTTGACGTTGACCGGGCATTCGCCCTTGCAGCCCTTGCAGGCCAGGCAGAGGTCGAGCGCGTCGGCGATCGCGTCATCGCGCCAGCCGTCGAGCTCGTCGCCCCTCAGCATCTCGAAGAGCATCCGCGCGCGGCCGCGGGTCGAGTCCTCCTCCTCCCGCGTCGCCATGTAGCTCGGGCACATCGTCCCGCTGCCCACGTCGCGGCACTTGCCGACCCCCACGCAGCGCGAGACGGCCCGGCCGAAGTCGTTGTCGTCGTCAGGGAAGGCGAAGTGCGTCTTCACCACCCGCCGGCGCGCGCCGGGCCCCATCCTGAGGTTCTCGTCGGGCCGGTCGGGCCGCACGACCTTGCCGGGATTCATCCTGTCGTCGGGATCCCAGATGTCCTTGAACCGGGCGAATGCCCCGACGAGCTCGTCGCCGTACATCTTCTCCAGCAGAGCCGCCCGCGCCTGTCCGTCGCCGTGCTCGCCCGAGAGCGAGCCCCCGTACGAGACCACCAGGTCCGCGGCGCGACCGAGGAACTCGCGCCACTGGGTGACGCCGTGCGCGGTGTCGAGCACGAAGTCGATCCGGCAGTGGACGCACCCCTGCCCGAAGTGGCCGTAGAGCGACGCGTCGTAGCCGAACTCGTCGAGCAGATCCCGGAAGTCGCGCAGGTAGTCGCCGAGACGCTCGGGTGGCACGGCGGCGTCCTCCCAGCCCGGATGGGTCTGACGCATCCCCGGCACCTGTGCGGTGGCGCCGAGCCCCGACTCGCGCACCTGCCAGAGCTTCTGCTCTTCCCAGGCGTCGTCGAAGACCTTGACGCTCGGTGCGTCGTCGAGCTTCGAGACGGCGTCGGCCATCCTCCGGGCCTGCGCGTCGGCCTCCTCCTGGTCGTCGGCGCCGAACTCGACCAGCAGGAACCCCCCGCCCTCGGGGAGCAGGTCCACGTCGTCGGGGTGCAGGCCCTTCGTGCGCATGTAGCCGATCAGCCTCTGGTCGATGCCCTCGAGGCCCACGGGGCGGTGCTCGCGGACCATCGGCACATGGTCCGCGGCCGCGTATGCGTCGGGGTACCCGAGCACCACCAGGGCGCGCTTCGGCATGGCCTCCATGAGCCGAAGGGTCGCGTGGAGCACCACGACGCAGGTCCCCTCGGTGCCCACGAGCGCCTTGGCGACGTCGAAGCCGCGCTCCGGCAGCAGCCGGTCCAGGTTGAAGCCGGAGACCCGCCTCGGGATGCCTGGGAAGCCCGTCCGGATGGCGTCCTCGTGCAGGTCGCGCAGGTCGCGCAGTTCGCGGTGTATCTCCCCCTGACGGCCGCCGCCGGCGATGATCCGCTCGAGCTCCTCCTCCGAGGTGGCGCCGACCGTCATGCGGTGACCGTCGTAGGTCAGCACGTCGAGTGCGACGGTCTGGTCGGCGGTGAGCGGACCCGCGCCGTAGAGCTCGGCCATCACCGAGTGCACGCCGCACGAGTTGTTGCCGATCATCCCGCCCAGGGTGTTGCGGTCGTGGGTCGCGGGATCGGGCCCGAAGGTCAGGCCGTGCTCGGCCGCCATCTCGCGCAGATGGTCGAGGTTGCACCCGGGCTCGACGACGGCGAGCCGCGTCTCGGGGTCGATGGAGCACACCCGGTTGAGGTACTTCGAGAAGTCGATCACCACGGCCACGTTGGTGCACTGGCCGGCGAGGCTCGTGCCCCCGCCGCGGCTCGTGATCGGCGCGCCGTGGCGCCGGCACGCGTCCACGGTCGCGATGACGTCGTCCACCGTGCGCGGCACGACCACGCCGATCGGCACCTGGCGGTAGTTCGAGCTGTCGGTCGAGTACGCCGCGCGGCTGCCGTCGTCGAACCGGACCTCGCCCGCGATCCTCTCCGAGAGCTCGTGCGCGAGGAGTCGCGCGCCCTCGTCGAGCCGGTCGGAGGCCGCCGCCGGGCCGACCGTGTCGAGGCCCGGATGCGAGCGGGGAGGTGTCATCGTCGTCCTCTCGTCGGGGAGCGCGTCAGCGCCGGAACCGCTCGATGTCGGGGCGCTTGAGCGCGATGCCGAGACCGGGCCGGTCCGGGTCGGGGTGGAGGGCCCCGTCCTCCGGCGCGAGCACGCCGTCGAAGACGAGGGACTCGACCCGGATGTGGTCGGCGAAGTACTCCAGGTGGCGCAGGTGCCAGAGGCCGGCGCAGGCGTGGGCGCTGACCTGGGGCGCGGTGTGGGAGGAGAGGTCGCGATTGTGCGCATCGGCGAGCGCGCCGACGCGAAGGAAGGCGGTGATCCCGCCGCAGCGGGTCACGTCCGCCTGCAGGCAGTCCACCGCCCCCGCCCCGAGCATGTCCCGGAAGTAGGGCAGGTCGTAGCCGTACTCGCCGGCGGTCACCTCCATCCCGGGCGGAGCGGCCTCCCGCACGGCGCGCAGGCCCTCGAGATCGTCGGAGCTGACCGGCTCCTCGAACCAGGTCACCCCCAGCTCCGCGAGCGCGTGGGCCATCGCGGTGGCCTCCTTGACCCCGAAGGCGCCGTTCGCGTCGGTCAAGAGCGCGACATCCTCGCCGATGGCCTCGCGGGCCACCGCGACCCGGTGCGCGTCGCGCCCCGGCTCGCGCCCGACCTTCATCTTGACGGCCGTGACGCCCTGCTCGGCCCAGCCCGCGAGCTGCGCCGCGAGCGCGTCGTCGTCGAGGCTCGTGAACCCCCCGCTGCCGTAGACCGGGACCGCGGAGCGCGTCGGCCCGATCGCGTCGGCGACCGACAGGCCCAGGATGCGGGCCTTCAGGTCCCACAGGGCGATGTCCACGGCCGAGATCGCCGATCCCGCGATGCCCGGCCTGCCCTGGTTGCGGACGGCCTCCACCATCGCGGCCCAGGCCGCGCCGGTCGCCATCGGGTCACGGCCGACCACCTGATCGGCGAGGGTGTCGCGCACCACGGCGGCGGCCGCCGGAGCGGTGTAGGAGTAGCCGATCCCGGTGACCGGGCCCGACGCGGCCTCGGCGATCACGATCGTGGTCGCGTCCCATTCCAGGGTGCCGTCCGACTCCGGCTCCGGCGCGGGGATCGTGTAGGCGACCGCATCGACCCGGTCGATCCGCAGGCCCGTGGCACCGTCGGTCACGACGGCGCCCGCCATGGCACGCTGTCAGTCCGCGCCAGCCACGCGCGCTTCTCCCGCGCGAGCCGCGCGCAGGCTCGCGCGAAGGTGGCGGCCGTCGCGGGCAGGCTCCTGAGGAACGAGGGGTCGAGGAAACCGCCGGCCCGGTCGTCGAAGATGCCGTGCGCGCCCGCGTCCCGACCGTCGTCGGCCGGCGCGCGCAGGTTGACCGGCCGGTCGCGGTCGGCGTGACGATCCGTGAGTTGGGTGTCCCAGCACCCGATGGCCGCGAACTGGTTGGCGAGGCCCGGCGCCAGCCTGCCGCCCGCGACGACGAGCCGATTCCACGAGCCGACGATCTTCGAGCGTCGCCCGTCCAGCGCCGCCTGGACGATGAAGGGGGCCACCCGCTCGGGTTGGTAGATCGGGGGGACGGGCTGGGGGTGCCGGTCCATCGATGACTTGCACCAGCCGAACTGGGGCGTGTTCACGGCGGGCATGTGCACCATGCTCAGGCGGACGCCGCTGCCCTCGTGCAGCAGCTCCGCACGCACCGACTCGACGAAGCCGCGGCACGCGAACTTGCTCGAGCAGTAGGCGCTCTGGAGCGGGATGCCCACGAAGGCGAGCGCGGAGCCGACATTGACGATGGCTCCGCGGTCGCGAGGGCGCATGTGCTCCAGCGCGGCCAGGGTGCCCCAGGCCTGACCGAGGAAGGTCACCTCCACCGCACGCCGGAAGTCGTCGGGAGCGACATCCCACGCGGGGGCGAAGCTCGTGGTCATCGCGTCGTTGACCCACACGTCGACCGGCCCGAGCTCGTCCTCGATCCGCGCTGCGGCCTGGAACACCTGCGTGTGATCGGCCACGTTGACGGCCACGGTAAGTGCGCGCCGGCCGCGCTGCTCCACCTCCGCCGCGGCCGCGGCGAGACCCACCTGTCCGCGCGCGATCAGGGCGACGTCGAAGCCGGCGTCGGCGAACGCCACGGCCGTGGCCCGGCCGATGCCGGCCGAGGCCCCGGTGACGACGGCGATCCGGGGGCTTCGGCGGCCGTCACCCATCGCCGCGCCTCACGGCTCCGGGGAGGCTGCCGAAGAGCTGCGACGCGACGGCCCGGGCGCTGTTCTCGATCACCTTGAGGGAGTCCGGGTCGCGGTGGAGGAGCGCCTCCACGACCCCCTTCGACTGGTCGAAGCTGATGTGGGCCGGCAGCGGCGGCACGTTCTTGTCGGTGACGACGTCGAGCACCACGGGCCGGTCGGCGGCGAAGGCCGCGTCCCACGCGGGGCCGACCTGGTCCGGATCGTCCACGCGGATGCCGCGTAGGCCCAGCAGCTCGGCGTACCCGGCGTAGTCCATGTCCTCCAGCAGCTGTGCGGTGTCGAAGCGCGGATCACCCGCTTCGCGCATCTCCCACGAGACCTGGCTGAGGTCGTGGTTGTGGAGGATCAGGACGATGAACGTCCGGTTCGTCCACTCCTCCCAGTGGCGCTTCACCGTGAGCAGGCCGTTCATGCCGAGCATCTGGAAGGCGCCGTCGCCGATGGTGCAGACGACGGGCCGCTCCGGGAAGGCGAACTTGGCGGCGAGCGCGTACGGCATGGCGGCGAGCATCGTCGCCAGCCGGCCGGAGAGGTTGCCCATCATGTCCCGCCCCAGCCGGATGTGGTGTCCGTACCAGTCGGCCGTGGTGCCGGCGTCGGCGGTCACGATCGAATCGTCCGGCAGCCGCGCGTTGAGCTCGTGGAAGACGAGCCGCGGGTTGACCGGATCGGCGGGGGTCCTCGCCTCGCGCTCGAGCACCTCGTCCCAGTCCGCCATGGCCTCGGCGATGTCCCGCTGCCAAGCGAGGTCGTCGGTCTGCTCGAGATGGGGCAGCAGCGCGGCGAGCGTCGCCCTCGCGTCGCCCCAGAGGTTGACCTCCATCGGGTAGCGCAGGCTCAGGCGGCGGGGCAGCAGGTCGATCTGCACGCCGCGGGCCTGGCCGCTGGGGGGCAGGAACTCGGCATACGGGAAGTTCGTGCCGACCATCAGCAGCGTGTCGCAGTCGCGCATCATGTCGTAGCTCGGCTTGGAGCCGAGCAGGCCGAGCTGCTGCGTGTGAAAGGGGACATCCCCGGGCACGGCTCCCTTGCCCAGGAGGGCGGTGACGATCCCCGCTCCGAGGCGCTCGGCGACGGCGAGGATCTCGTCGGTCGCGTCGAGCGCCCCCTGGCCGACGATCATGGCGACCCTCTCCCCGTCGTTCAGGATCCGCGCCGCCCGTGCGAGCTCGTCCTCGGGCGGGGTGATCCGGGTCGAGGCGTGACCGACCCCGGTCCGCGAGACCCAGTGCTCGGCGGTCGGCGCCTCCATGGGCAGGTTCTGGACATCGGCGGGCATGATCACGACGGTCGGCGTGCGATGGGCCGCCGCGATCCGGATGGCGCGGTCGATCACCATCTGGGCCTGCATGGGCGTCGTGATCGTCGTGACGTATTCCGCGACATCGCCGAAGAGCCGCTCCATGTGGAGCTCCTGCTGGAACTCGCTGCCGATGGCGACGCGCGCCTGCTGGCCGACGATCGCGAGCACCGGCTGGCTGTCGCAGTGCGCGTCGTAGAGCCCGTTCATGATGTGAACCGCCCCCGGTCCCGACGTCGCCATGCAGACGCCCACCTCCCCGGTGAACTTGGCGTGCGCCGTCGCCATCAGGGCGGCCATCTCCTCGTGCGTCGGGCGGATGTAGCGAAAGTCCTTGCCGGCAGCCTCCGCGCGTCCCAACGCGCCGTCGAAGCCGCCGATTCCGTCGCCCGGGTAGCCGTAGAACCGGTGGAGATCCCACTCGATCAGACGGTCGATGACGAAGTCGCTCACGGTGTACATGCCTGGCTCCCCGCTCGCTCCGGCCGGCCCGGCGCCGCGTGCGCCGGGTGCGGATCAGCGTCCGCAGGTGGGAGGCTTCCCACGATTCCGCCGCGCCAATCACGCGGTGGTCTCCCGCGACGTCCGCTCGGGGGCGATCGGCCCCCGGGGCGCGGGACATCAGGCGTCCTCGGCCGCCTCGCCCCGCTCCACGATGTCGCCGTCGCGGAACAGGATGCCCTGCGCGACGACGCGCCAGGCCGGCATCCTGCGGAACAGGAACTCGAGATCCATGGCGAAGTGCTTGAACTCCTCGTGCTGCGCGTTGGCCATGATCGCCGTCGCCTCGGCGTCGTCCTCGACCGCCATCCGCTGCGCATACCAGCCGATCGCCTCGGCCTCCTCGGTGAGCGAGGCGATCATGCGGGCCAGGGTCCTCGTCGCGGCGGAGAGCTCGCCCGGCGGCTCGTGATACTGGTCGAAGCCCATGTGGGGATCCTTTCTCGGGATGACCCACCTGCCGTACCCACCGGAGTGGGCGGCGAATCGTCCCGCTGCCACTCGCGACCGACCGGGCCGGCCCTCGGAGGGGCCGGGACCCGCCCCGCGCAGATCTCCAATCCGGACGTGCGCCTATGGGCCTCGGCGGGCGCCCGGATCCCGCTCACGGCCCGGGGCGCACCCACCCTGCGGGTCCGCTTCGGCACGTGCTCCGAAGAGCCGGATGGGTGGCGCCGATCGCCAGCCCCTCGACGGGGACGGGAGGGACGGCGACGGCTCCGGCTTCCGCTCCTCAGCGTCTCCTCAGGGTGGCCTGCGAGGGTCGCTAGGCACTCTGCTCGCACCCAGGCCGCCGAGCCCCACGACGCCAGGACGGAACCGTGAGCCTCCGCCTTTCGAGGTCGACGGCGGGACGCATCACACGCCGGCCGTCGCCAGGAGGGTGGCGGCGACGCCGGGCCGGGCGGCACGCGACGTGATCTCGCCGCCCCCGGCAGTCCGGCGCACCGCGCAGGCCGGCGCAACGCCCCTCGGGGCGGCCGGCGTCGCCGCGGCGCTCGCGCTCGCGCTGCTGCTCTTCGGACCCTCCGGCCGCGACGCCGCGGCCCACCTCTACATGGTCCACGCCTGGCGCGACCACGGCTGGCAGCTCTGGGACAACTTCTGGTACTCGGGCCGCTACGCCCAGGTCAACTACAGCCTGCTCTTCTATCCCCTGGCGGTGCTCCTGCGTCCGAGCACCGTCGTCGTGGGTGCCACGGCGGCCGCCGCCGGCTGCTTCGCCGCCCTGCTGCGCCATCGCTGGCCCGCGTTGGCGCTGGGTCCGGCGCTCGCCTTCGCCCTGCTGGTTCCGCTCGCGGTGGCGAGCGGGGCCTATCCTTTCCTGCTGGGCTTCGCCGCCGCGCTGGCCACGGTTTTCGCACTCGACGCCGGTCACCGCTACCTGGCGCTCACCGGTGTGCTGGTCACCGGCCTCGCCCACCCGCTGGCGCTGGCCTTCCTGCTGCTGGCGCTGGCCGCGATCGCGCTCTCCACCCCGGGCTGGTGGCGCACGCCGTCGAACCTGGTGCTGGCAGGCGGATGTGGAGTGGTCGCCGCCGCTCAGGCCCTTCTTCTCCGCGGCTTCTCGATGGGCGGCGCGCGCTACGCCTTCGACCCCAAGGACGCGGCGGCGATGGCGGTCTTCTGCATCGCGGGCGTCCTCCTGACCCGCGGCCTTCCCGACCAGCGCCAGCTGCGGGCGCTCTTCATCGCCTATGCCGCGCTCGGAGCGGTGACCTTCTCGCTGTCATCGCCGGTGGGCGGCAACGTGGTGCGGTTGACGCTGCTGATGGGGGTGCCGCTGCTGATGCTGCCCCTGGCCGCGCGCGGCTTCCGTCCCCGGGGGATGGCGGTCGCGTTGGTCGCGGCGGCGCTCCTCTGGCAGGCCCTCCCGGCGGTGGTCGGTTGGCATACCGCGGCCGAGTCACGCGCTCAGAACGAGAGCTTCTGGTACCCGGTCATCTCGTGGGTGGCGTCGCACCCCGAGCCGGGGTACCGGGTGCAGGTCGTGGCCACGGCCGACAACTGGGAGGCCTACTACCTGGCACGGCGGGACGTGCCCCTGGCCCGCGGCTGGTTCCGCCAGGACGACTACCCCGTCAACGCGGTGCTCTACGGCCCGCTGACGGCGCACAGCTACGACAGCTGGCTGCGGCGGATCGGCGTCCACTATGTGTTCCTGCCCGACGACCCGTTGGACTACAGCGCCGTCAACGAGGCCAGGCTGCTGCGGTCGGGGCGATCGGGCCTGACGCAGGTGGCCCGGGTCGGCGGCTGGACCATCTTTGCGCTCGCGAAGCCGACGCCCATCGCGACGCCGGCACGAGGCATCTCGGTCCTCTCGCTCACCTCGGACACCGTGACGGTTCGTGCCACGCGGCCGGGCACCTACCGGCTGAGGTTGCGCTACACGCCCTACTGGAGCGTGGTGCACGGACACGCCTGCGCCACGCCTCGCGAGCCCTGGGGGACCGACTTGAGGGTCACCAGCCCCGGAATCGTGCGGCTGTCGTTCGACGTGCGCCTGGGCGCCTTCGTCGGCGCGGTCCTCGGTAGCCACGGCGGCTGCGAGCCGAGCTAGCGCCCGGGCCCAGGGCGACCGACACCGGCCACGCCGACCACGATCGCCGGCCCCGAGTCCCTTCCCGACTCCGGCGAGGGGATCGCGTTCTGGCTCGGCCCGGACCGGGCCGAGACCCTCCAGCCCTCCCAGCCCCCTCCGAGCGGATGAGCGGCCGGTGCGCAGCAAGCCGAGATCGCCGTCACCAAGGAGCAAACCCCAGGGGGACGGTGGGCGCCGAACCCACACGAGGGTTGCCCCTCAGCGGCACGGGGCTCGCACACGCCGCCAGGGGGGCGGCGCAAACGGAGCTAGCATCGACCGTCACGCACCATGGCGAGCCACGGCGGAAGTTGGCGGGCGTGACGGATCACAGCGGCGGAGTCAGCCCCGGAGGCGTCGTCGCAGAGGGCGCAACCGCGGTCCGCGGGCGCGAGCGCGAGATAGCCCGGATCCAGGAAGTGATCAACGCGGCCCGGGCGGGCCGTAGCGGCGCCCTCGGGATCGTCGGGGAGGCCGGGATCGGGAAATCATCGCTCCTGGACGCGGCGGCCGAGATCGCTGAGGGCATGCTGATCATGCGCGCCCGTGGAGTCGAGAGCGAGGCTGAGCTGCCGTTCTCCGGACTTCACGAGCTCTTTCGGGATGCCGTGCCTTCGGCCGCCCTTCCTCGCGCGCTCCGGGATGCGCTGGCCGGAAGGCGGAGCGATGCGCTCGACCGGTTCTCGGTCTTCGTGGGCACGCTCGAGGCCCTGGGCACGGCCGCCTCGGCACGACCGACGCTTGCGCTCGTGGACGACGCACAGTGGCTCGACACCGCGTCCTTCGATGCCATCCGGTTCGTGTGCCGGCGGCTCGGGCACGAGGGGATGGCGCTGATCGTCGCCGGTCGCCTCGACCCGGTGCCGCTCGAGCGCGCGGGGCTTCCGGTCCTTGCCCTCGGCGGCCTCGACGCTGCGGCGGGTGCTCGGGTGATCAAGGATGTGACCCGGGTCGATCCGGCGCCCTCGGTGGCAGAGGCTCTGCTGGCGGCGACCGGTGGAAACCCTCTCGTGCTTCGCAGGAGCGCCGCCGAGCTGGACCGCGGCCAGCTGGGCGGCGTGCTGCCCCTTCCAGACCCGCCGGCGGCGGCCGGCGAGCTGTTTGCGGGGGCGATCGACGTCCTCCCCGAACCGACCCGTCGGGCCCTCCTCATCGTCGCGGCCGCAGGCCGCGATGCCCGCGCCGAGGTGCTTCGCCCGGCTTTCGACGCCGAGCGCCTTTCGTTGTCGGACCTCGACGCGGCGGAGGGTGCGGGTCTGATTCGAGCGGGTCCGAACGGCATCCGGTTCTTCCATCCCCTCGTGCGGGCCGCTGCATACCACGCCGCGGCACCCGCTGAGCGGCGTCGAGCGCACGAGGTGCTGGCCGAATGTGCCCCGTCCGAGGCAATGGACGAGGCACGAGCTTGGCACCGTGCGGCGGCAGTGGTGGGCCTCGACGCCGCCGCGGCCGATGCTCTCGATGCGGTCGCGGTCGCTCAGCGGTCCCGTGGGGGTCACGCCGCAGCCTCGAGGGCTTTCACTCGTGCCGCGAGTCTCTCGACGCAGCCATCCGAACGGAGCAGGCGCCTCTTGGAGGCCGCCGCTTCGGCCCGCCTCGCCGGCGCAACCGGGACGGCGCTCAGCCTCGCCGACCAGGCCCTGACCCTTCCCTGCTCGCCGCTCGTCCGCGCCGGACTCCATCGCGTGCGCGCAGCGGTCGACCTGGCAGGGGGCCGCCTCGCCGCGGCGCGCGCGACGCTGATCGACGAGGCGGCGCGGCTCGAGGTCTTTGATCGCTCCTCGGCTGCCGCGATGCTCACCGAGGGGGCGCTGCCAGGCTTGTGGGCCGGCGACGTGTTCGCAGCCGTGGTGCCCGCCCGCGCGGCCTACGCCCTGGCGCACGCCGCAGGAGCCTCGGGGCGGATGGAGCAGGCGACCACGGTTGCGCAGGTGGCGCTCGGCCGCCACCTCGAGGCGGACCCGGCGCTCAGGCGCTGGCTCGATAGGGCGCGCCGGGAGGGCCCGCTCACCGATGTCGCGGGGACGCTCGCCCTCTCGCGGGTACTCATCTGGCGCGAGCAATGGGACGACGCGCGGCGGCTCCTCGACGGCCTCACCGCGTCGTCTCGGCGGCGGGCGCCAGGGGAGCTGCCGCTCGCGCTGGAGGCGCTCTCTGAACTCGACTGGCGCACGGGGCGGTGGAGCAGTGGCATGGCCTCCGCGGCCGAGGGCGCTGAGCTTGCCGACCAGATGGACCACCAGCTCGGCTTGATCCGCTGCCTGGCGGTGCTCGCGCGCTATCACGCGGGTATGGGAGACGAGAGTGGCTGCTGCGCCACCCTCACGCGTCTCGGACGCCTGGTGAAATCGCTCGAGGGTGAACGATGGGTCGACGGGCTCTGCGAGGGCCCGGCGGGCCTGCTCGCCCTCGGCTCCGGCGACGGCGCCATCGCTGCCGGCCACCTCGGTCGCTGCGTTGATGCCGCAGGTGCGCGCGGTGTTCGTGATCCCGGAGCGCTTGCGCACCTCGCCGACGCGGTCGAGGCGGAGCTCCTCGCGGGGTTCCGAGAGGCGGCGGCGCGGCGGCTGGCGACCCTGCTACAGCGCGCCAAGGAGGGCGGGCAGGTTGTCACCGAGGCCGCTGCTGAGAGGTGTCAGGCCCTCTTCGACGACGGTCCCACGTGGGAACACCGTTTGCTCAAGAGCGTCGAGCTGCTCGAGAAGACCCCCGCGGCGTTCGAGCGCGCTCGCTCGCTACTCGCTCTCGGCGAGCGGGTACGGCGCGATCGGCGCCGAGCCGAGGCCCGCGGGCCCCTTCGCGCAGCGCTCGACGTGTTCGACGCTCTGGGAGCGGCTCCGTGGAGTCGCAGGGCGCGGTCCGAGCTGCGGGCGACCGGCGAGCGCGTCGCGGGTCGGCGCGGCGCGCCGACCACTGAGCTGACGACCCAGGAGCTGCGGGTCGCGGTCGCCGTCGCTGAGGGTGTCAGCAACCGCGAGGCCGGTGCCGCGCTCTTCCTCAGCCCGAGGACAGTCGAGCACCACCTCACCCGGGTCTACGAGAAGCTCGGTGTGAAATCGCGCGCAGCGCTCGCGCGTCGCTTGCTCGGGGACCAGGTTGCCCCACCGTCGGGCGAATCCACGACGCGGATCAGCCCGGGCGAGGGATAGGCGTTGAGGCCGCCTCCCGGCGGCGCGCCACGCGCCGCCGGGCTGCCCACCCTGGGCCTCTCTTCACCCGTTTGGCGAGACCGCCACCTTGACCGTGCCCTCTTGCCTGGTGGCCATCGTCGCGTAACCCGCCGCGGCTTCCTCAATGCCGAGATCGTGAGTCAGAACCGGCGAGGGGTCGATCGATTCGCTCTCGAGGAGGGACCACAGTTGCGGGAGGTAGCGCTTGACCGGAGCGACCCCTCCCCGGATCGTGAGGTTGCGCATGAAGCACTGGTCCCAGGCCAGCTCGGGCGCGCCGAGGAAGACCTCCATGCCAACCCAGCTGACGGTCCCGCCTGCCTGGACCGTCTCGGTCGAGAGCTTCATCGACGCCGGGCTCGAGATGGTGTCCACCACCGCCTGGGGACCATGCTCTTCCGTCAGGTCGCCGATCACCTCGCCCAGGGCACCGTTCGTCGAGGTGTTGACCGTGTTGGTCGCCCCCAGACGCAGGCCCACCTCGAGGCGGTCGTCGTGGTGCCCCGCCAACACGATCGCGGCCGGATTGAACAGGCGTGCCGCATGGCAGGCGAGCAGGCCGACCGCACCGTCGCCGACGACAAGGACCGTGTCGCCCTCCGAGACGTCGGCGCCCGTGACTGCGTGATAGGCGGTGGTGAAGACGTCTGTCATCGGCAGCACTCGGTCGTCCTTCGCGTCGTCGGCAAGCGACTCGGGCACGACCTCGAGTGTTCCGTCGGCCATCGGCACGCGCACGTACTGCGATTGGCCCCCCTGCACCTCACCGCCGCCAGGCCAGAACGGCTGAAAGCCGTAGGCGCCGCCGTGCACGCACGACGTCTGCAGTCCCCGACGGCAGAAATAGCACTTGCCGCACGAGATCCAGAAAGGCGAGGCAACCTTCTGCCCGGCGCGGACGTTCGCGACCTCGCCGCCGACCTCCTCGATGACGCCCACGAACTCGTGGCCGAGACGGCAGCCCGGGCTGAAACCGAAGGCGTCGCCGTGGTTGTAGATGTGCATGTCCGATCCGCAGATGCCGGCCTTGGTCACCCTGACGATGACATCGCCGGGCTCGACGATTGTCGGGTCTGGGACGGTCTCAACCGAGACGTCCCCGGGTGCGTTGAACACGATTCCGCGCATAGCTCCTCCTCCTGAGGTCCGTCCTGGATGCGCTGCGGTGCCGGCTCTCGCGTGAGCGCTAGCGCCTCGCCTCGAGGACGAGGTTGAAGGGCGTCTCGGTGGCGCGGCGGAAGCGTGTGAATCCGCCCCCGGTCACGACCTCCCCGATCCGCTTCTCACCGGCCTGGGCGCCGAGGGCGAGGCCGACGTCCTGCGACAACGACGCCGGCGTGCAAAGGAGGGTGGAGAAGGCGTAGTAGGCCCGTCCCACCGGGTTGAGGTTGTCCTCGACGTTGTCGCCGGCGGCCGGCTCGACGATCATCCAGGTGCCATCCGGCGCCAGGGACTTGTAGACCTGGCGCGCTGCACCAACAGGGTCGCCCATGTCGTGCAAGCAGTCGAACATCGTCACGAGGTCATAGCCCGCGCCGCGCAAGGCTGTGGCCGGTGCGACCTCGAAGCGGACGCGCGTTTCGAGGCCCGCCTTCTGGGCCCGCTCGCGGGCGGTCTCGATCGAGCCCGCGTGGTAGTCGGAGCCGACGAAAGTCGACCTGGGGAAGGCCCTTGCCATCAGGATGGTCGAAGCGCCGTGTCCACACCCGACGTCGGCCACGAGAGCGCCGCGCTCGAGCTTCTCGACCACGCCCTCCAGGGCGGGCAGCCACGACGAGACGAGGTTCGCGTTGTAGCCGGTCCGAAAGAATCGCTCGCAGCCACGGAAGACGTCGTGGTTATGCTCGTGCCAGCCGAGGCCGGCGCCGCTGCGGGCGGCGTCAGTCACCCTCGGAGAGTCAAGGACCGAGCCGATCGCGACCTGGAAGAAGCCGGGCAGATAGGCCGGGCTCTCCTCGTCGGTCAGCGCCACTGTCTGCTCGGGCGGGAGGGTGTAGCGGCCGCTCGCCGGGTCGTACTCGACGTAGCCGCCCGCCGCCTGGGCGTTCAGCCACTCGCGGACGTAACGCTCGGCGACGCGAGAGCGCTCGGCAAGCTCTCCCGAGGTCACCGCGCCCGCGCCCGCCATGGCTCGATAGAGGCCGAGCTTGTCCCCCATCAAGACGAGCGCCGCGTTGAGAGTGCCCCCGACCTCGTCGACGGCTCGGAAGACGAAGGCCATCAGCTTGTCCGTATCGACCGCAGGTGGTGCCGTCGTGGCGCTGGTCATGTCTGCCTCCTTGTCGGAACTGGCGACGACGCGAGTCGGTCGCCGGTAGGGCGACAGTAAGAGGGGCCGCGCGCTGTCCGCATGGGGCAAACCCCCAACGCTTGCCGCCGCGAGAGGCGGTAGGGGGGTGGGGTCAGACGAGCGCGGGGACGGTACGCTCAAGGGCTGGGATCTCACCGGGCGCGGCGGGCGCGGCACCTGCAGGCTGGTCTCGCCGCGGTTGCGGGGCCACCCCGCGGGAGACGGGGGAGGGGCCCCGTTCTGATCTCTGTCCGGACGCTGCCCGGACGAGGCCAACTCTTCCCCAGCGCTCCCCACCCTCTCCGAGCGGATGAGCGGCCGGTGCGCAAGCAAGCCGAGATCGCCGTCACCAAGGAGCAAACCCCGGGGGGACGGCGGGAGCCGAACTCACACCAGGGTTGCCCCTCAGCGGCGTTTGAGACCGCTGCGTTCTGAGCGCGGATGCCGCTGCTGGCTAGGGCTGTGGGCAGATCTCCTGGTCCTGCGCGACGCTGTGCGCCGCACACGGCTCAGTCGTAGTTGACCCACGGGAGCGCAGCCATCGAGTCGCCGTACCGCGAAATACGGTCCGCCTCGATCCGAATCGCCCGATCAGAAGCTCACCTCGTCCACGCCGCCGGGGTACACGAAAGAGTCGTCCGGCGAGTAGAACGACCCCTCCGCCACCACCTGGATCGGGTCCGCCGGCCGGAGGGCGTAGACCGGGTGGCTCGGGTCGAGGAACTCCACCGAGCGCACCTCGAAGCCGTCGGCCAGGTCGGCGATGAAGGGGAAGTTGCCCGCCATGAACCGGCCCGCCTTCTGGCGCACGTAGGTGAGCTGACCGCAGAAGGTCATCAGGATGTCCGGCCCGATGACGGCCTCCGAGCGGATCACCGGTGTGCCGTCGAGCGAGGTTGTGGCCACCACGCGGCCGTCGGCGGCCTCCACGCTCGTCGCCCCGGGGACGGCCGGCAGGTCGTACTCGCGCACCGTGTACTCGCGCATGATCTCGGACGAGTTGAAGTAGAAGAGGATGTACCGCGCCGGGATCACCCCCTGGGGGTCCATCATCCCGGCGATGTCGAGGCCGAGGTAGGTCAGCGAGTAGGCCCCGAAGCCCGTGGTCTGCTCGTCGCGGTTGACCACGTACTGGTTCATGTAGACGGGCCCTGCGGGCGTTGGACCGCCCGCCGGCAGGAGCGCCGCCGCGGCCTCGGGATCGGCCGGCATCCAACTCGTGTAGAGCATGCGGCTGTTGACGACCATCTGCGGCGCGGCGAGCTCGGCCATGACATCTCCTCGGGACACGGTGCGGGAATGGGGACCGCTACGCTACTTGTGGCGCAGCGCTCCCGTTGGCAGGTGACCCAGGCGCCTGGCTGCAACCCTCCGCTGACGCCATCTCGCCCGCCCCCGGTTCGGAGCCGGGCGGGCTACTGCTGGTCCGCTTCGGAACGCTTGACGTCGGCGTCGCAGGCTCCCGCCACCTCTGACTCGGGATCCGGTGACGCCGAGGGGTGGCCGAGGAACGAGAAGGCTCCCAGCGCAGCCTGGTAGCCAGGATGATCCGTCTCCGGGTTGGGGGAAGGAGCGTCGGGACCTCGACGAGGGCATAGCGACCCGGTGCGAAGATGGCACCGTGTACCGCTCCTGAGCTGCGACTCAATGCGTCGTCGACCGCCCGAGTGAGCGGCCTTGAGCGGATTCCGCCGGACTCGATTCCACCGACAGGGCAAGGCCCAAAGCCCAGTTCCCAACCGAGATTCCCCATGGGGACGGTGGGAGTCGAACCCACACGAGGGTTGCCCCTCAGCGGTGTTTGAGACCGCAGGGTGGGTATGCCACATCGGCTTGGCGAAGGCGATGCTCCGATCAGCACGGAGGTTGCGCGGACGAATGCCCGGACGAGCGGACCTCTGCAGGCCGTTTGACCCGCCCTGGCTGAGGTCCCGACATCTCAGCCCGATGGCCTCCGCTCGCCGATTCTCGTGCGCTTTCGCCGTGTCGCGGGGAGAGTCAGTTGTCGCAATCGGCGTCTTTCCCGGGCTCCTGCTGCGAGCCTGGGCCCCTCGTGAGAACCGTCCTGGGAAAGGGGAGGCTCCCAAAGCAGGCGCCATGTGCCTGTAGGAGGGACCATGGTACGAGCTCGCCGGCGCTTGGCCTCGCCGGGGCCTAGAAACTCGCTTGGTGAGATGGCCGTCGGCGTTCGGGCTCGCTCACCGGCCTCCGTTGCTTCTTGCGACGACGACGCGGGGGTAACGTTTCAGCGAGGAGTGAGCCGCCGGATGCGCGATCGCGTCAACGAACTCGAGCGAGGCCGACAGGCGTATGCGGAGCGGGCATGGCTCGCGGCCTACGAGTCGCTGACGGCGTTCGACGGCGACGAGGGTCTGGCCGGCGACGACCTCGACGCGCTCGCGACGTGCGCGTTCATGCTCGGACGCGAGGACGAGTCGGTCGCGTGGCTCGAGCGCGCACACCGGCGCCACCTGGAGGCGGGCACGACACGACGCGCGACCAGGAGTGCGATCTGGGTCGGCCTTAATCTCGCATCGCGGGGCCAGATCGGCCCCGCGACCGGCTGGCTCGGCCGGGCGCAACGGCTGCTCGAGGACGAGGACGCCTGCGCCGAGCGCGGCTACCTCCTCCTTCCCCTGATGTTCCAGCACCAAGCCGCCGGGGACTTCGCATCGGCGGCCGAAGCAGCGAGCGAGGCCGTTCGGATCGGCGAGCGCTTCGGCGACCGCGACCTCTTCGCGCTCGCGGCGCATGGGCAGGGTCACATGTTGATCAAGGACGGGCGCGTGCAAGAAGGTCTCGCGCTGCTCGACGAAGCCATGGTCGCGGTCACCGCCGACGACCTCTCGCCCATCGTCACGGGAATCGTCTACTGCGGCGTCATCCTTGCCTGCCAGGAGGTGTACGAGGTGCGGCGCGCTCGCGAGTGGACGAGGGCGCTCTCGGACTGGTGGGCGTTGCAACCGGAGATGGTGGCGTTCACAGGTCGCTGCCTCGTCCATCGCGCTGAGATCCTGCAACTCGACGGCTCCTGGCGCGAAGCGCTGGAGGAGGCACGCCGGGCGGGGGAGCGCTTTCTCGAGACGACGAACCCTGCCGCGGGCCTCGCCCGTTACCGCCAGGGAGAGCTCCTTCGGCTCCTGGGCGCGTTCGGCGCGGCCGAGAAGGCGTACGAGGAGGCCAGCGCGCTCGGCTGGGACCCGCAGCCCGGCCTCGCGCAGTTGCGGCTCGGCCAGGGACGAACCGCGGCGGCTGCGACCGCGATTCGGCGGGCAGAGGTGGGCGCAACACAGCTCCTCGATCGCGTGCGCCTGCTCCCGGCGTACGTCGAGATCATGCTTTCCGTGGGCGACACGGACAGCGCACGCCGGGCCTGCGGCGAGCTCGAGGAGCTCGCCGGCGGTTACGAGAGCGCGATGCTCGAGGGCATCGTCGCCCACGCGCGGGGTGCGGTCGAGCTCGCGGAGGGCGACGCGCAGTCCGCACTCGCCGCGCTCAACACAGCAGGTGACATCTGGCAGGCGCTCGAGGCCCCGTACGAGATCGCGCGCACCCGGGCCCTTGTCGGCGAGGCCTGTCGCCTCCTCGGCGACGAGGAGGCAGCCGGACTGGAGGTCGACGCCGCCCGCGGCATCTTCGAGCGCCTCGGCGCGAAGCCGGAGGTCGCCCGCTTGACCTCACCTGCCGCCGACGCCCACGGGCTCTCGCGGCGCGAGCTGGAGGTGCTGCGCCTCGTGGCGTCGGGGAAGAGCAACAGGGAGATCGCCGGAGCCCTCCTCATCAGCGAGCACACCGTCGCTCGCCACCTCCAGAACATTTTCGCCAAGCTCGGCGTCCCCTCCCGCGCCGCGGCGACCGCGTTCGCCTTCGAGCACGACCTCGCCTGAGCCCCGCGGGACGCCGCGGCCGTGTCCTCGGGTCTGAGCGCCTGGTCAGAAATCACCACCGCGCGGTTCCTGCAAGTTGGTGGATTCTCGCGATGTGGCACCGCCGCGTTCCTCCTAGCGTCGAGAGCAACGACAAGGAGGACGAAGGTGGAACGAGAGCGGTTCGACACGATCGTCGTCGGCGGGGGCCAGGCAGGTCTCGCGACCGGGTACCACCTTGCGAAGCGAGGGCGCTCCTTCGTGATCCTTGACGCGAACGAGCGCATCGGCGACTCCTGGCGGAAGCGCTGGGACTCCCTCAGGCTCTACTCGCCGGCGAGCTACGACGGGCTCCCAGGGATGCGCTTCCCCGCGAGACGCAACTCCTTCCCGACCGCGCACGAGATGGGGGACTACCTCGAGGCCTACGCTGCGCACTTCGCCCTGCCCGTCCGCACGGGCACGGTCGTACACGACCTCTCGCGAGAGGACGAGCGCTACCGTGTCACCGCGAACGACCACACGCTCGAGTCCGAGACGGTCGTCGTCGCGTCCGGGGTGATGCAGAAGCCGGTCGTTCCGAGCTTCGCTACGGAGCTCGACCCGCGGATCACGCAGCTCCACTCGAGCGACTACCGAAACCTCTCCCAGCTGCAAGAAGGCCCCGTGCTCGTGGTCGGCGCGAGCCATTCCGGATCCGACATCGCCTACGAGGCGTCCTCCGGGCACGAAACGATCCTCTCGGGACGAGACACCGGCCAGATCCCGGCGTCCGTCGAGACTCGGCGCGGGCGTCTCGGCTTCCGGGGGCTCTTCTTCGTCGGGTCGCACGTCCTCACCGTTCGACACACCGCTCGGTCGCAGGATGCGCTCGCACGTCCGGCACGGCGGCGCGCCGCTCCTGCGCTACCGAAGGAAGGACCTGCTGGCCGCCGGAGTGGAACGGGTCCTCGCCCGCACCGTGAGCGTCGAGGACGGCATGCCAGTCCTCGAGGACGGCCGCGTCGTCGACGTTCGCAACGTGATCTGGTGCACGGGGTTCCGCCCCGACTATTCGTGGCTTCGGGTTCCCTTCGAGATCGGCCCGGACGGATATCCCGTCCAGTACCGCGGGGTCGTGGACTCTGCCCCCGGTCTCTACTTCGTCGGGATGCTCTTCCTCCACTCATTTGCCTCGATGCTGATCGCCGGAACGGCCAGCGATGCAGAACGCGTCGCGAGACACATCGGGTCGCGGCCGCCGAGCCGTCCGACGCCGGCGCTTGCGAGCTCGGGAAGCGCGCGGGAAGGGCGCGCGCCGTGACCGAGGATCGCGATGCGACCTCGATCCTCGTCTGGAACGGTCGCGCGGCGAGGACGCGGCGGACCACTATCGAGGGACCGCGATCCCGGCCGGTTCATCACGCCGAGCACGAGCAGAGTGTGGACGACCACGAGGAAGGCGGCGGCGTTGAGAAGCCTGGCGCCGGCGATCAACCGGACCCGTCGTCCGGTTCGCGCCGCGCGCCACGGCTTGCACGACCGGTGGGCGGGGGTAGGCTTCCGGGTGCCGTCGGCAAGGCGGAAGGGATGTCCCAGGAAGCAGAGCGGGCCTTCGGCGAGGTGATCGACTCCCCCGAGGGGCTCGCGGGGCTCTACGGGGTTCCGTCCGAGGCGATCGTGCGCAAGGCAATCGGTCACCTCGACGAGCACTGCCGCGACTTCATCGCCCACTCTCCCTTCGTCCTGGTGGCGACGGCGGATGGCGAGGGCAGATGCGACGTCTCCCCGCGTGGCGGACCGCCCGGTTTCGTCGCGGTGCTCGATGAGCACCACCTCCTGCTCGCCGATGCTCCGGGGAATCGACGGATCGACTCGTTCAGGAACGTCGTGGAGGGCGGGCACGCCGGGCTCCTCTTCCTCATCCCCGGCCTCGGGGAGACCCTGCGGGTCAACGGCCGTGCCGCAGTCGTGCGCGACAGCCGGCTCCTGTCCGCCCACCCGCTCGCCGGAACCACGCCGAGCGCGGCCCTCGGCGTCGAGGTGGAGGAAGCGTTCATCCACTGCGCCAAGGCCCTGAAGCGGTCCGGCCTCTGGGAGCCGGAACGGTGGCCTGACCGCGCGGACCTTCCCTCCCCGGCAAGGATTCTCAAAGAGCACATCGCCATGCCCGATGTCACGACCGAACGGGTGCAGCGGTTCCTCGACGACGAGTACGAGCGCAATCTCTATTGGGGAAGCGACTCATCGGATCGGGGCGATTCCGAGCGTCAATGAGGTCTGGCAGATCCTCGAACCCACAGGAGGGAACGCTCTAACTGAGCGAGACCGCCGAGTGGTGGAAGGTCGCATCCGCGTGACAAAGGCGATGTGTTGACCCGCGAGGAGGCTGCCGGACGTTTGCCCGGACTTCGGGCGGACACCTTCGTCCGGCCGCGGCACCCACGTCGGCGTGCTCGACGACGGGCCGATGCCCGTCGCGGCCTGCACCCGCGCTCAGGGACGCGCGGCCGGCGCGGGGCTCGTCACCCGACCTCGCACCCAGAAGTGGTGTGCCCGCAGCTGTCGAGATGAACGAGCCGGACGGTCGCTCAAGGAAGCCGCATAGCGCGCGGGAGGAGGCTTATGGGCAGGCCCTTCCACCCGTCCAGGCGATGCCCGGACGAGACCACCCCTGCCGGGCGACGGCGGGCTTGCGAACTTGGAACCCCATTGCGAAGGGGATCCCCGGATGCATGACCACTGCGGACGAACGGCCGGACATTGGGGATCACGCGCTGCCGTTTCGCGCGCTCGGGCGGCCCTGAGACGGCTGGCGCCGGCGTGTCTGACGAGGCGAGGTAGGTGGCGGACGGCCGCCGCCAGTTCCCTGGCCTCGGCTGCGCGCTGAAGGAGAAGGCCACCCTCGTCGAGCGGCGACGGGAGCGACGCGAGCGGCACGACGTGACTTAGGTCACCCCCTGGTCCCGCCTTAGGGCGACCGGTGGTACGGTCGAGGGGCGGATTTCGCGGGCGCTGGGGGTCGCCGAATCCCCCAGCGCCCTCGCCGAAGGGCGCGCCTACCCGGGAGGCGGACGGCGCGAAAACGTGGAGCTACAGCGCCGGCGCCGGATGGCGAGCGGGGTGTTCTGGCGCGCGTGAGCGTGAGCCAGCGGGGGGCGGCTCCACACTGCGGGCCAGTTGTGGGCCAGTCGACCACGAAAACGGGCGGTCTTGGGCGGTCTTGAGCGGATGGCGACCCCGACGCTTACCTTGCCGAGATCCCTGTCCACAAGCCAGAAAACGCATGGGGACGGTGGGAGTCGAACCCACACGAGGGTTGCCCCTCAGCGGTGTTTGAGACCGCCGCGTCTGCCGTTCCGCCACGTCCCCCCGGCGGGGCGAGTGTACCGCCGGGTCCGGGGGCCTCAGCTCGCGGCCGGCGTCAACAGGACGAGGGGGATCTTGCGGTCGGTCTTGGTCGCGTACTCGTCGTAGGCGGGCCAGACGGCGGCCATCGTCGCCCACAGCTCGTCGCGCCTGTCGTCGCCGACGGTGGAGGCCCTCGCCGGCATCACGTCGGGGCCGACCTGGATGATCACGTCGGGGTCGGCGGCGAGGTTCAGGTACCAATCCGGGTCCTTCGGCGCGCCGCCGTAGGAGGCCATCACCACGTAGCGGTCCCCGTCGCGGCCGTAGATGAGGGGTGTGCGGTAGGGCTTGCCGCTCTTGCGGCCGAGGGTGGTGAGCAGCAGGGTCGGCACGCCGGGCTTCCACTCGTGGCCCTCGGCGCCGTTCGACTCGAGGTACCTGTGGAGGTGCTTGTTGACCCAGCCGATCTTGGGCTCGCTCGGCGTCTGGGCGGGGTCCAGGCTCATGCGGGTCCCTTCTGGGCGGCGCGCGGGACGCGCCGGCCGCTACATGTCGTGGGGGTTCTCTCCGGCGCCGGGGACGCGGCGGGCGAGGCCCTCGCGCTGGGCGACCTCGATCACCTTCGCCGCGACCGTCGGGGCGACGTTCCGGTTGAAGACGGACGGGATGATGTAGTCCTCGTTGAGCTCGTCGTCCGAGATGCAGTCGGCGATCGCCTGGGCGGCGGCGACCTTCATCGCCTCGCTGATCTGCGTCGCGCGGCAGTCGAGCGCGCCCCGGAAGATGCCTGGAAAGGCGAGCACGTTGTTGATCTGGTTCGGGTAGTCCGAGCGGCCGGTGGCCATCACGCGCACGTAGGGCGCGGCGAGCTCGGGCATGATCTCGGGCGTCGGGTTGGCCATCGCGAAGACGATCGGGTCCTTGGCCATCGTCTTCAGCTGATCCACCGAGAAGGTGCCGGGGCCGGAGAGGCCGAGGAAGAGGTTGGCGCCCTTGATCGCCTCGGTCATGCCGCCTCGGATGCCCTCCGGGTTCGTGTTCTCGGCGTACCAGTCCTTCATGAAGTTCATGTTCTCGGTGCGGCCCTTGTAGATCGCCCCCTTCGAGTCGCAGCCGATGATGTTCTCGACGCCGGCGTTCATGAGGATCTTGGAGCAGGCGACGCCCGA
The DNA here is from genome assembly GCA_963771025.1 of uncultured Thermoleophilia bacterium. Lineage (GTDB taxonomy): Bacteria > Actinomycetota > Thermoleophilia > Miltoncostaeales > Miltoncostaeaceae > Miltoncostaea. Next base: position 951,108 of record CAVYRL010000001.1, on the reverse strand, counting down.
GGCGCCGACGCCGCTGACGACGACCTTGAGCTCGTCGATCGTGTGGCCGGTGATCTTGCAGGCGTTGAGCAGGGCGGCCAGCACCACGATCGCGGTGCCGTGCTGGTCGTCGTGGAACACCGGGATGTCGAGCATCTCCTTGAGTCGGTCCTCCACCTCGAAGCAGACCGGCGCCGCGATGTCCTCGAGGTTGATGCCACCCCACGCCGGGGCGATGGCGGCGATGGTCTTGATCAGGACCTCGGGATCCTTGGAGTCGATGCAGATCGGGTAGGAGTTGACGTTGCCGAACTCCTTGAAGAGCATCGACTTGCCCTCCATGACCGGCATGCCGGCGGCGGCGCCGATATCGCCCAGCCCGAGGACGGCGGTGCCGTTCGTGATCACGGCGACCATGTTGCGCTTGAGCGTGAACTCGAAGGCCTTGTCCCGGTCCTCGGCGATCGCGGTGCACACGCGGGCGACGCCCGGCATGTAGGCCGTCGAGAGGTCGTCGCGCGTCTCCAGCGGTATGCGCGTGGTCATCTCGATCTTGCCGCCCTGGTGCATGCGGAAGGTGCGGTCGAACGACGAGATCACCCGGACGCCGTCGAGCGCCTCGGCCGCGGCGACGATGGAGCCGGCGTGCTCCTGGTCGGACGCGTTGACCACCAGCTCGCGGATCAGCGACCTGTAGCCGGTGCCGACGAGGTCGATGGCGCCGATGTCGCCGCCTACGTTCCCGATCGCCGTGGTCAGCTGGCCGAGCAGCCCCGTGTGGGCGGGGTCCATCTCGACGCGGAGGGTGACGCTGTACTGGGCGCTCGGCGTAACGGCCAACGGGGCTCCTTGAACGGGCGAATCAGGCCGGATCGACAGGAGGAGCCAGCATAACGCCCGCTTCGGGCGCAGCGGCGGGCGCGGTCAGGTGATCGCGATCAGCTCATCGTCGAGACGCCCGATCGCGGCGCGCCGGTCGCTGCGGTAGCGGAGCACGTTGGTGATCGGTCCGATCGGCGCGGGCTCGTCGGTCTGACCCGCGTCCTGCGAGGCACGCAGCGCGGCGAGCGCGGTCGCGGTGTCGCGACGCACGCCGGGGGCGGGCACGCCGGCCTCCACCACGTCGGCCGCCGTCACCAGGCCCACCCGCCAGGGGTCGTCGCTCAGCTGGAACCAGCCCAGGTGATGGCGCTCGCCGCTCACCACGTGGAGCAACGCGTACTCCGGGCCGTCGGCGCTGACGTGCACGACTCCCGTGAGGCGGCGGATGCGGGGAACGGTGGGGGAGGCCACGGCCGGCGACGATAGTGGACGCGGCGCGCGTATCCTCCGGCACATGTCGGACACCGTCGCTCCGCCGGTCGCCGGCCCGCTGCTGCTGATCGACGGCTACAGCCTGGCCTACCGGGCGTTCCACGCACTGCCCGACACCATCGCGACCCAGTCCGGGTTTCCCACGAACGCCCTCTACGGCCTGTCGGCGATGATGATGAAGATGCTCGCCGAGGAGCGTCCGGCGCGGGTGGTGGTGGCCTGGGACCCTCCCGGCACGACCTTCCGTCACGAGCAGGAGCCGACCTACAAGGCCAATCGCTCCGCGACTCCCGACCTTTTCCGCGAGCAGCGCACGCACTTCCGTCCGCTGATGGAGGCCTTCGGGTTCGTCAACATCGAGCTCGAGGGCTACGAGGCCGACGATGTGCTCGGCACCCTCGCCCAGCGGTGGTCCGAGGCGGGCGAGGACGTGAGGATCCTGACGGGCGATCGCGACGCCTTCCAGCTGGTGAGCGACAGGGTGAGCGTCATCGCGACCGGGCGGGGGGTGACCGACACCACGCTCTACACCCCGGACGCGGTGGTGGAGCGCTATGGGATCGGCCCCGAGCTGATGGTCGACTTCCGCGGCATGGTGGGCGACCCGAGCGACAACCTGCCGGGCGTTCCCGGAATCGGCGAGAAGGGCGCCTCCCAGCTGCTGCAGAAGTACGGGAGCCTGGACGAGGTGCTGGCGCACGCCGACGAGCAGACGCCCAAGCGTCGCGAGGTGCTCACCGAGCACGCCGATTCGGCCCGCAGGACCCGCAACCTGGCGCTGATCCGCACCGACGCGCCGGTGGATCTGGATCTCGAGGACGTGCCCCCGCTCGACTTCGGCCCCGTCCGCATGGCCGCGCTGCGCGATGTCTTCGGGCAGTTCGAGTTCGACACCCTCGCGCGGCGCCTGGACACGATCGCCGACGGCGCGGTGCCCGAGGCGGCTCCGGCCGCGCTGCTGGTGGACGCCGTCGCCATCGAGGCGTCGCCGGAGGACCTGGCGATGCGCTTCGCGGGCGCGCCGAGCGTCGCCCTGGCCGTGTCGCCCGAGGGGTGGGCCGCGGCGGGGGAGGGCGACGAGGTGCCCACCGGTCCACTCGAGGGGGACGCGGGCGCGGCGCTGGCCCGGTCGCTGGCGGGTGCGCGGGTCGCCTGCCACGACGCCAAGGCCGTCGTGAGGGCCACCGCGCCGAGCCTGCGGCCCGTCCACGACACGATGATCGCCGCGTACCTGCTCGATCCACGTCGCCGGGGCGAGTACGACCTTGTCGACATCGCCGAGGCGGCCGGCGTCGGGGTGAGCGGGGAGCCGCACCCCTGGGTGCGCGACGCCGTGCTGGTGCGCGAGCTGGCGGGCCGCCAGCGTGCGGCCCTGGAGGCCAACGGCCTGGCGACGCTCTTCGACGAGATCGAGCTGCCGGTGACCCGGGTGCTCGCCGCCATGGAGGAGACCGGCGTGCGCCTGGACGTGCACCGGCTGGGCGAGATCACCGCCCGCGTGCGCGACGGCGCCGACGAGCTGCGCGACCAGATCTGGGAGCTGGCCGGCGGCGAGTTCGTGATCGAGTCGCCCAAGCAGCTCGGCCAGGTGCTGTTCGAGCGGCTCGGCCTGCCGACGTTCCGCAAGGGCAAGACCGGATACAGCACCGATCGGCGGGTGCTGAAGCTGCTCGAGGACAAGCACCCGATCGTGCCCCTCATCGGGCGCTACCGCGAGCTGACCAAGCTCGACAACACCTACCTGTCGGCGCTTCCCGATCAGGTGGACGACAACGGGCGGCTGCACACCACCTTCAACCAGGCCGCCGCCGAGACCGGCCGTCTGTCGTCCACCAACCCGAACCTGCAGAACATCCCCGTCCGCACCGAGATCGGGCGGGAGATCCGCGGCGCCTTCACCACCGACCCCGGATGGCTGCTGGTGAGCTGCGACTACAGCCAGGTGGAGCTGCGCATCCTGGCCCACTGCTCGGGCGAGCCGGCGCTGGCCGACGCCTTCCGCCGCGGCGAGGACGTGCACCGGGCGACGGCCGCGGAGGTGTTCGGCCTCGATCCCGCCGACGTTGACCGCACCACCCGCGACCGCGCCAAGGCGGTCAACTTCGGCATCGTCTACGGCATCAGCGACTTCGGCCTGTCGGAGCAGCTCAACATCGCGCGGGCCGATGCGAAGGCCTACATCGACCTCTACCTGGCGCGCTACCCGAAGGTGCGCAGCTTCATCGACACCACGATCGCCAACGCCGCCCAGGAGGGGTTCGTGACCACCTTGCTGGGACGGCGTCGCGCGATCCCGGAACTCGGCGGCGCGACGGTGCAGCAGCGCCAGCTCGGCGAGCGGCTGGCCGTCAACACCGTGATCCAGGGCACGGCCGCCGACATCATCAAGGCGGCGATGGTCTCCGCCCACCGGTCCCTCGCCGGCGAGGGGCTCTCGGCGCGCCTGATCCTGCAGATCCACGACGAGCTGCTGCTCGAGGCCCCCGCCGACGAGGCCGAGCGCGCGGCCGAGGTGGTGCGCGCCGCGATGGTCGACGCCTATGCCCTCGACCCGCCGCTCGCCGTGGACATCGGCATCGGCGAGACGTGGCTCGACGCGAAGTCGTAGGAGACGACGACCCATACCGGGAGTTGCAGGTTCACCGCAACGCATGCCCCGAGGTCATCGATGCCGCCTTCGGCGTCCTGCGCGAGATGGTGCTGCGCAGCGCGGACGACGACGCGCCGCGCCGCCTGGCCCGCCTGATGACGGCGCACCGGACCCTGTCGGACCCGGCGCGCCGCGCGGAGTGGGACGCCGGTGGTCCCGACGCCCACGCCGGCGGCTGAATCCCGGCTATTCTCGTGGATATGGCGCTGCCGGCCGCGGTCCACCCGCTCCAGCCCCGTTTCGCCCAGGCGATCACCGGGGCCCTCTGCCTCGAGGGGGCGGTCTTCCAGACGAAGCCGGCCGTCGTCGTGGCCCTCGTGCTGGTGGCGCTCTCGCTGGCCGGGCCGCGCTGGTCGCCGGTCGGATGGGTGTTCCGCGCGATCGCGCCGCCGGCCTCCGAGATGGAGCCCGCCGCGCCTCCGCGTTTCGCGCAGGGCATGGCTGCCGTGCTCCTCGCCCTCGCCCTCGTGCTGTTCGCGGTCGGCCTGGATCTGGCCGGCTGGGTCGTGGCCGGCCTGGTCGCGGCCGTGGCGCTGTTCTCGGCGATCAGCGGCATCTGCGTCGGCTGCGAGATGTACCGGCTGCTGCTCGCCGGCCGCCGCGGCGGAGACGACGACGTGCGCGCCGACCTCGGTCTCGAGGGTGGCGGGCCGTGGCTCGTGCTGTTGACCGCGCCGGGCTGCGCCCGGTGCGAGCCGGTGGCCCGCCAGATGGAGGGCGCGGCGGGTGAGCGCGAGGTTCTGCGGGTCAGCCTCGTCGAGTACCCGCGGGCCGCGTCGCTGCCCGTGAGGAGCCTTCCGGCGGCCCTCGCCGTGGGTGGTGACGGCCGCGTGCGGATGGTCCGCGCCGGACGGCTCGACGCCTCCGACCTCGCGCAGGTGCTCGCGGCCGTCTAGCGCATCCGGCGCGTCGCGTCGGGAGGCCCCACGGGTCTATACTCCTCGCCCCTGGCACGACCGGACGACCGGTCCGTGCCCGGAGCCATTTCCGCTACGAGGACAAATCCATCAATGACAACTGACCAGCCCGAGCTCGTGACCCCCGACGTCGAGCCCATCGATGTCGTGACGGTCGATGAGCCGGCCCCCGTGGAGCCGGAGGTCCTTGACCTCCTGACTCCGGTACGCACGCTCGACGGCCCCGAGTACATCGAGGTCGACGGCGTGATGGTGCCGAACTACGACGGCACCCTCCCCGTCTTCTCCGAGGGGGACGTCGTCACCGGCAGGGTGGTCCGCGTCGACAAGGACGAGGTCCTGGTCAACATCGGGTACAAGAGCGAGGGCGTCATCCCGCTGCCCGAGCTCTCGATCCGCAAGAGCGTCAAGCCCGAGGAGGAGGTCTCCCTCGGCGAGTGGGTCGACGCGCTGGTGATGCAGAAGGAGGATCCCGACGGCCGGTTGATCCTCTCCAAGAAGCGCGCCCGCTTCGAGAAGGCCTGGAAGCGCATCGAGGCGGCGGCCGCCGCCGGCGAGCACGTCGAGGGCACGGTGATCGAGGTCGTCAAGGGCGGCCTGATCCTCGACCTGGGCGTCCGCGGGTTCCTTCCCGCCTCGCTGGTCAACATCCGCCGCGTCCAGGACCTGGACGAGTTCCTCGGCCGCAAGCTCGAGTGCAAGGTCATCGAGCTCAACCGCAACCGCAACAACGTCGTGCTCTCGCGGCGCGCGGTGCTGGAGGACGAGCGGCGCGAGGTGCGCCAGAAGATCCTCGACGATCTCCAGCCCGGCCAGGTGGTCGAGGGTGTCATCTCGAACATCGTGGAGTTCGGCGCCTTCGTCGATCTCGACGGCATCGACGGCCTGATCCACATCTCCGAGCTCTCCTGGAGCCACGTCAACCACCCCTCAGAGGTGCTCCAGATCGGCGAGAAGGTGCGCGTCAAGGTGCTCGACATCGACCGCGACCGCCAGCGGATCTCCCTGGGCCTCAAGCAGACCCAGGCCGACCCGTGGCAGAGCGTCATCGAGAGCTACCAGGTGAACGACGTGGTCGAGGGTCGCGTCACGAAGGTCGTCACGTTCGGGGCCTTCGTCGAGATCCACGCCGGCGTCGAGGGCCTGGTGCACATCTCCGAGCTGGCCGCCCACCACGTGGAGAACCCGCGTGAGGTGGTCAACCAGGGCGACGTGCTCGCGGTGCGGGTGATCGAGATCGACGCCGACCGGCGCCGCCTCTCGCTCAGCCTGAAGCGCGTGGCCGACAGCGACCCGATCCAGCACCACCTGCCCGACGAGATCCGCAACGCGGTGATCGTCGAGGAGGCCTACGACGACCCGGCCGTGCTGGAGGCCGTCGAGGAGGCCACCTCCGAGGAGCTCCTGCAGGAGGCCACCGAGCAGGCGGTCGCCGAGGAGATCCTGGAAGAGGCCGTCGAGGAGGCCATCGTCGAGGAGATCGTCGACGAGGCAATCGTGGAGGAGGTCCTCGAGGAAGCCGTGGACGAGGCCATCTCCGAGGCCGTCGTCGAGGAGGCCATCGAAGAGGCGATCGTCGAGCAGGCGGTGGAAGAGGCCGTCGCCGAGGAGGTGCTCGAGGAGGCCATCGCCGAGGAGACCCTGGAGGAGGCTGCCGAGGAGATGCTCGAGGACGCCCCCGCGGCACCCGAGGACGACGACTCCGCACCGGCCTGACCGACCGGGGGCGCGCCACGGCGGCGCGCCCCCGCGTCTGGCTCTGACCGGCGGTATCGGCTCCGGTAAGTCGGAGGCCCTGGCGGCCTTCGGCGCGTGTGGCGCGGCGACGCTCTCGAGCGACGCGACGGTCCACGCGATCTACGAGGACCCCGAGGTCGTCGCCCTGGTGCGCGAGCGCTTCGGGCCCGAGGTGCTGGGCCCCGACGGCGCGGTCGACCGGGCGCTGCTCGGCCCGCGCGCCTTCGCCGAGGAGGGTGGGCTGGCCTTTCTGGAGCAGCTCGTCCACCCGCGGGTCCACGTCGCCCGCGACGCCTGGACCGCAGAGCAGCTGTCGGCCGACCCCGCGCCTCCACTGCTGGTGTGCGAGGTCCCCGTGCTGTTCGAGGGCGGCATCGAGGCGGAGTTCGACGCCGTGCTGGTGGTGACCGCGTCCGACGCGACCCGGCGGGGCCGCGTGGAGGCCCGCGGACAGGACTTCGTGGAGCGCAGCGCGCGGCAGATGCCCGAGGCCGAGAAGATCGCGCGGGCCGACCGGGTCTTCCACAACGACGGCACCCTCGACGATCTGCGCGGGTGGGTTGCCGACCGGTTCACCGAGTACTCTGGGCGGGGCTGTGAGCCGTCGATCCGCCACGAGTGAGCGTGGCCCCGCGCCCGGTCGCGCGGTCGCGGAGCCGCGGGCGCCGGCGCGCGGATCCGGGCCCTCGCCGCGCCGCCGCGCGGCCTGGATCCTGTTCGCGGTCATCGTGATCGGGGCGATCGGCGGGGCGTGGGTGCAGATCCACCGCACCATGCCGGCCTGGTACGCGCGCCTCTGGTACCCGCTGGAGTACCAGGAGCCGATACGCACCGAGGCCGCGCGCTATGACCTCGATCCGGCGCTCGTGGCGGCGGTGATCAACACCGAGAGCGGCTTCGCCCCGGATTCGCGCTCGGGCGCCGGCGCCGTCGGGCTGATGCAGGTGCTCCCCGACACGGCGGAGTTCATCTCGCGCCAGCCGGATCGCCCCAGCCCGTCGCCGGCGCGCATCGCCGAGCCCGAGGTCAACATCGCCTACGGGTCGCGGTACCTGCGCTACCTGATCGACCGCTACGGCACGGTCGACCTGGCGCTGGCGGCCTACAACGGCGGCCCGGAGAACGTGAACGGCTGGCTGGAGCAGGCCCGGGCCACGGGGAGCACTCTCAAGATCCCCGAGGACATCCCCTTCAGCGAGACGCGCGGGTTCGTCTCACGCGTGCTGAGGACGGTGCCGATCTACCGCCGGGCCTACGGCGACCGCCTGTTCGTCACCTCGCGCGAGGGTCAGAACCCCTAGGTCCGGCCGGGGCGTTCCTGGGCGTTCGGCCTCCAGAACCTCACCCTCGTGGCCAGGGTTCTGGCAATCGTCCCCCTTGGCGACCATGCCCCGGCGTGACGGGGTGTTTGCAGCAGCCGTGCAGCAGCACGGGTCCGGCGCATCGGGGACTCAGGCGGGCCGCTCCGCTAGGTGCAAGAGCCGTCGCGCCAGGGCGAGTAGCTCGCCTCCCGGGGTCGATGGTGTCGGCGTAGCCGACGTTGATGCCCAGGTCCGGCCACCAATCCCCGGAACCGTCTCGGCGGGAGGTCACCGGCTCTCAGTGCCACTCGCAGTAGTGGAAGCCGGCGATCCCCTTCATGTCCCCGCCCCCGATGTACGGCGGGTTCAACCCCGGCGGGTTTGGCGATGTTCGGACCCGGGAAACGGAACACGCATGGGCATTGCCGCATGGACAAACGCGGCCATCAGCTGGTTCGGCGTACTGCCCGCCATCCTGATCATCGTCGTTCTCGCCCTCTCGTGGGGACGAGCCCGCCGAAGCTGACGAATCGGCCCGGTGGGGCGGCGAATCGCCGTGTTCGATCTGGACGCCGTGTAGCAGGCGCGGGGCGCCTAGCCCCAGGAACCGCATAGCCATGGCGTTTCCGCACGCCGAGAGTCAGCCCCTAGGTCTCGTCCCCGCGGCGCTCGATCAGCTCGATGCGGTAGTCGTCGGGGTCGCGGATGAAGCAGATGCGCGATCCGCCGGGGTACGCGGCGTAGGGCTCGCGCTCGGGCGTGATGCCGTGTTCGGCCAGCTGGGCCAACTCCGCGTCCATGTCGGTCAGCGTCAGCGCGATGTGGCCGTAGCTCTCGCCGTGCGCGTACGGCTCCGTGCGACCGTCGTTGAGCGTCAGCTCGAGCCGGGCGCCGTCGCCGGGCAGGCCGAGGAAGATGATCGTGGCCGTGTCGCCCCCGACCCGCTTGCGTCCCCGCTCCTCGAATCCGACCGCGCGGTAGAAGGCCAGGGAGCGCTCCTCGTCGAGGATCCTGATCATCGTGTGGTTGAGCTCGATGGGCATCGGTACCTCCGGGGATGACGACGACAGCGCCAGCGTAGTGGACGGTCTCCTGCCGGGGTCCTGCGTCCGATCCGCCCCGGAATTGGGGGCAGCCGGTGGCGCCTTGAGCGGCGCCACCGGCTGAGGTGCGAAGCCCCGCGTCCCGGTCGCGGGGCCTGGTGTGTGTGCGGGGCCTCCCGATGACTCCCTCACAACACGAGTCGAAAGATAGGCGGGGGGGTGGGGGTCACACTTTGGCCCGGACACCCAACAATGCATCGTGATTCTTGGCCCGGCGGTCGGCCGGGCCGCTGTGGACCGCGGCGCTAACCTTGTGGGGTGTCCACCGTCCCGTTCTCGCTCACGACGGCGTACGAGCCCACCGGCGATCAGCCCCGCGCGATCGCCGAGCTGTCGGCGGGGCTGGCGCGCGGAGACGACTTCCAGACGCTGCTCGGCGTCACCGGATCGGGCAAGACCTTCACGATGGCCCAGGTGATCGCGCAGGCCGCGCGCCCCGCCCTCGTGATCGCGCACAACAAGACGCTGGCCGCCCAGCTCTGCAACGAGTTCCGCGAGTTGCTGCCCGACGCGGCGGTCGAGTACTTCGTGAGCTACTACGACTACTACCAGCCCGAGGCCTACATCGCGGCCACGGACACGTACATCGAGAAGGACTCGTCGATCAACGACGAGATCGACCGCCTGCGCCACTCGGCCACGGCGGCCCTGCTGGCCCGCCGCGACGTGGTCATCGTGGCCTCGGTGAGCTGCATCTACGGCGTCGGCTCGCCCGAGATCTACCGCGACCGGGTCGTGCTGCTGACGGTGGGCGAGGAGCACCCCCGCGAGCGGATCTTCCGCCGGCTGGTGGAGACCCAGTACCAGCGCAACGACATGGTGCTCGAGCGCGGTCGCTTCCGGGTGCGCGGCGACACCCTCGAGGTGCAGCCGGCCGACTCCGAGATGGCCTATCGCATCTCGATGTTCGGCGACGAGGTGGAGAGCATCACCGAGTTCGACCCGCTCACCGGCGAGGTGCACGGCACGCCGCGCCACCTGGCGATCTACCCGGCGACGCACTACATCACCCCGCCCGAGACCATCGACCGCGCGCTGCGCGACATCCGCGCGGAGCTCGAGGAGCAGCTGCGCGGATTCGAGGTGGCGGGAAAGCTGGTCGAGGCCCACCGGCTGCGCCAGCGCACCGAGTACGACATGGAGATGATCCGCGAGCTCGGGTTCTGCTCGGGCATCGAGAACTACTCGCGCATCCTCGACGGTCGCGCCCCCGGTGAGCCGCCTCACACGCTGCTCGACTTCTTCCCCGGCGACTTCCTCTGCTTCATCGACGAGTCGCACAACACGATGGGCCAGCTGCGGGGGATGTACGAGGGCGACCGCTCGCGCAAGCTCGCGCTGATCGACGCCGGCTTCCGCCTGCCGTCGGCACTCGACAACCGGCCGCTGCAGCTGCCGGAGTTCCTCGAGCGGGTCGGGCAGCTGGTCTTCGTCTCGGCCACCCCGGGCGACTTCGAGCGGCGCTCGTCCGAGAACGTGGTGGAGCAGATCATCCGCCCCACCGGCCTCGTCGACCCCGACGTTGACGTGCGCCCCACCCATCATCAGATCGACGATCTGCTGGCCGAGATCCGCACGCGCTCGGACCGCGACGAGCGCGCGCTGGTGACCACGCTCACCAAGAAGATGGCCGAGGACCTCACCGAGTACCTGCTCGAAGCCGGTGTGCGGGCCCGCTATCTGCACTCCGAGATCGACACCATCGAGCGGATCCGCATCGTGCGCGCCCTACGGCTGGGTGAGTTCGACGTCCTGGTCGGGGTCAACCTGCTGCGCGAGGGCCTCGACCTTCCCGAGGTGACCCTGGTGGCGATCCTCGACGCCGACAAGGAGGGGTTCCTGCGCGGGACCACCTCGTTGATCCAGACCATCGGCCGTGCCGCGCGCAACGTCGACGGCAGGGTGATCATGTACGCCGATCGCGAGACCGAGGCCATGCGCACCGCCATCGGCGAGACCAACCGGCGGCGCGCGATCCAGGTGGCCTACAACGAGGAGCACGGGATCACCCCCGCCTCTATCACGAAGGGCGTCTCGGACATCGCCGAGCTGCTCGGGCTCGGCGACGAGGCGGCGCCGCGACGCCCCCGCCGCGGCGAGGTTGACGCGCTGGCCGACGTCGCCCCGGACGAGCTGGAGCGGATGATCGTGGATCGCGAGCAGGAGATGTTCGTGGCCGCGGAGGAGCTCAAGTTCGAGCACGCCGCCCGGCTGCGCGACGAGATCGCCGATCTGCGGCGCGAACTGCTCGAGCGGGCCGGCGGCGGCCCGGCCGGGGACGCCCGGCCCCGGGGGACGACGCCGGTCCCCCGCAGGTCCGGAAGGCGGGCGTCATCGACCGGAGGCCGGCGGCGGTGAAGCCCTCCGACCCCGAGGACACGGTCTTCCGCTCACTCGCGGCGCCGGGCCTCGAGGAGGACGACATCTTCGCGGCGATGTGCGGGCTACCGGTGCCGGGGCCCTTCTGGGGCGACGGGTGGGAGGCCGCTCATCGGGCCGACCGGCGGTGGGACGACGAGGCCGAGCGCCGGCGGCGCCATGAGGAGCTGCTCGAGAAGTGGCGCGCCGAGGAGGCCGAGCGCCCCGACACCGGCGTCACCACGCGTCCCAGCGCGCGAAGCTCTCGAGCGGCTCCCGAGGGCCGGCCCTGAAGTCGGTGCCGATGGTGTGGGCGAGCGGGATGAGGGCCATCTGGGAGACCTCCTCGAAGGGGATTCCCAGCACCTCCGCGGCCTCGCGCTCATAGAAGAGGTGGATCGTCGTCCAGGCGGTGCCGAGACCGCGTGCGCGCGCCGCCAGCATGAAGCTCCACACGGCGGGGAGCGCCGAGCCGAAGGCCGAGGCCTGCACCACATGCGCGCGGTTCTCCGTGCGTCCCGCGTGGCAGGGGACCACGAGCACCGGCACCTCGGCCATGTGGTCGGCGAGGTACAGCGCGGAGGCGCCGATCCGCTTCTGGCGCATGCGCTTCTGGGGATCGGACGAGGGGGGAGGGGCGGGCGTCGCGCTGACCCCCTCGGTCACGTAGCGCTCCCAGGCGCGCCGATACACGTCGGCCAGCGCCGCGCGTCGCTCCGGGTCGGTCACCACCACGAACACCGTCTTCTGGCGGTTGCCCCCGCTCGGCGCCTGCTGGGCCAGCTCGAGACACTCGATGACCAGCCGGGTGTTGACGGGACGCTCGAGGTCGAGACGCCTCCGCACCGCCCGCGTGGTGGACAGCAGCTCGTCGGGCGTCAGGTCCAGCACACCCGGGATGATGCCCTTCCCCGTGGTGGCGGGGAAGGGCATCGGACGATCAGGCGATGCCGGGCCCCTTGCGGCGGGTACGCCGGCGCCGGACGCTGAGCCGCGGGATCGTGACCGTGTAGATCGCGGCGGCCGCGCCCTCCACGCCGGTGCGGATGCGCCGTCCCCGCGGGAGCGGGATCGACCGCCGCCGGCGCCGCTCCGCATCCTGCACGGGCTGGGAGACGGCGACGGCCTCCGGGATCGGCTCGACGACCGGGACCGAGACGGGCTCCCGGGAGGTCGGCAGGGCGTCGGCGCGGGCCGGCAGCCGGCGTCCGCCGCCGGTGAGCCCGGACAGCAGCTCGTCGATGTCGGCGCGGTCCACCTGGGTGCGCTCCAGCAGCAGGGCCCCGAAGGCGTCCAGTTCCTCGCGGTGATCCGTCAGCAGCGCCACGGCGTCCACGTACGCCTCGTCCACCATGCGGCGCATCTCCTCGTCGATCACCCGGCGGGTCTCGCCGGACAGCGGCATCTGGTGCGGACCGCTGGTGGAGATGATCTGGCCCACGCGGGGCGAGAACCCGAGCCGCTCCACCGCCTCGCGGGCCATCATGTTGACCTGCTCGAGGTCGTTGGCGGCGCCCGAGGAGATGATCCCGAAACGGATCTGCTCCGCGGCCCGACCCGCCATGGCCACCACCATCCGCTCGTGGAGGTGCTGCTGCGAGGTGAGCGTGCGGTCCAGGTTGCCATAGAGGGCCAGGCCGCCCGCGTCGCCGCGGGCGAGGATCGTGACCTTCTGGGCCTTCTGATGCGTCGGGCAGAGCTCCGCGGCGAGCGCGTGGCCGGCCTCGTGCCATGCGATCACCTCGAGCTCGCCCTCGGCGATGCGGCGGTCGGCCTTCTGGGGTCCGGCGATGGCGCGCAGCATGCCCTCGTCGAGGTCGTGGGCCATGATCGACTCGCGGCCGTCGCGGGCGGCCATGATCGCCGCTTCGTTGACCATGTTGGAGAGGTCGGCGCCGGCGAACCCGGCCGTCACGCGGGCCAGGGCCTCCAGCGACTCGGGGGTCGCGATCGGCATCCCCCTGGAGTGCAGCTTCAGGATCGCGAGGCGTCCGGTCTCCGCCGGCAGGCCCACCTGGACCCGGCGGTCGAAGCGGCCCGGCCGCAGCAGCGCGGTGTCGAGCATGTCGAGCCGGTTGGTCGCGGCGACCACGACGACGCGATCGCGATCGCCGAAGCCGTCGAGCTCGACCAGCAGCTGGTTGAGGGTGCCCTCGCGCTCGGAGTCCGCGCCACCCGCGCCGCCCCCGCGGGCGCGGCCGATGGCGTCGATCTCGTCGAAGAAGATGATCGCGCCCGTGGGGCTCTTGCGGGCGAGCGCGAACAGGTCGCGGACCCGGGACGCGCCCACTCCCACATAGGTGTCGACGAAGTCCGAGCCGGACAGGGCGAAGAAGGGGACGCCGGACTCGCCGGCGACGGCCTTGGCGAGCAACGTCTTGCCGGTCCCCGGAGGGCCGTGGAGTATCACGCCGCGCGGCATGCGGGCGCCGACCTTGAGGAAGCGGTCCGGGTCGGTGAGGAAGAGCACCACCTCCCGGAGCTCCTCGACGGCCTCGTCGCAGCCCGCGACGTCGCCGAAGCGCACCGCGGGGGGCTCGACCTGGGCGTTCTTGCGGATCTTGCCGTGGCCGGCCATGCCCCCGCGCGAGCCGCCCTGCTTGTTGCCCATCATGCGCCGCACGAGCACGATGCTGCCGAGCGCCAGCACCGCGATGATCGCGATTCCGAGCGGCAGCATCAGGTAGCGCATCAGGGGGCTGAGCCCCGAGCCGGAGGCCGCCGAAGCGGCCGGCTGGAGCACGGTCACGCCATCGGCCCGCAGCGATGCCGCGAGGTCGAATGCGCCCGGGGGCGACTTGGGGTTGGCCGGGGCCGCGTCCGCGGCGGCCGCCGGCTGCGCGAAGTCCTGCCCCGCCTTGGGCCGGGGGATCTGCGCCGCGATGACGCGGCCCTCCCGGTCGGTCGCCGCGACCCAGTAGCTCGAGGTGTTGACCACGGCCGCGTTCAGGTTGCGGGCGTCGGCGGCGCCGATCAGCTGCGTGTACGGGACCACCACGGGCTCCTCGACGGCGCCGAGCGGCTGAACGACGCTCGCCGGCACCTGCGCGGCGGGAGCGGCATCGGCGGCGGTGGCGATTCCGGCCACCGACATCAGCGCCACGATCGCGATCGCCATCAGGGCGAGCGCGCGGCGCAGGGACGAGAACGGGTTGCGGGGACCCGGCGGGATCGGGGGCAACTGCGCGGTCCTTAGGTCGTCGTCGGCGGGTGTCACACCAGGAGTACGTTGACGAGATGCTCGTGGTTCATCGTCGCTATCGGCGTCCTCGGCACGGGCATGAGGCGCGCGGCGGCCGATGACGTGCAGTGCAGGTGATAGCACCGCAACAACGGTAGGAGGACCCGCGGCGGGTGCGTATGTGTCGGGGGCCAACCCGGCCGGCATCCGCATGTCCGGTGGGCCAAGGTGACACGAACCGCACGAGCGCGCCGATCAGGCGGATGCGCCGACGTCGCCACTAGACTGTCCTGATGCCCCCGACGCGTCCGACACCCGCCAATGCCATCCGTGTCGTGGGTGCCCGCGAGCACAACCTGCGCGACGTGTCGGTGGACATCCCGCGCGACGACCTCGTGGTGATCACCGGCCTGTCCGGCAGCGGCAAGTCGAGCCTTGCGTTCGACACGCTCTACGCCGAGGGGCAGCGGCGGTACGTCGAGAGCCTGTCGGCCTACGCGCGGCAGTTCCTGGGGCAGATGGACAAGCCCGACGTCGATCACATCGAGGGGCTCTCTCCCGCGATCTCGATCGATCAGAAGACCACCAGCCGCAACCCGCGCTCGACCGTCGCGACGGTCACCGAGATCTACGACTACCTCCGCCTCCTGTTCGCGCGGGTCGGCGAGCCGCACTGTCCGATCTGCGGCCGCCCGATCGCCGGGCAGAGCGTCGAGCAGATCGCGGACCAGGTGCTCGCCCTGCCCGAGGGGACGCGGTTCCTGGTGCTCGCGCCACTGGTGCGCGGGCGCAAGGGCGAGCACCGCGACGTGCTCGACCAGATCCGGGGCGAGGGTTTCGCCCGCGTCGCCGTGGACGGGGCGATCCACACCCTCGACGAGGTCCCGGCGCTGGACAAGAAGTTCGCCCACACGATCGAGGTGGTCGTCGATCGCCTCGTGATGCGCGACGACCTGCGCCGGCGCCTGAGCGACAGCCTGGAGACGGCCACCGGCCTGGCCGACGGCCTGGTGCGGATCGAGGAGGTCGTGACCGGCGAGGCCACCCCGCGCACGTGGATCTACTCGGAGCGCTTCGCGTGTCCCGAGCACGGCGCCTCGCTGCCCGAGCTGGCCCCGCGCACCTTCTCGTTCAACTCGCCCCACGGGGCGTGCCCGCAGTGCACCGGCCTCGGGTTCACGCCCGAGGTCGATCCCGAGCTCGTGGTGGATCCGGAGCGGACGCTGGCCGACGGGGCGATCCTGCCCTGGACCGATCGCACCACCGACTACTACGACCTGCTGCTCGACGTCATCGCCGAGCAGCACGACATCGACCTCGACGTGCCCTGGCGCGAGCTCCCCGAGGAGACGCGCGCCCTGCTGCTGCGGGGGCCCCGGCGGCGCGAGCGCGTCTTCCTGGGCGCGCGCCGCAAGGGCGGCAGCTGGGGCTGGTTCGAGGGCGTCATCCCCCAGCTGCGCCGCCAGCACGCCACGTCCATGTCCCATGCGGTCCGCGACAGCGTGGAGCAGTTCATGTCGCTGCGGCCCTGCTCGGCCTGCGGCGGGGCGCGCCTCAAGCCGGAGTCGCTGGCGGTGACGGTCGCCGGGCGCAACATCCACGAGTTGACCCTGCTCTCGGTGAGCGACTCCCTCGCGTTCTTCGGCGAGCTCGAGCTGAGCGACACCCAGGCGTTCATCGGCGCGCGGGTCATCCAGGAGATCCGCGAGCGGCTGCGTTTCCTCGACGACGTGGGGGTCGGATACCTGACGCTGGCGCGGGCGGCGGGGACCCTGTCGGGCGGCGAGGCCCAGCGGATCCGCCTGGCGACTCAGATCGGGTCCGGGCTGGTCGGCGTCCTCTACATCCTGGACGAGCCCTCGATCGGCCTGCACCAGCGCGACAACCGCAAGCTGATCGGCACGCTCGAGCGGCTGCGGGACCAGGGCAACACGGTGCTCGTCGTCGAGCACGACGAGGAGATGATCCGCAGCGCGGGCCACGTCATCGACATGGGACCGGGTGCGGGGCAGCACGGTGGCCGGGTGGTCGCGCAGGGCTCGGTGGCCGACGTCGAGGCGGAGCCGTCGTCGGCGACCGGGGCGTTCCTGTCGGGCCGGCGCGGGGTGCCCGTGCCCGCGACGCGGCGCGAGGCGCGCGGCTGGCTCACCGTGCGCGGCGCGCGCGAGAACAACCTGCGCGGAATCGACGCCGCGTTCCCGGTCGGGGCGCTGACCTGCGTCACGGGCGTGTCCGGCTCGGGCAAGAGCACCCTGGTCAACGAGGTGCTGCTCAAGACCCTGACGGCGCGGCTCGGCAGGCGGCCGCGGCGGCCCGGGGCCCACGACCACATCGAGGGGCTCGAGCACATCGACAAGGTCATCGACATCGACCAGTCGCCCATCGGTCGCACCCCGCGCAGCAACCCGGCCACCTACACCGGCCTGTTCGACCACATCCGCCAGCTCTTCTCCAAGACGCAGGACGCGCGGGCGCGCGGGTACTCGCCGGGCCGCTTCAGCTTCAACGTCAAGGGCGGGCGCTGCGAGGCCTGCAAGGGCGACGGCACGATCACCATCGAGATGCACTTCCTGCCGGACGTCTACGTGCCGTGCGAGGTGTGCGGCGGCAGGCGCTACAACCGCGAGACGCTGACCGTCCGGTACGCCGGTCGCACGATCCACGAGGTTCTCGAGATGAGCGTGGAGGAGGCCGTCGAGGCCTTCGCCGCGGTGCCGAAGATCCACCGGCGCCTGCAGACCCTGCACGACGTCGGCCTCGACTACGTCCGGCTCGGCCAGCCGGCGACGACCCTCTCGGGTGGCGAGGCCCAGCGGGTCAAGCTGGCGACGGAGCTCTCCAAGGTCGCCACCGGACGCACCCTCTATGTGCTCGACGAGCCGACCACGGGCCTGCACTTCGCCGACATCGAGAAGCTGCTCGAGGTGCTCCAGCGGCTGGTGGACCAGGGCAACACGGTCGTCGTGATCGAGCACAACCTCGACGTGATCAAGTGCGCCGACTGGGTGATCGACCTGGGCCCCGAGGGCGGCTCGGGCGGCGGATCCCTGCTCGTGGCGGGGACGCCCGAGGAGGTCGCGGCCACGCCGGGCTCGCACACCGGCGAGTACCTGCGCCCGGTGCTGCTGGCCCGCGCGCCCTCGCTCGTCGCCGCGGGATGACCCGCGACCCACGGGCACTGTCCCAGTTCCGCGCCGAGACGGATGAGCGCGGCCGGTTCGTCCGCCAGGAGAGCCACTTCCGGGCGACCGTGACGGCCGACGGCGGATCGGGGTTCCGCGCGGAGCCCGGGCGGTATCACCTGTACGTCTCGCTCGCGTGCCCGTGGGCCCACCGCACGATCATCGTGCGCCACCTGAAGAAGCTCGAGGACGTCATCTCGATGTCGGTCGTCGACCCGGTGCGCGACGAGCGCGGCTGGGCGTTCACCGACGGGTCCGGCCACGGCCCCGATCCGGTCAACGGCTTCGCGTTCCTGTCCGAGGCCTATGCCGCGTCGGACCCCGGCTTCCGCGGCCGCGTGACCGTGCCGGCGCTGTGGGACCGGGAGACCGGGCAGATCGTCAACAACGAGTCGCCGGAGATCCTCCGGATGCTCAACAGCGAGTTCGACGCGTGGGGCGAGGCATCGCTCGACCTCTACCCGGCCGAGCTGAGGGACGAGATCGACGTCGTCAACGACGTCGTCTACCGGACGGTCAACGACGGGGTGTACCGCGCGGGCTTCGCCACCACGCAGGAGGCCTACGAGGAGGCGTTCGACGCCCTCTTCGCCACGCTCGACGACCTCGACGCGCGCCTGTTGACGCGTCGCTATCTGCTGGGCGACCGTTGCACCGAAGCCGATTGGCGCCTCTTCACCACGCTGGTGCGCTTCGACGCGGTGTACGCCCTGCACTTCAAGTGCAACCTGCGCCGGATCGTTGACCACCCCTCGCTGTGGCCGTACCTGCGCGACCTCTACCAGGTGCCCGGCGTGGCCGAGACCGTGGACTTCGACCACATCAAGCGGCACTACTACGTGACGCACACGTCCATCAACCCGACGGGCATCGTGCCCAAGGGCCCGGCCCTCGACCTGACGCAGCCGCACGGGCGCGGATAGCCGGCGGGCGGCGCGATGCTCGCGGTGGTCCTCGGCCTGCTCTCAGGCCTGTCGTGGGGTGTGGCCGACTTCTTCGGGGGCGTCGCCAGCCGGCGCGCGGCCGTGCTCGCGGTGGTGGTGCTCGCGCAGTGCGTCGGGCTGCTGCTGATCCTCTCGGTCGTGGTGATCGTGCGGCCGGATGTGCCGCCGGCTGGTGATCTGGCCCTGGCCTCGTTGTCCGGCGTGGCGGGTCTGGTAGGCCTCGCCGCCTTCTACCGCGCGATGGCGATCGGGACGATCAGCCTGGTGGCCCCGATCTCGGCGCTCGGAGCGGTGGTGCCGATCGCGGTCGATCTGATCGCCGGACGCATCCCCGGCGCCCTCGCGCTGGTCGGGATGGTCGTCGCGCTGGCCGGCGCCTGCCTCGCCGCGCGCGCGCCCGGCCCGGCGTCGCGTCGCGGCATCGGCCTGGCGGTGGTCGCGGCGCTGGGCTTCGGTGGATTCTTCTCGCTGCTCGCCGCGGGATCGGGCGCGAGCCCGATATGGGCCATCGTCGCCGCCCGCGGCACGTCGGTGCCGATCGGGCTGATCGTGCTGGTGGCCGCGGGGACGAGCCTCGCGATGTCGCGGCGCACCGCCCTCTTCGTCGTGTGTTCGGGGTCCCTGGACGTGTGCGCCAACCTGCTGTTCGCCGCCGGCAGCCAGCGCGGCGCCGTGAGCGTGGTCGCGGTGCTCGGGTCGCTGTACCCGGTGACCACCGTCGTGCTGGCCGGCACCGTGCTGCACGAGCGGCTCGGCCGCCTGCAGGCGGCCGGCGCGGGGGTGGCGGTGGGAGGGGTGCTTCTGATCGCCGCGGGCTGAGAACGGCTCCGTGCTGCGGTTGACCGCAGGGCCGGTTACAGTCCCCGCGTCATTCGCGGGGAGGTGCCCGATGGCCGACGGATCAGGTAGCGGGGATACACCGACGACGCCGGGGAACCTCTCGGGAGGCGCGGCGATACAGCGCGCGCGGCGGCTGAAGAAGCTCGACGCCCTGCGCCGGCGGGGCATCGATCCGTACCCCGTCACGTACCCGCGCGACCACGACGCGGGGTCCGTGCGCGCGGAGTTCGGCGCGCTCGCCGCGGGCACGACGACGGAGACCGTCGTGCGCGTCGCCGGCCGCCTGATGCTGATCCGCAACCACGGCGGGTTGCTCTTCGCGCAGCTCAAGGACGAGAGCGGGAGCGTCCAGCTCTTCATCTCCCGCTCCGCGATGGGTGAGCAGGGGTTCGCCGACGCCTGCGATCTCGACATCGGCGACTGGGTGGGAGCCGAGGGCTCCGTGATGGTCACCGACACGGGCGAGCTGTCCGTCGCGACCACGTCGATGGCGCTCCTCGGCAAGGCGCTGCGGCCGCTGGCGACCAAGGGGCACGGGCTCACCGACCCGGAGACCCGCTTCCGCCAGCGCTACCTCGACCTGATCCTCAACCCCGAGGCGCGCCGCGTCGCCGACGTCCGCCAGCGGACCGTGGCGGCCATCCGGCAGTTCCTCGGTGCCCGCGGCTACGTCGAGGTCGAGACGCCCGTGCTGCAGGCCGAGGCCGGCGGCGCGACCGCCCGGCCGTTCATCACGCACCACAACGCGCTGAACGTCGAGATGTACATGCGCATCGCGCTCGAGCTCTACCTCAAGCGGCTGATCGCCGGCGGGTACGAGAAGGTCTTCGAGATGGGCCGGGTGTTCCGCAACGAGGGCCTCGACACCCGGCACAACCCCGAGTTCACGATGCTCGAGGCCTACGAGGCGCTCGCGGACTACCGCGACATGATGGAGCTGACTGAGCAGATGGTGGCCGCGGCGGCGATGGCCGCCAACGGCACAACGGTCATCCAGATCGACGGGCAGCCGGTGGACCTCGCGCCCCCGTGGCGCCGGGCGACGATGTACGAGCTCATCACGGAGCACCTCGGCATCGACGTCCATCCCTCGATGCCGCTCGGGGAGGCGCGCCGCATCGCCACCGAGGCCGGCGTCGAGTTCGAGGAGTCCTGGGGCAGCGGCAAGATCTGCGACGAGATCTACGACGCCGGCGTCGAGCATCTGCTGGTGGGCCCGATCTTCGTCTGCGACCACCCGCGCGAGACCTCTCCGCTGGCGCGCGCGCACCGCGACGACCCGACCCTCGTCGAGCGCTTCGAGGTGGTGGTGGCCGCCCGCGAACTGGCCAACGCCTACAGCGAGCTCACCGACCCGGTCGATCAGCGCACCCGGTTCGAGGCCGAGGCCCGGGCCAAGGCGGCCGGCGACCTCGAGGCCGGCGACGTTGACGAGGACTACCTGCGCGCGATGGAGCTCGGCATGCCCCCGACGGGCGGCCTCGGGGTCGGCGTGGACCGGCTGGTGATGCTGCTCGCCGGCGCGCCCTCCATCCGCGAGGTGATCCTCTTCCCGACGCTGCGCCCGGAGGAGGGGGCGGCGCCCGCGTCCCCGCCGGCGCTGCACGGCTCGATCTCCGCGATCATCGCCAGGAAGGACGCGGAGCACGTGGCGCCGACGGTCGCGCACTCGGACGCGCGGCCCCAGGACCGCGTGGTGCTGCCCCCGGCGAGCCGGGGACGGCCGCAACGCCGTCTGGTGCTGGCGGTCCTCGCCGCGCTGGCGGGCCTCGCGACCGCGCTCGTCGCCCTGCCCGGGGTGCACTCCCGGTTCGGTGGCCGGTTCGACACCGTCGCCGACCTCGACATCCGCGCCGGGAGCATGGTCGCCTCGGTGATCATCGGTTTCATCTGCCTGCTCGTCGCCGGGCAGTTGGCCAGGGGCAAGGAGGCGGCGTGGTGGGTGGCGGTGGTGCTGCTGTCCGCGGCGACCGTCGCACACCTCCTGAAGGGGCCCCACCCGGTCGCGATGCTCCTCACCATCGGGGTGCTGGTGGCTCTGGTCTGGTGCAAGGACGACTTCCGGTCGCCGCCGGATCCGCCCTCGCTGTGGACCGCGGTGCGTTTCGTGCCGATCTGGCTCGGGGTGGTGCTGGTGTACGGCTTCCTCGCGCTGTTCGTCGAGCGCGAGCACCTGAGCCCCGGCCTCACCTTCACCGGCGCGCTCGACACCATCTTCAGCGGCCTCGTCGGGCTGGACGGTCCCTACACGTACGAACGCCCCATCTTCGGGCGGTTCTTCCCCGATTCGCTGATCGCTCTCGGCATCGCCGGGCTGCTGATCTTCGCGTTCCTGATCTTCCGGCCCCTCGCCGACCGCCGGACGGTCAGCGAGGAGGATCGTGTGCGCGCGCAGGCGCTCGTGCACCGGTACGGCTGGGACACGCTCGCCTACTTCTCTCTGCGCGACGACAAGAGCCTTTTCTTCTCGTCCGACGGCAGGGCCTTCATCGCCTATGCCTACCTGCAGGGGCACGCCCTGGCGTCGGGCGATCCGATCGGCGCACCGGAGTCGATCCCCCTGGTGATCGACGAGTTCCGGGCCTTCTGCGCCGAGCGCGGCTGGCGCACCGCCTTCCTGGCGGTGCGCGAATCCGACCTGCCGCTCTACGAGGCGCGCGGGATGAGGGGCCTCTACCTCGGTGACGAGGCGATCATCCGCTGCCAGACCTTCAGCCTCACCGCGCCCGGCATGAAGAAGGTGCGCCAGTCCGTCAACAGGGTGGCGCGCGATCACCAGTTCGCGCTGATGCGCGAGTCGGACGCCGGCCCCGAGCTGGTCGGCCAGCTCAACGCCATCAGCGAGGCCTGGCGCGGCAAGGACCCCGAGCGCGGCTTCACCATGGCCCTGAGCCAGGACGTGCACGGTGACAACCCCGAGATGCTGCTGGCCGTCGCCCGGCGCGAGGGCCGGGCCGCCGGCTTCCTGCGGCTGGTCCCCTGCGTGGGCGACCAGCCCGGGTACTCGCTCGACCTGATGCGCCGGGACCCCGAGGCCCCCAACGGCATCACCGAGTTCCTCATCGCCCGCGCGGCCGAGGAGCTCGGCGGGTTGGGGGTGTCGCGCCTGTCCATGAACTTCGCGGCGTGGGGGCGGCTGTTCGACGCCGAGGCGACGCTCGGCCCGCGCGACCGCGTGATGAAGTGGTTCGTCAACCGGCTCAACCCGTTCTTCCAGGTCAAGTCGCTCTACGACTTCAACGAGAAGTTCAAGCCCGAGTGGCTGCCGCGCTCGATGGTCTACGAAGAGGCGACCGACCTCCCGCGCGTCGCCATGCTCTACGCCGGCGTGGAGGGGTTCCTCAACGTGCCGGTGCTCGGGCCTCTGCTCGTGCCGCCGGTCGTCGCGGATGCGGGGTGAAGGGGGCGGTCGCCATCGCACTCGTCGCTCTGGCGATCATGGTGGCGGGATGTGGGAGGGCCGGCTTCTCGGCCGACGTCTCCTTCGGCGACGTGACGTCGGTGATCTCCGACGCCGGCCTGCACGTCTGCCGCACCGACACGTCGAGGACGCTCCCGCCGGCGGCCGTGGAGGAGCGGGCCTTCGAGGTTGACGCCGACTGCGCCACCGGCGGCGGGCGGGCGCTGGTCGTGGCCACCGCATACGACAGCGCGGGCGATCGCGACGCCGCCGCGCAGCGCTTCGAGGTGCAGTCGCGGCCCTCGGCCGCGGGGGCCGTCTGGACGATCGGGCCGTTCACCATCCGGGTCAGCGGTGAGCGCGACGCCGACGCCGTGGCCGCGCTGGCCGACGCGCTCGACCGCCGGGGTGCCGAGTGACCGGGCGGCGGACCGGCCGGGTCGCCGGACTCGGGGTGCTGGCGCTCGCGATGATCAACGTCGCGGCGATGGTGAGCCCCCGCAACCTGCCGATGATGGCCGAGTACGGCTGGTCGCTCATCTTCTTCGTGGTCGTCGCCGTGATCCTCTTCCTGATCCCTGTTTCCCTGGCCATCTCCGAGCTCGCGACGGCCTGGCCGCGGCGCGGAGGCGTGTATCCCTGGGTCAAGGAGGCCTTCCGCGGGCGGGCCGGGTTCCTCGCCGTGTGGTGCGACTGGTCGGAGAATCTCGTCTGGTTCCCGACGGTGCTGTCGTTCACCGCCGCGAGCCTCGCCTACGCCATCGACCCGGCGCTCGCCAACAGCAAGGTCTTCCTGGTCTGCGTCATGCTGGCCATCTTCTGGGGCGCCACCCTGGCCGCCTTCCGCGGCGTCGCCGCCACCAGCGCGATCGGCGCCATCGGGACGATCCTCGGGTCCATCGTGCCCGCGATCCTCGTGATCGTCCTCGGGCTCGCCTTCCTGGCCGACGGCCGTGAGTCGAACATCCCGTTCTCGGGCGACGCCCTGATCCCCGACCTCGGCCTGACCAACCTGGCCTTCCTCGCCGGCGCGATGCTGATGTTCGCCGGCATGGAGGTGGCCGGCTTCCACGCCGACCAGTCGAGGAACCCGGGGCGGGACTTCCCCCGGGCCATCCTGCTGGCGGCCGTGATCATGGTGGTGTTCACCATCCTCGGCTCGCTCGCCCTGGCCGTGGTGGTGCCGCGGCACGAGATCAGCCTGGTCGGCGGGGTGATGCAGGCCTTCCAGGCCGTCCTCGACGACCTCGGTGTCG
Organism: uncultured Thermoleophilia bacterium; assembly: GCA_963771025.1. Lineage (GTDB taxonomy): Bacteria > Actinomycetota > Thermoleophilia > Miltoncostaeales > Miltoncostaeaceae > Miltoncostaea. The sequence goes on along the minus strand of CAVYRL010000001.1, from coordinate 926,946 downwards.
GGTGGCTGCTTGCGCCCACCGCGATCCTGGTCACGATCGGCGGCGTGGCCCACATGGTCCCCTGGATCATCGGGCCGGCCACCGGCCTGGCCGAGGTGGCCAACCAGGGCGAGATGCCCGCGAGCCTCGCCGCGGCGAACTCCGCCGGCTCTCCCACCCGGATCCTGCTGATCCAGGCGATCGGCGGGAGCCTCTTCAGCCTGCTGTTCCTGTTCATCCCCAGCGTCAGCACCTCGTACTGGATCCTCTCGGTGCTCACGGCCCAGATCATCATCATCATGTACGCGCTGATCTTCGCCGCCGTGCTGCGGCTGCGGTACACCCACCCCGAGGTCCCGCGGCCCTACCGCATCCCCGGGGGAATCGCGGGGGTGTGGATGGTGGCCATCGTCGGCCTCGCCGGATCGGCGCTGTCCTTCGTGCTCGGCTTCGTGCCGCCGGATCAGCTGAAGACGGGCAACCCGGTCGTCTACGTGCTCGGGATCGTGATCGGGCTCGCGATCCTCGCGCTGCCGCCGTTCCTCTTCCGTTCGCGCCCCCCCGGCGCCGGGGCGTCACAGCCCTCCGGCGCCCCCGGAGGGCCCGCGCCCGCGACGTCGCTCGGAGGGGAGTGAGCCCACGATGACGCTCCTGGCCATCATCGTCGCCCTCGTGTCGGCCGCACTGTTCGCGGTCGGCTCGGTGCTCCAGCAGAGGGCCGCGACCGACGTCCCCGACGACGAGGCCCTCGGCATGGGGCTGGTGACGCGTCTCGTGCGCCGCCCGATCTGGCTCGCCGGAGCGGCGGGGGACACCCTCGGGTACGTCGCCCAGGCGGCGGCTCTCGGAATCGGATCGCTCGTGCTGGTACAGCCCCTGCTGGCCACCTCGCTGCTGTTCGCCCTCCCGCTGGGCGCCTGGTGGGCCGGCCGTCGCCTGAGGCGCTCGGACGGGGTCTGGGCGGTGGTGCTGACCGCCGCGCTGGGCGTGTTCCTGATCTCCGGGCAGCCCACCGCCGGCGTCGACACGGCCTCGATCGGCACGTGGCTCGTCGCCTGCATCTTCCTCGTTCCGCTGACTGCTGCCTGCCTCGTGGTGGCCGTCCGAACCCGGGGCTCGACCCGGGCGGTGGCGCTGGCGTCCGCCACCGGCGTCCTCTACGGCGTCGCGGCGGCCCTCACCAAGTTGACGATGAGCCTGCTCGACCAGGGGCCGGTGGACATCGCTCTCAGCTGGGAGCCGTACGCCCTGATCGCCGTCGCCGTGCTCGGCACATACCTCCAGCAGTCCTCGTACCAGGCGGGCTCCCTGGCGCAGGCCCTGCCGGCCGCCGCCGTCCTGGAGCCCGTCGTGGCCGTCGTGCTCGGTATCGCGCTTCTCAGCGAGACCCTCCAGGCCGACGGCCTCGGGTGGATGCTGATCGGGGCCTCGGCGCTCGCGATGGCGCTGGCCACCTTCGCGCTGGCCCGCGCCCAGGCGGAGGCGGAGACAGGCGGGGAGGCGGAGACCGTGCCGACGGCGGCCGCCGCGTGATTCCGCACCCGATCACCCACTGGTACGACACGACGATCGTGCAGGACGGGCGCGCCGGGGCCTTCTGGCTTCTGCTCTCCCTGCTGGCGACGTTCGTGATCGTCCGCAGCATCACCCGGCGCATCCGGGCCCGCGACCCCGACGACGCGAGCAGCCGCACCGTCGTGCGCGACATCACGGTCGGCGGTGTGCACATCCACCACCAGGTCTGGGGCATCGGCCTGGTGCTGGTCTCGGCCTTCCTCGAGTTCCGGTTCCAGCCGGCCTCGCCCTGGCTGGAGCTGCTCGGGATCATGTTCGGCGCCGGCGCCGCCCTCATGCTCGACGAGTTCGCGCTCTCGCTCTACATGCGCGACGTCTACTGGACCGACGAGGGCCGCGCCTCGATCAACGCGGTGCTGCTCTCCCTGGTGATCGGGAGTCTGCTGGTGCTGGCCACCAGCCCGCTGCAGCTCAGCGACTACAACGACGGATCGCGCCTGGTGTTCAGCATCGCCGTCGTGGTGCACATGATCACGTCGTCCGTCGCCTTCCTGAAGAGCAAGTGGACCCTCGGGGTGCTCGGGCTCGTGTTCCCGCTGGTCGGTCCTGTGGCCGCCATCCGGCTGGCGAAGCCGGAATCGGTCTGGGCGCGGAGGTTCTACGTGGACAGGCCGGAGAAGATGGCGGCCGCCGAGTGCCGCAACGTCAACGACGACGCCCGCCTCAACCGATTGCGAAATTTCCTCGCCGGCGCTCCCACGGTTCCACCTCAATAGACTCCGGCCCGTGACTTCCGAGGAACGCGAGCGTCTCGACCAGCTGCTGCGCGTGCCCAGCGTCAGCGCGATCCCGGAGCACGCGCCTGACATGGCGCGCGCCGCCGAGCTGGTGGCCGACGAGGTGCGCCGGGCCGGCGGGACGGCTGAGGTGAGGCTCACCGCTCGCCATCCGCTGGTGCTGGGCGAGGTCCCCGCCAGCGACGGTCACCCGGACGCGCCGCGGGTGCTGCTGTACGGCCACTACGACGTGCAGCCCCCCGGACCGCCGGAGCTGTGGACGAGCCCGGCCTTCGTCCCGACCGAACGGGACGGCAACCTCTACGCGCGGGGCGTCAGCGACGACAAGGGCAATCTCTTCATGCTGCTGGCCGCCGTGCAGCGCCTGGCGGCCGCGGGCGAGCTGACGGTGCGGGCCGCCTTCGTCGTGGAGGGCGAGGAGGAGAGCGGCGGCACCTCCGCGCTCGATCACCTGGCCGCCGACGCCGGTCCGGCGCTCGCGGCGATCATCTTCGACAGCCCGATGATCGCCCCGGGGCGCCCGGCCATCTGCACCGGCGTCCGCGGCATGGTCTACCGGCGCCTGACCGTCCGCACCGCCGGCACCGACGCCCACAGCGGGCTGTTCGGGGGCGCCGCCCTCAACGCCGCGCACGCCCTGATGCGCATCATCGACGCCGTCGCCCCGGACGAGGGACGCCTGCCCGCGCCTCTGTACGCCGGCGTTGCGCCGGCCGGACCGTCGGAGGTCGCCGCATGGGCCGATCTCCCCCCGGGCGGAGAGGCTCTGGAGTCCGCGGGCCTGCGCCCGGCCGACGCCGGCGCGGCGGAGGGCTTCTACCAGCGCACGCTGGCCTCGCCGTCGCTCGACGTCCACGGCCTGGCCGCCGGTGAGCCGACCGCGGTCAAGACCAACATCCCGGGAGAGGCGACGGCGACGCTCTCGCTGCGCCTGGCACCGGGCCAGGACGCGGAGCGGATCGCCGCGACCCTCGACGACCTACTGCGCGCCGCCGCACCGGTCGGCGCCGACCTGACGATCGAGGACCTCGGGGTGGCCCTGCCCGCGGCCCTCGATCCGGCGCACCCGGTGCTGGCGGCGGCCGCGGACGGCATCGAGCGGGGCACCGGCTGGCGGCCCGCCCCTGTCCGGCTGGGCGGCACGCTGCCCGTGGTGGCCGTGCTGGCCGCCAAGGGAATCCCCACCGTCCTGACCGGCTTCGGGCTCCCTGACGACGCCATCCACGCGCCGGACGAGCATCTGCGCGTCGAGTACCTGGAGACCGGGACGCGAGCTGCCATGGGGCTGCTGATGGCGCTCGGCGAACGCACGACGGAAGGCGCCTAGTGGCGAGATCGGTGCTGACCCCCCGCGGGGAGGATTTCCCGGCCTGGTACCAGGACGTGCTCGCCAAGGCCGAGCTGGCCGAGAACGGCCCGGTGCGCGGCACCATGGTCATCCGCCCGTGGGCCTACGCCATCTGGGAGCGCATCCAGGCCGCGCTCGACCTCCGCATCAAGGCCGCCGGCGCCGAGAACGCCTACTTCCCCCTGTTCATCCCCGAGAGCTACCTCCGCCGGGAGGCCGAGCACGTGGAGGGCTTCGCCCCCGAGCTGGCCGTCGTGACCCACGGCGGGGGCAAGCTGCTCGAGGAGCCCGTCGTGGTGCGGCCGACCAGCGAGACGGTGATCGGCGAGTACATGGCCAAGTGGACCCAGAGCTACCGCGACCTGCCGCTGCTGCTCAACCAGTGGGCCAACGTCGTGCGCTGGGAGCTGCGCCCGAGGATCTTCCTGAGGACCACCGAGTTCCTGTGGCAGGAGGGGCACACGGCGCACGCGGACGAGGCCGAGGCCGCCGCGTACGCCGAGCGGATCCACCTCGAGGTGTACCGCGACTTCCTGCGCACCGAGCTGGCGGCGCCCGTGCTGGTGGGCCGCAAGACCGCCCGCGAGCGCTTCGCCGGCGCCACCAACACCCTCACCTGCGAGGGGATGATGGGCGACGGCAAGGCCCTGCAGATGGCCACCAGCCACGAACTGGGCCAGAACTTCGCGAAGGCCTTCGACATCGGCTTCCTCGGCCCGGACAAGACGCGCCACCTGGCATGGACCACCTCGTGGGGCTCGTCGACGCGCGTCGTCGGCGGCCTGATCATGATCCACGGGGACGACAACGGCCTGCGCGTTCCGCCCCGCCTGGCGCCGTCCGAGGTGATCGTGCTGCCCGTGCGCGAGAAGGACGAGGGCCTGGTCGCCGAGGCGCACGCCGTGGCCGCCGACCTCGCAGGCGCCGGCCTGCGCGTGCGCGTTGACGCCTCGGCGCAGTCGTTCGGCCGCCGCGTGATCGACTGGGAGCTGAAGGGCGCTCCGGTGCGCGTCGAACTCGGTCCGCGCGACCTCGCCGAGGGCGTCGTGACGCTCGCCCGCCGCGACACCTCCGAGAAGGCGACGGTGCCCCGCGACGGGGTGGCCGCCGCGGCACGCGACCTGCTGGACGCCGTCCAGCGCGATCTGCTCGCCGAGGCGGAGGCCTCGCTTGCCGCCCGCACGCACGAGGTCGCGACCCTGGACGCGGCGATCGACGCGGCCGCCACGGGCTTCGCGCGCCTGCCGTGGGCGCTCGTGGGCGCGGACGGCGAGGACGCCCTCGCCAAACACAGCCTCAGCGTGCGCTGCATCCAGCGGGCCGACGGCAGCCTGCCGGCGTCCGACGACGAGGCCGACCTCGTCTGCGTGGTGGCCCGCTCCTACTAGCGCGGTCGCCCGTCCCGGCTCCCGGCGCGCCGACCGCTGTAGGCTTGCCCGTTGGCTGCACGTTTTCCGGAGTCTTTCGAAGGGGGTCAGATGGCGGAGCTTTGGGGCGGGGAGACCCGCAAGGCGGTTGAGAACTTCCCGGTGTCCGGGGAGCGCGTGCCGATTCCCGTGGTGCGCTGGCTCGGCCGGATCAAGGGCGCCGCGGCGCGGGTGAACGCCGACCTGGGCCTGCTGGACCCCGCGGTCGCCGAGCGCATCGCCGCCGCGGGTGACGCGATCGCCGCGGGCGAGCACGACGATCAGTTCCCGATCGACGTCTTCCAGACCGGTTCGGGAACGTCGTCGAACATGAACGCCAACGAGGTGATCGCCAACCTTGCCGGCGAGGGGGCCCACGCCAACGACCACGTCAACATGGGGCAGAGCTCCAACGACGTGTTCCCGTCGGCGGTCCATGCCGCGGCGCTGCAGGAGATCGTGGAGCGGCTGCTGCCGGCGCTCGACCACCTCGGCGACGCGTTCGCCGCCAAGGCCGACGAGTTCGCCGACATCGTCAAGGCCGGGCGCACCCACCTGATGGACGCCGTGCCGGTCACCCTCGGTCAGGAGTTCGGGGGCTATGCCGCGCAGGTCCGCCAGGGGCGCGACCGGGTGGCCGACACCACGAAGCGCCTCGGCCAGCTGCCGCTCGGCGGCACCGCCGCGGGCACCGGCCTCAACACGCACGCGGAGTTCGCCGAGCGGGTCCGCGCCCGCCTGTCGGCGGACACCGGCCTCACGCTGTCGGCGCCGGCCGATCCGTTCGAGGCGCAGGGCGCCCGGGACGGCCTCGTCGAGGTCTCCGGCGCGCTCAAGGTGGTCGCGGTCTCGCTGACCAAGATCGCCAACGACATCGCCTGGCTCGGCTCCGGCCCGCGCTGCGGCCTGGGCGAGATCTTCCTGCCCGAGCTCCAGAAGGGCTCGTCGATCATGCCGGGCAAGGTCAACCCGGTGATCCCCGAGGTCGTGATGCAGGTCTCGGCCCAGGTGATCGGCAACGACACCGCCATCACGATCGGCGGCCTGCAGGGCAACTTCGAGCTCAACGTGCGCATCCCGCTGCTGGCGCGCAACCTGCTCGGATCGATCCACCTGCTCAGCACCACGACCCGGCTCTTCGCCGACAAGTGCGTGTCGGGCATCGAGCCGAACCTGCAGGGTCTCGCCGGCCACGCGGAGGGGACGCTGGCCGTGGCCACCGCCCTCAACCCGTACATCGGCTACGACAAGGCGGCCGCGATCGTGAAGGAGGCCACGGCCTCCGGTCGCCAGCTGCGCGAGGTCGCCCGCGAGCACGGCGTCGAGGAGTCCGTCCTCGACGAGGCGCTCAACCTGAGGGTGATCGCCGCCGGCAGCTCCGCCTAGCGGAGCGGGCGATCCGGCCGGGGACGACCTCGTCACCGGCCGGATCGGCCCGCCGGTTCCGCGCGATGCGTCCGCCGCTCACGGGTCTGGCCGCGCGGCGGCGTTCAGTCGGCCACTGCGGCCTCGGTGACCATGTGCGCCGGCGCCAGACGCACGAGCAGCTCGCCGGGCACGGCGTTGCGCCGGCCGTAGGACTCGGCCATCGCCTCGCCCATGTAGCGGGCCGCGATCGTCGTCGACCAGTCCCGCATCAGGTCGAGATCGTCGCTCAGCGCCACCTCACCGTCGACTCGCACGTAGGCGAAGGGGGGCGCCTCGTCGTCCACCACCAGCGACGCGCGGGGGTCCCGCCGCAGATTGCGTCCCTTCACCGTCTTCGCGCCGGTCATGAAGATCACGTCGTCGCCGTCGAGCACGAACCAGATCGGCTGGACGTGGGGCCGGCCGTCGGGCCGGACCGTGGCGAGCTTTCCCGTGCGGGTGCCGTGGGAGAGGAATGCGCGCCTCTCCTCGGCGTCCATCTGCCGGCTCACCCCGCCGCCCGCGTGACCCGAGCGGCCTCGGGCCCACGCACGTCCTCCGCGAAGGCGCGCGCCGCGTCCACGATGATCGCGTGCACGTTCGCCCTCGGCTTCACGAAACGGGGCGGGTTGGGGAGCAGCCCGATCAGGTCGGTCGACACGAGCACCTGGCCGTCGCAGTCCTGGCCGGCGGCGATGCCGATCGTCGGGCATGCGACCTCGCGCGTGATGCGCCCCGCCAGCTCGGCCGGCACGGCCTCGATCACGAGGGCGAAGCACCCGGCAGCGTCAAGGGAGCGCGCCTCGGCGGCGATCCGGTCGGCCTCATCGGGCGTCGTCCCCTCGCGGCGGTACACCTCGGCGGTCTGGGGCAGCAGGCCCACGTGGCCCATCACGGGGATCCCCGCCGCGATGATCGCGCTCACCTGAGGCGTCAGGCCGCCCTCGAGCTTCACCGAGTCGGCGCCCGCCGCGACGAGCAGCCGGGCGTTGGCGACGGCCTCGTCGGGGGTGGCGTAGGTGCCCGCGCTCAGATCGGCGCAGACATGGGTGGCGGCGACCCCGTTGCGCACCGCGCGGACGTGGTGGAGCATCATCTCGAGCGACACGGCGCGCGTGGTGTCATAGCCCAGCTCGACCTCGGCGAGGCTGTCGCCCACCAGCAGGATGTCGAGACCGGCGGCGTCGAGCGCCATGGCCATCGGGTAGTCGTAGGCGGTCAGCATCGCGAGAGGGGCGCCGCCCTTGCGGGCGCGCAGGGCGTCGGCAGAGAGGCCGGCGTGCGGGGCGTGGGTCGTCGTGCCCGTGCGGTAGCTCATGACTACTGCTCCCAGGAGACGGGGAAGACGCCCTCGAGCGCGACGACGTCCACCTTACGGTTGTCGGCGTCCACATGGACGACGTTGGGGACGAAACCGTCGAGATCGGCGTCGTCGTACTGCGCGTAGGTGATCACGATCACCAGGTCGCCGGGCTGGGCCAGACGGGCGGCGGCTCCGTTGAGGCAGATGTCGCCACCACCGGCCGGACCCTCGATGGCATAGGTCTCGAAGCGTGCGCCGGTGTTGATGTTGAGCACCACCACCTGCTCATAGGCGCGTATGTCCGCCGCATCGAGCAGATCGCGATCGACCGTGATGCTCCCGACGTAGTTCAGGTTGGCGTCGGTGACCGTGGCGCGATGGATCTTGCTCTTCATCATGGTGCGGGTGCGAGGCGGCACGTGGGCCCTCCGGGAGGTGGTGGGAAGTGGGCAGTTGTCGATGAGCCGGACCGGCCCGACGCGGGCCGCGATCACGAGGAGGGCGTCCCCCTCGATGGTGGTCAGGGGGGAGAAGGCGACGGGGTCGACGACGGTGGCGTACTCCAGGGCGCAGCGGGGCTCGGCGGCGATCACGGCCTGCGCGGCGGCCGCGATCCGGACCGCGTCGCGCTCACCCTCCGCGGCGAGGGCCTCCGCGGCGCGCAGGGCGCGGCGCAGGGTGGCCGCCGCGGCGCGGTCGTCGGGCTCGAGGTAGGCGTTGCGGCTGCTCATCGCGAGGCCGTCGGCCTCGCGCGCGATCGGCCCGATGACCAGCTCGATGTCGTCCAGGTGCAGGTCGGCCATCAGCCTGCGCACGACGGCCACCTGCTGGGCGTCCTTCTGGCCGAACACCGCGCGGTCGGGGCGGACCGCGATGAGGAGCTTGGCGACGACGGTGGCCACCCCGCCGAAGTGGTCGGGCCGCGAGGCTCCCTCGAGGCCGTCGCTGGGGCCGGCGACCGCGACCGCCGTGCCGAAGCCGGGCGGGTACATCTCCGCGGAGCCGGGGGCGAAGACCAGGTCCACCCCGACCCCGGCGGCCAGCTGCAGGTCGCGGGCCTCGTCGCGCGGGTACCGGGAGAGATCCTCGGTGGGGGCGAACTGGGTCGGGTTGACGAAGAGCGTCACGACGACGGCATATCCGTCGGCGGCCGCGAGGCGCATCAGCCCGAGATGCCCCTCGTGGAACGCCCCCATCGTCGGCACGACCGCGACGCGTTCAACCGGCGGCTCGCAGGGCGGCCACCTCGTCACGCAGCGCGTCCACCGTTCGGACGACGGTCGGCGACTGCGGCGGGAGTGGCGGTCGGGATTCGGGCATACGGGACCCGCACCGCGTTGACGGACACGCGAACGCGACCGCTCATCGGCCGGTTCTCCGTCGTCTCCGCTCCAACTCCCGAAGGGGATGCCGGGCTGCACGCGGACGGTTCGCGGAGTGTAACCCGGCGTCACATTTCCTGCCAGCCCCCGTCGCCACGGGCCGGGGTGGGCTTCGCCGCCGCGGCCCACCGAGGGGCGAGGGAGCGCGCCCCGCGCAGGATTGCCCGCGCCCGCTCGGGGTAGTGCAGAGTCGATGCGGGACGCCCGGTGACGAGAACCAGCCCCCGCGGCGCGGACGGGAGGAGGACGCGCCGGACCGCTCGGCGCGCGCGGGGGGGAAGCAGTGATTCTCTTCGCCTCGGTCGTCCGGCTCGGGATCGACGGCCGGAGGCGGGCGCAGAGTGACCCCCTTCCCGCCTGCGCGCGCCGGCCTCCTGCGACGGGCCGTGGCGGCGCTCGGGGCGCTGCCGGATCGCGCGGGCGCACTCGCCGTGCGCGCGCGCCTGGTGGTCGTCCCGGCCTGGATCGCCCTCGCGGTGGTGGCCACGCTCGCGCTGCCGGGGCCGGGCGACTCGGGCGCCGATCCGGGGCTGCCGGTCCCGCGTGACGCCGCCGCGATCCGTGCGGAGCAGACGTCCTACCGGGCCTTCGGCTTCCCCCTCATCTCGCGCACGATGGTCGTCCAACGCGAGCCCGGGGGCCTTGCGAACGACGTGATCGCGCGCAGCGTCCGCCAGGCGGCCGACGTCTCCCTGGGCGACAAGAAGGGGCTCCCAGAGTTGTCGGCGGCCGTGCCGGTGACCGACGGGGTGTCGGGGCACGGGGTGGTGCGGCGTCCGACGACGATCGTCACCTACCTGCTGTTCCGGGCTGGGGTGAGCACCGGCCTGCGCACCACGCTCGCGGAGCGCTATGCGGCTCGGTTGGGGCCGGATGCGTCGGTGGTCGGGGTCACCGGCACGGTGCCGGCGCGCGTCGAGATGGCCCACCTGATCCGCGGATCGCTGCCGTGGGTCACGCTCGGCACGGCCCTACTGGTGGCCGTCGTCGTGGGGGCCTTCTTCCGGGCGGTGGGATCGGCGGTCGTCGCGCTCGCCGCGATCGCTGTGGCCTACCTGGTCTCGGTACGCGTCACGGGGTGGGTGGCCGCCACCGCGGGCATCGGCGTGCCGAGCGAGGTCGAGCCCGTTGTCATCGTGCTGCTGTTCGGGATCGTCACCGACTACTCGATCTTCTTCCTGTTCAGCGCGCGCAGGCGTCTGCGCGCGGGCGACGACCGGGTGGGCGCGGCGCGGGCGGCCGTGGCGGAGGTCGGCCATGTCGTGGCGGCCGCCGGCGTCACCGTCTCGGTCGGCACGGCGGCGCTCATGGCGGCCCACCTGTCCTTCTTCCGCTCCTTCGGGCCGGCGCTGGCGATCAGCGCCGCGGTGGGCACCCTCACCTGCCTCACGTTCGTCCCCGCGGTCCTCGCGCTCGGTGGACGGACGCTATTCTGGCCGGCCGTGCCGCGCCGCGGCGCGGCCGGCCTGCGCGAGAGCGGCGTCGCGGGCCGCGCCAGGGGTCTGGTCGCCCGCCTGGCCTCGGCCCTCGCGGGCCGGCCCGCGGTCGCGGCCGCCGTCGCCGCCGCGACGATCCTCGCCCTCCTCGCCGCGGGGTGGTACGGCACGGGCACGCGGCTCGACCCGACGGTGCTCGGCGCGCTGCCGGCCGGCTCGGCCCCCGCGCGCGCCGCGCGGGCGGCGAGCGACGGCTTCGCCCCGGGGATCGTCTCGCCGATGGTGGTGCTGGTGCGCGGGGACCGGGTCGCGCCCGGGCCGGCCGCGGCGCTTCAGCGCGAGATCGCCCGTTGACCAGGCGTGGCGACGGTCCTCGGACCGGGCACGGGCGGCGCGGTCGGCCTCGACCTCGCGGCCCGCCGAGCGTTTCTGCGCACGTCGAGCGGCACCGCGCGCATCCTGGTCCTGCTCGACAGCGATCCCGTCGAGCCGGATGCGATCGCCCACTTCCGCGCCCTGCGCGACGCGATGCCCGCACTCCTGCACCGCGCCGGCCTGACGGGCGCCCACGTGGAGATCGCGGGCGACACCGCGGTGGCCTCGGACGCCATGGAGGTCACCAGCGCCGACCTCTGGCGCGTCGGGATCGTCGCATGCGCCGCGGTCATCGTGCTGCTGGCGGCGATGCTCGGCTCGCTGGTGATGCCCCCGCTGCTGCTGGCGGCGGAGCTGCTCATCCTGGCCGCGACGCTGGGTATCACGACCGTCGTCGTGCAGGTCTTCGCGGGCGAGCCCGGGCTCCAGCACTTCGTCCCGTTCGCCAGCAGCGTCCTGCTGCTCGCCCTGGGCTCGGACTACGGCATCTATCTTGTGCGCCGGGTCTGGGACCTCGGGGAGGACGGCGTGCGCGATGGCCTGGAGCGGGCGCTTCCGGCCGCCGCCGCCGTGATCGCGCTGGCGGGGATCGTGCTGGCCGGCAGCTTCGGCCTGCTCGCGCTGGTGCCGATCGACGCCTTCCGTGAGTTCGCGATCGCGATGGCCATCGGCGTCAGCCTCGTCGTGTCCGTCGGGACGATGCTGCTGGTGCCGTCGCTGATCGCGGTTCTCGGCCCCCGCGCGCGCTGGCCCGCGGGCCGGGCCGGGAGGGCCCGCGCCGGCAGCGAGGACGACTGCGGCGCCGGGGATCGCCCGGCGCAGGGCGGCACGCCCCCGCCCTCGCCCGCCCAGGCGCGGGCGCAGCGGCCGGCGGACCTGCTCTCTCTCGCCGCACTCGGTGGCGTGCTGGCGATCGTCGTCCTACGCGTCGTGCGGGCCTGCCGGCGTGGCGTGTCGCGGTCGTCCTGACGGGGCGGCCGAGGGCCCCGCCCGTCGCCGGCCCGGCGGGCTGGCCCGGATTCAGTCGCCGCCGTGCGGGGAACGCCACTCGCAGTGGATATCGGTTTCGACCAGGCGCTCATCATCTTCGGGCTCCTGCTCGTGACGCTGACAGCCCTGTCCGGGTGGCTCAACGCCGCCGTGCTCTCGGCCAGCGTCCTCGCGGTCGGCTCAGGGGCGGGTCTGGCGTGGGCTGGGGTGGTGTCGGTCTCGCAGGACTCGGCGGCGCTGGTGGGAGTCGTGGAGATCGCCCTGATCCTCACGCTGTTCAGCGACGGGATGGAGGTCGAGCGCGAGCTGCTGCGCAGCCACTGGAGGCCCTCGCTGCGGGCGCTCGTCATCGCGATGCCGATCACGCTCGTGCTGCTCGCCCTCGGAGCCCACACGCTCTTTCCCGACCTCAGCTGGGCGGAGGCGGCGCTGCTGGGCGCCATCCTCATGCCGACCGACCCGGTCATCACCGCAAGCGTCGTCTCCTCGACCGCGATCCCGGCGCGGGTGCGCCACACGCTCAACATCGAATCCGGGCTCAACGACGGCCTGGCGCTGCCGTTCGTCGTCGTGCTCATCGCAATCGTGGCGCCCGGGGGGCATCCGTTGGACAGCGGCCTCCGGCTGGCAGGCGAGAGCGTCGGCGGCGCGCTCATCGGAGCGGCGTTGGCGACCACGGCGGGCTACCTGCTGCGCCGCGCGCCCGACCGCGCGATCGAGCCCCGCTTCGTCGGCCTGCTCGGGCTCGGCATCGCGCTTGCGACCTACGGCATCGCGGACGCAACCATCGGCAACGGGCTGCTGGCGGCTTTCGTCGCCGGAATCGCCCTCGCCCTGACGCGCGTCGATGTGCCTGAGCTTTCTCGGGGCTTCAACGCCAGCCTGAGCACGGGCGTGCAGCTGGTCACCCTCTTCCTGTTCGGCACCCTGATCGTGACCGTCGGCTGGAGCCGGGGCATTCTGCCGCTGATCGGGTTCATCCTGTTTACGCTCCTGGTGGCGCGACCGCTGGCGGTCCTGGTGTCGTTCACGGGTATCGACTACGCGCGAGCGGAGAAGCTGTTCATCGCGTGGTTCGGCCCGAAGGGCATCGCGTCGATCCTCTTTTCGCTGCTGGTGCTCGGGTCGCTCGCGCCCGACCGCACCCTCGTCTTCGAGATCGCCTCATTCACGGTGCTCGGGTCGATCCTCGCCCACGGGATGACCGACACCCTGGGGGCGCGCTGGATCAGCATCCGTACCGAGGGCCGCGCAAGCGCCAGGGCCCCCGGCGACTCCGACAAGGGCTCACCGGTCGAGGTCGGGGTCGGCCTCAGGGGCGCTGGAGGCGATGCCCCCGGGGATCCCGCCGCGCACCGAGGGACGGGGGAGGATGATCGCGGCCGGCGGTGACGCAACACGCTTGGCGGCCGAGGCGGCCGATACACTGACAGGCGATGTCGGAGCCCACTGCCCGCGCAGCGGCCCTCAAGGCTTACCACCACGACGAGGTCGTGGACTGCACTCGGTGCGCACTGGCCGAGGGGCGGACCCAGGTGGTGGTCGGAAACGGCGATCCGACGTCCGACCTGATGTTCGTGGGGGAGGCCCCCGGCTACCACGAGGACCGGTTGGGCGTTCCGTTCGTCGGCGCCTCCGGCAAGCTGCTGACCACCCTTCTCGAGGGGATCGGCCTGAGCAGGCAGGACGTGTTCGTGGCCAACGTCCTCAAGTGCCGGCCACCCGGCAATCGGGACCCCCTCCCCGACGAGATCCGTTCGTGCGAGCCGCACCTGTACACCCAGATCTCGCTGATACGCCCCAAGCTGATCTGCACGCTCGGCAACTTCGCGACCAAGCTCTTGTCGGGCCGTCCCGACGGAATCTCCCGTGTCCACGGTCACCCGCTCGACATCGAGGTGCTCGGCCTGCCGGTCGTGCTGTACCCGCTCTTCCACCCGGCGGCGGCGCTCTATGCGCGGGCGACGCTGAGCACGCTGGAGGAGGATTTCGCGCGGATCCCGGGCCTGCTCGGCGCCACGCCGGAGCCCGAGCCGGCGATGGCCGAGGCCCCCGCCGTCCCGGAACCGGCCGGCGTCGCTGACTCGGGCGACCCGCAGCTCGGCCTGTTCTGAGCGCGGGGCCGCTCACCTGGGAGAGCGACGGCCCCGCGTTGACCGAGCTGTTGGGGGGCCTGCTCGCCGCGTGGCTCGCGCCGGGCGACCTGGTGCTGCTGCGGGGCGATCTCGGCGCGGGCAAGACGACGTTGGTGCGCGCGATCGCCCGTGCCCTCGGGGTGCGGGGGCCCATCACCAGCCCGACGTTCACCGTCGCCCAGCGCTATCAGGGCGACGTCGCGGTGACCCACCTGGACGCGTACCGGCTCGGCGGTCCCGACGACGAGGACGCCGACCTGCTGAGGGCGGCCGTGGGCGACGACGCGATCGCCTTCGTGGAGTGGCCGGACGTGATCCTCGCGGCGCTCCCGCCGGCCCGTCTGGAGGTGGAACTGAAGCACGAGGGCGGCGACCGGCGGCTGGTACTGTTGGACGCCCGAGATGCGGATGGCCGCTCCGATCTCGCCCGCCAGCTTGCTGACCTTCGCGCTCGATACCGCAACCGCGAGCCCGAGCCTGGCTCTCGTTCGGGATGACCACCCCATCGCCGAGCTGTGGCTGGCGCCCGAGCCCGGATCGGGCCGGCGGGTGCTGGAGGCGGCCCACGGGCTGCTGGTGTCCGCAGGCCACGAGGTCGGCGACATCGAGACGATCGTCGTGGGCGTGGGCCCCGGTGGGTTCACCGGCCTGCGCATCGGGCTGGCGACCGCGCTCGGACTCGGCCAGGCGCTGCGCGTGCCGGTCACCGGAGCCTCGTCGCTGGAGGCACTCGCGCTCGGCATCGCGGGCGGGTTCCCGGACGGCGCGCTGATCGCCCCGATGCTGGACGCGCGCCGCCGCGAGCTCTTCACGGCCCTCTACCGCTCCCGCGCCGGCGGTCTGGAGGAGCTCGTGGCCCCGGTGGCCATCGCGCCCGCCGCCTTCATCGCGCGGCTGCGCGCCCTCGGCGAGCCGGTCGCCGTGGCGGGGGAGGGCATCGCCGCAGCAGGCCCGGAGATCGCGGAGTTCACCGTGCCCCCGTCAGGGTCGCCTGCCCACCGGCTGTCTGCCGCGGCGCTCGTGCGCCGGGTCCGGGCGGGCGCGGGTGTGCCCGCCCGGCCAGTGTACGCCCGCCTCCCCGACGCCGAGGTGGCCCGGCGCGACGCCATCGCCGCGGCGGGGGCCTGACGATGCCGCGGGGCAAGCGCGCGCCCGCCGTGCCCGCGGTCAAGATCCGCCAGATGCACAACCGCGACGTGCCCCAGGTGGTGGTGATCGAGGCCGCGAGCTCCAACACTCCGTGGACGAGGGCGATGTTCCAGTCGGAGCTCGGGCGCCCCGGCACCATCGATCTGGTCGCCGACCGCGCCGGGGACGTGCTCGGCTACATCATGGTGTCCCGCTACGCCGACGTCTGGCACATCCTCAACGTGTGCGTCCGTGAGTCCCAGAGGGGCCAGGGCATCGGGGCGCGCCTCCTGGAGGAGTTGTTCGAGCGGGCCTCGGCCAAGCCCAACCTCGGCTTCACGCTCGAGGTGCGTGTGTCAAACACGACGGCGATCGGCCTCTATCGTCGCAAGGGATTCCTGGAGCACGGCATCCGGCCCGGGTACTACTCCGACAACGGCGAGGACGCGATCATCATGTGGCGCGGGGGAGGCCCGGAGGACACGGGCGGTGAGACCGCATGAGCGGGCCCATCCTGGCCATCGAGACCTCGTGCGACGAGACCGCCGCGGCCGTCGTCGCGGGCCGCGCGATCCTCGCGAGCGTCGTCGCCTCTCAGGCCGAGCTGCACACGCCGTACGGAGGAGTCGTCCCGGAGGTGGCCGCTCGTCATCACCTGGGAACGGTGAACGCGGTCATCGACAGCGCGCTCGAGCGGGCCGGCATCACCCTCGAGGATGTCGAGTGCGTGGCCGTCACGCAGCGCCCCGGCTTGATCGGAGCGCTGCTGATCGGCGTCGCGACGGCGAAGGCGATCGCCTACGCGGCGAGAAAGCCCCTGGTGATGGTGGACCACCTGCACGGGCACATCGCGGCGTGCTGGCTCGATCCGGTGGCGCTGGATCCGCCCTTCGTGAGCCTGGTGGCCTCGGGAGGGCACACCCGCCTCGACCTGGTCACGGACCTGCGCGACCCCGTGCCCCTCGGCCAGACGATCGACGACGCCGCCGGCGAGGCGATCGACAAGGGCGCCCGCCTGCTCGGTCTGGGCTACCCCGGCGGCCCGGCGTTGGAGCGCCTCGCCGGCGGCGGTTCGCCGACGTCCCACCGCTTCCCGGTGGGCTTGCGCGGGGCGGGTCAGCGCGACTTCTCGTTCGCCGGCGTCAAGACATCGCTGCTGTACGTGGTGCGCGAGCACGCCGAGGCCCTGACCGAGACCGAGCGTGCCGACCTGGCCGCGTCGTACCAGGAGGCCATCGTCCGTCCTCTCGCCGACCGCCTGATCGCCGCCGCGCTCGACGAGGGTGTGCCCGCCGTGGCCCTCGGGGGCGGCGTGGCCGCCAACGGGCGCCTGCGCGCGCTGGTCGCCGAGGGCGCCGAGCGGGCGGGCCTGCGCCTCGCGGTGCCCGACCGGTCGCTGTGCACGGACAACGCGGCGATGATCGGCGCCGCGGCCCAGTTCACCGAGGTCATCCCGTGGCCGGAGTACCTGGCTATGGACGCCGTTGCCTCGGCCCCGCCGGGCGGTATCGCGGCGTGAGGGCGTCCGCGCGCGCCGCGATCGCCATCGCCGGCGCAGCAGCGATCGCGGCTCCCGGGCTCGCCGCCGCCGCCCCCACCGTCAACGCGCCCCAGCCGGCGGGAGGCGGTTCCGTGCAGGCCCGCGAGGGCGCCCTCGACGCTGCCGCGGCGTGGCGCGACTCCCTCGAGGCGTTCCGGGCGCCGCTGCTGGCGACGCCCGGCGACACGGAGTCGGTGATCCTGCTGCTCAAGGACCGCCCGGCGGCCGACGCCGCCCCGGCCGACCGCGCGAGCGCCGCGGAGGCGATCAGCGCGTCGCAGCGGAGGCTCGAGCCGGTGCTGGCCAGCCTCGGCGCGACGGTGACCTTCCGTTATCGCGTCCTGGTGGACGCCCTCGCCGTGCGGCTGCCCGCCGGGCGGCTCGAGGCTCTGGCGGCGCTCCCCGAGGTGAAGGCCGTCGTGCCGGTGACGTTCCTCGCTCCGGCGCAGGCCGGCGACGGGGCGACGACACCCTCGGCCGACCCGGGCGCGGGCGCCGGGCCGAAGGTCTCCGCCGGCGGGCCGGTGCACATCGCGCTGATCGACGCGGGGGTCGATGTCTCTCACCCCTGGCTCGGCGGCGGCATGGGACCGACCTTCCCGATCATCGGCGGGGCCGACCTCGTGGACGGCGACGCCGATCCGCGCTCGGACGACGCGCATCCGCCTGTCGAGGCACACGGGACGCAGATGGCGAGCCTCGTGCTGCGGTCCCCCGCGCTGGCGGGCCTGCCTCCGGCGTCGTTCCCGCGCCTGCTCGTCTACCGGGTGATCGCGCCCGAGGCCGTCGGCGGGCGACTGCGCCCCCTGGCGCGCAGCGACCGCGTCCTGGCCGCGCTGGAGCGGGCGGTCGACCCCAACGGGGACGGCGACCCCTCCGACACGGCGAAGGTGATCCTGATCGGGCTCTCCGCCGGCCTCGATGCGGCGGGCACCGACCCGGTCGCGGCGGCGGCGTCCGAGGCCGACCGGGTGGGTGCGACGGTGGTGGCCCCGGCCGGCAACGACGGACCCACGTTCTCGCGCCCGGGGTCGGTGGGCGGCCTGGCGGCGCGCCCCACGGTGATCGCCGTGGGCGGGGCGTCGGCGCCCGAGGCGGCGCGCACCGCGGATCTCGACGCGCGCCTGGGCCCGGCCGCCGCGCGCCTCGGACCGCTTCCCCTGCTGGGCCCCGATCCCGCGTCCGGGGCGCTGCCCGTCGTCGTGTTGCGTGACGACGCCGGCGTCTCCGCGGGCACCGATGACGCCCAGTTCCGAACCGCCGATGGGCTCAGCCTGGTGGCCGGCTCCCTGGTCGTGGTCGCCCGTGGGGGAGCGCCGATCGCCGAGGTGGTCGCCCGGGCGGCCTCGGCGGGAGCGCGCGCTGTGGCGCTCTGGGACGAGGACGGCGGGGCGAGCTTCCCGGCCATTCCGGGCGACTCGGGCCTGGCGCTGCCCGTGGTCGGCCTCGGCGCCGCTCAGGGCGCCGCGCTGGTGCGCCTGGCACAGAGCGCACCGGGGCTGTCGGTCACCATCACGCCCCGGGCCGCGGGCGTCGCGCCGGTCGGCGTGGCCTCCTTCTCGTCGTCCGGTCCCACCGTGGACGGGCGCCAGAAGCCGGATCTGATCGCGCCGGCGGTCGACATCGAGACCGCCTGGCCGGGCCGCGCGGCCGACGGCACCGCCCAGGTCGCCCCCTTCACCGGCACCAGCGCCGCGGCGGCGGAGGTCGCCGCCCTCGCGCTGCGCCTTCGTGTCGACCGCCCGGAACTCGGCCCCCGCGGCGTGCAGAGCCTGCTGGTGCAGGGCGCCCGGCCGATCGACGGCGTGCCGATCTCCCGGCAGGGCGCGGGCGTCGCGGCCGACACCGCGCCGGTCGGCGCCTCGCTGCGCATCGAGCCGGCGATCGTCGCGACCACCACCCGCAAGGGCAGGGTGAGGGCCGCGGTCGCGCTCCACGCCCTGGGGGGCGCCCCGGGGCGCTACAGCATCTCCCTGCGGACCGGCTCGGTCGACAGCGTGGTCGACTCGCGCGTGACGGTGCGACGGGGTCGAGACACCCCGGTCGCGCTCACCCTGCCGCGCGGGGGCGAGGGCGAGCTGGTGGTGCGCGACGCGACGGGGGGCGAGGTCGCCCGGGCGCCGGTGGTGCCCTCGCGGCCTGCCGTGACCCCCGGCGGCGCCCTCGGCCGGCCCGAGGTCAGCGTCGGGCCGCGTTTCGCCGAGGTCCGCGTTCGGCTGGGCGCCCTGCGGCGCGCCGACGCCCGTCTGAGCAATGTGAAGCTCCATGGCGTCCGCCTCGAGCTGGTGCCCGCGGGCGGCGGCCCCGCCCTGCCGGTTGCCGGGCAGAAGCAGTCGGCCGCCTGGGCGGCGGGGACGTACCGCTTCCTCGTGGCGCGGCGTCTCGCCTCCGGCCTGCAGGCCCCGGCGGGCCGCTACCGGTTGCGCGCCCGGGCCGTCGGACCCGACGGAGCCGACCTCACCAGCACGAGCGAATCCTTCAGACTGCGCTGAGATCGTCACAATCGTTGCATCGTGACCTTGCGGTGGCCCCTCCTGAGGTCGTAACTTGACCAATGTGTCACAAAGTCACGGCGAGGAGATCCGCTCCAATGGCGACTGACCGCCTCACACTCGGGGTCGCGGCGCGGCTCTCACGATATCTGCAGGTTCTCACCCAGTCGAAGAAGATGGGGAAGAGCAGCATCTCCTCGCAGGCCATCTCGGAGTACACGAACGTCAACCCGACGCAGATCCGGCGTGACCTGTCCGGGTTCGGCAAATTCGGCAAGCGGGGGGTCGGTTACGACATCGACTCGCTGATCGAGCAGATCCGCAAGATCCTGCGGACCTCGGGTCAGCACAACATCGCGCTCTTCGGCGCCGGCAACCTCGGCCAGGCGATCGCCAACGCCGGCGTGTTCGCCGACCACGGCTTCCGCATCTCGGCGATCTTCGACGTCGACCCCGAGCGGGTGGGCACCACGCTGGGCGACATCCCGGTGCGCCACTACCGCGACCTCCAGGAGGTCGTGAGCCGCGACGGGGTGATGGTGGGAGTGCTGGCGGTGCCGGGCAGCGCCGCCCAGGAGGTCGCCGACGACCTCGTCGCGGCGGGCGTGAAGATCATCTTCAACTACTCCGACGCGCTCCTGACGGTGCCCTCCGACGTCACCGTCCACACCTCGAGCCCCGCCGTCGAACTGCTCTACGCGCTCTACTTCTACCTGTCCTGATCCACCGGTCGTCGAGTCCGAGGAGGGCTGAGGGCGAGTGAGCGCGGGCCTTGCACTGGCGGCGGCCGTGGGCGATGTGCCCTCACAGCTCCTTCCCGCGCGGAGTCAGATGGCCTTCACGCTCGGCGTCCACATCATCCTGGTGCCGCTCGGAGTGGTGTTCCCGCTTCTGATGCTGATCGCCAACTACCTGGGGCTGCGCAGGGACGACGCCGACTTCATGCGGCTGGCCGAGCGCTGGTCGAAGGTCGCCGCTGTCACCTTCGCGGTCGGGGCGGTCACCGGCACGGTCCTGAGCTTCGAGTTCGGGATGCTCTGGCCGGGGATGTTCGACCGGTTCGGCGACGTCATTGGCATCGCGTTCGCGCTCGAGGGGATCTTCTTCTTCCTCGAGGCGATCTTCATCGCGATCTACATCTTCGGATGGAAGCACCTGGGCCCGTGGCAACACTTCTGGACCGGCGTGCCGATCCCCATCTGTGGGTTCGGTGGCGCCTTCATGGTGCTGTCGGCGAACGGCTGGATGAACCAGCCGGGCGGGTTCGAGATGGACGCGGCGGGCAACGTGACGAGCGTCAATCTCTGGGACGTCATCTTCAACAACGCGCTGCCTTACGAGTTCGCCCACATGTACGTGGCCGCCTTCATCTGCGCCGGCTTCCTGGTGGCCTCGGTTTACGCGGTGGGCATGCTGCGCGGCCGCCGCGACCGCTATCACCGGCTGGGGTTTCTGCTGCCGTTCACGGTGGCGGCCATCGCGATGCCGATCCAGATGTTCGTGGGCGACGTCGTCGCGCGGGCGATCTACAACGACCAGCCGATCAAGTTCGCCACCCTCGAGATGAACACGACCACCGGCTCGGACGTGCCCGAGATCCTTCTGGGCCACCTGAACTCGGACGGCACTGTCAGCGGGGGCCTGAAGATCCCCGGCCTCGCCTCGATCCTCAGCGACCCGACGACCGGCACCTCCACCGTCGTCCAGGGGCTCGACTCGGTACCCGCCGAGGATCGCCCGACGATCGCGGCCACCAACATCGTCCATCTGGCCTGGGACGTCATGGTCGGCCTCGGCACCGCGCTCACCTTCCTGGCGCTCTGGTTCGCGATTCTCTGGTGGCGCCGCCGCAAGGAGGTCGTCAACAGCACGTGGTTGCTTCGCCTCGCCGTGCTGGCCCCGATCGCCGCCTATCTCTGCCTCGAGTCGGGCTGGATCGTGACCGAGGTCGGCCGCCAGCCGTGGATCGTCTACGAGATCATGCGCACCGAGGACGCGGTCACCAACGCGCCGGCCGGCCTGGTGTGGACGTTCTTCACCGCCATACTCGTCCTCTACGCCGCGCTGGCCACGGCCGCCATCCTGGTGATCCGTGGCATGGCGAAGCGCTGGCGCAGCGGAGACGCCGTGCGCGATTCGGACGTCCCCTACGGCCCGTCGGGCGGCGTGCCGCCAGCGGTGCCCGACCCGAGTTCTTCGTCGTGAGCGCCGCCGACGGATGCATCATGGTACTCGGGGTCGGGGTGCTGCTGTACGCGCTGCTGGGCGGGGCCGACTTCGGCGCCGGCTTCTGGGACCTGACCGCGGGCGGGGCACAGCGCGGCGAGCGACCGCGGGCGC
This sequence comes from uncultured Thermoleophilia bacterium, assembly GCA_963771025.1. Lineage (GTDB taxonomy): Bacteria > Actinomycetota > Thermoleophilia > Miltoncostaeales > Miltoncostaeaceae > Miltoncostaea. The sequence continues at coordinate 905,373 of CAVYRL010000001.1, read as the reverse complement.
TCATCGACCGCGCGATCGGGCCGGTGTGGGAGGCCAACCACGTCTGGCTGATCTTCTGCGTCGTCGTCCTCTGGACGGCGTTCCCGCCTGCGTACTCGGCCGTCTTCTCGACGATGGTGATACCGCTGACCCTCGCGACGCTCGGCATCGTGCTGCGGGGCTCGGGTTTCGCCTTCCGCAAGGTGTCGACCCGGCTCGGGGTGCGCCGCGTGTACGGCGCCACCTTTGCCGTCGCGTCGGTGCTGACGCCCTTCTTCTTCGGCGCGGTGCTCGGCGGCATCGCTTCGGGGCGGGTGCCGCCGGGAAACCAGGAGGGCAGCCTCTGGACCAGCTGGTTCAACCCGAGCGGCATCGCCGTCGGTGCCCTGTCGGTTGCCGTGTGCGCGTACTTGGCGGCCGTCTACATGATCGTGGACGCGCGCCACCTGGGAGACGCCGCCTTGGAGCGGTACTTCACGCTCCGCGCCATCGGGGCCGGCGTCGTCACCGGGATCCTCGCGGTGGTCGGGATCCTGGTCCTGCGCTCCGACGCGGAGCGCACCTACGACCGGCTCATCCACGAGGCGCTGCCGCTGGTGGTGCTCTCGGCCGTCTGCGGCATCGCCGTGATCGTCCTGCTGGCCATCGGCCGGCCCAACGGGACGCGCATCCTCGCGGCGCTGACCGTGGCCTCGGTGATCGGGGCGTGGGGGGTCGCTCAGTGGCCATACATGCTCCCCGAGTCCCTCACCGTCGCGCAGGCGGCCGGCGACTCCACCACCCTCGCCTGGGTGATGGTGGTCTTCATCATCGCGATCGTGGTCGTGATCCCCTCGATCTTCCTGCTCTTCCTCCTCGATCAGCGCAGCCGGCTCGAGGAGGAGTAGGCGCGGCGTCCTCTGAGGGCCGAGCCAATTGGCGCGGCCCTCAGCGCCAATTGGCGCGGGGCCTACATCCCCGGGCTCTGCATCATGATCGCGCCGTCCGCGAAGACCGTGGTGCCCGTGATGTAGCCGGCGCCGGAGCTGGCCAGGAACGCCACCACCGAGGCGATCTCGCCGGACTGCGCCATCCTCCCGAGGGGGATGTAGTTGTTCAGCTTCTTCTGCGACGCGGGGTCCATCTCCACCAGGTTGATCGGCGTCGCCACCGCGCCCGGGCCGACTCCCACGACGCGCACTCCGTGTGGCGCCAGCTCCACCCCCGCCGTGCGGGTGAGCATCCGGATTCCGCCCTTGGACAGGCAGTAGGGCGTGTTGCCCGGCATCGGCCAATCCTCGTGCACCGACGAGATGTTGATCACGACACCACCGTCGCCCTGGGCGATCATCTGCTTCGCGGCGATCTGGGTGCCGAAGAAGGCGCTTTTCATGTTGATCGCGATCACCTTGTCGAAGTCCGACTCGCTGCTGTCGAGGATGCCCGTGCGCGTCTCGATGCCGGCGTTGTTGACCATAATGTCCACCCGGCCGAAGGCGTTCACCGCCGAGTCGATCAGGTTCTGCAGGTCGGCGACCGCGCTCACGTCCGCGTCCACGCCGATCGCGCGGTCTCCGAGGGCGGCGACCTGCTGCTCCAGGTCCTCGGTGGCCTCGGGATGGGAGACGTAGTCGATCACGATGTTCGCCCCCTCGGCCGCGAGGGCGAGCACGATGGCCTTGCCGATGCCGCTGTTGCCGCCGGTGACGATCGCGCACTTTCCGCTGAGGCTCATCTGCGTGACTCCTTGGCTTGAGGTGGGGTGGATCGGGTCATGTGGAGGGCCGCGGGTGCAGGGACGCCGGCTCGGGCCGGCGCCCCGCCACCACGAAGGACAGGAGGGCCATCACGCCGGCCACGACCGCCGTTAGGCCGAGGATCGTCAACAGCGCGACGCCCGCGCTCTGGATCGGGCCGACGCCGAAGGCCGCGATGCCGTAGCCGAGCTGGTAGAAGGCGATCACCCCGCCGGCCAGAGAGGCCGAGAATGCCGTCAGCTCCTCCTGCCCGAAGCTGATCGTGAGGGGTAGCAGGGCCGAGCACCCGAGGCCGGCGATGCCGAAGGCCAGAACGCCCAGAGCGGGCGAGTCATCGGGCAGCAGGCCGATCAGGACGAACGCCGCCACGAGCACGAGCGGCAGCAGGTGGTAGGCGCGGCGCGCGGGGAAGCGCCGCTGGACGGCGGCGAAGAACACCCTGCCGACGGTGACCATCCCCCAGAACGCCGTGAGCGCCAGCGAGGCCTCGGTCGCGGAGGCTCCGAGCGAGGTCATGTCGAGCTGTGCCCAGTTGCCGTTCATGGTCTCGCAGATTCCATAGAGCAGGGCAAAGGCGGCGTAGATCCAGAAGCGCCGCGGGATCCCGGTCGCGGTCGCGCCGTCGGCGGACGCGGCCTCGCCCGGCGCCGGAGCCGGGTCGACGCGCAGCGGCAGCCGCAGGCTCACTCCCAGTACGATCACGAGCAGGGCCGTGGCCAGGACGGGCAGACCCCACCAGAAGCCGAGCCCGACGAAGATCGCGACGAAGACCGGCGCCAGGGCGGTCCCTGCGCCGAGCAGCGCGTTGAGGATGAGGACGGACGTGTTAACCGCGGTCGGATGGAATGCCGCGGTCAGGGTGTTGACCGCGGGAACGGTGAGGCCGAAGCCGACCCCGAGGCTGGCCGTCGCCAGCAGCAGCAGGACGTAGGCCAGCGGCTCCTGGCTCTCGACCAGGGCGCTCACGAGCAGCAGCGCCATCGACACGATGCCGGCGCCGAGGCCCGCCAGGAAGACCCGCCGCGGCCCCGTCCGGCGCGACCACGCCGCCCCCAGCAGGGAGGAGGCGATGGCCGTGATCGCCTGTGGCACGAACATCGCGCCGTAGGCCGTCGCCGAGAGGTCGTACTCGTCCGGGTCGGTGAAGATGGCGCTGGCTGCCGGGAAGGTGACCAGGGCGAGCCCCTGGATCAGCCCGGCCGCGTAGACGACGCCGGACTCAGTCCTGGTGGCGATCGCGCCGTCTCCCACGAGCGGCGTGCGGGGCTATGCCAGGCGCTCCGACAGGTGATCCCCGACCCGGATCGCGTTCGCGATCGCGGTGAGCGCAGGGTTCACGGCCCCGATACTCGGGAAGAAGCTCGTGTCCACCACGTAGAGGTTGTCCAGCTCATGGGCCTTGCAGTTGACGTCGAGGACCGACGTGGCGGGATCGGTGCCGAATCGGCAGGTGCCGGCCTGATGGCCGACCCCCGCGATCCCAATGTCCTGCTTGAGGTAGTAGTTCTTGTCGCGGATGTGGTGCTCGGCCATCCCGACGTGGTTCAGGATCTTGGTGAGCTCGTGGTAGAGCCGGTCGGCCGAGCGGTCGTTGGTGGAGCGGTAGGCCAGGTGGATCGCTCCGGCGTCGTCCACCGTGATCCGATTCTCCGCAAGGGGCAGGTCCTCCGTGGTCAGCCAGAAGTCCACGGCGTGATCGGCGACCTCCTCCAGGCTGAAGCTCGGCGCCAGCCGGGTCATCGCGGGGCGCTCGCCGCGGTACATGTCCGGCTGCGACTTGCCCACCATCTGGATGTTGCCCATCGGGAACGCGTAGTCGTCGCTGCCGAGGTAGAAGTCGTTGAGACCGAGGGTCTTCTGGTACAGCGTGTCGTTGGGCTCCTTCGACAGCGCGACGATGGCCCGGCTGTTGTGGAACATGTAGTTGCGGCCGACCTGGTCGGAGCCGTTGGCCAGGCCCGCCGGGTGCTTCTCGTTGGCGGAGGTGAGCAGGATCTTGGCGGTGTTGGACGCGCCCGCAGACAGGGCGACCACGTCGGCCTCGTAGGTCTCGAGCGCTCCGTCGCGCGACACGACCACCCCCGTCACGGTGCGGCCGGAGGCGTCGGTCTCCAGCCTCAGCACCTCAGCGTTGACCAGCAGGGTCACGTTGTCGCGCTCCAGGAGGGGCCGCACCGTCATCGTCTCGGCATCCGACTTGGCGTGCACGAGGCAGGGGTAGCCGTCGCACCAGGTGCAGCGGATGCATGCGCTCCGGGCCCGGTCGTCCTCGTCCAGCAGGATCCCGCAGGGCGAGTGGAAGGGGTGGTACCCATGGCCCTTGAGATCGTCGAAGATGCGCTGGATCCGCGGCTCGTGGGAGATCGCGGGGTGGGGGTACTGCCGGCTCCAGCGACCCTCGGTGGGGTCCTCGCCGTGGACGCCGTGCACCTGGTAGAGCCACTCGGCCCTGCTGTAGTACGGCTCCAGTTCGTCGTAGGTCAGCGGCCACGCCGGTGAGACGCCGTCGATGTGGTTGAGCTCCCCGAGGTCCTGCGGCCGCATCCGGTACAGCGCCGCGCCGTAGAGCTTGGTCGCCCCGCCGACGAAGTAGTGCACCTGCGGCTGGAACGGGTGGCCATCGGAGTCGAACCAGGTCTCGGTGGAGATGTAGCGGTTCTTCTCGAACACTTCCGCGACGTCCCAGTTCTCCATCTCGCGGGGCAGGAAGTCTCCCCGCTCCAGCAACAGGATCCGCTTCCCGCTGGGGGCGAGGGTGTGGGCGAGCGCCCCGCCACCGGCCCCGCTGCCGACGATGATCGCGTCATACCGCTCAGCCACTGTCGGTCTCCTTCGTCGTCGGGTCGTGCGGCTCCCCGCGCCAGTCGATGCGCGGGGTGTCGTCGCGATCGAGCGGCTGGGATGCGCGGCTCGTCGAGAAGTAGTCCCAGGCCCAGTCCATGAAGGCGTCCACGCGGGGGCGCACCCCGGTCATCAGGGTGGCGTGGACGCCGAGCCACATCAGGAAGGCCACGGTGCCGTCAACCTCGTGGCGTCCCTTGCCGACCTCGGCCACGGCCGCGTTGTGGCCGATCATCGCCATGATCCCCTTGTCCTTGTAGCGGAAGGGCTTCGCCGGCTTCCCCTCCATGCCGGCCAGGATGTTCCTGGCCGCCCATTGGCCCGACTGGAGGGCGACCGAGCCCAGCTGCGGCAGCGGCGCGCCGTCCGGGCCGGCGATGTTCGCGAGGTCGCCGAGCACGTAGACGCCGGGATAGCCCTCGACCGTCAGGTCGGGGTCGACGTCCACCCGGCCACCGTGCCCGGTGGGCAGCCCGCTCTGCTCGGCGAGGGGGGAGGCCGCGATGCCGCCGCCCCAGATCACGGTATGCGTCGCGATTCGCGACCCGTCCGAGAGCAGCGCGTGCCCGGGGCCGACCTCCTTCACCGCCGTCGTGAGGCGGATGTCCACGCCCTGCCCCTCGAGCACCGACGCGGCGTACGCATGGGCGTGCTCCGAGAAGGGCCCGAGCACGGCCGCGCCGTGGTCCACCATCACCACGTGGGCGGACGAGACGTCCAGGCCCGGGTACTCGACCGCCATCGTGTGGCGGATCATCTCGGCCAGCGCGCCGGCGATCTCGGTGCCGGTCGCACCGGCGCCCACCACCACGAACGTGAGCGCGCCCTCGTCGAGAAGCGCCGGATCGCGGTGCGCGGCGTCGAACACCTCGATGATCTGCTCCCGCAGCCGATCGGCGTGCTCGATCGTGTAGAGCGGAAACGAGTGCTCCGCGGCCCCGGGTGTGGCGAAGAAGCGCGCTCGGGAGCCCGCCGCGAGCACCAGGGCGTCGCCCGAGAACGTGCTGCCGTCGCTCGTCGTGACCGTGCGGGTCGCTCCGTCCACCGCCGCGACCTCGGCGACGACGACCTCGACGTTGGGGTGGGAGTGGAACAGCTCGTGGAGAGAGAACGCGACGTCCGCCCGGGCGAGCTGGGCCGTGGCCACCTGGTAGAGGAGGGGCTGGAACTGGTGATAGTCGTTGCGGTCGATCAGCGTGACGCGCACGCCCTTGTGCTTGGCCAGGGCCCGCGCGCAGCCCAGCCCGGCGAACCCCGCGCCCACGATCACCACGTGCGCGCCGTCCGCCGCGCTCATGCGATGGCCTCCGTCGTCTCGACGCCCTCTCCGGCGCGGTCGAGGAGGCCGGCGAGCAGCGTCGCCGTGTTGATCAGGGCGAGGTGGCTGAAGGCCTGGGGGAAGTTGCCGAGCTGCTCGCCGGTGGGACCGATCTCCTCGGAGAACAATCCGAGGTGGTTGGCGTAGGTGTGCATCTTCTCGAAGACGATCCGCGCGTCCCGGACACGTCCGGAGCGGGCCAGGGCCTGGACGTACCAGAAGGTGCACATGGAGAACGTCCCCTCCGAGCCCCTCAGGCCGTCGGGGGACGCGGCCGGGTCGTAGCGGTACACCAGGCTGTCCGACACCAGCGTCCGGTCCATGGCGTTCAGGGTGGAGAGCCACATCGGGTCGTCCGGCGCGATGAACCCGACGAGCGGCATCTTCAGCAGCGAGGCGTCGAGCACCGTGGAGCCGTAGTGCTGGACGAAGGCGCCCATCTCGGGGTCGTACCCCCGCGCCATGATCTCGCGGTACACGGCGTCGCGCGCCGCGGTCCAGCGCGCGAGATCGGCCGGGCGCCCGCGCGAGGTGGCCAGGCGCACGCCACGGTCGAACGCGACCCAGGTCATCAGCCGCCCGTACGTGAACGGCTTCGGCCCCCCGCGCGTCTCCCAGATGCCGGCCTCGTCGCGGCTCCAGTTGTCGCAGAGCCAATCGATGGTCTCGGCCAGCCGGACCCAGGTCTCGTGGCTGAGCACCAGCCCCGCCCGGTCCGCCAGGAAGATCGCGTCGACCATCTCCCCGTAGATGTCGAGCTGGAACTGATCGGCGGCGCCGTTGCCGATGCGCACCGGACGCGAGGCGCGGTAGCCGTCCATGTCGAGCGCGATCTCCTCGAGATCGGGGTCGCCGTTGACGCGATACATGATCTGCAGGGGATCGCCGCCGCCGCCGGCACGGTCGCGGATGCGCTCGCCCAGCCAGTCGATGAACGCCCCTGCCTCCTCCGTGAAGCCCAGGGCGAGCAGCGTCGCGACCGAGAAGGAGCCGTCGCGCACCCAGGTGTAGCGATAGTCCCAGTTGCGCTCGCCGCCGACCTGCTCGGGGAGCCCGGCCGTCGGCGCGGCCACGGGGGCCCCGGTGGGCGCGTAGATCATCAGCTTGAGGGTGATGGCCGAGCGGAACACCGTGTCGCGCCAGCGGCCGCGGTAGTGCGATTTCGCCAGCCAGCCCTGCCAGAAGCGCTCCGTGTCGTCCACGAGGGCCACGATGTCCTCGCGCACCAGGGCCACCGGGGGCTCTGCGGCCGCCGACTCCAGGATCGCGCCCGAGTACTCGCCCTCTGAGAGCTCGAAGGACGACCGCACGCCCGTGCCGTGCCGCTCGAGCCGGGGCGAGTGCAGGGTGAGGTGAAGGTCGGGCGTGCGGAACACGGCCCCCTGGGGCGTGACCTCCAGCTCGTGGCCCGTGCGCCCGTAGTCGAACCGGGGATCACACACGAGGGCGAACCGCATCCGCCCGCGCACCACCCGCACGCCGCGCACCACGCGCCGCCGGTCGGTCGCGACGATCCCGAGCGTGGGCGGCATGAAGTCGATCAGCTCTCCCACGCCGTCCTCGCTCATGAAGCGGGTGACAAGGATCGCGGTGTCGGGGACGTATAGCTGGCGGGTGATGTACTCGCCGCCCTCGGGCGCGATCTGGAAGCGGCCGCCGTCCTCGGCGTCCAGCAGCGCGCCGAAGACGCTCGGGGAGTCGAACCGCGGCATGCACAGCCAGTCCATGGTCCCGTCCGTGCTGACCAGGGCGGCGGTCTGGAGGTCGCCGATCAGTCCGTGATCGGCGATGAGGGGGTATTCGGGCACGGATCGACCCCTTGTTCGCGGCGGGCACCGGGGACGATATCTCCCCCCGGGGGGGTCGCGCATACCCTGTTACAGGGTGAGTCGCGGGGTGAAGCCGCGCCCTGACCCGCGGGCCGCGTGCGAGGCCGTTGCTATGCTCGCCCTCGGATGGCCGACCACGATGTTCCTCTCGGCGTATTGACCGGGGCCCGTGAGCGCTTCCAGGAATCGGTCGACTTCACGGTCGGCATCGAAGAGGAGTACCAGCTCCTCGACCCCGAGACCCTTGCTCTGACCAACCGGTTCGAGGAGTTGCTGGGCGCTGCGGATCCTCTGCTCTCGACACGCCTCGCCGGCGAGCTGATCGCCAGCGAGATCGAGTACCGCACCGCGCGCCACCTGCGGTTCGCCGACGCCGCGCGCGACCTGGTGGAGGGCCGCCTGGCGACCCTCGCGCTCGCCGACCGGCTGGGCATCGCGTTGGGCATCTCCGGAGTCCACCCCTTCAGCTCGTGGACGGAGCAGCGGATCATCGACACGCCGCACTACCGCCGCGTCGAGGAGGAGCTGGGCTACGTCGCCTGGACGAACAACACCTGGTCGCTGCACCTGCACTCGGGCGTCCGCGACGCCGACCGCGCGGTCGCCATCTCCACCGCGATGCGCAGCCTGCTGCCCGAGTTCCTCGCGCTGTCGGCCAACAGCGCGGTGTACGGGGGGCGGGCCACCCGGCTCCACTCGACGCGCATGCAGGTGTTCACCAAGAGCTTCCCCCGCTGCGGCGTGCCCGACGCGTACGCCGGCTGGGACGACTACGCCCGGTTCGTCGAGCTGCTCGAGAGCACCGGATCGATCGTTGAGAGCACCCAGATCTGGTGGAGCGTCCGACCGCACCACAACTTCGGCACGGTCGAGGTGCGCATCTGCGACGGCCAGGCCGAGATGCCGCTCGCTCTGGGCATCGCGGCCCTCGCGCTGGCCTGCATCGCCACCTTCGCCGCCGAATACGACGCCGGACACCCGCTCCCGGCCCACCAGCGTGGGCTCATCGAGGAGAACATGTGGCGCGCCGAGCGCCACGGACTGAAAGGACGCCTCATCGATCTCGACAGAAGACGCGAGCGACCCACGACCGAGGCCATCGAGCGCCTCCTCGAGTGGTCGGCACCGGTTCACGAGCCCCTCGGGCTGACGCCGTTCCTGGCCGTCATTCCGCGCGTGCTCTCCGAGGGTAACGGGGCGATGCACCAGGTCGCGCGCTTGGCCGAGTTGGGCGACGTGCGCGCCATGCACGCCGAGGTGGTCGAGCGCACCCGCTCCTCGGCCCACGAGGCCCTCGAGCTCTCGGCGGCGGCGGCATGAGCGATCCCACGCAGCCGCCCCCGGGGCCCGAGCGCCAGCCGACCCAGGAGGAGATCTCCGCCGCGCTGGCCGACCGCCTCGCCCGGACGCCCGTCCGCGACGTCCTGCTCCAGTGCATGGCGACGTTCATCGACATGGCCGGCATCCGGCTGGGGATGGGGCCGAGTGGCGATGACGCGCGCGACCTGCCCCAGGCGCGCCAGGCGATCGAGGCGCTCCGCGCTCTGCTGGGCGTCGCCGAGCACGAGCTGGGGTCCGCCCAGGTGAATCCCTTCAAGGAGCCGCTCGCCGTCCTCCAGATGGCATATGCGCGGGCCTCGGAGGAGCCGGGCGACGAGGACCCGGACGAGTCGCCGGGAGGGCCTGAGGGTCCGCCCCCGCCACCGCCGCCGCCGGCCGATGACCCGGCGGGCCGGCTCTGGGTGCCGCCGGGAAGCCGCCGGTAGTCCGGGGGTTTCCCGGGCGGCACGGCCGGACCCGGCCGCGTCGTCCGGGGTGGTGTGGTAGAAAGCCGCGTTGGCATGGTGCTCATTCGCCACGAGCACATGCCGGCGCGACCCGGTGCGCGTGGCCCAGATCGGGCAGTTCGGCGCGCTCGACCGACCACGATCTCGGAGGAACCAATTGGCCGACTTCCTGTCGGACAACACTGTCTGGCTCGCGGTGGTCCTCGGCCTCGTGGCCGTGGCCTATGGCATCGGACTCACCTACTACCTGCTCAGGCAGCCGGCCGGTGACGAGAGGATGCGCGAGATCGCCGCGGCCGTCCAAGAGGGCGCGCAGGCGTACCTGAAGCGCCAGTACACGATCATCGCCGCCGTCGCGGTCGTACTCTTCGTTCTCATCGGACTGCTCGGACAGTCCGTCGATTCGTCCCTGCTCGGCTGGAAGGCGGCCGTCGGCTTCCTCATCGGAGCCGCCGCGTCCGCCGCGGCCGGCTTCATCGGCATGAACGTCTCCGTTCGCACCAACGTGCGGACCGCGGAGGCCGCCAAGAAGGGTCTGGGAGCGGCTCTGGGCGTGGCGTTCAAGGGAGGGGCGGTCACCGGACTGCTCGTGGTGGGCCTCGGCCTGCTGTCCGTGTCCGGCTACTTCCTGATCCTGGGCAAGGGCGCGGCCGACGTCCCGCCGCTGGTCGGCCTGGCCTTCGGCTCGAGCCTGATCAGCGTCTTCGCCCGTCTGGGCGGTGGCATCTTCACCAAGGGCGCCGACGTCGGCGCCGACCTGGTCGGCAAGGTCGAGGCGGGCATCCCCGAGGACGACCCGCGCAACCCGGCGGTCATCGCGGACAACGTGGGCGACAACGTCGGCGACTGCGCGGGCATGGCGGCCGACCTGTTCGAGACCTACGCGGTGACCACCGTCGCCGTCATGTTCCTGGGATCCCTGTTCCTCGCCGACTTCGGCAACGCCCTCATCTTCCCGCTGGCGATCGGTGGCGTATCGATCATCACCTCGATCATCGGCACCTGGTTCGTGCGCGTCGGCAAGAACGAGTCGGTCACGGCGGCGCTGTACACCGGCCTCGGAGTCTCCGCGATTCTGTCGATCCTCGGCTTCCTGCCGGTCACCTACTGGCTGATGGACGGCGCCGAGAACGTGGCCAACGGCCACAAGTGGATGGACTACTTCTGGTGCGCGGTGATCGGCGTGGGCGTCACGGTCATCCTGGTGGGTATCACCGAGTACTTCACCGGCACCATCTGGCCGCCGGTCAAGAAGATCGCCAGGGCGTCCGAGACCGGTCACGGCACCAACATCATCGCCGGCCTCGCGGTGGGCCTGAAGGCCACCGCCGCCCCGATCATCGTGATCTCGGGGGCCATCGCGGCCACCTACGAGCTGGCCGGCTACTACGGCATCGGCGTCGCCGTGATGGCGATGCTCTCGCTCACCGGCGTGGTCGTCGCGCTCGATGCCTTCGGGCCGATCACCGACAACGCCGGGGGCATCGCCGAGATGGCGGGCATGGATGAGAGCGTTCGCGCCATCACCGACCCCCTCGACGCGGTGGGCAACACCACCAAGGCCGTCACCAAGGGGTACGCGATCGGCTCCGCGGGTCTCGCGGCCGTGGTCCTGTTCGTCTCCTACGTGGAGGAGTTGCGCCACTCCATCGGCGATGCCGCCGCGGCGACGCTCGACTTCAGCCTGATCAACCCGTTCGTGGTCGTCGGGCTCTTCATCGGCGGCATGATGCCGTTCCTCTTCGCAGCCTTCGCGATGGAGGCCGTCGGAAAAGCGGGCGGCCAGGTGGTGGAGGAGGTGCGCCGCCAGTTCCGCGAGAAGCCGGGGATCATGGGGGGCACCGAGCGCCCCGACTACGCGCGATGCGTCCGCATCGTGACGGCGTCGGCCCAGCGCGAGATGCTGCTCCCCGCGGCGATTCCGATCCTCTTCCCGATCATCATCGCCTTCGTCTTCGGCGTGAACAACGGCCGCGAGATGCTCGGCGGGCTGCTGCTCGGCACGATCGTCACCGGTATCTTCGTGGCGATCTCGATGACCTCGGGCGGTGGCGCGTGGGACAACGCCAAGAAGCTGATCGAGGACGGCCACCACGGTGGCAAGGGCTCGGAAGCCCACAAGGCCGCGATCACGGGCGACACCGTCGGCGACCCCTACAAGGACACCGCCGGCCCGGCCATCAACCCGATGATCAAGGTCACCAACATCGTGGCCCTGCTCGTCATCCCGTTCCTGAACTGACCCTCCGGGCGGGATGACTGTTCGCGAGGGCGCCGTCCGACACGGCGCCCTCGCTGTTTGTGGGCGGGGGCTCGGCCGAAGGGGGAAGAGACGGCCGCGCCCGTGTCCGGTCGGACCCCCTACCAGTCGGCCCCGGTGATGGTCGCCTCGTCGGGCGCGATCGCCGCGACGTCGAGGGTGATGCCGGCACGGTGGAGCATGCGCCGCGCGGACCCGATGCTCCGCTCGTGCACATCGGGAGCCGCCACGAGGACGACGCGGGGCTCCAGACCGGTGGCGCTCAGCGCCCGCAGCCGGTCGACCGTGGTCCGGCGCACGAGCGTCTCGGGCAACTCCACCTCGAAGCACAGAGGCCGGGTGGTGCCGCGCTCGCACAGCACGTCCGGGGGCATCCCGGCGGTCGGCGGGGGAGCGGAGAACTCATCGCTGCCCATGGCCCGAATCGTCCACTTGGTCCGCGAGGCCAGATCACGCGCCAGAGCCGCGACGCCCGCGTCGTGCAGGGCGAGTCTGCGGCGAAAGTCTTCGAGCCAGGCGTCGTAGCTGTCCAACGAAACCCCAATGGGGACGGGAGCCCGATCGCCTGTTGACCCTACCGCCGGCCTCGGACGGCCCACCGCTGCGCTTCGGCCCCGGAGCCGGAGCGGGGATACACTCCGACCGTTCAGACCCGGGCGAAGGAGTCGCGTCAACGATGGGAAACGCAGCCTCGAAGAGCAACCGCACGCTGCCCCGCGTCGCGCATGCCGACAAGCCGCGACCGGACGAGACGATCCTCAAGAAGTCCGGGGCCGACCTGCAGAACGGCTGGCTGGCGCGCCACGGCGACCTGATGTGCACCGAGGATCGGCTGATCTTCGTCCCGACGGCGCTCGACACCGCCCTCCGCGCCAAGCGCCGCGAGATCGCGCTGGACGACATCACCGAGATCGAGCGCTTCCCGGTCTCGCCGGGGGGCATGCCCCGCGGCGGCCGCCGCCCGCGGATGATCCTTCACACCGGCGAATGCGCCTATGAGTTCATGGTCTCCGACCTCGACGGCTGGATCGACAGCCTCCTGCGCGTCTACCACCTCCGCGCCAAGAAGGGCCGTCCGTACGAGCCGTCGGTGGTCCGGGAGGACTACGTGGACGCCCTCTCCCTGGAGGAGGAGCTGGAGGAGGAGCTCGACCGCTAGCCCACTCGCGGGGCGTCTCGGATAAACTCCCGATCAATCGAGGGTTTTAGGGGAGTTCCGCCGTGATCACGATCACCGAGAAGAGCCGCTCCGCCGTGCTCGCACTCACGGAGCTGGCGCAGCGCGGATCGGCGGGGCCGGTGCCGATCCTCGAGGTCGCGGAGGCCCGTGGCATCCCGCTCCACTTCCTCGAGCAGATCTTCGCCGGGCTGCGCCGCGCCGGGGTGCTCCAGAGCCAGCGCGGGGTCAAGGGCGGCTATTCGTTCCGGCGCTCGCCGGTCGAGGTCAGCATCCTCGAGGTGGTCGAGACGGTCGACGGCCGCATCACCCCGCCGGGCGGCGACGGTGCCGGCCGCGGGGCCGAGTCGGTCTGGGTCGAGGCCCAGGCCGCGCTGGCCGACCTTCTCGGCGGCCTCACGATCGCGGACATGCAGGACCGCGAGTCGCGGATCCAGGACGCGCCCATGTTCCACATCTAGAGGGGCCGGGGTGGAGTCGGGGCGACCTGTCCTCGGGTGCCGCCTCGGGAACGCCTAGGTCGTCGGCGTCAGGGCGCTCTGCACCCGCTGTGCCGCCTCGAGCCGCGTGTCCCCTCGGAAGGTGATCCCGGGCCCGCTGCGGGTGACACCGGTCGGGATCGCCTCGGCCACGAGCTTGCCGTCCGGCAGTTCCTGGATCTTGAGCGTGTACCCCCGCTTGCGCAGAGCCGCCTCGATCGCGCCGACCTCGTCATCGGTCATGTGGTCTCTCCCATGCTTGGCGATGCGCCCGGGTGGGCGCATCGCTGGATGCTGGCGAAAGAGTGGCCCGGGAAGGATTCGAACCTCCGGCCGCGCGGTACGAAGCCGCGCACTCTCTCCACTGAGCTACCGGGCCGTTGTCATGCGAGCAAGACTGCCCTGCTCCGGCGCGAACCGGACCCTACGGACGTCTAGCCCACACGGGGAGGTGGGCCCTCGACCTCGGGAGGGTGCCGGGGCGTGCGCGGTCGTCCACACCCTGTGGATGAAATGGTGAAGACTTCACGGGCCCGTAACCGGTGGCGTAACGCCATGGCGGCTCCATTAGTCTGCCCCTCGGCACCGAGACAGGAGACGCGGATGGCTTCCGGCGACGGCACGGCGGGTCTGGACGTACTGGGAATCGGCAACGCGATCGTCAACGTCCTCGCGGCGACCGACGACGACACGCTCGTGCTCCACGACCTCCCGAAGGGCGGTATGACGCTGATCGACGCCGATCGGGCCGACGCGCTGTACAGCCTCATGGGCCCAGGCGTCGAGGTGTCGGGGGGGTCGTGCGCCAACACGGTGGCGGGCATCGCCTCGCTCGGCGGGACCGCCGCCTACATCGGCAAGGTGCGCGACGACGAGCTGGGCCGGATCTTCACACACGACATCCGCGCCGCCGGGGTGGCCTTCGACACGCCGGCGGCGCAGGACGGCCCCGGAACCGCGCGCTCGCTGATCATGGTGACGCCCGACGCGCAGCGGACGATGTCCACGTACCTCGGCGCCAGCGTGGAGCTGGGCCCGGACGACGTCGCCCCCGACCTCGTCGCGAGCGCCGCCGTGACGTACCTGGAGGGCTACCTGTGGGATCCGCCCCAGGCGAAGGAGGCCTTCCGGATCGCGATGACGGTCGCGCACGGCGCCGGCCGGCGCATCGCCTTCACGCTGTCCGACCCCTTCTGCGTCGATCGGCACCGCGAGGAGTTCCGCGCCCTGGTCGACCACGAGGTTGACGTCCTGTTCGCCAACCAGCACGAGATCGAAGCCCTCTACGAGACCGACGGCGTCGACGAGGCCGTCGCCACCGTGCGCGGCCGTTGCGAGATCGCCGTCGTCACGCGATCCGAAGCCGGCTCGCTGGTGGTCACCGCCGACGAGGTGCACGCCGTTCCGGCCGTGCCCATCGAGCGGGTCGTCGACACCACCGGCGCCGGCGACCTCTTCGCGGCCGGCTTCCTGCACGGGCTCACCACGGGACGCGCGCTCCCCGAGTGCGCCCGCATCGGCGCGATCGCAGCCGCCGAGGTGATCTCGCACTACGGGGCCCGGCCCGAGTCCCGTCTCTCGACCCTGGTCGGCTGAGCTGCCGGCGGGGCGCGATGGTAGGGTCCGCCCGATGCCGATCGTGGACTCCATCACCGAACTGATCGGGCGCACTCCGATGGTCCGGCTCGGTCGGATCGCCGAGGGGTCCGGTGCCCAGATCGTCGGCAAGCTCGAGTCGCTGAACCCCGCCGGGTCGGTCAAGGATCGCATCGGCCTGGCGATGATCGAGGCGGCGGAGGCCGACGGACGGCTGGTGCCCGGGACGAGCGTCATCGTGGAGCCGACCTCGGGCAACACCGGCATCGCACTCGCGTTCGTCGCCGCGGCGAGGGGCTATCGGTGCATCCTGACGATGCCCGAGACGATGAGCGTCGAGCGGCGCACCCTCCTGAAGGCCTACGGGGCCGAGCTGGTGCTCACGCCGGGCGCGGAGGGCATGAGGGGCGCGATCGCCCGGGCCGAGGAGATCGCGGAGGCCACCGAGGGCGCCTTCGTGCCCCAGCAGTTCCAGAACCCGGCCAACCCGGCGGTGCACCGCCGGACCACCGCCGAGGAGATCTGGGCCGACACCGACGGGCTGGTGGACGCCGTGGTGGCGGGCGTCGGCACCGGCGGCACCATCACCGGCGTGGCGGAGGTGCTCAAGGAACGCCGCCCCGAGCTGCGCGCCGTGGCCGTGGAGCCGGTCGACTCGCCGGTGCTCTCGGGCGGAACGCCGGGACCGCACAAGATCCAGGGGATCGGCGCGGGTTTCGTTCCCGGCGTCCTCAACACCGAGATCTACGACGAGGTCATCGCCTGCTCGGCCGACGACGCCTTCGCGATGTCCCGGCGTCTGGCGCGTGAGGAGGGCATCCTGGTCGGCATCAGTGCGGGAGCGAACGTCTGGGCCGCCCTCGAGTTGGCCCGGCGGCCAGAGAGCGCCGGCATGCTCATCGTTACGTTCCTCTGCGACACGGGCGAGCGCTACCTCACCACCCCCCTCTTCGAGGACGCGTAGGGGCACCTCCGCCGCTCGCCGAGTCCTGTGTGAATCGGAGCTGAGATGGCCAAGAAGGGGACAGCCGCAGCGAAGAAGGCCGCCGCCAGCAACGGCGCCGCGCCGAAGAAGACCAAGCGGCTCAACAAGGAGCTCTACGAGGAGGAGCTCGCGCGGCTGCAGATCGAGCTCGTGAAGATGCACGAGTGGATCAAGCACAGCGGGTTCAAGCTGCTGGTGGTGTTCGAGGGGCGCGACGCGGCCGGCAAGGGCGGCGTCATCAAGCGCATCACCGAGAGCCTCAGCCCGCGGATCTGCCGGGTCGTCGCCCTGACGGCCCCCACCGAGCGCGAGCGCACGCAGTGGTACTTCCAGCGCTACGTCGCCCACCTGCCCGCCGGCGGCGAGATGGTGCTGCTGGATCGCAGCTGGTACAACCGCGCCGGGGTGGAGCGGGTGATGGGCTTCTGCACCGAGGAGGAGTACCGCGACTTCCTCGCCACCGCGCCCGACTTCGAGCGCATGCTCATCCGGTCCGACATCAAGCTGGTCAAGTACTGGTTCTCGGTCAGCGACCAGGAGCAGGAGCGCCGGTTCCAGGAGCGCATCGACAACCCGACCAAGCGCTGGAAGCTCAGCCCGATGGACCTCAAGTCGCGCGAGAACTGGGTGGAGTACTCGCGGGCGAAGGATGCGATGTTCGCCCACACGGACACCAAGCAGGCGCCCTGGTACGTGGTCGAGGCCGACGACAAGCGGCGCGCGCGCATCAACTGCATCTCGCACCTGCTCACCCAGGTGCCCTACGAGGACCTCACGCCCGAGCCGGTCGTGCTGCCCACGCGGCGCGACGACAAGCTGTACGTCCGCCCGCCCATGGACGACCAGACCTTCGTCCCCCAGGTCCTTCCCTAGCGCCTCGGGCAAAGAGCTCCCGGCATGTCGATCCCGGGAGCCGGTCCGCTACGCCGCGGTGGGTGGTCCGAACCAGGTGGTCAGGGCGTCCGTGAGCCCGAGGCGCGTTCGCTCTCCGACCCAGGCGACGTATCCGTCGGGCCGGATCAGGACGGCGCTGGGAGCGATGACCGGGCCGACCACCGGAAGCTCCCACCCGCCGGCATGCTCGGCGCTGACCAGGCGGACGCGGTCCGACCACGGCGCGATGTCGAGGCCGCCGAGCGCGCCGAGGTCGAGCAGCACCGGCCGGGCGTCGTGCAGCAGGGTGAACACCCGCGTGGGGCCGTCCGCGGTGTGCAGGTCGAGATCGGGCATGCGGCGCCCGAGCAGCGGGTGCCCCTCGCCGAGGTCGTAGTGGATGTCGAGACCGGAGAGCATCCCGGCGATGCGCCTGCGCGGCTCGTCCATGCTCAGCAGGTCGGCCACGATGTCGCGCAGGGCCGAATGGCGTTCGCCGGGGCTGCCGAGCGCGACCTGCGCCATGGTGTTGTGCAGCACCCGGGCGCCGACCGGATGCCGTTCGGCGTGAAACGTGTCCAGGAGGCACTCGGGTGAGGTCCCCTTGACCACCTGGGCCAGCTTCCACCCCAGGTTCACCGCATCCTGCACGCCGGTGTTGAGGCCCTGGCCGCCCTGCGGGGGATGCACGTGTGCCGCGTCCCCGGCGAGCATGACTCGGCCCTGACGGTAGGAGGCCGCCTGCCGCGTCATGTCGGTGAACCGTGAGATCCAGTCGGGGCTGCGCACGCCGAAGTCGGTCCCGTAGGCGACGACGAGTGCCTCGCTGAGGTCCCGCAGGGTGGGTTCGCCGGTGTGTTCGACCCGCTGCTCCTTCAGCACGACCCGGAATGGCCCACCGCCCTCCACCCGGTTCACGGGACCGATGCCACCGCCCTCGGGGCGCATGCCGAGCTCCGGCTGCTCGTCCATGTCGACCTCGGCGATCATCCAGCTGGTGGAGGGGTCCAACCCCACGAAGTCGATGCCGGCTGCAGTGCGCACCAGGCTGCGTCCTCCGTCGCAACCGACGAGGTACCCGGCTCGGAGCGACGTCGTGTCGGACAGTCCGACCTCGACGCCGGTGTCGTCGTGCGCGAAGCCGACGACCTCGCGACCACGAAGGATTGGAACCCCGAGCCCATCGACCCAGTCGGCCAGGATGGGCTCGAAGAGGCTCTGCCACAGCGCGAGGACGTAATTGTGGCGGGTGGGGAAGTCGCTGATGTCCATGACGCTCCCGGAGAACCCCAGGCCCGGGACGACGTGCCCCGCCGACAGGAATCGCTCGGCGATGCCGCGCTGATCCAGCACCTCGATCGTGCGGGAGTGGAGACCCCCGGCCCGCGATCCGTCAACATCCCGGCTCGTGCGTCGCTCGATGATGACGACATCGACTCCCGCCAGCGCCAGCTCGCCCGCCAGCATCAGCCCTGTCGGACCGCCACCCGCGATCACCACCGCGTGCTCGGTCATGGCCACACTCCGCCACGGCGGGTCGAGAACAGTGTGCGCATTCCGCTCCTCTCCACGTCGGTGGGTCCCGCGTCCGGCGGTGATCATGCAGTGCGATCCGCGGCCTCATGAGGGCCCCGTGCGTGGTACAAAGTGAGAGTGGGGGGGCCGAGTCCCCTGGGGTGCCTTGCCGGGCCGCGGTCGAGTCGACGGAGCCCAGCTCGGGGAGTCGCCGTTCGGTCGGGCGCTCTAGGTGTAGTCGCTCACCACGTTGTTGAAAGGCGGCTGATCGGAGGAAGGCCGCCCAGGGAGCTGTGGCGGCGGCGCGTGTTGTAGTGCTCGAGCCAGTCTGGCAGGCACGCGGCCCGCTCAGCGTTGGAGCGAAAGACGCGCGAGTAGGCCCACTCGGTCAGCAGGGTGCGGTTGAGCCTCTCCACCTTGCCGTTCTGCCACGGGCAGTGGGGTCGGATCAGGATGTGACGGGCGCCCAGATCGGCAAGGACGGCCGCAAACGCCACCGAGCGCCGGTAGTTGAGGGCGTTGTCTGACATCACCCGCTCGATGCGGGTGATGCCGTGCTCGCCAAAGAATGCGGCGGCGCGGGCCATAAAGGCCGCGCAGGTCTCGCCGCGCTCATCGGGGTGGATCTCCGAGTAGGCAAGGCGCGAGTGGTCATCGAGGGCCGAGTGGACGTAGTCGTAGCCCTGGGCGCGGCGGATGACCGGCTTTGGCCCGCGCCCGTGGGCGCGCCAGCCGCCGCCGTCGGGGATCCGCCCCCAGCTTCTTGACGTCGATGTGGATCAGCTCGCCCGGACGCCGGCGCTCGTAGCGCACCGCTGTGGCCGATCCTCGGCGCACCGGCTGGCCGGTGAGGGCGTCCAGATCGCGCAACAGCGGCATCTGGTGCCTGCGCATCACCCGCCCCACCGTCGAGGCCGCGATCCCCAGCTCGGCACCGATCCAGTCGGCGCCTTTTCGATGCAGGCGGCGTGCATCGAGGATCGCCCGCTCGGTGGCGGCCGGGGTGCGATGCGGGCAACGACGCGGTCGGCTCGGGCGATCGAGAAGGCCCGCGGCACCTTCGGCCCGGTGCCGACGCAGCCACTTGTAGGCGGTGGCCCGCGAGCAGCCCATGTGGTGGGCGACATCGGCCGGGCGATGGCCGGAGAGGATCCGCTCCACAAGGAGCGCCCTTCCGTGGACAGTCAACCGAGCGTTAGCGTGAGCCACGAGGACCCCCAGGGTGTGGATGGCTTCGACACCTCCACAGAGCCCCGGGGGTCCTCCCTACGTCAACCCGGCTCCGTCAACAACGCTGCGGGTGACTACACCTAGAGAGGCGCGGCGGATCATCAGCGCCCGCCGCGCCCCGCGCTCCTTGAAGCCGAGCGCGCGCAGGAACGCCAGGCCGGGGGTGTCCACCTGGACGAGCGCCGCGAGGTGGGTTCCGCGCGCCTCGCGCACCTGGCGCGCGAGGTCGGCGATCAGCAGTCGGCCGATGCCCTGGCGGCGGACCTCGGGCACCACGCCCATCCAGTTGATCCACCCCTCGGGCAGCATCGCCTGGGCGAACCCGAGCATGTCGCGCTCGTTGCGCGCGACGCTGAAGGCGTCGAAACCCTCCGCGCCCTCGTAGCCGGTCGGCTGGCCCATCTCGGCGAACACGGCGAGACCCTCCATCGCCATCTGCTCGGCGGCCGTGAACGCCTCCGACCATTCGTTGCGATACGGCTCGACGCTGACGCCGGGCACGAACGGCGGGCGGGGCAGGCCCTCCACCGGCCGCGCGAGCACCGCGACCTGGGCGTAGGGCTCGAAGCCCTCGGCCAGCAGCAGGCCGCCCAGCGGGTCGTCGACGGCCACCTCGGCGTCCCAGGGCGGGGCGGGGAGCTCGGCGAGCAGGGCGCGCAGGGCCGGCAGGCCGTCGGCGCGCAGACCCTCCAGCCGCAGGGCGCGGGAGGTGGGGGAGGGGCCGGGCTGGCAGGACGCCCCCTCGACGGCGACGCTACTCGACGTAGGTCTCCAGGTCATCGACGCGCACGCCGAGGCCCTCGAGATGCCGGCGCGCCTCGGTGAGGCGCTGCTCGGTTCCGGTCACCTCCATGATCACCCAGCCCGTGCTCTCGCGGATGTCGGCGCGTCGGATGTTGGTGACCACGTCGAACCGCTTGGAGAGCGTGTAGATGATCGGCTCTTTGATCAGCTGCTCGGGAAACGTCAGCTTCAGCTTCTGACGTGTCAGTTGGGCGCCTCCTGCCGGGGGGCGCCTATACTAGCCCGCATGCCACGGCGCTCGCTGCTCGCACGGATTGGCGGCGCGAAGCGGTCCTTCGACCGCGATATCCAGGTCGCGCGGGAACGTGATCCGGCGGCCACGTCGCTCGTCGAGATACTGCTCTGCTACCCCGGTCTGCATGCCGTCTGGATGCATCGCGGCGCCCACGCGCTCTACGGCCGCGGCCTGCGCCTGCCGGCCCGTGTCGTCAGCCAGGTCTCCCGCTTCCTCACCGGCATCGAGATCCACCCCGGGGCGCGTATCGGCCCGGGGTTCTTCATCGACCACGGCATGGGCGTGGTCATCGGAGAGACCACCGAGATCGGCGAGGACGTCACGGTCTACCAGGGAGTGACCCTGGGTGGCACCGGAAAGGACGTCGGCAAGCGCCACCCGACCGTGCGCGACGGAGTGATCGTCGGCACGGGCGCCCGCGTCCTCGGCCCGGTGGTGCTGGGCGAGTGCTCCAAGGTGGGCGCCGGAGCGATCGTGATCAAGGACGTGCCCCCCAACTCGACCGTGGTGGGAAACCCGGGCCGCCCGGTTGTGGTCAACGGGCGCAGGGTGTCGCACGACGTGCACCACCCCGACATCGACCACGTCCACCTCCCCGACCCCGTCGCCGAGGCGATGAACTCGCTGGTGCGCCGGGTCAGCGAACTCGAGCGCGACCTGGCCGACGTGCGCGCCGGGCGGCCGCTCACAGCGCGGCCGCACGCCGACGACACGCTGAGCGCCGAGGAGGAGGTCGCGAGCATCCTCGGCCTCAATTCCGGGGCGGGAATCTAGCCCCCGGCGCCCGTGGGGCGTCGGGTGCCTCCGGTAGGATCGAGTAGGTGCCCGACCCGCTCGCCGGCCTCAATCCTCCCCAACGTGAGGCCGTTCTCCACGGGGACGGGCCGCTGCTCGTGCTGGCCGGAGCGGGGAGTGGCAAGACGCGTGTGCTGACGCACCGCGTGGCTCGACTGATCGAGGACGGGGTTCCGCCCCAGGCGGTCCTCGCCATCACGTTCACCAACAAAGCCGCCGGCGAGATGCGCGAGCGCATCGGCACGCTCGTGGGGCCCCGCGCCCGCGCGATCTGGGCCTCGACGTTCCACTCGGCGTGCGTCCGCATCCTTCGGCGCGAGGCGCCGTCCGCGGGCTATGCGCGCGACTTCTCGATCTACGACGGCGACGACCAGCTGCGGCTGATCCGCCGCTGCACCGTCGATGAGGACATCGACCCCAAGCGGTTCGCGCCCCGCGCGCTCCAGGCGCGGATCTCCGACGCCAAGAACCACCTGCGGGGGCCCGAGGAGATGGCCGCCCTCGACGGCTCGTACAACGACGAGGTCGCCTCCCGGGTCTACCGCCGCTACGCGGACGCCCTGCGCGCCAACGGCGCGATGGACTTCGATGACCTGCTGATGGTCACGGCCCTCCTGATGGAGAACGACGAGGCCGTGCGCGCGCGCTGGCAGACGCGCTTCGCGCACGTGCTGGTGGACGAGTACCAGGACACCAACCACGCCCAGTACCGACTCGTGCGCGCGCTCGCCGAGCCCCAGCGCAACGTGATGGCGGTGGGCGACGACGACCAGGGCATCTACTCCTGGCGGGGCGCGGACGTGGCCAACATCCTCGATTTCGAGCGCGACTACCCCAACGCCCACGTCGTGGCCCTCGAGCAGAACTACCGCTCCACGGGCACGATCCTGCGCGCGGCCAACGCGGTCGTGGAGCGCAACCCGCACCGCCATTCCAAGCGCCTCTGGACGGACCTCGGCGACGGGGAGCCGATCACCGCCGTCGCGTGCCGCGACGAGCACGAGGAGGCCCGGGCGGTGGCCGGCGCGATCGACCAGGCGCTCGGGCGCGGCGACAGCCTCTCCGACATCGCGGTCTTCTACCGCACCAACGCCCAGAGCCGCGCCATCGAGGATCAGCTGGTGCGCCGCGGCGTCAACTACACGGTCGTCGGTGGTCCCCGGTTCTACGAGCGCGCCGAGGTGCGTGACCTGCTGGCCTACCTGCGGGTGGTCTCCAACCCGGCCGACGGCGTCAGCCTCGCTCGCATGCTCGGAGCGCCCAAGCGCGGGCTCGGGCCGGGGTGCATCGCCAAGCTCGAGGCCTTCGCCGCGGCGCACGTGCTGCCGATCGGCGCCGCGCTGCTGCGCCCCGACGAGGTCGCGGGCCTCCAGCCGGCCCAGCGGGCGACCATCGCGGCGACCGGAGAGCTGCTGGAGGACATCCGCCGGCGCGTGGCCGCAGGGAGCCCGCTCGACCGCGTCATCGAGGAGGTGATCGACCGCTCGGGACTGCGCGAGGCGCTCGAGCGCGAGGGCACGTTCGAGGCCCAGGGGCGCATCGAGAACCTCGACGAGATGGTCCGGGTCGCTGCCGAGTACGACGCCTCCGAGGAGGAGGCGACCCTCGGAGGCTTCCTGGAGGGAATCGCGCTGCAAGCGGACGCCGACCTGGTGGACGCGTCGAGCGGGGCGGTGACGCTGATGACGATCCACAACGCCAAGGGGCTCGAGTTCGACACCGTGATCATCACAGGGCTCGAGGAGGGCCTGTTCCCGCATTCGCGCTCGGACACGCCCGAGACGCTGGAGGAGGAGCGGCGCCTCTTCTACGTCGGCCTCACCCGCGCGCGGCGGCACCTGATCCTCACCCACGCGGAGAGCCGGGCGATCCACGGCGGCCGGGATTACCGCCTGCCGTCACGGTTCCTCGGCGAGATTCCGGCCGACGCCCTGGCGGCGGCGCCCGGGGGACGGCGGTCGACGGCGACCGCCGTCACGGTCCCGGCGGGCGCACGCGTGCGCGCGCCCGCGCTGGCGACGGGCGATTCGGTGGTCCACGCGACCTTCGGCGAGGGTGTGGTGACGGCGATCGAGGGCGGGGGGGACCTGGTGAAGGTGCGGTTCGCGGAGGATGGCGCCGAGCGGCGGCTGATGGCCGGCGCCGCGCCCATGAGAAAGGTCGGCTGAATGGCGGCGACGATCATCGACGGCAAGGCCGCGGCGGCCGAGCTTCGCGCCGAGGTGGCGCAGGGCGTGGCCGCGTTCGCGGCGCGGCACGGCCGTCCCCCGGGGCTCGCCGGGATCCAGGTGGGCGCCGACCCGGCGTCCGAGCTGTACCAGGCCGGCAAGGCACGCGCGGCCGAGGAGGCGGGGATGATCTCCCGCCGCGTCGTGCTGCCGCTCGAGACGACCGAGGCCGAGCTCGACGCCGTCATCGACGAGCTGAACGCCGACGACACGATCGACGGGATGCTGGTGCAGCTCCCGGTGCCGGATCAGCTGTCCGAGGTGCGGATCGCCAACCGCATCCACCCTGACAAGGACGTGGACGGCTTCGCGCCGGTCAACCTCGGCCGCCTGATCCGCGGTGAGCCGGGCTCGGTGTCGTGCACCCCGGCCGGGATCATGTGGCTCCTCGACCGCGCGGGCATCCCGCTGGAGGGCGCCAACGCGGTCGTCGTGGGCCGCAGCCTGATCGTGGGCAAGCCGATGGCCCTGCTGCTGACGGCCCGCAGCGCGACGGTGACCGTCGCGCATTCGCGCACCCGCGACCTGCCCGCCCTCTGCCGCACCGCGGACGTGCTCGTGGCCGCGGTGGGGCGGCCGGAGATGATCCGCGGCGACTGGATCAAGCCCGGCGCCGCGGTGATCGACGTGGGCATCAACCGCACCGACGACGGCCTGCGCGGAGACGTGGCCGCCGCCGAGGCCGCCGAGGTGGCCGGATGGCTGACGCCGGTCCCCGGTGGGGTCGGTCCCATGACCATCGCGTACCTGTTGTCCAACACCCTCGACGCCGCCCGACGACGGGCCGGCGAGAGCACACACACGGGAGACGAGTGACCAGATGAAAATTGCGATCTTCGGCGGTACCGGCGACCTGGGCCGCGGCCTCGCCATCAACTTCGCCGCCGCAGGCCACGAGATCATCGTGGGCTCCCGGAGCCAGGAGCGGGCCGACCAGGCCGCTGAGACCCTGCGCGAGGCGCTGCCGAGCGGCACCTTCACGCCGCTCGACAACGTCGCCGCGGCCGGCGCGGCGGAGATGGCCGTCGTCTCGATCCCCTGGGAGGGCATCGAGGCCACGATCCCGCCGATGGCCGACGCCCTCGCCGGCAAGGTCGTGGTGTCGGTCGTCAACGCCCTCCGGTTCGGCAAGAGCGGCGCGATCGCCGAGCAGGGCGACGCCCTGCCCTATGCGTCGTGCGGTCACCAGATCCAGGAGCTCGCCCCCGAGGCCAAGGTCGTGGTGGCGTACAACAACCTGCCGGCCGCCGGCCTCCAGGCGCAGCATCACCTCAACGCCGACGTGCTGGTATGCGGCAAGAGCCGCGAGGCGCGTGAGGCCGTGATCGCGCTCACGGCCGCCATTCCGGGTACCCGCGGGCTCGACGCCGGCCCGCTCGCCAACGCCCTCATCCTCGAGGGGATGACGGCGATCATCATCAACCTCAACAAGCGCTATGGGGGGGAGGCGAGCCTCTCCGTCTCGGGGCTCGAGAACGCGCCCGAGCGCCCGGCCTGAGCACGCGCGTCGAGTCGCCGTCGAGCGGACGGCGGCTCGGCCGTGCGGCTAATCGGGAGCGCTCTCGAGGATGACGCGCGCGCGCGCGATCGCCTGCTGAGCCCTGTGGAGTTCGCGGCGGAGGTCACGACCCTCGGCCTCGAGGGCCGCGATGTGGTTCTGGGCCGTGTGCAACTCGTCCGCCAAGCGGGCGAGGGCCACGCTCGGATCGCCGCTCAGGTCACCCTGCTCACGTGCGCGCCAGCGGATGAATCCGGCCGCGATCTCCGCGACGCCGTCGTCGTCGCCGAAGCGCCGGGCCGCCTGCTCGATCGTCGCGCCCGCCTCGACCAGCGGGAGCATCTCCGCGTACAGGGTGGGGGATCCGGTGTCGGTCACCGCAACGTGCTCCTTGGCGCGACGGTCGGTCCTCCACCGTAGCGCCGGCTCACCAGCCACGCCAGACCGAGAGCTCAGCCACATCGGGGCGCGGCGAACGGTTCGCGGGGTCCGGTCCCATCGGCAGGCCGAGGTAGACGAACCCGACCACCGCGTCGCGGGGGCCGAGCCCCAAGGCATCGAGCACCTCGGGGCAGTCGGGCATCGCTCCGGTGCGCCACATGCTCGCCAGGCCGCGGGCTCGGGCTGCGAGCAGCAGGTTCTGGATGCCGGCCGCGACGGCGTCGCGATCCTCGCGCGCCTGTACAGGATCCTCGCCGGGCCGGACACAGCACGCGATCACGACCGGTGCACGCTCCAGCCGGTTCGCGGCCTTCTCGACATCGGCAGGCGAGAGGCCCGGGTCGGCCCGCAGGCTGGCTCGCGCGAACGCCTCACCGATCTCGCGGCGGGCGTCGCCGGTGATCACCACGAACCACCAGGGGTTGGTGAGGTGGTGGTTCGGGGCGCGGACCGCGGCTTCCAGGAGCTCCTCCACCCGGGCCCGGGGGATCGGGTCGGGGGCGATCCTGCCGATGCTGCGGCGCCCGAGGATCGCCGCGACGATCGCGTCGCCGTCAGGCGTATCCGAGTTCATCCAGTTGCTCCTCGTCGAATCCCAGATGGTGCCCGAGCTCGTGGAGCACGGTGATCCGCACCTGCTCCACCAGGTCGGCGCGGTCGGTGTGGTGGTCGGTCAGCGGATGCACGTAGATCGCGATCCGCGGGGGGAGCAGGCCCGAGACGACGACACCCTCGATGAGCGGTACGCCGGTGTACAGCCCGTAGAGCGGCGGCATGCCGGGCGGGGCATGGTCCTCGACCACCACGGCCACCTCATCGAGGGCGCTGGCGAAGGGCTCGGGGACGGAATCCATAGCCTCTCCCACCAGGCGCTCGAACTCTGCCCGGTCGACGTTCACGAAGCGATCGTAGTGACTCCCCGGTCGGGGGGCCGGTGCCCCTCATCCGTTGGTTATCCCCGGCCGCGCTCCCCGCTTTCCTTGTGATCACACGGATGGACCCGAAGGGGAGGGCCGATGCGGACGCGACACTGGATGCGTGGAGCGCTGGTCGCCGCTGTTGCGACGATGGTGATGGTCGCGTCGATGCCGGCGCTCGGCGCCGTCGCCACGCCGACGCCGATCCCGCTCTCCCAGGCGCTCGAGCTGCTCGACAACGGGGTCCCGTCCGCCGCCGTGCTCGACGCGAGCCCGGGCGCGCAGAGCCTGACGCTCGTGATCGACGGCAAGCGGCGCGAGACCGCGCTGCCGACCGGGCTCACCGAGCGGGTCATCGACTCGGCGCAGAAGGGCGACGTTCCGCTGCGCGTCAAGCAGCCGGCCGCCGAGCCCGCGGCCGTGGGCGACGTCTCCGGCGGGGGCGGCGGGCTGAACATCGAGTACCTCGTGCAGACCTGGGGTCCGCTCGTGCTGCTCCTCGGCCTGGTGGTCGTGTCGGCGCTTGCGCTGCGGATGGCCGGCGGCGCCCGTTTCAAGCACCAGGTGAAGGCCGTGAAGTCGACGACACGGTTCCAGGACGTGGCCGGCGTCGACGAGATCCGCGGCGAGGTGAGCGAGATCGTCGAGGTGCTGCGCGATCCGGCGCGGTTCGAGAAGGTGGGCGCGGCGCTGCCGAGCGGGATCATCCTGCACGGACCGCCCGGAACGGGGAAGACCCTGCTTGCCCGGGCCGTCGCCGGCGAGGCCAACGTGCCCTTCTTCAGCGCGTCCGGCTCGGAGTTCGTCGAGGTCTACTCCGGGCTCGGCTCCAAGCGCATCCGTGCGCTCTTCGCCGCCGCCCGCAAGGCGGCCCCCGCGGTCGTCTACATCGACGAGATCGACGCGGTCGGCGCCAAGCGCACCGGTCACGCCTCGTCGGGCGAGCGCGAGCAGACGCTCGACCAGCTCCTCACCGAGATGGACGGCTTCGCCCAGGATCCGGCCCGCCCGGTCGTCGTCCTCGCCTCCACCAACCGGCTCGACGACCTCGATCCGGCCCTCGTCCGGTCCGGGCGCTTCGACCGCAAGATCGCGGTCGGCCTGCCGGGCCGCGAGGCGCGCCGCGAGATCCTGGACGTCCACCTGCGCGGGCGCCCGCTCGCTCCCGGGACGAACTCGGCCGCCGTCGCGGCGTTCACGGTCGGCATGGCCGGCGCCGATCTGGCGGCCCTTTGCAACGAGGCCTCCTTCGAGGCCGCCCGCGCCGGAACAGACTCCCTGTCGATGCCGCACTTCCGCAAGGCCCTCATGCGGCTCGCCGCGGGCCCCGAGCGCCGCGGCCGGATCCTCTCCGACGACGAGCGCGCGCTGGTCGCGTACCACGAGATGGGGCACGCCCTGGTCGGACACATGAGCCCCCGCTGCGACACCGTCGAGCGCGTGACCGTCATCCCACAGGGGCAGGCCCTGGGCGTGACCGTCTCCCTGCCGGACGAGGACAAGTTCCTCGCGACCCGCGAGGAATGCGTCGAGCGCCTCGGCATGATGATGGCCGGCCGCGCCGCCGAGGAGCTGGTCTTCGGCGAGTTCACGAGCGGAGCCGCGGACGATCTGCTCCGCAGCGCCACCCTCGCGCGCCGGATGGTCGGAGAGCTGGCCATGTCCGCGCCCACGACCGGTGAGAGCCTGGAAGGCGGCCTCCCCGGAGCGCAGGGAGCCGAGGCCGGCGAACGCACCGAAGCCGCGGCGAGGGCGTTGGTCCTCCAGGCATTCGAGAGCGCGACGCAGATCCTCACGACGAACCTCGATCTCCTCCACACCGCCGCCGACCGCCTGATCGCCGAGGAGGCCCTGGAGAGGGATGACCTCTCAGATCTCTTCGGCCCCCGCCCCTCAGCCCGCCGACTGAGCCCCTCCCTGCGCTGATTCCGGGGGCGGGGGGCTCCCTCGGTCCCGTGTGGTTGTTGGGCGCCAATTGGCGTGTCTGACGATGCCAATTGGCGTGGACCCCACAACGGAGCGCCAGCCACAATCTCGGATGCGAATCCGTTCCGGACCGCGTGCGGAGCTCACTGGGGGAGTTCCACGCGTGACTCGGCCCGGACCAACGAGCCGTCATGGGCGGCGCAGTTGAGGGTTCCGCCGCGCGCTCGAGTCGTCCAGCATCGCTCCCGTGCCCGCCAAGACGTTCTACAAAGCCCGGGGGATGGGGGCGTCTCCGCCCTGCGCGATCTGCATGGGGCCCGGTCGCGGCCCTCGGGCAGCCCTGCACCTTCCCTTCGGCGTGCGCGTTTGGCTGTGCGCCGACCACGGCTCGGATGAATTCGCCCGCCGCCGGGCGGGGCGCGATCTCGCCGTCAGCCTGATGTCCGTCTGGGAGGCGGCCGGCTGCCTCACGCGGGCGCGGCACCGGGCGCTCGACGCGCACCTCGCCCGCATCTCCCGGCTCGCCTCCGGGCGGGAGCTCCCCGGTTCCTACGCCTGGCCGGCGCTGCGTCGGGAGGCCGAGGCGCGCTTCGCCCGCGGGGAGCCGCTGGACGCCGTCGCGCGCGAGTTGCGCGCCCGCCACGACCCCGATCCGGCCACGGCGCCGAGCCGGCGCACGATGCAGCGGTGGCATTCCGAGCGGCGATGGCTGGACGGGGGAGCCCCGCCCGTCCGGACGGGGAGCCCGGCACCCTCCGGCGGATCAGCAGACGAAGAGGACTCGGTTCCTACCGTGGATGTGCAGACACGCACAGATCCATCTCACGGAGGGGAACATGGCCCGGACACCACTCGACGCGAATCCCGGTCGTCAACGCCAGAGAGGTTTCACGTTCGTGGAGCTGCTGGTGACGGTGATCATGATCGGCCTGCTCTCGGCGCTGATGATCCCGATCTTCATGAGCAGCCGGGACAAGGCATCGGGTGCCACCGCTCAGTCGCTCCTGCGCACCGGCGCGACGACCCTGGAGTCGGTCGTTGTCGACACCGAGAGCTACGACGCCATCACGCCGGGGGAGCTCAGGGCCACCGAGCCCAACCTGAGCTGGCTCGCGGCGCCCGGCGCCGAGGCGATCCACAACGAGGTCTCGGTCAGCGGCCTCGGAGCCCGCGGCTACACCCTCTCGACCACCACGGCCTCCGGCGCCACGTACGTCCTGACCAAGGACATCACCCGCTCGCCGACAGTCAGCCGCACCTGCGGGCCGGGCTGCGCCTGGTAGGCCGAAGCGCCGCCGGGCAGCTCATCCTCAGAGATCGTGCTCCCACCCAGGCTTCTCCAGCGCGATCTCACGTCCATCGGCGTCGCGGACCTCCAGGCCCGGTGCCCCGTCCTCGAGGGCGCCGACGGGAGTGAGCGAAACGCCGAGCAGCGCGCGCAGCGCGTTCAGACGGTCCGCGGGGACGGCCGCGAGCAACTCGTAGTCCTCGCCGCCGGTCAACGCCAGGACGCGCGCGTCCCTCCCCGTCCTCTGCGCGACCGCCTCCACCCCGGGGGCGACCGGGATCGCGTCGATCTGGATCACCGCCCGCAGGCCCGAGGCCATGGCGATGCGCCCGCCGTCGAGGGCGAGCCCATCCGAGAGGTCCATCATCGCCGTCGCGCCGTGACCGGCC
The DNA here is from genome assembly GCA_963771025.1 of uncultured Thermoleophilia bacterium. Taxonomy (GTDB): domain Bacteria; phylum Actinomycetota; class Thermoleophilia; order Miltoncostaeales; family Miltoncostaeaceae; genus Miltoncostaea. The sequence continues at coordinate 875,247 of CAVYRL010000001.1, read as the reverse complement.
AGCAGCCGCCCGGCCTCGACGCGAGGCTCCGGCCGCCGCTGGGCCGCGCGCAGGGCCTCGGCCCCGTCGATCCCGTCGGCCAGGCCCGGCTCCTCGAGCAGCGCAAAGCCCGCCGCCGCAGCGCCGAGTCTGCCGGTGACGCACAGCAGATCCCCGGAGGCGGCGCCGTCGCGTCGCAGCGGAACCACGCCCGGATACGGCCGGCCGATGACCGTCACGGCCAGGATCAGCGCCGGCCCGCCCGTCAGGTCTCCCCCGGCGACGCTCACGCCGTGTCGGGCGGCGAGCTCCTCCATGCCGTCGTAAAGCCCATCGAAGTCGTCGCCGTCGAACCCGGAGGGGGGCAACACCAGGCCGACGAATGCCGCGATCGGCTCGGCGCCCATCGCGCCGATGTCGGACAGGTTCACGGCCAGCGCCTTGTGGCCGAGATCCCGCGCCCCCGTGGTTGACAGCCGGAAGTGGACGTTGTCGACCAGCAGGTCCTGGGCCACCACCGCGTCGCCGGCCACGCTCAGGATGGCCGCGTCATCGCCGACACCGAGTTCGGTGCCCGGCCGACGCGCGGCGCGCAGCGTGATCCGCTCGATCAGATCCGACTCGGACACCGGGTCCGTGCACTCCCTTCGCTGGCATTACCCAGATCAGGTTGGAGGGTCGAGGCTGGTGCGCCTCCTCTCAGCCGCCCGTGCGGCAGCTCCCCTGCTGTGGAGGACCCTACCACCCGCCTCCGGGCTCAATCGCGGCACGCGAGCGCCGATAGGCACCGCGATGGGTGAGAAAAGCGAGCCGCCGGTCGGCACCGTCGTCGCCACCACGACCCAGATCGCGATCGTCGGCGTCGCCGGCGTCGAGTACGCCCTGCCGATGGCGCTCGTCCGGCAGATCGCCCCCTATAGACCCCCCCGGCCGGTGCCCGGCAGCCCGAGTCACGTGGAGGGCGTCATGAACCTCGGAGGCCGCATGGTCGCCGTCGTGAGCCTTCGTTCCCTGCTCGGCGTCGGCGCCGCGTGGACGATGGACGACGCCCGGATCGTCGTGGTGGCCGCCGGTCCGCTGTCGGCCGGCCTCGTCGTCGACGAGGTCAGCGAGATCCTGATCGTGGACCCGGCACGGTGCGCCCTGAGAGAGGTGACCGACACGTCCGGACCCATCGGTGGCAGCATGCGCGTCGAGGATCGCCGCATGCAACTGCTCGACGTCCCCCGGATTCTCGGGGAGCGCACCCCGGCCTCCTGACCACGACCGGCGCTCAGCCGGCCGCTTTCCGAGACGTCCGGTAGAGCTCGAGCGTGGTCTCACGCCGCTCGCGGTGATCCACCCGTGGGGCCGGGTAGTCGCGTCCGATGCGGCACCCGGCACCGCGCTGCTCCTCGTCGGAGAGGCGCCACGGCTCGTGGACGTGCGTGTCGGGAACCCGCGCCAGCTCGGGCACGAACCGCCGCACGAACCCACCGTCGGGGTCGAAGCGCTGACCCTGCCGGGTCGGGTTGAGCACGCGGAAGTAGGGCGCCGCGTCGGTCCCCGTGCCCGCGGTCCACTGCCAGCCGCCGTTGTTGTTGGCGGGATCGCCATCCACGAGCTCCTGCATGAAGGCGGATTCGCCGCGCCGCCAGTCGATCAGCAGATCCTTGACCAGGAACGAGGCGACGATCATGCGGACCCGATTGTGCATCCAGCCGGTCGTCGCGAGTTGGCGCATGCCCGCGTTGACGATTGGAAACCCGGTCTCTCCGGCTCTCCATGCCGCGAGGTCGTCGTCCGATCCCTCCCACGCGACACCGCGCAGATTCGGCTGGAACGCCACCCGGGTGACCTCAGGATTGCGCGCCAGGTGGTGGTGGTAGAACTCGCGCCAGCAGACCTGGCGCCAGAAGGCCTCCCGCCCGCCCGAGATGCCGGCCGGACGCCCCAGGGCTCGCCCGATCTGGCCGCCCGTACACATCCCGAAGCGCAGATACGCCGACATGTGGGACGTCGCGTCGTGCGAGGGGATGTCCCGCTCGGCCGCGTAGGCGTCGGCGGCCCCGGAGCGGATGAACGCGACCAGCCGCTCGCGCGCCGCGGCCGGCCCCGCGGGCAGCGGAGGCTCGCCGGATGGCAGACGCGCGAGGCCCGCGCTGGCCAGCGCGGGCCCGTCGATGCGCTGCGGCGCCGGAACGTGCTCGGGGACCGGGATCGCGCTCCAGACTCTGCTGAAGGGCGTGAACACGCGATAGCCGCCACCTGAGGTGCCCGCGAGGTCCCGGGGCTCGGCGAGCAGGTCGCCGCCGGTCACCCGCACCTCGACTCCGGCCGACCGCAGAGCGGCGGCCACCCGCCCGTCGCGCGCGCGCCCGAGCGGCGAGACCTCCCGGATGTGGGTCACGGTGGTCGCGGCCACCTCGGCGGCCACGGCCGGCACGACCTCCTCCGGGATCCCCTCGCGCACCACGAGCCGGGAGCCCCGGGCCAGGAGCTCCGCATCGAGGGCCTCCAGCCCGGCCCGCAGGAACCGCAGGCGCGCCGGGGCACGGTGGTGGCGGCGGCCGAGAATGGCGGGATCGACGACGAACAGGCAGACGACGTCGCCCTCGCGGGCGGCTCGTGCCAGGCCAGGATGATCGGCCACGCGCAGGTCGCGACGGAACCAGACCACGGTCGGCCCCCGGGATGTCAGCTCGCCGCCCTCGCCCTTCCGGCCCGCTCCTCGAGCACCGCACGGGTGAGGCGCTGCCGCTCGGCGAAGGTGTGCGCCAATTGGCGCCGCACGACGAGTCGATTGGCCAAACGGCCGAGCGACCCGAGGGGAAGCCGGTAGGTGACCCGGTCGGTCATCAGCGTGCGGTCGTCGCCGAGCGACGCGAAGGCGTGCTCGTGACGCCAGTCGGCGAAGGGGGAGCGCTCGGCGACGTCCACGATCAGGGTGGGCCTCTCGACGGCGTCGATCCTCACCCGCCAGGTGCTGGCGAGAGGAATCGGGCGCTGGCGCAGGCGCATCGTCACGACCGAGCCCTGCCGTACGGGGAAGACGCCCTTCACCTCGACGACCGTGGTGCCGGCAGGGGAGATGAGCCGGGCGTTGCGGGTGTCCAGGTGGAAGCCGAAGACAAGCTCGATCGGCGCGGCGATCTCGACGGATCTCTCAAATGTGGCGGGCATCCCCATGGGCCGAGCCTAGACCGTGCCGGTTGACCCGCGAACCCTACCGTCGGAACCCGTGGATCTGTCGACGCCACTTGGCGTCGACGCGGATGTCAATTGGCGCCCAGGCGGACGGACCGGAGGATTCCTATCCAGCCCCCCTCGTAAACCCAGGGCCGGACGCCGATAGGGGAGGGGAGTCCCAACTCCAGGAGTACCGTGCCGCCTCCCCGCTTTCTCGTCCCGCTTTCCCTCGCCGTCGCCGCCCTCGTGGCGGTGCCGAGCCTGGCCATGGCCGAGAGGATGTCCATCCTCTACGACGAGCAGGCGGCGGTTCGTGTCCTCACGGACCCCTCAGGGCCGGGGCCGGCGATCGGCATCGATCGTGGTGCTTTCCGCCAGGATCCCGGTGTCGGCGGTCTCTTCGACCCGGCCGGGCGCGATTCCGGGTTCCGGATCGGCAAGGTCAGCGCGTCGCTGCTCGCGGACCTGTCTCCCGAGGACATCGCCGCCCGTCTGCAGGACGAGATCGACGATCCCGGCTACGGCAACACGTCCGGGCTGGTCGCCGTCGATGAGATCGGCAACGCGTACAACGACGGCCGGGTCAAGGTCAGGTACAGCTACAAGTGGGTGCGCGGCACGAGGATCCGCGTCTCGTCCCTCAACCGGCTGATCGTCACCAAGACCGGCTGGCGCCTGGCCAAGGGCCCCGTGCCCCTCCCGGTGATCGCCCCGGACAGCCCCGGCCAGAAGATGTCCGACGCCATGCGCCTGCTGGCGGCGCGTCCGTACCCCTCGGGCGGCTCCTACGCTCAGCGCGTCCACTTCTACATCGCCCCGGCGTTCCTCACCTCGATCGCCGCCGGGCGCGGCCCCTACCATCACCTCGGCCGTGACGGCAAGCCGCACCGCGCCACCTGGCGCGGCGTGATGCCCGCCCTTGCCCGCTCCGGCGGCGTCTGGCTCGAGATGTACCACCACTCGGCGGCCACCGGCCTCACCCCGCTGAGCGCGGGCGAGTGGAAGAAGGCCCCGCGGGTCTTCAGCGCCTACAGCCGCCGGTTCGGCGTGTCTCAGGGACGCATCCACCTCGTCATCAGCTCGGCAGTCGCCCCGCCGAAGGGGTCGACGGGTTGCGGCTCGCCCATGCAGTGCCAGTGGTCGCTCGCCCAGGCGACGCCCGTGTCGGCACGACTCCTCGCCAACGGTCCCGGCGCCTACCGCCTCGGATCGCAGGCGCAGGAGTGGAGGACGGAGTTCAACCGGGTCTTCACGGGCGCGTAACACCCGCAAAGTGCTCTACAGTGCCGATCTGGGCGTCGCGGGGTCCGCCGGGGCCCTCCAGGGAGGCGTGTGGCGGTACCACCGATCACGGATATCGAGCCGCGGGAGGACACCGGCAGCCATCGGCGCCCGGGTCCGCCGACGGCTCTGCCCGTGCCCGATCCGGACCCGCCCGGAGGAGCACGCCGCTTCCTCGCCGACCGCGCGCAGCTGCTGGTCTGGGGTTTCATGGCCGTCTACGCCGCGGTCTTCTCGTGGATGTCCGTGCAGGGGTACCGCGGCTTCTCCACCGGCCGCTTCGACCTCGGCAACATGGTCCAGGCCGTCTGGAGCACGACGCAGGGCCGCCCGCTCGACACCACGGACATCTCGGGGGTGCAGTTCAACCGCCTGGGCGCCCACGTCGACCCGGTGCTGGTTCTGTTCGCGCCACTCTGGATGCTGTGGTCGAGCCCCGAGATGCTCTTGGTGGCCCAGGCCGTGATCGTCGCGGCCGGCGCGCTGCCCGCCTTCTGGCTGGGGCGCCGCTGGCTGGGAGACGACCGCCTGGCGCTGGCCGGCGCCGCCGCCTATCTGCTGTACCCGGCGCTGGGCAACGCGACGCTGTTCGACTTCCACCCGGTGACCCTGGCGGCCCCGCTGCTGCTGTTCTGCATCTGGGCGGTGGAGGAGGCCCGGTGGGTCACCCTCGGGATCTGCGCCACGCTCGCCGCCCTCTGCCAGGAGCAGGTCGGGTTGCTGCTCATGGTGCTCGGGATCTGGGCCTGGTTCCGCCATCCCGAGCACCGGCGCGCGGCCGTCGTCCTCGCCGTCTCCTCGCTGGCATGGGTGGCGATCGCCGTCGGGGTGATCATGCCGGCCTTCGCCCTGCAGGCGAACAACGCCCACCTCGACCGCTACTCCCAGCTCGGCAACGGCCCGAGCGACATCGCGCTGAACCTCGTCACCCGGCCCTGGGAGTTCGCCGAGGTCCTCGTCACGCCCGGCCGCCTCCTCTACCTCGCGGGACTGCTCGTGCCGCTGTTGCTGTTGCCGCTCTGCGCCCCGGTGCTGGCCGCGGTGGCGGTGCCCCAGCTGCTCATCAACCTCTTCGCCAGCACCGGGCCCGCGCAGAACGTCGACTACCACTACGCCGTCCTCATCACGCCGGTCTTCGTGGCCGCGGCGCTGCTCGGGCTCGCCAACCTGCGCGCCCGCGGTCTCGAGGGTCGCCTCGGCCGGCTCGTCGACCGGTCGGGCGCGATGGCCGCGCTGCTCGTCGCCGCCGTGATCCTCACCGGCGTCTGGCAGGGGCCGCTGCCGTTGTGGGGCTGGGTGCCCGGGGGGTGGGGGAGCGTGCCCCAGAACGCCCTCGTGGTGGACACGCACGCCCGGGCTCTGCAGCGAGCGGTGGACGTGATCCCTGCGGGCGCCGCGGTATCCGCCACCAACGACGCCGGATCGCACCTGTCGGCCCGCGAGCGGATCCACCTCTTCCCGAAGCTCCTCGACGCGGACTGGGTGGTGATCTCCGACGGGACGCGCCTCCGCCAGATGGCACGCGACCGCCCGACCCTGCGCCTCTTCGGCATCCGCTCGCGGGCCCGGCTGCTCCGGACCAGCAAGGCCTGGCGCCTGGTGTTCCAGGAGGACGGGGTCAGGGTCTACCGGAGGGTTGCGAGCATCGGCCAGAACTGAGCCCTCGGGCTGAGGGTCAGCCCGAGCCCTTCTGCTGCTCGTACGCCTGCTGCGCCTTCTCCACCGCGGCGACGCGCTCGTGTCCGGTGGCCTCGGCCCGGCCGCGCGCGACGGCGCCGGACGACTCGATGCCGATGAGCGATCCCTGGAAGCGCGGCATCACATGCCGCGCGAGCAGCTCGTAGCTGCGGTGAACCTTGTCACGCGGTGCCCACTCGTTGGCCCACACCATCAGGCCGCCGAAGCCGCCCGAGCGCTCCTGAAGCCGTTCGATCGCCGCGACAGCGTCGTCAGGGGTGCCCACCACCCAGCTGCCCGCCTCGACCATCTGATCCACGATCCTGTCCCTCGGGCCGGGTACCGGCCGGGGCCTGCCGGTGATGGCCTCGGCGTAGTCCAGCAGGTAGGCCGCCGCGCCCGCACGGGCGTCGTCGAGGGCCTCCTTGCGGGTCTCTGCCAGGTGCACCGGCAGCGACAGCCGCCATTCGGAACGCTCGACCCGGCGTCCCGCCTTCGCGGCCTCCTCCTCGGCAACGCTCCACTGGGCCTCGAGGTTGATCGGGCCGCGCGGGCCCTTGGCGACCGTCATCGAGAGCACCCCGGCACCGTGACGGCCGGCGAGCTGCATGCCCGCCGGCGACTCCATGCTGGTCACGGCGATCGGAGGGTACGGGCGCTGGTACGGGCGCAGCTGCAGCACCGCGTCGGTGAGGGTGAACCACTCGGTCTCGAGCGTGAGGGGGGTGGGGTCGGTCAGCAGCCGCACGATCACGTCGAGGGCCTCGGCCATCCGCGGGCGCAGGAGCTCGGGCGGGATGCCCAGCATCCGCGCGTCCGTGATGTGTCCTCCGGGGCCCACGCCGAAGTTGATCCGTCCGCGGGTGAGATGGTCGAGCAGGACGATCCGGTCGGCCACCATCAGGGGGTGGTGATAGGGGAGGCTCACCACGCCGGTCCCGAGACGGATGTGGCGGGTGCGCTCGGCCGCGACGGCGAGGAACAGCTCGGGGGAGGCGATCGTCTCCCACCCGGTGCTGTGGTGCTCGCCCACCCAGGCCTCGTCGAAGCCGAGTGCGTCGAGCCACTGGATCAACTCGAGGTCACGCTCCAGCGCCGCCGTCGGATTCTCGCCGGGCTGATGGAACGGGGCCATGAAGACGCCGAAGCGCATACGCACCGCGTGAGTCTATTGCCCGGCGCGCGCCCGTGGCGTCTCGCGGCCCCACAGGAGGGGTCGCGCCAGACAGCCGGCGACGCCGATCACCACCAGCGCGAGGCCGGCCGCGTTGACCATGCCCGCCACCTCCGCGGCGCGGCCCATGGCGTCGAACCCCTGCGGCCCGAAGACGAACGCCCAGTCGTGCTGCCCGCCGATCAGCTCGAGTCGCTCATAGGGGGCGTCGCCGATGTAGATCGCGGCCTCGTGGGCCGAGGTCCCGGCCCAGGCCAGGCACAGCATTCCGGACACGAGCTCGCGGCGGTGCAGGAAATAACCGGCGATCGCCAGCGGCAGGGCGACCTGCGCGATCGACCCCATCATCGCCGTGACCAGGTCGGGGAAGACGTAGGTGACGAGGTGTCCGAACTCGTGGATCGCCAGATTGATCCACGCCAGCACCGGCACGCGCCCGTCGCCGCTGAAGCCGAGCAGGCCCAGGATGACGCAGGCCGCGGCTCCGGCCAGGTCGCGCCAGAGCGCCCGGGATGGCAGCCGATCGTCGATATCAGCGTTATCGGCGTGGTCCGGACTCCTCGTTACGGTCCCATCGCCCGATAGTGGGGGCATGCCTCGTGGTCGAACCCTTCTCGCGGCCATGCTCGTGGCCGCCTCCGCGATCCCCGCGGTGGCGGAGGCGATGCCCCTGCCCGGCGCGCCGAAGTGCCCGGTGCTTCCGCCGGGCAACGTGTGGAACGCCCCGGTGGACGCGCTCCCGCGCCGCGCCGACTCCGCGCGCCTGATCCGGTCGATCGGGCTCACGGAGGGCGTGCACCCGGACTTCAGCGACCGGGGGCGCTACGGCATCCCGATCAACATCGTGCGCCGCGCGACCCCGCGGCGCGCCGTGACCTTCGACTACGCCGGGGAATCCGACCGGGTGCGGTACCCGATTCCGGCCGCGCCGCGCATCGAGCGGGGATCCGACCGGCACATGCTGATGGTCGATCGCGACAGCTGCCGCCTGTACGAGCTGTTCGGTGCGACCCGGAAGGGCGCCCGCTGGAGGGCCGGATCCGGGGCCCTCTACGACCTCACCTCCAACCGGCTGCGCCCGCCGGGGTGGACCAGCGCCGACGCCGCCGGCCTGCCGATCCTGCCCGGGCTGGCGCGCCACGACGAGGTCGCCCGCGGGCGGATCGACCACGCGCTGCGGTTCACGGCCCCGCGCACGCGCAACACCTTCGTGTACCCGGCCCGCCACGCCGCCTCCAGCGCGTCCGATCCCGCGCTGCCGCCCATGGGCCTGCGGGTCCGGCTGAAGCGGTCGGTGTCGCTCGCGGGCTACGGACCGCAGGCGCGCACGGTGCTCGTCGCCCTCAAGCGGTACGGGATGATCCTCGCCGACAACGGATCTCCCTGGTACATCACCGGAGCGCCGAACAGGGGGTGGAGCGACGACGACCTTCACGGTCTGGGGCGGATCCGCGGCAGCGACTTCGAGGTGGTCGATACGCGGACGCTGCGCAACCGCGGAGCCGGGCCGGCTCCGCGGGCGCGCTGATCACTCCGCGGCCGGCCCCCGCGCGAGCGCCACCCCCAGGCCGTCCAGCATCGTCTGGAGCCCGTACTCGAACAGGTCCGCCGAGGGCTCGGCGGTGACCGAGTCCGCCACCTCGGCGAGGATCTCCGAGGGCATCGGGATCGTCGAAGCGGGCAGGTGCGCGTTGGGTCGCTGGCTGCCCTCCACCATCACGAAGCCGACGACGTACCGGTAGACCGTCCGCGAGGCGCGGATCGCGGTGGCCCGGTCGAAGCCGGAGCGCTCGAGGGTCTCGATTGCCGTCTCGACCCTCGCGCTGGCCGCCGCGTACGAGCCCAGGGCACGCCCGGCGAGCAGCGGTATCGCGTTCGGGTGCTGCAGCAGGATCGCGCGGGTTGCGTGCGCGACGCCGTTGAGCTCGGTCCGCCATTCGGGGCTGTGCTCATACGGAGGAGCCTGCGAGAGGATCCGCACCACGACGCCATCCAGCAGGGCCTCCTTGCCCGGCACGTGCCAGTACAGCGACATGGCCTCGACGCCCAGATCGGCGGCGACAGCGCGCATCGTGCAGGCCTCGAGACCTCCGTCGTCGATGATGGCCAGAGCGGCGTCGAGGATCGCATCGCGGCTGAGGCGGGGGCGGGGTGCGGCCACGGGCCGCATTCTCCCAGACGGCGGCCGCTTTACTGAAAAGACATAACTTCAGTTCCCGTGCGTGGGGCGGGGGACGGCCCACCGTCCGGGGCACCCGATAGCGTGCTCTCTCAGTGAACGCGACCTCCACCCAGAGACCCGCCATGAACCCGCCTGAGCCTCCGCCGAGCGTCACCGACGAGGTGATCGCCACGATCCCCGAGTTGCCGCGCGAGATCGACGCCGTGGCCCCGGTGCCGGCCGCCATCCACGCCGGCTCGTGGCCGGACGACGACTACCGGGGCTGGTCCGGCCTCTAACCGGTCGCCCAGCGGTCGATCGCCACGAGGAGTTCGCGGGCCGTCCGCGGCTCCGGCCCCTCGCTGACGGCGAGGGCGAGGAGCGCGTGAGCCAGCGGCTCGGGGACGTGGGCCGCGGGATCGAAGAGGGCGAGTTCGTAGGCGCGGGTGCCGAGCTCGGCGAGCGACGCGACCGGTCTGCGCGACGGAGAGCGTCTCCGTGGTCGTGGAGACGGTCTCTCGTCGGACATCCGGAACGCGATGCGCGGGCGCCCGTTGCTCCCGGAACCCACCCGGACCACGGTTGCGCGCACCTTCCAGGGCTCGCTCGCGGGCAGTCTCAGCGTCACCGTGGCCACGCCGACCTCCCACAGCAGCGGCTCGCTGAGCTCGATCAGCACCCCGTGCTCGGATGCGTCCACGACGCGCCCGGAGCAGTGCAGGTGCCCCTCGCCGATCGACGCCGGGAACGCCACCGGGACACGCGGCTCCCCACGGCGCTCCCCATCGCCAGCCGGGTCATACGGGAGCGTGTGACGAGCCATGGTCCGCCTGCGTCCTGTCGGGCCCACAGCGTCTCACAGCCTCCCCCCGCGGGCGAGCGCCGTGGTATGAGGTCACGGTGGTCCCCGCCCGACAGACGATCGTGCTCGTGGCGGTGGGCCTGGTCGCCGTCGTCGTGGGGTTCGCGGGCGCCGCCGCGCTCGAGAGCTCCTCGGCTCCGGGCGCCGCCATACCGCCCGAGCCGGCGGCGCTTCCCGAGGAGGCCCTGCCGCCGCCCGCGCCGCCGGAGAAGTCCGAGCCTCCGGCGGCTCCGGCGGCGGCATCAGCCGTCACGGCGCCCGCGCCGCCCGCCCCGGTCGCCGAGGCCCCCGCGCCGCCCCGGCGATCATCACGTCGGGCTCCCGCGCCGGCCCGTCGCGTGACGACCGCGCCGCCGCGGGCGCCGGCGGCTTCGCAGACCCCGGCGCCCGCCCCTGCGGCGCCGAGCGCGACCGCCCCGCCGCCCGCCCCGGTCGGCCCGCCGCAGTCGGCGCTCGCGACGCAGCCCGACCCGCCCGCCGGCGTGCGCATCCCGGCGGGCTCGGCGCTCACCGGGTACGAGCCGGCGCGCAGGGCCCTGGCGACGGCGCTGGCCGCATCGGAACCGGGCTCCGTGACCCATGACGACGTGGCCCGCCAGCTCTCACTCTGGACCGGCTACCTCGGACCCGACGCCGCGCCGGCCCCCCCCGGGCGGCGAGCGACGATCGCCCGCGCCCTGCGCGCCAATGCCTGGTGGTACGGGCGCCGCGGGGCCCCCTCGCACGCGGTCCTCCTGCGCGACGAGGACGGCGTGCTGCTGACCTACCGGCCGCGCCAGGGGTTCGTGGTCAACCCGGTGGCGACCACGGGCCGCTGGCGCCGGCTCAACGACGACGTCCCCGCGACCGCGCTCGCGCAGACCCTCTCCGAGATGGCGGTCACGCGCCGCGCGGGCGCGCGAGATTTCCTCGCGTGGGAGTACTACGACGTTCCGGGCGAGCCGTCCGCGATCCGGCCAGGCGCGTCCGGCATGGCGCAGGCCCGGCTCGCCCTGCTGATGGCGCACGCCGCCGACGACACCGGCGACCCCCGCTTCACCCGGATGGCGCGCGGCGCGCTGGCGGCGTTCACCGTCGATGTGGATCGCGGCGGCGTGCGCAGCATGGTCTCGGTGCGACCGGATCAGAGTCCGACGCCCTGGTATGTGGAGCGCGCCTACCCCGGCGATAACCCCTGGACCGGAGCGGCGCTCAACGGATTCATGGTCACGCTGCTCAATCTGCGCGGCGCGGCCGCGCTGCTCGCGCGCGTTCCGGGGGCCGATCCGGCGGCGTACACGGCGTCCGCCCTGGCCCTCGATCTCGCAGAGCGCGGCGAGGTCTCATTGGAGCGCCACCTTCCGGATCACGACACCGGCGCCTGGAGCTATTACGGCCTGCTGACGCCCGGACGCCCGTGGAAGACGCATCTCGCCGACCTCAACTACCACTGCTACCACGTGCACCTGCTCCGCCAGCTGGCCGAGGTGTCTCCCGGTCTCGGGTTCGCGGACGTCGCGGCCCGCTGGCAGAGCTACGTGGACGCGGCCGGACTCACCTGCCCGGTGCGCTGAGCCCGGCGGTCACGCCCAGGTGGCGTCGAGCAGCGCACCGTCGGCGTGAAGCACGTCGAGGCGGTGCACCTCGGGTTCCTGCCCGGGGCGCCGGCCGCCGAACGCGGTGTCCACCGCGGGATGGATCCGCTCGTCGAACGCCCGGGCGCAGGCCTCCTCGGACTCCCAGACGTCGATGTAGCGCAGGCGCCCGTCGGCCTCGCGAACGCAGAGATGGAGCAGCGAGCCGGCCAGCGGCTCGGGGCCGAGCTCGGCGACGATGCGCCGGTAGCGGTCCTCCCCGATGGGGACATCCTGGATGTACGCGTAGACCATGCCTCCCGCCTCCTGTAGATTGGTCCGATGGACGTTCGGATGAATAGAGAGACCGTAGACCGCGATGGACGACGACGTCAAGGGACAACCCGCCGGCCGGCGCGCCTACCGCTCACCGCGCCGCGAGGCGCAGGCGGCGGCCACCCGCGGCGCCGTGCTGGCCGCGGCACGCGAGCTGTTCGTGGCGCGGGGCTACTCGGCGACCACGGTCGCGCAGATCGCCGAGCGGGCCGGGGTCTCGGTGGACACGGTCTACGCCGCCGTGGGGCGCAAGCCCGCCCTCCTGAGGGAACTCGTCGAGACGGCGATCTCGGGAACCGATCGGGCCGTCCCCGCCGAGCAGCGCGACTACGTCATCCGGCTCCGGGCCGCGACGACGGCCGCCGAGAAGATCGCGATCTACGCCACTGTCGTCGGTGAGATCCAGGAGCGCATGGCGCCGGTCTTCCTCGCCCTCCGCGACGCCGCGCGCTCGGACGCCGAGTGCGCCTCCCTGTGGGCCGAGATCTCCGAGCGGCGCGCGGCCAACATGCGGCTCTTCGCGTCCGATCTGCGCGCCACCGGCGAGCTGCGGGACGACATGTCCGACGACCGCGTGGCGGACGTCATCTGGAGCATGAACGCCGCCGAGTACTGGGTGCTCTTGGTCCGCGAACGCGGCTGGACCCGCGAGGAGTTCGCGGACTGGCTCCGCGAGGCGTGGGGCCGGGTGCTGCTGGCCCGCGGCGGGCCCTAGCGCAGCACCGATCGCAGCGACGTGGGCCGCCACTCCGCACCGCCCCGCGGCGTCGGGATGCGCTCGGCGTTGAGCGTGTCGCAGATGGCCTGCAGGGTCATGCCCTCGCCGCGCAGCTCCCGGATCCGGGCGGCGACGGGCGCGGGCGTGGACGACGGGCGGCCGGGACGGCCCGCCAGCGCCCGCCCCGCCGTGGTCAGCGGGCGCGCCTGCCAGGTGGCGGCCTCGGCGAGCACCTCCCCCACCGCGCGCCCGCCGTCCGACGACAGGTCAACGTCCGGGCTCAGCGAGATCAGCGTGAACCCGCCCTCCACCGCCTCGCGCACCAGCTCGGCGAGGTCGATCAGCGAATAGGTCAGGCGGTCGAGGCGGGCCACGACGATGCCCTCGGCGTCGCCCATTCGACACGCTGTCAGAGCGGCCCGCAGACCGGGGCGTCGCAGGGAGCGTCCCGAGCGCACGTCCTCGAGGGTGTCGACCAGATCCCAGTCACGCTCGGACGCCGCCGTGCGCACCAGCTCGCGCTGGGCGTCGAGACCCGGCCGCTCCCCCACGCGCTCACGGGGGGCGACGCGCAGGTAGGCGATCAGGGGGCGTCCCATGCGGGGACTTTACACTAATCGGCATTTCGTGTAAAAACACGAAAGACTTTTGTGTAAGGGCACCGACGCGAGGAGAACCGCCCGTGAGCGACACCGTCAACGTAGCGATCATCGGGGTGGGCAACTGCGCCTCGTCCCTGGTGCAGGGTGTTGAGTTCTACAAGGACGCCTCTCCCGACGAGTTCGTGCCGGGCCTCATGCACGTGGACCTCGGTGGGTACCACATCCGCGACATCAGGTTCACCGCGGCCTTCGACATCAACGTGACCAAGGTCGGCACCGACCTGTCCGCCGCGATCTTCGCGGAGCCGAACAACACGATCCACCTCGCCGACGTGCCGCATCTCGGCGTCAACGTCGAGCGCGGCATGACCCATGACGGCCTCGGCAAGTACCTCTCCGAGGTCATCACCAAGGCCCCCGGCCCGACGGCCGACATCGCGGGCATCCTCCGCGACACCAACACCCACGTCGTCGTGAGCTACCTGCCGGTCGGCTCCGAGAACGCCACCAAGTGGTACGTCGAGCAGATCCTGCGGGCGGGTTGCGCGTTCGTGAACTGCGTGCCGGTGTTCATCGGCCGCGAGCCCTACTGGCAGGAGCGGTTCCGCGAGCGGGGCCTCCCGATCGTCGGCGACGACATTAAGAGCCAGGTCGGCGCGACCATCGTGCACCGTCAGCTCGCCCGCCTGATGCGCGACCGGGGCGTCAAGCTCGCCCACACGTCGCAGCTCAACTTCGGCGGCAACACCGACTTCCTCAACATGCTCGAGCGGGAGCGGCTGGAGTCGAAGAAGATCTCCAAGACCAACGCCGTGACCTCGATCCTCAACGACGAGATCAAGAAGGAAGACGTCCACATCGGCCCGAGCGACTACGTGCCGTGGCTCACCGATCGCAAGTGGGCGCACATCCGTCTCGAGGGCACCGGCTTCGGCGACATCCCGATCAACATCGAGCTCAAGCTCGAGGTGTGGGACTCGCCGAACTCCGCCGGCATCGTCATCGACGCCGTCCGTTGCGCCAAGATCGCGCTCGACCGCGGCATCGGCGGCACGCTGGAGGGGCCCGCCTCGTACTTCATGAAGAGCCCGCCCATCCAGCACCCCGACTCGGTCGCGCACGACCTGACCGAGGACTTCATCTCGGGCGCCAGCGACGCGTTCGTGGCCCCCGGGGCCGCCGAGGGCGGCGAGCGGGCCGAGACCCGCACCGAGGCGAGCACCACCCCGTAGCACCCGGGCGCACCCCCGCTCGACACGGTCGGGCGGGGGGCGTGCCTAATATGGGTGGGAGTGACGCTTCCCTCCCCCACCGCGCCACCGCCGAGCGCCACCCGTCTGGTCGCCGCGGGAGGAGTGTCGAAGCGCTTCGGGCCGGTCCAGGCCCTCGATGACGTGACCCTCGAGATCACGGCGCGCGCCACGGGCCTGCTGGGCGCGAACGGGGCGGGCAAATCGACCCTCATGAAGGCGCTCCTCGGCCTGGTGCAGCCCGACGCCGGCCGCCTGGAGGTGTTGGGCATCGACGTCGCCCACCACCCGGACGAGGTCCGCCGCCGTCTCGGGTACATGCCCGAGCGCGACTGCCTGCCGCTGGAGATGTCGGCCCGTGACCTGGTGGTGCACATGGCCGAGCTGCGTGGCCTGCCGCGCCGCGATGCCGTGCTGCGCGCCTCCGAGGTGCTGTTCCAGGTGGGCCTCGAAGAAGAGCGCTCGCGCCTGATCGGCACGTTCTCGACCGGCATGAAGCAGCGCACGAAGCTGGCCCAGGCCATCGTGCACGCGCCCGAGCTCGTCGTGCTGGACGAGCCGACCAACGGCCTCGACCCGTCGGGGCGCGAGGAGATGCTCTCCCTGGTGCGCCGGCTCTCCAGCGACCTCGAGATCGCCGTGCTGCTCTCGTCGCACGTGCTCGAGGACGTGACCCGCACCTGCGATGCCGTGGTGGTGCTGCGCGACGGGCGCCTGGTGGCCTCGGAGCGCATCGAGGAGATGGAGGGGCTGCACGACGACGGCGTGCTCGTGCGCGTGACCGGTGACGCAGACGCGTTCGCCGGAGCCCTCCGGGCGCGTGGCCTGACCGCTGTGGCGCGGGACGACGCGCTGGTGGTGACCGGGGCATCGATGGACGCGGTCCTCGATGGCGTGCGCGACACGGCGGACGAGGCCGGCGTCGGTCTGCGCGAGATGCGCCCCGCGGGACCCACCCTGGAGGACGCGCTGGTGGAGGCCCTCGAGTGAGCCCGGTCTCCGGCGACGCCGAGATCCGGGATGTCCGCTACACCCGCTACCGGGGCGTTCGCCGCGGGCGCATGGCGGGCGTCATGTCGCTGGCCCGGTGGGGCGCGCTGCGCTCGCTCGGCGCGCGCCGCAGCTGGAAGGCCAAGGCGATCCCGATCGCCCTCATGGTGCTGGCCCTCGGGCCGGCGGTCATCGTGCTCGGCGTCCGCGCCCTGTTCGCGGATCAGACCGGCATCGACCTCACCGAGGCGCTGCCATTCTCGGGCTACCAGGGAATCATCGGAGTCCTGATCCTGCTGTTCGCCGCGGTCACGACCCCTGAGCTCCTGTGTCCCGACCGCCGCGACGGCACGCTCGCGCTCTACTTCTCGACCGCCGTGAGCCGCCACGAGTACCTCGCAGGGCGGATACTGGCGGCGGTGGTTCCGCTGCTGCTGGTGACCCTGGTGCCCCTGCTGGTGCTCTACGGCGGGATCATGGTGTTCGAGAACCATCCGCTCGCGTACCTCCAGGACAACTGGGCCGAGCTGCCGCGGATCTTCGCCTCCGGGCTCCTGCTCGCCCTCTACTACGGCCTGATCGGGCTCGCTGTGGCGTCGCTCACCGGGCGGCGGGCGTTCGCGGTGGGCGGGTACCTGCTGCTGCTGGTGGCGCCGACGGTGCTCGCGGGGCTGCTGAGCGGGGCGTTCCCCGACTCGCACGCCATCCACCTGATCGAGCTGTCGGTGCTGCCGATCGCCTTCGCGGCGTCCCTCTTCCCCGACACCGGCGACATCCCCAACTCCACGGCCTCGTTGGGCGCCGCGTATCTGGTGGTGGTCGTGGCGGCGGCCGCCGTGCTGCTGTGGCGCTACCGGCGGGGGGCGGACGAATGAGCGGCGGCTCGCTGGTGTTCGACGGCGTGTCCCGCTGGTACGGCGACACCGTCGCGCTGGCCGACGTCACGTTCTCCATCGGCCCCGGGGTGACCGGCCTGCTCGGTCACAACGGCGCCGGCAAGTTGACCGCCCTCAAGCTGTGCGCCGGCTTCACGCCGCCCAGCAGCGGCACCGTGCGCGTGCTGGGAACCGACCTGTCGGCCAGCCCCGAGGCCTACCGCCGCATCGGCATCGCGCACGACCGCGACGCGCTGTGGCCGTTTCTCACGGCGCGCGCGCTCGTGGCCCTCTGCGCCCGCCTGCGCGGGGTGGCCGATCCCGACGCCGCCGCCGTGCGCGCGCTCGATGAGGTTGGGCTGAGCGACGCCGCCGACCGCAAGGTGAAGGGCTTCTCGCACGGCATGCGTCAGCGGGTGAAGATCGCCCAGGCGCTCGCCCACGAGCCGGAGCTGCTGCTGCTCGACGAACCGCTCAACGGCCTCGATCCGGCACAGCGCCGCGGAGTCGTTTCGCTGATCCGACGGCTTGGCGACGAAGGCCGCACCGTGCTGGTCTCGTCCCACGTGCTGCACGAGGTCGAGCGCATGGCGCCACGCGTCCTGGTGCTGGTCAACGGGCACCTGGTGGCCAGCGGGTCGACGGCCGCCATCCGCGCGCTGATCGCCGATCGCCCCCGCAGCATCCGGCTGGAGGTGGCCACGCAGGCGCGCGGCCTCGCCCGCGAGCTGGTGGGCGCCGGGCTGGTCGACTCGGTGCGCTTCGACGACGGCGCGGTGGTGGTGGAGTCGGCCGACATCGAGCGCTTCAGCCGTGCGCTCCCCGGCGTCGCCCGCGGCGTGGGCGCGCGCCTGCGCCGCGTCGAGCCGGTCGGCGACGACCTGGAGAGCGTCTACACCTACCTGCACCAGCGGGCGCGCGGGGTGGGCCGGTGATCGCCGCCCTGCCGGTCAGCGCGCCGGTGTTCCGCCTCACGATCCGGGCGCTCGTCGACGGACGCCGCCTGGCGATCCTCACGCTGCTCGCCCTGCTGCCCGTCATCGCCGCGCTGGTCTACCTGGGCGCGGGCGAGGTGGCGCCGGAGATCTTCTGGGCACGGCTCGTGAACCGGCTGATCCTGCCCACGGTGACCGCCTTCATCGCGGTGGTCATCGGGGCCAGCGCGATCGCCGAGGAGCGCGAGGACGGCACGATCCTCTTCCTGGTCTCGACGCCGCTCTCGCGCGCCACCCTGATGGTGACCAAGGTGCTGGCCTCGTGGACCGCGGCGCTCGCCCTGCTGGTGCCCGCGGTGGTCGCCGCGGGGCTGATCACGCTGGGCGCGTCGGCCGACGCGAGCGGGATCCTGTGGCCGCTGGCGGGGGTGGCGCTCACGGCCCTCTGCTACTGCGCCATCTCCGCGTGGCTGGCGATGATCACGCGCCGCCCCGTGGTGATCGGCGTGCTCTACATCCTGCTGTGGGAGGGGACGATCGCGACGTTCGCCGCCTCGGCCGACCGCTTCTCGATCGCCGCCTACGGGCGCGCGCTCGCCTCCGAGGGCATCGCCGGCAAGGACAACGGGGCGCCGGGCTTCGGCGGCCTGACGGGATTGGTGGTGCTGATCGCGGCGAGCCTCGTCGCCACGTGGCTCGCCACCCGGCGGCTCACCCGAACCGAGCTTCCGTGATCCGGCCGTCGGCGGTCGAGGCCACGCAACGGTCCCGCCCGGAGTCCTTGGCCCGGTAGAGGGCGCGGTCGGCTCTCCGGACCATCTCGTCGGGGCCGGCCGCGGAGTCGAGCGCCGCGACGCCCAGAGAGGCGGTCACCCGCCCCACCACGGGGAAGTCCGTGTCGCCGATGCGCCGCCGCAGGCGCTCGGCGCCGTCCGTCGCCGCCGCGAGGTTCGCCTCGGGCATCAGCCACGCGAACTCCTCGCCCCCGATGCGGGCCGTCACGTCCTCGCGGCGGGCGCATCTCATCAACCGATCGGCCGCGTCGCGCAGGACGGCGTCGCCCACCTGGTGCCCGTACGTGTCGTTGACCCGCTTGAAGTGATCGAGGTCGATCAGCACGAGCCCGAGGGGGATGCCGGCGCGCGTCGCCCGTGAGCACTCGGCCTCGAGGCGGTCGCGGAAGGCTCGCCGGTTGGCGAGCGAGGTGAGCGGGTCGGTGGTCGCCATCGCGACCAGACGCTCCTGGGCGCGGTGATTGGCCACCGAGAGGCTCACCAGGTCGGCCAGCGGCCGGAGCCGCTCCACCGCCTCGGGATCCGGCGCCGCGGCGAGGCCGCCCCTGGCCATCACGAGCCCCCAGGGCTCATCGGCGACCCGGACCGCCGCGCGCGCGGTGCCCGGAGCCGTGGCCGGCAGCGACACCACGTCCCCCAGGCGCAATGACGGGCCGCTGGCGCCCATCACCACGCCTTCGTCACCGTGGCGGCGCACCACGGCCGCGCCCTCGGCGCCGGCCACGATCGCCGCCTGACGGGCCACCTGGGCCGCGACCTCGCCGAGGTCGGCCCCGCCCGCGACAGCCGCCGTGATGCGGGCCAGCGAGGCGCGGTCGGCCTCCGCCCGCACGCGTTCGGTGACATCGCGCGAGTCGGTGTGCACCTCGCGGATGCGGCCGCTCTCGTCGCGCACGGTGCGCACGCTCGTCTCCATCCAGATCCACCCGCCATCGGCGCGGCGCAGGCGGTGCGCGTACAGACCGCGGCCTTCCGGGCCGTTGGCGTCCCCCTCGTACGCCCGTGCGGCGGTGTCGCGGTCGTCGGGGTGGGAGAGGTTGACGGCCCGCCGCCCGACCAGCTGGTCGGGGTCCAGCCCCAGGGCGTCCCACGCCGCCCCCGAGGCGTAGAGGATGGCGCCCTCCGGGGAGTGGCGGGCGAGCAGATCGCGACTGCCGTCGGCCAGCTCGTGGATGCGGCGCGCCTCCTCGAGCAGCGCCCGCTGCCGCCGGCGGCGGCGCGCCTGGGCCGCGGTGCGGGCGGCGATCTCGGCGGGGTCGGCGCCCGCGCGCACCACGTCGGCGATGCCGAGGTCGAGGCTCGCCACCACCTCCGACCCGGGTGCGTCGTCGGCCACCACCAGCACCACCGGCGTCTCCTGGCGCGGCGTCTGACCCCTCACGAAATCACGGGCCATGTCGGCGTGCATGGATCCCGCCCACAGCACGACATCCCAGTCGCCATGGCGCAGCTCCGGCGCGGCCTGCAGCGGGTCGAGGGCCTGGGGGGCGTCGAGACCGAGGCGCCGCAGCCGTCGCGCAAGACGGAAACGCTCCAGGGGGCTGTCGGAGACGACGAGGGCGCGAGGCCGAGCGAGTCTCGGCTGGCGGCGGAGGGTGGGCACCCGGTAGGACAATGATCGGCCGACGGCGCCCAGGCCATGAGGGTCACTTTCGCCGCGTGCGACGGTCGTGGTACGGTCTCCCGCTCGCGGACGGCACCTCGTTCGCATGACGATTTTCGTCTCTCCTGTGACCAGACGCCCCCTTCCCACGCGGGCGCCGGCGGGATCTCGGATCGCCGTAACCACGGCTCTGATGGTCCTCGGCGCCGCTCTCACGGTCGGAACCCTCGCCGCCTTCGCCGTACATGCGGCGCCCGCCTCGGTTGACGCGAAGCGCGCCCAGGTGCGCTCGCTCGAGGCCGAGATCCAGGGCATCGACGCCCAGGCGGGGGCCGCGGCCGACGCCCATGCCGAGGCCGTGAGACGCGCCGACGACCTTCGCGCCCGCATCGCCCAGACCACGCGGGAACTGGCGGCCACGCGCGCCGCGCGCGCGGAGGCGCTGGAGCGGCTCTCCGACCGGCTCGTGGCGATCTACCGCGAGGAGCCGCCCACCCTGATCGAGCTCGTGCTGTCCTCGGGCGACCTCAGCCAGGCCGTCGATGCCCAGCAGGCCCTCGAGGTGATCGGCGCCGGAGACAAGCGCATGGTGGACCGGCTCGGCGCCACTCGCACCCGGCTGACGGCGCTGGCGAAGGATCTGCGCCGCGACCGTGGCGCGGCGGACGCCGAGGTGACCGCGACGCGGGCGCGCCAGCAGGAGCTGGACGGCCTCATCGCGCGCAGGCGGGCCGTGCTGGACGATGCCCAGTCGCAGCTCGACGCGGACCTCTCACGGGCCCGCGCGGCCCGGCAGGCGCGCGCCGCCGCCGTGGCCCAGGCCCGCGGGGAGCGCGACCTTGAGGCGGCTCTGCGCCGGCGGGCCCAGGCCGGACCGAGCCCTGCCACCACCCCCACCGCGCCGGCCGCCGCTGAGACGCCGGCCCCGTCCCCGGCGCCGGACAGCGTGGCCGCCCACCTCGCCCGCATCGCGCAGTGCGAGTCGGGAGGCGACCCGACGCTGGCCAACGGCCAGTACCGCGGCAAGTACCAGTTCGACCTGGCCACCTGGCAGTCGGTGGGAGGCACGGGCGACCCGGCGGCCGCCCCGGAGGCAGAGCAGGATCGCCGCGCCGCAATGCTCTACGCCCAGCGCGGTTGGGCACCCTGGCCCGTCTGTCAATACCGATAGCAATAGCGACGGCATCCGGTTTCCCGGGGCATCTGCCACTTGACGGAAAGGCCCTGTCGGAACATAGTCTCCAGCTGGCCGGTGACGGTCGGGGCCGTGGGAGGCACGCGAGATACGCGCGCTTCCGTCGATGGACTTCCGTGGCGCTCGACTCGTGATCCAGCCCCGTGTCATGCCCGAGACGTCGGTGTGGTCGCCCTTGCGCCCGCGACGGTGCCCCGGGACGGCAGAAGCTTTTTGAGGATCCCACGCGGGAACGGAGGCGGATGACAACGCAGCAGGTGACCGGTCTGACGCGCGACGGTGAGCTCCGAGAGCTGATCGTCCGTGGGCAGGAGATGGGCTTCCTCGGCATGGAAGAGGTTGCCGAGGTGATCGATGGACTGGGCTTGGACGCGGAGGCGGTCGAGGCGATCTACCAGCACCTCGAGGAGGCCGGCGTCGAGCTGCTCGAGCAGTCCGAGGCGGGAGCCCGTGCCGCGCAGCTCGCGGAGGAGGTCGAGCGTCCGCGCCGCCCCGCCGCGACGGTCGAGCAGACCACCGACGCCCTCCAGCTCTTCCTCAAGGACATCGGCCGAGTGCCGCTCCTCACCGCTGCCGACGAGGTTCGGCTCGCCAAGCGCATCGAGCTCGGCGACCAGGCGGCCAAGCAGCAGATGGTCGAGGCCAACCTGCGCCTCGTCGTCTCGATCGCCAAGGGCTACCGCGGTCGCGGTCTCCCCTTCCTGGACCTGATCCAGGAGGGGACGCTCGGCCTCGTCCGCGCCGTCGAGAAGTTCGACTGGCGCCGCGGCTTCAAGTTCTCGACCTACGCCACCTGGTGGATCCGCCAGGCGGTCACCCGTGCGCTCGCCGACAAGGGCCGGACCATCCGGATCCCGGTTCACGTCGTCGAGAAGCTCAACCAGATCAGCCGCGCCGAGCGCGTCCTGATCGGTCAGCTCGGCCGCGAGCCCACGATCGAGGAGATCGGCGACGCCGCCGGCCTCCCGCCGGACGAGGTGGAGGAGATCCTCCGCAGCGCCCAGCCCACGGTCTCGCTGGAGAAGCCGGTCGGCGAGGAGGAGGAGTCCGAGCTCGGACGTTTCCTCGCGGACGAGAACAGCATCGCCCCGGAGATGTCGGCTGAGACCAGCCTCCGCGAGCAGGCGCTGCGCGACCTCCTGGACCAGCTCAGCTATCGCGAGCGCCGCGTTCTCGAGCTCCGGTACGGCCTGCGCGGCGAGAAGCCCCGCACGCTCGACGAGCTCGGCCGGATGTTCAACGTCACCCGCGAGCGCATCCGCCAGGTCGAGAGCCAGTCGCTGCAGAAGCTCGGCTCGCTCCCCGACTCCGGGCGGCTCGGCTAGTACACGCCCGTGCCACCGGCCCCCTCGCGGGGCCGGTGGCCGTGTCGCGCGGGCTCAGTTGCGGGTCGGATCCTCCGGCATGCGCGCGATGATGCGCCACGATCCGCCCTTGCGCTCCAGCACCCGGCTCCACAGGCTGCTGTGGTCGTCGGTGAAGACGTCGTCCGCCACGGCGGCGCAGTCGACCCAGGCCTCCTCGGCCATCTCGCGCTCGAGCTGGCCGCCGGCCCAGCCGGCATAGCCCCCGAAGGCCCGTATCGCCCGCACGGGCCCGATCCCGGTGGCGTCCACGTCGGGATCGACGATGCCGACGGTGCCGAAGGCGATGGTCGCCGCCTCGGAGATGTCCTCGAAGTCGGCCAGCACGATCACGGCCTCGGGCTGCACCGGTCCGCCCTCGAAGACGCGCTCGCGATCCGGCATGACCTCGGCCAGGCGACCGGGCAGGGCCTCGCGGGACACGAGCGGCGTCGGCCGGTTGAGCACCAGGCCGAGCGCCCCGTCGTCGGAGTGCTCCAGCATGAGCACCACGGCGCGGCGGAAGCTCGGGTTGACCAGGGCGGGAGCCGCCACCAGCAGGCGCCCGCGACGACTCGCGGCGGCGTCGTCACTCACGGGAAGATCTCCTGGACCAGCTCGACGAAGTCGCCGAGCTCGCCGATGTCACGCGCCATGCTCGCCGCCAGCAGGCCGTCGAACGCCTGGATGGCGATCGGCCCCAGCTGGAAGCCCGTGCGCGCGAAGAACGTTCGCAGGTGCCGCGACTGCACCACGGCATCGTCCCATCGGCCGTCGGCTGCGAGCGCCGCCACGACTGCGGTCCCGACGCGCGCCACGTCCCCGTAGGTAGGGGTGGGCCCGTCGCTCTCGGGCGTCGTGGGCACGCCGGCCAGCCGCTCGACGTCCTCACGCCAGTCCTCGTCGCCCAGCCGCGCGACGACCGTCGCCAGGCGCGAAGCCCGGTCGGCCACCGCTCCGGACGTCACCGCGTCTGCTTGCGGCGCCGCTCCCGCCGGAAGTTGAAGATCGCCCCGCCGATGATGAACAGCACGCCCGCGAGCAGGAGGAGCCGGAAGACGGCTATGTGCGCGGGAAGCGTGTCGAGATGCGCGCCCTTGGACGGCGCGTCCTTGAGCGCGAATCCCGCGCAGTACCACGCCATCGCGATGAGGAAAAGGGTGCCCGCCGCCCGGAACGGCCATGTGGCCGGAAGGTCCTTGTACCGATCTCCACCGCTCGCCATGTGCGTGTCCTTCTTCGCCGTCGAGGAACCGCGGCAAGGCTACCACGGGCTCCGGACCGCCTGGCGGGGCCGGGAACCCCGTCGCAGCGGGCGGAACGTCACCGCCCGTTCGCGCCCTCGCCGCCCTCCGGCGACGGCGTCCCGGCGATCGCGCGGGCGATGCGGCGCTCGCGGGCCAGCACCTGGAAGTCGCCAGGGCGGGAGCGATACAACTCGGCCGGTCGCCCCGGGCCGTCGGCGCGGGTGCGGCCGACCGCCTCGACGATCCCCGAGGCCAGCACGTCCCGGCGGAAGTTGCGGGTGTCGAGCCGGTGGCCGAGGACGGCTTCGTACACCGCCTGCAGCTCCGCGAGCGTGAAGGCCTCGGGCAGCAGCTGCAGCGCGATCGGCGCGTACGCGGCCTTGGAGCGCAATCGCGAGCGGCCGTATTCGAGCACCTGGGTCGCCCCCTCGGCCAGCGCCGGCGGGTCGTCCATGGAGAACCAGCGCACCTGCACGACGCCCGGGCCGGGGGTGAGCGGGTGTCGCTCCCCGGGCACGAGGCAGAGGTAGGCGACGCACACGGCCTCGCCCCCCTCGCGGTCGAAGGTGTAGAGCTGCTCGAGGGCCGCGCCCCGGATCCCGGTCTGGTCGGCGAGCGCCGACAGGGCGGCGCCCTCGAGAGTCGATCCGGCCGGCACCTCGGACCCGGGCAGCGTCCAGACGCTTCCGGGCAGGCGCACCAGCAGCGCGTGAGGCCGACCCTCCCGGACGCTCGCCACCACCATCTCGACCCCGACGTTCTTCATGTCCGAAATACAATAACTCAGCGCTCGGGCGCCTCAGGCCGTGTCCCCGCCCTGGTTCGCGGCCCAGCCGGCGAGTCCGGCGACGTTGCCGTCGGCCCATCTCAGCCGGCGCCAGAGGGCCACGGCCGCCGGATCGCCGACGGTGGCCTCCAGCGGCAGCCGCCGGGCGATCTCGTCGGGGATCGACCCGCCACGGCCGGCCGCCGCCCGGCCCGCCTCGCCCATCAGCGCCCACTCGCGGCGCGCCGTGTCGATCGTGGCGGCCGGATCCTCCTCCGGGCCGAAATGCGTCAGCAGCAGGTGCGAGGTGCCGAGAGCGGCGATCCGGTCGAGGCTCGCGAGCCCGGCGGCGATGTCGACATCCGGTGGCGGCAGCGCCGGGTAGAGACCGGCGCCCCCGAGGCGCACGCCCACGGCGTCTCCGGCCATCACGGCGCCTGTCGCCGAATCAAGGACGCAGGTGTGGTGGCGCGCGTGGCCGGGGGTTTCGAGGATGGTCAGGGCCCGCCCTCCGCCGATGTCGATCCGGTGGCCGTCCTCCGCGGCGGTGACCCGCTCCGCCGCCGTCCGGTCGAGGCCGCCGTAGAGGCTCCAGATCGGCCCGTAGATGGCGGCGGAACCGGCCAGGAGCCGGCCGGGCTCCACCAGGTGGCGGGCCCCGCGCCGATGGGTCACGACCGTCGCGCGGGGGAACGCGCCCGCCAGGATGCCGGTCCCCCCGCAGTGATCGAGGTGGACGTGGGTCGGGACGATCCACGCGAGGTCGGCCGGGCCGATACCGAGGGCGGCGAGCGCCTCCCGGACCGCGGGGGCCGACGTGCGGGCGCCGGTGTCCACCAGCGCGGGCCGCTCACCCTCGACCAGGTACGCCGCCGAGACGCCCGGAATGCCGCCCAGGAGGGTGTCGATGATGCGGATGCCGGGCGCGACCTCATGCACGGCCCGATCGTCGCATAGCCTTGGGGCAAATGAACGACGACCGCAATCGCGCCTGGGCGGCCGCCGGCCACGCCGCGGCAGCGCGCGTGGAGGACGGCATGCGCGTGGGGCTGGGCACCGGCCGCGCCGCCGCGGCCGGCATCCGCGCGCTCGGCGAGCGCGTTGCCGGCGGCCTGCGCTGCACCGGCTACCCCACCTCGCACGCGAGCGCCACGCTGGCCCGCTCGCTCGGCATCCCGCTGGGCCGCCTACGCGCGCCCCTGGACCTGGCGTTCGACGGCGCCGATGCCGTCGATCCGGGGGGGCTGGTGGTGAAGGGGGCGGGCGGCGCGCTGGTGCGCGAGCGGATCGTGGCCAACTCGGCCCGCCGTTTCCTGGTGCTGGTGGACGCCCCGAAGGTGGTCGCCTCGCTCGACGAATGGGGCTCGCTGCCGCTTGCGGTGGTGCCCTTCGGCGTCGGCCGGGTGCTCGAGGAGCTCGCCGATCTGGGCCCGAATCGCCGACCTGGGCTGAACGACGACGGACTCGCGCTGGTCGACCTGAAGGTGCCGGCGGGCTCCGACTGGATCGGCATCGCGGCCCGGGTGTGCGTGCTGCCGGGCGTGGTCGATCACGGACTCTTCGGGGTGAGCCTCGGCGACGTCCTGGTCGGCCGTCCGGATGGAGGATGGGACCCCGCCGGGCCGGCGGGGCCCGCCGCTACCATCCCGGGGTGCCCGCCGCCTCGCTGACCATCGCCCGTGCCGCGGGCCGGCTCTCGCGATCGCTGGGACGGGGCGGGGGGACCACCCTTCCGGGCCGCCTGCTGCTGCGCATGAGGCCCAACGCGCTCGCCGAGCTGGGGCGCGCGCTGCCCCGCGGCACGACCGTGATCTCGGCCACCAACGGCAAGACGACCACCTCGCGTCTGGTGGCCTCCTGCGCCCGCGAGCAGGGCTGGCGCCTCGTCGCCAACAGCTCCGGCGCGAACCTGGGGTCCGGGGTCGCGACCGCGCTGCTCGAGGCCCGCGGCCGCCGGCCCATGCCCGAGGCCGGCCTCTTCGAGGTGGACGAGGCCGCGCTGGCGGAGGTGGTGCGGCAGCTCGAGCCCCGGGTCCTGGTGCTGATGAACCTCTTCCGCGACCAGCTGGACCGCTATGGGGAGCTGGAGCATCTGGCCGGCCTGTGGGCGACGATGGTCGCCGGGCTCCCGACCGGCGCCACGGCCGTGCTCAACGCCGACGACCCGGCGATCGCCGCGCTCGGCGTGGGCCGCGACGGCGTGCTCACCTTCGGCATCGATGACCCGTCGGTCGGGCTTGCCGCGCTGCCCCACGCCGCCGACTCCACACGCTGCCGCAATTGCGCCGAGCCGCTCGTCTATGACCTGGTCACGCTCGGACACCTGGGGCACTGGCGCTGCGAGAGCTGCGGCCTCGCGCGGCCGGTGCCGGACGTGCGGGCCACCCGGGTCCAGACGCTCGGCGCGCACGGCCTCCGGGTCCACATCGAGACGCCGCAGGGGCCGGTCGACGCGGAGCTCGCGTTGCCGGGGCTCCACAATGCCTACAACGCCACCGCGGCGACCGCGGCCGCCCTTGCCATGGGGATCGGCACCGAGGCGATCGCCCGCGGCCTCGCCCGCAGCCCGGCGGCATTCGGCCGTGGTGAGCGGGTGACCCTGCAGGGGCGCCAGTTGGTGCTGCTGCTGGCCAAGAACCCGACCGGGGCCAACGAGACCGTGCGCACGGTGCTGCTCGATCCCGAGCCGGCCCACCTGCTGATCGCCCTCAACGACCGCACCGCCGACGGCCACGACGTGTCGTGGATCTGGGACGTCGACTACGAGCGCCTTCTGGAGCGGTGCGCATCGCTCACCCTGACCGGTGACCGCGCGTACGACCTCGCCCTGCG
The DNA here is from genome assembly GCA_963771025.1 of uncultured Thermoleophilia bacterium. Lineage (GTDB taxonomy): Bacteria > Actinomycetota > Thermoleophilia > Miltoncostaeales > Miltoncostaeaceae > Miltoncostaea. The sequence goes on along the minus strand of CAVYRL010000001.1, from coordinate 847,906 downwards.
GATGCGCTACTCGGGGCTGCCCTCGGAGCGCATGACGGTGATCGCCGATCCCGAGACCGCACTCGACCGGGCCGTCACCGCGACACCGGTCGGCGGCACGCTCTACGTGCTGCCGACCTACACGGCGATGCTCGGCCTTCGCGAGCTGCTGGTGAGCCGTGGCGCGGCGGAGGCGTTCTGGCGTGAACGATGACGAGGCGCGCCGCTTCGCGGCCGAGCACGCCCACTACACCCAGGATCTCGGCTACTGGCGCGCGTCGGCCGCGCGGCTGGGCTCTCCGGTGCTGGATCTGGGCGCCGCGGCCGGGCGTGTCGCGATCCCGCTGGCGCGCGATGGCGCGGAGGTGTGGGCCGTCGACCGCTCCCCGGAGATGCTGGCGCAGATCCGCGTCGAGCTGGCGGGCGAGGCCCCCGAGATCGACGCGCGCGTCCACACCGTGGTGGGCGAGCTGCAGTCGTTCACCCTCGATCCCGCGTTCCGGCTGGTCATCGTGGCCATGAACACCCTCCAGGTGCTCACGGAGCCCGCGGATCGCGCCGCATGCCTGCGCCGCGTCCGGGAGCATCTCGCCGAGGGTGGCGAGTTCATCTTCGACGTCGCGCTCCCAGACGTGGACGAGATCCGCGACACCATGGGCCTCGAGCGCCCGAGCGGACGCCACCGCGAGCCGGACGGCTCCCTGCTGGTCCATTCGGCCTGGTACGACAGCTGGGATCCGGCCACCCAGACGCTCGAGTTCACGATCCGCGTCACGCGCCGGGTCGACGGCCGGGACACCGGCGAGACCCTTCGTCACCACCGCGTGCATCTGTTCACGCCCGCCGAGCTCGCCGAGCTGCTCGCGGACGCCGGGCTGGAGCAGATCGCGGTCTCGGGCGACTTCGAGGGCTCCCCGCTGGACGATGCGGCCGAGCGCCAGGTGCACCGCTGCCGGGCAGCCGCGTGAGCGGGCTCGCCCTGCGCCTGGGGCACCTGTATCCGGGCGAGATGAACATCTACGCGGACCGCGGCAACATCGCGGTGCTGGAGCGCCGGCTGGCGTGGCGCGGGCATCGCCTGGAGGTGACCGAGATCGGCATCGGCGACGCGGTCAGGCCGGGAGATCACGACCTCTTCTATCTGGGCGGCGGGCAGGACCGCGACCAGGCCGTCGTGGCCGAGGACCTGGCCCTGACCAAGGGCGCCGCCCTGCGCGCGGCCGTGACGGACGGCGCCGCCGGTCTGGCCGTCTGCGGGGGCTTCCAGCTCGCGGGGCACGGCTACACGGGCATCGACGGGTCGCGGATGCCCGGCATCGGGATCCTCGATCTGGACACCGTCGCCGGGCCGACGCGCCTGATCGGCAACCTGGTGATCGAGGCCGATCTCGACGGGCAGCGCCGCACCGTCGTCGGCTTCGAGAATCACGCAGGGCGCACGCACCTGGGGCCCCGCTCGCGCCCGCTCGGGCGGGTGATCAGCGGACACGGCAACAACGACGAGGACGGGTTCGAGGGAGGCGTGACCGGGCGGGTGATCGGCACCTATCTGCACGGTCCGCTGCTGCCGAAGAACCCCTGGATCGCGGATACCGTGATCGGATGGGCCCTGGCTCACCTCACCGGCGCGCCCGTCGCACTGGAGCCGCTCGACGACTCCCTGGAGGACACCGCCCACGCGGTGGCCATCGCCCGCGCCCGACGTTAGGGGCCGACGCCCCCGGTCGAGCCGAAGCCGCCCTCGCCGCGCCCGTCCGACTCCGGCAGGGCATCGACCTCGACCGCGGCGGCGCGCGATACCGGTGTGATCACGAGCTGGGCGACGCGGTCGCCGGCGCGGACGGTGTACGGCTCCTGGCCGAGGTTGACCATCAGCACGGTGAGCTCGCCGCGGTAGCCCGCGTCGATCAGCCCCGGGGAGTTGGTCAGGGTCAGGCCGTGGCGCCGCGCCAGGCCGGACCGGGGCAGCACCAGCCCCGCGAACCCCACCGGGATGGCGATCGCGAGGCCGGTGGGCACGGCCACCCGCTCGCCCGGAGCCATCCGGCACTCCTCGACCGCCACCAGGTCGAGCCCGGCGTCACCGGGGTGCGCGCGGGTCGGGACCACCGCCTCCGGACGGAGGCGGTGGACGGCGAGGGCGGGCTCCGGCACTACCCGACGAGCGAGGCGATGCGGTCGGCGGCCTCGTTGAGGCGCTCGTCCGGCACCGTCAGGCTCATGCGCACGAAGCCCTCGCCGCTCGGCCCGTAGGCCGCGCCGGGCGAGATCACGACGGCAGCCTCCTCGAGCACCTTCTCGGTGAACGACGCCGAGGTCTCGCCGTCGGGCACCCGCGCCCAGACGTAGATGGCGCCCTTGGGAGGGTTGACCCGGAGGCCGATGCGCCGGAGCGCGCCCACCAGCACGTCGCGGCGGCGCTGGTAGATGGCGCACATCTCGGCGACCGAGCTCTGGTCCGAGCGCAGGGCGGCCGCGGCGGCCTCCTGCAGGGCCTCGAACATGCCGCTGTCGATGTTCGTCTTGAGCTGCCAGTAGGCGCCCACCAGATCGGAGTTGCCCACCACGGCGCCCGCCCGCCAGCCGGTCATGTTGTACGTCTTCGAGAGCGAGAAGATCTCGATGCCGACGTCGATCGCGCCCGGAGTCTCCAGGAACGAGGGCGCCCGGTAGCCGTCGTACGTGATCTCGGAGTAGGCGTTGTCGTGGACGACGATGATGTCGTGCCGTCGCGCGAACGCGACCACCCGGGCGAAGAAGTCGTCGTCGATCACCCCGCCCGTGGGGTTGTTGGGGTAGTTGATGAAGAGGATGCGGGCGCGGGCGGCCACGTCGGCCGGGATCGCCTCGAGGTCGGGCTGGAACCCGAGCTCCGCGAGCAGCGGCATCGCCACCGGCTCGGCCCCCGCCAGCAGCGGACCCGTGGTGTAGACCGGGTAGCCCGGGTCGCTCGCCAGGGCCACGTCGCCGGGGTCGAGGAAGGCCAGGTTGACGTTCGCAACGGCCTCCTTCGCCCCCAACGCCGGGATGATCTGCGTCCCCGGATCGAGCGTGACGCCGAAACGCGCGTCGTAGAACTCCGCGACGGCGTCGCGGTAGCTCTGTTGACCCCGGTTGGACGGGTACTGGTGCGTGTCGGGGCGGGCCACCTGATCGCGCATCACGTTGACCACCAGGCCGGGTGTGGGCGTGTCGGGGTCTCCGATGCCCAGGGAGATGATGTCCACCCCCTCGGCGCGCTTGGCCGCGATCTTCTGCTCGATCTGGGCGAAGAGGTACGGGGGGAGCCGCCGGAGCCGTTCGGCGCCGACGGGCCTGGTGGCGCTCAGAGCTCCTCCAGCGCGCGCGTCAGATCCGCGGAGAGCTCCCCGCGGTAGATCTCCTGAGCCGGACCGGTCATCGTCACCTCGAGGTCGTCGTCCACGGCGATCTCGAGATCGCCGCCTGCAAGATGCACCGTGACGGGGCTCGTGAGGCCCCCGAGTCGCACCGCCGCCACCGCGGCGGCGCAGGCGCCGGTGCCACACGCCAGGGTCTCCCCCGCTCCGCGCTCCCAGACGCGCATGGTCAGCTCGGACGGCCCCTCGGCCCGCACGAACTCCACGTTGGTGCGCTCGGGGAACCGGGGGTCGATCTCGATCGCCGGCCCGAGCGCCCGCACCACGTCGTCGGGCGCGGGGTGCTCGATGATCGCGTGGGGGTTGCCCATCGAGACCTCGGCGAGCTCGACGGCCCAGCCGTCGCCGCTCAGCTGCTCGCGCGCCTCACCGGCGGGAAAACGCGCGCGGCCCATCTCCACCTCGACCCGGCCGCCCGGCAGGGGCCGAACGGTCACGGGGCCGGCACCGGTCAGGACGCGGCCGTCGGCGGGAAGCCGCCCCTCGGCCTCGAGATAGCGCGCCACCATCCGGATGCCGTTGCCACAGTTCTCGGCCTGGCTCCCGTCGGGGTTCCACACCGTCATGCGCGGCACGCCGCCATCGTCGGACACCTCGAGTACGCCGTCGCCGCCGACGCCGAAGTTGGGGTCGCAGATGCGCCGGGCCCGCTCCGGCGTGAGACGGATCGGCCACGCCTCGCGGTCGACCACCAGGTAGTGGTTACCGAGCCCCTGCCACTTGGCGAATCTCATCCAGGGGAGGGTACCGGATCGCCGCCGCCGCCCCGCCACAGGGCCAGCACGCGTGGCAGAGCCGTCTCGGCGGGCGCGTCCCCGATGTCCACGCTCACCACGTCCGGCGTCTTGCGCAGCCAGGTCAGCTGCTTGCGCGCCAGCCGGCGGGTGCGCGCCGCCAGCCGACCGGGCAGGTCGGCGGCGGCCAGCTGACCCGCGGCCATCGCGGCCACCTCCCGCGCGCCGATCACCTGCAGCGCCTCGCGCGAGACGCCGGGGGTCGCCATGGCCGCCGTCAGCTCGGCCACCAGCCCGTCGGCGAGCTCCCGCTCCACGCGTGCCGCGATCCGCCTGTCGAGCTCCGCGCGCGGCCGCGAGAGCCCGAGCAGCAGGGTGGGGCGGCGCGCGTCCGGCGACCACAGCGCGCCTCGCGGCCCTCCTCCGCCCCCGGTCGCGGCGATCTCCAGGGCGCGCGCAAGCCGACGGGGGTTGGCGGCGTCCACCCGGTCGGCCGCCACGGCGTCGCGAGAGCGGAGCTCGGCGAGGGCTGCCGCCGGATCCCGCCGCACCAGCTCCTCCGCCCAGGCGCGCACCTCGGGGTCCGCATCCTCGGGGAAGGCCAGGCTGGCGATCGCCGCCCGCACGTAGAGGCCGGTGCCGCCGCTCACCACGGGCACGCGCCCGCGGGCGATGGCGTCGTCGATCGCCCGATGAGCCAGGCGCGCGAAACCCGCCGCCGTGGAGCGCTCGGTCAGCGCGAGGTCGCCGACGGCGTGGTAGGGCACCTCCGCCCGCTCGTGCGCGCTCGGGCTGTCCGCCGCGATCTCGAGGCCCCGGTAGCGCTGGAAGGGATCGGCGACGACGATCTCGCCCCCCAGCTCGAGCGCCGCGGCGTGGGCCAGGGCGCTCTTGCCGGACGCCGTCGGCCCGGCGACCACCAGGACCTCAGGCGGGGACGAGATCCGCCTGCGCGGGAGCCCCGACCTGGCGGCCGGAGAGGGTCGTCGAGGTCGCGCGCTCGATGGTGACGCGGGTGATCTCGCCCGGTACGGCCCTGCCGTCGAAGTTGACGGCGATGTTCTGACTCAACCGGCCGCGCAGGCGCGACGGATCGGTGCGGGAGGGGCCCTCCACGAGTACCTCGCGCGTGCTGCCCACGAACCGCGCCGCCCGGGAGGCGGCGGTGCGCTGCACCGCCTCCACCAGCCGCCCGATGCGCTCGCGCTTGACATCCGGCGCGACGTCGTCGGCCAGGCTCCCGGCCGCCTCGGTGCCGGGCCGAGGCGAGTAGAGGAAGGTGTACGCGCCGTCGTAGGCGGCCTCCTCGACAAGGCTCAGGGTGTCGGCGAAGTCGGCCTCGGTCTCGCCCGGGAACCCCACGATCAGGTCCGACGTCAGCGAGAGGTCGGGGATCGCGTCGCGCAGGCGGCCGACCAGGTCGAGGTAGCGCTCGCGGCTGTAGGTGCGCCGCATCGCCTTGAGCACCCGCGTGCTGCCCGACTGAGCCGGCAGGTGCAGGTGCTCGCATACCTCGGGGCACTCGGCCATCGCGGCGATCACGTCGGCCTTCATGTCCTTCGGATGCGGGCTGGTGTACCGCACGCGGTCGATGCCATCGACCTCCGCGACCGACCGCAGGAGCTCGGCGAAGGTGGCCCGCTCGGCCTTCGGCAGGTCGCGGCCGTACGAGTTGACGTTCTGCCCCAGCAGGGTCACCTCGCGCACTCCGTCGGCGGCGAGCGCCGTGACCTCGGCGACCACGTCGGCCCACGGCCGGCTGCGCTCGCGTCCGCGCACCGCGGGCACGATGCAGTAGGCGCACACGCAGTTGCACCCCACCGAGATCTGCACCCATGCCTGGTGGGGACGCTCCCGCTTGGAGGGCAGGCTTCCCGAGAAGGCGCCGTCGAAGCTGAACGCGCCGACCGCGTCGAGTCGCTCGCGCGCGACCAGCTCGCCCAGTCGGGAGACCTCGCCGGGGCCGAACGCGATGTCCACGAATGGGAACTCCCGGAACACCTGCTCCTTCTGGCTCTGGGCCCAGCAGCCGCCCACCGCCACGACCGCGTCGGGCCGCTCCCGCTTGACCCTCTTCGCGTCACCGAGGTTGCCGAGGAACCGCGCGTCGGCGCTGCCACGGATGGTGCAGGTGTTGAACAGGATCAGGTCCGCGTCGTCGCGCCGGTCGGCCTCGTGGTAGCCCAGACCCTCGAGCAGGCCCTTCATCCGCTCGGAGTCGTGGTCGTTCATCTGGCAGCCGAAGGTGGTGAGGTGGTACCGCATCGGCGCCAGTCTAGCGCCGGGCCGCGGGCCCTCCCCCGCCCCCCGCGGACGGGGTCGGCTGCGGAGCGCTCGCCTCCTCCAGGGCCGCCAGCAACGCGTCTCGCCGCACGGCGACGGCGCTCGGATCGTTGTGCACGGCGGTCACCAGCCTGCGCGAGGGGACCGGCGTCACGGGCCGCAGCACGACGCCCGGATGCAGCACGGCGAGGGTGGTGGCGGGCAGAAGGGCCACCCCCACCCCGGCCGCCACCAGGCCCTGAACGGCCATTTGATCGCCCTGCGCCGCGACGACCCGGGGAACGAAACCCGCCGCGGCCGCCGCGCGCTCCAGGACGGCCTCCCGAGCGGCCTGGGCGCCGGCGATCCACGCGGCGTCACGCAGGTCCTCCAGTTGGACCCTCGACGCGGCGGCGAGCGGATGATCCACCGCCAGGGCGACCGCCCAGTCCTCGACCAGCAGCAGGCGCGTGTGCAGTCCGTCGGTGTCGGCCCCGTTGTCCTCGTCGATCCAGACGACGGCCACGTCGAGCTCGCCGGATCCCACCGCCGCGATGGCCGCGTGGGTGTCGGCGGCGTGCCCCAGCGCGACGCCGGCGCGCTGGTCAGCGGGCAGCAGCGCCAGGGCGCGGGGCAGGAGCGACGTCAGGAGCGTCGACAGGGCGGCCACCCGCACCGGTCGCACCGCGCCGCTGCGCACACGCAGCACGTCAGCCTCGGCGGCCGCGATGCGGCCCATGACCGCGTGGGCGTGCTCGGCAAGCAGCAGGCCCGCCTCGGTCAGCTCAACACCGCGTCCGCGCCGTCGCACCAGCTCCACGCCGCAGGCCGCCTGCAGCCGTGCCAGCAGCCGTGACGCGGCGGGCTGGGTGAAGCTGAGGGACCGGGCGGCCTCGGTCACGGAGCCGTGCCGCGCAAGGGCGTCCAGCATGCGGAGTTGATCGAGGGTGAACATGTCGCCGCAGCATGATATCCATCGAAATCATCATTTGACGCCATGCGACGTCGGCGTCGAACATCGGGTCATGACCACCCACATGGACGCCCCCACGATGTTCGACGCCCAGGCCGCCGGGTACGAGGCCCCGCGCCGTCAGCTGATCCCGCCCTACGACCACTTCTACGGCACCGCCGTCGCCGCCCTTGCCCTGGCGGGCAGGCCCCTCGACCGTGTGCTCGACCTGGGCGCCGGCACCGGGCTCCTCGCCCGCAAGGTGGCCCAGGCATACCCGCGGGCCCGTCTCACCCTTGTCGACGGCGCCCCGGCGATGCTGGCCCAGGCGCGCGGCCTGCTCGGCGACAGGGCGACCTACGTGACCGCCGACCTCGGCGACGCCCTGCCCGCCGGGCCGTGGGACGCCGTGGTCAGCGCCCTCGCCATCCACCACCTGGACGACGACGCCAAGGCGGACGTCTTCCGGCGCGTCCACCGCGACCTCGTGCCCGGAGGCGTGTTCGTCAACGCCGAGCAGGCCGCCGGACCGACGGCACTGTTCGACGACCTCTACGCCGACTGGCATCGACGCCGCTCGGTCGAGCTCGGCACCAGCCTCGAGGACTGGGATGGGGCCGTCGAGCGGATGCGGATGGACCGCTGCGCGAGCGTCGAGCGCCAGCTGTCGTGGCTGCGTGACGCGGGCTTCGCCGATGCGGACTGCCTGTTCAAGGATCACCGCTTCGCCGTGCTGGTCGCACGACGGGCCGGCTGAGCTCTCCGGCGTCCGGGTGGTGCGGTTCATCCGCTCTCCACCCGGACGCGTCTCGGCCGTCAGTTCTTGCCGGCGCTCGCCACCAACGCGGGCTCGGCCGCTGCCGCCTTGGCCGCCGCCGCGGCGGCCTTCTTCGTGGTGGGGGGCTCGATGACCTCGCCCGTCGTGGGATCGAAGCTCGGGTAGCTCGGCACTCCCGCGTCGTCGCGGATGCGCGCCTCGAGCTGGTCGGCGATCTCCCCGTGCTCCTTCAGGAAGGCGCGCGCCGCGTTGCGCCCCTGGCCGAGCCTCTCGTCCCCGAATGAGAAGTAGGCCCCGCTCTTCTGGACCATCCCCCGCTCGACGCCGAGGTCGATCAGGTTGCCCTCGTGGGAGATCCCCTCGCCGTAGATGATGTCGAACTCGGCCTGCCGGAACGGCGGAGCCACCTTGTTCTTGACGATCTTGACGCGGGCCCGGTTGCCGACCGCCTCGGTGCCTTCCTTGAGCGTCTCGATGCGCCGGATGTCGAGCCGCACCGACGCGTAGAACTTCAGCGCGCGACCACCGGGGGTGGTCTCGGGGGATCCGAACATGACCCCGATCTTCTCGCGGAGCTGGTTGGTGAAGATGCAGATCGTGCCGGCGCGGTGGAGGTTGCCGGCGAGCTTGCGCAGCGCCTGCGACATCAGCCGGGCCTGGAGGCCGACGTGCGTGTCACCCATCTCGCCCTCGATCTCGGCCTTCGGCACGAGCGCCGCGACGGAGTCGATGGCGACGACGTCGAGGGCGGCGGAGCGGACGAGCAGGTCGGCGATCTCGAGCGCCTGCTCACCGTGGTCCGGCTGGGACAGCAGGAGCTCGTCGACGTTGACGCCGATGTTCTTCGCGTAGGCCGGGTCCATGGAGTGCTCGGCGTCGATGAACGCGCACAGCCCCCCGCGCTTCTGCGCCTCGGCGATCAGGTGGTAGACCATCGTCGTCTTACCCGAGCTCTCCGGCCCGTAGATCTCGACGATGCGCCCCTTGGGGATGCCCCCGATGCCGAGGCCGATGTCCAACGCCAGCGAACCGGTGGGGATGGCGTCCATCTCGGCGATGGGCGCATCGCCCATCCTCATGATCGCGCCCTTCCCGAACTGCCGCTCGATCTGCGCGACGGCCGAGCCCAGCGCCTCGTGCTTCTCCACGGAGGGCCTCCTTCAGAGGTGTGTTCGATCACTACCGCGATGGAGCCCCTGACGGGACGACCCTCTCGGCGACTGGGAAGGATCATAGAGCGGCGCTCGGCTGTTAGCGAACATCCGTTCGTAGCCCGAAACGACGGAAGCGCGTCGCCCGTGTGCCGGCCCGCGTCACTCCCCGGGCGACGCCGCCAGCCTCATCCGCAGCAGGTGCATCGCGCTCGCCACGGCCCTCGCGCGGATGCCCTCCCGCCCCCCGCCACGCCTCGTGAGGATGATGTGCGACACCCCCGACGGTCCCGCGACGCCCACGTACACGAGTCCGACGGGCTTCTCCTCGGTGCCGCCGCCGGGCCCCGCGATGCCCGTCGTGGACAGGCCCCAATCGGTCCCGAGCCGGTCGCGGACGCCGGTCGCCATCTGCTCGGCGCACTCGGCCGAGACGGCTCCGTGGAGGCGGATCACCTCGGGGTCCACGCCCAGCAGATCGACCTTCACCGCGTCCGCGTAGGAGATCACCCCGCCCCGCACGTAGGCCGAGGAGCCCGGGCGCTCGGTGAGCCGCGCGCCGAGCCCTCCCCCGGTGCACGACTCGGCCACCGCGACGGTCTGCCCGGCCGCGATCAGCGCGTCGCCCACGACGTCATCGACCGTCGAGCCGTCGCGCGAGAAGAGCGCGTCGCCCAGGCTGTCGGCCACCCGCTTCTCCAGGACGTCGGCCGCCCAGGCGTCCTCGTCGGCCGAGCGGATGGTGACCTCGAGCTCGCCGTCGCGCGCGCAGATGCCGACCGTCAGCCGGTCCCAGGCATCGGGGTCGATGCCCTCGATCTCCCCCACCAGCACCGACTCGGGGACCGCGTGGACGCGCAGGACCCTCTCGTGGCGGGATCCCGCGCGGGCCACGAGGCCGGCCAGCAGAGGCTGGGCGGTGAGGGCCTCGCCCCACATGGACTCGAGCTCCCACGGGGGGCCCGGCAGCACCATCACCACGACGCCGTCGTGCTCCAGCACGGCTCCCGGAGCGGTGCCCGCCGGCGGCAGCACCGCCGCGCCCACCGGCAGCGACGCCTGCTTCCGCTGGAGGGCCTGGTGCACGGCGCCGGCGCGGGGGATGAGCAGGCTGCGGGCGCGGACCATCTCGAGCGCGGCGGGATCGAGCGCCAGGCCGCGTCCGGTCGCCAGGGCGACGGCCTCCATGGTCAGGTCGTCGTGGGTCGGCCCCAGGCCCCCGGTGACGCACAGGAGGTCCACGCCGCTCGCCAGCAGCCGCGTGACGGCGACCGTGACGGCCTCCCTCTGGTCCCCGACCATCTCGATGCGGTCGATCGAGATGCCGCGCCGCTCCAGCGACCGCGCCAGGATGCCCGCGTTGGCCTCGCGGATCCGGCCCCGCAGGATCTCGTCTCCCGTGACCAGGATCGACGCGCGCGCGTCCGAGCCGGGTCGATCAGCCGAGGCTCTTGGCCCCCGTGGGCGTGATCAGCCACGTCCCGCCGCTGGTGCTCTTGAGGTCGGTGACCTTGCCCCCGACGGTCACCACCAGCTCGGCCGGGTTGCTGGCGTTGACCCAGATCGCCTCGGCGATGCGGAAGGTCTGGCTGTCGCCCGGCTTCAGGATCTGCTCGAACACGATGCGGCCCTTGGCGTTGCGGCTGCGCACCTGCACCCAGCAGCCGTTGACGCCGATCCCGGCCAGCACGACCTGGGTCTTCTTGGTACGCGCCGGAGCCTCGGTGGAGGCGGTGTCGGGCTCGACGACCGCGGGCACGGAGCGCGGGCCGGTGCCGGTCGTCAGGGTCGGCGCCACCGGGGCCTGGGTGTCGGACTGGCCGACGCCGAGCCAGATCAGGAGCGCCACGGCCATAACGCCGCCGATCGCGAGCCACAGCAGCTGCACCTCGGTGCGCCGGCGCTTGCGCGGGCGACCGGGACGGCGGGGCGGCTCCGGGCTGCGCCGCGGGGCCCCGGACTCGGAGCGCCCCGGACGGGCGCCACCCTCCTGCGAGAGGCTGTAGGCGCCGAAGCGCGACTCGTACTCGTCGAGGACCAGCCGGCCGTCCAGATCGAGGAAGTCCGCGTATGTGCGAAGGAAACCCCGCACATATGTGGGCGACGGCATGAGGTCGAACTGCTCCTCCTCCATCGCCCGGAGGTACTTCGCCCTGATCTTGGTCTCGGCCTCGCAATCGAGGATGTCCAACCCTCGACGCAGGCGTGCCTCTCGGAGTGTGTTTCCGATTTCGAACATGGGTTATGGACGAGCAGGAAAAGCCCTGCTCGGGGCGAGACCCTAGCCCAGCGCGGAGACGAACCGCAACCCGATGGCGGAAACGTCTCTACTCGGGGTCGCCGACCTCGAGCTCGTCGTCGCCCGGCAGGGGCGCGCGGTTGAGGATGCGATCCACGTCGCCCGGGCCCACCAGGACGGACCGGGGCTTGGAGCCCTCGTGTCCCGAGACGACGCCCAGGCGCTCCATCGCGTCCACCAGGCGGCCGGCGCGCGCGTAGCCCACTCCGAGCCGGCGCTGGAGCAGCGAGACCGACGCGGTGCCCTGCTGAACGACCATCTCGATGGCGCCCTCGAGCATGTCGTCGGCGTCCGAGTCGAGCGGGTCGTCCACCACCTCGGGGCGCTCCATCAGCTCCTTGCGCATCTCCGGCTTGCCCTGGGCCCGCCAGTGGTCGGTGATCGCGAGGATCTCCTCCTCGCTGACGTAGGCGCCCTGGAGACGCTGAAGACGCGAGGTGCCCACGGGACGGAAGAGCATGTCGCCGTGGCCGAGCAGCGACTCCGCGCCGCCGGCGTCGAGCACGACCCGGGAGTCCACCTGCGACGACACCGCGAAGGCGATGCGCGAGGGGACGTTGGCCTTGATCATCCCGGTGATGACGTCTGCGGACGGCCTCTGCGTGGCCAGCACGAGATGGATGCCGACCGCGCGGCTCTTCTGGGCGAGGCGGATGATCGAGTCCTCGACCTCGGCGGGCGAGACCATCATCAGGTCGGCGAGCTCGTCGATGAGCACCAGCACATGCGGGATCGGCTTCTCGCCGGCCGCCACGCGGATGTCGTTCCAGTCGCGCAGGTTGCGGGCGCGCTGCATGCCCATGAGCTCGTAGCGGGTCTCCATCTCGCGCACGATGTTGGAGAGCACCGCGGCGGCGTCCTTCATGTTGGTGACCACCGGCGTGAGCAGGTGGGGAATGCTCTCGTAGTGGTTGAGCTCGACCTTCTTCGGGTCGATCAGGATCATCCGCAGGTCGTCCGGCGTGGAGCGCAGGAGCACCGACGCGAGCAGGGCGTTGAGGCACACGCTCTTGCCGGTGCCGGTGGAGCCGGCGATCAGCAGGTGGGGCATTCGCGCCAGGTCGATGTAGACCGGCTTGCCGCCGAGATCGAGGCCCAGCCACGCCATCAGGGGGCCGGCGTGGGCCGGGAACTCACGGGTGATGTCACCGAGGGTGACCAGCGAGGCCTCGGGGTTCGGGACCTCCACGCCGACGGCCTGCTTGCCCGGAATCGGCGCGATGATGCGCAGCTCCTCGCGGGCCGCCAGCGCATAGGCCAGGTCGTCGCGCAGCGCGGTGATGCGGCCGACCTTGGTGCCCGGCGCGAGCTGCAGCTCGTAGCGCGTGACCCGCGGTCCGCTGACCGTGTCCGAGACGGTGGCCTCGATGCCGAAGTGGCCCAGGGCCTCCTCGAGCATGGTGCTGGTGCGCCGGATCATGTCCTCCGGCTGGCTGGTGGGGCCGCTGGAGCGGCGCAGGAGGCTCGCCGAGGGGCGCTTGTAGGCCCCGTTGCGGCCGCGTGTGGCGGGCTTGGGCGCGAACACCGGCTCCAGCTCGGGCGCCTCGTCGCCGAGGTCCAGCTGACCAGTGCGCCCGGGACCCGCCGCCGGGGCGACGGCCGCGGCACGGGCGGGTGCCTCGTCGACCAGCGGACCGGTGTCGTCCGGGCCGAGCGCGGGCGAGGGCGGCATGTCCCCGCGGGCGCCGAAGAGGTCGGGGAAGTTGTCGGCCCCGTCGACCAGGGAGTGGGACGGCGCCGACGTCGGCGTGCGGCGCCCGATCAGCGTGGGCGGCTCGATCGCGTCGAGTCGCTCGCGGATCTTCTGGCTGCTGCGGATGGCGCTCACCGAGGCGGTCGCGACACCGCGGCCGACGCTGCGTGAGGCGACCGCCGCGCCCTCGCCGCCACGGCGCACCGCAAGGCCGAGGGACGCGCCCGAGATGAGCACGGCAGCGGCGACCAGACCCACCGCGATGAGCAGCGCGGTCCCGAAGCTGCCGATGGTGTGGCTCGTCGCCCAGTACCCCGCCTCGCCGATGTAGCCGCCCCGGTCGCTGATGCCGGAGTCGAACCAGGCCTCGCGCGGCGCGCCCCCGAGCCCGAGGGTCTCCGAGGCGAGCGCGATCAGGATCGCCGCCGCGCCGATCGCCAGGCCGAGGCGCATGGGGCGCGCGGCCAGGATCGGGTGGTCGAGGATCAGCGCGATTCCGAGGGCGATGAAGATCGCCGGCGCCAGCGCGACCGCCTGACCCATGAGCAGGCGCAGACCTTCCTCGAGCCACTTCCCGAAGGGTCCGGCTCCGAATCCGAGGAACAGTGAGACACCCAGGAAGATCCCGAGGGCCACGAGAGCGAGCCCGGCGAGCTCGCGGGTCTGTGCATCGCCTGCCGGCCCCCTGCCCTTCGAGCGCCCGGCGGGGCGACGACGACGTGCTGATGCGACCTGCGTGCCGATCTCACACCTCCCGGATGCGCGACGTGCGGGCGGCGGCCCGTGTCAGGGAGGTTTGCCGTGGACGGCGAGGTTCCTGCCGAGCGAGGGCCCCGCGACGCGCCCGGAGCCCGCGGGCTCAGACCATCCCGGCGGCCCGGACCCCGATCATCATGCTGGCCAGGTTGGTGTTGGTCTGCGGGATGACCGGCATCACCGAGGCGTCCGCCACGGTCACGTTGTCGAGGCCGCGCAGGCGCAGCCGCCGGTCCACGACCGACCCGGCGTCATCGTCGTCGCCCATGGCGCAGGTGCCCACCGGGTGGTTGTAGGTGCTCGCCGCCGCGCGCAGGGCGTCGGCGTCCGGATCGCGCCACCACGCGTCGGCGGGCACCGTGACCGCCCCGGCCGCGGCCATGTCGTCGATCAGCGCGCCCGCGTGACGCACCACCTCGCCCAGGCGCGCGAGGTCGGACGGGTCGCTCAGGTGGCGCAGCCGGATCTCAGTGCGGCCCCCGCGGATCCGGAGGTCGCCGAGCGAGCGCGGGGCCATGATCGAGGTGGCCACCGAGATCTGCGCCGGTGGCGCGGCGCTGTCGTAGAGCCATGTCTGGAACGGGAACACCTGGCCCTCGTCGCCGACGTCGCCGCCGATGCCGTAGCGCAGCAGGGCGCCGCTCACCGGGCGGACCTCGGGCGCGCGCGGATCCACGGCGAGCACGTCCAGCATCGCCCACGGGTGGTCCTGGAGGTTGCGGCCCACGCCGGGCAGGTCGATCACCGCGGCGATGCCCTCGGCCTCGAGCTCGGCCGCGGGGCCCACGCCGGAGCGCAGCAGCAGCTCGGGCGTCCCGTAGGCGCCGGCGCTGAGCACCAGGTGGTCGGGACGCGCGACGCGCTCGTGCCCGTCCGGTCCGCGCAGCACCACCCCCGTGACGCGGGGCCCGGCGATCTCGAGGCGCAACGCGATGGTGTCGGGCACCACGTCGACCCGGCCGCGCAGGAGGGGCATGACGCCCACCAGAGTGCCGATGCGGCCGCCATCCTCGGTGCGGTTGGTCGGCCACGGGCCGATGCCGAACGCGCCAGGGGCGTTGTGGTCGCGCGCGGGGGCGTGACCCGCCCTGGCGCAGGCCGACGCGAAGGCCTCGTCGATCGGGCCGTAGGAGAGGCGCGTGATCCGGATCGGCCCATCCGAGCCGTGGTAGTCGGCGTCGCCGAACTGCGCGTCGGTCTCGACCGCGCGCAGCGCGGGGAGGCAGTCGTCCCAGGTCCAGCCCTCGCCCCACGCGTCGAACGAGGCGGGCTGGCCGCGCACCGCGGCGCTCGCGTTGGTAGTGCTGCTGCCGCCCAGCACGCGCCCGCGCATCAGCCCGACGGCCCGGTCGGCCTCGGAGTAGCCCCAGTCCATCGCCGCTCCGAACTGGTGCGCGTGCGGCACGGAGGCCGGCGGCGGGGTGCCGGGGTCGGGCCCCCCCTCGACGATCGTCACGCGCGCCCGGTCGGCCAGGCCGAGGGCACAGAAGAGCCCCGCGGACCCGCCGCCGACGATCAGCACCTCCGGTGATTCGCTCATGCGGCGACGATAACCCCGGGCCTGCGGCGCTCCCCCGGCGCCCGGGGGATCTCATCCCTAGGGACGATCCGCCACGACGAGCGCCGAGGCGAGCACCGCGACCAGACCCTCGCCGATCGGCTCGGTGGCGACCCACTCCTCGGGGGTGTGCATGCCGCCGCCGGTGGTGAGGCCGATGGTCGCGGCCGGGATGCCGGCCCCGAGGGCGGCGTTGGCGTCGGTGCTCACGGGCGACTCGTCGGGAACCGGCCGGCCCACCGCGGCCTGGACGGCCAGCAGTTCGTCCCGCAGCGGATCTGCGGGGTCGAGCCTGCCGGCCGGGCGACGGCCGATCTCGCGCACCTGGGTCTCCACACCCTCCCGCGCGGCCGACGCGGCTATGGTCGCGCGCGCCCGCTCCTCCAGGGCCGCCAGCTCCTCCGGGTCGACCGCGCGCAGGTCGAGCTCCATCCACGCCTCGGCCGCGAGTGCGTTGATCGAGGTGCCCCCGCCGATCAGGCCCACCGACACGGAGGCGTCGGCGCTGCGCGGAATGTCGGCGACGACGGCCGCGGCCCGCGCCATGCCGTGCACGGCGCTCGGCCGGCCGCGATCGCCCCAGCTGTGGCCGCCCGGCCCGCGCATGCGGGCCTCGAGACGCGTGCTGCCCACGGCACGCGTGGCCAGGCGCTCCCCGAAATGGCCCTCCACGGCGAGCAGGGCGAACGGTGCGAGGTCGGCCACCACGGCGCGGGCGCCGCGCAGGTCGCCCCTGCCCTCCTCGCCGACGGTGAACGCGCACACGATCGGGCGCCGCGTGGGCGGCAGACGCGAGAGGGACTGCGCCACGGCGATCAGGGCCGCGACGGCGAGGGAGTTGTCGCCGATGCCGGGACCGTGGAGGCGCCCTTCCTCCTGACGGACCAGGTGCGGGACCTCGTGGCCGAAGACCGTGTCCATGTGTGCCGCCACCACGACGGGCGGCCCCTCGCCGGGGTGGGCCGCGAAGAGCACGTCGCCCTCGGCATCGACCGTCGCGCACGGCAGCTGCGCGCCGATCCACGCGGCGCGCGCCTCCTCGTGGCCGGTGGGCGCGGGGATCGCCCCCACCATCAGCGCCAGCGCAACCACCCGGGCCGGATCGTCCAGCGCCGCGCGCGCCCGCGCGACGGCGACGTTCACCGCGTCGGGCGACTCGGCGGGCGGCGTCGGCGTGTCCATCGCGCCGCCAGCCTAGACGCCCGGGGTGGCCGTCAGCCACCTCCGGGAAAACTCGGCCCGAGGGATGAGGCCACCGCCACCCGCGGTGCCTAGTCTGGGTGCGATGGCGACATCCTCACCAGCCGCGGCGCCGCTGCCCGAGGTCGCGCGTTTCATCGCCGCCGAGCACCGCATGTTCGTCGGGGGCGAGTGGACCGCCGCGCGGGGAGGCGCGACGTTCGAGGTCCACGACCCCGCGAGCGGCGAGGTGGTGGCCCACGTGCCCCTCGCCTCCGCCGAGGACGTGGACGACGCGGTCGCCGCCGCCCGCGCCGCTCAGCCGGTCTGGGCCGGCCTCCCGCCCGCCCAGCGCGCGACGCTGCTCTGGAACCTCGGCCGGCGCATCGAGGACGAGACCGAGGTGTTCGCGCAGATCGACAGCATCGACAACGGCAAGCCCGTCGGGGAGGCGCGCGCTGTGGACGTGCCTCTCACCGCGGGGATCTTCCGGTTCTATGCCGGGCTCGTGCAGACGATCGCCGGCAGCGTGCTGCCCGTCTCGCTCGAGGGGTTCCACGCCTACAGCCGCCGCGAGCCGGTCGGCGTGGTCGGGGCGATCGTCCCCTGGAACTTCCCGCTGCTGATGTGCGGCTACAAGCTCGGACCCGCGCTGGCGGCGGGCAACGCCGTGGTGATCAAGCCGGCCGAGCAGACGCCGCTGTCGGCGCTGCGCCTGGCCGCGCTGATCGATGAGGTCGGCTTCCCGCCCGGCGTCGTCAACGTCGTCACCGGCTTCGGAGAGACCACCGGCGCCCCCCTCGCCGCCCATCCCGGCATCGACAAGATCAGCTTCACGGGGTCGAGCGAGGTCGGCCGCCGGATCGCCGCCGGCGCCGGGGACGCGCTCAAGAAGACCACCCTGGAGCTCGGCGGCAAGTCGCCCAACATCATCTTCGCCGACGCCGACCTGGACGCCGCCGTCGAGGGCGCGCACGGCGGCGTGTTCTTCAACCAGGGGCAGTGCTGCGTCGCCGGCAGCCGCCTCTTGGTGGAGCGCACCGTCGTCGACGAGGTGCTCGAGCGCCTGAGGGCCAGCGCCACCGCGATCCATCTGGGTCGCGGGCTCGACCCGGCGACCCAGATGGGACCGCTGGTGAGCGCGGAGCAGCTGACCCGCGTCGGAGGATTCGTGGACCGCGCGGTGTCGGACGGGGTGACCCTGGTCGCGGGCGGAGGCGCCGCCGACGTGGCCGGCGCGCCCGGCGGGTGGTTCTTCACCCCGACGGTTCTCACGGGCGCCTCCCAGACCCACGAGATCGTGCGCGAGGAGGTGTTCGGCCCCGTGGTCGCGGTCACAGCGTTCGACGACGAGGACGAGGCCATCGCCCTCGCCAACGACACCCCCTACGGCCTGGCGTCGGGCCTCTGGACGACGCGCCTCGACCGCGCTCACCGCGTGGCGGCGGCCATCGACGCCGGCACCGTGTGGGTCAACACCTACGGGATGTTCGACCCGGTCGCGTCATACGGCGGGCGCCATGCGAGCGGCTTCGGACGCGAGCTCGGCGTCGAGAGCCTCGACCCCTATCTCCAGACGAAGACCGTCTGGATCGCGCTCTGACCACATGGGAATGATCCGGGCCGGGCAGGGCGACGCGCTGGTGGTGGACTGCCACGTCCACATCCTGCGCCCGGACTGGAACCCCAACATGGGCGAGGGGCTCGAGGGCCTGAGCGACAGCTGGGCGCGGCAGGTGCGCTGGTACTACGGGCCGAAGGCCGACCCGGCGCACCTGATGGCCAGCATCGCCTCGTGCTGGGATCCCGACGGCGATCGCCTGGTGCAGCGCATGGACGAGGCCGGCGTGGACGCCTCCGTGATGATGCCCATGGACCACACCTGGGCGTTCCCCGACCCCGAGGTGATCCCGATCGCCGAGAAGAACCGCCTCTGCCGGGCGGCCTGCGCGCGCCATCCCGGGCGCCTCTACACCTTCGCGGGCGTGGACCCCCGCCGGCCCGACGCCGTCGCGATCCTGCGCGAGTCGCTGGACGAGGGCGCGATCGGGCTCAAGCTCTACCCCACCGACGGCTTCTATCCCGACGACGACGTGTGCGCGCCCCTCTACGCGCTGTGCGTCGAGCGCGACGTCCCCGTGCTCTTCCACACCGGCCACTCGTCGGGGCGTCAGAAGAGCAAGTACTCGCACCCGATGTACATCGACTCCGCGGCCGCCGACTTCCCCGATCTGCGGATGATCATGGGCCATTCCGGGCGCTTCGAGGCGTGGTCGAAGGAGGCGCTCGCGGTGGCGCTGTACAAGGAGAACACCTACCTCGACCTCTCCCTGTGGCAGCACTTCACCTCGCCCGACGAGCTCGTGCGCCAGCTGGTCTGGATCCGCGACCGCATCGGCATCGAGCGCGTGCTGTTCGGCAGCGACATGGTGGGGATCGACGTGTCGCTCAGCCTCGGCGAGTGGGCCGAGATGCTGCGCCAGGTGCCCGAGTGGGCCAACCAGCTGGGCTTCCGCCTCACGCCCGAGGAGGTCGACCTCGTGCTGGGCGAGAACTGCCGCCGGTGCTATCGCATCCCCGATGCGGCCCTGCGGTCCAAGGCGGCCCGCGCCCTCTGAGGCGGCCGCCATCCGTGCGTCACCCTCGCCCCGGGATGAGCTTCTCGTCCGGCGGTCAGCCGAGGGGCAACCGGTAGCTCACCCCGCCGTCCGCGAATCCGAACGCGCGGTAGAGGGCGTGCGCCTCGTCGCGCTGATGGCCGCTCTCGAGCCGCAGCAGGTGGCAGCCCCTGGCGACCGCCTCCCGCCGGGCGCCGTCGAGCAGCGCCGACGCGACCCCTCGGCGGCGCGCGTCGGGAAGGACGACCAGATCGGGGATCCAGGCCTCCGGGGTCGGGTGGTTGAGCCGATCGCGAAACCAGAGGCTGAGCAGCCCGACCACCAGCCCGTCGAGCTCGGCGACCAGGATGCGGCAGCGCGGATCGTCGAGATGGCGCGCGAGGACGGCGCGCTGGGCCTCTGACGGCGGGTCGGCGGCGGGCCGGCCGAGCGCCTCCAGCAGGCCGAAGACGGCCGCGGCATCGCCGGGTCCGGCCTCGCGGACCTCAGGCGGAGAGGTCATCGAGGAGTGGTGGCGGGCGGGGCGAGACGGCCCGGACCCCGTCGAAGCTGATCGGCAGTCCCACGCTCGGGATCGGGCCGGCCGTGGGATGGGCCTGCTCGCCCACGATGCCGAGCGCCTCCACCTGGGGCGTCGCGAGGGCGGACGCGACACCCTGCACCGGGGCGCACACCACGCCCGCCTCGCCGAGGGCCGCCTGCCAGTGCGCGGTCGGCGCGCCGCCGAGGACGCTCTCGATCAGCTCGCGCAGCGCCTCGGCGTTCTCGACGCGGGCCGAGTTGTCGGCGAAGCGGGGATCCGCGCGGGCCGCCTCCAATCCCAGGGCGCCGCAGAGCCGTCCCCAGGCGTCGTCGCCGCCGGTGCCGACCACCACCAGGTGGCCGTCCTGGGTGCGGTAGGCCTCATAGGGGGCGAAGAAGGGGCTGCGCGTCCCCTCGGGCGAGGGCTCGTCGCCGCCCAGGCGATGCGTCACGACATGCATCGAGAGCCAGGCCATCGCGCATTCGAGCAGCGACGTCGTGACGTGTGAGCCGACCCCGGAGCGGTCGCGCTCCCGCAGCGCGGCCACGGCCCCGAGCGCGGCGTAGAGCCCGCTGCCGAAATCGAGCGCCGCGATGGGGATCTTGGCCGGCGCCCCGCCGGGGTGGCCGGTCATCGACAGCAGACCGCTCTCGGCCTGCAGCACCAGGTCGTAGCCACCGCGCGCGGCATCGGGGCCGACGTTCCCGAATCCGGAGATCGACACGTACACCAGGCGCGGATGGCGCCCCCGCAGGTCGTCGTAGCCGAGCCCGAGGCGCTCCATCGCGCCCGGCGTCCCGTTCTCGACCAGCAGGTCGGCCTCGTCGAGCAGCCCGGCGAGGTCCGCGCGGCCCTCGGCCGAGCGCAGGTCCAGCACGACGCTGCTCTTGCCGCGGTTGAGTGTCAGGAAGCTGGCCGACTCACCGCCGGGCGCGAACACGGGCCCCTGGCGCCGGTACACCTCTCCCCCGGGCCTCTCGACCTTGATCACCCGCGCGCCGAGGTCGGCGAGCACCATCGTGGCGTAGGGGCCGGCCACGTATCCGGTCAGGTCGACCACGCGCACGCCCTCGAGGGGCGCGGCCGCGCTCACGGCGGGGACCCCTCGACCAGCTCCACCAGCACGCCGCCCATGGTGGCCGGGTGCAGGAACAGGCTGGGCCGCCCGTCGGAGCTCGGGGCGACCGGGCCGATCACCCGCACGCCGGCCGCCTCGAGCCGCGCCAAGACGTCGGCGAGGGGCTCGTCCACCGCGAGGGCGACGTGATGCAGCCCCTCGCCGCGGGTGGCGAGGAACGACTCGACCGGACTGCCCTTGCGACCGGACCGCACCAGCTCCACACCGGCCTGGCGCGTGATCTCGACGCCGCTGGGCATGTGCCGGCGCAGGATCGCGCCCTCGAGCAGGCCCTCGAGCGGGTGCGGGCCCGCCGCGGCGACGCCGACGTGGTCCAGGCGTCCGCGGATCAGCGGGGCGTCGCTCATACGACCCGCGACGGCACGTGGCGCCCGAAGACGGCGGCGAGGCGGTCGCAGATCTCCCCGATCGAGCCGTACGCCTCGACGGCCTCGACGATCGCAGGCATCAGGTTCGCGTCGCCGCGGGCCTCGTCCTCCAGCCGGGCGAGGGCCGTCTGCAGGAGGTCCTCGTCGCGCTCCGCGCGCACCCGCGCCAGCCGCTCGAGCTGACGGATCGCCACCTCCTCGGGCACCTCGTGCACCGGGACCATGCTCTCGGCGGAGGCCTCGGGGTCGACGTGGACGTTGACGCCCACGACCTCGCGCTCGCCCCGCTCGATCGCCTGCTGCTCCCGGTACGCCGCGTCGGCCACCGAGCTCTCCAGCGAGCCGTCCTCGATGCAGGCGATCACCCCGCCGTTCGTCTCGATCTGCTCCATCGCGGCCCGGACACGGCGCTCGATCTCGTCGGTGAGCGACTCGACGTAGTACGAGCCGCCGAGCGGATCGGCCGTGCGGGTCATGCCCACCTCGTGCTGAAGGATCTGCTGCGTCCTCAGGGCGATCAGGGCAGCCTCCTCGGTGGGCAGGCCGAGCGCCTCGTCGTAGCCCATGGTGTGCACCGCCTGGGCGCCCGAGAGCACGATGGCCAGCGCCTGGTAGGCGATCCGCACCACGTTGTTCATCGGCTCCACCGCCGTCAGCGTGGTGCCGTCGCCGCCCGAGAACAGGCGCAGCTGCATCGAGCGCGCATCCTCGGCGCCGAAGCGGTCGCGCACGGCGTCGCTCCAGATCCGCCGCGCCGCGCGGTGCTTGGCGATCTCCTCGAAGAAATCGCGCATGGTGGAGATGTTGAAGCTGAACCGGGGGGCGATGACGTCGATGTCCACGCCCCGGTCGACCACGGCCTGGAGGTAGGCGAGCCCGTCCGAGAGGGCGATCGCCACCTCCTGCACCGCGTCGCTGCCCGCCTGGCGGATGTGGTACCCGCACACCGAGATCGGGTTGAACTTCGGCGCCTCGCGCGCGCTCCACTCCAGCACGTCGGCCGCGAGCCGCAAGGAGGGCCCGGGCGGGTAGATGTAGGTCTTGCGGGCCAGGTACTCCTTGAGGATGTCGTTCTGCACCGTGCCGCGCAGATCCGCCGCGGCCACCCCCTGCCGCCGGCCGACGGCGATGTACATCGCCAGCACCACGGACGCCGTCGCGTTGATCGTGAACGATGTGGAGACCCGGTCGAGCGGGATCCGCTCGAAGATCGTCTCCATGTCGGCCAGCGTGGCCACAGAAACGCCCACCTTGCCCACCTCGCCGGCGGCCAGCGGGTGGTCCGGATCGAGCCCCATCTGGGTCGGCAGGTCGAGGGCCACCGAGAGCCCGGTCTGGCCGCGCTCGAGCAGGTAGCGAAAGCGCCCGTTGGTGTCCTCCGGGCTGCCCCAGCCCGAGTAGAGGCGGATCGTCCAGGGGCGGCCGCGGTACATCGACGGGTACACGCCGCGCGTGAAAGGGGGCTGGCCGGGAAAGCCGATCCGGGGATCCGGCGCCGACGGGCCGTAGAGCGGATCCACGGGAATTCCCGAGTCGGTTTGCGCGGGAGGCAGCTTCGCGGTCGCCGCATCGTGGATCGCGCGCGGAGTGTCCGGATCACCCATCGCAGTGATCGTAGGCCGCGGGCACCATGCGGCACGACCCCGGGGCAAACATCATCCGAGGAGACGATGCCTTCCCATGCGGGCATGTCCCTAGCGTGCTGTGACCATGGAGACCATTGAAGAAGTCGTCAGCCAGAAGCACCTCGACGCCGGCGTGGACCTCGCCCAGGCGCTCGTGGCAACGCCGAGCGTGGTCGGCGAGGAGGAGCCCATCGGGCGCGTCCTCGAGGAGTGGATGAACGACCTCGGGCTCCCGCAGGTGGAGCTCCAGGAGGTCGAGCCGGGCCGGTACAACGCGGTCGCCACCATCGACAGCGGCGTGCCCGGACCGACGATCGTGCTCAACGGCCACATGGACACCAAGACGGTGTGCCACGGATGGGAGCGCGACCCCTACGACGCCGTCGTGGAGGACGGGCGTCTCTGGGGTCACGGGGTGATGGACATGAAGGCCGGCCTCGCCAGCCTGATCGCCTCCGCGGCGGCCATGCACGACTCCGGCGCCGTCACCAGCGGCAAGGTGCGCGTCGCGGCCGTCTGCGGTCACATGGCCCAGCAGGAGGGCAGCGTCGCGTTCTTCGAGCGCTACCCCGACGCCGACCTCTGCATCCTGGGCGAGCTGTCCGACCTGCGCGTCTACCTCGGCCACCGCGGCCGCATCTACTTCGATGTCACGACCATCGGTCACGCCGCGCACACCTATCTGCGCGAGCAGGCGATCTCGGCGGTCAACCAGATCGCCCGCGCCGTGCTGGCGATCGACGCCATGCGGGCCCGCTTCGAGGTCGATCCCGAGGTCGAGCGCGTGTTCGGCGCGCACCTGATCCACGCGGTGGGGCGGGTCTACGGCGGGCTGCCGCCCGACGGGCCCTCGATGATCCCCGACCGCGCGACCTGTCGCGTCGATTGCCGCGTGCCCCCGGGGGTGGTCGCCGCCGACGTGCTGCCCCTGATCACGACGGTCCTCGACGGCCTGCGCGAGGACGATCCGGACTTCGCCTACGAGGTCGTGGAGGCCGATGTGAAGTCGTCCTACTTCATCCCGGCCGCGTCGCCGCAGGTGGGATGGATGGCCGACGCGGTCCAGGAGGCCACCGGGGTGCCGGCAGAACTCTCGGGTGTCGGCTGGCTCGGAGACACCGCGTCGTTCGGACACCTGGTGCCCACGGTGATCTTCGGGCCCGGCCGCGAGCCGATCTACTCGGCCAACGAGTGGCTGGACATCACCGACATCCACACCTCGGTGCGCGTCTACGCCGGCACCATGGTGCGTGCGCTCGCAGCCGCGGGCGCGTGACCGATCCGCTCGACGGCGCTCCGCCGGCGCCCGACCCGGAGAGCCTCCACCGCGCCAAGCTGGCCGCCCTCGAGGAGCGGTTGGCGGACGCCGGCCTGGGCGCGCTGGTGGTGCAGGACATGCACTCCCTGCGCTGGCTCACGGGCTACTCGCCGTTCATGCGCATCACGCCTCCGACCGGCCAGGTGGCGGTCGTCCGCCCGGGAGAGCCGGTGCGGCTGATCCCCATCCCCTACTACGTGGGCGACGCCCGGCGCCGCGCGCCGTGGCTCGACGTGGTGGAGGACGCGACACCGGTCGCCGACCTGGTCGCCGGGGCCCGGCGCGTGGGACTGGCGGGCGTCACGTGGCAGCTCGGCGCCACGCTCTCGCCGCCGGCCGAGCTGGTGGACGCCACCGACCTGGTGATGCGCGCGCGGGCGGACAAGGTGCCCGGTGAGGCTGATCTGGTCGAGCGCGCCCTGGCCGTCGCCCGCGTCGGCATGCGCGCCGCCTGCGCCGCGGCGGGAGCCGGGGTGAGCGAGGAGGAGGTCGCCGCCGAAGCCGAGCGGGCGATCCGCGTCGCGGGTGGGGACGGTCACGCCATCGTCGGCCGGGGCGCCACCGCCGCCGGCCTGACCGAGCTCGCGGGCGCCGACCGCCTGCGCCCGGGCGACTGCGTGCTGGCCGACATCGGGTGCTACCTGGACGGCTACCGGGGAGAGTTCGCGCGCACGCTCGCGATCGACGAGCCGCCCGAGTCCCTGGTGCGCGCCCACGCCGCGACGCGGGAGGCGCTCGAGGCCGCCGAGGAGGCGCTCGGCGACGGGGTGCCCGCCGCGCGGGTGGCCTCGGCGGCCCGCGACCGGCTTCAGGCGCTCGGCTATCCGGCCGCGACGCTCCCCCATCCGGTCGGCCACGGCCTCGGAGCGTCGGGCGGTGAGCCGCCGGCGATCGAGCTGGGCTCGTCCGACCGGATCTCGGCCGGGGAGGTGCTCAATCTCGAGCCCGGCGTCTTCGACCCGGCGGGCGAGCTCGCCGTGCGCATCGAGGACACCTTCGTGGTGGAGGCCCGCACCGTCCGCCGGCTGACCCCCGAGAGCCGCGACCTGGTGGTGTGCTGATGTCGCCCGGCGGGCTCCGCGTCAGCCTCACGCTTCAGGGGGTGCACCCGCCCGAGGAGCTCTTCACCATCGCGCGGGTGGCCGACGAGTCGGGCTTCTTCGGCCTCTGGCTCACCGACTCCAGCCTGCATTCGCGCGACTGCTGGACCCTGCTGGGCGCCCTCGCCCTGCGCACGGAGCGCGTCCGTCTGGGCACCGCCGTCACCCACCCGCGCACCCGCCACCCGGCGCTGGCCGCCGTCGCCGCCGCCACCCTCGACGAGCTCTCGGGCGGCCGCGCCATCCTCGGCGTGGGGGCCGGAGACCGGCCGGTGACCGAGCTCGGGCGCCGGCCGGCCCGGATCGCCGAGGTGGAGTCGATGATCTCCATGTGCCGCGCCCTGCTGCGCGGGGAGGCGATCGACACCGGGCCCCCCTTCACCGTGCGCGGCGGCTTCCGCCGCCTCGAGCCCTCGCCCGATCTGCCCATCTGGATCGCGGGCAGCGGACCGCGCATGCTCGATTTGGGCGGACGCGCCGCCGATGGCGTGCTCGCGCTGGTGGGCACCTGCGACGAGTGCGTCGCCAGCGTGATCGGGGAGGTGACCGAGTCCGCCGAGACCGCGGGCCGCCCCACGCCCGAGATCGCGCTCATGGGCTATGGCGCCATCGGCGACGACGGCGAGGCCGCGTGGAAGGCATCGCGCTCGATGGCGGCCTGGTTCGCCAAGACGGCGCCCCGGTACTGCGATCTCGCCGGCATCGACCCCGAGCTGGTCGGCCGCATCCGCGACCGCTACTCCGGAGGCGAGTTCACCGAGGCCACCGTCGCGGCCGAGCTCGCGCCGCGCGAGATGGTCGAGAAGCTGACCCTCTCCGGAACCCCTGCCGAGGTGTCAGACCACCTCGATCGCCTCGAGCGGGCCGGCATCCGCCATGTGAACTACTTCCCCATCGGCCCGGACCGCCTCAGCTCGTTCCTGGCCTTCGCGGACGTCGTCCGCGCGCACGCCGCCCGCCGCCCCGCGGCCTGAATCCACCGCAGGGCGTCGGGCCCGATCGCCGGCCGGGAGGCCGCGGACGGCGTTTGGCCCGGCGAACAGATCGCACCTTGACGACATCGTGCCGTTGGCCACATGATGTGTCATATCTCATACGCTACTTTGGCGGACATGAAGACGACCTCCTCCTCCTGGCTCCCCGAGCCCGTCGCCGGCGCCACCACCCTGCGGGAGCGCTCCTACGAGGCCATCAAGGATGGGATCCTGCGCCTGGAGCTCGCGCCCGGGGCGCCGCTGGTGGAGGCCACGCTCGCCGCGCAGCTCGGCGTCAGCAAGAGCCCGATCCGGGATGCGCTGCACCGCCTCGAGCGCGAGGGCCTGGCCGTGCGCCAGCCCTTCAAGGGCGTCTACGTGGCCTCGCTCTCTCGCGCCGACATGCTCGACGCCTTCGAGGTGCGCTCCGTGCTGGAGGACCACGCCGTCGATCGCGCGGCGCGCGGCATGGCGTCCGGCCTCATCCAGCAGGCCCGCGATCACATCGCGGCCGGTGAGCGCGCGGTCGACGCCGGCGACGCGGAGGCGGTCGACGACTCGATCGACGGATTCCACCGCACCATCCTGCTCGGCGCCGGCAGTCCGCTGCTGACGCACCTGCTCGGCAGCGTCTACGACCGCCTCGCCCGCGCCCGTGCGATGGCCGTCCACAGCGGCACGCGCGGACGCCGGTCGATGGGCGAGCACGCCCAGATCATCGACGCGATCGAGAGAGAGGACGCCGCCGGAGCCATCGCGGCGTCGCACGCGCACAACGAGCGCCTCCTGCGGGACATGACGGAGCTGCTCGACCGCCACTTGCCGACACCTGGAGACGGATCATGAGCCCCGAGCGCCTGGACCCGATCGCGGTCGCGCTGGTGGACCCACGCAGGCGCCTGCGCGCGTATGCCGACCACCTCGAGGCCCGCCGTGTGAGGGTGGTGGCGGTCGTCTCGGAGGCGCGCGTCCTGCGCCGGCTGCCGGCCGACTGCGCGCTCGACGCCGTCGCCGTCGGCGGATCCGGGCGCAACGTGCCCGCCGCCATCGGCGCCGTGCGCGAGCTGGACGCCGACATCCCGGTCCTGGTCTGCGGCGACTCGCCGGCCCGCGACGACCTGCTCGACGCTCTCCGCGCCGGCGCGGAGAGCTACGTGGTCACCCCCGCCACCCCGCGGGCCGACGTCATGGACGAGCTGGCCCTGGCCCTGCACGCGACCGCCCACGGCGGCACCTGGGTCTCCCCCGGCGTCGCCCGCCACCTGGTCACCGAGGTCCGCGACAGCATGGCCGGGCGCTCGTTCGCATCGCTCGCCGCCCTCCCCAACGTCACCCGGCGCGAACGTCAGGTGCTGGAGCTGATCGGCGTGGGCTGCACCTATCGCGAGATCAGCGAGCGCCTCTTCATCAGCGCCTCGACGGTCAAGACCCACGCCCACAGCGCCCTGCGCAAGCTGGGTCTGCGCAACCGGGTCGAGGTCGTCCACTGGCTCTCGCGGATGTCCGCCGCCGCCTAGCGCCCGCCGGTCAGCCGGGGGCGAGGTCCGGCCACTGGACGGCCCCGTAACCCATGTCCCAGAACTGGCGCTCGAAACGGGACGCGGTGGTGAAGATGTCCTGGAGGACGGTCTCGTCCTCGGGCGCCGGCATGTGGTCGAGCGCGTCCGCGAGCGGCGCGACGACCGCGGCGTACTCGTCGGAGGCGAAGAAGCCGACCCACTCCGAGTAGATCGGGTGGGGCGCCACCGTCCCCAGGCTGCGGGCGATCTCGCCGTAGCTCATGGCGCACGGCATGATCGCGGCCATGATCTCGGTGGGCCCGTGGAGGGCTGCGGTCGAGGTGAGGAAGCTCGTGTAGGCCGCGCAGGCCGGGGCCATCACGGCCGGGTTGTGGGCGCCGGGGGCCAGCTCGGAGGCGCGCTCCAGCAGGCGCTTGTTGGTCGGCACCTCCACCTCCAGCAGCTGCAGGGCGTTGGAGGCGAAGAGCCTCATCTCGTCGACGCTGCGGGCCTTGGCCGCGCCGATGCTCATGGCCCTGCTGAGCTCTGGCAGGTACATGATGTTCTGCTCGACATAGAAGCGGAACGTGGCGGCTGGGAGCGTCCCGGCGGCCATCTCCCGGACGAACGGGTGCGAGAACAGCGAGGTCCAGACCTCGCCGGCCCCGTCGCGCAATCGATCGGTTCGACCCGTGATCATGGACCGAGAATATGAGCCCACCCGGGGGCCGAGAATCCGCCCCCGGGTGGAGATTCCTAGATCTCCAGGATCACCGGGACCACGACCGGCCGCTGCTGGGTGCGCTTGCGCACCAGGGAGGCGACGACATCGTGGAGCTGGTGCTGGAGGACGCTGACCTCGGTGACCTTCTGCTCGGCCGAGCTCGCGAGGCTGCGCTCGACGGCCAGGCGCGTCTCCTCGATCAGCTGCTCGTCCTCGCCCGAGCCGAAGCCGCGGGTGACGATCTCGACCTCGCCCGCCGGCGAGCCATCGGAGGCGTCGATGCGGGCCACGACGAGCACGAGGCCGTCGTCGGCCAGGTGCCGCCGGTCGCGCAGGACGCTCTCGGTGATGTCGCCGCCACCGGCCTGATCGACGTAGCTGAGGCCCGCGTGCACCCGGTTGACGATCTTCGCCCCGTCGCCGTTGACCTCGAGGACGTCGCCGTTGTCGAGGATGTGGATGTCGGTCTTCGCGAGGCCCAGGGCCTCGGCCAGCTCGGCGTGGGCGCGCTGGTGGCGGGCCTCGCCGTGGATCGGGGCGAAGACGCGGGGGCGCAGGAGCTCCAGCATCAGCAGCAGATCGCTCGCGCTGCCGTGCCCGGAGACGTGCACCTTCGGGTTCTGGCGCTCGGTGATGAACTCGGCCTCCGCACGCACCAGGCGGTTGACGATCTCGTTGACCGCCAGCTCGTTGCCGGGAACCGTGCTCGAGGAGTACAGCACCGTGTCGCCGGGCTCGATCTGCACCTGGTTGTGCTCGCCGCGCGCGATCCGGCTGAGGGCCGCCATCGGCTCGCCCTGGCTTCCGGTGCAGATGATGACCTGCTCGTCGCGCGGGTGGGTCTCGAGCTCCTTGAGGCTCACGAGGGTCCCGGGGGGAGCGGTGAGGTAGGTCGTCCCGGGCTTGGGCGCCTCGGGGTCGGTCAGGTTGCTCGCCATCTTGACGTTGCGCGTCAGCGAGCGGCCCAGCAGCGCCACGACGCGCCCGTCGAGGTACGCCGCGTTGAGCACCTGCTGGACGCGGTGGATGTGCGACGAGAACGTCGTCACCAGCACGCGGCCACGGGCCGTGGCGAAGATGCGGCTGAGCTCGCTCTGGACGTCGCGCGTGGGCAGCGCCGAGGGGGCCGGGCCCTCCTCGGCGTTGGTGGAGTCGGCCAGCAGCAGTTGCACGCCGCGGTCGCCCAGGCGGGCAAGACCGGGCAGATCGCTGCGCCGGCCCTCCACCGGGACGTACTCGATGCCGAAGTCGCCGGTGTGCACGACGGTGCCGACGGCGGTCGAGAGCGCCACCGCGGCGCAGTCGGGGGTGCTGTGGGTGAGCGGTACGAACTCGGTCTCGAACGGCCCCACCTGGACGGGCACGCCGGGGCGCATCTCGACCAGCTCGGCCTTGTCGAGCAGCCGGTGCTCCTCGAGCTTGAACCGCAGCAGCGCGAGCGTGAAGCGGCGCGCGTAGATCGGCACCTGCCCCACCGCGCGCAGCAGGAACGGGACCGCGCCGATGTGGTCCTCGTGGCCGTGGGTCAGGATCAGGCCCTCGAGGTTGTCGCGGCGCTCGACCACGTAGCTGAAGTCCGGCAGAACGATGTCCACGCCCATCTGATCGTTCTTGGGGAACGTGATGCCGCAGTCGATCAGGACCATCCTGCCGTCCTGTTCGAGCACGTACATGTTCTTGCCGATCTCGCCCGCTCCGCCGAGCGGAATCACCCGCACGCTGGCGCCAGTCGCCATGTGACCTTCCTCAGTTGTTACGTAGACGCGGGCTAGGCCCGCGAGAGAATGCCCTGGCGCTCGAGCACGCTGCGCAGGATGTCGCGTTGCACGGGCGTGGCCTCCACCAGGGGGAGACGCAGACGCGCCGAGGGGATCAGTCCGATCATCTCGAGCGCCGACTTGATGAGAATGGGGCTGGTGGTGACGAAGAGGCCGGCGTAGAGGTCGGCCAGGGCGGCGTCGCGCCGCCGGGCTCCCTCGAGGTCGCCCTTGCCGGCCGCGGCGACGATCGCGGCCATCTCCTCGCCCACCAGGTGGGACGCCACCGAGATCACGCCGACGCCGCCCATCTCGAGGACGGGGAACAGCATGTCGTCGTTGCCCGCGTAGAGCGCCAGGTCCGTCGTCCGGGCGACCTCGCGGCACTCGTCGAGATCCGGATTGGCCTGCTTGACCGCGACGACGTTCGGGATCTGCCCGAGCTCGGCGATCAGGTCGGGCGCGAGGTTGACCACCGACCGCCCGGGGATGTTGTAGAGGATCACCGGCAGCCCGACCTCGGCGATCGCGGCGACGTGGGCGATGATCCCCTCACGCGGCGGGCGGTTGTAATAGGGGGTGACCACCAGCACGGCGTCCACGCCGACCTCCGCCGCGCGGGCGGTGAGCTGGACCGAGTGCGCGGTGTCGTTGCTGCCCGTGCCGGCCACGACGCTGGCGCGCCCGCCCACCTCGCGCACCGCGAGGCGATAGAGGGCGACCTCCTCGTCGTCGGTCAGCGTCGAGGCCTCGCCCGTCGTCCCCGCCACGACCAGGCCATCGGAGCCGTGGTCCACGAGATGGTTTGCGAGAGCTGCCGAGGCCGCCTCGTTGACCCGCAGGTCCGGATCGAAGGGCGTGACCATGGCGGTCAGGATGGCGCCGAGCACTCCGGGGAGTATAGACCCGTCCTCGGCGCCATCCGTTTCACCTATTGGGTCTGAGCGCAGACCACCCAGATCTTGAGCGGCACGGCCTGCGTGTTGGTGGACTTCACGATCACCTGCCAGGTCCGTGGGATGCTGGCGCCGTCGGCCACGATCTGGCCACCGATGATCTCACCGTCGTTGCTGCTGCCCAGCGCGGCCGTACCGCCCGTCGCGATGCCGTTGTTGGAGCAGGTCTTGAAGCCGACCACCGCCTGACCGGCGGTGCCGGCCACCGTGCCGTCGAACAGCTCGACCTTGAAGCCGGTGATGGAGCCGGGCCCGCCGGCGCCGACGCCCTTCTGCGCCATCAGCGTCCAGTCGGGATTGACGCCGGGCAGCGGCTGGCCGGCGGGCACCGGGTTGGCCGCGACGTACGACGAGCCGTCGTACTGGACCGCGTCGTCCTTGGCGTAGGCGGCGCTGCCCGAGTACGCGCCCTTCCAGGTCAGGCCGCGAGGACCGGCAGGCCCCGCCGGGCCCGTGTCACCGAGGCCGCCGCGGGGCCCGGTGGGCCCCTGGGGTCCGGAGGGTCCCACCGGCCCGGACGCGCCCGGGGTGCCCGCCGGCCCCTGCGGGCCGACGCCGCCGGCCGCGACGGCCTTGGCGAAGCGCGCCTCGAGCGAGTCGATGCGACCGTTCATCGCCTGCATCTGGACCGAGAACGACTTGACCTGGCTCGTGAGCACCTTGGCCTGCTTGGGCAGCCTCTTGAGCTTCTTGATCAGCGCCGGCGACGCGACCATATGGGCCTTCTTGTGCTTCGCGACCTTCTTGTGCTTCGGCGCGGGCGCGGCACTCGCCCCCGTGATGCTCGCGGCAAGGGCGAACGCGAATATCGCGGCGATCGCGATCGACATGATGGTGATGAGACGCGGCGAGCGCATGGGCTCCTCCCGGCGAGAGCGAACGGGCCGTACCCCGGCGTCGCGCCGCGGAGGAAACGGCGGCGAGCCCGGTCAACGGAACAGTGTTCTCATCGGCAGCCCGCGGGAGAAGCTCGACTCCCCCCCGATGCCGTAGCCCGCTCAGGCGGTGTGACCCGCGCAGGCCGCACGAGCGGCGGTGACGGCTGCAAGGGCCCGGCCCTTCTCGTCGGCCGAGAGGCGCTCGCCGCGCAGCATGCGCTCCTCGGCGTCGAGGGCGCGGATCACGCCGACCCGCGCCTGGTTGGGCTTCGACGTCGCGTTGATCAGGTGGATCCCGGCCGAGGCCTGCGCGACGTAGGCCGCCAGGGCCGCCTCACGCACCGGCCCCGGCGCCATGTTGACCACCTCGTACCGCATCGCCATCAGGTCGCGCTCCCACGAGGCGACCGAGACGCGACGCTTCTCGACGTCCCTGTACAGCTTCGCGCTCAGGTCGCCCACCGTGCCGCCCGCGCGCCCGGCGTACTGGCGCAGCTGGGTGAGCAGGGCCTGCTTGCTCGACTCGTTCGCCGGGTCGGCCATCCAGGCCCTGCCGCTCTGCAGCAGCGCCTGAGCCGCCGCGGCGCCCTGACGCTTCGCCAGGACGGCGGCCAGGGTGACCAGGCGGGGGCCCATCAGGTGCGGGGGATCTCCTCGCCGGTCTCCGGGTCGAGCCGGATGCCGTCGGTGATGCCCGTGCCGGGGGGCGCCCCGATGGTGAGCCATACGGCGTCGCGGTCGCTGTTGTTCTGGATGCGGCGCGGCACGTCCTTGCCGAAGCGCAGCCACTCTCCGTCCGCGACCTCGATCACCTCGCCGTCGACGAAGATCTCCTGCGGGCCGCCCGAGATCAGCTGGTAGACCTCCTCCTGGGTGGCGTGGCGGTGGTAGGCCATGGCGTGACCCGGTCCGTACCGCCACACACGCAGTGCCATGTGCTCGGCGCCGAGCGCGCCCGAAAGATCCCGCGATCCGGCGCCTCCTCCGCGTCGCTCGCGCTGCTCAACGTCGCTCTCGGCGATCCTTCTCCACGCGTCGCTCATCGGCCCCCCTCGGGATGGTCTGCCGGGACCATCCTAATGTCAGGGAGTCAGTGCTCGCCGAAGAGGATGGGCTCGAGCCCGAGGGTCAGGCCGGGACGCTCGCGGACCGCGCGCACCGCGAGGACGACGCCGGGCATGAAGCTTTCGCGGGAGAGCGAGTCGTGGCGGATGGTGAGGGTCTCGTCGTGCCCGCCCATGATGACCTCCTGGTGGGCGACAAGACCGGGCAGGCGCACCGAGTGGACAACCGGGTCGCCCTCCATCAGCGAGGCCGTGCGCAGTGCGGTGCCCGAGGGCGCGTCCAGCTTGCCATCGTGGTGGAGCTCGATGATCTCGGCCTTCGGCATGTGCCGTGACGCCTCGACCGCGAAGCGCATCATCAACACGGCGCCGACGGCGAAGTTGGGCGCGATCACCGCATTGGCGGGGCCCGACTCGGCGAGCGCGCGGATCTCGCCCACCTGCGCCTCGCTCATCCCCGTGGTCCCGACCACGATGTGCACCCCGGCCCGCAGCGCGGTCATGGCGTTCGCGAACACCGTCTCGGGGACGGTGAAGTCGACCATCACCTCGGGGGACGTCGCCGCGAGCGCGCCCGCGAGGTCGGCGTAGCCGTCCGGGGCGCCGGCGAGCACCGGGTCCACCGGCGCGACCACCCGCATGCCGGGCTCGGCGCCGACGGCGCCGACGACGGCGCGGCCCATGCGGCCGGCGGCTCCGGAGACACAGACATCGATCACGCGACTGAGCCTACAGCGGGCCCGTAGTGTTGGCCGGATGCGACTCATCCTGGTCCGGCACGGCCGGTTAACGTGGAACGCGGAGGGCCGGCTCCAGGGGATCGCCGACCCTCCGCTCAGCCCGGAGGGCGCCTGGCAGGCGCAGCGGCTGCGCCCCCTGGTCGACGCCCTCGCGGCCGACACCGTC
Source organism: uncultured Thermoleophilia bacterium (assembly GCA_963771025.1). Classification (GTDB taxonomy): domain Bacteria; phylum Actinomycetota; class Thermoleophilia; order Miltoncostaeales; family Miltoncostaeaceae; genus Miltoncostaea. The sequence continues at coordinate 813,719 of CAVYRL010000001.1, read as the reverse complement.
GTCACCTCGGATCTGGAGCGGGCACGCGACACCGCCGAGATCCTCGCCGGCGCCGGCGTGGCGCGCGACGCGCGCTGGCGCGAGGTGGACATCGGCGCCTGGACCGGCCTGCTCGTGCCCGACCTGAACCCGGCCGACGCGGCCGCGTTCGCGCGGTGGCGCCGTGGCGGCGCGAGCCCGCCCGGGGGCGAGACATGGGAGGCGGCGCGCGCCCGCGTGCGCGCGGCGATGGGCGGCCTGCGCGACGCAGGCGCCCACCGCGCCCTCGTGGTGAGCCACGGCGCCACCATCCGGGCGGCCTGCGCCGCGCTCGGCGGGGCCACCCTCACGAACCTCGCCGGGGTGCCCAACGCATCGCTCACGATCATCGAGACGGAGCCCCGGCCGCACCTGCTGGCCTACGGCGTCGCGCCCCGACCCGGGGCTATGCCGCGCGGAGCTCCGGGGACAGGGTCGCCACCGCCGAGCGAATGACGTCCCCCCTCGGGCCGATCGCGGCAGCCGACATCGACTCGGGCTGCCAGTGCTCCTGGGCCAGCGCCAGCACGTCCTCGGCCGTCACCGCGTTGACGCGCGCGATGATCTCGTCGATCGTCAGCAGTTCCGTGCCGGTCAGCACCGAACGGCCGATGCGGTTCATGCGCGTGCCCGAGCTCTCCATGCCCAGCACCAGCCGGCCCTTGAGGTGGTCCTTGGCCCGCTGGAGCTCCTCGTCGGGCAGCGGCTCCCGCCCGATCCGCCTCAGCTCGGTGCCGATGATCTCGCACGACGTGGTGAGGTTGTCCTCGCGCGTACCGAGGTACACGCCGACCTGGCCGGCGTCGGCGTAGCCGACGACGTACGAGCCGACCGAGTACGCCAGGCCGCGCTTCTCCCGCACCTCCTGGAAGAGCCGGCTGCTCATCGATCCGCCGAGCACGGTGTCGAGCACCGACTGCGCGTGCCGCCGCGGGTCGTTGCGCGACAGGCCGGGGCCCCCGAGGCACAGGTGGTACTGCTCGGTCGCCTTCTCCTTGACCACGAGGGTGGGCGTCCCGGGCTGCGCGGGCTCGTACACACCCTCGCCGGACGCCGGGGAGAGGCTGCCCAGAAGCTTCTCCGAAAGCTCCATCACGCGCTCGTGCGAGACGTTGCCGGCCGCGGCGACCACCATGTTCGGCGCCGTGTAGTGATCGCCGTGATAGGCGCGCACGCCGGGAACCGTGACCCCGCCGATGACGGCGCGGCTGCCGATCACCGGACGGCCGAGCGCCTGGTCGGGGAACACCGCATTGCTGGCCAGATCGTGGATCTGGTCCTGGGGATCGTCCTCGTACATGGCGATCTCCTCCAGCACGACCTCGCGCTCCTGCTCGAGGTCCACGAAGGCCGGTCGCTGGAGCATGTCGGTGAGCAGCGGGAATGCCCGGTCGAGCAGCTCGTCGAGCACGCGCGCGTAGAGCACCGTGTAGTCCTTGCCGGTCGCGGCGTTGACCTCGCCGCCGAGCCCGTCGAAGGCCTGGGCGATCTCCTCGGCCGAGTGGCTCGGCGTCCCCTTGAACAGCATGTGCTCGAGGAAGTGGGAGATGCCCGCCTCCTCGACGCGCTCGAAGCGCGATCCGACCCCTATCCAGATGCCGATCGCCACGGAGCGGGCCCCCGGAAGGGTCTCCGAGATGACGCGGAGACCCCCCGACGTGGTGCCGAGGACCGGCGGAGCGATCGTGGCCGGCGTGGTGCTCACTACTCGGCGGCGGTCAGCCGGCGACGGCGGCGGCGCGGCTGATCGTCGTCGCCCCCACCCCCGGACTCCGAGGCCGTGCCGTTGCCGCCGCCGTCGGCGTCCTCCATGCCGACGATGCGCAGGCCGATGCGGCCGCGCGCCTTGTCCACCTCGACCACGGTCACGTCGACCGAGTCGCCGCGGTTGACGACGTCCTCCACCTTGTCCACCCGGCCACGCCCGAGGTTGGAGATGTGCAGCAGGCCGTCGACGCCCTTGGTCAACTCGACGAACGCTCCGAACGTGGTGGTCTTGACGACCTTGGCGCCGGTGTAGGTGTCCCCCACCTCGACATCCTTGGTCATCGCGCGGATCTGCTCCACGGCCGCGTCGGCCTTCTCGCCGTTGACGCCGTAGACCTTGACCGTGCCGTCGTCCTCGATCGAGATCTCGACCTCGTAGTCGGCCTCGAGGCCGCGAATCGTCTCGCCGCCCTTGCCGATGACGGTGCCGATGCGCTCCGGGTCGATCTTGATCGCCGTGATCCGGGGAGCCCACGCCGACAGCTCCTCACGGGGCGTCGCCAGGGTCTCGGCCATGATCCCGAGGATGTGCTCGCGGCCCGCCTTCGCCTGGGCGAGCGCGTCGCGCAGGATCTCGAAGGTCACGCCGTTGATCTTGATGTCCATCTGCAGCGCGTTGATGCCGTTCGCCGTCCCGGCGACCTTGAAGTCCATGTCGCCGAGGTGGTCCTCGTCGCCCTGGATGTCGGAGAGCACGATGTAGTCGTCGCCCTCCTTGATCAGGCCCATCGCGATGCCGGCCACGGGCCGGGTGATCGGGACGCCCGCGTCGAGCAGGGCCAGGGTCGAGCCGCAGACCGACGCCATGGACGACGAGCCGTTGCTCTCGAGCGTCTCCGAGACGAGCCGCAGGGTGTACGGGAACTCGACGTCGTCCGGGATCATCGGCAGCAGGGCCCGCTCGGCGAGCGCGCCGTGACCGATGTCGCGCCGCTTGGGACCGCGCATGAAGCCGGTCTCGCCGACGCTGAACGGCGGGAAGTTGTAGTGGTGGATGTAGCGCTTGGTGGTCTCGATGCCGAGGCCGTCGATGCGCTGCGCTTCCTTGGTGGTGCCGAGCGCGAGGCTCGTCAGCACCTGGGTCTCGCCGCGGGTGAACAGACCCGAGCCGTGCACGCGCGGCAGCACGCCGGCCTCGCACTCGATGGGACGGATCTGGTCGGCGGCCCGGCCATCGGGACGCTGCTTGTCGACCGCGATGCGGCGACGGATGATGCTCTTCTGCAGGGCGTCGAAGGCGCGGCCGAACGCCGCGGCGTCCTCCGGGTCCGGATCGTCGCCGAGCGCGGAGGCCGCGGCGGCCTGGCGGACTGCGGCGATCTTGTCGCGGCGCAGCAGCTTGGCCTGCTCCAGCGTGGCCTCGTTGAGGTCCTTGCCGGCGGCCTTGTCGATCGCGGCGAGCACCTTCTCGTCCACCGCGAGCGGGGCGATGTCCCACTTGGGCTTGCCCGCCACCTTCTGGAGCTCGACCTGGACGGCGCAGAGGGTGCGGATCTCCTCGTGGGCGATCTGCAGGGCCTCGAGCATCGTCTCCTCGTCGACCTCCTTCGCGCCCGCCTCGACCATGGAGATGGCCTCGGCGGTGCCGGCGACCACGAGGTCCAGCTCGGACTCCTCGGTCTCCTGGAGCGTCGGGTTGATGATGAACTCGTCGCCCATCAGCCCGATCCGCACGGCGCCGACGGGGCCGGCGAACGGCATCTCGGACAGCATCAGCGCGGCCGAGGCCCCGTTGAGCGCCAGGATGTCGAACGGGTTGACCTGGTCCACCGAGAGGATCGTCGCCACGACCTGGGTCTCGTTGCGATAGCCCTTCGGCCACAGAGGCCGGATCGGCCGGTCGGTCATACGCGCAGTGAGGGTGGCGCGATCGCTCGGCCGCGACTCCCTCTTGATGAACCCGCCGGGGATCTTGCCGGCGGCGTACATGCGCTCCTCGACGTCCACCGTCAGGGGGAAGAAGTCCGCACCGGGCCGCGGCGACTGAGCGCCGACGGCGGTCACGAGCACAACGGTGTCCCCCGAGCGCACGAGCACCGATCCGTTGGCCTGCTTGGCAAGCTTGCCGGTCTCGAACGAGATCGGCGAATCGCCGATCTGCGCGGTAACGATCTCTACTGCCATGTCACATCCCTTGTCTGCCCCGCGCCACTCGGCCGGAGCGCCTCATTGCCCGCACCACCCTGGTGCCGGCCGTCGTTCGTCATGCCCGGGCCGCGACTACCTGCGCAGGCCGAGCGTCTTCGTGAGCTCGCGGTATCCGTCCAGATCGGTGCGCTGCATGTAGTTGAGCAGCCGCCGGCGGCGGCCCACCATCTGGAGAAGACCACGCCGCGAGTGGTGGTCCTTCTTGTGGATCTTCAGGTGCTCCGTGAGGCCGTTGATCCTCTCGGTGAGGATCGCCACCTGCACCTGCGGCGAACCCGTGTCGGATTCGTGGCGGCGGTGGGTACCGATGACACCGGACTTGGCGTCCTTGCTCAGCATTTTCTCGCGTCTCCTGGCTCAGCCGCGGCGCAGCCGAAGCCGCCCCGGGTCGTCTCGTCTATGCAGGGGGATCGCACTCGCGACACGCACCCCGGCCCGGCGACGATAGCAGACCCCCCTCGGCCCTCGGCCCGGGCGATCCCAGCACCCCGGCGCTCACGGCGCGGGCGGCTCCAGCGTGCCGCTCAGGTGCGGAGCCGCGAGGTCGCGGGTGAGGGCGATGTCCTTGGTGACCTGCTCCATCAGGGCGTCGACCGACGCGAAACGCTTCTCGTCGCGCAGCCGCTCGATGAAATCCACGCGCATCGTCTGCCCGTAGAAGTCGCCGCCCTCGTGGTCGAGCAGGAAGGCCTCCAGGCGCAAGGGCCGGGGATCGTCGCTCTCGAAGGTGGGCGCAACTCCGATGTTGACCGCCGCCGCGCTGCGGCCCGAGGCCAGCACGGCGCGGGCGGCATAGACGCCACGGCTGGGCAGCGCGGTGTCGGAGGGGATCTCCAGGTTGGCGGTCGGCAGGCCCATCCCGCGGCCCCGGCCGTCGCCGCCGACCACGACGCCCTCCACCGAGTGCAGGCGGCCGAGCAGCGGGACCACCGCGGCCACCTGCCCGGTCGCCACCAGCCGCCGGATGCGCGTGGACGAGATCGGCTTGCCGTCGTCGCTGACCACGATGCCGGGCGACTCCACCTTCAGCCCGCGCGAGCGGCCGAACTGGGTGAGCATCTCGACGGTGCCCGCCCCGCCGTGCCCGAAGCGGAAATTGCTGCCCACCACGACGGTGCCGGCGCTCAGCGGGGGCGCCACGAGCATCTCCACGAAACGCTCGGCCCGGATGCGCGCGAAGGCCCTGGTGAAGGGCACCACCAGCAGCTCGTCCACGCCGAGGCGCTCGATCAGCTGGCTCTTGAGCGCGATGTGGGTCAGCACGCCGGGGCGCAGCTCGGGGCGCAGCACCGCGATCGGCTGGGGCTCGAAGGTCATCGCCATGGACGTGAGGCCCATCTCCGCGGCCCGCTCGATCGCCTGGCGCACGACCGCCTGGTGACCGACGTGAACGCCGTCGAAGGTGCCGATGGCCACCACGCGCCGGGGGGCGCCGAGCGGGAGGTCGCCGAGGGACTGGTAGCGCCTCACCGCGGGTCCTCCAGAACGACGCCGGGGCGCAGGGCACCGGTCCCGTCGGGCGTGCCGATCGCGACCAGGCGACCGTCGCTCACGAGCGCCACCGGGCCGTCACCCGTGCCCGCCTCGCAGCCCACTCGCCCGCCGTGCAGCACACGCACCGTCTCCTCGTCGGACAGGTGCCGGACCGGTAGGTGACCGAGCCCGCTGAGGGGGTCGAGACCCCCGCGCGGCGCCACCTCGTCGAGACCGACCGCGTCGTCGACCGAGAGGGTGCCCACGGCCGTACGTCGCAAGGCCGCACAGTATGCCCCGCACCCGAGCCGGTCGCCGATGTCGCCCGCCAGCCGCCGCACATACGTGCCCGACCCGCACCGCACCTCGATGCTGACCAGGCCCTCGCCGAGGTCCTCCACCGCCCGCAACGAGTGGATGGTCACCTCGCGCTCAGGCAGGTCCACGTCCTCGCCGCGCCGGGCCTTGCGATACAGGCGCTCGCCCTCGACGCGCACGGCCGAGAGCGCCGGCACCCGCTGGCGCTGGACGCCGATGAAGCCCGGCAGCACGGCGCGGACCTGCGCGAAGGTCGCCGGATCGCCGGAGGGCGTGATCGGCCCCTCCGGGTCGAGCGTCTCCGAGACGAATCCGGTGCGCAGCGTCGCCAGGTAGGTCTTGTCCAGGCCGGTCAGGTATGGGGCGAGGCGGGTGGCGCGACCCACGAGCAGAACGAGCAGACCGGTCGCGAACGGGTCGAGCGTCCCGCAGTGGCCCACCTTCGCCCTGCGCCCCAGGGCGCGTCGGGCCGTTGCGACGATGTCGTGGGACGTCGGGCCGGCGGGCTTGTCAACGAGCCACAGCGCCGGCGCAGGCGCTGTGGCTGCCTCAGCCATCGGCTCCGTTCGCGTCCATCCGCTCGCTCATCTGGGCGCCCAGCCACGCCAGCAGGTCGTCGGGGGCGCGACGCGTGCTGAAGCCGGCCGCCGCGCGGTGGCCACCGCCACCCTCCTGGCGAGCGATCGCGGAGACGTCGATCTCCGGGTCGGCGGTGCGCAGGGAGACGCGATAGCTCCCCTCGGGCCCGGACTCGCGCACCAGCGCGGCCGCGCGCACGCCGCGCACGCCGCGCATCACCTCGACGATGCCCTCGGTGTCGTCCCCACCCGCGGCGACGAAGTCGTCGGAGGTGAGCACGGCCGCCAGCATCCGGCCGCCGGCCAGCGGCCGGGCCCGCTCGAGGGCGCGACCCATCAGCAGCAGACGGTCGAGCGGCTGCTCCTCGTAGAGGATCCGCGACATGCGGGCGGGATCGACGCCGGCCTCGATCAGCGCGGCCGCCGCCCGGTGGGTGCCCGGGCGCGTGTTGGCGTATCCGAAACGACCGGTGTCGGTGACCATGCCGATGTAGAGCGCGTCGGCGATCTCGGGGGTCAGGGGCCAGCCGGCCTCGGCGAGCACGCCCTGGATCACCTCGGCGGTGCTGGAGGCGAAGGGCTCGATCAGGTTCAGGTCGCCGAACCGGGTGTTGTCCTGGTGGTGATCGATGTTGACGACGACCCGCGCGGCCTCGTGGAGCGGCTCGGGCCACATGCGCGCCTCGGTGGCACAGTCGACCGCCACCAGCACGCGCTCGGCCACATCGGACGGCGGCGCGTCGAGGAACACCTCGCTCGGGGCGACCATGAACTCCAGGTCGCTCGGCACCGCGGGCGTGTCGGCGTGCGCGATGACCACATCCTGTCCGGCGGCGCGCAGCGCGCGCGCCAGGCCGAGCAACGAGCCGATGGCGTCACCGTCGCCGTTGTGGTGGGAGGTGACCACGAAACGCTCGCCGGGGCGGGAGAGCACCTCCGCGACCTCGGCCCGCGAGGCGTCGCGGGGCGCGCGCGGGCTCACGCCTGCTCCTGCACGTCGTCGGGCGGAAGCGCGGGCGGCAGGTCGGCGGTCACCTCGTCGATGAAGCGGGTCAGCTCGACGGCGTCACGCTGGGTGGTGTCGTAGTGGAAGGTCAGCTGCGGCGTGTGGCGGGAGCGCAGCTCGCGCGCCAGCCGGGACTGCAGCAGGCCGCGCGCCGACTCGAGAGCGTCCTGGCTGCCACGCCGTTCCGAGCCCTTCAGGGTGGTGAAGAAGACCTTGGCCTCGCGCACGTCCTGGGTGGACTCGACGTGGGTGATCGTGACGAACCCCAGGCGCGGATCGGAGAGGTCGCGCGCGATGCCCTCGGCCAGCACCTGGCGCAGCGCCGTGTCGACCCGGCGCATCCGCGTGCTGCGCGGGCGGCGCGCCATCAGCTCCCCCAGGAAAGGGCGTTCTCGCCCTCGACGGGGACCATCTCGTGCGAGGAGCCGACCACCTGGAAGGCCTCGTCGACGTGCAGCGCTCGCAGGACGTCCTGGAGGCGCTGGTCGGTCTCCCCTGCCTCGCGGCCGACGATCGCGATGGTCAGGCCGGCGCGCTGCCAGAGGTCGTGGTGGTCGACCTCGGCGACGGCGCAGGCGAAACGCCGCGTCAAGGAGCTCCTCAGACGAAGGAGCTCCTTGCGCTTGGTCTTCAATGAACGGCCGTCCGGAAGGTGCAGGTCCACCGTCAGGATGCCGACGTACCCGCCCTCCACCGGCTACTCAGCTTCGACGGGGGCGGCCGGCGCGATCGGGGCCGGCGGCGACGGGATGGCGGCGGCGGCCTGGGCCGTGCGCGCCACCTCACGCAGCTCGTAGACCTCGATGGTGTCGCCCTCCTTCACGTCGTTGTAGTCCTCGATGAGCACACCGCACTCGAAGCCCGCGAGCACCTCGCGCGTGTCCTCGTTGAAGCGCTTGAGCGAGGCGATGCGTCCCTCGTGGACCACCGTGCCGTCCCGCAGGAGCCGCACGTGCGAGTTGCGGCGCACGACGCCCTCGGTGACGTAACAGCCCGCGATGGTGCCGATGCGGCTCGCCTTGAAGGTGGCGCGCACCTCGAGCTGACCGGTGATGTCCTCGACGATGTCCGGCTCCAGCAGGCCGACCAGGGCGTCGCGCACATCCTCGATCGCGCGATAGATCACCCGGTAGGTGCGGATGTCCACGCCCTCGCGCTCGGCGAGGCTGGTCGCCTCCGGCCGTGGACGGACGTTGAAGCCGATGATGATCGCCTGCGAGGCGGCCGCCAGCATGACGTCGGACTCGTTGATCGCGCCGACCCCGGTGTGGATGACGCGCAGCCGCACCTCGGTCTGCTCGACCTTCCCGAGCGCGTCGGCCAGCGCGCCGACCGATCCCTGGACGTCGCCCTTGATGATGATGCTGAGCTCCTTGAGCCCACCCTCCTTGATGCGCGCGAACAGGTCGTCCAGCGACACGGGGCGGCGGTTGGCCAGCTCCTCCGCGCGCAGGCGCTGATTGCGCTCCGACGCCTGCTGGCGCGCGGCGCGCTCGTTCTCGACCACCCGGAAGCGCTCGCCGGCGTCGACGACGCCGCCCAGGCCGAGGACCTCGACGGGCACCGAGGGTCCGGCGGCCTCGATCGTGGCGCCGGTGTCGTCGCCCATCGCGCGGACGCGGCCGAAGACGTCGCCGGCGACGACGACGTCACCCACGTGCAGGGTGCCGCGTTGCACCAGCAGAGAGGCGACCGGGCCGCGACCCGGGTCGAGGCGCGACTCGATGACGGTCCCCGAGGCCTCGGGCTTCGGGTTGGCCTTCGGCTCGGCGTCCGCGTCGGCCACCAGCAGCACCGTCTCGAGCAGGGTGTCGATGCCGCTGCGCTCGAGCGCGGACACCTGCACGAACTCATGCGTCCCGCCCCAGTCGGACGGGATCACGTCGCGCTGCGAGAGCTCCTGCTTGACCCGGTCGGGGTTGGCCCCGACCTTGTCCACCTTGTTGACGGCGACCATGAACGGCACCTCGGCGGCGCGCGCGTGGTCGATCGCCTCGATGGTCTGCGGCATCACGCCGTCGTCGGCCGCCACCACGATCACCGCGACGTCGGTGATCTTGGCGCCGCGGGCACGCATGGCGGTGAAGGCCTCGTGGCCCGGGGTGTCCAGGAAGGTGAGCTCGCGACCCTGGTGGTGCACCTGGTACGCCCCGATGTGCTGGGTGATGCCGCCGGCTTCCCCGGCGGCCACCTCGGTGCTGCGGATCGCGTCGAGCAGCGAGGTCTTGCCGTGGTCCACGTGGCCCATCACGACCACGACCGGAGCGCGCGCCACGAGGTCGGACTCGTCGTCGTCGAACTCCTCGGCCCGCTCGGCCTCCTCCTCAGCGTGAACGATGCTGACCTTGCGCTCCATCTCGCCGGCGATCAGCTCGATGGCGTCATCGGAGAGGGACTGCGTGATGGTGGCCATCTCCCCGAGGCCCATGAGGAGCTTGATGATCTGAGCGGTCGAGACGTCGAGGATCTCGGCGAAGTCCTTGACCGTCGAACCCGAGGGAACCTCGACCTCCGGCATGTCCGCCGGGGCGACGACGACCACGGGCTTCTCCTCGGCGCGCGGGCCGGGACGGCCTCCGCGCCGGTCGCGGCCCTGGGGCGCGGGCCCACGGCGTCCGGCCTGCGGGTCGATGACCACGCGACGGCGCTTGCCCCGGGGGCCGCCACCGCTGCCGGTAGCTCCGGGCACTCCTCCGGCCGGGCGACCGCCCTGACCGGCGGGACGCGGGCTGCTCTGACCGCCCGGACGGGCGTTGGGACCGGTCGGGCCGGTGGGCCGCGGGCGCTCGGAGCCGGCCGCGGGGCCCTTGGCGTTGGGACCGGTCGGGCCGGTGGGCCGCGGGCGCTCGGAGCCCGGGGCGGGACCCTTGGCATACGGGCCGGTGGGGCCGGTGGGCCGGGGGCGCTCGGAACCCGGGGCGGGACCCTTGGCATACGGGCCGGTGGGGCCGGTGGGCCGGGGGCGCACCACTGGAGCCGCGGGCGTCGTCTCCGCGGCCGGAGCGGGAGCCTCTGCCTTCGCGGGAGCCTCTGCCTTCGCGGGAGCCTCGGCCTTCGCGGGAGCCTCGGCCTTCGCGGGAGCCTCGGCCTTCGCGGGAGCCTCGGCCTTCGCGGGCGCCTCGGCCTTCGCGGGCGCCTCGGCCTTCGCGGGAGCCTCGGCCTTCGCGGGCGCCTCGGCCTTCGCGGGCGCCTCGGCCTTCGCGGGAGCCTCTGCCTTCGCGGGAGCCTCTGCCTTGGCCGCCGGAGCCTCGGCGGGCGCGGTCTCAGGCGCGGTGGCGGGTGCCTCGGCCACAGGAGCCGCGACCTCGGGCGTCTCGGGCACCGGTGTCTCGGACTTCGGGGCGGCGGCCTTCGGAGCGGCCTTCGCTCCCGAGCCCTTCTCGGCCTTCGGGGCGGCTGTTTCGGCCTTCTCGGCCTTGGCCGCCTTGGGCGCGGGCTTCGGCTTCTCGACCTTCGGCGGCGGCTCGGGCTTCGGCTCGGGCTTGGGGTAGCGATTGGGGTTGAGGACATACAGCGTCTCGGCCACGTTGACCGTCGACGACGCCGTCTTCACGTCCACACCTGCCCTCTGAAGGCGCTGCAGCACCAAGGAGCTGGGAAGCCCCTCATCCTTGGCGATCTCGTAAATCCTCTTCTTTTCCATCTCGTCCCCCATTGACCCCACTACCGAACTCCGCGCCCAGCTCCGGATCGATGCTCAGCTCTCCGCGGATCTTCGCCCCCCTCTGGAAGGCGCGACGCGCGAGCGCACGTCCGAAGCACTCATCTCGGCGGCACACGTACAGACCGCGGCCGCCCAGGTGGGCGTGGTCGTCGCGAACGAGCAGATGGGCCTCGTCGCCGGGTACCGCCACGAATCGTGCCAGCTCCGGCTTGTTCCGCCGGGCTCCACATCCGAGGCACCGCCGCTCGGGCACCTGTCGCGCGCGCTGCGCCATGCGTACCTAGCCCTCGGCACCCTCCCCCTGACCCTCGGCGGACACGGCCGCCGTCGGCGTCAGCTCCAGAACCCGTCCGAGACCCTCCTCGGTCCCGGTGTCCTCGATCTCCTCCGCCGTCAGCGAGCGGCCGAGCGAGCGCTCGAGCTCGGCCAGCTTCGAGTGCGCGGGGAGCGCGCAGTAGCGCGTCCCGGTCACCGCGGCGTTGGGGCAGCGCTTGCCCGTCCGCAGCATCGCGGCGCAGCGCGACACGCTGGCGTCGTTCTCGTCGCCGAACTCGTCGCTCTCCTCCTCGCGGGCGAAGGTCGACTCGCTCTTGATGTCGATGTGCCAGCCGGTGAGGCGCGCGGCGAGCCGCGCGTTCATGCCCTCGCGGCCGATCGACAGCGAGAGCTGGTCGTCGGGCACGATGACGGTCGCCTGGCGGTTGTCGTCGTCCACGATGACCTCGCGCACCCGGGCCGGCGAGAGCGCCTTGGCCACGTAGCGGGCGGGCTCCTCGTTGAACGGGATGATGTCGATCTTCTCGCCGCGCAGCTCGCTGACCACCATACGCACCCGCGAGCCCCGCGGGCCGACGCACGCGCCCACCGGGTCCACGCCCTGCACGTGCGAGATGACCGCGATCTTCGACCGCCACCCCGGCTCGCGGGCGACGCCCTTGATCTCCACCAGGCCGTCCGCCATCTCGGGCACCTCGAGCTTGAACAGCTCGCGCACGAGCTGGTCCGACCGGCGGCTCACGATGACCTGCGGGCCCTTGGTGGAGCTGCGCACCTCGATGATCACGGCCTTGATGCGGGCGCCGTGGTCATAGCGCTCGTTGTGCACCTGCTCGCTCTCGGGCAGCAGCGCCTCGACGCGACCGAGGTTGACGAGCGTGTAGCGGGAGTCGGACTGCTGGATGATCCCGGTCACGACGTCGCCCACGCGATCGACGTACTCGTCGTACATCATCTCGCGCTCGGCCTCGCGGATCCGCTGGAGGATCACCTGCTTGGCGGTCTGGGCCGCGATGCGGCCGAAGTTGTCCGGCGTGACGTCGATCGCCTCGATCTCGCTGTCCTCGTAGGCGGCCCAGTCCACGTCCGGCGGCGGCGGCTCGTACTCGGCCGGGTCGACGCCCTCCGGGATCACCGGCTCCTCGCGCGGCAGCGTCCGCAGCTCCTCGCCCTCCGGCAGGATCAGCTGGAACACGCGCATCTCGCCCGTGTCGCGGTCGATGTCCACCCGCGCGAACTCGGCCGCGTCGGGCGTCTTCTTGTATGCGGCGAGCAGAGCGTCCTCGAGCGCCACGAGGAGGGTCTCGGAATCGATCCCCTTCTCGCGCTCGATCTGCTTGATGGCCTCGATGATCTCTCGGTTCACCTGCTGCTCCCCCCAACGAACTGAACGGCGACGACCGGGTCGGTCACCGCCGCGCCGACGATCGCGCGCATCCTCACCCCTGCGCCCCGACTTCCTCGAACACGTTCGCCCGGCGGATGGCGGAGAAGGCGATCTCCACCACATCCTCGTCGAGCGACAACCGGATTGACGTGTCGTCCGCCGCGAGCAGCGTACCCCTGTGGGTGCGGCGCCCCCGGGCGGTCTCGACCACGACCTGGACCTCGCGGCCCACCGCCCGGCGGAACTGCTCCGGCGTGCGGAGGGGCGGCTCGGGGCCCGGCGACCACACCTCGGCGCCGTAGTCCTCGAGCAGGCCCGCCTCGTCGAGCGCGCGCGTCACCGCGACGCAGACCTCGTGGTCCACGCCGCCGGGGTGGTCGACAACCAGACGCAGCATGCCGCCCTGCGTGGACAGCACGGTCAGCTCGAGGAGGTTGACCTCCGGAAGGGCAGCGGCGAGCACGCCCTCGACACGTCCTTCCAACTGCTCATGGCCGGTGACCGGCATCGCTCCCCCCTTCCCGTGAAATTCGTCGCGCCCACAAAAAAGGTGGGTTCGTGACCCACCTCCAACGCCACAGTCGTCTCTCCCTCGCGAATGAAAGATGGTAGCACTCCACCCCCGCGGGCGTCCCGCAGGACGGGCAGCCGGGTGACCGGATGCCGCACTGCGTCAGGCATCCCGGCCGGGGCGGCGGTGCCTGGGCCCGGGAGGTCGCCCTCGGGATCGCGGCACCGCGTCGTCACGCCGACCACGATCCTGATCCGTCGACGCCTCTGCTCCACGCCCCTCCGGTCCGCGCCGGGCCGCGCCCGGGGACGACCTCGCCGGCGCGCGCATCGGCCCCGGGCACTACCCTTCCCCGTATGAGCGACAGCGAGAACACCGCTCCTCCTGTACTGGTCGAGTTCCCGGCGGACGATCCCGAGCGCGCCCGCCGTTTCTGGGAGGGCCTGCTGGCCGTGCCGTTGGTGCGGCGCCGCCCGGAGCAGGGCGAGGGCTGGCAGACGTCCGTCGACGGCACCGCGATCGGCGTCCACGCGCGCGGGCCGGGGCCCGGCGACACGGTCTCGCTCCCCTATCTCACCGTGCCGGACCTGGGGGCCGCGCTCACGCGCGTCGTCGAACTCGGCGGAGACGTGATCCACCCGGGCGAGCGGTGGGCGATCTGCCGCGACTCGGAGGGCAGTCCCTTCGGGCTCGGGGCGGCCTAGCCCCGCGACCCGGTGAGCTCCGAGCTGTCGAGCACGATGGTCACCGGCCCGTCGTTCTCGAGAGCCACGGCCATACTGGCCCCGAAGCGCCCGCGCGAGACGGAGACCCCGTGTGTCGCGACCGCCTCGGCGTACGCCTCCACCAGAGGCGCCGCGAGCTCGGGCGGCGCGGCCCCGATCCACGAGGGCCGGTTCCCGCGCCGCACGTCGGCCAGCAGCGTGAACTGGCTCACGCACAGGAGCGCGGCGCCCTCGACGTCGCGCAGCGCGAGGTCGAAGGGGCGCTCGGGCCCGGCCAGGATGCGCAGTCGCGCGGTCTTGTCGCCCAGACGGCGCGCGTCGTCCGGGCCGTCGCCGGCCGCGACGCCGACCAGCGCGAGCAGGCCGGGACCGATGGAGGCGATCCGCTCGCCCGCCACGTCGACGGTCGCCCATCCCACCCTCTGGAGCACCACGCGCACGCCCGGATCGTATTCGGGGCGGGCGGGTAGCATCGGAGCGTGACCTCCCCGGCCGAGCGCCTCGCGCCCATCCTCGACGCGCTCGACATCGACGCCGAGCGCCGCGGGGAGCGCGAGTGGAGCGTCGCCGTGCCATGCGCGACCCGCGGTCCGGTCGCGGTGCTGATCACGGTCCGCGACTTCACCGTCACTCTCAGGGCCTTCGTCGTGCGCCGGCCCGACCGCGACGCGGACGGCGTCCACGCGCGCCTCCTGCACAAGAACCTCGGCACCCGGCACTGGCGTTTCGCGATCGACGATCTCGGCGACGTGTTCGCGCGCGCCGACGCGCGGCTCGAGGGTCTGGATGTGGCGGCGCTCGACGGGCTGCTGGGCGAGCTCTCGACGATCGTGGACGAGGTCTACGAGAGCATCGTCCGCCTCGGGTTCGAGGTGCCAGAGGGGACCGAGTTCACCCCGCCCCCCGAGCCCGCGGCCTAACGCTCCGGGAGCACCGGCGCGCGCTCGCGGACGAGGGCAACGGCGGCGGGCAGCCTCTCATCGGTCGCCGGTCACGGCGTCATCGTCCGATCGCAGACGACCCAGGAGGCCCGGCCGCGCCCGCGAGAGGTCAGTCGAGGCCCGTCCCGAAGCAGCGTGCGAGGCGGTAGTGGCGGCGGGCCATCGGGTCGCCGAGACGCGACAGCGAACGCGCGAGCCCGTAGTGGGCGAAGCCGTCGGTCGGCGAGATGTTAACGGCGGCCGAGAACTCGTCGGCGGCCCGGCGGTAGGAGCGCGATGCCAAGTAGGCGCGGCCGAGCGCCTCGCGGATGGATCCCTTGTCCGGCTCGAGGGCCTTCGCGCGCTCCAGCGCGATCACCGCCTGCGGGTACTCGCGCGCCTCGAGTAGCCAGCTGCCGTTGCGGAAGGCCTCGTATGCCTCAGCGGAGCCGCTCATCACCGGCAACGGTATCGCGCCGGGGCCGGCGGAGGCCAACGGCCGCCAGCAGGCGGCGGCGCAGCGGCGCCCTGCGGCGGATGGCCCGGCGCAGCCGGCGCGACTCCCTCCAGGCCACGGCGACCTCACCTCGCGCAGGCGGCTCGGACGCGAATCGGGCCCGCGACGCGCGGTCGTACAGGGACGACGGATCCACGCCGGTCAGGGCGCGCACCGCGCTCGCGCGCTCGCCCGCCGATGCCGAGACGGGGGGCGCGAGCCCGAGCGGGGCGATCGAGGCCTCCAGGTCGCGGGCCGCGGCGATCACGCGGCTGCGCGGGTCGCCGCGGTGGCGTCCCCGGGCGCGGCGCAGCGCCCGGCCGGTGGGGGCCGCGAGCACGCCCACCCCCAACACGCCGACGATGCCGAGGCGCCACCACGGCGGCCCGCCCGACGCCGGAACGGCCGTGGCCTGTGTCGGGTCCTGAGGGACGGGGCTGGGCTCGGGCGCCGGACCCGGCGCGGGTGTCGGGGCCGGCGGCTCGACCGGCGTGTCGGCCAGCCCGCCGAGGGCCACGTCGCTGGGGGTGGGGGCGTAGTCGGGCGACGAGACCGACGCCGGGTTCGGAGCCGCGCGTCCGGGTGTCGGGTCGAAGGGCAGCCAGCCGTACCCGGGGAACCACACCTCGACCCAGGCGTGGGCGTCGCGGTCCAGCACCAGCCACTGCTTCGTGTCGGCGTCGTAGTGCCCGCCGGTGTACCCGACGGCGACGCGGGACGGGATGCCCAGCGTCCTCAGCATCACGGTCATCGCACCGGCGAAGTGCTGGCAGTAGCCGCGCGTGCTGCCGAAGAGGAAGTCGACCAGCGGGGGCCGTCCGGGGGGCGTGTCCGACGGCCAGCCGTCGGGCAGGCTCGTCGGATACGGCGGCTGCTCGTCATAGGTGTAGTTGCTGCGCAGGTAGGCCTCGATGCGGTTGACCGCCGCATAGGGCGTCGCCGCGTCACCGGCCACCCGCCGCGCCAGCGTGCGCACCCGCGCATAGGGGCCGAGCGACGCCGCCTCGGGCGGCGCCGCGCCACTGCCCCACAGCGGCGTGTTGACCGGGTCCGCCCAGAACGTCGGTCGCAGACGGGTCGTGCCCGAGGGGACCGTGCCGGGATCGTACGACGGGGCGTCCGTCAGCTCGGCCGGCGTCACCTGCGGGATGCGCGTCTCCACCGAGTAGCTCTGGCCCGGCCGGAGCGCGTCGGCGACGCGGATGGCGTCACCGACGCGGTCGGCCGTGCCGGAGAAGGGTCCGGTGACCCGCTGCGGGCGCCCCGAGGCGATGATCACCTTCGAGGTCGTACCGCGCAGGGTCACCTTCTGCATCACGTCCTCACCCGGGGTGGTGTCGCGGCTGCCGGCGACGATGCTGCCGTCGCGCACCTGGGTGGCCCCCGACCCCCCCGTGTCCGCCAGCGTGAACGCCACGCCGTCGAAGTCCTCGAGGCTCACGGCGCGCAGGGGACGCGCGGTGTCCGAGGTCACCGTCAGCGCAACGCGTGGCTTGGACGGCCAGTCGAGCTTTCCGTAGCTCTGCGTCAGGTCGAGGGCGGCGCCCGCTCCGGCCGTCGACCGCGCCCCGAAGTCCCAGTCCTGCCAGCTCCACCAGCCGTCGCCGGGCTGCGAGGGACCGCTGCCCAGGCCGGCCGCGACCAGCAGGGCCGCACCCCCGAGCGCCACGGCGCCGCCCAGGCGACCGGCCGCGCGGGGATCGAGCGAGCCCCTCCACCCGGCCAGGCCGAGCACCGCGACGAACCCGGCGAGCGCCAGCACGCCGACGACCGCGGGCGAATCCGGCGGCCGGACGGTCCAGCAGTAGGCCAGGCCCACGCCGACGGCGACCAGGCCGGCGACCGGACGGCGCCGGACCACGATCTGCCACACGGCGACGCCCGCGAGCGCCGCCAGCGCGACGTCGAGCAGGGCCACGAGGTCGGGTGCGTCCGACGCGGCGACCGGCAACGCGGTGTGGGCCGCTTGCGCGAGCCCGTCGGGGAGGATCTCCCGCACCCGGGCCCACGCCTGCCCGTCCAGGGTCAGGAGATCCCCGAGCGAGGCGCGCAGCGCGAGCGCGAGGACCAGGAACATGGCGAGCGCCGCCGCGGCCGCGACGATCGGCGAGCGGGCGCGCGGCGCCATCGCGGCGACGGCGGGCAGCGCGGCGATGGCGCACAGCGCCGCGATGTGCCCGGCGCCGACGCCCTCGTAGAGCCGGGTCCAGGTCATCGCCAGCACGGTCACGCCGACCGCGGCGGCCGCGACGGGGCCCGTGGACCAGCGGGATACGGGCCTAGGAGACACGGACCTCGGCCGCCGAGCCGTCGAGGGCCGCGGCGAGCCGGTGGCGGTCGGTCACGACGACCACCTCGGCGCCGGCCGCGGCCACGTCTGCGGCGACCCGCGCCGCGGGGCCCACCAGCACCGCGGCCACGCCGATCCCGCGCGCCCGCGCCTGAGAGGCGGCGGCGGCGAGTGCCGCGTCCGCCGCGCAGGTGAGCACCACGATCAGCTCGGGCGTCTCCGGCGCCGACGTCTCGGCCCGCAGGGCGAGCGCGAGGCTGCGATCGCCGCCGGGGACGAATCGGGCCAGGGCGACCTCGATCGCGGGCCACCCGGCCCGGTCGGCCGGCAGGCGCAGCGCGGGGGCGCCGGTGTGGGCCAGGGCGACCGGATCGCGGCGCGCGCACATGTCCCGGGCCAGCGCCGCCGTCGCGCTGACTGCGGTCTCGAGGTCCTCGCCCGCCGGCACGGCGCCGTCGAGGAGGAGCAGCACGGAGCGGCCGGCGCCCTCGGTGGCGCGCAGCTCCTTGGTCTGGAGACGGCCGCGCTTGGCCGTCTGGCCCCAGTGGATGCGCGAGAGGGCGTCACCGGCCTGGTAGTCGCGCACCCGGTCCAGCTCACCGAAGCCCGACTCGCGGGGCCGGCGGCGCCATCCCAGGCCACGGGCCCGAGCACCCACCAGCGGGCGCTCCAACGACGGGGCGTCGGGCACCACGAGCAAGGGCGTGTTCCCGCCCCCCTGGCGCGTGCGGCACGCCAAGCCGAAGGGATCGCCGATCCGCAGGCGGACCGGCGGCAGGTGGTGATCGCCCCGCCGGGCGGCGAGGCGCCACGAGCGCCCCCCGTCGCCGAGGGGCTCCGGGCGGCCGGCGTCGCCCATACCGGGATCGATCTCGACCTCCAGCAGGCGGTCGAGGCCGACGTGGCAGGCCCACCCGCGCAGCGCGACGCGCACGGTCACCGGGTCGCCCGCACGGCATCGCGTGGGATCCACACGTCGCTCCATGCGGATGCCGGTGGAGGCGACCCAGACCAGCGCGGTGACGATCACCGGCAGCGCCACCAGGCCGGTGCCGAGGATCGCGAGGGCCCCCGTGCCGAAGCCCTGGCTGGCCACCAGGGCGGCGATGCCGACCGCGGCCAGTGCGAGCGCCCGTGCGGGCGGGCCCTCGAGCCGCCTCACAGCGGGACGGGCACCGACTCGAGCGCGTCCGCCACGACATCCTCGACGGTCGCGCCGCGTCCCCGGGCGTCGGGGGTCAGGATCAGACGGTGGGCCAGGACGTTGCGACCCAGCGAACGCACGTCGTCGGGCGTGGCGTAGGCCCGCCCGTCGATCAGCGCACGCGCCTTGGACGCGCGCAGCAGGGCGAGACCGGCGCGCGGGCTCGCCCCGAGGGCGACGCGCGGATCGCGCCGGGTGGCCGACGTGAGCGCGACCACGTAGTCGGCGAGCGCCGGGTCGGCGTGGACGCGATCGACCACCGCGCGCGCGGCGACGATGCCGCCCTCGTCCGACACCACGTCGACACGCTCCAGGGGGTCGTGGGCCGCGAGGTCCAGCAGCATGGCGGCCTCGTCCCCCGGAGCCGGATAACCGATCGAGACGCGCGCCGCGAAACGGTCGAGCTGCGCCTCCGGCAGCGGGAAGGTGCCCTCGTACTCGAGGGGGTTCTGGGTGGCGATGATCATGAAGGGGCGCGGCAGGATGCGCGTCTCGCCGTCCACCGTGACCTGCCCCTCCTCCATGCACTCGAGCAGCGCCGACTGCGTCTTGGGAGAGGCGCGGTTGATCTCGTCGACCAGGATCACGTTGGCGAACACCGGGCCGGGACGGAACACGAACGCGCCGGCGTTCTGATCCCACACCGTGACGCCGGTGACGTCGGCCGGCAGCAGGTCGGCGGTGCATTGGAGGCGGGAGTAATGGCACCCGGCGGCCTGGGCCAGGCTCTTGGCCAGCACCGTCTTCCCCACGCCGGGGACATCCTCGATCATGACGTGTCCGCCCGAGAGCAGGGCGATGACGCAGGTCTCGATCGTCGCGCGCGGCGCGCGCACGGCGCGCGCGCATGCGTCGGAGAGCGCGGCGGCCAGGGCTGAGGCGGACCCCAGCTCGTCGGCGCGGAGCGGCGGCGATGTCACGGACGAGGACGTGGTCCGAGGGTAGTGCATGCCCGGGTCATCCCGTCCGGACGCGGTCCTCTCAGGCGCGGCCCTCGAGCAGCGGGACCACCGCGGCAAGGATGCGCTCGGCGCACGCGTCCTTGGTCATGCGCGGCAGGGTCTCCTCCCAGTCGTCGCCGATGATCGTGATCTCGTTGTCGGCGCTGCCGAATCCGATGCCGTCGACCGAGACGTCGTTGTGCACGATCAGGTCGAGGTGCTTGCGTCGTCTCTTCTCGCGCGCGCGGGCGAGCCCGGCCGCGCCGTGCTCGGCGGCGAAGCCCACGATCACCTGGCCGGCCCGTCGCCCGGCGAGGTCGGCGACGATGTCCGCGGTCGGCTCGAGGTCGAGGGCAAGCCGGCCCTCGGCGCCCTTGTCGATCTTGCCGGCGCGCGCCTCTCCGGGCCGGAAGTCGGCCACGGCCGCGGCCATCACGAGCACGTCGCAGGCGGCGAACTCCGACAGCGCCGCCTCGTGGAGGGCGGCCGCGGTGGGCGCGTCCACGTAGCGCACGCCGGGGTGCCGGGGCAGGTCGACGTTGGAGGCGAGCACGGTGACCTCGGCGCCGCGCCGGCGGGCGGCCTCGGCGAGCGACCATCCCATGCGCCCGCTCGAGCGGTTGCCCACGTACCGCACCGGGTCGATCGGCTCGCGCGTGCCTCCGGCGCTGATCAGCACGCGGCGGCCGGCGAGGGTGCCCGCGTCGCGCAGCAGCGCGTCGACCGCGTCGGCGATCTGGACCGGCTCGGCCAGGCGTCCCACGCCCACCTCGCCGTCGGCCAGCAGGCCCGCGCCGGGGTCGACCACCTCGACGCCGCGCGCGCGCAGCACGGACAGGTTGTGAGCGGTGGCGGCGTGCAGATACATGCGCGTGTTCATCGCCGGCGCGATGACGACGGGGCCGTCGAAGGCCAGGTGCACCGATCCCAGCAGACCGTCGCCGAGACCCGCGGCCATGCGGGCGATCGTGTTGGCCGACGCGGGCGCCACCAGCAGCAGGTCCGCGCCACGGGCGAGCTCGAGGTGGTCGTAGCCCGGCCGGTCGCCGCGCCCGAACAGGTCGAGCCCGACCGCTCGCCCCGAGAGGGCGGCGAAGGTGGCCGGCCCGACGAAACGCTGCGCGGCCCTCGTCATCACGACGGTCACGCCGTGGCCGCGGCGCTGGAGGATGCGCATCGTGTCGATGGACTTGTAGGCGGCGATGCCGCCCGACACGCCGAGCAGGATCTCAGCCACACGGCTCCTCTCCGAGCACGCCCGCGAGCACGCGCGTGAGATCTGCGACGGCGGTGGCGACGTCGGCGTTGACCACGCGGTGGTCGAACTCGTTCATGGCATCCAGTTCGACGCGGCTGGTCTGGACCCGCTGGGCGATCTCGCCGGCGGTGTCGGTGGCGCGGCGCTCTAGGCGGGCGACCAGCTCCTCGAGGGACGGCGGGCTGATGAAGATCGACACGGCTCCGGGGATGGCGTCGCGCACGGCCCGCGCCCCGGCGAGCTCGATCTCGACGATCGGCGAGTTGCCCTCGCCGACGATGCGATCGATCTCCGAGCGCAGCGTGCCGTACTGGTTGCCCGCGTAGACGACGTGCTCCAGGAAGTCGCCGGCAGCCACCCGCCGCGCGAACTCCGCGGGCGCGAGGAAGTGGTAGTGCACCCCGTCGCGCTCGCCGGGACGGATGCGCCGCGTGGTCGCGGAGATCGCGACCCTCAGCCGTGGGAACCGCGGCAGCACACCCTTGATCAACGTGCCCTTACCCGCACCCGAGGGACCGGAGATGATGATGACGCGGGGGGGCGTCGTTACCGGTGCAGGAGCTCCAGCAGCTCTGAGCGCTGTCGATCCGACAGGCCCCCGATGGTCTTCCCCTGGGAGATGCGGCAGGTGTTGAGGAATCGCGTGGCCTTGACCTTGCCGTACTTCGGGACGGCCATGAGCATGTCAAAGACCTTCGCCGTCAGCACGAACTCCGGCGGAGAGGAGATGACATCGGCGATCGCCACGTGACCGCTCTTCAGATCCTTCTTGAGCTGCGCCCGCCGCGAACGGATGTCGTTCGCCCGGCGAAGCGCTTCCATCCGCTGGTCCAAGGAACGCTCGGGCGCCTGCGATTGGGGCTTATGGGTGGTCGTTGTCACTGGGGGCCATTCTAGGTTCGTCGTCAGGCCCCTGGCAAGGTGGAGTTTGCAGCCTATTTACGCGGCTTTCACGCATGTTGCAGGGGAAGTCACGTCGTCGCACGTTGCGCATATCTCGGGCTCAGGTTGAGCCTGAGCGCCTCTGATGACTTTTCGCTTACAGCGTAGAACGGCTTGGGCGGAACGCTCCGCCCGCCGCCGCGGCCCGCCCCAGGTCCTGCAGCGCCCTCGGCGCGGTGGACACGGTCGACGTGATCGCGGCGGCCGCGGCCTCCCCCGCCTCGATGGTCGTGATGCATGGGATGCCCGCGCGCACGGCGGCCGCCCGGATCTCGAATCCGTCGGTGCGGGCCCCGTATCCCCCGCGCGGCGTGTTGATCACCAGGTCGATATGACCGTCGGCGATCATCTCCCCCACGTTGGGAGAGCCCTCGGAGATCTTGCGCACCGCCAGCACGTCGAGCCCGGCGGCGGCGAGCGCGCCGGCGGTGCCGGAGGTCGCGACCAGGTCGAGGCCGGCCGCGGCGAGGCGCGAGGCCAGCGCCACGGCCTTCGGCTTGTCGGCGTCGCGCGCCGAGATGAACGCGGCCCCAGTGCGCGGCAACGCCTGCCCGGCGCCGCGCTGGGCCTTGGCGAAGGCCTCGGCGAAGCTCCCGCCAAGACCCATCACCTCTCCGGTCGCGCGCATCTCCGGCCCGAGCACGGGGTCGGCTCCCGGGAAGCGGGAGAAGGGCAGCACCGCCTCCTTGACCGCGACCTGCCGCGGCGGCGCGGCGACCGGCAGACCGAGCTCGTCGAGCGACGCGCCGAGCATCAGGCGCAGCGCGTGCGGCACCAGCGGCACCCCGGTCGCCTTGGACACGAAGGGCACGGTGCGCGACGCGCGCGGGTTGGCCTCGATGACGTAGACGCGACCTTCGCGGACCGCGAACTGGACGTTGAGCAGGCCCACCACGCCGAGCCCCTTGGCCAGTGCCGCGGTCCGCTCCTCGAGGTCGGCCACCAGCCCGGGGCCGACGCTCTGGGCGGGCAGCACGCACGCCGAGTCGCCCGAGTGGACGCCCGCCGCCTCGACGTGCTCCATCACCGCGGCGGTCCAGCAGTCGGTCCCGTCCGAGAGAGCGTCCACGTCGAGCTCGATCGCGTTCTCCAGGAAACGATCCACCAGCAGGACTCCGGAGGGACGCTCGAGCTCGAGGTAGCCGCGCAGGGCGCTGGGCGAGTCGCAGATCGCCATGGCCCGCCCGCCGAGGACATACGACGGGCGCACCAGCACCGGGTAGCCGATCTCGGCCGCGGCGGCGAGCGCCTCCTCGCCGGTGCCGGCCACGGCCCAGGACGGCGCCTCCAGACCGAGGTCGGCCAGCAGGGCGCCGAAGCGCCCGCGATCCTCGGCGAGGTCGATCGCGTGCGGGGACGTGCCGAGCACGGGCACGCCCGCCTCGACGAGGGTGCGGGCCAGTCGCAGGGGCGTCTGCCCGCCGAGCTGCGCGACGACGCCCAGCGGCTTCTCGGCGGCGCAGATGTCGAGTACCGAATCGACCGTGACCGGCTCGAGGTACAGCCGGTCGCTGACCCCGTGGTCGGTCGACACCGTCTCGGGGTTGCAGTTGATCATCACCGAGGCGTAGCCGAGCTCGCGCGCGGTCTCGGCGGCGTGGACGCAGCAGTAGTCGAACTCGATCCCCTGCCCGATCCGGTTGGGACCCGATCCGAGCACCACGATCGAGGGGCGGTCGTCCCCCGCGAACTCGTCCTCGCTCTCGAAGCCGGCGTAGTAGTAGGGCGTGAGCGCGGCGAACTCCGCGGCGCAGGTGTCGACCGCGTGGTACGAGGGGCGCACCCCGAGGGCGCGCCGGCGCTGGCCGACGGCCAGCTCGCTGGAGCGGACGACGGCCGCGATGTCGCGGTCGGCCAGCCCGGCGCGCCGGGCGTCCCGCAGCGCACGACCGTCCATCGCGTCCAGCGGGCCCCGCAGCTGGGCGCGCGCGGAGGCGATCGTGGCCAGCTGCTCGAGGAACCACGGGTTGACCCGGGTGACCTCCTCGATGGCGGCGACGCCGACGCCGTGCTCGAGCGCCCACAGGATGACGTCGTAGCGATCCCACGAGGGGGTGCGCAGGATCTGGAGCGCGTCGTCGGCGTCGCGCGGGGCGCGCGGCGCGATGTCGAGCTCGCGGCCGGCCATGGCCTTGCCGAACGCCTCGGCGAAGCTGCGCCCGAGGGCGAGCACCTCCCCCACGCTCTTCATGTGGGTGGTCAGCTCGGTGGAGGCGCCCGGCAGCTTCTCGAAGGCGAAGCGCGGGATCTTGACCGCCACGTAGTCGAGCGTCGGCTCGAAGCTGGCGGGCGTGACCCCGGTGATCTCGTTGGGGAGCTCGTCGAGCGTGTACCCGACGGCCAGGCGGGCGGCGATCTTCGCGATCGGGAAGCCGGTCGCCTTGGACGCCAGGGCCGAGCTGCGCGAGACGCGCGGGTTCATCTCGATGACGACGATCTCGCCGGTCTCGCGGTTGAGCGCGAACTGGACGTTGGCCCCGCCGGTCGAGACCCCGACCGCGCGGATCACCGTGATGGCCGCGTCGCGCAGACGCTGGAGCTCCTGGTCGGTGAGGGTCATCACCGGCGCCACGGTCACCGAGTCGCCGGTGTGCACGCCCATCGGATCGATGTTCTCGATCGAGCAGACGATGACCGCGTTGTCGGCGACGTCGCGGACGACCTCGAGCTCGATCTCGGCCCAGCCGAGCACGGACTGCTCCACCAGCACCTGGCCGATCGGGCTCGCGTCGAGGGCCTCCGAGAGGCGGTGCTCCAGCTCCTCGTGGGTGTGGGCGGCGCCGCCGCCCTCGCCGCCGAGGGTGAAGCCGGGACGCAGGATCACGGGCAGCCCGAGCTCGGCCGCGGCGGCGCGGCCGGCGGCCATGTCGGTCACCACGTGGCTCGCCGGGGTCGCAAGGCCGGCGGCGGCCATGGTGTCGCGGAACACCTCGCGGTCCTCGGCGCGGCGGATGGCCGGGATGTCCGCGCCGATCAGCTCGACGTCGTAGCGCTCGAGCACGCCCGCGGCGTGGAGGTCCATCGCCAGGTTGAGGGCGGTCTGCCCTCCGAGCGTCGGCAGCAGCGCGTCGGGGCGCTCGATGGCGATCACCGCCTCCACCGCGGCCACGTCGAGCGGCTCGACGTAGGTGCGGTCGGCCACGGAGGGGTCGGTCATGATCGTGGCCGGGTTCGAGTTGACCAGCACGACCGTGTACCCCTCCTCATGCAGGGCGCGCGCGCCCTGGGTGCCGGAGTAGTCGAACTCGCCGGCCTGCCCGATCACGATCGGGCCGCTGCCCAGGATCATGATCGTCTGAAGGTCCTCGCGGCGCGGCATCAGGCCCCCCCGCCGATGCTCGCCACGAACTCGCGGAACATGTAGCGCGCGTCGCGCGGACCCGGGCTGGCCTCGGGGTGGTACTGCACCGACCAGGCGCGCAGCCCGGGGGCGGCGATGCCCTCGACCGAGCCGTCGAAAAGGCTGGTGCGCGTGACCTCGACTCCGTCCGGGAGGTCCTCCGCCACGACGGCGTAGCCGTGATTCTGCACGGTGATCTCCACGCGGCCGTCCTCGGAGCGCCGCACCGGATGGTTGGCGCCGCGGTGACCGAAGGCCAGCTTGCGGGTGGACAGCCCGAGGGCGTGGGCGAGCATCTGGTGGCCGAGGCAGATACCGAACACCGGGACCTCGCCGAGCAGGTCGCGCACCGTGTCGATCACCGGCGTCACGGCGGCCGGATCGCCCGGGCCGTTGGAGAGGAACACCGCGTCGGGCCCCCGCTCGCGCACCTGCGCCACCGTGGCTCCGGCCGGGACGACCTCGAGGCGGCACCCTGCGCCGACCAGCCCGCGCGCGATGCTGTCCTTCATCCCGCAGTCGATGGCGACGACGCGCGGTCCGTCCTCTCCGACCAGCCGCGCCTCACCGGCGGCCTCGGCGGTCAGGTCGCGACCGTCGAGCGCCGGGTGGGCGCGCACGCGCTCGAGCATCTCGACGGGCGTGAGCTCCGTGGTGACCCCGCCGCGCATCGCGCCGTGGTCGCGCAGCCGGCGCACCAGCCGCCGCGTGTCGCAGTCCTCCACGGCGACGATGCCGCGCTCGCGCAGCCACGTCCGCCAGCCGGTCGGCCCGCCGGCGCCGGGCGCGTCGCCGGCCCGCGCCATGATCACCGCGCCCGGCCAGCACCGATCGCTCTCGTCGTGCCCCGGGCCCGCGCCGTAGTTGCCCACCATCGGCGCGGTGAAGCACAGGATCTGGCCCAGGTACGAGGGGTCGGTGACCGCCTCCTGGTAGCCGGTCATGCCCGTCGTGAACACCATCTCTCCGAGCGCGGTGCCGGGCGCCGCCACGCCCCGGGCCTCGAGGACCAGGCCGTCCTCGAGGACCACCCAGGCCTGCGTCACCGCACCAGCTTGGAGATCGTCTTGAACTCCGGCGAGCCGGCCACCTCGAGAAGCTCGAACAGCGCCATCTCGACGCTGGTCAACTGCGCCCCGGCGGCGGACATCCGCTCCAGTGCGAGGTCGCGGTTCGCCGGCGCGCGCGACGAGACCGCGTCGGCCGCCACGTACGTCTCGTACCCGCGCGAGATCAGGTCGAGCACGGTCTGGTTGACGCACACGTGGGTCTCGATGCCGGCCACCACCCAGGCGGTGCAGCCGCTGCTCTCGAGCGCCGCGTCGAAGGCCTCGACGCCGCAGGCCGAGAAGCGCAGCTTCTCGATCGGCTCGGTGCCCTCGGGGAGCCGCTCGAGCAGCTCGGCCACCGTGTGACCGAGCCCCTTGGGGTACTGCTCGCTCACCAGGACCGGGCGTCCGAGCGCGCCGAAGCCCTCGGCCAGAAGCCCGCAGCCGGCCACCGTCTCGTCGAAGCGATCGATGACCGGCCGGAACGCCTCCTGCACGTCGATCACGATCAGGCCGGTCCTGTCCCGCTCCAGCAGCGCGGGGTGGCGCCCTAGATCCGCCATGCGATCTGACCTCCTGCGATGGTGAGCGTGATGCGCCCGTGGAGCTCCTCGCCGGTGAACGAGGAGTTGCGTGACTTGCTGCGGAACCCGCCCTCGCCGACGACGAAGGTGGCCTCGGGATCGACGAGGGCCACGTCGGCGACGGCCCCGTCGGCCAGGGTCGGCACCGGCAGGCTGACCGCGGTGGCCGCGTCGCTGCTCATGCGCCGCACCAGCACCTCCAGCGGCACCAGCCCGGGCAGCACGAGCCGGGTGAAGCAGACCGGGAATGCCGTCTCGAGACCGGTGACGCCGAAGGGGGCCTCCTCGAACGGCACCTCCTTCTCGTCGGCCGCGTGAGGCGCGTGGTCGGTGGCGACGCAGTCGAGGGTGCCATCGACGAGAGCCGCGATCAGCGATTGCCGGTCGGACTCCTCGCGCAGGGGCGGGTTCATCTTGTGGCGGCTCGGATCGAGCGAGACGACGGCGTCGTCGGTGAGCGCCAGGTGATGGGGCGTCACCTCTCCGGTGATCCGGATGCCGCGCTGCTTGGCGCGCCGGAGCTCGTCGACCGTCTGGGCCGCCGAGACGTGGCAGATGTGGATGTGCGCGTTCTCGTACTCGGCCAGGGCCGCGTCGCGCGCCACCGCGATGCTCTCGGACACCGCCGGGATGCCCTCGAGCCCGAGGCGGCTGGCGACGGCGCCGTCGTGCACCACCCCTCGCCCCGAGAGGTGGCGGTCCTCCTCGTGCAGCACCAGCGGCAGGCCGGTGATCTGCTGGTACTGGAGGGCGCGGCGCATCACGCCGGCGTCGGACACCGGATAGCCGTCGTCGCTGAACCCGGCGGCCCCGGCTTCGGCAAGCTCGGCCTGCTCGGTCAGCTCGTTGCCGGACTGCCCCACCGTGATCGCCGCGTAGAAGCCCACGCGGATCACCGCGTCCAGGTCGCCCTGGTCGAGCAGCGCCGACAGCACGGGGGCGGTGTCGATCACCGGGACCGTGTTGGGCATGGACACGATGGTCACGAAACCGCCCGATGCGGCGGCGAGCGTGCCGGTGGCGATCGTCTCCAGGTCCTCACGGCCGGGGGTGCGCAGGTGCACGTGCGGATCGACGAGACCGGGCAGCGCCAGCAGGCCGGCGCCGTCGATCTCCTCCAGGCCCGTGGCGTCGCCGCCGATCAGGCCGTCGCGCACGACCAGGTCGCGCACCTCGTCGATGCCCGCCGCCGGGTCCAGAACCCGGGCCCCGCGGATCACCAGGGAGGCCTTCGGCCCCGGTCTCTGGGCCAGCCGCACCGCCATCAGGCGGCCACCGCGCCGATCGGGTACTCAGCAGGCTCGCTGCCCCCGGAGGGGCCGGCCAGCAGGTCGTAGAGCACCGCCATCCTCACCACCATCCCGTTCGCCGCCTGTCGCTCGATCAGGGTCTTGGGGTCGTCCGCCAGGTCGCTCGAGATCTCGACGCCGCGGTTGATGGGACCCGCGTGCATGACGCGCTGGCCGGGGCGCAGGCGCCCGTGATTGACGCCGTAGGTGGACGCGTACTCGCGCAGCGAGGGCACGAATCCGCCGGCGCCCATCCGCTCGAGCTGCATGCGCAGCACGTACACGACGTCGGCATCGGCCAGGTCGCGGATATCGGTCGAGGTCTCGACGCCCAGCGCCCTCTGCGCGTCGCGGGGCAGCAGCGTCGGGGGTCCGATCAGGGTCACCCGTGCTCCCATGGCCTGGAAACCGCGGATGCCCGACCGCGCGACGCGCGAGTGCGCCACGTCGCCGACGAAGGCGATGTGCAGGCCGTCGAGCGGCCCCACCTCGCGCTCGATCGTGTAGAGGTCGAGCAGGGTCTGGGTCGGGTGCTCGTGCTTGCCGTCCCCGGCGTTGATCACCGCGGCGTCGGTGTAGCGCGCGGCCAGCTCGCAGGCGCCCACCGAGGCGTGCCGTATGACCAGGACGTCGGGAAGGTAGGACGAGAGGGTGAGGACCGTGTCCTTCAGGGTCTCCCCCTTCTCCACGCTCGACCCCGAGCCCTTGACGTTGACCACGTCGGCGGAGAGGCGCTTGCCGGCCAGCTCGAACGAGGTCGAGGTGCGCGTGGAGGCCTCGAAGAACATGTTGATGATGGTGCGGCCGCGCAGGGTCGGCACCTTCTTGATGTCGCGGTCCATGACTTCGGCGAAGCGGTTGCCGACGCGCAGGATGCGCGCGATCTCGGACCGGTCGAGGTCGGCGATGGTGAGCAGTGAACGGCGGCTCATGAGGCCCCCCGCGTCTCGGGCTCGAGCACGACCTCGTCGCGGCCGTCCACCTCCGCCAGATGCACGGTGATGCGCTCGTTGCGCGAGGTGGGGAGGTTCTTGCCGACGTAGTCGGGCCGGATCGGCAGCTCTCGGTGGCCGCGGTCCACCAGCACCGCGAGCTGCACCAGCGGAGGGCGGCCATAGTCGAAGACGGCGTCGATCGCCGCCCGGATGGTGCGTCCGGTGAACAGGACGTCGTCCACCAGGATCACCGCGCGCTCGGCGACGTTGAAGTCGAGCACCGTGTCCCCGACGACGGGCAGGGCGCGGCGGCGATCGCCGAGGCCCACGTCGTCGCGGTAGAGCGCGATGTCCACCGTCCCGATGGCCGGCGCGGTGCCGGCGAACTCCGCGATCAGCGCGGCCAGCCTCACGGCCAGCGGCACGCCCCGGGTGTGGATGCCGACCAGCGCGAGATGCTCCGGATCGCCATGGCGTTCGACGACCTCGTGCGCGATACGCGCGATGGTGCGACGGACCTGGTCGTGATCCACGAGCACCTTGCCGGCCTGGACACGCTCGCTCATAGGCGCGCGGGCCGGCGAATGCCGATGCTCCAGCGGGTCATCGTCGCTCCTTCTCGGTCTCTCGGGACCGGGTTAAAGGTCAACCACGGGCAACGTAGCAGGTGCGTCCGACACATCGTCGGAGGGCCCCTGACGCGGACCACCGCTCCGCGCGGAGTGGACGAGGGGCGAACCGCGCTCGGGGAAAGGGATCTCGACCTGATCGAAGTCGCGGGCGACGATCACGCGGTCGAAGACCGATTCGGCCTCGGCGCGCAGGTCGCGCGGGGCGAAGCGGCTGGAGAGATGCGTCAGCACGAGCAGGCCGACGTCCGCCTCCTTCGCGAGGGTCGCGGCCTCGAGCGCGGTGGAGTGGCGGGTCTCCCGCGCGCGGTCGCGATCCTCGTCGAGGAACGTCGCCTCGTGCACCAGCAGCGAGGCGCCGCGGGAGACCTCGAGGGTCGCGTCGCAGGGCTCGGTGTCGCCCGAGATGACCACCGCGCGCCCGTCGCGTGGCGCGCCCAGCACGTCGGCCGGGCGCACCACGCGCCCATCGGCCGTCACCACCTCCCCGCCCCGCTGGAGCACGCCGAAGTCGGGCCCCGGCGGCACGCCGAGGGCCTGGGCGGTGGCCACGTCGAACGCGCCCGGCCGGGGGTCCTCGGTGAGCGCGTAGCCCACGGAGGCGATCCCGTGCCGGGTGGGGAAGGCGGCGATGCGGAACCCGTCGCCGCGCACGGCCTCGCCCTCGTCCAGCTCCTCGATCTCCACGTCGAACGGCAGGCGCCCGATGATCGGCCGCAGCGTCTCCATCAGCCGGATCAGGCCGCGCGGCCCGATCATGGCCAGCGGACGCTCCCGCCCCCGCAGGCCGTACGTCTTCAACAGCCCCGGCAGGCCCAGGTAGTGGTCGCCGTGCATGTGCGTCACGAGGATCAGGTCGAGGTCGACCAGCCCGATGCCCGAGCGCAGCAGCTGGCGCTGCGTGCCCTCGCCGCAGTCGACCAGCCATCTCTCGCTCCCGCGGGCGATCAGGGTGGCCGTGGTGCCGCGGGCCGAGGTGGGGACCGAGGCGGCGGTGCCGATCATCGTGACGAACAGGTCCATGGGGCGGAGCTTAGTCCCGGGCCCCCCGCACGAGGGCCCACGCCAGGGGCCCGGGGGGGTCGTCGACGGCCCAGAACAGCACCTCGGGCGGGCGGTCATCCCGGAGGACGATCTCGGCCATGCTGTGCCGCGGCGAACGGCGCCGGTCGGTGGGGCTGCCCGGGTTGAGGATGAAGAAGCCGTCGGCCGCCCTCTCGAGCAGAGGGATGTGGGAGTGGCCGAAGACCACCCCGGCCGCGCCCGGGAATCGCCTGCGAAGCCGCTCCCGCCGGCCGGCCTCGGGGCCGCCGTCGTGAACGACGCCGAGCGTGAGGCCGCCGAGCTCCGCCTCGGCCGTCGTCGGCAGGGCCGCGCGCACCGCCGGTTCCTCGACGTTGCCGTGCACGGCGACCAGCGGAGGGCCGATCCCCCTGACCGCGCCGAGCGTGGCCGAGTCCGACCAATCGCCCGCGTGGACGATCAGGTCGGCCGCGCGCAGCCGGTCCAGGCACGGCGCCGGAAGCACCCGCCCGCGGCCGTGCACGTGGGTGTCCGAGATCACCGCGATCCGCACCGGAGCGATCCTTTCCTCACGACGGGCACTCCGACAGTGTGCCTGCCGAGTCGGCCCGTCCGCCGCGCAGGGCCCAAGATCCTGCCGGCGGTGGGCGCCACGCGCTGCCCGCCGCGATCCTCGGGCGCCGCCGCGGCGCCGGGCGTGCTCTAAGCTGAACGACGCTGCGCGCGTAGCTCAGTGGATAGAGCGCTGGCCTCCGGAGCCAGAAGTCGCAGGTTCGAATCCTGCCGCGCGCACTTCCGGTGATTGAGGGGCTCTTGGCTTAGATGCCCGGGACGACCCGCTGGTCGAGGCCCGAGTAGAAGCTGAGGGGGCGGATGAGCGAGTTGGCCTCCATCTGCTCGATGATGTGGGCCGTCCAGCCAGTGATGCGGCTCATCACGAAGATGGGCGTGAACATCGGAATGTCGAAGCCCATCAGGTGATAGGTGGGCCCCGCCGGGAAGTCGAGGTTCGGATGGATGCCCTTGAGGGCGATCATCTCGGCCTCGAGGGCGTCGTAGGTCTCCGTCCAGCGGGCGCCGTCGCGGCGGGCGGCCACGTCGCGCAGAGCGGCGCGCATCGTGGGCACGCGTGAGTCGCCGCGCGTGTAGACGCGGTGGCCGAAGCCCATGACCTTCCGCTTCGCCTCCAGGGCGTCGCGCAGCCAGCGGGCCGCGTCGGCCGGGTCGCCGATCTCCAGCATCATCTCCATGACGGCCTCGTTGGCGCCGCCGTGGAGAGAGCCCTTCAGGGCCCCGATCGCCGCTGTGACCGCGCTGTAGATGTCCGAGAGCGTCGAGGTCACCACGCGGGCCGTGAACGTCGAGGCGTTGAAGCTGTGCTCGGCGTAGAGGATCAGCGACACGTCGAATGCGCGGACGATCTCGGGCTCCGGCACCTCGCCGAAGCACATGTGGAAAAAGTTCTCCGAGAAGCCGAGCGCCGGGTGGGGCGCGATCCGCGGCAGGTCGTGGCGGCGGCGGAAGTCGAGGGCGACCACCGTCGGCAGGCGGGCCATCATCGCCAGCGACTTGGCCAGCACGGCCTCGCGGCCGGCCGCGTCCTCGGTCGGGTCCTCGGCGCCGAAGGCGCTCACGGCGCTGCGCAGCACGTCCATGGGGTGACAGTTGCCGGGCAGGCGCTCGATCTGGGCGATGGTGCTGCGGCTCAGCTCGCGCTGGGACCGCTCGGCCGCCGTCAGCTCGGCCAGCTCGGCGGCGGTGGGCAGCTCGCCGTGCCAGATCAGGTGGGCGACCTCCTCGAAGCTGCGCGCGGCGGCCAGCTCCTGCACCGGGTAGCCCCGGTAGGTGAGCGAGTTGGTCTCGGGCACGACGTTCGAGATCTCGGTGCGGTCGACGACCACTCCGGCCAGGCCCTTGTGGATCTCGGGGGCGGTGCTCATGGCGCTCCTTGGTCGGTGAGCGAGAAGTTGAAGACATCGGCGTCGAGTGCCGCGTAGTCGGCGTAGCCGATGAGGTCGTAGAGGCGGGCGCGGGTCTGCATGCGCGGCACGAGGCCCTCCTGAGTCCCCTCGGCGGCGATCGCCCGCAGGCCCTCCTCCACCGCCCCCATGGCGAGGCGCAGGGTGGTCACCGGGTAGATCACGACGTTCACACCGAGCGATTCGAGCGCCGCGGCGCCGAGGAGCGGGGACTTGCCGAACTCGGTCATGTTGGCCAGCAGCGGCACGTCGATCGCACGCCGGAAGGCCGCGACTTCGCCCTCGTCGGCGAGCGCCTCCGGGAAGATCATGTCCGCGCCTGCGTCCACGTATCGCTCGGCGCGCCTGATGGCCGCGGCGAGCCCCTCGGGCGCGCGCGCGTCGGTGCGGGCGCAGATGACGAAGCCCGGGTCGCGCCGGCCGCGGACGGCCGCGGCGATGCGCCTCACCATCTCGTCCTCGGGGACCAGGGCCTTGTTGTCGAGGTGGCCGCACCGCTTGGGGTTCACCTGGTCCTCCAGGTGGCATCCCGACAGGCCGGCGTCCTCGAGGGCCTGGATCGTGCGGGCCACGCTCATCGCCTCGCCGAAACCCGTGTCGGCGTCGATGAGGGTGGGCAGCGACGTGGAGCGGGCGATCTGGGCGCCCCGGCCGGCGACCTCGCTGAGCGTGGTCAGGCCCACGTCGGGCAGGCCGAGGTCGGCGGACAGCGCGGCCCCCGAGACGTAGACGCCCTCGAAGCCGGCGTCCTCGACGGCCATCGCGACGAGAGGCGAGAAGGCGCCAGGCATGCGCAGAAGGCGCCCGGAGGCGAGGTCCGCCCGGAACGCCTGCCGGCGCTCCGGCGCGGTCGGGCGGCCGGTGGCGAGCGCGGACCCGCTCACCGGTCGAAGATGCCGCGCGCCACCGAGATGGCGAGCAGGTCGGCGTCGGCGCTGATGGTGAGGCCGGCCAGGTCGCCCGGGCCGAGCTCGGTGAGCGCCTGCGCGGTGGACAAGAAGCGGTCCTGCTCGGCCGAGGCCAGCACACCGTCGGCGAGGCCCCGGAACTTGGCGATGTAGTCGGCGCGTCCGAACGGGCGCGCCCCGCGGGGATGCGCGTCGGCCACGCCGAGCTCGTCCTCGATGGCCGTGCCGTCGTCCAGGGTCACCACGATGCGGCCGCCGAACTCCGGCTCGGCGGCGTGGTAGCGGCGCGTCCACGCCGGATCCTCGACGGTCCGGATGGCGTGCCAGAGCCGCACGGTGTCGGGTCGCCCGGCCCGGGTGGGCGCGTACGACCGCTCGTGGTGCCAGGCGCCGTCCTCGAGCGCCACGGCCACGATGTAGGCGATCGAGTGGTCGAGAGTCTCGCGGCTCGCGCCGGGGTCCATCTTCTGCGGGTCGCCCGAGCCCGTCCCGATGACGTTATGGGTGTGATGGCTCGTGTGGATCACGACCTCGCTCACGCGCGAGAGATCGCCGATCCGACCGCGCATGCGCCGGGCGAGGTCGATGAGCGCCTGGGCCTGGTACTCGGCCGAGTGCTCCTTGGTGTAGCTGTCAAGGATCGCCCGCTTGGGCTCTCCCGCCTCGGGCAGGGGCACCACGTATTCGGCCTGCGGGCCGCCGAGCAGCCACGCGATGACGCCGTCCTCGCCCTCGTAGACCGGCGAGGGTGCTCCCTCGCCACGCATCGCCCGGTCCACGGCCTCGACGGCCATCTTCCCGGCGAAGGCGGGCGCGTGCGCCTTCCAGCTCGAGATCTCGCCCTTGCGCGACTGGCGCGTGGTGGTGGTGACGTGCAGCGCCTGCTGGATCGCCTGGTAGATCGTCTGGGCCGGCAGGTCGAGGGCGGCGCCGATGCCGGCGGCCGCCGACGGCCCGAGGTGGGCGATGTGGTCGATCTTGTGCTCGTGCAGGCAGATGCCGCGTGCGAGGTCGATCTGGATCTCGTAGCCGGTCGCGATGCCGCGGGCCACGTCGGCGCCCGTCAGGCCGCAGTGCTGGGCCACCGCGAGCACCGGCGGGATGTTGTCGCCCGGATGCGAGTACTCGGCCGCCAGGAAGGTGTCGTGGAAGTCGAGCTCGCGGACCGCGACGCCGTTCGCCCACGCGGCCCACTCGGGCGACACGCGCCGCTCGGGGCCGAAGCCGAGGATCGTGGCTCCTGGGGAGAGGACGTGCGCCGCGGCCTGGCGGCGGGCGCTCGCCACGGGCCCGCGCCGCAGGGCGGCCGCCGCGACAGCCGCCGTGTCGATGATCCGGTCGATGGCCGCCTCGACGACGTCGTCGTCCAGCGGCACCGGGTCCGCGGCCACCTCGGCCAGCCGCCACGCGAGCTGCTCCTGGCGCGGCAGCGCGTCCGACGACGGGTGCACGCGTATCTCGAGCGTCCTCACCTGCTCCTCCTCCGGCGTTCGCAACCTGCGTACCGTCACACGTACGATGAGTGCGATCTAGTGCAGGGTTGCGAGGAGGAGCGCGCCGATTTGCGAAGTTTGCGAATGAAGATGTTCGTCGGGGCGCAGGTGCGTCGCGCCCGTGAGGAGCGCGGCCTGACCCAGGCGGCGCTGGCCCGGCTGGTCGCCATCTCGCCGAGTTATCTCAACCAGATCGAGCGCGACCAGCGCCCGCTCACCGTGCCCGTGCTGCTCCGCCTGAACGAGGCAGTGGGGTTCGACGCCCACGCCCTCTCCGAGGACGAGGGCGCCCGCCTGGTGGCCGACTTGAACGCCGCCCTCACCGACCCCGCAGCGGGCGTCGCCGACCCGGTCCCCGACACGGAGATCCGCGAGCTGGTGTCGGGCTTCCCGGCCGCGGCCCGGGCGATCGTGGTGCTGCACCGGCGGGCGAGCGACGCGCGCCGGCGGGTGGAGGAGATGGCGATCGGCCTCGGCGCCCGCCTGCCGGAGGGTGAACGCCTGCCGGTCATCCCCTACGACGAGGTACTCGACTTCGTTTATGACAACCGCAATCACTTCCCGGAACTGGACACGGCTGCCGAGGCGCTGTCCGCCGCGGACCTCCCGAAGCTCCTCGAGGAGAGCCACGGCGTGCGCGTGGTCCCAGACGATGACGTCGGCGACCGGCGGCGCTTCGACCGGGCGACGCGGACGCTGCACCTCCCGCGTCACCTCGACAGCATGCGGGGTGCGTTCCAGATGGCCGTCCAGTGGTGCCTTCTCGAGCACCCCGGAGCGCTCGATCGCCTGACCGCCGTGCCGGGACTCTCGGGCGACGAGTCGCGCGCGCTCGCGCGGATCGGCCTGGCCAACTACTTCGCCGGGGCGGTCCTGCTGCCATACGGCGCGTTCCTGGCCGCGGCCGAGGACACCGGATACGACGTCGGACTCCTGAGCGACCGCTTCGGAGTGAGCATCGAGACGGTCTGCCACCGCCTCAGCACCATGCAGCGCCCCGGTGCCGCCGGCGTCCCGTTCTTCTTCGTCCGCGTCGATCGCGCCGGGAACATCTCCAAGCGCCACTCGGCCACCGACTTCCATTTCTCACGCATCGGCGGCACATGCCCGCTCTGGAACGTCTACGAGGCGTTCTCTTCGCCAGGCCGATTCATCACTCAGGTCGCCCAGATGCCGGACGGGCAGACGTACCTGTGGGTAGCGCGGACGATCGGCCGCCGCGTGGGTGCGTACGGCGACCCGGGCGCCCAGTTCGCGGTCGCCCTGGGGTGCGACGTGCGCCACGCCCCGCGCCTGGTGTACGCGCGCGGCCTCGCCCTCTCGGACCCGGCCACGGCGGTGCCGATCGGCCCCGGCTGCCGCCTCTGCGAGCGCGAGGCCTGTCCCCAGAGGGCATTCCCCCTGGTCGGCCGCGCCCTCCACATCGACGAAGACCGCAGCCGACGCGAGCCCTATCCCGCCGCGTGACCCAGGCCCGCGCCCGGGCGCACCGCGAGCTGGGTCCCGTCACCCGCGCGGAGCGCCGTCAGCCTGGCCTGACGACGGGAGGGGCGAGTCACGGGCGCGGCGCCCCCCTTCGCACCGCCGCTGAGAACGACCTCGGTGCAACCGAGCTCGGCCGATCGGGGTCCGCGGGGTCCCGGAGTAGCCTTGAGACACCGCGTCACCAAACCGGCTCACACCATCCGAAGGGACGGGCCACACATGTCCGACGACCCCGCAACGAGGAGCGTCCTCAGAGATCGGCTGAGGCTCGGCACCGGATTCGACGAGTCGGAGCGCTCGAGCGTCATCGATCGGCTGGGCGGGCTCGAGAAGCGCCTCGGCTCCTTTCCCGAGGACACCCTCGAACTCGAGCTGAGCATCAAGGAGCGGGATGGGGCCGACCAGCGCCTGACGCTCGAGTGCTGGATGGCGGGGCAGCAGCGGCTGGTGTCCACGTCGGCGAACACCCCCCTCGACAGGGCGCTGATCGAGGTGCGCGATGACATGGTGCGTCAGATCACCGACGCGACGAACCGCCGCGAGCCGCGCAACAACCGCCGCCTTCGTGAGCGGTGATGACGGAGACGATTGACCTCGACGAGCTGCGGGCGCTCGCGACCCGGTCCCCCGGCCAGCCCGTCCTCAGCGTGTATGCCCGCACGGACCCGCGCGATCCCGCGAACACGAGCCACGCTCCCGCGTGGCAGATCGCGCTGCGAAATGGCCTGCGAGCGGTCGCCGAACGGCTCGACGGCGATCACGACCGCGTGCAGCAGCGCTCCTTCGAGGCCCTGCGCGCGCGCGTTGAGAGGGGCCTGGCCGAGCTCAGCCCCTCGGAGCGGGGACGCAGCGTGGTCTGGTTCCTGCACGCCGACGGCGAGACGTCGCGTCGACTGAGCCTTCAGCTCCCGGTTCGGCGTGACACGGTCGTCTGGGACGCCCGGCCCTTCGTCTCACCACTCGTCAACGTCGTCGACCGCGGCGCCCCGACCGGCGTGGTGCTCGTGGGCGGTGAAGCGATTCGACTTCTTCAGATCAGCGCGGGGCGCATCGACGAGCCGGACGACTCGACCTACGAGCTGAGCCTGGGTGACTGGCGCCCCTTCAAGGCCTATGCCTCGGCCAACCCCGCCCGCGGCCAGCAGACCGTCTCGCACCAGGAGCAGTACGAGGCCCGTTTCGCGGAGCAGCAGGACAAGCTGTTCGAGACGGCGGCGGCGGAGGCGGCCGAGCGTGCGGACGGTCTCGGATGGGAACGGATCATCATCGCCGCCGAGGGTCAGGTCGGGGCACGCTTCAGCGAGGCGCTGCCGGAGACGCTGCGCCGTCGCGTCATCACCACCCTCGACCACAACGTGGGTCATGAGGAGCTCGGGGCGATCGCTGCGATCCTCGAACCGTCTCTCGAGGCCGCCTGGCTCATGCGCACGCGACGCGTCATAGCGGTCGCCCATGAGCGAGCGAGTGCGGGCGGCGCCGGCGCGCTCGGCCCACAGGAGACCCTTGGGGCGCTCGCCGAGGGCCGGGTCGACCATCTCGTACTCGATCCCGAGCAGGACTTCAGCTCGGCCGCCGGATTCGTCCCCGCTTCCATCGGTGGTCCTCCGAGCATGCTGGCCGAGCGCGCCGTCGAGGCGGCGATCGCGGCCGGCGGTCAGGTGAGCGCGCTTCCGGTAACGGACTCCGAGGAGCTCCTCGGCTCGGGCGGGATGGTCGCGCTGCTGCGGTACTGAGCAGTCGGGGCGTTCCGTCTCCGTCGAGCGACCTCGCGACAGCAAGGCATCGACCTGATGGTGGCGGCATCTCACGGCGGGCTTGTGTCGAGGGTGGCTCTCGGAGCTTCGCGCGCCATCTCGCCCATCGCCCTCGGTGCTCGCTCCTGCCGACGCGCCCGGCCATCGTCCGCGCCCCCTCCGGATCGGTGAACACGCCCGCGACATGGGTCTCCTCCCCGATCACATCGGCGGGCGGGATCGACTGCCCGGAGCCGGCGGAGGATCACCCCGACCGGGTCGCCCGCACGCGCTGGCGTAGCCACTTCTCCGCTCCCACCACCGCATAGACGCAGAAGCCGACTCCGATGATGCGGAACCACGCCTGCGGGTCGAGGGGAGCCGTGTGGAACAGGGTCTGCATGAACGGCGCGTAGGTGATCAGGATCTGAAGGCCGACCATCGTCAGGACGCCGCCGGTGACCCAGTGGTTGCTGAAGACGCCGACGCGGAACATCGAGTGCTCGAGCGAGCGGCAGTTGAACAGGTAGAAGAGCTCGCCCACGACGAAGACGTTGA
The DNA here is from genome assembly GCA_963771025.1 of uncultured Thermoleophilia bacterium. Taxonomy (GTDB): domain Bacteria; phylum Actinomycetota; class Thermoleophilia; order Miltoncostaeales; family Miltoncostaeaceae; genus Miltoncostaea. The sequence continues at coordinate 774,792 of CAVYRL010000001.1, read as the reverse complement.
CCGCCGCCGTGCGGGCCTCGGCCAGCGACGCGCCGCCCGCCTGCTCCCAGTGGAAGAGCAGGAACGAGCCGGCCATCAGCAGCCCGGACACGAGCAGGATCCGCCCGATGAGCTCGCCGGTCAGGAGCGGGCGCGCCGGGTCGCGCGGGGGGCGGCCCATGATGTCGGGCTCCTTCGGCTCGAAGGCGAGCATCAGCCCCAGAGCCACGGCCGTGGTCATGTTGATCCAGAGGATCTGGACCGGGAGGATCGGCAGCGTCGTGCCGGCGACGATCGCCGCCAGGATCAGCAGCCCCTCGCCCATGTTCGTCGGAAGGGTCCAGACGATGAACTTGGTCAGGTTGTCGAAGACACGGCGCCCCTCCTCCACGGCCGCCGCGATCGAGGCGAAGTTGTCGTCGGTGAGCACGACGTCCGAGGCCTCCTTGGCGACCTCGGTGCCGGCGGCGCCCATCGCCACGCCGATGTCGGCCTGCTTGAGGGCCGGGGCGTCGTTGACGCCGTCGCCCGTCATCGCCGCGACGTGCCCGCGCGCCTGGAGGGCCTCGACCAGGCGCAGCTTCTGCTCGGGGGCGACCCGCGCGAAGACGCTCGCCCGCTCGACCGCCTCCGCGAGCTCGCCCTCGGGCAGCGCGGCGAGCTCGGGTCCGCTCAGCACCTCGGGCCCCCCGTCGCGCGGCTCGGGGCCCTCGAGGTGGAGGCGCTCGGCGATCGCCCGGGCGGTGGCGGCGTGGTCCCCGGTGATCATCTTCACGGCGATCCCGGCTGCGTGGCAGCGCGCGACCGCCGCCGGCGCCTCGGGGCGCGGCGGGTCGAGCATCGCCTCGAGGCCGAGCAGGGTGAGTCCGCCCGCCTCCACGAGCGCGCGCTCGAGCGTCACGGTGCCGGACGGCACCGAGGCACGCGCGATGGCGAGCACCCGAAGACCCTCGCCGGCGAGCCGCTCGACCGTGGCGAGCACGGCCGCCGGATCGAGGGCGACCTCTTCGCCGGCCGACCCGAGCACCTGCTCGCAGCGGGGCAACACGCGCTCGGGGGCGCCCTTCAGGTAGACGACCGGTGCCTGTCCGGGCGCGCTCGAATGCAGCGTGGCCATGTACTGGTGCTCGGATTCGAAGGGGATCGCGTCGATGCGCGGACGCCGACCGGCAAGGGCGACCGGATCGAGGCCACCCTTTCGGGCGGCGACCAGCAGTGCCGCCTCGGTGGGGTCACCGATCACCTCGTGGCGCCCCTCACGCTCGCGCAGGCGGGCGTCGTTGCAGAGCGCCCCCGCCGCGAGGCACTCGCCCAAGGCGGGCCACCCCCTGGCATCGACGACATCCTCTCCGCGCCGGATCGTGCCGAGCGGCGCGTACCCGGCGCCCTCGACCGAGAAGGACTCGCCCCCGGCCAGAATCGCCTGGACGGTCATCTGGTTCTCGGTCAGGGTGCCGGTCTTGTCGCTGCAGATGACGGTGGTGCTGCCGAGCGTCTCGACCGCGGGCAGCTTGCGCACGATCGCGCGGCGGCGGGCCATGCGGCTCACCCCGATGGCGAGCGTGATCGTCACGGCCGCCGGAAGGCCCTCGGGGATCGCCCCGACGGCGAGGGCGACGGCGGCCACGAACATCTCCGAGGCGGGCTCCCCGCGCGCGACGCCGATCGCGAAGGTGAAGGCCGCCAGGGCGACGATCACGATGCTGATGATCTTGCTGAAGTGGGCGATCCGCCGGGTGAGTGGGGTGTCGATGCCGCCGGCCTCGCCGACCAGGCGGTGGATTCGGCCGAGCTCGGTGTCGGCGGCCGTGCTCATGACGACCCCCGCGCCACGGCCGCCGCTCACCAGGGTGCCGGCGAAGGCGAGGTTCTCGCGGTCGGCCACGACGGTCTCGTGCGGCAGGATCCGGTCCGACTTCTCGACCGACTGGGACTCGCCGGTGAGCGTGGACTCGTCTGCGCGCAGCTCTCGCACCGAGACCAGGCGAAGGTCGGCGGGCACCTTGTCGCCCGGCTCGAGCAGCACTAGGTCGCCCGGCACGAGGTCCTGCGAGTCGACGGCGAGCTTTCGCCCGCCCCGCATCACCGTCGCGCGCGTGCGCGCCATCTTCACGAGCGCCTCCAGGGCCTGCTCGGCGCGCGACTCCTGGACGAACCCGATCGCGGCGTTGATCAGAACGACGCCGAAGATGACGCTCGCGTCCACCGCGTTGCCGAGGAGAGCCGTGACCGCACCCGCGGCAGCGAGGATGTAGATGAGGGGGTCGTGAAACTGGAGGGCCAGGCGCTCGAGCGGGCCCTGGCGGCGCACGTGCGGGAGCACATTGGGGCCAAAGCGCTCCCGCCGCGCTGCAACCTCGGTGTCATCGAGTCCGTGCTCGGGATCGGACTCGAGCAGCAGGACGGCCTCGTGGACCGCCACGTGGTGGAGCTCCTGAACGGTGGGCGGATGCCGGGGGGTGGATCCGGTCTCGCTCATCCGCGACCCTTCATCACGAGCAGCGCGTCACCGACCTCCGGCGAGGTCAGGGACGGACCACGAGCACCGAGGATGCGGCGCGGTGCGCGACACGTTCGCTCACGCTGCCGAGCGCACGCACGCCGCTCGCGCCGCGAGAGCCGACGACGAGCAGATCGGCCCTCGAGGCCGCATCGACGAGGGCATCGACGGGGCGATGCCGGTTGACCCTGACCTGGTGAGGCGCGGCGCGGTGGACCAGTTCGTCAAGCTCGATGCCCACGTCGAGCGTCGCGATGACCACGGCGAGGCTGCTCGCGGGGTCCTCGCAGACCCGCGCGGCGACAGACAGCGCGTGCACGCTGGCATCGGAGCCGTCGAAGCCGACCACGACCTTCGATGGGAAGGCGGCCGGGTCGAATGGCGCGCGGGCCAGGAGCACGGATGTCGGAGCGTCGTGGAGCAGCATCGTGGCGACGCTGCCGAGCGCCGCCCCGACGAGGCGTCGCCCTCCGTGGGCTCCGACCGCGATCAGCGTGGCCCCCGCTCGCGCCGCCTCGTCCCGCAGTTCGTCGTACCCCCTCCCGCTGACCAGACGCGTCTCGGCGCTGACGACATCGCCCACCTGCCGCTGCGCCCACGCGAGCGAGTCGCGTGCCATGACTCCCACGGACTCGTTCAGCTCGGCGAGATCACGTTGGGGCGTCTCGAGGATGTTCCACACGATCAGCTCAGGGCCCCAGCGGCCGGAGATGGCGTCGAGAAAGTGGGTGGCCGCGACCAGCACCAAGCGTCCGTGCGGACCGGCGATTCGCGCCGCCTGTCGCGCCGCCTCGAATGCCTCCCGTGTGCCGTCGATGCCGCACACGACGCTCTGAAACGGGGGGTCGGTCATGTCGCAGCTCTCTCGCGGGGCACCTTCGCTCCGAGCATAGGCAAGTAGCCGACGACCGGCAGGCTCCACTGGCACGACCCGTCTCGGGAAACACGCCGCTGCACGCGCGTGAGGGGCCTCGAGATTCCCTCACCGGCCCCCGTCGATCGCGGGCAGGGATCCCCGGTCCTCAGGAGTGGATCGACTCCAACTCCACGGCCCTAGGTGACCCGCCCAAAGACGTTCCGAACGCCTGAGAAGTAGTCCGAACCTCCCGAGAGGCTGTGGGTGTTGACGCCTACGACCTCCGGGAGGTCCGGATGCAGCACCCTCACGCCAGGCACACCGCGCGCGGCCGGCTCGATCTGGTGCTCTTTGTCGAGCACCAGGGCGCGAGCTATCGCCAGGCGGCGGTGGCCTTCAGATGCAGCGTGTTCAACGGCCTTTGTCTGGGTGGCCCGCTGGAGGCGGGCCTCGATCTCAGAGCGCCGGGGCCTTGCCTGCCTGTGCGATCGCTCCTCGCGCCCGCATCGCCAGCCGCGCCTGATGGACGCCCTCACCCAGGCCCGCATCGTGCTGGCCCGCCGGCGCACCGGCTGGGGGCCGCGGCTGGTGGCGGGTGAGCTCGGGATGGCCCACTCGAGCGTCTGGAAGGTCCTTCACCGCCACGGCTTCTCGCGCCCGGCCCCCGCTGAGCGCGAGCAGGCGCGCCGCTATGAGTGGCCCTGTCCGGGGGACCTGCTTCACATGGACACCAAGCGCTACGCGCGCTTTGAGCGCCCCGGCCACGCCCTGACGGGCGATCGCAGAAAGACCGGTGCCGAGAAGGCCGCGCACTGGGGCTACCAGTACGCCCACTGCGTGGTCGATGACCACAGCCGCCTCGCATATGTCGAGCTGCACGACGACGAGCGCGCGGGCACCGTGGCGGGCTTTGTCGCGCGGGCTCTGGTCTGGTTCTCGCACCGGGGCACCCAGACCCGCCGCCTCATGAGCGACGGCGCCTGGGCCTACACCCGCAACCGCTCCCTGGCCGATCTTCTCGCCCGCCAGGGCGTCCGCCATCTGGTGACCCGCCCCTACCGACCTCAGACCAATGGGAAAGTCGAGCGCTTCCATCAGACGATGGCCCGCGAGTGGGGCTACGGGATGCTCTATCTGACCCACCGCCACCGCCAGAGGGCGCTGCGATACTGGATCCGTCACTACAACGAGCGGCGGCCCCACAGCGCCCTCGGCGGCAAGGCTCCGATCAGCCGCGTTCGGAACCTACGTGGGCAGGACACCTAGGTCGTCAGTGGCCCGCGCGGCACGCCGTCCAGGAGGATGAGCGCCTCGATGCCCTCGGCGTCGAGGGGGTGGCTGAGTAGGAAGCCCTGCACCTCGCCGACATCTTCGTGGCGGAGGTGGTCGAGCTGGGCGAGGGTCTCGACGCCCTCGGCGAGGGTGGTGAGCCCGAGATCCCTGCCGAGCTGGACGAGGGTCCGGACGAGCGCGTCCGACTCCGGCGAGCGCTCGAGCGCGTCGGTGAAGGCGCGGTCGATCTTGATCGTGTCGATGGGGAACTTCTGCAGGGACGCCAGCGAGGAGTAGCCCGTGCCGAAGTCGTCGATCGCCAGCTTGACGCCCAGCGCCTTGATCTCCCGAAGTCGTCGCGCGGTGGCCTCGGCGTTCCTCATCAGGACGGTCTCGGTGATCTCGATCGTGAGCGCGGCCGGGTTCAGCGCGCTCAACCGCAGCGCCTCGCGGACCTGGCTCACGATGATGTCGTCGTCGAGCTGGCGGGCGGAGACGTTGACCGCGATCCCCAGGGTGCTCCCGCGGGCATGCCAGCTCGCCATCTGCCGGCAGGCGGTGGTGAGGGCCCAGCGCCCGACATCGACGATCTTGCCGCTCGCCTCCAGCAGGGGGATGAAGTCGTTGGGCTGGATCACGCCCAGCACGGGGTGCTCCCAGCGCAGCAGCGCCTCGACGGAGACCAGCGAGAGGTCGTCGAGGTTGTAGATCGGCTGGTAGACGAGCCGGAACTGCTCGCGCTCGAGCGCCAGGTGCAGATCGCGCCCGAGAGCCATCTCGTGTCGCAGCGCGGTCTCCAGCGCGGGACGGAAGACCTCGTAGTGATTCCTGCCGGTCGCCTTGGCGCGATAGAGCGCCATGTCGGCGTCGCGCAGCAGCTCGCTCACCGTATCGCGCAGACCGGCTGCGATGCCGATGCTCACCGAGACCGTGATCGGCTCGTGCGAGCCGGTGAGCCTGAAGGGCGGGCTCATGACCTCCAGCAGGCGCTCGGCGACGAGCTCGGGCTCGATCGGCGGCTCACCGTCGATGAGGACGATGAACTCGTCGCCACCGAGGCGCCCGACCGTGTTGACGCCTCGCAGGCCGCTCGTCAGCCGTGCGGAGACGGCCCGCAGCAATTGGTCGCCGGCCTCGTGCCCGAGGGTGTCGTTGACGTTCTTGAACTCGTCGAGGTCGACGAACAGCGCGGCCACCGCCACGCCGTTGCGGCGGCCGCGCGCCAGCATCTGCTCCGCCCGGTCGCCGACCAGGGCCCGATTGGGCAACCCCGTCAGGGCATCGTGCAGCGCCTGATGGCGCAGCTCGTTGGTGGTGAGATCCACCAGGCGCAACGCGCGCGCCTTGCCGGTCCCCAGCAGGAAAACCAGCGCACCGAGCATCAGGCTCAACAGGATGCCGGCCACCAGCACCCGCCTCGGGGTTCCCCGCGCGAGCAGGCCGCTCTCGGGGGCGACCGCGGCGGTCCGCACCGTCCAGCCGTTGCGCAGGTCGATCGATTGCGTCCGGGCGCCGGCCGGGACCGCGCCGCGATGGAACGCCACGCTCGACGCGCCGTCGTCGTAGGCGAACGTCACGGCGGTGCCGGGATGGTCCGCCAGGGCCCTGTCCAGCACCGTGTTCGGAACCACCAGCATGCCGACCCATCCCAGGAACGCCGCGCGACGCGCGGCGGTCGTGGAGGGCGTCCGCCCGCCGCGATACACCGGCGCCAGCACCGACAACCAGTTCTCGCCGGCGACCGGAATCGGCCGGTAGGCGATGCCGCCCGAGTCCCTCGCGTCGAGGGCGAACCGTCTCAGCACCGCGCTGGCGCAGAAGTCGTATCCGGCCGGTTGCACGGCGCCCGGGGTGCGCCCGACTCCGGCGACCGGCAGGCAGTAGAAGGGACGGGGGCCGGGTGGTATCACCCGGAAGACCCCGTCGGCCGGCAGCCGGCCGGCCGGGCTACGCTCGGCCGCCGCCGCGAACGCCGGCAGCTCGGACGCGGGGACGATCACCGCGCGGCCCAGCGACGTGATCTCGGGATGCCGCCGCAGCGCCCCCACGGAACTCGCCCACTGCGCGAACTGCGCCTTCGATGCGAGCGGACTGCCGGATACGAATCCGCGCGCGCTCGCGATCAGGTCCCCCTCGCGCGCAATCGTCACGGTCAGGCTCGACGCCACCTGCGCCGACGAGGCCTCGAACGCCCGGTGCGACGCCTCGGCATTGCTCCTCGACTCGAGGGTGGCGGCGACCACCGCGCCCACCGAGCCGGCGACGGCGAGCAGCACTCCCATCGCCGCCCACATGAGCCACCGCCGAGTGAATCTACCGGCATCCGCGCCGAGGCCCGGGGCGGACGCCGTGCCCGCTCCACCGTCGCCTCGGGGTTCCCTCATCGGCGCTTGCCTCGCCCACATCGCCCGGAGCCTGGCTCGGCCCGGTCACCGCCCTCATCGACACCCGCACGGCGCAACATGAGCCTGAGGGCACCCGCGTCGGGCTGCGCGTCCATGCCGAGCGGGACATGGGCATGGCGTCGCCGGGCAGGCCACCCGTGAGGGCGAGGTGTACCGCCCTGCGCCCGAAGCGGAGCCATCGGAGACGGCAAGGACGTGCGGCGGCGACAACGAACAGTGTGTCCGATGGATGTGCGGCATCACGCCACTCGCCTCCTCGACGCCGCACTCGTGGACGATCGCCCGCGCGCGGCGCGCGGCGGCGTATCCGCGCGGCGGTCCGCGCGCGACGGGAGATGACGCTCGAGGACACCCCGCCCGAGCCCGGCGATGCGCCGCGCCGCGCGCCCGCGATCACGGCCGCCGGCTCGCTCACGGGCTGGCTCGGCGCGCTGCGCGTGCGCCAGGCCGACGACGATGCCCGGGGGGCGATCGGCGACCTGATCCCTGACGGGCCCGGCGTGGGCGAATTCGTGCTCCGCTTCAGCGCGCTCACGATTCTCTCGGCGGCGATCGCCGCCTTCGGCCTGCTGGCCGACTCGGGGGCCGTGGTGATCGGCGCCATGCTCGTCGCGCCCCTCATGACGCCGATCCTGGCGAGCGCCGCCGCCACCGTCACCGCCGACAACCGGCTGCTCGCGAGGTCGGTGGCGATCCTCGCGCTGGGCACCGTCCTCGCCATCGCCGTCGGATAGGTCGTCGGCTTCGTCGCCGCGGTCCACGTCATCGACGTGGGCACGCTGCCCGACGAGATCCGGAGCCGCACCTTCCCCGGCCTGCTCGACCTCGGCATCGCGATCGCGGCGGGCGCCGCCGCGGGCTACATCCAGCCGCGGCGATCGGCCATCTCCGCCCTGCCGGGCGTGGGGATCGCCGTGGCTCTCGTGCCGCCGCTGGCGACGGTGGGCATCACGGCGGAGCTCGGCCTCGGATCCGAGGCCCGCAACGCGTTCCTCCTCTACCTGACGAACCTGGCCGCGATCGTGTTCTCGGCGGGGATCGTCCTGCTCTTCACAGGCTTTCGCCCCAGGCCCGAGGCCGGTCGGCGAGCGCTGCACACCCGGCTCACCATCACCCTCGCGGCCGTGGCGGCGGTGGCCATTCCGCTGTCCCTCCACACACGCTCGGCCGTGGCCGACCTGCGCCTGGAGCGGACCGTCGTGCAGGCCGTTAACGCGTGGGACAACGACATCCGCATCGTCGAGCTCGACGCCTCGGTTGACGGCGATCTCGCCGACGTGGACCTGCTGGTCGCCGGCCGCGGGAGCCCACCGCCGGCGTGGGCCCTTGCCGATGCGATCCGCGACCGCTTCGGCGGACCCGTGGAGTTGCGGGTGCTCTATCAGCGCGACGAGCAGTTCTCGGTGAGCGCGAGGTGAGGCGCCTCGCGCTGATCGCCGCCTGCCTGGCCCCTGCTCGCCGGATGCACGCGATCGTTCGAGAACCGCGCCGCCGATCGCCCGACGGTCAACGTCTTCGGTCCATACCTCGGTCGCGAGGCCGACGCCTTCGCCGCCTCCATGTCACGTTTCGAGGACGAGACCGGCATCAGGGTGCGGTACACCGGCAGCGCCGACTTCGCCGCGGACCTGCGCAGCCGGGTGGCCGGCGGCGTCGACGCGCACCCGACGTGGCGTTGGTGCCCCAGCCCGGGGTGATCGCACGGCTCATCGAGGACCACGACATCGTGCCCCTCAGCCCCCGGACGGTCCGCTCGGTGACCGACAACTACGACCTGGGCGTCAACACGTTGACCGGCGGCGCGGGCGCCTTCGTCGTGCCGTACCGGGTCAGCGTCAAATCGGTCGTCTGGTACCGGCCCGATCTCTTTCGGCGTCACGGCTGGACGGTGCCGCGGACGCTCGCCGACCTGAACCGGCTCGTCGCGGCGATCCGCCGGGCGGACGACGTGTCGCCGTGGTGCTTCAGCATCTTCTCGGGGTCCTCGACGGGGTGGCCGGCCACCGACTGGGTCGAGGACCTGCTGCTGCGGCGCGCCGGGACGACGGCATACGACGACTGGGTCGCGGGCCGTCTGGCGTTCGACTCCCCACCGGTCCGGGCGGCCTTCGAGGAGTTCGACGCGATGGTCCTGGGTCGTGGCCGCACCGCGGGCGGTCTGCGGTCGATTCTGCAGACCCCGATCATGGATGCGAGCGGCCCGCTGTTCGCGGATCCGGCCGGCTGCGCGCTCTACAAGCAGGCCAGCTTCGCGGCATCGTGGTTCCCGGAGGGCACCGACATCGGCCCACGCGGAGACGTCGACTTCTTCCTGCTGCCGGGCGTCCGTTCGGACCGGCCGGCGCCCCTGGTCATCGGGGGCGACGGCGCCGTGCAGTTCGACCGGCGCGAGGAGGTGAACCGCCTGATGACCTATCTGGCGACCGCGGACGGCGCCCGCGCCTGGGCGGGACGCGGCGGCTTCGTCAGCGCCCGGACGAGCGTTGATACGCGCACCTACTACTCGGGCATCGACCAGCGCTTCGCCGCGCTCCTGCGGGAGCGGCGCACCCTTCGTTTCGACGCCTCCGACCAGATGCCCCCCGCGGTGGGCACCGATCTGCTCTGGAGGCAGATGACCACGTGGATCTCGGGCGCCGAGCCGCTCGACGCCGTCCTCACGACCATGGACGACGCCCGCCCGCCCGGGGACTGACCGAACCCCGCCGACCCAGGCGACGGGCGGGCCGCGTCGTCTGGACATCCGCGCGGTCGCCGGCGAACGGGCGCAGGTTCGTCGCACCGCCCCCGGGGTACGGGGAACGGAACCGCCGCGCCCCGGTGGAGTCCGGTTCCACGCTCGGTCGACAGCGATCACGTCCACCGCGCCGCACGAGGAGCTCACGCACGCCGCCACGTACCTCGATCTCCCGTTCCACCCGCATCGACGGCGGCGACATCCGTACCGCGGCGACGAGGCCGATGATTCCTGACGCCCCGACCCCGCGGCGCTCCGGTCGCCTGAGACCCGAGGCCTGATGCCGTCGAACGCAGCTCACCGTGCTGGCCTGGGCGTACCTCGCGGTCTCGGTCGTCTGCGCGGCCGAGATCCTCTACGACATCCGCGTCCGGGGGTGGCGCCAGACGATGCCGGTGATGGAGTGGGTGTGGCCGATCACGGCGCTCTACCTCGGGCCCCTCGCGACCTGGGCCTACCGTCGCTGGGGGCGGGCCTCCACCACGCGCGCGATCGACGCGAACGGCGGCGAGATGCAGGAAAAGCCCTTCTGGGCGCAGGTGGCGGTCGGTGTCGGCCACTGCGGCGGCGGCTGCACGCTGGGGGACATCATCGCCGAGACACTGATCTTCGTCACCGCGATCACCCTCCTCGGTGAGGCCTTCTTCGCCGAGGTGATCGGCGACTATGCCCTCGCCCTCGGTCTCGGTCTCGCCTTCCAGTACTTCGCGATCGCGCCGATGCGCGGCCTCGGGCTGCGCGACGGGCTGAAGGCGGCCGCGAAAGCTGACGTCCTGAGCCTGACCGCGTTCGAGGTGGGCCTGTTCGCATGGATGGCGCTGATGGCGTTCGTCTTCTTTCCCGACCCGCACCTGCGCCCGGACCGGGCCGCGTACTGGTTCCTGATGCAGATAGGCATGGCGCTGGGGTTTCTGACGGCATATCCGATGAACTGGTGGCTCATCCGGCGCGGCATCAAGGAGGCCATGTAGGGCCGCCGCGCCACCGGCCGCCCCCGCCGCGCGGCGGGTGGACCACGGGGTCCGTCCCTCCGCCCGGTGGAGGTCCCGGGGCGACCACCCGCGACGGGAGTCGCGTTGACAGCGCCGATCCGGCGGGCGTAAGAACGAGAGACGGCCGTGTGGCCGCGACTCACGATGGGAGGGGTTCCGATGGCGCGCAAGATGGCGGACTGCCGCCGCTACGAGAGCGTTATGAACTGCAGCCTGGTGATCATCGGAGACGAGGAGGAGGTGGTGAGCGCGGCCGTGGACCACGCCGTCAACGCGCACGGCCACGAGGACACCGAGGAGCTGCGCGCGATGACGCGCAGCTACCTCGAGGACGCGGACGACTACGTGCCGGGACCACGGGCCAAGGAGGCCTTCCCGTCGTAGGCGGGACCCGCCGGCCGGGGCCGTCGCGCGCATGCCCGGCGTGATGCGGCCCCGGCCGGCGGTCGTTCACACTTCCCTGATCCGAGGAGAGGAGGCCGTCATGGACAACGAGCACCCCACCCTGCCCTACCCCGGTCCCCCGGCCGGCGACGGGGATCCCGGGCCCGAGGCCACGCCGCGCGGCGACGGCGACACCTGGATCGCTGATTCCATCGTCGCCAAGGTGGCCGCCTCGGCGGCCCGAGAGGTGGACGGCGTCGCGAGCCTGCGTGGCGGCATCCCGCGGCGCGGATTGATCCGCGGCTCCGAGCGGCGCCGCGGAGGCGCCATGGTGCAGGTGGACGACGGCACGGTGGCGGTCTCCGTGCGCCTGGTGGTGCTCGAGGGATTCGCGATCCCGCGCGTCATCGACAGGGTGCGCGAGCGGATCACCGACAGCATCGCCTTCGCCACCGGCATGACCGTCACCAACGTGGACATCGGCGTCGTCGACGTCGTGCCGCGGCCGGCGCCGGGCCACGCCGCCCAGACCGCTCCTCCCGCCCCCGCATAGGCGAGGGCGGGAGGGCGTTTCCCTAGCCGGTCACCGCCGGCATGTTGGTCCGCGGGCGGGACCTGATGGTGGTGCAGGCCTTCGCCGCCGCCCTCGTCGTGGTCGCGCCCCTGCGGGTCACGGTCGCGCGGTTGCAGCGGCGTCCGGAGACGCCCCGGTCGATGGTGACCCTGACGGTGAACGTGCGGGCCCTTCCGGCGCCCAGGGGCGAGAGTCTCCACACGACGCGGCCGCTCTTCAGCGCCGATCCCCTCGGGATCCGCGCCAGGGACATTCCGGCCGGCAGGTCGTCGGCCAGGACCAGCCCGCCGAGCGCCGCGGAGGAGGTGTTCTTCACCCGGATCCGGTAACTGACCCGGGAGCCGGCCATCGCGCGCGCCGGACCCCTCTTGGTGACCGTGAAGGTCGGGCTCGACTGGGTGGAGCGGTGGGGAGAGGACGGGCCCGGCGCTCCCTGCGAGGGCGTCGGGCCCTCGGTCTCGAGCGGGTTCAGCGGACCCGAGATCGGCGTGACCGGAACGGCGGGCGCGGTCTCGAACGGGATCACCGGACAGTCGTCGAAGGTCACGACCGTCGACGCGGTGAACTCGGCCGCGGCCAGGAAGAGCGTCTCCTGGGGCGTGCTCGCGCCGGAGGTCGCCCGGGCCGCGCGGGTCAGGCGCCCGCCCTGGGAGCGGGCCGTGACGGTCACGGCGCCCGGCGTGGCCGACGTGACCGACGCCTCGGCGACGCCGTCGGCGTCGAAGCGCACCTGGGCGGGGCTCACGACTCCGGAGCCCCCGGCGACCGAGAGCGTGGCGCTGCTCCCCGGCGTGCCGGCGAGGCGAATCGCCACGGCGCTGCGCCCGGCGCAGCCGTGGGGTGCGGCGGCCGCGATGGTGACCGGGCCCCCGACGGAGTGGCCGCCGGCAAGCGCCCGGATGGCCGCGGCGCGGGCGTTGAGCGCGGTGTCGTTGGTCGGGTTGGTCCCACGGACCTGGTCGGTGAGCTGCCAGACGGCCACCTGCAGGGCGCCCGCCTCGAGGGCCTGCGAGCCCGACGGGGCCGCCGCGACCATCGACTCGGCCTGCTGGATCAGCCATGCCGCCTCGCCGAACGGCGTCGAGGCGAGCAGCGGCTCGTCGGCCGCCGTGCGCAGCGAGACGTTGTAGTTCACCCCGGAGGTGATCGCGTGGAGCGAGTCCGCGCAGAATCCGCGCTGCTCCACGGCCGCGCCGCCGGTCGGCGTGATGCGCAGCCGGAACAGGCCCGGAGAGGCCGTGATCTGCTTGCCGGCGGGCGTGGTCAGAACCGTCGAGCGGTACTCGGGGTCGCTGCCGGTGAGCCGGAGGGTCGCCGGCTGGGCCGCGTTCGCGATGGCGGGGAGGAGCGCGAGAGCCGCGAGAAAAGGCAGGATGAACGCCGTCGCGCGACGGATCGTGGGGCAGGATGAGGGCGGCATGGATGCCTCGGAATCGGACGGACGGGAGGGCGGCCAGGAGTCCCCGGCGCGCGCTAGGCCTCAAATCGGTGCTCGCAGGCCGGCCTTTAGGCATGAGGTAGGCTCCAGCGCCCATGCCGGATCCCCACCAGGTTCACTCGCTGACGCTCCCGGCCGGGGCCGCACCCCCCATCCGCGTCTACGTCAACGGCGAGGAGTGGGTCGAGGGCACGGATTTCACCGTCGATGGGGCGACGCTGCGGTTCACGCGGATGCTCCGGGCTCAGCCGCCCATGGGGCTGGGCCGCAAGATCATGCTCGCCATCGGCATCGGCGTGTACGGGGATCTCAAGGGCGACAGCCTCGACGTGCAGTACCAGGTCGGCGATCGCACCCAGATCGCCTCCATGCCCCTCACCGGTCAGGGAGCGGCAGGGAGCCCTCCGCCAGGCTGACCATGTCGCGGCGCCAGTCGTGCGCCGGCGCCCACCCGGTCTCGGCCAGGCGGCCGGTGCGGGTCCAGAGCGAGAGGCCGAGGGCCTGGCTCATGGCGCCGCCCATCGAGACCGCCGCGAGACGCGGGGGTAGGTGATCCGGCACCGGGTGGCCGGGCACGCTGCAGACGGCCCGCACCACGTCGGTCTGCGTCGGCACGTCGGGCTCGGCGGCGGAGTAGATGCCGGCGGGCAGATCGCGCACGGCAACGAGGGCCTCGGCGGCGTCGTCGGCGTGCAGGAGGGCCCACCGATTGCGTCCGGGGCCCACCATCTTGAAGCGCCGGGTGCGGAGCCCGACGATCACGTCGCGCGCGAGGCCGCCCGGTCCGTAGACCCAGGGCACGCGCACGATCCGGGGCGACGCGCCGGCCAGCGCGCCCTCGGCCGCCACGGCGGCCGCGGCGAGCGCGGGCACCGACACGGCCGCGTCGCCATCGACGGCGGGGCTCTCGCGATCGCCGTAGACGAGGGCGGTCGAACAGCATCACGATCGGACGGCGTCCAGCGAGGGTGGCGAGCGCGTCTGCGCCCCGCGCGGCCGGGCCCGCGCGGCGGCGGGCGGCCCCGCGGCGCACCGGCGGATCGAGGCGCGGGAGCCCGAGGTGGAAGACCGCGTCGACGTCGGCCGCCTCGGCCGTCCACTCGGCGAGGTTCTCCAGGTCGGTGTAGAGCGGCTCGGCCCCCAGCGACGTGAGGGTCCGCTGGGCGTTCAGGGTGCGCGCCGTGGCCAGCACGCGCACGCCGGACGCGGTCAGCCGCGCGACCAGCGCCCGCCCGACGAGGCCGGTCGCCCCGGTGACCAGGGCGACCCTCAGGGGGTCAGCCTCCGGCGACGGCGGGGAGGATGGTGACCTCCTGGCCCTCCGTGACGGCGGTCTCGATGCCGTTGCCGAACCGGACGTCCTCGCCGGCCACGAACACGTTGACGAACCGCCGCAGCACGCCGTCCTCCATCACCCGGTCGCGGAACCCGGCGTGCTGCGCGTCGAGTTGGTCGATCAGCTCGCGGACGGTGCCGGGCGTGCACTCGACCGCCGAGGCGCCACCGGCCAGGGGGCGCAGCGGGGCGGGGATACGGACGGTCACGGGCATGTGGTCTCCTTGGGCGCGAGCAGGGACACGATCAGGCGATCAGACGGGCTTCGCCCATCGCGGTCTCGAAGCTCGCGACGGTGGCCTGGATGGGGTGGCGTTCGACGCGGTCCGCGACGGCGTCGAGGGTCTTGAGACCGTCACCGGTGATGTAGACGACGACGCGCTCATCGGGGCCGATCTCGCCGGCCCGGGCCAGCTTGGCCAGGGTTGCGGTGGTGACGCCGCCCGCGGTCTCGGTGAAGATGCCCGTGGTCTGGGCCAGCAACTCGATGCCCTCGACGATCTCCTCCTCGGTCACGGCCGAGACCGAGCCACCCGTCGCCCGGGCGACGTCCAGGGCGAAGACACCGTCGGCCGGGTTGCCGATCGCGAGGCTCTTGGCGATCGTGGACGGCCGCACCGGCGCGACGAAGTCGAGGCCGGCGTCGTAGGCGGCCGCCACCGGGCCGCAGCCGAGCGCCTGGGCGCCGTTCAGCACGGGGACGTCGCCGTCCACGAGGCCGGTGTCGATGAGGTCGTGGAAGCCCCGGTTGATCTTGGTGTAGAGCGACCCGGAGGCGATCGGCACGATGCAGCGGTCGGGCATGGTCCACCCGAGCTGCTCGGCGACCTCGTACGCGAGCGTCTTGGAACCCTCGGAGTAATACGGCCGCACGTTGACGTTGACGAACGCCCAGGGCCGGTCGCTCGCGAGCTCCATGCAGAGCCGGTTGACGTCGTCGTAGTTGCCGTCCACGGCCATCAGCTTGGTGCCGTACACCGCGGTGGCCACGATCTTCTGCTCCTCGAGATCGGCCGGCACGAACACGTAGCTCGCGAGGCCGTGGGCCGACGCGTGGGCGGCGACCGAGTTGGCGAGGTTTCCGGTCGAGGCGCACGCGACGACGGTGTAGCCGAGCTGCTTGGCCTTCTCGAGGGCGACCGACACGACGCGGTCCTTGAAGCTGTGGGTCGGGTTGGCCGTGTCGTTCTTGACCCAGACCTCGCCAAGGCCGAGGGCCGCGGCGAGGCGCGGGGCCTTGACCAGCGGGGTCATCCCCGACGGCAGTCCGGCGTACTCGTCCTCGGGCGAGCACGGCAGGAAGTCGCGGTAGCGCCACAGGGAGGGCGGGCCGGCGGCGATCCTCTCGCGGCTGACGCTGGCGGCGATGCGCTCGGTGTCGTACATCACCTCGAGCGGCCCGAAGCAGTACTCGCAGACGTACGCGGCGGTGAGGCCGGTCGTTCGCTCGCATTCCTTACATCGCAGCGCGGTCGCCGCCGACACGTGCGTCACAGGCCCCCCGATCGGTCTCGCCACAGAAACAAGAAAACCCTCTGCCGGAAGGGGCGAGGGCAATTGATCCGCAGGACCGACCGTGTGCTCTCGCATCTTCCGGGTCATGCCCGGTGGAATTGGCACCTGGCGCGTCTCTGCGCTGGTTGCCGCGGCTTCAAAGGGCCAGTCCCTCCACCGCTCTCGATGCGGCTCGCAGTATAGGGACGACCCGCGACGGGCGTCAAACGGATCTGAACGTCGTGCCCAGATCGCCCGCGATCCGGCGACGCGAGAGAGCGATCTCGACCGCCGGGTATCCGCGCAGCGCCTCGACCAGCCGGCGCTCGCGCCACTCGCGGAAGTGATCCGGCTCCACCCGCAGCCCCGCGGCGATCCGAGCGAGCAGATCGTCGCCCGGCACTCCGCGCTTGCCGCTCGCGTGGTCGTGCAGGTTGCCCACCGGCACGAGCGTCCTGCTCTCCAGGTCGCGGAAGCTCATCGCCCGCGCGGCCAGCACCGCCCGCAGAGCCGGCCCGAACGGCTCTGTGGACCAGGGCAGCGCCGGTTCCGCGGTCACGGCCGCACGATATCGACCGGTTCACGCCCATGTAACGGGAGCCCGCCGGGACGCCCGTTACCATGCCTCGAACCCCTGATGAGCCCCAACCCGACCCCTCCCGACCCTCCGGTCCCGCCCGCGCCTGCCGAGGAGGCGCCCGCCTCGTCCGAGGAGGTCGTCGCCCCGCCCCCGAAGAGGCGGTGGCTCTCGCGACGGAGCCCGGCGCCCGGCCCCCCCGCCGCCGACGAGCCCGGCGCTCCCGCGACGCCGGCCCCGGCCGACGGCGAGACGGCCGTGGTCCCCGCCGCCGAGACGCCGGCCGAGTCCGAGTCCGAGTCCGAATCCGCGCCCGTGCGCCCGGGTCGCCTGCGCCGCACGCGCAAGAAGCTCGTCGCCCGGCGCGAGGTGGCGGTCTACGACCTCGGCGGGCTGGCCTTCGAGCTGTACCGGCGCGACATGCTGACCGAGGACGTCATGCGCCTGCGGGCTCAGGAGATCGCCGAGCTGGACGAAACGGTGCGCGACATCGACGGGCGCCTCAGCGAGGTCGACGCCCAGAGGCGGGCACGCAGGGCGCGCACGCCGCCCGATCCCAGCGTGGGCTGCTGCCTTGTGTGCCGCACGCCGTTCATCGCCGAGGCGCGCTTCTGCTGGAAGTGCGGTGCCGAGGTGGCGCCACTGCCGCCGGCCGAGGACCAGCCGACCGTCGCCCTCTCGACACCGCCCCCCGCATGAGCGACCCGCCCCGCACGACCGGCTGGGAGGGGGCCGACAAGTGGTTCGCGCCCTCGGCCCGCAGCAACCCGCCCGGGGAGGGGGACCCCGAGGGGCCGCCTCCCCCTCCGCGCTGCGCCGTCTGCAACGCCGAGCTCGACCCCGACCAGACCTACTGCCTGGAGTGCGGATCGCCGACCCCCCTCGCGCCCCGGCTGCGCAAGCCCAAGACGGCCTACGTCCTCGCGGGGGCGATGGTGATCCTGGGGCTCGGCGCGGGCGCCCTGGCCTACGCGGTGGTCAACGATGACGGCACGGCATCCTCGACGGCGACGCCGACGGCGCCCCTGACCCTGACGACGGACACGATGCCGGTCGTCCCGCTGCCCCCCGAGACCGGGCCGACCACCGGCGCGCTGCCCCCGGACACCACGTTCACCGAGCCGACCGACACGACCGGCACCGCGACCGCCCCCGTCACGTCGGGCTTCGACACCGTCACCGGGCCCTCCCCCACCACGCCGGGCACCACCACGCGCAGCGAGCCGCCGACCACCGACTCGCCGCCGGCCGGGGCCTCGGACTGGCCGGCGGGCACCACGGCGTGGACGGCGATCCTGTCGTCGCTCGGCACCGACTCCGCCGCGCAGGCCGCGAAGGCGAAGCTCGAGGCTCAGGGCGAGCAGGCGGGCGTGCTGTTCTCGTCGGACTTCCCCGATCTGCGCCCCGGCTACTACGTCGTGTTCTCGGGCACCTACGACGCGCGCAGCGCGGCCGTCGCCCAGGCCACGAAGCTCCGCGGGGAGTTCCCCGGCGCCTACGCGAGGCAGATCAGCGGCTGAAGCGGGTCCCGATGCGGGTGCGGTCGCCCGGGACCACCAACGTCACCCGGCCGGCCGAGCGCGGCGTGCGGACCGCGAAGCGGCCCCGCGAGTCGGCCCTGACGCGGGCGAGGCGCCGCCCGGACCGCGCGCGGGCCTCCACCACGAGCCGCGCCCCGGCGACGCCCAGGGTGCCGCGCATCACACGCCGCGATCCCGACACGCCCACGCGGAGGGCCCGCACCGCCACCTGACGGCGGATCAGCCCGATGTCGCGCAGCTCCAGGCTCTCCAGCCCGGGGGTCGCGGTGAGGGTCAGTCGGGCCCGCGCGCCCCGCACCCGCAGGTGCAGGTCGCGCCAGGCCGTCGTGGCCCTGACGACAGCGGTCCTGCGGCCGGCGCGCGCGCGCAGCGTTCCCTGGCCCCGCACCGACACCAGCAGCTCTCGCGCACCTGGCCCGAGCGCGAAGGCAGGCGAGCGCAGCCCGAGCCGGTCGCCCACGGCCAGCACGCCACGCGTCCGTGATCCGCGCCGGTCGAGCGACCCTCTCGTGACCTTCCAGCCGGGCAAGGGGGCGGTGAGGGGTCCGACGCCGAAGACGTCGAGCGTGGTGCCGAGGGCGGGAACCGGGTCGAGCACGATCCGCACCTGGCGCCCGGCGAGGCCGCCCACCCCGACCGCCCAGCTCCGCCGTGCGGCGCCGGGCTCGAGGGTGCCGAGCCCGACGTCCGCACCGCCCTCCACGGGGCGGGCGCTGACCAGCATCAGGCCGTTGCCTCCCGGCGCCCGCAGGGTGACCGCGAGGGTCTGCGAGCCGGGCGGAATCAGCAGGGGGGGCGACACCAGTGTCGTGTTGCCCACCAGCCGCACACCCGGCGACCGCGGCAGCGGCGGCCTCGCGCCCAGCACGTCCCAGCCGTTGAGGCCCTCGGTGAGACCGCCGTTGGCCGGCCCGGAGGACAGGGTCACCGGGGAGGTCCGGAGCAGGCCCCCCGGCGCCGATACGGGGAGGGTGGCCGCCGCGGCCGGGGTGGCGGCGAAGGTGAGGACGGCCAGGACGAGCGACGCGCGTGGTGCGGTTGAGATCGGGTCTCCCCAGTAGAGTCGCGGTGATGATAGAGCCGAGCGGGTCGACCCCGGAAGGCGCCCTGGTCGGCGTGGACGTGGGAGGAACCTTCACCGATGCGGCGGTGGTCGCCGGCGGACGTCTCACCACGGCGAAGGTGCCGACCACGCCCGAGGACCAGAGCGAGGGCGTCATCACCGCGACCCTGGCGGCCCTCGCGCAGGCGGGCCTCGGCCCCGCCGACGTGACGCGCTTCGCCCACGGCATGACCGTCGGCACCAACGCCCTGCTCGAGGGCACCGGAGCGCGCACCTCCCTGATCACCACGGAGGGCTTCGGGGACGTGCTCGAATTGCGCCGCCAGACCCGCGCCCACCTCTACCGGCTCGCGGTGCACCACCCCCCGCCCCTGGTCCCGCATGAGCGCACCCACGAGGTCATCGAACGGTGCGGCCCGGAGGGTGTCCTGATCCCGCTCGACGAGGCGTCGGTGGCCCGGGTGGTCGAAGCGGTGCGTGCCGACGGCGCCGAGTCGGTGGCGGTGGGGCTGCTGTTCTCGTTCGCCCATCCCGCCCACGAGGCCGCGGTGGCGGCCGCGCTGCGGGCCGCGCTTCCGGGCGTGCACGTCAGCGCCTCGAGCGAGGTGCTGCCCGAGATCCGCGAGTACGAGCGGATCTCGACCACCGTGGTCGACGCCTATCTCACCCCGGTGCTGAGTCGGTATCTCGAGCACCTGGGCGAGCGCGCCGCCTCGGCCGGCCTCCCCCCTCCCGCGATCATGCAGTCCAGCGGCGGCGTGCTGCCCATCGCCGAGTCGGCCGAGCACGCCGCGTGGACGGTCCTCAGCGGGCCCGCGGGCGGCGTGATCGGGGCCGCGCGCCTGGCGGCGCGCGACGAGCGGCGGCTGGCGCTGACCTTCGACATGGGCGGCACCTCCTGCGACGTCGCCCTCGTCAGCGACGGGGTCCCGGCGCGCACCAGCACGAACGTGATCGCGGGGCGCCCCCTGCACCTGCCGATGCTCGACGTGGCCACGGTCTCGGCCGGCGGCGGCAGCATCGCCTGGGCCGACTCGGGGGGCGCCCTGCGGGTGGGGCCACATTCGGCCGGGGCGCGGCCCGGTCCCGCCGCCTACTGCCTGGGGGGCGTCAACCCCACGGTCACCGACGCCGACGTGGTTCTCGGGCGCCTGCCGACGGACGTCCCCCTCGGAGGGCGCATCCGCCTGGACGCGGGGGCCGCCACCGCCGCCGTGACCAGGCTGGCGGACGAGCTCGGCCTGGGGGTGCCCGAATGCGCCGAGGGCATCATCACCGTGGCCGTGCAGGAGATGGTCCGCGCCCTGCGGCTGGTGAGCGTGGAGCGCGGCGAGGACCCCCGCGAGGCCACGCTGATCGCGTTCGGCGGAGCCGGCCCGCTCCACGCCTGCCCGGTGGCCGACGAGCTGGGCGTGCGCCGGGTGGTGGCCCCGCCCGCGGCCGGGGTGCTCGCCGCCCTGGGGCTGGTGATGGCCGGTGAGCGCCGCGACTACGTGCAGACGGTGCTCGCCACCGTGGATGACGGCGTCCTCGCGGCGCGCCTGGACCCCCTGCGCGCACGCGCCGAGCAGGAGATCCCCGGCGCCTGGCTCAGCGCCGCCGCCGACTGCCGCTATGCCGGTCAGAGCCATTCGCTCACCGTCGCCTGGGATCCCGCCGCGCCCGAGACCGCCCTGGCCGAAACCTTCCACGCCGCCCACCGCGAGCGCTACGGCGACGCGGACCCGGCCCGCCCGGTGGAGGCGGTCAGCATCCGCCTCGCGGCGGAGCGGCCGGGCGTGGACCCGGGAATCGTCTCCTCGGATGCCGGGCCACCGATCGTCGGACCCGCCGTCGTCCCGATGGACGGCGCCACCTGCTGGGTGGGCGAGGGCTGGACCGCGCGCGTCGACGGCATCGGCGCCATCGTGATGGAGCGCGGATGAGGCCCCTCGACCCCGTGACGCGGCAGGTGATGGCCAACGCCCTGCGCGCCGTCGCCGAGGAGATGGAGGCGGCGCTCGTGCGCAGCGCCTTCAGCCCCAACATCAAGGAGCGGCGCGACTGCAGCACCGCCCTCTTCGACTCCGAGGGGCGGATGGTGGTGCAGTCGGCCTCGATCCCGGTGCATCTGGGCGCCATGCCCGAGGCGGTCGCCGCGGTCCGCGAGCGCGGCGCCGTACCCGGCGAGGTATGGGTGGTCAACGATCCATACCGTGGGGGCACGCATCTGCCGGACCTCACGATGATCAACGCCATCGCCCTCGGGGGTCGCACCGCGGCCTACGCCGTCACTCGCGCCCACCACGCGGACATCGGCGGCATGGCGCCCGGCAGCATGCCGGCCGGCTCGCGCGAGCTGCTGCAGGAGGGCCTCGTGATCCCGCCGGTGCGCCTCGTCGCCGGGCGCGAGACGCTGCGCGACGTCCTCGACCTGCTGCTGGCCAACACGCGCACCCCGGTGGAGCGCGAGGGAGACCTGCGCGCCCAGCTGGCCGCTCACCGCCTGGCCGAGCGCCGCCTGGCCGAGGTCGTCGAGCGCCATGGCGCGGAGCTGGTCGAGGACGCTCTCGCCGACCTCCTCGACTACGCCGAGCGGCGCACCCGGACCGCCATCGCCGAGATGCCCGACGGCCGCTACGCGGCCGAGGAGGCGATGGAGGGCGACGGCGTCACCGAGGAGGACATCTGTATCCGGGTCGCCGTGATCATCGACGGCGAGCGCATGTCGGTCGACTTCACCGGCACCGACCCGATGGGCCCCGGCAACTGCAACTGCCCCCTCGCGGTGACCCGCTCGGCCGTCTACTTCGTGGTGCGCTGCGTCACCGACCCGGACATCCCGGCCTCGACCGGAGCCTTCGCGCCGGTCGAGGTGATCGCGCCTCCCGGGACCCTCGTCAACGCGACGCCGCCCGCCGCCGTGGCCGGCGGCAACGTGGAGACCTCCAGCCGCATCGTCGATGCCGTGTTCGCGGCCCTCGGCCAGGCGGTCGACGTTCCGGCCCAGGGTCAGGGGACCATGAACAACCTCACGATCGGCGCTCCCGGCTTCACGTACTACGAGACCCTGGGCGGCGGCCAGGGCGGCTCGGCCGGGGCCGACGGCCCCTCGGGGGTCCACGTGGCGATGAGCAACACCCTCAACACGCCCGTCGAGGCCCTGGAGACGGCCTTCCCCCTGCGGGTCGAGACCTACCGGCTGCGCCGGGGCACCGGAGGCGACGGCGCGCACCGCGGTGGCGACGGCATCGAGCGCCGCGTGCGCGTGCTGGTGGACGCCGAGGCCTCGGTGATCGCCGAGCGCCGCCGCCGCTCGCCCAAGGGGCGCGCCGGAGGAGCGGACGGCGCACCCGGCCGCACCACCCGGAATGGCATCGCGCTGCCCGCCAAGTGGCGCGGAGACCTGAAGGCCGGAGACGTCCTGGGGATCGAAACCCCGGGCGGAGGCGGCTACGGCACGGGCTGACCCGGAAGGGCGGCGCCCGCGTCGCCGGCTCTCGACTGACGCGAGGACGACGCCCCCGCTCATCCCCCCGCGATGTCCGTCCCGACGAGCACGACGACGTCGGCGTTGTCGGTCTGGGCCGCCGTGAAGCCGTCGAGCGGCGGGGCCCGCTTGACCCCCAGCTCCTTGGCGACGTTCTGGGCCACGTCCTGCTTGCCCTTGGCGTACATCACCACCGACTGCGTGCGGCCGGTCTCGCCGTCGGGCGGGTTGTTGACCTTGCCGACGGTCCAGCCCTCGTTGGTGAGCCGCGGGGCGATCGTGTCGCGCGCCGCGCCGGAGACGCCACTCGCGTTGAAGACCGCCACGGTGTAGGCGGCCCGGTCGGCCACGGGAGCCGGGTTCGCCGGTACCAGGGTGCTGTCAACCGGCTTGGGCGTCGTGGTGCTCGACGGCTTGGTGCTGGCGCCCGCCGCCAGGGCGGGCCCGCCGGCCGAGGCGTTGCTGTCGCCCCTCACGAACAGGTACCAGACGCCGCCGATGGCCGCGATCAGCGCGAGGGCCACCAGGCCGACGACCCCGGCGGTCCGCATCTGACCCGAGGAGACCCGTCGGCCCTCGGACACGCGCTGGCGCGCCTGGAGCTCCGCGATCCGCTGCAAGGGGGCGTCCAGGGCGGCGTCGCCAGAACGAGCGAGACGTTCCTCGAGGCGCCGGATCGCACGCCCCTGTCGGATGGCCACGACCACCAGGGCCACGACCGCGAAGAGAGCGAGGATCGCCGCTGAAGGGACGACGAGATCGAGCCAATCCATCGGCGCGCCACGGTAGCAGGTGACCCCACGGAACTGCGGGTCGTCAGGCTCCCGGAGTCACCCGATAGGCGTCGAACACCGACTCCACCTGGCGAATCTCGCTGATGCACGACTTGAGGGTCTCGACGTCGCCCACCTGCACCGTGAAGCGGTCGTGGACCATCTGGTCCTCCATCGAGCAGTTGGCCGAGACGATGTTGACCCCCGCCTCGGCGAAGGCCCGCGAGAGATCCTCCAGCAGACGCGACCTATCCCAGGCGTCGACGGCGATCTCTACTCGAAAGGACTGCTGGTTCGCGCCGGTCCAGGAGACCGGCGTGAAGCGCTCGGGGCTCTTCTTCAGGGCCTTCGCGTTGGGACAGTCCTCGCGGTGGATCGTGATGCCGCGGCCGAGGGAGATGTAGCCCAGGATCGGGTCCCCCGGCACCGGCTTGCAGCACTTGGCGAGGCGCACGAGGACGTCGGCCAGGCCGTCGATCTCGATGCCCAGCTCGCTCGATGCCGTGGAGGTGTGGGGGCGCCGCCCGCGCGGAGCGGTGACCGGGGCCGCGTCATCGGCGACCGCCTGCCCGGCCTTCAGCCGCTGGAGGATCTTGTTGACCACGATCTGGACCGACGTCTTGCCCAGGCCGAGGGAGATGTAGAACTCGTCGGCCTTCTTGAAGCCCATCTCCTGGATGACCTCCAGCAGCAGGGGCGAGCCCGCCAGCCGCTGACTGGGCAGGCCCGCCTTGCGCAGCTGTTCCTGGAGGGCCTCACGACCCTTGTGCTCTGCGTCCTCGCGACGCTCCCGGCGGAAGAACTGGCTGATCTTGGAGCGCGCCTTGGTGGTCGTGACCAGCTGGAGCCAGTCGCGCGACGGGGCCCGCGGCGCCTTGGAGGTGAGGATCTCGACGAAATCGCCCGACTGCAGGGTGTAGGTCAGGGGCACGATGCGCCCGTTGACCTTGGCGCCCACGCAACGGTGGCCGACGTCGGTGTGGACGTCGTACGCGAAGTCGAGCGGAGTGGCGCCGGCCGGCAGGTCGCGGACGTCGCCCTTGGGCGTGAAGACGTAGACCTCGTCGGAGTAGAGATCCGAGCGCAGGGCCTCGAGGAACTCGCCCGGGTCGTGTGTCTCGCGCTGCCAGTCCATCATCCGCGACACCCACGCCGGCTGGTCGGCGCGACCCTCCTTGTAGAGCCAGTGCGCGGCGACGCCGAACTCGGCCGTCGCGTGCATCGCGTACGTCCGGATCTGGATCTCGAGGGGCTTTCCGCCGGGACCGATGACCGTGGTGTGCAGGCTCTGGTACAGGTTGAGCTTGGGCATCGCGATGTAGTCCTTGAAGCGCCCGGGCAGGGGCTTCCAGAGCGAGTGGATGATGCCCACCGCCCCGTAGCAGTCCTTCACCGAGTCGACCAGCACGCGCATCGCGGTGAGGTCGTAGATCTCGTTGAACTCCTTGCCCTTGCGGGTCATCTTCTCGTAGATCGAGTAGAAGTGCTTCGCCCGCCCGGTGATCTCGACGCCGGTGATCGCGACCTCTTCCAGCTCGCGACCCAGGATCTCGCCGGCCTCGTCGATGAAGGCCTCGCGGTCGGGCCGGCGCTGGTTGACCATCTGCTGGATCTCGCTGTAGCGCTTGGGGTGGAGGGTGGCGAACGCCAGGTCCTCGAGCTCCCACTTGAGCGAGTTGATGCCGAGGCGGTGCGCCAGGGGCGCGTACACCTCGAGTGTCTCCTTGGCCTTCTGGATCTGCTTGGGCTTGGTCATGTAGGCCAGCGTCCGCATGTTGTGCAGGCGGTCGGCCAGCTTGATCACCAGCACCCGGATGTCGCTGGACATCGAGACGATCAGCTTGCGGTAGTTCTCGGCCTGGTGCTCCTCCTGGCTCTCGAAGTGGATCTTCGAGAGCTTGGTGACCCCGTTGACGATCGCCGAGGTCTCGGCGCCGAACGCCGCCTCGATGTCGGCGAGCGTGGCGGTGGTGTCCTCCACCGTGTCGTGCAGCAGGGCGGCCACCACGGCCGTGCCGTCCAGGCCCAGGCTGGCGGCGATGCGGGCACATCCCAGCGGGTGGGTGATGAACGGCTCACCCGAGTTGCGCAGCTGCGCGCGGTGATGCGTCTCGGCGTACGCGTAGGCGCGCCGGATCGCGTCGCGGTCGACGTCCGGGTGGTGGTCGGCGACCTCGATGATGACCTGCTCGAGCTCGGGAACACCCGACGCGAGAGCCAGATCGAGGTCTGCGAGGTCCTTGGCCATACGTCAAGGATACCGCGACCCGCCGTCGTCCCCGATTTCGGGACGCCTGCGGGTGCTCCGCCCGGCCCCGGAGCATGGGCGGCGGCGTGGGATGGGCGCCCGTCACCGGCCGATCACGCCGGGAGCTGCGCCTCACCCGCTGCCGGGGGCGCGGGACTCCCGCGGCGCCGGCCGGGGTCGTCCGGGCCGCGAACAGGGCGAGCACGCCGTTACCGCCCGCGGCGCGGTCATCAGCCGGCGACGGCCGCCTCGGTGAGCGGGATGCGGGCCGTCAGGTCGAGCGTGAGCGCACGCGTCAGGAACGCCTCCTGCTCCTCGTGGCGGGCCCGCGCGCTGCGGTAGGTGAGCGAGGAGTCGAGCTCGCGCCGGTCGGGGGCCGAAACGGCCTGGACGCCCACATCGTCGATACGCACCAGCCCGAGCTCCCCGAGCACGACGAGGGCGCGCGCCGCGACCCGGGGGAATCGCGGCAGCGCGGGATCGCCGAGGATGGCACCCGCCAACTCGGCGCCCCACCCGCGTGCGACGCCGTCTCGCAGGGCGACCCACAGCGCGGTGACCGTCGGCCGCAGTTCCCAGCGCTCCTCCGAGGCCGCCAGCGCGACCGCGACCTCCGGGGCCCCCCAGGCGAGGTGCAGCCAGCGGTCCGCGGCGCGGTGCAGCGCCCACGCCGCCTCCGCGCGGGAGGCCGGCGGGTCGATCAGCACCAGGTGCGCGCCCTCGGGCGGGGCGACCAGCGCCAGATCCTCGTACTCGAGCACGCTCAGGGAGGGGATCCCGCGCGTGAGGGCCAGCCGTTCGGCCAGGGCGCGCGGGTCGCACCGGCCGCCGCCCAGCACGACCACCTCGGCGCCCACCCGCTCGGGGTCGAGCGCGGCCTCGAGGGCCTCCCGGCGGCGGGCCGCGTCGGCCACGACCGCGACCACGCCCCGATCGGCCCCCGCCAGGGCGGCGATCGCGCTGAGCGTGGCACCCTCGCCGCGCCGGTCGCGCACGCCCACGGGCGCGCGGGCCACCGGCGGGGGATCCGGGAGGTCCCCCATCGGATCGGCCAGCATCGCCCGCAGGTCCGGCCCGCCGCAGGCGCGGTCGTGGGCCTCATGGGCCTCGGCCCAGCGAGGTGAGCGTCGCGTGAGCGGAGCGATCGGGTCCAGGGCCTGGAGGGTGACCCGCGGGCCGACGATGCCCTGCCAGCGCTCGACATCGAGCTCGATGATGGCGTCGTGGCGGTGCTCGAGGTCGATGCCCGGGGCGCGCTCGCCCATGCGGAAGCCGATCGCGCGGGCATGGACGCCGCCCGAGTGGATCCTCACCTGGAGATGCTCGCCCTTGCCGACCCGGCTCGGCGACTCCAGGGCCACGCCCGGCACAACAAGGCGCACCGGGGGGTTGCCGCGGCCGAAGGGGGCGAGCGCCTCGAGGGCCTCCGCCGTCGCCAGGGTGAGATCGCGTCCGCCCACCACGGCGTCCACGGTGCGCACGCGGGCGCGGGCGATGGCGGCGCGCGCGCCCTCGGCGGCGGCGATCAGCTCGTCGCGGAAGCGGGCGATCGCGAGCACCGGCAGCTCGAGGCCCACGGCCCCGGCGTGCCCGCCCCACCGCGTCAGTGGGCCCGAGGCCGCCCCGACCAGGGAGTGGAGATCGACGCCCGGCACGCTCCGTCCCGAGCCCTTCGCGCTGTCCCCCTGGCGCGAGAGGACGATCGCCGGGCGTTCGAAGCGCTCGGCGAGGCGCGAGGCCACGATGCCGACCACCCCCTCGTGCCAGCCCTCGCCCGACGCGAGCACGATTCCGGCCGCGCGGATGTCGTCCGGCTCTGCCTCGACCTGGGCGATGGCCCGCTCCACGATCTCCCGCTCCACCTCGCGCCGCTCGGAGTTGAGCGCCCACAGCTCGGCGCCGATCGGATCGGCCGTCTCGCGGTCGGGGGCCAGCAGCAACTCCAGCGCGCGCTCGGGGTGGGTCATGCGTCCCGCCGCGTTGATGCTCGGGGCGAGGGTGAACCCGAGGGCGCGCGCGCTGATCACCCGCGGTTCGAGGCTCGCCGCGGCGCAGAGCGCGGCGATCCCGGGCCGCGGGTGCTCGCGCATCACGCGCAGCCCGCGCGCGACGCGCCGCCGGTTGTCTCCCACCAGCGGCACCGCGTCGGCCACCGTGGCCAGGGCCACCAGGTCGATGGACTCGTCGGGGTCGGGCGCCAGCCCACCCCCGTCCACCCCCGCGGCGAGTGCCCGGACGAGCATGTGGACGACGCCCGCGGCGGCGGGCAGATCGTCGGCCGGCCGGCCCAGCGCCGGGTTGGCGATGATCCCGGGAGGCCGGTGGCCGCCGGCCAGGTGATGATCGAGCGTCACCGGGTCCATGCCGAGCTCCACCGCCCGGGTCAGAGCGGCGAGCGCCGAGGTGCCGCAGTCGACGCACACCAGGACCCGCGCGCCCTGGTCCGCGAGGGCCTCGACCGTGGACACCGCGACGCCGTAGCCCTCCACGAAACGGCTCGGCAGGAACGGGATGACGTCGCCCCCGCGCCCGCGCAGGGCGCTCACCAGGATCGCCGTCGACGAGATGCCGTCGCAGTCGTAGTCACCGTGCACCGCGATGCGCTCGCCCGAGCGCAGGGCCCGCGCCAGCCGGTCGGCCGCCTCGGCGATCCCGGCCAGGTCCTCCGGCGGGGCGAGCGGGCCGTCAGAGGACATGAACTCGCGCGCCGCCGCGGGGTCGCCCAGGCCGCGCCGCACCAGCACCCAGGCGACGGGCTCGGGCACGTCGAGCGCCTCCTGCAGGGCGGCGACGTCCGCGAAGCCGACGCGGCTCGCGCGCCAGGTCACCATTTCCCCGATCGGAAGATGCCGACGCAGAGCCAGGCGACCAGGGTGAACGCGATGATCCAGCCGGGCAGGGCGACGTACGCCAGGCCGGCGAGATCGGCCGAACGGGCGAAGACCGAGATGACCGCGGAGCTGATGATCAGCGCCGCCGCGACGAGGCCGAGGATCATGCGGTTGGCGCTCGCCTGGATCTTCTCGACGGCCTCGTTGAAGCCCTCGGGCCGCACCGTGATCTCGAGCTCGCCGTCCTTGAACTCCTCGAGCAGCTCGGAGACCTGGAAGGGGTATTCCAGGAACGCCTCGACGTAGCGCCCCATGTCGGTGCCCATGCGCTCGGCGACGTGGTCCGGCCGGAAGCGCTGGGCGGCGAGCCGGAGGGCGTAGGGCCGCGCGACCTCGAAGACGTTGAGGTCGGGATAGATCTCCACGGCGACCCCGGCCAGCGTGGCGAGGGTCTTGTCGAGCATCACCCAGCGCGCGGGCAGGGTGATGTCGAGGCGGTAGATGGTCTGGAAGATCTCGCGCAGCACCTCGCGCGCGTCGATCTCGCCGATCGGGCTGGCGGAGTAGCGCTGGAGGATGACGCCCAGGCGATCGGCGAGCTCGCCCTCCATCTTGCGCGGATAACGGATGCCCAGCGCGCGCAGCCGGCGCGGCAGCCGCTCGGCGTTGCCGTTGAGGATGTCGAGCAGCAGGTGCACGGCGGCCTCGCGGTCGCGCGTGCTGAGCTGCTCGGTCATGCCGAAGTCGACCAGGCTGATGTGCTCCGCGTCGCGCACGAGGATGTTGGCGGGATGCGGGTCGGCGTGGAAGAAGCCCTGCACGAAGACCATCTGCATCCAGGTCTCGGTGATCCGGTTGGCGAGCTTGCGCCGGTCCTCGGCCGACCAGGTGGTCAGGTCGAGGCGGCCGAGCACGGTGCCCTCGACCTGCTCCATGGTGAGCACCCGGGGCGTGCTGTAGCGCCAGTAGATCCTCGGGATCGAGACCGAGTCGTCGCCGGCGAAGTTGCGCCGGAAGACCTCGGCGTTACGCGCCTCGATGCCGTAGTCGAGCTCGCGCCGAACGGTGCGCGCGAACTCGTCGACCGTGCCCACGAGATCGATGAACTGGAGCCTGCGCACCCGCTCGCGCGCGACGCGGGCCACCTGGTAGAGCAGCTGGATGTCGGCGTTGATCTGGCGCTCGGCGTCGGGCCGCTGCACCTTGACCACGACCTCCTGCCCCCCGGGCAGGCGCGCGCGGTGCACCTGGCCGATCGAGGCAGCGGCGATCGGCTCCTCGTCGAACTCCTCGAAGATCTGCTCGATCGTGAGGCCGAGCTCCTCCTGGATGACCCCGCGCACGCTCGCGAAGGGCTCCGGTCGGGCGTCGTCCTGCAGCCCGCGCAGCTCGGCCAGGATGTCGGGGGGCACCACGTCCGGCCGGGTCGCGAGCAACTGCCCGAACTTGACGAATGTCGGGCCGAGCTCGTCGAGCATCTCGCGCAGCCGGCGCCCGCGGTTGCGGGTGCTGATGAGCTCCCCCGTGGGGTCGTCGGCGACGGCCTCCTTGCGGCCGAACGCGTACCCGAAACCATGGCGCGCGGCGACCTGTGCGATCTCGCCGAGGCGCGCAAGGTTCTGCCGCCGTTCTCCCCGCGCCATGCGGGCCAAGGTAGCAGTCGAGCCGGACGCGGCGGGCCGCCCGCCGGCGCACCGGCGGGCGGCCCCTCACGCCGTCATCGCACCCGGAACGTCCCGCTGGCCGCGAAGGGGCCGGACGCCAGTGCCGCGACCCGGACCGTGAAGCCGAGCGGAGTCGGCGCGAAACCCGGATCCGTCACGACCTCGAGGCCGCTCGCGTCGCAGTTGATGGTGCCGTCGAGCTGCAGCACCAGCGTGCCCGGGGCCAGGTCGTCACTGTCGGTGACCGTCCACGCCGTCGGGGCCTGCGGCAGCTCGGCACGGAAGCTGACGCCCCCGAGGGCCTGCTGCCCGGGCTGGAGGGCGAAGCCGCCGATGGCGAACCGTCCGGTGCGCGCCGGGTCGTCCGCCTCCGGGGCCGCGACCGGAACCGCGACGGGCGCGATCGCATGCACCGCGGCGTGCGCCACGGGCTCCGGCGCGTCCGGCGCCTCGACGGGAGCATCGTCCCACTCGAGCACGGTCTCCAACTCCTGAGGGGCGAAGGCGATCTCCGGCTCCTGAGGGGCGAACGGAGTCTCCGTCTCCTGAGGGGCGAAGGCGATCTCCGGCTCCTGGGGGGCGAACGGAGTCTCCGTCTCCTGCGGGGCGAAGGCGATCTCCGGCTCCTGCGGGGCGAAGGCGGTCTCCGACTCCTGAGGGGCGAAGGCGATCTCCGGCTCCTGCGGGGCGAAGGCGGTCTGCGGCTGCTCCATCGGGAACTCGGCCGGCTCGCCGGCGAACTCCTCGAGGGCGATCTCCTCGCCCGCTTCGAAGGGGGCGAACTCCATCTCCAGCGAATCCGCGGGGGCGGCCTCAGCGACCGGGACCTCGGGCTCCGGCTCGGAGTCGAGGGTGACCGGGATCTGACCCGTGGCCTGACCGTCTTCCGTGTACGACTCGTCGGTGACCCAGCCGGACTCGATGTCCTCGGCCGGCGTCTCCCAGACGGGCTCCTCGGCCGTCGCCGGCGCCTCGTGGGCCGGGGCGTCCTGCTGCACGGGCTCCTCAGGCGGGGTCCACTGGGGGATCTCCTCGGCGGCGGGCTCGGCCGAAGGGGTCCACTGCGGGATCTCCTCGGCGACCTGCTCCGGGGGCGCCCACTGCAGGTCGGCCGGCGGCGCGGACGTGGCGGCCTGCTCGGACCAGCCGCCGGCGGCGGCGCCCACGGGCTCCTCCGAGGGAGTGGACCACGGCACGTCGACCTCACCCGGGATGGGCCATCCCGGCTCGGTCACGATCTCGTCGCTCGGCCAGCCGGCCTCGTCCTCGGTGATCGGGGGCGCGGTCGGGAACTGCGGCTCGGCGGAGGTGGGTGCGGGCTCCTCGGGCTGCGACGCGGCGGGCTCCTGCTGGGGAGCCGCGGCCGGAGCCGGGGCGGGAGCGGGTGCCGCCCAGTCGATCGGTTCCGCGTCATCCGCGGGGGGCCACTCGGCGACACTCGGCTGGGAGGCGGCCGCCGACCACTCGGGCGCCGGGCCGGGCTCGCTCGTGCGCGCGCTGCTCTGGCCGGCCGCGGCCAGCGGCATGGGCTCGGGCGGCGGGGGCGGGGTGCCGTTCTTCTTGCCGCGCCGCCTCTTGCGCTCGCTCTTGCCGCGTCCGGCGCCCGCGGCGGACGATGTGTCCCGATCCTTGCGCCGCTGGACGATCAGAACGACCAGGCACAGGATGATGCCCGCGATGATCGCGATGGTCAGCATGGACATTCTGGCGCTGCCTCCTTGGCGTTGCGGCGGTGTGCCGCCGTCGGGCGGTTGGCTCCGAGTCGCTCCGGACCTTCAATGGTCATCGGCCGGCGAGGGGAATGGTTGAGGTCACCGCACGAGCTCGTAGCGTCCGGCGACGGCGAACGTGCCCGGGCCCGCTGCGCAGAGCAGGATCGTGAATCCCTCCGCGTCGGGCGCGAAGCCCGCGTCGCCGAGCACCACCAGGCCGCCCTCGGCCACGTTGTTCGCGGCCTCCGTGACCAGGGTGATGGCGTCGGGCGTCAGCAGGCCGGAGCACCGCT
This sequence comes from uncultured Thermoleophilia bacterium, assembly GCA_963771025.1. Taxonomy (GTDB): domain Bacteria; phylum Actinomycetota; class Thermoleophilia; order Miltoncostaeales; family Miltoncostaeaceae; genus Miltoncostaea. The sequence goes on along the minus strand of CAVYRL010000001.1, from coordinate 742,655 downwards.
CCTGGAAGGTGATGCCGCACAGGGCGATGTGACCCGCCTGGGTGGCGAAGCCGCCGAGCGAGAACCGCCCCGTCTCGTCGATGCGGATCTCGACCTCGGTCGCCACCGGCGCGGCGCCCTCCTCGCGGACCGGGATCCCCGCCTCGACGGCCATGGCGGCCGGACGCGGAGCCGGAGGCGCGAGGCTGGTCGCCCACTCCGCCGTGACGGCAAGGTCCAGCGCGTCGCTCTCACGGGCGCGCACGCCGCGGAGCGCGGCGGGGGCGGTCATCCACTCGTTCAGGATCAGTGGGTCGTGCGCGGCGGGACCGTCGTCGGGATCGAAGAGGTCCTCCACCAACGGCTCGGGTTCCACGAACAGCGTGCCGGCGGCGGCGGTCTGCGCCTCGGCCAACTCGACCGCGTCGGCGGCGAGCGCCTGTGCGATGCGGGTCTGGTCGGTCAGCGGGCCCGGCTCGGCCGGCGGGCGCGCCACCTCGGGCACCGTGTGCGCCTCGTGCCGCCCATCCCGGCGGCCCTTCACATATGCCACCGCCACGAGCACGACGGCAGGAACAAGCAGACGACTGCGCAAGGGGTCTCCGTTCCCCGTGGCCCCAGCTTCCGGGGGCCGTCACCCTGAGATATCGGGTGACGCGCGCGCAGCTTTAGTCGGCGGTGCCGGGAACCTCTCCGACGTAGCGCTCCAGGAGCTTGATCCGGTGCTCCAGCTCCATCAGGCGCAGATGGACCTCGTCGAGCTCGGAGCGCGCCACCACGCCCAGTTCTCGGAGCAGCCCCTGGAGGCCGCCCTCGACCCGTCCCACCAGGCCGGAGACCGACGCGCCCTCACCGCGCACGCGGGCCAGCAGGCGCTCGACGACCGCGGCCCCCTCCTCGCTGCCGATCTGCCCCTTGCGCACGAGCTCGGCGACCGCCGACTCGGCACGCTCCCGCGTGAGCGCCGCCGCGCCGATGGACATCAGCACCGCCTGCTCGACTCCTTCGCGCACAGTGGTCATCGCTTCCTCTTCTTCTGGACGCCGCGGTGACGGCGCACCCGGTCGGGGTTCGCGCGCCGCCGCGGCGCGGGTGCGGCCGGGGCGGGCTCGGGAGCGCCGTTCGCCGGCGCCTTCTCGTCGACCGGAGCCTCCGTCGCGTCGCCGTCCGCGTCAACGTCGACCTGGGCGTCGGGCTCGGGCACGACCGCCACCTCGGTGCCGGGCTCAGCCTGCGCATCGCCCTCGGGCACGGCCTCACCGGCGCGCAGCTCCCGCAGTTCCTGCTCGCTGTACTCGCCCTCGTCGAGCTCCTCCGCCTCGCGGCCGTCCTCGATCCGCAGCTCCTGGTCGAGGGCCGCCTCGGCGCGCGCCAGGGTGTCGAGGTCCACCACATCGGCATCCGACGAGATCGCCGCCGCACGACGCTCGGCCTTCACCGCGCGCCGCTTGTTCTCGGGCTCGCGCTCCTTCCAGATGGCCGCCAGCGGCGCCGCGATGGCGATCGACGACAGGCCGCCGGAGAGGATTCCGACGAGCAGGGCGAAGGCGAAGTCCTTGAGGGTGTCGCCACCGAATAGGAACAGCACCGCGATGGGGATCAGCGTCGTGAGCGACGTGATGATCGATCGGGTCAGCGTCTCGTGGACCGAGGTGTTGACCACCTCGCGGTACGTTGACTTGCGCATGATCGGGACGTTCTCCCGGATGCGGTCGAACACGATGACGACGTCGTACAGCGAATAGCCCAGGATGGTGAGCAGAGCGGCCACCGTCGCGCTCGTCACCTCCCGCCCGGTGAACGAGTAGATGGCGATCGAGAGCCACACGTCGTGGATCACCGAGATCAGCGCCGGAATCGCGAGCTTGTACTCGAACCGGATGCTCAGGTAGATCACGATGACCGCGAAGCTGAGCAGGATCGCCCAGATCGCGTTGCGGATGATCTGGCGCCCGAAGGTGGGACCGACGGAGTCCAGCTGGAAGGTCTCCTGCTGGATGCCGAACTTGGCGTCGAGGGCGCGCTGGAGTTCGTTGCGCTGGGCCGGCTGCAGGGTCTTGGTCTGCATCTGGAAGCCGCGCACCGTCTTGCCGTCGATCGTCTCCGACGTTGACTGCACCTTGGCGTCCTTGTAGCCCAGGTCCGAGAACAGCGCGCGCACGGAGTCCTCGCTCGGCTGCTTCGCGAACGCTGTCGTGATGCGGGTCCCGCTCTCGAAGTCGAGACCGAGGTTGAGGCCGTGTATCCCGATCCAGGCCGTGCCGATGATCAGCGGGACGATCGAGATCGCCAGCCACAGCTTCCACTTGCCGACGAAGTCGAGCTTCCAGTGGATCTCCCTCTGCTCGAGACCCATGAAGCGGTTGTCGCGCAGGAATCGCGTCTCGGCCAGGACGCTGAACGCCGCCCGCGTGGCGACGACCGCCGTGAACAGGGACAGTAGGACGCCGACGCCGAGGGTGAAGGCGAAGCCCTTCACGCCCGCGGTCGCGAACAGGAACAGGATGAGGGCGGTCGCGAAGGTCACGACGTTGGCGTCGATGATCGCCCCGATGCCCTTCTTGTAGCCGGCGAGGATGGCCGCGCGCGGCGGTTTGCCGGCGCGCGCCTCTTCTCGCACGCGTTCGAAGATCACCACGTTGGCGTCCGAGGCCACGCCGATGGTCAGGATGATCCCGGCGATGCCCGGGAGCGTCATGGTGATCGGGAGCAGCACCACGACCGCGTAGAGCAGGATCGCGTAGACGATCAGCGCGAGGGCGGCCACGATGCCCAGGAAGCGGTAGTAGGCGATCAGGAAGATCATCACCAGCAGGAGGCCGGTGAGGCCGGCCACCAGGCCCTGGTGCAGCGACTGCTTGCCGAGGGTGGCCGACACCTGCTTCTGGCTGATCACCTTCAGCTCGATCGGCAGGGCGCCGGAGTTGATCTGCTTGGCCAGCGTGTCGGCCTCGCCCTGGCTGAAGCTGCCGTTGATCTCGGCGCCGTTGTCGCCGCTGATCCCGGTCGGGTACTGGTTGTAGTCCACCGACGGGTTGGAGACGATCTTGCCGTCGAGGATGATCGCGAAGTGCTGGAGCTGACCCTTCAGCTGCCCGTCGGTCGCGAGCTGGCGGGTGATGTCCGCGAACTTCGTCTGGCCGGCGCCCGTGAACCGGAGCGTGACGATGCGGTCACGACTGCCGAGCCCGCCGGTCTGGATCGTCGAGCGGGCCTCGGTGACGTCCGCACCCGTCAGGCCGGGGTTGTTCTGGAAGATGTACCAGGTCTTCTGCATACCGGCGTCGCGCGTCTGGAGCTTGGGCGACTCCTCGTATGCGAGGAACAGACCGCGGGGCACCTTCAGCACCTCGACGCCGGCGGGGATCTCGTTGCCCGGGAAGCCGTCCTTGAGCGAGGCCAGGTCCTGCGCGGCCGGCACCACGAGCTTCTTGTTCTTGAAGGCGTAGTACGTCGGCTTGCCGCGCACCTGGTCGGGCGTGGTCTTGGTGGCCTGGGTGACGGCGGCGTAGAGGTCGGTGGTCCCCTGGGGGTTCACGACGTTGCGCTCGAAGTTGATGAAGGTCAGCTGGGCCGGCGCGATCAGGTCGCTGACGACCCGTTCGGGGTTCTTCGCGCCCGGTAGCGCGACGACGATCTGGTCCTTGCCCTGCGTCTGGATCTCCGGCTCGGCGACACCGAACGCGTTGACGCGGCTCCGGATGATCTCCACGGAACGGGCGATCGCCTCGGGGGTGACCTCGCTGGTCTCGGTCGGCTGCCCCTGCAGCACGACCTCGACACCACCCTGGAGATCGAGGCCCAGCACCGCCGGGCGAAGCGCGATGGCGACGAGCGACACGGCCACGAGGCCGATCACCATCGCCAGGAGAAGGAGGGGACGCCTCACGGGCGGAGGGCCTCCCTTTTAGGAGGCGTCGTCGGAGACCGGGGCCGTCTCGGGCTCCGCGTGCGTCAGGACGCGCGCGATCGAGGCCTTCGCGACACGGATGTCGGTGTCCTCGGCGATCTCGAGCAGAAGGGTGTCCCCCTCCTCGATCTCGGTCACGGTTCCATAGATGCCCGACATGGTCACCACCTCGGCACCGGGGACGAGCGAGTTGAGGATCGTCTCCAGGTCACGGCGGCGCTTCTGCTGCGGACGCACGCCGACGAAGTAGATCAGCCCGACGAAGATCAGGATGTAGAGCGGGAGAAGCAGACCCATATGGGGGAGGCACCTTCCGGGGGCGGCCATCAGCGGGCCGGCAGAGCAACGTCCGGCGATGGCGACGATAGCAAAGGGCCCGGGCGGCCCCGGCGCCCCCGGGCACCCCGGGATGGGGTCACCGCCGTGCTACCTTGCGCCGCCGTGACGGACGCCGACCGCCCCTCGCCGCTCGCGCGGGCATGGTTCGCCGAGTGGCCGGTCTGGGCTGAGGTGATCCTCTTCCTGCTCCTGACGGTCGCGTACGAGTGGTTGCGCGACGTCGTGGCCACGGAGGACGTCTCGGTGGCGCTGCGCCACGCGCGCGACATCATCGACATCGAGAAGTCGGTCGGGCTGTTCGTGGAGCCCGACATCCACGACTGGGTGCAGTCGGTCGGGGTGGCGAAGTTCACCACCACCTGGGTCTACACCCTCGCCCACACCACGGGCTTCACGGTGATGTTCCTGTTCATGTGGTTCCGCCGGCGCGAGAACTACCCGATGTTCCGCAACTGGTTCTGGGTGACCAACGGCATCGCGGTGCTCGGCTACTGGATCTTCCCCCTCGCCCCGCCGCGCCTCACCGGGATCGGGCTCGACGACCCCACCAAGGCCGCGCTCGAGCTGGGAGGCGCGCTGTCGTGGTTCCAGCCCTTCCGCAACGAGTTCGCCGCCATGCCGTCGATGCACGTCGGCTACACGTTCCTGTTCGCCCTCACCCTGTTCTGGATGTTCCGGCCCTCGCCCTGGCGCTGGCTCGCCTTCCTGTGGCCGATCGGCATGCTGTTCACCGTGATCGCCACGGCAAACCACTGGTGGCTCGACGGGGTCGGCGGCGTGAGCGTCGCGCTGATCGCCCTGGCGATCTCGTCGCGCTTCAACGGGTCGTACCCGCCCCCTTGGGAACGCCGCGGGAGCGCTGCGCAGTGAGGATCGCCATGGTCACCGAGTACGCCTACCCGGTGCTCGGCGGCGTCCCCGAGCACGTCCACAACCTCAGCCGCGAGATGGTGGCCCGGGGCCACGAGGTGACGGTGCTCACCAGCCTCGCGCCCTTCGGCATGAAGGCGAGGGCGCGCGCGATCGACGCCGAGAACCTCTCGGTCCACGGCTACCGCACGCTGCGCATGGGTGTGTCGATGCCGGTGATCTCCAACGGCTCGATCGCCCGGGTCAGCGTCGGGATCGGGCTCAAGGCGGCGATGTCGCGCGCCCTGCGGGACATGGACGTCGTGCACGCCCAGGGACTCGCCTCCCCGATGCTGTGCCTCTGGGCGCTGCGCACCTCGCGCGCGCCGGTCAACGTGGGCACCTTCCACACCTACTTCGAGGGCGGCCACTGGGGCTACAAGCACTTCTTCACCTACGTGCGCAGCGCGATGGCCCGCACCGACCGCCTGATCGCGGTCTCGGAGGCGTGCATCACCGCCCTCCAGCCGTACTTCGGCGCCCGCCACTTCGACATCATCCCCAACGGGGTGGACGTCGAGCTGTACCACCCGCTCGCCCCGGACGAGCGGCGCCCGGACGGCCCGCCGCGCATCCTGTTCATGGGCCGCTTCGACCCGCGCAACGGCCTGGACACCATGCTCGAGGCGACGCGCATCCTGATGGATCAGGGGCGTGACTTCACCGTGCAGGTGGTGGGCGACGGCCCGATGCGGCCGGTGTACCACCATCAGGCGCGCTCGCTGGGCGTGTGGGACCGCGTGCAGTGGCTCGGACTGCTCGACAAGGAGCGGCCCGCGCTCTACCGCGAGGCCACCGTGTTCGCCTCCCCCTGCGTGCTGGCCTCGTTCGGGGTCGTGCTGCTGGAGGCCATGGCCAGCGGCACGCCGGTGGTGTGCGCCGACAACATCGGCTTCCGCCAGGTGATCCGCGACGGCGTGCCGGGGCGGTTCGTCGCGCCCCACGACGCGGCGGGGCTGGCCGCGGGCATCGGCGAGCTGCTCGACGACGCGGAGCGGCGGCGCGACTGGGGCGTCCGCGGGCGCGAGGCCGTGGTGCGGAGCTACTCGTGGCCGGAGGTCGCCCGCCAGGTCGAGGCCGTCTATCTCGAGATCCTCGAGTCGAAGGGCAATACGCCCCTCATCCCGCCGCCCGTGGGCCTGCGCTACAACCTGCGCCGCAACCCGGTGGAGCTGATCAAGAACATCCCGTCGGCGCTGAGGTCCGGTTTCCCGAAGGCCTGACGGACGCCCGGGTCAGGACCCTCGGGCGGGCGGCACCTGGCCGACATCGGCCGCGCCGGAGAGCACTCCGACCACGTCGCGCATGTTGAGAACGCCGACCAGGTCGCCATCGTCGGCCACCAGCAGGTGGCGGACGGAGCGGTCGATCATGAGGTTGCACGCCTCTGACAGGGGTGTCGTGAGGGGCACCGACACCGGGTTCGGCGTCATGTGGTCGCCCACCCTGGCGGTGTCGAGGTCCGTGCCGGCGGCGATGGCGCGCAGCACGTCGCGCTCCGAGATCACGCCCCCACCCTCCACGTCGACGATGGCGAGGCCCGTGCGGGCGTCGCTGAGCTGGGTCGCGAGGCGTCGGAGGGTGACCTCCGGCGAGAGACGGACCTTCACCTCGCCCATCACGTCCTTCACGGTCTGCGGCATGGGCCCGACAATACCCCCCATCGGCGGCGGGCGCAGGACCACGTCAGAACAGGCCGGGCGGGCCCTCGTCGGCCGGTGGGACGAGGCCGAGGTGCCGGTAGGCGCGGGCGGTGGCCACCCGGCCGCGCGGCGTGCGCTTGAGCAGGCCCTCCTGGAGCAGATAGGGCTCGTAGACGTCCTCGATCGTGTCGGCCGCCTCCCCCACGCTGTCGGCCAGCGTCCCGAGGCCCACCGGCCGCCCCTCGAAGGTCTCGGCCAGTCGCCGCAGGATCTGCCGGTCCAGTTCCTCCAGGCCGAGGTCGTCCACCTCGAGCAGGTCGAGCGCCTCCTCGGCCACGGCGCGGTCGACGACCGGCCGGCCGCGCACCTGGGCCACGTCGCGCACCCTGCGAAGCAGGCGGTTGGCGATGCGCGGGGTGCCGCGCGAGCGCCCCGCCAGGGCGTCGGCCGCGTCCGGTTCGATCTCGACCTCCAGCAGCCGCGCCGAGCGCCGCACGATGGCCGCCAGGTCCTCGGGCCCGTAGTAGTTGAGGCGGTGGAACACCCCGAAGCGCGCCCGGAGCGGCGTGGTCAGAAGGCCGGTGCGGGTGGTGGCGCCCACCAGGGTGAAGCGCGGCAGGTCCAGGCGCAGGGTGCGCGCCGATGGCCCCTGACCGAGCACGACGTCGAGCTGGTAGTCCTCCATCGCCGGATACAGCACCTCCTCGATGGAGCGGTTGAGGCGGTGGATCTCGTCGATGAAGAGCACGTCGTGCGGCTCGAGGGCGGTCAGCACGGCGGCCAGGTCGCCCTTGCGCTCGAGCACCGGGCCGCTGGTGATGTGGAAGCCGACGCCGAGCTCGGCCGCGACGATGCCGGCCAGCGACGTCTTGCCCAGCCCGGGGGGGCCGGCGAGCAGCACGTGGTCGAGCGCCTCGCCGCGCTGGCGGGCGGCCTCCAGGAAGATGGCGAGCTGCTGCTTGACGGGGTCCTGACCGATGAAGTCGTCGAGCCGCCTGGGCCGCAGCGAGCTGTCGATCTCATCCTCGGCGCCGATCTCCTGGCCGGCCGCCAACCTCTCTGGGTCGGGGACGATCTCCTCGGGATCGGTGCCCCAGGCGTCGCCCTCGCTCATCGGCGCCTCAGGCGGGCCAGGCCGTGGCGCACCAGGCCCTCGGCGTCGAGCCCGGCAGGGGCGTCGGCGAGCGACTGGTCGGCCTCCTCGGGCCGGAAGCCGAGCGCCACCAGCCCGTCGCGCGCCGTGATGTGCACGTCGGCCTGGGACGGCGTCGGCGACGGGGCGGCGCCGTCGATGGCGCCGAGGCGGTCGCGCAACTCGAGCACCAGGCGCTCGGCCGTGCGCTTGCCCACGCCGCTGGCGGTCTGGAGCCTGGCGCTGTCGCCGCGGGCGATGGCCAGGCGCAGCTCGTCCGGCTCGCCGATGGAGCAGATCGCCAGCGCGAGGCGCGGACCCACGCCGCTCACGGTGGTGAACGCCTCGAACAGGCCGCGCTCGCCGGCGGTGGCGAACCCGTAGAGGTCGAGCGACTCCTCGCGCACCACCAGCACGGTGAGCAGGGACGCCTCTCCGCCGGGCGCCGGCAGGGCGCCGAGGGTGGTTGACGAGACGCGCACCAACAGGCCGACGCCGCCGACCTCGACCACCGGGCCGTCGGGCTCGTGCACCAGCACGCGCCCCCTGATGGAGCGGATCACGCCCCCGAATCTAGCGGGCTCGGCGGATGGCCCCGCGCAGAGGGGCCGAGCTCATGTGGCAGATCGCGGCGGCAAGGGCGTCGGCGGCATGGTCGGTCTCGGGCTCGGCTCCGGTCAGCCGGCGAACCATCGCGCGCACCTGGACCTTGTCGGCGCTCCCCGACCCGGTCACCGACTGCTTGATGGTGTTGGGGGAGTACTCCACGACCTCCACCCCGGCCCCCGCCAGGGCCACCAGAATCGCCCCCCGGGCCTCGGCCATCGCCATCGCCGAGCGGCTCACCGGGTGCACGAACCATGCCTCGATCGCGGCGGCCTCGATGGTGTGGGACTCGGCCAGCCCGACGACCCGCTCGTAGATGGCCCGCAGCCGAACCGGGTGGGCGGTGCGCGGCGACGTGCGCACCGTCCCGATCGCGACGACCCGCGGTCGCGAGGGAGGCCCGCAGAGCAGCGCGAAGCCGGTCGATGCGAGGCCGGGATCGATTCCCAGCACATGTGCCTGCGGGCGGTCCACGTCCGGTACCCAATCAGCCGGAGCGGACGGCGGGGCCCTCCCCGGCCCGGCGTGTGCCGGGCCGGGTCAGCCCGCGACGGCTTCCAGGATCTCCTCGGAGATGTCGAAGTTCGCGTAGACGTCCTGCACGTCGTCGTTCTCCTCGAGCTGGTCGATCATCCGCAGGATCTGGCGCGCCTCGCTCTCGGAGGGCTCCACGGTGGTCTTGGGGACCATGGTCAGATCGGAGGAGATGTAGCCGATCCCGGCCTCCTCGAGGGCGCTGCGCACCGGCATGAAGTCGTGTGGCTCAGTGGTGATCTGCCAGTGGTCGCCGTCCTCGGCGATGTCCTCCGCGCCGCCGCTGAGGGCCACCTCCATCAGGGCGTCCTCGTCGACGCCCTCGGCCTCGACCACGATCACGCCCTTGCGGTCGAACTGCCACGCGACACTGCCCGGCGTGCCCAGCGAGCCGCCGTTCTTGGTGAAGATGAACCGCAGGTCGCTGGCGGTGCGGTTGCGATTGTCGGTGAGGATCGTGCAGATGACGGCCACGCCGCCCGCGGCGTAGCCCTCGTAGAGCATCGACTCGTAGCTGTCGCCCTCGCCGGAGCCTGCGCCCCGCTGGATCGCGCGCTCGATGTTGTCCTTCGGCATCGAGTTGTCGCGCGCCTTCTGGATGGCGGTTGCGAGCGCGGCGTTCGAATCCGGGTCGGCCCCGCCCTCCTTGGCCGCGACGATGATCGCCCGCGAGAGCTTGGAGAACAGCTGACCCCGCTTGGCGTCGGCCGCGCCCTTCTTGCGCTTGATGGTCGCCCATTTACTGTGTCCCGACACGTTCCCGCCTCCCCTCTCGCCCCTCGGCCACGCGTGCGTGCCGCGCCCGCTCCACGAGCCATTCGTGAAATCGCCGCTCACCCGAGAGCTCGGGATGGAACGCCGTCACCAGCAGGTCGCCCTGGCGGGCGGCCACTCCGTGTCCCGCGTGCTCGACGAGCACCTCGACACCCGGACCGGCCTCCTCGATCCACGGCGCGCGGATGAACACCGCATCCACCGGATCGGTCCCGACCGCCGGGACGCTCAGGGAGGTCTCGAACGAGCTGCGCTGGCGACCGAAGGCATTGCGGCGAACCACGATGTCCATGCCGCCGATCAGCGGCTGGGAGCCGCCGGTCGTCGCCCGCGCCAGCACGACCATGCCCGCGCAGGTGCCGAGCGCGGGCATGCCCGCGGCCAGTCGCGCCCGGAGGGCCTCCAGCAGGCCCGACTCCTGTGCGACCAGGCCGAGGGTGGTGCTCTCACCTCCCGGGATCACGATCGCGTCGAGGCCCTCGAGCGCCTCGGGACCCCGGACCTGCACCGGGTCGGCCCCGATCGACGCGAGCATCGCCTCGTGCTCGGCGAACGCGCCCTGCACGGCCAGCACACCCACCCGCGGGCGCCGTGGAGCCGAGGTCACCACCCGCGGCCCTGCAGCAGCTGCTCGCTGCCCAGCGAGGAGATCTCGATGCCGGGCATGGCGTCCTTGAGGCCGCGGGAGACGCGCGCCAGCACCTCGGGGTCCTCGAAGTGCGTCGTGGCTTCGACGATCGCGCGCGCCCGCGCCGGCGGGTCCTCGCTCTTGTAGATGCCCGAGCCCACGAACACGCCCTCGGCACCGAGCTGCATCATCAGCGCCGCGTCCGCCGGGGTCGCGATGCCGCCGGCCGAGAACAGGACGACCGGCAGGCGGCCCTCGGCCGCCACGCGCGCGACGAGGTCGTAGGGGGCCCGCAGGTCCTTTGCGGCGGCATGCAGCTCCTCGGGGCGCAGGCCGGTGAGGCGCGACAGCCCTGAGCGGATCGACCGCATGTGGCGCACGGCCTCGACCACGTTGCCGGTGCCCGCCTCGCCCTTGGAGCGGATCATCGCCGCGCCCTCGGAGATGCGCCGCAGCGCCTCGCCGAGGTCCGTGGCGCCGCAGACGAACGGGATCGTGAAGGAGTGCTTGTCGATGTGGTGCGCCTCGTCGGCCGGGGTGAGCACCTCGGACTCGTCGAGGAAGTCGACGTCCAGCTGCTGGAGGATCTGGGCCTCGACGAAGTGGCCGATGCGGCACTTGGCCATCACCGGAATCGTCACCGCCTCCTGGATCCCGGCGATCATCTCCGGGTCGCTCATGCGCGCGACGCCGCCATCCGCGCGGATGTCCGACGGGATGCGCTCGAGGGCCATCACGGCGCACGCGCCCGCGTCCTCGGCCACACGCGCCTGATCCGGCGTGGTGACGTCCATGATCACGCCGCCCTTAAGCATCTGAGCGAGTCCGCTCTTGACGCGCATCGTTCCGGTGCGGCCGTTTACCTCTGCCACGCGCTCCCCCGTGTCTCGGTCGAACTCCGGCCGAAAAGTCTACCGGACGGACTCCCCGCGACCTCCGAGGGCGCTCAGGCGCCGACGGCGGCCAGGTCGGCGCGTACCGAGGCCGGGGCCAACGCGCCGGCCAGCGCCTGCGCCACCGCGACCATCGCCACCAGGCTCGGCGATCCGTCCCGGGCGTCGGCGGGCACGACGCGGGCCAGCGGAGACCGCGCCAGCGGACTGAGGGAGGAGTCCACGAGCACCGCCGCCGGCACGCCGGCCGCGCGGGCGGCGGCGACCGCGCCCTGCGCGACACGGGACTCGCGACCGATGGCGATCGCCAGCACGCCGCCGTTGGGGGCGAGGGCGTCCAGCCAGGCGCGCGCGGAGGGATCGAGCGTGGTGACGGTCGCGATCGGGCGCCCGGCGCGGCCGAGTCGCTCCTCGATGAGCGTGACGACGCTGCGGGCGTGGCCCTCGCCGGCGACGATCAGCGGCGTCCGCGGGCTGAGGGCGGCGACGATGGCGCCGAGGCCCGCGCCCGCAAGGCGCTCCGCGGCGTCGTCCAGCACCAGCCGCTCGGCGGCCAGGGCGGCCTCGAGCCCCTCCGCGGAGATCGGCAGCCCCAGTTGACGGTCACCCGGGCGCGGCGGCAGGCCGGGGCGCTGGGCGCGCCGCACGATGCGCTGCATCTCGGGATATCCCGAATATCCGAGAGCCTGGGCGAAACGGACCACGGTGGCCGGGCTGCAGTGCGACGCGCGGGCGACCTCGTGGGCCGACAGCAGCGGCACGTCGGCCAGGTGATCGGCGAGATAGCGCGCGAGCGACTGCTGCGCCGGGCTGAAGCGCTCGTAGTCACGCTTGAGGCGCTCGGCGAGCGCGTGGACGTCGGGGGGCACGCGCCACGTTTTCGCCGCCGAGGCCCGGTCCCCTACCGCCGCCGCGCCTGGAGCGTGATCGGGTGCCCCGACCGCACCACCATCTTCACCGAGCCCACCTCGGCCGGGGCGACCCCGGGCAGCACCACGTAGAAGGTCGCCGCGCCGCCGGGCGGCACGCGCCTGGGCACCCGGGCCAGCAGCCGCAGGGCCCGGCGCGCGGCGGGACCGTCCCCGGGGTGCAGGGCATCCTTGGCGGGCGGGATCGGGACGGCGCCGTTGTCGCCCTCCAGGACGGCCACGAAACGCGGGGCGGGCGCCGGGACGGCGCCATCGTTGACCAGGGAGGCGATCCCGACGGTGGGCACGGCACCGGCCTGGCCGGCCTCGCCGATCAGCGCCTTGTCGATGGCCTCGGAGACCGGATCATCGCCGTAGAAGTCCAGCGACCCGCCGATGCCGCCCGAGCCGCTCCCCACGAAGTAGCCCGTGCCGGCGGGCGTGGGCTCGGGAGCGGGAGCGGTGGCCGCGGGGCCGCCCGAGCCGGAGCACCCCGCCGCGCACGCCGCGAGCACCACGGCCGCGAGGGCCGCGAGCGACCCACGAACGATCATCCGGCCCCCGCGCCGAGCTTCGCCACCGCGTCGTCGAGGGTCTGCGGATCCTCCAGCAGGCCGATCGCGAGGTCCCCCTCGCCCGCGACGCGCCGCGCGACCTCGCCCATGGTGAACCGGCGCGGGTCGAGGCCCTCGCGCACCTCGTCCCAGCGCAGGGGGGTCGCCACCGGCGCGCCGGGGCGCGGGCGCACCGAATAGACGCAGGCGATGCTCTTGCCGCGCCCGTTCTGGTTTGCGTCGAGGTACACGCGCGGGCCCCGGTCGGCGATCTTGGTGCGGGTGGTCACCAGGTCCGGGCGGGCGCCCACCAGGGCCTCGCTGACCACGCGCGCGAAGAGGCGCACGGTGCCGAAGGACAGCCCGGGGACCAGGGGGACGAGGATGTGCATCCCCGAGGCGCCGGAGGTGCGCGGGTACCCGCGCAGCCCCACCGTCTCGAGCGCGTCGCGCACCAGGAGCGCAGCCTCGACGACGCGGGCGAACGGCAGGCCGTCGGCCGGGTCGAGGTCGAAGAGCACATGGGTCGGCTCGTCGGGGGTCGCCGCCCGGCTCTGCCACGGGTTGAGGTCGATGCAACCGAGGTTGACCACCCAGAGCAGCGCCAAGGGGTCGTCGATGAGGACGTAGTGGCTGGTCTTCTCCCCCGGGCGGCCGCTCCGCGAGAGGTCGGCCCGCGACAGCCAGTCGGGGCCGTCGTCGACCGTGTGCTGGAAGAAGAAGTCCGCGTCGATGCCGTTGGGGAATCGCTTGAGGATCATGGGGCGCCCGGCCAGGTGCGGCACGAGCACCGGGGCGATCCGCAGGTAGTGGTCGAGCAGGTTTCCCTTGGTGATGCCCTCGCGCGGCCAATAGGGCTTGTCGAGGTTGGTCAGCGTCACCCGGCGTGGCCCCTCCTCCACGACCCGGTCGCCGCCCGCCCGCGAGAGGGGTCCGCTCGGCACGTCGGGCCCCGCCGTCTCGATCAGGCCGTGGAACACCGGCGCGCGCAGGCGCCCGTCCCCCGTTCGCTCGGCGAAGCGCACCTCGCACGACAGCTCCGGCCGCACCCAGTGGGGCCGCGCGGACGCCGTGGGGAGCGCGTTCGCGAAGGGTGAGTCGTCGATCTCCATCTCCCGCAGGCGGTCCCAGAGGCCGCGGGCCAGCGTGTCGGAGAATCCCGAGCCGACGTGGGACAGGTAGGTCAGGGTGCCATCCGCCTCCCACTCACCCACGATCAGCGCTCCGAGCGTGCCGCGGCGTGAGCCGCCGCCCTCGGTGAACCCGCCGATCACGGCCTCCGTCTCCTGGCGCGTCTTGACCTTGCGCCAGTCCGGCACGCGGGTCCCGGGCCGGTACGGCGCGTCCATGCGCTTGGCGACGATGCCCTCCAGGCCCCGCTCGGCCGCGGCGGCGAACAGCGCGCGGCCCCCGCCTTCCACGTGGTCGCTCAGCACCAGCAGCGGCGGCCCCTCCGGCGCGACCACGCGCTCCAGGCGGGCGCGCCGCTCGTGCCAGGGGAGGTCCTCGATCCATTCGCCGTCCACGTAGAGCAGGTCGAACGCCATGTAGGTGAACGGCCCACGGCCGGCCGCGAGGGCGCCGAAGTCCGACCTGCCCTCGGCGTCGAGCACGACGACCTCGCCGTCGAGGACCGCCTCCTGGCAGGTGACGCGGCGACGCAGGTCGGTCAGGGCCGGGTACCGGGGATTGAGGTCCTGCCCGTTGCGGCTGCGAAGGTCGGTCCCCTCCGAGGTGACCAGGGCCATCGTCCGGTAACCGTCCCACTTCAGCTCGAACGCCCAGGCCGGATCGTCGAAGGGCGCATCGGCCGACGACGCGAGCATGGGCCGCAGGGAACGCGCGCGGGGACCCGGGTCGGGCGGCCCGGGCGGACCCTTTCCCGAGCGGAAGATGAGCCACTCCTGCTTGCCCGAGCGCTCCCCCGTGCGCACCAGGTGGTAGTGCCCGCGCAGGATCGTGCCCTCCAGGATCAGCTTCCACTCGTCGTCGGTGCGCATCTCCTCGGCGTAGGTGCCCGCGTCCCAGACCGTCATGCGGCCCGCGCCGTACTGACCCTGCGGAATCACGGCGGCGAAGTCGAGGTACTGCAGCGGATGGTCCTCGGTGCGCACCGCCAGGCGCTTCACACCCTCGCGCAGCGGCGGCCCCTTGGGCACGGCGAACGAGGCGAGTGCGCCGTCCACCTCGAGGCGCAGGTCGAAGTGGAGGGCCCGGGCGTCGTGGCGCTGGACCACGAAGCGCGGAGCGCCCGGGGGATCGGCCGCGGGAGTGGGCGCGGGCTCGGGCGTCGCCCCGAAATCGCGGCGCTCCCGATACTCGCGGAGGTCGGCGTCGCCCATCAGAAGACCGGCTGAACGAGGGGCCATGCCACGTGTGCCAGTATCCCACCCCGTGACAGCGACCTCGCCCGGGCGGCCCATCGCCCGACTGCTGCTCGAGCTTCGCGTCACCGGTACCGGTCAGGCCGGGCTCGGCCTCGCGTGCCTGTTCGTCGCCCTGGCGGGGACGGACATCCCGCGGGTCCGCGCGATCCTGCCGTTCATCGTCGCGTTCGTCGCGGTCGGCGGGTTCAGCCTCTACAACGCCCGGTGGCTGCAGACGGCGGACATGACCGATGCCGCCCCCGGGGTCCGGGTGGAGGAGCGCAGCCTGACCATCCGCCGCACGCTGATCACCCTCGTCCTTCCGCTGATCGCCGTCGGCGTGGTGAGCGTCCTGAGCATCGGCCTCGCCGTGGTGCTGGGAGGCATCGTGGCCGGGGTGGGCGCGGTTGACCTGCGCAACTTCATCTGGGTCCGCGACCGCGAGGCCGCTGATCAGGTGACGATCTACCGCGAGCTCGGCAAGTCGCCGTTCTCGAGCGGCAAGAGGCCGGTCTACACCCGGCCCATGTAGGACACAACGCTGTTGATGTAGGCGGTGGTGTCGTCGTACGGGCCGCGCTGCCTGAACGAGGCGAGGCCCTGGTAGTAGCCGCCGATCGCGGTGCGGGTGCTGCCCGCGTTGCGCAGCAGCCAGCCGAGGTACGCGACTCCGGTCTCGATGTTGTCGTTGACGTTGCCCGGATCGACCCTGCGACCGAGGACCGCGGGGCCGAACCAGCGGGCGGTCGCCGGCATCAGCTGCATCACGCCGATCGCGCCGACGCTCGAGCGGGCGCTCTGGTTCCAGCGGCTCTCCTGCCACGCGATGGCGCGCGCCAGGGCGGCGGGGACGCCGTAGCGGGCCGCCTGGCGCTCGAGGAGCGTCGCGATCTCACCCGACGACGAGGGCACGGAGTTGGAGACGTAGGTCGTCTGCGGCGCCGATCCGGGAAGCGACAGCACGGTGCCGACGCTGATCCGGTTGGGGTCGGCGATGCCGTTGACGGCGGCCAGCGCCGAGACGCTGAAGCCGTGGCGCGCCGCGATCGCCCCGAGGGTGTCACCCGGGCGCACCCGGTATGAGCCCCCGTCGGAGCCGGAGCCCGACGAGCTCGAGGACGGCGTGCTCGCGCCTGCCCAGCCCGTGCCGGGCAGCACCAGGCGGCGCCCCGCCATGACCACGTCAGGATCCGCGATTCCGTTGGCCTCGGCGAGCGCGCTGACGGTGGTCCCGTTGCGCGCCGCGATGGCGCTCAAGCTGTCGCCCGGCGCCACGGTCACGGTGGCCGCCTGCGCGCCCGCGGCAACGGCCAGGAGCATGCCGATCAGGCCGACCAGCAGCGCGAGGGACCGGGAGGAAAGCGAGTTGCGACGCACGTTCACCCCGCGCATGATCGGCATCCCGGCGGGGATTTCCAGTCCTCCCACCCCTCCCCCGGGTCTCTCTTTTTCGGCCGCGCCTCTCCCCCGGTCCGCTCCCCCCTCCCTCGGCCCTGCGGCACGGGGATCGGCGACAATGCGGATCACACGACCGCGGAGGAGACATGGCTGAGGACGCGGGCACCCTGATCGTGGGCGCGGGCCTCGCCGGCAGCGCCACCGCGATGCACCTCGCCGAGCGCGGCGTCGCGGGGATCGTGGTCGTGGATCCCGATCTGGCGGGCGTCCGCTCGTCGTCCGAGCTCAACGCCGGCGGGGTGCGCGCGACATGGTGGCGTCCGGTCAACGTGGAGCTCTGCGCCGCCACGATCGCCTTCTTCGCCGAGCATCGCGACGAGTTCGCCTTTCGCGAGCGCGGCTACCTGTGGCTGCACCACCCCGGCCGGTGGCAGCACGCGGTGGAGCACGTGCCGATGCAGAACGCGTTCCGACGCGAGGTCGAGCTGCTGAGCCCGGCCGAGGTGGCCCGGCGGTGGCCGATCATCGATCGCGTCGACGACCTGGGCGGGGCCACCTTCTCGCCGCTCGACGGGCTGGTGAGCCCCAACGCCGTCAAGGAGCACTATCGCGCCCGGGCCCGCGCGGCGGGTGTCCGGTTCGTCGATCGTCGCGCGCTGGTGTCCGTCCGTCGCGAGGGCGCCCGGGTGGTGGCGGCCGAGCTCGCCGTGCTCGACGACGCCGGATCGGCGGAACGGACGCTGGAGGGTGCCCCGCCCGCCGGCGAGACGACCGCGATCGCCTGTGAGCGGATCGTCAACGCCGCCGGGCCATGGGCCGCGCCGGTCGCCGACCTGCTCGGCGTGCCCGTGCCGTGCCGGGCGGTGCCGCGGCAGATCAGCGTCATCGCCTCGCACGACGTCGACCTGTCGCGCGAGGGGATGATCGTGGACAGCAGCGACTGCTACTTCCACCACGAGGGCGGCGAGCTGATCCTGGCCGGCTACTCGCCTCCCGCGGATCCCCCCGCCTACCGCTTCGACTACGAGGGCGCCGCGTTCTTCGAGCGCGAGATCTGGCCCCGGCTGGCCCACCGCATCAGCGCCTTCGACCGGGTCGACCACGTGCGCGGCTGGACCGGCCTCTACGAGCTGTCGCCCGACAACTCCGCCCTGCTCGGCGCCGTGCCCGGCCTCGACAACGCCTTCGAGATCCATTCCTTCTCGGGACGGGGCGTCATGCAGTCGTGGGCGGCCGGGCTGTGCCTGGCCGAGCTGATCACCGAGGGCGCGTACGCGACGTTCCCGCGCGCGGCCCTGCTGTCGGCGACGCGCTTCGCGGACGGCGAGCCGCAGCCCGAGGAGCTGCACATCTGAGCCCTGGCATAGTGCGCGCGGCTTTCGGCGACCGGAGAGGGACGGCGCGGTGCATGAGGGCAGCAAGAAGGCGATCCTGGCGGCGTTCCTGGCCAACCTCGGAATCGCCGTCGCCAAGTTCACCGGCTTCCTGATCACCGGCGCCTCGTCGATGCTCGCCGAGTCGATCCACTCGCTGGCCGACACCGCCAACCAGGGCCTGCTGGTCCTCGGCGGCAGGCAGGCCGCGCGGCCGGCGACCCCCGAGCATCCCTTCGGATACGGCCGCGACCGCTACTTCTGGGCCTTCGTGGTGGCGATGGTGCTCTTCCTGGTGGGTGGCCTCTTCGCCGTCTACGAGGGCATCGACAAGATCCGCGATCCGCACGCGATCTCGTCGCCCGCCGTGGCGTTCGGGATCCTCGGGGTGGCCGTGGTGCTCGAGCTCTTCTCGTTGCGCACCGCCGTGCGCGAGTCGCGCGCGCCGAGGGGCGGGCTGTCGTGGGTCGCATTCATCCGCCGCTCCAAGAGCCCAGAGCTGCCGGTGGTCCTGCTGGAGGACATCGGCGCGCTGATCGGGCTGGTGTTCGCCCTGACCGGCCTGACCCTCACCGAGCTCACCGGCGACGCCGTGTGGGACGGGGTCGCGACCCTGATGATCGGCGTGCTGCTGGTGGCGATCGCGGCGATCCTGGTGGTGGAGATGAAGAGCCTCCTGATCGGCGAGGCGGGGACCGCCGAGCAC
Source organism: uncultured Thermoleophilia bacterium (assembly GCA_963771025.1). GTDB lineage: Bacteria > Actinomycetota > Thermoleophilia > Miltoncostaeales > Miltoncostaeaceae > Miltoncostaea. Next base: position 724,003 of record CAVYRL010000001.1, on the reverse strand, counting down.
CAGACCGCGATCCGTTCGGCCATCGAGGGGACGCCCGACGTCCGCGCGCTGATCCACATGCGCACCCTGCACCTCGGACCCGACGAGCTGCTCGTCGCCGCGAAGATCGATCTCGGCCCCGACCTGGACGCAACCCGCATCGCCGCGGCGATCGACGCGGCCGAGGCGCGCGTGCGCGCCTCCGTGCCGATCGCCCGGGTGATCTACCTCGAGCCCGCCCTCCGATACCCGGCTCCCGAAGGAGCTTGAGGCCCTACGCGCTCACCGCTCGGACTGGGCGACCGGGACGGGCGCCTCCTGGCCCACGTCGCTGCGGTCGAGGAAGATCAGGGTGGCGATCAACCCGATCAGGGCCATCCCCGCGCCCACGGCGAACGCGTACTGGAAGCCCTCGGTCAGCGCCCTGGTGAGCTGCGAGGAGTCGCCCCCGGCCTCCCTCATCACCGAGTCGGTGTGCGTGGTGGCGATGGTGGCCAGGATCGCGATGCCGAGCGCGCCGCCGATCTGCTGGGAGGTGTTGATCAGGCCCGACGCGATGCCGGCCTCGTGGGCCTGCACGCCCTGGAGTGCGGCGATCGAGACGGGTACGAAGGCGAACCCGAGCCCGACGCCGGTGAGCAGGAAGCCCGGTACGAGGTTGGTCACGTAGGAGCCGTTGACCTCGATCATCGTGAACCAGAGAAGGCCCACCGTGAGCAGCGCCATGCCGATCGCGAGGATGACCTTGGAGCCGTAGCGGGTGACCAGGGCCTGCGACACCGCGGCGGCGATGATGATCGTGACGGCGACGAGCAGGTACGCGAAGCCGGATCGCAGAGCGGAGTAGCCGAGCACCTGCTGCATGTAGAGCGACAGGAAGAAGAACATCGAGAAGATCGCCGCGCCCAGCAGCAGCCCGACGATGTTGGCGCCCGTGAGGCTGCGCAGGCGGAAGATGCTGAGCGGCAGCAGCGGCGCCTTGGCGCGCATCTCGATCACGACGAAGGCCACGATCAGCGCCGCGGACACCGCCATCAACCCGATCGTCTCCCCCGAGGCCCATCCGGCGCTGTCCGTATTGACCAGCGCGTACACGAGCAGCGCGAGCCCGGCGGTCACCGAGACGGCCCCGGCGACGTCGAAGGAGCGGGTGGCGTTCTCGGCGTGGCTCTCGGCCACGAACCGCGGGGTCAGCAGGATCACCGCGACCCCGACCGGCACGTTGACCAGGAAGATCCACTCCCAGCCGAGGGTGTCGGTGAGGACGCCGCCCAGGAGCACCCCGGCGGCGCCGCCGATGCCGGCGATCGCGCCCCAGATGCCCAGGGCCTTGTTGCGCTCGGAGCCCTCCCTGAAGGTCGTCATCAGGATCGAGAGGGCGCCCGGCGAGATGACCGCGGCGCCCACGCCCTGCACGGCGCGCGCGGCGATCAGGAAGGTGTCGCTCTGGGCGAGCCCGCACGCCAGGGAGGCGGCCGAGAACAGCGCGAGCCCGGCGAGGAACACCCGTCGCCGGCCGAGCAGGTCGGCTGTGCGGCCGCCCAGGAGCAGGAACCCGCCGAAGGTCAGCGTGTAGGCGCTCACCACCCACTGCAGATTCTCCTGCGAGAAGCCGAGGGCCGTCTGGATCGAGGGGAGGGCGACGTTCACGATCGCGACGTCCAGCACCACCATGAACTGGGTGGCGCACAGGAGCACGAGGGCGATCCATTTGCGAGTGTCCGAAGAGCTCAAACCACCTGCTCCTTCACCGGGTTCGGGCGGGCTGTCTGCTACGGTTCCGTAGCGGAATTGCGCGGACGATACGCGGGCGTAGCGAATCGCGCAAGCGATGGGGCGAGGTCGGGGGGCGAATGCCTGAGGAACGATCGGATCCGCGGGTGCTGCGCTCGAAGGCGACGATCATCGACGCCTGCGCGGAGCTGATCGCCGAGGAGGGCTTCTCCGGCGTGAGCATCGAGGCCGTGGCCGCCCGCTCGGGCGCCGCCAAGACCACGATCTACCGCCATTGGCCCAGCCGGGAGGCCCTCTGCATCGAGGCCTTCGCCTCGTGCTCGGGCCAGGACGGGCAACCCCTCCCCGACTCCGGGGAGCTCCGCGAGGATCTGATCACGGTGATGTCGGGTCTCGCCGAACGCCTGCACGACCCCGCCTGGACGGCCTCGCTGACGTCGCTGGTGGACGCGGCGAGCCGCGATCCGGAGCTCGCCGAGCTGCACCGCGTCACAATGGCCGACGGGCGCCGCGTGCTCTGCGGCGTGCTGGCCCGCGCCCTCGAGCGGAACGACCTGGCCGCCCCCCTGGACATCGAGCTGGCGACGGCCCTCTTCGCCGGCCCGATCTTCTACCGCGGCATCATCGCGCGCGAGCCGATGGACGGGAGCTTCGTCGCCTCGGTGGTCGACGGCGCCCTCGCGGCGCTGCGGGCCGAGACGGCCCGCGGCGCCGCGTCGTAGCTCCGAGGGCCGCTAGGAGCCGAACCGGTCCCCGGGGTGGATGTCGGGGATGTGGTCCTCGCCCACTCCGACCAGCCGACGCAGCTCGGCAGGGCGCCCGACGAGGGGCGGGAACGTCCCGAAGTGCCCCGAGAGCACGTTGGTGGAGCCGATCAGGCGCACGGCGTGGGCCGCCTGGCGCGGACCCATCGTGTAGAAGTCGCCGATCGGCAGGACGCTCACGTCGGGCCTGTAGATCTCGCCGAGCAGCGCCATGTCACCGAAGACATCGGTGTCACCGGCCTGGTAGACGACCAACCCGTCGGGGAACTCGAGGATGTAGCCGGCCGGATCGCCCCCCTCGACGATGGTTCCGTCGTCGTCCGTGATGCCGCCCGAGTGGTGGGCCGTGACGAGCGTGGCCTTCACGCCGGCGACCTCGATCGTCCCGCCCTTGTTGAAGCCGTTGACCTCGACGCCCTTGCCGCCGAGGTAGCCCGCGAGCTCGAAGATGGCGAACACCGGGGCGTCGGGGTTGGCCTTGATGACGGCGACCGCCTCGGCGCCGCCCTGGCCGATGTGGTCGAAGTGACCGTGGGTCAGCAGGATGCCGTCGAGCTTCAGCGCGGCGAGGTCCTTGAACTCCTCGGGCGTGGACGGGTTGCCCGTGATCCACGCGTTGACCAGCAGCCGCTTGCCCTCGGAGGTCTCCCACAGCCATGTGCCGTGGCCCAGCCAGGTGACCGCGTTTCCCTTGAGATCCATCGTTCCCCCTTGTGATGACCGCGGGGGGATCAGCGTCCTGGTGGGAGCTGCCCGTCCGCGAGGGCTTTCTCGAGTGCCACAACAGCCTCGGGCCAGAACTGAGCCCCGGAGCACCGTTGACACTCTGCCAAAGCGTCCTCGCGCGAAAGGGGCACGCCGTACGGGCGCTCGGAGGTCATCACGTCCCAGGCGTCGGCGAGGGTCATGATGCGGGCCCCCTCGGGGATGCCCTCGCCCATGAGGGCATCGGGGTAGCCCTGCCCGTCCCAGCGCTCGTGGTGGCCGCGCACCCAGGACACCTGGGCGCTCGAGAGCACGTCGGCCACGATCTCGGCCCCGAGCGCCGCGTGGGCCTGCACGCGGCGGAACTCATCCGGCGTGAGGCGGTCGGGCTTGAAGAGGATCGCGTCAGGCACGGCGATCTTGCCGACGTCGTGCACCAGCCCGGCGTCGCGCAGCAACGAGGCGTCGTCGGCGGACCAGCCCAGCGCCTCGGCGAGCACCTTGGCCACCCCGGCCACGCGCTCCGAGTGCTGGCGTGTGGAGCGGTCCTTGGCGTCCACCGCACGGGCCAGGACGCGGATGCTCTGGAGCGCCTGGAGGCGCGTGAGGCGCTCGGCGTGCTCGGCGTCCGAGAGCACCTCGACGACCTCCGGCGAATAGAGGAAGGCCACGTCTCGGCCGTGCTGCTTGGCCCAGTACAGGGCGCCGTCGGCGAGCCGGAACAACTCGCCCTGCTCGCGGGCCTGGTCCAGATCGCAGACGCCGGCCGAGATCGTCAGGTGCCCGACGTCCTCGAAGGGCTCGGTGTTGATCGCCGCGCGGGCGCGGTCGGCGGCCTTCCACGCCTCGGCGCCACTCGATTCGGGCATCAGCCAGGCGAACTCGTCACCGCCGATGCGGGCCATCAGGTCACCCGCGCGCGACAGGCTGTCCAGGCGGCGCGCCGCCTCGCGCAGGACCTTGTCGCCCATCTGGTGGCCGAGGGCGTCGTTGACCCTCTTGAAGTGGTCCAGGTCGAGCAGCACCAGCGAGAACCGGCGACCGTGGCGGCTCGCGCGCAGCACCTCCTGGGCCAGGCGCTCCTGGAAGGTGCGGTGGTTGGCGAGGCCGGTGAGGTGGTCGGTGGCCGCCAGCGCCGCGAGCCGCGCGCGGCCCTCCGCGTTGCTCACCGCGATGCCGACCAGCTCCGCGAAGCGGGCGAGGCGGTCGGCCGCGTCCGGGAAGGCGCGGTCGTACGCGATGCCGGAGACGCCGATCGCGCCCCACAGCCGGTCGCCGGCGCGCACCGGGGCGGCGACGACGGTGTCAGGGCGGGAGCCGCCCGCCGGCGTGTGACGCTCGAGGCGGGCGGCGCGTCCGCTGCGGGCGACCAGGGCCGCGGGACCGTCCCCGTCGAGGGTCTCGTCCGGCGCGAAGGTCGGCGTCGAACCCGCCAGCGCCCATGCGCCCACCGGCGACGCCGTACCGTCGGGCGCGAAGCGGACCAGCCCCCCGCTCGCGGCGCCGATCAGTCGCACGGCCTCCTCGCACACGAGGTCGAACACCGACTGGGGGTCGTCCTCCAGCGCGACCGCGGTCGCCACCCGGCGCAGCGCGCCCTGCTCGTCGGCGAGGCGCCGGTTCTCGGCCTCGCGGCCGCGCAGCTCCAGCTCCGCCGTGTGCCGCGCCGTGATGTCGAGCACCACGGCCGCGATGACCGGCGGGGTCTCCGAGCCCACCAGCTGCATCCGCACGTTGACCGGATACGTGGTCGCGTCGCGGCGGCGGTGGACGGTCTCGAACTGGACGCGCTGCACGTCGCCGGTGCGCAGGGGCTCGACGATGGCCTCGAAGGCGTCCCCGTCGAGCTCGGGCAGCAGGTCGAGCGGGGTCATGGCGTACAGCTCGTCCATCGAATAACCGGTGTTGGTCACGGCGCTGTCGTTGACCTGGAGCAGCGTGAGCGTGCGCGAGTCGAAGACGTAGGCCTCGTCGCGCGACTGCGAGAGGATGCGCCCGAGGCGGCTGACCATGCCCTGGCGGCGGCGGCGCTCGGAGATGTCGGAGAAGCTCGAGACCACCGAGGTCGGGCCTCCGTCGCCGGCCGGCACGGCCTCGGCGTTGACCGCGATCCAGCGGCGCTCGCCGTCGGGCATCGCCAAGCCCATGACCACGTCCGTCTGGGGGCGGCCGGTCGCCGCGGCGATGGCGGTGGGGTTCTCATCCGGTGAGAACGGCGTCCCGTCTTCGTGGACGGGGTGCCAGTCCGGCCAGTCGCGCCCGATGATCTCGCGGGCCGGCACGCGCAGGATCCGCTCTGCGCTGGGGTTGCACGAGACCATGCTCCCGTCCAGCGTGTGCACCGCGATGCCCTCGTGCACCGCGGCCACCACCGCCCGGTAGTCGTTCTCACCCGAGGGGAGTCCGGGGGCCGCGGACATCTCCCGCACCACGACGACCGCGGCGGCGTCGGAGTCGCGCAGGTCGTCCATCAGCACCGAGCGCACCTTGGCGGGGGTGGTGGTGCCGTCGCGGCGCACCAGCACGACGGAGGCCTCGCGCGGACCCGACGCGAAACGGCTCGGAGCGGGAGGCAGCAGACCGTCCACCCACCACGGGTGGGGCGACTCCCGCCCCACGATCTCATCCCGCGGATACCCGAGCATCGCGCAGATGGCGTCGTTGGCGTCCAGCACGCCCCCGGCCGCATCGAGCACCAGCACCCCGTCGGGTATGGCGTCGAACAGCGCCCGGGCCAGCGAGCCGGCGGGCAGATCGGTTAGGCGTCCTCGGAACACTCGCGCACGTCGGTCGGTCCTGCTCGTGGACGGGGCCATGCACCACGGGAGGTCGGGGTCATGTTCGCGGCCCGGACGCGGACTCCTCGCCCTCGGTCACGGCGCGATCGGCAGCCGCCAGGAGCGCGGCGGCCACCTCCCTCGCCTGCCCGGGCGTCAGGCGCGCGTAGATCGGCCTGAGCCCCTCGCTCCAGAGCAGATCCACCACCGGACGGCCCCGGTGGGCGGGGCCCGCGATCGCGGCCTGGACGACGGCGCGGGCGGGCTCTCCGTCGCCGTACCGGACGGATTGGGGATCCGACGTCAACTCCACCCGGGCCTCCGAGAGGACGCGCGCGTTCAACGTCGGGACGGCCGAGGCCGTCCTCCCAGATCGAACCACCCTCTCCCGCGGTACGTGCCATCTTCGCCTCCTGCGGTCCGCGCAACTCTACGACGCGGGGCCCTCCAGGTCGCCGCTCAGCAGGGAGAAGATCGCCATATCCGTGCGTTCCGGGCCCCGGTACCAGGCCCCGCGCGCCGTGCCCTCGCGGACGAAGCCGCACCGCTCGGCGACGCGGATCGACGCCAGGTTCGCGACCGCGGCCTGCAGATCGAGGCGCGCGAAGCGCCCCGGACCCACCGCCCAGCGCGACATCAGGGCGAGGGCGCGGCCGGCCGCGCCCCGGTTGCGCTCGTCCGGCGCGACCCAGTAGCCGATCTCCGCCCGGGCGTCGTCGTGGCGGTCGACGATCAGGCCGATGGCCCCAAGCAGACGGTCGCCGTCGGCCGCGGCGATCGCCAGATCGAGCGACTCCTCGAACAGACGGCGGCCGGAGGCCCCGGCGACGAACGCGCGCGCGTCGTCCTGGGTGAAGGGCGTCGGCACCCGCGTGTAGAGCTGCACCAGGGGGTCGTTGCAGGCCGCCGCCACGACATCGACGTCCTCTGCGCGAAACGGGCGCAGCGTGACCACGCCGTCGCTCAGCGGCGGATCGGGCAGCGCCAGCACGGGTACTACTTCCGGATGGAGACGGGCGTGCCGGGCTTCGCGACGCGCGCCATGCGCCGGATGTTCGCGTTGCTCATCCGGATGCAGCCGTGGCTGGCGGCGGTGCCGATCAGGCGGGGCTCGCTGGTGCCGTGCACCGCCACGCGGCCGTTGCCCCCGGCGTACTCGTTGAGCGCCTCCGAATAGCCGGTCAGGGGCATCACGATCGGGCCGAGGAACCCGCGGGGATTGTTGGTGGAGATGACCTCGGCGATCGCGAACTTCGCGCCCCGCGGGGTGGGTGTGCCGGCCTTGCCGATCGCGATCGCGGCCCGCAGCAACACGCGGTTGGCGCGATAGAGGGTGAGCCGGTGCTCGCCGAGGTCGATCACGACCCGCGCCGTGGTGGTGCTCAGCACCGTGCTGTCGGCGCGGATCCAACCCTTGATGCCGTTGGGCCGCCTCGGTAGCAGCACCTCGATCCAGCGCTCGCCGTTGACCACCGTGGTGCGGGTCACCAGCAGCTGGGTCGGTCCGCGACCGAGCGGCGCGAGTGCCGGAAGCACCATGCGCAGGGCCGCCCCTCGCCGCGGGGCCGCATAGGCCCGCGTGGTGGGAGCGACGACCCGCGCCACCCAGGCCAGGCGGGACGTCGGCTTCGCGGGGACCGGCCCGTCGACGCCGTCCGCGCCCGCGGCGCCCGCGGCCGCGAGAAGGCCGAGCAGGAGGGGCACGGCCAAGGCCGTGAGGGCGAACCGAGCGCGCATGGGCACGGAGGCTATCGGCGGGGCCGGCGCATTCCCAAGATCAGTGGCATCTCGGCGACCACCACGATCGACCGCATGGCCGGCTCATGCCGATGGAGGATCTGGTGCGAGCGATTCGCCGCCGTCCGCAGGGGCCCGTCGAGCGCCACCTGGCGCGTGATCTTGAGCGCGGTGCGCGGGCCCGCGCGGCGCATCAGGTCGCGCTGGGGGGGCATCGCCACCGGCCCGACGAGGGAGCCGACCACAACCAGCCCCGCAGCCTCCGCGGTCTCGCGCCATTCCTGCTCGGACAGGGGGTCGATGCCGATCGAGGCGAGATCCTCACGGGCCTCCGCGCCGGGCCGCAGGCCGGGGGCCGTCGTGAACTCGTGGATGGCCACGCGGCCGCCGGCGTGCAGCAGGCGCGCGGCCTCGGTCAGCACCGAGGCGCGGGCGGGCCCGGAGAGCGTGCACAGCAGCGCGTTGACGACCACGGCCGTCGCGGACTCGTCGGGCAGGCCGGTCGCGTCGACCGGCGCCTCCACCACGTCGCGGCCCGGGGCGCCGAACTCCTTGGCGAGGCGGGCCGCGGCCAGCGGGTCGGGCTCCACGCCGATCCAGGCCCGTGGATCGCGCTCCAGGATGGCCTCCGTGGTGACGCCGAGCCCCGGGGCGAACTCGACCACGCGGTCACCGTCATCGAGCCCGATGGCGGTGAAGGCCCGCTCCAGCATCACGCGCCCGCCCGGCTGCGCCAGCCCGGCGACCGCCCGACGCGCCAGCGGCCACGCGGCCGCCCTCTCCTGCGCCTGCACCCTGGTCGTCATCGTCCTCCTCGTGGCCGCACCGGATCCGCCGCTATGGAATCAGCCGGACCCGCCGAATCCTAGGGTCGCAGCGTCACGACGCGGACGCCGCCGCCCGATCCGGCCTCGGCCCAGGCCACGAGCCCGCCGCGCGCTCCTCCCGCCACGATCGGCGCGGCCGCCGTGCGACCGGGGGTGACCGGGGCGCGCGTCCACTCGGCGGCGCGCGGAGCGTGGGCGGCGGCCCCTCCCGAGCCGATGCCGTCCCCGTACTCCCGGCGCCAGCCCACCAGGGCGGTCCCGGACCCGTCAACGGCGACGTCGCCGACGGTCAGGGCGCAGTCGCACGTCCGCCGGGCCACCACCGTCGAGGCCTGCCACCGGCCGCCGGCCCGGCGCGTGCTGGCCTCGATGCCCTGCGGCGACCCCGGGACGGCGAGCGCCCAGGACACCACGGCGTCACCGCGCGCGTTGATCGCCGCGAGCGGGGCCCCGCCGATGCCCGCGTCCTCGGGCGCACTCCAGCCGCGCGAGGGCGCCGTGCGCTCCGAGACGATCACCACCGGGGTCCCCCCGGGCAGATCGACGCTCCAGGAGGCGAGCATCCGGCCCCCGGGGCTGAGCGCCGCGCCAGGCGCGCCGGTTCCCTGTGACGACAACTCGACGGGCGGCTCGAAGACGCCGCGGACGGTGCGGGAGGCGCGCGCCTGGGACCCGTCGATCCAGGCGACCATGGCCGCGGAACGGCTGATGGCGAGCGATGGAGGCGTCGGGCCCTGGGTGGAGATGCGTGCGGGACGTACCGACCAGGCGCGCGTGCGGGAGGCGCGGCTCGCGGTGCGCACCAGGAAGTCCTCGCCACGCCGCTCGCTCCACACCACTGCCGGGCGTCCCGCCCGGTCGATGGCCAGCCGCAGATCCTGCACGGGGCCCCCGGCCGTGATCGCGCCTGCGGGCGACCACCGTGCGGCCGGCCCGCGCCGCGCCGCCGCCACCAGCCTCCGGCCCGCCACCCACACCACCACCGCGTCGCCGCGGTCGTCGATCGCCACCCGGGGCGCGCGGCCGCCACGGGCCGACAGGAACCGCGCGGGACTCCACCTGCCCCGCAGCGACGGCCGCGTCGTCACCTGGATGCGCGCAGCCCCCTCCCGCGAGCCGGCCGGCGTGCGCAGGAACGCCGTCAGAGCCCGGCCCGCGCCGGCGGCGGCCGTGTCGGGCTGCGAGTAGACGGCCCCGTCCGGTGCGGACACCCGCGCGGGGGACGACCAGGCGCCGAGTGCCGGCGCGGGAGCGCACATCGCGGCCACCGCGATCGCGCAGCTGAGGGCCCGAAGCCGCATCGGCGCGACGCTAGCACCACCCTGCCGGGACCCGCGGGGTGGGGTGGGTGGGCGTTACGCCAGATTCAGCACGGGGGTGCCGACGGGCACCCGGGGCCACAGCCAGAGGATGTTCGCGTTGTAGTTGCGGGTGCAGCCGTGGGAGTAGTACCGCCACGTGCGGGACAGCAGGTACTCCTGGTCGGTGCCGTGGATTCCGTAGCCGCGGTAGTACCAGAGCACCAGAGGCCCGAACGCCGAGCTGGGGCCCGCGGTCTTCGAGTAGACGGCGAAGCGGCCGACCGGCGTGGGCGTGGACGGCTTGCCGAACACCACCGGGAAGACGCGTCGCAGCGAGCCGTTCTCGTAGTAGTAGAGCTGGGTCTGCGAGAGCTCCTGCACCAGGTAGTGCGAGGCCGTCTTCGGGATGTGGTGCGGGTTGGACCCGAACACCGCCATCGGCGCCGTCGGGGCCGCCGCGCCCCCGGAGTCCCGCCCGGGCGTCGGGGCCGCGACGAGGCGGAAGCGCCACCTACCGCCGGCGGGGGGCGTGAAGGTGGCCGTGACCCTCCCGCCCCGCACCGGCACCTTGGCGATGGTCCTGTAGGGCCTGCCGTTGCGGGAACCCTGCAGGCTGACCCGCTCGCCGCGCGTCGCGCCCAGGGCGACCCCGCGGACCGTGAAGGGCCGGCCGGAGATGTTCTCCAGCGGCGCGGCGGTGACGGCCACGGTCAGCCGGCGGACGACGGCGATCGAGATGCGGCGGCTCGGCCGGATGGCGCCGTCGGGGGCCTGCACCGACACCCGCACGCTGCCCGGGCCGAGGGCCAGGGTGGTCGCGAACGCGCCGGCGGCGGAGCTCTGGATGGTGATCACGGGTACCCACGCGCCGTTCTCGAGCTTCTCCACGACCACGGGAACGGCGGCGGCGGGAGCGACCCGCCCCTTGAGGGTGGCGCGCCGGCCCACGAACACCCGCGTCGGCGCCGTGAACGTGGCGACATGAAGACCGGCCGGTGCCGCCGCCGCAGGCGCCGGGGCGGCGGGCGGATCGGCAGCCGTCGCCAGCGCGGGAACGGCGAGCGCCGCGGTCGCCGCGAGCGGCGCCGCCCATCGACCGACTCTCATCTCTCACTCCCGTTCTCAATGGGCCACGTGCCGCGTATTCGACATCGAGCGGCGAATCCTTAGCCGGAGGGCTACCGTGTCCGCATGGACCCCGGCCAGGCCCTCCGACTCTTCGCCGCCACCAGCGGCTGGGAGGGCCCGTTCCAGCACGAGCAGGTGCTTGTCGCGGCACGCGACGCCGACGAGGCGCGGCGCCTGGCCGAAGCCGCCTTCGGCGGGGTCGCCCAGCCGGTCTGCCGGACCAAGATGCGCATCGCCGACCTCGGTCCGGTCGCGGCCGGCGTGGTGGTCGGGCCCCTCAAGGCCGGCGACTCGCTGGCGGCCGGGGGCGCGCCGGTCGATCTGCGCTGCGACTGAGCACATGTCACAGGGCCGGCGCGGCCCCTCGCATGTGTCAGGCCCCATAGCCGCTCCGAGCGGGCAGATCCTTCTCCACAGGGGTGACGATCCGTGGCGCAGTGACGCAGAATCCGGCCGGCGGTGACGGACGACGGAGGCGGCGTGGCTTCACGGCGAAGGTGGTGGGCGCGACCCCCGGGACGTTTCGGAGGCGATGACGGCGTATCCGGGACCGGCGCGCCGGCCCGCAGGGACCGCACCGCGCTGGGGACCGCGATCCGCGGGCTGGCCGAGGCGGACGACCTCGGCTCGGCGGCCCTGCTGATCGCCGAGCGCGCGGCCTGGATGCTGCGCGCGGAGCGGGCCGTGGTGCTTCGCGCCGACGGAGACCACGGGCTGGTGACCGCGTCGTTCGGCGCCGGCGCGCACGCCCTGGACTCCAGCATCGCGGTCAGGGGACCGATCGCCGCGTGCCTGCGCAGCGGACGCCCCCAGGAGGTCCGCTCGGACGGGCGCGCCCACGCGGTCGCTCCGATCGCGGTGCGTGGAGACACATGGGGCGCGCTGGCGGCCGACGGGCCGGCCGCGCGAGTGGGGCGCCACGCCGGCGAGCGCCTCGCGCCGTTCGCCGACCTCGTGTCGCTGGCAGCCGCGACACACGAGGCACGCACTCATCTCGCCTCGCTCGCGGGCACCGACCCGCTGACCGGGCTGGGCAACCGGCGCACCTTCGACGGCCTGCTCGAGGTCGAGGCTGAGCGGGCGGGCAGGCACGGCGATCCGCTGAGCCTCGTGATGCTCGACCTCGACAGCTTCAAGAGCGTCAACGACCGCTTCGGCCACCAGCTCGGCGACCGCGTCCTGATCGAGGTCGGCCGCCGCCTGGTCGGCATCGCCCGCCGCGGCGAGGCGGTCAGCCGGATCGGCGGGGAGGAGTTCGCCTGGATCCTGCCGCGCACCGACACCGCGGGATCGATGGCCGCGGCCGCCCGCGCTCTCGACGCCGTCTCAGGAGCGCCGTTCGAGGCCGTCGGCACCCTCACGATCTCGGCCGGGGTCTGCGAGCTGGCTGCCGCCGGCAGCCCGCAGGAGATGGTGCGACTCGCCGATCGCATGCTCTACCGGGCCAAGGCCGACGGGCGCAACGCGGCCCGCTGCCTGGTGCCCGACGAGGAGCTCGCCGGCACCGGGTGAGCGGCGGCTCGCCGATGGCCTAGATGCGCTCCAGGGTTGCCCGCCGCTCCAGGTCGGCGGCGCTCAGCGCGCCGGCCTCGGCCAGGATCTCGAGGGCGGCCACCGCGTCCTGCCAGAACTGGGCGCCGGCCAGCCGGCGGCACTCCGCCAGGGCGGCCTCCGGGCTCATCGGGGCCACGTATGGGCGGTTGCTCGTCATGACGTCCCATGCGTCCGCCAGGTGGAGGATGCGCGCGCCCTCCGGCACCTCCTCGCCCGCCAGGCCCTCGGGGTAGCCGCGGCCGTCCCAGCGCTCGTGGTGAGCGCGCACCCACGAGGTCTGCTCGGGCGTCAGGACGTCGGAGAGCATCTCGGCGCCGAGCACCGAGTGCAGGCTCACCTTGGCCATCTCCGTCTCGGTGAGCACGTCGGGCTTGAAGAGGATGGTGTCGGACACTGCGATCTTGCCGACGTCGTGGACCAGGGCGGCCTCGCGCAGCAGCGCGATGCCCTCGGGGCGCCAGCCGATGATCCGCGCCAGAGCCTCCGCAAGGCCCGCGACCCGCTCCGAGTGGCGGCGCGTCGACGGGTCCTTGGCGTCCACCGCCCGGGCAAGGACGCGGATGCTCTGAAACGCCTGATTGCGGCGCAACTCCGCGGCCCGCTCCTCCTCGCCGAGCGCCTCCATGGCCTCGGGGGTGTAGAGGAACACGACGTCGCGGCCGTTGCGCTTGGCCCAGTACAGGGCGGCGTCGGCCTGCCGGTAGAGCCCATCGGAGTCGTGTGCGCGATCGAGGTCGCAGACCCCGCCCGAGACGGTCACGCGGCCGACCTCCGGGAAGGGCATCTCCGACATCGCCGCCCGCGCCCTCTCGGTCGCCTGCCACGCCTCCATGCCGTCGGTCTCGGGCATCAGCCAGGCGAACTCCTCGCCGCCGATGCGGGCGAGCACGTCGCCCTCCCTCACGCGCGAGGCCAGGCGCAGCGCGGCCTCGCGCAGCACCGCGTCGCCCACCACGTGCCCGTGGGAGTCGTTGACGGCCTTGAACATGTCGAGGTCGAGGACGGCCAGCGACAGCTCGCGACCGTGGCGCCGCGACCGGGCGACCTCCTCGGCGAGGCGCTCCTCGAAGACACCGCGGTTGACGAGGCCGGTGAGCGGATCGGTGGCCGCGCGCCAGGCCAGCTCGGCGCGCACCTCGGCGTTGCCGATCGCCAGCGACACCAGCTCCGCGAAACGGGCGAGGCGGCGATCGGTGCCCCGCGGGAGGGGCTCGTCGCCGTCGGTCGCGACGATCACGGCTCCCCAGAGCCGGTCGTCCACCTTCACCGGGGCGGCCACGCTGCCCCGGAACGAGCGGGGGTCGAGCACCCAGGGCACGGCGCCGGCGAAGGCGCGGAAGTCGTCGGCGCGGGAGGCCTCTCGCGGATGGTCCACCTCCACCGAGGTCAGCGGATCGGTGAGCGGCACGGTCAGATCGCCCGAGGGCCACGCGCCGGCGCGCGCCGACCACCGCCCGACGAAGGTGGCCTCGCCGTCGTCGAAGCGCACCACGGCGCCGCCCGCGACCGCGAGGACCCGGGCGAGCTCCTCGGCGACCAGGTTGAAGATGCCCTCGGGCGAGGTCTCGCTGGCGACGGCGACGGCGATCCGGCGCAGGGCGTCCTGCTCGAATGCGGCGCGGCGGCGCTCGCCGGTGAGACAGACGGCCACCCTCACCAGGAGGTCGCGGGCGTTGATCGGCATGGTGACGTGATCGTCGGCGCCGTCGTCGATGGCCGCCAGCACGCCGAGCTCGTCCTCGCGCGTCACCACCGCGAGCACCGCGGGCCCGAGCGCGGGACCCGCCCGCAGGCACGCGATCAGCGACTGGCCCCGGTCGTCGCAGAGGTCGGACTCGGCCGCCACGAGTGCGATCTCGCTCGTCGCGACGATCTCCAGCGCCCGCGCGGCGTCCTCGGCCTCGATGATCTCGTGGCCGGCGTCGATCAGGGGGCCTCGCAGAGCGCGTCGAACCGCCGTCCCGCGGTGTGCCACGAGAACCCGGCCGACCGCGCCGTCGCGGCTCGGAGGGAGTGCATCCATGCATAGCGACCTTCGGCCCGGCCGGGCTCTTACTTGAGCGCCGTAGATTGTCGTCCATGCCCGCTTCCCGCGACCCGGGGTCACCCGTCGTCGGCTGGTTCGCCGCGCTCGCCGCCGCGTGCGCCGCGGGCACCGCGATCACCTTTCTCATCGCGATCCGCACCGCCGAGGGCCAGCGCCTGGACGACGCCGCCAGGGGACGGCTGTCGGCCCTCGAGGAGCCGAGGGCCTACTCGAGCACCCAAAGCCTCCTCGACACCATCAGCGTCTCGTCCCTGGCCCTCTTCGGCCTCGCCATCATGGCCGTCGCGCTCGTCCGCGGCCGCCCCCGCCTCGCCGTGGGGGCGGGCGTCATCGTGCTGGGCGCGAACCTCACCACGCAGTTCCTCAAGAGCACGCTCGACCGGCCGGACCTGGTCAACGGGCTCGATCCCAGCCCGGGCGCCTTCCCCAGCGGCCACGTGACCGTCGCGATGTCCCTCGCGATGGCCCTTGTGCTGGTCGCGCCGCCGGCGCTGCGATGGGTGGCCGCGGTCTCCGGGTGCGGGTACGCCGCCGCGGTGGGGATGGCCGTGCTCGCGCTGGACTGGCACCGGCCGAGCGAGGTGATCGCCGGTTACCTGGTGTGCGTCGGCTGGGCCGCCGCGGTGACCGCCGTGATCGTGGCGACCGGCGGCACGGGTGAGCTGCGCGCGGGGGGGCCGTCGGTGGCGACGCGCCTCGGCGCGATCGCCGCCGTGGTCGTGGGCGCGGTGTTCGTGATCGTGGTGGGCACCGCGCTCGAGCGACGGCTCGACGTGATCGACTTCGTCGGCAACAGCACCGCCTTCGCGGCCGCCGCGGTGACGTGCGCCGCCGCGTGCGCCGTGCTGGGAGCGGTCCTCACCGTGCTGCTGCAGCGCGCGGCGCTTCCGCCCGACGGGTAGGCTGCGGGCCGTGCGAGTCGGCGTACTCACCGGTGGGGGCGACTGCCCCGGGCTCAACGCGGTCATCCGCGCGGCGGTCCGCGTGGGCTCCGCGACGTTCGGCAACGAGCACGTCGGCCTCCACGGCGGCTGGCGCGGCCTCCTGCAGCGCGACACGCGGCCCCTCGACCGGGACGTCGTGGCGCCGATCCTGACCCGGGGCGGCACGATCCTCGGCAGCTCGCGCACCAATCCCTTCAAGGATGCCGACGGCGGCGCGAACTGCGTCCGCGCGTTCGAGGACATGGGGCTCGACGCCCTCATCGCGATCGGCGGCGAGGACACCCTGGGGGTCGCGCGGCGGCTGCACGCCGAGTTCGACCTCCCCGTGGTCGGCGTGCCCAAGACGATCGACAACGATCTCTCGGGAACCGACTTCACGTTCGGCTTCTGGACCGCGGTGCAGATCGCGACCGACGCCATCGACCGCCTGCACACCACCGCCGAGTCGCACGACCGCGTGATCGTCGTCGAGGTGATGGGCCGGCACGCCGGATGGATCGCGCTGGAGTCGGGCACCGCGGGCGGCGCCCACGCCATCCTGATCCCCGAGCAGCCCGTGTCGATCGAGGCCGTCTGCCACCGGGTCACCGACCGGCGCGCCCGCGGCCGGGGGTACGCGATCATCGTCGTCAGCGAGGGCGTGGAGCTGGGCGACGAGGACGCCGCGGCCGAGCTCGACGACTTCGGCCACGCCCAGCTCGCCAAGATCGGGGTGGCCGAGCGGCTGGCGGAGCGCATCTCCGCCGAGACCGGAGCCGAGGCGCGGCCGGTCGTCCTCGGGCACGTTCAGAGGGGTGGCACCCCCACGGCCTTCGACCGCGTCCTGGCCACCCGGTACGGCACGCGTGCGGCCGAGGTGGTCGCCGAAGGCGGGTTCGGCCGGATGGTCGCGATCCTCGGCAACACGATCACCGACGTGCCCCTCTCGGATGCCGTGAGCGAGCTCAAGACCGTGCCGGACGAGGCCTACCGGCGGGCCGAGGCGGTCATCTCCGGGCCCTGAAAGGGCCCGCACGACGACCCAGGCGAGATCGCCGGGGGCGGTGCTAACCTCCGCCGCCATGCCGCCCCTGATCATCTGCGAGAAGCCGTCCGTCGCCCAGGACGTCGCCAAAGCCCTACTCGGCTCCAAGGCCAAGAGGGTGGCCGACCACTGGGAGGGTCCGGAGGCGATCGTCGCCTTCGCCGTCGGCCATCTGGTCGAGCAGGTCAACCCCGACGCGTACGACGAGAAGTACAAGAAGTGGCGCTACGACGACCTGCCGATCCTCCCCGAGCACTTCAAGTACCAGGCCCGTGACACCCGCGCCGGCAAGACGCTGAAGTCGCTCCACGCGCTGATGAAGCGCCCCGACGTGGACGCGATCATCAACGCCTGCGACGCGGGGCGCGAGGGCGAGTTGATCTTCAAGCTGATCCTGGAGACGGCCCCGAAGGCCGCCCGCGAGAAGCCGGTCAAGCGCGCCTGGTTCAGCTCGATGACGCAGAAGGCCATCCGCGACGCGTTCGACTCGCTGCGCGAGGACGAGGCGATGCAGCCCCTCGAGGCCGCGGCCCGCGCCCGCAGCGAGGCCGACTGGCTCGTGGGGATGAACGCCACCCGCGCCGCGACCACCAAGGCCGGCTCCGTGCGCAAGGTGCTCTCGCTGGGCCGCGTGCAGACTCCGACCCTCGCGCTGATCGTCAACCGCGACCTGCGCCATCGCGGCCTTCGTCCCCCAGGACTACTGGGAGGTCGAGGCGGGCTTCGCGACGGCCGGCGGCGCGCAGTACAAGGGCCTGTGGCACGAGGGCTCGACCAACCGCCTCGACGAGGCCGCGCCGGCCGAGGCGATCGCCGCTGCGGCCAGCGGCGCGCAGGCCGTCGTCGAGTCGCTCGAGACCAAGCCGCAGGTCGAGCAGCCGCCGCTGCTCTACGATCTCACGACGCTCCAGCGCGAGGCCAACAGCCGCTTCGGCTTCTCGGCCAGCCGCACGCTGGGCGCGGCACAGGCGCTGTACGACCAGCACAAGCTGCTCACCTACCCGCGTACCAACTCGCGATACCTGTCCGGCGACCTGGCGGGTCAGTTGAAGAGCGTGGTGAGCGGCGTGGGCGCCGCGGCGCGCGAGTACGCCGACCCGGCCCGGTACGTGCTGGGCCTCGACCGGCTGCCGCTGGGCCGCGTGGTCAACGACGCCAAGGTCACCGACCACCACGCCATCATCCCCACCGAGGGCGACCATGATCTGGCCGGCCTCAGCCGCGACGAGCAGCGCGTCTACGACATGGTCGCCCGGCGTTTCCTGGCCGTTTTCCACCCGGCCGCGCGCTTCGAGCGCACGGTGGTGGAGACCCGCTGCGCCGAGCACCTCTTCCGCAGCCGCGGCAAGGTGATGATCGAGGCCGGCTGGCGCGCCGCCTACGGCGAGTCGGTCGGAGCCGCGCCGAGGACCGCCGAGGGCACCGACGCCCCCGCCACCAAGCCCCCCGACGAGGACGAGCAGTCGCTGCCCGCGCTCGCCGTGGGCCAGGCGGTCACCTGCCTCTCGGCCGAGGCCCTCGCCAAGCGCACCAAGCCGCCGGGCCGCTTCTCGGAGGGCACGCTGCTGCGCGCCATGGAGACCGCCGGCAAGCTTGTTGAGGACGACGAGGCGGCCGAGGCCATGAAGGATGCCGGCATCGGCACCCCGGCGACCCGCGCGGCCACCATCGAGCGCCTCGTGGACGCCGAGTACATCGAGCGCGAGGGCCGCGGCCTGCGGGCCACCGAGAAGGGCATCGGGCTGGTCACCATGCTGGGCGACCACGTGCTGACCAGCCCCGAGCTGACCGGCCGCTGGGAGCAGCGCCTCAACCGCATCGAGCGCGGCGAGGAGCAGGCCTCGGAGTTCCGCGGCGAGATCGACGGCTTCACCCGCGAGGTGGTCGCCTGGTTCGCCGACAAGGAGCGGGCCGACCTGCGGATCGAGCGCACCCCCCTCGCGCCGTGCCCGACGCCGGGCTGCGAGGGCCAGATCGTCGAGTACCCCAAGAGCTATGGCTGCAACACGTACAAGGGCAAGGAGGACCCGGGCTGCGGCTACACGCTCTGGAAGCAGCAGAACGGTCACACGATCACCCGCGACGAGGCGCTCGAGCACATCGCCGCCGGCCGCTCGAGCAAGGACCTCGAGAGCGAGCGCGAGATCATCGGCCCCTGTCCGACCCCCGGCTGCGGCGGCGAGATCGTCGAGCGAACGCGCAGCTACGGGTGCACCAGCTGGAAGAGCCGCTCGGAGACCGGCTGCGGCTACGTGATCTGGAAGAAGGTGCGCGGCTCGAAGACCGAGGTCGACGCCGACACCGCGCGCCAGATGGTCGCGCGGGGCGAGACCAACGCCGTGCCGGTGGCCGCCAAGGAGCCGATCGGGCCCTGCGCCACCCCGGGTTGCCCGGGCGAGATCGTCGAGAACAGCCGCGCCTTCGGCTGCACCAGCTGGAAGAGCCGCAAGAACCCCGGTTGCGGCTTCGTGATCTGGAAGCGCGAGAAGGGCCACGAGGTCACGCGCGAAGAGGCGACGGCGCGGCTCGAGGAGGCGCGCGCGGCCGCCGGCAGCGCGCCCAAGGTGGCCGCCCCCACCGGATGACCCCGGCCGAGGCCGCCGCGCTCATCGCCGAGCGCGCGTCCTGGGGCTACTCGCGCTCGTCGGGCCCCGGCGGGCAGCGCCGCGATCACGCGGAGACCCGCGCCGAGCTGACCATCCGCCCCGGCGACCTCGATGCGCTGCCCGAGCGCCTGGCCGAGCGGCTGCGGAGCTTCCTCGCCCTCGACGAGCGGCCCCTGCGGCTCACGAGCCAGGCCCAGCGCTCGCGCGAGCGCAACCGCGACGTGGTGGTGCAGCGGCTCACCGACCGGGTGACCGAGGCGATGGCCCCGGGCGCTCCCCCGCGCCGCCCCACCCGCCCGAGCCGCGGCGCCCGCCGGCGTCGCCTGGCCGACAAGAGCCACCGTGCCCAGACCAAGGCGGGACGCCGCCCACCACGACCGGACGACTGACCCGCCGAGCGGTCCGGGGCGCCCGGTAGTGAACGTTCGCTATCTTCGATCGCGGTGACGATGCTCCGGGACACCTCACGCCGTGTGCCGGCGGCCGAGCGGCGGACGATGATCCTCGCCGCCGCCCGCACCCTGTTCGCCCGGCAGGGCTATCACGGCACCTCGATCGGCGACATCGCCCGCGAGACCGGCTGCGCGGAGGCGCTGCTCTACCGGCACTTCCCGTCCAAGCAGGCGCTGCTCGCGGCGGTGCTGGCCGACGGCGGGCGCACGGTGCGGGCCGAGATCGAAGAGGCGCTCGCCGAGGTCGGCGACGATCCCTTCGGCGCGCTGGTGGGTTCCATAGGCCGCCGGCGCTCGGCCGTGGACATGGCCGACGCCCTGCGCGTGCGCTCGCTGGCGGTGACGATGGTGCACGAGCCCGAGATCCGGGAGAGCCTGGAGGAGCACATCGTCGCCTTCCGCGTGCTGATCGCGGCGGCGGCGCTCACCAGCCAGCGCAACGGGCACCTGCGGAGCGACGTCGGCCATGAGCAGATCGCCGCCCTGGTCAGCGGCATCAGCTTTCTGGCGGCCTTCGAGCTGGCCCTCTTCGGAGCGGGCGCCCTCGACGCGATGGGCCCCGTCGCACAGACGCTCCTGACCGTGCTCCGGCCTCTCGACCGGCCGGAGCCCACATGAGGTCCCGCATCCAGGATGAGAAGTGGTGGACCCTCGCGGCCATGTGCTTCGGCCTGTTCATGATCATGCTCGACAACACGATCGTGAACGTGGCGCTGCCCTCGATCCAGCGCGAGCTCGACGCCGGCCCGTCCACCCTCGAGTGGACGATCAACGCCTACGTGTTGGCCTTCGCCGTCCTGATCCTGCTCGGCGGGAAGCTGGGCGACCGCTTCGGCCGCAAGCGCATGTTCATCCTCGGCCTGCTGATCTTCACCGCCTTCTCGGTGGCCTGCGCGCTGGCGCCGACGGCCGAGTGGCTGGTCGCCTTCCGCGCCGGCCAGGGCGTGGGCGGCGCGCTGATGAACCCTCTGACCCTGTCCATCATCGTGGCGACGTTCACGCGCGAGGAGCTCGGGACCGCGATCGGCATCTGGGCCGGAATCTCGGCGCTCGCCCTGGCGATCGGTCCCCTCGCCGGAGGCCTGCTGGTGCAGCACGTCGGCTGGGCGGCGGTCTTCTGGATCAACCTCCCGATCGGGATCGTCGGCGCCCTGCTGACCCTCTACGCCGTGCGCGAGTCGCGCGACCCCGGGGCGCTGCGCCTCGACCTGCCGGGGCTCGCGCTGATCACCGGCGCCCTCTTCTGCATCGTCTGGGGCCTCATCGAGACCAACTCGCACTCGTGGCTGTCGCTCTACACCATCGCCTTCCTCGCGGGCGGCGCCGCGCTCGTGGCCGTCTTCATCGCGTGGGAGCAGCGCACCGCGACCCCGATGATCCCGCTCGAGTTCTTCCGGCGGCGCGCCTTCACCACACCGAACATCCTGGTCGCCTTCGTCGGGCTCTCGCTGTTCGGGGTCGTCTTCTTCATCACCCTCTACTTCCAGAACGTGAAGGGCTGGTCGCCCACCGAGGCGGGCGTCAGAACCCTGCCCCTCACGATGATGGTGATGCTCATCGGGCCGCTCGCCGGCAAGCTGCAGGCCCGCTTCCCGGCGCGTTCGCTGATGACGCTGGGCATGCTGCTCGCCTCCGTGGCGCTCGCCGGGCTCAGCCAGGTGCAGGTTGACACCGGCTATGAGCGCATCTGGCCCTTCTACGTGATGATGGGGGCCGGGCTGGCGCTGGCGATGCCGACCACCTCCACCACCGCCATGAACGCGGTCGATCGCGACAAGTCCGGCATCGCCTCGGGCGTGGTCAACGCATCGCGCCAGGTGGGCGCCGCGCTCGGCCTGGCGATCCTGGGCGCCGTGGGCGCGACGCTGACCGCGCGCTCGTGGGAGGACTCCGTCTCCGCGCTGCCCCCGGGCCAGCGTGCGCAGGCCCTTGGGCTGGAGGAGCTCGCGATCGGCGGCCAGGGCGACGCCGTCACCGCCATCGCCGGCCCTCAGGCAGGCCACAGCGCGCTCGAGGCCTTCGTCAGCGGGATCCACGGCGCCATGTGGGTGGGCGCCGCGCTCATGCTCTGCGCCGCGGCGGCGGCCTTCTTCGGCTTGCGCGGCACCGGCGCCACGCGGCCGGCGGTCGCATCGGCCCCCCCGGCGACGCTCGCCGCCGAGTAGGCGGCGCGCCGGGCTAGAGTCCGCTCCTGCAGACGACCAGGGGAGCGGAACATGGACGCGATCGAGGCCATCAGAAAGCGGCGCAGCGTGCGTCGTTACACCGACCGCCCCGTGGCGGACGAGGACATCGACGAGCTGGTGCGCGTGGGCCTGCTGGCCCCCACCGGAGGCATGTCGCAGTCGTGGTCGATCCTGGTGGTGCGCGATGCCCGGAAGCGCGCCGAGCTGGCCGACCTCGTGATGCGCGGGGGCGCGAAGTACTTCTCGATGATGCGGCCCCCGAAGGAGGGCGCGACGCCCGAGGAGCACACCACCTGGAGCCAGGCGTACGCGCAGCAGGCGCTCGGCACCTACCCGCAGGTGCCGGTGTGGCTGGTCGGCCTCCTGGTGCCGCGCGAGCTGTTCCCGCCTGACGAGCGGTCGATGGAGCGCGACGCCGACATGGTCTCGGTCGGTTTCATGATGGAGAACATCTTCGTCGCGGCCCGGGCCAAGGGGCTCGGCACGGTGCCGACGGTGTTCCAGTGGTTCGTGGAGGACGAGATACGGGCGCTGCTGGAGATCCCCGACGAGGTGGAGATCCCCCTGCTGACGCCGGTCGGCTACCCGGAGGAGTTCCCGGTCGGCCTGCCCCCCGCGCTCGCGGCGATCCGCCGTCCGTGGCGGACGCTGGTGCACGACGACGCCTGGGGGCACCCCCGCGCTTGATGACGTCCGCGGCGTGAGCGAACATATGTTCGGTGATCGTCGCGGTCCACATCCCCCGCCTGCCCCTGCTGGTCGCGCTGCTGCGCGCGCGGCGGCCGCTCGACGCCCCCGTGGCGCTCGGGCCCGCTCCGGGCGCCCCCCAGGTGGTGGGCCTCTGCACGCCGGCGGCCGAGGCCCAGGGGGTGCGGCCGGGGCTGCGCGTAGGGGAGGCGCTGGCGCGCTGCCCCGGCCTCGATCTGGTGGTTGCCGATCCCGACGCGGCTGCCGAGGCCTCTGAGCGGACCCTCGAGCGGCTCGAGGCGGCGGGTTTCGCCGTCGAGCAGATCGGGCTCGACGCGGCGGTGTTCGACGCCCGCGGCACCCTGCGCCTGCACGGCGGGCTGGACGGCGTGCTGCGCAGGGTGCGGGCGGCCCTGCCGGTCGGGGCAGACGGCCGGGTCGGAGCCGCGCCCTCGCTCTTCGCCGCGCTGCAGGCCGCGCGCGAGGCCGCTCCGGGGCGCCCCCTGGTGCTGACCCGCGACGAGGTGGGCGCGTTCCTCGCCCCCCTGCCGGCCGCACGCCTGCCCCTCGACCCCAAGATGGTCACCGCGCTCGGCGATCTGGGGCTGCGCACGATGGGACAGGTGGCCGAACTGCCGCGGGCGGCCGCATTGGAGCGCCTCGGCTTCCCCGGCCTCGTCGCCTGGCGTCTCGCGCGCGGCGAGGCCGACCGCGCGCCCCGCCCGCGCACGCCTCCGCGGCCGCTGAGGGCCGCGATCATGTTCCCCGAGCCCATGGGCGCCCTGCCGGCGCTGGAGGCGGCCGCCCGGCTGCTGCTGGGCGAGATCGCCGGCGCGGCGCGCGGTCGCGGGGCCGCGCTGCGGATGCTGACGCTGCGGGCGCGCCTGAGCGACGGCGGCTCGTGGGTGCGCGACCTCACCCTGCGCGAGGCGACGGCCGACTCCGACCGCCTGGCCCTGGCCGCCCTCCCCCGCCTCACCGAGATCACCGGCCCGGTCGACGAGCTCTGGATCGGCGGAGACGCCTCCGGCGCGCTCGCCGGCCATCAGCTCACGGCCATCCCCTCCCCGGCCCAGGAGCGCCGGACGCGGGCCGGGGAGGCCGTGCGCCAGGTGCGCGCCGCGCAGGGCAGCGAGGCGATGCTGAGGGTGGTCGAGATCGAGCCCTGGTCGCGTCTGCCCGAACGGCGCTGGGCCCTGACCCCCTACGAGCCGTGACGCTGCGCGCGGTGGGCACGCCCCACCCGGTGCGGGTGGAGAGCGATCGCGACGGGACACCGACCGCGGTCACCCTGCGGGGACGGCGGCGCGAGGTGATCGCCGTGCGCGACGACTGGCTCGTCCAGGACCTCTGGTGGACCGACCGCCCGGTCGATCGCCACTACTTCGAGGTGGTGCTCGATCCCGGGCGGGTGGTGGTGGCCTACCGCGAGGCCGCCGGGGCGAACTGGTTCGCCCACGGCTGACCTACGGGCTGGCGGTGTTCACGACGGCGAGCCAGCCGCCCTTGCCGACCAGGTTCCTGGGTCCGGTCTTGACCAGACGATAGCCGCCCGGAATCACCTTCGGCCGCACCTTCCACGGTCCGATCGTGGCCGGCAGCGACGACGGCGACGGCACGAAGCCGACGATCACGGCGATCCATCCGCCACGGCCGACGGGGTTGCCGACGCCGGTCTTGACCAGCTTGTAGCCGGCCGGAGCGCTGGCCGGCTTGTTCTTCCAGGGCCCGAGGGTCGGTGCCAGGCGCGGCGGCGCGGTGAGACCGTGGGCGGCGTACGCGGCGATGCCGCGGCCGATGGCCTCGGCCAGGGTCTCGCGCACGCCGGGGTCGGCCAGCAGCAGGGCCTCGGTGGGGTTGGTCAGGAAGCCCCCCTCGACCAGGATCGCCGGCATCTCGCTGTGGCGCAGAACGTAGAAGCCGGCGCTCTTCACGCCGCGGTCGGGCAGCCGCAGGCTGGCGACCAACTCGCGCTGCACGTCCCGGGCCAGCGTCCGCGCCGCGGCGCCCGAGTAGTAGTAGTGGTATGTCTCGGTGCCGCTGGTGGTGGCGCCCAGCGCGTTGTTGTGGATCGAGACGAACAGGTCCACGTGCGCCGCGTTGGCGAGGTCGGTCCGCGCCTTCAGGTCGTTCGTGGTCGTGGTGGACGGCCGGTCGCCGCCGGCCAGGTCCTGCGTTCTCGTCATCAGGGTGCGGCCGCCCTGGGAGCGCAGCCAGACGTCGAGCCGCTGGGCGATGTCGAGGTTGATGTCCTTCTCGTACAGAAGCGTCCGCCCCTGCGCGTCGGTGCGGGGCGTGAGGCCGGTCTGCGTTCCCGGCGGCAGATAGCCCACCGCCCCGGTGTCGCCGCCGCCGTGACCGGCATCGACCGCCACGTAGGGCAACGCGGCCATCGCCGCGGCCGGCGCGCCGAGCAGAGCCGTCACGGCGAGGAGCGAAAGGGCGAGTCGTCGATGCATCGGCGGGTGTCCTGTCGTGGGGCGGGGCCGCAAACCGGCGCGATCGTACTGGCGGTCCGCCCCGGCCCCAACGCGGTCGGTTCCCCCCGCGACGGCATTCGGCGGGTTTCACCCTGCGAGCGACCGGGAAGAAACCACCTGTACGCCGAAGGAGGGCACCTCCAAAGGCGGTACGGGGTGCCGACAGGCACCACGAGCGGCCATCGGAGGGCACCCGATCGCCGCCGTCACCGAGGGGGGCGCCCGCACCACCGGGGCCCCCCTCGTCGTGATCCGTCACGCCTCAGGCGCGACCTTGTGCGGCACTGGATCCCCCCATACAGTGCCGCGCGATGGCGCATCCGATCTCCCTCACGCTCTCCGATGATCTGAAGCGCACGCGCCTCACGGTGCTCGTGCGCCTGATCCTCGTGATCCCGCACCTGATCTGGCTGTCGCTGTGGGGCATCGTCGTGTTCTTCGCGGTGATCGCCAGCTGGTTCGCGACGCTCTTCGCCGGCACGACGCCGATAGGGCTGCACAACTTCATCGCGCAGTACCTGCGCTATGGCGTGCAGGTGTACGGCTACCTGCTGTTCCTGGCCGATCCGTACCCGGGATTCCTCGGCGACCGGCCGTACGGCGCCGACCTGGTGGTGGCCCCGCCGGAACCGCAGAACCGCTGGGTGACCGGCTTCCGCGCCATCCTCGTGATCCCCGCGCTGATCGTGGCGGATATCCTCGGGTATCTGATCTGGATCGTCGCGGTGATCTCGTGGATCGTCTGCCTCTTCACCGGCGCCATGCCGCTGGGCCTGCGCGACCTGACCGCCTGGATCGTCCGCTTCACCGCTCAGACGCACGCCTACGCGAGCATGCTCACCGACCGCTACCCGAACTTCTCCACCGACCCGCGCGAGTAGCGGGGGGCCCCGCTTTGCGGAGCGGGTGTGGCGAGAGGGCGATGGCGGTGGGAATCCCGCGCCGTTTTCGGGTGACGCGCCAATTGGCATCGCGTGACACGCCAAGTGGCGCGCCCCCCTCCCGGGGCGGCTTGCATCCTCGCCGAACGGATACGAACATGTGTTCGCATGCCGTCTCCTCCCTACGTCGAACTCCACGCGCACACGGCGTTCAGCTTCCTGGACGGCGCCTCCGCCCCTGAGGAGATGGCCGGAGCGGCCGCCCGGATGGGCCATGCGGCGCTGGCGATCACCGATCACGACGGGCTCTGCGGATCTCTGGCCTTCGCCCAGGCGGCCCGGGCCGCCGGCGTGCGCCCCATCACCGGGGCCGAGCTCACGCTGCGCGATGGATCGCACCTCACGTTGCTGGTGGCCGACGCGACCGGCTACGCCAACCTCTGCCGGCTGATCACCATCGCCCACGCGCACACGCGGCCGCCGCCGGATCGCCGGCCGCTGCCCCCGGCCCTCGATCGCGAGGCGCTCGGCTCCCACGCGCAGGGCCTGGTGTGCCTGACCGGCTGCGCGCGCCACGGCCTGGTGCCCCGCCTCGTGGCGGCGGGCGAGCGCGCCGCCGCCGAGGCCGCCGTGCGCGCGCTGAAACGCGATTTCGGACCCGGCAACGTCCAGATGGAGATCCAGCGCCCGCGCTCACGGGGCGACCGGCGCCTGGCCCGCGAGCTGGCCCAGCTGGCCGAGGCGACCGGGGTCTCCTGCGTCGCGACCGGCGATCCGCACGCCCACACCCCCCAGAGGGCGCTGCTGCAGGACGCCTTCGTGGCCATCGGCCACCGCCTCACCCTGGACGGCTCCGAGGACGCCCGCCGCGGCAACCGCCACGCCGTGCTGCGCCCGCCTGCCGAGACGGCGGCGCTCTTCGCCGACCATCCGGAGGCCGTGACGCAGACCCTCCGCACGGCCGAGCGCCTCGAGTTCGACCTCACCCGCGACCTGGGATACCGCTTCCCCGACTTCGTGGGGTCGCACCCGGGCGAGACCGCCCAGACCGCGCTGGCCCGCGTCTGCGCCCACCAGCTCGGCGCGCGGTACCCCAACGCCACCAAACGCATGGCGGCGCGGACGCGGCTGGACGAGGAGCTGGCGCTGATCGCCCACCACGACCTCGCCGGCTTCTTCCTGCTGCACCGGGACATCCTGGAGATCGCCCGCGAGGTGGCCCTGCAGGTGCGCCCGGCCGGATCCGCCCGGCGCTGGCTGCCGCCGGGACGCGGGCGGGGATCGTCGGTCGGCTCGATCGTCTGTTACCTGACCGGCCTCTCCCATATCGATCCGGTCGAGAACGGGCTGTTCCTGGGGCGTTTCCTCAACCGCGACATGGCGTCGGTGCCCGACATCGACCTCGACTTCCCGCGCGATGTCCGCGAGCGCCTGATCGAGGAGATCATCATCCGCTACGGGCCCGAGCACGCGGCGCTGGTGGCCGCCTTCCCCACCTTTCGCATCCGGATGGCCATCCGGCAGCTCGGCACGGCGCTCGCCCTTCCCGAGGCCGATCTCGAGCGCCTGGCGCGGCTGGCCGACGGCTGGTCGTCGGCCGACGCCGTGGAGGAGGAGCTGGCGCGCCTGCCCGACGGGCCGGCCAAGATGGCCTCCCCGCGCTGGCGGGCGCTGGCGTTCCTGGCCCGCGAGGCGGCCAACCTGCCCCGACACCTGTCACAGCACTCTGGGGGCATGGTGGTCAGCGCCCGCCCGCTGATCGAGTTGGTGCCCGTCGTTCCGGCGGCGTTCCCCGGACGGCAGATCTGCCAGTGGGACAAGGACTCCTGCGCCGACGCCGGCTTCGTGAAGATCGATCTGCTCGGGCTGGGGATGCTCTCGGCCGTGGAGGAGTGCGTCGACATGATCGCCACGGAGCGGCGCGAGAGCGTCGACCTGTCGCGCATCGGCTTCAGCGACCCCTCGGTGTACGCCGAGATCCAGGACGCCGACACGATCGGCGTGTTCCAGATCGAGAGCCGCGCCCAGATGCAGAGCCTGCTGCAGACGCGCCCCGAGAACCTCGACGACCTGACCATCCAGGTGGCCCTCATCCGCCCCGGGCCGGTGAGCGGCGGCGCCGTGCACCCCTACGTCAAGCACCGCCGCGCCAAACGGGCCGACCCGAGCTTCGAGCCCCCCTACGACCACCCGCTGCTGGCCGACGTGCTGCGCGAGACCCTCGGGGTGGTGGTGTTCCAGGAGCAGGTGCTCGAGGTGTCGATGGCGCTCGCGGGGTTCACCCCCGGTCAGGCCGAGGCCCTGCGGCGGGCGATGAGCCGCAAGCGCAGCCGCGAGGCGATGCTCGACCTGTGGCGCGAGTTCCGCGACGGGGCGCGGGCCCGCGGGGTGGACGACGAGATCATCCGCACCGTGTTCACCAAGCTGATCGGATTCTCCAACTTCGGCTTCCCCAAGGCGCACTCGTCGGCGTTCGCGGTGCTGGCCTACCAGAGCGCCTGGCTGCGCCAGCGCTATCCGGCCGAGTTCCTGGCCTCCCTGCTCAACGCCCAGCCGATGGGCTTCTACCCCCCGGCCAGCCTCGTGCGCGACGCCCAGCGCCGGGGGGTGCGCGTGCTGCCGCCCTGCGTCGCCCGCTCGGAGGCGATCTGCACCATGGAGGACGGAGCCGTGCGCGTGGGGCTGGGATACGTGCGCGAGGTGCGCGAGGACGCGGCCGCTCGGCTGGTGACCGAGCGGGAGCTGGACGGGCCCTTCCGCGGCATCGCCGACCTGGCGGCGCGTTCGGAGATGCGGCGCGAGCAGCTGGCCCAGCTGGTTCGGGCGGGCGCCTGCGACGTGTTCGAGCAGCCGCGCCGGGCGATGCTGTGGGAGCTCGGGGTGCTGGCACGGCCGCGGGCGAGCGCGCGGGGCACCCAGCTGGCGCTGCCCATCCCGGCCGCCCCGGCGCCGCCGCTGCCCGAGCTGAGCCGCTTCGAGCGCACGATCACCGACTACGAGACCACCGGCCTGTCGACCGGCTGGCACCTGGTGGCGCTGGTGCGCCCCGGCCTGCCGCCTGGCGTCCTCACGGCCGCCCATCTGCGCGAGACCGGCCATGGCACCGACGTGCTGGTGGCCGGCCTGGTGGTGGCCCGCCAGCGCCCTGCCACGGCCGGCGGCATCGTGTTCCTGCTGCTCGAGGACGAGACCGGCATGGTCAACTGCATCGTGCGCCCGCAGATCTACGAGCGATACCGCGCGGTGGTGAGGGCCGACCCCCTCCTCATGGCCTGGGGGCGCCTGGAGCGCCATGAGCGCACCATCAACGTGCTGGTCACGCGCATGGAGCGGATCGCGCCGCCGAGCGAGAACGCGGGCCCCGCGGCGGCCGAGGTGGCGGCCATGACCCGGGTGCGCGCCGCCGCGCCGGGGGGCCAGCACTTCGGCCACGGGCGCCGCTAGCCTGACCGCGTGACCTATCTCCTCGCTGCGGCGATCGTCGCCGCGATGACGGTCACCCCGCTCCCGCTGCCGCCCTCGTGGCTGGTGCTGAGCTACCTGAGCCTGGAGCTCTCGGCCACCCCCGTGGGGATCGTCGTCGCCGGGGCCCTGGGCGCCGCCGCCGGGCGCACCGCGCTGGCGTGGTCGTCCCGCGCGCTCGGGCCCCGCTTCATGGGCGGCGCGACCCGCGAGAACGTGGACTACCTTGCCGGCCGCCTTCGTGGACGCCGCGGGACCTCGGGCGCCGCGGGCCTGCTCGCCCTCTCCCCTCCTCCCGCCGGCGCCCTCTACATCGCGGCCGGCCTCCTGCGCATCAACCTCGCCGTCGTCGCGGCGGCCTGCTTCGCCGGGCGCCTGGTGACCTATGGCATCGGGGTCGCGGCCGCGGGGGTGGCGGCCGACCAGATCGCCGACCGCCTGCGCGCCGCCGTCGGCCCGTGGTCGGTGGCCCTCGGGATCGTGATCCTGGCGGCCGCGCTCTGGGTCTTCGGGCGCATCGACTGGCGGCTCCTCATCGAGGTCCGCCGCGTGCGCCTGCGTCGCGCCGGCGAACGCTCGGCCCTCAGGGCTGGGCGAGCAGCATCCCCAGAGTGAGGGCGACGGCCCAGATCGCGAGCCCGGCCACCCCCAGCACGAACCCGGCGACGGCGATCCCACGCGCTCCGATGCGGCCGTCGGTCGCGCGGTGGTCGTCCATGGCGAACAGCGCCAGGCCGATCGCCGGCGCGCAGAGGAAGGGCAGGAGGAGCCCTGCGATCCCCACGACCAGAGCGGCGACGGCCTTGCCCTCACGCGGCGCGGCGGCGTGGTCGGGGGCGCGCACGAGCGGCCGCATGCCCACCAGGGCGATCGCCGTCCCGGCGAAGAGCAGGAGCGACCCCACCAGCATCAGCCGGCCGGCCGTGTCGAGGGTCACGTCGACGCCGGGCAGCAGGTCCTCGGAGGTACGGAAGCCGATCAGCGCGAAGGCCACCAGGATCGCGAAGAAGGACGACACGCCGACCCCGGCGATCCGCGCCCACGGCCACGGCGCCGCGGCCGCCGCGACGCACAGGACCGCCGCGATGACGCCGATCCACGACCCACCGGCGACCTCGATATAGCCGAAGTCGCCCTGGTTGACGGCGGTGGAGCCGGCCGTCGCCGCGGTCATCACGCCCCCGAGGGCCGCCACGGCGAAGCCGGCGCGGCCGAGGATCGTGGGCGGGTGGACGCCGCCCGTCGCGGGCGCCGGCCGCGACGCCTCCGGGCCGGCCGAGGCGGGATCCTCGGCGACGGCGGGCGGCGCGGCGGCGGGGGGCGGCATGCCGGCGATCGGGTCCGCCTCCACCTCGCCGCTCCGGCTCACGTGCTCGGTCCAGCGCGAGCCGTCCCAGTAGCGCAGCCGGCCGGCGCGCGTCGGATCCGGCAGCCATGCGCCCGTCCCCATCGGTCCCCCCCGTCGCCGTGGCGGGACGCTATCTCCCGCTCCGGACCCGTATCGGCACGCGCGGGCAGGATCCGCCTGTCGCGAGCCGCCGCGTGGCCGCCCGCGCCACCCCGGTGATGAAGCGGTCCCCCACGGCGTCCGACACGCCCGCGGCGCTCCACGTCATCACCGCGGCGACCACCGGTCCGCGGGCCAGGTAGATCACCCCGCCGTCGTGCTTCACCATCTGCGTGTACCCGGTCTTGTGGGCCACGGGGACGCCCGCGGGGACCACTCCGGCGACGAGCTTGCTCGTGTCGCGCACGTCCAGGAGGCGCGCCAGCAACTCCACCCGCGCGGCCCGCGGCGCGATGCCCAGGCGCGCGACGCCTCCGCGCCCGATCGCCCCCCGGTGGATCGCCACCATCAGCCGCGCGAGCTCGTAGGGGGTCGTGATGAAGTTCGTGAACAGCGCGGGGCTGCGGAGGGTCGTGATCGGGAGCGGCCGCCGGGCGTCCTCGATGATGTAGGGCCGGCGCACCAGCGACCGGGTGAGGCCCAGGCGGTGGAGCGTGTCGGTGACGCCGGCGGCCCCGGCCTCGCCCGAGCCCCCGCCGAGGGCCGTCAGCACCTGGTTCGCCGCGCGGTCGTCCGAGTCGCGGATCATCCGATCGAGCAGCGGCCCCAGCTCGGCGGCGCGACCGCGGCGCACCGCGTCCACCAGGATCGCGGCCTTGAGGGTGCTCGCGGCCGGGAACTGCGCGTCGGCGTTCTGGCTCGCGCCGCAGCCGCTCACCATGTCCTGCACGTAGACGCCCGCGATCGCCGGCACGCCGGCGACCAGGCGGTTGACGTCACGCTGGAGGCGAACGTCGACGACGCCGGGCCAGCGCCCGGCGCGGCGCGCCGACCGCGGCAGGACGCGGATCCGCGCGGTCGCCGACCAGCGTGCCCCGGCGGGGCCCACTGCGCGCACACGCACGGCCCCGGTGCCCGCCGGCAGGCGCACGGAGAGGCGGCGCGGCCCGGCCGGCACGTCGCGCCGGACGATGATGCGCCCGTCCCTCTGGACCTCGATTCGCCGCGTCCCGGCTCCCAGCCGCAGGGTGATCGCCGCGAAGGCCACCGGCGGGCCCGACACGATGACGGGAGGCGGCGGGGCGGCGTGGGCGATCACGGGGTCGCCTGCACCAGCGGGCCGGGCGGCGAGACGGGCACCCGGCCGGCGGCCCGGGCCGGGGTCGTCAATGCCCCCGCGGCGGCGGCACGACGTGGGCGGCGCCACGGCGCGCGAGGCCGCGCTCGACCGTCGCGATGAGCCGCGGGCGCAGCTCGCTCGCCGGGATGATCGCGTCCACCGACCCCACCTCCAGGGCCCGTTGAACGCTGTGGATGGCATCGAATTCGGCCGCGACCTCCCCGAGCTTCTCGGAGCGAACGGACGCGCGCGCCTCGTCGAGCTCGGCGCGCACTCGGCCGCGGTCCGCGTCGTCGGCCGCATCCAGTCGCGCCTGCACCTCGGCGACGCGCGGGTCGGCCTGCGTGCGCGCGGTGACGTCGCCGGCGAACACCACCGCGGCCGCGGGCGCCCCGCCGATGACCGAGGCGTAGGAACCCTCCACGGCGAGCACCTCCATCTCGTCGTTCAGCGCCCCCGAGAAGACCACGAACGCGCCACCGTGGTAACGCGACACCACGCAGAACACGATGGGCCCCTCGAAGTTGACGACCGCCCGTCCGATCTCGGCGCCGTACTCGAGCTGCCACTTGCGCAACGACTCGGGCGAGCCGTCGAAGCCCGACAGGTTCGCGAGCACCACCACCGGCCGGTTCCCGCTCGCGGCGTTGATCGCGCGCGCCGCCTTCTTGGAGGAGAGCGGGAAGAGCGTCCCGGCCGTCCACTGGTCGGGGCCGTCCGCGGGCAGGAAGTGGTGGCGGGGGATGGGCCGCGACTCGATCCCGAGGACGGTCACCGGGAAGCCACCGAGGTGGGCGTCGAAGACGACCGCGGTATCGGCGTCCGCCATCGTCGCCCAGCGCTCGAGGGGCGGGTGGTCCTGGTCGATCACGGCGTTCATCAGCGATCGCACGTCGAACGCCTTCTTGCGCTCGGGATTCGTCGCGTGCGAGAAGATCTCGCCCACCGTCGTGAAGGTGGTCCCCGGGCCGGAGTGGGGACTGAGGCAGACGTCCCGGTCCATCGGGTCTGAGGTGAGGGCCCGGCGCGGGGACCCTTCTCCGGGCGCGATGTAGCTGTGGGCGTAGTGCGTGAGCAGCACCTCGCAGGCTCCGGCGAGGTGAGGGGCCCAGTACTGCGCCTGCCCGTTCGGGCCCATGATCCGGTCGAAGCCGCCGATGCCGAAGTTGTCCTCAGCCGAGACTCCTCCGGAGTAGTCGAGGGCCTGCTTGCCGGTCAGCACCATCGCGCTGTCGGGCGTCATGATCAGGATGCCCCGGGTGTGCATCATCATCGTCGCCTCGGCGTTCCAGTAGGGCTGCGCGCCGACGTTGATGCCGGCCACGACGACATTCACCTCTCCCCCCGCCTGGGTGAAGTCGATGATGCGGCGCAGCACCCGGGAGACCCAGTCCATGTTCTCGGTGCCGCTCTCGCGGGAGATCTTCGCCCCCGACGAGATGGCGAACCACTCGACGGGCACGCCGAGCTCGTCGGCGAGGTCGATGGACGCGAGGATGCGGCTGCACTCCGGCTCGGACACCGAGCCGAGCGAGCGCGTCGGGTCGCCGAGGAGAGCGACCCGCACGATCCCGTCGGGATGCTTCTCGGTCGGCGTGCGCACGACCCCGGCCACGATCCCGGCGCGGTTCTGCCCCGGCGGTCGATCCACGGGCACGAGCCGCCCGTCATCGTCCAGATCGTGCTCGAGGAACTCGCCGCGGTCGCCCGTGAGGAGCCGGACGAGCTCATAGGGGTATACGGTGCCGCGACGCCGGGCGGCCAGCACGCGCTGGGCGTACTCGTCGGTCGGCGACAGGGGCTCGGTCGGCGCCTCGGTGAGTCCCACCTCGGCGCCGGCGCCGGGTTGGTACGAGAAGCGAAGGGCCATGTCCCGCACCTCGCCGGTCGCCTTCTTCGCGGCGCCGAAGCAGAGGAGGACCTCCTCCAGCCCGAGCCCCTCGGTCATCGGGGCCAGCCGCACGGCCGCCGCCGTCAGCTCGGCGAGGGGCACCTCCACGGTCGGCCAGATGTAGAGGAAGACATGGTTCGCCTGCAGGCGGCGCCTCTCGGGGCGTTCGGCCTGGCTCCGGCGAATGCTTTCGAG
This sequence comes from uncultured Thermoleophilia bacterium, assembly GCA_963771025.1. Taxonomy (GTDB): domain Bacteria; phylum Actinomycetota; class Thermoleophilia; order Miltoncostaeales; family Miltoncostaeaceae; genus Miltoncostaea. The sequence goes on along the minus strand of CAVYRL010000001.1, from coordinate 690,015 downwards.
GCACCCGGCCAGGATGTGCTCGACCTCGGGCAGGGCCGTCAGCCTGCCGAAGGCGTCACGGACCTCCGTGAGGTCGCGGACCTCCGCGAGGGCGACGAACCGCTCGTCCCTGAGCCCCCCCGGTGCGACGCAGTGGAAGAGGTACGTGTCGTCGACCGACGGCAGGCGGCTCACCTCGAAGTTGGAGAGCCGCCAGAAGCGCAGCCGCCGCGAGATCATCGGATGCAGCCCGCGGACCACACGCTCCTCGCGTAGGCGCCCCTCGACCGGACGGAAGGTGAACTGGTTCGTCTCGCCATCCGCGAAAGCCACCGACACGGCGAGCCGGCGCACCTCGGCGGGAACGGCGGCCTGCCCGATGGCACGGTCGATGCGCTCGGCCATCTCGTCCGGGGCGGGGGCCTCGTGCCCGGTGAGGTAGAGGTCGGCCACGCCCTCGGCGCCGGGAAGGCTCCGCACGAAGCGGCCGACCGTCTCGAGGAGCCCATCGAGGTCGTCGATGCTCCCGATGGCCGTGACGAGTCGCACGTCCCGGCCGGCGCGGCCGTAGGTGGCCGAGGCGAGGTGACGCCCGTCGACGGTGATCAGCCGCAGGTCGCGGAGGTCGCGGATCTTGTAGTAGCGGCGCGTGAGCACCTCGAGCATCGGATCGTGCTCGGACATGGCCTGCGCGGCACGTTCCCCGAGGATCGAGAGGAGCGGCTGCGATGTGGCGACCAACTGGTCGACGAGCCGGTCGTGGTCCGGGGTGTCGGGGTTCTCGGCCAGGTACTCGAGCCGGTCGCGCACCAGGCGATGCGCACGATGGCGGGCCGCCGCGATCAGCGGGCCGTCGAAGCAGGCGAAACGCACGCTGCGCGCCAGCTCCCCGATCGCCGGGTGGCGCAGCTGAGTCGCGGCCACGAGGCGGTCCAGCGTCTCGCGCAGCTCCTTGCGCAGCGGGGCGGGCAGCGTGTCGGCATCGCGGAGGCGGCCGTCCATCAGGCCGGCCACCGCCGGGAATTGCGAGGGCACCCTCTCCTGCGCCAGGAACATGCGGTAGGCCGCCTCGGCGAGGGCGGCGCTGCGGTCGAGGCCCTTCACCCCGTAGTGCCCGAGCGCCCGCTCCAGCGAGCGGCGCAGCCGCGCGGGCACTCCCTCGCGCTCGGCGTCCAGAGAGCGCAGGTAATGGTGGAAGTGCTCTCGCGGGCTGTGGACCATCTCGTCGGCGAGATCGCTCGCCTGCACCGGCGGCCGGGCCCGGGAGAGCTCGGCGAGGTCCGCGAATACGCCCAGGGCGTCGATCTCGCCCTGCAGGAGCGCCGGGTCGTCGGGCGGGAGGGCCGCCCGCAGATCGTCCAGCTGGGCGACCAGGTCGCGTGCCTCGGCCGCGCTGACGTCGTACCCCAGCAGCAGGCCCCGGATCGCGCCGAGGATCTCCGACGCCCGTCGCCGGGGATCGCCGCCCGACGTGGCGGGGGGTATCTCGAACAGGACGCGCGCCCGCTGCGGCTCTCCGACGATCCCGTCGGAGCGTGCCTCCATCCGCAGGAGTGGAGCCCCCGCGTCGACCTGGACGTTCCCCCCGACCAGGATCTCCGCCACCACCCCATCGAACGGGGCGGTCACCGCGGTCTCCATCTTCATGCTCTCGAGCACCACGACCGTCGCCCCGGCGGTCACCGCGTCTCCGGGCGCGACCGTCACAGACACGACGAGGGCCGGGGCGGGGGCGCGTACCAGCCCCCCCTCGTCTATCGAGACCCGGTGGGCCACGCCGTCAACCTCGATCACGTGGTCCGGCGGGTAGGCGACCGAGATCACCCGGTGCGTGCGGCCGCTCACCTGGAGGCGCGACTCGAACTGCCCCAGCCGATCGACATCCACATCCAGGCACCCTTCGGGCACCGTGATCCGATAGCGCTGCGGACCCGTCCGGGAGACCGTCAGGCGATACGACTCGCCGCGATGGCGCAACTCCACGTTCCGGGAGATCTCGTGACTGGCCTTCGGCCGCCCGCGGCGGGCCGATGCGTAGAAGGCTCGGCGCTCGAGGGCCTCCTCGGCCCCGTCGGCGTCGATCGCCGCGGCGATGAGCGCCACCTCAGCGCCGTGATCGGACACGAGCGCGCCCTCGGCGCTCAGGCGGTCGAGCCAGCCGGTGTCAGCGGTTCCCGCGACGACCTCGGGCCGGCCGAGCAGATCGACGAGAAAGGCACGATTGGTCGCCCCGCCCCGCACCACGACCCTCATCTCCTCGAGCGCGCGGCGCAGGCGGGCCAGGGCTTCCGCCCGGTCCGACCCCCAGGCGATCACCTTCGCGATCATCGAGTCGTACTCCGGCGGGATCACGTCCCCCTCGGTGATCCCGGTGTCCACGCGGATCCCCGGGCCCGTCGGCAGGCCGAACAGCTCCACCCTGCCGGGGGCCGGGGCGAAGCCGCGCTCCGAGTCCTCCGCGTTGACGCGCGCCTCGATCGCATGGCCACGCGTCGCGGGCGCTTCTCCCTCGAGGCGGCCACCCGCGGCGATGTGAAGCTGCAGCTTGACCAGGTCGAGGCCGGTCGTCGCCTCGGTCACCGGGTGCTCCACCTGGAGCCGGGTGTTGACCTCGAGGAAGGCCAGCGCGCGCTCTTCCGGCTGATAGAGGAACTCGACCGTGCCGAGATTGCGATACCCGGCCGCCAGCACCAGGGCCACCGCCGAGCGCCGCAGCTCGCTCTCGAGTTCCGCGTCCATCCCCGGCGATGCGGACTCCTCGATGAGCTTCTGACTGCGGCGCTGGACCGAGCAGTCGCGCACGCCGACGGCCCAGCCGGTGCCGTTGTTGTCGACCGCCACCTGCACCTCGACGTGGCGCGCGCCCGTGACGAGCCGCTCCATCAGCACGCTTGCGTCGCCGAAGGCCCGTCTGGCCTCGTCGCGGGCCCGGCCGAGGGCGGGCAGCAGCTCGGCTTCGGAGCCCACCACCCGGATCCCGCGCCCGCCGCCCCCGGCGGCGGCCTTGATCATGAGCGGGAAGCCGATCGTGGCCGCGTGGGACAGCGCGTCCGCGTCGCTGACCACGGGGCCGCGGCTCCACTCGGCGACCGGAACCCCGACCTGCTCGGCGAGGAGCTTGGCGGCGATCTTGTCGCCGAGTCGCCGCATCGCCTCGGCGGGCGGGCCGATGAAGGTGACCCCGATGCGCTCGCACAGCTCCGCGAACGCGGGGTCTTCGGCGACGAACCCCCAGCCGACCCAGGCCGCGTCGGCCTCGCACTCGCGCAGGGCCCGCTCGAGCTCGGCGTGGTCGATGTAGGGGTTGCCGGAGCCGGACCGCCCGATGACCACCGACTCATCCGACTCGCGTACGAATGTGGCCCGCCGCTCCTCGGGCGTGTGCAGCGCGATCACGTGAATCGCCCAGCCACGCTCGTGGTTGAGCTCACGGGCTGCGTGGATCAGCCGTCGTGCGGGCTCACCTCGATTGACGATCGCGATCCGGCTGTCCATTACGGACGGACGCTAACCCCGCCGTCCTGCAAGCGCTACAGGACGCCTCGCACCTAGGGGGAGCGCGTCCCTACCGAGCCCCATTGCTGTGGGCTAGCGTGATCCTCCAGTCTCAGGAATCGGGAGCGAGTCGTGGGAAAGCCCTTCGTCGTCAATAGTCACGGCCAGCTTGTCTTCCCTTCCAACTTCTTGGGGGACCTCGACTTCAGTTCCATCGAGACCGAGGATCAACTGTCCGCCGTGGTGCGTCGTGACTTCGAGGCCAAGGCGCCGACGGGAACCGACATCCTCGCGAAGACCGAGTCGGGCGGCTATGCGTCGCGCTTCGCGTTGCTGCGCGACCTGGCGCTGAACCTCTTCTGGGCGAACCGCTACGCGATGACGATGTACGAGAAGCGGCCCATTCGCTGGCGGGACGTCGCGCGGCATCGTGATGACGTCTTCCTGCCGATACTGACTCCGTGGAGGGAGGGCGACCGCAAGGTCGCGGCCGTCGCCAAGTGCTACGAGGGCCTGCCGGCCGCCTGGGATGCCGAGGCGGAAGACCGGATCTACGACGTCCTCTTCGACGTCTACCGGAACAAGCTGCATCACGCGACGGAGCTCTCGGCGATCAAGATGACCGTCGCGGAGGCTCTCGCCGACGGGGACAACCTGACCTACTGCCTGTCGTCCTACGACCCCGACTTCCCGGTCTACGGCTACGACCAGATCCTCGATTGCTCCGAGGACCAGCCCGAGCTCGAGGCGCTCATGCGGATGGCCATGGTGATGCACAACCAGTACCCGTGGAGCCGCAGCGAGATGAGGCTCGAGCAGGTCGGACGGATCACCGGCGACGAGTTCGTGGTGGTCTTCGCGCCGCGCAACCGCGAGGTGCGGGAGTTCATCCGGCGTTGCCGCACCCCTCCTGTCGCCGTCCATCGGCGTCCCGCTCCTCCGGCGCGGGTTCAGCCGTCTCAGGCTCCGATCCCACCCGTGGTCGTGGCTGACAGCTTCGCCGTCAAACCGCATCTCGAAGCCCTCGCGATCTTCAAGGGCGAGCGGGTCTGCGAGAACGAGGACGTCATACGCAACACCGCGTACAGCTGGTCCCCGATGACGGCCGATGACATCCGCGACAAGACCGGGATCGAGGCGCGGATCTACACCGAGCGCGACCTCGACGAACTGGCCCTCCTCTCGGCCACGAGCGCCCTCGAGGGCGCCGGGCGCCGGCCCGAGGAGATCGCCGCCGTCATCTTCTGCTCCTGCACGAGCTCGCGCCTGCTGCCCTCGGTCGCGACCTGGCTGTCAGGGCAGCTCGGGATCTTCCAGACGCACGTCTCCTACGACCTGGTGGCCGCCTGCGCCGGATTCCCCTACGGGATCGGCGCGGCGGTCAGGCTGCTTCAGGAGATCAAGCGCCCCGTTCTCGTGGTCTGCGCCGAGAAGTTCTCCGACAAGATCGGCAGCGTCCGGCCCTCGCGCATGATCTTCGGAGACGGTGCTGCCGCGATGGTCATCGCCCCGGCCGCCGAGGGCGACCCGGGCGACGTCGAGGTCTTCCAGACGTACGCCAGCGGCCCGGCGAGCGAGGTCAACTCGATCATCTGGCCCAACCCCGAGTTCGACAACGACGTCACCGTCTGGGGGCCGGAGGTGAAGGCCCTCGTGGAGCGCTACCTGGTGCAGATGATGGGCGAGCTGGGCGATCTGCCCCACCCCGACGATCCCGGGCGGGCGCTGGTGGACGCGATCGACCTCGTCGTGCCCCATCAGGCGAACCGGACCATGGTGGTGGAGCTCGCTGTTCAAGCGGGCATCCCGGCGGATGCCCTCTACTTCAACATCGAAAGGGTCGGCAACGTCTCCGCGGCGAGCATCCCGATCGCGATTCACGACGCCGTGACGGACGGCGTCATCGATCGGCCCATGCGCATCTTCACTCCCGGCTTCGGGGCGGGCGCGGTGGCCGGCTATGTGGTGCTGCGGATCGATCCGGCGGTCATCGTCCCCGCCTCGCCCGGACCGGCCTACACGGCCCCCGACGGCGACGGCGAGAGGAGCCTCCCCACCTCGGTCAACGATGTGAGCGCGGCGTTCGGCTGACGCCGCGGGCGTCCGCCGGGGCGGACTAGCCTTCGGAGAAGCTCCGGAGGACGGCCAACAGGGCCTCGCGCTGCCCCTCGGTCAGTCCCGGGTCGGCCCGAATGGCGGCTTCGGCCGATCCGTGCTCGGGTGAGGCTCCGGCGGCCGCGGCCGGCTCGGAATCGTCGAGCAGGCCGGCCTGCGAGAGAAGGGTCTCGGGCGGGATTCCGAGCGCCCGCGCGACCTGGGTGACGACCCTCATCGAGGGCTGGTGCAGGCCGCGCTCCACCTGGCTCAGGTAGGCGTTGGAGATGTCGCTCAAGCTCGCAAGCTCGCGAAGCGACAGCTTCGCGAGCTTGCGTTGAGTGTGGATGAACCGGCCGAGCGCCTCGACCTGTCCGCTCCAGGGATCCTGCGTCACGACGAAGGTCTACTTGACCGGAACGTCGACCTTCGTGGTCTTGACGGCGGGGCCGGCGGCGCTCACGAGCTTCTGGGCGAACTCCCGCTGAGCGTCGAGCACCTTGCCCGCGAAGTCGTAGCTGGTCTTGATGATCTCCTCGGCCGTCGGCAGCGTGCTGGCAACGGGGATGGCGGGGAGGTCCTGGGCGGAGTTCTCGACGGCCTTGGCCCACGTCTCGACGACGTCGAGGACGGCGGTCTGGCTCTGGCGGAGGGCGCTCAGGGTCTTCTCCTGGGCGGCCTGGGCGTACTCAATGGTGGGTGACGGCATTGTGTGCCTCCTGGGTAAGTGATCTCTGGTATCTGATTGCTCACTATAGTACGCATTGCGTACTTCTGCAAGCGCGGATCACCTCTCGAGTACGTAGGCCCCCGGGGCGTCGGCCACGGGGCGATGCTTGCGGCTGCCCATGCGGGGCGGCTTGACGCGCTCGCCGGACCGCGCACCGATCCACTCGGCCCAGTCCTCCCACCACGACCCCTCGTGCCGGACCGAGGCGTCGAGCCATTCCTTGGGATCGGCCGGATGCACGTCTGCCGTCCGGAACCACGCCTTCGGGCTCGGCGGGTTGACGATGCCGGCGATGTGCCCGGCGGCGCTCAGCACGTAGCGCACGCTGGCGTTGGGGAGAACCTGCGTCGTGAGGTAGCTGCCCTCCCAGGGCGCGATGTGGTCCTCGATCGCCCCAAGGACGTAGAAGTCGCCACGGATCGAGGTGGGATCGAGCACGGTGCCCGCGAGCTCCATCCGGCCCTGCGACAACTCGTTGCCCAGATAGCACGAGCGCAGGTAGAACGAGTGCATCTTGGCCGGCATGCGCGTGCTGTCGGCGTTCCACGCGAGGATGTCGAAGGGGTTCGGGTCCTCGCCCATCAGCCAGTTGTTCACCGCGTAGTTCCAGACCAGGTCGTTGGAGCGCATGAAGGTGAAGATGCCCATCATCTCGGACGCCTCGAGAAAGCCACGCTCGGCCATGCGCTTCTCGAGCCGCTCCACCGAGGCCAGGTCGGTGAAGGCCCCGAGGCGGCCCGGCCGACTGAAATCCACGAGCGTATTGAGCAGTGTGGTCGAGGCGATGCGGTCCTCGCCGGCGGCGACGAGGTAGGCGCGGAGCGCGGCGGTGAGCGTACCCCCGAGGCAGAGCCCGGCGATGTTCGCCTGCTCGGCCCCGGTGATCTCGCGAATCACGTCGAGGGCGGCGATCGGCCCGTTCAGCAGGTAGTCGTCGAGGCTCACGTCGCGGTCGGCGGCGTCGGGGTTGTGGTAGCTGATGACGAACACGGTGTGGCCGTGCTCGACCGCCCACTCGACGAAGCTGCGGCCCGGTGCGAGGTCCATGATGTAGTACTTGTTGATCCACGGCGGGCTCATGAGCAGGGGCGTCGCGTAGACCGTCTCGGTACGCGGCTTGAACTGGATCAGCTCCATGAGATCGTTGCGGAACACGACCTTGCCCGGCGTGACCGCGAGGTCCTTGCCGACCACGAATGCGTCCGGGTCGATCTGTCGGGGCATTCCCTCGTTGTTGGCGACGTCGTCCATGAACGTCGTCATCCCCCGCATGACGCTCCCGCCGCCGGTGTCGAGCGCCCTCTTCATGGCCGCCGGGTTCGTCCAGAAGTTGTTGGTCGGCGCCAGAGCGCCCAGCATCACGTCCGTGAGGAAGCCCATCCGGTGTTCCGTCACCTCGTCGACCTCGGACGCGTCGAGAACGTCCCCGACGAGCTGGGACGCGAGCAGATAGGCCTGAAGCATCCCGAAGAAGGCGGGGTTCTCCTCCCACGCGGGATCCCTGAAGCGGCGATCGCGCCGCCCGGGCTGTATCGGTCCGGGGGTCTCATCCCCGGCCGCGCGGCTGGCCGCGGCCGATGAGGCCTCGGCGAGGCCGGCGACGTAGCGGCTCCAGGCCTTTGTGAGACCTTCCGGGTTCTGGAGGGCGGCGGAGGCGGTGCGCGACCACGCCTCGAGGAAGCCGTAGGGGTCGAGCGATTCGAGGGCCTCGAACTCGCTCGCCTCGGAGGCGGCGTCGGCGTCGGGCGTGGGATCCGGACCGTGATCGGGATCGCGTGCTGATGAGGGGGTCATGGTTTCCTTCCGTCGTTCGCGTGTGGTGGGCCGGCGGGAGCCGGCGTCAAGGTGTCACGATCCACGGGCGGCTCAGCCAGCCGGACGGGGGTCTGCCGACCGCCCCCACTCCAGCGGGCCCGTCTCCCAGCCGCAGCCGTAGCGCATCGCGGCGTCGACGTCGCCGGCGGCGGCGATCTTCTCCTCGACACAGCGGCGCGCCTCGTCGAGTGCGCCGGCGTAGTAGCGGGCGGCCACCTCGCGGCCGGCCGCATCCGGGGCCGCCTCCGGGGCATCGCCGTCGTAGAATCCGGCCCCGGACTTCTTCCCGAGGCGGCCGGCGTCGACGCGCCGCCCGATCTCGCCCCCGTCGGCGAAGCGCTCGCCGTAGGCCTCCTCCAGATCGCGCTGGATGTGCCCGAGCGTGTCCAGCCCGATCAGGTCGCCCAGCGCGAACGCGCCCATCGGGGCGGGCCCGTCCTCGACCACCGCGCGATCAGCCGCGGCGAGGTCCGCGTGAAGCTCCGCCGCGTGCCGGTATGCCTCCGCCAGCGCGCGGACGAGGATGCGATTGACGAGGAAGCCCGGGCACTCGCGCACCCGGACCGGAACCTTGCCCAGCCCCCGGGCGAGTTCCTCCGCGGCGGCCATCGTCGCCTCGCTGGTGGTCGTGCCCCGGATCACCTCGACCAGCTTCATCACGCTGGCGGGGTTGAAGAAGTGAAGCCCGACGACGAGCTCGGGGCGGCTCGTCTCGGCCGCGAGTGCGCTGATCGAGAGGCCGGACGTGTTCGAGGCGAGGAGCGCCCCCGCGGGAAGGGCGGAGTCCAGGTGCCGGAAGACCTCGCGCTTGACGTCCAGGATCTCGGGCACCGCCTCGATCGCGAGGTCGCAGTCGTGCAGATCGTCCGCGTCAACCGTGGGGCTGACGCGGGCGAGGATGGCCTGCGCATCCTCGGCGCTCATCCGCCCACGCTGCACGCGGCGCTCGCAGATCTTCGCGACGTGCGCCACCCCGCGCTCCAGGGCGGCAGGGTCCGAGTCGAGCAACACCACCTCGACCCCCCCTGCCGCGGCCGTCTGGGCGATTTCGCTGCCCATCACGCCCGCTCCCAATACCGCCATCCGTCGAATCATCGTCCCCCCTCGCTGTCCGAACACCCGGTCGGGTGACGGGGCCCTCCCCTCCAGGTGCACCGAGGCCTCACCCCCCGCGGGGCGGGCTGATGAGCGCCTCGCCGGTGAGCACGGTCTCACCGTCCTTCTGCACGATCGTCTCGAGGACCACGCGCTTCTTCTCCGCGATGATCTCCGTGACCGTCACCGTGGCCGTCAGCGCGTCACCGGGCCGCACCGGGGCGAGCCACTTGAGCGTCTGGGACATGTAGATCGACCCCGGGCCGGGGAGCTGGGTGCCGAGCACGGCCGAGATGAGGCCGGCGGTGAGCACCCCGTGGGCAACGCGGCCGCCGAAGGGCGACGCGTCGGCCCATGCGGCGTTGACATGGGCGGGGTTGTCGTCCCCCGAGATCCGCGCGAAGGCGTCGATGTCCTCCTGGGAGAAGCTCCCGGACAGGCTGGCGCTGTCGCCGACCGCGAGTTCGTCGATGGTCTTTCCGGGCGCGTACGTGGGAAACGGGTCGGGCATGGCGGATCTCCCCCAGGGGTTCGGCGGCCCCGACCGATCGGGCGGGGCTGCGGTCGGTCTCAGTCGGAGCGGGCGTCGAGCCAGTCGGTGACCCTCGGCCACAGCAGATCACGGGCACCGCTACCGGCCAGCAGCCCGACGTGGCCCGCCGGCAGCTCGAGGTACTCGGTGTCGCGGCTTGCCACCAGGTCGTTCAGGGGCCGGGCCATCTCCGGTGGGACGATGTGGTCCCTCGAGCCGGTGATGGTGAGGAGCGGCGCGGTGATCGCCGAGAGGTGGACCGGCCGCCCACCGATGGTCAGGGCGTCACGCGCCAGCAGGTTCTGCTGATAGAAGCCCTCGATCCACTGGGTGAAGGCGGCTCCCGGGAACGGGACGCCGTCGTTGACCCACTGGTTCATCGCGCGCCACGCGGTCATGTCCTTGCCGGCGAACAGGCGCTCCAACATCGACACGTGCACGCCGACGAAGTTGGTGACGGGCTTCAGCATCTTGTTGCCGAGGTCGATCAGCGACCCCGAGACGTTGCCGAGTGCGTCCGCCACCGCGGCGGCGTCGAAATGGCGCGGGTCGGTCCATACCGAGTGCACGCCCGCGTGCGTGAAGTCGATCGGGGCGGTCAGGGTCACGAGGTTCCTCAGCCCCGCGGGCTGGAGCGCCGCGTGGATGACGCTCATGGTCCCGCCCATGCAGTAGCCGAACAGCGTGTAGTCGTCGCCGGCCCCCGTCCGGGCCATGCGCTCGACCGCCTTCGGCAGGTGCTCGCCGATCAACTCGTCGAGGGTGACCCGGCGGTCCTCCCACCCGGGGCGGCCCCAGTCGATCAGGAAGACGTCGTACCCGCGCTCGAGCAGATGGCGCACGAAGCTGTTGCCGGGCCGCAGGTCCAGGATGTACGGGCGGTTGATCAGCGCGTACACGAGCAGCACCGGCGTCGCGTGGGCCCGCGGCGCGACGGGCCGATAGCGATAGAGGGTCGTCTTGTTGCGGGTCCAGACGACGTCACGGGGGCTGGTCCCCGTGGGGACCTCATCGATCCCCGGGGCCGCCGCCGCGGCGGCCTCCACGGTCACGGTGCCGATCCCGGCCTATCCGTCGGAGGGCCGGGCGCGGCGGGGCGGCGTGCTCGCGGGAGCCTCCGACTCGCTCGCCGAGGCCTTCTTCGCGGCGACCTTCTTGGTGGCGGGAGCCTTCGAGGCGGCCTTCTTCGTGGCAGGAGCCTTGGCCCCGGCGGTCTTTGCCGCGGGTGCCTTCGCCTCGGCGGACGCGATCGAGGCGGCGGGCCGGGGGGGCTCCGCCGGCCGTCGCGCGAGCTCGCCGATCGCCGCCTCGATCCGCGTGAGCTGCTCGGACAGGCCCGGCAGGGCGGTCGCGGACTCCGTCAGCGCGGCCAGCCCCGCCTCGACGGCGTCCAGGCGAGCGGAGAGGGTCTGCGTGCCGGCCGTCGCCTCGCCGATCCGCGCCTCGAGGGCGGTGAGCCGTGTCACGGCGTCCGCGGACTGGTCGCTCACCTCATCGACCTTCCGCTCCACGTTGATCACGAGCTGGGCGACCTCGGCCAGGTCTTCGGTGGTGGGCATCTGGATGCTCTCCGCCGCCACCCGCGAGGCTGCCCGGATCGACTGCTGCTGCTGCGCGTAGAGGGCGAGGAGCTGCCCCGAGGCGGAGGCGAAGTCCTCGCTGCCGACGATCTCCTCCATCGACTTCGACCAGCGCTCGATGCCCTGGGCGTACGCGTCGCGCATCAGCTGCATCGGATCGTCCGCCGGCGGCCTCCCGCTGCTCATGCCGCACCCCGCTCCGCGGTGTGGCCGGAGCCGCTCTCAGACGACCCGTCGCGCGCGCCGCCGGCGTCGTCCTCGTGCGGAGCAAGGGGGACCGGATAGAGGCTGAAGAAGTGGTTCAGCATGATCTGATAGCTGCGCAAGGAAGCCGCCCAGGTGTTGAGGTAGGCCCTGCCCGCGTCGGTGAGCGAATACAGGCGCCGGGCGGGGCCGTCCTTCGAGGTGTCCCAGCCGGAGACGACGAGTCCGTCCTTCTCGAGCTGGCGCAGAGTGCGATAGACGCTGCCGCGGTCGAGCGTCTCGAACCCGAATCCCGACATGCGCCGGATGAGCTCGTAGCCGTGGCTCTGCCACTGCTCGAGCGCGAGCAGCAGAAAGGGCTGGAGCCACGATCGCGGCTGGGACTGGTTCTCGGGACGCCGGTGGCCGTTCGCGCGGCCGCCCTTGCCCTCGGCATCTTCTGTTCGACTCATAGGTGCAGCTTTCACCTATCATTGGCACCTGTCAACCGTAACCGGGCGCGGGCACCACGCCTTCGCCCGTCCCGAAACGGAGTCCACCTTGTCCATCGACCTCGAGCGCCGCGACGCCGTCGCCGTCCTCACCCTCAACCGGCCAGATGCGCTTAACGCCCTCTCGATCGAGATGCTCGACGACCTCGAGCGCCTGCTCCGGGAGGTGGACGACGACGCGGCCATCCGCGCGGTGGTGCTCACCGGCGCCGGCGAGAAAGCGTTCTGCGCCGGGGCCGACATCGGCCACATGCGCACCGCCGGGGCCCTCGACGCCCGGGCGTTCGCCGAGCGCGGCCACCGGGTCGCCGACCTCATCGAGGGCCTCGGGACGCCGGTTGTCGCGGCCGTCAACGGCTTCGCCCTTGGCGGCGGGTGCGAGATCGCCCTTGCCTGCGATGTGCGCCTCGCCGCCGACACGGCCCGATTCGGTCAGCCCGAGGTCACCCTCGGCGTCATCCCGGGCTGGGGCGGAACGCAGCGGCTCGCCCGCGCCACGTCCATCGGCTTCGCGAAGGATCTGATCCTGACCGGCAGGCTGATCAAGGCCGAGGAGGCGCTGCGCGCCGGTCTCGTGACGCACGTCCATCCCAAGGCCGACCTTCTCGACGCGGCGGTCGAGCTCGCCACGACCATCGCCTCGCGGCCGAGCTGGGCACTGGCGTCCGCCAAGCGGCTCTGCAACCTGGCCCTCGGTGGGGACGCGCGGTCCGGCTTCGCCCGCGAGATCGACGGATTCGCGCTGGCGTTCACCACGCCGGACCAGCGTGAGGGGATGGACGCATTCTTCGAGAAGCGCCCACCCCGGTTCGAGGGCCACGACGTGGCGATCTCCCGATGAGCGGCGACGCGCTCATCGTCGAAGCGGTGCGCACTCCGATCGGACGGCGCAAGGGGATGCTCTCCGGCTGGCATCCCGCCGACCTCCTGAGCGAGGTCCTGGCCGCGGCGGTCGCGCGGGCGGGCGTCGACCCCGGCGAGGTCGACGACGTGATCGTCGGATGCCTCGACCAGGTGGGCGAGCAGTCGGTCAACATCGGGCGCAGCGCGGTACTCGGCGCCGGATTCCCCGAGAGCGTGCCCGCGACAACCATCGACCGGCAGTGCGGGAGCTCCCAGCAGGCCGCCCACTTCGCCGCTCAGGGGGTCATGGCCGGCGCCTACGACATCGTCATCGCGGCCGGCGTCGAGTCGATGACGCGCGTGCCGATGTGGGCCAACGTCCTCGAGCCCGCAGCCGCCTATGGGACGCGCTTCCGCGAGCGCTACGGCCTCGCGGCCGACGCGTTCATCGACCAGGGGATCTCCGGCGAGATGATCGCCGAGCGCTTTGAGCTGACCCGCGAGGAGCTCGACGCCTTCGCGCTCGCCTCGCACCTCCGCGCCGCGCGGGCCACCGATGAGGGGCGCTTCGAGTCGCAGATCCTCCCCGTCCGAGCGGAGCGGGAGGACCGCGAATGGATGGCGACGGCCGACGAGGGGATCCGTCCCGGATCGACGCTCGAGTCGCTCGCCGGCCTGCGGACGGTATTCCGTGAGGATGGCCGCCTCACCGCCGCCACCTCGTCGCAGCTCAGTGACGGCGCCGCCGCCCTGCTGATCGTCTCCGAAAGGGCGGCCGCCCGCCTCGGGTTGCGCCCCGTGGCGCGGTTCCATTCGTTCGCCCTTGCCGGCGTCGACCCGATCGAGGGGCTCAGCGGCCCGATCCCCAGCACCCGTAAGGTCCTCGAGCGTGCCGGGCTCGAGATGGAGGACATCGATCTCTTCGAGGTCAGCGAGGCCTTCGCGTCGGTGCCGCTGGCATGGGCGCGCGAGCTCGGCGCCGACCTCGAGCGGGTCAACGTCAACGGTGGGGCGATCGCCCTCGGCCATCCGCTGGGGTGCAGCGGCGCCCGGCTCATGACCACCCTCGTCCACGAGATGGGCCGTCGGGGGGCGCGCTACGGCCTCCAGACGATGTGCGAGGGCGGCGGAATGGCCAACGCCACGATCCTCGAGCTCGCCTGAGGGAGCAGGCGCCCCGCGCCCCCCTGCGGGCGCGGGGCGCCTGCCGGGCCGCTCCGGCCGCAGTCGCCGCTCCGAGATCTCGTCTGTCATCGGCCGGTCGAAAGAGCCGCCCCATGGGCGTCATCTAGGTGAGGAGGCCCCCTAGATGGAGGACGCGATTCTTTTGTCCGGTCGGGGCTGAGGCCCTTGCGCCCCCGCGGCGGGCGTTGGAGCGTCCTCAGCAGCACATCCGATCACGCGACAAGAGGGAGGGGCCATGGCCTCGGACAGCGTCTACGTCGTCAACGAGATCGTCGGCACGAGCGAGACCTCGTGGGAGGACGCCGCTCGTGTCGCGATCTCCACGGCAACGGCGAAACTGCGGGACGTCCGGATCGGCGAGGTCGTGAAGATGGACGTCACCATCGACGACGCGGGACAGATCGCGCTCTTCCGCGTGCGGTTGAACGTGTCGTTCAAGTACGAGTCGAGCTGAGAGGAGGGCGAGGAGGTGGCCACCGCGCCAGGCCTCCGTGACCGCCACCCCATCCCGGCCCCCGCCTCCCCCCGCGCGCGCGTGGGGGCGCGGGTCGCCGTCCCCACGGGAGCCGTTCAGGATCCTCGGGCACTGCCGATACAGATTGGACATTGCGCGGATGCCGAGCAGCTCTGGCCACGACGGCCGTGGCTCTTACGTGCGCGGGCGCCCTCGTCGGCGCGGCCGTGGCGCAGGAGCAGTCCTCCGTCCCGCCGGGCCCCACCCCCACCGCGGCGAGGCCCGCCCCCCGTGTGGAGAAGGCCCTGCTCGTGGAGATGAACCGCGTGCGGACGCGGCGCGGCCGGACGGCCCTCAAGCCGCTCTCCAGCCTGCACAGGGCGGCCCGGGGGCAGAGCCGCGCCCTGGTCGGGGCGGGCGCCTTCCAGCACGAGAGCCTCGACGGCAGCCCCTTCTGGACCCGCCTGGTCGCCGCCGGCTTCCCCGCGACCCGGCGCATGGGCGAGAACCTCGCGATGGTCTCGGGCTGTGACCGCGGCTCTGCGCGCGAGACCGTGAGGATGTGGATGGCGAGCCGGGGTCACCGCGCCAACCTGCTCAACCGGCGCTTCCGATTCGTGGGCTCGGGCGTGGCGAGCGCGCCCGGCTGCTCCACCACGATCCTGACCGCGGACTACGGCTCCTGAGGGAGCCGCGGGTCGGCGCGCCGAACCCGGAGGACTAGGCCTGGAAGCTCTTCCCGCAGCCGCAGGAGGCGGAGGCGTTGGGGTTGTTGATCAGGAACCCCGCCCCCTGGAAGCCCTCTTCGTAGTCGAGCTCGACGCCGAGGAGGTACGGCACGCTGAAGCGGTCCACGATGACGCGGACGCCGTCGCTGTCCATCACCTCATCGCCCTCGGCGGGCGCGGCCAGAGAGAGGTCGTACTCGAAGCCCGAGCAACCGCCCGGGACGACCTGGACACGCAGACCCGCGCCCTCTGCGGGCTCCGCGGCGATCAGCGTCCGGAGCTTGTCCTTGGCCTCTGGCGTCAGCGTGACCATCTGCGACCTCTGCATCCGTGGTGTCGAACTCTCCACCGAGTGTGGCAAAGCCCCCGGACGCAAGCAAGCTCGTTCGCCTGTTAACGACCTGCCGCCGGGCGAGGCGCCGGAGCGGTGAGGATCGGCAATGGCCTGCCTCCGAAGGCGAGAGCGGTCTGGCTGGTCGCCCACACCGACGAGACCGTCGTGGCGGCCGTGTTGCGCACGCTTCCATCGGCTTTCTGGAGCCGGGCGAGATAGGCCCGCGGCCCGCCTGCGCGATCCCACGGCGGCCGGTTGCCGCGCTGGCCCAGCGCCCGCAACGAGAGCGCCACCCAGGCGGTGGTCAGGGCCGTGCTCGAGCCGCCCGCGACCGCCGGGAAGCCGCCGTCCGGATTCTGGGCCGACCGCAGGAACCTGGCGGCGCGCGCCAGGGGGGGCGCGGTGCGGGCGCGCCCCGCCGCGATCAGCGCCTGGATCGCGTCGGCGGTGGTGTTGGGACCCGACCCCGGCGAACTGCCGGTGAGCCCCCAGCCGCCGTCGGGGCGCTGGCTTCGCTCGATCGCGCCTCGGGCGCGGACGACGGCCATCGCGTGTGGCGGCAGCCCCCCGGCGCGCAGCGCGAGGATCCCCCACGCCGTGGTCGAGGAGTCGGCGCCGATCGCTCCGCCGGCGCGTTGCGCGCGCAGCACCTCGCGCACCAGGTCGCGCCCCGCCACATCCCGGGGGTCGCCGCCCGAGGCCTCGATCGCGACCGCCGTGCGCTCGACGTCGGCGAGCGCGACCCCGATCCTGCGCGTCAGGGCCCGGCGCAGAGGCACCGGCCTGCCCCTCCAGTCCCCGGGCGCGGCGGCGACCGCCAGGGCGGCCCAGGCCGTGACCGTGGGGTTCGTGCCCCCGGTCTCGGCGAAGCCGCCGCCGCGTGGATCCTGCTCGGCCGCGAGATTGTCGAGGGCCCTGCTGAGGGTTCCTGCGGACGCCGGCGCCGCCAACGCCCCGGCGAGCCCGAGCACCGCGACGAGGGCCGGCCATGGCCGTCGGAGCAATCCGTGCCCGATGGAGCGCCGCTTCATCGCGGGAGGTTTAGCAGCCATGCCGGGGGGAGCAACCCTCCGACGGATGGGATGACGCCCGTCACGGCTCGCGAACCGCCAGGTGTTGCTAGCGTCAACCCGTGTTGACGACCCACGTAGCGGTGTCGCGGCGCTCGCCCTTCGCGCGGGCGTTCTCGGACCGGGAGGGCAACCTCCGCACGACGCTCCTGATCGCTCTCTCGGTCGGGCTCGTCTTCCTGATGTCGACCGGCACCTTCATCGCGCTGATGTGGGCCAACGCCGGCAGCCCGGGGGTGCTCGGCCTCTGGGTGATCGCCGCGTTCTTCTTCATCAAGCTGCCCCTGCTGGCCGTCGTCTGGTGGATCCTGGGGCGGCGGCGCGACCCCCCGGGCGGCGGCGGCTGGAGCAGCAAGGAGTGCGGGGAGATCCTCGAGTACCTCGAGCAGCAGGCGCGCGACAGCGTCGGTCGTCCCGACGCCGCGACGCGGCTCGCCTACTTCGCCAAGGAGGCGTGGTTCGTGGCCGATTCGGCCGACGACGCCGACACCCCCCGGGCGGTCGACACCGCCGTCCTGATCGAGGCGATGGCGACCGAGGCCGGCGCGCCGATCGACCGCAGCGGACCGGCGCGGGCCGCCGGACGCCCCGCGCCCGGCTAGACTGAACCCGCGCGGTCGCCGATCGCGCAACGGAAACGCGATCAGGGGCATGGTCAAAGCGCCCCCTCCATCGGACTCACCGCGACCCGAACCTGACGGGTCGCACGCACGATCGCGTTGCCTGCTCCGGCCCAGACCCCGCCGAGCGTGAACTCGGACGGAAGAGGCGGGAATGGGCGTCGGCTCGATCGACTTCAACGGCGGCGGCGCGTTCTACGCCGATCTCAAGGAGCGCGTGCGCGTGCACCTCGCCGAGCCGGGGCGTCAGCGCCGGGCTCAGCGGCGCATGTACGTCAAGACGGCGATCATCCTCGGGTGGACCGTCGCGTCCTGGGCCCTCCTGGTGTTCGTCGCGAGCAGCTGGTGGCAGGCCGCGGCGCTGATGGCCTCGCTGGGGCTCGCCCTGGCGGGCATCGGCTTCAACGTCACGCACGACGCCAACCACGGCAGCTACAGCACCAACCGGGACTTCAACCGGATGATGCGCTGGTCGCTCGACGTGATGGGGGCGAGCTCGTACGTGTGGCGCATCAAGCACAACGTGGCCCACCACACGTTCACCAACATCTCGGGCGCCGACTCGGACATCGAGCAGCTGCCGCTGGCCCGCCTCGCGCCGGATCAGCCGCGGCGCTGGTTCCACCGCTACCAGCACTACTACATCTGGCCGCTGTACGGCCTCTTCGCGGTCAAGTGGCACACCGTCGGCGACGTCGGGCTGCTGCTCAAGGGCCGCGTCGGCGAGACCCCGCTGCCCTGGCCACGCCGCCGCGAGCTGCTCGGCCTCGTGCTCGGCAAGATCGCCTTCGTCAGCTGGTCGATCGTGATCCCGCTGTTGCTGCACCCTGTCTGGATGGTCGCGGTGGGTTTCCTGGCGACCTCGTTCGTCCTGGCGGCGACGCTCGCCGTGGTGTTCCAGCTGGCCCACTGCCTGGAGGAGGCCGAGTTCTCGAGCCTCGACCAGATGGGCGACGCGGGACGCACCGAGTGGGCCCGCCACCAGGTGGAGACGACCGTCGACTTCGCGCCGCGCAGCCGCCTGCTGGCCTGGTACCTGGGCGGCCTCAACTTCCAGGTGGAGCACCACCTGTTCTCGCGCGTGTGCCACATCCACTACCCGGGCCTGTCGAAGGTCGTCAGCGCCGCGTGCGACGACCACGGCATCCGCTACCGGAGCCACGACACCGTGTGGAGCGCGATGGCCTCGCACACCCGGTGGCTGCGCCGCATGGGCCGGCCCGCGGTCGCGACGTCGACGGGGATGCCCGCGCCCGACTGAGTCTCACCGCACCCGTCACGCCTCGGGGTGCACATCGCCCGGTCGGCGCGGATAGCATCGGCGCCGCCACGGAGTGCCCCGAGGAGTCGTGATTGGTGAGGTGGCGGCGCACAACAGGCGAGCCGGGCGGCCCGGCCGAGCCGCCGGCCGATGTGGACCCGGGTCAGCTCGCCGGGGTCTTCGCGACGCCGGTCTGGCTGCGCGGCCTCGGCACGACGGCTTGGCTGCTGGTGGGCGTCGGGCTGCTGCTGGTGGGACTGATCTGGTTCCTCGGCCAGATCTCCTCGATCGTCGGCCCCGTCGTCGCGGCGGCGCTGGTCGCGGCGGTGACGGCCCCGCTGGCGACCGAGGGGACCACGACCATCATGCTCGTGCTGGTGCTGCTGGCGCAGGGGATCCTGCAGCAGATCGTCCAGCCGATCGCGTTCGGCGCGACGCTCGACCTCAACCCGCTGGTGGTCCTGATCGTCACCATCGCCGCGGGCGGGCTCTTCGGCATGGCCGCGGCGCCGGAGTCCCCCGATTTCGCCCGTTCCCCCTAGGAGACTCCCATGGCCGACGAAGAGATCGCCCGCCGCGACAACGACGGCGAGGAGTGGCGGCGCTGGGGGCCCTATCTGAGCGAGCGCGCGTGGGGCACCGTGCGCGAGGACTACAGCCCCGACGGCGAGGCCTGGTCGCACTTCCCGCACGACCAGGCGCGGTCGCGGGCCTACCGCTGGAGCGAGGACGGGCTCGGCGGGATCTGCGACGACGAGCAGCTGCTGTGCATGGCGTTCGCCTTCTGGAACGGACGCGATCCGATCCTGAAGGAGCGCATCTTCGGTCTGACCGGGGATGAGGGCAACCACGGCGAGGACGCCAAGGAGTACTGGTGGTACCTCGACTCCACGCCCACGCACTCATGGATGCGGTGGCGCTACATGTACCCGCATGGCGAGTTCCCCTACGAGGAGCTGCTCGAGGTCAACCGCGCCCGGGGGCGCGACGAGCGCGAGTACGAGCTGCTCGACACGGGAGCCTTCGATGACGACCGCTACTGGGACATCACGGTTGACTATGCGAAGGCCTCACCGGACGACATCTGCATGCGGGTGACCGTCCGCAACGCCGGCCCTGACACCGCGACGCTCCACGTGCTGCCCCACCTGTGGTTCCGCAACCGGTGGTCGTGGGACCCGGAGTCGGAGCGGCCCGCGATCGCGCTCGCCGACGGCGCGCTGGTGGCGCGCGAGCCGGAGCTCGGGCCCATGGCTCTGCGCGGCGACGGCCGGCCCGAGGCGCTCTTCTGCCACAACGAGAGCAACACGGACCGCCTTTGGAGCCACCCGGGCGCGCCGTTCCCGAAGGACGGCATCAACGACCACGTCGTGCACGGCCGGGCGACGGTCAACCCCGACGCCACCGGGACAAAGGCCGCGCTCTGGTACCGGCTCGAGGTGCCCGCCGGCGAGACGAGCGAGATCCGCCTGCGCCTGGCCCCCGACCCGCCCGACCTCGACGCCGGCTGGTCGGGGACGATCGCATCCCGGCGGTCCGAGGCCGACGACTTCTACTCGGGGCTGGCCCCGCGCGCCACCGCCGAGGAGGCCCTGGTGATGCGGCAGGCATTCGCCGGGATGCTCTGGAGCAAGCAGTTCTACCACTACGACGTCGCGCGCTGGCTCGACGGCGATCCGGCCGGCCCCCCTCCCCCGCTGGAGCGTCACAAGGGACGCAACCATCGCTGGCGCCACCTCTCCAACCGCAGCGTCATCTCCATGCCCGACAAGTGGGAATACCCCTGGTACGCGGCATGGGACCTCTCGTTCCACTGCGTGACCCTCGCCCGGGTGGATCCCGAGTTCGCGAAGGAGCAGCTGCGGCTGATCACGCGCGAGTGGTACATGCACGCCAACGGCCAGCTGCCCGCCTACGAGTGGGACTTCGGCGACGTCAACCCGCCGGTGCACGCCCAGGCGGCGCTGCAGGTCTTCCGCGCCGACGGCTCGCGCGACGTCGAGTGGCTCAAGCGGATCTTCCACAAGATGCTGCTGGGCTTCACCTGGTGGGCCAACACCAAGGACATCGGCGGCGACAACCTCTTCGGCGGCGGTTTCCTCGGCCTGGACAACATCGGCCCGTTCGACCGTTCGAAGCCGCTGTCCGACGGCCACATCCTCGAGCAGGCCGACGGCACCGGCTGGATGGGCCTCTTCTGCCTCAACATGCTGGAGACCGCGCTGGTCCTGGCCGAGCACGACAGCGCCTACGAGGACGTGGCGATCAAGTTCTTCGAGCACTTCACCCACATCCAGCGCGCGATCAACGACAAGGGGCTGTGGGACGAGGCCGACGGCTTCTACTACGACCAGATCTCGCGGGAGTCGGACGGGGTGAGCTGGCCGGTCCGTGCCCGCTCGATGACCGGGTTCATCCCCATGTACGCCGTCGCGGTGGGCGACGGGCGGGCGATCCGCTCGATGAGCGAGTTCCCCCGGCGCGTCCTCGACTTCCTGCGGGCACGGCCCGAGATGGGCGCCGCGATCTCGCTGGAGACCAACGGCGACCGGCAGAGCATCCTGCTGGCGATGGTCGGGCTCGACCGCCTGCCGCGCCTGATCGAGCGCCTGGGCGACCCCGAGGAGTTCCTGTCGCCGCACGGCGTGCGGGCGCTGTCGGCCGCCTATCGTGGCCGGCCCTTCGAGATCTGGGAGAACGGGCGGATCGTGTCGACGGTCAACTACGAGCCGGCCGAGTCCTCCACCGCGCTCTTCGGCGGCAACTCCAACTGGCGCGGGCCCGTCTGGTTCCCGGTCAACGTGCTGCTGATCACCGCGCTCCACAACTACCAGCACCACGTGGGCGACGGCTACACGCTCGAGTATCCGCGGGGCTCCGGCGAGCAGCACACCCTGCGGGAGATCGCGCACGACCTCTCCTCACGGCTCATCGCGATCTTCCTGCCCGACGAGAACGGGCGGCGACCGGTGTTCGGCGACACCGAGCGCTTCCAGACCGACCCCGCCTGGCGCGACAACCTGCTGTTCCACGAGTACTTCCACGGCGACAACGGCGCGGGCCTCGGGGCCTCGCACCAGACCGGGTGGACCGGGCTGGTGGCCAACCTGATCATCCACCAGGCCTCCCTGCGCGAGCCCGCATCGTGAGCCGCACGGCGACGCGGGTCTTCGACGCCCCGCTCGGCGCGACGGTGGACGGCGAGGGCACCACCTTCGGGGTGTTCAGCACCCTCGCCGACGCGGTGGATCTGTGCCTCTTCGACGATGACGGCGCCGAGGAGCGCATCGCGCTGATCCCGTCCGAGGGATATGTCTGGAGCGCCCACGTGCCCGGGATCGGCGCGGGGCAGGCCTACGGACTCCGGGTCCACGGGCCGTGGGATCCCGCCGCGGGACTGCGCTGCAACCCGGCCAAGCTGCTGCTCGACCCGTACGCCCGGGCGATCGACGGCGACGTGACCTGGCACCCCGCGGTGCACGCGGACGCGCCGGACGCACCGGACGCGCGCGACGACCGCGACTCGGCGCCCTTCGTGCCGCGGTCGGTGGTCTGGGACGAGGACTTCGATTGGGGCGCCGACGCCCACCCGGGCACCCCGATGGCCCACTCGATCATCTACGAGACCCACGTGAAGGGCTTCACGCAGCTCCACCCCGGCGTTCCCGAGGAGCTGCGCGGCACCTATGCGGGCCTCGCCCACCCCGCCGCGATCGCGCACCTGGCGCGCCTCGGCGTGACGGCCGTTGAGTTGATGCCGGTGCACCAGATCGTTCAGGACGAGTCCCTCGTAGCCCGCGGTCTGCGCAACTACTGGGGCTACCAGACGATCGGCTACTTCGCGCCGCACAACGGCTATGCGGCGGGCCGGGCGGGAGCCCAGGTGACCGAGTTCAAGTCGATGGTGCGCACGCTGCACGCGGCCGGCCTCGAGGTGATCCTCGACGTGGTGTTCAACCACACCGCCGAGGGCGACGCGGCCGGCCCCACGCTCTGCATGCGGGGCATCGACAACGGCACGTACTATCGCCTCCAGCAGGATCCGCGCCTCTACGTGGACGACACCGGGTGCGGCAACACGCTCGACATCCACCGGCCCCAGACGCTGCGCCTGGTGATGGACTCGTTGCGCTACTGGGTCGAGGAGATGCACGTCGACGGCTTCCGCTTCGACCTGGCGGCGGCCCTCGGGCGGGGAGACAGCGACTTCGACCCCAACTCGCTGTTCCTCGCCGCCGTCGGCCAGGATCCGGTGCTCTCGCGCGTCAAGCTGGTCGCCGAGCCCTGGGACATCGGGCCGGGGGGCTACCGGGTCGGTGACTTCCCCTCGCGCTGGAGCGAGTGGAACGGCCGCTACCGCGACACGGTCCGCGACTTCTGGCGCGGCGCCGAGTCCGCGCTGCCCGACTTCGCGACGCGCGTGTCCGGCTCGAGCGACCTCTACGGCCACGGCGCCCGCCGTCCCGCCGCCTCGGTCAACTTCGTGACCGCTCACGACGGCTTCACGCTCGTCGACCTCGTCTCGTACGAGCGCAAGCACAACCAGGCCAACGGCGAGGACAACCGGGACGGCACCGACGACAACCGCTCCGCCAACTACGGGTTCGAGGGGCCGACCACCCATCGCGACATCGTGGCCCTGCGGGCGCGGCAGCGGCGCAACCTGCTCACGACCCTCCTGCTCAGCCAGGGCGTCCCGATGCTCCTGGGGGGCGACGAGCTGGGACGCACCCAGGGGGGCAACAACAACGCCTACTGCCACGACGACCCCACGAGCTGGTTCGACTGGGAGGCCGCCGACGAGCAGATGATCGACTTCGTCGCCCGCCTCTGCCGGCTGCGCCACGCGCACCCCGGGTTCCGGCGTCGCGGATACCTGCGCGGAGTCCCCTCGGACCGCACCGGAATCGACGATCTCGACTGGCTGCGGCCCGACGGCCGGCCGATGGGACCCGAGGACTGGGGCTCGCCCTACGCCCGGGCGGTCACGGTGCTGCTGGGCGGCTCGGGCGTCGGCCCGGGCGCGCCCGATGACAACCCGCTGGCCCTCTGCATCAACGCCTGGTCGGGCGACCTGACCTTCCGGGTGCCCCCGGTCTCCGGCCGCGCCTGGTCGGCGCTGGTCGACACCGCCGATCCGCGCATCGGCGGCGAGGCCGGCCCGCGGCCGGTGGGCGCCGACGGCGTCCTCGAGGTCGGGGCGCGCTCCATGGTGGTGCTCTGCGCGGAGTCCGACTAGCGCGGCATCCGCAGCGCCGCCCCGGCCAACCCCGGGCGCCGGGCAGGGCGGTGGCCGCGTTCTCCATCACCTCGCCGGGCCGATCCCGGCCATCGTCGTCGAACCGGGCCACGAGCGACGCCGCGACGGGCCGGTCTCTAGACGAAGAGCATCGAATCGCCGAACTCGTGCCAGAGATACCCCTCCTCGACGGCGGCCGCGTACGCCGCGCCCACGAGGTCCTCGCCGGCGACGGCCTCCAGCAGCAGCAGATGGCTCGCCTCGGGTGGGTGGAGGCCTGTGATCAGGCCGCTCACCGCCCGCGCGGTCCGCTCGGGCCCCAGCACCAGGCCGGTCCAGCCGGCGGCCGCGTGCGCCGTGCCCTCCTCGTCCGCCGCGCTCTCGATGGCCCGCACGGCCGTCGTGCCCACGCCGATCACCCGGCGCCCGGCGGCCCGGGTCTCGTTGACGAGCCGGGCCGTGGTGGCCGGCACGGCGAACCGCTCCGGCAGCGGTGGCTCGTGCAGCTCCGGGCTCGAGACGGCCGCGTGCAGCACGACCGGCGCCACGACGACGCCGCGGGCCATCAGGCGCACCAGCAGCCGGGCGGTGAAGGGCCTCCCGGCGCTGGGCATCTCGGCGCTTCCGGGCTCGGTGGCGTACACGGTCTGGTGGTCCGAGAGAGGAAACCGCGCGGCCAGATGGCCGTACCCGATCGGCCTGCCGTGACGTGCCAGGTAGTCGAGCGCCGGCACCGACGGGGTGACGCGAGCTGTCCACAGACGGGTCGGCGTCGCCTCGACCTCGGGATACGGCGCCTCGAGACGGAGGGTCCGCCCGTCGTTCAGACGCAGGGTCTCCCCCGCCCTCGCGTCCAGGTCGGGCCCGCGACCGTCGCGGCGGCGGAGCTCGACCACCCAGCGCCCGTCGTCGAGCGCGGCGCTGACGTGAACCGGGGCCGGGCGCCGATCCGCGCGCCGGGCGTCGAGGGCGGCGGCGACCGTCGCGGAGGTGTTGACCACCACCAGATCGCCCGGGACGAGCAGCTCGGGGAGGTCGCGGAAGCGGTGGTGCGCGATGCCGTACGGCGCGGCCACGAGCAACCGCACCGCGTCCCGCGCGATGCCGCGCCGCTCCGGCGGCGCGGACGCCTCGCCGTGCACCGGCAGCACGAAGCGGGTCGCCGGGCCCACCAGGGCGGAGGCGCGTGCGCTCGTCATCCGCCGTGCACCGGGGTCAGCGCGTCCACGCCGTAGCGGCCGCTCGGCAGGTCGCCCCCGGCCAGCCTGAGGAGCGCGGGCACGACGGCCGCGGGTGAGGGCCGGTCGCTGATGTCCTCGCCCGGGTAGGCCCGCTGGTGCATGTCGGTCGCCATGTCGCCGGGATCCAGCGCATAGATGCGCATTCCGGGGTGCTCGGCCGCGAGGACCGCGGTCAGCTGATCGAGGGCCGCCTTGGACGAGCCGTAGCCGCCCCAGCCCGCGTACGCCCCCACCGCGGCGTCCGACGAGACGTTGACGATGCGGCCGCCCGAGCGTTCCAGCAGATCCATCACGAGCTGCGCCAGCGCGATCGGGGCGACCGCGTTGACCGCGTACACCCGCTCCAGCTCGGCGACCGGATACTCGGCGAGTCGCGGCTGCGGACTCGGGCCCAGCACCGAGGCGTTGTTGACCAGGAGGTCCAGGCGGCCGAGTTCGGCGACGGCCACCGCGAGCCCGGCGCGGTGCCACCCGTCGGCGACGTCACCCGCGATCGCCGTCACGCGCGACGCCGGCAACGCGGCGGTCGCGGCGGCCAGCCCGGCCGCATCGCGGGCGTCGGTGACCACGTTCCAGCCGTCGTCCACGAGGCGCTCGACGAGGGCCCGCCCGAGCCCCTTCGAACCCCCGGTGACGAGGGCGACCGGGCCGGTGAGAGGTGTGTCGTTCGACGTCATGGCCAGGATCGTACGACTTCAAGTGCACTTGAAGTCAAGGCGGCACCCGGGATGCCGCCACCGACCGGCCGGCGCTAGCGGACCTCCGCGACCACGACGACGTCGGAGTCGGCGGATCCGAGGCTCGACAGGCTCACGATCTCCTTGCCGAACGGGACGAGTGCGGCGCCGGCCATCTTGAAGCTCGCGACCCCCAGGGGAATCCCGATGATCGTGATGCACAGGAGGATTCCGACGACGAGGTGCTCGAGGGCCAGCCACCATCCCGCGAGCACGAACCACAGGATGTTCCCGATCACGCTCAGCCCCGTCATCCGGTCGGCCCGCGGCACGAGCGCTCGCCCGAAGGGCCAGAGCGCGTAGCCCGCGAGCTTGAAGGACTGAACGCCGAACGGGATCCCGATGATCGTGACGCACAGGATGATTCCGGCGACCGCGTAGCCGATCGCCAGCCAGACGCCGGCCAGGACGAGCCAGATGATGTTCAGCACGAGGCGCATCGACGTCGCCTTTCGGTGGTGGACTGGCCCGAGCGTATTGGTGCCGACGCCGGACGCGCACCGGAAGCGCGAGATCACCGACCGCCGGGATGGATCGAACGATCCGCCGATGGCGGCCGATGGGCCCCGTGGGCGTCACGGTGCCCGACGCGCGGCTCGACGACGGGGTGGACCGCTCGGGTCCCGCGAGATCCTGGCCGATCCCCCCGAGGGACTCCGACTCGCGACGAGAGTCCCGAACGCGGTTTCCCGCCGAGGGCATTCCCGCCCACAGGAGGGCCGCGACCGCGATCGTCTGCGGCGCGCGTGTGTGGTCGGATGTGCATCCCGGCGGGCGGCGTGGCGCGCCACCGGGATGCCCAGGCGCTCAGCGAGGGGCTCTAGCCCTTCTTCTCGGCCTCACGGACCTCCGGGGTGGGACCCTTGGTGATCTCCTCACCCTCGTCGCCGTGGCCCTCCGCCTTGCGGATCTCGGGCGTCGGCCCTGAGTTGAGCTCGTCTTCCTTACGACGATCCTCGTCGCGCTTGTTGCCGCTCACGTCGTCCCCTTTCTCCGGGAATGACCTGCGTCGCAGGCACTTGCATGGCGAGCATAGACCCGCTCTCCGGAGGCAGGCCAGCCGGGGGGTGAAACACAACGACCCGCGCGCCCCGGCCCCCACGCCGAACGCCTCTCCCCTCCGGCGCCCCGACACCTCCGGCGTCCCGACCCGTTCGAGCCCGTCCCCGGGCGCTAGGGTCGTTCGGGTGGAGAGCGTCGTGACACGTACTCGGATCACCTGCCCCGAGTGCGGCACCGCCGTTGAGGAGGAGATGCCGACCAACGCCTGCGTGCACTTCTACTCGTGCACGAGCTGCGGATCGGTGCTCACGCCGCTGTCCGGCGATTGCTGCGTCTTCTGCTCGTACGGGCAACATCCGTGCCCTCCGCGACAGGTGGACCCCACCTCGTCCTGCTGAGCCGTTGGGCCGCTCGCCACGCTTCCCGCCGGTCCCCTGCGCTGGCCCGCTCCTGGGCGGAGCGTGGCCGTGGGCACGGCCCATACGACTGTGAGCCCCGGAACAGCCGGAGCCAGACGCCGTCAGAGGTCACCCGCCGAGCGCGCGGTGGAGCCGCACGGGGCCGGGCCGGGTGATTGGAACTCGATGGGGATCGTCCGCCGATTCGGCCGCATATGCACCTCTTACGCCCGTCATGGGGAACCGGCGCTGGCGCAGGCGACCCCCTACCCCCCGGTCTCAGCGGCCCTCAGGAGAACTCCTCTGCCTCCGCCCGCGTGCCAGGCCGCTCCCGCAGCAAGGTGAGCCCCAGGAAGTAGACGAACGGCACCGACAGGAAGATCCAGATGCCGGCGGTCGTGGAGGTGTCGGCGATGGCCATCGCCGCCGCGTAGAAGACGATCGCCACGGCGGAGATGGCAACGCCGAGCCAGAAGCGGCCGGGGGGCCGCTCCTCGTGGAAGAGCTGCGGCCGCCGGCCGACGTACCAGTACATCACGACCCGCATGACCGTCGCGGCGATCAAGACGACGCCGTATATGTGCAGCGCAATCGGCTCGTCGGGGTACTCGCCAAGCATCGACGCGCCGAACGGGATGAGGCTGACGGTCAATAGGAAGAGCAGGTTCAGCCAGACCAGATCGCGGTTGACGACACGGATACGGGCGAACAGGTCTCGATGCGACACCCAGTACATCCCCGTGATGAGGAAGCTGATCACCCAGGCGACCATCGTCGGCCGTAGTTCAGTGATCACCTCACGCAGGGACTGTCCCGACAGCTCCTTTGGGACGGCGATCTCCAGCACGAGAAGGGTGAGGATGATCGCGAAGACGCCGTCGCTCAGCGCCTCGACCCGCGATGGGCTGCGAAGGCCGTCCCCGGTGAGAGGGTTCTTCGCGCGCGGCGGGGGCACATCGGCCGTGTCGTCGAGCGACGAGGGGATGCTCTCACTCAGGGGATGCTCCTTCGCTCGCCGGGGCGGCGGACGGGCTGATGCCATGGCAATCTATGCGCCCAGCACGTCTTCCGCTGACACCCCCTGTCGTCCGAAGACCCGGTGGTCCGCCTCCGGGTCGGACGCATGTCGTCCGGGCCGAACTCGATCACGATTACGTCGCCCCGCCGTCAGCCGCTCGGAGGAACCTGCTCACTTGCAGCGGAAAGCATCTCCCCGAACCGGGCGGCGTTGCGCAGCGCGTAGTCCTTCGCGTTGTTGTTGAAGACGACGGCCACCTCCTGGGCGCGCTCGGCCATCTCGAGCACGGGGTCGATCCACTCCTCCATCTCGTCGTCGGTGTAGACGTGGTCGAAGCGCTCGGCCACCGTGCGGCTCGAGTTCCACGTGGCCCGGTTGCGGCCGTGCAGGCGCAGGTAGGCCAGGTCGGGGGAGGTGACCTCGACGATCGGCGGCATCACGTTCTTGGCGTCGATGCGCGGGGCGTCCACCACCACCCACGCCGCGTCGTGCTCGCCCAGGAGCTCGGCGGCGGCGCGGCGCTCCTCGGGCTCGGCCCACGAGCGGTGGCGGAACTCGACCGCGGCCCGCGCCGGCTTCAGGCGGCCGAGGATGCGTCCCAGCTCGGCGCGCTGCTCCTCGCCTGAGACGACGTACGGAGGCAGCTGCACCAGGATCGCGCCGAGCTTGTCGCCCATCGGCCCGAGGGCCTCGAGCAGGGAGTCGATGACCGCGTCCCGCAGCTCGCGGCTGGGCGTGCGGATGCGCCCGTGCGAGTCCTGCGAGTACGGCAGCGCGCGCAGGGGCGCGGGGAGGCGCCCGGGCTCCGAGGGATGTCCCGAGATGACCTGGTGCGCCTTGACGTGGAAGCGGAAGTCATCGGGCGTACGCTCGGTCCAGGCCGCGGTGGTCTCGACGGTCGGCAGGGCGTAGAAGGTCGCGTTGACCTCGACCATCGGGAAGCGGTCGGCGTAGTAGCGCAACCGTCCCTCGGCGTCGCCCTTCACGTCCGAGGGGTACCAGCCGGCCTTGATGAACTCGGGGTCGGTCCAGGAGGCCGTGCCCACGCGTACGTCGCTCGACGACACGCGCGCACTCTAACGGCCTAGATCCAACCCTTCTCCCGCGCCAGCAGCAGCGCCTGGGACTGACTCGTGACGCCGAGCTTGCCGTAGATGTGGTGGAGGTGGTTGTGGATCGTGGAGGGCGAGCAGCCGAGCTCGGCGGCCACCTGCTTGGGGGCCGATCCGCGGGCCAGCAGGCGGAAGACCTGGACCTCGCGGTCGGTGAGACCGGGCGGGCGTCGCGGAGCCTCGGTCTCGGCCGACGACATCAACACCAGCTCCAGCGCGTCGGGGCTCAGGTTGCAGGCGGCGGCGCCGTCGCGCAGGCGCTCGATCGCCTCGGCCTCGCCGGCGCCCGCGTGGGCGGCGAGATCGGCCAGCCAGACCGGCTGCGCCACGGCCTCACCGGGCGGCTGCGCGTCGTGGTGGCGCTCCAGGGCGAGGCAGAGATCCTCCGGAAGACCCCACCGGCGGGCGATCCAGGCGCCGACGCGGGCGTGGTCGGTGCCGAACAGCTCGCGCTCGTCGGCGATGGTGGTGAGGCCGCCGGGCGGCACCTCGATGGCGCGGTCCTCGGCCACGGTGGCCAGGATCGGCTTGCCGAGGTCGTGGAGGAGACCGGCGAGGTAGGCCTGGGAGGCGAGGGCGGCCGAGCGGGCGCGCGTGATCTGCTGCGCAGTGGCGGCGACCTCCGCGGAGTGGCGCAGCAGGTAGACCCGCGGCAGCCCGTAGGCGGGCACCGGGCCGTCGAGCAGCCGGTAGGTGGTGGCCGCGAGCAACAGCCCGCGCAGGGTGTTCTCGCCGATCCGCACCACGGCGCGCTCGAGGGTGTTGACCGGCTCGGCGAACAGCGCCGAGTTGCCCAGGCGCAGCACCTGGGCGGCGATCTCGGGGCTCTGCCCCACCCGCGCCGCCAGCAGCCGCGCCGAGGCGGCGCCCTCGTCGAGGAGCTGGAGCACGCCGGCGACGACCGGCGACGGCGCGGCCATGCGGTCGGCCGCCTCGGCCACGACGCGGGCCGTGACCCGGCCGGCCTGCGCCGTCGGCGGAGGCTCCTGCGTCGCGGGGAAGGTCGGGCTCATCGTGGGGCTCAGGCGGCGGAGAGGCCGGAGGTGTCGGTGTCGCTGCGGCCGACGATGGCTCGCAGTGCGGCGACGGCGACCGGGTCGAACTCGCTGCCCGCTCGGCGCTCGAGGTCGAGCATCGCCTCGGAGACGATCATCGGAGGGCGTGCCGAGGTGCCCGCGGTGAGGTGGTCGAACGCGTTGGCCACGGCCAGCACCCGGCTCTCGATGGGGATCGACTCTCCGCTCAGGCCGGCCGGGTAGCCGAGCCCGTCGAGGCGCTCGTGGTGGTGCAGCACCCAGGGGGCCACCGCCGCGAGGCGGCTGCCCGAGAGCATCCGCTCGCCGATCTCGGGGTGGCGGCGCAGCTCCTCCCACTGGACGTCGCTGAGGCGGTGATCGGCCACCAGGACGTCGTCGCTGACGCCGATCTTGCCCACGTCGTGCAGCAGCCCGGCGACGCGCAGGCTCTCGACGCGGTCATGGTCGAGGCCCATCTCGGCGCCGATCAGGGAGGCCAGGCGGCCGACGTTCTCGGAGTGGTGGGCGGTGAAGGGATGACGCGCGTCGATGGTGGCGACGAGGGCGAGGATGGTGGTCAGCACCTCGTCGTCGCCCGGCGAGTCCTCGCGCTCCTCGCCGCGGAGGATCTCGGCCGTCTCGGCGTGGAAGAGGAAAGTGCGGTCGCCGCCGTGGGTACGGGCCCACTGCAGCGCGCGCCCGGCGTTGTCGATCAGGCTCTCCGGCCGGCCCGCCTGCGACGGGAAGCTCGCGACGCCCACCGAGAGCCGGAATTCGTCGAGCGCTGCGGCGTCACGCACCGTGGCCCGGGTTCGCTCGGCGACGCGCAGCGCGTCGAGGCCCTCCACCTCGGGCAGGATGATCGCAAGCTCGTTGTCGCTCACCCGGCAACCGACGTCCATGCCGCGCAGGCGCTCGGCCACATGGGCCGCGAGGGCCTCGACGGCGGTCTCGGCGGCCACGCCCTCGCCACGGTCGCGCATCTCGGCGAGCCCGTCGAGCGACATTATCGCCACGCTCAGCGGCACCCCGGCGCGCAGCGCCCGCTGGCACTCCTGATCGAGGCGGCTCTGGAAGTAGCGGGCGTTGAAGAAGCGGGTCGTCGGATCGACGGTGCCGAGCTCCCGCACTTCCTGGCGCAGGATCGACATGGTGAGGGCCGTGGCCACGTGGCCGGCAAGCTCGCCGAGCGCCCCGAGATCGTCCTCGTCCACCGGCACCTCGGAGTCGCCGAAGACAGCGAGCACACCGAGCGCGGCGCGCGGGCCGATGCCCACCAGCGCGGCGCTGGCGAGGCCGCGGTCGCGCAGGGTGCTGCGATCGGGAAGCGCGCCCCTCCACGCGAGGCCGCCGGCCAGCTCGGCGCGCCGCTCCGGGGGCACGAGCGAGGAGAGATCCGCGGGGGACAGCGGCTCGAGGCCGTCGTAGGCGGCCACCTCGGGAGTCGGGGTGCCGGCCGCGAGCAACGCCGCGGCGGGCGCGTCGACCAGTGCGCGGGCCTCGGCCAGGACGCGCGCGACCGCCTCGCGGGGGTCGCGCGGCTCGTGAACGGCGGTGGCGGCGGCGCCCAGGCGGCGGGCGCGGATGCGCTCGTCGGCCCGCTCGCGCTCGATCACCATGGTCTCGAAGCTACGCGCGCAGACGGCGGCGACCAGGCGCAGCGCCGCCTCGGCCGCGTCCTCGTCGGGCACGTCCCACACCTCGATGTGGCCGAGGGAGCCGTCGCGGCCCTGAAGCTCGGCGGCGATCACCGACCCGTCGGCGGTCTCGTCGCCCTCGACGGCCAGCACGCCGAGTCGCCCGGAGACCAGCTCACCCACCAGGCGACCGCCTCGTGCGCCGGTCGCGGCGAGCGCGGCCGCGAGCACCGAGGGCGCCAAACGGTCGGGCCGTCGCTCGGCGGACATCCGCTCGATGATCTCCGCCAACCGCCCAGGACTGACCACGCTCCACCCACTCCGCTTCCGTGCGGTCACGCTCGGCCTCCCCGCCATGATCTCTGCGGTGGGTATCGACCGCGAAAGAGGCGAAGTGAAGCGGGCGGGATCAGCTCAGGCGCCGAAGCTCCTCGTCCAGGCGGCGCGCCTCGTCGGGGGTCAGCTCGGGGGCCGGGGGCGCCTCGGCATGGGCGCGTTTGGACCAGCGTCGCGTGATGACGGGGATCGAGGCCAGGCCGAGGGCCACGAAGAGGCCGGGAACGACCCAGGCGATCAGGTCGAAACCCTCTTTGGGCGGTGTCGCCAGCACGTTCTTGCCGAACTGGTCCACCAGCCCGGCGATGATCTGGTCCTTCGACCAGCCCTCCTCGATGCGACGGGCGATGTAGGCCTTCATGTCCTGCGCCACCGGGGCGCTGGACACGTCGAGGGGCGTATTGCAGGTGGGACAGCGCACCTCGCGCGCCACGTCGTTGACCGTCAGGGCCGCCGCGAGGCCGGGCAGGGCCATGAGCAGCAGCAGGGCGACGACCAGCGCGCGACGGATCACTGGTTCTCGGCCTGGATCTGACTGATCGGCGTGGTGAGCTGCCGGGGATCGGTCACCGCGCCGGCGATCTTCAGCGCGACGCGCCCCTTGGGATCGACGACGAAGGTCTCCGGAAGGGCGGGCACCTGGTAGGCCTCGCGGGCCTTGTCCTCGCCGTCGCGCAGCGACGGGTAGCTGAGCCGGTGGTCAGCCACGAACGCGAGGGCGTCGTCGCGCAGATCCTCGACGTCCACGCCCAGGATCACCACGTCCGTGCCTGGCCGGTAGCCCGTGGCCACCTTCTCCAGCACGGGCGCCTCGTTGCCGCACGGGCCGCACCACGAGGCCCAGAAGTTGAGCACCACGATCTTCCCGCGGAGCTCCTTCAGCGACACCTCGGATCCCACCGGGCCGATGCCGTCGCCCGCCGCCAGCACGGGCAGCGTGATGTCGGGCGCCTCGGGACGCTTGCCCTCGGCCAGCGCGTCCTGGATCGAGGTGCCGATGTCGCGGTTGACCAGGCCCACCACGAGCAGGGCGATGACGCCGAGCACCAGCACACCGGCCACGACGGCGCCCACGGTTCGGCGCCGGTCCCATCCCCCGCCGTCCTCCGGGGTCTCCACCTGCGGATCGTCCACTCCGCAAATGTAGCGGGATACGGCCCGAAACCCCCGGTCATTCGGCAGGCCGCGGACGGTCATTCGACCGCGGGGGCGCCTCTAGTCGGAGGCGTCGTCCTCGCGGGCGGCGCGACGGGCGATGGACTCCTCGAACTTGGCGAGCACCCAGTCGGGCACCCGGCCGCCCGGGGCGCGCTCCTCGTCGCCGTCGGACGTGCGCTCGGCCTCCGGCTCCACCGCGGGCCCCTCGTCGGCGGGCTCCACCGGCGCCGCGGGCACCCTCGCGCGTATCGGTGGCGTGGCGATGCTCTTCGCATCCGGCGCCCCAGTGGGGTCCTCCTGGTGGATCACCTCATCGTCGCGCACCACCAGAACCCGCCATGAGCTGGCGTTCTCGCCGTAGATCACCTCGAGGCGCGAGCGCTCGAGGCTGGCGTTCTCGCGCGCCTCGGACTCGGAGCGATGCTCCGAGACGACACTTCGGTGAGAGGCCGCCTGGCCCGAGAGGCCCTCAACGACGACCTCGTATCTGCGGCGGCGGCGCACCCCACCATCTTCGCCCCTGGGGCGCCCGAACCTCCAGTACCGGGTTCCCGGTGGGGCGCTAGGTGATGCTGGGCGGCGCCAGGGCGACGGATCCGCTCGGATCCCCGCCCATCTCGCCGTAGATCGCCGTGGTGTTGCGCAGCCAGTTGGAGTTGAGGCCGGTGGGGTCGTTGGCCGCGCCCACGGGGCAGTACTTGGCCTGGATCTGGGCGAGCGTGACCCTGCCCTCGTCCAGATAGCCCGCCTTGAGACCCCGGGCGACGGTCGCGATGTTGTCCTGCCAGCCGGCGAAGGTCTGGTTGGGACCCCAGCCGAAGGCGTTGTTGCGCGCCCGCGCGCCGGGGTCGGAGCCCAGCGAGCTCTCGGCCCGGGCGATCGAGACCAGGGCCCGCGGATCGATGCCGTTGGCCTCACCCTCGCGCACGAACACGTCGCCCATACCGATCAGGGGTGAGCCCGGGTTCTTCGCGGCCATGTAGGCGTCGAGCTGGGCACCGGTCACCGGGCTCGCGCCCGAGGCTGCGGAGGCGGTCGTGGCGGACGTCGCCGGCGTCTTGGCGGCGGCCGAGAGAAGGGTGCTGAAGTCGCCGGTCGCGCCGGCGGTCGTCGTCGACGCGGGGGTCGCGGCGGACGCGGTGGCCGACGCCGGAGGCGCGGCGATCTGGGCGATCTCGCGGATCCTCGCCAGGGTCGCGGCGATGCCCGTGGAGGTGTTGACGCTCACGCCGGGCCCATCGGTCCCGCGTGCCCCGGTCTTTAGCCGAGCAATGTCCGGACGGCCCGCACGGGATCATCGGCGCGCATCAGCACCTCGCCCACGAGGATCGCGTCCACGCCGGCCTGCTCGAGGCGCTCCACGTCGTCGCGCTCCGTGATGCCCGACTCGGCCACCACCACCGTCCCGGCGGGCACGTCGGCCAGCAGCCGGAAGGTCGTCTCCAGGTCCACCTCCAGGTTGTGGAGGTTGCGGTTGTTGATGCCGAGCAGCTCGGCCCCGGCCTCGACCGCGGTCTCCACCTCCCCCTCGTCGTGCACCTCCACGAGGGTGTCCATGCCGAGATCGGATGCCGCGGCCATCAGCTCGCGCAGCCGCTCGGTCGAGAGGGCGGCCACGATCAGCAGCACCGCGTCGGCGCCGGCCGCGCGCGCCTCCAGCAGCTGGTACTCGTCCACCATGAAGTCCTTGCGCAGCAACGGGAGGTCGCAGGCGCCGCGCGCCTCCACCAGATCGTCGAGGCTGCCGCCGAAGTACTCGCTCTCGGTCAGCACCGACACCGCCCGCGCCCCGGCCTCCTGATAGGCGCGCACCACGTCCGAGACGCTGGCGCCGGGGCGGATCGGGCCCTTGGAGGGGCTCGAGCGCTTCATCTCGGCGATCAGGGAGATGCCCTCGTCGATCAGGCCCTCCGAGAAGGGGCGGCCGCGGCGGGCCGGACCCAGGCGACGCTCGAGCTCGGCGGCGGGAAGGGTGCGCTTGCGCGCGGCGAGTGCCGACTGGGTGCGCTCGACGACGGTCTCGAGGAATGTGGGCATCGCTTGCCGTAAGCCTAACTCGGACCGAGTCGCCGCGTCGCCGCGACGAACGCGTCCAGGCGCTCGGCGGCGGCGCCCTCGTCGATGCTCGCCACGGCGAGCGGCACGGCGTCCTCCAGCGTGTCGGCGCGCCCGGCCAGCCAGATCGCCGCGGCGGCGTTGAGCTCGACGACGTCGCGCGCGGGCCCGGGCTCGCCCGCGAGCACCGCGCGCAGCACTGCGGCGTTGTGGGCGGGGTCGCCGCCGGCGATCTCCCCGTCCTCGGGCGGCGGGTAGCCCAGCGCGACCGGGTCGATGATGCTGGCGCGCACGTTGGGGCCGTCCACGGCGACGACGTCCGAGATCGCGCCGGTGGACACCTCGTCCATGCCGTCGCGGCCGTGCACCAGCAGCGCGCGTTCGCATCCGAGCATGGACAGCGCCCGTCCCATCCGCTCCAGATACGAGGGGTCGGCCACCCCGATCAGCTGGCGCGGCGCCCCCGCCGGGTTGGTCAGGGGCCCGAGCAGGTTGAAGATGGTCCGCACGCCGAGCGCCCGGCGCACCGGGACGATGTGGCGGAACGCCAGGTGGTGCGAGGGCGCGAACATGAACCCGAGGCCGGTCTCCTCCAGGCAGCGCGACACCGCGTCCGGGTCGAGGTCGATGCGCGCTCCGAGGGCCTCGAGCACGTCCGCGCTGCCGCTCTTGGAGGTGGCCGAGCGGTTGCCGTGCTTGGCGACGGCGACGCCGGCCCCGGCGACCACGAAGGTCGACGTCGTGGAGATGTTGAAGGTCGATCGCCCGCCGCCGGTGCCGCAGGTGTCGATGAACGGGCCGCTCGGCGGCGTGACGGGCTCGGCGTGCGAGCGCACCGTGGACGCCAGGCCGGCCAGCTCCTCGGCCGTCTCGCCCTTGGCGCGCAGCGCGATCAGGAAGGCCGCCGTCTGCGCGTCGCCGGAGTCGCCGGCCATGATCACCTCCAGCACCTGCGAGGCGCCCTGGCGACCCAGGTCCTCGCCGGCGAGCAGGCGGTCGATCGCCGTGGAGAGCAGCTCGGACGGCACGGCGCCTACGCGGTCAGCCGCAGGAAGTTGGCGAGCAGCCGCTTGCCCGACCCGGAGAGGATCGATTCGGGGTGGAACTGGACGCCCTCCACCGGCAGCGTGCGGTGGCGCACCCCCATCACGACATCGCTGTCACACCACGCGGTCCGCTCGAGGTCCGGGGCGAGAACCGGGTCGATGACCAGGGAGTGGTAACGCGTGGCGACCGTCGGGTTATCAAGTCCTGAGAACACCGTCCGGCCGTCGTGGTGGATCTGACTGGTCTTTCCGTGCACCGGCTCGCTCCCGCGGACGATCCGCCCGCCGAAGGCCTGGCCGATCGCCTGATGGCCCAGACAGACGCCGAGGATCGGCACGGTTCCGGCCAGATCGCGGATGGCGTCGACCGAGATGCCGGCGTCGTCGGGCGTCTTCGGCCCGGGCGAGATGACCAGGTGACTGGGCGCCAGCGCGGCGATGCCGGGCACGTCGATGGCGTCGTGCCGGTGCACGAGCACCTCGGCGCCCAGCTCACCCAGGTACTGGACCAGGTTGTAGGTGAAGCTGTCGTAGTTGTCGATGAGGACGACGCGGGGCATGCGGGTCCGGTTACCAGTCGGCCTGGGCGGCGGCGACCTCGATCGCCCGGAAGAGGGCGGCCGCCTTGTTCTGGGTCTCCTCGTACTCGGTCGCGGGGACCGAGTCCGCCACGATGCCGGCGCCCGCCTGCACGTGGGCGACGCCGTCGCGGCACACGATGGTGCGGATCGTGATGCAGGTGTCGAGGCTCCCGTCCCACCCCAGATAGCCCACGGCGCCGCCGTAGGGGCCTCGCTTGGTGGTCTCCAGCTCGTCGATGATCTCCATCGCGCGCACCTTGGGGGCGCCCGAGAGCGTCCCGGCCGGGAAGATGGCCCGCAGGGCGTCCGAGGCCCGGCGGCCCTCGGCCAGCGTCCCGACCACGGTGCTCTCGATGTGCATCACGTGGCTGTAGCGGCGCACGTCCATGAGCTCGGTCACCCGCACCGAGCCGACCTCGGACACGCGGCCGACATCGTTGCGGCCCAGGTCCACGAGCATCACGTGCTCGGCCCGCTCCTTGGGGTCGGCCAGCAGCTCGTCGCGCAGCTGGTCGTCCTCCTCGTCGGTGACGCCCCGGGGGCGGCTGCCGGCGATCGGATGCATCTCGACGGCCCCGTTCTCGACCTTCACGAGCAGCTCCGGTGACGATCCGACCAGCGTGACCTCATCGGTCTCGAAGAAGTACATGTACGGCGACGGGTTGACCGTGCGCAGGCCGCGATAGACGGAGAACGGATCGAGGCTGATCGGCGCCGAGAAGCGCTGGGAGGGCACCACCTGGAAGGCGTCGCCGGCGAAGACGTACTCGCGCACGCGCTCCACGGAGGCCTCGAAGTGCTCCTGGGAGATGTTGCTCGTCACCGGGCCGAGGATCGGCTCCTCGTCGCTGGGCTCGGCGTGCGGCACCGGCCCGGCGAGCAGGTCCTTGAGCTGGGTCAGGGTCTCGACCGTGCTCCAGTAGGCCGCCTCGATGTCGCCCCCCGGGGCGAGATCGCACGGCACGACGATCGTCAGCGAGCGGTCCAGGTGGTCGAACACCACGACGGGGCCGGTGATCAGGGCGATCAGGTCGGGCACGCCGAGGTCGTCGGGCGGCTCGTCGGGCAGGTGCTCGACCGTGCGCACGAGGTCGTAGCCGAAGTACCCGACCGCGCCGCCGGCGAAGGCCAGCTCGGCGGGCGGCGGCGCCATGTCGACCGCGTGGACGGCATCCTCGACCGCGCCGAAGGGGTCCGTGGCGTCCAGCGGCCGCGCCTCGCCGTCGCGGCCGGTGATCTCGAGGCGGCCGCCGGCCCCGCGGATCACGGCCTGCGGGCGCACCCCGATCATCGAGTGCCGGCCCAGGCGGCCGTGCTCCACCGACTCCAGCAGGAAGGCCGGCCCGCCGTCGCGCAGCTTGAGGAAGGCGCTCACCGGGGTCTCGCAGTCGGCGATGTAGCTGTGCACCAGCGACACCTGCCCGTGACGGCCCACCAGCGCGCGGGCCTCGTCCAGGCTCGGAGACACGTCGAGAGCCGCGCCGTGGCGGCGGGGTGCCTCGAGGCGCAGCCGGGTCATGCCGCCGGGGGTCGGCGCGATGCGAGCTCGGCCGCCACCTCGTCGAAATCGACGCCGGCGGCGCGCCACAGCACGGCGAGGTGGTAGAGCAGATCGGCGCTCTCGTAGACCACCTGCCCGTGCTCCCTGCCCTTGGCGGCGATGACGACCTCGGTCGCCTCCTCCCCCACCTTCTTGCACACGGTGTCGATGCCCTTGGCCAGCAGCCGGGCGGTGTACGACGAATCGGGATCCGCCGCGTCGGCGCGCGCGTTGACGGTCCGCACCAGATCGGTGATCGCGGCGAAGGGCTCTGCCGCGTCGTCTGTCAGGGGGTCGTGGAAGCAGGTCGCCGCGCCGGTGTGACACGCGACACCGGTCTGGTCGACGCGCACCAGAACGGCATCGCCATCGCAATCCAGAGAGACGGAGCGCACCGCCTGCGTGTTGCCGCTGGTCGCTCCCTTGTGCCACAGCTCCTGGCGCGAGCGGCTCCAGAACCACGTCTCGCGCCGCTCGATGGTGCGCTCCAGCGACTCCCTGTTCATGTACGCCAGCGTCAGCACGCGCCCGTCGCCGGCGTCCTGCACCACGGCCGGCACCAGCCCGTCCGCGCCGAAGCGCACCCGGGAGACCAACTCGGCGGAGGCGCCCTCGCCCGTGGTGGCCATCAGGCGGTTCCGTTGAGCTCGGCGAGCTCGGCGAGCACGCTGGCGGCCGACGAGGTGCTCACGCGGGCCGCCCCGGCGCCGATCATCGCCTGCACCGACTCCAGCGTGGCCACGCCGCCCGCCGCCGTGACCCCCACTCCCTCGGGCAGGGCGTCCCGCATCAGTTCCACGTCGTGGACCGTGGCGGACGTGCCCACGCCGGTGCACGTCTTGGCGAAATCGGCGCCCGAATCGACCACGATCTTGCACGCCAGTCGCTTGACCTTGTCGTTGAGCAGCGGCGCCTCGATGATGACCTTGACCAGCACGTCGCCGCGCGCGTCGTTGGCCGCGCGGCCCCGCACGGCCCGCACCACGCGCACCAGATCGTCGCGCACGCCCTTGAAATCGCCCGCCAGCATGGCCCGGTAGTTCATGACCACATCGAGCTCGTCGGCCCCCTCGGCCACCGCCCGGTCGGCCTCCTGGGCACGCTCGAGCGACGAGGAGGCACCGCCCGGGAAGTCGATCACCGCGCAGGTCTTGACGTCACATCCACGCAGGAGGTCGGCGATCTGAGGGACGTACCGGGGGAACGAGCACAGGGCCGCGAAGTGGTGCTCGCGGGCGTCCTCGCAGGCTCTCTCGATGTCCTCGGCCGACGTGGTCGCGGCCAGAACGGTCTGATCGAGCGTCTTTGTGAGGTCCTCGGCCCGCATCAGCAGCGCGCGGGACAGGGCGTCTCGCTCATCGGGCCGAGTATAGCGACGGCCCCGACCGCCGCCCTCGATGCCTGAGCTGCCCGAGCTCCAGGCGCTGGCCGAGGGGCTCACCACGGCCCTCGCCGGAACGACCATCGAGGGTGCCCGCGCGCACCACCCGGCCACCCTCAAGACGGCCGTCCCCCCGCTCGACGACCTGGTGGGCCGCTCCATCGTGCGGGTGTGGCGACGCGGCAAGCTGCTGGGCATCGAGGCCGAGGGCGGCCTCACGCTCGTCATCCACCTGATGCAGGCGGGACGACTGGGCATCGCGCCGGCCCCCTC
This sequence comes from uncultured Thermoleophilia bacterium, assembly GCA_963771025.1. Taxonomy (GTDB): domain Bacteria; phylum Actinomycetota; class Thermoleophilia; order Miltoncostaeales; family Miltoncostaeaceae; genus Miltoncostaea. The sequence goes on along the minus strand of CAVYRL010000001.1, from coordinate 649,735 downwards.
GGGCCGGCCCGGACGGACCGCGGCGATCGATCTGGCGATCGGCGACGGCAGCGCGACGCCCGCCACCGTGCTGCGGCTGCGCGAGCTGTCGTCCACGCGCCGGGCCTCCGCCCACCTCCTGGATCCGGCGGGCCTGGCCGAGCACCGCCCCCTCACCCGCCTCGGCCCCGAGCCGATCGGTCTCTCGCCGGATCAGTGGCGGGAGGTGCTCGCCCCGGGAGCCGTGCTCCACACCGCGCTGCGCGACGGCCGCCGGGTGGCCGGCATCGGGCGCGCCTATGCCAGCGACATCATGTGGGCCGCCCGCCTCGCCCCCTTCGCGCGCACCGGCGCGCTCACCGACGCCGAGCTCGCCCGCCTCGCGCCCGCCGCGGACGCGGTGCTCGACCAGGCGCTCCAGCGGGCACGCGAGCGGATCACCACGAACCTGCCCAACTCGGAGGCGCGGGTGACGGCCGTTCACGGCCACTTCGGGGAGCCATGCCTGCGCTGCGGCACCAGCCTCGAGCACGTCGCCTTCGGCGAGTACGACCTGGTCTACTGCCCCCACTGCCAGACCGGGGGCCGCGTGTACAAGGACCGGCGCATGAGCCGGTTCCTTTCGTGAGCGAGGGCGGCTGGAGCCTGCTCTACGACGCCGACTGCGGTTTCTGCCGCGTGTGCGTCGCCGTGCTGCTGGTGAAGGACCGGCATCACCGGATGCGCACGGTGGCCCTCCAGGGCCCGCGCGCCGCCCCGTTGCTGCCCGGCCTGGACGGGGCCGCCCGGATGGCCTCCTGGCACCTCGTCGCCCCCGACGGCAGGGCCTGGTCCGCCGGCGCGGCACTGGCGCCGGCGCTGCGGCTGCTGCCCGGAGGAACCCCCGCCGCGAGGCTCGCCGAGCGCTTCCCACGTGTGGTGGACCACGTCTATTGGTTCGCGGTGCGACACCGAGGGCGCCTGGGGAGGGCGATTCCGGAGCGCGTGGAGACGTGGGCGTCCGCTCGCATCAAGGCCTCGGAGCTCTGAGGTTGGGTGAGCTCTGAGGTCGGTGAGCTCTGAACGTCTCCCTCGAGCCCCTCTGGGCGTCTTCCCGCGCTCTGTCCCTCACGCGTCGAAGCCGGCCTCTTGCGGTCCGGCTTGGACGCGGCAAATCCGCCCTGACCGGGCGGATTGGCAATCGGTGGCCCGCCGTTGGCGGGCGACCTCGCACAGCCGGGCCGAGCCCGGCCGTCTCATCGCCTTCGGCGACATCGGAGCCCAGCCGCCCCTGCGGGACAGCCGGCCTCAGGAGGTTCTCAGAGCCCGAGCCTCGTCAGCATCGACTCGTCATCGCGCCAGCGCTTGCGGACGCGGACGGTGAGGTCCAGGTGCACCTCCGTGCCCCAGAGGCGCCCGAGGGCCGAGCGCGCGGCGGCGCCGATGTCGCGGATCATGCCGCCGCCCTTGCCCACCACGATGCCCTTCTGGGAGTCGGTCTCCACCACCAGGGACGCCCGCACGACGACTCCGTGGCGCGCCGGCTCGATCTCCTGGATGTCCACGGCCAGGGCGTGGGGCACCTCCTGGCGCAGGCGCATCAGGGCCGCCTCGCGGATCAGCTCGGCCGCCAGTTCCTCCTCGGTCTGGTCGGTGGCCATGCCCTCGGGGAAGTAGCGCGGCCCCTCGCTGAGCAGCTGGGGCAGGTCGGCGCGCAACTCGGGGATGCCGAGGCCCAGCTTGGCGCTCACGGGATGCAGCTCGAGGAAGTCGACCAGCGCGGCGGCCTTCGCGATCGCCATGGCCACCTCGTCGGGGGTGAGCTTGTCGATCTGGTTGAGCACGGTGATCACGGGCAGGCGTGAGGCGCGCAGCCGCTCGGCGATGAAGCGGTCTCCCCCGCCGACCGGCTCGGAGGCGTTGAGCACGTAGAGGGCCGCGTCGCAGTCGGAGAGGCTCTTGTCCACGGTGGCCTGCATGCGCGCCGTCAGGCCGTCGGCGGGGCGCTGGAAGCCGGGCAGGTCCAGCAGCACGGCCTGCCATCCGTCCCCGTGGGCAACGGCCGTGATGCGACGGCGCGTGGTCTGCGGCCGCGGCGAGACGGCGGCCACCTGGCTGCCGGCCAACGCGTTGGCCAGCGTGGACTTCCCGACGTTGGGGCGGCCGGCCAGGGCGACGAGGCCCGATCGGTAGCTCACCGGCCTAGCCCCACAGCTGGAAGATGGCGATGGCGACGCAGGTGCCGAGCACGGCCCCGGCGGCGACCTCGAGCAGCGTGTGGATGCCGGCCTCCACACGCGACTGGGCCACGAGCAGCGCCATCAGGAAGGCCAGGGTCGAGATCAACACCGCGTGCCGCAGCGGCTCGGCGATGATGGTGATCGCCGCCCAGGCCGCGAACGCCGCGGCCGCGTGCCCCGAGGGCAGCCCGCCACGCAGCGGCGTGCCGCGGCCGGTGTACGCCTTGATCGCGACCACCGCGATCAGGGTCACGATCATCACCACCACGACCAGGTTGATCGGCGCCCGGCGCACCTGCACCAGCAGTTCGCGCGACGGGTCGGTGAGGCGGTCGTAGAAGATGAAATAGGCGATCGCCAGAGCGTTGACCGTGGCCACCAGCACGGCTCCGGCGGCGACGTCCTTGGCGATCTTCACCAGCGGGTGGTAGCTGGTCACCACCGCGTCGATGGCCGCCTCGACGGCCGTGTTCATCATCTCGGCCACCAGCACCAGGCTGATCGCGCCGAGGATCGCGGCGATCTCGAGGCCCGACATGTCGAGCAGCAGGGCGGCGATCAGCGTGAGGAATGCCGCCGCGACATGGAACTGCATGTTCCGCTGGGTGCGGAGCACGTAGACGATGCCCTCGAAGGCCCACGTGAACGACCAGCGCAGCGAGCCCTGCTTGGGCAGGGCGCTCGGCGGCTTGGGGCGGCGGAGAAGGCTCCTCATGGGGCCTCATCGACCAGACGGGCCTGCAAATCGAGCATCTCGCCGTCGTCAACCTCGTGGTCGTAGCCCAGAAGGTGGAGCAGGCCGTGCACCGCCAGGGTCTCGAGCGGGTCCTGGGCGGCCTCGGGGCAGATGACCACGTCCCCCAGCTCGGGCGGCGGCCCGTCGGGCGGCCACTCCAGAGCGTCGGGGCCGTCCACCGGGAATGCCAGGACGTCGGTGGGCACCGGTTTGTCGCGGTGCTCGCCGTTGATGGCGGCCATCTCGTCGGGTCCGACCACCAGGAGGCCCAGGCTCGCCCGCTCCAGCCCCAGCCTCTCGCACGTCCACACCAGGCGCGCGACGATCGGGACCGTGTCGACGGACCCGCCGCGTGCCTCGACCTCGATCACCCGCCCCCGCCGGGGTGCTCGGCCGTTCCGTACGCGTCCACGATGCGCTGCACCAGGCGGTGGCGCACCACGTCGCGCCGGTCCAGGCGCACGAACGAGATGTCCTCCACGCCCTCCAGGACGTTGACCACCTGGACCAGGCCCGACGTCTGGGCGGTCGGCAGGTCGACCTGGGTCACGTCGCCGTTGACCACCATGCGCGAGCCGTAGCCGAGCCGGGTCAGGAACATCTTCATCTGCTCGGGCGTCGTGTTCTGGGCCTCGTCGAGGATGATGAAGCTGTCGTTGAGCGAGCGGCCGCGCATGAACGCGAGGGGCGCCACCTCGATCTGGCCGCGCTCGAACATCGTCTCCACGCGCTCGCCGTCGAGCATGTCGTACAGGGCGTCGAACAGCGGGCGCAGGTAGGGATCGACCTTCGCCGCGAGGTCGCCGGGAAGGAATCCCAGCCGCTCGCCGGCCTCCACCGCGGGGCGGGTGAGGATGATGCGGGCCACCTCGCGGCGCATCAGCGCGGCGGTGGCGATGGCGACGGCGAGGTACGTCTTGCCGGTACCGGCCGGGCCGATGCCGAAGGTGATCGTGGAGCCCCGCACCGCATCCACGTAGCGCTTCTGCCCCGGGGTGCGCGGCGTGACCACCAACTGCCCGTTGCGCCACACGACGTCGTCCAGCACCGGGCCGATCGCCTCGGCCCCCTCCACCGCGTCGGCCACCGTCTCGACGGTGCCGGGCACCAGCGGACGCCCGCCGCGCACCAGGCCGGCGAGCTGCTCCACCACGTCGGCGCCGGCGCGCACACGGGGTTCGACCCCGGTCAGCGTCAGCAGGTTGCCGCGCAGGGCGATCTCCAGGTCCAACCGGTCCTCCAGCGCGCGCAGCACGCTGTCCTGCTCCCCCGCGAGCTCCACCGCCACCCGGTCGTCGAGCTCGATGACCTTGGCGATGCGCTCTCCGACGCCGGAGGCGCTCACATGCTCTCGGATAGCCGGCCTCCGCCCATGACGTGCCAATGGAGGTGGAACACGCTCTGGCGCGCGTCGGCGCCGTGATTCGTGGTCACCCGGTATCCCGATCCCTCGAGTCCCGCCTCACGCGCCACCGCCGCGATGAACGGCAGCATCCCCGCGCGCTCACGCTCGTCCAGCTCCCCCACCGCGGCGATCGACTCCACGTGGCGCGTCGGGATCACCAGCAGGTGAACCGGCGCCTTGGGGGCGATGTCGCGGATGGCCAGGAAATCGTCGTCGCGCGCCACCACGTCGGCCGGGATCTCGCCCGCCACGATGCGGCAGAAAAGGCAGTCCGTCACGCCCGCGACCCCCATCCGGCGGCCGCGGCGATGGTCACCGCGGCGATCGCGGCCGTCTCGGCCCGCAGGATCGACGGGCCCAGATGCGCGACCGCCAGACCCGCCGAGCGGGCGCGATCCACCTCGTCCTGCGAGAAGCCCGCATCGGGACCGACCACCACGGCGACGCGCGTTACCGCTCCCTCCTCGCGCGCGAGGGCGGGCGGCAGTGGAACCTCGCCTCGTGGGTCGATCAGGAAGCCCTCCCCGGAAGGGATCTCGCCGATGATCTGGTCGAACGCTAGCAGCCCCCGCAGTCGTCCCAGCGGCCCCCGTCCCGACTGCCGCGCGGCGGACTCCGCCACCCGTCCCAGCCGCTCCCGGCGGCGGCGCCACGCGTCGGGCTCGGGAACCCTGCGCGTGCGCTCCGACGTGAACAGATTGATCTCGGAGACGCCCAGCTCGACGGCCTTCTCGACCGCGGTGTCGAGACGCCCCCACTCCATCAGGCCCAGGTAGAGGGCCACGCGCGTGCCGGGAGCGCGCACCGGCGGCCGCTCCTGCGACACCCTGACCGTCACGACGGGACTGGTGCTGAGCACACGCGCCGGCCACATGTGCCCCTCCGGGTCGATCAGCTCCACCTCGTCGCCCGGCCCGCGGCGCACCACGCGCGCCAGGTGATGCCCGTCGGCCTCCGAGAGCACCACCTCGGCGCCCGCGTCGGGCACCTCGCCGACCACGTAGCGGAAGGTGTGCCTCACCCGCGCTCGAGCAGCACGCTGGCCCAGCCCTCGTCGACGATCCGGCGCGTCTCGCGCAGGCCCCGGGGCGCGAACACGGCGGCGACGCCGTCCACCTCCTCGGGGCGCATCCCGGACGCGACGAGGCGCGCGGGAGCCGGCTCGGGCAGGGCGGGGGCGAGCATCCGGAGCACCGTCGCGGTGAGGTTGGCCATCACGGTCCGCGCGGCCGGCAGGGCGTCCCCCCCGATCGTGCGCCGCGCGACCCGCAGGCCGACGCCGTTGCGGCGCGCGTTGTCGATCGTGGCGTCCACGGCGAGCCGGTCGGCGTCGATCGACCACACGGGGTCGAACCCCAGGCGCCGCGCCGCGATCGACAGCACGCCCGATCCGCACCCCGCGTCCAGCAGCCCGCCCGGCTCTGCCGGCAGGCCCGCCAGCAGCTCCAGGCACGCCCGCGTGGTGCCGTGCTGGGCGGTGCCGAAGGCCATCCCGGGATCGATCTCGATGTCGAGCAGCGGTGGGCGCGGCGGCTCCCAGGGGGGCCGCACGAGCAGCCGCCCGGCCACCTCGACCGGCCGGTGGAACGCGAGCATTGCGTGGCGCCACGCGTCGTCCTGACGATGCGCCGCGACCCGCGCGCCCACCCCGCGCTCCGCCAGCCGGGCGGCGAAGGCCGCCGGTTCGGGACCGGGGGCGGGCACCCAGAAGTCGAGGACGGCCTCGCCCTCGGGGCCGGTCGCCTCCATGCAGCCGCAGCCCAGGATGTCCGAGGCCGCGACGAGCGCCAGGTCGGCCACCTCCGCGGGGGCCGTCACCGTCAGCCGGATCAGCACCGGGTCGGCGGAAGGCGCGCTCGAGGCGGTGGACGGGGGCGCCGACGGGCCAGAATATGCGCTTTTCCGGGCTATTCGCTCCGTTTTCTGTCTCCCGGCTTCCCGCCCTCGCGGCGGGCCCATGGCCTCAGCGCCCGGGCCCCGTCTGGTCGATCGGCTCGGCCCGGAAGTGCGGGTTCTCGATGATCCCGATCAGGCCGCTTCCCGGGATCATGACCTTCGCCACCCGGATGCCCTCGCCCACGTCGCGGACCGGATCGTGGCCGTCGGCGCCCGCGGCGAGAAGCTCCTCCAGCGCCCGGTCGGCGTCGGGAACCCCCCAGTACGCCACCGGTCCTCGCGCGGGGTCGGCGTCGGGGTCCAGGCCGAGCTCGTAGCCGGCGACCGCGAAGCCGACGTAGAAGGGCTCGTCGAAGTAGGGCGGGGTGCCCAGGATCCGCGTGAACAGAGCCTTGGCGGCCGCGAGGTCCGGCGCGGGGTGGATGACGGTGCGGAGTCCGAGGAACATGTCGCGTCCTTACGGGTCGGTAGCGTCATTCTCGCGCGTCTGCTCATCGAGCTCCGTCACGTCGGCGGGGCGGATGCGCTCGGCGGGCACGTCCCCGAACCACCCGACGCGGTTCAGCGGAAGGCGTGCTTGAGGCGGTCGGATAAGCCATTCTCGGGCCATTCTTTCGCGATTACCAGCCATTTTCGCCGCGATTCTGTCTCCCCGATCCTCCCGAAAAAGTCGTCCGTTTGCGACGGTATTCGGTTCCGTTGGGGAGACGCTTCCGGGTCGGACCAATCGACCCACCGACCAGGGTGGGGCGGGCCCGCCACCGTCAGACCGACTTCGAGCGCTTACCGTCCGGCCCCTGGAATCGTGATGGTGGCGTCGCGGCCGTCGCGTTGCACGGCGACCGTGGGAAGGTCGTTCGGAACCACGCCGGAGAAAAGGTCGCCGCTGGCCTCGAGAAGGCTGCTAGGCGCCGTGATGAGGCCTCCCGGTATGTAGCCAGTCACGCCCAACCGACCCCCAGGGACGTCTTCGGAGAGGACCAGACCACGGGCCTCAACCGCTTCCGACGTGTCGCACGCCGTGCGCGTGATGTCGCCTGCGGATAGGACCAGGCAGGTCATTCCCGCCGCGGGACCGGCGCCCTGTGCGAGGTAGGCATCGGAGGCGCCGACCTTGCCGCGAAACACGAGGCTGGCTGGGTCCACCGCCCGCGAGATCGGGAACTCCTCACCGGTGGGTGACGTGGCTCGCCGGATGTCGCGACCATTGTCAGATGACGTGACAGCGAAGGCGGACGCTCCCCCGATTAGGAGGATCGAAATGCCGATCAGGGCGCGCGTCGGGCCTAGTCGACGAATCTTCACGAGAGCCTCCTAGAAGCCGCTCAGCCACGTGACAGATCACTGACTCTAGGGTGTCCTCGTCGGGTTGCCGCACCAGTTGGTGCTGGGTGTCGGTCTACCGGAACGCATGTTTAAGGCGGTCGAAGAACCCCTCGTCCTCGCGGTAGTTGCGCTCGTCCAGGTTCTCGGAGAGCTTCTCCACGGCGCGGCGCCCGTCCTCGGTCTGGACGCGCGGCACCCGCACCTCCACCACCACCCGCTGATCGCCCCGGCCGCGCCCGTTGAGCGCCGGGAAGCCCTTGCCCCGCAGGACGTACTCGTCGTTGGGCTGGGTGCCGGGGCGCAGCTCGATATGCGCCTCTCCGTCGACGGTCGGCACCGTGACGGAGGCGCCCACCATGGCGTCGGTGACCGGCACGGCCACCCGCGTCACCACGTCCAGGCCCTCGCGCCGGAAGCGCTCGTCCTCCACCACCTCGATCACCACGTACAGGTCGCCCGGAGTGCCGCCGCGCTCGCCCGCCGCGCCGCGGCCGGGCATGCGGATGCGCTGGCCGTTGGCGATGCCGGCGGGGATGTCGATGGTCAGGTTCACCTTGGTGGGCCGGCGGCCTGCGCCCTCGCAGTCGGGGCACGCCTCGGCGGGCACCTCGCCCTCGCCGCCGCACTGGGGGCAGACCTGGGTGCGCATGAACTGGCCGAACGGTCCGCGCGCCACCTGGCGCACCTGGCCCTGCCCGCCGCAGCCGGTGCAGCGCACCTGATGGCTGCCCGGAGCCGCGCCGCTGCCCTCGCAGGTCTCGCAGACGCCGACGACGGTGTAGTCCAGGGTCCGCTCCGCGCCGGCGGCGGACTCGGCGAGGGTGAGCGAGACGGCGATGCCCACGTCGTCGCCGGCGCTGCGACCCTGGCGGCCGAAGACGTCGCCGCCGAAGAACGCGTCGAAGAGGTCCTGGAACGAGCCGAAGTCGGCGAAGTCGGCGCCGTTGTTGCGTCCGCGCAGGCCGTCGTGCCCGTAGCGGTCGTACAGCTCACGGGTCTCGGCGTTGGAGAGCGCCTCATAGGCCTCGGCCGCCTCCTTGAAGTGGGCCTCCGCCTGAGGATCCGGATTGACGTCCGGGTGCAGTTCGCGGGCCTTGCGCCGGAAGGCCTTCTTGATATCGGCGTCGTCCGCATCGCGGGAGACGCCGAGGATCTCGTAGTAGTCGCGCTTCATCGGTGTCGTCCGCGCAGATTAGCAAGGGGGGCAGGTCCCCCACCCCACGCTCATCGGCCTCCCTGAAGGCGACCTTGACGGCGGCCCCGGGAGGGCGCCGCGGGGGGCGCCGTTTACTTTCCTTTTGAAAGCATAGGACGGCGCCGGCGTGACATGCCCGAGGTTGGGCTCATCGGCGCTCGCCTCCTCGGCGCGGCCGAGAAACGGTCGGCGACGACGTCGCGGGCATCGCGATCGTCACTTCGGGATCCTCACCACGCGCGAGACCACGAAACGGGAGGTGCCGGGACCCGTCGCGCGCAGACGAATGCCGAGGTAGCCGCGGTCGCGGAAACGGATCGCGACGCGTGACGACCTCGCGCGGCGCGTGGCGGAGATCGGGCGCCAGCGCTTGGCGCGGTAGCCCTGCACCACGAACCGGGTGCGGCCACCCTTCAGGGAGATGCCGAGGCGCAGGGTGAAGCGGCGCTTCGCGAGGCGCAGCACCGGCCTGCCGAGCGCGATCCGCTTGCCGGAGCCGAGCACCGCCGACGCCGGGGCGGGCGGGCGGGCGGCGGCCTTCGGCAGCGGCCGCATGGCGACCGCCTTGGCCGTGGACACCCTGAGCACCCGCGAGACGGCGAAGCGGTTCGTGCCGGGGCGCGTCGCGCGCAGACGGATTCCGAGGTAGCCGCGGTCGCGGAACCGGATGGTGATGCGCGACGACCGCGACAGGTATGTCGCGGCGATCTTGCGCCACCGCTTGGCGCGGTAGCCCTGGACGACGAACCGCGTGCGGCCGCCCTTCAGGGAGATGCCGAGGCGCAGGGTGAAGACGCCCTTCCTGAGCCGCAGCACCGGCTTGCCGAGCGCGATCCGCTTGCCGGAGCCGAGCACCACCGACGCCGGGTCGGGCGGGCGGGCGGCGGCCTTCGGCAGCACCGGAGCCGGGGCGGCGACGGCCGCGAGGGGGTCGGCGGCGGTGCTCCCACCGCCGCCACCGACGGCCGAGTCGGGCACCGTGACCCGCAGCGACTGCATCGCGGCGAACGACGGCTTGAGGCTGAAGTCGTTGTGCACGATGCCGAAGTTGGACTCGAGGTAGGGGGTCGCCCGGGGGTCGCGCAGCTGGTACCAGAACAAGCGGTCCACGGTCAGGTTGCGGCGCATGTACGTGTAGGCCCGCTGCAGGTAGTCGGCCTGCTGGGCCTCCGAGACGCAGATGACGTAGTCACCGATCTGGCAGGTGCTGTAGCCGTACTCGACGATCCAGATCGGCGTGCCGGGATCCACGCTGTTGAGGAACGCCCGCACGTCGATCAGCGACGGCAGCGTCGGCTGGGGCGCGGCGCGACCGGGCGGCGGCGGGTCCTCGGGCTGCGTCGACGAGAACAGCATCCAGCCGAGGACGTCGAAGTTGCCCTTCAGCCCGGCGGCGTAGGCCGCGCGCAGGAAGTCGAACGCCGTCCCCTTGGCATAGACCGAGCCCGAGACCACGATCCCGGTCGGGTCGCCGCTCTTGATCGCCGGGTAGGTCGCCTTCATCAGCGCGGCGAAGCCGGCCGGGTCGGTCGGGTTCCAGTACTGGAGCTGGTTGGCCTCGTTCCACGGCGAGTACGCGTCGATGTAGGGCCCGAGCCGCGCGGTGAGATCGCGGAAGAATGCGGCGTACGCGGCCCGGCCGTCGGCCGTGGGGGGCGCGCTGAGGGCGGTGCTGCCGCCGTTGGCCCAGGCCGGCGCGCCGGTGAAGCCGACCATGGTGCGCAGGCCGATCGAGTGCGCGTAGGTCACCTCCCCCTCCAGCGTGTTCCAGGCGGCCGCGCCCGGGCCGGTGGGCCCGAGGGCCCCGCCCGCGACCGGCTGCAGATCGGTCCACTGCGCGGCGACGCTGACCCACGGCACGCCCGCGGCCTTGGCGAGGTCCATCTCGCGCTGATAGCCCGCGCCGCTGATGCGCAGACCGCCGTCGGGGACCACGAACGCGGCGCTCGCCGAGGCCGGCAGCACCACCAGGGCGGCCAGCGAGAGGATGAGGAGGAGGCGGCGGATGTGGGCCACTCTAGATAAGCGCCGGACGAAATCATCCTCCACGGGTACAGGCCGGGCGCGGGCACCTCGGACCCCCTGTCCAGTGTGCGCCGGCCGCGGCGCGGTCTAGTATCGAACCGGCTCGACGACCGGAAACGACCGGGGTGAGGATCGCGCTGAGGTTTCGTCGAATTCCGCGCACGATCGCCGTCCTGGCGGCCTCCCTGGCCGTCGCGGCATGGACGGGCACCGCGGCCGCCCAGAGCGCCGACGTCGCCGCCTGCGTCCGCGACAACCTGGTCAAGTACGCCGCGCCCGACCGCGCGGTGATCGATCAGTACCTCAGCCTCGAGGCCGCCTGCGAGGCGTACGTCAACGGCGACCCCTCGGCCCAGATCAGCGTGACGCCCACCGGCGGCGGTGGCGGTGCGGGTGGCGGAGGCTCGGGGTCGTCGGGGTCGTCGGGGTCGTCGACGGGCGACTCGGGCTCGGGCGGCACGACCACGTCGCCGTCCGGCGCCGCCGCGGGATCGGGCGGCTCGGGGCCGGGAGGCGGCTCATCCGCGACCGACCCGGAGGCGCGCGGCACCGCCCCGGGCGGCGGTGACGCGGTCGCCCTGGCCACCTCGGGCAAGATCGCCCCGGCCGACGCCGGCTCGCCGGGCGTGGTGTCGGCGATCACCGACGCGCCGATCGGGCTCGTGCTGCTCCTGGTGCTCGTCGTGGCGGGGATCGCCGCGGGCGTGGTGGTGGGGGCACGACGACGCACGAGGTGACCGGCGCCGATCGCGTGCGCGGTCAGATCCCCCTCGTGGTCAGTGCCCTGCCGCTCCTTGCGGCCCTGGTGCTGACCTACCGCGACGGTGGCTACTTCATCGACGCCTGGGGAGTGGCCTGCATCGCGCTGCTGGGCATCCTCGCCACCGCGGTGCTGATCATCCGCTCGTCCCTCGGCGGGCTGCTCGGCATGATCGCGCTGGCGGGCTGGGGGGCCCTTGCGGCCTGGCAGGGGCTGTCGTCAACGTGGGCCGACGAGCCCTCGGCCGCGACCTCCGCGATGTCGCTGACCCTGCTCTACGCGTCGGCGTTCGGCCTCGTGCTGGTGGCGTCCGACGGCGCCCCGGCGCTGCGCCGGCTGCTCGAGCTCTCGCTGCTGCTGGCCGTCGTGGTCGGCGTCTCGTCGGTGGGACAGCGGATCCTGCCGGACGTGATTCCCGGCCACGAGACCGGCGGGCGCCTGGCCACGCCGATCAGCTACTGGAACGCGCTGGCGCTGGCCTTCGCCTTCGGCCTGGTGCTGGCCATCGGCATCGCGGGCGACGCCACCCGCGGGCGGGTCGTGCGCGCATTGTGCGCGGCGACCCCTCCCCTGTTCGCGCTCGGGATCCTGTTCACCCAGTCGCGCGGAGCGCTGTTGGTGGCCCTGATCGGCGTCGCGCTGGTGATCGCGGTCGCCCCCGGACGCCTGGTCACCGTCTGGTCGGCCCTGGTCGCCGCCGCCGTGAGCGTGCCCCTGATGGCCTACGCGAACGACCAGACCGCGCTGCGCCCGGAGAACGTGCTCGAGCAGCCCCACGCGGCCGCCGGCGCGCGCGTGGCCGTGGCGCTGCTGATCGCCGCGGCGGTCTGCGCGGCGGCCTCTCTCTATGTCACGCCGCTCACCGAGGTGCTCGGCACCGGCCGGCGCAGCCGGATCGCCGGCATCGCGGTGGGAGGCGTGGTCGTGGTGGTGCTGCTGGGGCTGCTGGTCGCGCGCCCCCCCGCGGGCGGCCCCGTGTCGTGGGCCGACCGCCAGTACAACGCGTTCCGCAGCTACGACCCCGGCGCCCGCAACAACGCCGACAGCGTCTCCGACCGGCTGGTCGTGGCCGCCGGCTCGGGCCGCTGGCAGAACTGGTCGGTGGCCGTCCACCAGTTCGAGGACGCCCCGGTCACGGGCACGGGCACGGGCGACTACCGCTTCCGCTGGAACGAGTACCGCGACGTTAACCTGACCGTGCGCAACGCCCACTCCCTGTACCTCGAGACGCTCGGCGAATCCGGTCTGGTCGGCCTGTTGCTGCTGCTCACGCCGCTCGCGGCGGTGGGCGTCGCGATCGCGATGGCCCGGCTCGCCGGTGCGCCGCCCGCGCTGTCGCGCGACCTGGGAATCGTGGCCGGGGCCGGCGGGGCCGTGGCGCTGCACCTGGGCGGCGACTGGGGCTGGCAGATGCCCGCCGTCGTGCTCCCCGCGATGGTGATCGGGGCGGCGGCCATCGCCGCGTCGACCGCCCATCTGGGGCGCGACCGCCCGCCGCCGCGCGTGGTGCCGTGGGCCGTCGCCGCGGTCGCGCTGATCGGCGTGCTGCTCACCTTCGGACCGGTGGCCTCGGCCCAGCGGCTGCGCAGCGGTCAGGACATGGCCGCGCGCGGCGACCTGACCGGCGCCCTCGCGGCCGCGAACCAGGCGGCCTCCCTGGACCCCCAGAGTCCGGCTCCCCGCCTGCTGCAGGCCAACGTCCTCGACGACCTGGGCCGCCCGGCGCCGGCCGACCGCGCCTTCGCCGCGGCGGTGCGCCGGTCACCGCGGGACTGGATCGTGAGGGCCGACTGGGCCGCCGCCCTGATCCGCCGCGGAGACCGCGCCGGCGCCGCCCCGCTGGTGGCCGCGGCCGCGACGCTCGATCCTCGCGAGCCCAGGGTCGTGCTCCTGCGCAAAGCGGTGCGAGGGGCGAACTAGCCCAGGGGTACGACGAGCCCCCGGCGGCGGTCCTGCTCGCGCACGGGCCCCACGGGAGGCGGCTGGACCGGGCCTCCGAGCTCGGTGACCATGTCGCAGAGCACGGTCATGATGCGGTCGGTCGCCTCGCGGTTGCGCTGCTTGCGCGGCCCGCTGGTGATGTCGCTCAGGTCGATCGGCGGCCCGAACATCACGCGCGCGGGGCCCCGGAACAGCTGGGTGTCCCAGGTCGCGGCGGGGATCACGGTCACGCCCGGGCGCAGCGCGAACATGCCCGCGCCGGGGTGACCGCGGCGCATGTGGCCCGTCCGGCTGACGTGCCCCTCGGGGAACACGACCACGCACTCGCCGGCCTCCAGCAGCCGCACGGCGTGCCGGATGGCCCCGAAGTCGGCCTGCCCGCGCCGGATCGGGAAGGCCCGCACGGCCAGCAGGATCGCCCGCACCACACCGTTCTTGAACAGCTCGGACTTCGACATCATCGCCGTCCGGCGCGGGCGCGCGGCGGCCATCATCACCAACGGATCGGCCACCGAGACGTGGTTGCAGACGATCAGCAGCGGGCCGGTGCGCGGGATGTTCTCCGTGCCCCGCCGGCGCATGCGCAGGGGCGGGATGTAGAGGAGCGGCATCACCAGCGCGCGCGAGAGCGCCCAGGCCACCCAGTCGATCACCGCCCGGCGGTCAATCCTCGTCGCGCGCGCCCTCATCGTCCTCATCCGGGTGGCGTGCGAGGTTGGCCTGGGCCGCCTCGATCAGGCCCTGGGCCTCCTCGAGGTTGACGGCCCGGTAGAGCAGGCGCGTCAGGCTGCGCGCGTCCCGGGCGATCAGGTGGTCCACCGAGCCGTCCTCGACCCAGAAGGGCGCCGCGTCAGGATCCTGGCGCAGCAGCTCCACCGCCTGGTGGCCGCAGTCGAGCGTGTAGGTGGCGATCGCGTAGCGACCCGGGGTGGTCGACTCGGCGTCGGGCTCCCAGGGCACCAGCGGCGACGACCGCAGGCCGCCGGGCTCGATGACCTCGGAGGCCAGCTCCACCTCGCGCCACGCCAGATCGACGGGCACGCGCAGGTCGAACAGCAGGCCCTCGGCGTCCTCCACCTTGTCGGCGGCGCTGGCGAGGACGGCGGCGACCCAGTGCGCCTCGGCGAACGACAGACCCGTGAACAGATCCGCCTCGTCGAGCAGCGGGGCCAGGTGCGCGTCGGGCCGGGTGCTCACCCCCACCGCGTACTCCTCGGGGCCGTAGGCCCCCGCCTCCACCTTCGCCAGCACGCGAACGGCCGCCGAGGCGTCTCCGCGCAGGGGCCTGCGCCACACCTCGAGGATCTCGAAGCGGTCGTCGATCGGGCGGACCTCGTCCTCGTCGCTGTCACTCATCGTTCGTCCCTCCCGGGTGCCGACCGCTCAGGGTAGAGAGTTCCGCGCGCCGACGTTCTGTGCCCGCCGTGCGGCGCCTCGGGCCGGGACGACGCGCGCGATGCCGGGGCTCACTCGTACACGCCCTCCACGTACGTCGAGAGGATCTGGGCCGCCTCGCGCACGGTCGCCATGGCCAGGCGGTAGTCCATCCGGGTCGGCCCGAAGAGGCTGACCGTGCCGAGATTGCGCCGGGGCACCCCGTAGTTGGCCGCCACCATGCTCAGCCCGGCCAGGCTCTGGTCGGCCAGCTCGGCCCCGATGCGCAGGTACACCTGGTTGCGGCTCAGCGCGCCGCGCAGCATCGCCAGCAGCTCGTAGCGCTCCTCGAGGCTCTCCATCAGCGCGTCGATGGCCATCAGGTCCAGGTGGCGCTGCTCGGCCAGGAACCGGGCGCGGCCGCCGATGAAGATGCTCCCCGGGGCGCCGTCGTCGAGCTCCACGATGGCCGGCGCGAGCACGGAGAGGAATGCCCGCTCCACGTGCGACAGCGAGGGATCCTCCAAGCGCGCCTCGATCAGGCGCGAGCCGACCCCGAGTCCGACGATGCGGTCGTTGAGGAAGGCGCCGGCCCACTCGCACAGGCCGCCGTCCACCGCCCGCTCGAAGGCGAACACCCGCTTGGTGACCGCCCCCGTGGAGGTGATCACCACCACCATCACCACCTGGGGCTGCAGCAGCAGCACCTCCACGTGGCGCACCGACGAGGACTGGGGCGCCGGAGCGGTGACGATGCCGAGCAGGTTGGTGACCTGGGCCACGACGTCGGCGAGCCGGCCGAGGGCGGCGTCCACCTCGCGCTGCACCTCGCCCAGGTCGAGCGCCGACTCGAGGACCGCGGGCACCTGGGTGGCCGGCTCGCGCGTGAGCAGGTTGTCGACGTAGTAGCGGTAGCCGCGGTCGGTCGGCACGCGGCCCGCGGAGGTGTGCGGATGGTTGAGGAAGCCGAGCTCCTCGAGCCGGGCCAGCTCGTACCGCACCGTCGACGCCGCGAAGTCGATGCCCTCCCGGCCGGCCAGGTTCTTGCTGCCCACCGGGACGCCGGAGCCGATGTGCTCCTCGACCACCGTGCGCAGGATGGTCTCCTGGCGCGCGGTCAGCCGCTCGTCGCCGACGACGTCGGGCAGCACCTCGTCGCTCACGCGTACTCCATCAACTCGTGCAGGATCGCGTTCTGGACGAAGCGGCCCTCGCGGGTCAGCACCACCTTCTCGCCGTCCTGGCGCAGCAGGCCGGCGGCGCTCAGGCGCGCGAGCGCGTCCGGGCGATCCGGGGGACCGGCCCAGGCGAGCGGCATTCCCCGGTCCAGCCGCAGCCCCAGCATCCAGCGCTCGCGGCGCATGTCGTCGGCGTCGAGCGGCTCGTGGGTGCGCGGCGGCGCCTCCCCCCGCCCGAGCGCGGCGATGTAGCCCTCCAGCCCGGGCGCGTCGCGCCAGCGCCTGCCGGCGACGGTGCTGACGGCGCCGACCCCGATGCCGAGGTAGTCGGCGGCGCCCCAGTAGGCCAGGCTGTGGCGGCACTCGCGCCCGGGTCGGGCGAAGTTGGCCGTCTCGTACCAGCGGTAACCGGCCTGCTCGAGCGCGCCGACGATGCGCCGGTAGGCGTCGGCGCCCTCGTCCTCGTCGAAGGCCGGCGTGCCCCGGCGGGCCAGCGCGGAGCCCGGCTTGATCTCGAGCTCGTACCAGGAGATGTGGTCGGGGCCGAGCGCGAGGGCGGCGGCCAGGTCGGCCTCCAGGTCCTCGGGCGTCTGGCCGGGGATGCCGAAGATCAGGTCGATGCTGAGGTTCTCGAACCCGGCCGCCCGGGCGCATCCGGCGGCCTCGCGGCACTGGTCCGGGGTCGCCGCGCGGTCGAGCGCCCTCAGCAGATGGGGCTGGAACGACTGCACGCCCAGCGAGAGACGGGTGACGCCCATCGCGCGCAGGTCGGCGAGGGCGCGGCGATCGACGGTCTCGGGGTTGGCCTCGATGCTCACCTCGGCGCCCCGCGCCAGGCGCGGCCGGATGTCGTCGAGCAGCGCGCGCAGGCGGCGCGAGCGCATCAGCGTCGGCGTGCCCCCGCCCAGGTAGACGGTGTCCAGCGGGCCCAGCATCCCGCCCTCCAGGCGCAGCTCCGCGCGCAGCGCCTCCAGATAGGCGTCGCGACGGTCGAGCGCCCCGATGTGGACCACGAAGGCGCAGTAGCCGCAGCGGGCCGCGCAGAAGGGCAGGTGCACGTAGAGGTGGCGCGGGGCGGCGGGGGTGATGCTCACTTGCCGCCGTTCTGTCCGCTGCCGCCGATCTGCAGCACGGCGAGGAAGGCCTCCTGGGGCACCTCGACCGAGCCGACGTGCTTCATCCGCTTCTTGCCCTCCTTCTGGCGCTCGAGGAGCTTGCGCTTGCGGCTGATGTCGCCGCCGTAGCACTTGGCCAGAACGTCCTTGCGCCGCGCCTTGACCGTCTCACGGGCCAGGATCTTGCCGCCGATCGCCGCCTGGATCGGCACCTCGAACAGCTGGCGCGGGATGGTGGAGTGCAGCTGCTCCACCAGCGCCTTGCCGCGGGCGTAGGCCTGGTCGCGGTGCACGATCATCGAGAGGGCGTCCACCGGGTCGCCGGCCAGCAGGATGTCGAGCTTCACCAGCGGGCTCTCGCGGTAGCCGACGATCTCGTAGTCGAGCGAGGCGTATCCGCGGGTGCGGCTCTTGAGCTGGTCGTAGAAGTCGAGGACGATCTCGGCCAGCGGCATGTCGTAGACGATCTGCTGACGGTTCTCGATCGGCTCCATCGTGACGAACACGCCCCGACGGTCCTGGCAGAGCCCCATGACGGCCCCGACACCCTCCTGGGGCACCAGGATCGTGCAGCGCACGAAGGGCTCCTCGATCATCTCGATGCTCGTCGGCGAGGGCAGCTCCACCGGCGAGCGCACCGGGGTCCGGTCGCCGCCCGTCGTGGTCACCTGGTACTCGACGTTGGGGGTCGTGGCCAGCAGCTCGAGGTCGTACTCGCGCTCGAGGCGCTCGCGCACGATGTCCATGTGCAGCAGGCCGAGGAATCCGCAGCGGAAGCCGAAGCCCAGCGCCTGCGAGGTCTCGGGCTCCCAGCGCAGCGAGGCGTCGTTGAGCGAGAGCTTCTCGAGGGCGTCGCGCAGGTCGGGGTAGTCGTCGGCGTCCACCGGGAACAGGCCGCAGAACACCATCGGCTTGACCTCGCGGTAGCCGGGAAGCGCCTCCTCGGCGGGCCGCGAGGGCACGGTGAGCGTGTCGCCCACCCTCAGGTCGCCGAGGTTCTTGAGGCCCGTGACCAGGTAGCCGGTCTCCCCCGCCCCGAGCCGCCCGGTGGGCGTCATGACCGGCGCCATCACGCCGATCTCCTCGGCATCGACCACCAGGCCGGTCTGCATCGCCTTGAGGCGGTCGCCCTTGGTGAACTCGCCGTCGACCACCCTCACGAAGGCCACCACGCCCCGGTACTGGTCGTACACCGAGTCGAAGATCAGGGCGCGCGCCGGCGCATCGGGGTCGCCCGAGGGGGGCGGCACGCGCGCGACCACGGCCTCCAGCACCTCGTGCACGCCGACCCCGGTCTTGGCCGAGATGCGCAGCACGTTGCCGGGGTCGTCGCCGATCAGATCGGCCACGGCCCGCGCGTGCAGGTCGGGGTCGGCGGCCGGCAGGTCGATCTTGTTGAGCACCGGGATCACCTCGAGGTCGCCCTCGATGGCCAGGTACGTGTTGGCCAGCGTCTGGGCCTCGATGCCCTGGCTGGCGTCGACCACCAGCAGCGCGCCCTCGCAGGCCGCCAGGCTGCGCGAGACCTCGTAGCTGAAGTCCACGTGCCCCGGCGTGTCGATCAGGTTGAGCTGGTAGGTCTCGCCGTCGGAGGCCGTGTAGCTGACACGCACGGCCTGGGCCTTGATGGTGATGCCCCGCTCGCGCTCGAGATCCATCGAGTCGAGCACCTGGCTGCGCATATCGCGCTCGGCCACGGCGCCGGTCAACTGGAGGATGCGATCGGCCAGGGTCGACTTGCCGTGGTCGATGTGGGCGATGATGCAGAAGTTCCGGATGTGCCCCTGGTCCACGCGACCTACTGTAGCGGCCGCCTGAGGCGGGTCAGCGACCTCAGCTCGGGCATCTCCATGGCCAGGGCGGCGGCGAGGTAGGCGATCGCCGCGGCGGCGATGGCGGTGGAGACGCTGAGGATCTGCCCGATGGGACCGTCGGGCAGCGCGTCGGACACCACGGTCCACGACGCCCAGGCCAGCAGCACCGAGACCAGGCTGCCGGCGATGCTGCGTCCCACGCCGTCGATCACCCACGCGCGGTGCAGGCCGCCGAGCTCACGCTCGAGCAGCCACACCAGCACCGAGAAGGTGATCACGCTCGAGATCGAGGTGCTCAGGGGGATGCCGTTGGTGCCCATCGGCTTGTAGAGGATCGCGTCGAGGGCCAGGTTGAGCACCACCCCGAGGGCGGCCACCTTGGTCGGCAGCCAGGGGATCTGCATGCTGAAGAAGGCCCGGATCACCAGCAGGCTCGCGCCGTTGAAGGCGAGCCCGATCGCGAAGAAGAACAGCGCGCCCGAGGTCAGGGTCGTGCTCTGGGAGCCGAACTCGCCGCGCTGGAACACCAGCTTGACCACCGGCTGGGAGAGCACCAGCAGGAAGGCCGAGGCCGGCAGCAGCATGAAGAAGATCTGGCGCATGCCCGAGGCGATCGTCTGGCGCAGGCCGATCAGGTCGTCGCGCGCCGACAGCCGCGAGATGGTGGGGAACAGCACGGTCGAGATGGCCACGCTGAACACGCCCTGGGGCAGCAGGTAGAGCCGGAAGGCGGCGTCGATGGCGCGGGGGGCCTGGTCGCTGACGAGGGTCGCGAAGACCGTGTCGACGGTCAGGTTGATGTTGATCAGGCCCAGGCCGAGGGTCACGGGCAGCATCAGCACCAGCACCCGGCGCAGTCGCCGGTTGCGAAAGCCCAGCGACAGCGGGAAGGGCCCGAGGCCGCGCAGGGAGGGCAGCAGGTACAGCAGCTGGGCCAGCGTCCCGACCACGACCGCGACCGCGTAGACCGTGATCCGGTCGCCGGACGGGACGAACGGCGTCACCGCCACCAGCCCGCCGATGATCACCATGTTCCAGAGCACCGGCGCGAAGGCCGTGGCGCCGAAGCGCCCGGCGGCCTGCAGGAGCGCGGCCACCAGGCCCGTGAGCCCCAGCAGCACCACGATCGGGAACATGATCCGCGCCATCTGGACGGTCTGATCCACCAGGGCCGGATCGAGCCCCGGCGCGAACAGCGGCATCAGCCACGGCGCGGCGATGATGGCCAGCAGGCTGATCAGCCCCAGCGAGATGGAGATGAAGCCGAAGAACGCCCCCGCCAGGCGCTGCGCCTCCTTGTGCTTGCCCTGCTCCTGGAGCTGGGTGAACACGGGCACGAACGCCGCCGAGAGGGCCGAGTCGGCCACCAGGCTGCGCAGCAGGTTGGGCACGTTGAAGGCGACGACGAAGGCGCTGATCTGCCCCGAGGTGCCGAACAGGGCGGCCGCGACGATCTCGCGCACGAGCCCCGCGACGCGGCTGACGCCGGTCCACGCGGCGAAGATCGCCGTCGACACCGCGAGGCGGCGCTGGCGGCGCTGCGGAGTCTCCTGGGTGGTCACCGCTGGCCGCCGGGGTGCCGGGCCGCTACCATGCGACGCCGACCGAACCCTGGAGGACGCCCCGCGTGGCGAACATCAAGCAGCAGAAGAAGCGCAACCGCCGCTCGCTCGAGCAGCGCGACCGCAACCTGAGGTACCGCTCGACCATCAAGACTCTCTTCCGTCGCCTCGAAGCCACGGCCGAGACCGGGGATGGGGACCAGCTGGGGGCCCAGGCCCGCGAGCTGGAGCACCTCGTCGACCGCGCCGCCGCAGAGGGCGTGATTCACCGCAACAACGCGGCACGCAAGAAGAGCCGCGTGGCCCGCATCACCCAGAAGGTCGGCACCGCCACCTAGTCTTCGCGGTCCGCGGTGGGCTTCCCGCCGCGGGCCAGCGTGAGCAGGTCGCGCGCCGCCGTCTCGAGCACGAGGCGCTCCCCGTCGTCCCGGGAGCGTCCCAGTCTCGCGAGCTCGGAGACGCGCAACTCCAGCTCGAGCGCCGCGAGGCGCGCGACGGCGTACTGGGCCGCGCCCGGCGGCAGTGAGCGCGCCTGCTCGGCCAGGATCGTGGCCGGGTAGCCCTTGATGCCGGTCGCCGCGCCCACCGCCTCGGCCGAGGGATTGGGCCCGAGGGCCTGCGCCTGGGCCAGCGCGCGGAAGCGGTTGGTCAGCTGCACCTGCACCACGATCGGCACCACCGGCTCCTCGCCGGTCGCGAGGTCCTGCAGCAGATCGTAGGTCTTGGCCGCGTTCGCGGCGGCCAGGGCATCGGCCAGCTCGTAGACCTTGGCGTCGGGGTGCCGGGACACCATGGCGTCGACCATCTCGGCCGTGATCGGCTCGCCGTCGGCGTACGCGGCCAGCTTCTCGGCCTCGCGGGCGAGCTCCATCGCGATGATCCCCGACTTGCGGGCGTCCGAGCGGTCCACCATCACGCGCTCCACCACCGAGCGGGCGAGCGCCGCCGACACGTTGGCCCCGCAGCGGCGCACCTCGTTGACGAAATGCTCCACGAACCACTTGGTCCGCTCGCCGCGCTTGGCCTTGGGGTCGGGTCCGTAGCGCAGCTCGCCGCCCAGGGTCGTGACGGCGGCGTGCAGCTTGGGCGTGAGGGCCCCCGAGGCCACCAGCGCCAGGCAGCTTCCCGGGTTGGGCGCGTCGAGATACGCCACCAGCGCGGCGGCGTCGGCCGCCTTCCACTCATCCGCGCCATCCACCACCACCAGGCGCAGGCCCGCGAACGAGAGCGCCTCACAGGCCGCCACCACCTCCTCGGCCGGCGTCTCGCCGCCCTGGAAGCGCTCGGGCGCCATGCCGCCGTCGCGCTCCACGCGCGCGATCAGCCGCGCCACGGCGCGATCGACGGTCGCCCTGTCCTCTCCCCAGATGACGTAGGCGGGCTTGAGGGGTTCCGGGGCCATCGACCGGCCAGGTTATCTGCTCCCGTCGACGACCAGCGCGTCCCCGTCGGCGCTCACGCTCACGTCGCCGGCCAGGTCGGTGCGCCAGGTCGAGACGCCTCGCGCCGCCAGGGCCGCCAGCGTCTGCGGCCGGGGGTGGCGAAAGGGGTTGTCCTCCCCCGCCGAGATCAGCGCCACGCGCGGCCGCAGACGCGTCAGCTCCTCGGCCAGGCCGGTGTCCTCCGAGCCGTGGTGCGACACCTTCAGCACGTCCACCGCTCCGGTCACCAGCGGGCGCAGCGCGTCGCTCTCGGCGTCGGCGGTCAGCAGCACGTCCAGCGACCCCGACGAGGCGATCGCGACCAGGCTGTACGGGTTGGGATCGGCACCGACCGGCCGCGCTCCCGAGGGCGACAGCACCCGGACGCTCCACGCGCCGAGCGCGAACCGCGTGCCCGCCCGGATCACCCGGACCGGCACCCCGCGGGCGCGCGCCTCGGCGATCACCGCGACGCAGGCGGGCTCCCAGCCGTCCACGGGATCGGGCGGGTGCAGCACCACGCCGACCGGCATGCGATCGAGGATGTCGATGGAGCCGCCCACGTGGTCGAGCGAGTCGTGGGTCATCACCAGCGCGTCCAGCCGGCGCACGCCCCGCCGGCGCAGCGCCGCGATCACCGGCGCCGGGGAGCCGGGCGGGCCGGTGTCCACGACCGCCGCCGCGCCGTCGGGGCTGCGCAGCAGGATCGCGTCGCCCTGGCCGATGTCGAGCGCCGTCACCGTGGGCCGGGCCGGCCACGGGGGCGCGGGCGCCGGTCGCGAGAGCGCCCAGACCGCCGCCGCCAGCGCCACCGCGACCACGGCCAGGCTCCTCCAGGGGAGGATCCGCCGGCCATCCCCCATCCCGCCGGGCCGCAGCAGCCCCCAGGCCACGGCGGGCGCCGCCGCCAGCAGCGCGAACGCGGGCGCCCAACCGCCCGGCACGTCCACCGCGGCACCCGGGACGGCCGCGCCCAGGCGGGCGCCGATCAGCAGCGCCTGCGCGCCGAGCCCCGCGGCCCACGCCAGCGCGACCCCGGCGGCCGGCACCAGCGCCCCCGCCGCGATGCCCGCCAGGGCCAGCACCACGATCGGCGCGGCCATCGGCACGGCCACCACGTTCAGCGCCAGGCCGGCCAGCGAGAGGCGCCCGAAGTCGCCGACGACGACGGGCGAGGTCGCCAGGCTCGCCGCCCCGGCCATCCCGGCCAGGTCGGCGATCCGCCCCGGCAACCAGCCCCGCAGCCATGCGGCGAGAGGTGGCGCCAGCACGAACAGGCCGACGACGGCCGCGAACGACAGCTGCAGGCCGGGATCCCCGAGGGCCCGCGGCTGCTGGGCCAGCAGCACCGCGAGGCCCACCAGCATCAGGTACCAGCGCTCGCGTGGCGACGAGCGCAGCTCGGCCATCAGGCCCAGCCCGCCGACGATGCCCGCCCGCGCCACCGACGCGCCGCCATCGCACGCCAGGCAGTAGGCCACCATCACGAGGGCCGCCCCGGCCACCGCGGGACGCCGCCGGACGCCGAGGGCCATGAGACCGGCCAGCACCGCCACGGCCACGACGGCCACGTTCTGCCCCGACACCGCCAGCAGGTGCCACAGGCCGGCGTCCCGGAAGGCCCGGGCGGCGCCCTCGGAGAGCCCCGCGCCTCCGCCGAGGGCCATGCCCCGCACCAGCTCGGCCCGGTCGCCGTCGAGGCCGGCGGCCGCGTGGTCCCCCGCCCACTCCCGCCAGCGGTCACGGAGCCCGGCGAGACCCCCGCGCCGCCCCTCCACGCGCGCGCCGGTCACCCTGAGGCGTCCGGCGATGCCCTGGCGCGCGAGCCACCGACGCCACCATCCGGGCGAGCGCGGCTCCGACGCGGCCCGCACCTCGGTGTCCACCCGCAGCCGCGCGCCCACCGGCGGCGGACGCTCCGACTCCGGCAGCTCGATCAGCAGGCGCGTGCCCGTCGGCACCACCCCGTGATCGGCCGCCAGATGCTCCACCACGGCCCGCGCCCGGATGCCGCCGAAGGCCGCGGGCACGGGTGGCGTGTCCAGCACCACCGTTCCCCGCACCGCGGTCGGCAGATCGAGGTCGGGCGCCCGGGTGGCCGCCAGTCGCGCCCCTCCCCAGCCCGCGCCCAGCGCGAGCGCGGCGACGCCCAGCAGCACCATCGCCGCCCGCGCCCAGCCCCGGGCCCCGCACACGCCGGCCGCGACGGCGGCCGACGCCCCGGCCACGATCGCCGGCCCCACCGGCACCGAAACGATCAGGCAGGCGACCAGCCCGGCGCAGAAGAGCACCAGCACCGCGTGGGGCGCGAAGCGCCACGGGGTCCTCGGGGAATGGCGCCACGCCGACACACGGCGAGGCTAGGAGCGCCTCACGCGCGCGGGTCGCGCGCGGTGTGCCCCCTCACGCCGGCAACCGCTCCCTACTCCGGCAGCGGCTCTCCGGAGGAGGGGTAGGGAAGCCGCTTGGAGGGCTTGGCGGCGTCGGCCTCCTTGTTGGCGCGCTCGATCTCGGCGGCGGTGCGGGCGGCCTTGGCGTCGCGGGCGGCGAAGACCTCGTCCTCGGGCTCGCCGTCCAGGATCGCCAGGAACTCGGTGCGCTCGATCGTCTCGCGGCGCAGGAGGATCTGGGAGAGGGTCTCGAGGTCGGTGCGGTGCTCGACCAGGATGTCGCGCGCGCGCTGGTGGGCCTCCTCGATGATGCGGCGGATCTCGGCGTCGATCGTGCGGGCCAGGTCGTCGGAGTAGTCGGGCTCCGAGTGCATGTCGCGGCCGAGGAAGGGGGCGCCCTGGTTGTGGCCGAGCACGCGCGGGCCGAGCTTGTCGGACATGCCGAAGCGCATGGTCATCTGCTTGGCGGTGCCGGTCACCTTCTCGAGGTCGTTGGCGGCGCCGGTGGTGATCTCGTCGAAGACCAGCTCCTCGGCGGCCCGCCCGCCCAGGGTCATGGCCATCTGGTCCTCGAGCTGGGCGCGGGTGGTGAGGAACTTGTCCTCGGTCGGCATCGAGATCGTGTAGCCGAGCGCCTGGCCGCGGCTGACCACCGAGATCTTGTGGACCGGGTCGGCGTCGGGCAGGAAGTGGCCGACCAGGGCGTGGCCCATCTCGTGGTAGGCGGTCACCACGCGCTCCTTCTCGGTGAGGATGCGCGACTTCTTCTCGGGGCCGGCGATCACGCGCATGATCCCCTCCTCGAGCTCGAGCTGGTCGATCACGCGCTTGCCCTTGCGGGCGGCCAGCAGGGCGGCCTCGTTGACCAGGTTGGCCAGGTCGGCGCCGGTGAAGCCGGGGGTCTGGCCGGCCAGGGTCATCAGGTCGATGTGCTTGGCGAGCGGCTTTCCCTTGGTGTGCACGCGCAGGATCTGGGCGCGCCCCTCGCGGTCGGGGCGGTCGACCACGATCTGGCGGTCGAAGCGCCCCGGGCGCAGCAGGGCCGGGTCGAGGATGTCGGGGCGGTTGGTGGCCGCGATCAGGATGATGTTGTCCTTGGCCTCGAAGCCGTCCATCTCGACCAGCAGCTGGTTGAGGGTCTGCTCGCGCTCGTCGTGGCCGCCGCCCAGGCCGGCGCCGCGGTGGCGGCCGACCGCGTCGATCTCGTCCATGAAGATGATGCAGGGGCTCGACTGCTTGGCCTGCTCGAACAGGTCGCGCACGCGCGAGGCGCCGACGCCGACGAACATCTCGACGAAGTCCGAGCCCGAGATCGAGAAGAAGGGCACGCCGGCCTCGCCGGCGACCGCCCGCGCGAGCAGCGTCTTGCCCGTTCCGGGCGGGCCGAAGAGCAGCACCCCCTTGGGGATGCGCGCGCCCAGGGCCTGGAACTTCTTCGGGTTCTCGAGGAACTCCTTGATCTCGTGCAGCTCCTCGACGGCCTCGTCGGCGCCGGCGACGTCCTTGAAGGTGATCTTCGGCGCGTCCACGGCCATCCGCTTGGCCCGGCTCTTGCCGAAGCTCATCACCTTCGAGCCGCCGCCCTGCATGCGGTTCATCAGGTAGATCCAGAAGCCGATGAACAGCACGAACGGCAGCAGCCAGATCAGCGAGGACCACCAGGGCGTGCTGGGGATGCCCTTGACCTCGAAGGGCACGTTGGCGTCCTCGAGCTGGTTGATCAGGGTGCTCGCGTAGTCCTGCGGGTACCCGGTGGTGAACTCCTTGCCGTCCTTCAGGGTCGCGACCACCTGAAGGTTCTCCACCTTCATCGTCGCCTTGGCGACGTTGCCGTCGGCGATGTCCTTGGTGAACTGGTTGAACGTCGGGGCCGGGGTGGAGGGCTCGCTCGACACCACCAGCCGCTGCGCGACGAACACCAGCAGGATCACGATGAGGATCGGGAACGCCGCGCTCTTGAGGAACTTGTTCAGTTCGCCCCTCCTCGGGGCTCGGAGATCGCGGCACCAGATCCGCGCGTCCAGTGGTCAGGATAGACGACGCTGGTCTCAATCGGTCTCATCACGGCACAACGTGAGATCGAAGGCTCTCGAGACGGGTCGGGCCGATGCCCGGCACCTCCAGCAGCTGCTCCAGCGACGCGAACCCGCCGTGCGCCGCGCGCCATTCCACGATGCGCCCGGCCAGCGTCGGCCCGATGCCGTCGAGGGCGTCGAGGTCCTCGGCGCTGGCGGACGAGAGGCTGATCGGCCCGCGCGCCGCGGCGCCCGAGCCCCCCGGTGGGGCCGCCGCTCCGGGGACGACCTTGGCCGGCACCACCACCTGCTGGCCGTCCTGAAGGGTCGCCGCCAGGTTGAGCCCGGCCATGTCGGCCTTGCGCGTCGGGCCGCCGGCCCCGCGGATCGCCTGGATCACGCGCGCGCCCGCGGCGATCGGATACACCCCGGGCCGCTTGACCTCCCCGGCCACGTGCACCAACCCCTCGGGCTCGCCGGGGGCGCGCCCCTGCACCGCCACCGTCCCGGCCCCGGCCGAGACCGGCTGACCGCCCTCCCCTCCCCCCTGCCCCGGCCCGATGCGCCAGGCCACCAGGGCCAGCGCGAGCGCCGCGGCGACGTAGGCCCATCCCGAGCGGCGAAGCCATGGCAGCAGGCGATCCACGCCGACCACGCTAGGCCGGACCCTCGCACCGCGGTCCTCGCGAGAGCGCCCAAAGGCGCGCCGCCGAGGGCCTACTTCACGACGAAGTTCACCAGCCGGCCGGGGACGACCACCTCGCGCACCACGTTCTTGCCCCCGAGGGCGCTCGCCACCTTGGGCAGATCGCGGGCGGCGGCCAGCACGTCGGCGTCGTCGGTGCCGACGGCCACCTCCAGGCGCTCGCGCAGCTTGCCGTTGACCTGCACCACGATCGTCGCCGTCTCGCGCTGGAGGAATGCCGGGTCGGCGACCGGCCACGGCTCGCGCCACAGGGGCTCGCCGCCGAGGGCCTCCCACAGCTCGCTCGACACGTGGGGGGCGAACGGGAACAGCAGCGACACCGCGGTCTGGGCCGAGTAGCGCAGCGCGGCGGTCGCCCGCTCGCCCGCGTACAGCCCCTCGCCGACCCCCTTGGTGGCCAGGTTGACCAGCTCCTGCACGGCCGAGATGGCCGTGTGGAACGAGAAGCGCTCCGAGATGTCCTCGCTCACCTTGGCGATCGTGGCCTCGGCCTTGCGCACCAGCTCCAGCGCGGCGGCCTCACCCTCCAGGCCCTCGCGCGTCGGCCGGTCGGCCAGCCCGCCGGGGGCGAGGCCGCCCACCAGGCGCCACAGGCGGTCGATGAACCGCCGCTGGCCCTCGACGCCCCGGTCGCTCCACTCGATGTCGTCGGCCGCCGGGCCCATGAACAGCACGTAGAGGCGCAGGGTGTCGGCGCCGAAGCGCGTGACGATCTCGTCGGGCGCCACCACGTTGCCCTTGCTCTTGCTCATCTTGGCGCCGTCGCGGTAGATCATCCCCTGGGTGAACAGGCGGGCGAACGGCTCGCGCACGCTCACCAGGCCCGCGTCGTGGAGCACCTTGGTGAAGAAGCGCGCGTACAGCAGGTGCAGCACCGCGTGCTCCACTCCGCCGATGTACTGATCCACCGGCAGCCAGTAGTCGGCGATCTCGCGCTGGAAGGCCTCGGCCGACAGGTGCGGGGCGGTGTACCTGAGGAAGTACCAGGACGAGTCGACGAACGTGTCCATGGTGTCGGTCTCGCGCTGCCCCGGCCCGCCGCAGGCCGGGCAGGCGACGTTGACGAAGTCGGCGTTGGACGCCAGCGGGCTCTGGCCCTGGGGCGCGTAGTCGTCCACCTCGGGCAGCAGCACCGGCAGCTGGTCGTCGGGCACCGGCACCACGCCGCAGTCGGGGCAGTGGATCACCGGGATCGGCGCGCCCCAGTAGCGCTGGCGCGAGATCAGCCAGTCGCGCAGGCGGTAGCCCACCGTGGCCTCGCCCAGATCGCGCTCGTCCAGCCACGCGGCCGCGGCGGCCGTGGCCGCGCTCACGTCGAGGCCGTCGAGGAACCCGGAGTTGACCAGGCGCCCGGGGCCGGTGAAGGCCTCCTCCAGCGGCGCGTCGGGGGCCGTGCCCTCGGGGGCGATCACCCGGCGGATCGGCAGGTCGTGGGCCTTGGCGAACGCGAAGTCGCGGTCGTCGTGGCCGGGCACGGCCATGATCGCGCCGGTGCCGTAGTCCATCAGCACGTAGTCGGCGACCCAGACCGGGATCTCCTGCCCGTTGATCGGGTTGACCACCCGCCGGCCGGTGTCGACGCCGGTCTTGGGCCGGTCGGTCTCGCCGCGGTCGGCGGCCGAGGCGCGCGCGGCGGCGGCGGCGTAGTCGCGCACGGCCTTCTCCTCGGGCCGGCCCTCCACCAGGTGGCCCACCATCGGGTGCTCGGGGGCCAGGATGAAGAACGTCGCGCCGAAGAGGGTGTCGGGCCGGGTGGTGAACACCGGGATCGACTGGGCGCCGTCCTCGGTGCGGAAGTCCACCCGGGCGCCCTCGGAGCGGCCGATCCAGTTGCGCTGCATGGTCAGCACGCGCTCGGGCCAATCGACCAGCTCGGACATGTCGTCGAGCAGGCGCTGCGCGTAGTCGGTGATGCGCAGGAACCACTGGGTCAGCTGGCGCAGCTCCACCTCGGTGCCGCAGCGCTCGCAGCGCCCGTCGATCACCTGCTCGTTGGCCAGCACCGTCTGGTCCTTGGGGCACCAGTTGACCGCCGCCTCGCGGCGCTCGGCCAGGCCGCGCTCGAAGAAGCGCAGGAACAGCCACTGGGTCCAGCGGTAGTACTCGGGATCGCTGGTGGCGATCTCGGTGTTCCAGTCGATGGCGAAGCCCAGGCGCTTGAGCTGCTCGCGGATGCGGGCGATGTTGCGCGCCGTGACCATCGCCGGGGGCTCGCCGGTGCGGATGGCCGCGTTCTCGGCCGGCAGGCCGAACGAGTCGTAGCCCATCGGGTGGAACACCGCGCTGCCCATGCGCCGGTGGTGATGCGCCACCACGTCGCCCATCGTGTAATTCTTGACGTGACCCATGTGGATCTCGCCCGAGGGATACGGGAGCATCTCCAGCACGTACGCCTTCGGCCGCGCGGGCAGATCGGGCGACTCTCCGTCGCGCGACACCGGCTCGGCCCGAAACGCGTCATCGCGCTCCCAGGCCGTCTGCCACTTGGACTCGACGGGCGCGGGGTCGTACCGTTCCGGCAGGATGCGCGCAGGCGCCGACATCGGCGCGAGTATCGCATACGATCCGCTTGGCTCATGACGACAACCCGCCCACCCGTGGTGATCCGCGAGGCCGATGTCGGCGAGGACTTCCTCGGCATCATCGGGCTCTACCGGGCGCACGGCTGGACGCACGCCGGCGACCCCACGCGGCTGCGGACGGCGATCGAGCACTCGTCCTACGCGATCGTCGCGATCGAGGGCGACCGCGTGGTCGGATTCGCCCGCGCGATGTCCGACGAGGCGTTCGCCGTCTACATCGCCGACATCCTGGTGAGCCCCGACCGCCAGCGCCGCGGCATCGGCCGCACGCTCACCGAATCGATCCTCGAGCACTACCCGATGGACCGCTTCCACCACCAGGTGCTGGTGGCCGAGCGGGGAGCCGAGGGCTTCTACCGCCGCCTCGGCCTCGTGCCCGTCACGTCCTACGGGCTGACCGCCTTCATCCGCGCCGCCGCTAGGCTAGGCGCTGGCCCTCGGTGCGGGGGCCGGTTTAGGGTCGATCTCCGGCACATCACAGGAGGTCCGCCATGTACGCACGCGTTGTGACGTGGGAGGGCGCGGAGGCGGGGCCGCTGCGCGCGGGCGCCGAGCAGATCGCCGCCCAGACCGACGAGGGTCCGCCCGAGGGGGTTCCCGCCAAGGCCTTCACCCTGCTGATCGATCCCGAGCACGGCCGCTCGCTGGCGATCGTGCTGTTCGAGACCGAGGAGGACATGCGCATCGGCGACGCCACCCTCAACCAGATGAACCCGCCCGACGACGCGATGGGTCAGCGCGTGGCGGTCGACTTCTTCGAGGTCGCGGTCAACGTGAAGATCTGAAACACCGGGCCCCGCCGAGCGACGTGACAGGTCAGCCCTACGGCTCGAGCTCCTCGAGGCGCTTCTTGATCTCGTGGAGCTCCGCGAGGAGTTCCTCATGGTGGTCGATTCCGCGCTTCTTGCGAACGCTGTCGACCAGCACGCTGGCGGTCACGCCCGAGATCATCGAGATGAAGGCCACGCCCGCGAGCATCACGACGCCGGCGATGAAGCGGCCGAGGGTGTCGTGGGGGACGATGTCCCCGTAGCCCACGGTGGTGACGGTCTGCGCCGCCCACCAGCAGGCCTCGCCGTAGCTGGAGAACTCCGCCGAGTCGAAGAGTCGCATGAACAGCGCGGCCAGCAGCACGACGGTGATCGTGAGCCCCGCGATGATCAGCACGGCGCGGCCGGCGGTCAGCCCCTTGGTGCCCAGCACGCCCTGAGGCTCGGGTGACATCTTCGGATCGGGCATCGCGGATTCACTTCGACCCGCGAATGCCCCCGCCTTCCCCGGCCCTCCACAGGGCGGCCGCTCGATGCGAGAGGATCCGCGCCTCGTCGCACGCCCACCTCTCTCGTACCGAGCGGTGACCGACCTGCGCGCCGCCATCCGCCGCGCGGCTACCAGGGAGCTCGACCGGGGGACGGTGCGCGCCAACGCCCTCCGCTTCTCCTCCCCGCGCTTCTGGGCGCAGATGGAGGGCATCGTGCACGAGACCGCTCGCCGGTAGCCGCCACCTGCACCCGCGGCTCGCCGCACGTGAGCCGGGGCGACCAGGCCGCGACGCCACACCCACCGGAAACGGAACGGCGGACAGCCCCCGCGGGCGACTTCGCGGGGGCGCCGTCACGCCTCTGTCCCGAAACGCCAGAACCGTGCTGTCCGGCGCCTGGGCCAAGATTTGCAGCGCATTCTCTGGGCCCCTGACCAACGAATTCGGGCGGGGGTCTGAAAGGTTCCTGAACACATCGACCAATGGTCGTTGGGACCTATTCGTTGGTCCAGTAGCACGAATAGCTGGTGGCTGCATTACTCCCCGTCGTAGGGGCGTAATCCAGTTCGGTGGGTCGCGAGCCGGGCACGAGAAGGGAGGGCCAGAAACGTGGAAACGTCGGCGCACACACCCAGCGCCAGCCCGCCTCCCGGCCCCTCGAGCGGTCGTTCGGCGGTCGCGGCCGACGACCCTACGAGCGTTCAGTGGCGGGACGCTCCCGCTACCGGTAGCGACAAGAAACGCGCCACCTCGCACGTCGCGCCCAGGCCCGCATCGCCGCCCCGGCTGCAGGGGGCTCTCCTCCTGTGGGATGCGCTTCTTCCGGTCGCCCTTCTTCCGCTCTGCGCGCAGGTGCAGGGCCCCGCGGGACAACCGCTCAACGGGGGAGCCGCGAGCCCGCTCGACAAGCTCGCGCTCTTCCTCGCGCTCATCTCCATTCCGAGCCTCGCCATCGCCGGCGCCTACCAGCACCGGCGCCGTCGCGAGGGCAGCCGGCTGATGTTCGCCCTGCGCCTGCTCGTGCTGGGCATGGTGCTCTCGTGGCTGTCGATCACCGTCTCGGCCGCGGCCGGGTGGTCGGTCGACCTCTCCCAGATGGCCGCCATGGCCGTCGCATTGCCGGCCGGATGGCTGCTGGGCCGCTGGGCCTGCGACCGCCACCCGGCGACGGGCGTCGAGCGGGTGCTGCTGGTGGGATCCGGAGAGGTGGCCCGGCGGGTGATCTGCCTCGCCAACCGCCACCGCAACGACCACCTGACCGTGGTGGGGCGCATCGACGGCGACCCCGACTCGCAGGCCTGGGAGAAGGGCGACCCGCCGCTTCTCGGCGACCTCGATGACCTCTCCCAGGTGGTCCGCTCGCACCAGGTGGATCGCCTGATCGTGGCCTTCTCGCCCGGCCGCGACTCCCAGCTGGTCAGCTCGCTGCGCGAGTCGATCGCCGAGGGCGTGCAGGTGGACGTGGTGCCGCGCTTCTTCGACCTGGCCGGCCCCTCCCCCCGCGCGCACTCCCTTGGCGACCTCGCCCTGATGGAGGTCCCGGGACGCGGCCTGACCGGACCCCAGCGCGCGCTGAAGCGCGCCTGCGACATCGTGGGCGCCGCGCTCCTCATCGCCATCGCCTCCCCGGCGATGGCCGCCATCGCGATCACCATCGCCCTGCGCGACGGCCGGCCGATCCTCTTCCGCCAGGTGCGCGTCGGCTGCTGCGGCCGCGAGTTCTCGATCATGAAGTTCCGCACCATGCGCCCCGAGCCCGAGATCGACCATGGACGTGGCCGCCCCGATCTCGGATGTGGTGCGCACGGTGAAGGAGGCCGGCAGCTTCCGGGTGACCGAGGTCGGCGACTTCCTGCGCACGACGAGCCTCGACGAGCTGCCCCAGCTGTTCAACGTGATCAAGGGCGACATGAGCCTGGTCGGCCCACGCCCGCTACGGCCCTTCGAGGTCGAGGCCCTCGCCCCCTGGCAGCACGCCCGCCAGGATCTGCGCCCCGGCCTCACCGGCCTCTGGCAGGTGCTCGGCCGCAGCGACGTACAGTGGGACGAGCGCATGCAGCTCGACTATTCCTACGTCTCGCATTGGTCCTTCGCCTCGGACCTGAGGATCCTGGCGCGGACGATCCCGGCCGTCACCCGACGCGACGGGGCGGTGTGAGAACGACCGACGGCAGCGCTACTCCACTGCTCGAGGATGCGCCTGCGCCACGCAACAGGCCTCTCAGGGTCTTGGTTGATGCGATGAATGCGAAGAGGGGCCAGGGCGGACTCCTGACCTACGCTGCGGGGGCCGTTTCGGGTTTGGCCAAGTGTCCCGACCTCGAGCTGACGCTGGTCACGAGCAACCCCGACGCATTCTCCGGAGCGGACGTCGATATCGTGCTGAGCCCGAAGGCAACGCAAGGATTCGTGGGCCGCTCCCTTTGGAGAGAGGCCAGGATCCGCAGGGTGGTCGGAGAACGTTGACCTGACGTGCTCTTCTGCCCTTCCCCTGAGCAGCCCCTGCGAGGGCTCTCGGTCCCGTCCGCAATGGTCATTCACGATGTGGGCCCTCTTGTAGCGCCGGCGCTCTATTCAAGGACGAAACGCCTTCGTTTTGGCCTGCTCCTCCGCATGGCCTGCACCTCCGCCTCGTGGGTCATTTGCGTAAGCGACCACACCAAGAATGAGCTCGTCCGGGCATGCCGGATAGACCCTTCAAGGTGCAGCGTGGTCGGCGAAGCGCCTCAGAGTCCTCGCCATGAAGCCGCGCGCGCGAGGAGTCGGGGATGAGAGTCCCTACTTCCTGCTTGTGGGATCGATCTTCGGCCACAAGAACACCGAGACGATCCTGCGAGCATGGCCCCTCGTCCGCGAGGAATGCACGGACGCGGCGCGTCCGACCGCCCCGCCTGATCCTGGTCGGACCTTTGCCGGGCAATCACGCGGACCGGCTGGCGTCCGACCGTCAAGGCGGCTGGAATCGAGTCTTTGGTCGAGCATCGCGGCTTCGCAACGCAGGAAGGCCTCGCCGGCCTCTACAGCCGTTGCGAAGCGCTCCTCTTCCCGAGCCTCTACGAAGGCTTTGGGCTGCCGGTCCTCGAGGCCATGAAGGCCAGCGTGCCTGTGATTTCCAGTGATCTTCCTCCCGTCCGAGAGATCGCCGGAGACACCATCGAGATGGTTGCGGACATCACAAATGAAGCCGACTGGGCGGCGGCGGCCATCAACGCCATGGTGAACCCTGCCGAAACGGCCTCGAAGGCCGAGAATGCCGCACGGCGCGCGGGGTCTTACACATGGGACGGCGTCGGACAGGACCTGCGGGACGTTCTTCGGCGCACTTCCCTCACCGGCGCGCGCGGCGGTTCACCCACATTGCGTTGAACACGGCCGCCCGCTCATCCCGCGCATTGCACTAGCCTGAGCATCTTGCGCAACCCCATCGACAGCCCTGGAAGGCGACAAGGGCGCGCTCCTTGAAGCCGTTTGCGCGGCTGAGTTCTCCGCGCGGCCCCTGCGGGACTCCCCGACTCCGGCAGGCCCGAGAAGGCGGGCCATCGTGAACGCTGGGGGTGCCGAGACCATCAAGGCCGCCCTCTGGCGATCCAAGTGGTTGCTGCTCGGGCTGATGATCCTGGGAGCAGCGTCGTTCAACCTGTTCAGCCAGTTCAGAGGCGCGGAGTACTCCGCCACTTCGCAGGTACTGATCTCCCACACCGACCTAGCGGGGGCACTTACCGGATCCCAGCCGGCCTATGTCGCGCCCGAGCGTGTCCAGGAGACGGAGATCGTGCTCGCCAACTCCTCCGAGCTCTATCAACGAGCCGAAGCCTCAACGGGCGGCGTTCTGGGGACGGCTGGGGACTTGCAGGCCTCTGTGTCGGTGTCCGGCAAGAGCAGCGACGACATTCTTTACTTCACCGGCATCGATGCCCGACCGGCCGCTGCCGTCGCGAAGACCAACGCCGTCGCCGTGGAGTATGCGAAGTGGCGGGGTGAACTGGCAGCAGTGCCGATCAGGAACGCCATAACGAGTGTTTCCACACGGATTGCGGACGGCGACACTTCGCCCTCCCTCCAGGAGAACCTCAAGCGGCTTCAGGTGCTCGAGACATTGACCACGGGCAATGCGCAGGTGGTCGAGCGGGCCCTTTCCGCGACCAAGACTCGCCCCAAGCCGGTAACCGACACGGTGGTCGGCATGGCTTGGGGCTTCTCTTCGGTCTGGTGGTCATGGCAGCCAGCGAGCTCTTGAACACGACCATCCGGTCAGAAAACGATGCAGAGGAGGCCCTCGGCGTCGGCGTTGCGGGGAGCACCCCCCAGTTCCCGCGGGGATCGGACGGTCTCGTGGTCACCGGTTCGGACCGTTCGCGATACGAGGATGCCTATGCCCTCCTTGGCGCGGAGGTCGAGCGGGAGTCGGTGGAGTTGGGCGGGGAGCGGTGGTAGCGGTCACGAGCGCAGCACCCGGCGAGGGCAAGACCAGCACCGCATCCAACCTCGCGGTCGTGCTGGCGCAGAACGGAAACAGCTGCCTCCTTATCGACTTCGACCTACGTCGGCCCTCGATCGCCGAGCTCTTCGGCATCCCTGAGAGGGCAACCGGGACGCAGGAGGTCGTGCGATTGGGCGCCCTACCGGCAGGCTGCATCTGGCGCGTTGACGTTGACGACAAGCCCGTTGCCCGCCCGGCAAGCCCGCTGGTTGGCGTCGCGGAAGGCCACGGATCGAGTCTCGATGTGCTCCCGAGCGGCACCTCTCGGGGGCCGCTCAGAGACAAGGCCGATTTCGAGCGCATGCGCGCAATCATTCGAGATCTGAGATCCGACTACGACTGGATCGTCATCGACACGCCGCCTGCGCTGCGCACAACTGAGGTGTCTCAGATTGCTCAGCGACTGATGCGGTCCTCATCGTCGCCCGATACGGCCTTACGTCACGGCGCTTGGCGAGGTCCCTCGGACGCAAGGTGGGCGGGTGGCGAACGAAGCACGTGAGCACGGTGCTGGTGGGACTTCCTCGGAGGGAAGACCCCGCGGGCTACTACGCCTACGCGACAGATGGTTGATACGCACACGCACATTCTCTGGGGCCTCGATGACGGTCCCCAGAGCAGAGGGTGAGGCGCTCGCGGTGTGTGCGAACGCAGCCGCCGATGGCGTAGTCGGCATCGTCGCCACGCCTCACGTCTCTCGCCGCTACCCGACCGACTACGCCACGGCCAAGGCGCGACTGACAGAGCTCGCCGGCGCACTCGATGGTGATGTGCGTCTTGACCTCTTCCTGGGAGCCGAAGTCACCGCGGGCCTCGTGGCATCCCTGTCTCAGGAACGTCTCTGCGAGTGGAGTATTGGCGGGCGGTTCCTGCTGATCGAGGTCGAGAACGGATGGGCCCGAAGGACCGTTGACCTCGTGGCAAGCATCGCGCGAGACGCCGGCCTAACCCCGGTCTGGGCCCATCCCGAGCGCTGGCGGGAGCTCGATCGTGAGCCCGGCCTCTCCCGAGCGCTGGCACGGCAGGGCCTCATCCAGGTGACCGCGCCGTCACTGTTGGGCCTGACCGGCAAACGAGCGCAGAAAGCTGCGTGGCACATGGTCAACGACGGCTCCGCGAGCATTCTGGCGAGCGACGTCCACGGAACTCGTGCGCGGCCCCAGGTGCTGGGAAACGCCGCTTCAGAGGTAGAGTTGCGGTGCGGACGCCGTCAACGCGACAAGCTCGTGGAGGACGGCCCTTCCCTTCTCGTGGCAGAGGCTCGCCCCGCTGCTCACGACCTGCGGCGCGACGGAACGCCTTCGGAGGCGTAGCTGTTAGGCGTTCCGGCAAAGGGCACGCCCTTCGGCTCATCCGGCATGAGCCTCGGATGGGCAGGCCTTGCCATGCTCCTCACGGTCGGTGCGGCCTTCGTCACCGGCCTGCCCCGCGGCTGGCTGCTCGTGGCGGGTCGTGGTGGGCTTCATCGTCTTTGCGGCGACCGCCTGGCTCTTTGTCGCGTCCCCCCATCTCGCGTTCGCGCTGACAATTCCCCTGTTCATCTCTCTGCCCATGCTCAAGGTCTTCGTAGGTGCCGACGCCGGGCCCCTGAAGGACGGGGTGTCGCGGCCGCCGGGGTTGCGCTGCTCGTCCGACTTCTCCAGGGCAACCTCGACAGCCCGGTGCTGCGCGCCGATCGGATCCTGTGGTCGTCGCTCAGCCTCTTCGCGTTGCTCTACCTTCTGAGCCCGGTGAGCCCCCATGGCGCAGCATGGTTCCCACAGCTCCCGCCTGGCCTTAGAACCCCTTGTCCTATTTCTCGCGGCAGTCCTCCTCCCCGACAACCGGGCTCGAGTCTGGGCGTGGGCGCAATGGTCACTTATCGCCACGTGCGTTCCGGTGGCCATCTATGGACTCATCCAGCAGGCCCTGGGCGTAGACGGCCTTCTTGCCCTTGGCTACGAGTACGGCGAACAGGTGCGGCAGATCAACGGACGGCTCCGGAGTTTCGGAACCCTCGACGACGCATTTATCTATTCGGCCGTCCTGACCCTTGGCCTCGCCCTACTCATCATGGGCAAGGCCCGCCTTCAGACGAAGCTGTTCCTTGGGCTCCCCGTCGCCCTCGGGCTCGCTGCCGGCCTGGTCCGAACCTCCTTGCTGACCTGCGTCATGGTGATCGCCGTCTGGCTCTTTTCGAAGCATCGACCGGCTGCGGCGGCCGTCCTGCTCTGCGGGGCACTTGCCATCGCGGGTCTGGTGATCGCGCGGGCTGAAGGCACCCAGACGACCACCGTCGCGACGGCGTCAGGGCCGCTGACCCTCAATGGTCGCGCCAGCGCATGGGAGGCCGCGGTCGGTGGACCGACGAACTGGCCACTCGGGCGTGGTCCTGGTCGCGTGGGAACGGGTGCACAGAGGGCATCCGCGAACTCTGGCGCGACCGCAGCGGCCGGATCTGCCACCGACAAGTCCTTCCGTGCAGTTCAACTCGGGATATCTCGCAGTCGTCGCCGACGTGGGCTTGATCGGCCTCTTCGTCCTGATCGCAGCGTTCGCCCGAATCTCGCGTCATGCATGGCTGGCGGCGATCTCAGGCTCTACGGCCGGCTGGGCGTGCCTTGCACTCGTTGCCGTCATGGCGGGCGACGCGGTCACACGGTCTTCCTTCACCGGATTTCCCACAGCCCCGCTCGCCTTTCTCCTGATAGGAGCGTCGGTAGCGGCCGCGACAGCCCCGCCGGTGACAACGGTCCTCAACGGAGGCGGCCCTCGTCGAGAAGGCACGGGCTAGGAGCTCGTACTCTTGGCGCGCCCGAAACAAGTCTGCTCGCCCTCCGCTACCGACCCTGACCGGCACGCCTTCGAGCTGGTGCCGTCAGAGCGCCCGAAGAGCCGGAGCAGCCCCGCCGCCTGCGCTTCCAGGGTGAAGCCTTTGGCCCTCTGGAGGGCCTCCGCACCCATTCGCGCCCTGAGCGCCGGATCCAATGCGAGTTCCCGAACCGCTTCGGCGAGGGCCGACGGGTCATCAGGCAGGTACCAGGAACCCCGACATGGACTCCGAGACCTGCTCAGGAATGCCGCCCACCCGGGTGGCGACAACCGGCAGACCTGCGGCCATCGCCTCTAGAACTGCAAGTGGAAACGGGTCTTGACGTGACGCCAAGACAAACACATCCCACGACCCAATCTTGTCGGCGGCCTCAGGTATGAACTCCATCTCCACGTCCACTCCGGCCTGTCGCATTGAGCAAACGCGGTCCACGAGAAATGCGTGATAGCTCGCGCGTCCTCTCCTAGGCCCGGAGGGCCCCAAATCTTGAAAGATGTCCCAGGGAGGCCTGGTGCCAAATCTCGCACGCGTCAAGAAAGGTGTCGATGCCTTTTCGGTGTTCCACTCTCGCAAGAGTGCCAATGGTGAGTCCCGATGCGCTCTTGCGGCCCGTGGGGATCTTGTGCGCGGCAACCCCGTTAGGAATCACGGTGACCCGCGCACCAATGGCCTCCAGAGGAGCCGCCGCCGCCCTCGAGCACGCGACGATCTCACAGGCCGCAGAGCCTAGCCCAACGAAGGGTCAAGTTCGTCTTGAGCCCTGCAGGCGGAATGTCATGCACATGCAGCATGACCGGCACGCCGAGCAGGCGGGCGAGCGTGGCTTCTGGGAGGACGTAGTAGGTGTTGGCATGGACGAGGATTGGGCGTCAACGCCGGATCTCACGTCCAAACGAGCTGAGGGATCTGCCGGAATCCGCATGACCCTTCTCAGAAGGCCTGGTGGCTCCCTCATTCCCCTAAGGCTGTACCTGATCGGGCGATCAACGCTTCGAAGTCTCGTGCCGGCCGCCTGGACCACGGCCTCACCCTGTCCGACCGGCATCCAGGCCTCCGTCACCCAACCGGCCTGGACGGCGAATGGCAGGAACCGATGGATTACGGCTTCGGCCCCGCCGCGACCTCCATCGGCCAGAACAAAAAGGGCGCCGTTCGTTCTCGACGTGCCCCTTCTCACGGCCCGAGGATCACCCACCCTCGGCCAAGGTGCTCCGTGCCAGCCGATCCATCTCCGTCATGCGCGATTCCCACGTGCGCGACTGAGCGACCCTCTGGACGGATGCCTTCTCGACGGGATGGTCGAGCCAATGGCTCGCATCGGACACAAACTCCTCCCGGGTCGCGGACAGCCTCAGCGCCTCGCCCTCCACATCGACCGACGGTACGCCAAGAGCGGCAACAGGGATGCCGGCTGCAAGGTATTCGAAGACCTTCATGGGGAACACGCCGTCCGTGTACCGGTTCTTAGCGTACGGCACTAGCCCGACGTCGCACCTACTGTAGTACCCCGGAAGCCGGTCGTAGGGCTTGGCGCCCAGATAGAAGACGTTGGGTTTGCTACACAAGCTCTTGAGGCGCACGCCCCAAGCCTCATTGGCGTCCGTC
This sequence comes from uncultured Thermoleophilia bacterium, assembly GCA_963771025.1. Taxonomy (GTDB): domain Bacteria; phylum Actinomycetota; class Thermoleophilia; order Miltoncostaeales; family Miltoncostaeaceae; genus Miltoncostaea. Next base: position 609,938 of record CAVYRL010000001.1, on the reverse strand, counting down.
ACGGGACCGATCAGAACGAGCGAGCCTTTGAGCTGCTCCGCGACAGCTGCCAATGCATCGAGATCAACCTTGCGCTGAGTAAAGCTTCCGCAGAACAGGAGGCGGGGGCCCGGTATGTCTTCGAGATCGCGCTCTGCCTTATCATCAGGGGAGGAATCCGAAAAGTGTGCGTAGTCAGCCACGTTCCCGAGAGCAACGACCGGCGTCTGCTCGGACTCGAGGCGGCTCGCGAGGTGCGCTGAGGTCGTGAACACGATATCCGCCCAGGAGACGGTCTCGTTCTCAGCGTGCTCAAGGAGCGAAGTCCGCCGCGGATCGGTCGCATATCCCGCATAGTCGTCTACGCAGTGATAGATCCGGAGTTGCTCCCCAAGACCATATGACATGGCTGTGGCCGTTGCGTCGTAGACCCAGGCAGTAGCGACGGCCAGGCGCTTTCGACGAAGCAGTCTCGCCAAACGGAGCCGATTGAGTGCGGAGTTAGCCCTCATCATCCACCGAAACCGCTGTCGAAACGGAAGGACGTTCAAGTTGGTGAACGTCCATAGATCCGGGCACTCGGTTCGTCGTAGCCCGAGAAGCACCAGCGGATCAGATCCCGTGCGACCTTCGCCGGATCGCGGTCTCAACAGAGACACGAGACGCTTGCCGACAAAGTGACCAGTTTGCACGAAGACGACAACCTGGTTTCTGCTGAGCCGGCTCATTACGTGCTGACGGTTGGTCCAGATGGCGTCCGACCAATCGTCGGATGAAAAACACACGATCGCTCCCCGCACGCCCGCAAACGGACCGCCTCCGCTCGGCAGCGGGTTTGACCGACGGGAACCGCTCAGGGCCGCGAGCCGGAAATCACTGCAGACAGGTCGCCGCCAACCGCCAAGATCACGTCCAAGCTCTCAATCAGGCCCACTGGAGCCCGCTGCCAACGCCCACCGCGCGCCGAATATCTCTAACCCCAACGTTAGTGGAGGAAACTCGGGATCGAACCGGTGACCTCTACGCTGCCAGCGTAGCGCTCTCCCAGCTGAGCTAATCCCCCGCGAAGGACCAGCATAGTGGACGGTCACGACCGTCGGAAGGCGCCGTTGGCGCCACCGTGGTGGTCGTTTGAGACACGCCTCGGGATTCCCTGCCAATCCGAACTGAGCTCGGTTCCAAGGTTTCTCCCACGCCAGCTGCCGGCATGGGCCCGGTGCCAACGATTCGCCGTGGACCCCCCCAGGTTGCCGCCGCCGCCTACGTACCAAGGCGTCTCCGGAGGCCGCCCACGTACGGCGCGTACCGTCGAACTTCATCTTCCATGAATCTCGCGGCGAACACGAGAAACACCAGCAGGGCGACGCACGACCCGACTATGGCCCCCACATAGGCGCCTCCAAGAAGCTCTCCGCACGCGAGGCCGGCCGCGCTCGCCAATACCCCGGCTACGACGCCGGGCAGAATCATCGCCCAGCTCAGGTGCTCGCCGGCCCTCCGCACGAAGCCGCGGAACAGTGCCGCCTCGACGAGACAGGCGGCGAACCATCCCACGCCCAAGCCCTGAACCCCAATAGCGTAGACCAACGGGATTCCGACAGCGGGCCACACCACTGCGTTGACGGTGACTGCCGTCAGAACACGTCCGGCAAGGCCTTGTGCGTAGAGCCAGCCGGGCCGCCGCAACGGAGATCGGGCCCCCCACCAGAAGCCCCGCGGACGCCCACGGAATCACCTCGGCAGCATCCCTCCATTCCGAACCCAGGATCGCCGGAATGCCAAAGAAGCCGGCGGCACAGACGACCGGCATCATCGCCGCCGTCAAGAAAGCTTGCTCACACCACTATCGTCCCGACGACTCCACTTGTGCCGCTCGCGGTCTCCCGCAGGCGGGCCATTGCCGGGTACGAGACCCTCCCGATGGCTTGGAAGATCAAGAACGGCACCTGCATCACCCGATAAGCGAAGTTCCAGAGACCCAGATCGGAGAGCCCAAACAGCCCGGCAATGAGGAAGTTCAACCCCTGGTCCCTGCAGAGCCCGACCACAGCCGTCGCCTGGAACTTGGCGCCAAACCGAAGCACGCCGCTTGCACGCCTCATCCGGAGAGACGGGGGGACGCGCCCCTCGGGGACGAGCAGGTACAGCAAGCCCGTCCCCGCGACAGTCCTCAGAACCGCAACGACCGCCACCCCAATGGCGCCGCCGCCCAAGATGGCGACCACGGCACCCAATCCCGTACAAGAGGATCGTGTCGCAGAGATCGATCCAGGCGATCGGCAGGTATCGCAGTTCGCGCTCACAGGCCACTATCGGCGGAGTTCGTGCCACCAACGGAATGACGCTGGTCACCATGACCGCCGTGATTAGTCCCGTCTCCCCAAGGCTCGCGCAAATCGCCCACGTCGCGCCTGCGACGACAGCTGCCACGGCGAGTTGGAGCCCCAGCACCGCCTCCAGCGCGCCCCTAGCCGGCTCGGACGATCCCCTGATCAGCCCTGCGGCAAGGCCTCCGTTCACCACAGAGCCCCGACCGCCAACACGGCTAGACCGAAGCTGAGCTGCCCCACGCCTTCCGTGCCCAGCACTGCGGCGATCACGATGAAACCCACAAACCCAACGGCCCGCACAGCTGCCCCTCTTAGGGCAAGGATGAACGCGCCATGAACCGCCCGTGCCTTTATCTCAGACTGGTCCACTCGCCTATCGCCCGGTCAGCTCGACACTTACGACTTTCGGCCCTTGGGGTCCGACGCGGACAAGCCGCCGATGTCGCCTTGGGCGACGATCCAACGCGGAGGCGGACCCCAGCGCCGCCGAGCGAAGTCCACGAGCCCGACCAGACATCCCGCCGCCACGCCCCACTCTCGTCGTGCGTTCTGGTCGCGGCGATCGGCGGCCGCGATCGAGTCGAGCACCAACCGCCTGAGTCTCCGCACCCTCCAGAGAGTCATTCGTATCACCGCCCTGGCGCCACCCTCGATGCGGGCGACCTCAGTGCCATTTCGCGAAACGAAGTACTCAAATGCCGCGATTCGCTTCGATCCGCCAAGGCCCGTCGATGCGGCCACGTCCGGACGCACGCGACACCCCAACCGGATGACCCCAGGCGAAGGCCTACCTCTACGTCCTCGAAGTACCGTGGTAAATTCTCGCGGAAGCCCCCGGCCTCCTCGAGTGCTCGGCGCCTGAAGAGAATGCACGTGCCGTCCAGCCAGCGGCAGAGTTGCACCCCCCTGAGGAACGGCCGTTTGTCATGCCCCGTCCTACCCGACTCGGCGATTAGCCCGCCGCTGGAATAGGTCGCGCCTGAGACCTCGTCAAGCAGACGGGGCCCAACGGCGCCCAGAGTCTGATCCGACTTGAGCGCGACGACGAGGCCGTCGAGACACGCAGACGACACGGAAATGTCATGCGTCGCCACCAGAATCCACTCGGCAGCAGTGCCCTTCAACTTGGCTATTCCTGCGTTCATCGCCGCTGCGTAGCCGAGATTCGATCCGCAGTCGAGCCGCGCTGCCCAGCCCGGTAGTCGAGGCCCGATCCCCGACCCGTCGGGATTCACAACCACCACAAGCCTCTGAGGTTGTAAGCCAGCCCCCTTGAGGCCCTCCGCAACCGAGCCAGCCGACGACCCGGCACCGTATGCCAGAACGACTGCGCCCACTCCGCTCAAGTTACTCGCTGGTTGCGAATGGGCTTGGTCGGTCACTGGTCCACCCGCGGCCGACCACCCACCGCGTCCCCATACGTCGCGTGGGCCACTCGGGACCACGGCCATGCCGCTGCGTGGGCCCGAGCGCCATGCCCAAGCCGGAGGCGTATTCCCGATGGGCCACTAGTTGAGCAAGTGATGCGTCTAGTGCCTCCTGATGATCAGCCGGGATCACAACGCCGGTCCGGTCGTGCATGACGGCTTCCCGCGCGCCTCCGAGATCCGTGGCGAGACTCGGAACGCTCTGAGCCCCTGCCTCGAGATATGCCAACCCGAAGCCCTCGACCGTCCTCGGGCTGGCCGAGCCTGGCATCGCGAACACGTCCGTCATCGACATCAGGCCCCGAATCTGCTCCTTAGTCAAGACCCCAAGCAAGATCACGCGCACGTTTGCTGCAGCGGCGACCCGCCTCACCGTGGCGACGTATTCAGCGTCGCCCTCGCTTCCCGCGATGGCGTAGATTCGTTCCCGCTGTGCCTCGTTCAGGGATCCAAGAGCCCGGATCACGCCAAGATGCCCCTTGCGCTCAATCACGCGCGCGACCGTTGTAACGACTAGATCGTCCGCCCCTCCTCGCAATCGCTCGCGAACGTGGCGGACATCCGCGTCCCGCGGCCTCTCGAGCCACCATTCGGATACCCCAAGAGGGGTGACGTGAATGTCACGCTCCGCCAGAGCAGGCCAGGTGCGTGTCAGAAGGCCTGATGTGTATTCACTAATAGCGCACAGTTGAGTGGCCGCAGGGTACGGGTGCTCAATGCCCTGCCAACGCAGTTGCCGAGATCCCGGAAGAATCAGGATCTCTGTTCCATACACCGTGGCGATGACCTTGGAGCGCTTATGGAGCCTTAGGTAGCCGGCGGCGAGCGCGAAGGGCCATTCGCTGCATGAACTACGTCCCAGGACCTCCGACGCGTTGCACTAAAGGTCGTCCTGAGCGCCTTGGGGAAGTCTTTGGGGAGGTACATATCGCCCCTGAACCTCCGAAGCTCGAAAGGCTCATGATCGGTGTCGTCTGGGGGAAAGTTGCGTTCGTGGAAGTCAGCTGCGCGAACCGCGAATCGGTGGCCCAAGCCCGCCGCTGCGCGAGCGAGTTCAGACGCGTAGGTCGCAACGCCGCCCGGAAACGGCGGAAACTCGTCCGTAAGAATCAGGATTCGCATGCGTCCGAACGACCTAGCCCAAGATCGCCCATGGCAGCTCGGCTATCACGGAACTCTGCTTACCGACGGAGTCTGTGGCCTCGACACTGAACCTGCCGGCCAGAGGGCGAGACCGAGAATCGCACCGAACCGACTTCATCTCAGTTGGTAGCGTGATGCGTCCTCAACTCAGCGAGTCTTCCTCCGGCGCGCAGTATAGAGGGCATCTCGCCCTCTTCCCAACCTAGGCGGAGGCGGCGGCGAAGGCCTGCCGGGGCGCCTCTCGCCAGAGGCGATCGAGGCGGTAGAACTGGCGCGCTTCGGGCGTGAAGACGTGGACGACGACGTCGAGCAGGTCGATCAGGATCCACTCGCCCTCGCGGGCGCCCTCCACCTTGCGCGCCAGGGCCCCGTGGTCGTCCTTCATCCGCAGGCGCACCTCGTCGGCGATCGCCTTGGTCTGCCGCGGCGTGGAGCCGGTGCAGACGATCAGATAATCGGTGTAGGACACCAGACCCTGCATGTCGAGGATCACGATATCCCTGGCGTTCTTGGATTCCGCGACGGCGGCGGCGGCCAGGGTCAGCTCGAGCGAGGTCGCGAGGTGTCCTTTCGGGACGGGGAGGAAACTGGCGTCGAGGGTACCAGACCCTCCCGCTGCAGTGCCGCCTCCACCTCGGGCGGAACCAGGTGGCCGATCGGCTCGCCGGCGGCCATGCGGTTGCGGATCATGCTGGACGAGACGCCGATCAGCGGAACCTCCAGCAGGTCGCACCGTCCGGGGGCCACCGAGTCGGCCAGCTCGGCCAGCCGGTCGTCGCCGGTCTCCCCTCTTCCCACCACCGCCAGGCGCGCCAGCTCGAGGATCGCGTCGGGCTCCATCCAGGTGGGAAAGCCCGCCAGCTGGTCGGCGCCGAGGATGAACCAGAGCTCCACGCCGGGCTCGGCGGCGGCCATCGCCCGCAGGGTGTCGGCGGTGTAGCTGGGGCCGCCGCGTCCCAGCTCGATGCGGCTGACCGCGAGGCCCGGCGTGTCGGCGACGGCCCGCTCGAGCCAGTCGGCGCGCTGCTCGGCCGGCGCCACGCGCGAGTGGTCCTTGTGGGGAGGGTGGCGCGCGGGGACCAGGCGAACCTCGTCCAGGCCGAGCTGCCACTGAGCCTCGCGGGCCACGATGAGATGCCCGATGTGCGGCGGATCGAAGGTGCCCCCCAGCACCCCGACGCGCCGCGGATGGCCATGTCAGCGAAGGTGACCGTCTCCGGTGACGTGGTACGTGTAGCTGGTCAGCTCGGCCAGGCCGATGGGCCCGCGGGCGTGGAGCTTCTGGGTGGAGATGCCGATCTCGGCGCCCATGCCGAACTGCCCGCCGTCGGTGAAGCGGGTGGAGGCGTTGACGTAGACCACCGCGGCGTCCACCGAGCGCTGGAACTCGCGGGCGGCGTCGATCGAGTTGGTCACGATCGCCTCGCTGTGGCCCGAGCCGTGGCGGGCGATGTGCGCGGTGGCCTCCTCGAGCGAGTCGACCACCCGCACGGCCATGATCAGGTCGAGGAACTCGGTGGAGTAGTCGCGCTCGGTGGCCTCGCTGAGCGACGCGCCGGCCTCGCCGAGGATGTCGAGCCCGGCGCGGTCGACCCGCAGGGCCACGCCCTGGGAGCCGAGGCGCTCGGCGACCAGCGGCAGCACGGCGGGCGCCGCGTCCCTGTGGACGAGCAGGGTCTCGGCGGCGTTGCACACGCCCGGCCGCTGCACCTTGGAGTTGACCGTGATCTTGGCGGCCATCTCGGGGTCGGCGTCGGCGTGCACGTACACGTGGTTGTTGCCCGAGGCCGCGTAGATCACCGGCACCCGGGCGTGCTCCTTGAGGAAGGCCTTCAGCGATTCGCCGCCGCGGGGGATGACCAGGTCGAGGGCGCCCTCCATCTGGATCAGCTGGCGCAGCTCCTCGCGGTCGGAGCCGAGCAGGGCCACCGACCAGCGCGGGGCGTCGGCCTCGATGAGGGCGCCGGTGAGCACCTCGGCGATGATCAGGTTGGAGCGCTTGGCCAGGTGGCTGCCGCGCAGCATGATCGCGTTGCCGCTCTTGAGGCTGAGCGCGACGGCGTCGGCCGTCACGTTGGGGCGGCCCTCGTAGACGACCGCGATCACCCCCAGGGGCACGCGCCGGCGCACGATCTCGAGGCCGTTGGGAAGCGTCTGGCCGCCATCGACCATGCCGATCGGGTCGGGCAGGGCGGCCACCGCGCGGATGCCGGCGGCCATGTCGGCCACCCGGTCCTCGTCGAGCAGCAGCCGGTCGATGAGCGCGTGGGCCGTGTGGGCGCGCTTGGCGGCCTGCACGTCCTCGCGGTTGTCGCGCAGGATCTCGTCGGCGCGGCGCTCGAGGGCGTCGGCCATCTCGCCGAGCACGGCGTCGCGGTGCTGGCCGGGCATGCGGGCCAGCACGCGGCTGGCGGCATGCACGTCGGCGACGACTTTCTCGAGACCGGTCACGATCCGCCCATTAGACCACGCCCGCCCCCCGCCGCGTCCCCCCCGCGCACGTCGGCCAGCACGAACTCGTCGCGGTGGATCACCTGCGGCGCGGCGTCGGGCACGCGCTCGCGCACGGCGTCGCTCTTGAGGCCCGCCACCAGGCGCAGCTCGTCGGCCGACATGGCGGAGATCCCCTTGCCCACGACCGATCCGGCAGAGCCGCTGACCACCTCCACGGCGTCGCCGGCCTGAAAGCCGCCCTCGCTGGAGACCACGCCCACGGCGAGCAGCGACGTGCCGCGCTCGCGCAGGGCCGCGGCGGCCCCGTCGTCCACCACGATGCGGCCGAGGGTGGGCTTGGCGTGGCGCAGCCACAGCTTGAAGGCGGCCTCGGGACGCGCGGTGGGGCTGAAGCGGGTGCCCACGTGGTGGCCCGAGGCGACGCCCGGGATGACCCCCTCGTCGCTTCCCGAGGCGATCACGCAGGTCACCCCTCCCCCGGTGGCCATGCTGGCGGCGGCCACCTTGCTGGCGATGCCGCCCGAGCCGAGGCCCGAGCCGCCCATCGCGGCCAGGCGGATGTCCTCGGGCCGCGTCTCGGCCGGCACGTCGCCGAGCAGCGCCGGCCCGTCGGGGCCCTCGGCGTACAGGCCCTCGCGGTCGGTGAGCAGCACGAGCCAGGTGGCCCCCATCAGGATCGCCACCTGGGCGGCCAGCACGTCGTTGTCGCCGAAGGTGAGCTCGTCGGTGGCGGTGGTGTCGTTCTCGTTGATCACCGGCACGGCGCCCATCTCGGCCAGGCGGCGCAGCGTGGTGCGGGCGTTGAGGTAGGAGGCGCGGGCGGCCAGGTCGCTGGAGGTGAGCAGCACCTGGGCCGGCACCACCTCGTGCGGGGCGAAGGCCTGCGAGTAGCGCTGGAACAGCACCCCCTGGCCCACCGCCGAGGCCGCCTGCAGATCGGGCAGCGCGGTGGGGCGCTCGCGGATGCCCAGGCGGCCGAGGCCGCAGGCGATGGCGCCGCTTGTCACCAGCACCGGGTGGTGGCCCTGGCGGCGCACGCGCACCAGGTCGCGCACGCGGGCCTCGAGGATGTCGTCGCGAAGGTTGCCGTCGCCGTCTACGAGGGTGGACGAGCCGAGCTTGGCCACCAGGACGGCCATCGGCTAGGCGAGCACTGCGACAAGACGCGCGCGCAGGTCCTCGATGCCGGTGCCGGTGATGGTGTCGACGGCCACATCGGCCCAGCCGGTGCCGCCCTCGGCCTCGTCGGCGTGGGTGGCCACCACGACCTCGACCAGGCCCGGGGGCAGGAACTGCTTGAGGCCGGCGCGGGCGCGGGCGATGCGCTCCTCGGGCGATTGCGGATCGCTGGCGTCCACGCAGTGCACGATCACCCTGGCCCGCTCCAGCTGCTCCAGGTGCGAGTCGCGGCGCGGCTGGCCGTCCAGGCCGAGGCCCGGCAGGTCGACGACCAGGAAGAGCGCGCCGTCGGGGCTCTCCAGCGGCCCGAAGGCCGGGTCGAGCGTCGAGAGCGGGTAGGCGGCGACGGTCGCGACGCCCCCGGTGAGGGCCACCAGCAGGTCGCTCTTTCCCGAGTTGGGCAGGCCGACCAGCGCCACGTCCACCGGCAGACGGAACTCCAGCGTGAGCCACGCCTCCTCGCCCGGGCCGCCCGGCACGGTCCTGCGCGGCGCGCGGTTGGTCGACGACTTGAAGGCCTTGTTGCCGATGCCGCCGTCGCCGCCGCGGGCCACCGCCACCGTGTCGCCCACCGCGTTGAGCTCGGCGATGGTGTGGCCGTCGCGGATCACCCGCGTGCCCGGGGGCACCGAGACCATCAGGTCGGCGCCGGCGTGACCGTGGCGGGCCTTGCCCTGCCCGTGGCCGCCGTTGGCCGCGCGATGGTGCACCTGGTGGCGAAACGGCGAGAGGTCGATCACCTGCTCGTCGGCGATCAGCACCACGCGCCCGCCGCGGCCGCCGTTGCCGCCGTCCGGGCCGCCGCGCGGGATCTTGGGCTCGCGCCGGAAGGACATGCAGCCCATACCGCCGTGGCCACCCTCCACGTTGATCTGAGCCCGATCGGTGAACGGCACCGCCGAGCGGGCCCGATCCCGGCTCAGCCCGAATCCGTCGCCGCTCGCGGCGCGGTGCGCACGGATCGCTCTCGCCATACGGCTTCGGGGTCAACCCGAGGGATCACCCTACGGGTGCTCCCCCAAAACCGTCTGACTCGGCGCCCGTGCACCCCGCATCCACGATCGGTCGGCGGATTCGGGCTCAGACCGCCGCCGGCTCCTCGGGGTGCACGAAGATGCGCCGCCCCTTGCGTCCGGTGGTGAACTCGATGCGGCCGGTGACCGTCGCGAAGATGGTGTGATCGCGGCCGATGCCGGTGCCCGATGCCGGGCGGAAGCGGGTTCCGCGCTGACGGACGATGATCGAACCGGCGGGCACGATCTGTCCGCCGAAGGCCTTCACGCCAAGCATCTTCGGCTTGGAGTCACGACCGTTGCGGCTGGAGCCGCCACCCTTCTTGTGTGCCATCTCGAGACTCCTGCGGGCTCAGGCGGTGATTGACTCGATGCGCACCCGCGACAGGCGCGAGCGGTGCCCACGGCGCTTTCGCGAGTTGCGCTTCGGCTTGTAGGTGAAGACGAGGATCTTCTTGCCGAGCACGTGCTCCTCGACCGTCGCGGTGACGGCCCCGCCGTCGGCGATGCCCTCACCGTCGCCGGTGGCGAGCACCCGCGGCTCGAAGGTCGCGCCCTCGGCGTGCTGCAGGCGGTCGACGAGGAGCTGCTCCCCCGCACGAACGCGGTACTGCTTGCCCCCAAGGGCGATCACGGCGTAATCCGGCACGTTCCCTGTCCTGACCGATTGACGAGCGACGTGGCATGTTAGCGGGCATGGGGGCCGGTCGCCACACTGGCGGCCGAGACCGGGCTCCAGACGGGACCCGCGAGGCTCAGCCTGGCGTGTCGTTCAATGCGTCAAGCCACGGTGGAGGCTGAGACGCCACCACCCGGGCGCGCCACCTGGTCCACTGCGGTCTCTCTACGCCGTGCGACCTGAGGCGCGCGACAACCGGACCGACGAACAGCAGCGCGAGCCCGCGGACGATGTCGGCCGGCCTCCCGCGTGCTCCGCTACGGACGTAGAGAACCGAGGCCCGCAGCCATCGGTCGCCGCCCCGGTGCAGCCCGGCCCGGTAACGGAGGACCTGCGCAGAGTCGAAGCGCGGCCCGTTGGGTGTCCGGTGCTTCCTGACCAGTTTCCGGTACTCGGGGCCGGCCGTCCGGGGGCCCGAGCGGGTCATCGAACCCTTGTGATCCACGTACGCGACTAGTGGATCAGGAACCGCGGCAAACTCGATAAAGCTCGCCAGCATGAGCCACATGTCCCAGTCCGCCATGAACGAGAACTCGCCGTCGAAGCCCCCGAGGGCTCGGATCACCCCGGTCCTGACGATCACGTTCGACGGACCCGACGGCAGTGGATTTCGCCTGTGCAGCTCGACCCACAACTCGTCGGGCCGTGGCATCGGGATCGCCCAGAGAAACGCTCCGTCCTCGCCCGCCATTATCGCGCCGCAATAGACGGCACCGGCGCCCGTCTCGCGGCCGCATGCCAACTGCAGGCGGAGTTTGTCGGGAGACCACAGATCGTCGTCGTCGAGGAAGGCCACCCACGGCGCGCGGGCGGCGGCGATGCCGGCGTTTCGCGCGCTGGCCACGCCCCGAGGGGTTGCGTGCCGGAGGACCCGCAGTCGAGGATCGCCGATCTCCGCGAGACGGTCTGCGGTTTCGTCCGTCGATCCGTCGTCCACGACGATGACCTCGAGATCGACGCCGCTCTGACCCAGCGCGCAGGACAGCGTCCTTACAAGGCGCCGACCCCGGTCGCGCGTCGGGATGACAACCGAAATCTCCGGAGCGCGAGCCGCCGGACCGTGGGTCATCGCATGGCCTCCACGCTTGCAAGCCTGGCGGATGGAGACGCCCCTCGCCAACTCGCCCACCGTCGCCAACCGCCCCGACCCACCCCAGACCTCGGGACCCCACGGACCGGATTCTTGACCCGTGCCAGGGGGCGTGTAGAAGCGTGGAGTGCACGCCTCCTGCCCCCACCGTTGCGCTTTGGCCTGGCCGTGCTCGCGCTCGGACTGGCCGCCGCGCAGGCCCAGGCCGCAACGCTGGTCGTGGCCACCGACCACGACCCCGACAGCCTCGACCCCGCCTACGCCTACGCCTCCGAGAGCTGGCAGGTGCTGGTCAACGCCGGCGAGGGCCTAGTGGCCTACCGGCGCGCCGGGGGAGCGGCCGGCAGCCAGGTGGTGCCCGCGCTCGCCGCGTCGATGCCCACGATCAGCCGGGGCGGCCGGCGCCTCGAGTTCAGGCTGCGCAACGACGCCCGCTTCGGGCCGCCCGCCAACCGGCCGGTGCGCCCGAGCGACGTCAAGGCGAGCATCGAGCGCCTGTTCCTGGTTCCATCCCCCGGGCGCGGGCTGTTCCGGGTGATCCGCGGCACGAGCGCCTTCGAGCGCACCGGCACCGGAGGCATCTCGGGCATCGTCGCCCGCGACGCGACCGGCGAGCTCCAGATCGACCTGACGCGCTCGGAGCCCGCGATCCTCGACGTGCTGGCCCTGCCCTTCGCGTTCGTGGAGCCGCGCGGCACCCCGGCCCGCGACCAGAGCGAGGAACAGGTGGCCTCCGCGGGGCCCTACCGCATCTCCGGCTACGCGCCGGGCCGGGCGATCGACCTGGTGCGCAACCCCGGCTACGTGCCCGGGGCGGCGGGCCCGAGAGGCCCCGGGCCCGACCGCATCCGCGTGGCCATCGGCGACAGCCGGGGGCCCACCGACGGCGCGGGCATCGACTACAACCAGGGCTTGCCGAGCGCCGCGCAGATCCGCGCGGCGGCCGCCGACGGGGCTCGCGTGTCGCGCCACCCCAACGGGGCGACCTACTACTTCTTCATGAACACCCGGCGGCCGCCCTTCGACGACGTACGGGTGCGCAGGGCCGTGAACCTGGCCATCGACCGCGCCGCGATGGCGCGCGCCTTCGACGGCGCCGCGGTGCCGACCGCGCAGGTCCTGCCCCCCCACACCCCGGGCTACCGGCGCCTGGCCACCGCGCCTCCCGACATCGCCCGCGCCAGGGCGCTGGTGGCCAGGGCCGGGGCCACGGGGGACTCGGTGGCGATCTGGGGTCAGGCCAACGAGCCCTCCCCGGCGATCACCCGCCTGCTCGAGCGGGCCCTCGTCCAGATCGGCCTGCGCCCCAACAAGAAGCTCTGGGACCGGGCGAATCTGCTGGCCACGCTCGCCAACCCCTCGGTGGGCTCGCAGATCGGCTACGTGCGCTGGCAGCAGGACTTCCCCGACGGCGCCGACTGGTTTCCGCTGTTGTTCTCGAGCGGGGCCATACGCAAGGGCGCCAACCGCAACTACGGCCTGCTGGCCGACCCCAAGCTCGACAGGCTGATCGCCTGGGCCGGATCGGCGTGGAATCCCGCCACGCGCGGCGATCGCTGGGCCAAGGTCAACCGGGCGGTGCGGGCCCGGGCGGTATGGGCGCCCTTCGCCAACAGCCTGCGCATCGACATCACGTCGTCGCGGGTGAATGGCTACGTCGCCAGCCCGGTCTACGGTTTCCTCTGGATGCGGGCGAATCTGCCCTCGGCCCAGTGATGAGCCTCTGACCCTGAAGCGGCACCGGGCACGGCCCGCTGCGCATCCTCACCATCGTCACCTGCACGGTGGACGCCGTGAGCTTCATCGCCGACCGGTGTCCGTGGCCAAAGTGACCGGCAACATGGTGTTCGTGTGTGTCGCGATCGGCGGCGCGCCGGACCTGTCGGTGTCGACCTCCCCTCGTGGCCCTGGGCGCATTCCTGGCGGGCGCGCTGGAGAGCCACCCGCGGCTACCACCTCGCTGCCCGGCCTACAAAGTTCCGAACGCGACCGATCGGAGCTGACCGCCGAGGGCGCTGACAGATCGAGACCTGGTTGACCGCTGCGAGGGCCGGCGCGGCGGACCCCGGCGATGCGCGAGAGTAGACGCGGTCGCGAACGGCCCTCGATGCGAGGCGAAAGGGACGGCGGATCGCCCGCGGACGCGCGTATCTTAGTCGCGTGGACGCACCGCTCTCGGATCGGTCGGACGGGTGGATCGAGAACCGCGCGTCGCGCGGGGCTCGGGCAGTGCACCCCACCGAACTCTGGTCGTACCGAGAGCTTGCCCTTTTTTTGGCCTTGCGGGACGTAAAGGCTCGCTACAAGCAGTCCTTCTTCGGCATCTCGTGGGCGGTGGTCCAGCCCCTGATAACGGTCGGCGTCTTCGGAATCGTTTTCGCCGGTCTCGCTGATGTGTCAACGGACGAAATCCCGTACGCCGCCTTCGCCCTTGCCGGAGCGGTCGCGTGGGGGTACCTCTCATCCAGTGTCGTCGCGGCAACCTCGAGCACAGTCGCCAATGCAGCATTGATCACCAAGGTCTATTTCCCCCGCATCCTTGCGCCCGCGGCGGCGCTCCTTCCGGGATTCATCTCGCTGGGCGTGGGGCTCGTGCTGCTCTGGGTGGTCATGGCGTTGCAGGGCGCCGCTCCTCCGCCATGGATCGCCCTGCTCCCGATCGCCCTCGCAACAATGGTCCTCGCCTCGCTCGGACCTGGCTTGCTCATGGCAACGGCCAACGTCCGCTACCGAGATGTCGCGGCGATCCAGGGAGCCCTTATTCAGCTCTGGCTGATCGCGAGCCCCGTGGGCTATCCGTCAGCGCTCGTGCCCTACAAATGGCAGGTCCTCTATGCGCTCAATCCCACGGTCGCCCCCATCGAACTCTTCCGCTGGACCACCCTCGGCGGCGACCTGCCGACGCGGATGGTGGCGGTATCGATCGCATCGAGCCTGGTACTGATGGTCTTGGGGGTCCTCTACTTCCAGCGCAACGAGCGCGCCTTTGCGGACATCATCTGAACGATGATGACGCGCCAAAGCGCCATTGAGTTGCACTCCGTATCCAAGCGCTATTACTTGGGCGAGCATCACGGCGGAGGTCAGAACCTTCGCGACGCCCTTGCAAGAGGCGCAGGGAGACTGGTCCGGCGGTCGAGGCGAGAGGACCGACAGCCGACGGAGATCTGGTCGTTGCGAGACGTCTCGTTGTCGGTCGCCGAAGGCGACTCTCTCGGGTTGATCGGTCGAAACGGGGCAGGGAAGAGCACGCTCCTCAAGCTGATCACCCGCATCACCGAACCCACCCGGGGCTTCTCGCGCACGCGGGGACGGGTCGGCTCGCTCCTCGAGGTCGGGACCGGGTTCCACCCCGAGCTCACCGGACGGGAGAACGTATTCCTCAACGGCGCGATCCTGGGCATGAGCCGTCGCTCGACGGCTCGCCGGTTCGATGAGATCGTGGCCTTCGCCGACGTCGAGCCCTTCATCGACACTCCGGTCAAACGTTATTCGTCCGGCATGTATCTGCGGCTGGCATTCGCCGTCGCCGCACATCTGGATCTCGAGACGATGGTCGTGGACGAGGTGCTGGCCGTGGGCGATGCGGAGTTCCAGCGCAAATGTCTCGGAAAGATGGGAAGCCTCGAACGAGAAGGAAGAACAGTCGTCTTCGTCAGTCACAACCTCGACGCCATTGAGCGACTCTGCACGACCGTCGCGTGGCTGGAGGAGGGCCGGCTGGTAGCCCTTGGGCCGGCCCAAGAGGTCATCAACGCATACCTCACCGCCGAACTCGATGATGTGCCGGAGCGAACGTTCGCGCCCGACGGCAGAGCTGCCCAGCTTCGATCCGCCCGGATCACTGGACTCAGCGGGACGTCGGCCGGCCGTTTGAAACGCGACGATCCGATCACCGTCGAGATGCGGTTCGTCCTGCTGGAGACGATCCCGACCATCGATGTCGCGGTGGTGGTCAGCAGCGTGAGGGGGGCCCGGATTCTCGATGAGTTGTGGTCCGAGTCGGCCCCAGAGTCCCGTGGCCAGCCCGGCGAGTACCTCGCGCGCATCGTGATCCCGCCGATTCTGAACGTCGGCGAGTATGAGGCCACCTTCTGGTTGGGTTCGGCGTACGAGACGTTCGTCGTACATGACCGCGCGCTCCGGTTCCGGCTCGAGGGAGGAACCAAGGAGCGGCCTGAGAGGCTCGTTCAGCTAGAGCTGAAATGGGATGTGCGCCGCGGTGACGACTCGGGGCCCGACGAGGCCCCGGTTTCGTGAGGGCCCTGCTCTTCCTCCGGTCTTGGATGCCTCAGTCGCTCCCCACAGAGCCCAGCGCCGATCGGCCGCCAAGGCTCATCGCGACAGGCGCCCTGGGGTGACGCGAGCAGGAGAGATCCTGTCGCGCGCCCGTGCGCGCACACGCCGCGCGTTGGAATTGGACCCGCTCCGGCGTCGCCTTGGCCGCACGCGGCACCGGCTCCTCGTCATCGGTGTGTTTCGCCGCACCTCGCCGTACAGCGGCCGCTTCGGATACGAGCGCGGGACCCCCGTAGACCGCGTCTATATCGAGCGGTTTCTTGAGGCGAACGCCCCAGACATACGGGGGTGCGTCCTCGAAGTGGGAGACCGCCTCTACACCGAAAGGTACGGTGCTTCGCGCGTCGTGCGCAGCGACATCATCGATGTTGACGAGAAGAACCCTCTCGCCACGTTTGTCGGGGATCTGTCGCAGCGGGATGGCCTGCCGGAGAACGCCTACGACTGCAGTAATTTGCACCCAGGTCCTGCATCTGATCTGGGACCTCCAGGCAGCAGTCGCGAGCCTGCACGCACTCCTACGGCCAGGCGGCGTCCTCCTGCTCACCCTGCCGGGCATTACTCAGATGGACACCGCCGAGACTCGGGACTGGTACTGGGCCGTGACGCGGCACTCCGCCGCGCGGCTCTTTGCAGGGACCTTCGGAGCCCAGCGCGTGCGGGTGGACGCACATGGCAACGTCGCGAGCGCGGCGGCATTTCTCTACGGCCTCGCCGCCGAGGAACTCGGGCCTGGCCCAATCAACGCCAGGGATGAACGCTACGACCTCCTCGTCACCGTTCGCGCGACCAAGGCGTCTGCGTGATCAGGCGGCGGATACTGGGACGGACACGGAGCCGGCGTTCGCCCGCGACAGGAGCCATCCTCCTCTATCACCGGGTCGCCGCGCCGCCCGTCGATCCGTGGAATCTGGCGGTGAGCCCGACGAACTTTGCCGAGCACCTCGACGTACTTGGCACGAACTATCGCGTCCGGGATCTCGAGGAACTCGTCTCGAATCCCTCCCAACACCGGCCGGCGGTTGCGATTACGTTCGACGACGGGTATCGCGACAACCTTCGGGTCGCCCTTCCGGCCCTCGAGCGTGCCGGCGCACCGGCCACGTTCTTCGTGGTCGCGGGCAGCATCGAGGAGTTCTGGTGGGACCGTCTGATTCGGATCGTGCTGAGGCCCCACCCGCGCCGGAGGCACCCAGAGATCCTCGACGACGTCCACCTGCGCTTGTGGAGCCATCTTCAGCCGATGCCCGCTCCCCAGCGCGACGCCGTCCTGGAGTCGCTGGACGATCACTTCGGTGGGTCCGGTCCGCCCAACCCGTCCGACTGTCGCATGAATTCGGTGGAGATCGCGGCCCTGGCCGACAGCCCTCTGGCCACCCTCGGCGCGCACACGGTCAACCATCCGATTCTGGCGCGGCTGGCTCGTCGAGAGCAACGCGCCGAGGTCGCCGACAGCGTCCGGCTACTCTCCGAGATCGCGGGAGATCCCGTCACGCGCTTCTCGTATCCCTTCGGGGGACCCGACGACTTCTCACAGACGACCAGCGACGTCGTCCGCGATGCGGGCCTCGTTCTCGCGTGTTCCAACCAGGCTGGACTGGTTTCGTCTGAGAGCGACAGATTCCGCCTGCCACGCCTGTACGTGCGCGACATGGACGGTGCGGCGTTCGAGGGGTGGCTCGCCCGCTCCCTGATGCAATGAGCCCAACGCCGGACGGCGAGCCGCCCACGATAGCCGGCCTGGTGTCCGTCGTGATGATCTTCCTGGACGGTCAACGGTTCATTGAAGAGGCCATCGCGAGCATCTATGACCAGACCTACGCGCATTGGGAGCTTCTCCTGGTCAACGACGGCTCTCGAGACGGTAGCCGGGACATCGCCCGGCGAGTCGCCCGGGCAGACCCCGTTCGAGTGCGATATCTGAGACACCCAGGGGGGCTCAACCGGGGCATGAGCGCGTCGCGGAACCTCGGAGTCGCCAACGCGCGCGGTCAGTACATCGCGTTTCTCGACTCGGACGACGTCTTTCTTCCGGAGAAGCTGGAGCGCACCGTCAAGATCCTCGAGTCGGAGCCGACGGCGGCGATGGTCTTCGGCCGGACCAAGTACTGGTTCAGCTGGAGCGATCAGCCAGGGGTGGCGGGTTCAGACTCCTTGAGGTCACTCGACGTCGGCCTGGATCGGCTCGTCCGACCGCCGGAGCTCATCGCGGCCTTCATCGACCGTCGCGCCGCGACGCCGGCAACGTGCGGCGTCCTGCTGAGGCGGCGGGCGTTCCAGCGCTGTGGCGGGTTCGATGAGCGCTTCCGCGGGATGTTCGAAGACCAAGTGTTCTTCCACAAGGTCTGCGCCCGCGAACCCGTCTTCGTGACATCGGAGGTCCTCGACCTCTACCGGCAACACCCCGAGTCGGCCTGCTATGTGGACGGTGCTGGCGACAGGAACGTCTACAACCGACTGAGCGAGTCCCATCGCGTCTTCCTCGAGTGGCTGGAGGCCTTCCTGCAGGTCGAGTGCCCGAACGACCGTCTCAGTCTCAGGACGACGGCGTTGCGCCTCCGCCCCTATCGCCACCCTTACCTGGAGCGGCTTCGCGGCCTGCGTCGGCGCGCCCACGCGCGTCTCCACCGTGCCCTCAGCTTCGGCAGCTTGCGCGGCCACGCAGGGCGAGCACGGCGATAGTTGCCCTCGTCGCCCCGTAGGGCATCGCCGACCGGTGGGGATCGGCGCCGCCGATCAGCGCGAGAGAGCTGGGAGGAACCCCAGAAGGAGCCGCCCCCATCGTCGGGGGAGTCACGACTGGCCGTCACAGCCGTCGGCGCTGAGCGCCTGGCCCGCCGAGGTCCAGCTCTGCAGATATATCACCCCTTGTAGACGAGGGGCGTGATGATGTCGCGCGCGATCTGGTTGTCCCAGAGGCCCGTTCAGGACACCCCGCGCCCTCGGGGCCCTCAGCCCGGGCGGCTCATCGGGCGGCCCGCCACTCCTCGAACCCTGCGGCGACGACGCGCTCGTCGTGGACCCCGGCCGCCGCGGGCGAGGCGAGCCAAACGATGGGCGGGCCCATGATCGCGGGGTCGAGCAGGCGCTCGCGGGCCTCGGCGGGGGTGTCGTCGGGGATCATCCCGGTGTCGGTGGCGCCCCCGGGAAGCAGCAGGTTGACCGTGACCGGGGTGTCGGCCAGGTCGGCCGCCATCACCCGGGAGAGCGCCTCGACCGCCGCCCCGGACGGGCCGTAGGGGACGAAGCCCGCCCGCACCATCGTGGCCTCGTTCATCGAGATCGTGACGATGCGGCCGCCGCCCGCCGCGAGCATCAGCGGCACCACCGCGCGCGCCATCAGGAAGCAGCCGGTCGCCTTGGTCTCGAGCACGTCGCGAAAGCCGTCCGGGGGCACCTCCCAGAAGGGCAGGGGATCCGAGAGGAAGCGCGGGTTGACGGTGCGCATCCCGATGCCGGCGTTGTTGACGAGCAGGTCGATGCCCCCGAGGCGCTCCCACGCCTCGGCGACCCCGGTGGCGACGGCGCGCTCGTCGCGGACGTCGAGCGCCAGGCCCAGGGCGTGGGGGCCCAGGTCGGCGGCGGCGCGCCGTGCGCGCGCGGCGTCGCGGCTGGTGACGGCCACACGGGCGCCCGCCTCGGCCAGCGCGCGGGCCATCGCCAGCCCCAGACCGCTGGTGGCGCCGGTGATCAGCGCGCGGGTGCCGGCCAGCTCGGTCATACGGCCCGCAAGCCTACCGGCGCTCGAGGGTCAGGCCCGCCCCCGAGCGCCCCGGGGGCGCTCGGGGACCTTCGCAGCGGCCTAGGAGCTGGTTCGGCTCGAGACGCGCCGGCGGGCGGAGGCGCCCCGGGACGCCTTCGGCTCGGCGGTGGCGGCCTTGGCGGCCGGCGCGTCCGCCCCGCCGCCGCCTCCCTGCACCTTGGAGTCGTGCAGCGACATCGAGGGCTCGCGCTGGAGGGTGATCTTGAGACCGACCTCGGCCTCCAGATCGGCCAGCCGCTCGCCGTCCTCGCCCGAGAGCACGTCGGCGATGCGCGGGTTGACCAGCACCGTCACGGTGTCGGCGGCCCGGCCCTTGAGGGTCTGGCGCAGGTGGCGCTCGACGGTGATGGCGTGGGTCTCGTCGCTGGGGATGACCCCGACGCCGGCGCAGGTGGGACACACCTCGGTCATGATCTCGCGCGGCCCGTCGGAGATGTTCTGGCGGGTCATCTCCACCAGGCCGAGCGGTGAGATGTCGACGACGTAGGTGCGCGTGCGGTCGCCCGCGAGGGCGGTGTCGAGCGCCGACTTGACCGCCTTGCGGTTGCGGTCGTCGTCCATGTCGATGAAGTCGATGATGATGATGCCGCCGATGTCGCGCAGGCGCAGCTGGCGCACCACCTCGGTGGCGGCCTCGAGGTTGGTCTTGGTGATGGTGTCCTCGAGGCGCGAGCCGCCCTTGCCCACGTTGCGGCCGCTGTTGACGTCGATGACCGTCATGGCCTCGGTGTCGTCGATCACCAGGTAGCCGCCCGACGAGAGCGGCACGCGGCGGTCCATGGTGGAGCGCACCGACGCCTCGACCCCGTGGGCCTCGAACAGCGGCTGATCGTCGGTCCAGTGGCGCACGCGGTCGGCCATCTCGGGCGAGGTGCGGCGCAGGAAGCCCGTGATGCGCTCGAACTGGGCCTCGTCGTCGACCATCACCTCCTCGACGTCCGTGTTGAGCAGGTCGCGGATCACCCGCAGCGAGATGTCGGCCTCGGAGTAGAGCAGCGTGGGCGCCTTGGCCAGGCCGCCGCGCTCCTGCAGGGTGAGCCAGAGGCGCTTGAGAAACGTCAGGTCGCGCGCGATCTCGCGGGCCGACGCGCCGGAGGCGGCGGTGCGCACGATCAGGCCGCCGGTCTCCATGGGCAGCGCGTTGCAGATCGACCGCAGGCGGGTGCGCTCGTCGTCGGACAGGCGCTTGCTGACTCCCACGCCCTCGCCGAAGGGCACGTAGACCACGAAGCGCCCGGCCAGCGAGAGCTGCATGGTGAGGCGCACGCCCTTGGTGCCCATGGGATCCTTGGTGGCCTGCACCAGCACCTCGTCGCCGCGCTTGAGCAGCTCGGCGATCTGGCGCTTGCGCTTGGGCACGCCCATCGCGACGACCTCGTCCACGTGCAGGAAGCCGTTCTTCTCGAGGCCGATCTCGATGAACGCGGCCTCCATGCCGGCGAGCACGTTCTCGACCCGCCCCTTCCACACGTGACCCACGACGGAGCGGTGCCCACGTCGCTCGATGTAACACTCTGCGGCGCGGCCGTCCTCGAGGATCGCGACGCGCGTCTCGGCGCGGTCGACCGACACCAGGATCTGCTTTTTCAGGAGAAGCTCCCCTCCGAATGGGGCATCAGCGGCTCAGTCGGCCGAAGACGCGGTCGATCACCGGGCGCACCTTGTCGATCGGCGCACCCTCGATCAGGTCATGGCCCGCGGCGGACCGCGCGAGCGCGGCCTCGCCGACGGCCCAGGTGGCGCCGTAGGCGACCGTGCCACGCACGGCCCACCCCACGCCGGGAACCATGCCGGAGGCACTGCGACCCAGCGCCCTCCAGCCAAATCCCGCACCGACCACCGCGGCCGCCCCGACGGCGCGCTCGGGGCCCGGCGGACGGTCGTGGATGGCGGCGAGCTCGGACACCAGGCGCACCTGGATGAGCGCGAGAACCGGAAGATCGACGCCGGGCAGGGGCAGCACGCCGATGATGCCGGCGCGGCGCGAGGCCCG
This sequence comes from uncultured Thermoleophilia bacterium, assembly GCA_963771025.1. Classification (GTDB taxonomy): domain Bacteria; phylum Actinomycetota; class Thermoleophilia; order Miltoncostaeales; family Miltoncostaeaceae; genus Miltoncostaea. Next base: position 588,589 of record CAVYRL010000001.1, on the reverse strand, counting down.
CGAGACCAGCTTGCGGCCGACCACCGGGCGCAGGCCCGGATAGCGGCGCGCGGCCGCGGCCGCGCCATCGCCGAGGGTGCGCATCACGGCGTCGAGGGCCCGCTCGCCACCCTCGCCCTCGAGCGAGGGCACGTGGGCGATGTTGGAGGGCTCCAGGTGGTGCCCGTTGAGCAGGCGCGCCTCGATGCGGGCCGTGGAGACGGCGTCGCCCACGATGATCGCGAGCGCCCCTCCGCCCGACCGGCGGCGCCGCGCCAGGGCGGGCGCGCCGATCGAGATGTCGGTGTCGGGGCGCACCACCATGATGGCCAGGGCGTTCTCGCTGGCCTCGGCGACCGGATCCGCCAGCAACTGACGCATGCGCTCGGTGCCCGCGGGATCACCCGGCAGCAGGGCGATCAGGCCGGCCTCCTCAGAGGTGGCCTCGGCGCCGCGCACGGCCTCGGCCAGAGGCCGCACGAATCTCGCGCCCCGCGCCGCGAGGCCCATGGCTCCCACGTGCTGACCCTACCCGCGGATGGGGGAGCGGCGTTGGTGGATGCCGAGGAGCAGGCCGATGGCGACCATCGTGGAAATGGTGTGGCTTCCCCCGTAACTCATCAGTGGCAGGGGGATCCCTGTGATCGGCATGATGCCCACGGTCATGCCGATGTTAACGAACACCTGGAAGCCGATCATGGCCACGATGCCTCCGGCCACCAGCATGTCGACCTGGCTGGAGGCCCGGGCCATGGTTCTCAGCCCCCTCCAGATGACCAGCGCGAACAGCAGGATGAGCAATCCCCCTCCGGCGAAACCGAACATCTCGGAGGTGACCGCGAAGATGAAGTCGGTGTGGTGCTCGGGGATGAAGTCGCCGTTGGCCTGGGTGGCCCCGTTGGGCCCCTTGCCCAGCGCCCCGCCCGACCCGATGGCCGTCTTGCTCTGGTCCAGCTGGTACCCGGCGTCGCTCGAGTCGCGCTGCGCGCCGATGAACGCCGTGAGGCGCTCCACCTGGTAGTCCTGGAGAACGTGGACGCCCGCCGAGGGCAGGATCCAGAGCACCCCCAGGATCAGGATGGCGAGCACCGACCCGGCCACCGCGAAGTGGGACCACGGCACGCCCGCCAGGAACAGGACCGCGCCCAGCACGGCGAAGTAGACAAGCGAGGTGCCGAGGTCGGGCTGCAGGAACACGACGGCCGCCGGCACCGCGGCGACGCCGAACAGGAACAGCGTGAAGCGGGTGCTGCCCACGTCCTCCATGCGCTCGATGGCGATGCCGGCCAGGATGATCGCCAGCAGCACCTTGCCGATCTCGGACGGCTGCAGGTTGAAGGGGCCGATGTCGATCCAGCGGTTGGATCCCTTGACCGCGGTGCCCACCACGAACACGACGGCCAGCGACCCCAAGAGGCCGCCCCACAGGCCCCACGCCCAGCGCGCGAGCTTGTCGAGGTTGAGGCGGGTGGCGACGATCATCAGCACCGTGCCGACCGTGATGAACAGGATCTGCCGGTTGACGTAGAAGCTCGGGTCGCCGGGGACGTCGTTCTTGGTGGCCTCGCCGACGATGAAGATGCTGAGGCCGCTGATGAGCGCGACGGCCAGCAGCATGATCCAGTCGAGCCCGCCCAGCATCCCGCGCAGGCGCTCGGAGGTGCCCGACGAGGAGCGGCGTCCGGTGGCGACGGTGCTCATCGGGTCACCGTCGGCTCGCCGCAGAGATTGGCGTCGAACTTGAGGTAGGCGCCCATCGTGCGGCACACCGCCGGGGCGGCCGCGTTGGCGCCCGTGCCGGCGCGCTCGACGACCACCGCGACCACGATCTCGGGGTTGTCGTAGGGCGCGTAGCCCACGAACCAGGAGTGGTCGAGGCCGCCGTCGCCGGGCTCGGCGGTGCCGGTCTTGCCCGCCACCTTCTTGCCGGCCGGCAGGCTGGAGAACACGCTGCTGGAGGTGCCGTCCGCCCCGTTGGCGGCCTCGTAGAGCCCCTCCTTGATGGTGGCCAGGTGGGCCGCGCTGATGTCGACCTGCCTGGTGGGCCGCCCCCGGGAGAGCTGCTGGGCCACCCGGCCGTTGGGATCGAGCACCTCGCGGCCGAGCGTCGGAGTGCGCAGCGTGCCGCCGTCGGCGATGGCGCCGTACGCGGCGGCCATCTGCAGCGGGGTGGCCAGCAGGTAGCCCTGGCCCACGCCGAGCTGGATGGTGTCGCCGGCCAGCCAGCTGCGCTGGAAGTCGGTGTACTGCGAGCCCTTGAACCGCTTCTGCTTCCAGAGCGGGTCGGGCATGAGGCCGGGCTGCTCGCCCGGAAGGTCGATGCCGGTCTTCTCGCCCAGCCCGAACGAGCGCGCCTCGGCCTGCAGGGGGAAGCTCCGGGCCTTGGTGTCCTGCTTGCTCCAGAGCCTGTCGGCCACCTGGTAGAAGAACGTGTCGCTGGACACCTCGATGGCCGTGGGCAGCGTGACGAGGCCGTGCGAGTGCCCCCGGAAGTTCCTGAAGCGCTGCTTGTGGAGCACGATCGACGAGGGCGATTCGAGCTGCTCGCCGGGGGTCAGCGCCCCGACCTTCAGAGCGGCGGCCGCGGTGATCGGCTTGAACGTCGACCCGGACGGGTACTGCCCGGCGATCGCGCGGTCGAACAGCGGCCGCGACCCGTCGTTGTTGAGCGCCGCGAGCGTCTTCGGGTTGCGCGTCACGAACGCCGAGGGCGAATAGGTGGGGTACGAGGCCAGGGCGAGCACCTCGCCGGTGCGCGGATCCATGGCCACGCCGGCCGCGCCCTGGGCGCCGGTGATCCGCGCGGCGTTGGCGATCGAGGCCTCGAGCGCCTTCTGCGTGGGGCCGTCGATCGAGAGCTCGATGTTGTGGCCCGGGGTGGCGCTGGTCAACGACACGTACCCCCGGCCCTGGGGCTCACCGGCGGCGTCCACCTCCACCACCGTCTGGCCCGGCGTGCCGGCCAGGAACTTCTCGTACGTCTGCTCCACGCCCCCGACGCCGACGGTCTCGTTGCCGCTGTAGCCGGCCTTGCGGTAGGCCGCGATGTCCTGCGGGCCGATGCGGCCCGTGCTGCCCAGCAGGTGGGCCGCGAGCTGGCCCTCGGGATAGGAGCGCAGGTAGCTCTGCTCCAGCGTGAGGCCCGGGTAGTCGCGGCGGCGCTCGGCCAGGTAGCGGAAGAGCTTCTGGTCGATGTTCTCGAGCAGCACCACCGACTGCAGGGGCTGGTTGTCGCCGGCCTTGACCTTGGCGATCAGCTCCTTGGCCGTGACCGGCTCGCCCAGCGCGGTGAGCTTGCGGGCCAGGCGGGTGAGCACCAACGTGCGCTGCTTGCCCGTCAGGTCGCGCGGAGACGCGACGAGGTTCTCGCCGATCTTGTTCTGGACGAGGGGCGTTCCGTCGCGGGTGAGGATGTTGCCGCGCGCGGCCTGGGTGATGACGGTGCGCAGGCGGTTGCCCTCGGCCTTCGCCGCGTACTCCTCGCCGCTGATCACCTGCAGGAACCAGAGGCGCACCAGCAGGATGCCCAGCAGGCTCATGGCGATGCCGCCGAGGATGGCGATGCGCACGGCGGTGCGCGGCGTGAGGGCGGGAGCCCATCCGCCGCCGGAGCCGCCGCCGGTGCGCCGCGGCGGGCGCCGCGGTGGGGAGCTCGTGCTCATCCGCGCATCACGTAGGGCTCGATCACCTGCGGGCGGCCGAGAAGGCGGCGACCGACGAGCAGCACGGGCGGGCTCAGCAGCGCGGTGAGGGCGACCGTCGGGAAGATGACCTGGCCCACCAGCTCGGAGGCCGGCATGTCGTTGCCCAGCAGCAGCTGGAACGCCAGGTAGCCCACCTGCACCGCGAGGGCGGCCACCACCGAGAGGCCGAGCGGCGCCAGCACGCTGGCCGATTCCTCGCGCTCACAGTAGCGCCCGCAGAAGGCGCCGACGCCCAGATACAGCAACGCGAGCACGCCGAGGGTGCCGATCGGGGCGGTGAGCTCCACCAGCAGGCCGGCGCTGAAGCCGGCGACGGCGCCCACCAGCGTGCCGCGCAGCAGCGCGATGACCACGACGGTCGGGGCGATCAGGTCGGGGATGCCGCGCGAGACGTTGACGTAGGGCATCACCGCGACCTCGAGCAGCACGGCCACGACGACCATGCCGGCCACCCAGCCCAGGCCGCTGCCCCCCGGGCGCGACCGGGGGCGCGGGGTGGCGGGGCCGACCGCGCGCGGCGGCGAGGTGACCTCATTGCTCATCCGCCGGCCGCCCGCTGCTTGGCCTTGGCGCTGACCGGCGCGAGCACCACCAGGTACGACAGCTTGCGCGGATCCACGAGCGGGGTCACCTGGACAGTCTGCTGCACATCGACCTCCTGACTCCCGACGCTGGTCACGAGGCCGATCGGGATGCCGCGAGGATAGATCGATGGCAGCGCGAGGCTGTCGAAGCCGCCGGTCACGACGGTCTGGCCGGTCTTGACCGGCGCGGCGCGCGGGATGCCGGTCATCTCGAGCTCGCCCGGCGTGGTCGACTGGACGAGGCCCTGATAGTTGCCCGCCTCGGGGATCGACGCGCCCGCCTCGGTGCGCCCGTCGGTGAGGAAGGCCACCTGCGAGGAGTTGGAGCTGGTGGCCGTGACCACGCCCACCAGGGCGGCGCCGCGGTTGGCGCCGGCGACCACGGGCGAGTTGCGCCTCACGCCCTCGGACGCGCCGACGTCGATGCGGGCGCTGCGGTACCAGTCGGTGATCGAGCGGCTGTAGATCAGTCCCCGCACGGCCTTGTAGTTCTTGCCGAGCTGCTGGGTGGCGTCGATGGTCGTCTCGACCCCCTGCAGGGACTCGAGCTCGGCCAGCTTCTGGTCGCGCACGATGTTGTCGGCGGCGGCGGCCCGCAGCACCTCGTTCTCCTTCTGGAGGCTCGCGGCGCGATCGCGCGCGTCGCGCAGGCTGCTCATCCAGCCCCACCCGTCGCGGAGGGGCTGCACCGCGCGGGTGGCCACCTCCTGAACCGGCGAGACCACGCTCGCCGCGCCGTTCTGAACGCTGTGGAAGGGACCGCCGGACGCCTCGCGGAAGTATCCGGTGAAGATGACGAGGCAGACCACGACGAGCCCGCCGATGACGGCGCGGCGGACGGTGGCCCGGCGACGCGCGATCCCGCTGCTGGCCGGGACCGCCATCAGCGGAGCCGTCTGGACCGGCGACCGCTCAGTAGCGCTTCCGGTGTCGGCCGTTGGTCGAGGACGCCTTCTGCATCACCTCGAACTCCTCCAGCGAACGCCCGGAGCCCACCGCGACGCAGGTCAGCGGCGACTCGGCGACGTGGATCGGCATCTCGGTCTCGCGACGCAGCCTCTCGTCGAGCCCCTGCAGCAGCGATCCGCCGCCCGCCATCATGATGCCGCGATCCATGATGTCGGAGGCCAGCTCCGGAGGGGTCTTGTCCAGCGTGCTCTTGACCGCGTCGATGATCTGCACCAGCGGCTCCTCGAGGGCGTCCCGGACATCCTCAGAGGAGAGCACCACCGTCTTCGGGAGGCCAGTGATCATGTCGCGGCCCCTGATCTCGGCCTGAACCTCTTCGCGAAGGGGGTACGCGGAGCCGATCTCGAGCTTCACCTCCTCGGCGGTCTGGCTGCCGATCATCAGCTTGTACTCCTTCTTGACGTAGCTGATGATCGCCTCGTCCAGCTCGTCGCCACCGACGCGGATCGACTGCGCCACGACGATCCCGCCGAGCGAGATGACCGCGACCTCGGTGGTGCCGCCGCCGATGTCCACGACCATGTTGCCGGTCGGCTCGGCCACGGGCAGACCCGCCCCGATCGCGGCGGCCATGGGCTCCTCGATGAGGAAGGCGCTGCGGGCGCCGGCCGACAGGGTCGCCTCCTCGACCGCGCGCTTCTCGACGCCGGTCACGCCCGAGGGGACGCAGACGACGACGCGCGGATGCGCCCACCTGTTCTGGTGCACCTTCTGGATGAAGTGGCGCAGCATCTGCTCGGTCACGTCGAAGTCGGCGATGACGCCGTCCTTGAGCGGCCGGATCGCGCTGATGTTGCCCGGGGTGCGCCCGAGCATGCGCTTGGCCTCGATGCCCACGGCGTGGACCTCACCCGAGCGCTGGTCGATGGCCACCACCGACGGCTCGGACAGCACGATTCCACGTCCGCGCACATAGACGAGTGTGTTGGCGGTGCCCAGATCGACGGCCATGTCGCGTCCGCCGAATCCGGTCAGGTAGCTCCAGAAACCGATTGGTGCCTCCCCCTGATGTGGCGGTCAACGGCCGCGAAGGATCCTGCAAGGCGCGGCATTCTACTCGACGGACCGCGAGCCGGACACACTGGTGGCTCCCCCACCCGGTTGGCGGCTACCGTATCCCCCTGAAAGGCCCTTCGCCAGTCGTGACGGGCCGGGCATCGGGGACATCTGCCCGTCCGCTACCTTTGTCGGATGCCGTCGCCGCCCCTGTTCGCCGACGACAACAGCTCATATCGCCGTGCCGCCCGCCGCGCCGAGCAGGAGGAACGGGTCCGCGAAGAGCGACGTCGTCAGATCCTGGCCACCCTCCGCCGCCTCAAGGAGGAGGCCGGCGACGAGTCGGTCGTGGCCGAACGCGAGCGTGCCCGCCGGCACCAGGACATCCTGGAGCGGTACCCGCCCCTCTTCTGAGCGACTGCGGGTCCCCGGGCCCGAGAACGGCTCCGCGATGGGGATGTGCCACTTGGCGTGAGCGACGATGCCAATTGGCGCAGGCCCTAGGACGAGGCGGGGGCGGCGGCGTCGACGAGGCCCCTCATCAGCTCGATCGCCTCGGCCCGGGTGACCCGGCCGTCGGTGACGAGCGCGTGCCAGGTGCGGAAGTCGAGGGCGTGGCCGAGCGCGGCGTCGAGCATGCGGCGTCGCCGGCCGCGCGCGGGCCTGCCGACGGCCAGGATCTCGACCCCGTCGGCCCAGAAACCTTGCAGCGGCACGATCGTCGGCCGCAGGGCGTTGACCATGTCGAGATCCCGGAAGACGTTGGCGAGCATCGGCGCGGTGCGCTCGTAGAAGGCGTAGAGGTCGTCGAGGGCCCGCGCCAGCCGCAGGTCCGGATCGCCGATCTCGCTCCAGGCCGCCGCGTCGGGCGGGGGGTTGGCCGCCGCGAAATGGGCCGAGCACGCTCCGAACAGCGCCGCGTCGTCGGGGAAGTGACGGTGGACCGTGTGGCGCTGCACGCCCGCCCGGCCGGCGATCGCGCTCACCGTGGTGCGGGCAGGTCCGACCGTTCCGTGCAGCTCGACGGCCGCCTCGGTGATCCGCCGGCGCGTCTCGGCCATCTCGTCCGCGCGCCGCTTGAGCTCGTACTTCCGCTTGGGGGGCATTTCATCATCCATAGGTGTGCAACCAATATTGACAGGTCGGGGTGGGCGCGTGTAGCGTCACTTTCATCGTACACTGCTGCACTATGAAAAGGAGCCGGACATGCTCACTGCCAGGACCGCCGATCTCGATCTGATGCAGGTCTGGGTCGACAGCGACCCCGAGCGAGGGCGGGTGCGCTTCAACTTCCCCATCAACCGGGCGGAGGGCTCGAGCGACACCGCCGTCGTCTACTTCGAGCTCGCGCCGGGCGACCACCTGCCCACCCACACCGACAGCGCGGAGGAGATCCTCTTCGTGGTCGAGGGCGAGGCCGAGGCCCGCGTCGGCGACGAGCGCGGACGGATCGCGGCGGGAGATCTCGCGGTGATCCCCGCGATGGTGCCGCACGGGGTCAGCAACATCGGGGACCGGACCCTCAAGATCGTGGGCTTCTTCTCGGAGTCGGAGGTCACCTCGACCTTCGAGGAGCCCCTCCAGCCCATCGGCGTCTCGGTTGCCGTCCAGGGGGCAGCCGCACCCGCGCCGGCCTGAGCGTCACCGGCGGGGGGATCGGCCTGGTCACGGGCCTTCGGGGGGCTGCGCCACTTGGCATGTCACGCGATGCCAATTGGCGCAGCCCTCAATCGCAGCGAGGAACCGGCCTCGGCGTGCGACCGGCGGGATCGCTCACCCGGAAGTGCGTGTCCTGACAGCGCCACCTGACCCGGAGGTGGGCGACGCTGCCCGGGGCGCGGGTGGCGGTGAGGATCCGGATGCCCACGTGGGAGCGGCCGTCGGTCGCGGGCAGCAGGACGGTGTCGGGCCCGAGCGCCCGGCAGGCCGTCCAGCGGCGACCCCACGAGGAGAGTCCCGGCGCGGTCGGCTCCCCCGCCGCGCCGGCCGGACAGACCTCGAGCGGCGCGTCGGAGTCGACGGAGATGGCGATCGGCGCCCTCGTGGGGTGGAGCGCCATGCCGATGCCCGTGGGGCCCAGCTCGACGTCGGCCAGGTCGATGGTCCACGGCGCGGGCGCCGCGACGGCGTCGCAGGACTGGACCAGGGCCACGGAGACACCGGCGGAGGGGCTCCTGAGGGTCACGGAGACGCGGGTGCGGGGGGCCACCGCCGCCCCGGCGGCCGGCGTCGAGGAGACGACCCGGATCCGGCGATTGATCTGAGCGACCGTCAGGTTCGTCTCACGCCCGGGGATGACCTCGGGCGTTCCCGGCGCCAGACCGGCGGCGCAGATCCGCGCGGCGGCCTGGTCCGCCCTCAGGCCGACGAGGTCGGGGACCACCACCGACGCCACGGTCGCCGAAGCGGTCTCCGTCGCCGCCGCCTCCCCCACCGCACGCCGCGGCGAAGAGGGCCGCGACAAGGACGGCCACCAGGGCAGTGGCGCGCCGAGAACGTCTCCGCCATGGGGATGCGCCATTTGGCATTCGCGTCAACGCCATTTGGCGCACCACCCTCTAGGAGTGCTCTCCCCGCCGCTCCACGGCGTAGTCCACGGCGGCCTGGATGTCGGCCTCGCTGGCGTCCCCAGGCACCCCTCGCTGGCCGTATTGGGATCCCCACAGGGCCAGGATGGAGCCCGCCGCGTCGGCCAGTTCCTTGGCCTTGTGGTACCCGCCGTACTCCACGAACCGGGCCTTGCGGCCGGTCTGCCAGCGCCAGATGGTGTCGCCGTCGGCCTCGTGGATGATCGCGTACTGCTTGTCGCTCATCGTCCCTCCCCTGCTGTGTCCGTTGCCCAGGGCGCGAGGCCCGTCTGCTCGAACGCCTCCGCCAGCGCGCCGACCGGGAGGCCGACGATGGTCGAGTGGTCGCCCTCGATGCTCTCCACCAGCGTCGCGCCGGAGCCCTGGATGGCGTAGCCGCCCGCCCGGTCGCGCCACTCCCCCGTCGCCACGTACCAGCGCATCGCGTCCTCGGAGAGCAGGCGGAAGGTCACCCGCGCGTCGTCGACGACGTCGTGCTCGCCGTCGCCGGTCACCAGGCACACCGCGGTGCGCACGACGTGCGCCCGGCCCGAGAGGCTCCGGAGCATCGCGAGGGCCTCGGCGGCGTCGGCCGGCTTGCCCAGGACGGCGCCGTCCAGGAGGACCTCGGTGTCGGCGCCGAGCACCGCCCCGCCGGCGGGGACGCCCGCGCGCGCCGCGGCGTCATGCGCCTTGGCGCGGGCGTTGGCGAGCGGATCGACACCCTCCTCGACCTGGGAGGCCACGACCCTGAACTCCACCCCGAGCGCTCCCAGCAACGCCCGCCGCTGCGGCGAGCGCGACGCGAGCAGGATCACCCCAGCTCGGGGAAGTGCAGCGCCAGCTCGCGGGCGGCCGACTCGAGCCCGTCGGAGCCGTGGATCACGTTCTGCCCGACCTCGAGGGCGAAGTCGCCGCGGATGGTGCCCGGGGCGGCGTCGAGGGGGTTGGTGGGGCCGATCAGGGTGCGCAGCGCGACGATGGCGCCCTCGCCCTCGACGGCCATCTGCACCACCGGGCCCGAGATGATGAACGTGACGAGCTCACCGAAGAACGGCCGTTCGCGGTGCTCGCCGTAGTGCTCCTGCGCGACGGCCTCGAGCAGCACCACCTTGCGCAGCGCCACGATCCCGAGCCCGCGGCGCTCGATACGGGAGATGATCTCACCGGTGAGGCCGGCGGCCACGCCGTCGGGCTTGACCATCACGAACGATCGCTCACTCATAGGACTCCTGGTCACTTCGGGGTCGTCTCCAGCGGGAGCCGCGACCGGTGTCGCCGCCGCCGCCGCCGGTGCTCTCGGGCAGCTCGCGCGCCTTGCGGGCGCGCTCGCTGTTGTTGACGCTGGTCGGGTCGTCCGTGGGGATCGTGGCGCGGTCGAAGAGGCGCATCCGGAACTCGAGCTCCGTGAGCCGCTGGTCGATGTCGCGCACGTCGTCGGTGGACGCGACGCCGGCCTGGCGCAGCGTGCGCTGCAGGTTGCCGGGATCCGAGGCGAGGCCCTCGCGGGCGAGGATCTTGCCCACGATCTCCTGGCCCTCGGCGTCGCCGAGCTCGCCCAGGCGCTGCTCCAGCGCGAGCAGCTCCAGCTCGCGCTCGCGCGCCTCGTCGAGGTACTCGGGGGGACGCACGATGAGGTAGATGATCGAGCCCAGGAACGGGATGACCACCGACAGCGCCACGGAGAGGGCCACGAACGAGGGCGATTCGATACGCCGCTGCGCGTCGCGGAAGGTCCAGTAGATCAGCGCCAGCCACAGCAGGACGACGAACACCTTCAGCAGGAAGCTCGTGAGCGTCCATGCGCCGGAGTCGAAGAAATTCGATACCGACTCGAAGGGGTCGGAACTGTTGGTGGTCGTGCCCGAAGCCTGAGCCGCGAGGAACGAGATCACGATGACGCCTTTCGCATAACGGCCTAGTTCGCCTCGGTTGGCGCGTTCCCCCCCAGGACGCGCGCGAGTGTAGCAGGGGGGTTCTGGGCGCCCGCGAGGATCCGGGGGCGCAGATCGGCCAGCAGGTACAGGGAACCGGCCACCACCACGACCCCGTCGCGGCCCGCCTCCCGCCGCGCCGCGGCCAGCGCCGCGCCGGGGTCGGCCACCGCGCGCCCCGTGCCGCCGGATGCCCGCACGAGCGCCGCCAGGTCGTCGGCGTCGACGGCGCGGGCGTGGCTCGAGCGGGTCGCGATGACCGTGTTGACCGCCCCGCCGAGGGCCGCGACCATCGCGCCGGCATCCTTGTCGCCCAGCACCGACACCACGGCCACGGCCGGGTGGCGCCCGGCCATCACCGACGGCAGCGCGGCGACCATCGCGTCCATGCCCGCCGGGTTGTGGGCGCCGTCGAGCACGAGGGCGGGGGCGCCCGGGAACACCTCGAGACGCCCCGGGACGCGCACGGCGGCGATGGCCGGCCGCAGGGGGACGACGTCGAGCGGCGCGTCGAGGAGCATCTCGGTCGCGGCGACCGCAACGGCCAGGTTGTCGCGCTGGTACCCGCCGTTGAGCGCGAGGGGCAGCCGGTCGTACCGGGCCCGCGGCGTCACGATGTCAACGCCGTCAGGGGTGTCAGAGGCCGTCAGCCCGTCGCCGTAGTCGAGGGGATGCAGGTCGCGCCGGACGCACTCGGCGTCCACGGCGCGCCGGGCGGCCGCGCTGAGCGGACCGACCACCAGGCGACGCGCCCCGTCGGCGGCGACGGCGAGCTTCTCGGGCGCGATCGCCTCCTCGGTGACACCCAGCAGCTCGGTGTGCTCGAGCGCGATGTTGGTGAGCGCCACCACGGCATCGGGCTGGAGCACGTTGGTCGCGTCGTAGCGCCCCCCGAGCCCGGCCTCGACGACCATCGCGTCCACCGCGGCCGCCCGGAAGGCCCAGAACGCCGCGGCGGTGAGCGCCTCGAACTGGGTCACGGCGTCGCCGTCGGGCAGGTCGAGCGCGTCCCCCGCCGCGCGCACCGCGTCGATCGCCGCGGTGAACCCGGCCTCGCCGATCGGCCGACCGTCGATCTGGACGCGCTCGGTCCAGTCGGTGACATGGGGTGAGAGGTACGTGCCCACCCGCCGCCCCTGGCTCGCCAGCGCCTCGGCGGCCAGACAGGCGGTGGACGACTTGCCGTTGGTGCCGACGATGTGGAGCGCCGGGGCGCAGCGCTCGGGGTGGCCCAGCGCCTCCAGCAGGGCCTTCATGCGCTCCAGGCCGAAGCGCATGCCCAGGATCTCGAGCCCCGCGATCCAGTCGCGGGTCGCCGGGTCCGTCATCAGCCCAGAGCGGCGATGCGCGAGCCGAGAGCCTCGCGCTCGGCGGCGTAGCGCGCCGCCTTCTCGCGCTCGCCGTCCACCAGGTGCGCGGGAGCGCGCTCCACGAAGCGCGCGTCCTCGAGCTTGCGCGTGGCCCGCTCCAGCTCGCTCTCCACGGCGGCGAGCTCCTCGCGCAGGCGCTCGCGCTCGACCTCGGGGTCCACCGCCTCGGCCGCCGGGCCGAGCAGGATGGAGCGGCCGTCGGCCAGCAGGGTGGTGGCGAGGGTGGCGCGCACCTGCTCGGGCGCCGCGGCGACGGCGTCGAGGGCGGCCACCGACGGATGCGGCGCGGGATCCATGACCAGCGGGGTGCGCGGCGGCAGCCCCCGGCGCGAGCGATAGACCCGCAGCGCGGTCACGACCTCCTGCACCGCGGCGATCTCCTCCTCGGCCTCGGGGTCGACGGCGCCGGGGGCGACCGGCAACGCGTGGGTGGCCAGCAGGCCGCGCGAGCCGGGCAGCCGGGACCAGCACTCCTCGGTGACGAAGGGCATCAGCGGGTGGGCGAGGGCGAGCAGCTGCTCGAGGGCGTGGCCGGCCACCTCGGGCGTCGCCTCGCCGGCCTTCAGCAGCTCGAGGTACCAGTCGCAGTAGTCGTCGAAGACCAGGTGGTAGACCGAGTCGGCCAGCTGCGAGAGCTGGAATCCCGCGATCTGGGTCGTCGACTGCTCCACGGCGGCCGCCACGCGCGAGACGATCCAGCGGTCGGCGAGCGTGACCGGCTCGGGCGCGGCGATGCCCGCCCTACCCCCGCGATCGACCACCAGACGCGACGCGTTCCAGAGCTTGGTGACCAGCTGGCGGCCCTGATCGATGCGGTCGGCGCTGAAGCGCACGTCCTGCGTGCTCGACATCATCAGCAGGCCGAAGCGCAGCGCGTCGGCGCCGTTCTGGTCGATCTGCTCGATCGGGTCGATGCCCGTGCCGAGCGACTTGCTCATGCGCCGGCCGTCGGCGGCCTGCACCACCGAGTGGATGTAGACGTCGGAGAAGGGCTCGGCGCCCATGTACTCGACGCCCATCATCACCATGCGGGCCACCCACAGGAAGATGATGTCCCGGGCCGTCGAGAGCACCTGGGTGGGGTAGAACTTCTGCAGCTCGGGGGTCGTGTCGGGCCAGCCGAGCGTGGCGAAGGGCCACAGCGCCGAGCTGAACCAGGTGTCGAGCACGTCCTCGTCGCGCACCCAGCCCTCGCCCTCGGGCGCCTCGCGGGCCACATACACCTCGTCGCCGCGGTACCAGACCGGCAGCTGGTGGCCCCACCAGAGCTGGCGGCTGACGCACCACGGCCGGATCTCGCGCATCCAGTTGAGGTAGACCTCGCCCCACTTGGGCGGCGTGAAGCGCACCCGCCCCTGCTCGACGGCGGCGATCGCCGGAGCGGCGAGGCGGGTCATGTCGCAGAACCACTGCAGCGAGACCAGCGGCTCGACGCGCGCGCCCGAGCGGTGCGAGAAGGGCACCGTGTGCGTGTAGGCCTCCTCGGCGCGGATCAGGCCCTGCGCCCGGAGGTCGGTGACCACCCGCTCCGAGGCCGCGGCCGGGGTGAGCCCGGCGTACGCGCCGGCCTCGGCCGTCATGCGGCCGTCCTCACCGATCACGCCGACCGCCGGCAGGTCGTGCCGGCGCGCGATCTCGAAGTCGTTGGGGTCGTGGGCCGGCGTCACCTTGAGGGCGCCGGTGCCGAAGTCGGTCTGGACGTGGTCGTCGCCCACGATCGGGATCTCGCGGCCCACCAGCGGCAGCGTGACGCTCCTGCCGATCAGGTCGCGATAGCGCTCGTCGCCCGGGTTCACGGCAACGGCGGTGTCGCCGAGCATCGTCTCGGGGCGCACCGTGGCGACCACCACCTCGCCGCCGCCGTCGGTGAGCGGGTAGGCGATGCTCACGAGGATGTCGGTGACCTCGCGCTCCTCGACCTCCAGGTCGGAGATGGCCGAGCCGAGACCGGGATCCCAGTTGACCATGTACCGGTCGCGGTAGATGTAGCCCTTCTCGTACAGGTCCACGAAGACGTGGAGCACGGCCGAGGCGTAGCGATCGTCCATCGTGAAGCGCTCGCGCTCGTAGTCGAGCGTGCAGCCGAGGCGCCGCAGCTGGCCGATGATCGTGCCGCCGTACTCGTCCTTCCACTCCCACACGCGGCGGGTGAACTCCTCGCGGCCGAGCTCGGCGCGCGAGAGGCCCTGCGCCGCCAGGCTCTTCTCCACCACGGCCTGGGTGGCGATGCCGGCGTGGTCGGTGCCGCAGATCCAGAGCGTCTCGTCGCCGGCCATGCGACGCGAGCGGATCAGCACATCCTGGATGGTGTTGTTGAGCGCGTGGCCGATGTGCAGCGCCCCCGTGACGTTGGGGGGCGGCATCGCGATGGCGAACGCCGGCTTCTCGCTCGAGGGGTCGGCGTGCCCGACGCCGGCCTCGCGCCAGGCCTCGATCCAGCGCGGCTCGACCTCGGACGGCTCGAAGCGACCGGCGGAAGGTTTCGTCGGCACCGGTCCCTCGCCGGACGGAGGGGTTATGCGGACTCTCCGCCGGCCTCGGCGGCCCGCTCGGGCGCCTCGGTGACGAGCGTCGGGGGAAGCCCCTTCTCGATGGTCTCGCGGGTGACCACGCAGCGGCGCACGTCATCGCGCGAGGGCAGCTCGAACATCACGTTGAGCAGGGCGGCCTCCATGATGGAGCGCAGGCCGCGGGCGCCGGTCTCGCGCTCGAGCGCCTTGTCGGCGATCGCCTGCAGCGAATCGTCGGCGAACACGAGGTCGACCTCGTCGAAGCTGAAGAAGCGCTTGTACTGGCGCACGAGCGCGTTCTTGGGCTCGGTCAGGATCTGCACCAGATCGTCGCGCGAGAGCTGGTGGACCGCCGAGATGACCGGCAGGCGCCCGATGAACTCCGGGATCAGCCCGTAGTTCATGAGGTCCTCGGGGAGCACCTCGCTGAAGGCGTCGTGCGGGTCGCCGCCGTGCTTGCTGCGCACGTCCGCGGCGAAGCCCACGCCCTTGTGGCCGATGCGCCGCTCGACGATCTTCTCGAGGTTCGCGAAGGCGCCGCCGCAGATGAACAGCACGTTGGTGGTGTCGATGGTGAGGAACTCCTGGTGCGGGTGCTTGCGCCCGCCCTGGGGCGGCACCGAGGCCACCGTTCCCTCGAGGATCTTGAGCAGCGCCTGCTGCACGCCCTCGCCCGACACGTCGCGCGTGATCGACGGGTTGTCGGCCTTGCGCGCGATCTTGTCGACCTCGTCGATGTAGATGATCCCGGTCTCGGCCTTCTTGACGTCGAAGTCGGCGGCTTGGATCAGCTTGAGGAGGATGTTCTCGACGTCCTCGCCCACGTAGCCGGCCTCGGTGAGGGCCGTGGCGTCGGCGATGGCGAAGGGCACGTTGAGGATGCGCGCCAGCGTCTGAGCCAGCAGCGTCTTGCCGCAACCGGTGGGCCCGAGCAGCAGGATGTTGCTCTTCTGCAGCTCGATGTCGCCGTCGCCGGCCTGCATCATGTTGACGCGCTTGTAGTGGTTGTAGACGGCGACGGCCAGGGTGCGCTTGGCCTCCTCCTGCCCCACCACGTAGTCGTTGAGGACCCCGTAGATCTCACGCGGCCGCGGGAGCGACTCGGGATCGAAGGAGACCGGTGTGGTCAGCTCCTCGTCGATGATCTCGTTGCAGAGATCGATGCACTCGTCGCAGATGTACACGCCGGGACCGGCGATCAGCTTCTTGACCTGCCGCTGCGACTTGCCGCAGAAGCTGCAGAGAAGCTGCTCGTTCGACTCGGAAGACTTCGCCATCGCCTCAGGCCCCCAGGATGCTCTAGTGGCTTTCGATGACGCGGTCGACGATGCCGTACTCCTGAGCCTCCGGCGCGCTCATGAAGTAGTCGCGCTCGGTGTCCTTCGCGACCTTCTCGATCGGCTGACCGGTGTGCTTGGCGATGATCAGGTCGAGGCGCTTGCGGAGATCGAGGATCTCGCGCGCGTGGATCTCGATGTCGGTCGCCTGGCCGCTGAAGCCGCTGGAGACCTGGTGGATCAGGATCTTCGCGTTGGGGAGCGCCATCCGCTTGCCCTCGGCGCCGCCCGACAGCAGCAGCGCGCCCATGCTCATCGCGATGCCGACGCAGATCGTGGACACGGCCGGCTTGATGAACTGCATCGTGTCGTAGATCGCGAGGCCCGCGTACACCGAGCCGCCGGGCGAGTTGATGTAGAGCGAGATGTCCTTGTCGGGGTCCTCGCTCTCGAGGTGCAGGAGCTGGGCCACGATCAGGTTGGCGATCTGGTCGTCCACCGGGGTGCCGAGAAAGACGATCCGCTCGTTGAGCAGGCGCGAGTAGATGTCGAACGAGCGCTCACCGCGCGAAGTCTGCTCGACGACCATCGGGATCAAAGGACTCATTCGGTGGGCTCCGTTCGGGTGGTGCTGGTCACTTGGGGTCGCCGGGCGTCCAGAGTTTCCCCGCCGGAGCGTCCTTCCCTGCCGTCTCGGGCGTCACGATACCGCCCTCCGTCTTGGCCTCGTCTTCGGGCGTCCAGAGCTTCTCACGCGCCTCGGCCTGGGCCATCGGAATGGGGTTGGTGCCCTCGACGATCAGATCCACGGCCTTCTTGAGGCGCATGTCCTGGCGCAGCGCGTCCCAGCCGCCATGCTGCTGCAGCTCGTGCAGCAGGCGGTCGGCGGCGCGGCCGGTGGCCTCGGCGTCGGAGCGGACCTGCTCCTCCATCTCCTCGTCGCTGACCTCGAGGTTCTCGGCGTCGGCGACGGCCTCGACGACGAGCTCGCGGCGGATCGCCGCAGCGGCGTCGGGGCGCAGCTCCTCGATGATCTCCTCGATGGAGCGACCGGTCGCGGCCACGTAGTCCTCGAACGAGACGCCCTCGGGCAGCTGCGCGGCCGTCTGCTGCAGGATCGTGCCGATGCGACGGTCCACCATCACGGTGGGCACCTCGACCGTGGCGTTCTCGGTGACGGCGTCGATCGCCATGCGGCGGAAGAGCTCGTTGACCTGGGCCGCCGCGGCCTCCTCGAGGCGGCGCTCCAGGTCGGCGCGCAGCTCGTCGATCGTGTCGAACTCGCTGACCTCGAGGGCCAGGTCGTCGGTCAGCTCGGGGAGCTCCTTGGCCTGCACCAGCTTGACCGTCGCGGTGTAGTCGACCGTCTTGCCGGCCAGCTCCGGGCGCCCGTCCGTGTCGGAGTAGGACAGCGGGAACTCGACCGTCTCCCCCGCGCTCAGGCCGGTGAGCCTGGCGTCGAACTCGGGCATCAGGCGACCGCCACCCAACTCGACCACGTAGTCGCGCTGGGCGGCCTGGCGCATGGCCTTGCCGTCGATGGCGCCGTCGAAGTCGATCACCACGAAGTCGCCGGGCTCGGCCGCGCGCTCCACGGGCACCAGGCGCGAGGCCTTCTCGCGCAGGGCGTTGAGCTCGGCCTCGAGCGCGCCCTCGGGGATCTCCACGTCGGCCTTGCCGACATCGAGGCCGGTGTAGACGCCGATGGTGGCGACGGGGCGCACCTGGACGGTGGCCTGGAAGGTGAGGTCGCCCTCCTCGGGCACGCTCTCCAGATCCAGGTCGGGGTCGTCGATCGGCTTGAGGCCGGTCTCGGCGACGGCGGCGGAATACCACCCGCTGAGCGATCCCCTGAGCATCTCCTGCACCACCGCGTCACGGCCGACGCGCTGGACGATGACCTCGGCCGGCGCCTTGCCGGGACGGAATCCCGGGACCCGCACGTCGCGCCCGAGCTGCCGGATGGCGCGCTCCATGCCGCGCTGGACCTCGTCCTCGGGGACGGCGACGTCGAGGCGAACCTTGTTCTCCTCGAGCGGTGTGACTTCTGCGGTCAGCGGCATGAGTGTGTGCACCTATATGCGGGTGAGAGGATTCGAACCTCCAAGGGTTGCCCCACTAGGACCTAAACCTAGCGCGTCTACCGGTTTCGCCACACCCGCCCGAGACCGGCCGAGGGGTGAACGATGGGATTCGAACCCACGACCGCCTGGACCACAACCAGGAGCTCTACCAGCTGAGCTACGTCCACCGAGAGAGGGCCCGCGGGCCCGTCCGGGAGCATAGCGAACGTCTCCGCGGGTGCCCGTCCCGTATCGTCCGGGCATGGGCAGGCGCGAGTGAAACCGACCCTCCTCCCCGGCATCGCGCACGAGCTGCGCTTCGTCGTCCCGGTGACCAAGACGGTCCCCCACCTGTATCCCGAGTCGCCCGAGTTCGCGGCGATGCCGGAGGTGTTCGCCACCGGATTCATGGTCGGCTTCGTGGAGTGGGCCTGCATCCAGGCCGTCGCCCCGCACCTCGACGAGGGCGAGCTCTCGCTGGGCGTGCACGTCGATCTCAGCCACGATGCCGCCACACCGGTCGGGATGGAGGTCGTGGCCCGCGTGCGCCTGGAGGAGGTGACCGGACGCCGCCTGAGCTTCTCGGCCGAGGTGGACGACCGGGTGGAGCGCATCTGCTCCGGCACCCACCAGCGCTACGTGGTGGATCGCTCGCGCTTCGAGGGAGGCCTCGGCCGCAAGGCGGGGGGCGGCTGAGGGACCGGGCCGTCGCCGCGCGTCAGCGGCGGGGCCGATCGCATCCTCCGATCGCGCGCCGTGGGCCGCGCTACAGGCACGCGTGCACGTGGGCGGTGAGATCGCCCAGCGCGTTGGTGTAGCTGCCGTACTCGTTGTCGTACCAGCCGAACACCTTGGCGTGGGTCACCGGGACCTCGAGCACCGAGGTGGCCAGGCCATCGAGCATCCCGGGCGGCAGACCGGGCACCGAGGCGAGGTCGACCCGCACGAAGCCGGTGCGCGTGTGGGTCTCGACGCCCTCGACCACCACGGCCGCCCGCATGCCCGAGACGTCGGCCGGGACGTTCTGCTCCTCGCTGTAGACCAGGAGCCCGCGGGCGTCGGCCTCCTCGGCGTACGTCTCGTTGAGGGTCTCGCGCGTGATCGAGCTCTCGCCGTTGGCGCGCATGTGCGCCTGAAAGGTGACGTTGAGGATGACCAGCGAGACGGTCGGGATCGGCACCCGGACCGAGTCGGCCATGAACCCGATCGCGCCGATCTCGGGGATCACCTGCTCGAGCGTGGCCGCGGCGTTCGTGGAGGTCAGGATGATGCTGTTCAGAGCGCTGCGGCTTCGGCGCAGATCGGACGCCCCGGCGGAGGGCACGGCGTCCAGGACGCTCTGGGTGTTCGTGACCGCATGGACCGTGCTCATGGAGGCGGTCATCACGCTTCCGGCGCCGAAGCGGTCGAGGAGCGGCTTGACCATGTGGGCGAGCGCGGTCGTGGTGCACGAGGCCGCCGACACCAGGTTGTGGCGGCGGGCGTCGAAGGCGAAGTGGTTGATCCCGTGGATGAGCGTGACCGCGTCCTCGGGCAGCGAGCGCCCCTTCGCCCGCACCTTGAAGGCGGCGCTGTAGATCACCTTCTCGGCGCCCGCGGCGAGATGGCCCCGCAGAGCCCCACCCGGTGCGTCCACCGACCGGGTGGGATCGTCGAAGGCTCCGGTCGTGTCGACGACCAGGCGCACCCGGTTGCCGCTCCAGTCGATGTCGCGGGGGTTGCGCGCATCCTGGAGGATGGTGACCGGCACCCCTGCGACCTCGAGCAGCCGGAGCTCACGGTCGACGATCCTCACGCACCGCGGCGCGGAAACCCCTCCGAGGAAGCGGTGGATGCTGCCGTAGGTCGAGTCGTTCTCGATCGCTCCGCAGACCGCCTCGAGCGATCTGCCGGCCTCGCGACCGAGGTTGACCACCAGGCGGGGAAAGCCGCGCCGGGCCACGTGGTGCCACAGCGTCAGCTTGCCGATGCGACCGAGGCCGTTGATCCCCAGGGCCTCGACCTCGAGATCCATGCTCATCGCGTCGTCCCTCCCCTTCTCCAGGTGGTCATTGCTGAGCCCGGCCGCGCACGCGCAACTCGGCGACCGGGTGGGCGCCGAGATAGACGCTTCCGTCGATGCCGCTGATGGAGAGCGCATCGCCGGTGCGGACGAGCCGCCCGGCGATGCGCGAGCAGCGCGCCTCCTCGACGACCTCGAGCGTCCGGGTCCCGACGACGCAGGTCTTGCCGAGGCGCTTGGCTGCGACGGCCGCGTGGCTGGTCGCTCCGCCCACCGCCGTCAGCAGGCCGTCCACGCGGAGCACGAGCGGGATGTCGTCGGGCACGGTGTCGGGCCTCAGCAGGATGATCGCCTCTCCGGGGAACTCCTCCCGAAGCGCCGCGACGTCCGTCTCGCGGTGGGCGGCGCGGCCGCTGAGGGCGCCGCCGGCCACGCCGATCCCGGTGGCCACGCGCGCCCGCTCGAGCGCCTCCCCGGGGATGAACGCGGCGATCACCGAGCTCGGGGCCACGACGACGTCGCGCATCTGCAGGAGGTAGAGGTCGGCGCGCCGCTCCCCTTCGAAGGTGAACTCGACCTCCTGGTCGTTCATCCCGTGGTCGCGCACGAGGATTCGCGCCGCGTCTGCGAGGGCGGCGTAGATCTCGGGAAAGCCCTGCTCGAGCGACAGCGACCCGCCCCCGGGCTCGGCGAGCCGCTGGCGTTCGCTGATCGGGAAGGTCTCGACGAGGCCGCCGACGACATCGTCACCCTGGCCCTGGATCACGAAGTCGCCGTACGGCTCGGTGGCCTCGGGCTCCCGGTCGGGCGCCCGCGTCAGCACCACGCCGGTGCCCGAGCGCCTGCCCAGGTTGCCGAAGACCATCGCCTGGACGATCACGGCCGTGCCCCAGTCGTCGGAGATCTGAAGCTCGCGCCGGTAGAGGTGCGCGCCGTCGCCCCACCACGAGGCGTGGACACGCTCGATGCACGCGATCAGCTGCGCGAACGGGTCGTCGACCAGGCCGACGCCGGCGGACTGCAGCAGACGTCGATAGTCGAGGGCCAGCTCGGCCATCTGGCCCGAGGCGAGCCCGGCCTTCTTGGGGACCGAATGGCGCCTCTTGGTGTCGCGCATCAGGGCGTCGAAGAGACCCCGCTCCATACCGTGGCTCATCCCCCAGAACTGCAGGAAGCGCCGGTAGGCGTCCCATGCGGCCCAGGACCGGCGGGGCTCCGCGGCCAGGCTCGCGGCCACCTCGGCGTTGCTCCCGACGTTGAGGAAGGTCTCGAGCATGCCGGGCATGCTGATCGGCGCCCCGCCGCGGACCGAGAGCAGGAGGGGCCGAGCCGGATCGCCGAGCCTCGCGCCGGTGGCCTGTTCGATCCGGGCCACCTCGGCCCGGATGCGGCGGATCATCTCCGGTCGCCCGTGCAGTGGTGATGCCTCGCCACCCGGGCGCGGGCACAGGTCGGTCGTCAGGACGAACCCCGGCGGCACCCGGAAGCCCATCTCGATGAGACGGGTGAGCATGAAGGCCTTGTTGCCCAGGGAGACGATCCCCCGCCGGCGCGCGTCGGCACCGCCGAGGGTCAGCACGCTGCGCGACGGATCCGGCGCGCGCTCGGGGGGACGGGACCGCCCACCCGCGCGCACCTGCTCGCCGAGAACGTGCAGCACCCGTCCCACG
The DNA here is from genome assembly GCA_963771025.1 of uncultured Thermoleophilia bacterium. Lineage (GTDB taxonomy): Bacteria > Actinomycetota > Thermoleophilia > Miltoncostaeales > Miltoncostaeaceae > Miltoncostaea. Next base: position 566,964 of record CAVYRL010000001.1, on the reverse strand, counting down.
AGGACGTCGAGGCGCTGCAGCCCGAAGCTCTCGGCGATCAGGTCGCGGAAGAAGGTCTCGGCGTGGCGGAGCACCGTCTCGTCGTCCGGGCCGGCGCCCGCGATGACCCCGCGCCGGAGCATCTGCGTCAGCGCCCGGTCCACCGGCTCGCCGTACGCGTCCAGGATGCGCGAGCGGATCGACGTCTCGATGTTGCGGGACATCAGCTGGAAGACGTTGAGGAACTGCTCGAGCGACGTGTCGGGGTCCTCCACGCCCTCCTCGAGCATCGCCAGGCAGTGCGCCAGCCCCTTGGCCCGGTAGCCGTCGATGCCCAGCGCCCGCAGGAGGTCGCGGACCCAGCCGGAGATGTCGCGCAGACGCCCGCGGTCGATCGGCGCGAGGGACTCGTCGTCGATCACCTTCTCGAAGAGGGCCGTCGCGAGCGACTCGAGGCGGAAGGTCAGGCCCATCGCCTCGAAGCGCTCCTCACGATAGGAGCCGTACATACTCGGGATCCCGGCGGCGATGTGGCGCTTCACGTAGATGTCCTCGACCGCCCTCGTCTCGCCGGGCCGCAGCACGATCGATTGCAGCTCCTCGAGGAGGCGCAGGGTCAGGTCGAGCGAGGCGGCCGAGTCGTCGCGGCCGAGCGCGGCCTCGAGATCCCGTGCCGTCTGCGCGTCGACGCTGCGGAACTCCCGCAGGCGGCCGATGACGTCCGAGTGGTCGAGCGCGTACTTGCGCCGCAGCTCCTCGCGCACCTGGAAGACCAGCAGGATCTTGTCCCGGGCGAGCGGGTCGCCCGGAGGGAGCGCCGCGAGGCGCGCCGAGACCTCGTCGGGCGCGAGACGCAGCAGGCTCTCGATGCCCCCGGGTCCGGCGGTGAGCGCGGCCATGTCATCGTGGAGGGCCGGCAGGCGCCCGCCGTCCGCCTCGAGCAGCGCCAGCTCGGACGCGGGCACGTACGCCCGCAGCGGGGCCGCGTCGCCGGTCGCCCAGAAGCGCAGGATCCTCTCGGCGAACGTGATCAGCCGCGGATTGCACTCCACGTGGCTCTGCTTGCGCAGGAAATGGCACAGCGGGTCGCGCCGGTGGTCGATCTCGTCGAGGCGCGTGGAGGTCTCGCGCAGCGGGCCCTCGGCCCCGATCTCCCTGAAGTAGACCGGAAAGACCCGCAGGAGCTGCTTGACCTCCAGATACACCGGCCCGATGTCGTAGCCGAGGAGCGCCGAGACATCGCGCTGGAAGAGGTCCGTGTCGGTCACGAACACGCCGCCGACGCGCAGATGGACCACGAGCGAGGCCACGAGCCGAGCCGCCAGTGCGGGGTTGGTCCCGATGATCGCGAGGTAGGCGCGAACGTTGCGCAGGTGGGCGGGGTTGACCCGCACGCCCCACTCGGACGTGAACCCCGAGAACTCCGGGTAGGCGAAGTCGAGCCCGAGCATCTCGTCGATCAGGGTCGCCGCGAGGCGGGGGTCGCCGCTGGCCATGGCGGCGCACCCGATCCGCGCGACGAGGTCGGTGAAGGCCCTCGTGCGGGGAAGGTCGGCGCTGCGCAGCAGCCCGAAGACCTCCCGCACCAGAGCGTCGCGTCCGACGGGCTCCTCGAGGAGCGATGCGCAGCAGCGCCCGACGTCGCGCAGCGCGGTCTCGTGGACCGGGTCGAGCTCCGGCCGGGCGAGGACCCGCAGAAGCCAGTGGATGCGCTCCAGCAGCCCCTCGGCATCGTTCGAGCGACGGGTGAAGACCCGCGCGGCCTCGACGTAGCCGTCCTTGATCTGCGCGTCGTCGGGCGACGCGAGCAGAGTGGCGGCATGAGGCCGAAGCCCCTCCGGGGCCGCGACCAGGGCGGCGATCTGCGAGGCGCGGGCACTCAGGTGGCGATGGGAGATGCGCTCGATCGCCGGGGGAAGCCCATCGTCCCGCCCCCCGCCGCGCGACGCCGCCAGGTACCAGTCGGCGGGATCCTCCCCGGCGGTCCAGCGCGTGCAGGCCGCGATCAGCGCCACCGCGAGCAGGGCCAGCGCATCGTCGAGCACCTCCACCGCCTCGGGCGGAGCCGCGGCGAGCGCGGCCGCCACACGCTTCAGCCGGGGAGAGGATGCGCTCGCCAGCTCGGGCGAGGCGGCGAGGTACCCCTCCATGCGCCCGAGGGCGTCGTGGACAACCGGCAGGTTGAGCTCCAGGCGCGGACCCGAGCGGGTCGCGATCAACTCCAGGTAGCCCAGCCAGAGCCGCACGGCGTCCGCGCGCACCTGCGGGTCACCGGCCTCCTCCACGATCTTCGCGTAGAGGTCGCAGAAGACCGCGAGCCCCTCCGGACCGCGATCGTGGCGGTTGTAGACGTGAAGGTCACCCGCGGCCTGCCGGTGCAGGTCGGCGAGGACCTGCGGCCATCCCACGTATCGGTGGTGCATCTCGCGCAGGAGGTCGTGGGTGGACTGCTGCAGGCCGGTTCGACCGGCGGTGATCTCGAGGAGGACGGCGTGCTCGGGCGGGATGACGACCTCGACGGCCGTGCGCGCGAGGTTCACGCTCAGCGCATCCCCCGACCCGTACCCGGTACTCACGAGCGGACCTCCTCGCTCATGCCCTCGCCAGAGCCCGGCACCCTGCGTCGGCGGTCGACGCGCGCGGCATTGGATACGAAAGACGATCCGGGCCCCCCGGATGCTCGCCGAGCCGTCCCCGCATGCAATCGGGGCCGCCCCTCACTCCCGACGCGGGGAATCCCGCAGTCCCACCCCGGCGCCGCGCGCCCCGGGGGTCGCCCCCCGGCTCCGGGCAGACCCGGGCGCACGCACCGGGCCGGGCGATCAGGGCAGGACGACCACCTTGGTCGCCTCACCCGAGCGCGCCAGCCGGAAGGCCTCCTCCACGTGCTCGAGCGGGATCAGGTGGGAGACGAGCCCGTCGGTCGCGATGGCGCCCGCGGCCAGCAGGGCCAGGGCGTCGCGGGTGTCGAGCGGCCCGGCCGAGTAGGTCGACTGGATGGTGACCTCGCGGAAGAAGACCGCGCCGAGGTCGAGGGGCACCGCGGTGCCGGGCCGGGGCGGCGCGAAGAGCTGCACCACGCCGGCGGGCCCGGCGAGGTGGAGGGCGCCGGCGATGGCCTCGGCCTTCGTCGTGCACACGAACACCTGGTCGGCGAGACCCCCGAGCGCGTCGCTCACGGCGCCGGGGTCGTCGTCGGCGAACGCCGCGACCGCACCGCTGCCGAGGGCACGGGCACGGCGATCCGCGCGCGGCTCCACCGCCACCACGCGCTCCGCCCCGGCCGCCAGCGCCGCGCCGATCTCCAGCAGGCCCATCGCCCCGGCGCCGATCACGGCGACCCGCGATCCGGGTGCCACCCCGGCCCAGCGCTGACCGCGCAGGACGCACCCGAGCGGCTCGATCAGCGTGGCGTCCGGATCGCTGACCCCGGCGGGCAGCGCCAGCGTGTCGAGGCGCGCATTCTCGGCCGGCACCCGGATCAGCTCGGCAAGGCCGCCCGGGTCGAGACGGGTGCGGCGGAACGTCTCGCACAGCGTGTGGCGGCCCGCCCGGCAGAGGGCGCAGGTCATGCAGGGCACGTGGTGGTGCACGAACACGCGGTCGCCCCGTGCGAAGGGCGCGCCCGGGCCGGCATCGACCACCTCACCGGCCGGCTCGTGCCCCAGCACCACCGGCGCACGGGGGTCCTGATACCACCGCATCAGATCGCTGCCGCAGAGCCCGCACGCCCGCACCCGCACCACGAGCTCGCCGGGGCCGGCGACCGGATCGGGCCGCTCCTCGAGGGTCAGGCGACCGGCTCCGTGGTAGAGGGCGACCCTCACACCGCGCAGGCTACCGGGGCCCGCCCGGCCCCGTCCCTCCCGAGACGCGAGCGAGTCATGCCAGGATTGGCCCCCAATTCGATAGGAGGCTCCGATGGCCGTCTGCCAGCACTCCGTGTGCACCTGTGAGGCGAAGAAGGGCGAGAAGTTCTGCTCTCCGTTCTGCGAGGCGAACCCCAAGGCCGGCGAGTGCCACTGCCACCACGAGTCCTGCGACGCGCCGCACCACCACTAGGAGGGCCGGAAGCCGAGCGGTGACGTGGTGATCTCGTGGGCGTCGATGACGCGGTCCACCAGGCCGTAGTCGCGCGCCTGCTCGGCGGTGAAGAAGCGGTCGCGCTCCATGTCGTCGGTGATCCGCTCGACGGTCTGGCCGGTGTGGTGCGCGTAGATCTCGTCGAGGCGCCGGCGCAGGGCGATCGTCTCCCTGGCGTGGATCTCGATGTCGCTCGCCTGCCCCTGGAAGCCGCCGCTCGGCTGGTGGATGAGGATGCGGCTGTTGGGCAGCGCCATGCGCTTGCCCGGCGCGCCCCCGGCGAGGAGCAGCGATCCCATGCTCATCGCGATGCCGAAGCAGATGGTCTGCACGTCGGGCCGGATGAACTGCATCGTGTCGTAGATGGCGAGGCCGGAGTACACGACCCCGCCCGGGGAGTTGATGTAGAGCGCGATGTCCTTGTCCGGGTCGTCGCTCTCGAGGTGCAGCAACTGGGCGACCACCAGGTTGGCGATCTGGTCGTCGACCGCCTGGCCGAGGAAGATGATCCGCTCGTTGAGCAGGCGCGAGTAGATGTCGAACGAGCGCTCCCCGCGGGGGCTCTGCTCGACGACCATGGGAACGAGCGGCATGGGCTATCCTTTCGACAACTCAGTGGTTGTCGTGACCATAGCAACCAATCAGTTGTCAAAGGAGGGCCGCGTGCCCGCACGACGTGAGATCGAGGTGGAGGCCACCCCCGAGGACGTCTGGGACGCCCTCTCCAGCGACGAGGGCCGCGAGGCCTGGCTGGACGAGCCGGATCGCGAGATCCATGTCGAGGTGTCCGAGCCCCCTCACCGGCTGGTGTGGTGGTGGTGGGAGGGCGACGAGCCCGCCACCCGTGTCGAGTTCCTGGTGGTGGAGGCGCCCGCCGGGACGCGCGTGGTGGTGACCGAGACCCTGCCGATCGTGCCGATGGCCCGTCTCGCGGCCCGTTTCTGCGCGGTGGCCGTGTGAGCGACGCGCTGGGAGCGGTGTTCGCGGCGCTGGCCGATCCGACCCGCAGGTCGATGGTGGAGTCGCTGCTGCGCGACGGCACGACGACGGTGCCGTCGCTCACCGAGACATTGCCGATCAGCCGTCAGGCCGTGGCCAAGCACCTGGCGACGCTGCGGGACGCGGGGCTGGTGGAGCGCCTGGAGGGCCGGGGGCGCGAGGTGCGCTACCGGCTGCGCGAGGGCGCCCTGCACCCCACCACGGCCTGGCTGCGATCCACCGAGCGCGCCTGGGACGAGCGCCTCGCCCGGCTCAAGCACGCCGTGGAGATCTGAGCGGCTCTCCCGGGTGCCGACGCCGGCGGCGGTGTGCCGCCGGCGAGGGTGGCGCGGGCGGTGTCGGCTAGTGGGAGACCCGCACGACCTCGCCGGCGCCGAGGCGGCGCTCCTCCCCGTCGTCCCCGCGCAGGCGCAAGCGCCCGAGGTCGTCGGTCCCGGCCGCGAGGCCGGAGACCTCGCCCTCGGGGAGGCTGACCGTGATGCGCCGGCCCACCAGGGCGTCGCGCCCGGCGAAGGCCGCCAGGATCGCGTCCGGGCCCGCGCCGACCCACTCGCGGTAGCGATCGCCCAGGGAGGCGAGCACGCGCACCAGGAGACTCGCCCGCGAGGGCGGATCGCCGAAGTCGGCGAGCGCGCCGGGGGTCCAGCGGGCGTCGTCGAGCGCCGGCGCGGAGCGGACATTGATGCCGATGCCGACCACGGCCCAGGCGACACCCTCCTGATCGGCCGACAGCTCGCAGAGGATGCCCGCCACCTTGCGGCCGTCGATGACGATGTCGTTGGGCCACACGATGCGGGCGTCGGGACCGAGGGCCTCGGCGGCCGCGACCGCGGCCACGACCGGGAGCAGGCCGGCGTCCACCGGCGGGATGCCGGGGCGCAGCAGCGCCGAGACCAGCAGCCCGTGCCCGCGCGCGGCCATCCAGGTGCGCCCGCGCCGACCGCGGCCGGCGGTCTGGATGTCGGCCCCGAGCACGGTGCCCTCGGGGGCGCCCGCGCGCGCCAGGGCGATCAGATCCTCGTTGGTGGAGCCGGTCTCGGGAAGCCAGGTCAGCGGCCCGGCGAGGGGAGCGCTCAGCCGGGGGGTGACCCGCAGCGGCACCACGGGGTCCACGCCGTCGGCCAGGCGGTAGCCCTGGCGGGCGCTGAGGATGTCCAGGCCGTCGCGGCGCAGCGACTCGACGTGGCGGTGCACCGACGCGCGCGAGGTGCCCATGGCCTCGGCCAGCGCCTCGCCCGACACGCCCGCCTCCCCGGCGTCGAGGATGGCCGCGAGCACCCGCTCGCGGCGCTCGGCGGTGTCGCCGCCGCCGGGGGCGGTCACCGGCCGATCAGGATCTTGCGCACCTCGTCCTCGCGCCCGGGCTCGAGGATCGCGAGCACCTGGTCGCCCGGGGCCAGCACGGTTGACCCGACCGCGATGACGGCGGTGCCGCCGCGCACCACGGAGATCAGCTTCGAGCCCGTGGGGAGGCCGAGGCCGTCGACCGGTTTGCCGACGGAGGGACACTTGGAGCCGATCTCGACCTCGATGATCTCCAGGTTCTCCTTGCGCAGCTCCAGCAGGTGCACCAGATCGTGCTCGGGGACCTCGTGCTCGATGAGCGCCATGATGCGCAGCGTCGAGCAGACCGTCGGGGCCACGCCCAGCAGGTCGAAGTGGTCCTGGTTGCGCGGGTCGTTGACCCGGGCGATCACCTTCCCCACGCCGTAGCGCTCGCGGCAGAGCTGGGCGATGACGAGGTTGTCCTCGTCGTCACCGGTGACCGCGACCACGATGTCGGGCGGGCGCGTCACGCCGGCCAGCTCCAGCACGTACAGCTCGGTGCCGTCGCCGTGCACGACGCGGTGGCCGAACTCCCCCTCCAGCACGTCGGCGCGCGCGGCGTCGTGCTCGACGAGCACCACCTCGCGATCGCGCTCCACCAGCGACCGGGTCACGTTGGCCCCGATCTTCCCGCCCCCCACGACGATGGCGAACATCAGTCGACCTTTCCGGCCAGCGTTGCCCACTTGACGAGCTTCTCGATCGCGATCTGCACCGGCGAGATGATCTCGAAGCCCCGACCGCCGTACGCCTCGGCCCGCGCCGGGTCCTGGATGCGCGCCGCGACGCGGGAGACGCCGTAGCGCTTGGTGGCGACCTGGGCGATCACCAGGTTGGTGTTGTCGCCGTCGGTGGCGGCGATCAGGACGTCGGCGTCGGCGATGCCCGCCTCCTCCAGCACGCGCGCGTCCATGCCGTGCCCGAGGACCAGCGGATGACGCCACTCCGGCCCGAGGCGGACCAGGTTGTCCTCGTTGAGCTCGATGACGGTGACCTCCCAGCCATCGCCGGAGAGCCGCAGGGCGAGCGTCGATCCCACACGTCCACACCCCACGACGATCGCGTTCATGAATGCATCATGACTCCTCGGCATCCGGCAGGACGCCCTCGGGATAGGTGACGACCATCACCTCACACGGGGCTCCGCGCAAGACCTGATCGACGGTCGGGCTGAAGAATCGCCGATGGGTGCGCCAACGGGGAGCCGACCCGAGCACGATCAGGTCGGCGCCGATGTCCTCGGCCTCGGTGATGATCGCCTCGCTGAGCGAGCGGGCGCGCACCAGGTGCGACTGCAGCTCGACGCCCTGCTCCTCGGCGATCTCGCCCACCTCGTCCATGGCCTCGCGGGCCCGTGCCTCCTCCTCGCCGACCACCGCCTCGAGGGACTGCGAGAGCGGGACCTTGACCACGCAGAGCACCCGCACGTCGGCGCCGCGCTCCTCGGCAAGCCTGATGGCCGTCGCGAGCACCTCCTCGCCGATGTTGCTGAGCTTGAGCGGCACCAGGATCGTGCGCGTGTCCTGCTCGGGCGTGGGCACGAGGTCGGGCACGGCCGGCGTCGCCCGTCCCAGCAGGCTCTCCCCTCCCGCCCGGCGTGACAGCAGGTACACGCCGATCCCGAGCACCAGCCACACGGGGCCGGCCACGCGGGCGCCGCCGTGGGTGGCCAGGGAGGCGACCCACAGCACCAGCGTGAGCACGGCGCCGATCACCGAGACCACGGGTATCGAGGCCCCTCGCCATCGCACGCTGCCGGGCACCCGGAAGGGCCGTGGCAGATCGGGCTCCCGGATGCGCAGGCGCACCACGGCGACCTGCGCGGCCGTCATCGCGATCAGCACGCCGAAGCTGTACAGCCCGGCGAGGAAACGCGCGCCGTCGCCGACCGCGTCGGCGAGCACCATCAGCACCGGGGCGATGACGGCGGCCGCCAGGGTCGCGGCGCCGGTCGGAGAGGCGCCGCGCTCGGGGCGGGCGAAAGCGTGGGGCAGCATGTTGTAGCGGGCCATCGAATACGCCAGGCGCTCCCCGCCGGCCATCGAGGTGGCGATCGCCGTGATCAGGATCAGGGCGTCGGAGACCCCGACGAACCACTCCAGCGCGCCCCCGCCCCAGGGAAGCTCGTCCCCGATGGCGGTGGCGATACCGAGCAGCGGCGCCTGGAGCCAGTCGGTCGAGAGCGCGCTCGCCACCCCGCCGGGGGCCCCCGGGCTGGGCTCGACCGGATACGCGGAGACACCGACCATCGAGACGGCGACGTTGATCAGCACGACGGCGCCGATCCCCACGAACAGGCTGCGCGGCAGGGTGCGGCCCGGCTCGCGCGCCTCCGCGGCGAAGTTCGTGATCGTCTCCAGCCCGGTGTAGGCGAGGGTCGCCAGCGAGAGCGCCAGCGCGATCGAGGTCCACGATGGCGAGCTGCCGATATCGACGCCCATCGTGAGCGAGTCGGACGACCAGACCAGCGCGAAGCCGAGGATGGCCAGCAGCAGCTGCCCCACGACGGCGACGCCGGCCATGACGACGGCGATCGCGTACAGGCGCACGCGACGGATGCGCCGCACGACGGCGAGCACCGCGATGACCCCGATGCCGAACACGGCGTCCCAGGGCGAGTCGGTGATCGCGTTCCAGCCGACCGCCCCGCCCAGGTAGTGCGGCACGAAGATGGCCGCCAGCGCGATGACGACCAGGTAGTCGAGGAAGAGCATCCACCCGGTGACGAACCCGAGCGGATCGCTGAAGGCGCGGCGCACGAAGGTGGCGGCGCCTCCGGCCTCGGGCATGGCGGTCGCCCCCTCCGCGTACGAGAGCGTCACCACCAGCACCAGCAGGCCCACGGCCAGGAGCACCCACGGCGTGAGGGCGTCGGCCCAGATGGCGACGATGCCCAGGGCGAAGATCAGCGACGAGCCGATCTCCCCGTAGGCCACCAGCGCGAGCGACCGGGCCCGCAGCCGGCGGACCGGGTCGATCAGCGGTTTCGCCACGTCGCCACGCCCATGTAGATGCGCAGGCCACCGCCCAGGATGAGCAGCCCGCCGATCAGCAGCCCGAGCCCGCCGCCGACGCCGAGCGCGATGGTGCGCGCCACGACCAGCAGGCCCATCACCACCACCAGACAGGCGAAGACGATCGGGGCGAGGCCCCTGCTCATGCGGCCGCTTTCTCGGGCACCTTCTCGGCCACCACCAGCACGCGGCACGAGCTGTGCTTGAGCACGTAGCGCGGAGTGCGGCCGAACACCGGCGCGCGGCGCCCGATGCCCCGCCGCGGGGCGCCGATCACCACGAGCTCGGCGGTGCGCGCGTCGGCGTCGGCCACGATGGCCTCGCCGGCGCTGCGGGCGCGCTCGAGGCGGGTGACCGCCTTGACGCCGTGGCTCTCGACCAGGGCCCGCGCGTCATCGAGAAGGACGTTGGCCTCCCGCTCGGCGTCGGGGATGTCGGTGGTCAGGGGCAGCTCCATCGGGATCTCCAGCACGTGCACCACGGCCACCTGCGAGCGGCGCTCGGCGGCGAGGCGCGCCGCGGCGACCAGAGCCTCCTCGGACGCCGCCGACCGGGTCACGGGGACCACGATCGAGCGGTACTCGATCTGGAGGGCTTCGCCCATCACGAGAACGGGCGCACGCACCGTCAGCCCCATCGGGATCTTGAGGACGCCCCGGCGATAGATGGCGTAAACCAGGAAGCCAAGCGCGATCCAGCCGAGTCCGGCCCAGCGCGTGAGGGGCTCCTGGAACACGACGACCAGCCAGGCGAGGCCGGTGGCGAGACCGCCGACGATCGCGAACAGCGGCCAGTCGATGCCGCGGAAGCGCAGGTTGGGTCTGGCCCGGTAGATCAGCTCCTCGTCGCGCCGGCGCACGCGCAGCGCCACGAGCGAGACGTGGGCGACGGTGAACGAGAGCATCGCGCCGAACGAGTACATCGTCCCGAGGAAGTCGGTCTGCCCCGGCAGCAGGGCGATGATCGCGAACACGCCGGCGAACAGCACCAGTGCCAGCACCGGGGTCTTGAAACGGGGATGGAGGCGCCGGAACGGCTCGGGCAGCTGGCGGTAGCTGGCCATCGCGTACGTGATGCGCGAGGCGCCGATCACCCCCGCATTGGCGGCGATCAGCAGGATCGTGGCCGCCAGCACGCCGACGTAGATCTTGAGGGCGCTGAGGGTGATCCCCTCGATGCCGAGGTTCTCGACCAGCCCGAGCACCGGATCGTTGGCGAAGCCCCCGTCCTGGGGCGGCTGGCCGAGGGCGGTGGTGTAGCCGTCGGAGCCCTGGGTGACCGGCAGCGCCGAGAGCGCGATCGCCGGGAGGGTGAAGTAGATCGCATAGACGGCGATCGCAACCAGGCGGATCGAGCGCGGGATGTCGCGCGAGGGATCGCGCGCCTCCTCCGCCAGGTTCGAGATCGTCTCGATGCCGGTGTACGCGATCATCGCCACCGGGATCGCGAGGAAGAACGCGCCCCATGTCGGCGCGACGCCGAAGTCCACGTTGTTGACGAGGATCGTCGGCGAGAAGATCAGCGCGAAGCCCAGCGCCACCAGCAGCGCCTGGGTCGCGAAGTTGACTATCGCCAGCACGATGTTGAGCTTGGCGGCCTCCTTGACCCCCACGATGTTGATCGCGACCAGCAGCACCACGACGCCCGCGCCGACGACCACGTCCCACGGGTTCTGCTTGAGCGGGGTCCAGAAGATCGACAGGTAGTGCGGCACGAAGAACACCGAGATGGCGATCGTGATGATGTAGTTGAGCATCTGGGCCCAGGCGGCGCCGAAGCTGACGATCTCGTTGAACGCCTGCCGGGCGAAGCTGGACGAGCCGCCGGCCTCGGGGAAGCGCACCGTGCCCTCGGCGTAGGTCGCGGCCGTGAGGGCGAAGATGAGGCCCGCCACCAGGAACACGACCGGCGTGAGCCCGAGGGCCAGCGCCGCCGTGACGCCGAGCGCGTAGTAGATGGACGAGCCCACGTTGCCGTAGGCCGTCGCGAAGAGCGCGGGAGCCCCCAGGACGCGCTCGAGACCCTGCTGCTGGCGGCGTCTGCGCGGCACTGGCGGCACTCTACGTGCCGGGAAACCCCGGCCCGGCGCCGGGGTGCAACGTCACCACGTCGTCAGACGGCCTCGGGACGAAGGGCCCTGCGCGCGGCGCGCTCGATGTGCCCGACCAGGGGCACGTCGCGCTCGGACGTGCGGCTCGCGAGGCGGCGGCCGAGGAAACGCGCGGCGGCCGAGGTGCGCGCCACCCGCCAGGTGGTCATGGGGATCCGCTCGATCGCCGCCCGGGCCACCCAGGCGCTCGCGGCGTGCGCGGCCAGCGACCGCTCGAGGCGCCGGCCGTAGGGCTCCATGGTCCGGGCGCGACCCGCAAGCACGTCGAGGGCCGCCTCGCTGACCAGCTCGGAGCTGGTGAACGCCTCGAACATGCCGTCGCCCGAGAAGGGGTCGATCAGGCCGGCGGCGTCGCCCACCAGCGCCACGGGCCCGCGGGCGGCGCCGCCCCACGCCCGGCGCAGGGGCATGCGATAGCCGCGCAGCTTGTCCAGATCCTCCATCCGCACGCCGTGGCGGGCGCAGAGGATCGCGAGGTGGTCGCGCAGCTTGGGCCCCTCGCTCTCCCAGCCGCCCACGCCGAGGTTGATGTGATCCCCCTTGGGAAAGATCCAGCCGTACCCGCCCGGCACCGTCGCGAGCTCCAGGGTCAGGGTCGAGCGGTGCAGGCGCTCGCGCTCGGGGGTCATCGGGGCGTTGCCCTCGAAGGCGACGCCGAAGAGCCGCTCGGTCGCGATGCCCAGCGCGCGGGCGCTCACGCCGTTGACCCCGTCGGCGCCGATGATGACCGAGGCGCGCACCCGGCGCGACCCGTCGAGCACCACGACGCCCCCGGAGGACTCATCGATCTCGATGTCGCGCACGCGCACGCCGTCCTGGAAGTCGGCGCCGGCCTCCGCCGCCCGCTCCGCCAGGAAATGATCGAGGCGGGCGCGCTGGGTCATCCACGCGATCGGGTGCGCGTACCGGTGCGAGGCGGTCGCGTTGGTGTGCCCCATCCTGAGGTTGATGCGGTCCACGACGTCCTCGACCACCGGGCTGACGTCGACCGGGAGCACCTTGGTCGCCCGCATCGTGAGCCCGCCGCCGCACGGCTTGTCGCGCGGAAACGACTGGCGGTCGAGCAGCAGCACCGTGGCGCCGGCCTTGGCGAGCCGGTATGCCGCCGTGGAGCCCGCGGGGCCCGCGCCCACCACCGCGACGTCCACGCGCTCGCTCACTGGTCCCTCTCGCCGGGCGTCGTCACCGGCGGATCATCGCGCACGGAGCCCCGCACCGAGGGGGCCTCCGTCGGGACAGGCGTCCCCGATGGAGATTTCAGACCCTGGTAAGAAAATTTGCCGCCTCCGTAAGGGGCGCGAAACACCTCGCTCCTAGCGTCTGGGTCCGTCCCGAACGACATCAGGAGCATTCGATGAAGACCCAGCGGAGCATGTCCCGGTACATGTCGGTCGCGGCCGTCGCCGCCCTCGGACTGGGCGCGCTGACCCAGGCCGGGCTGGCCTCGGCGCACCCGAACCACCGCTCCGGCGGAGCCGTGTACTCCCAGACCAACGCCGTCGCGGGCAACGCCGTCGTGGCCTTCGACCGCGCGGCCGACGGCAGCCTGACCCCGGCCGGCTCGTACCCCACCGGCGGCCTCGGCACCGGTGAGGGCCTCGGCTCTCAGGGCGCCGTGACCCTCGACGACCACCTTCTGCTGGCCGTCAACGCCGGTAGCGACCAGGTGTCGGTGTTCCGGGTCGGCCCGCGTGGCCTGAGGCTCGTGGACGTCGAGCCCTCGGGCGGCGACCAGCCGACCAGCGTCACGGTGCACGACGGCCTGGTGTACGTGCTCAATGCCGGAGGAACCGGGAACGTGAGCGGCTTCCGGCTCACCCGGCGGGGCAACCTCGTCCCCCTCGCCGCCTCGACGCGGCCACTCAGCACGGACGCCGCGGGGCCCGCCCAGGTGCAGTTCAGCCCCCACGGCGACACCGTGGTCGTCACCGAGAAGGCCACCGACGTCATCGACGGCTTCCCCGTGCGCCGCGACGGGCGCCTGGGGACGGCCGTCCTCACCCCATCGGCCGGCCAGACCCCCTTCGGCTTCGCGTTCGACCGGCGGGGCCGGCTGTTCGTGTCGGAGGCGTTCGGCGGCGCGGCCGGCCAGAGCGCCGTGTCGTCCTACGGCGTCACGCGCACCGGGGCGCTGGGAGTGGTGACGCCAAGTGCCGCGACCCTCCAGACCGCGGCGTGCTGGGTGGCGGTGACCGACTCGGGTCGCTACGTCTACACCGGCAACACCGGCAGCAACTCGATCACCGGCTACGCGACCACGCCGAAGGGCGCGATCACCCGGCTCGACCCGGATGGCGTGACCGCGACCACCGGGCGCAGCACGACCGACCTCGCCCTCAGCGACGGCAGCAGGTACCTCTACGCGCACAACGCGATCGACGGCTCGCTGAGCGGATTCCGCGTGAACTTCGACGGCAGCCTGACGCCGGCCGGCACGACCCCGGGCCTGCCGACCTCGGCCGTCGGCCTGGCCGCCGAGTAGTCCCGCGACAGTCCCGCGCGACCGGGATGGCCCTCAGACGCGAGAGAGCGCCTTCTCGGTCGGCGGGAGAAAGGCTCCGATCAGCCAGAGCACCGGGAAGATGATCCCGATCCAGAACATCGCCGTGTGCCCCTTCTGCAGGGTGGTCAGCCCCAGCACGAGCAGCAGCGTCAGGTAGATGACGCCCAGTACGAATCCCATGCCCCACCACATGCCGGTCCTCCCGGTCGCGTCGGCGGCCCGGTGGCCGCCCGCGGACAGTACAGCCGCCTGGCCCGGGGCCGGCCGGCGCGACCGGGGTGAGCCGTGGGGTGAAGGTGCGTCACTCCGCCGTGTCCTCCGCGGCGATGCGACCGTCCACGATCCTCGCCACTCGGTCGGCGTGGTGGGTGATCCGGTCGTCGTGGGTGACGATGATGGCCGCCGTGCCGCGCGACTTCATCTCCTGGCGAATCAGCTTCACGACCTGATCACCCAGCGCGGTGTCGAGCGCCGAGGTGGGCTCGTCGAAGAAGACCAGATCGGGCTCGTTCATGAGCGCGCGCCCGATGGCCACCCGCTGGCGCTGCCCGCCCGAGAGCTGGGCCGGAAGGTTCTTCGCGCGGTCGGCCAGCCCCAGCTCCTCGAGCAGCTGGTCGGCCCGCGCGCGCGCCTTGGCGCCGGTGCGGGGGCCGATCTCGTCGACGACGAGGAGGTTCTCGCGGGCGGTCAGGAACGGCACGAGGTTGACCGTCTGGAACACGAAGCCCACCGAGGTGCGCCGGAACTCGGTGAGCTCCTTGGGGCCGTAGCCGGAGATGTCCTCCCCGCCGACGACGACGGAGCCGGAGGTGGGCGTGAGCAGCCCTCCGGCGATCGAGCACAGCGTGGTCTTGCCCGATCCCGACGGACCCACGAGGGCGACGATCTCGTCGGACCCGACGGTGAAGTCGACGCCGTCCAGGGCCACGACCTCCTCGTCGCCCATGCGATAGGTCTTGCGGACGTCCTCCATGCGGAGGGCGACGTCGGTCAGGGTGGTGGTCATCGAGGGCTCCACGAGGCTCGGGTGAGGAGGACGGGCGGGCTCACTGGTCGCCGCCGATCGCGGCGGCCGGGTCGATCTTCAGCACGCGTCGCAGGGAGAACGCGCACCCGGCGAGCGCCGCGACGAGCAGGTAGGCGACGCTGCTGAGCAACCGGCTCGGGGTCGCCGTGAAGGGGATCCCGCCCGCCGGGATCGCCGCGTCGAGGGCGAGCGAGGCCGCGATCCCGATCGCCGAGGCGATCAGGGCGACCACCATCGCCTGCAGCAGGACTCCGGCGAAGAGCGTGCGCGAACTCGCCCCCACCGCCTTCAGGACCCCGTAGAGGGCGGTGCGCTCGACCGTGATGAGCGCGAAGAAGAGAGCGACCACGACGAGCGCGATCACGACGGTGACGCCGATGATCTGATTGAAGACGGTGCGCTGCTGGGAGACGCCCGGGAGCGCGTTGATCGCCTGGTCGATCGTCAGCGTCGAGGTCGCCCCGTCGGTGGCCGCGTCGATCGCGTCGGCCTCGGCGCCCGCGCCGGCGCCGTCTCCCTGCACCACGAGCGCCTGCACGACGCCGGCGCCCACCCGCGCCGCGGGCCGGTTGGCCGCGAGGACCGCGCGCCAGGTGCCGAGGGAGCCCCAGAGGGTGCCCTGGCCCGAGTAGCGGCTGTCATCGAGGAAGCCGATCACCTCGACCGGCGTGCGGTCCGGCCCCAGCCGGACGACGTCGCCCTCGCGCACGCCCTCGGCCCGCAGCGAGCTGTCGGCGTAGACCCGCCCCGCGCCCGGCACGGCGTCGGGAAGGCCGCGCGGCGCGCGCTCGTAGCCGAAGAGCACCACCGGGACCAGGTCGCGCGGCCCCTTCCCCGTCAACCGCGCCCCGAGCTGGACGCTGCCGAGCCCGGCCACCCGCGCCGGACCGACGGTCTTCTCGACGACCGCGCGCTCCTCGGGGGTGATGCGGCTGCGCACGAGGGAGTCCTCGGAGGTGGACGAGAAGACGACCAGCTCGGCGCGCTGGGCGCGCAGCGCGCCGGTGCTTCCGTTGATCAGCCCGTCCAGGAGGCCGCCCAGGAACATCAGGAGCAGCGCGATCAGCGTGAGGATCGCGGTCGCCACCACGAAGCGGCCGGGGCGCCGCTGCAACTCGCGCAGCGCGAGCTTCATCGGGCGCCTCCGCCGGTGGTGGCCTCGACGGGATCGATGGCGAGCACCCGGCGGGCGGCGGCCGCGGCGCTCACCACCCCGAGCACCAGCAGCAGCGCCCCCCACAGGAGCACCGACCGGGGATCGAAGCTCAGCTGAATCGTGCCGAGCCGAACCCGGGACAGGGGCGCGAACAGCAGCGTCCCGAACACGATGCCCCCGCCGATGATGATCAGCACCTGCGCGAGCAGCGCCCGGACCAGCACGCCCGCCGGCGCCCCGATCGCGCGCAGCAGGGTCAGCGCCCGCGCCTTCTGGAGCGTGATGATGAGGAAGAACAGGCCGGTCACCAGAGGCACCACCAGCGCGAACAGCAGGAAGATGAGCTGGAAGGAGCGCTTCACCTCGGCCACCCCCGGCGTCTCGTCGGCCGCCTGCCCGCGGGTGAGGGCATCGGCCTCCTCGGAGGCGTCGTTGATCCGGGTGGTCAGCTCGACGGGGGTGACCCCCTGCGCCGGCCGCACCCCGATCGCGCTCGGCAGGACCGTGGCGGCATCAGGATTGGCCGCCCGGGTGGCGGCGACGTAGTCGGGCCATTGGGCGAAGAGGGTCGGCGTCGCCTGGATCTGGGCGTCCTGAGCAAGACCCACCACCCTCAGTCGCGGGTCGGCCCCGGCGGCCGCGACGACCCTGACCCGGTCACCGACGGAGAAGTCGCCGGCACTGCCCACCACCTCGCCGGCGGCGGCGGGCATCCGGCCGGAGCTGAGCGCGTCGGGCCCGCCGAGCGCGGGCTTCTCGTAGCCGATGATGGCCGCGTCGGACGCGTCGTTGCCGTCCACCACCACGGTGAACGTGCCCTGGCCGATCCGCCCGGACTCCGACACGCCGGGGACCGCGGCGATCGTGGACTCGAGCGGGGGGGTGATGACGCTGCCCTGCAGCGTGCGCTGCCCATCGACGGCGTAGACCAGGACCGGGGCCGACTGCCGTTCGATGGCGCCGACGAACGAGGTGATCAGGCCGCTCTGGAGGGCCTGCTGGGTGAGGATGAGGAACACCAGCAGGGCAACCGCGGCCATCAGCAGCCCGAACCGGGTCTTGGCGCGCAGGATCTCTCGGACGGCGAGGAACACCCCGAGACTCTTTCAGGCCGCCTCGCTCACGCGTCCGTCATCCACCACGACCCGACGGCTCACCCGCACCCGCTCGAGCATCCGGCGATCGTGGGTCACGAGGATCAGCGTGCCCTCGTAGTCCTCGAGCGCCTGCTCGAGCTGCTCGATCGCCTCCAGATCGAGGTGATTGGTCGGCTCGTCGAGCACCAGGCAGGTCACCTCGCGCGCGGCGAGGATGGCCAGCAGGGCGCGCGTGCGCTCACCCGGTGAGAGCCGCTCCGCCGGCCGCTCGACCCGGTCGGCGTCGAGGTTGAACTTGGCCAGCAGCGTGCGCGCCTCCTCGGCGCGCAGCCCCGACCGCCCCACCACCGCGTCCAGCAGCCGGGGCGCGCCGAAGAGGGCGGTGCGCTCCTGCTCCACCTCGCCCACCACGACCGACGGGCCGACCCTGCCGAGGCCCGCGGCGAGAGGGATCCGGCCGAGCAGCGCCGAGATGAGCGTGCTCTTGCCGCCGCCGTTGGGCCCGGTGATCACCAGCCGGTCGCCGCGCCGGACCTCCATGTCGACCGGGCCGAGGCGGAATGGGCCACGCTCCACCACCGCACCCTCGAGCACGGCCACCTGGTCGCCGCCACCGCGGCCCGAGGCGAGCCGCAGCTGCAGGCGCCACCCCTCCCAGGGCTTGTCGACCGCATCGAGCCGCTCGATCGCCCGCTCGGTGGCCCTGACCTTGGAGGCCTGCTGCTCCGAGCGCTCGGAGCGCATCGCGCGGCCGATCTTGTCGGGATCCCTGGAACGCTTCTTCTCGCGCTTGACGCCCTCCTCCGACCACGCCCGCTGGCGGCGCATGCGGTCCTCGAGGCGGCCCTTCTCCCCCGCGTAGCGCCCGTGCGCCTCGTACTGGCGCTCCCGGGCCCGGTCGCGCTGGGCCACGTAGTCGGTCCACCCGCCGGAGTACTCGCGCACCTCGTGCGTGGGCTCCACCACCTCGACGATGCGGCGGACGCAGCGGTCGAGGAAGGCGCGATCGTGGGAGACGGTCACCACGGCGCCGCGGTGGGCGTCCACCAGGCGCTCGAGGATCTCCAGGCCCGCGAAGTCGAGGTCGTTGGTCGGCTCGTCGAGCAGCAGCAGGTCCACGCGGGCCAGCACCAGCACGGCGAGTCCGACGCGCGCGGCCTGGCCGCCCGAGAGCGCGCCCATCGGCACCTCGAGCCGCTCGGGATGCAGGCCGACCTCCGTCATCGCCGCCCCGGCCCGCGCCGGCAGATCGTCGCCGCCGAGGGCGAGGAACTCCTCCAGGGCCGCCGAGTACTCGTCCACGCGGCCGGGCGCGCCTGCAAGCGCGGCGGTGAGCGCGTCGAGGCGCGACTCGGCCGCCGCGACGCCGGTGCGCCGCGCGAGGTGCTCGGCGACCGTCTCGCGCTCGGCAGGCCGCCCGCGCTGGTCCAGCAGCCCGACCCTCAGCGCCGGCGGCGCGCGGAGCACCCGTCCCTCGTCGGGAGCCTCGACGCCGGCCATCA
Source organism: uncultured Thermoleophilia bacterium (assembly GCA_963771025.1). Classification (GTDB taxonomy): domain Bacteria; phylum Actinomycetota; class Thermoleophilia; order Miltoncostaeales; family Miltoncostaeaceae; genus Miltoncostaea. Next base: position 548,168 of record CAVYRL010000001.1, on the reverse strand, counting down.
CGCGCAGGAGGGTCGACTTGCCGATCCCGTTGGGCCCGACCACGCCGATGCGCGCGTCGTCGGGCACGATCAGCGCGACGCCGCTCAGGACGGTGCGGGGGCCGTAGGCCTTGGAGACGCCGTCGAGCGAGAGCACGACGGGAGGGTCGCAGATCGCGACCCGGATGCGGGGTCAGGAGACCCGGGCCGGCAGATCCGCCCACACGCGCACCGTCTCATCCTCCTCGCGGGCCCACCGCTCGCTGAGGGCGTCGACGATCGCAAGCCCGCGCCCGCCCGGCACGCTGCCGCGCTCGAGCGGCTCGGCGGCAGCCCGCGCGAAGCCCCGGCCCCTGTCCTCGACCTCCAGGCGCAGGCGGCGGTTGGCCCAGAGCCGCACGCTGATCCGCTCGCCGGGTGGGAGGGCCGCGTGCATCACGCTGTTGGAGACCAACTCCGACGCCACCATCAGGAGGTTCTCGATGACGATCGGGTCGAATGCCTCCGCGAGCGCCCGCCGGATCGCGGCGCGCGCCTGTGACGCGGCCCCCGGTTGGGGCGACAGGCGCAACTCGAGCACCAGGGCGCCGTCGCCGTGCTCGGGGGTCCGCGGGTCGGCCATCGGGGGAACCCCTACCCGCTCGGTCCTCTGCCGACGCGAGAACATCGCGGCGCCCCGCCCGGAGAGGACCTACGCACCGTTCAGGAGCGGGAGGTCCTTCGCGATCTGCGCCGGGGTGAATCCCACGGGATAGGCGGTGGCGAGCTGCCCGCTGGAGGTCACTCCGTAGATCAATGACGAGTGCTCGACGAGCTCGGGGTCGTCCTTCGGCACCGACGCGCCCACCTGCCACGCCGCCCACACCGGCTCGAGCTCGGCGCGGCTGCCGATCAGGTAGTCCACGAAACCCGCGACCCCGCGCGCCGTGAGAAACGACCGGACCGCGGCGGGCGTGTCGCCCTTGGGGTCGACCGAGACGGCGATGACGCGCATCTGCTTGCCGAGGGGGCCGGCGCGCCGCCGCACCTCCCGGAGGTTGGACATGATCAGGGGGCACACGTCCGGGCAGTGCGCGTACACGAAGGTCACGAGCACCGGGTGACCGCGCAGATCGCGGATGTCGACCTCGCGCCCGTCGATGTCCTTCAGCACCAGCGGAGGCGCGTCACGACGGGGCGAGATGACGCCGCCCTCGAACGCGGTGGTCGCCGTGTCCGCGGAGGTGCCGGCCGACGTGGAGGACGACCCGCCGCAGCCTGTGGCGAGGCCGATCGCCAGCAGCACGGCCACGACCACCACGAGTCGAGATCTCACTGTCGAATGCTCCCGGTCGGAATTCGACCACCGGCGACGTGCCGGCGGACAGGCCCCCGCGGGCCTCCACCCGGGCACGGTAGACGCCGGCGGCCCGCAGGGCGAATTGCGCCCTTCCGCCCCGCGGAGATCGCCGGTCGCACCTCCGCGCGGATGCTTGGGCTGATCGACCGGCGCGCCGAGGGGCCGCGTCGTGGATGCCGCGGAGATCGTCCCCTTGCCCGTGGCCACTCGCCCCCGTCCCGATCACCCGGCCCCGGCGCCCTCGCCCCCGGCGCCGACCGCCGAGTTTCGTTCATACCGGCGTCGTCTAACGTTCTGCCCGGCCGGCGGGGCGCCGGATGAGGAGGCGGCGATGGCGGTGGTGGATCTCGAGCTCCGCGACGGGTCAACCGTGCGCGTGCGGCCGGTCCGCACCGGCGACGTGGACGCGCTCACCGCGTTCCTGCGGGCGCTCTCCACGGATGCGCGGCGCTACCGGTTCTTCGGGACCGTCGACCTCGACAGCGCCGCGCGCGCCATGGCCACGGGCGGAGGGCCGGAGGACCACGGGCTGGTGGTGCTGACCGGAGCGCCGCAGCGGATCGTCGGGCACGCCCAGTACGCGCGCGAGCCCGGGGCGACCGCGGCCGAGGTGGCGTTCACCGTCGCCGATGCGTTCCAGGGCCGCGGCCTGGGCACGCTCTTGCTGGCCCACCTGGCCGAGCACGCCCACGCGCACGGAGTGGATCTTCTCGACGCGGAGGTGATGTTCGACAACGCTCGCATGATCGACATGTTCCGCGCCAGCGGCCTCCCCATGATCATGCGCAACGAGGGCGGCACCCGCTACGTGCGATTCCCGGCGTCTCTGTCGCCGACCGCGATGGCGGCATTCGAGGCCCGCCAGCGGACGGCGGCCGCCGCCGTGGTGCGCAGCGTGCTGACCCCCGCCTCCGTCGCCGTCGTGGGGGCGTCGCGCGCGCGCGCGACCGTCGGCGGGGAGGTCCTCCACCACCTGCGGGCGGGCGGATACGCGGGCCGGCTCTACGTCGTCAACCGGTCGGCGACGGAGGTTCAGGGGATGCCGGCCCTGGCGAGCGTCGCGGACCTGCCGGAGCCGGTCGAGCTCGCGATCGTGGCGCTGCCGATGGCGGGCGTCCTGGAGGTGGCGCGCGCCTGCGGAGAGCTCGGCGTGCGTGCGCTGGTCGTCCTCACCGCCGGGTTCGCGGAGGTCGGAGAGCGGGGGGCGCGGGCGCAGCGCGAGTTGATCGAGATCTGCCGGGCGAGCGGCATGCGCCTGGTGGGGCCGAATTGCCTGGGCGTGATCAACACCGCCCCGGAGGCGATGCTCAACGCCACCTTCGCCTCCGACATGCCGCCGCGCGGCAACGTCGGAATGCTCTCCCAGAGCGGCGGCTTGGGGATCGCGCTGCTCGAGCACTCCCGCGAGCTGGGGATCGGCCTCTCCTCGTTCGTCTCGGTCGGCAACAAGGCCGATCTCTCGGGCAACGACCTCCTGCGCTTCTGGGAGGACGATCCCGCCACCGAGGTCGTCCTGCTCTATCTCGAGTCCTTCGGCAACCCGCGCACCTTCGCGCGCGTTGCCCGCCGGCTGTCGCGGACCAAGCCGATCGTCGCGGTGAAGGGCGCCCGCGGAGCGGCGGGCGTCCGCGCCGCCGGCTCCCACACCGGCGCCATGGCCTCGGGCTCCGACACGACGGTCGACGCCCTCTTCCGCCAGGCCGGCGTGATCCGGGCGACGACCATGAGCGAGCTCTTCGACGTCGCGAAGCTCCTCTCCAGTCAGCCCCTGCCCGAGGGCGATCGCGTCGCGATCCTCACCAACGCGGGCGGGCCCGGGATCCTGTGCGCCGACGCCTGCGAGGAGCACGGGCTCGACGTGGTCCAGCTGCCCCCCGAGCTGCGCGAGCGCCTCCGCCTGCTCGCTGCTCCGGAGGCCTCGGTCGGCAATCCGGTCAACCTGCTGGCCGCCGCCACGCCGCGGGCAATTCCGCCGGGCGCTCGAGGAGCTCGTCGCCCACGAGGGGTTCGACGCCGTGATCGTCATCTACATCCAACCCGGGCTCGGCGGGGTGGGGGGTGAGGTGGCGGCCGAGGTCCAGGCGGTGACCCAGCGGCTGTCGCGGCGCATCCCGGTGATCACCGTGCTGATGTCGGCGGCCGACCGCGAGGTGGCCCTCGCCTCGGCGGTGCCGGGTGCGCCGCCCGTGTACGAGTACCCGGAGGCGGCGGCCCTGGCCCTCGCGCGCGTCGCCCGGTACGGCGCGTGGCGGCGCAGGCCGCCGGGGCGCGTCCCCGACTTCTCCGACACCGGTCCCGAGCATGCGGCCACGCTCCTCACGGCCGCCGCCATCGCCGGACCGGACTGGCTCTCGCCACCGGACGTGGCCGCCCTGTTCGCCTGCTACGGACTCCCCCTGATCGAGACGCGCGCCGCCGCCGGACCGCGGGAGGCGGGCGACGCCGCCCGGGAGATGGGCGGGCCCGTGGTCCTGAAGGCCGTCGCGCCCGGGGTGGTCCACAAGACCGATGTGGGGGCCGTCCGCCTCGGCCTGGAGGGCGCCGGGGCCGTGACGGAGGCGGCGCGGGAGATGGAGCGCCGCCTCGGGAGCCTCGGCCACCGCGTCGAGGGCTTCCTCGTCCAGCCGCTGGTCACGGGCGGGGTGGAGATGCTCGTGGGCAGCACAACCGACCCGCAGTTCGGCCCGGTCGTCGTCTGCGGCCTCGGCGGCACCAGCGCCGAGGTCCACCACGACATCGCGGTCCGCCTGACGCCCCTCACCGACCTCGGCGCGAGCACCATGATCCGCGAGCTGCGGATGCTGCCGCTCCTGGAGGGCTACCGGGGGGCTCCGGCCTGCGACATCGCGGCACTCGAGGAGCTGGTGCTGCGCGTCGCCGCGATGGTCCAGACGCACCCCCAGATCGTTGACCTCGACTGCAACCCGGTCTCGGTCTCCCCCGAGCGGATCGTCATCCTCGACGCGCGCGTACGCGTCGCGGCGGCGCCGGAGCCGGTCCCCTGGCCGTCGCTGAACGCCATCCCACCGTCCGAGTGGCCGCCGGAGCCCGCGTGAGCGCACCGCTCTACTTCTCGCACCCCTCGAGCCTGGACCACGACACCGGCGAGCGCCATCCCGAGCGCCCGGAGCGGATCCTCGCGATCGAGGGCGAGCTCAGCCGTCGCGATTGGCTGGGCTACGAGCGCCGCTCCGCCCCCGCGGCCGCGCCCTCGACCCTGCGCGCCGTGCACTCCGAGCGGCACCTCGACGAGATCCGGTCGATGAGCGAGGCCGGGGGAGGCGCGCTCGATCCCGAGACACCGGTGAGCCCCGGCTCGTGGACGGCGGCCCTGCACGCCGCCGGAGGCGCCTGCGCGATGGTCGAGGCCCTGCTCGGGGGGGAGGCGCAGGTCGCCTTCAGCGCGGCCCGTCCGCCCGGCCATCACGCGAGCCGGAACACCGGGATGGGCTTCTGCCTCGTCAACAACGCCGCCGTCGCCGCCCGTCACGCCCTCGACACCCTCCAGGCCGGCCGAGTGCTGATCGTCGACTGGGACGTTCACCACGGCAACGGCACCAACGACATCTTCCGCTCGAGCGACGCGGTCCTCTACACCAGCATCCACCAGTCGGGCATCTTCCCGGGCACCGGGCCGCTGCTCGACGTCGGCTCGGGAGGGGGGAGGGGGTTCTCGATCAACCTCCCCGTCCCCGCGGGCACGGGCGAGGACACGTGGCTCTCGCTGCTCGAGTGGATCATCGTCCCGGCCGCGCTGGAGTTCCAACCCGGGCTCATCCTGATCTCGGCGGGCTACGACGCCCATCGCGACGACCCGCTCGCGGGGTGCGACCTGGACGCCGGTTCGTTCGCGGCGATGGCCCGCCAGGTCCGCGCCCTCGGTCGGCGCGTCGGCGCCCCCGTCGGCGCGGTGCTCGAGGGCGGCTACGCCCTGGAGGCCCTGGCCACGTCGGTGGCGCAGACGATGGAGGCGCTCGCGGACGATCGCGAGCCGGACTCCGTCGCGCCGGATTTCCTCACCTCGCGCGCGGCCTCGCAGATCGGGCACTTCTGGACGCTCTGAGCGCCCGCGTTCGCGAGCACCTGAGCGAGGGTGCGTGAACCCCGGACCCCAGACGGCAGCAGACGACGAGACCCGCCGATCTCGCCCGGATCGGCGCCGGTCGCCATCGCGATGTGCCCCCCGGGGGTGACCTCTGACATGCGGCGAATCACCGACCGGCTCGTATGCACGTGACTACTAGACGAAGGGGGCTTGCGCCCTCCGGTTGCCAGTGCTCTTGTAGCGCCAGGGTGCACTCCGTCACCGACGATGGAGGCGGCGACTTTGGCGGCACTCCGTCCCGTGAGATCGCGGCTCACCCCTCGTCGATGGTTCGCCGGGGTGTGCGCTCTCGCCGCCCTCGCGTTCACCGGCGCCGTGAGCGCGGCAACCGCGACCGCCACGGACGGCAGCCTCTACGCGTTCGGGGTCGAGTCGCTCGTCGCCCAGGCGGTCCCGGACGGGCAGTGCTCGGTCGCCCAGACCGGCGCGAGCTTCGGGGTCATCTGCCCGCCGGCCACGACGTCCCTGACGGGCGCGAAGTGGCAGATCGACCTGCGCACCCCGCTCCCCGGCTCCGTGATCGAGGGGCTTCGCTGGAGCTCGGTCCGCTACCACCAGAACGCGACCTCGATCGAGCAGCGGGTCCTCGCCGACGGCGCCCTCGCCTGGCATGACGCCGAGGCCGACATCCCGGTCAGCCCCGCGCCACTCAAGGCCTACCAGATCGGAATGCATGCGCTGACGGCGTCCCTGCTCCTGTACCAGACCGAGGCGCGCCAGCAGCCGAACCGCGTCTGGACCTTCCTCTACCCGACGATCCTGGTCCGCGACACGGAGCCGCCCTCCGCACGCTGGACCAGTGTGCCGACCGGCTGGATCACCTCCGGCCAGGCCCAGGTCGCCTGGCAGACGTCCGACAACGCCGGCGCGGACGGTATCGGCCGGCAGACCATCCAGGCCGCCGGCCGGACGCTGTACACGGACACGCCGGGCGACGGCGCGCACATCGAGCTGCTCGACGTCGCGTCCCTCCCCGACGGCGCGCAGAACCTTCGGCTCACCGTCGACGGGGACGGCACCGCGGGCGCTCCCGCCCAGGACGCCACCCTGCGGCTCGATCGGACCCCGCCCTCGGCGAGCGTCGACCTCCTCCGTCTGCCGGGCGGCCGCGTACGGGTGACGGCGAACGTCGCCGATGCGACCAGCGGGGTGCGCGACTGGACGCTGCGGGCGCGCGGACCCGACGGCCCGACGGTGGCCTCGTGGGCCACCGGCGACGCAACCCGCGACCTCGACCTGTCCGCCTACGCGGCCCCCGGCGAGACGATCCGCTTCGCCCTCGACGTCTACGACAACGCCGGGCTCTCGCGCGAGGTGACCTCCGCGCCGATCACGAACCCATCGACCGGCGGGGTGACGACGGTCGTCATCGGGAGCGCGGCGGCCGCCGCCCGCACGCCGTCCCTGCTGAAGTTTCACTCTCAACGGCTGCGCCCGCGCGCAGGCCTGATCGTGCGCACGCGGACGCCGCTCCTGCGCTGGAAGAAGGGTCCGCGCGGCACCACGCTCTACAACGTCCAGATCTTCCGGCTCGCGCGGGGCGCGGGAGGCCGCCCGGCGGCCATCAAGAAGGTGCTGTCGGCCTTCCCACGCGGCCTCGCCTTCCGGGTGCCCGCGCGGACGCTGAAGCCGCGCAACTGCTACGTGTGGCGTGTGTGGCCCTGGCGTGGAACGAGGTTCACGCAGCGATCCCTCGGGGTGAGCAACTTCTGCGTGGCCAGCGCGAAGGTGCTCGCCGCCGCCGCGGCCCGTCGCCGACCGGGTCACTGATCAGACGCTAGTCATGCACATCACCTACGCCACGGTCGACGAGATTCAATCGGGCCGGCTGATCCCGTAGTAGCGACAGATCCGGGCGACGTTGCCGGTCACCTCCTCGGCATGGGCCAGCACGGCCAGGCGATGCGGGATCTTGCGCTGCTGCTCTGGCTCGGTCATACGGGCCTCCTCTCACAGAGACCCCGAGCTGTAAACACCCTTCGTCAGCTTGAGAGCTAGGGCGAGGGTCACAATTGCCGATAGGCGCCTCATGGCCACCTGCCGCGCGCACGGTCGGCGATGGGCATCACCGGCTCGCATCCTCCCACCAGAGCGGATTCGGACGGAACGGCGCGGCCGGCAGGCCGGTCGCATCGGTGTCGAAGCGGTACACGAGCCCCGCTGCGGGCTGGGCGCGCCGGTGCTCGTCGCTCCAACCCTCGGTTCCGGTCGTCACGTAGAGCCGGCTCAGTCCAGGCCCGGCAAACGCGCAGGACGTGCTTTGCTCTGTCGGGACGCTCACCACCGCGCGCAGCACGCCATCGGGCGAGTAGCGGTGGACCTGTCCACCCCCGTAGATCGCCACCCACAGATCGCCTGCGACGTCCACAGTCATCCCGTCTGGCGCTCCGAGTTCATCAGCGACTCTCACCAACACCCGCCCCTTGGAGATCGTCCCCGCGCCGGGGTCGAAGGTGAACGCCTGAACCAGGCGCGGGCCGCTGTCCACCAGGTACATCGTCCTACCGTCGGGACTCCAGGCCAATCCGTTCGGAATCGTGAGACCGTCGAGCATCAATTCGGCAAACCCGTCCCCGTCGAACCGGTGGAGCGCTCCGCCCCCGGCGTGGTGGTCGTCGGCCAACGTGCCGGCCCAGAAGCGGCCCTGGGCATCGCACGCGCCATCGTTCATCCGGGTTCCGGCGGGGGCTATCTCGGCGAGCGTGCGCAGGGAACCGTCTAGCCCGAGGCGGACAAAGCCCCGTCCGGCAGCGAGAAGCCAGCCCTCGTCGCCCTCGACGGGCGCAATGGCACCAACGGTCCCGGACACCTGATAGGCGCGCACCGGCACGAGGACCCCGTCGCCGGCGATCCGGTCTCGGTAGACGCGTCCGGCCAGGATGTTGACGCGCAGCAGCTCACCACGACGCGCGTCCCACCGGGCACCCTCCCCAAGCAGGGTCTGCTCGGTTGTGCAGGCGATGGCACCGCGGGCGCGGGTCTCAGTCGGGCGAGAGGATCGCATGCGACAGCATTCCTCCGGAGAGCACCCGAGCGTCGAACCCGTTCTGCAGGAGACAGCGGGTCGCGGTGTAGGCACGCTGGCCGGAGCGGCAGACGACCCGGATCTCGCGATCGCGGGGCAGTTCCCCGAGGCGCGAGCGGAGCTCGCCCATCGGGATGTTGAGGGCGCCGGGAACCTCCTCCACCGCGAGCTCGAACGTCTCGCGCACGTCCAGGAGGAACCCGTCACCCATGGCACCCCAGTGCGTCAAGGGCATGTCGCCCCGAAGCACGCCGGCCGCGACCATCCCGGCGAAGTTCACCGGATCCTTGGCGCTGCCGAATGGCGGCGCGTAACAGAGCTCGCACTCCTCGAGGTCGTAGACGGTGGCCCCCATCTGGATCGCCAGGGCGATGACGCTGATGCGCTTATCCACCCCGTCCTCGCCGACCGCCTGCGCGCCGAGCACGCGCCCGTCGGACCTCCGGAACAGCACCTTCATCGCGATCGGCTTGGCGCCCGGGTAGTACCCGGCGTGGGAGTTCGGATAGATGTAGACCTTCTCGTAGTCGGTGTCGCCCAGGCGGCCGAGCGTCTTCTCGTTGGCACCGGTCCAGGCGACCGTGGAGCCGAAGAGGCCTACGACGGCGGTGCCCTGCGTTCCACGGAAGCGCGAGTCGCGTCCGGCGATGACCTCCGCCGCGATGCGGGCCTGCCGGTTGGCCGGCCCGGCGAGCGCGATGAGGCTCCACTCGCCCGTGACGAAATCGCGCACCTCGACCGCGTCGCCGACGGCGAAGATGTCCGGGTCGCTCGTTCGCATGTGCTCGTCGACGCGGATTCCTCCGCGCTCGCCGATCTCGATGCCGGCCATCCGCGCCAGCGTCGTCTCGGGCCGCACGCCGAGCGCCAGGATCACGATGTCCGCCGTATGGCGGGCCCCGGACTGGGTGGACACGGTCAGCGTGCCGTCGTCGGCGCTCTCGAATCCGGCGACTCCGTCGTTCAGAGCCACGGTGACGCCGTGGATCTCGAGGAAGTCGGCCACGAGACGCCCGTACTCGGGATCGAGGGGCGTGAGCACCTGGTCGGCCATCTCAACGACGGTGACCTCGAAGCCGCGGTGGGTCAGGTTCTCCGCCATCTCCAGACCGATGAAACCGCCGCCGACGATGACCGCTCGCATCGGCGGGCGTACCGTCTGAAAGCCCGAGTACTTGCCCATCCCGGCGAGGAAGCTCGTGCCGCGCTCGATCCAGCGGCGGATCTCGGCCGCGTCGGGCACGGTCCGCACCGGGAAGATGCCCGGTAGGTCGATGCCCGGCAGCGGCGGGCGGATCGACGCCGCGCCGGGCGACAGGACGAGCGTGTCGTAGGACTCGGTCGTCACCTCGCCGGTCGCCACGTCGCGCAGCTGCACGGTCTTGTCCGCCGCCGACACCCCGATCGCCTCGCAGCCGGTCCGACAGTCAACGGCGAAGTGCTGGCGGAACAGCTCCTCGCTGGCGACCAGCAGATCCGACTCGTGCTCGATGACGCCGCCGACGTGGTACGGCAGGCCGCAGTTCGCGTACGAGACGTACGGGCCGCGCTCCACCATCACGATCTCGGCCTCCTCGTCGAGCCGGCGCAGGCGTGCCGCACACGACGCGCCTCCGGCGACGCCACCGACGATGATCACCTTCATGGTGCCCCCCACCTTCCGTTGTGGCGCTGTGGACTGATGAGCCGGTCCCGACTCGAGGAGATGGCGGCGCTGGGCGGGCTCACGACAGCTCCTCGAGTCGTTCGCCGAGGATGATCCGCCCGGCCGCCTCAATGAGCGCGAGGTGCGAGAACGCCTGCGGGAAGTTCCCGAGGTGGCGCGCGCTCGCGGTGTCGAACTCCTCGGCGTAGAGACCGAGCGGTGACGCGACGCGCAGCAGCTTCTCCATGAGGTCGCGGGCCCGCCGGTGATCCCCGACGATCGACAGCGCCGAGACCAGCCAGAACGAGCAGATCAGGAAGCTGCCCTCCTCCCCGGAGAGGCCGTCATCGGTCTCGTCGGTGCGGTAGCGCAGTACGAACCCGTTCTCGGTCAGCCCGTCGGCCACGGCCTCGACCGTGGCGCGAAGGCGCTCGTCGGTCCCCGGCAGGAAGCCGAAGATCGCCGCCAGGAGCGTCGAGGCGTCGAGGGCGTCGGTCGCGTAATGCTGGCGCAGGACGCCCCCGGAGGCGCCGTGCTCGAGGATGTCCCCGCGGATCTCCTTCGCGGTGGCGCGCCAGGCGCTCTCGTGCTCCGGGTCGCCGCGGATGCCCGCGAGCTTCGCCGCCCGGTCGAGCGCGACCCAGCACATGAGCTTCGAGGAGACGTAGTGCTGCGGCGCGCCGCGCGCCTCCCAGATGCCCTGGTCGGGCTCGCGCCAGACCCGGGTCGCGCACTCGGCCTGCGACTGGACGATCGGCCAGAGGCGGCGGGGCAGGCGCACGCTGCGGCGGGTGTGGAGCAGGATCGAGTCCAGCACCGCGCCATAGACGTCGTTCTGGCGCTGGTCGAAGGCGCCGTTTCCGATCCGCACCGGCCGCGCGCCCTCGTACCCCGAGAGGTCGTCGCGCGTGGACTCGGTGAGGTCCCGCCGCCCGTCGATCCCGTACATGATCTGCAGCGAGCCGTCCTCGGTCGGCTCCAAGTCGGCGACGAACTGCATGAACTCGTCCGCCTCCCAGTCCAGATTCAGCCAGTGCAGCGCCTGCAGCGTGAAGGTGGCGTCGCGCATCCAGGTGTAGCGGTAGTCCCAGTTGCGCTCGCCCCCGGGCGTCTCGGGCAGCGAGGTGGTGAGGGCGGCGATGGTCGCGCCGGTGGGCATGTAGGTCATGCCCTTGATCGCGAGCGCCGAGCGCTGGATGTGGTCCGCGAAGCGGTGGTCGGGCATGCGCGCCCGTCCCAGCCAGGCGCGCCAGAAGCGCGTGGTGGCGGCCATCCTGGCCTCGGCGTCGGCGAGATCCTGCGGGACGGCGAGCCCCTCGGCCCACGAGAGCGCACAGTACGCCCGCTCTCCCGGACCGAGGACGTGACGGGCGCGGACGCGATTGCCCTCGATCCCGAGCGCGAGGTCCGACCCGAGCCGGATGGTCTGCCCCTCAGCACTGGCGTCCGCGGCATGCTCGCCGCCGTCGAGCGGCGTCCACGCGGCGGGCGTGCGCCCGTAGTCGAACACGGGCTCGCAGACTAGGTCGATCTCCACCTGGCCCTCCAGGCACTCGACCGTTCGCACCAGCATGTGGTCGGCGTCGTCGTCCGCCGGTGGCCGGGTGTGGGGCGTGATCGTGTCGGCGTGTGCCCGCGGCCCCATCGTCAGCGCGTCTCGGACCAGCACCCACCCCGAGGGCGTCTTCCACGCAGTGGCGAGCACGTTGGTCCCGGGCTCGTAGAGGCGCGCGGACGGGTGGTTGACGCCAAAGGGCGCGAACCGGAAATAGCCGGCCTGGCGGTCCAGCAGGCTGGCGAAGATGCTCGGCGCGTCGAAGCGGGGAACGCACAGCCACTCGATTGACCCGTCCGGCGCGACGAGGGCGCCCGTGTGGCAGTCCGAGAGGAACGCGTAGTCGGCGATCGGCGGGAAGGGCGAGGGCGCCGAGGCGCTCTGCGGATCCCCCTCTGGGGGCGGCGGTGCGGAGCTCATGCCGGCATCCAGGGATCACGCCAGCCGCCGTGATCGGCGACCAGCGCGTCGGCGGCCCCAGGACCCCACGCTCCCTGCCGGTAGGGGTGGACGGGAGGCGGGGCGTCGAGCAGGGGCTGCATGATCCTCCATGTCTCTTCGACTGTGTCCTGACGGGTGAAGCGCACGCTGTTGCCGGCGATCGCCGCCTCGAGCAGGACCTCGTACGGGGTGGCACCCTCGCCGCCCATCTGCGCGATCTCGGCGTCGAACAGGATCGGCGCGGCTCGGGCGACATCGGCGCGGCGGGCGTCGAGGACCATCCGAACCCCCGTGGACGGGTCGAGCCTGATCACCAGTTGATTCGGCTCCGGCCGCCGCTCGAAGGCGGCGAAGCCGAGCCGGGGCGGGTGCTTGAAGACGAGGCGCAACTCGGTCTGGGTGAGCGGCAGGCGCTTGCCCGTGCGGATGAAGAAGGGGACGCCGGACCAGCGCCAGTTGTCGATGTTGAGGCGGAGTGCCGCGTACGTCTCCGTGGTCGAGCCGGGCTCCACGCCGTCGATGTCGCCGTAGCCCTGGTACTGACCGCGGACGTAGTCGCCCGGATCGGCCTGGTGAGTGGCGAGGAACACCGCGGCCATGGCGTCCTTGATGGTCTTGGGGTCGCCGCCGGCGGGCGGCTCCATGGCGGCCGCCGCGACGACCTGCATGAGGTGGTTGACGACGACGTCGCGGAGCGCCCCGACGGGGTCGTAGAAGTGCCCGCGGTCCTCGACGCCGAAGTCCTCCGCCAGGGTGATCTGAACGCACGCGATGTAGTTCCGGTTCCAGACCGGCTCCAGCATCGTGTTGGCGAAGCGCAGGTAGAGGATCTCCTCGAGGCCCATCTTCCCGAGGTAGTGGTCTATCCGGTAGAGCTGGGACTCGTCCACGTACCGGTGGAGCTCCTCGGCCAGCGCTCGCGCCGATGCGCGATCGTGGCCGAACGGCTTCTCGACCACGATCCGTGCGGAGCCCGTGAGCCCGGCGCTTGCGAGCCCCCCCACGACGGTCGCGAACAGGGACGGCGGCACCTCGAGATACATGACCGGCGCCGTGGCGCCGGTCATGTGCTCACCCACGCGCGCGTACGTTGACGCTTCGGCGAAGTCGCCCTGAACGTAGGAGAGCCGGGCCACGAACCGCTCGAAGACCACGGGGTCGAGCTCCTCTCCGCTCCCGACGATGGACTCGCGGGCGCGTTCGACGAGGCGGTCCACCGTCCAGTCATCGAAGGCGACGCCGACGATCGGAAACGACAACAGCCCGCGCTGCTCCAGCCGGTAGAGGGATCGGAAGGTCATCACGCGCGCCAGGTCACCGGTGATCCCGAAGATCACGAGGACGTCGCAGTTCAGACGCGATGGGCCTGGCATTTTCCTCTCCCTTGTTGCGATCGGTCGGTTCGTACGGGTCTCAGCCCCGCAGATCCGCCCTCGCATCCGTCCAGCCCGCGGTCAGCGCCCACAGGACGGCGACCCCGAGGCCGATGGCCACCAGGCTCCACAGCGGATAGGCGGGGAACCAGGTGATCTGGACGATCATGTTGACGACGATGGCGAGGATTCCGAACCAGCGGCCCCAGCCCCCCCCGCCGAAGAGCGATCCGGCCGAGAGCATCAGCACGATGCCCCAGATGATCAGGGTCCAGCCCCATGCAGTGAAGTTGGTGGTGACGAGAAGACCGGACGACCCGACGACGTAGACCTCGTCCTTCAGCAGGGCCGCGAGGCCCTGGATGATGTCGATGGCGCCGATTGTGAAGAGGACAGCCGCGGCGAAGATGACCCAGCCGGTGGCGGCCGACGATCTGTAGGAATCTGTGGACATGTGAACTCCTGTCTGTCGTGGTGGAGACCCGCTCTGCCAACCTACGACCGGCCGCGGTCCTGCCCTGGGACGAACGACGGCTTTCACTCAGGTGAACGCGAACGGCGGCGATCGACTCGTCCTCGAGGAGAACGCGCGCCGCAGGCCGACCGATCGGGCGCCTACGCCCCGTCGTCGATCGTGGTCACCCCGAGCAGCGTGAGCCCGAGGTCGGACACTCGCCGCAGCAGTCCCTGGAGCTCCGATTGGTCGCGCACGTGCCCGGTCAGCGTCGTCGTGCCCTCTGAGCGCGAGAGGGTCATGCCGTCGAAGGCGCGCTGCGCGCCATCGCTCAACTCCCCCTCGACGATCAGACGATAGGTCCGGCGGGTCATGCCGACGACGATCGCATGCTCGAGCCGAGGCTCACATGCGGGGCGCGTCGTTCACCCAGATGACCGCGCTTGCTCCAGCAGGCCGAGCGCCGTGGCCCGCGCGATGGCATCGGCTCGCGAGCTGACCTCAAGCTTGTGGTAGAGCGCGCGCCTGTGCGACCGGATCGTGTGAGGCGAGAGGAAGAGATGCTCGCCGATCTCGCGCGTCGAAAGATCGGTGGCCAGCAGCCGGAGCACCGCGAGCTCTGCCCCGCTCGGCGGTTCGAGCATCTCCCCGCTGTGCGCGCGCGCCCTCGCCGTCTCGAGTTCTCGCGCCGCCTCGTCGGCGAGGACGTGGACCCGTCCGCTGTCCACGAGCTCGTCCAGCTCTCTCTGAGCGTTCCTCAATGTCGTCTCTGCCTCGTCGAGACGGCCACGGCGGACGCGGATCCGGGCGAGCTGGACGAGAGGCCACGCATGGCCCACGCTCGCCACCTCGTCCCGGGAGAGGTGCTCCGCCGAGGAGAACTCGCGCTCTGCCTCGGCGAGCTTTCCTTCAGCCGCCAGCACGACGCCGAACGCGATCGACGCGTTCGCGCCGAGCCAACTCCGGCTGATCCCCACGCGCCCCGCGGCCGCCTTCGCCTTCTCTGCGTGGCCTCGGGCGAACGCGAGTTGTCCGCGCTCGACCGCGACCAGGGCCAGCATCGCGCGGGTGAGCGCCAGGCTCGGAGCACGGTTCTCGGCATCCGGATGCTCGAGGAACCGCAATGCCATGGCCGATGCCTCGTCCAGGTCGCCCGCGAGGTAGAGGGCGCGAGAAGCGGCGGCCAGAGCGCCTGTGAGGAGCGCGTCCGAGACGGCGGGGGCGAGCTCGACCGCACTGCGGGCATCGAGCACCGCCTGCCGGACGCCACCGTCGATCATGAGCGCGCGCGCCACTCGTGCCCAGCACTCGACGTACTGATCCGAGCGCGCAGGTGCCCCTTCGTGCGCCCGATCGGCGAGCCGGAGCCAGCGACGCGGCTCGATCGTGCCCCGGCCGGCCAGCACCGCCGAAATCGCCGCGGCGACCGCGAGCTCCGGATGCTCGATAACGCAGTCGTCTGGCAGCGTGCGCACCCAGCGAAGGAACGTTCTGCCGTCGCCGGCCCTGATCAGGGACACGTGGTGCTCGACGAGCAGCTGTGCGACGAACTCGTGGTCATCCGCTGCGGCCGCGTGCTCGATGGCGTCGGTCGGCAGCCCTCGCGATCTCAGCCACTGGGCGGCACGCCGGTGTATCCGCTTCTCCGCCGCCGGGTCCAGGATGGCGAGCTGGGCACGGGCGTACTCGGCGAACAGCGCGTGGACACGAAACCACCCTCCTCGCTCGAGCCGCACGATGAAGAAGTTCCCGCGCTCGAGCTCGGCCAGCACCGCCGCCGAATCGGTGCGCTCGAGCACGCCGTCGCAGAGCTCGGGGGTGAAACGACCCAGAACGGCGGCCGTGTGGAGGAGGAAGCGGCGGTCGTGGTCGAGCGACGAGAGCACCTCGCTGCTCAGGTACTCGCCCACGAAGCGCTGCTCTCCTCCGAACTGCCGCACGGCCCGAGCCGGATCTTCCACGCTCCGCAGCCAGAGCCCGCCCAGAACGAGCGCGGCAGGCCAGCCCTCGGTGCGCTCGACGAGAAGGTTGATCTCCTCGGCCCCGAGCTCAAGGTGACCACGCTCGACGAGCAGCCCATGCGCCTCGGCGGGGGTGAACGCGAGGTCGTTCGCGCGCAACTCGACGAGCGCGCCGGCGGCGCGCAGGCGCGCAAGCGCCAACGCCGGATCGGCCCGTGTCAGGACGACCATTCGAGCCGCTGTCGGCAGGTGCGCGAGGGCGTAGTCGATCGACGACAGGCACTCCGCATCTGTGACGGCATGCAGGTCGTCGAGCACGATGACCAGCCGGCGCCCGAAGGCCGCGACGGCGTTCATGAGCACGTCGACGACATCCTCGATGGGGCCGTCCGGCCTGCTCAGCCGTTGCAGCGCTCCCCGGCCGAGGCCCGGCCGCACCCGATCGACCGCCGTCGCAACATATCCCCACAGCCGAACCGGATCGTTGTCGCCGGCGTCGAGCGTGACCCAGGCCAGCGCCGCGTCCTGGCTCGCGCACCAGGCGCGCACCGCGGTCGTCTTGCCGTACCCGGCCGGCGCCGCCACGAGCGCCAGCGGCGCATCACCGCCGGCGTCGAGCGCCTGCACGATACGCGGTCGGTCCACCGTGTCACCACGTACCCGCGGGGCCGCGAGCTTGGCCTCGACCAGCAGGGTAAGCGCCTCCGCGCCGGGCGAGGCGGCGCGAGTGGATGGTTCCTTCGCCCGGCGCCGCGGCTCCCCCTCTGCTGCGGCACGTCCCCTCATCGCCGCGCATCCTGGCAGGGCGGCCGCCCGCGCACCAGCGGATCCGGCTGGAGGCCAAGGATGCGCGCTACGTGGACCTCCTGGAGCATGCTCAGTCACCTGGGTGATTGACGCGCTCGGCGCGTCAGCGACGTGTCGGGCTTGCCATCCTCACCCGCGACGCCCGGAACCCGTCACAAGGAGACTGACATGGCTGACGACGCACAAGGCACGCCGGTCCTCGACACCCTCGCGGTGATGACCGCCGCGTCGATCGAGGAGTGCAACCTCGCGCCGCGCGAGCTGATGCTCGTCCGGATCGCCGCGCTGGCCGCCGTCGATGCGCCACCGGTCTCATACCTGCTCAACGCCGGCACCGCCGCCGACGTTGGGGTCACGCTCGAGGACGTCCAGGGCATCCTCGTCGCCGTCGCTCCCGTCATCGGCACCCCCAGGGTCATGTCCGCGGCCGGCAACATCACGCGGGCCCTCGGCTTCGCGATCGCCGTGGCGGAGGCGGAGCTCGAGGACGAAGCAGGCTGATGAAACCCTTCGCGGCGCGCCTCGCCGCGGGCGGCCGAGGTGGTCGCACGCCGCCGCGCCGTACCTCCCCAGGAGGCGCCGCCAGGGCGTCTCCGAACACGAGAGTGAGTGACCGACATGGCTGTTGACACATTCATGGCCTACGTGGGCGTCTACAAGAAGGTCGAGGACGCCAAGGCCGACTACCAGGCGGTCCACGACCTCCACACGAAGGACGGGCTGATCGACGCCTACGACGCCGCGGTGATCGAGCGCAAGGACAACGGCAAGGTCAAGATCGTCAAGAAGCACGAGACCCCCACCCGGGTCGGCGGCGTGGGCGGCGGGACGCTCGGCCTGGCCACGGGCCTGGTGATCGCGCTCTTTCCGGCGGCCGCCATCGGCGGCGGCCTGCTGGCCGCCACGACCGCCGGCGGCGCGGCCCTCGGAGCGGTGGCCGGGCACGCGGCGGCCGGGATGAGCCGCAAGGACCTCAAGGAGCTCGGCGAGCACCTCGACAGGGGCCAGGCCGGCCTGGTCGTGGTGGCGGTCGCCACCCTGGGATCGGACATCACCACTGCCATGGCGCAGGCCGACAAGGTGGACCAGAGGGAGCTCACGGCCGACGTCGACGAGATCAAGAAGGACGCGGACGAGGGCGCCTGACCGTCATGCGGGCATGCTCTCCCGGCAAACTCATCGGGTTCGGACGATGCGGGGAGCGCTCCCATCGGCGACGCCCTTCTGGTAGGCCGGTGATCCTGGACCCCCCGTGGCCCCCTTGGGCGGTCCACGGGGGTGCGCGCTCGCACCCGGCGGCGCCGGGCCGGCAGGCCGTCCGGCCGCAGCGGACTCCCCCCGGCGGCGCCGGCGCCGATGGCCACCGGGCCCCGGGCCGCGGCATTCCCGCACCGTCTCGGATGGTGCGGGGATGCTCCCGCACCGTATGCGGATGCACCCGGCCCGAGAGAACAGGTCCCCTGCGGGCGAGTAGACCCCCTTGGCCAAGCTCATCTCAGAGCGCGCCCGGCAGGATTCGAACCTGCGACCAACGGCTTAGAAGGCCGTCGCTCTATCCAGCTGAGCTACGGGCGCTTGAGGGCGGACGGTAGCGCACCCGACCGGCCGCCAGATCCCTCTCAGACGCCCGGATCGGGCACCACGACCCGCAATGCCCTCGGGCGGATCGCAAAGCGGACGTCCCCCTCCACGTCGCGCGCCTCCCCGTCGCGGGCCAGCACGGCGGGCTGATCGAGGACCACGTCGAATCGTGAGCGCAGGCTCTGGGTGAGCCAGCGCGAGCTGCCGTGGCGGGCGGTCAGGATCGAGGCCAGCGCCGTCAGGCGCGGCAGGCGGCCCGCCGCCGACAGGATGCGGACGTCGAGCAGCCCGGTTTGGAGCGACTCCCGACCGGTGAGGCCCGCTCCGCTGTAGGCGTTGTTGCCCACGAAGATCAGGTAGACGCGGTCGGGGACGCCGTCGATCTCCACGTCGAGCGGTCGGGCGCGGCGCAGCACGGCGGCGGCGGCGAACAGGAGGGCGATCCTCTTGGGCAACCGGTGCTCAAGCGCCTCGCGGCGCCGCACCAGCTCGCCGTACACCCCGAGCGACGCGTTGTTGACGAACACGGCGCCGTCGGCGTCGCCGACGTTGACCGAGGCCACCCGCCCCGCGGCGAGACCCTCGAGGGCCTGGCCGGGCTCGGCGAAACCGAGCGCCCGGGCGAAGTGGTTGAGCGTCCCGCCGGGAACCGCCAACAGCGTGCGGTCGCGGTCGACGGCGATCTGGGCGGCGCAGCCGACCGAGCCGTCGCCTCCCGCGACGCCGAGCACGGCGATGCCGTCGTCGGCCAACCCGCGCAGGACGCCATTCAGGTCCTCCCCCTCGCGGAGCTCGCGCACCGGCACATCGTCGAGGTCCACGCCGTCGGCGCTGCCCGACGACGGGTTGACCACGATCGTCACAGGGCCGAGCCCGGGCTCGAGCTCCACATCCTCCAGGAGGACCCCCTCATCGCCGCGCCGGCGCCGGGCGCGTACGACGAGGGCGACGGCCAGGGAGAGCGCCGCCCCCGCTGCGGCTCCACGCGCCATGCGTCGGTCGGGTGCTTTCTGCATCGGGCTCCTCGGGCGGTCGCGGGGTGTGGTGACGCACCGCGGCCCCCGCCTCCGTGAGGAGAACGGGGGCCGCGGGTCGTGCGACCAGCTACGGCGCGACGCTAGCCGAGGTACTTCGCGGTGTCGATGTTGTGCTCCTCGAGGAGCTTCTTGAACGTCTCGGTCATCTCCTCGGGGTAGTCCGGGAGACCGCCCTCGGCGAGGACCTGCTCGGCGCGCTTCTTGATGTTCGGGCCGAAGTCCCAGTCGTCGTCGTTCATGAGGCGGGTGACCTCCTTGGCGGGCCAGGAGACCACGCCGGGGTCACGGCTGAACTTGGCCGCGAGGGCGTCGATCTCCTCGACGCGGCCGGATGTCGGAGCCTGCTCCTGGATGACGCCCTTGGCCGTGAGGGCCTCGTCCACGCCGGGGTCCGGCTCGAGCGGCACGCCGTACGCGCCGTCGTGGAACAGCTTGTTGTACTTCAGCCGCGGGCGCTGGCCACCGGCCTTGAAGTCCTCGAGCGGGTACCCGAACGCGTGGGCCCACGTGAACTTGAGGTTCGGCGTGAGGCCGAACGCCTTCTCGACGCCGCCCGGCTTGCGGCCGAAGGCGATGAGGATGCTCCCGATGCCGAGAGCCGACGCGGCCAGCGTGGCGGCACCGGCCGCCTGACCGGTCTCGAACCGGAGCAGGTTCTCGGTGCGCTCGGTCGGGAAGCTCATCAGGCGCGGAACCGTCTGCGTCATCGTGAACTCGTAGTTCCAGCCGTGGTACTTGGTGAGCGCCCCCGAGAGGGAGAGCGTGGAGAGCCCGTCGTTGGCGCGGCCGTACCAGGCGTTCAGGTTCGTCAGCCAGAAGATCAGGTGCGAGCTCTGGTTGATGATCTGGACGTTGAAGCCGGAGACGCACTCCTCGATCTCGTCCCAGAGGTCGGACTCGCCGCGCTTCACGACGATCGCCTCGGTCGCGTTGATGTTGCCCTGACACGACGAGTGGCGCGCGGTCTGCAGGATCGTCTGGATCTTCCAGTCCTCTACGGCCTTGTCGGGGTCGTAGTAACGAATGCTGCGACGGTCCCCGACGGTCTGGAGAAAAGTCTTGTCGGGAATCTCGGCTGCACTTATGGACATCTTGCCCCCCTGGGGTCGCATCGTCGGTCGTGTGACTGCAGGGCGGGCTGCACACGGGACCCGCCGGCGAGGGCAATCTACACTGGGGATTCGCCCTTGTGGCGACCGTTGCGAGCGATGTTGCCCTCGGGTTCATCTGGCGATACGCGCCGGCGGTGGTCCGGCGGGCGGGCGAGCGAGCCGGTAACCTCCCGCGCCATGCCGAAACTACTGTTCATCTCCGTTCCCACCGACGAGGTCCTCAACAAGGACGGGAAGGTTCGCTTTCCCGGTACCGAGGCCGCCGTCGCCAAGTTGATCGAAGCCGGTTGGGAGGTCGATCAGATCGACCCGACATGGCCGAAGCCCCTCGAGGCCGCCAAGGAGGGCGCGTACGACGCCCTGCTGGTCTCCACCTTCAAGGCCGTCCCGCGCTCGCGTGACGCGGCCTCGATGCTCTCGCGGATGCAGGAGACGCCGGTCTACACCGTCGGCGTCCTCCAGAAGGACGAGGCATTCCGCACGATGGCGCCGGACGTCGGCGTCCTCCGCAACGTCGGAGAGCTTCCGCTCCCCTGAGCCCTGCTCGCCGGCTCAGCCGGTGAGATAGGCGATCGTCGCGCCGTCCCCGCCCGCCTCGGGCGGGGCGGGCTCGGCGCGCGCCACCAGCGGATGCCGCGCGAGCTCCTCGCGGACGACGCTCCGCAGCGCACCGGTGCCGTGCCCGTGGATCACGCGCACCTCGTCGATGCCGGCCACCGCCGCGGCGTCCATGCGCTCGCGGACCGTGGCGCGCGCCTCGTCCACGCGGCTGCCGCGCACGTCGATCTCCATCGAGGCCGGCGGGCCACTGGGGGCGGGGGCGGAGCGGGGGGCGGCGCGCTCCTCGCTGAACTCGGCCCGGCGTGCCGCGGCGCGATCGGGTCGCAGCCGCGCGAGCGGTATGCGCATGCGCGCGGACCCTCCCTGGACCTCGGCCCGCCCACCGTCGATGGAGAGGATGCGCCCGCGGAATCCCATCACCGGGTCGAGCACGTGGTCGCCCACCACCAGCGGCACCTGGGGGCCGGCGTCCTCGAGAACGACGTCGGGATCGGGCCCGCGCAGGGCCTCCCGCGCACGCGCGGCGGCCCGCGAGGCGTCGCCCAGGCGCCGGTCGCGCTGCCGCGCGCGCGGGCTGGCGTCCACGGCGGAGGCCGACTCCGCGGCGCGCGAGGACTCCTCGCGGCGGGCGGCCGAGATCGCGGCCCTCAGCTGGGTCAGCTCGCGATTGAGCGCGGACAGCTCGGCCTCGGCGCGGGCGCGGGCGGCCGTCCGCTCGGCCTCGGCGCCCTCCCGGGCGCGCGCGATGCGCCGCTCCAGATCGCGCGTGCGCTCGGTTGCCACCCGCTCGGCCTGCTCGGCGGCCGCGCGGGCCTCGCGTGCCGCCTCGCGCTCGTCATCGGCGGCGGCCCGCGCCGCCGCCGCCTCGCCGAGCAGGGCCTCCAGCGCACGCCGCTCCGGCGGCGCGGCGGCCCGGGCGGCGGCCACCACGCGCGGATCCAGCCCCAACCCCTCGGCGATGCCCAGCGCGTGCGAGGCGCCGGGCTCGCCGATCTTCAGCTCATAGAGGGGGCGCAGCGTGCGGATGTCCACGCCGACGGCCGCGTTGGCCGCGCCGCGGCGCTCACTGGCCCACGCCTTGACCTCGGGGTGATGCGTCGTGGCCAGCACCAGGGCGCCCTGATCGACCAACCGCTCGATGACGGCCTGGGCCAGTCGCGAGCCCTCGTCGGGATCCGTGCCCGCGGCGGGCTCGTCCAGCAGCACCAGGGACCGGGGCCCCGCCACCTCCATGACCCTGATCAGCCGCCGCACGTGGGCCGAGAAGGTGGACAGGCTCTCGGCGATCGACTGGTCGTCGCCGATGTCGGCGAGCACCCGGTCGAACACCGGCATGCGGGCCGATTCGGCCGGGACGCGCAGGCCGCACTGATGCAGCATCGCGAACAGGCCGAGCGTCTTGAGGGCGACCGTCTTGCCGCCGGTGTTGGGCCCCGACACCACCAGGGCCCGGGTGCCGGCGAGGGGCAGGTCGATCGGCACGGCCGTCGCCGGGTCGAGCAGGGGATGCCGGGCGGCGCGCAGGTCGACCTCGACGGCGGGCTCCACCGGGCAACCGTTCCACGCGCGCGACAGAGCCGCCGCGGCGAGGGCCAGGTCGAGGTCGGCCAGCGCACCGACCATGTCCTCCACGAGGCTCGCCTCCTCGCCCACCATCCGCGAGAGCGCGCGCAGGATGCGCTGCTCCTCCTCGTGCTCCTGCGCCGCCAGGTCGCGCACGCGGTTGTTGGCCTCGAGCAGCGCCATGGGCTCGACGAAGATGGTCTCGCCCGACCCCGAGCTGTCGTGCACCACGCCGGGGACCGCAGAGCGCGAGGACGCCCGGACGGCCAGCACCGGGCGTCCGCCGCGCACCGTCGTGAACGACTCCTGCAGGTGCGGGCGCAGGCGCACGGCCAGCTCGCGAAGCAGGTCGGCCGCCGCCCGGCGGGCCGTCACCAGCCGGTGGCGGATGGAGGCGAGATCGGCGGAGGCCGCGTCGAGCAACCCTCCGCGCGGGTCGATGGCGCGCTCGAGGGCGGCCTCGACGCGCCGGGCCGCGCCGGCGTCGGGCCACTCGACGACGGCCGTCATGAGCGGCGCGTTCTCCCGATGGGTGCCGACGGCCTCGCGCTCCTCGCGCCAGATGCGGGTCGTGGAGAGGACGTCGAGAAGCGCCTCGGCCTCGAGCACCGCCCCGCGAGCTGCCTGCGCGGCGACCGGGCGGACGTCGCTGGCGCCGCCGGGGCCCGCGACACCCTGATCGCGCAGCCATAGCCCCTCCTCGGTCTGGGCCGCGCGCCGGGCCACCTCGCCCGCCCCGTCGGAGGGCGCGAGCGCGCGGGCCAGGTCCGCGCCCGCCGAGAAGGAGGTCAGGCCGGCCAGCCTCTCGCGCACGGCGGGCAGCTCGAGAAGTTCGGCGCTCCGCGGATCCACGCCCCCAGACTAGTGCGCTACGTCGAGGGCTCCGCGGACCGGATCTCGTCGGGCAGCGGCGGCGGGGCCGTGGTGCCCGTGCGGACGCTCCACCACTCCTGCAGGAACACCTGCACGATGCCGGCGATCGGGATGGCCATCAGCGCGCCCACGAAACCGAGCACGGTGGCGCCGATGAGCACCGCGAGCAGGATCCAGAGGGGGTTGAGCTGGACCGTGTAGCGGTGGATGAGCGGCTGGAAGATGTTGTTCTCGATCTGCTGGTAGACGATCAGGAACACGATCGCCGCCACCCCGATCGGCCACCCCTGGAAGAAGGCCACCGTGATGTACGGAACGCCGCCGATCGTGGCGCCGACCAGCGGCAGCAACGATGCGAAGCCCGCCCAGAAGGCGAGCAGCAATGCGAACGGCACGCCCAGAATGGTCAGGAAGAGCCACACGGCAAAGCCGCCGGTGAGCGCGACCAGCAGGATGCCGACCACGTAGCCCGAGATGACCCGGTAGATGCGATCGGCCACCCGCTGGACGCGGTCGTGCCGTTCTCCCTCGAGCTGGGCCAGCGTCCAGACGCGGGCCTTGGGCCCGTAGAGGCTCAGCAGGAAGCAGATCACCGCGATGCTGATCAGCGCCACGATGCCGTTGACGACCCGCGTCGCCAACGTGAAGGCGGTGTCCGGGCCGGCCACCCCCTCGAGCGCCGTGGTCGCCTCCTTCTCCACGCGATTGAGGATCCCGTACTCACGGTCGAGGTCCTGCACGATGCGCGACTGCGAGACCTGGTCCACGTACTCGGGCACCTGCTTGGTCAGTTCCTGGCCGGCGTCGATCAGCGGTGGCACGAACAGCAGCACGGCGCCGCCCACGAGCGCCGTCCCCAGCAGGTAGACCAACAGGATGGCCATCGCGCGGCGCACCCTGAACCGGTCCTGCAGGAGATTGACCAGCGGGTTGATCGCGACGGCGAGGAAGGCGGCCACTCCCACCCACGTGAGGACGCCGCGCGACAGCCACACGAAGTACGCGCCGCCGGCCACTGCCCCCAGCACGGCCAGGACGTGCAGGATCGTGCGGGTCGATGGGCCCTCGGAGATCACCCCGGGGGGTTTCTCGGTCCGAGGCGCGACTCCTCGGAATGGGGTCCTGAGTCGTAGAGGCAGCGGGAGCTCCCGCTGCATCTACATCGCGACCCGTCGTCCTCGACAGGCCCGATACTCCCGATCCCGGGCCCGATCCTCGTCCGAGATTCGCGGGAGATCCGCGCGGGAACCGCACCATCTGCCGGAGCGGATCCCCGGCCGGCCGGGGGCGGAGGTCGCCAGGATGCCCCGGCTCACGCGGCGCGCGCGTGATTCGGAGGCGCCGCCGGAGGTGGCCCGGGTTCCGAAGGCGTGGTGACCCCCGGGGCCGCCGGGCCGGCCGGGACCATCAGCCCCATCACCACGCCGAAGAGGGCATGCATGGCGACCTCCTGGGCGAACACGCGCCGGTCGGTGACGAGCGCCGGCCAGCGGCCGGAGCGCCGGTCCGGATGGACGCGGTCGAGCAGGGCCATGCCCGGCCAGGTGGC
Source organism: uncultured Thermoleophilia bacterium (assembly GCA_963771025.1). Classification (GTDB taxonomy): domain Bacteria; phylum Actinomycetota; class Thermoleophilia; order Miltoncostaeales; family Miltoncostaeaceae; genus Miltoncostaea. The sequence goes on along the minus strand of CAVYRL010000001.1, from coordinate 523,208 downwards.
GAGCGTCTCGGCCATCGTCCAGGCGAGTCCGGCGCGTGGACCGCGGCCTCCCGCGCCCGCGAACAGCGCGCCGAAGGCGGCCCCGTTGACGAAGTGGAGGGCGGTTCCGGCGAGGGCCCAGTGGCGTCGCGACGCCATCCTCCCCAGCAGGCGCACGTCGGTGTAGTCGGTGCCGAAGGCGCGCGCGGCGAGGGGCTCCACCGCCGACCAGACGCCGGCCGCGACCGCGCCGGCGACCGCCCCGCGCGCGGCGGCGCGGACATCGATCACGGCGCCACCGGCTGGGCGTCCGCGACGATCCGGCGGGCGGCCGCGACGCCGCTGGCGAACACCCGGTGGTGATCGGACGACCCGAAGGCGGCGCCGGTGACCGTGTCCCCCGCGATCACGATCCGCGACCCGGCGGGGTTGACGGCCTCGGCGTCCAGATGGCCGATCGGCACCGCGTAGCGCCACCTCTTGACCTGCACCCAGGCGGGCTCGGCACCGGCCGCGCCCACGACGGCCCCGAGGGCGGGGAGCGCCCGCTCGAGCACCGCCTCGTCGGATGCGTCGATCAGGTCCCGCGCCGCCGCCTCGTCGAGCCGGGCCACGAACGCCTCGACGCCGGCGACGGCCGCGCGGCCCTTCGGCGTCTCCCGCCGGACCTCGGCGAGCGCCGCGGACGAGGGCCGACGGGACTGCCAGGACACGAGGCCCTCCGGGAGCCCGGCCAGCACCATCACCGCGGGCGCGTAGGCCAACGTGCGCAGAGCGGCGACGCGTTCGTCAGGCACGGGGCTCCGCTCCAGAAGATCCGCCGCCTGCGGGGCCGGCGCGGTCACGATCACGGCATCCGCCACCCCGTGGGTGTTGCCCCGCTCGTCTCCCAACTCGAGGCCGTCGGAATGGCTGCGCAGGGCGGCCATCCGGACGCCGAGACGCACGTCGAGGCCCGCCGCCAGCAGCTTGGGCAGCCGCGTCGCGCCGGAGGCGTACACGACGCCGTCGTCGGCCTCGGCCATGTCGGGCGCCGGGGAGGCGGCGATGGCGGCTCGCAGGCCCGAGCCCTCCGGGGCGGCGATCGCGGGGCTGCCGTGATCGAGGATCGTGCCCCCGATCCGCCGCGAGGCGAGTCGCCCGCCGAGTCCGCGGCTCTTCTCGACGACGACCACCTCGTGACCGGCGGCGACCAGCTCCCGGGCCGCGGCGAGCCCCGCCAGCCCCGCGCCGATGATGGCGACGCGCAAAAAATCCCCTCCCGATACCCGCTCAACCGTCCGGGACGAGGTTACCCTGGGTCATGTGACCCCGGACCGCGACCCGACCTCCCCCCCGCCACTGCTGCTCACCGGCGCCAGCGGCTACATCGGAGGCCGGCTGCTGGCGCGTCTCGAGCAGGAGGGGCGCCCGGTCCGCTGCATGAGCCGGCGCCCGGAGCAGCTCTCCGCGCGCACGGCGCCGACGACCGAGGTCGTGCGCGGCGATGTGAACGAACCCGATTCCCTCGCCGACGCCCTGTCGGGGATCGAGACGGCCTACTACCTGGTGCATTCGATGTCCGGTGCATCGGACTACCGCACGGCCGACCGCAACGGCGCGGCGGCGTTCGGAGCGGCCGCCCGCGCGGCCGGTGTGCGCCGCATCGTCTACCTCGGCGGCCTGGGCGAGGGCGCCGGTCTCTCCGAGCACCTTGCGAGCCGCCAGGAGGTCGGCGCTACGCTGGAGGCCTCGGGCGTCCCCACCATCGAGCTGCGGGCGTCGATCGTGATCGGCTCGGGCAGCGCCTCGTTCGAGATGGTGCGCGCGCTGGTCGACCGCCTGCCGGTGATGGTCACCCCGCGCTGGGTGGGCACGCGCACCCAGCCGATCGCCATCGAGGACGCCGTGGAGTATCTGCGCCAGGCCGCCGACCTCGGCATCGACGGCAGCCGCGTGATCGAGATCGGGGGACCCGAGCAGGTCTCCTACCGCGAGCTGATGCGCGAGTACGCCCGCCAGCGGGGGCTGCGGCGCACGATGGTCTCGGTGCCCGTGCTGACACCGCGGCTCTCGAGCCTGTGGCTCGGCCTGGTGACACCGGTCTACGCCCGCGTCGGCCGCGAGCTGGTCGAGGGCCTGCGCAACGAGACCGTGGTGCGCGACCCCTCGGCCCTCACCCTCTTCCCCATCCGGCCCCGCGGCGTGCGCGAGGCCATAGCCCGCGCGCTGGTCAACGAAGACCGGGAGTTCGCGGCGACCCGGTGGTCGGACGCGCTCTCGTCGGGCCCGCCCGCGCACGCGTACGGCGGGGAGGCCGTCGGCTCGCGCCTCGTCGACTCCCGCGTCGCCCGGGTGCCCGTGCCGCCCGAGGTCGCGTTCGGGCCGATCGTGCGCATCGGCGGACGGCAGGGCTGGTACTACGCCAACCCCCTGTGGCGGCTGCGCGGGCTGCTCGACCTGCCCTTCGGAGGCGCGGGCACCCGCCGAGGACGCCGCGACCCCGACCACCTCTTCCCCGGCGACACGGTTGACTTCTGGCGCGTCGAGGATGTTCAGCCCAACCGGCTGCTGCGCCTGTCGGCCGAGATGAGCCTGCCCGGCCGCGCCTGGCTGCAGTTCGAGGTCGAGGAGACCGACGGCGGATCGATCATCCGCCAGACGGCGATCTTCGATCCGGCCGGCCTCCTCGGACGGCTCTACTGGTACGGCATCTGGCCGCTTCACGGCCTCGTGTTCCGCGGGATGCTGCGCGGCATCGCCGACGCCAGCGGAAAGCCGCGGGTGGCATGGACCCCGTACTCGGTGGGCGCGTGACCGAGTCCGCGACCGGGCTGGCCGATTCCCTGGTGGCGTGGATGGCGGACAACCGCCCCGAACTCGACGCGCGGATGGCCGAGGAGGCCTCGTTCGCGATCCACGAGGAGTTCCTGTTGGCCGAGAGCGGCACCCTGCCCGACCGCTCGACGCGCATCGCGCGGGCGCGGCAGGCCAGCGCGCGCGCCTGGATGCGCCACCTCGGCCGCGGCCTGACGGCCGTGTGGCCCGAGGCCGAACCCGAACTGGCCGAGCGCATCGAGGTCTGGAGCGCGGCCCACCGCGAGCGCCGCGAGGCCCTGCTGCTCGAGGAGCATGCGATCGCGGAGCGACGTGGCGCGTCGGGAGACCCGCAGGCCGACGAGCGCGACGCCGAACTGGCCGCCCACTGCCGCTACTTCGCCGAGGCCCTCGCCACCCTGTCGGAGGCGATCGTCATCAGCGGCGAGAGCCCGCCGGACTTCTCGCGTCGCGTCGCGCTCTGGTCGCGGTCGAAGGAGCGGTGGCGCCACGAGATCGAGTCCCAGGCGCGGCAGGCGTGGGGCGCCGCGCCGCACCCCGGCTCGGAGCAGGCCCTGTCGGCGGCCGAGGCCGCCCCCGAGCCCGAGGCGATGCGGGTTCAGGAGGCGGCCGCGGTGTGGGCCCACGTGCGGGTGCTGGCCGCGGCCCTGGAGCACGTCCTGTCGACGCCCCCCGAGGCCGCGGCCTGATCACCCCTCCGGCCTCAGCGCACCTCCCCGCGGACGTCGGCCACGCCCAGCGGCAGGCCGGCGGTGAACGCCGAGACCTTGAACACGCCGTTCAGCGCGGCGGCCGAGGTGGCCGTCAGCGACACCTTGGCGTCCCGCACGACGGCGGTGCGATTGGAGATCCCGGTCCTGGCGGACGAGAGGTCCACCGCGAGCGGCACGCGGGTCGCGCTGTCACCCACCTGGGCGGTGAGGTTCGGGCTGCCGGTGATGTTGATGCGGAAGTTCTTCAGCTGCACCGAGGTCGCCCCGGCCGTCAGCGTGATGCCGCCGGAGTGGCGGATGGTGCCGGCGAACGTGGTCGCCGAGAGGCGGCCCGAGGTGATCGGGAAACGCAGCCCGGCGGCCGAGGCGGTCGCGGGCGGCACCACGGAGGGCGTCACGCCCAGCGAGGTCAGCGCCGTGGCGGTGCCGGGGTCGAGCCCCAGCGTGGTTCCGCCACCCATCAGCAGCACCTGCGAGGGCTGGGACCGCAGGTCCACCCGGCCGATGTTGACGCCCCCGGGCAGGTGGGTGCCGAATGCCGCGTTGAGCGCCGCGGCGGCGGCCGGGGTCAGGTTGGCCTGGGCGCGAACGACCCAGGTGCCGATGCCGCCGGACCCGCGGCGGATGACCGAGGCCTTCGAGAGATCCACGCTCGCCAGCGGGATGCGGGCCGAGCCGACCGCAGCGGTCAGCACCGGCCGCGCGCCGGCCGTGTTGACGATGAAGTTGGTCAGACGCACCGTGGTGCCGTGCGCCGTGAAGGCGAGGCCGCCCGAGTGGGCGACGCGCCCGGCGGCGGTGGCCGGGTCGATGCGGCCTCCGGTGATCGGAAACGCGATTCGCCGGCCCGAGGCCGTGGCCGGTCCGATCGGCGCCACCGACAGGCCCGCGCCGGTCAGCACCTTCGCGGTGGCCGGGTTGAGGCTCAGCTGGGTGGTGCCGCTCGCGATGGGCACATCGGCGGCCAGCGCGGACGGTGCGGCGATCGCGGCGCCGGCGGCGAGCGCCGAGGTGATCACGGCGAAGCGACGACCGGTGGTCATTGGTGACACGGAAACCCCCTGTTGTGGATGGCGTGTACTGGTACGTATCGAGACGGGTGATCGGTTGACTCATCCGGCGAGGAGGCGGCAGACGTAGTGATGAGTGGTGACCGACACCTCACAGCGGGCCTGCGACGCGGCGACCCCGACGCGCTCGCCGAGATCCACCGCCTCTTCGGCGGCGTCGTGCTGGGCTACCTGCGCAGCGCGCTGCGGGATGCGGCCAGCGCGGAGGATGTGCACCAGGAGGTGTTCCTCGAGGTCTGGCGACGCGGGTCGTCCTACGATCCCGATCGTGCGTCGCTCGGCACGTGGATCATGATCATCGCCCGCAGCCGTGCGATCGACCACCTCAGAAAGCGCGTCCCCGAGCCCCTGGACCCGCTCGGCCCGGGCAGCGCGGTGATGCGCGAGGTGGAGGACCCCGCCCAGGGGCCCGAGACCTTCATCGAGAGATGGCGGCTGGCGGTGCTGGTGTCGCAGCTGCCCGACGACGAGGCCCGCATCCTGCGGATGCGGTTCCACGAGGGCCTCAGCCAGACCGAGATCGCCGAGCGCACCGGCATCCCGCTGGGCACCGTGAAGACCTACATGGTGCGCGGCCTGCGGCGGCTGAGGGATCTGATGGAGGCCGGCGGATGAGCCGGGACGTCGACATCGTCGACTACCTGCTGGGCGAGCTCTCCCCGGACGACCGGCGGCGCGTCGAGCGGCGCATGGCAGAGGACGAGCTCTTCCGCGCAGAGGTCGAGCGGCTGCGCCCGCTGGTGAGCGGCCTCGAGACCCTGCCGGTCGAGGCATGGGACCCCGGCGAGGTGCCCCCGCTCCCGGTGATCCCTCCACTGCCGAGCCTCGGCGAGGGACGTTTCGCGCGGCGCATCTCGGTGCGGCCGTGGGCGGCCGTCGCGGCCGCGGTGGTCGCCATCGCCGTGGGCATCGGCGTCGGCGCCCTGGTGCAGGCTCGCGAGGACACCCCCGCCGCCGGCGCCCAGATCGCGCTGGCCCCGCTGGGCCCCGCGGCGCCGACCGCGGCCGGCACGGCGACGATGGTGGACCACGACACCGGAATGCGGCTGGCGGTTCGCGGCCTGGCGCCCTCGCACGCCGACCAGTTCTACGAGGTCTGGCTTCTCGACGGCCCCACGCGCGTGATGTCGCTGGGGTCGTTCCGCGTCCCGGCCTCCGGCGATGCGAGCGTCACCGTGCCCCTGCCGGTCAACGTCGCCGACTTCCGCTATCTCGACGTCTCCATCGAGACGGAGGACGGCAACCCCGGCCACTCGGGCGACTCCGTGCTGCGGGCGCCCACCTCGGCCTGACACACCTGACAGTCGCCGGCCCCGGGGATGTCCCGGGGCGTCGGCGTGTCAGGCGCCTAGGCCGTCGCGGTCCCGGGCGTCCCCTCGGGAGCCGGCGGAGCCGGGTCCTTCAGTCGCCGGATCAGATCGGCGACGTCCGCGGTCCTCTGCTCGAGGTCGCGCTGGTGCTGCTCGAGTCGCTCGAGCCACTCCTCGCGGTTGACGGAAAAGCGCTCCATGCGCCGCGATCCGCACCGCGGTCCATGGTGGCCGTGAGGTCCGTGTCTCATGTGTTCACCTCCCCTCGCTTCTCGTAACGATCGAGGAAGGCGGTGACCAGCACGCGCGCATCCGCGAGGGCCCCGGCCCAGGCGTCGAGTAGTGCCCGCCCCGACGGGGTCAGCCGGTAGACGCGCTTGGCGGGCCCGGCGAGGGATTCGTCCCACTCCGAGGCGACCACGCCCTCCTCCTCCAGGGACCGCAGGAGCCGGTAGAGGTTGCCGAGGTCCACCCGGCGCTCCTCCCGAGCGATCTCCGGGATGCGCTCGAGAAGCTCGTAGCCGTGCATCGGCCGCTCCGAGAGCAGCTGCAGGAGGGTCGGCTCGATGAATCGCTCCACCCGAGCACGCACCTCCCACTCGCCCGGCGCGACCTCACGCCGCGTCCGCGGGCCCCGCCCTCCGGGGCCACGATGCATGGGAGGCCCTCGATGTCCATGTCGATGTCCTGGTCCCATGGAGGCCAGTGTAGGTCAAATACATATGTTGTCAATGAGGATTTCGCCGAGGGAGTTTCCGCGCTCGGAGAACGCCGTGATCCGGCGCTCTCCAGGAGCGCGTGGAGGACTGGCGACATGGCGATGCACGGGCCTCTCGGGCGGGCCCGTGCATCGCGCGCTCGCCGCCTGCCGGCGGCTCGGCGGACCGGCCGCACCGGCTGTCCGCCGGGGCCGGGCGTCCGGATAGAGCCGGTCAACGGCTCAACCGAGCGTGCCCACGCCTCCTGGTGTGGGCCTTCCCCTCGCTTCATGGGGTTGGCCGCAGCGTCGGTGCCGTCGGTCCGCACCTGCCCCCGGCCAGGGGGCGTGTGCAGCCCTCCGCCCCCGCCACGAGGGGCGGAGTGCGAGATGTCTCCTCAGCGCGCCAGCGGGACCCCGATGCCATCCACGATGACGTCCACGTGAGCCCTCAGCGCGTCACCCTCCACGATCGCCGAGCCGAGGACCATGGCCTGGAGCAGGGGTCCGGTCAGGAGGTCGGCGAGACCCCCGGGGTCGACCCCGGATCGGATCTCGCCCTCCTCGGCTCCGCGGCGCAGGATCTCGACGAGCCGGGCGCGACGCGGCTCGAGGATGCTCTGCTCGAGCTCCTGCGCCAGGTCCGGGTCGGACACGCTCTCGAAGAGGACCGAGCGCAGGAAACGGGACTCCGGACCGACCACGAGCAGCTCGCGGTCGTCGAGGAGGCTGCGGTACAGGTCGTCGCGCGCCGACCCGGTGAGCTCGGTGACGACCGGCTCGCGCAGATCGGCCACGGCGGCGACCATCAGCTCACGACGGTTGGCCCACCTGAGATAGATCGTCGGCTTCCCGACACCCGAGTGGTCGGCGATCGCCGACATCGAGGCGCCCTGGATTCCGACCTGTGCGGCGACCGCTCGCGCCGCATCGAGAATACGGCGATCGGCGCCGGGATCCCGGGGGCGCCCGCGTTTCCGCTTTGGGGGCGATACCTCGCCCGTCGTCTCGTGATTGATCGTTGCACCCCTTTTCGTTCGAGAGACGAGATGATACGTCACAGCTGCCTTATTTCGTAAGAGGGTCGGGCGAACAATTCATTTCCCGGCCAATCGGCAAATGAATCCGAAAAAACGAGCCGCGCGACCTGCGCGGCTCAAACCTCCGGCTGAGCGCTCTCCCCCGTCACCAGGAAGTGCACCCTGGCGCCGAGCTCGGCGGCGTTGTTCGCGACCCTCTCGATGTGCCGTGCGACGAGCACCGCCGCCGCCGACCAGGCCCGCATGCTGGGGCCGCTCGGGGCCCGCGTGACGGCGGCGAGCACCTGATCGAGCATCTGGCTCAGCGACTGCGCCTCGCGCACCGCGCGCCGGCCGGCCTCGAGGTCGCCGCGCGCGACGGCCTGGACCGCGCCCGCGAGGGCGTTGACGGAGCGCTCGCCCATCTCCCGGATGAGCCGCCGCACCGGATCGAGCTCCGGCTCGGGCGGCGGGACCGACCCGGCGAGGCGCGAGATGGCGACCGCGAGGTTGCCGACCCGCTCCAGGGCGATGGCGGTGATGAGGCCGACGTGGAGCAGCCGGAGATCGCCCGCGAACACCGACCAGTTGCGGTGCAGCTCGAGGATGCGCTCCTCCAGGGCCGAGCTGCGCATGTTGACCTCGCGGTCGGTGTCCTCGATCGACTCGGCGACGGTCGCGTCGGAGGCGTCCCAGGCGGCGATCGCCCTCTCGACCTGGGCCAGCACGAGACCGGCCAGATCCGCGAGGTCCTCGCGCAGGGCCGCGAACTCGCGCGCGGCGCTCGTGGAGGACGAGGTCACGTGGCGTCGCTCCACACCGGGGCGCGCCGGTCCAGGAAGGCCGCGATGCCCTCCCGCGCGTCGTCCGAGGCGGCGTCGGCGCACATGATCGCGCTCGCGCGGCGGTAGGCATCGTCGAGCGTCAGGTCGGCGCTCTCGCCCACCGCGCGCTTGCCCCGGGCGACGACCGACCGGCCGGCCACGACGATACGCTCGGCGAGCAGCGTGGTCTCCGCGTCGAGCGACTCGGGCGGCACGACACGGTTCACCAGCCCCCATCGCGCCGCGGTCTGCGCGTCGATCGCGTCGCCGGTGAGCAGCATCTCCATGGCGCGCGCCCGGCCCACCGACCGCAGCACCTCGACCATCGGGGTGGTGCAGAAGAGCCCGATGCGCACCCCGGGAGTGGCAAAACGCGCCTGGTCGGACGCCACCGCAAGATCACATGCGGCCACCAGCTGGCAACCGGCCGCGGTGGCAAGGCCCTGGACACGGGCGATCACGGGCACATCGAGGCGGTGGATGGTGAGCATCAGGTCGGCGCACAGGTCGAAGATGCGCTCGTGCGTGGCGGGGTCGTCGATCGCCAGCTCGCGCAGGTCGTGCCCGGCGCTGAACACCGTGCCCTGGGCCCCGACGATCGCCGCCCGCACCGTCGGGTCCGCTCCGGCGTCGCGCAGGCCGTCGCGCAGCGCGGTCATCGTCTCGACCGACAGCGGGTTGCGCCGATCGGGACGACTGAGCACGAAGGTCGCGATCGCCCCGTCGCGCCGGGCGATCACCGGGCTGATGGAGTTCTCTGACTCGGTCATGGCTCTCGTCGGGTATCCATGGTGAGGGTATCCCGCGGACGCCCGCATGTCGCCCGTCGGGCGCCAACCTCGGACATAGTGTTGCCGTGGAGATCCATCTTATCGACGGAACGTACGAGCTTTTCCGCCACCACCTGGGGCTGCCGAGCGAGGTGGCCGCCGATGGCCGCTCGGCGACGCGCGGCGTGGTGCGATCGGTGCTCGACCTGATCCAGGGCGGGGCCTCCCACGTCGGGGTCGCCACCGACAGCGTCATCGAGTCGTTCCGCAACGACCTCTGGCCCGGGTACAAGACCGGGGAGGGCATCGACCCTGTGCTGCTCGGCCAGTTCCCCCTGCTCGAGGAGGCGCTCTCCGCCCTCGGCGTCACCGTCTGGGGGATGGTCGAGGTGGAGGCGGACGACGCCCTCGCGACCGCCGCCGCCCGGGCCGCGCGCGATCCCGAGGTGACGCGGGTGGTGATCTGCACGCCGGACAAGGATCTCGCCCAGTGCGTGGTCGGGCGCCGGATCGTGCAGCTCGACCGGCGAGCCGGCGTCACCCGCGACGAGGAGGGGGTGCGCGAGCGCTTCGGCGTCTGCCCCGGCTCGATCCCCGACTACCTGGCCCTGGTCGGCGATTCGGCCGACGGCTTCCCGGGCCTGCCCGGATGGGGGGCCAAGAGCGCGGCCGCGGTGCTGGCGCGCCACGGCCACATCGACGCGATCCCCGATGATCCGGCCGACTGGGACGTCACGGTGCGGGGGGCGGCGCGGCTGGGCGCCTCGCTGCGCGAGGGGCGTGAGCTGGCAGGGCTGTTCCGGGTGCTGGCGACCCTGCGCAGCGACACCCCGGACGTGCTCGAGGGCGGCGTGGGCGACCTCAGGTGGAGGGGTCCCGCTCCGGCGTTCGCACAGATGTGCGCGCGTCTCGGGTCGGAGGACGCGCTGGCCCGCGCGAACGCCCTCGCCGAGGGCCGGCCCGAAAGCTGACCCCGGCGAGGGAGGCGATCAGGCGGCGAGCGGGTTCTCGCGCACCTCGCCGACCAGCTGACCGAGCACCGCCTGCAGCTGCTCGCGAACCTCGTCGTCCGTCAGCTCGCCCGCCTCGTCGAAGCGCTGGTGGGCGTAGCCGAGTACGGCGTCGCCCGCGACGACCCGGGCGCCCATGGCGGCGAGCACCTTGCGCAGCTCCGCCTGGGCCCACACGGCGCCGAACGCGCCCGTGCTGGCCCCGACGACGGCCACCGGCGTGAAGCGCACCGGATTGCCGACCAGCGGCCGCGACACCCAGTCCAGGGCGTTCTTGAGCTGCCCGGGCAGGGAGTGGTTGTACTCGGGCGTCGCGAAGAGCACCGCGTCCGCCTCGGCGAGCGCCTCGCGCAGGCGGACGACGGCCGGGTGATGCGGCTCGCCGTCGACGTCCTCGTCGTACGGCGGCACGTCGCGCAGGCCGTCGTAGATCTCGAACGCGACATCCGAGGGAACCTCACGCGCCGCGGCGCGCAGGAGCTTCGTGTTGTGGGAGTCCTCTCGGAGGCTCCCTGAGATGCCGAGGATCTTCATCGCGTGCCCTATGCCTTTCCCAGTTCGAGCTCGGCGGTCAGCGTGACGTCGTCGCCCACCGCGAACCCGCCCTGGGGCAGTGGGGCGTTCCAGTTGAGGCCGAACTCCGTGCGATCGACGGTGCCCTCGAGGGTGACGCCGATCTTGGTGGTGCCGGCGATGTCGACCGCCGGTCCGACGAGCGTGCCGTGCAGCTCGAGCGGCTTGGTGACGCCCTTGAGCGTGATCTCGCCGCGGACGACCAGCTCGCCGTTGCGCAGCGAGATGTCCCTCGACGCGTACCGGACCTCGGGAAAGCGCTGGGCGTCGAAGAAGTCGGGCGACTGGACGTGAGCGCTGAGGTTCTCGTCCTGAAGCACGACGCTGGCGACCCGGCCGACGCCGACCAGGGTGGCGTTGCCCTCGTCGTCGGCGGTGATCGTGGCCTCGAAGTCGGGCATCGATCCGCGGAACGTCGCGACGATCATGTGCTTGACGGCGAACCCCAGGGACGAGTGAACTGGGTCCGTGTTCCACGTGCCGGTGGGTACCGCGGTGATCTGCTGCTCTGTGGTGCTCATTGTCAGTCTCCCTCGTGGTGCGCTACTTTTTGAGTACGCAACTAAGTTAGCGAGCCTTCCTTGAGCAGTCAAGTGTCTGCTGTCACCACAGAACCGAGCATCGCCGCATGGGTCGCCCTGATGGGCGCCCACGCCGCTCTGACGCGCTCATTCAACGCCGATTTGCAGGCAAATCACGGCATGACCGTCACCGACTTCGAGGTGCTCCGCCAGCTGGATCTGGCCGACAACGGCGAGATGCGCCGCGGGGATCTGGCGCAGGCGATCGGCCTCACGCCCTCGGGCATCACCCGTCTGCTCGACGGCCTCGAGAAGTCCGGGATGGTGTGCAAGCGCTTCTGCGAGTCCGACGGCCGCGTGTCCTACGCCGTGATCACCGATCACGGGCGCACCACCCTGGTCCGCGCGTCAGAGGGGCACCTGGCCGCGCTCACCGCGATGTTCGGCGAGCGTTTCGCGCCGGACGAGGTCGAGGCGCTCGCCGTGCTGCTCGCCCGCCTTCCCGGCGGCGGGGACACGCCCCAGTGTCCCACCGGAGTCACCGAGGCCGGAGAGGCCTGAGGGCCGCTCGCAGAGGTTTCCACCCCTCCGGCCCGGGGTAGCTCACGGGGGTCGTTCGAGGAGGGTGGACATGGAAGACGAGAACGCACCGGTCACGCAGCGGGACCTCCCGGCTGAGCCCCACGCGGAGAGCCGCGCGGAGACCATCACCAAGGCCGTCGACGCCAACGAGACGGCCCTGGCCGAGGCAGGTGGCTCGGTCGATCCGACGACGAGCCGCGGCATCAACACCAAGCTGCGCACGGCGCTGCTGCGCTGGTCGTCGGTCGGCCTGGTCGCCGGCGTCGTGCTCGGGGTCATCCTGAGCCTGTCGCCCGGCCCCTTCGAGACCCACACGGTCGGCGGCGCGATCGGGTACGCCGCGTTGCTCGGCCTCGCCGGCGCGCTGATCTTCGCCCTGATCGGCGGCCTCACGAGCGTCGCGCGCGAGGACGGACGGGTCGAGCGTGACGTCGAGCAGGACACCGGCCGCGGCCCCGAGGGGCCCGCCAGCCCGAGCTGAGGTCCGGGAACCCGCTCCCGCTCAGCGGGGTGCGGCGCCCGCCCTCTTGGTGAGCTTGGCGCGGGCGTGTCCGACCAGCTCCACTTTGCGCAAGCGCACGGCGTTGGGCGTCACCTCGACGCACTCGTCCTCGCGCACGAACTCGAGCGCCTGGTCCAGTGAGATGCGGCGGGGAGGGACGAGGCGCACCAGCTCGTCGCTCGTCGATGAGCGCATGTTGGTGAGCTTCTTCTCCTTGGTGGGGTTGACGTTGAGGTCGTCACCCCGCCCGTTCTCACCGATGATCACGCCCTCGTAGACGGCCTCGCCGGGGCCCACGAAGAGCGTGCCCCGCTCCTGCAGACCGAAGAGCGCGAACGCGACGGTGACGCCGGCGCGGTCGGCGATCAGGCTGCCGCGCGGACGGGTGCGGATCTCCCCCATCCACGGCTCCCAGCGGTCGAACACGTGGTGCAGCAGGCCGGTGCCGCGCGTCTCGGTGAGGAACTCGGTGCGGAAGCCGACCAGCCCGCGGGCGGGCAGCAGGTACTCCATCCGCGCCCAGCCCGTGCCGTGGTTGACGATCTGCTCGAGGCGGCCCTTGCGCAGCGCGAGCATCTGGGTGACGACGCCGAGGAAGTCCTCGGGGACGTCGATCGAGGCCCGCTCGAGGGGCTCGCAGATGACGCCGTCGATCTCGCGGGTCAGCACCTGCGGCTTGCCGACGGTCAGCTCGAAGCCCTCGCGGCGCATGGTCTCGACGAGCACGGCCAGCTGGAGCTCGCCGCGGCCCTGCACCTCCCATGCGTCAGGGCGCTCGGTGGGCAGCACGCGCAGCGAGACGTTGCCGACCAGCTCCTGCTGGAGGCGGTCCGAAACCTGCCGGGCGGTCACATACTTGCCGTCGCGGCCCGACAGCGGCGAGGTGTTGATGCCGATGGTCAGCGACAGGCTCGGCTCGTCGACCGCGATCACCGGAAGCGCGACCGGGTTCTCCGGGTCGGCCAGCGTCTCGCCGATGGTCACGTCGGGCAGGCCGGCGACCGCGACGATCTCACCGGGACCGGCGCTGTCGGCGGTGACCCGGTCGAGGGCCTCCGTCACATAGAGCTCGGTGACCTTGGCCGGCGCGATGGTGCCGTCGGCGCGGCACCAGGCGACGTTGGAACCGGCGGTGATGGTGCCCTCGTGGACGCGGCAGATGGCCAGGCGCCCGACGTAGCTCGAGGCGGCGAGGTTGGTCACCAGCGCCTGGAGCGGCGCGCCCTTGGTGTAGGAGGGCGGCGGGATGTGGGTGCGCAGCACGTCGAACAGGGGCTCGAGGTCCTCGCCGCGCTCGTCCGGCGTCAGCGATGCCTGCCCGTCGCGGGCGACGCAGTAGACGATCGGGAACTCGATCTGCGTCTCGTCGGCGTCGAGGTCGAGGAACAGCTCGTAGACCTCGTCCACGACCTCGGCGGTGCGGGCGTCGGGACGGTCGACCTTGTTGACCACCAGGATCACCGGCAGCCGCGCGCTGAGGGCTTTGCGCAGCACGAACCGGGTTTGCGGAAGCGGCCCCTCGGAGGCGTCCACGAGCAGCAGCACCCCGTCCACCATGTGCAGCCCGCGCTCGACCTCGCCACCGAAGTCGGCGTGGCCGGGCGTGTCGATGATGTTGATCTTCAGATCCCCGTGGCGGACCGCCGTGTTCTTGGCGAGGATCGTGATGCCCTTCTCGCGCTCCAGGTCGGTCGAGTCCATCACGCGCTCGTTGACGTCCTGATTCGCCCGGAAGGCGCCCGACTGCCACAGCATCGCGTCCACGAGCGTGGTCTTGCCGTGGTCGACGTGGGCCACGATGGCCACGTTCCTGAGATCGTCCCTGGTCGGCACGAGGGGCATGGTACGCATCCGACACCGAATCACAGCATCGGCCCGCCGGTGCTACCCCGCCTGGCGATGCTCCTGGCCGACCGCGACGAGCCGTCCGCCCGCCTCGTCCACCCGCCCGGATGCGATCAGCAGGCCGAGCGCCCCGGAGAGGTCCCGCGGCGAGATCGCCGAGGGCGCGACGTCCAGGTGGTCGGCCACCAGCGTCCCGAGCGAGCGCGTCACCACGCCCTCGGATCCGGCGCACACCGACGCCAGGATCGCGGCCTCCAGGGCGGCCCGATCGGGGCCCGCGCCGTGCTCCACCGCGCGCAGCCTGCGCCCCTGCCCGTCACCGCCTGCCTGGCTCATTCGATCCTCCGTCTCACCGGTGGGCGGCGATCCTACATCGCGCCGCTGTCGAACACATGTTCGTAACCGACGGACGAACTCCTCCGTCGGTTACTTTGACGCGCCCGCGACCCACCAATACGGTACCCCGAAATCCTGATGGCTTTACTGGCTTTACCCATCCTGAGAGGAGCTCGATGAGCACCGCGCCCCCGTCTCCGCGCCCGGAGACGATCTCGCTGCACGGCGGTCAAGTACCCGATCCGACCACCAAGGCCCGAGCCGTGCCGATCTACCAGACCGTCGGCTACGCCTTCGACGACACCCAGCACGCCGAGGATCTCTTCGGCCTGGCCGTCCCGGGAAACATCTACACCCGGATCATGAACCCCACCTGGGACGTGCTCGAGCAGCGCATCGCCGCGCTCGAGGGCGGGATCGCCGCCGTGGCCACCGCCTCCGGGCAGGCCGCGGTCACCTACTCGGTGCTCAACGTGACGCGCGCCGGCGACAACATCGTCGCCCTCTCGACGCTCTACGGGGGCACCTACAACCTGTTCGCGCACACCCTGCCGCAGTACGGCATCGAGGTGCGTTTCGTGGATCCCGACGCGCCGGGCGATCTGGCCGCGCACGTCGACGAGAACACCAAGCTGGTGTTCGCCGAGACCATCGGCAACCCGCGCGTCAACGTGGTCGATCTGGACGCCTGGTCGGAGGCCGCGCACGCCCTGGGCCTGCCCCTGGTGATCGACAACACGGTCGCCACCCCGATCCTCACGCGGGGCCGCGACCACGGCGCCGACATCGTCGTGCACTCGTTGACCAAGTTCATCGGCGGCCACGGCACCTCGATCGGCGGGGTCGTGGTGGACAACGGGACCTTCGACTGGACGGCCCACTCCGACCGCTATCCCGGCCTCACGAAACCCGATCCGTCGTACCACGGCGTGGTGTGGAGCGACGCGCTCGGCCCGGCCGCCTACATCGGCCGCGTACGCACCGTGCTGCTGCGCAACACGGGCGCCGCGCTGTCACCGTTCAACGCGTTCCTGTTCCTGCAGGGCGTCGAGACGCTGCCGCTGCGCATCGAGCGCCACAGCGAGAACGCGCTCGCCGTCGCGAAGCACCTCGAGGCGCATCCCCAGGTCACCTGGACCTGGTACCCGGGCCTGCCCTCATTCGAGTACCACGAGGTGGCCGGCCGCATCCTGAAGGGAGGCTACGGCGCCATCCTCACGTTCGGCATCAAGGGCGGCCGCGACGCGGGGCGCGCGTTCATCGACGCGCTGGAGCTGTTCACCCTGATGGCCAACATCGGCGACGCGAAGTCGCTGGCGATCCACCCCGCCACCACCACCCACTCCCAGCTGAACGAGGCCGAGCTGGCCAAGGCGGGCGTGACGCAGGACATGGTGCGGCTGTCCGTCGGCATCGAGCACATCGACGACATCCTCGCGGACATCGATCAGGCGCTCGCGAAGGCGGCCGGCTGAGGCCGAGGCTTGCGAAGCGGGGGGCACGGGGGAAGGATGGCTCCGTGACCCCAGCCCGCACGGCCCGCGTCGGGCTCCTCATCACCGCCGCCCTTCTCGCGACGGGCGCGCCGGCGCTCGGGGCTCCCGGCGACCTGAGCCTCGTGTCGGTCTCGACGACCGGCGCCCAGGGCGCCGGTCCCGTCGAGGCCGGCGCCGTCTCGGCCGGCGGCCGCTACGTGGCGTTCACCTCCGCGTCGGCGCTCACCGGCGTGGCGACCGGCGGCAAGGTGCAGCTGTTCGTGCGCGACCGCACCACCGGGACGACGGCGCTCGCCTCGTCGAATGCCGCCGGAGCCCCGGCCGACGGCGACGTGGAGTCGGACAGCGTCGGCAACGTCCTGTTCGCCCTCTCGGGCAACGGCCGCTACGCGGTCTTCTCCTCGACGGCCACCAACCTCTCCCCCGGCGACACCGACGCCAACCTCGACGTGTATCGCAAGGATCTGGTCACGGGCGCGGTGACGCTGATCTCGGTCAACTCGTCGGGCCAGAAGGCCAATGCCGCCGTGGGCGGCGACCCCGACGTCTCGTACACCGGCGACCGCGTCGCGTTCACCAGCGGCCTGGCGACCAACCTCTTCCCGAACGACAACAACAACGCCTCGGACGTGGTCGTTCGCGACGTCGGCGCCGGCGCGACGACCCTCGCGGCCGCGACCACGGCCGGCGTGCAGGCCAACGGCACCACCGAGCGGCCGGCGATCAGCGCCGACGGGCGCGTGGTCGCCTTCGAGGCGCCCGCCGGGACGACCAACCTCGCGCCCGACGACTCCGGCGCCGCCAACGACGTCTACGTGCGCAACCTGGTCGCCGACACCCTCGCCGCCGCGAGCGACCCGACGCGGACCACCGGCTCGAGCTTCCCCGACATCTCCGGCGATGGCCGGTACGTGGTGTTCGAGACGGGCGAGAAGTACGACCCCACCAACGACACGAACATCCTGAATGACGCCTATCGACGCGACATGGGCACCGGCGCCTTCGTGCTGGCGTCGGCGCGCAACGGCCTCGCGACGGCCGGAGACGGCGCGGGCACCCGGCCCTCGATCTCGGCCGACGGGGCGCGGGTGGGCTTCGCCTCGACCGCGACCAACCTCGCGGCCGACGGCAACGCCGCGGTCAAGGACGTCTTCGCGCGCGACATCGGCACCTCGACGACGCAGCTCGTCTCGGTCAACGGAGCCACCCAGGGAAGCACGGACAGCGACCACGCCGCGGTGGCCGCCGACGGAGGGCTGATGGCCTTCGTCTTCACCGATCCCGCCGTGCCTCCCGGGACCCGCCTGATCCCCACGGACGTCAACCTCACGCCGGACGTCTTCGCCAAGGAGCTCACGCCCACCGACACGACGGCACCGGCGCTCTCGCTGACCGGTCCGGCTGAGGGGCTCTCCCAGATCGCCTCGCAGGTGCCGATCGGCGGCTCGGTGTCCGACGCCTCCGGCGTCGCCTCGCTGACGGTGAACGGCATCCCGCTGCCCCTCACCGCGACCGGCGGCTTCTCGACGAGCCTGCCGCTGGTGCCGGGACCCAACGCGATCCTCGTCACGGCGACCGACGGCGCCGGCAACGTCAGCGAGATCACCCGCACCGTCACCCGCACCGGGCTTCCCCCGGCGACGCGCCGGCCCCGGGTGACGGCGCTGAGGGCCGGGCGCTCGCGCGGCAAGCTGGTGGTGAGGGTCACCCTCAGCGCCAAGGCGCGCGTCAGCGTCCAGGTGCTCCGCCGGACGATCCGCACCAAGCCACGCAGGAGGGTGGTGCTGCGGGGGGTCGCGAAACCGGTCACCCGGTCGCTGAACGCCGGTGTCCGGCTGATCAAGCTCAGCCGGCCCAAGCTGAAGGTGGGCGCCTACGTCGTGCGGGTCCGGGTCGTGAGCGGCCTCCCCGGCGCCTCGGTCCGCACCAGCCGCGTCATCAGGATCAGGCCGCCCAAGCACCGCAGGAAGTAGGCGCGGGCCCTAGCGGATCCGGTCGAGCAGGGCGCCGAGGTCGATGTTGCCGAGGTCGCTGACACCTCCGGCGCCGCGAATCAATTCCTGGATCGGTGCGCGCTCCGCGACGGTCCGGAAGAGGCCGGCGACGACGCCGTTGAGCGTGCCGCGCTTCTCCGACTCGTCGATGGAGCGCACCAGGCCCGAGCGGACCGCCCGCTCGACCGCCGGCGATGTCCAGTCGACCTTCGAGGCCGGACCGCCGCCGAACGAGAGCACGAGCTCCTCCCGGGTCACGTGCAGATCGCAGGCCGCGCCGGCCAAGCCGTCGAGGATGACGCCCTGGAGGGTCGCGTCGAATCCGTCGCGCGAGCGATCCGTGGTGGTGGCGCAGGGATCCGCGATGGTCGAGCGGCCCAGGCCGGCCCCTCCCGCGGCGGCCTCGACGCCCACGAACAGCACACCCGCGAGCACCAGCCCGCCCAGCGCGCCGAGGGCCGCGCGGGGCGGCCCCCGGCGCGGGGCGCCCGCCCGGGAGCGGACGGTCCAGGCCACGGCGACCGGGATCAGCGTGAGCAGCGCGAACAGGGCCGAGACGAGGTAGGCCGAGCGGAAGCTGCGCGTCAGGGCCGACTCGATGGTGTCGAGCAGGCCGTCGCGCACGCCGCGCACCTTGGCGTCGTCGGCGGCGCCGATGTCGTCGAAGGGGCGCGTGAGGTCGGGGACGGCCCCCCGCGCGGTGCGATCGAACTCCTTCGAGAGGGCGAGGGCGACGGGGATCTTCTGCTGCAGGTCGAGCGGCGCGTCGAGGATCGCCTGGGTCGCGTTGGCCGTCGCCCGGTCGCCGCCGGCGTCGAGGTCGGTCGCGAGCAGCGGCGCCACGATCAGCAGCACCACGACGAGGCCGATGTGCCGCGCGCTCACCGACGCCGCCCCCGCCGTGCTCATGCCGCGGTCCCCCGAGACCGACTCGGCCGTCAGCGGAGGCACCAGCAGGCCGAATCCGGCCCCGCAGACGGCGAGCGCCGCGGCCGCCCACCAGCCGCTGACCGCGGGCAGGAACGCCAGCCCCACCAGCCCCGCGGCCAGCAGCAGCGATCCCGCGATCGTGCTCCATCCGGCGCCGACGCGGCCCGAGAGACGCCGCACCAGCAGGGCGGCAACGGGCAGCACGCTGACCACCAGCGCCCCGTACAGGGGCCCGAAGCCCCACACGGTCACGATCATCAGCACGGCCAGGAACAGCGCGCCCACCAGCGCCCCGAAGGCGAACAGCAGGCCGAGGTTGGACCAGAACGGGATCCTCGCGGCGGTGCGGCCCTCGGGCGCGAGCCGCCACACGGCCGGCGTCGCCACGGCGATCAGCGCCACGGCCGCCACGGGCGCCTGCGCGATGAAGATCGCCCGCCAGTCGAAGAGCTCTGTCAGCACGCCGCCGACCGCCGGACCGAGGACCGCCCCGAGCGTCCCCGCGAGCCCCCACCAGGCGCGCCCGGCCGCGGCCGACCCGGTGAGGAGCGCCATCACGGGCAGGGAGGCCGCCAGCACCAACGCCGCCCCCAGCCCCTGGGTGGAGCGAAGCACGACCAGCGACACGAGGTCGTTGACCAGGCCGCACGCCAACGAGGAGATGAGGAACACCACCAAGCCGAGGCCGACGAGCCTCCCCGGCCGCAGCCGGCCGATCAGGGGCACGAGCGCGAGGGCCACGATCGCGACCACCACGTTGTAGCCCGTGATCACCAATGACACCCCGGTGATCGAGGCGTCGAGGTCACCGTAGATCTCGGGCAGGCCGAGCATCACGATCGACGAGTCTGCAAAGGCCAGCGCGACGGCGAGCGCCAGCATCAGCGCGGGCCAGCGCCCGCTCATGGTCAACGTCCGGCCCACCACGCCCCTCCGTGCGGGAACGGGATGCAGTGTGCCAGCGAGCACGCGCGCCGACAGCCCTGCGGGCACTCCCGACGGTTCAGACCTGGTTCAGACCCGTGGCTCCCGCGAGCGGAACCAGGCGGGTCGCCTCCGGCGCAAACCGCGCCGCGACCACCTGGCCGGCCTCCAGCCCGCTGCGCCGGGCATCCGCCGCCGGCAACTCGGCGATCAACGGGCCGACGCGGATCCGCACGCGGTTGCCCTCGGGCGTGATCGACGCGATCGGCGCGCGCAGCTCGTTGAGCGACCCGTCGTCCCCCTGCGCCCCATCCACCCGGACATCCCAGGGATGGACCACGGCGCCGACCGGGCCATCGGGCCCCGCGGAAGCCCGGATCACGCCGCCCTGGTCGAGCGTGACCTCGCTGAGGCCGCCGGCGATGGCCCGCGCGACCCCAGGCAGCAGGTTGGTGCCGACGAAGCTCGCCACGAACGCGTCCTCGGGCTCGGCCAGCAGCCGCTCAGGGGTGCTCATCTGCCGGATCCCGCCCGCCACGATCACCCCGACCCGGTCCGCCAGCGAGGCGGCGTCCTCGAAGTCGTGGGTCACGAGCAGCGCGGGCAGCGCGAGCTCGTGCAGCAGATCGCGCAGCTCACCGCGCACCCGGTCGCGGGTGTGGGCGTCGAGCGCGGAGAGCGGCTCGTCCAGCAGCAGCACGCCCGGATCGCTGGCGATCGCCCGCGCCAGCGCCACGCGCTGGCGCTCGCCTCCCGACAGGCCGCCGGGATAGGCGCCGGCGAGGTGCGCCACCCCGAAGCGCTCGAGCAGGTCGCCCGCGCGCTCGCGTCCGGCGAAGGCGACGTTGGCGCGCACGGTCATGTGCGGGAACAGGGCGTACTCCTGGAACACGTAGCCCACCCGCCGCGCCTCGGGCGGGAGGTTGACGCGACGGTCGGCGTCGAACAGCACTCGCTCGCCCACCGCGACCCGCCCCGCCGCGGGCCGCGTGGCTCCGGCGATCGCGCGCAGCACGGTGGTCTTGCCCGCGCCGGACGGGCCGACCAGGGCGACGGTCTCGCCGTCCTCCACCGCCAGCGCGAGCGCCAGGGTGAATTGGCGCAGCGGGACGCGGATGTCGAGCGTCAGGGCCGTCGCCGACCTCCCCCGTTCAGAGCAGGCGACCGTAGGGCGTCGCGGTGGCGCGCCCGAGGCGGCGCGACGACCTCCAGCCGAGCACCAGCTTCATCGACAGCAGGACCGCGCCGCTGATCACCACCAGCAGGGCGCCGATCGCGAGCGCCACGTCGAAATCGACGTCGAGCTCCTGATAGATGGCGAGGGTCACCGTCTGGGTCACGCCCTGGAGGCTCCCGGCGAACATGATCGTCGCGCCGAACTCGCCGATGCCGCGGGCCAGCGAGAGAGCCGCGCCCGCGCCGAGGCCGCCGGATGCCAACGGCAGTGCGATGCGCCAGAAGGTGCGCCCCGGCCCGGCCCCCAGCGTGCGGCCGGCGAGCATCAGGTTGGGATCGAGGGCCTCGAACGAGGCGATCCCCTGTCGGACGTAGAACGGCCCGGCGACGAACAGGATCGCCAGCACCACCGCGGTCTGGGTGAACCCGATCGATATGCCGAAGGCGTCGAAGGTCCCCCCCAGCAACCCGAGCCGGCCGAACGCGGCGAGCAGCCCGATGCCCGCCACCGCGGGCGGCAGCACCAGGGGCAGCTCGATGAGCGTGATCAGCACGCTGCGACCGGGGAACCGCCGGGTCGCGAGGAAGTAGGCGGCCGGCGTCCCGACCAGAAGCGTCAGCCCGAAAGCGATCGCGTTGGTCTTGGCGGTCACGATCAGGGCATCGGTGACCACCCCGTTGCCCAGCTGCGAGATCAGATCACCGGGCGGGATGCGCAGGAAGAGCGCGAGTACCGGCACCACGAGAAACGCCAGCACCACGGCGGTGCAGAGGACCAGCAGCACGTTGAACAACGATCGGAAAACCGCCATGCCCGGATCCTATCCCGGGGGAATTATCCAGGCATGAGCGTGTCGGTCGCACCCCGCCCCGCGTGGGCGGCGACGTGAGGGCTGCACCAGGCGGCATGGGCGTTCCTCGCCGTGTCTCGCGTCCTCCACGCACTCGCAAGAAGCGCCGGCTATGCGGACTTCCTCGGGTTTCCCCACTCCTCGTCGTGCACCAGCGTTCTCCACGGACGGCGCGCCTTGGCCGCCTCGGGGCGCAATCCGACCGGGAACTCGGGCGGATAGCCCAGCGGGCTGAGGTAGTGGACGCGGTGCGCGTCCGGGATGCCGAGCAGCGCGCGGTACTCGTCCTCGACGAACCAGTGGAAGATCGTCGGCGTGGTGCCGAGGCCCAAGGCCCGTGCCGCGATGAAGAGATTCTCGAGCGCGAACGACACGGAGGAGTCCTCCGAGAAGGTCTCGATGCGCTGCTTCATCTCGTCGTCCGGGAAGAAGAACCGCGGCACGACGAGGCCGGCGATCCAGACCGGGACATCCCGGTAGCTGCCGAGCGCGGTGTCCGCGTACTCCGACGCCCACGCCTCGTGCTCCTCGGGAGAGCGGTCACCGGGCGGGCGGTTGGCGGCGAAGTACATGGCCGCGCCCTTCAGCACGAGCTCGGCCAACGCGGCGCGGCGCTCGGCATCGCGCACCACGATCAGGCTCCAGGCCTGGGCGTTGTGCCCGGTCGGGGCCTGCAGCGCGAGGCGCAGGAGCGCGTCGAGATCCTCGTCGGACACCGGTGCGTCGGTGTACCGCCGCACGCTGCGGCGGAGTCGAACGGCCTCGAGTGCCTCCATCGGACCACCTCCGGGTGGGTTCGTGTTGCGTCACGCAAGCGACCCTAATCCGGACACTAGCGTCACGCAAGCATCGGCCCGACGACCTCTCAGAGCGGAGGAGTGGGCCTCGGGCCGACCGGCTGCTTCGATCCCGGCCCGTGGTGCCAGGTCACGTCGTTGACGTCCACGGCCTCGCCGCAGCGCGTGCACACGGCGCGTCCGTCGATCTCCCCGTCGCAGTCCGCGTGGCGGACCACCGCCGGCGCGCCCGCGGGCGACAGGTGGGCGTCGCCCCACCGCATCAGCCCCATCACCACCGGGAACAGCTGCTTGCCGTCCTGCGTGAGCACGTACTCGTGGCGCTCCGGGCGCTCCTGATAGAGGCGGCGATCCAGGATCCCGGCCTCGGTCAGCGCCCGCAGGCGCTTGGTGAGGATGTTGGGCGCCAGACCGATCCGGCGGAGGAAGACCTCGAACCGCGTGACGCCCATCATGGCGTCGCGCAGCACCAGCAGGGTCCACCTCTCGCCCACCACCTCCAGCGTTCGGGCGACCGAGCAGTTCTGGCCGGCGTAGTCGCGCGGAAGCATCGGGAGAGGCTAGCGCACAGTGGCTTGCGTCACGCAACCAGCATCATCGACCCGAGGACGGCGGCCTCGCCCCCCGCCGGCGGTCCGGTACGGGCGCATGTGTCGAGGCTCCATCAGCGGTTTGTGTTCCCCGGTGTCGCCTCCGGGGTCGGTCGGACGAGCGAACGGAGGGCCACGACATACGGTTGCCGCGTCACCGGCAGGTTTTCCTGGTCGTGGCGTCCGGGGCGCCGACGGCCCTCCTGCCGCGCCCGCGGCCACTACGCTCCCAGCGGGAGGTGATGACCGATGCCGAGCACGACACCGCACCACGGGAGCCCGCTCCTCTACCTTGATGACCTGAGCGTCGGACAGCGGTTCGCGAACGGCGCCCGGGTCGTCGTCGACGAGGCGGCGATCCGGGCGTTCGCCGCCCAGTTCGATCCACAGCCCTTCCACCTGGATCACGAGGCGGCGACCGACACGCTCTTCGGGCAGCTGGTGGCGAGCGGGTGGCACACCGCGGGAGTGACCATGCGGCTGCAGGTCGCGTCGATCCCGATCGCCGGAGGCCTCGTCGGGGCCGCGGCGGCGGTCGAGTGGCCGCGGCCGACCCTGCCCGGCGACGTGCTCCGCATCGAGGCCGAGATCCTCGAGGTGCGTCCCTCGCGCTCGCGCCCGGACCGGGGCCTGGTGCGCATGGTGACCGAGACGAAGAACGACCGCGACGAGGTGGTGCAGGTGGTCACGGCGACGATCGTGGTCCCCCGCCGGCCCGGTTGATCGACACGAGGGGAAACGCTCGGAGACGTGGAAGTGAGATCCTTGCGCCCGTCGTCGCCACCGAGGAGCTCCGCCGCAGATGGATAGGTTGCCGCGTCCCGCTCCATGGCTGGGGCTGCTCATCGGGCTGGCGCTCCTCGCGGTGATCGCCGCCCTGATCGCCCACCTGGGCGGGGGAGGCGGATCGGATGGCACCGCGGATGGCGCCGCGTCCGCGGTGCGCCTGGACCCGGCGGCGGCCAAGGCCGCGGCCCAACGCCGCGCGATGGCCCAGATCGCGCTCGTGAAGCAGCCGGTGTACCGGGGCAACGACACATCCAGCCTGGTCGCGCTGAGCTTCGACGACGGCCCCGCGCCCACGACCCTGAAGACGCTGGCGCAACTCAACCGGCTCAAGCTCCACGCGACGTTCTTCGTCATCGGGCGCCAGATCGCGGGCAACGAGCACGAGCTGCGGGCGATCGTCAAGCACGGCAACGAGATCGGCGTGCACACCTGGGACCACCCCGACCTGACCACCCTCACCACGACGCAGGTCCGCTCGGAGCTGCTCGACACGCGTGACGCCATCCGCAAGGGCGTCGGTGTGGACCCGGCGTTCTACCGGCCGCCGTACGGGGCCATCGACGACCGCGTGATCGGCGCGATCGCGTCGGCGCGGATGGTCCCGGTGCTGTGGGACGTCGACGGCGACGACTGGGTGTCCGACATCTCCGCGGCCGAGATCAGCCGCCGGGTGCTCGCCGGCGTGCGTCCCGGGTCGATCATCCTGCTGCACGACGGCGGAGGCCTACGCAATCAGACGGTGAAGGCGATCCCGTTGATCCAAAAGGGGCTGCGAAAGCGCGGCCTGAAGCCGGTGACGGTGAGCGAGCTGCTCGAGCAGGACCCGCCCGCCCTCGACGAGGCGCCGACGCGCACGGTCGACCCCAGCGCCGACCAGGTGCCCCCGGCCGGCTGACGCGCCCCCGCGGGGTTCAGGGCGTGTCGGAGCGCGTCAGCGCGCCGACGGCGCACAGCCGCTCGAGCGCCTCCACGACCTCGGGCGCGAACTGGGTGCCGGCGAGCCTGCGGCACTCGGCCACCGCGGCGTCCACCGAGCGGGTCTTGGAGTACGTGCGCGTCGCCGTCATGTGGTCGAACGCGTCGGCGACGGCGAGGATGCGGGCCCCCGGGGGGATCTGCTCGGCCGCGAGC
This sequence comes from uncultured Thermoleophilia bacterium, assembly GCA_963771025.1. Lineage (GTDB taxonomy): Bacteria > Actinomycetota > Thermoleophilia > Miltoncostaeales > Miltoncostaeaceae > Miltoncostaea. The sequence continues at coordinate 497,962 of CAVYRL010000001.1, read as the reverse complement.
CGATCGGGGTAGCCCGCCCCGTCCCAGCGCTCGTGGTGGCTCTTCACCCAGCCGACCTGGTCATAGGTGAGGACGTCGCGCGCGATCTGGGCACCGAGCGCCGCGTGCAGCGTGATCTGCTCGTGCTCCTCGGGGGTCAGCCGACCGGCCTTGAGCAGGATCGAGTCGGGGACGCCGATCTTGCCGACGTCGTGCACCAGCCCCGCGTCGCGCAGCAGGGCGCACTCCTCGATGCGCCAGCCGAGGACCGTGGCGAGTCGCACGGCGAGGTCGGCGACGCGGCCGGAGTGACGACGCATGGCGGGATCGCGGGCGTCGACCGCGCGCGCCAGGGCGAGGATGCCCTCGACGGTGCGCTGGCGCTCGTCCGGGTCGTGGGCGGCGGTGGTGGGCGACGAGGCGAGGCCGGGCACCCAGGCCGATACGCGGTCGCGTCCCTCGTCCTTGGCCAGGTACAGCGCCTCGTCGGCCTGCTGGTAGAGCTCGTTTGGGCCACCGGCGTCGCTCAGGTGAGCGACGCCGATCGAGATCGTGATGCGCCCCCGCACCTCGGCGAAGGGCGCGTCCGCCACGGCGCAGCGCATGCGCTCGAGGATCAGCGACGCCGCCTTCGGATCGCTCTCGGGCAGGATCAGCGCGAACTCCTCACCGCCCACCCGCGCGAATTCGTCCTCGGGCCGGGTCAGCACCCTCAGACGGTCCGCGAGCTCCCGCAGCACGCGGTCGCCGACCGGATGCCCGTACGTGTCGTTGACCGCCTTGAAGCGGTCGAGGTCCATCACGGCGACGGCAAGGTGACGTCCGTGGCGGTCCGCCCGCTCCACCTCGACGGCCAGCCGCTCGTGGAAGGCGCGGTGGTTGGCCAGCCCGGTCAGCGGATCGGTCATCGCGCGGCTGAGCAGCTCGGCCCGCGCCTGGGCGTTGGCGATGCCGAGCGCGACGAGCTCTGCGAAACGGGCCAGGCGGCCCGCGGCATCGCCGGCGAACCCTGAGCGGTCGGCCGTCGACACAAGAAGGGCGCCCCACGGCTCGGTTCCCACCATCACGGGCGCGGCGACGCTGGCGACCAGCCCGCGCTCCATGGCCTGCTCGCGCAGGCGCGACCCGGCGCCGAGGGCCTCGTATGCGTCGATGCGCGCGCCGGCGTGGCTACGCGCGACCTGGGCCAGGGCTCCCGGGCCGGTGGTCGGGAGGCGCGCGCCGATGCCGAAATGCTCGCCATGGACGCCGACGACGACGCCATGGCTCCCGACGAAACGCACGACGATGGCGGTCTCGACCGAGAACAGCCCGGCGGCCTCACGAGCGACGAGGCCCCACAGGGCCTCCTCGCCGACGTCGTGGGCCACAGCCTCGGAGACGCGATGAAGGGCGGCGTGCTCACGGGCGGAATCGCGTAGCCGCCTCTCCTGGCGGCGGTGCTCGGTGATGTCCTGCACCTGGCAGACGAAGTAGGCCGGCGCACCCGCGGCGTCGGTGGCCATCGACACGGAGAGCCGCACCCACGCGAGGCCGCCGTCACCTCTGAGGTAGCGCTTCTCCATCTCGTGGCGCGCGCGTTCGCCCCGGATCATCTCGGCCATGTGGTCGAGGTCCGTGTCCCGGTCGTCGGGGTGCGTGATGTCCTGGACGGTCCTGCGGAGGAGATCCTGCTCCGAGTAGCCCACGATTCGGCAGAGGGCCGGATTGACCCTCAGCCAGGCGCCATCGAGGGCCACGAGCGCCATGCCGGTCTGACCGTCGTTGAAGGCCAGCTCGAATCGCTGCTCCGAGGCCCGGAGCGCCTCCGTGACGTCCTCGCGGACGGCCGGCTCCATGGTTGGACGATTTCCCTGACTCACCACTGCACTAAGAGTCGGCACAACGGAGCCGAAGCTGAGATTCCCCGCAACGGCGCTCACAAGTACGGCGGACGGCAGTAAACCGAAATGCCCCCGGAGGGGTTCTCGCCCGCCGGTGGGGGCGATCAGGTTCGGCGGAACGCCGGACGCGTCCCGGCAGAAACGGTCTCACCATCCTCGTGGCGTGATTTCTCCTCAGCCTCGCCATGATGTGCCGGACGAATCGTGGGTGCCGAGTCAGGGAGCATGAGATGAGTGATGCGTGGCCTGCGCTGCCGTATGAGGAGTGGACTCCCACCAAGGAGACGCTGCACCGCTACACGCAGCTGGTCGGAAAGATCCGGATGGCGCTCACGCCACCGCTCAACCACTGGTGGCACGTCACCCTGAAGGTGACGACGCGCGGCCTCAGCACGGGGCCGATGCCCCACGGGGACGGGTACGCCGAGATCGCCTTCGACCTGATCGACCACCGCCTCGTGGTGCTCACCAGCGATGGGCGGGAGCGGAGCTTCGCCCTCGCCGACCGCCCGGCGTGCGCCGATTTCACCGCCCGGCTGATGGCTGCGCTCGACGAGCTCGGGGTGTCGGTGGCGATCAACGCCACGCCCTTCGACCTCGGCGACAGCCCTCCCTTCGCCGAGGACCGCATCCACGACGCCTACGACCCCGATGCGGTGGCCCGCTACTGGCAGATCCTGGGCGACACCGAGCGGGTGCTGGCCGAGTTCGCGGGACGCTTCAACGGCAAGGCGAGCCCGACCCAGCTCTTCTGGCACAGCTTCGACATCGCTCACGCCCGGTACTCGGGACGGGCGGCGCCGGTATCGGCGGATGCCGATCCGGTCACCGCGGAGGCCTACTCCCAGGAGGTGATCGCCTTCGGCTTCTGGCCCGGCGACCCACGGCGCACGCCGTTCCCCGCCTTCTACTCGTACACGGCGCCCGAGCCGGCGGGCCTGGCCGACACGGTCCTCGCGCCCGCGGACGCGGCGTGGCAGGACACCGGCAACGGGCACCTGGCCGTGCTGCCCTACGACGCGGTGCGCGCGTCGGTCGACCCCCATGCCATGCTGTTGGCCTTCTTCGAGAGCGCCTACCAGGGCGGGGCGCACACGGCGGGCTGGGACATCGACGCCTTCGCCACCGGGCGGTGACGGGCGCGGATGCGGGGGCCGCGGGCCCCTGGCGCAGATGGCTGCCCTGGGGACTCCTGGCGATCGCCGTGATCGCTGCGGTGCTCGTCGCGGTTCAACGCCAGGGCCGCATCGACGACCTCGAGAGCCGGAACCGCGCCCTGGAGGCGCGCGCCGCCGCCCCCGGCGGGACCGGCCATGCGTTGCGCCGCGTCGCCGCGCGCGCCGCGATCGCCGAGCAGGACGCCCGCGACACGATCCGGCCGGTACAGCTTCAGCAGGGGCGCATCGAGGCGCTCAACCGCCATCTCGCCGCGCGTCAGATCGAGGGCGCGGTCCGGGCCGGGCGGCAGGTTGCGAGGTGCCAGATCGCCGCCGTGCGGGCTTCGACGGCGGCCTCGTCGGTGGCCAACGCGCTGAACGCGCTCGCGGTCGTCGCGGCGGGACAGGGTGCCGCCGGGGGCGGGAGCTCCGGCGTGCGGATCACCGCCACCGACAGCGCCTTCGGCCAGGCTCAGAGATCGTGGGTCGGCGCGGCGGCCGCCCTGGACATCTGCGCCGGGTGAAGGCGGCCTCAGGGGCTCTTGGGCGCCGGCACCGTGCAGCTCTTGGGCTTCGCCCCGCCGACGAACGCCCACGTCACGACCTGGTCGATCGCGGCGCACACGAGCGGAACGGTCGTCGCGGTCGTCCTCTCGACCCCCCGCAGGCGCGCCACGACCCGTGTGGTGTCCGCCACGTGCTGCGCCCGGAGCGCGTCGACCTGCTCCTGCACGGCGGTGACCGACGATTCGGAGGCCAGCCCCACGCGGCCCGGATCGCCCACGATCAGCACGTTGAGGAGCACGGAGACGAGCGCCACGGCGACTCCCACACCCACCAGCGACCACCGCAGGGTGCTCGCGCGCCGGCGCCGGAGCTCGTCGCGCAGGGCGACCTCGATCTCGGTCCGGAGGGGATCGCCTGGCGACCGTTGCTTGCCGATCGACGAGGTGGACATCGCATGGAGATTTCGGGCCGGTGCGGCCGATCCCTCCACCCGACGGGCCTGACCGACCCCCGCTCAGCCGACCGCCGGCGGGTCGTGGCGCCACAACACGGCCACGTGGAGCACCGAGTCGTCGAACGTGATGTTGAGCCGGGGCTGCGCGGAGTACTGCCCCTCATCCGTGCCGGCGTGCCACTCGCCGCTGACGAAATGCTCCTCCCGCACCGCGAGGAAACCGCCGGTGTCGAGCATGAACGCCTCGAGGTCGTCACCCGGCGGGCGCCTCCCGGTCAACTCCGGCTGCCCCGGCGGCGGACCGATCAGCACACCCCTCGCGGCGAGGCGGAACGGACCGTGAAGGCCGCCCACGCGCGCTTCCACGAGAACCTCGCGGCCCTCGAGCTCAGCCAGCTTGGCGAGCGTCGCCGGATAGTCGAGGGTGATGTATCGGATCAAGGTCTCGGCGTCGTTCATCGTTGCCCCCCTGTCGCGTGGGGTCATCCAATCATCCGCGGGACCACAACCACCAGACCGCGAGCAGAACAAGCGCGAGGGCCGAGAACGCGCTGGAGAGGAAGGACAGCCCGTGGATGCGTGCCCGCTGGATCGACAGACCGGGCTCCGGCGGCGGGGTCCGGGGCACCGGCCGCCCGGTCCGCAGCACCGCCTGGCGGATGACCGGCGCCGAGGGAGGCGCGCTGCGCGGCTCGCGCAGCAGGGCGTCGACCGCGGAGCCCACCGCCCGCGCATCCAGGGCGCCGAGGGCCTCCAGGTACTCCGCACGGCGCTCCGCGCCGAAGTCGGACGCCGGGTAGGCGGAGGCGAGGCGATCCGCGATCGGCTCCCACTCGGACGCGGTCATTCCGGCAGGTTAGACCCCTTTCCCGCCATGCCGCAGTCGCGTGCGGCTCAGCCGCCCCAGGGCCCCGGGCGGCCCCTCGGCCCGCGCGGCGGGGCGTTCTCGACGCCGGCGGCCGTGAAGTCGGCGTTGACGTAGACCGTCACGTGGGTGCCGTCGGCCTTGGTCATGTGGGCCTCGTACTTGGCGTGGCCGTCGGCGTCGGTCTCGGCGCGGTCGAGCGTGGCACCCGGCACCTTCGCCTTCGCCGCGGCGGTGACCTTGGCGAGCGTGTCGCCGGTGAGGGCCGTCTCGCCCGCCCGGTGGCCCGGCCCGCGCATGCCCCTGTGCTCGCCGGCCGGGCCCTCCGGACGCGTGCGGACGGCGACGACCGCGAAGGAGGAGTCGAGCACCACCGCGACGTGGGACGTGTCGGCCTTGGTCATCAGGACCACGTAGGCGCCCTTGCCGCGATCGGCGGCGAAGGCGGCGTTGACCGTGGCGCCGGGGACCTTCGTCTTCGCCGCGGCGGTGACCTTGGCGAGCGTGTCGCCGGTGAGGGCCGTCTCGCCCGCCCGGTGGCCCGGCCCGCGCATGCCCCTGTGCTCGCCGGCCGGGCCCTCCGGACGCGTGCGGACGGCGACGACCGCGAAGGAGGAGTCGAGCACCACCGCGACGTGGGACGTGTCGGCCTTGGTCATCAGGACCACGTAGGCGCCCTTGCCGCGATCGGCGGCGAAGGCGGCGTCGACCGTGGCGCCGGGGACCTTCGTCTTCGCCGCGGCGGTGACCTTGGCGAGCGTGTCGCCGGTGAGGGCCGCGGGCGGGGTCCCGCGGGGACCGAAGCGACCATGGTCCGTGCCGCCGTAGGGCGCGTTGGGAACGGCCGGCGCGCTCGAGGTGGTGCCCGAGCCGGTGGCGGCCGAGGCGACGGCGTAGCCGCCGGCCGTGAGGCCGACGCACAGCGCGGCGATCGCGGCCTTCCTCTTCATGGATCTCGGACTGCGGGCCTGGGACATTCGCTCTCCCCCATCGCGCGTAATGCGGGTCGGTGACCGGGACTCTGACCGACGAGATGGTGACGTGCCCCGATAAGGATTCGCTGTGAGGAGCCGAGGGGTCGCCGAAGAGGGCCTCGGCCGGACGCACCTCGGGTCAGCCGCCTGTCGGCGACGCGGTGAGCGACTCCGCTCAGCCGACGGCGGTCGGAGCGACGACCGGGAGCGAGTCGTCGATGAAGTTGACGCCGCCCAGGTCGGAGGTCATCACGCTGTGCGCGTCCTGCGTGAACGACGAGCCCCACTTGAGCGCGAAACACGAGATGTAGCGGGCCCCGATGCGGCAGGCGATGGTGCCGGTCCGGTTGACCAGCGTGTGGCCCTTGACGCGGCGGCCTCGGGCGATGGCGTCCCTGGTGATGTAGCTCTCGGTGGTGCCGTCGCGGTTGACGCCGGCGACCCGCCCCGACTTCACCGACACGCACTGGGCCCAGCCGGCGGTGAGAGTGCAGCGCACCCGGGCGTCGGGACGCGAGAAGGAGCCCTCGTACCTGATGACCGCCGCGTCGGCAGGCGCCACGGCGATGGCGGCCATCCCGGCCAGCATCCCGAGCAGCACCGCCCACATCGCGAGTCCCCGTCCCGCCCTGACGCCGATCGGATCCATCCGTCGCATCCCCGCCTCCTTGCCGATCTCGATGCGAGGAGGGTAGGAACGACTGCCGGCGCGGCAGCCACCGGAACGAACGGGACGCGGCTGTCGGAAGTCCAGTACGCGCGTTCGCAGACGAGTAGCGTGCCCATACCCGACCGAACGGCGCGCCGTGACCGAGCCCTTCCCCTCCCCACCGCCCGCGACCCTCGCGGCCACCCGCCTCGCGGCCCACCGACTCGCGGTGTACGTGATCTCCCCGGCGCGCCGCCGGATGACGGGGCGCATCGGGCTGCGCGCGAGCGATGGCGGGTTCACCACACCGCTCTTCGGCGACGACGAGAGCGTGCGGCTGGAGGGGACCAGGCTCGTCCGGCGGCGCGGCGGCGCCGAGACGTCGGAGGCGGTCACCACGCTGGCAGCCGGCGCGCGATTCGCGCTCGGCGGCCCGCCCGACCTGGAGTGGGCCGCGGAGTTCGACGTGCCGCCGCCCGGGGACGTGGACGCGCCGCTGCCGCTCGATCCGGGGGCGATGGCCGTGCTCGCGGCCTGGTACCGCTTCGGCACAGAGGTGCTGGACGCTGTGCGCGCTGGCCAGGCCGGCGACGAACCGAGCGAGATCCAGCTCTGGCCCGAGCACTTCGACGTGGCGTTCGACTCCGCGGCGGCCGGCGGGCGGGCGACGTTCGGCGCCTCGCCCGGCGACACGACCTCGGAGGAGCCGTACCTCTACGTCCTCCCGCCCGCGCCGGTCGCCCACGACGCCACCTGGAATGCCGTCGGCTTCAGCGGGGCCGTGCTGCCCCTGTCGGGACTCATCGGCCGGCCCGACCAGCACGGCGTGGCCCTCGAGTTCCTGCTCGCCCGCCGGGCCGCGATCGGCTGAGCCTCATGCCGTCTGGGTGGATACCGGCGGGGCCGCGGCGAAGCTGATCGCGCGGAATGTCAGCAGCTCGATGCCGGGCTCGAGCAGCATCAGCACATCGGCCAGGCGCCCGCCGAGGGGCACGAAGGTGAGGTCGACGGTGTGGGCCGCGAACGGCTCGGCGATCGGGATCCTCACCGAGCCCACGCTCTGGGTCTCCTGAAGCGACACGTGGCCCACCATTCCCGGCCAGGGTGCTCCCGAGAGCAGAACGCTGACGACCGAGCGCCGGTCCGGCGACTCCGCGAACGAGGCGCGCAGGGCGCCCAGATCGGATGTGCCCGCGGCGTCGCGGGGGGGCTGCCAGACCACGCGGTCGTCGGTTCGACGAGTAGTCGCACCGCGAAGCGACCAACGAGGCCTCGGGGTGGGCCTGGTACGGCGCGCGCGGCGTCAGGCGGTACGCGGGCCCGCCGAAGATCGTCGGGTCGAACACGTGACCGAGCCCCGCGAGCCGCTCGGCGCGTGCGTGCGGTTCGGCGGGGCGATCCAGCGTCGTGCTCAGCACCCGGCCCGTGTCGAGGTCGGCCACGTGGTGCACCCACCGCTGCGTCTGGCCCCGTCCCGCCGGCATGGGCCCATCCAATCGCACGCGGCCGCGCGGGTAAACGCGTCCCCAACCGTGGGTGACGCGTCCTTGCCGTCAGCTCCCGCGCTCACCGATGCTCGCAGTCGCCCCCGGCGACCGGCGCAGGGGACGGCCCCGCAACGGATCGCGTCCCGCGAGCGGGGAGTGGCGCCGGCGCGGTCCGTCGAGCGTGGCCGGACCGGAGGAGCTCGTCGCGGGGGCCGGGGCCCGTGCCTCAGAGCCTCGCGCGGGAGCCGCCGCCGGGTCCGAGGCGATCGCACCGCCACCGGCTCCACCGCCCGGCCCGATCACGAGCGAGGCCACGATCGCGCCCGAAACGCCCGCAACGGCGCCGGGGCCGGGGCCGGCGATGCCGGCCGAGCCTCCCCGAAGAGGGCGGCCCGGATCTCGCCGAGGGGCGGGACCGGCAGCAGGGCGCCGAAACCGCGCCGGCCGCCGCGTGCCCGCCCGCCCGCGGCCGTCGCGCACGACGCGCACGCGCGCAGGTGGGCCCTCACCCGGCGCGCCCGAAGAGCCCGGCCGTCGCCGGTCTCGATGCGGTCGCGCACCATGTCGCAGCCCAGGGCGCGCCCCGCCTCGAACTCGGCGAGAGAGCTGCGCGCCTCGTGCACCAGCGTCCGCATCTCGGTCGGTGTGCCACCCAGGACCCGGGCGATCTCGGCGTGCGAGAGATCGCCCACGCCGCGCAGCACGAGCGCCCGGCGCTGCGCCTCCGGCAACTCGACGAGGTCCTGCGTGAGTGTCTCCATGCGCTCGCGCCGCTCGACGCGCTCGGGCGGGGTCTCGCCGCCGGCCTCCACCTCGGCGAGCAGCGGCTCCACGCCCTTGCGCGCCCGGATCATGTCGAAGCACTCGTTGCGGGCGATCGCGGTCAACCACGCGAGGAACGATTTCGGCGCCCTCCCGGCGGCGAGCGCGCGATAGGCCGTGAACATCGCCTGCTGGGTGGCCTCCTCGGCGTCGTGGGGACTGCGCACCAGATGGGCGCACTGCCGAAGGATGGCGGGGCGGTGGCGGCGGTCGAGAGTCTCGAAGGCATGGGCGCTGCCGCCCGCGGCGAGGCTCACGAGGGCCGGATCGGCGAGGGCGCTGAGCGCGCCGGGCGACGGTGCGGTCGCGACCGTCATGCGGCGGCGGCCCGGTAGCGGGCGTATGCCGCTCGCGCCGTCCGTTCGCTCCAGCGCCCGCCGTGCGAGCCCCTGCTGCCCTCGTCGTTGAGAACGCCGGCGATGTCCCGAAAGGACAGGCCCGACGCACGCAATTCACACAGACGATGGACGACCGCCGCCGACGTGGTGCGCGGCCGGCCCGGGCGCCGGCCCTGCGCGGCCGCGCGGGCCATCCCCGACTTGGTGCCCTCGCTGATCCGCCTGTGGGTCCAGGCGCCCACGCGGCGCAGCGTGTCGGCGGTCCGGCGTCCGGCGCGAGTGGTGGTGTCCATCTCGACATCGAGGGCGACCAGTCCCCATCCGTGGTCCGCAGCCCGCGTGAGCAGGCGGGCCAGACCGGCCGGGGACTCGGTCAGCCGGTCGAGGTCGGACACGATCAGGATCGGCATCTCCGGGGCGGGGGGCGCCTCGAGCTCGCGCACCGCCGCGGCGAGCCCGGGCCGGTTGAACAGGCCCTTCCCGTCCGCGCGATCCCGATGGACCGCCGTCAGCACCCATCCGCGCTCCCGGGCGTGGGCGCGAACGACCGTCTCCTGCCGTTCGAGCGCCGCGCCGTCCGCGCCCTGTCCGCTCTCCCGGATGTACGCGATCACGCGCGTCACGGCCTCCCGGGGGACCGCGGCCGAGGTGTTGGCCGCGCGCGTCGACGTTGGTCCGGTCATGCCCCGATCATCGGCGCCCGGCGCGGTGATCTGAGTTTTCGTTCCCATGTTGGAACGCAATATAGCCCTGCCGCGGCAAGAGCGCGAGGAGCCCGTCGGGCTCGGCTGGCGGAAGAGGTCGTGCCGGCTGCTTGGGTGCCGCCCACCGCGTGCCCCGTCGTGTCCGTGTGACGGGCTCTCGCTCACCACCCGATCGGTGGGGCCATCACGCGCGGCGCCCGACCGCGTGGTTCCGGCCGTCTACTCCGGGAGGGCGAACCCGGCGCGTGCCCGGCCGAACTCCCCGCGGGGGTACCGGAGCGCGCGATCGCGTCGGTGGTGGTCCCCGCGATCCCCCTTCACGCGGCGCGCTCGTGGGCCGGGCCGTCGCCGACCGCACCGATGTGGGGGCTGCTGCGCAGCCCGAAGGCGTCGTACCAGGCGACCGCGAAGGAGCGCTCGCCCTCGTTGCGGGCGTGGCGCTTCGTCCCCCGGATGCGCATCGCCACCTGCAGACAGCCTCGCTCCTCGAATACCTCGACCTCCGCCACCTCCGGGCCGCGCTGGTCGGCGGTGCGCTCGAACGCCCGGCTCAGCTGGTCGATCTGATGGGCGTCCGTCAGTTTGCTGGTTCTGATCTCGTAGCGCGGCACCTGGACTCCTCCCCTGGGTTTCGGGTGAGACCTCGTTGACAGGTCGACCATCCGCCCCGCGGGAACGTGGGATCTATCCGCGAGATGACAGATGGGACGACATCGCGCACCATGTCGGGGCAATGGACGACCTGGACGCCCGCCTCGACGCCCTGTTCGCCGGGGCGCCCGCCGAGTTCACCGGCGCGCGGGACGCGCTGGCGCGACAGCTGCGCGCCGACGGGCGCCGCGACGACGCGGATCGGGTGCGGGCGCTGCGCCGCCCCAGCAAGCTTGCCGCCCAGATCAACCGTCTGGTCCGGGACGACGCGGACCGCATCGACGCCCTTCTCGGTGCCGAGGACGCGCTGGGCGCGGCTCAGGAACGCATCGTCTCCGGAACCGGCGACGCCGCCGGGCTACGGGCCGCCGAGGCCGCGGAGGCGCAGGCGCTCGACGCATTCCCGGGCGGAGCCGCTCTGCACGCCGCCCTCCGGTTCGCGGCGCGCTCCGCGACCCAGAGGGACGACCTGCGACGCGGTCGTCTCACCCAGGATCCTGACGCGGATCGGGACGCCGACGGTCTCTTCGCGCTGGGTCCGGCGCCGTCACGGCCCGCGCCGCCAAAGGATCCCCCGCCGGACGAGCTGGCCGAGGCGCGCACCGCCCGCGCCGCCCGGGCGGCCGCAGGCGACGACCTCGGTGAGGAGGGCCGGCGCGCCCAGGAGGAGCGGCTTCGCGCCGCGATCAGCGCCCTCGACGACGCCCGGCGCGCCGAGCAGCGGGCGGGCGAGGCGCGGGACGCGGCGCGGCGGCGCGCGGACGAGGCCGAGGCGGCGGCGGCGCGCCTTGCGGACGAACGGGCGAGCCTGCGGCAGCGCGTGAAGGACGTCGAGGCCGAGATCGCCTCGCACACGCCGGTACTCGAGGCCGCGACCGAGGAGCGTGCCGAAGCCGAGGCGGCGGCCACGGCCGCGACGAGAGCGCGCGACGCCGCCGAGCGCTCGGCCCGTCGCCTGGCCGAGGGCGCCTCGGGCTGAGTATCGTTGCCGGATGAGCACGGTCCGCGCATCGATCGACGACGGCGTCGAGACGTTCATCCTCGCGCAGCACATGTTCTTCGTCGGCACCGCCCCGTCCGGGGATGGCCACGTCAACATCTCCCCGAAGGGACTGCCCGGATCGTTCGTGGTCCTCGGACCGCTGCGCGTGGCATATCTCGACCTGACCGGCAGCGGCGCCGAGACCATCGCCCACCTCCGCGCCGACGGGCGCATCTGCATCATGTTCTGCGCCTTCGACGGTCCACCCCGCATCGTGCGCCTTCATGGGCACGGCGCGTTCGTGACGCGCGAGGATCCGGGTTTCGCGGAGCTCGCGGAGCACTTCCCCGACCGCCCCGGGGCGCGCGCGGTGATCGTGGTCGAGGTGGACCGGGTATCCGATTCGTGCGGCTTCGCCGTGCCCCTGATGGAGCACGTGGGCGATCGCGACCAGCTGGTGCGCTGGGCCGCCAACCGGGGCGACGAGGGCCTCGAGACCTATCGCCGTCAGAAGAACGCCGTCAGCATCGACGGCCTGCCCGCCCTCGGTGCGGCGCGGGCTTCGGGCGAGGACCGGTAGCGCGGCCCTCTCGGCGGGTGCGCCGATCGTTGCGGACCAGACGATCCGGCCCGGGCGGATCGGGAGGACGTCGGCCGGTCGGTGATCGGTTTCGGCGGCGCGGACGTCGATGCGATGCCGCCGGTCCCGGGTGGTCTCCTGGAGGTCTGTGCGGTCGGCGATGGTGGTGCGGCACGCCCCGCGAAGTGCCGCCCCGTGCGACACGAATCGGACCTGGAGGGGCCCCTAGGGCCGCAGCAGCCCGGGGAGGTCGGTGGTGATGCCGGTGACCCCCCAGCCGGTGAGGGTTCGGGCGCGAACGGGGTCGTCCACGATCCAGGCCCACACCTCGGGGGCCATCGCGCGCATGTCGGCCACCACGGACGGGGTCAGCAGTCGCCAGTCCACGCTGACGCCCTCCAGGCCGCCGGGTCGGTAGCGACGTCGCAGGGCGCGCAGCTGCCACCGGCTACCCACCGAGTGCAGGGTCGTGACGTCCGCCGTCTCGCGCAGCCCGTCGATGGTGCGCCACACACGGCCGCAGACGAACAGCCGCCGGGCGCCGCCCCATCCGGCGATCGCGCGCCGCACCGCGGCCACCATCCGAGGATCGGGACCCTTCAGATCGAGCATCAGCCCGATATCGAGGGAGGCCGCGACCTCCAGCAACTCCTCCAGCACCGGTCGCGGAGCGGAGCGGTCGAGCAGGTGCCAGCGCTCCCAGAGCAGCGGGATGGGGCCGAGCGTCTTGGCGTGGCGCACCTCGAGCCGCCCGCGGAACAGGTGGATGTCGGCCTCTGCCACATCGCTGGTGCCGGCCGCGGCGCGGAGCGTCTCCGGCGTGTTGCCGGCCCGGTGGGCGATGAGCACTCTCAGAGGTTACTCAGTCCCGGCTCGCGGCCCAGTCGGGGGTGCGTCGCACGAGGGGCAGCAGCGTCGCGGCGGCGAGGCCCGTCAGGGCGACCGCCGCGCCCGCCGCGACGTCGATCACGTAGTGGTTCGCGGTCGCGACCACGGCAAACCCCATGGCCACGACCATCAGCACGGCCAGCGCCCGGATCGCCGGCGAGCGCGACACCCGCCAGACCATGACTCCCACGAGCAGGTTCCACCCGAAATGCAGGCTGGGCACGGCCGCGTAGCGGTTGACCAGGGCGGGCGGCTGGAGGGTGCGGTAGGAGCTCGAGCGCTGGGTGACCGTGTTGACGACCTCGAGTATGCCGAGCCGCGGGGGCGCCACGGGGAACGCCACGAAGATGATCAGACCGAGCGCGCCCGAGATGAACAGCGCGTTGCGCAGCAGGTAGAAGTCGGCCGGGTGGCGCACGAAGAGCCATGTGATCGTGGCGATGATCACGGGCCAGTGCCCGTATATGTACATCCAGTTCGCGGCCGTCACGAGGGCGTCGTTGCCGATCACCTGCGACTGCAGACCGCGCTCCCAGCTGATCCCGAGCGACCGTTCGAGATCGAGCAGCGAACGCGCGTTGGCCGTCGCCGTCGCCCTCGCCCCCTCGGTGAGGTCGCGGACGCCGAAGTAGCAGAGCGCCGCGCCGGCCACGAGCAGCGCCTGAACCCCGAGGATCCCCCATCCGGGGAAGACCCCGGCCCGCTCGCCCCGCCGGGCCGCCCGCGTCGCCGCGGACGGCAGGTGAAAAACCGCCATTCGTGATTATCCGCCCCACGCCGCTATCGCGCCGCTTCTTTTCGCCGATACCGGACATTGGGATGCCGTGACACCCCGTTGCTACCCTTCCCTGCGCCGGGACCACCCGGACCCCCCTCCTGATTCGCCCCCTCACCCACGCCCCAGCCGCCATGCGGCGGCTCGCCACCCGGCGGTCCATTCTCACCGGGGTGCTCGTGCTGGGCGCCATCAGTCTCTCCTTCATGGGGCTGCGCGGCATCGACCCCGGCGCCGTGGGATCCGCTCTCGCCGGCGCCGACCCACGGTGGCTCGCCCTCGCCGTCGTGATGTACGCCCTCTCGGGAACCCTCTCCGGGGCCATGTGGGTGCGTTGCCAGGAGGCGGGCGGCGTGGGCGGCATGTCCGTCGGCACCGGGCTCGGCATGCATTGGATGTCACGCGCCGCGTGCGAGCTCCTGCCGGCCAGCCTGGGCGAGGGCGTCCGGGTCGCGCTCGTGCGACGGCACCCCGGCGGCAGGAGCGCCGGCACATGGCGCATCACCGGCGGCCTCGCCGGATACAAGGTGCTGGACGGCATCGTGACCGCCGCCGTGGTCATGACCATCGCGCTGGCGACGCCCTTCCCTGGCCCGGCGGCGGGCCTGCGATGGACGGCCGCCGCCGTCCTCGCCGGCGGTGTCGTCGTCGCGCTCGTGTGGCGTTTCGCGGGCCTGGGGCGCCTGACACGGCTCCTCCCCGACCGGGTGCTGCGCCCGGGGCGACGGCTGGCACATGGGGCCGGCATCCTCACCGACACGCGTGCGGCGGGCAGCGCCTCCCTGCTCGGGCTGGGTGCCATCCTCGCCCGCGTGGTGAGCCTCGGCGCTCTGCTCGGAGCGTTCGGCATCTCCCCCGCCGCGGCCGGGCTGACCTTCTGCGTGATCGTGATCGCCGGCATCCTGCCAGGCGCCCCCGGCGGCGCCGGGGCACGCGAGCTGGTGCTCGTGCCCGCCCTGGCCCTCGCCCACGGCGTGCCGACCGGCACGGCGCTGGCGTTCAGCCTCGCCATCCAGGTCACCGCGCTCGGCACCTCGCTGATGATCGGGCTGCTGGCCCTCGGCCTGCTGGGCACCCGGTTCGGCCGCACCGCCCCGGAGCCCCTCCCCCAGCCCGCCTGACCCCGGGCCGGCCGCGCAAGGCCTGACCGCGCGGGATCAGCCGCGGAGCTGGTCGAGCGTGCAGTCGCGCGGGTCCTTGTCGTCGCGCCAGCGCAGCAGCTTGGTGCCGTGACGTATGCGGTTGCCGGTGATGTGGTCGAAGGCGATCTCGCAGACCAGCTCCGGCCTCAGTCCCTCGGTCATCAACTCCTCATCGGGCTTCCACCGCGAAGGCTCGCCCGAGCCGCGCTCGCCGGTGCGATACGGGGTGAGGATCTCGACCAGGTCGCGCTTCTGCGCGGCGGTGAACCCGGAGGTGTGGCCCACCACGTGCAGCCGGCCGTCGTCGTCGTAGAGGCCGAGGATCAGCGAGCCCACCGTGTCCTCCAGCTTGCCGAAGCGGAAGGCCACCACGACGACGTCGGCGGTGCGCACGCGCTTGATCTTGACCATGCCCTTGCGCTCACCGGGCAGGTACCGCGCACCGCCCTCCTTGGCGACGACCCCCTCGGACGCGCCCGTCAGCCACTGCGCCGCGTCGGCGGTGGTGGTGACGCTCGGCGAGGTCTCGACGGCCCCCAGATCGAGCTGCGCGAGGAGCGCGCGGCGACCGTCGTAGGCCCGCTCGAGCAGCGCGTCGTCCGCGGCGGCCAGCAGGTCGAACGCGATGAACCGGGCGGGCGTCTCGCGGGCCAGCATCCGCACGCGCGACTCGGCCGGATGGATGCGCTGGCCGAGCAGGTCGAACTGCTGGACGCCGTCGACCTCGACGACGATCTCGCCGTCCAGCACGACCCGGTCCGCCGGCATGGCCCCCACCTGCTCCACCACCTCGGGGAAGTAGCGGTTCATCGGCTTGCCGCCGCGGCTCTGGAGGTACACCTCGTCACCGTCACGGAACACCAGCGTGCGAAAGCCGTCCCACTTGGGCTCGTAGCGCCACCCCTCGCCCTCGGGGAGCCGCGTGGCCGACCTGGCCAGCTGAGGTTTTATCGGCGGCGCCAGCGGAAGTGACATTGCGACGACGATCCTAGTGGCCCGCGACGGCCGGGCCGGCCGTCGGCGGCAGCTAGGCTCGGGCCATGAGCGCGCACGAACCGCCGCCCGGCGCGGCGCAGGGGCAGATCGCCTCCTTCGCGCGCGTCACGGACGCGGCCGCGATGATGCGGGCGGTGCTCGACGCGCCCGGACTCTCCGACTATCAGCGCATGTTCGGGCAGGGAGTGGTGTGGAGCCGGCTGCTCGGGCCGGCGCTCGAGCGGATCGACGGCTACCGCATCGACCTGATCCGGGCCTCCCTCGACGTGGCCGAGGCTGCCACGGCCTTCCGGGACGCCGGATCGAATGTCGGCGCGGGGGACCCGTCCGAGATCGAGGCCGCGCTCGAGCGGCTGGACGCCGCGCTCGACCGTCTGGAGGCGCTCGCCCCGGTGGCGCAGGTCGAGCAGGCGGGGCGCGCCGAGGAGTTCCTGGAGATGCTCCGCGCCGAGATCCCCTCCGAGGGGTGATCGCGGCGAGGGGAGCCTCGCCGCGATGTCGAGGCGCGTGGTTCCCAAACCGACCCGTGTCCCACGGGAACCCTGGGCGACCGGGGAGTGATCCGTTTCCCGCGGTGATCAGTACCCCCCTCGACCGCAACAGGCCGCGCCCGCCCGCTGGGGCGCGCGGCACGACGAGGGGAACGCAGAATGTCGGAACGACACATCGACCTGGCCCAGGTGGACAGCGACGGGGCCGTCCGCGAGGCGGCGTCCGCCGTCGCCGACGACCCGGCGCTCCGCGAGGCGGCCGCGACGGGCGACACCCGGGCGCAGTTGCTGCGCAAGGCCGCCATGGGCGGCGGCGCGCTCGCCGGCGGAGGCCTCCTGCTCGGAGGGCTCTCCGGCACCGCCTTGGGCGCGGACACCCGGTCGGCCAAGCAGGACGCGGCGATCCTCAACTTCGCCCTCACCCTCGAGTACCTGGAGGCCGAGTTCTACCGCCAGGCCGTCGCGGGCAACGCCCTCACCGGCGACATGAGGACCTTCGCGGAGATCGTGGCGGGGCATGAGGCGGCGCATGTCAACTTCCTCACGAAGGCCCTCGGTTCGGCCGCGGTGCCGTCGCCGAAGTTCGACTTCAAGGGCATCCCGACCAACCCCGGCGAGTTCCTCGCCACCGCGGTGTCCCTCGAGGACACGGGTGTGGCGGCGTACACCGGTCAGAGCTACCGCATCAAGAGGACCGCGTACATCCTGGTGGCCGCGCAGGTGCTCGCCATCGAGGCGCGCCACGCGGCGTGGGCCCGCTCGATGGTTCCCGGCCGGATGCCGGCCGGGAAGAACGAGATCCTCAACGGCCACGCCAACATGAAGCAGGTGCTGAAGGTCGTCGGGGACACCGGCTTCATCGTCCCGTAGCGATCACGACCCGCGGGCTCGCCGGGCTTCTCGCCGGCGGGCCCGCCCCATCCCATCGGCGCGGTTACGGCGCGGATATTGAAGCGCCCGCGATCTCTCGCATAGCGTGGAGCCCCTGCCCCCTGCCGGAAAGGCGAGCGCCTGTGTCCAAGCCACCCCTCGTGCTGATCCACGGAGCCTGGCTCTCATCGGAGAGCTGGGAGAACTACGCCGGCTTCTTCGGATCGCGCGGATACGACGTCACCGCGCCCGAGTGGCCGCGCAAGCAGGCCGGAGTCGAGGAGCAGCGTGAGCACGCCGACGATCTCGCCGACCTCGGCGTGAAGGAGATCGTCGATCACATGGAGGGCGTCGTCCGCGGGCTCGGCGAGCCCCCTGTGATCATGGGGCACTCGTTCGGCGGCCTCTTCACGCAACTCCTGCTCGACCGCGGGCTCGGCCGCGCCGGCGTCGCCATCAGCCCCGCGCCGCCCAAGGGGATTCTGAAGCTGCCGTTCTCGACGCTGAAGGCCGCGTCACCGGCCCTGGCGCACCCCTCCACGCGCCACGGCATCGTGCCCCTGACGCTCGAGGAGTTCACCTACGGGTTCGTCAACACCTTCGCGCCCGACGACGCGAGGGCCGCCTACGACACGTACGCCGTCCCCGAGACCGGGCGCATCTTCTATGAGGGTGGCTTCGCCAACTTCCATCTGCACCCCGCCACCGAGCTCGACTGGACGAACGGCGAGCGCGCGCCCCTGCTGTTCGTCGGCGCCGGGAAGGACCACACCGTCCCGGCCAGCGTGACCAGGGCGGAGTTCACGAAGGCCTCCAAGAGCCCTGCGCGCACCGACCACCTGGAGTTCGAGGGCCGCCCCCACCTGCTGATGGGCGCCCCCGGCTGGGAGGAGACCGCCGAGGCCATCGACGGCTGGCTCGACGAGGTTCTCGCCGCATGACGCAGAGCGCCCGCCGGCCGCCCAGGCGGCCGGCGGGCGCAGGCGTTCCCGGAGGCCCGTGCCGGCAGCGGGGCCGGCCGGCGCGAGCGCGCGCAGGATCAGGTCGCGCTTCGCGCCGCAGTGGCGATCGCTAGCTTCCGCACGGGACAGCGGGTGGTCACGATCGAGGGAGCGCGCGATGGACGCAGTTGTGGTGTCGGGGCTGGACGTGACGCGCGGCGGGCGGCCGGTGCTGCAGGATCTCGCGCTGTCCGTGCCGGCCGGGAGGGTCACGGGCCTCCTCGGCCCGAGCGGGTGCGGAAAGAGCACGCTCATGCGTGCCATCGTCGGCGTGCAGCGGGTGCAGGGCGGAGACGTGACGGTGCTCGGACTGCCGGCCGGCGCGCCGGAGCTGCGACGGCAGGTCGGCTACGTGACCCAGGCGCCCTCGGTGTACGCGGACCTGACTGCCGGCGAGAACCTGCGCCACTTCGCGCGCATCGTCGCCGCGCCCGCCGACGACCCCGCGCGGGTGATGGAGATCGTCGGCCTGTCCGACCGCGGCGACCAGCCGGTCGGGAGGATGTCCGGCGGCGAGCGCGCCCGCGTGTCGCTGGCGGTCGCGCTGCTCGGCTCGCCCGGACTGCTGGTGCTCGACGAGCCGACGGTGGGCCTCGACCCGCTCCTGCGCCGCGACCTCTGGAGGACCTTCCACCAACTGGTGGAGGACGGCGCCACCCTGCTGGTCTCGAGCCACGTGATGGACGAAGCCGCCGCGTGCGACCTCCTCGTCCTGATGCGCGAGGGCGGCCTGATGGCCGTGGAGACCCCCGACCAGCTGCGCGCCCAGACCGGCACGCACGACCTCGGCGAGGCGTTTCTCCGGCTGATCGAGGCCGCGGAGGTGGCGCGATGAGCGGGAGGACGACATCGGCGATCGCCGAGCGCGTGCTGCGCCAGCTGCGCCGCGACCCTCGCACGATCGCCCTGCTGCTCGTGGTGCCCTGCGTGCTGATGGTGATCCTGCGCTACTCCTTCGACGGCCAGCCGGGGACCTTCCAGCGCATCGGCGGACCGATGCTCGGCCTGATCCCCCTCATCACGCTGTTCATCGTCACCTCGATCGCGATGCTGCGCGAGCGCACCTCGGGCACGCTCGAGCGGTTGATGAGCATGCCCGTGGGCAAGCTCGACCTGCTCGCGGGCTACGCCCTGGCCTTCGGCCTGGTCGCGCTGATCCAGACCGCGCTGGTCTCGATCGTCACCCTCGGCCCGCTCGGTCTCGACACGGAGCGCTCGGCGTGGATCCTGGTGGCCCTCGCGCTACTCAACGCCCTCCTCGGCGTGGCGCTCGGGCTCTTCGTCAGCGCCTTCGCGTCGAGCGAGTTCCAGGCCGTGCAGTTCATGCCGGCCATCGTCCTGCCCCAGCTCCTGTTGTGCGGGCTGTTCGTCGCCCGCGACGAGATGGCCGGATGGCTGGAGGCGATCTCCAACGTGCTGCCCGTGACGTACGCCTACGACGCGCTGGCCCGGGCCATGAGCCCGGAGGATCTGGGGACGCGCTTCGTCGTGGACATCGTCGTGGTGGTCGGATGCACCCTGGCCGCCCTGGCGCTCGGGGCGGCGACGATGCGGAGGCGGACGGCCTGACCACTCGTGCGGCTCCGCGCGGCAATTGTGGGCGAATGTTCGCAGTTTTTACCTGCAAACGCCCAATCCCCATCCCTATTATGTCCCCCCGTAGTGCCGATAAGGAGACTACCGTCGGAGCACCGCCTATGTGAGGGCGGGGGTCACGGATGATCCGGCTCCGGGGGTTCGAATCTCCCGCGCCCGACGGGCCCCGGGGCGGAGGCGTAAGGTCCTTCGAAACCGTTGACGTGCGCGGCCCGGCCTCGTGGCGAGGGCGAGCTTCCGAGCGACGCTGCCGGGGGCGAGCCGCGCGGCAACGTTACGACCCTGGCGAGGGGGCAGGCGCTGACCATTCAGGTCGTTGGGGTGATGGCGGGCGTCCCGCGGGCGGCGAATGCCGCCAACTCCACCCGTGGGTGCCTCGCATGGTGACTCCTGAGGAGATCGGGCGGTTCGAGGTCTTCGCGACTCTCGATCGAGCCGACTGCGAACGGCTGTGCCGTGCCGCGGCCGACATCTCGGTCAACCCGGGCGCATACGCCGTGCACGAGGGAGACGAGAGGGCCCTGTTCGGCGTGCTCGAGGGTCGGATGGAGGTGGTCGCCGTCACCGATGGCGTTGAGCAGGTGATCGGCGAACGCCGCGCCGGCGAAGTGTTCGGCGAGATGTCGATCGCGCTCGGGATGCGCCAACCCGCCGGGCTGCGGGCGGCCGAGCCGTCGCGCGTCGTGCGGATCGAGCCGCGCGATTATCACGCCATCGCCGCCGTCGCGCCGGAGGTCGGCACGAAGGTGGGAGCCCTTGCCGGCAACCGGATCAGCGGGCCCCGGGGCTGGCAGGCCATCGTCTCCGCATCCGGGCCGCCCCGGGCGATCGTCCTCGGCCACAGCAGGGACGCCGCATGCGCGGAGCTGAGGCGCTTCCTCGATCGCAACCAGGTCCCCTTCACGTGGCTCCAACCGGACGTGCCCGCCGACGTCGAGCAGTGGTCCGACTCGCTGCCGGCCGAGAGCGACTACCCCGTGATCCGCGTCGTGAACGGCAAGACCGTCGTGCGACCGCAGCTGCGACGGGTGGCCGAGCTGCTCGACATCGCGACCGAGCCCGCGGTCGCGGAGTACGACACGGTGATCGTCGGCGCGGGGCCCGCCGGGCTGGCCGCGGCCGTGTACGGAGCCTCAGAGGGGCTCCGGACGATCGTGGTCGAGCGCGAGGCTCCCGGGGGCCAGGCGGGCACGTCATCGCGGATCGAGAACTACCTCGGCTTCCCCTCGGGGGTGTCGGGGGACGAGCTGTCGAGCCGGGCGCTCCAGCAGGCACGCAGGCTGGGCGCCGAGGTCATCGTCACGCGGTCGATCACGCGCATCGACCCGGCGACGCGCCAGACCCACCTCGATGGCGGCGACGTCCTGCGGGCGCGAACGATCATCCTCGCCTGTGGGGTCTCCTGGCGGCATCTCGCGATCGAGGGCTTGGACCGCCTCGTCGGTCGGGGGGTCTACTACGGCGCCGCGCGCAGCGAGGCGTCGAACGCCCACGGCCTGGACGTCCACATCATCGGCGCGGGGAACTCGGCGGGCCAGGCGGCGATGTTCTTCTCCGCCCATGCGCGGAGCGTGACCATCCTCTGCCGCGGGCAGGCGCTGGAGGCGACCATGTCGCGCTATCTCCTCGACCAGCTCGCCACCCGGGCGAACATTCACACGCTGCTCCACGTGGAGGTGGCGGCCGTGCACGGCGACACCGCGCTCGAGGCGATCGATGTCCGCGACACCGCGACCGGCGGAACGACCCGGCTGGAGTCGGGTGGACTGTTCATCTTCATCGGCGCGGACGCCGAGACCGCCTGGCTCCCACCCGAGATCGCGCTCGACCCGAAGGGCTACGTGCTCACGGGCTCCGACGTGAACGGCACGGGAAAGTGGCCGCTCGAACGGGATCCGTACCTCCTCGAGACCAGCGTCCCCGGCATATTCGCGTGCGGCGACGTCAGATTCGGCCCCGTGAAGCGGGTCGCGTCGGCGGTGGGCGAGGGCAGCATGGCGATCGCATTCGTTCACCAGTGCCTGAGGGAGGACGAGGCCGTGTGACGGTGTGCGCGCCGTCATCGGCCCGCGCCACACGCGGCACCGCCGACCCGCCCCGGCATCGGGCCGCACCGCCTTGACCGCAGCGAGCGTGCGGGAAACCACACCGTCGATGCGGGACAGCGCGGATGTGGCGCGGCGGGCACGTCCACGAACGTCCAGCGACCACGCCGGTCCGAAAGGCCTCGCCTGAACCGGTAGGCGGTCGTCGAGGTCGAGACCATCGAGAGGAACGCGAGCATGGAGCAGCCGAGCTACCCGGTCCAGTTCTCGATCGACTATCCGGATCGGGCCCTCGACCGGCTGACGACGTTCTTCCGGCTCTTCGTCGCGATCCCGATCATCATCGTGTGCGGCTCTGTCTCCGGGCAGACCTGGCAGTGGACCTCGGGGAATCAGAGCACGACCGTCGCGGCCGGCGCGGGCGGTCTCCTGGTGCTCGGCCCGCTGCTCATGGTGGTGTTCCGCCAGAAGTACCCGCGCTGGTGGTTCGACTGGAACCTGGAGCTGCAGCGCTTCAGCAACCGCGTGGGCGCGTTCCTGGCATTGATGGACGACCGCTATCCCTCGACGGACGATCACCAGTCCGTGCACCTGGACTACCCCTATCCCGAGGTCGAGCGCGACCTCAACCGGTGGCTGCCGCTCGTGAAGTGGTTCCTGGCCATCCCTCACATCATCGTGCTGGTGTTCCTGAACATCGGGGCCGTCGTGGTGGTCATCTTCGCCTGGTTCGCCATCCTCTTCACCGGGCGCTACCCACGCGGCCTGTTCGACTTCGTCGAGGGCGTCATCCGCTGGAACAACCGCGTCGCCGCCTATGCGCTGGTGCTCGTGACCGACGACTACCCGCCGTTCCGGCTCACGCCGTGAGCTCGACCGGCCTCGTCGCCCCGGGCCCTGCGAATGCCCGTCGCGACGGGGTCCTCGGGCGGCGTGGCGCGGGAGCCCCGGAGTCTCCGGCACGAGGGGATCCGCGAAGCGCCTGATGCCCGGCGACAGGGACCGCTCTCCCTGGTCGCCTCCCACCGGATGCGGTATTTCCGCAAGCACAAATCCGGGCCGCGCCGGTCGTGCGGCCCCCCGTATGCGCGCGACCATCGATGGCGCCCCCCTCGGCCCGCGCGCCCGACGCGGGTCCCCCGACTCCGGAAGTGCACGCCATGTCCAAACGGATCGTCATCCTCGGCGGCGGCACCGGCGGCACCCTCATGGCCAATCGCCTGAGGCGCCGGCTGAGGCGCGAGGAGGCCACGATCACGGTCATCGATCAGGACGACCGGCACGTGTACCAGCCCGGCCTCCTCTTCGTCCCCTTCGGACTGAGCCAGCCGGAGGACATCGTCCGCCCCCGCGGGCGGCAGCTGCATGCGGGCATCGCCTACGTCGAGCGGCCGATCGACCACGTTGACGTCGCGAGCGACGTCGTCCTCCTCGAGGGTGGCGAGCCGGTGCCGTACGACGTGCTGATCGTCGCCACCGGAGCGCGGCTCGTCCCCGAGGAGACCGAGGGGCTCACCGGCGACGGCTGGGGGAGGTGCGCCTTCACGTTCTACGACGTGCCCGGCGCAACGGCCCTCGAGGGCGCCCTGCGGGAGCTCGAGCGGGGCAGGATCGTCGTCAACATCGTCGATCTGCCGATCAAGTGCCCCGTCGCCCCCCTCGAGTTCTGCTTCCTCGCCGACTGGTACCTGCGCGAGAGGGGCGTGCGCGCCGAGGTCGAGCTGACCTTCGCCACCCCGCTCGACGGCGCCTTCACCACGCCGGTGGCCTCCCGGGAGCTCGGGGGCCTGCTGGCCGAGAAGGAGGTCGGCCTCGTCACCGAGTTCAACACGGGGGAGGTCGCCTACGACCCCGGTGGGCACGGCGGGACGCTGGTCGGGTACGACGGGCGCGAGCTCGCCTTCGACCTCGCCGTGGTGGTGCCGCTCCACGACGGAGCCGAGTACGTCGGCCGCTCCCCGGGGCTGGGCGACGAGCTCGACTTCGTCCCGACCGATCCGGCCACGCTGCAGGCGCGGGCGCAGCCGAACATCTTCGCGATCGGCGACGCCTCCAACCTCCCCGCCTCGAAGGCCGGTTCGGTGACGCATTTCGAGGGAGAGGTGCTCACGGAGAACGTCCTCCGCTTCCTCGAGGGCCAGCCGCTCGACGCGAGCTATGACGGCCACGCCAACTGCTTCATCGAGACCGGCTTCTCCAAGGCCCTGATGATCGACTTCAACTACGACACCGAGCCGCTACCGGGGCACTTTCCCGGACCGGTCGGCATGCCCCTGCTCCGCGAGAGCCGCCTCAACCACCTCGGCAAGCTGATGTTCCAGTGGTTCTACTGGCACAGCCTCCTGCCCGGGCGCGACCTCCCCGGCCTGGGAGCCGACATGCCCACTCGGGGCAAGCAGCGGCCCGAGGGCGACGACCAACCGGCCACCTCACTGAAGGGGGACGACACCGCATGACCACCGCCACCTACGCGGGCATCACCGTCGATCTGAACGACGAGGGGTTCTTCGAGCGCCCCGAGCAGTGGACACCCGAGGTCGCGGCCGAGCTGGCGCGCGCGGATGGGATCGGGGAGCTGACCGATCGCCACTGGCAGGTCATCGACTTCATGCGCAAGCAGTACTTCGAGAAGGGCACCGGGCCCACCGTGCGCGTGCTGGGCAAGACCTCCGGCGTCAGCGTCAAGGAGCTCTACCAGCTGTTCCCCAAGGGTCCGGCGAAGATGGCCGCCCATATCGCCGGGATCCCCAAGCCGAAGGGGTGCATCTGATCATGGCCGAGCCCTACGCCGTCGCCGCGACGGCACCGCACGAGACCGCCCCGGAGCCGATCGCGAAGGTCTCGATCATCGTCTCGAAGGGGTCCCTCGAGGGCATCTACCCTGCCCTGATCATGGCCAATGGCGCGCGCGCCGAGGGCATCGAAGCCAACCTGTTCTTCACCTTCTTCGGATTGGACGCCGTCCACAGGAAGCGGATCGAGCACGTGAAGGTCGCCACCGTGGGCAATCCCGGCATGCACATCCCCACGCTGCTCGGCGGGCTCCCCGGGATGTCGGCTCTCGCCACGCACTTCATGGGCAAGAAGATGGAGGAGCTGGACATTCCCCCGATGCCCGAGTTCATCGAGATGATCGGCGACACCGGCGCAGGCATGTACGCGTGCAAGGCCTCGGTGGACATGTTCTCCCTGACCCGGGAGGACTTCGTCCCGCAGATCGAGGACATCATCACGGTCGGCGACTTCTACGCCTTGGCGGCCGGCGGCCACATCCTCTTCACCTGAGGGCGGGCGAGGGTGGGTGCCCCGGCGCCTATCCCCTCGCCGTCGCGGCGGACGCGTGGTGCGCGCTCACGCCGAGCCGCCGGCCGATCCGTTCGTCGATCGAGCGGGCGCCCCCACCGGTCCACACCAGGAAGACCATCGCGACCAGGAGGGCGGGGGCGAGGCCCAGATGGATCGGCCCGCCGTCGACCGGCCCGGCCGTCGAGATGGCCCCGATCATGTTGGCGCCGAGCGCGAGCGCGGCGAGCCGGGTGCCCAACCCGAGGATCAGCAGCAGGCCGCCGACCAGCTCCAGCGTCCCCACGAGGTAGGTCACGGTGTCCGGCGCGGGGATCCCGTAGCGCTCGAAGGCCGCGGCCTCGGCCGAGTGGTGCACGAACTTGCCGAACGAGAAGCTCACGAACACCACACCGGCCACCAGGCGCACCACCAGGGGCGCCGTGGCACCCGTGGTGGCGAGCACGGCCCCAAGCAATCGTCGGACCACGGGCTCTCCTCTCCGAATGCCCATCTCCGCCACCGTACCCGCCCGAGCTTACGAGCCGCTTACGTCGGCGGCGGGATCACGTCGCACGGCGTGGCAGCGCCGGGCGCAGCGCGGATCAGGCTCCGGGCCGGGAGCCCAGGTAGGGGGCGAGCCGTTCCTCGAGCTGGCGCTTCGGCATGGCGCCGACGACCCTGTCCACCTCGGCGCCGTCGCGCATCACCACCAGCAGGGGGATGCTCATGGCGCGGTGGACGGTCGCGAGGCTCGGCGCCTCGTCGACGTTGACGCGCACGACTTTGAGGCGCCCGGCGTGCTCGGTGGCCATCGCCTCGAGCACCGGGTGGATCATCCGGCAGGGACCGCACCAGGGCGCCCAGAAGTCCACGATGACCGGCACGCCCGCGGTCACCTCATCGGTGAAGTCCGCCTCCCCGGCCTCGACGAACCAGGGCAGCCGCGCGCCGCATTTGGCGCACGTCGGGGCGCGGGTGGGGTGAGGGCGGACCCGGTTGCGCGTCGCGCAGGCGGGGCACGAGACAACGGTCGCTGCCATCGTGTCCAGTATCCCACCGGACCGGCCCGGCGTGCGGGGCGGCGGCGCCAGGAGATGCTTCCGTACTTTGCCGCCGCGATGACCGGGGGGAATGCCGCTGTGGGGCGGGGCCGGCCGCGTTAGCGTCCGCAACCACTCCCGAACCGCGAAGAAGAGGGGGGCCGATGACGAGAAGCGACGAGGGACTGGCGGCGATGAAGGCACGGATCCACGAGGATGGCTACCGCCTCGGGGCCGCGTGGCGGCAGCATGACGGCCTGTACCGCGTCGAGGCGTGGAAGGAGGGCCTGGCCTTCCAGCTCACGCCGGCAAGCGGGGTCGGCAAGACCGAGCGCGAGGCGATCGCGGACCTCCTTCGAACCCTGGACGCCGGCCGGTAGGCGCTCGACCCGACCCCGGCCGGGCCACCCCCCACGGCCCTCAGCCCGGAGAGCGAGCGGAGGAGGATGTGGGTGAGCCGTCGCCATGCCCAATGGCGCGGGACCCCGGCCCGGGAAGCCGACGAGAGGATTCGAACCCTCTGATCGCCGGGGCCCACGCCCCGTGCGCCCCGGCTACTCCCTGGAGACCGCGGCGGATGCGGGCGGACGTGACTCGTCGGCGAACAAAGCTGCGAGCTCCGTGCGGGATCGCAGATGCAGCTTGCGGTAGATGTTGCCGAGGTGGAATTCGATGGTCTTGGGACTGAGGTAGAGGTCCTGCGCGATCTCCCGGTTGGTCGAGCCACCCGCGGCGGCCTGGGCGACCCGCTCCTCCTGGTCCGTGAGCCCGTCCCCCCGCCGCGTCCTCCCGCGGGCGCCGGCGGCGCGAAGCTCGGCGCGCGCCTGCTCGGACCACGGCGCGGCCCCGAGGCGGGAGAAGATCGCCTGCGCGGCCTCGAGGCGCGCGCGGGCCTCGATCCGCCGGCGGGCGCGATGCAGGCGGCGCCCGTAGGCAAGAAGGGTGCGAGCCTCTTCGAAGGGGCAGCCATCGGCGCCCTCGGTCGCCAGGGCGGCGCGAAAGTGCTCGTCGAAGTCGTCCTCGGCGATACCCCTTGCGCGCCCGAGGACGGCCTCCAGGAAGGGGCTGCCGGTGCGGGCCGCCTGCCCGGCGAGCGCGGTGAGCACCCGCTCGGCGGCGTCCCGGCGGTCGGTGGCGACATACGCCTCGATGGCATCGGGCGCCCAGGGGACCACGACCAGTTCCTCGATCCCGCTCCGCCGGACGACCTCCTCCACGTTCGAGAACGACGAGGCGGCCGCCTCCATGTGTCCCAGTCCGAGGTCCAGGAAACCGAGCACCGCGTGGGCGTAGCGAAGACCCGCCGGGATTCCGACGGTCTGGGCCACACCGAGTGCCCCCAGGGCGGCCGCGCGGCTGGCCTCCTCACGGCCGAGCGCCGCCTCGACCCGCGCGAGGACGACAAGCGCGTAGCCCTTCCACAGGTGCTGGCCGGTATCGGCCGCGGTGGCCATTGCCTCGCGGCAGGCGTCCTCGCATCGGCCCCACTCGCCGAGGCGATACGCCGCGTCGGCGAACACCACCAGGGTGCCCGGTAGCGCGCCGACGGCGCCGCGATCATGTGCGCGCGCGCACAGGGCGTCGCTCTCGCGGTACACCTCCCCGAAGTGGCCCGAGGCCAGCCGCGCCCTCATCAGCACGTTGTGCCATTGGGCGCCATGCGCGAGGGGGTCGACCTCGCCGACCCTCGCCGCCGCCCTCCGGAGGAAGGGCGCCGCCGCGCGGCCCTCACCGCGCAGCGCCATCGACCAGCCGTGCGCGACGAGCGCGGCGGGGTCCTCGGGGCATCCGCGCCCCTCGATCAGGCTCAGGGCGCGTGCCGAGAGGTCGAGCGAGCGATGGATGTCGCCGGTCCCGGACGAGGCCAGCGCGGCGTCGGCGAGCATCCGCCCCGCCCTCTCGGGCGCGTCCGCCGCGACCGACCGGCTCTCGTCCTCGAGGAGCTCCACGGCCTCGCCGACGGCGCCCGACCAGGTCAGGGCCTGGGCGCGCGCGTGGACGGCATCCGAGCGCGTGGCCGCGTCGGCGGTCGTCGCGATCGCCTCGTCGAGCAGGCCCTCGGCCCGTCGGTGCTGACCGGCGGCCGCCGCGGCCTCGCCGGCGCCCAGCAGCCGGCGCGCGCACCTCTCGGGGCAGGTGGAGAGGCGCGCAGCGCGCTCCAGTGCCAGAGAGGCCGGGCCCGGGCCACGGCGGGCGAGAGCGCTCACCCCGGCGTCCTCGAGGGCTTGGGCCACCTCCTCATCGGGTCCGACCGCCGCCAGTCCGAGGTGCCACGCCCCTCGCTCCGCATCGACCACCGCCGCCACCGCGCGGTGGGCGGCGCGCCGGTCGGCCGGTTCGGCCTGCTGATAGACGGCGGCCCGGGCGGTCGGGTGCGCGAAGGACAGACGACCTCCGGAAGCCGTGGCGAGGCGCGCGCGCTCGCCCTCCGACAGCACGTCGGCCGGTAGGCCGGCCTGTGCGCACGCGGCGCCCACCACACGCAGGTCGTCCCCTTCGTAGGCGGCGGCGATGGTGAGGGCCCGCCGGGCGTCGTGCGACAGGCCGGCGATTCGCGCGGTGTAGATGTCTGCGAGCCGCGGGCTCAGGTCGAGCGGCTCGGAGAGCGGGCTCTCCCCGGCGCGCTCCCGCGCGCCGAGCATCGTCGGCAGCTCGAGAAGGGCCAGGGGGACCCCCCGCGCCGCGTCGGCCACTGCGGCGGCGACGCCGGGCGCGAGACCGGGTGAGCCTCGTCCGAGAAGGGCGAGCGCGCTCGGCCGGTCGAGCGGCGCCGGAGCGATGTCCGGCAGATCCCGGACCTCGGCGGGGTCGTACTCGCCCTCCCGCGCGGACATCACCACCGAGAAGCCCGCGCCCGTGCGCCGCGCGGCATACATCACGCACTCGCGGGACGGTCCGTCGAGCCAGTTGAGATCGTCGACGATGACCACCAGCGGCTGCTCGCGCGACGCATCGTCGAGCAGGCGTCGCAGGGCGGCGGAGACGGCGAGCCTCTCGCCGGGCCGAGGGGGTCCCAGGGCAAGCGCGCCGGCGAGGGCCGCCGCCTGGGGCTCCGGGAGCCTGCCCAGCTCGGCCTCGAGCGGCAGCGCGAGGTCTGCGAGGCCCGAGAAGGCGAGCTCGGACTCGCTCTCCACGCCCCGGGTCGTGAGCGTCCCCATTCCGCGCCGGTGCGCCCGCTCGGCGAGCGCCGCCAGGAGCGCGCTCTTGCCGATGCCCGCCTCGCCTCGGACGAACAGGGCGCCGCCGCGCCCGTCGGCCAACTCGGCGAGTACGCGGTCGAGTCGCCCGAGCTCGGCTTCGCGACCCAGGAGCATGGGACGACCCTAACCCGGGCGTCGGGGCCGGCGCACCTTCAGAAACTACCCAGGACCTAGGGATTCGCCCGGTGCATCGCCGGCGCGGATGCGCGGATAGTCGGCCTTGACGACCGCCCGGGACGCCCACGAGCGCGGCGTCGCGCACGAGGGGCAACGACGATGCAGACCGCCAGAGCACGCCGCACGATCATGGGCCTCTCTGCGGCCTCCGCAGCGCTGGCGCTGGCGATCTGCGCCGGCGCGCAGGCCGCGCTGCCCCAGCAGTCGGGTGGGGTCGATCTGCTCACCCAGACGGACGTCCAGATCGGCGGCGCCGCCGCCGGCGACGCGGCCGGCTACGCCGTCTCGTCGGCCGGCGACGTCAACGGAGACGGCATCGACGATGTGATCGTGGGCGCGTCCCCCTTCGTCTCTGCGGAGGCAGCCTGGGTCGTCTACGGACGTCCGGGCCCGGGGCCGATCGACCTCGCCGCGCCGGCCGGGACGGGCTTCCGCATCTCCGGTGCTCCGCCCGGCGAGCTCACGGGCCGCTCAGTGGCCGGGGCGGGGGATGTGAACGGCGACGGGCGTGACGACGTCATCGTAGGAGCCGGCTTCGCGAGCAACAACGGAACGCGCTCCGGCTCGGCCTACGTCGTCTACGGCCAGGCCTCGCCGGCCGACGTCGATCTCGCGGCCCTGTCTCCGAGCGTGGGCTTCCGGATCGACGGCGCCGCCGCCCAGGTCGAGGCGGGCGACGCGGTCGACGGGGCGGGCGACGTCGACGGCGACGGTCTCGACGACGTGATCGTGGGCGCACCGAACGACGAGGACGGATCGGGCGATACGGGCGCCGCGTTCGTGATCTTCGGGCGGCCGACGTCGGGCACCGTCCATCTGTCCACCCTCGGCTCGCGCGGGATCCGGATCGACGGCGCGGCCCCCGACGACCTGACGGGCACCTCCGTCGCCGAGGCCGGCGACGTCAACGGCGACGGCCGCGCCGACGTCATCGTGGGAGCCCCCGGGCTCCCGGCCCTGGGCGGGCCAGGCCTGGCGTACGTCGTCTTCGGCCGCGCCTCCGGCACGGTGGATCTGGGGGCGCTCGGCGCGGGGGGCTTCCGGATGGCCGGTGCCCCCGGTGACCTCGCCGGGCTGGCCGTCGCCGGCGCCGGCGACGTGAACGGCGACGGCCGCGCCGACGTGATGGTCGGCGCCGACCGCGCCGACGAGAACGCGCGCGCGAACTCGGGGTCGGCGTACGTGGTCTTCGGCCGCGCGAGCACGGGCAACGTCGTGCTCCCCGCTCTCGGCGGCACCGGCTTCCGCATCGACGGAGCGGCCGCCGGTGACCACGCGGGCGCCTCGGTCAGCGGGGCGGGCGACGTCGACGGCGACGGCAGGGCCGACGTGATCGTCGGCGCTCCCCTGGCCAACCCCGGCGCGCGCGCCAACGCGGGCTCCGCCCACGTGGTCTATGGACGCGCCTCGGCGAGCGACGTCGATCTGGCAGGCCTCGGCGCGGACGGGATCCGCATCGACGGGCGCGCAGGGCTCGCGGCCGCGGGGTGGTCGGTCGCCGGTGCTGGAGATTTCAACGCCGACGGACGGTCGGACGTGCTCGTCGGCTCTCCGGGCGCCGCCTTCGGGCTCCGCGTCGTCGCCGGCTCGGCCTACGTGGTCTACGGCTTCGGCGCGCCCTCGATCACCTACCCGCCCGCCCTTCTGAACCTCGGCCAGCCCGCCACCCTCACCCCGACGGTGCGGCGCACCGGGCCTGCGAGCTTCAGCGTGTCACCGCCCCTTCCGGGGGGCCTGGCGCTGGACGCCGCCACCGGGGTGATCTCCGGCACCCCCACCAGCGCCGGCACCAGCTCCCACACGGTGACGATGAGCGACCTGACCGGAAACGCCCAGGCGAGCCTTGCGATCACGGTCGCCCCGGCGGGCACCGTGGCAGGGGGCCTTCCGGCGGGCGCCCTGTGCGCCACCCCCGCTCCGGTCGCCACCTCGGCCAAGGGCAGGATCGCCCTCACCACCACCCAGCTGGCGATCAACCAGCGCATCGGCCAGGCGGCGATCCGGCGCCTGAACGCGATCGAGGCCTGGCTGAACGCGGGGATCGTCACCGACGACATCTGCGGCGGCGGCCTCGGGGCGGCCGAGTTCGCGCCCTCGATCACGACCGCCGCCGGCCCCGCCCAGGCCATCACGCCGGCCCGGCCACGCGCGCTGACGATCGCCCCGGCGGCCAAGAAGAACGCCACCTTCACCCTCAGCGCCGCCCAGCTGCTGATCAACCAGCGCATCTACCAGGCCGCCCTGCGGCGCTCGCGCGGCCTCGCGGCCCGCCTCGGCGGCACGCTCACCGGCGGCGACCTCACCGACGCCCAGATCACCACCGCGAAGCTCGCTCTCGGCATTGTCATCACCGCCGCGTCCCCGGCCCCGCCGCCGGCCGCCTCGGCGACCGTGGTGGCCCCCCGCAGCGGCGGCAACCCCGGCAAGGTCACCCTCAGCGCCGCCCAGCTGGCGATCAACCAGAAGATCGCCCAGGCCGGCGTGCGCGGGGCCAACGACCTGCGCGCCCAGATCCAGACCGGCCTCTCGGGAGCCAACTTCTCCGACGCCACCCTCACCGCCGCCGACCTGGCGCCGGGGGTGGCGCCGTGAGGCGGGGCAAAGGACGCGGGCGCCGAACGCGTCGCGCGGCCGCCGTAGCGGCGACAGGCATGCTGGGCCTCGTCCTCGCCGGGAGCGCGGGCGCTGTTCTGCCGCAGCAGTCGGGGCTGATGGATCTGACGAGCGACGCCAACCAGCGCATCGGGGGCGGCACCGCCGTCGACCTCACCGGCGTCTCGGTGGCAGGCGTGGGCGACGTCAACGGCGACGGCTTCGACGACGTCACCGTCGGTGCCTACGGGGCCCGCGCCAACGGGCGCCAGGACTCTGGCTCGGTCTATCTCGTGCTCGGACGCGAGCCCCCAGCGGACATCGTCATCTCCTCCCCGGACGCACCGATCGTCCGGATCGACGGAGCGGCGCAGGACGACCGCGTGGGCGTCTCGGTGGCCGGCGCGGGCGACGTCAACGGCGACGGACGGGACGACCTGATCCTGGGCGCCACTGGCGCGGACAACAACGGTCGTGACGCCTCGGGCTCCGCCTACGTCATCTTCGGCACTCCGAGCCCGGTCGACATCGATCTGGCCGCCCTCGGCTCGGCGGGGTTCCGTATCGACGGCGCGGCGCCCGGGGATCTCGCCGGCGAATCGGTCGCCGGCGCCGGCGACGTCAACGGCGACGGCCGCGACGACCTGATCGTCGGCGCTCTGGTCGCCGACGGCAACGGCACCAACGCGGGCACCGCCTACGTCATCTACGGCCGAGGCAGCACATCGCCGGTCGATCTGGCCGCCCTCGGCTCGGCGGGCTTCCGTATCGACGGCGCGGCGCCCGGGGATCTTGCCGGCGATTCGGTGGCCGGCGCCGGCGACGTCAACGGCGACGGCCGCGACGACCTGATCGTCGGCGCGTCCGGCGTGGACACCAGCTCCGGCGCCGCCTACGTGGTCTACGGCCCTGCGGGTCCCGCCGACATCGATCTGGGGGCGCTCGGCCCCGCGGGTTTCCGGATGGCGGGCGGGGACTCCTTCGACAATGTGGGGATCTCGGTCGCCGGAATCGGCGACGTCAACGCGGATGGACGGAGCGACGTGATCGTGGGCGCCGACGGCGCCGACGCCTACGGCCGCGCCAACTCGGGCACCGCATACGTGGTCTACGGCACCGCCGCAGGGGGCGACGTCGATCTGACCGCTCTCGGCGCGTCGGGCTTCCGCATCGGCGGGGCGGCGGACAACGATCGCGCCGGCACGTCGGTCTCGGGCGTCGAGGACGTCAACGGCGACGGGCTGCGCGACGTGATCGTGGGCGCGCCCTTCAGCGACACCGGGGGGTCGAACGCCGGCTCCGCCTACGTCGTCTACGGGCGATCGTCCGGGGCGGATGTCGATCTCGCGAACCCCGCCACCGCGGCCCTCCGCGCGGACGGCCGCACGGGCGACGCGGCAGGCTTCTCCGTCGCCGGCGCCGGAGACGTCAACGGCGACGATCGCGCCGACGTCATCGCCGGCGCCCCGACGACAATCATCGCCGCCATCGTCGCGAACTCCGGCTCGGCCTACGTGGTCTACGGCTTCGGCGCGCCCTCGATCACCTACCCGCCCGCCCTTCTGAACCTCGGCCAGCCCGCCACCCTCACCCCGACGGTGCGGCGCACCGGGCCTGCGAGCTTCAGCGTGTCACCGCCCCTTCCGGGGGGCCTGGCGCTGGACGCCGCCACCGGGGTGATCTCCGGCACCCCCACCAGCGCCGGCACCAGCTCCCACACGGTGACGATGAGCGACCTGACCGGAAACGCCCAGGCGAGCCTTGCGATCACGGTCGCCCCGGCGGGCACCGTGGCAGGGGGCCTTCCGGCGGGCGCCCTGTGCGCCACCCCCGCTCCGGTCGCCACCTCGGCCAAGGGCAGGATCGCCCTCACCACCACCCAGCTGGCGATCAACCAGCGCATCGGCCAGGCGGCGATCCGGCGCCTGAACGCGATCGAGGCCTGGCTGAACGCGGGGATCGTCACCGACGACATCTGCGGCGGCGGCCTCGGGGCGGCCGAGTTCGCGCCCTCGATCACGACCGCCGCCGGCCCCGCCCAGGCCATCACGCCGGCCCGGCCACGCGCGCTGACGATCGCCCCGGCGGCCAAGAAGAACGCCACCTTCACCCTCAGCGCCGCCCAGCTGCTGATCAACCAGCGCATCTACCAGGCCGCCCTGCGGCGCTCGCGCGGCCTCGCGGCCCGCCTCGGCGGCACGCTCACCGGCGGCGACCTCACCGACGCCCAGATCACCACCGCGAAGCTCGCTCTCGGCATTGTCATCACCGCCGCGTCCCCGGCCCCGCCGCCGGCCGCCTCGGCGACCGTGGTGGCCCCCCGCAGCGGCGGCAACCCCGGCAAGGTCACCCTCAGCGCCGCCCAGCTGGCGATCAACCAGAAGATCGCCCAGGCCGGCGTGCGCGGGGCCAACGACCTGCGCGCCCAGATCCAGACCGGCCTCTCGGGAGCCAACTTCTCCGACGCCACCCTCACCGCCGCCGACCTGGCGCCGGGGGTGGCGCCATAGGGTGAGGGCGGTTCGTCCCAACGGAGCGGCCGGGTCCTGCGTGCCCTCCTGGGGGGTCGCGCCCTGGCGCTATCGGCCGCTTCACTTCGTCTCAGGTGAGCGTTCGCCAAAGGGTTGCTCGCATACCGGGCGGTCACTGGCTCGCACCTCTCGCCGGCCGCGGTTCGGCTCTGGGTGGGAGATACCGGCCGGGCTTTCCCGGTCGCCGGCGATCGCGGGCGCGTCGTGACGGGCAGGCGAGATGGGCTGGCTGGGCCCGCTCGGCGCGCCGGCGTCGAGCGGTAGCGCTGCTGGTCCGTCACGAGCATCCGCCTCGGGGGTTCCCGACCCCCTATCCGGGGTCATGCTCGTGCCCGTACGATCCCGCCGCGCCGATCGCCTGTGCAGGGCACCGCCCGATCGCGGCGCAGCGAATCATCACGCCCGACCACCTCCGCCGCGCCGCCGCGCGCGCCCTCACCGACCAAGGGGTACGACCCGATGATCCGAGGTCCGCGCCCAGGTCTCGTACGCGTCATCGGCGTTTCGACCCTCGCGGCCGCAGCGTGCCTCGGCCTGGCCGCATGCGGGTCCGACGCCGGCTCCGCGACGAGCCCGGCGTCCGCTTCCGCACCGCGACGGCGACGACCGCGGGCACGACCCCGCGGACGACGTCCGCGGGCGCGACGGCGAACCCCATCACCCGCTCGCTCCAGCAGGACCTCCGCGAAGCGGGCTTCTACAACGGGCCGGTCACCGGTGAGTTCGACGCGGCCACGATCGCTGCGCTGAAGACCTTCCAGGAGTCGGCCGGCCTGCCCCAGGACGGCATCGCGGGAGCGCAGACGCATCTGGCGATCGACTTCCAGCTCGGGCGCAGCTCGTCGCAGACCGTCACGCTGCTGCAGCGGGACCTTACGGCCCTCTGCC
Source organism: uncultured Thermoleophilia bacterium (assembly GCA_963771025.1). GTDB lineage: Bacteria > Actinomycetota > Thermoleophilia > Miltoncostaeales > Miltoncostaeaceae > Miltoncostaea. Next base: position 462,413 of record CAVYRL010000001.1, on the reverse strand, counting down.
ACTACTCGGGTCCGGTCAACGGCGTCTTCACCTCGGCGACCGAGGCGGCCGTCACCGAGTTCCAGAAAGACACCGGCATCGCCCCCGACGGGCAGTTCGGGCCCGAGACCGCGGTGGCGCTCATCCGTGAGACCGGGTCGGCCCCGTCGTCGTGCGCGTCCACCCCGGCAACGCCGGCCGCCACCCACACGGGCCCGGCGACGCCCGCGGCCACGCTCAGCGTGCGCGGCCCCGCCTACAGCAAGACCTTCGAGGTGGCGCGCTGTACCCCGACGGGCGAGACCGGCGTCGACCTCGCCGCCACGGCGTCCGGCGGGTCCACCCTCCGGCTCAAGGTGTCCGATGGCAAGGGCACCCTCGTGATCGGGGGCGGCAGCGAGGAGGACGGCCTCGATCTGCGGGGCGCCGTCAGCCAGCTCAGCGTGGGCGATGCCGGCGACATCCGCGGCACGGGGGTCTTCACCCCGCCGCCCTCAGGCGCCGGGGCCGACTTCACCATCGCCGGTCGCTGCGCCTGACCCGTCCGTCAACGTAAAGGGAGGCACCGCGTGGCCCAGGAACTGCTGATCGCCGACCGCAGGGTGCAGGTGAAGCGCCGCAACCCTTGGGGCGTGTTCGGCCTCACCATCATCACGCTCGGCATCTACATCTTGTTCTGGTGGTACTACGTCAACCGGGAGATGCGTGACTACGGGCAGGCGACCGGGCACGACCTCGGCCAGAACCCGACCAACTCCCTGCTGGCGCTCTTTCCCGGGTCCCTGATCATCATTCCGCCGCTGATCTCCTACTGGCGCGGCACCCAGCGGATCCAGGAGAGCCAGCGGGTGGCGGGCGCGCCGGCCCTGAACGGCTGGATCGCCCTCATCCTGTTCCTGCTCATCCAGATCGCCTTCGCCCCCTACCTCCAGAGCTCGCTGAACACGGCCTGGGACCGCGCGGCCGCAGCGTCTGCGGGAGGGCCCGCCGGGCCGGCGACCATCTGAACCCCCGCTCCGCGCGCCGCTCCTGCCCATGGGCAGGAGCGGCGCGATGAGCAGGATCACGCCATATCCGGATGGCCTGGCCGCGTCGAGCCGAGTCTGGCAGGGTGCGCCGGTCCAGGTCGGCGGCACTCCTCCCCGAACGCGGCGCCGGAGCAGCTCGACCCACGCACAGGCGAGGACGAGATGGCACGTCTGAAGCGGTATGCCGGACGACCCCTCGCCGCCTGGGTGGCGGCCAATGCGGCCGTCGCGCTCATCGGCGTCCTCGTCGCGGGCTGCGGCAGCGACAGCTCGTCGGCGGGATCCTCGTCCGTGCCGCTCGCCTTCGAGCTGACCACGACCCCGATGAGCGCCGCCGACGCCAAGACCCTGCCGGACGTGGTGGCCAATGGGGCCGTGGAGCTGGGACCGGCCGAGGCGCCGGGGGTCCTGTACGGCGTCTGGGACCCGAAGCGCGGTGTCTTCCAGAAGGGCTACGGCCTGGCCGACGTCGAAGCCAAGACCCCGGCCGATCCCGATCAGTCGTTTCGGATCGGGAGCATCACCAAGACCTTCACCGCGACCGCCGTCCTGCTGCTGGTCAACGACGGCAAGGTCGATCTCGACAAGCCGGTGGCGACCTACACGGGCAATCTGACCGACGCCCTGCCCGACGGCCGGATCGCCACGGTGCGCGAGCTGCTGTCGATGACCTCGGGGTTCCCCGAGTACACGGAGACGTCGACGGGCCCGGCGGGGCAGACCACCCTCGACCCCCAGAAGGAGTGGACCGCCAAGGAGCTGGTGGCGGCGGCCGCCGAGAACCCGGGCACCCCGCGCGGCACGTTCCACTACTCCAACACCAACTACATCGTCCTCGGCGACCTGGTGAGCCAGGTCACCGGCCAGGATTACGCCGCCTTCGTCAAGGACCGCGTCCTCGACCCGGTCGGCCTGCCGGACCCGATCATCCCCTCCCAGACCGACACGGCCCCGGTGGGAACCCATGGCTATCTCAACGACAGCTGGGCGGAGTCCACCGACACCCCCTCCGAGGAGGTGCTCGCCGCCGGGGGCGCGGGCAAGGACGTCACCGACTGGTCAACGTCGTGGGGCGGCACGGCCGGCAACGGCGTCTCGACGCTCGCCGACCTGGCGCGCTGGGCCTCGGCGGACTTCGGCAACGTGCTCCTATCGACGTCCAGCCGTGAAGCCCGCACCGACTTCGGGCCCTCCGACGCGTTTCTGCCGGGAACCAAGTACGGCCTCGGGCTCCAGGAGCTCGTCCCCGGCTGGCACTCCCACGCCGGCGAGATCCTGGGCTGGGAGACCCAGCTCATGGCCAACCCGACCACGGGCCAGGTCGTGGTCGTCGCCGCGAACTCGTGCTGCGGCTACTCCATCAAGAACTTCGGGTGGGCGATCGAGACCTATCCCACGGAGCTGGCGCCCCTGACGAAGTCCATCCAGGCGGCCTTTGCGGCGGCGGCCAAGGAGGGCTGGCCGGGAACCCCTCCCGGGCCCGCGCCGGAGAGCGCGATGCCGTCGCCGAGAGCCACTGCGGCGAGGTGGTCAACGCCGCCCTCGCTGCGATGGTGACGGCGTCGGAGGGTTGAGCGACCCGCCTGCCGGCCGCCCTGGCGGGACGGGTCGATGCCACCCGCATCGGGCTGCTGGGGCACTCACGAGGCGGCATGAGCCTGCTGCGCTGGGCGGCGCGGCACCGGGAGGTCGTTGACTCCATCGTCCTCGTCGCTCCCTTCTCCGACCCCGCGGTGAGGGTGCCGGACGTGCCGACCACCCTCCTGCTGGGCACCTGCGACGCGGACGCGCGCTCGACCGGAGCGGGTTACCTCGCCGCGGCGCATCGGAGCCCCGGTCGCACCCAGCCGTCCTGGCGACGGGTGGTGCGCGGGGCGAACCACGACTTCTACAACGCCACCCTCGTCAAGGTGCGCAGCAACGACGCCGCGGGCGACAGGCGGGCCGCCTGCGTCAAGGCGCGCCGGGTCCGGGCCGACGCCCAGCAGAGCTTCCTCGCCCGGATCGCGTCCGACCACTTCTCACACACCCTCGCCGCGGGTCCCGCCGCGGCCTGGCGCGCTCCCGGGTCGGTTGTACGGACGCGCCGTCGCGCTGAGCGGCGACCGGACCGGAGTGACCGGTTGAGCGAGCTCGGTTCCCCGAGAGCCGGGGCCTCGGGGCGGGCACCGGGGCGCTGACCGTGGTGGTGCTGGTGCCCGGCGTCGTCCAGATCCGTTGGGGCCGGTGGAAGCGAGGCGCTCGATCGAGCGCGCCGGGTCCCGCCCCGTCATGCCACCAAGGGCATCGAGGAAGGCTTCACCGCTCCTCCGCAGGAGACGACGTTCGAGGTCGCCGCTCGGGTGACCTCCTCGCCCTCGCGCGTTGAGATGGGGCCCTACAGCGAGCTCGGGTACGTCTCCGGGGGCTCGTGGAGGTTCCACTGCTGGCCGCGCTCCAGCGGCTCCACCGCGCGCGTCGTGTCGATGTGGACCACCGCGTCGAACTGGCCCGCGATGTCGGCGGCGAACCAGTGGCTCTGGCGCTCGGTCTGCGGGCGGTAGATGACGCCGATCGCCCGCTCCAGGCGCGGATCGTGCAGGGCCCGCCCGCTGTGGCCGGTCGCGATCGGGCAGAGCACGAAGGCGGGGATCCCGACGTCGTGGAAGAGGGCCTCGTAGCTTCCGCCGAGGGCCGTCAGCACCCGCATGCGCTCGGCGGGCGCGCCCCACCCGGAGGCGGCCGTGACGCTGCCGGTGCGGGTGGTGAAGCCCACGAGGGTCGCGTCACGCGGATGGCGCTCACGCACCAGCTGGCCGATGTTGAGCTCGCCGCGCTGTGCCATCTGGGTGGCCCGCGCGTCGCCGACGTGGGAGTTGTGAGCCCACACCACCACGCGGGCCGTGCCGCCACGCCGTTCCAGGTGCGCGACGAGGTTGTCGAGCGTGTCCGCCATGTGGCGGTCACGGAGATTCCACGACGCCGCCGCATCCCCGAACATCGTGCGGTAGTACTCCTCCGCGTCGGCGACGACCGCCGCGTTCTGCTCGGCGACGAAGTAGTCGTCCTCGGCCATCTCGCCGTCCTCGCGCAGATAGTCGGCCGCCTGACGCCGAAGCTCGACCAGTTCCTGGAGCACATGCCGCCGGCAGGACTCGCTGACCCCGAGCAGGACCGCGCGGCCGTACTCCGAGCTCTCGCCGCAGTAGGGCTGCAGGCACTCGTACCGGCGGCGCGCGCGGCTCGCGGCCTCGGGGTCGTGGACGTCCAGGTAGCCGACCACGGCCTGCATCGACGCTCCCAGGCTGTAGAGGTCGAGGCCGTAGAACCCGACCGCCGGACCGCGGGACAGGCGGTCGTTGTGGGCGCGCAGCCAGCCCGCGAAGTCGAGCACGTCGGCGTTGCGCCACATCCACGTTGGGAAACGGCGGAACCCGCGCAGCGCCTCCTCGGCTCCCGCGTCCTGAACGCCTCCGCGGACGAACCGGCCGACCCGGTACGCATCGGGCCAGTCGCCCTCGACGGCGACGGCTCCGAAGCCGCGCTCCTCGATCAGGCGCTTCGTGATCCGCGCGCGCTCGCGGTAGAACTCGTGCGTTCCGTGGCTCGCCTCGCCCAGAAGCACGATCCGCGCATCCCCCACCACGTCGAGCAGGGCGTCGTGGTCGTCCGCGGCGCCGGTCAGCGGGTGCGCGTCCCGCCGGATCGCGGCGATCGTCGCGGCGTCGGAGCGCGGGGTCACGGGCGAGGTCGTCATGGGCCCTCACCCTCCAGCCGCGCCGGTGAGGGGCGGCTGCCCTGGGGCAGGTGGGCGAGGAACCAGTCGCTCGCCAGCCGGGCGACGGCCTCCAGCGCCCCGGGCTCCTCGAACAGATGGCCGGCCCCCTCGACCACCTCGACCCGGTGCGGACACCGCAGTCGCTCGGCCGAGCGCAGGTTCAGCGTGCGGACGTCGGGATCGCGGGAGCCGACGATCAGGAGCGTCGCCGCGGTGACCCCGGGCAGGCGCTCGGCGGCGAGGTCGGGCCGCCCTCCCCGCGACACCACCGCGGCCACGCCGGTCCCCAGGGACGCGGCGGCCCACAGCGCCGCCCCGCCGCCGGTCGATGCTCCGAAGTAGCCGATCGGCAGACCGCGGGTCGCCGGCTGCTCACCTGCCCAGCGCGTCACGGCCTCCAGCCGCGCCGCCAGGAACGGTATGTCGAAGACCAGGTCACGGCGCCCCTCCTCGTCCGGGGCCAGGAGGTCCAGGAGCAGGGTGGCCAGTCCCGCCCCAGAGAGGTGTCGCGCGACGGCCCGGTTGCGCGGGCTCAGACGGCTGCTGCCGCTGCCGTGGGCGAAGATCACCAGGCCCTGGGCGTCGGGTGGGATCGAGAGGTCGGCGCGCAGGCGCAGGCCGTCGGCGTCGATCACCAGCTCCTCGGCGGGCGGATGCGAGGTCACCTCGGGCGCCGCCGGCGGGCGCTCGGCGATCGCCGCCAGCACCTCGTCGTCGAACACCTCGGAGAAGTCGCGGTATCCGCCCCCGACGCCGACGAACCGTCGGGGGATCGTGTGGCAGACCACCTCGTCGGCCGCCGTGCGAAGCATCTCCACCGCCTGCTGCGAGGCCACCGGAACCGCCACGACGATCCTCCGCGCGCCGCGCTTCTGCACCGCGCGCACCGCGGCGAGATCGGTCAGGCCGGTCGCCATGCCGTCGTCCACGACGATCACCGTGCGCCCGTGCAGGTCGGCCGGGGGGAGCCCGTCGCGGAACAGCTCCATGCGCCGGCGCAGCTCACGGCTCTCGCGCTCGAGGATCCGCTCGAACTCCTTCTGCGTGACCCCGATCTGGCGGGCGGTGGTCGTGTCCATCACCGCGGTCCCGTCCTCGGCCACGGCCCCGATGCCGAACTCCGGGTTCTGCGGCGCGCCGAGCTTGCGCACGGCCAGCAGGTCCATCGGAGCCCCCAGCAGGCGGGCGACCTCCGCCGCGACCGGCACACCGCCCCGCGGCAGCGCGAGAACGATCGGGTTCTCGGGCTCCACGTGCGTCAGGAGGCCGGCGAGCTTGCGCCCCGCGTCGCGACGGTTCTCGAAGATCATGGGCGCACCTTCGCCCCCCGCCGCCGCGACGCCATCTGGGCGGTCCCCGATCGGCGTCAGCATTAGTCCGCAACCGGTACCGCGGGAGACCGGCCCCCTATGGGGTGGGGATCGGCTCTTCGTCCGTCCGCGGAGGGGCGGGAAAGGCGGCGAGGTCCTGGAGGGCGCTCATCAGCGGCGCCGGCAAGTGGACGGGGCGGCTAGCGGGCGCGCGGCTCCGCGCCGATGACGGTCCGGACAGCGCGCCGATCGGGTGGGTCAAGCGCCGCTCGTGAGCGTCGAGCAGGAACTCGCCTGCGCGAACGCGTTCTTCAGCTCACCCTTGGCGTCGAGCCCCTGGACGTCGGTGACCGTCGTCGTCACCTGCGTCCCCATCGTGGCGAGCGTCCCGGTCACCGTCGAGACGGCGCTCAGTACGCCGTTCACGCCGGAGGCGCCCTGGACGGTGCTCTCGATCGTGCTCACGTCCTGCCGCAGGTCGGCCGACAGCTTGTCGAGAGAGTCCTTCGCCTGTTGCCCGGCGGGGGTGTCGGGCTTGCCGAGCCCCTCCAGATCGGAGGCGAGCGCCTCCGTCGCCGACTTCGCGTCAGCGGTGGCGGTCTGCAGACCCTTCTTCGACGGATCGGTCGCGAGGGAGCCGCCGGCCGACGCGATCGCGGCCTGCCACGTCGTGATCGACGAGCAGACGCCATTCGCCCAGGTCTCGGTGGAGGAGGGAGCCGCGGTCGTGGACGAACCCGTGGTCGGCGAGCCGCTCCCGCTCGAGCCGCAACCCGCCACGACGACGGCCAACGCCACCGCGATGACGATCAGGAGGGCAACGCGACTCGTCCAGTTCCGCACAGTCACTCCATCTCTCGGGACCGCAGGCTCTCGGGGGGCGAGGGCACGCGTTGCACGCCCGTCCAGATCACCTGGTTCCCCGCCAACCCGCTGTGGAGCCTGGTGGCCATCGGCCTCGGGGTCGCGGTCCTGTGGGCGCTGACCGCGGGCTGGCAGGAGGCGAGGGCGGACCTGCGGGGCTGAACCCGGCGCGAACGGACCGACGACTAGGAGCACGGCCCGCAGACGCCTCGATTCGTCGGGATGGCCGAGCGCCAGCCCGAGGAAGGGTGTCATTGGAAGGCCTCCCATCGGCCGCCTCCAGGAAGCGACGGCGTCAGAAGAGGTGAACTACCCGGGGCCTCCTCGGGGCAGCCCGCAGCTCCCATTCCCGGTGGCGCCGACGTGGGGCCGGGTCCTTCAACCCGACCGTGGCATCGCCTGCCTGCTAGTCGGACTCGCCTTCGCCGTCGATCACGATGTGGGTGAGCGGCAGGCCGAAGCGGTCCCGTGCCTTGTTGACCACGCCGCGCTCGAGCCAGTTCGATCGCTCCGGCGGGTGTGTCGCGATGATGATCTCGTCGGCGGAAAAGCCGACGAGGGCGTCCTGGATCGCGAGCAGCGGATCGGCATCTCCGACCTCGCCCGTCGGACTCAGGCCGAGCCCTGAGAGGTTCTCGACCGACCTGCTCAGCCGCCCTTCGGCCAGCGAGCGTGCATCGCCCTCATCGGACACGTAGTGGCGAAGGCGCGAGTTCAGGGCAGGTGCGACGACCAGCACCTCGGCGCCCTCTCCCCCGCGATCGCGCACACCGGCACAGAGCGCCGGGCTCGGGCAGGCCTCGTTGGCGACCACGAGAATGCGTCGATGGCCGTCCTCGGGGGCTCGTTGATCCGTCATTGGCGTCTCCCACTCCTACTCGCTGAGGCCGAGGGGCCCGACCCGAGGCACACACTAGACCGGGCGTGCGCCGAGCGACAGCGTGGGCGCGCGTGGCACCCGCGGGGCGGCCGCAGCCCCGGGCCCTGACCCGCGGGCCCTCCCCGCCGCGGCCTAGGCCATGTGGTCGACGCAGATCCAGTTGCCCGCCGGGTCCGTGAACCAGGCGGCCTCCCCCATCTCCGAGATGCGCATGATGCCGTCGCCGTCGGTGCCGTCGAGCTTCGCGATCTTCACGCCCGAGGCGGTGAGCTCGTCTACCGCCGCCTTGACGTCGTCGACCTCGACGCCGAGCACGGTCGAATCCCAAGGGGTGTGGTCGGCCTTGAAGTAGACGACGATATGGACCCCGCCGCCGTCGAGCAGGAGGGCGTTCTCGTTCTCCCCCGCAAGGCCGAAGCCCAGCGTGTCAACGTAGAACGCCTTCGCGACGGCCAGGTCATCCACGCTGAAGTTCGCATGCGCCTTGTGCTGTCCCAACATGGCTACTCCCGTCCACTCATAGAGGAATGCACCGCGAGCCTATGGCGGCGCGTTGTTTCGGGGCAACGGCGGCCGGAGATCGGGGCCTTCTCGGTCTCGGCGTCCGGCACGCGCCCCACCTGCGACTTGACGCGACGCACCTCGGTGGGGGATGACCCTCCTGAAGCGTGTTCTCCCGGGAGGGCGGGTGGCACGAGCCCATGAGGAGCTCCTCGGCCGGCATTGGGGAGCTGTCGCCTGTTGGCCTGCCAATCTGAAGGCCGGGACCAGTCCTTCTCCCAGTAGATGAGGTGGACCGGTGCGGTGACCTCGGGATAGCGGGCGCGGGCCGCGGCGAGAGTGGGGAGACTGCGATACACGGAGCGGGCGACCGTCGGGTAGCCCGTGCGGTGGCCGACGTTGAGCAGCTCGTCCAGGTAGTCCTCGCGCAGCGCGGTCGGGTCAACGAGGCCGCCGGTCAGTATGGCGCGCATGACGGCTGCTCGGTCATGGCAGACCTCCTTGGGGGTCCGGGTGGGTGGCGCGGGCGGATTGAGGGTGGGGCTCCGCCGCGCGCTGCGGGCGGGGGACGCAAGACGCTCAGGTTCGCGGCGCGGCGCGTCCGCGACTGCAGGATCACCCGCTCCACGACCGGTGCGGGATGCCGCGCCGAGCGCGCCGCGAACCCGGCCAGCGCCACGAGCGCGGTCGCCTCGGACAACGCGACCCGGCCGTCGCTCCAGCCCCACTCCTCGCCCTTCACGATGCCGAGCGCCAATGCCCCCACGCCGACGCAGAGGAGCAAGGCCCCGACCAGGTCGGGCCGCCGGCCCCGGGCCGGATCGCGCGCCTCGGTGAGCACCCGGACGGCGGCGATCGCGACCAGCGCGCCGAGCGGGATGTTCACGAGGAACACACATCGCCAGCTGACGCTCACCAGCAGGCCGCCGATGGTGGGGCCGAGCGTCGCCGCGAGGGCGGCCCCCGCCGTCCAGAGGCCGATCGCGGCGGCGCGGCGGTGCGGCGGGAACTCGGGGATCAGGAGGGCGAGCGACGTCGGGATAAGGAGGGCCGCCCCGACAGCCTGGACAACGCGGGCGGCGACGAGGGCCCACGGGCCGGCGGCGGCGGCGCACGCCGCGGAGGCGACCAGGAACAGCCCCAGGCCGGCGAGGAACAGCCGCTTACGGCCAAGGAGATCCGCCAAGCGCCCGGCGGGCACGAGGAGCGCCGCGAAGACGATCGCGTAACCGCTCAGCACCCACGAGAGCGCCGAGAGGCTCGAGCCCGCGAAGTCCGCCTGGATCGCCGGGAAGGCGATGTTGACGATGAAGAGGTCCAGGTTGGCCAGGAACGCGCCGGCCGTCACCACCAGCAGCACCTGCCAGTGGCGGGCGAGCCGCGGCCCACGGCGACGGCCGGCCGTCGCCTGCGTCGAGGGCGCCATGTCGGGGCGTGTTGCGGGCCTGCGAGTCACTATCATCACGCAAGCTATGGTAGACGCTTCCGTGATGCAAGCGAGCGGAGTAGAATCGCCGGCGTGCTCGGTCGCGACTACACGGGACAGCGCTGCTCGGTGGCCCGCACCCTCGAGGTGATCGGGGAGCGCTGGACGCTCCTGATCCTGCGGGACGTCTTCCTCGGCGTAACCCGCTTCGAGCAGTTCCAGAAGCGGCTCAAGCTCGCCCCGAACATCCTCACCAAGCGGCTTCGGACCCTCAGCGACGCCGGGATCCTGGAGCGCCGGCTCTACCAGGAGCGACCCGAGCGCCACGAGTACGTGCTCACTGACGCCGGGAAGGAGCTCTTCCCGGTCCTCGTCGGGTTGATGCGCTGGGGCGACACCCACCTCGCCCCGGACGGGCCCCCGGTGGTCGCCCGGCACGCCGGATGCGGCGGCGGGATCGACGCGACCGGGCGCTGCGAGCGCTGCGGCGAGCCGCTGCGCGCCGATGACGTGGACTGGCACTACGGGCCGGGCTCCACGAGGGGGGCGGGCCCCATGCCGCGGCCGCCCACCGCCGGCGTCGCCGCTTCGTAAGCGCGCGACCAGATCCGCTGTAGCGGGAGTCGGCGTGGGCGTCGGGAGCGCCGAGCGCCCCCTTTCTTCCACGGTCACACGGACATCCCCCTCGGCCGAGACCGGTCGTGTGTTGCAGGCGTCTCGACGGTGACTTGCATCAAGCAAGGCGTAGCAGGTAAGTTCCTTGCGTCATGAAAGCAGCTAGCCCAGGGGGCTAGTACGGCAAAGGAGAATCCGGTTGCCGCCGACGCCGCTCGACGCAGGTTCCTTGTTCGACCTCGCCGGGAAGACGGCGGTCCTCACCGGGGCGTCCTCGGGTCTCGGGGTCACGTTCGCGAACGCGCTCGCGGCCAACGGGGCGAACGTCGTCCTGGCCGCGCGCCGCGAGGATCGTCTCAGGGAGGTGCAGGCGGGGCTTCCATCCGGGACCCGGTCGATCGTGACGCCATGCGACATCACCCAGCCCGATCAGATCGAGGCGATGTGCGACGCCGCGATGGAGGAGTTCGGTGCGATCGACGTCTTCGTCGCGAATGCCGGCGTCGTGACCGAGGGGGCCCCGGCCATCGAGAAGACGCCCCCGGGGTTGTTCGCGGCGGGCATGGACGCCAACGTGACGGGCACCTTCAACTGCCTGACGGCGGCGGCTCGCCGAATGCTCCCGGTCGGTCAGGGGTCCATCATCGTCATCGCCTCCATCGCGGGCATGTCCGGGCACCGCGGAGTCTTTCCGGCCTACGCCGCCGCGAAGGCCGCCTTGATCCAGGTGACCCGGAACATGGGGTCGGCGTGGGCAAGTCGTGGCGTGCGCGTCAACGCGATCGCCCCCGGGTGGTTCCCGAGCGAGATGACCGAGGGTCTGCTCGGGATCCCCGCGTTCGCCGACATGGTCGTCCGGATGACGCCGGCGGATCGGCTCGGACGGCCGGAGGAATTGGTCGGGCCCTTGCTCCTGCTCGCGTCCGATGCGGGGAGCTATGTGACCGGCTCGGTCGTCGCAGTCGACGGCGGCTGGACCGCGACCACTGGCTCGAGCCCTGCCGGCGACGAGGTCGCAGAGATCTTCGGGGGCCTCATGCCGGACGGCCTCGGGGAGCCGATCGTCCCCGCCGGGTAGCCGAGCGGCGGCGTCCACCGACGACGATCGAGGAGCGGCGAGGAGATGGCGACGATCACCGGCAGAGCGCCCGAGGGCTTCAGCGAGGGCGCCGGCTCCTACGACGACGCCGTCCGGCACGACATCGCCAATTCGGAGCGGCTGGTGATGTCGCTGCCCGACGTCGAGCACGCCCGGGTGCTCGACGTGGGCTGCGGCACCGGCTTCTCGTCAGCGGCGGTGCTGCGCCGCTTCGACGTCTCGACGCTCGTCGGCGTCAGGGGGGGCGGTACACCCTCTCGTTGACCACCGAGGGACGCGGGCATCCTCCTGGGCGTTCGGCCGCGCACGGTAGTCGCAGGTGGTTCGACGGCACCGCACATGCAGGTAGCGACATCCGCGGCTGCCGATCATTCGGTGCCCGGGGACGGGTGCGGCCGCTGTTGGGGACCGGGGTGGGACTGACCCCGCGTGGCGACAAGGGGCGGAGGAGTCGTGAGCGCGCCGCCCAGCTGGCCGGACACGCCCCACGACTCTCGACCTCGCCCGCCCTGCCCATGAGGTCGTTCATGAAAGGGTCGCTGGACCCGAAGGCGCGGGCGACCAGATCGAGGTCCCGGCCATCGACCAGATGGGCGTAGACCCGGGCGGTGATCGCCGGGTACGCGTGGCCAAGCTGGGAGGGACGACGGTAGTCGAAGGTCCCGACCTCGCGCCATCGCTTCGCCCATGACCGGGGTCCGGGGTCTGACCCGGGGACCCCACCGAGGAGTTGAGCCCGCCCGAGGCCGGGGAAACCCCGCCGACCTACGCCGACCAAGAGACCGCGCGTGCCCTCCGACGAGTGCAGGGCCGAACACGCATGGGTGCCGTCGTCAACACCCTCATAGGAGCGCCGCGACGAGGAGCGCCACCCCGACCCACGCGGCGAGACTGAAGACGAGTGCGAGGGACCACGTGATGATCACGAGCCAGCGCCAGCGCGAGCGTCGCCAACCCCACCCAGAGAGGGCTCCGGCGTTGCCTGGAACGTCCCGGGTTGAGCTGCGGGAAAAGCTGCGCGTACTGACGGTCGTCAGGCGGCTTCAACAGGGCGCGCGGCCCGGACGCCCGCCAAGAGCGTCTGGTCCCGCGCTTCCCGGCCGCGCTCAGGTCGGCTCGGATCGGCCCACTGGGCCGAAAGGGTGTACGGCGGTCGTGCCCTCGCGAGGGCACGACCGCCGTTGTCGTCAGGGTCTCCGCCCGGAGGCGCCGCGGGCTTGCCCGGATGGCCGGTGGCCGGACGCCGTGGTAGCGTCAACGCGTGAAGGGATGGGGAATCCTCATTCTGGGGCCTCTCATGGTCCTGTTCGTGGTCGGCCTGATCGGGTGGGGCATCGGCTACAACCAGGGTGGCGGCTCGGGATCTGCGGCCTCGACGACCGCGACTGTCCCCGCCACCCCGCTGGATCCCCAGGTGGCCGCCGGCGGGCATGAGTTCGTGAACCTCGCCTGCGCCCAGTGCCACGGCGCACTGGGCCAGGGCGGCGTCTCCCCGGACGTCCCGGCGCTGACGACGGTCGGCTCGACGCTCACCGAGGCCCGCATGCGCAGCATCATCGACCACGGGCTGGGCGTCGTGAACGACCCCACCCGCCCCTACATGCCGGTGTGGGGTCCGCTGCTGTCGAGCACCCAGGTCAACAACCTCGTCGCCTATCTGCGGGCGGGCCTTCCGCCGGTGCCGGACGCGACGCCGGTCCCGGTGCCCACCGGACAGGGCGACGCGGTCGCCGGCGCGGCGCTCTACGTGCGCTACGGCTGCGTCAACTGCCACGGCCCCAACGCCCTTGGCGGCGTCCCCAACCCCGCCTCACCGGACAAGACGATCCCGCCCCTGAGCGGCGCCGACTTCCGCGCCGAATTCAACACCGACGCCAAGATCGCGGACGTGATCAAGAGTGGCAGCGTCCTCGGCAAGGCCCCGATCGCGAGCATGCCCCACTGGGGCGGGATCCTCTCGGACGCCCAAATCGCCCAGCTGATCGCCTACATCAAGACGCTGAAGTAGCCTGCCCCGGCGCCCTGGCCCTACCTGGCCGCCGTCGGCGCACTGACGGCCGTGGCCGTGGAGGGCACGCCACCCTGCGATCCCTGCGGCGTCCAGCCATCGACGAGCTGCGCGACCTCTGACCGCCCGTGCATAGAGCGATCATCGACCCCTCCGCTGCCCGATGCCGACGCAGGGGCGCGCTGGGCCCGTCCATCGTCCGGCGGGTTCACCCCCGCCGGCCAAAAGGGATACCCACCCCCCACCCCCTGGGTCCCCGTCGTCCACGCCCGCGCTTGGCGAGGGGTCCTCGACCCGACAACTCCCGGAGCGTGGTGCCGATTGCGATCTCACTCACCGGCCTTCTCCCGCAGCGTTCCCCACAACGTCGCCGAGGCCGCGGACAAGGATCACGTCGCACCCACGTCGGGGCATTCCGGCACTTCGGCGCGGTCGCACTGTCGCGCTAGAGATTGCTCAGAACTGAGGGATCGAGGGAGCGCTTGGCCGGCCCGCGTCGTGTGCCGGGTCGCCCGCAGGGAGCGTTCCGGCAAACCACTCGTCGCACTTCCAGTCCGGGACGGGTGGCTCCTCCGCCCCAGAGGGCACGAAGGACGAGCGCTGGATCAGCTGATAACGGTGGACGTAGCGCCGGCAGTTCGCGAAGACCTGGTGCGCGCACACGCGCACGACGAACTGCGCGCCCGGATAGGTCGCGACGAGCGGGTCGTCCTCCTCGGTCGACGCGACGCCGTTGAGACGGAGACGGGTACCGACCTCGAAGTCGACAAAGAGGAGGCCGACGGGGGGGTTGACGAGCACGTTGCCCGCCGAGAGATACATCCCGTTCCCGTCGTAGCTCGGGAAGGCGAGCGTCGTCTCGTCGAGGACGCGCACGAACCCGGGCTCTCCGCCTTTGTAGGAGCACTGGGGCCAGCCTTCCGGATCGGCGGTGGCGAGGAAGAACATGTCGCGCCGCTCGATGAACGCCTTGTGCTCTGGACCGATGACAGCCCTCGTGGTCTCGGCCAGCCGGTCCGCCAGCCGCCGCGTGTCGAAGCGATCTTGGAACGATCGCTGGGCTGCGTGGTACCGACTCACATCAGCCGCCCTTCGCGTAGGTGCTCGCGCCGAACCAGTCGGCCACGACCGCGGGCTCGCAGCCGACACCCAGGCGTCGTGGCCCCTGGGAAGCGAGGTCGCGTCTCCGGGGCCGGCCGCGAACTCCGTCCCGCCGGAACTCGCGCACCTCGTCCGGAGCCTCGAAGCTCCTGTGCTCCGTCTCGTGTCTCTCGGCCATCGCTCCCGCCTCGCCTGGCCTGGCCTGGCCTGGCCTGGCCACTAACCTGCTAGTACGGCGATGTGGCGCTAGTTGTAGTCGCTCACCACGTTGTTGACAAGCGGCTGATCGGAGGAAGGCCACCGAGGGAGCTGTAGCGGCTCCGGGTGTTGTGGTGCTCGTGCCACTCAGGCAGGCACGCGGCCCGCTCAGCGTTCGAGGTGAAGGCTCGTGAGTCGGCCATTCGCGAAGGGGTGTTCGGTTGAGGCGCTCCACCTCGCCGTGCTGCCAGGGGCAGTGGGGGCGAATCAGGATGTGGCGGGCGCCCAGGACGCCGGCGAACTGCCTCGAGCGGCGGTAGTCGAGAGCGTTGTCGCCATCACGCGTTCGATGCGCGTGACGCCGTGCCCGAAAAAGAAGGCCGCCGCGCGCTCAGGAAAGCCCGCGCAGGTCGTCCCGCGCTCGTCGGGGTGGATCTCCGAGTGGGCACGGCGTGAGTGGTCATCGATGGCCCAGCCATCATGCGCGCGCCGAGCCGGCACTCCTCGATGAGGCTCCCGCCGACGTCGGGGGCGTCGCATCGCCGACCGGCCGTCGCGAGCGAGCCGCGCGGTGACGAGGGGAGTCTGGTCGGCTCCCCTCGTCACGCGGTCGCTACGCCGCCAGGTCGGGGTGCGGCTCCGGCTGGGCGGCCGGGGCCCGGCGCCGGCGCGTCCCGGACAGCGCCAGCGCCGCCGCCGCCAGCATGATGCAGGCCCCCACCGCCAGCGCGCGCCCGAAGCCGCCGGTCGCGGCCTCCGCGATGCCTGCGCCGCCGCCGCGCAGCGAGTCCGTGCGCGCGGTGGCGACGGCCGACAGAATCGCGAGCCCGAGCGCGCCGCCGAGCTGCTGGCCCGTGTTCAGCAGGCCGGCGGCCAGGCCGGCCAGCTCCTGGTCCACCCCGGCGTTGGCCGCCGTGGTGGCGCCCACGAACACCCCGCCGATGCCAAAGCCGGTCACCAGCAGCCCCGGCAGCAGGTCGCCATAGGAGCCGTCCACGGGGATGCGGGACAGCGACCACATGCCGGCGGCCCCGATCAGGGCGCCGGCCCCGATCACCGGCGTCGTGCCGATGCGGGAGAACAGGGGCGCGACGATGCCCGACGCCACGATCACCGCCCCGGTGAGCGGCAGGTAGGCGAGGCCGGTCTGGATCGGCGACCAGCCGAGCACGCCCTGCATGTAGAGGGTCAGGAAGAAGAACATCGGGACGAACCCCGCGATGGCCACCAGCTGGGTCGCGTCGGCGAGGGCGACCCCCGGGACGCGCAGGATCGACGGCGGCACCAGGGGGTTGGCCGAGCGCCGCTCGTTTGCGACAAAGAGGGCCAGGAGCACGCCCGCGCCGACCAGCTCGGCCACCGTAGACGTCGCGCCCCAGCCGACCTCGGGCGCCTTCACCAGGGCATACACCAGCAGCAGCATCCCCCCGGTCGCCAGGAGAGCGCCGGAGACGTCGAAGTCCCTCAGCCCGGCGACGACCCGCTCGGGCTGCAGCAGGGCGAAGGCGCCGGCCAGCACCACGAGCGAGAGCGGGACGTTGACGAACAGGACCCAGCGCCAGCCCGGGCCCTCGGTGAGGATCCCGCCGAACAGGACCCCCGCCGCGCCCGCCAGAGCCGAGACCGCCCCCCACACCCCGAAGGCGAGGTTACGGTCGCGCTCGGAGCGGAAGGTCGTGGTCAGCGTCGACAGCGCCGCCGGCGAGAGCATGGCCGCGCCCATCCCCTGGACGAAGCGCGCGCCCACCAGGAGGCCGGCGCCCTGAGCCAAGCCGCCCGTCAGCGACGCGGCGGCGAACACCACCAGGCCGGTCACCAGCACCCGCCGCCGGCCGAGGAGGTCGGCGGCACGGGCGCCCAGCAGGAGGAAGCCGCCGTAGGTGAGCACATAGGCGCTGACCACCCACTGCAGGCTCTCCTGGCTGAAGCCGAGGTCGCGCTTGATCGAGGGCAGGGCGACGTTGAGGATCGAGCTGTCGAGGATGTCCATGAACTGGACGAGGCAGAGTAGGAGCAGGATCGCGATGCCGCGCCGAGATGACAGCGCAGTTGCGAGTCGCGCGGCGTCCGCTCGCGGGGGTGGTCGATCGAGTGCGATGCTCATTGGCTGGTTCTCCTTCCGGCCTGATGCTCGTCGGGTCGTCTTGACCACGAACGAGCGGGGCGGAAGGGGACGCGCCCCTGACGGGGCCGGCGTGTCCCCTCACGCAGGTTGCGTTCGTTGTAGGAACGAGGACATGCTGCGAAGGAGGACGACGTGAGGTACTTGCTTCAGATCTACCCGGCTGGCGCGAGCGAAGCGCTGGAGCGGTTGCCCGCCGACGAGCAGCAGGCGATCCGCGAGGAGTACCTCGCGATCGGCCGGCGTCCGGAGGTCATCGGCGGCGACCGGCTGCAGCCGGTCGACACCGCGACCACGGTGCGTGTCGAGAACGGGGAGACGCTTCTCACCGACGGTCCGTTCGTGGACGCGAAGGAGCACTTGGGCGGCTACTGCCTGGTCGAGGCGGACGATCTCGACGCGGCGCTCGAGATCGCCGCGCGGATCCCCGCCGCGCGGATGGGTGGCGCGGTCGAGGTGCGGCCGCTGGCGGAGGGGTAGAGGCTGCTCGAGCAGGTCTTCCGCGACGAGTGGGGCCGCGTCCTCGCCAACCTGGTCGGCTTCCTCGGCGACATCGACCTCGCCGAGGAGGCCGTTCAGGAGGCGTTCGCGGCCGCTGCCGAGCGCTGGCCGCGCGACGGCGCCCCGCCCAATCCGGGCGCCTGGCTGACGGTCACGGCCCGCAACCATGCGATCGACCGCCTGCGCCGCGAGCGTGTGCTCGCCGAGAAGACCCGACTGCTGGAGGTGCCTGGGCCCGTGGAGGACGAAATCGACGAGTCGAGCTTTCCCGACGAGCGGCTGGAGCTGATCTTCACCTGCTGCCATCCCGCGCTCGGTCTCGAGGCGCAGGTCGCGCTGACCCTGCGCGCGCTCGGCGGGCTGACGACGGAGGAGATCGCGCGCGCCTTCCTCGTCTCCGAGGAGACGATGAAGCGGCGGCTCTCGCGCGCCAAGCGCAAGATCAGGGATGCGGGCATCCCCTTCCGCGTCCCGGCCGACCACCTGCTGCCGGAGCGGCTGGCGGCGGTGCTCGCGGTCGTCTACCTGATCTTCAACGAGGGCTACGGCGGCCGCGTCGACCTTGCCGAGGAGGCGCTCCGGCTCGGCGCGGCGCTCGCGGAGCTGATGCCGGACGAGCCCGAGGTGTACGGCCTGCACGCGCTGATGCTGCTCAACGACGCGCGCCGCGCGGCCCGCTTCGACGACGACGAGATCGTCCTGCTCAAGGACCAGAACCGCTCGCGCTGGGACGCGGCACAAATCGTGCGCGGGCGCGAGGCGCTCGAGCGCGCCCTCGCGCTCAGGGCCGGCGGGCCCTACGTCATCCAAGCGGCGATCGCGTCGCTCCACATGGACGAGCCCAACGACTGGACGGAGATCGCAGCGCTCTACGCAGAGCTCGTCCGGCTGACCCGGTCCGCGGTCGCGGAGCTGAACCGCGCGATCGCCGTGGCCGAGGCGCACGGAGCCGAGGCGGGGCTCGCCCTCGTCGAGCGGCTCGACCTCGACGGCTACCAGTACTACCACTCGACGCGTGCCGATCTCCTCCGCCGGCTGGGCCGCGCCGACGAGGCGCGCGGACAGTACGAACGCGCCCTCGAGCTCGCGGACAGCGGGCCTGAGCGCCGCTTCCTGCAGCGGCGCCTCGCCGAAGTCAGCGCGTAGCACCCACCGCGCGCCCCGGGGATACCGCCCCTGTCCCCGCCAGCCGTTCCTGTTCGTGGTCATGACGAAACCACGATCCGGGAGGGTGATGATGAGAGTGTTTGTGGCAGGAGCGACGGGCGCGATCGGCGCCCAGTTGGTGCCGCGTCTGGTCGCCGCGGGTCACGAGGTCCACGGCATGACCCGAAGAGAGTCCAAGCGAGCCATGCTCTCCGAACTCGGCGCTGTGCCGGTGGTCGCGGACGCGCTCGATCCCGATCAGGTCGCCGAGGCCGTGGCCGGGGCGCGGCCGGATGTGATCGTGCATCAGCTGACCGCGATTCCCGAGGAGCTGGACATGCGCCACCCCGAGCGTGCCTTCGAGCTGACCAACCGGCTGCGGACGGACGGCACAGATCACCTGCTCTCGGCAGGGCAGGCGGTGGGAGTGCGGCGTTTCGTGGCGCAGAGCAACATCGTCGCGTACGCGCGCACGGGCGCCGCCGTCAAGAGCGAGGGGGACGCGGTTGACGCGTCCGGCGGGGCGATGAGCGCGAACGCGGCGGCGATCGGCCATCTCGAGAAGGCGGTCCTCGGCGCAACCTGGACGGAGGGGATCGCGCTGCGCTACGGCTGGTTCTACGGTCCGGGCACCTCGATGGCCCCCGGCCAGGCGTCCTACGAACTGGTCCGCAAGCGCAAGTTCCCGCTGGTCGGAGACGGCGGGGGCGTGTGGTCGTTCATCCACATCGCCGATGCCGCGGACGCGACCGTGGCGGCGGTCGAGCGCGGCGGTCGCGGGATCTACAACGTCGTCGATGACGACCCCGCCGCGGTCGCCGAGTGGCTGCCGGCGCTGGCCGAGCATCTCGATGCCAAGAGGCCCATGCGCGTGCCGCGGTTCATCGGGCGGCTCTTCGCGGGCGAGTTCGGTGTGATCCTGATGACCGAGCTCCGCGGCGCCTCCAACGCGAAGGCCAAGCGCGAGCTGGCGTGGCGTCCGGCCCACGCGAGCTGGCGTCAGGGATTCGCCGCGGCATGACCGACCGCGAGCAACCGCTCGGCGCGCCGCGGGCCGGTACCGCGCGGCCCAGTCGTCGTCCTTCATGCGGCGAATCGCGGGAGGGCCGCCCAGATATCCATCGCCCGGTTCAGCGCCAGCGAGACATCGCTCGATTCCGGCCGGGGGCTGGCGCTGCTCGACCGGCTCGACCCCGAGGAGGAGATGTCTGCTGCGTCCCGGTTCGTCTCCATCGGACCGACTCGCTCCCCGGCCGGCTCCCCACGAAGTGCTGTCACGGCGTGAGGGGCGCATCTCGCGACAGCGCCCGGCGCCACCGGGATCGAGGCCGCGGCGTTGGCTCCCCGCCCGACGGGCTGGGGCCGGAGCCACGTCGGGGGCGATTCCCGTGCCGGGGGCCCGGCTCCCTTCCCCTCCTCGGCGCACCTCGGCGTCGGCGGCCAGCACACGACGCGCGATGAGTGCGGATGTCGCGACCGCAGTCGTTGCTCCGGAGCGTCAGCCCGGGGCCGCGCGTCCTACGACCGCCCGGCCCAGGACTCGCTCCGGGAGGACCGCCCGGCGCGGGCGGCCGATGCCGGGGCACGGGTGGGTCAGGGAGGCGCTCATCTTCCTGACCGCCTACCTGATCTACGAGCTGGCACGGACGCTCGGAACCGGGTCGCGGTCGGAGGCGGTCGCGAATGCCCACCGGGTGCTGGGGCTCGAGCGGTGGGCGGGGCTCGACCTCGAGGGCAGCGTGCAGGGCGCGCTTGCGGGCACGCCGTGGATGGTGCTCCTGGACTGGGTGTACCTGGCCGCCCAGACGGTGGCGATGGCCGGTGCGCTGGTGTTCGCCTACCGGCGCTCTCAGTCCGTGTACCGGGCCCTTCGCACGACCCTGATCGGGGCGTGGGCGGTCGCGCTTCCGGTCTATGCCTTCTTCCCCACCGCTCCCCCGCGACTGGCGGGGATCGGGATCGCCGACAGTGTCAGCACGCAGACGCCGTTCTCCCTCGACGCCTCGTCCACGGCGGTCTTCTTCAACCCGTATGCCGCGGTGCCCAGCCTGCATGCGGCCTTCGCCGTCGCGCTCGGAACCGGCGTCGCCCTGTGCGCGCGAACGACGCCCCTTCGGATCGCCGCTGCGCTCTGGGGGCCCCTGGTGACGCTGGCGGTGCTGGCCACCGGCAACCACTTCGTGGTTGACGTGGCGGCGGGGCTGGTCGTCACCCTTGTCGGCTTCGCCTCGGCGTGCCTTTCCACTCGGCTCGGCCGACCCCACAGAGATTCACCACAGGCACGCCAGGCATCGCCCCGACAAGGCGGTGTTTGCGACGACCCTGTGAACCCGCCCGGTAGGCCCCACCGCCTGGCCGCACCAGCAGGCGCCGTCGAACACCCCCGCTGAGCTCGTCGACCCCGAGAGCGCCATCAGCCTCCGCGCATCGCCCCATGAATCCGACGGCAATCGGCGTTCGTCGCGCCTGGCCCGCGGCCCCGCAACCTCCGGGGCGCTCCCGCAACGTCTTCGGACTCGTCAGCAAGGGTCCCCCGTCGTGCACGCGACGGCACACCCCTCGCCCTGACCCTGGTTCCATCCGAAGGTAGGAACGGCGAGGCCGCCTGGGCCGAACAGGGGGGCGAGAAGCGATGGGATTCTTCACGTCGAAAGAGGAGAAGGCGGAGATTGCGACAGCGCGCGCCGTCTACTCCGGAATCGGAGCGGACGCCGCCGCCGACGAGCCCGCCGCCGTCCGCGCTCTCGCCGCTGGCCTCAGGAGCAACGAGAGTCTGAAGCTGCTGTCCGACAAAGAGCGCCGAACGCTCGGGGATGACGCATTTGAGCGATACGCGGAGGTTGCCCTCGCCGATGACCTCCTGAGCGAGGACGAGGAGGAAGCCCTGGTCGATCTCGCCGACGCGCTCGGAATCGACCAGGAGTCGCTCGGAAAGCGGCACGGACCAGTCCTGAATCGCCTCGTCATCGCGAGGGTGAACGACGACCGGCTGCCGGTGATTCCCGACCCGCGCCTGATGGCGAAGAAAGGCGAGGTGGTCCACCTTGAGACGGGGGCGGCCTTGCTCAAGGAGATCGCCGTGCGCGAGTACCGGGGCGGCTACAACGGCGTCTCCTTCCGTGTGGCGAAGGGCGTCCGATTCAACACGGGAGGATTCCGAGGTCGGAGCGTGGTTGTCGGAACGACATTGCAGACCACAGATACCGGCATCCTCTCCGTCTCCTCCAACCGCGCCGTCTTCATGGGCACGGCGAAGACCATCGAGTTCGCCTACTCCAAGCTCGTCAACCTCGACGTGTTCGACGACGGCATCCGGTTCCACGTCTCCAACCGCCAGACGGCGCACCTGTTCGGGCTCGATAGCGGCCAAGTTGTGGCCGCCACGATCAACGCGGCGCTGCAGCGCCTGGACGGCTGACCGAGCGCCCGGCGCGCGCCTCACGCTCGGCCGCTCCCGTCATCCTGCCTCCGTCTCCAACTCGGCCCGCGCCTGCCTTGCCAGGGGATCCGTGTCGAACTCTTTTCCCGCGACAACAGCTGCCGGCGGGGAAGGAACGCCCGCCCGGCGCGCACCCGGCGCGCTCGGGCGCGGCCGCACTTTGCGGACGACCCTGCGCGGACCGCGTTTCAGCGCAACAGGCGGCCCGAGACTGAGCCGGCGGTCTTGATAGACCGCCCAGCACCCGGACTCGGAGGACCCATGCATTGTCGAGCGCTTGTAACCGCCACGCTCTCCACGGCGCTGGCCGCCGCAGTGGCCACCAGCCCGACGCTGATCGATCAGGCGCGCGCCGCGTACCCGCAGACGGCTCCGAGCGCGGGCCAGCTCTGCAAGACCTCGGACACCGGGGTCGTGACCACCGCCGCCAACGGCGGCACCGTGCGCTGCACTGCCGACGGCTCATACCATCGCTGGAAGGCCGTCTCATCCCCTCCGACGCCGAGCACGTCGCCATCGCCCTCCGACGCGGCCCGTGCACGTGCGGCCGCCGCAGCCGCGCCGCAGGCCCGCCTCGCACGCAAGCTGCTGATCAACCAGCGCATCAGCCAGGCGACGATCCTGCGGGCGAACGCGATCGAGACAAAGCTCGACGCCGGGCTCGAAGGCGCCGACATCCGCGACGGGGCGCTCGCCTTCACCAAGTTCGCCTCGAGCGTCACGCTCGTCGGAGCGCAGGGTGTGGTCGATCCCGCGCCGAACCCGCGCCGAGCGCTGGATGTTCCTCCGCTGCCTGCCCCCTCGGGCAACGCTCTGACGCCATCGGCCACCCAGCTGCGCACCAACCAGCGCATCGCCCAGGCAGCGGTGCGACGGGCGAACGCCCTCGCCGTTCGCGTGAACGGCGAGCTGACCGGCGGTGACCTGCAGCTCTTCGCGCTCACCCCGGCAAAGCTCGCCCCGGGGATCCAGATCGTGGCCTTCCTTGATCAGCCCCGCCCGGCCCCGAGCCGGACGATCATCGCCCCGGCGAGCATTGGAGGCGGCACCGTCCAGCTGAGCGACAACCAGCTCCGTATCAACCAGCGCATCAGCCAGGCAGCCATCCGCCGCCTGAACGAGCTCCGCGATCAGATCGAGACCGGCCTCACGGGGGATGCCTTCGCCGACGGCACCTTCACGGGGTCCAACCTGCTGCGCTAGGCCCCGCCGCGCCAAGGGCGCTGCGCACGCGGGATTGGCCCAGTTGAGGAGCTGCGTGGCGTGGACCAGCACGGGTCGGTCCACGCCCCTCCCCGTGCCACCGGAGCGCGTCGATCACGTTCATCGGCCTCACCCGCGCGGGGGTACTGGAACGGAGCCGCCGACCCCTCGGGCGCGAGGTGACATGTCAGCCGCCTCGGCAGCCAGGCGTCCGTGCTCCCTCGACGGCCGCCTGACCAGGAACTCCGCCCGGCCTGGGTCGCCCTTGCTCGTCAAGGGGTCGAAAGCGGCCTCTCCGCATGGGCCGGGGCCGCCACGCTACGCCACAGACTTGGAGCGTTGACGGGTCCAATCGCCACGGGCGCGAAGGCGTTCACCGCCAGCGCGCAGGACGACCGAGCGGAGTGGAAACGGGGGTAGAGCGGCGGCTGCTTTAGCTCTCCGCCATCCCCTGCCCGCACGTCGTCTAGCGCGACCGACAGAGCCTCGGGCGAAATCGACTCAAGGACTACATCGCCTATTCGCGGCGCGCGGCCTGCCCCGTCGAGCCGTGGATGAGTCAGGGCCCGCAGCCTGTCGGCAAGAGCAGCCTCGGCTCTGCGACCGGTGGCCTTCGAGTCCACCTTCCACCTCCGGCGCGATCATATTCCGGATGGGGCTAGATGCCCATCGAACCCCGGACCGCTGGGCGAGGCCGTGGTCCAGGAACTTAAGCCTGGCTCGGATTGGAGGATCAATCCGTTCCTGTCCCGAGGCCGGGCAGCGAACATGTCCGACCACTTCGCGCGCGGAGGCCCGAGGGAGGAAATGCCCGGGGTGTTGCCCACCTTGTTGCCCAACGAGCGGGCTGGTCCGATTGGCTCCGGAGAGAAGAGCCGGTTTTGCAGGTAATACTTCGATGGGCGCGGTAGGACTCGAACCTGCGACCCAGGGATTATGAGTCGCGGGCCAGGACTCTCTCCCCCTCGGCCGAGTCGGCGACATCCCGCCTGTGGCCTCACGCATCACCCCTCATGAAGGGTGCGCCCGATCGTCCTGCTCTGGGCCCGCTTCGACCCTGATTCTTGCCCATGGATGTTGCACCGTCCCATCGGGTCAGCTCACGCCCCGCTGACCGGTTCGAGGGAGTCATGGCAGCCCGCCGTTGCCCAGGCGCTCAAACTGGAGAGCGCCCCGAGAGGGTCGGACCGGCGCGCGGACGGCCCGGCAGCATCGTCCGTCCTCTCGAACACACCATGCGCTGGTGGTCCATGATCTCCCGCTCGAAGCACGTGCGGTTGCACGCGCGGGCGAGGCACTCCACCTGGTACCGGAAGTCCCGGCTCACCGCGTAGCGCGCCGAGAGTCGCAGCAGCAGCGCGGGGTTGCGCAGGGCCCTCCGGCGCATGTTGCGACGCCCCCACTCGTTCATCGTCGCGATGTAGTCCTGGCGGCCGCTGTTGGCGGAGACCAGCCGGAATCCCTCGGCGTCCCGGACGATCTGCTCCGCCCCGTCCGGAAGCCAGGAGCCCGGATAGAGCTGAACGCGCTCGGCGGAGCGGAGGGCGGTGACCCGCGGATGCCCCCAGCGATCGTAGAAGCGAAGAAAGCGCTCCGAGAAGAAGCGCACGGCCTCCTCGCGGGCCGCCCGGCTCGCGACGACGCGGGCCACGCGGTTGAGCCCGATCGGCTTGGCCTCCGCCGCCGCGTCCTCCGACGCCCGGAAGATCCCGACCGCGCGCCGCACGCCGTCAGGGGTCTGCGTGGCACTGAGTATCAGGCCGTCGCCGAGCCGTGCCGCGCGTCGCAGCGGACCGGGCGCACCGGCGCCGACGTACATGGGCGGGGACGGGCGGCTGAGGGGCTCGGGGAACAGCGCGTAGCCATCGAGCTCGAAGCCGGCCCCGCGAGTCGTGAGCGGCTGCCCGGTCCAGGCGGCGCGGATCAGGGCGATGCCCTCGCGCATACGCCGGCCGCGCTCCCGAAGGTCGACGCCGAAGGCGGCGAACTCGTCCGCCGCATAGCCCGCCGCCACGCCGAGGATGAGCCTGCCACCGGACATGACATCGACCATCGCCGCGTCCTCGGCGACCCGCAGCGGGTGGTGAAGCGGCAGGAGGAGCATGTTGGTCCCCACGGCGATCCGGCTCGTCGCGCCCGCAAGCGCGGCCGCGGTCATCAGCGGCGACGGATAGATCATCCCCTGCGAATGGTGCTCGTGAGCCCAGACGACGTCGAAACCGAGCGCCTCGGCCCGCGCAGCCTGCGCGAGCATCGCCTCGAAGGTCGGCCGCGACTGTACGGGCGCAAAGCCGAAGCGCATCGAGCGCCTCCCCGGAGTCGCGCCCGACGGTACCCGGGCGACGGAGGGCGACGCAAGCCGGCGGATCGGCCGGGGGCGCCGTGTGGCGCGCCGTCCCCCCGGCGGAGCCGAAGCCAGAGTCGCCCACCCCGCCGAAGGGGGCCGCCACGCAGGAGACCCGGCCGCGGTTGATGCCGACCATGCCGGCCTTGATCGCGGCGCCCAGGCAGCACCGGCGGTGCTCCGAGCGGAGGGGCTCCCTGGCATCGGAAATGCCGGGCAGGCCCTCGAGGCTTGACCGACGGCGACCCGAGTCGCGATCCTTACTCCGGTTCCTCACACCGCAGTCCGCCCAGTCCGGATCTCCAGGTGACCGGAGGTACAGATGGACCGCGTCGCTCGCCTCGAGGCGGTGATCCTCGACATGGACGGCGTGGTGACGGACACCGCGGGTGTCCATGCCCGCGCCTGGAAGCGCCTCTTCGACGCGTTCCTCGGGGAGCAGAGCGCGGGGACGGGGGCACCGTTCGAGCCGTTTGACGCCGTCCGGGACTACCTCGACTACGTCGACGGCAAGCCTCGCTACGAGGGCGTGCGCAGCTTCCTGGGGTCGCGCGGCATCGAGCTTCCCGAGGGCGGCCCCGAGGACGGGCCGGAGGCCCCCACCGTGGTCGGGCTGGGCAATCGCAAGGACGCCTACTTTGCGGAGCGGCTCCACGCGGACGGGGTCGAGGTCTTCGGGGGCACCGTCGAACGCGTGCGAGAGGTGCGCTCCCTGGGCGCGAGCACCGCGCTCGTCACGTCCAGCAAGCACGGTCGCGAAGTCATCGCGCTGGCCGGCCTCGGGGACATCTTCGACGCGCGGCTCGACGGCAACGACATCGAGACCCTGGGCCTCAAGGGCAAGCCGAATCCGGATCTCTTCCTGGAGGCGGCGTCCCGGCTCGACGTCCCGCCGGTGCGCGCGGCCGTCGTCGAGGACGCGCTCTCCGGGGTCCAAGCGGGGCGCGCCGGGGGTTTCGGGCTGGTGATCGGGGTCGATCGCGGGGCCAACCGCGAGGCCCTCGAGCGGGGCGGGGCCGACGTCGTCGTGAACGACCTCGCGGAGCTGAGCGCCGCGGAGATCCTGACCCCGCGGGTGGACCTCCCGTCGGCGCTCGAGCGCCTGCCCGAGCTCGCTCGACGCCTCGCCGGGCGCCGCGCCGTCGTGTTCCTGGACTACGACGGCACGCTCACGCCGATCGTCGCGCACCCCGACCTCGCAGTGCTGGCCCCGGACGCGCGCGAGGCGCTGCGGCGCCTCGCGCGTCTGGCGACGGTCGCCGTGGTCAGCGGGCGAGCCCTGGCGGATGTACGCGCGCTCGTCGGGCTCGACGACATCGTCTACGCCGGCAACCACGGCTTCGAGATCCGGGGTCCTGGTGGCACGACGTCGTCCTACGAGGTGGGCAGGGCGTTCCTGGACGATGTGGCGCGGATCAGAGACGTGCTGGCGCAGCGCGTGGGGCCCATCCCCGGCGCATGGGTGGAGGACAAGGCCCACTCGCTCTCGGTCCATCACCGACAGACACCACAGGAGCACGTCGCCGACGTCGAGGCCGCGGTTGACGAGACCCTCGCCGACGCGCCCCGGCTCCGAAAGCACCACGGCAAGAAGGTCTTCGAGATCCGGCCGCGGATCGATTGGGACAAGGGGCGCGCGGTTCTGTGGCTGCTCGAGGCCCTGGACCTCGAGGCCTCAGCTGTGCTGGCTCTCTATCTGGGGGACGACGTGACAGATGAGGACGCCTTCCGTGCCCTGGACCGCCGCGGCCTCGGTGTGCTCATCGCGGAGGGGCCGCGCGCCACGGCGGCGATCTACCGGCTGCGGGACCCGGACGAGGTGCGGAAGTTCCTCGTGGGGCTCGCCTCGCACCTGGAGGAGGTCCGCGAATGACCCAGACCAGCGACTGGTTGCTCGTCTACGACGGCTTCGACCCGGAGGAGGAAGGGCGGCGCGAGGCGCTCTGCGTGCTCGGCAACGGCGGCTTCGTCACGCGCGGCGCCGCCGAGGAGTCGCAGGCCGACGACGTCCACTACCCCGGGACGTACGTCGCGGGGGGCTACGACCGCCTGGTCACGGAGATCGGGGGCCGCTCGATCGTCAACGAGAACCTGGTCAACTTCCCCAACTGGCTGCCGCTCACCTTCCGGCCCGAGGGCGGTGCCTGGTTCGCCCCGGGGGTGGGAAAGTTCCTCGAGTATCGACAGGTTCTCGACATGCGCGAAGGCATGCTCATCCGGGAGTTCCTCCTACGCGACGACGCCGGACGCGAGACGCGCGTCAAGAGCCGCCGCATCGTGCACATGGAGCAGCCGAACCTCGCGGCGATCGAGTACTCGATCACGCCCCAGAACTGGGCTGGCCGCGTCGAGGTGCGCTCGCTCCTCGACGGATCGGTGGTCAACGCCGGTGTGCCCCGCTACAGCGACCTGGCGTCGAAGCACCTCCAGATCATGGACGCGGGCCACGAGGGCCTCGGCGACTGGCTTCTCGTGCGCACGGCGCAGTCGCGGCTCGAGGTCGGACTCTCGGCGCGGACGCTCGCCTGGCGCGGGGACGAGGAGGTCGAGGTCGAGCGGCGCCGCGTGGATGAGCCCGGGTGCATCGGCTCGGAGTTGAGCTTCGGCATCGAGCAGGGCGAGACGGTCGCGGTCGAGAAGGTGGTGGCGCTCTACACGTCGCGTGACCCGGGGATCAGCGAGGCGGAGCTCGAGACCCGGGAGGCCCTCGCGCACGCCGGGCGCTTCGAGGAGCTCCTGCGCTCGCACGCGCTCGCATGGAGGGCGCTCTGGCGGCGCTGCGACATCCGGCTCGAGCCCGCCGCCGACGAGCAGCGCATCCTGCGTCTGCACACCTTCCACCTGCTCCAGACGGCCAGCCTCCACTCGATCGGCCGCGACGTCAGCGTCCCGGCTCGGGGCTGGCACGGGGAGGCCTATCGCGGGCACATCTTCTGGGACGAGCTGTTCGTGTTCCCGTTCTTCAACCTCCGCTTCTCGATGATCACCCGGTCGCTGCTCCTCTACCGCTACCGCCGCCTGAACGTGGCCCGTAGGGCGGCGCGCATGGAGGGGTATCGGGGAGCGATGTTCCCGTGGCAGAGCGGCAGCAGTGGACGGGAGGAGACGCAGGAGGTGCATTTCAACCCCAACGACGGCACGTGGGGGGCCGACCTCAGCCGCCGCCAGCGACACGTGAACGCCGCCATCGCCTACAACCTCTGGCAGTACTACGCGGTCACCCGGGACCGCGACTTCCTCTCGCATTACGGCGCCGAGATGCTGCTCGAGATCGCGCGCTTCTTCGACTCCCTGACGACGTTGAGCGACGCCTCGGGGCGCTACGAGATCCACGGGGTGATGGGCCCGGACGAGTATTCGGAGAAGCACCCGGACTCGACGGAGCCCGGCCTGCGCAACAACGCCTACACCAACCTGATGGCCGTCTGGGTGCTGGAGCGCGCCCTCGAGGTGATGGATCTTCTGCCGCCGCGCCGTATCACGGAGATCGTCGAGCAGATCGGTCTCGCCCCCGGGGAACCGGAGCGCTGGCGCAACATCATCCGCCGCATGACCGTGCCCTTTCACGGCGAGGGGATCATTAGCCAGTTCGAAGGCTACGAGAGCCTGCCCGAGTTCGACTGGGACGGCTACCGGCAGCGGTACGGGAACATCACGCGTCTGGACCGGATCCTGAAGGCCGAGGGCGACTCGCCCGACGGCTACAAGCTCTCCAAGCAGGCCGACGTGCTGATGCTGTTCTACCTCCTCCGGCCGCAGGAGGTGCGCCGGCTGGTGGAGCAGCTCGGCTATCCGTACGCGGAGAACACGCTGCAGCGGACAGTTGAGTGCTACCTGCCCCGCACGAGCCACGGCTCGACGCTCAGTTACGTGGTGCACGCCTCCGTGCTGGACCTCCTCGAGGATGACGGCGCCTGGGCGATGTTCACCGAGGCTCTCCGGGGCGACGTCGAGGACATCCAAGGGGGCACGACGCGGGAGGGGATCCACCTCGGCGCCATCGGCGGCACGGTGGACATCGTGTTCCGCCATTTCGTCGGGCTCGATGCCACCGGCGATGTGATCGCCTTCCGCCCGCGCCTACCCGAGACGCTCGGCTCGCTGCGGGTGCAGGTCCGGCACCGGGGGCGGTGGTACGGAGTCACGGTTGAACGGGATCGGTTCCTGCTGTACGTCGAGCAGGGTGGCGAAGCCCCCGTGCCCGTCGAGATCCTCGGTGAGCTGCACATGCTCGAGCCGGGGGAACGCTTCGAGGTCGCGCTGCCGCTGGGCGAGCCGGAGGTCGCTCCGCCGGCGTAGGCGGCCGTTCCCGCCGCTGACAGCTCGATGGTCGAAGACGTCCAGTTCCCAGCCTCCATCCCGCCGCGCGAGACCGCGGCTCCAACACCGGGACGCCGCCGGCCACGCGTCGCCGTACACGAGGTGACCGGAGACACGACGACTAGCGACGCGGCCCGCCGACAGGGGAAGGGCGAGCAAGCACTGGTACCCGCTCCCCCGACGATCCCGCAAGCGGCTGGGAATGGGGTTGGTCTTGCCTCGCCTTCGCGGACACGGGATTTCAAGCCGCGGCACAACCCTCTCGTAGTTGACGGGGCTGCGGTAGCCGAGGCACTCCTGGATGCGAGAGGGGTTGAAGAACCCCTCGATGTGGTCGGACAGGGCAGAGCGCAGCAGGCTGCGCGTCGGCCAGATCGTGGCGGGCGTGAATCCATGCCAGCTCGCGCTTGAGGGTCGCCCAGAACGCCTCCACGGCGGCGTTATCGAAGCAGTCCCGCGTGGAGCCGAACGACTGAGCGAGCTGCAGATCGGCCCGTCGATGCGAGGAGGCCAGCCGACCTTTACCTTGACGAGGATCTGGAAGTTCCTGTCCGGGCCACAGAGCGACAGGTCCGGATAGAGCACCTCCCCCGAGGGCCCTCGGGTGGTGATCCGGGTGTCCACCCCGATCTCGGCAGAGGAAAGAATCGCTTGCTCGGCGACGGCGTCACCATCACGAACAGCAGGGCGAAGTCGCGGGCGAGGCCTGGGACCCGCCGGAGCGCCCAGGCCAGGGCCTCCGCCACACGACGCGTTCCGCCCCGCGGCCGCGCGCGGCGCGCACGCCCCGAGCGGTCGTTGAGGCCGGTAGCGACCCCCGCCGCCGGAGACGGCGCGGCGGCGGGCTCCTGCGCGCTTCCACCGCAGCGGCGAGGATGAGCACCACGGCGCCCCTCGCCGCGACCGCCGACGCGGCGTCCTCATCCGAAGTCGTGCGCCCACGCGAGCTCGGCGTTGACGAGAAAGACGATCCGGTCCTCTCGCAGCGGGTAGGGCGCCCCGATGTAGTCGTGGGAGATGCGATCGATGATCTCCCACGCCCGCTTGCCCTCGACGGGCGTCTGGACGCGGCCACGGATCTGGGCCATTGCCGTCCAGCGCTCGGCGCCGGCGATCGAGACGCTGATTCGGGGGTCGCGTGCGAGGTTACGTGCCTTGCGTGAGCTCGGCGAGGTCAGGAACGCAGCCCGGCCGTCCTCGATGCCGATCCACACCGGGACGCCATGGGGAGCCCCGTCGGACATCAACGTCGCAACGTGGGCGATGTTTGGGGCTGCGACGAGCGCGCGCACCTCCTCGGGCAGGGCGCTCATGGCCGTGCCCCCGTGGATGCCACACCGATGCGCGGCCCGACCACCGCGACCTCCGGCGACGACCGGCGTGCCCAGGCTGGCGGCTCCGTCCCGGTGCGCTCCGCCGCGCGTCGCGCGAGCTCGCGCTCGAACCCCGCAGGTGCACAGACGACGAGACAGCGGACGGTCGCCGATGAGCGGTTCGCGAGCGTGTGCGGCACGCCTGAGGGCGCATGGACGAGCTCCCCGCGCCCGGCCGTCAGCAGGTCGCGGCCGACCTGGATCGTTAGCTCGCCCTCGAGGACGTAGAACACCTCGTCGAACGCGTGTCGGTGCAGCGGAGGGCCGGCGGCCCGCGCGGGCATCGTGATCTCGGACACGGAGACGCGTCCGTCGCTCTGCTCTCCGCGCATCAGCACGCGCGGAGGCGGGGGTGTCGTGGGGATCATGCGTCCCTCCTCTCAGAGTCCGGGCTTGGCGACCATGTCCCAGGTCACGGCGACCAGGAGCGCCACGACCAGGAGATACCCGCCGCACCAGCGGGTGAACTGACGAAGCGCCTCGTCGGAATCCGACCGGGCGAGCGCCCGGCGCGCCAGGACGGCGGCGCGGCCGGCGACGGCCGGCCCGATCACGACGGCAGCCGCGAGCAGCCCGAGCGCCAGCCGCACCCACAGCTGCCCGAAGTCCCAGGCGGCGCTCTCGAGAACCAGCCAGACGCCGAGACCGACCACGGCGGCCGTAGCCGGCGCCAGCAGCCGGGGCCCGATCGCGCCCAGTTCGCCGAGGAACCGATCGACGCTGGCGACGTCGCGGGTCCAGAGGACCCGCGCCGCCAGGGCCCCGATCATCACGGCTCCGCCGACCCACACCATCGCGGCGACGATGTGCCCGAAGAGCAGCCAGTCGTAGAGGGAGACGGCGGCCGGGCTCACCGCGCCGCTCCGGCCGGAATGCGCGCGGCCGAATCGCCTGTGGGCTCCCGACGAGCGTCGTCGCGCGCATCCGGCGCTCCCTCGAGGGGTACCTCGGGGACGAGGAGCGCGGCCAGAAGCCCGAGCGCCGCGATCGGCGCCGCGACGAGGAACACCGTCTGCACCGCGTCGGCGACGTGGGCGCGGGCCGCGGCGTCGAGGGCGAGACCATCGGTGGCGTGCACGCCGGTCCGCGCCGCGAACACGGCGCCGAGGACCGCGGCGCCGACGGCGCCGCCCATGCCGCGCGAGAAGCTCGCCGTCGCCATGGCGATGCCGAGGTCGCGTCGATCGACCGAGTTCTGGATGGCGACGATCAGGATCTGGGTGACCAGCCCGAAGCCGAGACCGAACAGCGCCAGCCCCACGCCCGTGGTGGCCTGCGAGGGCCGGCCCGCGAGCGCCGCCAGCAGGACGAGGGCGCCGGTCATGAGCGCGAGACCGGCGATCGGGAGCCGCCGATAGCGACCGGTGCGCTCGACTCGGCGCCCGGCCAGGTTGGTGGAGACCGCGATGCCGAGCATCGCGGGCACGAGCAGGAGCCCGGCCTCCGTCGGCGTCGCGCCGGTCGCCGTCTGCAGAAACAGCGGAACGAAGACGGTGATCGAAAAGAGGGCGGCGGTGGCGAGGAACAGTGCGGCACTCGCGGCCGCGACCGGACGCGTGCGCAGGATGTGCAGCGGCACGATGGGATCGGCCGCGCGCCGCTCGCGCGCGACGAGACCGACGCCCAGGATCGCCGAGGCGACGGCCAGGATCAGGACCGGCGGGGAGCTCCACGCGTAGCGGGACCCGCCCCAGATGCACAGCAGCATGAAGGCGGCCGTGGCGCACGCCAGCAGCGCCGCGCCCAGCGCATCGAGTCGCGTCGAGGGCCGCTCGGTGCGCGGCGCCGGCAGCCGTAGGTGCAGCGCGGCGAGGGCGAGCAGCCCGACCGGGAGGTTGACGTAGAAGACCCAGCGCCAGCTCGCGTGCTGGGTGAGCAGACCGCCGATCAGCGGGCCCACGACGGTCGCGGCGGCGAAGACGGCGGCGATATAGCCCTGGAAGCGGGCCCGTTCGCGGGGGGTCACCAGGTCGCCGATGCCGGCCATGGCGAGCGCCATGAGGCCCCCCGCGGCGGCGCCCTGGACGCCGCGCACGACGATGAGGGTCGTGACGCCCTGGGCGAGTCCGCACACCGCGGACGCCCCGATGAACGTCGCCAGGGCGATCTCGAGCAGGCGCTTGCGCCCATGACGGTCCCCGAGCTTGCCCCAGAGGGGCGCGCTCGCGGCGGCCGCCACGACGTAGGCGGTCACCAACCACGAGATGTCGGCGAGGGAGCCGAGATCTGCCGCGACGGTCGGCAGGGCCGTGGCGAGGATCGTCTGGTCGAGGACCGCCGGCAGCATGGCCAGGACGATCGCCGCGAACGGGACGAGCCGCCGGTCGGCGGCGCTTTCGGCGAGACTGCGGGCGACGCGCACGAGTGGATCACCTCCGCAACATGAATAGAGTCACTCTAAGATTGGTGTCACGCTAGCATGAGTCGGCGATGAGTCAACGCCCCCCAGGTCTGCGCGAGCGCAAGAAGCAGCGGACGCGCGAGGCCATCGCCGACACGGCGCGGCGCCTGTTCGTCGAGCGAGGCTTCGAGCGTGTGACCGTCGCGGAGATCGCCCGTGAGACCGAGGTCTCCGAGGCGACGGTCTACAACCACTTCCCCACCAAGGAGGACCTCGTCTACTGGCGGCTCGAGAGCTTCGAGGACGAGCTCCTCGCCGCCGTGCGGGATCGGCGACCGGGAGAGTCGTTCCTCGCCGCGTTCGGTCGGTTCGTGCTGGCGCGACGGGGCCTGCTGGCCGCAGACGACCCCGAGGCGACCGAATTCCTCGTCGGCATCGTCCGGATGATCACCGAGAGCCCCGCCTTGCTCGCGCGGGAGCGGGAGATCTTCGACCGGTACACGGCCGCGCTCGCGAACCTCATCGCGCGCGACTTGGGGATCCGCGGGGACGAGCCCGAGCCCTGGGTGGTGGCCAACGCGCTAATGGGCGTCCATCGCGCCCTGGTCGACTTCACACGCACGCGCATCCTGGCGGGTGAGCGCAACCCGACCCTCGAGGGCGCCGTGCACTCCAGGGGGGAGCACGCGCTCGTCGCGCTCGAGGCGGGGTTGGGCGAGCTCGGCGCGCGCTGAGGTCCTCACCCCAACCTCACGTCATCCGGGGCTCAGCGCCGTCGAGGACGATCCGCGAGTGTCCGTCCGACTCCCGACGCGAGACGATCGTGCCCGTCCCGACATATCGCTCGAGGGGCGCTCGGGACGCGTCTGCGCGCATGCTCCAAACCGCCTGGGTCAGCGCGACTCGCGTCGGGGTCGCCGCCGGCGGGCGCGGTCCGAGCCGGCGGCGAAGACAAAGGGCCTCTCGCTCCGACTCGCTACCCGAGGGCCGTAAGTCTGGTTACCGCGTCGCGTCGACCCTCGCCGCGCTCGCCCCGGCCCCCTTACCGGGAGGGACCGGCGGCGGGTGGGCCGTCGAGGACGCGCGGGGCGTAGTCGAGAAGCTGGATCCGGCCGTCAAAGGTACGGCTTTCGGTCATGTCGAGCGCGATGTCGGGGTAGCCGTCATAGATCCGCTCGCGGCCCGTGGCGCCGGTGATGACGGGGAAGACGACGACGCGGAAGCGGTCGACGAGACCGGCGCGCAGGAGGGACCGGCTGAGGGCGAGGCTACCGATCGTGCTCATCGGGCCAGAGCCTGTGTCCTTCATGGCCCGCACCGCCTCGACGGCGTCGCCGGTCACGAGCTCGGTGTTGGCCCAGGCCGGCGGCGCGTCCAACGCGGACGAGAACACCACCTTCCGTGCCCTGGTGAGCCCGTCCATCGCGTTTGCCTCGACGTCGCGGAACGCGTCCTGGCCCGGTGCCGCCGCGGCGTCCGCGAAGCCCGACATCAGCCGGTACGTCGTCGCGCCCATGAGGAACGTGCGCGCGGGCTGCTCGCCGAGCCACGCGAGGTACTCGGACCCCTCCATCCCCCAGTAGCCCGGCCAGCCCTCGGCCGAGGCGTATCCGTCCAGCGAGGCGATGAAGTCGATCATCAGTTCATTCATGGTGTCGATTCCTTCGGTTCGGGGGTCGTGCCTTCCGGGCCTCACAAGCCTGGTTGATGCGACGCGTCGCTCGGTCGAGCCGTCACCGATGCCTGGGCATCGGCTGCTGTGCAGGCCCTCAGGGGATCTGGCCACCGCGCTCGAGCGGGGCCGGCGCTGCGCCTATGCCGGTGGCGACGGCGGCAGGTGAAGCGGCCATACCTCGACGACCCCGCGTGCAACTGCGCACGGCGTGGCCGAGACGAGCCGGGCAGCCTCTTCGGCGGTTGCCGCATCGATGATCGCGAATCCGGCGATCGGTAGATCTGAGCGCATGAACGGCCCAGCGGTCGTGTGCACGCCGGCGCCGTCATGGTTGCGCACCTGGAAGGGTCCGCCGGCGACGCCCATGAGGCAGCCGTCGGCGCGCAGCCGCGCATCGTGTGCATGGGCCGCGTCACGCACCGAGGGATTGGTCTGCTCGTAGCCGGCGCGATCGCCGTACCCGATCGTGATGAATGTGGCCACAGGTCGTCTCCCTGGATGTGGAGGTTTGGCGGGCGGGGTCAGCAGCACGTCTTGACGATTAGGACCGGCGCGCCTTGCCTAACTCATCGGTCGCACGTCCCGTCACCGGCTGCGATCCCGTGCGAACGAACCCGAGATCATCTCCAGAGCAGGAGCACCGGGCCGACGTCCGCCTCCCGCGTTCCCTGACGATCTCGCCGTGTCCACGCAGGACGGCGACCGATCGATCTCTCCCGCGAGGCACGCGCTCGTATCCCCATGCCTACGACGAGGGGCCGGCTGCTCGCCGAGCTCGGCGAGCACCTCGGCTGACCGGGCCGCCACGGGCAGTGCCCCCCGCCCGGCGTTCCGGCGCCTCGCTAGCCTGCAGCGGTGCCCCGGCGATCCGACGACCACGGCCCTCCCGACTGGGACGCGCGCTTCGCGAGCGAGGGCTATCTGTTCGGCACCGAGCCGAACCGGTTCCTCGCGTCGTGCCGCGACCTGATCGGGCCATCCGGGCGAGTGCTGTGCGTCGCCGACGGCGAGGGGCGCAACAGCGTGTGGCTCGCGGCGCAGGGCCTCGACGTCGAGGCCTTCGACGCGTCGCCGGTCGGCGTCGCCAAGGCCGAGCGCCTGGCGGCCGGGCGCGGCGTGTCGGTGCGGTACCAGGTCGCGGACGTGGACGGCTGGGACTGGCCCGAGGAGGCCTACGACGTGGTGGTGGCGATCTACGTCCAGTTCTCGCCGCCCGCCCAGCGCCGGCGGGTGTTCGGGCGGATCGAGCGCGCCCTGCGCCCCGGCGGCCTCTTTCTGCTCGAGGGCTACCGGCTCGAGCAACTGGCCCACGGCACCGGCGGCCCGAGGATCCCGGACCAGCTGTACACCGAGCCCCAGCTGCGGGCGGAGCTGGCGGCGTTCACGCTGGAGGAGGTCCGGTCGTACGACGCGGTGATCGACGAGGGCCCGGCCCATTCGGGGCTGTCGGCCGTGATCGACGTCATCGCACGGCGGCCCGCGGCCGAGCGCGGGTAGGCTGGGGGCATGGCCGCACCGCGCATCGTGGTGTGCGGGGCGGGGATCGTCGGGGCGTCGGTCGCCCACTTCCTCGCGTCGCGCGGAGGCGCTCCGGTGGTCGTGGACCGGGCCCGGCCGGGCGCCGCCGCGTCGGGCGGGCCGCCGGGTTCCTGGCGCTGGACTGGTGCGCGGGCACGCCCCTGGATCCGCTGGCCCGGGCGAGCTTCGCGCTGCACCGCGAGATCGCGGAGACGCTCGGGGCCGACAGGATCGGCTACCGGCCGATGCGGGCCCTGATGACCGCGGCATCCGACGAGGGCTCGGTGGAGCAATACCGCCGGCTGGAGCCCCGCGTGGCTCGACGGAAACGTCGCGGTGCACGAGGTGATCGGCGACGAGGGCACCACCGCGCAGGTCGACCCGCTCGCGCTGGCCCGGGCGCTGGTTGAGGAGGCCGCCGCGCACGGGGCGACGCCGGTGACGGGGGTGGTGGACGGTCTGCGCCTGGACGAGGCCGGCGGGGCCGTCACCGGCGTGTCGATCTGCGGAGAGGTCCGGCCGGCCGACGTGGTGGTGCTGGCCCTGGGCCCCTGGACGAGCCAGGCGCAGCGGTGGGTCGCGCTGCCGGCGCGGGCGTGACGCTTCGACACGAGAGGGGTCCGCCCCAAACCGGGTGGCGCCGTCGAGATCGCCGAGCTCGTTTCAGAGAACGGCTTCGTCGACGACGGCAACATGGCCGACCTCCTGCTCGCTCGCCTTGGGATGTCGGATCTGCCACGCAACTACCAACGCCTTCTCAATGGCTTTGTCTGGTCCGCAAAGGGCCGTAAGTTCATCGTTCAGCGGGGATCAGGCTGGGCGCCAGGACCAGCCGTCCCTGCGCCGCTCGCGCTGCTATCCGGGATGGCCCTCGACGGTCTTGCACGGCAGGCCGGACTGCTGGCGGTCTCGACGTCGTCCGAAACGGGGGACCCAGAACTCTTCGAGGCAATGAGTGGATCTCGCCCGGCTCGGGGAGGGTGACGAAGTTCGTAAGCCGGGTCGTTGGGGCCTCGATCGCCCTGGCGGATCGCAGGGGCTACATCTAGACGTTTTCGGATGATCCTGGGCGAGCGGTGCGACCGAGCCACGGGCTTCGTGTCGAAGGGGGCCACCAGACAAAGGGGGAGGCGCATCCCTCCTCGGATGGCGGGTGCAAAGACGATTACTCGCACGCATCATCTTCATATGCCGTCCTGCAAGATCTGCGGCGCCTCCAAGGCGAGCGCAGGCGCCACATGCGGAGCGTGCGGAGCGACTTGGGGTCCCCAGCACGAGTCGCTTAGACCGCGCCCGCCTGGCTTCTCAGCTGCGGACTACCGTCGAGAACGTC
Source organism: uncultured Thermoleophilia bacterium (assembly GCA_963771025.1). Taxonomy (GTDB): domain Bacteria; phylum Actinomycetota; class Thermoleophilia; order Miltoncostaeales; family Miltoncostaeaceae; genus Miltoncostaea. The sequence continues at coordinate 424,332 of CAVYRL010000001.1, read as the reverse complement.
TGCAGGATCCAGCCACTGCCCCGATCCGCCCCGGGCCCCGGCGCGAACCACCCGTGCGCGCGCTGCCCCGAGTCGGCCGAAGCGTCCGCCCACCCAGCGCGAGACGCGCTTCTGTGGTCCGGCTCTTGTCGAGGGCTTTGCTGAACCAAGACCCTGAGGATGTGCGCGGGCTCCTAGAGTGGGTCGCCCGCGAGACGAAGAATGAAGTCCACGTGCTCGCGGCAGACCCTGCTGCGGCAGGGCTTCAGCGGCTCTGCCTGTACTACTTGAACGACGCCCAGGCAGAAGGGCTGCTTGCCTATTGTCAGCGACGAACACGTCAGCGATTGAGGCTCGCCCCCGACCGACGCCGGGCCGTAGTCATCCTGGAAAGGAGGCTGCGCGAGCGCGGAATACAGATGGCCCCGAAGGAGACCTAGCTGCACCTAGATTTCGCTCACCACGTTGTTGAAAGGCGGCTGATCGGAGGAAGGCCGCCCAGGGAGCTGTGGCGGCGGCGCGTGTTGTAGTGCTCGAGCCAGTCTGGCAGGCACGCGGCCCGCTCAGCGTTGGAGCGAAAGACGCGCGAGTAGGCCCACTCGGTCAGCAGGGTGCGGTTGAGCCTCTCCACCTTGCCGTTCTGCCACGGGCAGTGGGGTCGGATCAGGATGTGACGGGCGCCCAGATCGGCAAGGACGGCCGCAAACGCCACCGAGCGCCGGTAGTTGAGGGCGTTGTCTGACATCACCCGCTCGATGCGGGTGATGCCGTGCTCGCCAAAGAATGCGGCGGCGCGGGCCATAAAGGCCGCGCAGGTCTCGCCGCGCTCATCGGGGTGGATCTCCGAGTAGGCAAGGCGCGAGTGGTCATCGAGGGCCGAGTGGACGTAGTCGTAGCCCTGGGCGCGGCGGATGACCGGCTTTGGCCCGCGCCCGTGGGCGCGCCAGCCTCCGCCGTCGGGGATCCGCCCCAGCTTCTTGACGTCGATGTGGATCAGCTCGCCCGGACGCCGGCGCTCGTAGCGCACCGCTGTGGCCGATCCTCGGCGCACCGGCTGGCCGGTGAGGGCGTCCAGATCGCGCAACAGCGGCATCTGGTGCCTGCGCATCACCCGCCCCACCGTCGAGGCCGCGATCCCCAGCTCGGCACCGATCCAGTCGGCGCCTTTTCGATGCAGGCGGCGTGCATCGAGGATCGCCCGCTCGGTGGCGGCCGGGGTGCGATGCGGGCAACGACGCGGTCGGCTCGGGCGATCGAGAAGGCCCGCGGCACCTTCGGCCCGGTGCCGACGCAGCCACTTGTAGGCGGTGGCCCGCGAGCAGCCCATGTGGTGGGCGACATCGGCCGGGCGATGATCACCTCAGACCTCGGGTGAGCGGCGCTCATAGCCCCCCGGCTCGACGGGAGCGGCCGGGGAACATGTGAGGCTGCTTCGGGCACGGAGGCCCCGAGGAGGAAATGGTCACCTCCCCCATGGTCTCCCCCATGGTCCCGAACGTTCCCCCATGGTCTTCGAACGTCCCTAGACGTTCTACAGGGACACACAGTCGAGGCCCCGAGGTGAGGCAATAGCGCGATTTGCAGCACGTTTCCAGAAGCCGAAGAGGGGACTCGAACCCCTGACCTGCCGCTTACAAGGCGGCTGCTCTACCAGCTGAGCTACTTCGGCGGATCGGCTCCATTATGGCGTTTTCCTCCTCCGAGCACTCTGGACGCTCCGCTCCCACCAGGCACACGCACGGACTCGGGCCTCGGTCGCGATAGGGGAGGCGGCGGGGTCATCGCCGTCTGGCGGCGCACGGCGATGACGGCTGGTCGCACGCCGAGCCCGTCTCGGTGACCCCCGAGAGCGTCTCCCGACTCACGCCCTGGGGTGGGCGACGCGCGGCGTCACGGTGGCGAGCCGCCAACCGGCCCAAGGGCCCGGTGCCGGCGATGCCGGGCGGGGTGGCCGGCGCACGCGAGGTGGTCCTGCCCATCGGGTCGGCGAATCGATCGGCGCACCCCACCACGCGGGCGATGCTCCCGGTGATGGGGCCGTCCCGATCGGCGCTCGGTTGTGCCGGCCGGGCTAGGCGCGGCCGCGGACGACGGCGAAGAAGCCGATCACGGCCAAGATGATCACGATGATGACCAGAATGGTCCAGAGCATTTCGAGTCTCCCTCGACGGATGTTTGATCGCTCTGCCCTACCCGCCATCGGTGACCTCGAACCCCCGAGCCGTGGAATTGATCGCCCGGGTTGAGCACGAGGACATCCGGGAAACCCCGCTCCGTGGCCGCATGCTCACGCCGAGGCGGGGGTGCGCGTTGTCCAAATCTTCGACGAACGGCACCGGACCCGGTGGGCCGGACATGACGGGGCCCGGCCGGAGGACGGCCGGCACGGACTGACCTCGGCGGTGGACCTGCACCGCCGAATCTCGGTGCTGGCACCGTGGCCGTTCGGGCGCGCCGGTGGGACGATGGCGCGGTGACGACGAACCGCCTGTGGATCGCCTGGTGCGCCGCGGCCCTGACCCTGGCGCTGCTGCTGGGCTCCGTGGTCATCGACCAGGTCGCCCGCCCGTCGAGCGAGGGGCGCCTGCCGGTCTGGGTCGACCTGACCATCGTGGCCGCGGTATTCGCGCCGACGGTTGTCGCGCTGGTGATCCTGCGGTCCCGGCCGGCGAACCGGATCGGCTGGATCATGGTGCTCGGGCCGATGCCGATCGCCGTGCTCTCCTTCTGCGAGGGATATTCGCGGTCCGGGGTCACCGAGGGGCATCCGCTGCCGGGCCATGTCTGGTTCGGGGTCGTGAGCGTCTCGCTGTGGCCGGCGTTCTACGTCTGGCCGCTGGCGATCGCGTTGCTCTTCCCCGACGGCCACCTGCCGTCGCCGCGCTGGCGTCCCGCCGCGATCGCGACGCTCACGGCGCCGGTGCTGGTGGTGCTGGGCGTCTTCTTCGGCCAGGAGCGGCTCGAGCCGAGCCAGGGGAGCGCGGAGAACCCCGTGCACATCGGGGAGTCGCCGGTGCTGACCGCCGCCTTCTGGCTGGTGTGGCTGGTGATGTTCGCCGGGCTGTTCGTCGGCGCGGCGGCCGTCGTGGTGCGCTTCCGCCGAGCCGGTGGCGTCGAGCGGCTGCAGCTGAAATGGCTCGCCTGGTCGGCGGCGCTGATCCCGCTCGCGCTGGTGTTCTGCACGCTCTCGTACCTGATCGTCGGCGGGGTGGAGGCCATCGTCCCGATCACTCTCCTGGCGGCGGGAACCGCGATCAGCGTGTCGGTGGGGATCGCCATCACGCGCCACGGGCTCTACGAGATCGACCGGGTCGTCAACCGCACCCTCGTCTACGTGGCGCTCACGGTGCTGCTCGGAGTCGGCTTCGCCGCGATCGTTCTCGGTCTCGGCATCTTCGTCGGCGGGGGATCACCGGTCGCCACCGCGATCGCGACCCTCGTCGTGGCCCTGGCCTTCCGCCCCCTGCGCGCGCGCGTCCAGAACGGGGTGGACCGGCGCTTCGCCCGCGCGCGCTACGAGGGGCTGCGGCGCATGCGCGAGTTCGAGGACGCCGTGCGGCGCGGCGAGGCGGCCCCCGAGGGCGTGGGGCCGGCCATCGCCGCGGCTCTGGGCGACCCCGGCGCGGTGCTGTGGCTGCGCCTTCCCCAGAGCGAGGTGTACGCCGGGGTCGACGGCCGGGTGATCGGAGTGGATGCGCCGCCCGCCGATCAGGCGATGACCCGCGTCACCCAGCGCGGCGAGGAACTCGGCATCGTGCTGCACGACCCGGCGCTGCGCGAGCGCCCGGACCTGCTGCGCAGCGTGCTGGCCGCCGCGGCCCTCCCGGTCGAGCTGGCCCGCCTGCGCGTAGAGCTGCGCGTGCAGCTGGCCGAGGTCGAGGCGTCGCGCGAGCGCCTGGTGCGTGCCGGCGACGAGGAGCGGCGGCGCCTCGAGCGGGACCTGCACGACGGCGCCCAGCAGCGCCTGGTGGGGCTCGGCGTGGCGCTGCGCCGCGTCCAGCGCTCGCTGCCGCGGGAGGCGCGCGTGCTCGGCCCGGCCCTCGACCAGGCCGTGCGGGAGGTGGGCAACGCGATCACCGACCTGCGCACGATCGCCGCGGGCCTGCGCCCGCCGCGCCTCGACGACGGCCTCGCCGCCGCGCTCGGCGACCTCGCCCGTAGCTCTCCCCTTCCGGTCACCGTGCGGGTGGAGGCCGAGGATCTGCCGCCGCCGCTCGAGGTGGCCGCCTACTACACGGTGTGCGAGGCGGTCACGAACGCCGTCAAGCATGCGGGCGCGACGCGGATCGATGTCGAGGCGATCCGGCGCGCGGACCGCCTGGTGGTGCGCGTCGAGGACGACGGCGCGGGCGGCGCGGTGGCCCGCACGGGCAGTGGCCTCACCGGCATCGCCGACCGGGTGGGGGCGCACGGGGGCGTGATGAGGATCGACAGCCCGCCCGGCGCCGGAACCCATCTCGTCGTGGAGCTCCCGTGCGCATCGTGATCGCCGAGGACTCGGTGCTGCTGCGCGAGGGCATCGCCGGCCTGCTGGAGGATGCGGGCCACCGGGTGGTGGCGCGGGTGGGCGACGCCGACGCGCTGCTGGTGGCCGTGGCGGAGCACGAGCCGGAGCTCGCCGTGGTGGACGTGCGCATGCCGCCCCACTTCGAGGACGAGGGGATGGTCGGCGCCGCGACCATCCGCGAGCGCCACCCGGCGACCGGTGTGCTGGTGCTGTCCCAGCACGTCGAGACCCGCCACGCGGTGCGGCTGGTCTCGAGCGGCGGAGGCTTCGGCTACCTGCTCAAGGACCGCGTGCTCGACGTGGACGACTTCCTGGAGGCCTGCTCCCGCGTGGCGTCCGGAGGCACGGCTCTCGACGCCGCCGTGGTGGCCACCCTGGTCGCGCCCCCGACCGTGGAGGACCCCCTGGCCGATCTGACGCCGCGCGAGCGCGAGGTGCTGTCTCTGATGGCGGAGGGGCGCACCAACGCGGGTATCGCGCAGCGGCTGTGGCTCACCGAGAAGACCGTCGAGACGCACGTGCGCGCGATCCTGCGCAAGCTCGGCCTGGCGGCCGGCGTGGAGGACCACCGCCGCGTGCTCGCCGTGCTGACCTATTTGCGCGCCGGCGCGGCCGGGGCTCCGCGAGCTCAGGGCTAGCCCCCACGCCGGTTCGGCGCTGGCACGGACGATCGCGGGAGCGGGCGCCCATAGCGTCGCGGCGACGGGTGGGATGGTCCCCCCGCGCGAGCCGATGGAGCCAGCCATGTCCCAAACCGTGCGTTTCCGGCGCCTCGCGGGCGCCGCCTGCCTCGTGATCGGCCCCGCTCTGACCCTGATCGCCTTCTGGGTGATGCCATGGCAGCAGAGCGACGGCAGCACACGCGACTCGCTCAACCTGCTCGGCGCGAACCTCACGGCCACCCAGACCGCCGACCTGCTGGCGTTCGCCGGCATTCTGGCGAGCATCCCGGCCGTCCTCGCGATCATGCACGCCCTGCGACGCGGTGCTCCCCTGCTGGGGCTGATCGGGGGATCCCTCGCGATCGCCGGGTATGTCAGCGCCATGCTCGTGGTGCTGAGCGACCAGATGCTGGTCGGGCTGGCCGAGCGCGAGAGCGTGCGCCCCGCGGCGGCCGCCGCGCTCGACGATTCGTCGGCCTGGGTGATCAACGTGGTGCTGATCGTGTTCCTCGTCGGGCTCTTCGTCGGCTCGGTGGTGCTCGGCGCCGGCCTGCTGCGGTCGCGCATCGTGCCGGCGTGGGCCGGGGTCGCCCTGATCGCGTCGCCCGTCGTGGGCGTCGTGGCGCACATCACCGACCGCAAGGCGATCGACGTCGTCGGCAGCGTGCTGGGCCTGGTCGCGTTCGCCGCGGTCGCGCGGCGCGTGGCGGCCACCGACGACGCCACATGGGAGCGCGGCGAGATCGCCGGACAGCCCGAGAGCGCGACGACCATCACCACGGCGCGTGGTCGGGGTGGCGCCCGCGCCGGCCGGCTGAAAGGGTCCGCCTGACTTCTCAACCAGGGGGCGGATCCGTGGGCGCAGGGACGGGAGCGACGATCGTGACCGGTGGCACCGGCGGACTGGGTGTCGGGGTGGTCCGCGCGCTGGTCGAGGCGGGGCACGACACCGTGGTGACGTGGGTCATGGAGCGCGAGCTCGAGCGGTTCCCCGCCGACCTGCGCGAGCGCGTGCGCCTGGAGCGGGCGGACGTGCTCTCGGAGGATTCGCTGGCCCGGCTGGTCGAGAGCTGCGCGCCCACGGGGGTCTGGGCGCTGGTGCACCTGGTCGGCGGATACCTGGACGGAGCGCCCGTCGCCGGCATGGACATGGAGCCGTGGGACCGCCAGTTCGCGCTCAACGCACGGTCGGCGGCACTCGGCATGCGGGCGGTGCTGCCCGGGATGGTCGAACGCGGCGGCGGGCGGGTGGTGGCCGTCGGGACGCGCGCCGCGCTGAGACCCTTCGCGGGGGCGAGCGCCTACGCGGCGTCGAAGGCCGCGCTGCTCGCCCTGGTGTCGGCGGCCTCGGAGGAGGTGAAGCGCTCGGGGGTCTGCGTCAACGCGGTGCTGCCGAGCGTCATCGACACGCCGGCCAACCGCGCGGCGAACCCCGAGACCGACCCGGCCGGCTGGGTGCGGCCGGAAGAGATCGGCGCCGTCATCGCATTCCTCTGCTCAACCGAGGCGAGCGCCGTGACCGGTGCCGCGATCCCGGTGTACGGGAAGGCGTAGTGGGCCTCGAGATCGGTCCGATGCGCCCGGACGAGTGGGGGCAGGTGGAGCGCATCCTGGCCGAGGGCATCGCGACAGGCGACTCGACCTTCGAGACCCGGACGCCCTCGTGGGAGAGATGGGACGCCGACCATCTCGACGGGTTGCGCCTGGTGGCGCGAGAGGACGAGGAGGTGCTCGGCTGGGCCGCCGCATCGCGCGTCTCGGTTCGCGACGTCTACCGGGGCGTGGTGGAGTGCTCGGTCTACGTCCGCGCGGACGCACGCGGCCGGGGTGTCGGCGAGGCGCTGCTGCAGGCGCTGGTCCAGGCGGCCGACGCGGCCGGTGTGTGGACGCTCGAGGCGATCGTGTTCGTCGAGAACGTGGCCAGCGCCAAGATGGTCGAGGACGCCGGTTTCCGGCTCGTGGGACGGCGGGAGCGCCTCGGCAAGGTGCGCGGCGAGTGGCGCGACGTGTTCCTGTACGAGCACCGGCGTCCGGACGACTGAGGAGCGGGCTCAGCCCCCGATCAGCGGGCAGCAGTTGACCGGCTCGCCCGCCTCGACGCTCTCCCGCTCCGCCGGAATGACCGCGAGGTGGGTGGCGCCGGCCAGCGAGGTGACCGCGTGTGAGCCCTGGCGCGGCAGCGGCTGCAGCGTGCCCCCCACCTCGATGCAGCGCAGCAGCTCGGTGCGGGCCGTGTCCTTGGCGTGGGCGGAGGCGAGCGGTATGCGGCGCTCCCAGCTGTCGGCCCGGCCGAGGAGCGGACGGGCGAACGCGTGGAAGCACACCGCCGCGGAGACCGGGTTGCCCGGCAGGCCGATCACCACCTGGTCGTCGAGGCGGCCCAGCCAGAGCGGATGGCCGGGGCGCACCTGGATGCCGAACATCACCTCGCGCACGCCGACGGCCGCGAACGCGGGCTTCAGGTGGTCGTGGTCGCCGACCGACACGCCCCCCGTGGTGATCAGCAGATCCGGCGTCGTGTCGGGGTCGTCGTCGAAGCCCCGCAGGGCCTGGTCGAGGGCGGCGACGGTGGCGTCGATGTCGTCGGGCACGACGGCGGTGGCGATCACATACGCTCCGGCCGCCCGCGCCTGCGCCGCGATTCCGGGGCGGTTGGCGTCGTAGACCTGGCCGGGGCCGAGATCCCAGCCCGCCGGCACGACCTCGTCGCCGCTGGCGATGACCACCACCCGCGGCCGGGCGCGACAGAGCACCTCGGCGTGCCCCGCCGCGGCCACGACGGCTACCTCGTGGGCGGCGACCACGTGACCGCTCGACAACAGCACCTGCCCGCGACGCACGTCGTCCCCCGCGGGCCGCACGGCCGTGCCGAGTGCCGGGGCGACGCGCGGGGTGACCCATCCGTCGTCGGTCCCCGCGTCCTCGCGGCGGAGCACCGTGTCGGCTCCCTCGGGGAGTTCCGCGCCCGTGGAGACGCGCGTCGCCTCTCCGCCGGCGATGCGGCCGGGGAAGGGGGCGCCCGCGCGGCTCTCGCCCACCACCCGCAGCGCGGTGAGGGTGGCGGCGTCCTCGGCGCGCAGGGCGAAGCCGTCCATCGACGCGTTGGTGAAGGTCGGGTGATCCACCCGGGCGCGGACGTCCTCGGCCAGGATCCGGCCGACCAGGTGCTCCAGCGCGACCGGCTCGTGACGGGGCATCGGAGCGTTCCCGCGCATCAGGCCGAGCGCCTCGTCGAATGTCACCCCTCGCCGGCCGGCATGACTCACGCCCCGATCATGCAGTGCGAGCGACGGAAAGGAAAGTTCAGGGGAGTTCGGCGCGCAGGGCCATGATGCGCGCCACCGAGCGCTCGGCGGAGGCGCGGGGCAGGGCGCCCGATGACAGCGACGCGGCGATCGCCGACGCGGCGCGCCTGCCGGAGTCGTATCCGGAGTAGATGAGCATGTCGGTGCCGGCGGCCGCGGCGCGCACGCCCACCGCGCCGGGGCCGCCGAACGGAGCCAGGGACGGCGTCCCGAGGTCGTCGCTCACCGAGACCCCCGCGAAACCGAGGCCCGCGCGAAGCTGCACGGTCGCGATCTTGCGCGACAGGGCGGCCGGCGTGGCGGCGTCGAGGCTCGGGTAGACCGCCGTGCTGAGCATCACCATCGGGACTCCGTGGTCGATGAGCGCGCGGAATGGGCGCATGTCGACGCCGCGCAGCACGGAGGCCGACAGCGGGATCCGCACGGTCCCCGCGTCGGTGTTCCTGGGCGCGGCGCCCAGACCGGGGAAGTGCTTGGGAGACGCCGCCACGCCGGCCGCGGCCAGCCCGGCGGAGAATGCGACGGTGACGCGGGTCACCCGCGCTGCCGAGGAGCCCGCGATGCGCCCCTCGGCGACCAGCGCCGAGCCCGGGCGGCCCACGTCGGCGACCGGCGCGAGGTTGACGTTGGCTCCGACCGACCGCAGCAGCGCGCCCGCCGCGCGGCCCGCGGCGCGGGCGGTGGCCGGGCCCGCCGCGCCGAGCTCGGCGCCGGATCGCGCCGGTGGGCCCTTCAGGCGCCGCACCGGCCCGCCCTCCTGGTCGATCATCACCAGCAGCGGCTGGTCGAGGGCCGCGGGGCGCGGGATGGCCTGGAGCCGCCTGATCAGGGCCCGCGCGGCGGCGTTGGTCGGCGTGTTGGAGCCCAGCAGGAGCACCGCGCCGGCCTGCCCCCGGCGGATCCGGGCGACCAGATCACGCGGCGGGATCGTGCCCCCGAACCCATAGACCACCCGCTGCCCGGCGAGCTGGGCCGGGGTGAGCGCCGCGGTGTCGAGCCCCGGGGCGACGGAGGCACCGCCGGCGCCGCTCGCCATGACGAGCGCGAGCCCGGCGCCGATGGCGCCGGCGATCAGCCCTTCCCCCGCTCCTCGAACTCGAGGGAGGCGGAGTTGATGCAGTACCTCAGCCCGGTGGGGGCGGGCCCGTCCTCGAAGACGTGGCCCAGATGCGCTCCGCACCCGCGGCACACGACCTCCGTGCGGACCATGCCGTGGCTGGTGTCGACCCGGTTCTCCACCTCGTCGGTGGCCGGGGCGAAGAAGCTCGGCCAGCCCGATCCCGACTCGAACTTGGTCTCGGAATCGAACAGAGGCTCGCCGCAGCACACACATGCATAAACACCGTCGCCGTGGTGATCCCAGTAGATTCCGGTGAACGCGCGCTCGGTCGCACCCTGCCGGGTGACGGCGAACTGCTCCGGCGACAACCGCTCTCGCCAGTCCTGATCGGCCTGGTTACGGTCGCTGGCCATGGGGCTCCTCTTCCACATCGGGGTCGGATCTCCCCGAACTGTGGCACAGGTCGGTTCTCCCGCGACCTCGCGGGTGGATTCTGATGTCGCGGAAGCCGATCGAAGAGGAGTGTCCCGCAATCTGCTCCTGCCGGTCGCCGTCGCCCTGATCGCCCTCTGGGGGGCCGGTGCCGCCGCCGCCCGACCGCAGCCCCCCGCTCCCACGGCCACCGTGCCCGCGCCGGGCGGCGGCGCCCGGCCGGCGCAGGCGCCCGCACCCACGCCCGCTCCGGCCACACCCGCGCCCGCGACTCCCGCCCCGGTCGCGCCCACGGGGCCCGTCGCACCGACGACCCCGGGCGCGAAACTCGACTCCTGGGCCGGCTCGGCCGCCGCGCGCGTCGCCCCTTCGTGGCCCGGCCTCGCCCGCGCCAACCTGTCGCGCGACGCCACCCGCGGCGACCTGGACACGGCGCTCGGCATCCTCACGGGGACCCCGCGCAGCCACGCCAATCGGACCGCGCCCCTCAGCGTGTGGGCCGCGCACGCCGCCTTCGTGAGCGCGCTGGGCCTCGGACCCGAGCGCCGCGGCATCCAGAAGCTGCGCGTCGATGGCGGCCCCGCGCTGCACATGCCGGCCAATGCCGGCAGCGAGGTGCTCGTCCGCGAGCTCGGCTTCGTGTACAACCAGCCCTCCTCGCGTGACGGCCGCGAACGCTCGCGGCGCGAGACGATCCGCCTCGCCGACCTCGTCTACATGCTCGACCGGGCCCGCGGCGTCGGCTCGTGGCAGCGCGCGAGGCTGGCGCGCTACCGCACGATCCACCTCCCCGCGATGGACGCGCAGCGGTTCGCCGTGGTGCAGGCGGCCGTCTGGCAGATCGGCCAGCCCTATGTCTGGGCCGGCGACTGGCCCAAAGCCACCACCGGTGCGCCCTGGGGCGCGCAGGCGCACGGCGGCTTCGACTGCTCCGGTCTGGTGTGGTGGGCGTTCAAGGGCAGCGCCAAGCCGAGCGAGATGTCGCTGGGAAGCGGCCTGCTCGGCCGCACGGCCGACGACATGGCCTGGGAGGACCCGGCCGAGAAGGTCCCGGCAACCAACCTGGAGCCGGGCGACCTCGTGTTCTTCGGCCCGTCCGGGCCCAAGAGCGCGAAGGGCACGATCAGCCACACGGGCATCTCGCTGGGCGGCGGCTGGTTGATCCACTCCTCCGGGTCGCGTGGCGGCCCCAGCATCAGCTTCCTGAGGGAGTACTGGCCCTCGGCCACCGCGTGGGGCCGCCACGTGGGGACGCTCGGCAGCTAGGAGGTCTCCGGCGCCGCCGGCGGGGGGCGTCTAGCTCCTCAGGAACGCCAGAACGGCCAGGACACGGCGATGCGCGGTGTCCGACGGCGCCAGCTGGAGCTTCCCGAAGATGTTGGAGATGTGCTTCTCCACCGCCCCCTCGGTCACGACCAGCGCGTCGGCGATGGCGGCGTTGGAGCGCCCCTCGGCCATCAGCTCAAGCACCTCCAGCTCACGGGGCGTCAGCTCGGCCACCGGCGAGCTGCGGCCGCGCCGGGCCACGAGCTGGGCGACCACCTCAGGGTCCATCGCGGTGCCGCCGGCGGCCACGCGGCGCACGGCGTCCACGAAGTCGGCCGGGTCGGCGATGCGCTCCTTGAGCAGGTAGCCGATTCCCCCTCCCCCGTCGGCGAGCAACTCGACGGCGTAGGTCTGCTCGACGTATTGCGAGACCACCAGCACCGCCGTCCCGGGCACGCGGCGCCGCGCCTCGAGGGCGGCGCGCAGGCCCTCGTCGCGGAAGCTGGGCGGCAGGCGCACATCCACCACGGCGACATCGGGGCGCTCGCGCTCCACGGCCTCCACCAGGGCGTCGCCGTCCTCGACGGCGGCCACCACGTCGATGCCGTGATCGCGCAGCAGGCGGACGATTCCGTCGCGCAGCAGGGCGAGATCCTCCGCGATGACTACTCGCACGGCAGCACCGCCAGGAGGGTCGTGCCACCGTCGGGCCCCGGCCCGACGGTGAGCGTGCCGTCGTGGGCCTCCAGACGTCGCCGCAGGCCGGTGAGCCCGTCCCCCGACGCGTCCGCCCCGCCCACGCCGTCGTCGCTCACGCTCACCCTCACAAGGCTGCCGTCGCCGACGACGCTCACCGAGACCGCGTCGGCGCGGCTGTGCTTGGCCGCGTTGGCGAGGGCCTCGGACACCGTGAAGTAGGCCGCCGCCTCGATCGCGGGCTCCAGTCGGCCATCGAGCGACATGCGCACCTCGGTGGGGATCGGACTGGTGGCGGCGAGCGAGCCCACCGCCGCCTCGAGGCCGCGGTCGCTGAGCACCGCCGGGTGGATGCCCCGCGCCAGATCGCGCAGCTCCACCAGCGCGCGCTTCGCCTCGTCGTGCGCCTCGGCCACCAGCGTGCGGGCCTCCTCGGGCGCGGTGTCCATCCGCTCCCGCGCGAGGCCGAGGTCCATCGCGAGCGCCACCAGGCGCGCCTGGGCACCGTCGTGCAGATCGCGCTCGATGCGCCGCAGCTCGGCGGCCTGGGCATCGGCGGCGGCCGCGCGGGTGGATGTGAGGACGTCGATGCGCTCTGCCATCTGGCGCTGGACGCCCGGGCCGAACTGGACGATCGCCGCGTGTATCGCGACCGCGAGGGCCAGCACGACGATCGGCCAGATCGGCCAGAAGTAGCCTCCCGGCGTCGTGAGCAGCCAGACCACCACGAGGAACACGCAGACGACCGCGGAGATGCCGGCGTGGCGCGCCAGGATGCGGGTGCGCAGCGGCGCGCGGGAGGCGATGACGGGCGTGAGGGCCGCGATCGCGACGATCGCGAGGATCGCCGTCAGCGGCAGGATGACCCAGATCGGCCAGAAGTAGTCGCCCGGCGTGGTCGCCGCCCAGATCACCACGCACACGATCTGGATCATCACGACCACGGCGAGCACGACAACCACGCCGATCACCGCGCTCGCGACGGGCCGTGTCGGTCGTGCCGGCGGGGTCGCGCGCGCCGCGTGGTGCTCGAGGCCCCCCGGCGAGCCGAGCACCCCCACGGCCAGAGCGGTCCACATCCGCCCGGCGGCGCCGGTCAGCGGCACCGCGAGGCACAGCAGGGCCAGGCCCAGGGGCACCAGCAGCAGGGCCTCGGGCAGCGTGTTGACGTTCCAGAAGTTCCCGTCGAGGGCGCCGTTCACCCGGTAGTAGGTCGGGGCCAGGATCAGCTGGAGCGAGAAGCCGATCACCCCCAGCACCACGAAGGCGACCGGCACGCCGGCGACGAACCGCAGCAACAGATAGGCCTGCTCGCGCCAGACGCGCGGATCGGACCCCTGCCGCGCGAGCGTCGAGAGGAACGACCCCGCCCACACCGGCCGGACGGGACCCGCGAGGCGCGTGCCCACGACCATGTCGAGCAGACCGCGTTCGAAGCGGGCGCACTCACGGACGGCGTAGGCCAGCCCGACGAGGATCGGGATGCCGAGCAGGGTGATGATCAGGCCGAGGCCGAGCGCCCACCCGACGACGAGCATCACGAGCCAGGCGACGCCCAGGGGGATCGCGCTGGCGACCAGCCCGAGGTGGCGGAAGACGCGCCCGTCGGCGACGGGTGCGACGAGGTGACGGCGAATGGCGCTCATGACTCTCCGATGGTACGAGCCACCGGGGCGACCCGCGCCCCGGTGGCGGGGGTGTGGACTACTTGGACAGCACCGGGCGGGGCCGCACGCGGGCGATACGGGCCAGGCGGCGCGGCATCGTCCAGTTGCGCTCGCCGGTCATCCTCATCAGCGCCGGCACGATCAGGCACCGCACCAGCAGGGCGTCGATGGCCACGGCGACGGCCAGGCCGAAGCCGAACTCCTTCATCCCCATGTCGGTCGCGGTGGCGAAGCCTCCGAAGGCCACGACCATGATCAGGGCGGCCGTGCCCACGACCCGGCCGGTGTGCGCCAGGCCCAGCTGCACCGCCCGGCGGTTGGTCTCGCCGGCGTCGCGCAGCTCGCGCATGCGCTCCACCAGGAACACCTGGTAGTCCATCGAGATGCCGAACAGGAACGAGAACAGCATCACCGGCACCCACAGCGCGATCCCTCGCACGTCGTGGTCCACGCCGAGCAGGCCCGATCCGATGCCCCTCTGGAACACGAGGTACAGCACGCCGTAGGTCGCCAGCAGGGAGACGCCCGACAGCAGCACCGCGGTCAGCGGGACCAGCCACGAGCGGAACGCGCGCATCAGGGCCACGAAGGTCAGCACCAGCACGCCCACGACCAGCCACGGGAACGGCCCGTAGAGGGAGTCGGTGAACTCGTTCACGACGGCCGGCGCGCCCGTGAGCAACACCTCGCCACCGGGGACGGCGGCCGACACCTGGTCCTTCTTCGCCCGCATCAGGGCGTTGAGGTCACGCGCCGAGTCCGAGAGCGGGTCCCCGTGAGGCGACACCTGGAGCAGGGCGTAGCGACCGGTGGCGTCGACCAGCCCGCCCTCGGCCGCTCGGCGGAACGCCGCGGGGTCCGTCGTGGAGGGCCAGGTGACGCCGCTCACCACGGCGCGCTCGGAGCGCAACTGATCGGCCACGCGGGCCACGCCCTCGAGGGTGCGCCGGGTGTAGACGCCGTCGCCCCGGCCGCTGTCGATGACGTAGACGTCCGGGTTGAGCGTGCCCCCGAGCTCCGCGCGCACCAGGCGCCCGGCCTGCACGGCCTCGACGTCGCGCGCATCGGAGAGCTGGTCCTGGTGGATGCTCATGCTGGTGGACTGGCCGGCGAGGCCCACCAGGCCGAACAGCACGATGGCCGCGAGCGGGATGGCCCACCCGGTGACCGCCCGCGAGATCGGGCCCCAGATCGCCCCGGCCGGCAGCGCCCAGCGGCGCGGGTACACGCGCAGGGAGTCGAACGCGGCGCCCCAGCGCGCATAGGACCGCGGGGAGGATCGTGACCGCGCAGAGCACCGCGCTGAGCGGCACGAGCATGCCCCCGATGCCCATCGAGCGGACGAACGGGACGGGGAGCGCGACCAGGACGGCGAGGCCGATCGCCACGGTGATCCCGGACAGCAGCACTGCCCGGCCCGCCGTCGCCACGGTGCGCGCCGTGGCGTCCACGCGGTCGGCGCCGGCCCGCATCTCCTCGCGGAAGCGCGACACCACAAGCAGCGCGTAGTCGACCCCGAGCGCCACGCTGACCAGCGTGATGATCGTGGTCACCTGCTCGGCGATCGTGATCGACTGACCGGCGAGGAACGTGCCCGCCATGGCGAGCATCATCGTCGCGACGGCCATCAGCAGCGGGAGCAGGGCGCTCGTGATGCTGCCGAAGAAGATCAGCAGGATCAGGAGGGCCACCGGCAGCACGACCGTCTCGGCGCGCGCGAGGTCGGCGTTGAAGCCGTCCTCGGTGTCGTGCCAGACGGCGGCGTCGCCCCCGACGAGGATCGGCGCGAAGCCCGGCGGGGTGCCGAGGGCCTCGCGGATGGCCGGAATCCGGTTCGAGGTCGCCTCGGCGCCGAGCGGGACGGAGAGAGTCGCGAAGGTCAGGTGCCCGTCGTCGCCCACCAGGTCGCGGCTGCCCGTGCCGAAGTACGAGACCACGCGGGTACCGGGCACGACGGCGGCCGCCCGCGTGAGCGAGGCCTGCACCGCGGAGCGGTAGCCCGGGTCGTCCACGGTGAGCGTCGCGTTGCGGAACACGGGCTGGACGTCGGTGGCCTCACGACCATTCGAGAACGTCGATCGCACGAGGTCGATGCCGCGCTGCGCCTCGGAGCCCGGCAGTGTCTGCTCGGAGCCGGTCACCTCGCCGATGCGCGCGCTGAGCATGAACGCGCCCACCAGCAGGACGACGAAGAGGGGAATGACGATCCAGCGGCCGCGCGCCATGCGGCGGCCGTGGCGTTCCAGGAGGGTGGTTCGCGCAGGTGGCACCGGGTGCTCCGATCGCATCGGGTGGCCGTGTGGGGCCACGATCCGCGACCGGCGTCCTCACGCCCATGGAGCCACCGGCAGAACCGGGGGGGAGCCTCCCGGCGTCCCGTACTGATGCTGGCCCCACCCGCCGGCGGGCCTGGCCCGGCCCGGGTGGGCAACATGCGTCGGTAGTCCATGGAGTCCACGAAGGGAGCGATCGATGCCGTCAAAGGGCAGTGCACGGTGGCAGGGCGACCTGAAGTCCGGCCACGGGACGTTCCTCGCCGGTGATTCCATCGCCGGCGACTACTCGTTCGCGTCCCGTTTCGAGGACGGGCCGGGCGCGAATCCCGAGCAGCTGATCGGCGCCGCGCACGCGGCGTGCTTCTCGATGGCCCTCTCGGGTGTCCTCACCAAGGCGGGCACCCCCCCGACGTCGATCTCCACCGAGGCCCTCGTCACGATCAGGCCCGTGGACGGGGCGGCCACCATCACCACCATCCACCTCACGACGCTCGGCGTGGTGCCGGGCATCGACGAGGCCGGGTTCACGTCCGCCGCCGAGGACGCCAAGAAGAACTGCCCGGTCAGCAGGGCCCTGGCAGCCGTGCCCGAGGTCACCCTGGACGCGACGCTGGACCAGGGGTAGCCCCCCGATGGGAGACCGGCCGGCGCCAGTGCTCGCGGTGGCGCCGGCCGATCGCCTCGGGTGGCAGCTCGAGGTGTGAGTCCCCGAGGTCGACCAGGCCGCCGATCACCGACAGGATCGGGCACGGGATGCGTAGAAGGCGCGACAGGAGCTCAGCGCCGCGACGGCGACCAGCAGGCCGAAGACGACCGGCTCGAGGTTCTCCGCGCCTACATCCGCCCTAGGCGCTGAGGGCGGGTTCTCCGAGATTGGCCAGGCGAACGTTGTGGCGATAGTCGATCGGCACCGTGATCAGCGCCGGCCCCTCCTCGGCGAAGGCCGCGCCGAGGGCCTCGGAAAGGCCCGTGCCGTCGGTGGCGGTGCGGTGGCTCCAGCCGAATGCCCGGGCGAGATCGGCGAAGTCGGGGTTGCCGAAGTGGATCGCATGGGTGCGCCCGAAGCGCCGCTCCTGCTTCCAGCCGATCACGCCGTACGACCCGTCCACCCACACGACCACCGTGACCGGCGCGCCCAGGCGCGTCGCGGTCTCCATCTCCTGGACGTTCATCAGGAACCCGCCGTCGCCCGAGACGGCCACCACCCGGCGCTCGGGCATGGCCAGCGTGGCGGCGATCGCCCCCGGCAGGGCGATGCCCATGCTCGCGAAGCCGTTGCCCACGATGACGGTGTTCGGCTCGTAGGCGGGGAACAGGCGCCCCAGCCAGAGCTTGTGGGCACCCACGTCCGACACCAGGATGTCGGTCGGGGCCATCGCACCGCGGATCGCCGAGATGGCCGCCTGGGGGCTCACGACACCGGGTCGCTCGGCGCTCGCGCGCAGCTCGGTGTTGACGGCCACGCGCAGCCGGGTGGCATAGGCCGGCTGGGATGCGGCGGGCAGTTCGCCGCGCAGGGCCTGGAGGGTCTCCCGCACGCCGGCGACGATCTCGACCTCGGGGATGTAGCTCTGGTCCACCTCGGCGGGGCGGGCGTCCACGTGGATGATGCGCTTGAGCATCTTGGGGTTCCAGCCGGCGGGCCCGAACTCCACGACGTCATACCCCACGCAGATCACCACGTCGGCCTCGTCGAGACCGGCGGTCATGCTGTCGCGCGCCTGCAGGCCGACGGCGGGCAGGGACAGCAGCGAGCGGTCGTCGAGCGCCCCCTTGCCCATGAACGTGGGACACGCGGGGATGCCGGCGTGCTCGCAGAGCGCGCGCAGATCGTCGGACGCGCCCGCCCGGATGACGCCGTTGCCGGTGATGATCACGGGGCGGCGCGCGGAGCGGATGATCGCGGCGGCCTCGCGGATGACGGCGTCATCGGGCAGGCTCGGCCCCGAGTGGCTGGCGGCGAGGGGTCGCGTCGAGTCGGGCAGCTCGGCGGCGGCGATCGTCTCGGAGAGCTCGAGGTGGGTCGGCCCGGGACGCTCGGCCTCGGCCAGCTTGAAGGCCTTGCGCACCACCTCGGGCACCGTCTCGGGGCGCTCGATGCGGGCGTTCCACTTGGTCACCGGCCGAAGCATGTCGACGATGTCGATGTACTGGTGGCTCTCCTTGTGCACCAGATCGAGGCCCACCTGGCCGGTGATGGCCACCATCGGCGCGTAGTCGAGGTAGGCGTCGCCGATGCCGGTGATCAGGTTGGTGGCACCCGGCCCGAGGGTCCCCAGGCACACCCCGGCCCTGCCGGTCAGGCGCCCGTGGACGTCGGCCATGAAGGCCGCGCCCTGCTCGTGGCGGACGATCACGATCTCAATCGTCGAATCGCGCAGGGCCTCGACGATCTCGAGGGTCTCCTCCCCCGGGATCGCGTAGATGCGCTCCACACCCTCCGACTCGAGGCACCGCACCATCAGCTCCGCGGCCTGCACGACGTCTCCCCCCGGTTTCCACGCTCGGCCAAGAGGGTACCCGCGTGGCTATCCTCCGGGGACGTCCGCGACCGACGATCGGGGTTCACAGCGATGGCGATCACCAGCCCGGCCCTCGACCCGGCCCAGCCGACGGGCCTGCTCCTCGGGGGCGCGTTCGATCAGCGCAACGACGACCTCACCGTGACGAACCCCTTCGGTGGAGCGACCATCGCCACGGTTGCCGTGGGCGGCCCCGACGAGGTCGCCGCCGCGGTCGCGGACGCCCTCGGGCACCTGCCGCCGCAGCCGGCGGCCGAGCGCGCTCAGATCCTCGAGCGGGCGGCCGGCCTGGTGGCCCGTCGCGCCGAGGCATTCGCGCGCACGATCTGCATGGAGGCCGGCAAGCCGATCACCCAGGCGCGCGGCGAGACCGCCCGGTGCGTGGACACGCTCACCTTCGCGGCCGTCGAGGCCCGCTCGCTGGCCGGCGACATGGTCGCGATGGATGCCAGCACGGCGGGGGGCGGCAAGATCGGGATGATCCTGCGCGAGCCGATCGGCGTGGTCGGGGCGATCTCCCCGTTCAACTTCCCGCTGAACCTGGTGTGCCACAAGCTGGCCCCGGCGATCGCCGCGGGCTGCCCGGTGGTGCTGAAGCCCGCCTCCTCCACCCCCCTCTCGGCGCTGCTGCTCGCCCAGACGCTCGCGGACGCCGGTCTGCCCGCCGGTTTCCTCTCGGTGATCCCCGGCGGCGGCGGCACGGTCGGCAACGCGCTGGTGGACCACCCGGACGTGCCGATGATCTCGTTCACGGGCAGCCCGCCGGTGGGCTGGGGCATCCGCCAGCGCCAGCCGCGCAAGGAGGTCGCGCTCGAGCTCGGCAACTCGACGCCGGTGATCGTGACGGCCGACGCCGACATCGAGGTCGCCGCGAAGAAGGTCGCCGGGTCCGGATTCACCCACGCGGGCCAGTCGTGCATCTCGGTGCAGCGCGTGTACGTGGAGGCGCCCGCCATGGACCGGTTCCGCGAGCTGCTCGTGGCCGCCGTCGAGGCCCTGGTGGTGGGCGACCCGATGGACGACGCCACGGACGTCGGTCCGGTGATCGACCTGGCCAACCGCGACCGGGTGGCCGAGTGGATCGACGAGGCCGCCCACACCGGCGCGGAGGTCCTGACCGGGGGCGTGGTGACCGACGGCCTGCTGCAGCCGACCGTCATCGAGGGCATCGCGCCCGAGATGAAGGTGACGCACGAGGAGGTCTTCGGCCCGGTCGTCGGCCTCGCCACCTTCGACACCATCGACCAGGCCGTCGAGCTGGCCAACGGCTCACCCTTCGGTCTGCAGGCCGGCATCTTCACCTCGCGCACCGACGCGGCGATGGGATGGGCGCGGCGCCTGCACTTCGGCGGCGTCCTGATCAACGAGACGCCGACCTTCCGGGCCGACCAGATGCCCTACGGCGGAGTCAAGGACAGCGGCAACACGCGCGAGGGACCGCACTTCGCCGTGCGCAGCATGACCGAGCCCAAGCTCGTGGTGCTGAGCGTTCCGAGCGGATAGGGCAAGGGTTCGGAGAGGGCGGGGTCCCGCCCGCCCTCTCCGGATCCGACGACCGGGTGCCCACCGGTGCCGGTGCGCGGTGGCTCGAGCTCGGGGGATGAATATGAAGTCCCGACCGCGCGTGCCGTCCCGCACCTGGCTCATCGGCCCCGCCAATGGCCGAACGATCCCCCGTTTGAGTGATCTGCTGTGCGGCCTCTCCGACACGTTCGACAGGGAAACCCACAGATCCTGGCCCTGCGGAGCATGGGGAGTCACCGTCTCGCGGCCGAAGGACGAGTGCGATGGAAAACGCCATTCCCTCCCCTGGCGCCGGGCGCGGCCGGTGGCCCACCGCATCTCGCGCGCCGTGGGCGGGCTGGTCCACCTCGACCTGGTCTTCCGCGCCGCCGTGGACGCCCTCCAGGCGCACCTCGGCGACGACGGGGTGGCGAATCCTGCGCTGCGACCACCACCGGCGCCGGCTCGAGCTGGCCGCCTCGCACGGGGCGCTGCAGATCGCCGAGGACTACGTGCAGGACATGGACACCGAGTGCGCCCGCGTGATCGCGGTGGGGATCTGCTCGCCGGACAGGCCGGCCGCGGTGATGCTGCCCTCCAGGGCCGCGACGCCTGGGACGTCATGCGATCCGACCGGCCCTACCGCGCCGCGCTGGACCCCGGGGCGGCCATCGAGCAGATGCGCACCCTGGCGGGCATCCAGTTCTGCCCGCGCTGCGTGAGGGCCCTCTTCGAGGTCCTCGCGGCCAAGACCGCCCCCGAGGCGGCCGACCGTCTCGAATCGATCGAGACCCTCGGAGCGAGGACCGTCTAGGTCGCGCGGGCGCCGGGGCGCCCGGTGGCGGGACGGCGTTTATGGCCCGGCGGCCAATTGACCCGGCCGGAGACGCCGGGTTAGCGTCCTGCCACCTGTTCTGCGGCCGGGAGCCGTGTCCAACTCGATGAACGACCACGCGCAGCCGACACTCGCCCGGGCGATCGCCCGGCGTCGCGCCGGGCGATCGTGAGTCGCGGCACATCTTCTCCGACATGAGGCTCGCGTCCGCCCTGGCCGTCATCGGCGCCGTCGTCGACGGGTGGGCCGGCGCCCCCAGCGTCTCGGCCACCTGATCCTCGTGCTCAACAACCAGACCGACATCGCCGCGGCGCTCGCCGCGGTCGGCATCGGCCTCTTCGCGCCGGTCGGCCTCACCGGGCGCCTGGTGACGCCCTGCTGCCCGACGCCCCGCTCGCGGGTGAATGCGGTGTGAGCGCCGCCCGGACACTGGTGCGCGGAGCGTGGGTGCTGACCATGGCGCCCTTCGCCGAGCTCGTGCGCGACGGAGCGGTCGCCGTCGGCGAGGACGGATCGATCATCGCGGTGGCGCCCCACGAGCAGCTCGCGGCCCGCTGGCCGAAGGCGCAGGTGATCGGCGACGGCGACGGCATCGTCATGCCCGGGCTGGTGAACGCCCACACGCACCTCACCGAGAGCCTGATCCCGGGCATGGGCGAGGACTGCGTCCGGTGGGAGTGGTTCGAGCGGGTCGTCGGGCCCTGCGCCCTGGTGACCACCCGCGAGGACCTGGTGATCGGCACGCGCCTCAGGGCCGCCGAGATGCTGATGTCGGGCATCACGACGGTCAACGACATGTCGTCCCACCGCAACTCCGGCTCGCTCGCCTCCCTCGGAGCGGTCGACGGGCTGGCCGAGATGGGCCTCCGCGGCGTGGTCGCGTTCGGCGCCGAGGACGTCTACCCCGGAGCCCCCGACGCGGCCGCGTTCATCGCCGAGCACGAGGCCCTCGCCGACCGCTGTGCCCAGGAGCGGCTGATCGACTTCCGCGCGGGCGTCGGGACGGTGCTCGGCATCAGCGACGAGCTCTTCACGGCGACCATTGCGGCATGCCGCTCCAACGACTGGAGCGTGCACACGCACCTGGCCGAGGTGCGCGAGGAGCTGACGGAGTCGCGCACGCGCTGGGGCATGAGCACCATCCAGCACGCCGACCGCATGGGAATGCTCGAGCACCCGGTGATCGCGGGCCACTGCATCTGGTGCGCGGAGACGGACATCGGCCTGCTGGCCTCGCGGGACGTCACGGTCGCCCACAACCCTGTGGCCAACATGATCCTCGCGTCCGGCGTCTGCCCGGTCGGGCGGCTGCGGCGCGAGGGAATCGCGGTCGGGCTGGGCACCGACGGAGCGGCGAGCAACGACAACCAGGACATGTTCGGCGTCCTCAAGACGGCGGCCCTGCTGCAGAAGGTCAACGCCCTCGACCCCCACGCCCTCTCGGCCCCCGAGGTGATGCGCATGGCGACCATCGAGGGCGCCCGCGCGCTCGGCATGGACCGGGACGTCGGCTCCCTCGAGCCGGGCAAGCGCGCCGACATCGTCCTCCTCGACGGCAACACCCCGGAGCTGGCGACGATTCACGACCCCTTTCAGCAGGTCGTCTACTGCGCCGCCGCCCGGTGCGTCAGCGACGTGTGGGTCGACGGGGTCCGCAGGGTTGCAGAGGGACGCGTCGTGGACGCCGACGTCCCCGCCTTGGCGCGTGACGCCCGGCGGCAGGCGACCGATCTCGTGACGCGCGCCGGCCAGGGCGCCGAGTCGGTGCTCGCCGGCCCCGGCCGCGTGACCTGGGAGTGAGCGGGGACGTCGTCACCGGGCACAACCGCCCCGGCACGCGGGGCCTGGGTCCGATGGAGCAAAGGTCGGGGGTCTGCGATCGGAGAGGGGATCGCAGACCCTCCTCCGCAAGCCTGCCCTTCCCCGCCTGAACTCCTCCTGAACGCGCTCCGCGGCGGTCAGCGGCCCTGGTCGAGACGGCGGCGGCGGCGGTCGTCGCGCCGGTCGTCCACGCCGAAGGCGGCGCTCAGGATCGAGTTGACGATCCAGACGATGATCGTCGCGCCGACCGCCGACCAGAACCCGCTGATCGTGAAGCCCGACACGATCCACGACGTGATGTAGAGCATCAGCAGGTTGACGAAGAACAGCGCGATGCCGAGCGTCAGGATGATCAGCGGCAGCGCCAGGAACGTCGCGAGCGGCTTGACCAGCCAGTTGACGATCGCGAAGACCAGGCCGGCGATCACGACGACCCACTTGTCGTCGAAGTGGATGCCGCCGACGAGCCAGTCGGCCGCGAAAAGGGCCACGGTGTTGAAGGCCCACATGACGGCGAGGCGCTGGATCATCGGAGTCCGTCCACCGCGCGCATGCGCTCCACCTCGGCGGCGTCCCTCTCCTCGATGCGGGCCGCCTGCTCGAGGATCTCCCGCAGGTCGTCCGCGGGGATGACCACCGCGCCGGAGTCGTCTGCGTAGATCCAGTCGCCCGGGAAGACGGTCACGCCGCAGAGGGCGACGGGGACGTTGGCCGCGAAGGGCATGATCGCATCGCCCGCCTGGCGCACCGTCTCGCCGCGGCACCAGGCGCCGATGCCCAACTGCTCGACCTCGGCGAAGTCGCGCAGGCGCGCATCCGCGACCAGCCCGGCGAGCCCGAGGTTGCGCAGGCGCGACAGCTTCTTTCCGCCGGCGATGGGCGCGTCCGGGTAGCCCCAGCTGGAGACCGCGAGCACATGCCCGGCCGGATCCTCGGTGCCGACCGCCTCCATCAGCAGCGCGCCGAAATCGTGGCGCTCGGGCACGAAGCGGTCGGCGCGGAAGGGAACGAACTGCATGGTCAGCGCGGGGCCCAGCAGCCAGCGCTCGGGCGTGGGGCTGACCAGGTCCATCACGTGCGCGCGGTGCCCGTGGCGGCGCATCATCGCGTCGCAGATCGCCGAGCAGCTGACCTCGGCCGCGACGTCGCGCAGGTCATCGGCGAGCGGGGTCATGCCGGGTCGTCGTGACGCGTGAAGACGAGGCACGCGTTGTGGCCGCCGAATCCGAAGGAGTTGGAGAGCGCGGCCCGCACGATCACCTCACGGGGCTCGAGCACGTGGTCGAAGGGCGCCTCGGGCTCGGGGTCCTCCAGGTTGAGCGTGGGCGGCAGGATCCCGCGCCCGAAGGCCAGGAGGGTCGCGACCGCCTCCAGCCCTCCCGCGCCGCCGAGCGCGTGCCCGTGAGCCGACTTGGTGGACGAGATCGCGGCGCTTCCGAGACCGGCGAGCCGGATGGCCCGCGCCTCGGCGATGTCACCGGCCATGGTCGAGGTGGCGTGCGCGTTGACGTAGCCGATGTCCGACGCCTCCAGCCCGGCGTCGAGCAGCGCGTTGCGCATTGCGCGCGCGGGACCTCCGCCGGTCGAGTCCGGGTCGGTGGGGTGCCCGGCGTCGCACGACTGGCCGTAGCCGGCGACTTCCGCGTA
This sequence comes from uncultured Thermoleophilia bacterium, assembly GCA_963771025.1. Lineage (GTDB taxonomy): Bacteria > Actinomycetota > Thermoleophilia > Miltoncostaeales > Miltoncostaeaceae > Miltoncostaea. The sequence continues at coordinate 400,154 of CAVYRL010000001.1, read as the reverse complement.
GATGCGCGCGCCGCGCGCCAGGGCGTGGTCGCGGTCCTCGAGCAGCACCATGCCGGCGCCCTCGCCGATCACGAAGCCGTCGCGCGCGACGTCGAAGGGCCGTGAGGATTCCTGCGGCGGCCGGGCGCTGGCGGTCAGAGCGCCCACCTTGATGTAGCCGGCCACCACGAGCGGCGACAGGGGCGCGTCGGCCCCTCCGGCGATCATCGCGTCGGCGCGTCCCTCGCGCAGGGCGAGGAGGGCCGAGCCGATGGCGTCCGAGCCGGCCGCGCAGGCGGTGGCGGTGGCGAACGAGGGGCCGTGCAGGCCGAGCGAGCGCGCGACCGCCGCGCATGGATGGTTCGGGAGCGAGAGGGGGATCGCCAGGGGACCGACGCGGTCGGGGCCTCGCTCCAGGAAGGCGCGGTGCGCCTCGAGGAGGGTCTCGGCGCCGCCGTGCACGCTGCCGACCGACACGCCGATGCGCTCGGGATCGACTCCCAGATCGCCACCGTCCTCCAGGGCGAGGGCGGCCGCCACCGCCGCCATGCGGCCGCTGCGGTCCATCCGGCGGGCGTCGCGCTGCCCGAAGCGCTCGCGGGCGTCCTCGCCCTCGGTGACCGGGAAGGCGTTGAGGCCGCCGACGGCCTCCAGCTCGATCCGGGCGGCGCCGCTGCGGCCCGCGACGAGGGCATCCCAGAACGGCCCGACACCGGCTCCGATGGGGCTCACCACTCCAGCCCCCGTGATGACGACCCGTCGGCGCACGTCGGCAATAGTTGCAGAGCCTCGGCTCCGCGTGTGGGGTGATGGCGAACTTCCGCTCCTTCGACGGCCTCGATCGGAGCCATCGGGCCGCGCCATCAGCCCGATCCCGCCGCCCGCGGACCGGACCCGCCGACGGCGATGCCCCACGCCCCGGTCACCGATTCGCCCGGAGCGAGCACGCGCAGCCCCTCGCCGGTGTTGAAGGCGTCGGGCGCGCAGGTCATCGGCTCCACCGCCAGACCGCGGCGGCGGCGCTCGGGCGCCAGCGTGTCGCCCGTGAACACCATGACGTGGCCCCACAGCGCGTCCGCCCAGAGGGTCACGGTCCGCGCGCCGGGGGCCTCCAGGCTCACCCGCGCGATGCCGTCGGCGTCGCGCTCCAGGCCGGTGTAGCAGTCGTCGATCACGGCCTCTCCGACCGGACGGCCCATGTGGAAGTCGCGCCCCGGCGGCGCAGCCGCGGGAACGGTGAGGACCGCATCGTTGACCACCTCGGTGCCGGCCGTGAGGTACGGGTGGAAGCCCGCGCCGAAGGGCAGGCTCCCCTGCCCCGCGTTCGTCGCGGTGAGGGCCACCGAGAGGCCCGCGTCGCCGAGGGCGTAGTCGATGCGCAGGTCCAGCGAGAACGGGTAGGCCGGCTGGGGATGCAGGCTCAGGGCCATCGCGCATGCGTCAGGTCCGCTCGCGGCCACATTCCAATTGACCCACCGCGTCAGGCCGTGGATCGCCGAGCCCGTGGAGGGCTCGCTGATCGGCGCCTGGATGGTCCTGCCGCCGAACGTGTACCGGCCGTCGGTCATGCGGTTGGGCCAGGGCAGGAGGGGCTGCCCCCGCCCGCCGCTGGCCATCTCTCCCACCCCGTACCCATCCAGCACCGGGGTGCCCTCGTGGCTCAGCTCGCGAATGCCGCCACCCACCTCGACGACCGTCGCGGCCCAGGCGCCATGCGCCAGAGCGACCTGCCGGCCGCTGGGTGGTGCTCCGCTCACGCGCGGATCGTCAGTACCACTTGCCCTTGACGAAACCACCGAACGCGACCAGCCCGACGACGGCGATGATGATGCCCAGGATCAGGCTCCAGAAGAACGCCACCACGATTCCGACGATCACCAGGATTCCGCCGAGGCTGACACCGCCGATACCCACTCCATCCGAGGCCATTCAGGCTCCTAGCTCGTTTGCGTTGCGTCCATCTTCCCGCATCCGGGCCCCGCCGTAACGGCGTCGGGCGAGGATCCTTCCCGAAGATGTCCGGGAACAGCGAAGCCGCCCCCAGGGGCGGCTTCGTGGACGTGCGACTTCGGTCTGGTCAGAGACCTACAGCGGGGCGACCTTCGCGGCCTGTGGGCCCTTGGGACCCTCCTGGCTCTCGAAGCTGACCCTCTGGCCCTCGTCCAGGTTCCGGAAACCGGAGCCCTGGATCTCGGAGAAGTGAACGAAGAGGTCCTTGCCTCCGTCGTCCGGAGTGATGAACCCGTAACCCTTCTCCTGCGAGAACCACTTGACTACGCCTTCGGGCATTACCCATCCTTTATCGCTCAGCGAGGAACCGAAGACCCGCCGAGCTTTGAGGCCCGTTCACGTCGTCGCTCATCCACGCGTTCATAGCCGGCCCCGAGCGGGACCGCCGCGCGGAAGGTTAGCGCGATCCGTCGGACGGCGAAATCGGATCCCGTCCGCATCGGTCTCGGCGAGCCACGCGATCAGCTCCGGCCCCGCGAGCGGGGGGCTGATGTGGAAGCCCTGTCCCAGACCACATCCCAGCGCCCGGAGCGCCTCGAGCGCCTCCTGGTCCTCGATCCCCTCCGCGACCACCTGGAGGCCGAGGCTGCGGCCGAGCTCCACCGTCGAGCGCACGATCATGGCGTCGGCGGAATCGCTGCACATGGCGGTCACGAAGGACCTGTCGATCTTCAGCACGCTGATCGGCAGGCCCTTGAGGTGGCTCAGCGACGAGTACCCGACCCCGAAGTCGTCGATCGCCAGGGTCACGCCGAGGGCGCCGAGCTCGTGGAGCATCTCGATCGAACGGACGTGATTCTCCATGAGCGCCGTCTCGGTGATCTCGAGCTCCAGCCGCCCGGGGTACATCGACCAGCGCGCGAGGGCGGCGTCGATGGATCTGGCGAATTCGGCGTCCATCAGATTGCGCGAGGAGATGTTGACCGCCACCGACAGGGTGTGGCCCTCGTTCTCCCAGACGCGGCACTGGGCCAGCGCGCGCTCGATGACGTGGAGGGTGATCGGGCGGATCAGCGAGGTGTGCTCGGCGACCGGTATGAACTCGCCCGGGGGCAGCAGGCCCCGCTCCGGGTGCTCCCAGCGCACCAGGGCCTCGACACCGGCCACGACGCCCGTCATGAGATCGATCTTCGGCTGGAAGTGGACGATCAGCTCGTCCTGCTCGATCGCGCGCCGCAGCTCGCCCACCAGCGCCAGGCGCTCGGGGCTGTACTCGTCGCGCTCGGACCCGTAGAGCGAGTGACTCAGCGAGTCGGATTTCGCGGTGTACATCGCGACGTCGGCGCGCTGGAGGAGACCGTTGAGGTCGTCTCCATGATCCGGGAAGAGGGTGATGCCGATGCTGGCCTCGTTCTCGAGCGAGAGGCCCTCCACCAGGATCGGGGCGGCGATCACCCGGCCGAGGTTCGTCGCCACCGCCTCCGCCGCCGCCGCGTCGGCGATGTTGGGCAGCAGCACGGCGAACTCGTCTCCACCGAGGCGGGCGACGGTGTCGCTGGTCCGCACCGCGGCGCGCAGCCGGCGGGCGATCTCCTGCAGCATGATGTCGCCGGAGTGGTGACCGAGGGTGTCGTTGACCTCCTTGAAGCGGTCGATGTTGACGATCATCACCGCGACCCGCTCGCCCTGCCGGCTGGCCCTCAACACCGCCTGCTCGACCCGATCGTGGAAGAGGCGCCGATTGGGCAGCCCGGTGAGGGCGTCGGTGACCGCCTGCGAGATGTTCTCGCGAAAGGTGAGGCCCGCGCGGGCCACGCACACCACCAGCGCCGCGGCCGCCAGCCAGATCGCGCCGACGGCGGCCGGCCGGTAGTGGTCGTAGACCAGCAGCGCGGTGGCCCCCAGCGCGACGGCCCCGGGGAGGATCATCACGCTCCAGCCCTCGAGGCGCGCCGCGCGGACCCGGCGGCTCGGCTGCCACGCCGCAAGTCCCATGCACACCATGCCGAGCGGCCAGAAGAGGTCGAACAGGCCGCCCTCGGCGTAGGTGCCCGCCGCCGACTGGAACAGGTACACGCTGTCGGCAAGCGTGAAGGTGAGGCACCCGAACGCGAGGAGGCCCACGGCCCGGCCGGGCCGCCACCCCATCAGGCCCGCCAGCGCCACGACGAGCCCGAGCACCAGCAGGTCGCCCAGGGGGTAGGCGAGGTTGGTCGCCACGCCCTCGGCGTCGCTCCCGGCGTTGGAGTCGAGGATGGGCGGCATGAGCACGGCGACCCCGAGGGCCGCGACGATCAGCGCCGCCGCGAGGCCGTCGAGCCACTGGCTGGCGTGGAAGCGGCGCAGGCGCGCCCGCAGCAGCAGCACGAGCCCCGCGTACATCAGGGGGTAGAACGCCAGGTAGAAGCCGTCCGCGATCGAGGGGACCGGCACCTCGGCGCGGCCCGACAGGACGAGCGACCAGTAGACGTCGCCGACGGCCCACGCGAGAGCGCCCACGCCGATCAGCGACCAGGCCAGCCTCTCCTCACGCACCAAGGCGACGCGCGCCAGCACCCCGACGCCGCCGGCCACGACCAGGAAGGAGTAGAGCCACCCGTCGAAGACGGTCATCATCGCGGGACTCGTGCCGAGGCCCGCCGCCACGTGGACGGCGTAGACCAGCAGCGCGGCGAGAACCGCGCCCCAGCCCGTCAGCACCGCGATCCGCGGGCGATGAGCGAGATCGCCCGCAGGATTCGTCATGCAGGGTTCATCGGCTCACGACCGACCCCGACTGAGCGCGGCGTCTGCCGTCGTTGACCGCACGATTCCATCGGGACGCCCGGATTCGAACCGGGGACCCCCGCCACCCAAAGGCGGTGCGCTACCAGGCTGCGCTACGTCCCGAAACCGGGATCAGCGTAGCTCAGCTCTCGGGCTCCGCGGATTCGGTCTCCTGGAGGCCCTGGGGCTCCTCGGGCAACTCCGTCGAGGCCGCCGACTCCGCGGTCGCCAGCATGCGCACCTGGCGCCCGTACGCCACCTCGTGGGCGGGAATGACCCGGCCGCCGTCCCCGGGAGCCGTCCTCGGCCCCACCGCGTGCTCGGCGCCGAAGGGGTAGCGGAAGCACCAGGCCACGATCGCGTCGATGACCGGCGCGTCGAGGTCATCGAAGTCGAAGCCGACGATGTAGCCGTCGCCGACGGCGTCCGGCGTCACCGAGGCGACCGTGCCGAGCAGCTCCACCGGGCCGTCGTCGAGCAGCAGAACCAGGCGCAGCCTCTCCCCCGGGGCGCGCTCGTCCGACACGGACAGGCGCGCGCCGTGGCGACTGAGGTCCTCGATGCGGCCCGGCAGCGAGGGCAGCTCGCCCTTCTCGGCGGAGTAGCCGACGTGCACGGCCGCCGGGAATCGGTGGCTGCGGCGCCGGTGCTGGACGCTGCGCGCCCAGACGACGGTGTACGCGATCAGGGCCAGGTTGACGAACGCCCACAGGGTCGTCACGAACGAGGCGCCCGGCGCCAGGCGGCCGGGCAGGCCGAAGATCTGAGCGGCGGTCTGGTACCCGACCGCCGCCAGGGTGATGGCCGCGATCAGGATCGGTAGGCGCAGCGCGCGGGCGACGGGCGAGCGGGATCCGGTGCGCGCGCCCTTCGGGGTGACCTTGAAGCCGCCGCCCCGTCCGCGGGGCAACGCCGCGAGCGCGTGGAGGTAGGCCTCCATGCGCACGATCGAGTAGCGCTCGCCCTCGAGCAGACGGTAGTGGCCGCGCGTCAGGGCCTTCGAGGCGGTGGGGATCAGGATCAGCTGAGGGGCGAAGATCAGCAGGTACAGGAGCGGCGGGGCCGAGATCGGGATGGTGCCGGTCGCCAGCACGATCGGGGGAACCATCAGGCCGACCACCCGCTGCGGGCCCTCGAGGAAGTGCAGGCAGCTGGCCATGTACTCCCAGCGCTGTGCCATCGTGAGGCCGCGCTTGAACAGCGGGGTGTCCAGCCGCAGCATCTGCAGCGAGCCCCGCGCCCAGCGACCGCGCTGGACGACGAAGGCGCCGATCTCCTCGGGCGCGATGCCGAGGGCCATCACCTCGTTGTGGTAGGCGACGCGCCAGCCGCGCGCGTTGAGGAGCAGGGTGGTGTGGGCGTCCTCGACGACCGTGTCCGTCGCGACCCCGCCGACCTCGACGAGCGCCTCGCGGCGGATGACCGAGGGGCAGCCGCACCAGAACGCGGCGCCGTGCCGGTCCTTGCCGGGGCAGATGACGTCGAAGAAGATGCTCTGCTCGTTGCGCAGCGGGTCGTCCTCGGCCCGGGGATGGCCGAAGCCGCGGTTGTAGAAGGCCTGAGGAGCCTGGACGACCGCGATCCCCGGATCGACCATGTGGCTGAGCATCCGCTCGATCAGCTCGGGGCGCGGCACGTGGTCGGCGTCCAGGGTGACCAGGAACTCGGCGTCGACGTGCTCGAGCGCGTGGTTGATGTTGCCGGCCTTGGCGTGGGCCCGGGGGGCCGGGCGGCTGAGGTACCGCGCACCGAGCTCCCCGCACATCTCCCGGACCCACTGGCGTCCGCCGTCGTCCAGAACCCAGACCTCGGGCTCGACGTCGTTGCGCACGGCGAGGGCGCCGACGACGGTCGGGCGCAGCACGTCCTCGTCCTCGTCGAAGGTCGCGATCAGCAGCGCCACCCGGCGCCCCCCGAGGGGCGCGGGCGTGGGACGGGCGGCGAGGCGCCAGCACGAGAACGCCAGCAGCACCAGCATGAACAGGCCGTACGTCTCGGCCACCACCAGGGGGAGCGCGAGCCACAGCGCCGCGCCGTCGATCGTGAATCCCCACCGCCACACGAGGTACGCGGCGCCCGCGATCAGGGCCGCGATGGTCGCGACCTGAGTCCATCGGGAGGCCGGCGCCATGGGAGGCCGTCCGGTGTCAACCGCCTTCGCGGCGTCGCTGTGCGTCAGTCGAGGCATCCCTGCCGTCCCCGTTGGTCCCAGCGCGCGCGAGCACGCCCGTCGTGTCTCCTATCGGCCTACGGGGAGCCGACTTGCGGCCTGCGTCAGGCCGGTTTCGCGTGATCGGCGGCTCAGAGGCCGGCCGCCGCCCCCGCGGGCCTAGAGAGCGGCGGCCCGTCGGGCCAGATCGAGGGCGTAGTCGGGCCACCAGGTGCCGGCGGGGGGACCGCCGTTGCACTGCCCGTCCGACTCGCCGGGGCGCTTGACCCACAGCAGCGCATCGACCAGCGGATCGCCCGTCTGCGTGGTCGGAAACTCGCCCAGCGCGCGGCCCGGGGGATTGCACCACTCGCCGGGACCGGCCGGGCCGGCGCCGTTGCGGCTGGTGTCGATGACGAAGTGCGCGCCGCCCGTCCGGCGCGAGATCGCCCGGCCGTAGGAGCGTGAGCGCGCGGTGGTCTCGAAGCCGGCGACGTTGATCGCGAAGCCGCGCGCCCGCGTCACGCCGGCCGCGCGCAGCCGCCGGGCGATGGTGGCGGGCCGCACCCAGCCGGCGTTGCCGGCGTCAATGTAGACAGCGGTCGCGGGGCGTGCCGAGAGGCGCTCCACCGCATACCGGATCAGCTCGATGCGCTCGTGGCGCTGCCCCTTGGAGAGGCAGTCGAAGCCCGCCAGCGCGTCCGGCTCCAGGATCACCACGGCCGGAGACCTGCCGATGCCGTCGGCGACCCGGCCGATCCAGGTGCGGTAGGCCTCGGCGCTGGGGAGGCCCCCGGTGGAGTGCTGGCCGCAGTCGCGGTTGGGGATGTTGTAGGCCACGAGCACCGGCACGCGGCCGGCGGAGCGGGCCCGGGAGACGCGCCGCGCCACGCTGACGCGCACGTTCGACCTCCACTCCCCCAGCCACAGGGCCTGCGGCTGCCGCGCGATCCGCTCGATCAGGGTCGCGTCGTCGGGCCGCGACCGGCTCCAGGCGTTGGCCTGAATACGCGCCGAGCCCCGGGGCTCGACGTAGAGCTGCATCGTGGAGAGCGGCGATGCGGGAGCGGGCTTGCCGATCCCGGCCCGCAGCAGGCCGTCAAGGATGACGCCGCCCACCCGCGCCGGCGGCGCGGCCGAGGCCGACGCCGCGGCCGTCGCGACGATCGCGACGGTGAAGCCGAGAGCGAGCAGAAGGCGCCGAGCGCCTGCTGTCAGGCGGTGGTGGGGTTTCGACTCCATGAGGATCCGCGTGCACGGTGACCCACCTATCGGTCACCGGGCACACGATCTGAAGCCTATGGAATCCTCCACCCGCGCGTCCGCTCGGGCGGAGTCCGCCGGCGAATCGTGGATGCGGGCGGGGGGAGCCGCCGGATCCCCGCTCACTTGGAGGGGTCGCGATGCCGACTCCAGGGAGATGAGGACGAAACCATGGCGCAGACGGGTTCTGGGCGGCGCGATCGCGGTGCTGGTGGCCGCGGCCGTCGCGACGGTGCTGGCCGTCCCCTTCCTGGCCGCCGACCGGTCGCGCTCCGACGCCGCGACGAGCCCCACGGCCGACATCGAGCTGGTTCCGCCCCCCGACCCCTCGGTGCCGATGCAGCGCGTCGAGCCGCCGCCCCGCGGCGTTTACCTGGGGGTGTCGAACTTCTCGCTCGTGACGACCCCGGGTGCGATCGTCGAATGGACCGCGGCCAACGGCCAGCGGCCGCGCATCGTCAACTGGTATCAGCAGTGGCTGAGCGGCGAGCGCCGCTTTCGTCCCGACTGGGCGCACAACGTGGCCGACGCGGGCGCGATCCCGATGATCACCTGGGAGCCGTGGAGCGCGCCGGTCGGCGTCCGGCACGTCGCCATCCAGCCGGACATCAACCTCCAGCGGATCGCCGACGGCGCGCACGACCGCTACATCCGATCGTGGGCGCGACAGATCGCCGCCTACAAGCAGCCGATCATGATCCGCCTCATGCACGAGATGAACGGCACCTGGTACCCCTGGGGCGTCCAGGTGAACGGCAACACGCCAGCCCTCTACATCGCCGCCTGGCGCCACGTGCACGACATCTTCACCGCGGCCGGGGCGAAGAACGTGAGCTGGATCTGGTCGATCAACAATCTCGAGCGCATCGACGGCGAGGATCACGACATCCGCGCCTACTACCCGGGCAGGGACTACGTCGACTGGGTCTCGACCAGCGGCTTCAACTGGGGCACGGCCTACAGCTGGAGCTCATGGCGCACCGCCGACCCGCTCTACCGCGACACCTACCGTGCGCTGACCGGCTTCGGCAAGCCGATCATGATCTCCGAGATCGGCACCACGACCGACGGCGGCGACGCCCGGGCGTGGATCCGGCAGACCTTCACGCGCCTGCGCACCACCTACCCGAGGCTGAAGGCCGTGCTCTGGTACGACGACATCGACGGCGGCGGGCTCGACTTCCGGCTCCAGGGCCAGACCGCGGGCGCCCTCGCGCAGAAGGGCGCCCTCGGTCCGGGTTGGCTCCAGGCTCCGGTGATCGTCCCGGTCGACTAGAGCCCGGTCCCCAGCGTTCGCCGGCTGAGCGTGGAGGCCTGGAAGTCCCCGGCGCTGAAGCCTCCGCCGAGGCGGGCGATGAGCGCGTTGCTGCGACGCACGGCCGCCTGGGCGACCCGCTGGTTGATGAGGATCTGGCTGGCGCTCACCGTCACCTTCGCGCCGCTGCGCGGACCCGGAGGGGCCACCTTGGTCTGCGAGGGCGGCTGATCGCCGCCGGCCACCGACGAGACGACGGTGAGACCCACCGCGACCTTCGCGGAGGTCACCGCGCCGGGGCGCAGGTCACCGCCGGTGAGGCCGTTGTCCAGGCGCGCCTGCAGGGCGTTGGCCCGTCGCACCGCGGCCTGGGAGATGCGCTGGCTGATGAGCAGCTGCGCCGAGCTGACCGTGACGCCCTTGACGTTGCCCTTGGTGGCCTTTGCGGGGGTCACCGGCCGCGGGTTGGGCGGCGAGGAGACGCCGGGCACGAGGGTGCTGGTGGAGCCGAGCGTGACCGTGGGGCCGAAGCTCTGGGCCACGAACGCGCCACCGCACAGATCCTGCGTCGCGAGCCCGGCGCCGAGCCAGGCCTGGACGGCGTTCACCCGCCGCACGGCCGCCTGCGAGATCCGCTGATTGATCAGCAGCTGCTGCGCGGTCAGCGTCACCTTGCCCGAGCCCTTGGTCGGCTTCGGAGCCGGCGGCACCACGTTGCACGCGGCCGAGCCCGACGGAACGTTCAGACGGCCGGGTGTGCCCGGGGGCGGCTGCGTGACGAAGGGGTTGGGGTTGGTGATCACCCGGACCCGGTTGTTGCCGGAGTCCCCGATGTAGAGGTTGCCGACGGCGTTGAGCGACACGCCGCTGGGCGCGCTGAGCTGGGCCGCGCCCGCCGGGCCGCCGTCGCCCGAGAAGCCGGCCGTGCCGTTGCCGGCGATCGTGGAGATGATCCCCGCGCTGTTGACCCGCCGGACCCGCTGGCTGCCCTGGTCGGCGATGTAGAGGTTGCTGAACGGGTCGATCGCGACCTCGATCGGGGTGGCCAGCTCCGCGCCGACCGCGGCACCGCCGTCGCCCCCGTTGCCCGGCGTGCCGTTCCCGGCGACCGTCGTGATGACGCCGGCCGAGTCGATGCTGCGCACGTTGTGCGCGTCGGAGTCGGCGACGACGATCGCGCCGAGGTTGGTGATCTGGACGTCGTTCGGCCGCACGAACGTGGCCGCGGTCGCCGGGCCGCCGTCGCCCGTGGCGCCGCTCGCGCCGGTGCCGGCGATCGTCGTGATGACGCCGGTGGATGCGGTCACCTTGCGGACGCGGCGATTGAGGGCGTCCGCGATGTAGATGTTCCCCGCCGAATCCACGGTGACGCCGACCGGATTGTTGAGCTCTGCCGCGGTGGCCGGGCCCCCGTCGCCCGAGAAGCCCGAGGTGCCGACGCCCGCGACGGTCGAGATAATGCCCGCGGCGGTGATCTTGCGGATCCGCGCGTTGTCGCGGTCGGCGATGTAGATGTTGCCGGCGGAGTCGACCGCGGCGTCGCGCGGGCCATTGATCTGGGCGGCGGCCGCAGGGCCCCCGTCGCCGGAGAAGCCGGCGGTCCCGTTCCCGGCGAGGGTCGTGATGATGCCGTTCGTCGCGACCACGCGGACACGGTTCGCGTTGGGGTCGGGAATGATCAGCCGGCCGTCGGGCGCCGCCGTGATGCCGAGCGGTCCCGGGACGCCGGCGGCGGTCGCCTGACCTCCATCGCCGCTCGCCGTGGCGCTCCCATTACCGGCGAAAGTGGTGATGGTGTCCGTGGCGTCCAGCGCCATGGCGGGCCCGACCATCACGAGCCCCGCCGCGATGCCGACCGCCGCCGCCACCGCCGCGCGCCCCCTGCGTACCCGGCTCCGACCTCCGACAACAACCGTCATGCCGTTCCCCCTGGTGTCAACTGCGAGTGAACCCGCGCGCCCTGTGCCCGCCGGTCGCGCCGACCCTACCGGCCGGGAACGCGCGGGTCACCGCACCCGGTTCAGCGGGGCTCAGCCGTGCCCCCGGGAGCCGCGGCGGAGGGGCCCTGGCCGCGCGTGGCCCACAGCGACGCCAGCACCGAGATGCCCAACACCCCCACCACGGCCCCGAGGGTGATGTAGATCGGCGGGTGGTAGACGTCGCTCAGCAGCATCTTGAGGCCGACCAGGGCCAGGACCACGGAGAGGCCGTAGTTGAGGTACTGGAACCGGTCGAGCATCCCGACGATCACGAAGTACAGGGCACGCAGGCCGAGGACGGCGAACACGTTGGCCGCGAGCACGATGAACGCCTCGTCGGTCACAGCGAAGATCGCCGGGATCGAGTCGATGGCGAACACCACATCGGTGCTGGCCACCACCAGCAGCACACCCAGGATCGGGGTGGCCAGCCTCATCCCGTCCCGGTGGATGAAGACCCTGTTGCCGTGGTACTCGTCCACGCTCGGCACCAGGCGTTTGACCAGCCTCAGCAGCGTGTTCCTGCTCGGATCGACGTGCTCGCCCGTGCTGCGCGCCAGGCGGTACGCGGTGAACACGAGGAAGACCCCGAAGACGTAGATCACCCAGCCCGCGGCGCCCAGCGCGGCGGCGCCGATCGCGATGAAGACTCCGCGGAAGATCAGCGCGCCCAGCACGCCGAACAGCAGCACTCGCGGCTGGATCTCCTTGGGCACCGCGAAGTACCCGAAGATGACCGCGAACACGAAGAGGTTGTCGATCGAGAGGCTCAGCTCGACCAGGTAGCCGGAGAGGTACTCGCCGGCCGCGGTGCTGCCCTGGGTGAAACCGAGCACCACCGCGAAGCCGAGGCCCATCGACACCCAGACGGCGCTCCAGGCGGCGGCCCTCCTGACGGGGACGGCCACGCCACCGCGGCCGAAGAGCAACAGGTCGACGCCGGCGAGGACGGGCACGGCCAGGATGAGGGCGATCCAGGCCCAGAGGGGCGGGTTCACAGCAGGGGCTCCTTCGAAGCGGACGACGGCGCGTTCGCCGAAGGTCTCTCCCGCCGTCCCGAACCTCAGGAGGGCCGACGTCACCGGGCCGCGAGGCCGTATTGGCGATGACGTCGCGTAGGGATACTCCCCTTGCGGTCGCCCGATGGTACCGGACGCGGTGCCCCAGACCTATGGTCCGCCCCCTCGGACCCGATGTCCCCAGAGGGCATGTACACCGTTCAGAACATCCGCGGCTTCGTCGGTGCGGGCTCGAACCTGCGCAGAGGCCGGCGGGCGGTGAGCCGCACCGTGATCCTGCTGGGCCTGACGAGCATGTTCACGGACGTCTCGTCCGAGATGGTGGCGACCGTCCTCCCGCTGTACCTGGTGCTCACCATCGGGTTCACGCCCCTCCAGTTCGGTGTCATCGACGGCTACCAGCGCGGCGCGGCCGCGATGGTCAGCCTGGGCAGCGGCCTCTTCTCCGACCGCCGGCGCCGGCACAAGGAGGTGGCGACGGCGGGCTACGGCCTGTCGGCCATCTGCAAGCCGCTCTACGTCGCGGTGGGCGGATCCTTCGCCTGGCTCGGCGCCGTCGTGTTCACCGACCGTGTCGGCAAGGGCATCCGCACGGCCCCGCGCGACGCGCTGATCTCGCTGAGCACCCCGCGCGAGAGCCTCGGCATCGCGTTCGGCGTGCACCGGGCCCTCGACACGGTGGGCGCCATGCTCGGGCCGCTGCTCGCGTTCGGCATCCTCGCCCTGGCTCCCAATGACTTCAACTCGATCTTCATCGTCAGCTTCTGCATCGCGCTGATCGGGGTCGGGATCATCATGCTGGCGGTGCAGGGCGAGCGGGAGACCGTCCCGACATCCGAGGCGTCGATCACGTGGGCCGACCTCACGGCGCTGGTGCGCGAGCCGCGCTTCCGGTCGCTGCTGCTCGCCGCGGGGGTCCTCAACCTGGTGACGATCAGCGACGGCTTCCTCTACCTCGGCCTCCAGCGCCAGATGGACCTCGACACGACCCTCTTCCCCCTGATGTACACGGTCACCGCCTTCGTCTTCATGATCATGGCGGTGCCCATGGGATGGCTCGCCGACCGCTTCGGCCGGGGGCGCATGCTGCTCGCGGGCTACGCTCTGCTGCTGCTGCTCTACAGCTCGCTGCTCCTGCCGGGAGGAGGCAGCCTCGCGCTGATCGGCTACCTGATCGCCTTCGGCGCCTTCTACTCGGCGACCGACGGCGTGCTGGCCGCGCTGGGCGCCTCGGCGCTGCCCCGCGGCACCCAGGCCACGGGGCTCGCGCTGCTGCTCACGATCACCAGCCTCATGCGCTTCGGCGGCTCGGTGCTGTTCGGCCTCATCTGGACCACCATGGGGTTCGGCGCCGCGGTCAGGATCTCGGCGATCGGCCTGGTGATCGGCCTGGTGATCGGCGCGACGCTGCTGCGCCACGGACGACGCTCCGCGGAGGCGGCCGCATGAAACGACGCACGTTGCTCCTGGTCCTGCTGATCGTGGCCTGCACCGCCACCGCCGTCGGCGTCGTGGCCGTCTCGGCTTCGCGCGCGCCGAAGAGCACCAACGACACCACGGCCCCGGTCGCGCTCCCCGCATCGCCCTACATGGTGCTCCGCTCGCTCGACCGCGCGAACCCGAAGAACTACGGGCGCATCGCCGTCGTCCCGCTGGACGACGTCGCGGGCTCCCGAAAGCTGGGCGGGCTGACCTGCGACCGCGTCGACTTCCAGGGCCTGCGCGGGATCTGCCTCCAGCTGGCCGACTCCTTCCCGCAGCGCTACCGGGCCGAGCTGCTCGGTCCCGACCTGACGCCGACCGCGTCGATCAACGTGCCCGGCGTGCCGAGCCGGGCGCGCGTCTCCGACGACGGGCGTCTCGGCAGCGTCACCACCTTCGTCGCCGGTCACTCGTACGCGTCGCTCAGCGTCTTCTCCACCCAGGCCCGGATCCTGGACATGGTCACGGGCACCACCATCGTGAAGAGCCTCGAGAACTGGACCGTGACCCGCGACGGCACGGTCGTGAACGCCGGCGACCGCAACTTCTGGGGCGTCACGTTCGGGCCCGACGGCGACACGTTCTACGCGACCCTCGCGACCGGTGGGAAGACCTACCTCGTGCGCGGTTCGGTCGCCGGGAAGTCGATGACCACGATCCACGAGAACGTCGAGTGCCCGTCCGTCTCGCCCGACGGACGCCGCATCGCCTACAAGAAGCGCACCGGCGCCGACGGGCTCTGGCGCCTCACGGTGCTGGACCTGGCGACCATGTCCGAGACCCCCCTCGCGGAGGAGCAGCCGATCGACGACCAGGTGGAGTGGCTGGACGACGCCACCATCATCTACGGCAACGGCGAGGCGATCTGGAGCGTCCCCGCCGACGGAGGCGGACATGCGGAGCGCTTCCTCGCCGGAGCGGACTCTCCCTCGATCGTGCGCGAGAAACGTGTGAACTGAGGTTGACTCATCCCCCTTCCGAGCTAGTGTCACAACGGTTCCGTCAACAAGATGCGAGGTGCCCCGCGATGGAGTCCGCTTCGGTAACCGGACGCGTCGACGATCCGGCCGGCGCCAGGATGCACGTCGAGCTGGTCCTCGGCCCCGGCGAGGGCCGGGTGGTCACGGTCACGTCGGAGGGGGAGCTCCAAGCCCAGCTGGCGCAGCTGGCGCGCGCCGGCTGGGAGCTGCGGCGGACGGTGGAAGGACCCGACCGCGGCGACGGCGTCGTCCGCCTCAGCCTGGAGTTCGAGAACTCCCGCCTCTGAGGCGCGGCGCGGCGCGTGAGACGGCGCCCGCCGCGCGGGTCGCGACGAGACGTGGGCTGGAGAGGAGCGCCCGCGCGCCATGCCCGGCGACCTCGCCGACCGCGCGCCGCCCGAGGGCAAAGCGCGCGAGGCGCAAGTGCCCCATCGCGAGCCGGCGCCTCAGTTCGCGGCGATGGGCGGGCCGCAGCGCATGCGTGTCATGGAGCAGCGTCCCGTAGATGGCGACGGTCTCCTCCCAGTAGCGGGGGGTCTCGTCGCTCAGGGTGGCCGACAGACGCGCTCCAGGCGCGTCATCGTCGGTCATGACGGCGCCGGCGCCCGCGACCGCGCACGCCGGCCCGCCAAGGCCGAGCTGGAAGAACAGCAGGGTGTCGTGGCGAAGGGCGATCGCCGGGTTGAGGCCCCCGATCGCCAGATAGGTGCCGCGCCGGAAGACGCTCGACTGGAGCATGGTCGGCTGGATCGAGCGCATCACCCAATCCCCGGCGTCGGGCGTGAGCGCGTAGGGGCCGTCGATCTCCAGACCCGCGAGGTCCCAGAAGGACCGCCCGCCCTCGGTGCCGGATCCGAGCGTGTCGCCGAAGTAGAAGCGCGCCGCGCCCCCGGTCGCCTCGATCGCGCCCACGATCCGGCGCAGGTGATCGGGACGCCAGTGGTCGTCGGAGTCGAGGAAGGCGATCCAGGGGTGCGACGCTTCCTGGGCCCCACGGTTGCGGGCCGCCGAGCTGCCCGCGTTGTCCTGGCGCACGTAGCGGACGCGATCGAGGTAGGGCGCGATCCGCAGCGCCGTATCGTCCACCGAGCCGTCGTCCACGACGATGATCTCGTCCGGCCGGTGGCTCTGTGCCAGGACGCTCTCCACGGCGCGAGCGATGAGCGGCCCGCGATTGTAGGTGGGGATCACGGCGGACACCCGCGGGCTCCCGTGTGGCTCAGGACTCGGCAACGGCCCCTCCTTGCTCTCGGCGACGACGGATGATCCCGAGGATGTCCTCGCGCACCCCGGGCGCCCGCCACCAGATCAAGGGCGGATAGACCACGACGCCGGCGAGGACACCGGCCGCGAGCTGGACGACATCGCCTGCCCCCGCCGCCTGCGCGGCGGCGCGCACCGCCACGACGGCGATCGCCATGAGCAGGGATGCCTGGACGGGGGGCCAGAGGTTGCGCGCGATGTCGAGGACGGGCATCTCCATGGCCCGCGCGGTGATGACGGCGTAGAGAGGCTCGAGGAAGCAGCTGGCGATGGCCAGGGACACGGCCACTCCGACGATGCCGAAGGGCACGCCCGCGACGAACGCCGCGACCGTGACGCCCGTGAATACGAGCGAGTAGCGCAGGAGCCAGTCCGTCCGATCCCGCGCTTGCAGCACGCTGCCGTTGAGGGCCTGGACCGACTGGGCGACGCCGACCACGGCGAGGATCTGGATGACCGGGATCGCGGAGTGCCACTGGTCGCCCAGGACGACGGGGACGAACTGATCGGCGAGGACGGCGACGCCGAGCAGCAGCGGCGTGTTGATCGTGCACACCAGCCGGTTGACCCGCAGGAACGCTTCGCGCAGCCGGGCGGTTTCGTCCTGCATCCGGGAGAAGGCCGGATACAGCAGCTGCTCGAGCGGGCCGGCCACCTGGCTGAACGGCAGCAGGATGACGTTGTAGGCCAGCGAGTAGGCGCCGAGCGCGGCGGGCCCGAGGAAGCGCCCGATGAGCAGATTGTCGGCGTTCCGGTTGAGGTAATAGACCATCCGGGTGCCGAACACGTTGCCGCCGAAGGTGCCCAGGTCGCGGACGCTCTCCGTCGAGAACAGCATGTGCGGCCGCCAGGCGGACACGAACCAGATCAGGGTTGTCGCCACCCCGACGACGACCAACTGCTGCACGATGATCGCCCAGGCGCCCCCACCGCGCGCCGCGATCACGATCGCGACGGTGGCGCCGATGAGGGCCGCGGCCATCTGGCGGAGCTCGAGGGCGCGGAAGCTCATCGCGCGGGTCAGGAGAGCCTCCTGGGTCACGCCGAGGGAGACGATCAGGAAGCTGAACGAGACGGCGATGAACAGGGGCTGGACGGCGGGCTCGCGGTAGAAGTCCGCCACGAGGCCGGACACGGCGATGCCGGTCACCGTGCAGACGGCGCCGGCGGCGACACTCACCCAGAAGACCGTCGAGCGATCCCGCTCGGTGATGGTCTTGCGCTGGACCAGCGCGGCCCCCAGCGACAGGTCCGAGAAGATGTAGATCAGGCTGGAGAACACGAGGACGAGGGCCGCCAGCCCGTAGTCGTCCGGAGTCAGGAGCCGCGCCAGCACGATGCCGACGACGACGCGCGAGCCCTGCTTGACGACGACGGAGATGATCTTCCACAGCAGGCCGTTCATGACGGCGCCCCGGAGATCCGGCCGCCGCGGGGATGGCGTGCCCACGGGCGGTGGCGGCGGAGGGGCAGCCGGCGGGCCCGGCGCCGGCGCCCCGCCCGTCGCGGAGACGACGACCGGCCTGCGCCGCACGGGCAGCAGGGCCAGCGTCGCCAGGGCGCCGAGGGCGGCCTTCGCGCTCAGCTTCATCGGGTCCGCGGGGGGGTTCGCATCTGCCTCGACGGTATTCAGGGCCCGTTGGAGCGCACACGTCCTCTCAGCCAGTTCGCGCTAGCCGTACGTCGAGTCGCGCGTCGCAGGGCCAACCGTTGCGGGGGTGTCGCTGCCGCGCGCCCCTCGCCTACCATCGACGTGATGCCTGGCCCGGACGAGACCCTGGTGAGCGTGATCATGCCCGCGTACAACGCGGGCCCGTACCTGCCCGGGGCCGTGGCGAGCGTGCTGGCGCAGACCCACCGCCGCCTCGAGTTGATCGTCATCGACGACGGCTCCACCGACGGATCGATCGACGCGATCGCATCCCTCGGCGATCCACGGTTGCGCGTCGTCCGCCAGGCGAACGCCGGCAAGTCGGCCGCCATGAACCGGGGCCTCGAGGAGGCCGCCGGCGCCTTCTACGCGGTGCACGACGCCGACGATCTGAGCATGCCCACCCGGATCGAGCGCCAACTCGCCCACCTCATGCAGAACCCGGAGCTCGCCGGCGTCTTCTGCGGCTGGAACATCATCCTCGACGGACGTCCGACCGCCCCGCAGAACCGCTTCAAGGACGCCGACGAGTGCAGGCGCGATTTCGACGCCCTGCGCATCCCCACCCACGACGGGACGCCGATGTACCGGTGTGAGCGGGTCGCCGGCCTGCGGTACGACGAGCGCTATTCCATCGCCGAGACCATCGACTACCTCCTGCGGTCGTCCGAGGCCGGCGGGCGCTACGAGGTGCTCGGCGAGTGTCTCTTCTCGTATCGGATCCTCGATGAGTCGCTGTGCCGCGACGACCCACAGGCCCGCGACGCGCTGGTGGAGCGCGTGATCGACGCGGCGCGGGCGCGGCGCGGCCTGCCGCGGAGCCCGCACACGGCGCGGCGGCCGCGGAGCCGGAACGCCGCGCGCGACAACAACATCGCCTCCTACTTCATGGAGAGCGTCATCGACCAGCGCCGCGCCGGCGAGCGCATCGGGGCGATCTCGACCGCGCTGCGGTGCTCCGCGCTCCACCCGGCGGACCCGCACTACCACAAGGCTCTCGTCTACAGCGTGGCGCCCGGCCCGCTGATCGGGCACCTCCGGCGGACTGCGTAGACGACGTCCGTGCCGCGCCGGGCGGCTGGCCGTGGGTCGAGGGGGATACCGCCCCAACCCTCCGTTCTGGGGGGGCGCGGCACCGGGGTGGCTCCTAGCATCGGGCCGGATGTCACCACGCGCCGCAAACCCCTACGCACTGCCATATCCCAGCGGCTACGACCCCCGCGTCGCGGGTGGTGCCGACACCCGTCGCGTGCGCATCAGCTGGGTGGCGATGGTCGCGGCCCTGGTGCTGGTCGTCATGTTCATCCCGATCAGGCGCTACTCGCTGCCGGGTGCCCTGCCGTTCGAGCTCGAGCCCTACCGGCTCCTGGTGATCGTCGTCGTCACCGGCTGGGTCGCGGCCCTGCTGGTCGATCCGCGCGTCACGCTGAAGCCCACCGGGCTGCGCGGCCCGCTCCTGCTCCTGGTCGTCTCGGTGATCGGCTCCATCGCCGTCAATCCGGCCGGGGTCAGCGCCGAGCAGACCCAGGTCGTCAAGTCCCTCACCTTCCTTTTGAGCTTCCTCCTGGTTCTGGTGCTCATCGTCAGCGTCATCAACACGCGCGCAGACGTCGACCGCATCCTGAAGGTGCTGGTCGGCTCCGGGGCGATCGTGGCCGTGTTCGCCATCATCGAATCGCGCATCGATTACAACGTCTTCAACGACCTCGGCCGGGTCATCCCCTTTCTGCGACTCCAGGACGTGCCCGATGTGCCGGGTCGCGGAGCGCGCCTGCGTGTGTTCGCTTCTGCGCAGCACCCCATCGCCCTCAGCGCCGCGATGGTGATGCTGGTTCCGCTGGCCGCCTATCTGGCTGTGCGGACCTCCCGGCGGCTCTGGTGGGTCGCCGGCGGGCTGATGATCGTCGCCGCCGTCGCCACCATCTCGCGGACGGGCATCCTGATGCTCTTCGTGATCCTCGTGGTCTTCGCGGTCCTGCGTCCGGCTGACGCCCGCCGGGCGCTGCCGATCGGCCTCCCGCTGTTGATCATGATGCACCTCGCGATCCCGGGCGCGCTGGGCTCGCTCCACGACGCCTTCGTACCCAAGGGCGGACTCGTCGCCGAGCAGGAGTCGGACCCGGGCCAGCTCGGCAGCGGTCGCGTCGCCGACCTGGGGCCGGCCCTCGACCAGGCCGCGGGGCAGCCCGTCCTCGGTGAGGGCTACGGAACCCGGATCACCGACAACAATCAGGCGAAGGCGAACATCCTCGACAACCAATGGCTCGGGACCCTGCTCGAGACCGGGATCGTCGGGGTCTTCGCGTGGATCTGGCTGTTCGCCCGGACCGTGCGGCGCCTGGGCGCCCGCGCGCGCTCCGATCCCGGAGGAGACCTCGGGCTCCTGATGACCGGCCTGGCCGCCTCGATCACCGCGTTCGCCGTGGGGCTCTTCACCTACGACGCGTTCTCGTTCATCCAGGTGACCTACATCATGTTCATCCTGGTGGCGCTCTCGTCGGTGCTGCTGCGCATCACCGACGACCCCGTGGAGGCGGCACCGCCCGGCTGACGGCCTAGCGCTGGTCGGCTCCCGCGTCGGGCGACGCACCGCGCGCCTGGCCGTCGATGTCGGTGACGGTGGCCTCGGTGGCGGCGCCGCGTCCGATCGCCGGCGAGGAGGCGGTCAGGTGCAGGTCGAGCGATCCGGGGTTGACGAAGCCCGGGTTGGACGTCCCGCTGAGGGCGGTGTCGGAGGCGTCGCACTTTGCGGCCTGCTGGCCGGGGGTGCCCCAGTAGAAGACGTTGCTGCGGTACTGGACCCCCGCGACGCACTCCCACGCGGCGGCGGGTGCCAGGTTCGCGACCACGCGCACGTTGTTGGTGGCGATCGTGTCCCCCGGGAAGGGCATCACCAGGAAGCCCTGGGTGGCCGAGTTGTCGCGGATCAGCAGGTTCTGCACCGCGTAGGCCTGGATCGCGTAGTACCCGTTGACGGTCGTCGAGAAGAAGTTGTTCTCGATGGTCACGTTGCGGGTGCGCGGGGACGGGTCGCCGTAGTGGGTGATGTGCAGGTTGCCGGTGGCCTCGCAGTTGATGAAGCGGCTGTTGCGGACCGTGATCCGATCCCCGCCGCCGATCTGGAGGCACTCCGTGTGCTGGCCGGGCACGGCCACCCGCCAGTCGTGGAAGGTGACCCCGTCGATCAGGATGTCGCGCGGCGGCGTCGCGGTCGAGGCGTCGATCTGGGGGTGGTAGTTGACCGGACCGGTGGGGCCGACCCGTCCCCCGATGACCGACACCTGCTGGGAGGAGTTGATGAACAGGTGCCGGGCGTCGATGTTGCGCATGACGACGTCGATCGCGTTGGCGTCGGTCTGCCAGCCACCTGTCAGCGCCATGTCGCGCAGCTCCAGGTGCCGGGCGCCGATCATGAGCTCATCCGGCACCGTGACGCTCGCGCCCGGCGCCGGGGCGAGCACGACGCGGGTGGTGGCGTCCGCCTTGGAGGCGTCCCGGGTGATGGCGCCGCCCGGATAGCTTCCGGCCGCCAACTGCACCAGGGCGCCGGGCGCGGCGACGTGGTAGCCGCGATCGAGGGAGCGGCACGGAGCCGCGGCCGAGCAGCTGGCCCCGTCGTCGCCCGAGGGCGACAGGAAGACCGACGGGGTGACGGGGGGCGGTGAGGCCGGCGGCTCCGGCGCGGGAGGCGATGCGGGGGGCGGAGCCGGAAGGGGGTCGGCGGGCATGGGAGCCGGTGCGGGGGGCGCGGGCTCGGGGACGGGCTCCGCCGCGGGCGGCGGAGCGGGTGCGGGGACCGAGCCCTCGGGCGGATCAGGCGCCAGGGCGGGGGGCGCCGGGTTGGCGATGGTGACCGTGTTGATGTCGCGCACGCTGTGTCCCCGCCGGTCGTAGGCGGTGGCCGCGAGGGTGTGGCGACCGTTCGCGAGCGCGGCCGTCTTCCAGGTGCCGTCGTCACCGTTGAGAACGTACGGCGCCGACCGCGACGTCCACCGCAGGGCCCCGTCGACCCGGAACTCGACGCGGGCGACTCCGGACTTCGCCGAGGCCGAGGCGGCGACGCGCACGGCGCCGCTGACGCGGGCGCCGTTGGCCGGCGTGACGATCGCGACGCCAACCCGACTCGACGCGCTCGCCCGCGCCGAGGTGCGCGCCGCGCCGGGGTCGACCGACATCGCGCCCACGAGGGCCGCCGCCGAGGCCACCGCGAGCGAGACGCCCAGGGCCCGTCGCACAGGTCGCGGAATCCGCTCCACAGTCGACTCCTCTCCTCCCCCGCGCGGGACCGCTGGGGGCACTCCCCCTCAGATCGGCAGCGCCGAGGGTTTGCGTGAGGACCGACCCTGTGCACGCGGGCCGGTAGCCTCTGCGCCGTGCCCGAGCCGAGCCCGACCGACACGACGCCCGCGGTCAACGTCGTGGTCGTCGCCTACAACAGCGGCGCGCAGCTGCACGACTGCGTCGCCCCGCTCGCGGGTATCGACGACATCCGTGTGATCGTGGTCAACAACGCCTCTCCCGAGGGCGGGCTCGAGACCGTGGCCGGCCTCGACGTGACCGCCATCCAGAGCGGAGCCAACGGCGGCTTCTCCTTCGGATGCAACATCGGCTGGCGCGCGGGGACCGCGCCCGCGGTCCTCTTCCTGAACCCCGACGCGCGAATCGAGCCGGTGTCCGTGCGACGGCTGGTGCAGGCGCTCGACGACGACCCGGCGCTCGGGATCGTGGGACCCCTCATCCGCGACGCGGACGGATCCCTCGACTACTCGCAGCGCCATTTCCCGCGCCTCTCGTCCACCTACGCGCAGGCGCTCTTCCTCCACCGCGCGGCGCCGGGCGCGGAATGGTCGGATCAGCTCATCCGCCGCCCGGAGTCGTACGCCCGCGCGGGGCGCCCCGATTGGGTCTCGGGGGCCTGCCTGATGATCCGCCGTGCCGCCCTCGAGACCGTGGGCGGCCTCGACGAGCGCTACTTCCTCTACTCGGAGGACGTCAACCTCTGTCGCCGGGTCCGCGACCTCGGCTATGCGGTGGGCTTCGAGCCCGCGGCGGTCTGCCGGCACGAGGGAGGGGCCTCGGCGCCGCGCGCGGGGCTCTACGCCGTGTTGGCCGAGAGCAGGATGATCTATGCGTCCACCCACCGCGGCCGGCTGCGCGTCCTCGAGAGGATCGGCATCGGACTCGGCGAGCTCACCCATGCGGCCGTGGGACGCGGCGGCCCCGAGGCGCGCCGCGGCCACCGTCGCGCGCTCTCCCGGGTCATCGCGGGGCCGCGATCCCGCGGAGGACCTCCGTGAGGCCCGGCCCCTGAGTCCCGCGGGCGGGGCCGCGACGGCCCCGCCCGTGTGGGACTGACGCCCGACTACTGCGACATGCGGGCGATGCGGCGGCGCTCCTCGATGTCCGCGGCATCGAATGAGACCTGGGAACCGGACGCGCCGTGCTGCGCATCGTGCTCGGCCGCGTCCGCGGCGCGGGCCCCGGCGATGGACCGGCGCAGGTTGTCGATGATGAACGGCAGCGCCACGGTGATGATGCTGATGAGCAGGAAGGCGATGATCGGGGGGGTGAACGAGCGCCCGTGGACGAGGGTGGGCTTCTCGGGGCCCTTGATGAGCTGCAGGACCACCCGGTCACGGCCAGAGATGCCGTTGGCGCGCTGGCGCGTGGCGACGAAGGACTGAAGCGACGCGGCGGCGGTGCCGGCGGCCTTCGTGGCCAGCCCGGCGGAGTTCGCCAGCGCGGCGATCCTCACCAGCGGAAGCGGCGAGCTCAGCCCGGCCCCGTCGAGGACGGGGGCGGACTCGATCTTCCATCCGGTACTGGGAAGCGCGGCCTTGTTGAGCTCGTCCACCGGGTCGCTGTCGGCGAGCTTCGAGTAGAGGGTCGCAAGGCTCGCCAGGCGGCCCGCGTTGTTCACGGCGGAGTTGTCGCCCTGGCCGAGGCGCCCCCACGGGAAGCCGGCCTGGGTCACGAACAGGGTTGTGTAGCTGGCGTACTCCTTGTCGCCGCGCAGCGAGAGCGGCTCCGAGCCGCCGGGGCTGATCCGCACCATCGCGAAGAAGGCGGCGAGAACGGCGAGCAGGAGCCCCGTCATGACGAGGATGCGGTACCTCCAGATGACCCTGAAGAAGAGAGTGAGATCCATGGCTCCGGTGTGCCTTTCCCGACTGTCTAGTGGATCCGTGAGTGAAGGCCCACGGTCACGCGGATTTCCGTGCTGCCGATGATTTCGAGGTTGTCAGGGGGGCGGTAGCGCCACTCTGGGGGTGGGCCGGTCGCCATCCGGACTGGTTGGGGCGGCGCGACCTCATCGTTCGGGTAGCGGATGGGGGGCCACGGCCAGGCCGCGCGGGAGGGCGGTGTCGCGGCGGAGCAGGAAGGCGGCCACGATGGCCGCGCCGACGGCCATCGACACCGCGAAGGCGACGGCGATGCGCATGAGCTCCGACCCCGGAAGCACGAAGAAGGCGCCGACGAAGAGGACCGCCGCGGTGGCCCAGGCCATCGCCGCCGCAGGACCGCGATCCTGCGCGAGCAGAGCCTGCGAGACGGTCGATGCGGCAAGGTACAGGCCGACGCCCACGCCGAGCAGACCGAGCTCCGCGCGGCCGGCGTCGAACTCGGGGCCATAGACGATCCGCAGCGCGTGAGGGCCGATGGCCATCGCGCCGACGGCGAGGATCCCCGCCAGCCCGATGAGGATGGCCACCGTGCGCCAGACGGCCGAGCGGAAGGCCGACGTGTCGTCGGTGGCGTGGAGGCGGGTGAGGTTGGGGAGGATCGAGGCCGCCACGCCCTGGAAGACGTAGACCGGGATGCGGACGAGCATGGTCGCGGCGAACACCACGCCGGCGGTGGCGGCCGTCCCGCCCGCGAGGACCACCAGGACCGGGCTGCTGTTGACCACGATCTGGTCGGCGCCCGCGATCACCGCGGCCGGCGCGGCGAATGCCAGCGTCGAGGCGGGTCGGAAGCGCTCGCCGGGCCCGCGGTCGCGCAGGACGCGCAGTCGGCGCCGGCCCACCCAGAGCGGGATCGCCGCGCCGGCGAGGCCGGCGGCGACCATCGCGGCAGCGGCGAGACCGGTGCTGGCCACGACGATCAGGGGGAGCGCCACGAAGAGGCGGGCGGCGCCGTCGAAGACGAGGTTGAGACCGTACCCGGCGAACCAGCGGACGCCGCCGAGCAGGCCCCGCACGACATACGAGAGCCCGTAGGTGACGACCCCCGCGACGAGCATCAGCGTGAGGGTGCCGTCGCCGTCGAAGAGGCCCGAGGTGATGGGCTCCCACAGCGCGAGCATGAGGACGGTCCCGATCGCGAGGGCCGCGAGGGCGACGATGGTTGCCGAGACCACCACACTGCGCGTCTCCCAGCCGCGGGCGAGCCGGTCGGCGATCGTGCGCGACGCGGTCTGCTCGATCGGGCGGAAGAGCACGATCGCCACCAGGAACATCGCGCCCCAGAGGACGGCGATGCGGCCGTATCCGTCGGCGCTGAGCGTGCGGGCGGCCAGGATGTGGAAGGCGTATGCCAGCACGCCCGACGCGAGCGTCGCGCCAGAGAGCAGCCAGGCGCCCGAAAGCGCCCCCCGGTCCCCCGATCTGCCCGGATTCACGGGCGTCACGGGGGCCGAGGGTGCGATGGCGGGTCCGGACGTCACGGCGTGGGCGCGACGATCAGATCGACGAAGTAGTTGTTGTTGCCGTTCGCGGTCGTCGGCCGGGTGCCGGCGGTCGTCGCGTAGACGCCGTTGGTGCCGACCACCGTGCGGACGGGCCCGGCGATCACCTGGGAGTTCAGGCCGTTGGCCGTGCTCGGGTAGAAGTTGTTCCGGTTGACCGAGATCGTGTAGGTTCGGCCGCTGGTCAGCGACACGGGCGACGCGAGCTGCGCGGTCTGCCAGCCGGAGGCGGTCTCGTTGGTGAAGGTGATCGAGCCGACCTGCTGACCGAAGTTGTTCCAGATGCGGCCGGTGTGCGTGCCGGTCTCGCCCGGGCTCTTGTAGAAGCGGATCGCGCGCACCTGGGACGCCGCGGTCACCGACAGCCGCACGCCGGTCTCCTTGATGGTCGTGGTCGCGGTGGCCGGGGTGGTCGGCAGGAGCGTGTCGGCGAAGAGCTGCGCCGGGGTGCTGAAGTTCCAGCTCAGCGTGGAGGCCAGCGCGAGGCCATCGGCCGCGGTGGCCGCCGTGGTGATCTGTGCCGTGTAGGCCGTGCCGGGGAGCAGGTTGGCCGTCGGGTCGATGGTCACCGTGTTGGTGGGCGCGTCGTAGGTGACGGCGGCCGTGAGCGCGCTGCCGGCGCCCTTGACCCGGACGTTGGCCGAGGTCGTGGTGAGGCTCCCCGGCGTCATCGCCCGCGAGAAGGTCGCGGTGGGCGACACGTCCAGGGCGACGCCGGCCGTGTTGGCGGCCGGGGTGACGGCGGTGACCGTCGGCGCTGCGATGGTCGTGAAGCTCCAGCTCACCGTGGAGGCGAGCGCGATGCCGTCGGCCGAGGTGGCCGTCGTCGTGATCTGGACGGTGTAGACGGTGCTCGCGAGGAACGTGGCCGTCGGATCGAGCGTGACGCGGTTGTTGGCGGCGTCGTAGCTGACGGCGGCCGCGAGGGCGGTGCTGGTGCCCTGGCGGCGCACCGAGACCGAGGTCGTTGTCAGGGTGGCCGGGTTCATGGCCCGCGAGAAGGTGGCCGTGATCACGCCGTTGGCGGCGACGCCGGTGGCGTTCGAGGCCGGCGCCGTCTCGGTCACCGTCGGCGCGGCGATGGTCGTGAAGTTCCAGGTGAACGCCGAGCCCAGCGGAATCCCGTCCGCCGCCGTGGCGCCGGTCGAGATGGTGGCCGTGTAGGCCGTGCCGAGGTTGAGGTTGGAGTTGGGGTTGATCGTGACGCGGTTGTTGGCCGCGTCGTAGCTGACGACGGCCGAGACCGCCGAGCCGCCGGCCTGGGGCCGCACGGTCGCGGTGCTCGTCGTGAGCGTCGCGGCGTTCATCGCCCGCGAGAAGGTGGCCGTGGGCGAGACGTTGGCCGCCACACCGGTCGCGCCGGCGGCCGGTGTGGTCGCGGTGACGGTCGGCGCGGGCTGCGCGGTGAAGGTCCACGTGGCCGCGGAGGTCAGGTTGACCCCGTCGGCCGAGGCGGCCCCGGTCGAGATCTGCGCGACGTAGACGACGCCCGGGGTGAAGTTGGCCGTCGGGTTGATCGTCACGCGGTTGTTGGCGGCGTCGTATGTGACCGCCGCGGCCATCGCGGAGCCACCCTGGGGGCGCACCGTGGCCGTGGCGGTGGTGATCGTCGCCGCGTCCATCGCCCGCGAGAAGGTCGCCGTGGGCGAGGTGGTGAACGCGACGCCCGTGGCGTTGTCGGCCGGGGTGGTCGCCGTCACCGTCGGAGCGGTGATCGTGGTGAAGCTCCAGGTGAACGCCGATGCGAGGGGTGCGCCGTCGGTCGCCGTGGCCGCGGTGGAGATCCGGACCGTGTAGTCGGTGCCCGCGGCCAGATCCGCCGTGGGGTCGATGGTGACGCGGCGGTTGGTCGCGTCGTAGGTGACGGTGGCGGGGACCGCCGACCCGCCCTGGGGGGTGACCGTGGCCGAGGCCGCGGTCAGAGAGCCGACGGTCATGGCCCGTGAGAACGTCGCCGTCGGCGAGACGGCGAGCGGGACGCCGGTGGCGCCGTCCGCCGGGGTGTTCGCCGTGACCGTGGGCGCCGGGAGGGTGGTGAAGCTCCAGCTCACCGGTGCGGCCAGGGCCGCGCCGTCGGCCGCCGAGGCGGCAGTGGAGATCTGGGCCGTGTACGTGGTGCCGGTGGCCAGATCCGAGGTCGGGTTGATGATCACGCGGTTGTTGGCGGAGTCGTAGGTGATGCCGGCGGCGACCGGCGATCCTCCCTGCGGGCGCACCGTGGCCGCGCCGGAGGTCAGGGACGCCACGTTCATCGCCCGGGAGAAGGTCGCGGTGGGCGAGACGGCGACGGCGACACCGGTCGCGTTGTCGGCGGGGGTGGTTGCGGTCACCGTGGGTGCATCGGCCGTCGTGAAGCTCCAGCTGACGGTCGAGGCCAGCGCCGCGCCCCTGCTGGAGGTGGCGGCAGTGGAGATCTGGGCCGTGTAGGCCTGGGCGGGTGTCAGGTCGTTGGTCGGGTTGATGATCACGCGCCGGGTGGACCCGTCGTAGGAGACGGTCGCGGCCACCGGCGATCCGCCGTTCGGGCGCAGGGTGACCGAGGCGCCGGTGAGGGTCGCGGGATCCATGGCCGCGGAGAAGGTGGCCGTGGGCGACACGTCGGGCGCCACGCCGGTCGCGTTGTCGGCGGGAGTGGTCGTGCCGACCGTCGGCACCGGCGGCGGCGGAGTGGCCGTCGGCTCGGCGACGACCAGATCCACGAGGTAGTCGCTGTCGGCGTAGGAGGCGGTCGGGAAGGAGCCCGCGGAGTCCGAGAAGACGCCGTTGCCGCCCACGACGGTGCTGACCGGGCCGGCGACGATCTGGGAGGCCAGGCCCCCCGTCGTGAGCGGGTAGAAGTCGTTGCGGTTGACGGAGATGACGTAGGTGTCGCCGGTGGTCAGGGCCAGAGGGCTCGCCAGCTGCGCGGTCTGCCAGCCGCTCGAGCCCTCGCCGACGAACGTCACCTCGGCGAGCTGCGTGCCCCCCGAGCTCCAGACGCGGCCGACGTGCGTGCCGGTCTCGCCGGAGCTCTTGAAGAAGCGGATTGCGCGGATCTGCGTGGGCGCCGTGGCCGTGACCTTCACACCCATCTCGTAGGTGAAGGGACCCGTCCCGGTGCGGCCGTCCGCCACAGGGTTGCCGTCGGCCTGCGGTGTCGCCGTGTTCGGGAAGAGTTGGAAGGTGGTGACCGCCGACTCGGTCGTGAAGCTCCAGTTGACGGGGTCGGCGAGCGCGACGCCGTCCGCCGACTTCGCGGCGGTCGAGATCTGGGCCGTGTATCCCTGGCCCGGGCTCAGGTCGGCCGTCGGGTCGATCGTGAGGTTGTCCGTGTTGGGGTCGTAGGTCACGGTGGCGGCCAGCGGCGATCCGCCGTCCGGACGGATCGTGACCGTCGCGTTGGTGAGGGTCGCCGGGTCCATGGCGCGCGAGAACGTTGCCGTGGGCGAGGCGCCCACCGCGACGTTGCCGGCGTCGTCGGCCGGGGTCGTGCCGGTCACCGTCGGGGCGCTCGCGGGAGGCGGCACCTCGGTCGGTGCGACCACGAGGTTGACCAGGTAGCTGCTGTTGTTCCATGAGGTGGTCGGGAAGGTGCCGGCGGAGTCGCCGAAGACACCGTTGGTGCCGACGATCGTGCGAACCGGGCCCGCGGTGATCTGCGTTGCGAGACCCGCGGGGGTGACCGGGTAGAAGTCGTTGCTGTTGACGGAGATGACGTAGGTGTCGCCGGCCGTGATCGCCAGCGGCGTGGCCAGCTGCTCGGTCTGCCAGCCAGAGGTGGTCTCGCCGGTGAAGGTGACCTGGGCGAGTTGGGTGCCGCCCTCGCTCCAGATGCGGCCGACGTGGGTGCCGGTCTCTCCGGGGCTCTTGTAGAAGCGCACCGCGCGGATCTCGGCGCCGAGCGTCGCCTGCACCTTGACGCCGGTCTCGTAGGTGAACGGGCCGGTGCCGGTGCGGCCGTCCTGCACGGAGTTGGCGGCCGCGGCGGGGGTCGTGGTGTCCGGGTACAGCTGGCTGGCGCTGGCGGCGGAGGCTGCCGAGGTGGTGAAGCTCCAGATCACCGGCGACGCCAGCGCGACGCCGTCCGCCGAGGAGGCGTCAGTCGTGATCCGGACCGAGTAGTCGAGGTTCGGCGTGAGGTCGGTCGTGGGGTCGATCGTGACCCGGTTGGTGTTGGAGTCGTAGGTGACCGTCGCGGCCACGGGCGACCCGCCCTCAGGGCGCACGGTGGCCGTGGCGGAGGTCAGGGTGCCGGCGTCCATCGGCCGCGAGAAGGTCGCGGACGGCGAGACGTCGGTGGCGACGTTGACCGCGTTGTTTGCGGGAGTCGTGACACTCACGGTCGGGGGCGTGTTGGCCTGGATCTCGGTCGCGGCCACCTGGAGGTCCGTGAAGTAGTTGCTGTTGTTCCAGGATGCGGTCGGGAAGGTGCCCGCCGTGTTTCCGTAGACGCCGTTCGAGCCGACGACGGACCGCACGGGCCCTGCTGTGATCTGCGAGGCGAGGCCGCCGGTGGTGACCGCGTAGAAGTCGTTGCGGTTGACCGAGACCACGTAGGTCTGGCCTGCGGTGATCGCCACGGGGCTCGCCAGCTGCTGGGTCTGCCAGCCGGAGGCGGTCTCGTTGGTGAACGTCACGGTTCCGAGCGACGTGCCGCCCGACGTCCAGATGCGTCCGACGTGCGTGCCGGTCTCACCGGGGCTCTTGTAGAAGCGCACCGCGCGAACCTCCGCGGCGACGGTCGCGGCGACCTTGACCCCCATCTCGTACGAGAAGGGACCGGCGCCGGAGCGCCCGTCCTGCACGGGGTTGGCGAGCGAGGACGGCACGGCGGTGTCCGGGAAGAGCTGGACGACCGCGCCCGGGGCGGGGCCCGCGGAGGTGGTGAAGTTCCACGTGGCCGGGGAGGCCAGCGCGATGCCGTTGGCCGATGTCGCCGCCGTGGAGATCTGGGCGGTGTAGACCGTGCTCGCGTTGAGGTCGGCCGTCGGGTCGATCGTGACCTGGTTGGTGCCGGCGTCGTAGGTGACGGTGGCGCTCACCGGCGAGCCGCCCGCCTGCGGGCGGAGCGTGACCGAGGTCCCGTTGACGGTCGCCGGGTCCATGGCCCGCGAGAAGGTCGCCGTGGGCGACACCTCGGATGCCACGTCGGTGGCACCGGCGGCGGGGGTCGTGTCGGTGACCGTGGGCGGGGTGGTGGGCGGGGGCGCGTCGTCGCCGCCGACCACGACGTCGGTGAAGTAGTTGCTGTCGTTCCAGGAGTTGGTCGGGAAGGTGCCCGACGAGTTGCCGTACACGCCGTTGGCCCCGACCACGCTGCGGATCGGACCGGCGACGATCTGGTTCGTGAGGCCGCTCGTGGTGAGCGGGTAGAAGTCGTTGCGGTTGACGGAGACGACGTAGGTCTGGCCGGCCGTGATCGGTAGCGGGCTGGCGAGCTGCTGGGTCTGCCAGCCGGAGGCGCTCTCGTTGGCGAAGGTGACCGTGGTGCGCTGGGTGCCGCCGGAGGTCCAGATGCGGCCGACGTGAGTGCCGGTCTCACCGGGACTCTTGTAGAAGCGCACGGCGCGGATCTCGGCCGAGGTCGTCACGGTGATCTTGACGCCCAGCTCGTAGGAGAACGGGCCGGCGCCGCCCCGGCCGTCCTGCACCGGGTTGCTCGCCAGGTCGGGGACGACCGCGTCGGGGAAGAGCTGGCAGGGGCAGGGCGAGGCGGACGTGGTGAACCCGGCGGTCACGGCGCTCGCGAGGGCGATCCCGTCGGCGGCCCGGATGCCGGTGCCGAAGGCGGCCGTGTAGGCCGTGCTCACCGCCAGCGGGGCGGTCGGGGTGAGGATCGCGCGACGGGTGGCGGCGTCGTAGGTCACGGTAGCCGGAACGTCCTGCCCGCCCGGACCCGAGAGGGACACGGTCTGAGTCGTGATCGTCGAGGCGTCCATATCCCGCGAGAAGGTCGCGGAGATGGCGCTGGCGACCTCGACGCCGGTCGCGTCGGCGGCCGGTGTGGTCTGGGTCACGGTGGGCGCCGGCGGGGGCTGGGCCCAGGTGCTGAAGCCGAACGACACGCCCGCGGCCAGGGCGGTGCCGTCGGCCGCGGTGACCGCGGTCGTCAGGCTCGCCGTGTAGGCCGTGTTGAGCGCGAGCGGTGAGGTCGGGGTGAGCGTGGCGCGCTGGGCGGTCGCGTCGTAGGAGACGGTGGCCGCGACGGCGCCGCCGCCCGGACCCGTCAGCCGGAAGCTCGAGGCGGTGATCGTGGCAGGGGCCATGGCGCGGGAGAAGGTCGCGGTGACGGCCGCGGACGGGTTCACGCCGGTCGCGTTGCCCGCCGGGAAGGTCGTCGTGACCGTCGGGGGCGGCGGCGGATCGGCGGTCGTGAAGGTCCACTGCGCCTGGGCCGTGAGGGGCGTGCCGTCGGTCGCCTGCGCGCCCGTCGTGATCCGGGCCACGTAGGTCGTCTGGAGCGCGAGCGAGGCCGTCGGATCGATGGTCACGCGCCGCGTCGCGGCGTTGTAGGTGATCGTGGACGGGACGACGGCGCCGGCCTGGGTGCGGAGGCTGACCGTCGAGGAGGTGATCGTGGCGGCGTTCATCGTCCGCGAGAAGACCGCCACGGGCGATGCGTCCACGTCCACCCCGGTCGAGGCGTCCCCGGGCGACGTGAGGATCACGCGCGGCGGGGAGTTGGCGTCGAGCACGATCTCGGGGTCCGGGGAGGCCGGCAGGACACCCATGTCCGACAGGACGTTGGTGGTCGCCTGCTGGATGTTGAGGTTCGGCTCTCCGTCGCCGTTACCGTTGCGGTCCAGGCCGCGGTTCCAGTAGTTGGTGCCGGTGGCGAAGACGAGCGCTCCGCTCGCCGCCGTGTACTTGGTGACGTTGACCACGGTCGAGCCGGGGGAGGTGCTCGCGCCGTTGCCCTGGGACAGATTGCCCGTGACCGGGCTCGAGGCCAGAACGGTCAGGCCGGCGGGCTGGCTGCCGTTGTTGACGCGCCCGTCCCACTCCCAGCCGACGAGGCCGGTGCCCACGTTCTGGGAGGTGCCGGCCGCGAGGTCGGACAGATCCGTGTGGCGCCAGAGGGGGTCCTGGCCCTCCGCCGCGCTCACCCGCAGCGGGAACGACGTGAAGTCGGAATCGCCGAGGTACATGATCCCCACGAGACCGTTCTCGGGCTGGTTGGCGCCGTTCGGGTCACGCCAGGTGCTGGTGGGGCCGAGCGGGTCGCTCGGACCGGATTCGATGGTCTTGTAGGCGACCTGGACCCGGCGCGTGGCGCCGGAGGTCGGGCTGGCCTCGAAGCGGATCTGCCAGTAGACCGAGTTGGCACCGCTGAAGAAGAGGGACGTGCCGGAGTTGCGCGCGGCCGTCAGGGCGTTGCGCATGGTGGTCGAGTAGTACTCGTCGTGTCCGCCGAGGATCACGGCCGCGCGGCCGCTGAGCAGCGAGGGGTCGCGGTCGAGGTCGGTGGCCGTGATGTAACCCACGTTGTAGCCCTGGGACTCGATCCAGCTCACCATGCGCAGGTCGCTCTGCACGTACCAGTCGTGCTCCTGGGTCCGAACCTGGTTGTAGGGGCGGTCGTACGAGACCTTCACGGCCCGGTCGGCGCCCGAGAGGGTGTTGGCCCCGTTGGAGCTCCAGGAGTAGAGCGACTTGCCGCCGTAGTTGTTGTAGGCCTGATAGGTGGTGTCGGGCACCACGTAGAGGACGTCGGCGTTCGCCGTGTCGTTGCGGACCGTGATGAGGACGTGGTAGTCGGTGCCGTTGGAGCGCACGAGCCGGATGAGGTAGACGCCCGTCTTCCACGAGGACGTGGTCGTCAGGGTCGCCGACGTTGACCAGTTCGAGCAGTCGAGCAGGCCGGTGTTGCTCTGCGAGTCGCAGGCGGGCTGCGCGACGGCGGTGAGGTTCGGGATCGTCGAGATGAGGCGGCCCTGGCTGCCGCCGTAGGAGCCGCTGCGGTAGATCTCCATCCGGTACGACACACCTGCGGCGGAGTTGACCTTGATGCCGACCGAGTCGCCGGCGGTGATGCTGCTGGCGGTGGCGTAGCCCTCGATGCCGTCGATGGCGTCGTCCACGTTGGTCGCCTTCCAGCCGGTCGTGCCGGGAAAGCAGTTCTCGGTGACGATCCCGTTGGAGCCCGAGCAGCTGGACGCACGGGGCGTGATCTGCGCGATGGTGGAGTCGGGGCTCGTCACGCCCGCGCCGACGGCCCTGACGACGTAGTAGTAGGTGGTGGTGTTGGTGAGGCCGGTGTTCGTGAAGCTCGTCCCCGTGGTGCCGCCCGCGGGGGTCACCGTCGTCGTGATGTTGGTTGACGAGGTGCCGCGCAGCACGACGTAATTGTCGGCGCCCGAGACGGGCTGCCACGCGATCTGGGCCGACCCGCTGAGCGCGATGCCGGTGACCCCGGTGGGGGCGCCGGCCGGCGCAGCGAGGGCGCCCTGGATCCCGAACGCTGCGAGCAGCGCCAGGACGAGGGCCAGGGGAACGAGCTTCCGGATCACGCCATTGCCTCCTGGGGGAGCGCCGCGCGACGGGCGCGGTGCCACTCGACGGTCATGCGCAGTCCGTCCGCGAGGGGGACGGACGCCTCGAAGCCGAGGAGCTCGCGCGCCTTGCTCACGTCGGGCACACGGTGCCGGACGTCCTCGTAGTTGCCGGGGAGCGCCGTGTACGGCATGAAGCTCGCTCGCAGCGGCGGTGCGATGTCGAGGGCCGCGTGGACCGACTCGGCCAGCTCGAGGATCGTGCACGGCGTGGTTCCGCCGATGTTGATGATCTCCCCGCGCGCCTCGGGAGTGCCCATCGCGCGGTAGATGCCGTCCACGGTGTCGGTGACGAACGTGAAGGTACGCGTCTGCAGGCCGTCGCCGTGGATGTCGATCAGCTCGCCGTCCAGCAGGCGCTCGATGAACGCCGACTGCGGACCGCCCCACCAGCTCGGGTGGTTACGCGGGCCGTAGGAGCCGAAGAAGCGCAGGATCGTGTGCTGCAGTTCGTGCTCCTCGGCCATCGCCATCAGCATGTGCTCGTCGTAGAGCTTCGAGACGGCGTAGGCCCAACGGCGGCTGGTCGGCGCGCCGAGCATGAGCGGCCCGTCCTCGCGGAAGGGCAGCGGGGCGTTGCCGTAGACGTCGCTGGTGGAGGCCATGACGAGTACGGCGTCCATGGACAGCGCCACCTCGGCCGCCGAGTTGACGCCGGCCACGTTCGACTCGAGCGTCATCAGGGCGCCGCCGTAGCGCGGGATCTTCTGCGCGGCGAGATGCACGATCGTGTCGCACCCGCGGAAGGCGGCGCGCAGCTCGCGGCGCTGGGTGCAGTCCATCTGTACGAAGCGGAACGCCGGATTGGGAAGGCACGACTCGATGTTCTCGAGCGTCCCCATGGACAGGTCGTCCACCGCGACCACCTCGATGTCCTCCGAGAGGAGGCGATCGCACAGGTGGGATCCGATGAAGCCTGCCGCGCCGGTGACTCCGACCTTGTTCATGAGGTTCTCCTTTGCCAGACATCCAGCGCGACCGTGGTCTCGCCGTCGTTTCCGAATGACGCGACACGACGGAAATCGCGGTCGAGCCAGTCCTGGATCGAGCGGTAGTAGGTGTCCCCGAAGGCCCCCTGGCCGTACTCGGTCAGGGGTCGGGTGTTGATCACGGCGAGGTTGACACCGGACTCGTCGAGCCGACGGATCGCCTCGTGCTCAGCCTGCGCGTCCGGCAGCGAGCCCGGCAGCAGAGATATCTGCGGGAGGGGGTCGGTGCGGCCGGAGAGGGTGTAGAGCGAGGTGAGCTGGGGGGCGAGAAGCACCGGATCGCCCGGCGCGGTCTCGCGGAGAATGGTGTCCAGGGCCGCCTGGTATGACGCGGCCGGCCCCGGACGCTCGGACAGGGTGCCTCCGGGGCCCGAGACGTGAACCGAACGGTCACGCGCGTCGGCGACCACCAGGACGGCGCCCGCGAGGGCGAGGAAGGCGAGCCAGCCCGCGCCGATGCGACGCGCGGACGGGGACACGCCGAGCTCCCTGTCGTGAAGCCAGGCAAGAAAGACGGCGGCAAGCGGGATGGCGTACGCCGCCTGCTGAGGCACCGTCGCGTTGGCGAAGAACGCCGCGTAGGTGCGGGCCGCGATGATCACGAGGAATGCGGCGAGCAGCAACTCGGCCTGGGCGGCCGGGCTCCACTCCCCCGCTCCACGGTGGCGACGCCAGAGCAGGACGGCGACCGCGACGGCGGCCCCGGCGGGGATCCACCCGTAGGCGAACTGGAGGCCGTGACGGACGAGCTCGGGGCGCACCGCCAGAGCGGCGAGCGCGCCGGCGGCGACGACCGCCAGCCCGGCGAGGGCCACGGACCGGGCGCGGCCTCCGCGCTCGATCATGCCCGCGACGACCAGCAGGGCGCCGGCGGCGAGGGCGTAGAGGGCGAGGCGGCCGAAGAGCTCGACGAAGCTGCCGGCGGTCATCGGCGCCGCGATGCTGAGGACGTCGCCGGCGCCGGCGTTGATCTGATCGACCGGATACAGGTTCTCGAACAGGAGCTGGTGGGGCGACGTGGCCGCCATCAGGGCGCCGTAGACCACGACCGGGATCGCCGCAGCGGGGGCGACGAGCGCCACGACGTCGCGGCGGCCGATCGAGCGCGACCGCAGGCGCAGGCCCAGCCACAGGCCGCCGGCGATCCAGACGGCGATCGCGAACTCGGGGCGCGCCAGGGTGACGGCCGCGGCCGAGACGCCGGCGCACCAGAGCCATCCGCGCGATCCACCGGCCGCGAAGCGCGAGACGCCGAGCAGGAAGAGCACGGCGGCGAGCAACCCGATCGTGGCCGACTGGGTGTGCGGGAGGACGAAGCTGAAGTTGGTCGGCGCGAAGGCGATGGTCGCGGTGATCGCCGCGGCCAGGCCGGAGCTCAGCGGGCTCGCGACGACCCGCGCGAGCGCGTAGACGGCGCCGACGATGGCGACCGAGAGCACCATGCCGAACGCGATGAACGGCGTGAGGCCGGACCCGCCGATCAGCACGACGAGCGCGCCGAGCGCGGGGGCCAGCGGACCATAGAAGTAGGGGAAGTCGCGGTACGGGATCTCGCCGTCTGCGAGGCGCTGCGACGCGATGACGTCGTAGCCCGTGTCGCTGCCCAGGTCGCCCCAGGTCTGCCACGTGAGCGCCGCGAGCAGCACCACGAGGAGCCCGAGGCCGATCAGCATCGTGCGGTCGTTGATGGCGACCCGCACGGACGAGCGCCGGGCGGATGTGACCGCGCCGTGGACGGTGCTCATGCCGCCACCGCCTGGGGGGCCCGGACGCGGGCCAGCAGGCCCTCGGCCAGGCGGTCGGCCACGCCGATCACGGCCTGTCCGTTGACGACCTCGGGGTACACGTGGACCGACGACGCGAGGGCGAGGCCCGGCGCCGGGAACATCTCGGGGATGTTGGCCGCGCCGCCCATCACGTGCACCGGCTCGACCGCGCGCGCCCGCTGGACCGACCGCGCGAGAATGCGGCGGCGTCCCAGCTCGGGGAGCATCGTGGTGGCGTGCGCGATGTAGTCGTCGGCGAGGACGTCGCCGTCGCGCGTGAGGTCGGCGTTGTCGGCGTTCACGTAGCGCGCGACGTAGAGGAGGGTGCCGCCGACGTGCTCGGGGTCCACGACGTGGGTCGTCTCGACCACCGTGGTCAGCGGGATGCTGCGGTCGGTGACGTTGAGCGTGTAGTAGGGGCTGACCGACCCGTCCACCCGCAGCACGACGCACACCACACCCAGGTAGCGGCAGTGGTCTTCGGGAGCGCGCTCGCGCAGTTCGGGGTCGAGCAGGCGCGCCGCCTGGGGCGGCAGCAGGGTGCAGGCGACGGCGTCGAAGACGCGGTGCGCGCCGTCCACCACCAGGCCCGTGGCGCCGCGGGCGTCGCCGGTGATGCGCTCGACCGGGGTGCCGGTGTGGACCTCGCCGCCGTACTGCTCGATGCGGGCCCGCAGGCCCTCGATCAGGGTGGGGTAACCGCCGGGGAGCCAGCCCATGATCTCGCGGCCGCGCTCGCGCGTGGCCGACATGCGGCGGGTGCGCGCCCAGATGTAGCTGGCCGGCAGGTCGTCGTAGCGGCCGTCGAACTTGGAGTCCAGCAGGGGCCGCCACAGGCGCTCGGCGGTGCGACGCCCGCAGCGCTCCTCGAGCCACGGCACCAGGGGCACCGTGTCGAGGTCGCTCAGGCTGCCGCGGCGCTGGCACCACGCGACGAAGGCGCCGAGGCGCAGCCGGTCGCGCATGCGCAGGATCGGGAAGGTCAGGAACTCGCGCGGCGTGGTCATCGAGAACAGCCGGCCCTCGTCGTAGAAGCCGGCGCCCACGGGGCGCAGGCGCAGCTGGGAGGGCACGCCCACCTCCTCGGCGAGGCCGATGACGCGGTCGTCGGTCGGCAGCACGACGTGGTAGAAGCGGTCTACCTGGTGGCCGTCGAAGTCGAAGGTGCCGACCAGGCCGCCCAGGTCGTCCGAGGCCTCGTAGACGGCCACCTGCACGCCGCCGCGCGCGAGCCGGTACGCGGTGGTGAGACCGAGGATCCCTCCCCCGACGATGGCGACGCTGGGGGCGGTCATCGAGCGGCCTTCGCGATGCGCCGGCGGGCGGCGACCAGCCGCGCGTATCCGGCCATGGTCGGGACGAGGCGCATCTTGCTCTCGCCGGTGCGCAGCGAGGCGTCGAGGTCGATCGTGACCTCCTCCACGCGGGCGCCGATGGCGACCAGCTTCGCGAGGATCTCGGCCTTGCACGCGAACCCGCGCTCGGTGATCAGGTCGCCGCCGAAGCGCTCGACACCGCGGTCGAGGATCGAGGCCCGGTAGACGCGGAAGAACGATGAGACGGTCATCGCGTCGAGGTCGAGCGCCCGGCGCACGACCATGCCGGCGCCGCGACTGAGGAACCGGCGCAGGGCGCTGACGTTGAGCATCTGGCCGCCGTTGTGGACCGACGCCAGCACCAGGTCGGCGCCGTCGTTGGCCCGCTGCAGCATCTCGGCGAGCGCGTCGAGGTCGCTGGTCGTGTCCGACTCCAGCGTCACCACCAGCGCGTCCTCGGGGTGGCCGGCGAGCGCGGAGGCGAAGCCGGCGCGGAATGCGCCGCCCGGACCCTGGTTGACGCCCAGCTCGAGCACCTCCAGGGGAAGCGGGCCCGAGTAGGAGCGCGCCACGGCGACGGTGTCGTCGCTCGAGCCGTCGTCCACCAGGATCAGCCGGCTGCCCTGGGGGAAGAGCTCCGGGCGGGCCTCGAGGTCGGCGAGCAGGCGCGGCACGTTGTCGGCCTCGTTGAACGCGGGGATCACGAAGAGGTTCGCGGGGACGGCGGCGGGCATGACCGCCGCGTCCGTCATCGGCGCGATGGTGGTCATCAGTAGGCCCCCCTGCGCTTCAGAACGACGAGGACCGTTTGGTAGAGGATCCGGACGTCCCACCACAGCGACCAGTTGGTCGCGTACAGGTAGTCGAGCTTCACCATCTCCTCGAAGCCGACGTCGTTGCGCCCGAGCACCTGCCACGGCCCGGTGATGCCGGGGGTGGTGTCCAGGCGGCGCAGGCCCCAGCCCGTGATCTGGTCGGCCTCGGAGACCACGAAGGGCCGGGGACCGACGAGGCTCATCTCGCCGCGCAGCACGTTCCACAGCTGCGGCAGCTCGTCGATGCTCCAGCGGCGCAGGAAGCCGCCGATGCGGGTGACGCGGGGGTCGGTGCCCTTGATCTTGAAGAGCGGGCCGTCGACCTCGTTGAGGTGCAGCAGCTCGTCGCGACGGCTCTCGGCGTTGACGAACATCGTGCGGAACTTGTTGATCATGAACGTCGATCCGTTGCGCCCACGGCGGGCCTGGCGGTAGATCGCCGGCCCCGGGGTGCCGAGCCGGATGGCGATCGCCAATCCGAGGAGGAAGGGGGACAGCAGGATCAGAGCGGTGGCCGAGACGACGATGTCGAAGGCCCGCTTGACCAGCCACGAACTGCGCCGCAGGCGCGTGCCGGGAAGGGTCACGATGGGAACCCCGGCGACGTCCTCGAGCGTGGCGTTGGCCGTGAACAGCTCGTGGTAGCGCGGGATGATCGAGACCTGGAGGAAGGGCTTGCGGACGCTGCGGGCCAGCTCGAGCATCTCGTCGTGGGAGGCGCTCGAGGAGGTCAGCACGACGCGGTCGGCGCCGAGGTCCTCCACCGCCGCGGCGAGCTCGCTGGGCGAGCCGGTGTCCTCCAGGACGCCGACGATGTCCACGCCGAACTCCGCGTGGGACTCGATGGTCTTCTGGAAGAAGGCGGCGTCGGCGCCCAAGCCCACCACGATGGCGCGCTCACGACGGAAGACGCGGGTGAACACCCAGCTGCGCAGCGCGCCGCGGGCCACGATGACGGCGGCGAGGGCCACGATCACGAAGATGGCCGCCTGGACGGCGCTGGACACACGCCAGTCGGTCGTGCGGCGCAGCAGCTGGTCCGCCATCAGGAAACCGAGCGAGCCGACGAGAAGCGCGTGGAAGATGCCGGTCGCCTCGTCGAAGCTGGTCACGGCGATCCGGCGACGGTCGGTGTCGTAGAGGCCGTACGCCGCGAAGAGGCCGACCCAGAACGGCACCGAGATGAGCGCGAGGACGACCACGAGCAACGCCGGGGCGTGCGTCGTGCCCGGGGCGATCTGCTCCGTGAGACCCCTCATCACCAGGTACGAGACGGCGAGGGCGATCAGATCGCCGGCGGCCAAGAGCGAGCTGCGACCACGTGTGGGCCTCACCCGATCGAGTGATCGGATTGACGTCGGCGCCTCTCGGGTAACCACGCTCATCAGCGGTGAGTTCTTTCGACGAAGGACGATGCGTTGGAACCGTAGGCGAGTGGTTTGGACCTGGTTATTGCCACAAGTAGGGCCGTGGGGCCGACCGTTCGGGGGGTTGCATTCGCCCCCTCGAGGTGCGCTCCCGCGCGCATGACGCGAAACTGTCGTCCCGCCCACCTCCCACCTCTTGGACTCGCCAGAAGCTCCCAGTTGCGAAAAGAGGCTCGACTGTATGACCGGGCCCCGTTAAGCAGGGCTAAAAATGTGCGCGGCCGGTGTAAAGGGCGCATAAGTGACCGGAATTCGCGCCGCTGCGCCGTGCTCAGGCGCCCGGCAGCGCCACCGACGCGAGCGGCTCGGCCTCGAGGCGGTAGCCGACGCCCGGTTCCGTGCGCAGGTGCCGGGGCGCCGAGGGGTCGTCCTCGAGCTTGCGCCGCAGCCCCGCGACGTACACGCGCAGATACTGGGTCTCGCGCGTGGCCCGCGGACCCCAGACAGCCTCGAGCAGCGCCGAGTGGGTCAGGAGGCGCCCGGCGTGACGAGCCAGTTCGGCGAGCAGCGCGTACTCACGGGGAGTGAGGTGGACGAGCTCGCCGGCGCGGCGCACGGACCGGGCCGAGAGATCCACGACCACGTCGCCGAAGACGACGACGGGGGCGCCGTCGTCGATGCGCGCCGAGCGACGCATCACCGCGCGCAGACGCGCGAGGAGCTCTCCCGACGAGAACGGCTTGCGCAGATAGTCGTCGGCACCCATGTCGAGCGCAGCGATCTTGAGCGCGTCGCCGTCGAGGGCCGAGAGCATCACGATGGGGCGCTGCGTCCATTCGCGCAGGCGCGCGCAGACCGCCACGCCGTCCATGTCCGGCAGGATCATGTCCAGCAGGATCACGTCCGGGGGATGGAGCGCGGCCGCCTCGAGGGCGGCCGCGCCGGTGGTCGCCGAGGCGGTCGTGTAGCCGGCCACCTCGAGCAGGCTCTGTAGCGCCCGCACGATCGCGGGGTCGTCGTCGACCACGAGGACGAAGGCCCTGTCACTCATCGCGACGCCGCCACCGGCAGGCACAGGCTCACGGACGACCCGTTCGTGTCCGACGCCACCACCAGCCAGCCGCCCATCTCGGCGGCGAACAGGCGGCTGATCGACAGCCCCGCGCCCATCGCCCCCGGGACGGCCTTGGCGGCCGGCGCCGCGGACGTGGAGGCGCGGTCGCGGGCGAAGCCGCCACCCGCGTCGCGCACGCTGAACTCGACCACCTGCCCGCCGCGTCGCGCCTGGAGCACGACCGGGGGCTTGCCGTAGCGGGACGCGTTGGAGAGCAGGTTGAGCAGGATCACCTCGGTCAGCACGGGATTGGCCCGAACCGGCGGAAGGCTGTCGTCCCGGTCGACGATCACGTCGCAGCGGTCGGGGTCGCGGGAGAAGGCGCCGACGGCGGCCGAGAGCACACGCGCGGGCGCGAGGGGTTCGCGCGCGACCTTGTCGCCGCCGGAGCTGGCGCGGGAAACCTCGGCCATCGCGTCGATCAACCGGTCGATGCGGCGTACCTCCAGCGCGATCTGCTCACCCGCCTCGGGCGTGGCGTCGATGCCGTCGCTGAGCAGGGAGATCACCCCGAGGCTGCGGCGCAGCTCGTGCGGGAGGGCGGCGATCAACGTGGCCGCGACGCGATCCGAGCGGCGGCGGCCCGGCGGGGGCGCGTCGCCGACCCCGAGTCCCGGCAGGGTCGCCGCCCCCGGGGCCGCGTCGGCGCGACGCCGGTCGGTGTCAGACGCCACCGCGCGACCCTCCCGCCGGGAGCGGCACGATCCCGCGAAGGTAGGCGTGGAGCTCGTGCGCGAGGTCGGTTCCCTCCCCCGTCCGCATCGGCTGGCGCGATCCGCCCTCCGAGACCGCCGCGGCCAGATCGTCGGGATCCTCGACCAGACGCACCAGGCCGGCGGCATCGAGCCGTCGCGCCAGCGGCACCTGGTGGTCGTCCACCGCCTCCCCGAGCGCGGCGATGCGCGGCACCACCACGGGCCGGCGCCCCGCCATCAGCGCCAGCATGATCGAGCCGACGCCGGCGTGGGAGACGACGACGCGGGCCCGGCGGGCGTGCTCGACCATGTCCTCGAAGGGGAGGAAATCGATGCAGGTCGCGCGCGGCGGCGCACCCAGGCAGTGCCCGGTCTGCACGATCATCTCCTCGCCGGGGGGAATGCGTCCGGCGGCCTCGACGAGGCGCTCGAAGCGGGCTTCGTTGGTCCCCACAGTGACGAAGATCATCGGTGCCCGAAGACGTTGCCGACATGGCGCGAGCCGCGCAGGCGCCCGACCAGGTCCGGCCACTGGACGTAGAGCCGGTCGGCCACGGGGGCGATCATGCGGCAGCTCAGGGACGGGCCGTCGATGCGGGTGAAGCTCTCGACGTAGACCACCCGTGCTCCCGCCAGGCGGCCGACCCAGGCGAACGGCACCGCGACGCCGGCGCCGGTCGTCAGGATCACCTTCGGGCGCACGCGCCGGATCACCGCCACGGCCAGCCGCAGGTTGCGCAGCAGGTTGGGGATGCTCCGATTGGTGGGCCCGTACGCGAAGACGAGCCGCTCGTCGCGCAGCAGGGAGCGCGCGTCGCTCTTGTCGAACGTCACCCAGACCCGCGAGAAGTCGCCCCACGCCGGACGCAGCGCGGCGAGCTGGAGCAGATGCCCGCCGCTCGAGCAGACCAGCAGGACGTCCGCCGGAGCCACCGCGTGACGATGCACGGCGGGAACTTTCTTCCCGATTCCATCAATAGTGGAGGCGTTCACGCGCATATCGTCCCCTTTAGGGGGATAGGCGGCAACGCCCAGCCGGGCGGGAGCGCCCTGGACCCACGGGGAGTCGTCGGCGCCGGCGCCTAGGGTCGAGCCCCCCGGTCTGGCTCGGGAGGGGATGCCGCCTCGGACCGGGAGCGGCGCAGCGCCTCGACCGCCCGGCGGGGCAGGAGCGCGGGGCTCTGGTTGCGACGCACGAACGCGCGGATGAGAGGGTCGGGGGACCGCGGGTAGCGCTTCTGCGCGGCGCGCGCGTAGCCGAGGAGCATCGCCGGCGCCGCGACGTCACCGCGCACGAAGTGCATGCCGGCCCGCAGGCCGAGGTACCAGGGTCGGTACCACATGTAGTACGCGGACTTGCCCTCGTTGATGCGGGCCCGGGCGCGCCCCCCGTCCCTGCCGCCCTCGGGCCGGTTGTGTTCGAAGGGCAGGTCGAGCAGCGTGCGGGTCCGCCACCCGAATGCGTTGGCCCTGAGCTGGGAAAGGCTGTCCCAGCTCATCCGCTCCTCGAGCTCGCCGACGTCCTGCAGACACCTCCAGCGGTACGCGCGTGCCGCGCCCCAGACGGTGTGACCGGTCACGTGGCGCTGACGCCAGACGCCGCGGGTCATCTCGTAGCAGCTGCCCCCGGC
The DNA here is from genome assembly GCA_963771025.1 of uncultured Thermoleophilia bacterium. Taxonomy (GTDB): domain Bacteria; phylum Actinomycetota; class Thermoleophilia; order Miltoncostaeales; family Miltoncostaeaceae; genus Miltoncostaea. The sequence continues at coordinate 356,507 of CAVYRL010000001.1, read as the reverse complement.
GATGCCGAGCATGGGATCCTCGGCGAAAGCGGCGTCGATCCGCTCGACGAAGTCCGGCGGAACCGAGACGTCGGCGTCGAAGTTGAAGACCAGGTCAGGCGCGTCGACCGCCGCAAGGGTGCGGATGCCCGCGTTGAGCGCCCGGGCGCTGGGGGCGCCGCGCATGATCACCGGCGCGGGCGGGATCGTCAGGAGCTCGATCCGCGGGTCGCGCGCGGCGAGGCTGAGCGCCAGATCCTGGGTGCCGTCGTCGGAGCCGTTGTCCACGATCACCCAACGATCGAGGGGAACGGTCTGGGACGCGAGGGACGCCGCGAGGCGCGGGAGGTTCCTGATCTCGTTGCGCGCGGGCGTGACGGCGACCCGGATGGTCATGTCACGACCGCGCGAAGGCGGGGCCCGGCGCTGCGGCGCGGGCCCGCGGAAGATAGGTCCTGAGCCAGACCTCGAGCATGAGGATGGACAGCAGCGTGGGAGCCGCCCCCGGATCCCGGCCGGCGGCGTGCGCGGACACCAGTCGGGTGACCTCGCCGCGGTCGAGGATGTCGGCGTAGCGGGCGCCGTCGTCCAGCAGGTACTCCTGGACGGCTCCGGACGACTGCGCCCGGAACCACCCCGAGACGGCCTGGTTGAAGAACCCGATCTTGGGCTTGTCGATGATCTCGTCGGGCACCCAGCCGCGGGCGGCGCGCTTGAGCAGGTACTTGGTCACCGAGGCGCGGTGCACCTTCATCGACGGGGGGATGCGCGCGCAGAACTCGACGAGGTGGTGATCGAGGAACGGCACCCTCACCTCGAGCGAGTGCGCCATGGACGCGCGGTCGAAGTAGTGGAGCATGTCGTCCACGAGGCCGAGCTTGGCGTCGAGATAGAGCGTGGTCGGGAGCGCCTTCGCGTCCAGACCGCCGAGGGCGCGCTCGAGCACGCGGCGCGGTGCGCCCCCGTCGAGCGCGGCGAGATCGCCGCGGACGAGGCTGGCGCGCAGCGCCGGGCTCATGTTGCCGTTCATCGCCAGGTGGCGCTCGACGGGATCGCCGCTCGCCAGCGTCCGCCCCAGGCGCCGCATCTGCTCGGGGCCGTGGGCGAGGGCCCCCGTCCCGAGCCTCCCCAGCGGCCGGGGAAGCGTCGACCAGGCGTCGGCGATCGCGGCCGCGCGGTGCTTGCGGTACCCGCCGAGGAGCTCGTCGGCGCCCTGACCCGAGAGGGCGACGGTCACGTGCCGGGCCGCCAGCTCGCAGAGGGCGATGAAGCCGAGCGCGGACAGGTCGGCGATGGGCTCGTCCATGTGCCAGGTCAGCTCGGCGAGGTCCACCGGGGCCTCGTCGAGGCCGATCTCCATCTCGTGGTGCTCGGCTCCCACCCAGCTCGCGACCCGGCGTGCGTCGGCGAGCTCGTTGATCGCGCCCTCCCCGCGGAACCCGACGGCGAAGGTCCGGACCGGCGTGGACGAGTGCCGCGCCATCATCGCCACGATGAGGCTCGAATCCAGCCCGCCGCTGAGCATCGCGCCCAGCGGAACGTCGGACATGAGGCGCAGCCGGACCGCCTCGTCCAGCTCGTCGAACAGAGCCTCGGTCATCTCCCGGGGATCGCGGGAGATCGGATCGTCCGAGGGCTGCGGGTACGACCAATACCGCTCGATGCGGTACCCCTCCGGGTCCACGATCAGGCGATGACCGGGCTCGAGCTTGCGCACCTGGCGCAGCGGGGTGGCCGGCGACGGGAAGAAGCCGAAGGTGAGATAGGCGTCGATCGCCTCGTGGTCGAGCTCGTCGCCGATCAGCCCCGAGGCGAGCAGGCTCTTCAGCTCGGAGGCGAACACGAGCAGATCGCCGACCACCGCGTAGTAGAGGGGCTTGATGCCCAGGCGGTCGCGCACGAGGACGGTGCGCCGGCGGGCGCGGTCCCAGAGGACGATGCCGAACATCCCGCGCAGGCGTTCGGCGAACGCCGTTCCGACGCTCTCGTAGAGGTGAGGAAGAATCTCGGTGTCACAGCGGCTGGCGAAGCGGTGCCCGCGGTCGCGGAGCTCGCGCCGGACATCGTCGTGGTTGAACAGCTCCCCGTTCTGGGCAGCCCAGATCGAGCCGTCCTCATTCGCGAACGGCTGGTGCCCGCCCTCCACGTCGACGACGCTCAAACGCCGCACGCCGATCGCGATCCCGGGCTCGAGGATCGTGCCCCGGTCGCTCGGTCCGCGATGGCTCATCGCGTCGGTCATCCGGTCGAGGACATGGGCGTCGGCGACATCCCGAGGAGGCCCGGAAAGCTGAACGATTCCGCAGATTCCACACATGCGGAAAGGCTAACCGGGGCCATAACCGCGACAGCTGACCAAACGGATGGCTTACATCTAACCGGTTAACGTGACCTGGGTCGCCGGGGTAGCGTGTCGCCGCGGTGCCCAACGAAACTTAGGAAAAGATGCAACCTCCCAACCTGCGCACCTCCATCGGAGGACTGATCGCGGTGAGCGTGATCGTCGCCCTCGCCGTCGTCGGCGCCTCCGGGCCCGGAGCGTCGAGTCCCGTCACGAGTGCGCAGGCGGCCACGCGCGCCCGTCCGACGGTGGCATTCGCGACGCCGAAGGCGCGCGCCAGGGTCTCGGGACGGATCAGGGTCGGGGCGAAGGTCTCGACCAGGCCGGCGATCAGCCGGGTCGAGTTCCGCGTGGACGGCAAGCTGCGCTGGACCGACCGCAGGAGGCCCTTCTTCATGAACGGCGACAGGGGCCGTCTCGCCACCTCGACGATGTCGGTCGGCACGCACAGGTTGATGGTCACGGCGATCGCGAAGAACGGCAGGCGCCGGTCGGCGACCCGGACCATCCGGGTCACGCGGACCCGTGGCACCGCTCCGGTCCGTGGGGGTGGCGGGTCCGGCGGCGGCGCCGCGGTGGCGCCGCCGCCCGCCGTGCTGGTACCGACCTCCGCCCCGGCGCCGGCGGCTGTGCGCCTCGGCCTGGCGACCCAGAACAACCTGGGCATCGTCTGGAACGCGTCCCCGGGCGCCACCGGCTACGGCGTCTACATCAACGGCCAGCGACTCGCCGACGTCGCCAGCCCCACCTACACGTTCGGCGGGCTGAGCTGCGGCATCACGTATCGCATCGCGATCGACTCGGTCGCCTCCGGCGGGGCGCGCTCGGCGCGGGCCCTGCTGACGGCGACCACGGCCGATTGCCCGCCCGCGTCGGTCTTCCTCTCCCCCTCCGGCAACGATGCCGGCGACTGCTCGGCCGCAGCGCCCTGCCAGAGCCTCGATCGCGGTTACCACGCCGCCGCTCCGGGGGCGGTCGTGCAGCTGGCGGCGGGCAGCTACCCGGGCGGGCAGATCACCTTCGACAGCTCCAAGGTCGGCGCGGCCGGCCAGGTGGTGCTCTCACCGGCGGCGGGCGCGAGCGTCACCGTGGCCAACGAGTTGCTCATCGGGGCGCAGCACCTGGAGCTGCGCGACATGGCGCTCGCCAACGGCTGGCAGACGGATGCGAACGCCGCCGACGTCGTGATGCGCAACCTCGACTCCAAGCACTTCTTCGTCAACTCGTCCCAGCAGGTCTCGATCATCGGCGGCCGCGTCGGTCCGGGCCAGGACTACCACCCCCAGATCCAGTCGAGCACCACCACGCCGCCGCGCGACATCCTCGTGGACGGGGTGACCTTCCACGACTGGACCGCCTCCAACACGTCGGTCCACACCGAGTGCCTGCAGATCGGCTCGGGCGACCGGATCACGGTCCGCAACAGCCGCTTCATCAACTGCTACGCCACGGGCAACCTGCACATCACCCACTACGGCGACGCTCCGCGCACGCGTAACGTGACCATCGAGAACAATTTCTTCTCGTCCACGGTCACCGGCTTCTACGCGGTCCAGGCGTACGCGGTGCAGAACCTGCTCATCCGCAACAACTCGGCCACCGGCCAAGGCATCCTGGTGATGCCCTTCCCCGGTGACAGCGTCGCCGCCAACAACGTCCGTGTGGTCGCGAACCTGGCCCCCGCCGGCGCGTGGGAATGCGTCGCCGGCGTGACCTACCGGTCCAACGTCTGGTACTGGTCGGGCGCCGGCCAGCAGGCCGCCAAGTGCAACGCCTCCGACACGGCCCTCACCGGCACCTCCAACCCCGGCTTCGTCAATCCGGGATCTCTCGACCTGCACCTCACCGCCTCATCGCCGGCCCTCGGCCGGGGCGCGGCCACCGAGGCCGCGGCCACCGACATCGACGGTGACCCGCGCGCCGTCGGAGCCTCCGACGCCGGAGCCGACGAGCGATAGGCCTCCGCCGGACAAGCGCGGCTGCCACGGTGGTCGCCGCGCTCGGGTTGGGCGTGACGCTGGGTCTGGGCGTCACCGGGACCGCCTCGCCGGCGCCGGTCTCGGAGACGGCGCGCACCCCCGTGACGGCGATCGCCGGAACGTGGGCATGGCGCGACCTGGACGAGGCGCTGGCGAGAACCAACGCGCCGATCTCGGTGCGTATCGCGACGTCCGGTGGACGCCCCGTGCTGGTGTTCCCGGGTCAGGCCCCGGTCAAGGGCAGATGGACGCCCCGCACCCGCGTCCTGCGCGTCACGGTGCGGCGCGCCCTGATCGGCACCCGCCGGGTCGTCCCGGTGCTCTACGTGCTGAAGGCCCGCGTCTCCAAGCGGCGCGTCCGCGCGGAGGGCAGGCTCAAGATCCGGGCAGCCGGCTACGCCGGCCTGAGCGCCGTGCTGGCCGTCAGGACCGCGGCGCCCAACTGATCAGGCCCGGCGCGCGCGGCCCTTCGGCTTCGCGGCCTCGTACTCCAGAGCAATCGCTCCCTCGGGCCCCGAGGAGCGGAAGGTAAGGCTCTCCTCGAGGTAGAGGGTTACCCTGTCCGCGTCGTGGCTGAGGTAGCCGATCGAGAAGTCCTGGCCCACGATCAGCTCGAAGTCGCCGCCGCGCAGACTGACGACCACGGCTCCGTCCACGGCCGGTGCCCAGACGACCGGGCCGCCCGTGATGAGCCCCAGGTGCTCCAGCACCGGATAGCCCCCGCGCTCGGTGGTCTCGATGACCCCCGTGTAGCAGCGCGGGCCGAGGGCGATGGCGTACGGGCCATCGACGCCGGACCGCTTGAGCGTCTCCACGGCCTTGGCGACGTGGTTCGGGTACATGCCGTAGTCGGTCGTGATCGTGACCGGGTCGTGCGGAGAGGTATGGACCATGCCGCGCACCCCGGCGCCGTCGAAGCCGCGAAACACGAGGTGGTCCTCGGCGAGCGAGGCCCGGCGCGCGGCGTCGATCACGGTGTCCCAGTCCACGTCGGGAGCGCCCCGGTCGACCGCGTCGATCTCCTCGCGGGGCACCGTGAACACCGTCCGCAGCTCGGTGAGAGGCTGCACCAGGCGAATGCGGCTCTCGACGCCGTCCGCGGGTCCGTCGTGTGGGTCGGTCACGCGCCCGAGGTCGAGGCAGGAGTGATCCCAGCCGTGGGGGCCGGAGAAATCGACGACACGACGCGCGGCGAGGAAGTGGCGGAGCTCGCGGGTGGCCTCGCCCTCGATCTCCGCCCAGGCCGCGTCGGAGATGGGCGCGAGGGAACGGTGGAGGTGGTTCATGACTCGCCCCGCAGACTTCCGATGGACAGGCTGCCGTCGGTCGCGCCGCCGGCCGCCTCGGCCCCGCCCTCCACCTTCTCCTCGATCGCGAGGATGGATCCCGAGTTGAAGAGGTACTGACGCAGGTGCTCGTCGAGGGCCGGATCGTTGCGGCGCAGCCATTCGAGGCTCATCGCCGCGTGCTCGGTCTCCTCGTCGCGGTTGTGCGCCAGCACCGCCGCGAGCTCCGGATCCCCCGTGGCCTCGATGCGCTGGGCGTACCAGTCCATCGCCTCGAGCTCCTCCATCAGCGAGACCAGCGCGCGATGGCGGTCGAGCGTCGCCGGGGAGAGGTCCTCCCTCGCCTCGTGCAGGCCCATGCTGGAATCGGCCACCGTCGTGCCTCCTACTCGTCGTCGGTCGAGGTGTCCGCGAGCCCCTCGGCGAGGGAGACCCGATCGCCGTCCACGACGAGCGTCGCCGACAGCACCTCCCAATCGCGCGACATGCGCGCCATCACCAGATCAACCTGCCCGTCATCGGCCGGTCCCGAAACCGGCACCACCAGGTTCGCCTGCGCCGGGCCCTTGCCCGATGGGATCTCGCCCTCCGGATGACCGACCGCCACGGGCCGGCCGACCGCGAGGGGCACGGCCGGATGCCCGGACACGAACCGCGTGGCCGCCATCGCCGCGTCGCGGCTGCGACGCCTCCAGGCGCGGAAGATGATGACGGCGGCGGCCACCAGGTACACGTACGCGGTGATGCCCGCGATGATCGAGAGGGTGTGCTGCGAGGCATCCACGCGCCGGAAGATGAACGCCACCACGAGGAAGATCCCGAACAGCCAGGCGGCGGTCAGCATCAGCGTGCGCTGGACGCCAGGCGCGAACATCAGGCCTGCGCCCACATCTCGGCGAGCAGGCCCAGCGTGTGCCGGTACCGCGCGAACGCCTCCTCGCGTCCCAGCAGCGCCAGGCTCTCGTAGGTGCCCGTCGAGACGAGCCGGCCGGTGATCGCGATGCGCTGGGGCTCGAGGAAGTCGCGGGCCGCCTCGCCCATCACGTGCAGCTGGTCCTGGAGTGCGTCCTTCACGGCCTCGGCGGTGAACTCGGGGAGCGTCTCCAGCCGCCCGAGCCCGCTCCCGATCACCTGGATCGAGTGCTTGACGTCGCGGGTCAGCACCTCCCACGCCTCGGGCTCGATCTCGAGCGGCTGGAAAAGCCAGCCGGCCAGGCCGTCGTACTCGGCGAAGGTGCTGATCTTCCGCTTCACGAGCGGCGCGCTTGCGCGGATCAGATCCTCGGCCCCCTCGCCGCGCGCGGCGATGTAGCCGGTGTCGCGCAGCCAGCCCACCAGGGCCTCCTCGAAGTCGGCGGGCGACATCAGCCGCAGGTGGCGGCCGTTGAGCACCTGGAGCTTCTTGAGGTCGAAGATGGCGGGGCTCTTGGAGATGCGCCCCACCGAGAAGCCGTCGATCAGCTCCTGGACGCTGAAGATCGTGGTCTTGTCGTCGAAGCTCCAGCCGAGCAGCGCCAGCGCGTTGACCGTCGCCTGGGGCAGGTAGCCCGCCTCCTCGAGGTCCTCCACCGAGGCCGCCCCGTGCCGCTTGCTGAGGCGCTTCTTGTCCTCGCCCAGGATCAGCGGGATGTGGGCGTACTCGGGGGTGGCGCCGCCGAGCGCCCGGATCACCATCATCTGCTTGGGCGTGTTGGAGATGTGGTCCTCACCGCGCAGGACGTGGCTGATCGACATGTCCATGTCGTTGACGGCCGCGGCCAGGTTGTAGGTCGGCGACCCGTCCGAGCGCACCACGATGAAGTCCTCGATCGCGCCGTGCTCGAAGGTGACCGGCCCGCGCACGTAGTCGTCGATCACGGTCTGGCCGTCGACCTCCACCGCGAAGCGCCACGCGGGGCGGACCCCAGCGACCTCCAGCGCCGCGATCTCGGCCGGGTCGCGGTCGCGCTGGCCGCGCACGACCGGGGCGCGCTTGTCGGCGCGCGCGGCGGCCCGCTGAGCGTCCATCTCCTCGTCGGTCTCGTAGGCCGGGTAGATCGCCCCGGCCGCCTTGAGCCGCTCGATCGCGCCGGCGTAGACATCCGCGCGCTCGCTCTGGCGCAGCGGGCCCTCGTCCCAGTCGAGTCCCAGCCAGGTGAGGCAGCGCAGGATCTCGGCCTCGCTCTCGGGCGTCGAGCGCTCGCGGTCGGTGTCCTCCATCCGCAGGATGAAGGTGCCGCCCGTGTGGCGCGCCACGAGCCAGTTGAAGAGTGCCGTCCGCGCGCCGCCCACATGGAGACTGCCGGTCGGGCTCGGCGCGAATCGCACGCGTGCCGGACCGGTCACCTCGGGTCGTGTCCTCGCCACGCCCGTAGGATAGCGACGTGAGGTTCGGCGCCCACGTCTCGAGCTCGGGAGGCATCAGCAAGGCGATCGGCCGGGGTGCGGATCTCGGGTGCGAGAGCCTGCAGGTGTTCACGCACAATCCGCGCACCTGGCGGCCGATCAACCACACCGAGGCCGAGATCGCGGCGTTCCGCTCCGGGGCCGAGGAGACGGGAATGGGCCCGCTCGTCAGCCATGGCCTGTACCTGATGAACCTGGGCGCCCCGGACCGCGAGGTGCCGACCGGCCCGCCGGGCAAGCCGGCGACCTCGACGCGCAACATCTACCGCGCGTCCATCGAGAGCCTGGTCCAGCACCTCACGATCGGCGAGGCGCTGGGGCTCGAGGGCGTGGTGCTGCACGTCGGCTCGTCCAAGGGATCCACCGAGGACGAGGCCATCGCCCGCATCGGCGCCGGCATCGCGGAGGCCCTCGACAGCGCTCCCGGCGACTGCGCCGTGTTCCTCGAGAACACCGCGGGGGCGGGCGACACCATCGGGCGCACGTTCGCGCAGCTGCGCGCGGTGGCCGACGCGGTCGACCGTCCCGAGCGCCTCGGCTTCTGCCTCGACTCCCAGCATCTGTTCGCCTCGGGTTACCCGATCCACGAACCCGGCGGCATCGACCAGGTGCTCGAGGACTTCGACCAGACCGTCGGCGTCGCGAAGCTGCGGTGCCTGCACCTCAACGACTCCAAGACGGCGTTCGCCTCCAACCGCGACCGGCACGAGAACATCGGCGACGGTGAGATCGGCGAGGCGGGCATGAGGAGCATTCTCGGCGCGCCGCCGCTCCAGGGACTGCCGGTGATCCTCGAGGTGCCCGGCATCGCGGGCGACGGCCCGGACCTCGAGAACATGGCCCGTGCACGTCGCCTCCACGAGGAGGGCCTGGCGGCGCGCTGAACCTTCGGCGACCCGGTGCGGACTGCCATCAGTTCGGAGTCCCACCTGTCGATGAGATGGCATGAAACTCTGGGCCATCCTCGTGGCGGCCGCGATAGCGTCGACCGCGACGGTCGTCGCCATCGCGCTGCTGTTCCCGGACGCCGCCGACGCCCTCGCGCTGAGCCAGTGGGGCCAGGCCGCCGCCGAGGCCGCCGGCGCCATCGCGTGCGCCGTCGCCGCGCGGCACACGCGCGGCCGGGCGCGGTCGGTCTGGGCGCTGTTCGCCCTGGCCCTCACGATCTGGGCGATCAGCGACGGCGCGTACGGCGCCGCGCTGGCCGGAGGCGTGGACGTCCCCGAGGTCAGCGCCTTCGACATCGGCTGGCTGGCCTTCTACATCCCGATGCTCACGGCGGTCGCGATGCTCTACCTGCGGCTGCGGCCCGAGCGGGGCTGGCAGGGCGTCCTCGACGGCATGACCCTGACGCTGGCCGTGGGCGCCGTCACATGGATCACCCTCCTGCAGCCGCTCGCGAACGACGCCGCGGGCGGCGTCCGGGGCACGCTCGTCGCGGCGCTCTACCCGGCCCTCGACGCCGTCGCCCTCGCGGCGCTCGGCTGGATTCTGCTGCGCTCGCGACGCGCGCCCGGCTGGATGCGCTGGATCGTCGCCGCGCTCGCCTTTCAGACCGTCGGCGGGTTCGCCTACCTGGTCTCGTCGATCTACGGCCACGACCTCTCCCTGCTGTCGGCGTCCGCCTTCATGTCGGCGGGATGGTGCTGGGTGGCCGCCGGCGTCGCGCGCCACCAGGCCCCCCAGCGCGCATGGGCCGCGGGGCTGCACGACCGGCCGCCGCGCTGGAGCGAGCCGATCCCGTTCGTGCTCGGCATCGCCGTCGTCACCCTCGCCGCCTTCCGACCCGACACCGAGCTGCGGGTCGCGGCCGTCCTGGCGGTCACGATCATGGCCATCCGCGCGATGGAGACCCTGTCCATCGGCCGCGGGCTGATCACCGAGCGCGACCGCCTGCTGGTGACCGACCCGCTGACCGGCGCCTACAACCGGCGATTCCTGGCGGCCGAGATGGAGCGAGCCTTCAGCCGCGCGCAACGCAACGGGGAGTCGCTGTCGGCCATCGCGCTCGATCTCGACCGCTTCAAGGAGGTCAACGACCACCTCGGCCACGAGACCGGCGACCTGCTGCTGCAGTCCGTCGCCGGCGAGGTCGCGGGCGACCTGCGGGGGAGCGACCTGCTCTGCCGCCTCGGTGGAGACGAGTTCCTGATCCTCTGCCCCACCACCGACGCCGCCGGCGCGACGGTGATCGCCGAGCGGCTGCGCGCATGCATCCGCCGCGCCGCCGCGCGCGTCGTCACCGACATCCCGGTGACGGGTTCGCTCGGCATCGCGACCTACCCCGCCGACGCGGACACGCCCGAGACGATGCTCCGCAATGCCGACACGGCGCTCTACGCGGCCAAGCGCCTCGGACGCGACACGGTCGCCCGCTACGGGCCCGAGCCCCGCACCGCCGCGCCGCACGGTGCTCCGGGGGTGCGTTGGTAAGGTCCGGGGAGCCGGATCCGCGGGTGTAGCTCAACGGTAGAGCAATGGCCTTCCAAGCCATCGACGGGGGTTCGATTCCCCCCACCCGCTCTCTCTAGCCCTCGCCCTTCACCAGAACGGCCGAGAGCGTTCCCGCTCCGCCTTCGCCGACCGAGACGACCTTCCAGCCGTCGGCCGAGCGGGCGTTGAGGCGCTCGGCCAGATCCTTCGCGGAGGCGGTCTCGACCGCGTACTCGGGAGGCTCGGCATCGGGATCGTCGCCCGCGGCGAAGCGGCTCTTGTAGTGGTTGTAGGGCCGCACGACCAGGAAGAAGACGACCGCCGCGATGATCAGGAAGGTGATGAGCGCGTTGATGAACAGGCCGTACTGGAATCGGCTGCCGTTGATCGTGAAATCGAGCTGGCTGAAATCGGGCTGGCCGCCGATCGCCGCGATCAGGGGGGTGATCACGTTGGCGACGAACGCGGCGATCACCGCGCCGAAGGCCGTGGCGATGATGACCGCGACGGCCAGAGCCACCACGTCACCCTTGAGGACGAACTCCTTGAAATCCCGCGCAGCGCTCTCCACGTACCCTCTCCCGGTCGGGCGTCTCGACGTCGGAGCGTAGTTCAGTTGATGCGCCGGTCCAGGGGGCCCCACTCCCTTTCGCGCAGCTCGAACTTGCGAACCTTGCCGGTGGAGGTGCGCGGGAGCTCATCGAGCACCTCGAACGTGTCGGGGCACTTGTAGCGGGCGATGCGGCCGTGCACGTGGGCGGTCAGCTCGTCGTGGCCGGCCGACGCTCCCGGACGCATTACGACGAAGGCCTTGGGGCGCTCGCCCCACCGCTCGCTCGGCACGCCGATCACGGCCACCTCGAGGACGGCCGGGTGGCTCGCCAGCGCCTGCTCGACCTCGATGGTGGAGATGTTCTCCCCGCCCGATATGACCACGTCCTTGGCCCGGTCGCGCAGCTCGATGTAGCCGTCGGGGTGCCATACGCCCAGGTCGCCGGAGTGGAACACGCCGCCGCGGAACGCCGCCGCGGTGCCCTCGGGATCGTCGTGGTAGCCCTTCATCACGTTGTTGCCGCTCATCACGATCTCGCCCACCGTGACCCCGTCGCGCGGGACGTCGGCGCCGGTCTCGTCAAGCACGCGGATGGGGTCGGCCATCACCATCGCCACGCCCTGCCGCGCCAGCAGGCGCGCGCGCTCGGCCGGCTCCTCGGCGGCCCAGCCGGGCTGCCACTGGCAGACGGTGTGGGGACCGTAGGTCTCGGTGAGCCCGTAGACGTGGATCACCCGGGCCCCGAGGGCCTCGGTCTGAGCGAGGATCGTGGGGCTCGGCGGCGCCGCGGCGGTCACCACCGTCAGGCGCTCGAGTGGGTGCGCGCGCTCCGAGTTGACCAGCAGCGAGAGCACCGCCGGGGCGCCGTTGAGGTGCGTGATGCCCTCCTCGTCGATCAGGCGCCAGATGGCGTCGTCGCGAACGGCGCGCAGGCACACCTGCACCCCGCCACAGGCCACGATCGCCCAGGGATGGCACCACCCGTTGCAGTGGAACATGGGCAGAGTCCAGAGGTAGACCGTGTCCTGCCCGTGGCCGGCGGTCAGGTTCTCGCCCAGGCTGTTGAGGTATGCCCCGCGGTGGGTGTACATGACGCCCTTGGGTGTCCCCGTCGTGCCCGAGGTGTAGTTGATCGAGATCGTCGCGTCCTCATCCTCGACGGCCCACGGCAGAGGGTCGTCCGAGCCGCGGGCGCGAAAGGCCGCGTAGGCGGTGCCCGGCGCTCCCGGCGGCACGGGGTCCGCGTCGTCGTCCCAGATCACCTCGTCCACCGGCAGCCGGTCGAGCACGGGCTCCACCGTGCCGGCGAGGGCGGTGTCGACCACGATCAGGCGCGCTCCCGAGTGCGTGCAGATGGTGAGCACCTCCTCGGGCGCCAGCCGGGTGTTGACGGCCACCAGCACGCCCCCGGCGAGAGGGACGGCGAAGTGGGCCACCAGCAGGGCCGGCGCGTTGTGGCACAGGTACGCCACTCGATCGCCGGCGGCGACACCCGACGCCTGCAGCGCGCGGGCGACGCGGGTCACCTCGGCGGCGAGCTCTCGGTAGGTGATCCGCCGATCGCCGTGCACGACGGCCACCGCGCCGGCGAACACCGACGCCGATCGCTCGAGAAACGCCAGCGGGGTGAGCGGGGTGATGTGGACGGGCACGTGCGCCTCCTCGCCGCGGCCCGCGGGATCAGCCGGCGACGACCTCCGGGGTGAGCTCCGCGATTGACCCCAGAACGATATCCGCGCGCGCCAGCGCGTCGGCGGCCGGGGGGTAGAGCAGGTTGGGGATGGCGATCACGCGCATGCCGGCGGCCGAGGCGGCGGCGAGCCCGGCGCCCGAGTCCTCGACGGCCGCCGCGTCCTCGGGAGGCTCGCCGAGGAGGTCGAGCGCGCGCCGGTACACGTCGGGCGCCGGCTTGCCGCGCGGCACCTCCTCGGAGGACACCGCGACCGCGAAGGCGTCGGTCAGTCCGGCCGCGTCCAGCACCGCGGCGATCAGCCCCGCCGTGGAGGAGCTGGCGAGGCCGAGTGGCCACCGCGCGGCCAGCGCCCGCACCGCCTCCGCCGCCCCGGGCATCAGGGGGAGCGCGACGCGGTAGCGCTCCGCCAGGCGACGCTCGACCTCGGCCGCGATCTCCTCCGGCGGCATCGGGACACCGACCGTGTCGCGCATGTACGCGCTCCATTCGCCCGTGTTCATGCCCATCATCGCGTGCTGGGCATCGGCCGACCACGTCCCGCCCGTCTCGCGCGCGAAGTCCTCGCGGACCTCGTCCCAGACCTCCTCCGAGGAGATCAGGACGCCGTCCATGTCGAACACGACGGCGCGGATCACTCGGCCTGGCCCCGCCGGTAGGCGCGCACGGCCAGTGGGACGAACACGATCAGGATCCCGGCCGTCCAGGCGAGGCTGATGCCGACCTTCTGCACCCAGTCGCCGCCGAGCACGAGCGCGCGGACCGCGTTGACCGCCGCCGTCACCGGCTGGTGCTCCGCGAACACCCGCAGCCAATCCGGCATGTTGGCCGTGGGCACGAAGGCGCTCGAGGCGAACACGAGGGGGAGCATGATCGGGAACGCGGCCGCCTGGGCGGTCTCCGCGTTGGCAGCCTTCAGGCCCACCAGGGCGAAGATCCACGACAGCGAGTAACCGAAGAGCAGCAGCACCAGGAGGCCGAGCACCAGCTTGGCGCCGTTGGTCTGCACCCGGAAGCCGACGGCGAAGCCGACGGTGAGCATCAGGATGCAGACCAGAACGTTGCGGCACAGGTCGGCGAGCGTCCGTCCCACGAGCACGGCCGAGCGGGCCATCGGGAGCGACCGGAGCCGCTCGATGAAACCGCGGCGCCGGTCCTCGGCGAGCCCGACGGCGGTGTTGATGGCCCCGAAGGCGACCACCTGGGCGAAGATCCCGGGGATGAGGTAGTTGACGTAGTCGACCCCCGGCACGGCGATCGACCCCCCGAACGCGTACCGGAACAACAGCACGAAGAGCAGGGGCTGGATGGTGGCGAACACCAGGAGCTGGGGCACCCGGCGGATGGTGAGCAGGTTGCGCCACGTCATCGCCATGACGTCGCGGATGCCGAGGGCGACCCTCGAGCCCCCGGCCGGGATCGCGGCCGGGGCCGAGCCCATCGTGGTCGCGGTGCTCATGCCATCACCTCCTGGGGCTCGTCGGCCGAGGCGTGCTCGCCGGTCAGGGTGAGGAAGACGTCGTCCAGCGAGGGCTCGCGGACCGCGACCGAGGTGGGCTCGATACGCCGGGCGTCCAACGCGCGCATGGCCCCCACGAGGGCGCGCGTGCCGTCCGGAGCGCTCAGGCGCACCGTCTCGCCCTCGCGCGCGAGGGCGCCGAGGCCGAGGTCCTCGAGCGCGTCGGCCGTGACCCGGGCGATGGCCTCGTCGGCCATCGTCAGCTCCAGCACCGTCGAGCCGATCCGGCGCTTGAGCTCGGCGGAGGTGCCCTCCGACACCACGCGACCGCGATCGATCAACACGATGCGGTCGGCCAGCTGGTCGGCCTCCTCCAGATACTGGGTCGTGAGGAGGACCGTCGTCCCGTCGGCCACCAGCTCGCGGACCGTGGCCCACAGGTCGCTGCGGCTCTGGGGATCCAGCCCGGTGGTCGGCTCGTCGAGGAAGAGCACCGGGGGCCGGTGCATCAGGGCGGCCGCCAGGTCGAGCCGGCGGCGCATGCCTCCCGAATAGGTGCGCGAGGGCCGGTTGGCCGCGTCGGCGAGCCCGAAGCGCTCGAGCAGCTCGTCGGCCCGCGCGCCGATGCCGCGCCGTGGCAGATGGGTGAGCGTGCCGATCAGGCGCAGGTTCTCGCGCCCGGTGAGATTGCCGTTGACGGCCGCGTACTGACCGGCGAGGCCGATGCGGGTGCGCACCTCGTCGGGGTGGGCCGCCACGTCGATGCCCAGCACCCGCGCCTCGCCCGCGTCGGGGCGCAGAACGGTGGCGAGGATGCGCACCACGGTGGTCTTGCCGGCGCCGTTCGGCCCCAGCAGGCCCAGCACCGTTCCGGTCGGCACGGAGATGTCGACCCCGTCGAGCGCGCGCTGCTCTCCGTAGATCTTCACGAGCCCGCGCGTCTCGATGGCGAGGCCCGAATCCGAGGCGGGGCTCATCCCGTCTCCTTCAATCGTTGACTAAAATCAAAAGTTGACGCTACTTGATGATTGAACATTCGTAAAGACCACCCGATACAGGTTAGGCTTGTGCCATGGACGACATTCGCTCTCCCGGTGAGCGGGCGTGGGGCATATTGATCGGCGTGATGTTCACCCACCGGCGGGCGTGGATCGAGGCCGGCCAGGCCGAGGGCCTGACACCTCCGCAGGCGATGGCCCTGATGCGGGTGCGGGGCGAGGATCCGCCGAGTCTCGGCGAGCTGGCGCGGCATATCCGCTGCGACGCATCGTACGCCACCAACCTGGCCGACCGGCTCGAGGAACGCGGCCTCGCGGAGCGCCGCGTGTCCGACACCGACCGGCGGGTCAAGGAGCTGGTGCCGACCGCTGATGGGCTGGCCGCGCAGCGCCGCCTGATCGACGCGTACACCGCCGCGCCACCGGGCCTGACCGACCTCTCCGACGACGATCAGGCCGCCCTGCTGCGCATCGCGCGCTTCCTCGCGGCCCACGCCGACGCCGACGCCGCGGCCGCGATCGGTCTCTCGCTCCGGTCCCTGGACTGACCCGAAAGGACAGCATGGAAGCCCGCCTGCTCGAATCCGTCTTCCCCACCGACACCAATCCGCGGGGCAACCTCTTCGGGGGGACGCTGGTCTCGTGGATGGACAAGGCGGCCGGCTTCGCGGCGATGCGCCGCTCGCGCACCGTGGTGGTGACCGCCGCGATCGAGGACATCGCCTTCACCGTGCCGATCGTGGTCGGCGATCTGGTGGAGATCATCGCGACCGTGATCGAGGTCGGGCGCACGAGCATGCGCGTGCGGGTCGAGGTGAGCAAGGAGAACCCGATCACGGGCGCCAGCCAGCTCTGCACGGTCGGCCATTTCACGCTGGTCGCCATGGGCGACGACGGCAAACCCACCCCGGTGCCGCCCGCCGGCTGAGGCTCAGCCGGGCACGGTCCACTCGTGCACCGGGGGCCCGCCGCGGGAGCGCTCCAGGTAGGCCTCGGTGAGCGCGGCCAGGGCCGCGGGGCGCCCCATCCCGCTCTCCAGCGACGCGAGCGCCCGGCGCTGCCACACCGACCCGGTGGCGCCCGTGGCCGCGCGCTCGGCGATGACCCCGAGCAGGTCGTCGGCCTCATCCCGGTCCACCCCGCAGCCCACGAGGCCGACGTGGGCCACGGGCAACAGGCTCGCGATCAGGTCGGCGGCCGCCCATGCCCGCGGCGAGGGCGCCTCGGGCGAGGGCCACAGCAGCATCGCGTCCAGGCCGGCGCGCGCGGCCTCGTAGAAGTTGCGGCGAGCCATCGCGAACGGCAGCGAGCGCGCCATCCACGCGAGCTGCGGAGCGAGCGCGAGGGTCAGCCCGACGAGAAAGGCCACGTTGGCCTGCATGTCGCGCACCGTGGGGCCGGCGGGCAGCGCCCGCATCTCGATGCGCAGGTGCGGGTCGTCGCCCACGGCGAGCACGGCCCGGTTCCAGCGCCACACGGTGCCGTGGTGCAGGCGCAACTCGTCGAGCCTCGGAGTGCGGCCCGCCGCGACGGCCTCGAGGGGATCCTCGTCGCCCACCGCGGCCAGGATCGGGACGTGCAGCGCGACGCTCTCCGCGAAGGGCTCGGTGGGCGCCGCGATCCAGCCGTGGCCGAACGACGCACGCGAGGCGAGCCACTGCTCGCTGATCGGCGCGCGGTCGTCCACCGCCTGGCCGAACAGCGCGACCCGCGTCTCGTCCCAGAGCTGATGGCCCAGCAGCAGCGGCGAGTTGCCCGACACCGCGAGGGCGGGCGCCGCGGCGATCTGGGCGGCGTTGAAGGCCGCCGCGAAGGCGCTCGGCGGCATGCGCAGGTGCACGTGGAGGCCGGTCGCGGCGCCTTCGAGCGTCAGGTCCTCCCAGCTCAACGCGAGGGGCTCCGGCCCATCGATGTCGATGGCGAACGGGCCGCCGCGCAGCCGGCGCAGCCCCGCCCCGAGCGCCCGGTAGCGCGGCGAGTCGCTCATCGCCCGCGGGCCGAGGTCGCCCAGCGAGAGGGTCGGGAGGATCCCGATCGTCATGGGACGGGCGCCCGCGCGGGCCGCGGCGCGTGAGACCCGCACGAGCCCGTCGTCGAGGTCGGCGCCCAACGCGGCGAACGGGCGGCCGCCGAGATCGACCGGGAGGGAGTTGAACTCCAGGTTGAACCGGTCGAGCTCCAGGTCGAGCCGGACGTCGTCCATCCCTTCGCGGGTCGCGTGGTTGACCGGGGCCGGGCGGCCGTCCGCGTCCACCAGGCCGATCTCGAGTTCCACCCCGAGCGACGGCGCGCCCGCGCCGAATCCCGGGCGCTCGACGAGGGCGTCGAGGGCGCGCAACCCGTCCCGGCACCGTTGCGCGAACCGCCGGCGGTCGTCGTCCGAGAAGCTCTCGGAGCCGATCTCCTCTCCCATGCGCCCATCCTGCCCGACGGGGAGGGTCGGTGGCCTCCGGCCACGGCGGAGGAGTAGAACTCGTCGGTGCCATCCGCCCCCGCCGACTCCGCCGCCGCAGAATCGATGCCGGAGCGCGCCGGGGAGGTCCGCTACCGCTCGCACCGCGGGCGCATGATCCTGGTGGCCACGGTGCTCGGCTCGGGCATCGCGTTCCTCGACGGCACCGTGGTCAACATCGCCCTCCCGGCGATCGGCGAGGATTTCGACGCCGGGCTGTCGGGCCTCCAGTGGACGGTCAACGCCTATGCGCTGACCCTGGCCGGGCTGCTCCTGTTCGGCGGATCGCTGGGCGATCACGTCGGGCGCCGGAAGGTGTTCGTGATCGGCGTGGTGTGGTTCGCCATCGCCTCGCTGCTGTGCGCGATCGCGCCGTCGATCGGGACCCTCGTCGCGGCGCGCGCGATCCAGGGCGTCGGAGCGGCGCTGCTCGTGCCCGGCAGCCTGGCGCTGATCGAGGCCAGCTTCCATCCCGACGACCGCGGCGCGGCGATCGGCGCGTGGGCCGGGCTCGCCGGCGTCTCCACCGCGGTCGGCCCCTTCCTGGGCGGGTGGCTGGTCGAGGCCGTCTCGTGGCGGCTGATCTTCGTCATCAACCTGCCCCTCGCGGCCGTCGTGGTGTGGGCCTCGCGCCAGGTGCCCGAGTCCAGCGACCCGAGCGCCCGCGGCCAGCGCCTCGACACCCGCGGCGCGTGCCTGGCGGCGCTCGGCCTGGCCGGCGTCACGTATGCGCTCACCGAGGGACCGCAGGGCGGCTGGGGCTCCGCCGGGACCGTGGCCGCGGGCGTGGCCGGCACCGTCGCGCTGGTGGTGTTCATCGGCGTCGAGGCCCGCGCCCGGCACCCGCTGCTGCCGCTCGACCTGTTCCGGGTGTCGCTGTTCAACGCCGCGAACGCGATGACGTTCGTGGTGTACGGCGCGCTCGGGGCCGCGCTCTTCCTGCTGCCGATCCAGCTCCAGCAGGTCGCGGGCTACAGCCCGATCGAGGCCGGTTCGTCGCTGATCCCGATGACGCTCGTGATGCTGCTGCTCTCATCTCGCGCCGGGCACCTGGCGCAGAGGATCGGGCCGCGCATCCCCATGAGCGTCGGCCCGATCGTGGCCGGTTGCGGGCTGGCCCTGCTGACCCGCGTCGGGCCGGGCGCGAACTACGTCACCGAGGTCCTGCCCGGGATCCTCGTTTTCGCCCTCGGCATGTCGCTCACCGTCGCGCCGCTCAGCGTCACGGTGCTCGGTGCGGCGGGTCCGGCGCGGGCCGGGGTGGCGTCGGCCGTCAACAACGCCGTCGCCCGTGTCGCCGGGCTGCTGGCCGTGGCCGTGATCCCGGTGGCCGCGGGCATCACAGGGGACGATTACCTCGTGCCGGCCTCGTTCAACGAGGGCTTCCGCACCGGCATCCTGATCTGCGCCGGGCTCAGCATCGTGGGCGGGGTGCTGGCCGGCATCACCGTCCGCCCGCCGGCGGAGACCGGCCCGCCGGTCGAGACGCCCACCCACTCCTGCCTCAACGGACCGCCCCCCGAGATCGTCGAGTCGCCCCTCGGTTCCTCCCTCGAGGCGCATCTGCCGTCATGATCGACGACAACATGCTCAACGCGCTCGTGATGGTGGTCGAGGACGACCCCGCCCTGCGGTCGGTGCTCGCGCGCGGTCTCGCCGAGGAGGGGTTCCGCTGCGAGGTCGTCGACACCGGGGCCCGGCTGCTCGAGCGCGTGCCGATCGTCGAGCCCGACGCGCTGGTGGTCGACATCGGACTGCCCGACTGCGACGGGCGCGACGCCTGTCAGGCGCTGCGCGCCCGCGGCGTCGAGATCCCGGTGCTGTTCCTGACCGCGCGCGACGCGCTGGTGGACCGCCTCGCGGGGTTCGAGGCCGGCGGCGACGACTACCTCTCCAAGCCGTTCTCGCTGGACGAGTTGGTCGCGCGCCTGCGCGTTCTGGTACGCCGCTCGGGACGCCCGGCGGTCAGCCGTCTGGGCGGCATCGAGCTCGACCCGGCGAAGCACGCCGTGCGGGCCGGCGACGCGCAGGAGCGGCTCACCCCCACCGAGTTCCGCATCCTGGCGGCGCTGCTCGCGCGCGCCGGCGAGGCCGTGCGGCGTCGCGAGCTGGTTCGCGCCGGGTGGCCCCACGGGGCGATCGTCAACGACAACACGCTCGACGCCTACATCGCGCGGCTGCGCCGCAAGCTGCGGGCGTTGCCGGACGCGCCGGCCCTCGAGACCGTTCACGGCGTGGGGTACGTGATCCGGTGATGCCGCGCCGGCCGCGCGCGCTGCGGACGCGGCTGCTCCTGGCCGTCGTCGCCGGAGTCGGAGTGGCCCTCGTCCTGCTGCTGGTGGCGTTCAACATCGCACTGGCGCAGAGCCTCGACAACGACGCCGATGAGATCGTCCGCGCTCGCGCGGCCGGCGAGCTCGCCAGTCTGAGGGTGTCCAAGAACGGCATCGCCCTGCCCCCGCGGCTCGCCGGCTCGGGCATCGCGACCCAGGTCTGGGTGTTCGACGGCAAGCGCCCGCTGCGCGCGCCCGAGGTCGACCCCCAGACCGACGCCGCCGCGCGGGCGCTTGCCTCCGGGCCGGAGCGCGCGATCGACGTGGGCGACGACACGCGTCTCGTCGCCCTGCCGATCATCGACGGCGGGCGCCGCGTCGGCACCGTCGTCGCCGGGCTCTCGCTGGCGCCGTACAACCGCACGCGGGTGATCGCCGGCATCGCGTCGGCGGCATTGGCCCTGGTGCTGCTGAGCGCCGTCGCGATCGCGTCGGCCATCATGCTGAAGGCCGCGCTGAGACCGGTCGCCCGCATGACCGAGGACGCCTCCAACTGGAGCGAGCACGACCTCGACCACCGGTTCGCCGTGGGTCCCCCGTACGACGAGATCACCCGGCTCGCCGCCACGCTCGACGGCCTGCTCGACCGTCTCGCGGCCGGGATCCGGCGCGAGAGACGGCTGACGGCCGAGGTCTCGCACGAGCTGCGCACGCCGCTCGCCCAGATCACCGCCGAGGTTGACCTGGCCCTGCGCCGCGAGCGCCGGCCCGCGGATTATCGCGCGGCGCTGGAGGAGATCCGCGTCGGCGCCCAGCGCATCGAGGACACCGTCGAAACCCTGATGGCGACCGCGCGTCAGGAGTCGGGCAACCTGCCCCGCGGCACCGGCGACGCCCGGGTGGCCGCCGACCACGTCATCACGGCGTGCGCCCCGCTCGCCTCGCAGAGGGGCGTGACGCTTTCCGTTGAGGACGCGGCTGCCGGGTCGGGCACCCGTGCCGGCGTGGAGTCGCAGGTGATCGAGCGGATCCTCCAGCCGATCGTCGAGAACGCCTGCCGCTACGCGCGCACCTGGGCGCGGGTGGCGGTCACCAGCGACACGCGGGTGGTGACGCTGGAGGTCCTCGATGACGGCCCCGGGATCGCCGACGGCGAGGAGGAGCTGATCTTCGAGCCGGGAGTGCGCGGCTCCGCCGGAGGGCCCGACGGCGCGGGAGCGGGCCTGGGTCTGTCGCTGTCCCGGCGCCTCGCGCGGGCGGCCGGTGGCGACGTGCAGGTGCGCTCGTTCGAGGGCCGCGGCCACTTCGACGTGCGCCTTCCGGTCGCCTAGGCCGACTCAGGCCCGCACCACCGCGCCCGAGCGGACGAGCCCGGCGAGCACGGCCACGGCCTCCTTCCAGAACTGGGTCCCCGAGCAGCGGATGCACTCGGCGAGGGCCTCCTCCGTCTCCAGCGGCTCGTGGTAGGTGCGCGCCGAGGTCATCACGTCCCAGGCGTCGGCCAGCCCGAGCAGCCGCGCGCCGTCGGGGATGGCCTCGCCGGCCAGGCCGTCGGGATATCCATCGCCGTCCCACCGCTCGTGGTGGCCGCGCACCCACGACACCTGATCGGGGCTGAGGACGTCCACGACCATGTCGGCGCCGATCTGGGCGTGGCGCTTGATCTCCCGGTATTCGACGCGGGTGAGCGCGCCGGGCTTGAACAGGATGCGGTCCTTGATCCCGATCTTGCCGACGTCGTGCACGAGGCCCGCCTCGCGCAGGCGCTGCAGGCGCTCGGGCCCCCACCCGAGATCCGCGCCGAGCGCGACGGCGAGATCGGCGACGCGCTCGGAGTGCGTGAGGGTCAACGGATCCCGTGCGTCCACCGCGCGGGCCAGCACGCGGATGCCCTGCAGGGCCTGGAGTCGGTGGAGCCGGTCGGCCCGGTCCTCGGCCGAGAGTTCCTCGACGACCATCGGCGAGTACAGGAAGGCCACGTCGCGGCCGTGCTGCTTGGCCCAGTACAGCGCGCCCTCGGCGAGCCGGACGAGGTCGGTGGGCGAGGCCGCCTGGGTGGTGTCGCAGACGCCCGCGGACACCGTCACGCTTCCCGCCTCCCCGAGCGGGGTGCGCGAGACGGCCTGCCGGGCCTCGTCCACCGTCTGCCATGCCCTCTGTGCGTCGACGCCGGGCATGAGCCAGGCGATCTCCTCGCCGCCCACGCGGGCCACCAGGTCGCTGCCCCGGGCGAGATGGCGCAGATGCACGCCCACCGCCACCAGCACGCGGTCACCGGTGTCGTGGCCGTGCTCCTCATTGACCTGACGGAAGCGGTCGATGTCGATCAAGGCCAGCGAGACGACACCGTCCCCGGCCCGCGCGTCGGCGACCTCCCGGGCCAGGCGCTCCTGGAACGCGCGGTGGTTGGCGAGCCCGGTGAGGGGGTCGGTGACCGCGTGGGAGCGCGCCGCCGCGTCGAGCCGCGCGTTGGCCAGCGCGACGGCGGCCATGCCGGCGAGGCTCTCGACGGCGGTCCGGTCGCGTGAGCTGAACCGGCGAGGGCGGCGGTAGGTCAGGAAGAGGGCGCCGAGCAGCACCGGGCTGCCGTCCCCGGTCGTGGAGGGGTGCTCGAGCCGCATGCCGATCATGGCTCCGGCCCCGAGGCCACGGGCGATGCCGGATGGGATCTCGGGCTGGCCGGAGACGTCCTCGAGGATCATCGCCGGATCGGGACGCGCCGAGAGCACGCGCCAGACCGGCATGGACGCCGAGCTCAGGTGGCGGGCGCTCTCGATGAAGGCCCGGTGCCGGGGCTCGGTCTCGGTGGTGTGCACCGCGCGCACACGGTCGCCGCCCGCGCTGAGCACGTAGCAGGACGCCCTGTCGGCCTTCAGCGCGCGCCGGGCGGAGGCCACGATCAGGTCGAGCGCGCCGGAGATCTCCAGATCGCCGCGAAACACACCGGCGACGGTCTCGTTGACGATTCGCTCGCGCTCGGAAAGCCCGGACCGCCAGCGGTTCGGAGGGTCGGTCACCTCGCAAAGGCTTGCCTTTCACCTCGCCTTCCGCAATGCCCTCAGCA
This sequence comes from uncultured Thermoleophilia bacterium, assembly GCA_963771025.1. Lineage (GTDB taxonomy): Bacteria > Actinomycetota > Thermoleophilia > Miltoncostaeales > Miltoncostaeaceae > Miltoncostaea. The sequence goes on along the minus strand of CAVYRL010000001.1, from coordinate 333,615 downwards.
CCGCCAAAGGTCCAGGATCGGACGTCCTGTCGTTCAGGTTCGGGGGTCCCCGTGCGCGGTCCCGGCGCGGCGCACCAGCCGCTCGGCCATCCGCCGGGTGGCCTCGTCGATCATCTCGCCGTCCAGCGACGCCGCCCCGCTGCCGTCCGCCACCGAGGCGGCGTACGCCTCCAGCACCCGGCGCGCCCGGGCGAGGTCGGCCGGCGGCACCGCGTACGCCGCATTGAGCGGCGCGATCTGATCGGGGTGGATGCTCCACTTGCCGTCGTAGCCGAGCGCCCGCGACCGGCCGGCGGACGCCGTCAGCCCATCGAGATCGCGGATCGCGGCGTAGGGGCCGTCGATGGCCTGCAGGCCGGACGCGCGGGCCGCGACCAGGACCCGGCTGAGCACGGCATGCCAGCCATCGCCGGGATACCCGGGGACGGGCGCGCCGATGACGGTGTGGGGCATCCCGAGGGAGGCCGCGAGATCGCCCGGGCCCACCACCAGAGCCTCGAGGCGTCCCGGGCGGCAGGCGGCGATGGCCTCGGCGTTCGTCAGGCCGCGCGCGCTCTCGATCTGCGCCTCGAGCCCCACGCGGCCGTGCGGCAGTCCGAGCTCCGACTCGAGGGCGGTCAGCAGGTGGTCGGCGAAGGTGACGTGGCTCGGATCGTCCACCTTGGGCAGCACGATCACGTTGACCTGCGCGCCCGCACCGGCGACCACGGCGACGATGTCACGGTGGCAGAACGGGGTGTCGACCGCGTTGACCCGCACCGCCCGGGTCGGCGCCGCCAGACCCGCCCGCAGCGCCGCGACGATCGCGTCGCGGGGGCCGCCGCCCTTGGCGCCCGGCGCGACCGAGTCCTCCAGGTCCAGGATCACCTCGTCGGCGGGCAGCGTGGCGGCCTTCTCGAGCATCCTCGGGCTCGAGCCCGGCACCACATGGCAGCTGCGGCGCGCGCGGGCGGGCCGGGGGCTCATTTGCGGCGCGTGAGCATCCCGAAGATGCCCCGCACCACCTCGCGCGTCACCTGCCGCCCGACCGACGAGCCGAGCACGTCCCCGACCTGGTCGGCGAGGGTCTCGTTCGCGGGCGGAGGGGATGTGCGCGGCGCCCGAGCGGGCGTCGCCCGCTCGCGCACCCGTCCGGCGCGCGCCGCGTCGCCGGCGGCGCGCGCCTCGAGCAACTCGGCCGCGCTCTCCCGGTCGAGGCGCTCCGCGTAGCGCGGGCGCAGGGGCGAGGCGGCGATCGCGCAGGCACGCTCCTCGGGAGTGAGCGGGGTCATGCGCGACGCCGGCGGATACAGCCGGGTCGCGGCCACCGGAGTCGGCACGCCGCGGGGATCCAGCACTGTCACGGCGGCCTCCCCCACCCCGAGCGACCGGAGCATCTGGGCCACGTCGTAGTGGGCGGTGGTCGGGAAGGTCTCCACGGCGCTCTTCAGCGCACGGGCGTCCTTGGGCGTGAACGCGCGCACCGCGTGCTGCACGCGGTGGCCGAGCTGCGAGAGCACGTCGTCGGGCACGTCGGTCGGCAGCTGGGTGATGAAGAACACCCCGACCCCCTTGGAGCGGATCAGGCGCACGGTCTGGGCGACGGCGTCGAGGAAGGCCTTGGATGCGCCGTCGAACAGCAGGTGGGCCTCGTCGAAGAAGAACACGAGCGTCGGCCTCTCGGGATCACCGACCTCCGGCAGCCGCTCGAACAGCTCGGCGAGCACCCACATGAGGAAGGTGGAGAACAGCGCCGGCCGGCGCGCGACATCCACCAGGCCCAGCACGGACACGACGCCGCGACCGTCCGGAGCGGTTCGCAGCAGGTCGGCCACCTCGAAGGCCGGCTCGCCGAAGAAGACGTCGCCCCCCTCCGACTCGAGCTGGGAGACCTTGCGCAGCAGCACGCCCGCCGTCGCGGTGGAGATCCCCCCGAGAGTCTTCAGCTCGGACTTCCCGGGGCCCGTGAGGTACGCGAGCGCGGCCCGCAGGTCCTCGAGGTCGAGCAGCGGCAGGGCCTTCTCGTCGCAGTAGCGGAATATCAGGCCGAGGCTCGACTCCTGCGTCTCGTTGAGCTCCAGCACCTTCGACATCAGGATCGAGCCGAACTCGGTCACGGTGGTCCGCAGCGGCACCCCGTCGCTGCCGGTCAGCGCGAGCAGCTCGACCGGCGCCGCGGCGGCCGACCACGGGTAGCCGAGCTCGGTGGCGCGGGTCGCGAGTCGCTCGTCCGACGTGCCGGAGGCGCCGATGCCCGCCAGGTCGCCCTTCATGTCTGCGGCGAACACGGGGCAGCCGGCGGCGGAGATCTGCTCGGCGATCAGCTGGAGAGTGCGCGTCTTGCCGGTGCCGGTGGCCCCCGCGATCAGGCCGTGGCGATTGAGGAACCGCAGCGGTATGGCGACCTCGACCTCGGTGTCCACCTGAGCCGGGTCGGCGAACGGCCGTCCGAGCCGCACTGTGGCGCCCTCGAAGCCGTAGCCCACGGCCATGTCGTCGTGGAACGCGCTCACGCGGGCACCACCACCAGCTTGCGCCCGGCGGTGCCGGCGATCTGGCGCTCCCAGGCGGCGGGCGCGTCGGCGAACGGCACCTCCTCGATGTGGAGATCGACCTCCAGAGCACCGCGGACAACCGCCGCGGTCAGCTCGCCGTAGGCCCGCTCCAGCTCGGCCGGCTCCTCGACCAACACCGAGAAGCCGCGGATGTCCAGGCGCCCCCCGCGCAGCGGGCCCGCGACCATCGGCATCATCGGGCTCTCGGCGTTGCCGACCTGCACGAGGCGCCCGGCGCGCGCCATCGCGCCGATCGCGGCGGCCGCCGAGTCGCCCCAGAGTGTGTCGACCACCAGATCGGCGCCGTCGCCGCAGGCCTCGCGCAGCTCGCCCATCAGGGCGTCGCCCGTGGCGAGCGCGACGTCCGCCCCGAGGCTCAGCGCCCGCGCGCGCCCCGCCGCGCTGCGCGCCACCGCGACGACGAGGCCCGCCCCGCCCACGCGCGCGGCCTGCACGGCCATCTGCCCCACCACGCCGCTCGCGCCGAGCACCACCACGGTCTCGCCGGGCACCAGCCGGCCCCTCTCGCGCACCGGCATCCAGCCCGCCAGGCCGGCGATGCCGAGCGCGCCCGCCGTGAGGTCGCCGATCTCGTCGGGCACGGGCACCAGGCGCTCGTCGGGGACCGCGACGATCTCGCCGAACCCACCGGTGGTGACCAGGGCCCACACGCGGGTGCCCGCCGGATACCGGCCGTCGGCCACGACCTCCCCCACGGCCTCGGCCCCGGCGACGAACGGCGGGTCGGGCAACGGCATGTAGAACCGTCCGGACGCGATCGCGATGTTGACGGGATTCAGCGGCGTCGCGAGGACGCGCACCAGGGTCCGCCCCGGGGACGCGGTGGGCATGGGCGCCTCCGCCGAAACCGGCGTCGCACCCCACTCGAGGACGCTCAAGGCACGCACCGCGTCACGGTACAGGGCGTGACGGAGGCGGACTTCCCACCGTCCCGCCTCGCGTCGTAAGAGGTTCGGGGGCCGAACGTTGTACATCGGGCCAATGGTTCGCGGCCGTGGGCGGCCGAAACTCGGGGCATGACATGGAACCCGCACGACGACATCGAGAGTCGCTCCGTCTGGATCCCCTGCGGCACCTGCTGGGGCCAGCGCCGTCTGTTCACCGCGGCCGCGGGGACCGGGCGCCTGGTGCCACACACGTGCCCGACCTGCATGGGAGTGGGCGAGCGCCTCACCGACGGCGATCACTCCGCCGCCGCGACGACCCCCTGACAGGCGCCTAGGCCCGCGGGCGAGGGCCTCGCTTCCGGTTCTCCGGGCGGAGCGGGCACCCCTTGCACAGCCGCGTCGAGTCGCAGCACCGCTTCTTGACCTTCAGCTTCTTCTTCCTGCGGGCCGCCACGACGCGGGAGCATAGCGGCCCGAAGGTGGCGATTGAGGCCCGCCGAACCACGCGGGGACGTCGGTCCTAGCCGGCGAGGCCGACCAGCCATCCCAGTGTGAGCACCGCCACGCCGGCGGCCGCGATGACGAGGGGATGAAAGCGGTGCGGTAGTCGGTGCACGGGCAGGCTCCGGATGCGGGAGGCGGTCGCGGATGACCTTCGCCGCGACCCCTCGGCTACCCTTCCGCCGTGATCGCCTGGCTGACACGCGCGGACCGGGCGGTGCTCGACGCCGTCATCGCGCTCCGCGCGTCGTGGCTCACGCCGATCATGACCCTCGCCTCGGCGTGGTGGGTGCGGGGGCTCGTGTTCGTCGCGGTCGGCGCCGTCGCCGACCTGCATCGCCGACCGCGCTCCCTGCCGGTCACCGCCCTGCTCGCCGCGGCCGCCTACGCCGTGGCGGCGCTCTGCGCCACCGCGATCAAGGGCCTCACCGGCCGGGAGCGCCCGCCCCTGGCGCATCCCGACGTCTCGGCGCTGATCGACATCCCGGGCGACGCCTCGTTCCCCTCGTCGCACGCGGCGACCGCCTTCGCCGCGGCCGGCGTCGTGGCCATGCGCTATCCGGCCCTGCGGCTCCCCCTCTTCGCGCTCGCGACGCTGATCGCCGTGTCCCGGGTCTACCTCGGGGTGCACTACCCGCTCGACGTCGTCGCGGGCGCCTGCCTCGGCCTCGCGGTGGCATGGATCGCGGTGGGACTGGCGCGCCGCGTCGAGGCGCCCGCGTGATCAAGTACATCGGCTCCAAGCGGATGCTCGCTCCGCTGCTCGAGGATGTCGCGGGACGCCTGCCGATCGCCTCGATCTGCGACCTGTTCGCCGGCACCACGCGCGCCGGCCAGGCGTTCAGGCGGGCCGGCCGCCACGTCGTGTCGAACGATATGGCGAGCTACTCGGAGGCCTTCGGCCAGGCCTACATCGGCGCGGGGCCCGACCTCGACCGCGACCTCCTGCGACGACTGCTGGGCGAGCTGGGGAGCCTGCCGGGCGCGCCGGGCTATGTCACCGAGACCTTCTGCCGCCAGGCGCGCTACTTCTCGGAGGCGAACGGGGCCCTCATCGACGCCATCCGCGCCGGCATCGACGAGATCGCGACCGATCCCGTGATGCGCGGCTGCCTGCTGACCAGCCTGCTGGAGGCGGCCGACCGGGTCGACTCCACCTGCGGTCTGCAGATGGCCTACCTCAAGCGTCCCGCGGCGCGCAGCCTGCGCCCGCTGGAGCTGCGCGAGCCCGACGCCGTGGCGGGCCCGCCCGGAGTGGTGCTGCGACGTGACGCCACGTCGCTCGCGGCGGAACTGGCGGGCATCGACTGCACCTACCTCGACCCGCCGTACAACCAGCACTCGTACTTCTCGAACTACCACGTCTGGGAGACCATCACCCGCGGTGACGCGCCCGAGTCGTACGGGGTCGCGCGCAAGCGGGTGGACTGCCGCACCACGCGCAGCCCCTTCAACAGCGCCCGGCTCGCGTCCGACGCCATGGTGGAGCTGATCGAGGCCATCCCCACCCCATGGGTGATCCTCTCGCTCAACGACGAGGGCTTCCACGACCCGGTGGCCGTGGCGGAACTGCTCTCGCAGCGGGGCCACGTCGCGTCCCTGGCGATCGACGTGCCGCGCTACGTGGGCGCGCGGATCGGCATCCACAACCCGGCCGGCGAGCGGGTCGGGACCGTCTCGCACGTGCGTGCGACGGAGTGGCTGGTGGTGAGCGGGCCGGACAGGGCCGCGGTCGCCGCCGCCTTCGACGCGCCCGCCGGCGCGATCAGGCGGGCCGCCGGCGCACGCTGACCCAGGCCGTCGGGGTGGAGGCCGATGCTCGACGCCGCCTCCGGGATGGGTCGCTCACGCCGTCGATCGGGCGCGATCTCCCCGGTGGGCCCGGACGACGTCCGGGGCGCCCCTCTCACCGGGTCAGGACGAGGGGCGCGAGCGACTCCTCGGCGCCGCCGGGACCCACGAGGCGCGCGCCCCGGCCGGGCGCCCCGGACAGCAGACGCGGCGGGGCCTCGTCGCAGAGGTGGATCGCGGCGCCGTCGTTGACCGCGTACGTCGGGGGCATCAGACCGCGGTCCACGAGATCGCGCAGCGCCACGAGGCGCGCGGGATCGCTGTCCGCGTGGGGGCAGAAGCCCCCGTCCACGAAGCCGAGGCCCGCGACCGGAGTGAAGTAGGGCCCCAGCGAGTTGGTCAGGCCCGCCTGGAACCAGCAGATGGCGCCGGCGCTGACGCCGGCCAGCACGACGCCCGACTCCCAGGCGCGGCGCAGGATGTCGCCCAGGCCGTGCACCTGCCACACCGCCATCAGGTTTGCGCTGCTTCCCCCGCCGACGTAGATCACGTCCTGCGCGAGCAGATGCTCCTCGACGCCCTCGGGGTGCGCCCGGAACAGGGAGATGTGCGACGCCCGCACCGGGCGGGTGCGGAAGAACTCGTGGAATCGCGCGACCAGCCAGTCCGAGTCGCCACTCGCCGTCGGCAGCAGGCAGATCCCGGGGTGATCGGATTCGGTGAGGCCGAGGATGTAGTCCTCGAGCGCCCCCTCCCCGGGCTCTGACGACCATCCCCCGCCACCGCACGCGACGATGTTTCGGCTCATCTGCGTCAGAGTACCGACCTCCCGGCTGTCCGCCGGGCCAGCCCGCGGGGTCAGAACTCTGTGCACAGGTCCCTGAGCGCTTGTGACGATTCGCCTCATCATCGCGTCATGGCTCGCGCGCGCTCCACCCGCGCATCGTCCACGGCCCGTCGCAGGCCGCGGCAGATCGTGGCCCTGGGCGGCGGGGGGTTCTCGGAGGACCCCCGGGGCGCGGCGCTCGACGACTACATCCTCGACGCCAGCGGAGCGGCCCGGCCGCGCGTGTGCTTCCTCGCCACGGCCGGGGGCGACAACTCGAGCTACATCGTCAAGTTCTATGGCGCGTTCTCCATGCGCTCCTGCACGCCGAGCCACCTGGCCCTCTTCAACCGCACCGTTGACGACGCCCGGTCGCTGCTGCTGAACCAGGACGTGATCTACGTGGGCGGCGGCAACACGGTCAACATGCTCGCGGTGTGGAGGGCCCATGGAATCGATGAGATCCTGCGGGAGGCATGGGAGCGCGGCGTCGTGCTCGCCGGGCTCTGCGCCGGCTCGATGTGCTGGTTCGAGGGCGGCGTCACGGCCTCGTTCGGCTCGCAGCTGGCGCCCCTCGACGGGGGTCTCGGCCTGCTGCCGGGCAGCAACTGCCCGCACTACGGCGCCCGGCGCGACGCCTACATGGGCGCGCTGCGTAACGGCCTGGCGCCGGGCCTGGCGGCCGAGGACGGGGTCGCGCTGCACTTCGTGGACCGTCGTCTCGCGGCCGTCGTCGCCTCGCGCGAAGGGCGCAGCGCATATCGCGTCGGCGTGGCGGGCGATCGCGTCATCGAGGCGCCGCTGCGCCCGGTGCTGCTCGACCGGAGCACGGCGGCGCCCACGCCACTCGACGACGCCGAGGCGCGCCCGGCGCTCGCCGCGGCGCTGTAGCGCGCGCGGCGAGCGGGGCGGCCCCTCTGCGACGGAGGCCTACTTCAGGCGGAAGGTGATGCGACCCCTGTTGAGGTCGTAGGGCGAGAGTTCCACCTTCACCCGGTCACCCGGGTTGATCCGGATGCGGAAACGACGAAGTTTGCCGGCCATGTGGGCCAGCACCTCGTGCTCGTTGTCGAGGATCACTCGGAACATGGTGTTCGGGAGGGCCTCGGTGACCTCTCCCTCCACCTCGATCGCCTCTTCCTTCTGCTTTGTCGCCAGAACGTCTCCTCTCGATGCCTGGACCCTGACTCGGGCGCCTAGAGCGCCTGGACGGTCGAAGCCTGGGGGCCCTTCTGGCCCTCGGTGGCCTCGTAGCTGACCCGCTGGCCCTCTTCGAGGTTGCGGTATCCCGACCCCTGAATCTCGGAGAAGTGCACGAACAGATCCTTGCCACCGTCATCCGGCGTGATGAATCCGTAGCCCTTCTCGGACGAGAACCACTTCACGACACCCTCAGCCATTGCCTCATCCTTCGTTTTGTCCGCACGACCGGCTCCGACGTATGGAGCCGCGAGCATGGTAGCTCACGAGGACGTTTGAGGCAGCCTCGCGCGCATGACATCGATGCCGTGCCGCAGCTCGGGCTCGCTCACCACGAGCAGCGACGCGTTGTCGATCGACCGCACGGGGCCCTCTATCGGGTCCTGCCCGGCGATGGCGTTGCGCAGGAAACGGATCGGAATGTCGTGGGTCACGATCAACGGGAAGCGGGCCGGGCGCGCCAGCACCCACTCGAAGCCCCTCGCATACCGGGCCACCACCTGGAGCCGGCTCTCCCCGCCCGGCGGGGCGGCCTCCGGGCCGTTCTCGCTGCGCCATGCGCGGTAGTCCTGAACCGGGTGGCCCTCCATCTCGCCCAGCAGCACGTCGTCGAGGTCCTGGCACACGTCACACGGCACATCGCGGCCCTCGAGCAGGATCTCGAGTGTCTGGCGGGTGCGCGGGAAGCGGGTGCTGATGCCGGCGTCGACGGGCAGGGCGGCCACGCGCGGACGCAATGCCTCGACCTGGGCGAGCCCGGTGGCGTTGAGCGGGATCGGCACGCTGGGGTCGCCGTTGAGCCGGCCGGCAAGGTTGTAATCGGTCTGCCCGTGGCGGACCAACGCGAACGAGCGCTCCCCGGTCATGGAGGCACCCTATGAGCCGCGCCGGCGCGACACCAGCGCACACCGGGTTTCACGCAGCCCGTCTCGCGGCACTAGAGTGGGCGCAATGAATCGCCGCCAGGCCCTCATCGGGTACGTAACGTTCCGCATCGGGCGACACGTCGTCCGTCGCAGGCTGAGCGACATCCGCAAGGGTGGACGCCGAGACTCACAGGGAGGTCAGATGTCGAAGGACAGCGCGAGATCACTCGCGGGCGTCGCGGCGCTGCTCGAGACCGTGCGACCGATCATCCAGAGGGCCGCCAGCGACCCCGAGTTCCAGGGGGCCGTCAAGCAGGCCTTCAACGTCGGCAAAGAGGTGAACGACCAGGTGGGCGGCAAGCCGCCGTCCGCGATCGCCCGCAAGCTGGCCTACGACCGCAAGCTCCAGCGCAAGGTGGAGGGCTCGGCCCTCGACCTGCAGAAGGCGGTGGCCGGCCTCATCGAGCCCCCCAAGAAGAAGAAGCGCATCCGCCGCGCGATCACCAAGATCATCGTCATCGGCGCCGTCGCCGGCGCCGTGATCGTGGTGCTCAAGCGCGTTCGCGGCGGCAACGGCGACGAGGGCATCGACGGCGGGTTCTAGCGTCGCCCGCGCTCCGAGCCGCGGATCGTGAATCCCGGCTCGGAGCCGGCGCTTTCCTGCCTCGGCGTCACCAAGATCTTCGACGGCGGAGTCGAGGCGCTCACCGGACTCGACCTCGAGGTGCCGGCCGGCGCGTTCTTCGGGCTCCTCGGGCCCAACGGGGCCGGCAAGACGACCCTGATCCGCAGCATCGTGGGTCTCACCCGCCCGACCGGCGGCACCATCTCGGTGTTCGGCGAGCCGGCCTCGGGCGCGACGGCCGGCGCGGCCCGCACCGCCATCGGCTACGCGCCCCAGGACGTGGCGCTCGACCGTTTCGTCCCCGTGCGCGAGCTGCTGGCCCTTCACGGCCGCTACTTCGGCATGAGCCGCGCCGACGCGCGCCGGCGGGCCGACGAGATGCTGGTGGCCTTCGACCTGACCGCCAAGGCGACGAGCTACGCGCACCTGCTCTCAGGCGGCATGCGGCGGCGCCTGCTGCTGGCGCGCGCGCTGCTGCACCGGCCACGGCTCGTGATCCTGGACGAGCCGACGGCCGGCGTGGACCTGGAGCTGCGGCACGACCTGTGGACCTACATCCGGGCGCTCCACGCGGACGGCACCTCGATCCTTCTCACGACGCATTACATCGAGGAGGCGGAAGCCCTGTGCGAGCGCGTCGCGTTCATCCGCGCGGGACGGATCGTGGCGGAGGGCCCACCCGGCGACCTGCGCGAGCGCTTCTCGGCCCCGCGGCTCGAGGACGTCTACCTGCGGCTGGTGGGCCGGTGAGCTCGGCCGAAGTGCGCCGCGCGCGACGACGAGGGATGCTCGCCCTGTCCGAGCGTGAGGTGCTGCGCGTGGTGCGCCTCTGGAGCCAGACGATCCTGCCGCCCGTGGTCGCGGCCGTCCTGTTCATCGTCGTCTTCGGGATCGCGCTCGGCAGCCAGATCCGGCTGATCGACGGCACGCCCTACGAGCAGTTCATCGTCCCCGGCCTGGTGCTGATGGGCGTGGCCACCTCGGCCTTCGGCAACAACGCCACCTCGATCTACCAGGCGCGCAGCGACGGCTTCATCGAGGACCCCGCCAGCAGCCCGATGAGCGCGTCGCAGATGCTGGTCGGCTACATGTCGGGCGGGGTGCTGCGCAGCCTGATGATCGGAGTGCTCACGCTTGGCGCGGCGCGGGTGTTCGTGGACTTCTCGATCGAGCGCCCTCTGCTGCTCGCCGCGGCACTGATCGGCACGAGCATCGCCTTCGCCGCGCTCGGGACCGTCGTCGGCCTGTACTCCACGGGGTGGGACCAGCAGAACGTGGTCGGCAATCTGGTCATCCAGCCGCTCGTGTTCCTCGGCGGCGTGTTCTACTCGATCCAGTCCCTGACCCAGCCGTGGCGGGCCCTGACCCACTTCGACCCGATCTTCTACATGGTGGTCGCCGCGCGGGAGGGCATGCTCGGAACGTCCGACGTCGCGGCGGAGCTCTCGTTGGGCGTCACCCTCGGCCTGGCCGCGCTGCTGCTCGGATGGGCGTGGTGGACGTTCATCCGCGGCGTGGGCATACGCACCTGACCGGAGCCGGAATCGCCCGGGCTCCACTAGAGTCGGCGTCCATGCGGCCGGGCGAGATATTGCGCGAGTCCTGGGACCTCTATCGCGCCCACGCCCGCCATCTGATTTCGATCGCGGCGATCGTTTACGTGCCCCTCGGCGTGATCGCGGGGCTGCTGGCGCTGGTGGGATGGTCCGGCGTGATCCTGGCCAACCTCCTCAACATCGCCGCCATCTTCCTGGTGCAGGGCGCCCTGGTGAAGGCCGTCGAGGACGTGCGTGACGGCCGTCAGGACATCGGCGTGGCCGGGACGTTCGGCTACGCCAGCCAATCGCTGCTGCGGCTCGCCGTGGCCGGTGTGCTCGCGGCCGCCGGGATCCTCCTCGGCCTGATCCTCCTGGTGGTGCCGGGGCTGGTGCTGTTGACCTGGTGGCTGATGGTGTCCCCGGTGATCGTGCTGGAGTCACGGGGCGTGATCGGCGGCTTTCGCCGCAGCCGGGCGCTGGTGCGGGGGAACGCGTGGCCGGTCTTCGGCGTGGTCGTGCTGACCCTGGTGGTGCTCGTGGCGCTCAGCCTGGTGCTGGGCGTGGTCGCCCTGCCCCTCGGGGATCCCCTGCGCCCCTTCATCGTCGCGGCGCTGGGCAACAGCCTCGCGGCCCCCTTCGCGGCGGTGGCATGGACGCTGACCTATTTCCGGCTGCGGGCGCTCGAGACCTCCGACCCGCCGTCGCGCGTCCAGGTGCCGATGGCGTGAGGCCCCCGCGCGCAGTCCGATGGAGGCCGGTGCTCGCGGCGGCCCTCTCCGCGGTCGCGGTCGCGCTGGTCACGGCCGGCTGCGGCGGTGGCGACTCGACCGCCGGCACCCCCTCGGCCTCTCCGCCGGCGTCGTCCACCGCCCCGGCCGAGGACGCCGGCGTCATCACCAACTCGACCGGCGCCGAGTGCAGCGCGCGCGTGCCCGACCCGCCGGCCGACCCGAAGTCGTACGCATCGGCCCCGCCGATGGCCATCGACACCTCCACCGCCTACCGGGCGACCCTGTCCACCTCGTGCGGCGACATCGTGATCGCCCTGAACGCCAAGGCCGCGCCGAAGACGGTCAACAACTTCGTGTTCCTGGCGCGCCAGGGCTTCTACGACGGGCTCACCTTCCACCGCGTCGTCGCCGGGTTCGTGATCCAGGGTGGCGACCCCGAGGGCAAGGGCTACGGCGGCCCCGGATACACGTTCCCCGACGAGCTGCCGAACGACGGCTACCCCACGGGCTCGGTGGCGATGGCCAACTCCGGCCCGAACACCAACGGATCCCAGTTCTTCATCGTGACCGGCGACGCCTCGGCGCTCCCCAACTCGTTCTCCAAGTTCGGACGGGTGGTCCGAGGCCTGAAGGTGGCGAAGACCATCGAGGGATTCGTCGACCCCGGAGCCGACCCGGGCGACCCGTCGTCCCAGACGCCGACCAGCCCGATCTACATCTACTCGGTGAAGATCACTCCGGCGACCTGACCGGCTATTCGGACCAGTCGCCTTCGGCGATCGGGGGCCCGTGCCGGTTGAGCAGCTCGGCGGGGAGCAGGAACCGCCGCCCCTCGTCGCCGGGCTCGCGCTCGAAGCCGCTGAGGTCCTCCTCGGGGAGGTCGACGGCGAACACGACCCACTCCTGGCTACCGGGCGGCGGCGGCCGGTCGGTCACCCACACTCCGGGTGACCCGCCCGAGGGCCGGCGGTCGCGAAAGCCCCCGCTCTGGATCGCGATCGCCTCGTCGTAGTCGCTCGCGTGGAACACGCGCATCCGGCGCCCCGCGGCCGCCCGGGCCGCCGCGCGGTCGTCCTGGTCGGAGACCACGCTCTCCATCTCGAGGTCGATCACGACGTGGGTGATCGGGAGGTCGTACCGCTCGCGCGCCTTGCGGACCACCTGGCGCTCGAGCCAGCCGGACCGCTGCGGCGGGTGCGTCGAGATGATCACCTCGTCGGGCTCGAACACGCGCAGCGCGTCGTCGAGCGCCTGCAGCGGGTCGGCGTCTCCCAGATGGCCGCTCGCGTTGAGGCCGGCGCGGTGCATCGCCCTGAGCGAGGTCTCGAGCCGCTCGCGCGCCTCCTCCTGGCGCCGCTCCAGATCGGAGGTGAGCCAGTGCTCGAGCCGGGTGCGGGCGAGTGCCGGCGCGACCACCATGATCTCGCCCCCGTCCCCGGCACGGTAGGAGACCTCCTCGATGACCCCGGCTGCGGCGCACGTCTCGTTGGCGATCACGAGGATCCGCCTGGGCCGCACCCCGCGATCGCTCGGAGGGCTCATGTGACGAACGTAACGAATACTGGGCGTTCGCGCCACCCCTGCGATGCCACATAGGTCGCGCATGCGCACGACGGGATAGGATGCGCGGGATGGGACGCGTCCACTCCACCGACGACTATCTCGAGGCGATCTACTTCCTCGCGACGCCGATCGGCGAGTACGGCCCGGTGGTCAAGGAGGCCCCCGTGCCCGCGGCGCGGGTCGCGGAGATGCTGGGCGTCACCCCCCCGACCGCCAGCGAGATGATGAAGCGCCTCGAGTCCGAGGGGCTCGTCGAGCGCGGCCCGCGCAAGGGCCCTCTGCTGACCAAGAAGGGCCGGGAGGAGGCGGAGCGCGTGGTGCGCCACCACCGCATCATCGAGCGCTTCCTGACCGACTTCATGGGCTACACCGCGGCCGAGTCGCACGTGCACGCCGACGACATCGGCGACGCCTTCAGCGACGAGATGGTCGAGCGCCTTTCCGTCCAGCTGGGCCACCCGGACCGGTGCCCGCACGGATGGCCGGTGGACACGGCGCACGAGCAGGAGGAGAACCGGGATCTCACTCCCCTCGCCACCGTCGAGCGGGGCAAGGCGCGCATCGTGCGCCTTGCCGAGCACGACGGCGATCTCCTGCACTGGTTCTACGAGCAGGGCCTGGTGCCCGGCACCGATGTCGAGGTGCTGCGCAACGACCCGGCGGCGGGTCAGCTGACCGTCGTGGTCGACGGCGACGAGCGGGTCATCGGCGAGCGCGCGGCCGCCGGCCTCTACGTCCTCCCCGGCTAGCCGCTGAGCGATCACGGGGCGGACCTGCTGGTGCTCGGCGGAGGCCCCGCCGGCGTCGGCGCCGCCTACCGCGCCGCGCGCGACGGGCACCGCGTGACGCTGCTCGAACGCTCCTCGCGGCTCGGCGGGGCGGCCGGCAGCCTGACCGTCGCCGGCCTGCGGGTGGATCTCGGCAGCCATCGCCTGCACCCCACCATCGAGCCGCGCATCCTGGCCGACCTGAGCGCGCTGCTGGGCGACGATCTCCAGAGGCGACCCCGCAACGGGCGCATCCGCCTCGACGACCGGTGGATCGCCTTCCCGCTGCGCCCCGCCGACGTCGTGCGCCACCTGCCGCCGAGCATGGCGCTTGGAGCCCTGCGCGACGCGGCCCTCGGGCCGCTGCGGCGCCCGAAGGGGGACACCTTCGCCGAGGTGCTCCGCGCGGCCCTGGGACCCACCATCTGCGACCGCTTCTACTTCCCCTATGCCCGGAAGATCTGGGGCGTCGCGCCCGAGGAGCTCTCGGGCGAGCAGGCGCGTCGCCGCGTGGCCGCCGGCTCACCCGCGCGGCTCGCGCGGCGCCTGGTCGCGCGGGGGGCCGAGGGCAGGCGGGTGTTCCTGTACCCCCGCCGGGGCTACGGCCAGATCGTCGAGGCGCTGGCCGAGGCCGCCGCGGCCGCCGGCGCGCGAATCGAGACGGGCTCGGAGGTGACGGGGGTGGAGTTGTCGGAGGACGGCGGCCGCGTCACCCTGGGCGACGGCCGCGCGCTGACCGCGCGCCGGGTGTGGTCGACCCTCCCGCTGACGGCGCTCGCCGCCATGACCACCCCCTCCCCCGATCCGGGGGCGCTGGAGGCGGCGCGGGGCCTCGAGTTCCGGGCGATGCTGCTGGTGTATGTCGTCATCGAGCGCCGTCGCTACACGCCGTTCGACGCGCACTACCTGCCCGGAGGCGCGACGCCGGTCACCCGCGTGTCGGAGCCCAAGAACTACCGCGACGGCGACGACCCGCGGGGCGTCACGGTGCTGTGCGCCGAGATCCCGTGCGACCCCGGCGACGCGCTGTGGGCCTCAGGGGATGCCGAGCTGGGGGCCGTGGTCGGCGACGGCCTCGCCGAGGCCGGCCTGCCGCGTCCCCCGATCGCCGCCGTCGAGGTGGTGCGCCTGCGCCACGCCTACCCGATCCTGCGCACGGGGTTCGAGCAGCGCATCGCCCGGCTCGACGCCTGGGCGGGGGCCCAGCCCTCGCTGCTGACCCTGGGACGCCAGGGGCTGTTCGTACACGACAACGCCCATCACGCGCTGGCGATGGCCTGGGCCGCGGTCGACTGCCTCCGCACGGACGGGGGTTTCGACTCCGAGGGCTGGGCCGCCGCCCGGCGGCGATTCGCGACCCACGTGGTGGAGGACTAGGAACTCCGTTCGCCGAGACCGCCGGCGGCGTCCGGGCGCCGGGACCGCACCGATGGCCCGTGTGGAGACCGTTAACCGCGTCGCTTCACGGCCCCGCCGACCCGGTTCACCTCAACCGATCGCGCGCGACCCGGTACGCCATCCATGCTCGCCCGTCAGCACGCCTCACCGGACGGCGGATCGCGCCCGGGTCGGCGTCTCGAAGTCGTGCTGCACCGGCGACACCGCATTCAGCTCGCGATATACGGCCGGCACCACACGGCGCAGATACGGAACCGGTCGCACGAAGGACGTGCCGTGTTCGCGGAAGCGATAGCTGATGGGAACCTCCTCATAGCGGTAGCCCTTGCCGAGCAGGTCGAGCGTCAACACCTGCGCGTAGTTGAAGTCGTGGATGATCTCGGCGTCGGCCGCGGCGGCGCGGGACATCGCGCGGTACCCGCTCTGGCCGTCCGAGAGGGAGCGGCGGGCCACGGCCGAGAGGACCAGGGTGAGCGCCCGGTTGCCGATGCGCCGGTGCAGACGCATCCGCTCTATCCCTCCCTCGAAGCGCGAGCCGACGACGTAGTCGGCGCGGCCTGCGAGTATCGGCGCGACCATCGCCTCGAGCTCCTCGGGCGCGTACTCGCCGTCGGCGTCGCAGAAGGCGACCGCCGCCGGGCCGAGGGCGACCGCCTCTGAGATCCCGCGACGCACCGCCGCGCCCAGGCCGGCGTTGTCCCCCATCCGCACCACCTCGGCACCCGCCCCCTCGGCGACCGCGGCGGTGGCGTCGGACGAGCCGTCATCGACCACGAGCACGCGCACGGGCCGCCCGGCGACCGAGGCGGGGGCGCGCCGCACCACGTCCGCGACCGTCGCCTCCTCCTCGTGCGCCGGCAGCACCAGCACGACGGGCGCGACGTCTCGGGGATCCGGCGGGACGGCCGGCGCGGGCGGCGCGGAGCGCGGGCGGGCGAGCCGCAGGTACCCGAACAGACTGGGCGCGGGCCAGGCCGCGCCGACGCCGCCGGCGACAAGCGCGTATGCGGTCTTGAGCGCGTGGGCCGCCACCGCCGCCGCGAGCGCGGCGCCCGGCTCGGCGCCCAGGCCCACGAAGGCGGCCGTGGCGGCGGCCTCGTAGGTGCCGATGCCGCCGGGGGTGATCGCGACGGTCTGCGCGACGATGGTGACGGCGGTCACCAGCGCGGCGTCGAGGGGCGACACGTGCAGACCCGCCCATCCGGCGCACGACCACACGAGCACGCTCTCCAGCAGCCACGCCACGGCGGAGCCCGGCACGACCAGCGCCGGCCACGCCCCGCCGTCGGCTCCGGTGCGGCGCGCGACCCGCGCGAGCCAGGCCGCGGCCACCAGCAGGAGGGCTCCGGAGATGATCGCCAGCGGGAGGCCCGCGCCACCGATCAGGTCCTCGGCGAGGCCGGGACCGAGGATCGCCGCGATGGCCACCACGGCGAGGACGTCGGCGGCGCGCAGCAGGATGGTCGACGCCGTCGCGGCGCCGACCGGCACGGCGGCGCGCCGGACGACCGAGATGATGCGGACCGGCTCGCCCAGGCGGAGGGGCAGGATGTGGTTGGCCGCCAGGGAGACGTGGATCGCCGCGAGCGATTGCCCGAAGGAGAGGCCCTGCAGCACGCGGCACCATAGGCGCGCGCGCACGACGAAGGCGAGGAAATAGGCCGTGAGGGCGATGGCGAGGCCCACGGGATCGGAGACCGCGGTGCGCAGCACCTCTCCGAGCTGGGAGAGGTTGACCGACTCGGCGATGTAGACGATGCTGGCCGCCAGCGCCGCGCACCCGGCCGCGAGGAGGGCGGCGCGCGTGACCATCGTCCGCTGTTGGTAGGTCCGCCTTACGCTCAACGTCGGTGGACCTTACACTGCGCCGAAGGGCGATGGACGGAGTCTCGTGACCGGGGGCAGACGACGGTGAAGCGCGTTGCGATCGGCCTGCGGCCGGCCATGCTGGTGGTGGCGCTCGTCGCCTTCGCCGCCGCCGCGGCGGGCGTCGATGTGCGCGCGACATCCGCCGTCCAGACCACCGCCGACGAGCCGCACTACCTCGTGACGGCCCTCAGCCTGGCTGAGGACGGCGACCTCGATGTGGGCCCGCAGTACCGGGGCCGGGAGTACCGGCCCTTCTACGAGATCACCCTCGACCCGCAGGCCAGGGCCCGGGCCGACGGCAGCCTCGTGGAGCCCCACGACCCCCTGCTGCCGGTGATCCTCGCCATCCCGATGGCGGTCGGGGGCTGGGTGCTCGCCAAGCTGGCCCTGTGCCTGATCGCCGCGGCCGTCGCCGCGCTGACCCTCTGGACCGCGGTGCGGCGTTTCGGCGTCCCGCTGCTCCCGGCCGCCGTCGTCGTGGGCGTCCTCGGCGCGTCGGCGCCGCTCGCGGCCTACGGCTCGCAGGTGTACCCGGAGATCGCCGGCGCCCTCGCCGCCCTCGCCGGCGTCGCGGCCCTCACCGGCCCCCTGCGCCGGGGAGGCCTGGTGGTGCTGGCGCTGGCCGTGGTGACGCTGCCGTGGCTGTCGGTGAAGTACGCCCCGGTGGCGGTGGCCCTCGCAGCCGTCGGTGTGTGGATGGTGTGGAAATCCGGACGCCTGCGCGTCGCCGCGGGCCTCTGCGCGGTCCTGGCGCTGTCCGCCGTGGCGTTCCTGCTCGCACACGAGGCCCTCTACGGCGGCACCACCCCCTACGCGTCGGGTTCCTACTTCGTCGACGGCCAGCTGCAGGTGATCGGCGCGCACCCCGACTACTTCGGGCGCGGCCGGCGGCTCGTCGGGCTGTTCGTCGATCGCGACTTCGGCATCGCCGCATGGCAGCCGGCCTGGCTGCTGCTGATCCCCGCTCTCGGGGCGCTGGCCGCGTCGCGGCCACGCGGATCCGCCGCCCTCGTGCTGCCCCTGGCGGCCGGCTGGTTCGTCGCCACATTCGTGGCTCTGACCATGCAGGGCTGGTGGTTCCCCGGCCGTCAGCTGGTGGTGGTGCTGCCGCTCGCGGCCATCCTGATCGCCTGGTGGGTGCGCGGCGGCGGGTGGCGGCTGATCATCTTCGTCGTGCTCGGGGCCGTGGGGGTGCTGGCCCAGACGTGGGTCGTCGTGGAGGGCCTCCGCGGCGACATCGCCTGGGTGGTGACCCTCCAACAGACGGCCAACCCGCTCTACCGCGCCTGGCGCGAGGCGCTGCCGAGCTACCTCGCCGAGAACGGCGCCACCTGGATCCTGCACTGGTCGTGGACCGCGGTGGCGATTCTCGTGGCGGTCGCCTCCTACCGCGGCGCCCGTCCGCGCGCGGTCGGCGCGCCCGCGCCACACGACGCCGGCGCTGTCAAAATGGGAGCGTGACCCACCGCCTCGCCGTCGCGGCCGCCGCCACCGGTGGCGCCCTCGCCGCCTATCTGGGCGTCATCCGCCCCTGGCACCTGACCTGGGGCGCGACGGCCGAGGAGGCGTCCGGCCCCGTCGCCGGCGACGAGCTACTGCCGGACGCCGACATCGTCGCGACCCGCGTCGTCGAGATCGACGCGCCGCCCGCGGCCATCTGGCCCTGGCTGGTCCAGATGGGCCCGGGGCGCGGCGGCGCCTACACATACGACTGGATCGAGCGCCGCCTCGGCATCGACATCCGCAACGTCGGTCGCATCGTCCCGGAGCTGCAGGGCCTGGCGGTCGGCGACGAGATACCGATGCCCGCCTACACGATGAGGGTCGAGCGCCTCGACACCGAGCGCGCGATGGTCGTGCGCTCGAGCAACGGCGGCTGGGTGTGGGCCTGGGAGCTGCGGCCGGCGGGCGATGGCCGGACCCGGCTCCTGAGCCGCAACCGGATCGACCGCGGCACGTGGACCGTCAAGGACTGGCTGGGCTATCCGGTGATGGAGCCCGGGTCGTGGGTGATGGAGCGCAAGATGCTGCTGACCATCAAGGGTCTCGCCGAGGGGCTCGGCGGCTAGAGCGAGAAGACGACCCCGGCCGGTTCGCCCGGGTCCGCGGCGATCACCGGCAACGCCTCACGCAGCGCCCGCTGGAACACCCCGGCGCTCTCGCCGAGCAGGCGAGCGAGCGTCTGTGCCGAGGTCGGCTCCTCCATCACCCCGTTGGCGTGGTCGGTCACGAACCCGACCAGGGCGAAGGGCAGCCGGGCCTCCCCGGCCAGCACGGTCTCCGGGCCGCCGGTCTGGCTGACCGCGGCGACTCCCGCGGCCGCGAGCTGGGCGATCTCCCTGACCGTGTTGAGCCGGGGGCCGTCCACGTGGCCGTAGGTGCCCCCGTCGCGCACCTCGAGGCCGGCCGCCCGGGCGCCCGCCACCACCCCGGCGCGCGCCGACTCGCCGAAGGGCAACTCGTATATCCAGTGGCCGCGACCGGGGATCTCGGGACCGGTGAACAGCGTGCAGAGGGAGCCGTCGGCGAGGCGGTTGGACGGGAAGTGCAGGTCGTCGAAGACCACCAGGGAGCCCAGCTCCAGCGAGGGGTCCACCGCCCCGCAGACCGTCGTCGAGACGAGCGCGCGAGCCCCCACCGCGGCGATGGCCGCGATGGTCGCGCGGGGCGTGACCTGGTGGGACAGCCGGGCATGCCCCGCTCCGTGGCGCGGGACGTGGGCGACCGGCACACCCGAGAGCTCGCCGCGGATGACGTTGACCGGTCCGTAGGGCGTCGTCACCGTGTTGACGCGCCGCCCCTCGAGGCCTTCCAGCTCGTAGAGGCCGGTGCCTGTGACGAGGCCGATCGGTGCGGGCGCGGACACGCGTGGATCCTACCCAGCCACGGAGCGGCGCCTCAGGGAACCCGGATCAGCCGGACGGGACCCGCCGTCGCGTGGCTCACGCGACGCGTGACGCTCTCGGGCCCTTCGACAGGCCCCCGGTGAGGGGCGTGCAGACCGCGGGGCCGCTCAGTCCGGTGAATCGGCCTCGTGGTCGGCGCTCGTGACGGTATAGACCGCGTCGGCGCCCGACAGCAGGAAGTCGGGGTTGACGCAGCTGGCGGCGACCCGGTGCTCGAAGGTCCGTTCCACCTGGGACCGGCAGATCGGCAGCGGCTCCTTGGACGCCCGCAGCCCACCGAAGCCGGCCGCCGTCCGCTGCAGGGTGCGGAAGCGCTCGAGCTCGATCTCGACCTCGTAGACGCCCTCGAGGCATCCGATCCAGGTCTGCCCCTCGCGTTCGTAGGAGTACAGCCGCGGGCATCCGGCCTCCATGCATCCGGCAGGCTCGACCACGCGCTCGCACGACACCGGGCACCGGCGGCAGGATCCCGAGACGGGGGCGGTGGCGACGCGGCTGAACCTCACGCGGGTCATTCAAGCCACCTCGCGGACCCGAGGTCAAGGACTTACGTGCACACCGGTGCGTCGCGGACGGCCTCAGGCCAGGCAGCGGGCTCCGAAGAGGGTCTTCAGCTCGGCGACGAGGCTGCTGTCGCGCGGGTTGACCGTGAACTCCTCGCCCAGGTGCAGGCGGCGGCGCCCCTCCTCGGTCTGGACGTCCATCACCACCGCGGCCGGGCCGCGGTGGTCGCTCAGCAGCCGCTTGAGCTCGCCGAGCGGCGTGGACGCGAGGCGCGCCACGTTGACCTTCACCAGCAGGCGCTCGTCCTCGCCACCCTCCTCGGGGGTGAAGGCGCGCACGCCCTGGGCGACCAGCTTGGTCTCGCCCTCCCCCTTCTGGTCCACCCGGCCGTTGATCAGCACCATGCCGTCGGGCACGAGCAGGGCGCGCGCCTCCGCCAGCACGGCGGGCACGACGACGACCTCGACCGAACCCTCCAGGTCGTCGAGGCGCACGAACATCATCGGCTCGCCGCGGCGGGTGGTGATGCTCTTGACCGCTCCGAGCATGCCGCCGACGGTCACCGGCTCGCCATCGGCCCGCTCGGCGAGGGCCGCGATGCCGCAGGAGACGGCACGGGCAAGCTGGCGGCGGCAGTCCTGCAGGGGGTGGCTCGACACGTAGAGCCCGAGCGCCTCCTTCTCGGCCGCCAGCAGCTCCTCCTTGGGCATCTCGCCGGAGGGGATCGGCGGATCCAGCTCGACCACCGGGGAGTCCCCGCCGGTGGTCCCGCCGAACAGGGACTCCTGACCGGCCGCCAGGTCGTTGCGCCGACGGGAGGCCTGGCCGACGGCGGCCGATATGGTCTCGAGCATGCCGAGCCGCGTCGCGCCGGTGCAGTCGAGCGCGCCACCGCGGACGAGGCTCTCCAGCGCGCGCTTGTTGAGCTGGGCCTGGTTGACGCGCCGGCAGAAGTCCCAGAGCGACTCGAAGGGGCCGCCGGCGTCACGGGCCGCAAGGATCGCGGCGACGGCGTTCTCCCCCACGCCCTTGGTGGCCGTCAGGCCGAAGCGGATCTCCCGGTCGCCGGTCACCGCGAAGTCGGACTGGCTGACGTTGACGTCCGGAGGCAGCACCGACAGCCCCATGTCCGTGCAGCACGCGACGTAGAAGGGCACGCGGTCCTTGGTGTCCATCACCGAGCTGAGCAGCGACGCCATGTACTCGGCCGGGTGCTTCGCCTTGAGGTAGGCCGTGCGGTAGGCCAGCAGGGCGTAACAGGCCGCGTGGCTCTTGTTGAACGAGTAGTCCCCGGCCGCCTCGCAGAGACTCCAGAGGCTCTGGGCCACCTTGGCGTCGGTGCCGCTCTCCACGCAGCCGCTGATGAACTCGTCCTTGAGGGACGCCATCAGGACCTTGTCCTTCTTGCCCACGGCCTTGCGCAGGTCGTCGGCGCGCGACGGCGCGAACCCGGCGATCTGGCGCGAGATCGCCATCAGCTGTTCCTGGTACACCGCGACCCCGTAGGTCGGGCCGGTGATCGACGCGAGGCGCGGATCCTCGAAGCTCACCCGGGCGGGGTCGCGCTTGTTGCGCGCGTAGGTGCTGATGAACGCCATCGGACCCGGGCGGTAGAGGGCCACGAGCGCGATCAGGTCGGCGAACTCGGTGGGACGCACCTCGCGCAGGGCCTCGCGCATGCCGCTCGACTCGAACTGGAACACCCCGATGGCGTCGCCCCGGGCGAGCATCGCGTAGGTGTCAGGGTCGTCGAGCGGGACCGTCTCGATGTCGAGCACCTCGCCGCTGCGGTCCTCGATCAGGCGGAGCGCCCCCTGGATGACGTCGAGGTTGCGCAGGCCGAGGAAGTCCATCTTGAGGAGGCCGAGCGCCTCGACGTCGTGGTCGGGGACCTGCGTGACCACGTTGCCCTCGTCGTCCAGCCGCACCGGCACGTAGTCGGTGATGTCGCTCGGCGCGATCACCACCCCGGCGGCGTGGACGCCCTCGTTGCGCACCAGGCCCTCCAGGGGCCGCGCCGTGTCGAGGATCTGCTTCGTGACCGGCTCGTCGTTGTAGGCCTGGGCGAGCTCGCTGCCCGGCTTCATCGCCTCGGCGAGCTTGATGCCGATCGGGCGCTCGGGCACGAGCTTGGCGATGCGGTCCACCTGCCCGTAGCTGTGGCCGAGCACACGCCCCGAATCGCGGACCACCGCGCGGGCGAGCAGCTTGCCGAACGTCCCGATGCGCGACACCGCAGCGGAACCGTACTTCTGCGTGACGTACTGGACCACGCGGTCGCGGCCGGCGACCGAGAAGTCGGTGTCGATGTCGGGCATGCTCTTGCGCCCGGGATTGAGGAACCGCTCGAAGAGCAGGTCGTGCGCGAGCGGGTCGAGGTCGACGATCCGCAGCGTGTAGGCCACCAGGGAACCGGCGGCGGACCCGCGGCCCGGCCCGACGCCGACGCCGTTCTCGCGCGCCCAGAGCATGTAGTCCCACACGATCAGGAAGTAGCTGGCGAAGCCCATCTCGGCGATGACGCCGAGCTCGAAGCGCAGCCGCTCCTCCGCGTTGGCCGGCGGCCCGCCGGGATAGCGCCGCGCCATCCCCTCCCGGCACAGCCGCTCCAGGTACACCTCGGCCGGCTCATCGCCCGGCACCGGGAAGCGCGGCAGCTTGATGTCGCCGAGGGGCAGGCTGAGGGCCGAGCAGCGCTCGGCGATCTCCATCGACACCGGCAGGGCGTCGAGGAAGTCGGGCAGGGCCTCGGCCATCTCGGCGGCGGTCTTGAGGTAGAACTCCTTCGTGTCGAAGCGGAAGCGCTTCGGGTTGCTGAGGACGTCGCGCGTCTGGATGGCCAGCAGGGCCTCGTGCGAGTCGGCGTCCTCGCGACAGGGGTAGTGCGCGTCGCAGGTCGCGACCATCGGCAGGCCGGCGTCCCCGGCCAGGCGCCGCAGGTGGTTGTTGATGCCGGTCTGCACGTCCAGGCCGGCGTGCTGGATCTCGACGTACACGTCGTCGCGCCCGAAGATCTGGGTGAGGGCGTCCAGTTCGGCCCGGGCGGCCGTCACGTCGTCGCGCTCGAGGCTCGAGCACACCACGCCCGACAGGCATCCCGACAGGGCGATGATGCCATCGCTGTGCCGCGCCATCAGCTCGTGCGAGATGCGCGGCTTGCGGTGATAGCCCTCCAGGTACCCCGCGGAGCAGAGCTTGATGAGGTTGTAGTAGCCCTCGGTGTTCTCGGCCAGGAGGGTCAGGTGGTTGCGCTTCTCCTTGCCGGGCCGCGATGCGTGGTCGGGCACCACGTAGGCCTCGAGGCCGACGATCGGGGTGATGCCCGCCTTCGTCGCCTTGCGGTACAGCTCGACCGCTCCGCTCATCACGCCGTGGTCGGTCAGGGCGACCGCGGTCTGGCCCATCTCGTCGACGCGGGCGATGAGGCGGTCGATGGTGCAGGCCCCGTCGAGAACCGAATAGTGCGAGTGGACGTGAAGGTGGGCGAAGGGCGTGTTGACGGGCGGCATGAGCGGTCAGGCTAGCCGCGGGCGGAGGGGCCGACAAGGGACGTCCACGCTAGATGCGGGGGTTCTGATTGAGCGAACACCCCATGGATGGTGCAGGTGGGCTCGGACGGAATCGCCGGTCTCTGCCGCGCCCATGCGTCGGGCGCGCCTCCTCCCCGCCGAGTTCGCGGCAGAGTTGGAGCGGCGCGTCCGCAGGATCATCTGGTGCACGCGTGCGACGACGGATACGGGAGGCCGGCCGCGCACGCGGATCGTCCACCCCTGGTGGGAGGACGCCACCGCCTGGGTCACGACCCGGCCCGGTTCGCCCAAGGTCGGCCATGTGACGGCGACGCCGGCGGCCTCGCTGCTCTACTGGGACCCGGCCCAGCAGGTCGTGACGGCCGAGTGCGACGCCCGGATGGAGCCCTCCCCTGGCGAGCGCGCGCGGGTGTGGGCCGCCCATCGCCGCCGAGCCCGCCCCGTACGGCTTCGACCCCGGCCCGATATTCCCGGGCGGGCCCGCCGATCCGGCGTTCGGACTGCTGCGGCCGGAGGCGCGCAGGATCGAACTGGCCGGCGCGCCGGATCCCGCCGCCGGGGCGGTCTGGCGGCGCGCAGGGGGCCCTTGTAGAAAAGGCGGGAGTAGAGGTGGGCCTCGACAGGAGCGGGGGCGGAGCGGTCAAGCTCGATCACGGGTGGCGCGCCCGATACCTCGCGGCGCGGGCCTCGCCTTCCTGCTCATCGCCGCGGGGTGTGTTGGCCTGGCGTCGCTTTCGATCGCGGCTGGCCAGTCTCGCTCGCGCGCCACTTGATCAATGCACCGCACGAGAGCTGCCAAGGAAGCGATTCGCCAAGACCTCCCCAGACGGCCCGTCCGGCGGCCCGTCGGCCACCGCGCACCGGGTCAGGAGAGTCGCCGTTGCCATACCTCGCACTGTTGGGTATAGTACCTGTCAGTTCTAGGTATCCGTCATCGACAGGGTGAGACCAAGTGAAACTGGCAAAGGACCTCGTGGCCGCGTCGGCCACGCCACTCGTGCTCGCCGTGCTTCGCAGGAGTGACGGCTACGGATACGCCATTCTGCAGGACATCAAGGCGGCGTCGGGCGGACAGCTCGAATGGACCGAGGGAATGCTGTACCCCTTGCTGCACCGCCTCGAATCCCGACGCTACATCGAGAGCTACGAAGCGACGTCGGACGCCGGTCGGGTCAGAAAGTACTACCGCCTCCTGACTGCGGGAGGCGACCACCTCGACACCCAGACACGCGACTTTGACCTGATCTCGTCAACTCTCGCCGCACTGCGCGGCCCGCACCCAGGAGGAACACATGCCATCGCTTGACGCGCTCATCGGGCAGTGGGCCGAGCAACTGCGCGCCACTCACCCCGAACTCATCCCTCACCTTGACGAGCTTGCCGACCACGTGCGCTCCAGTGCACAGGCCCGCATCGACGGCGGTGCCGCCGTTGAGGACGCCTTCGCATCGGCGCTGGGATCCTTCGGGGCTCCCGCGGACCTCGGTGCGGAGTTCCACAAGAACTCAGCGGTCATGAAGGGCAAAGAGCGCGTGGCCGTGGGCACCTACCTCCTCATCACCGCACTGTTCACTGGCGCAGTGCTTCTCGTGGACTGGCGCTTTGAGCTCGGCAACCAGGCACTTTCGTGGTTGCTTGTGGTCTGGGTCGTCACCACCGGATTGCATCAGGTGCTGCTTCGCCGCGCGCGTCACGGCCTCGCGCCCGAATGAGCTTGACACCCGTCGGTCGCCGACGTGCGCGGGGAGACGGCGAGGTCCGGGACTGAGTGCATCGCCCGTTTCTCGGCGCACCCCAGCGCCTGGAGCTGATCGAACGCGATGGCGGCTGCGCCAAATGTCACGCGCCGCCCGAGCTGTGCGAGGCCCAACACGTCCGCTGGTGGGACACGGGCGGCGGCAAGGGCCCCTCGAAGGGAGCGACTCGTCGATACACCCGATGGCGTAGCGCGGGGGGATGTCCCCCGACGCCTGTGGGACGCTCGGGTATGGCTTCGACATGGGCGGTGCCGGACACCGCCGGTAGGTGTGCGATCGAGCAAGAAATCGGGGCGACTGGAGGGCCGGCGGCGGGCGGGCCCGATCGATGGGTGACCCCCAGTGATTTGGCCTCCCCGGCGGGCGGTTCTAGGATGCCCCGGGTGACCACGACCGCCGGGCCCGGACAGGGCGCTTCTCCGACCCCTGTGCCGCCGGCGCCGCGCGCGGGATGGTGGAGGCGTCTGCGAACGCCCGCGCTGATCGTCGGCGGGGTCGTGGCGCTCGCCGGGCTGGCCGCCGGCGCGACGCTGCTGGTGTGGTCGCCGGTCGACCTGCGCGGCGACGCGAGCGCCCTGGCCGGGGTCGACCTTCCCCCCTGGGCGAGCGTGACGGCCGCGCGGGCGATCGGGCCCGACGGCACCGTGACGCCGCTCCAGGTGCGTGGCGACGGCCTGTGGCCGAGCCGGCCGCTTGCCAGCGGGGAGCGGGTGCGCGTCGACGTCACCGTGGGCCGCCCGGCCGCGGTCGGGTGGCTGGTGGGCGACACCGCGCACCTCACGGCGACGCTGCGCACGCCGACGGCGCGCGTCAGCGAGCGCTGGCTCACGCTCGCGCCGGGCGCGCCGCTGAGGGTGGCCTTCGACCAGCCCGTGCGCACCGTGCTCGTGGGGTCCACGGGCGCCCCGGCGCGCCACGCCCTCCCCGAGCGGGAGCGCGTGGTCACCCTTCCGCACACGGCGCCGGCCGGGACCGTGGCGGTCGCCGCCGCGGCCCGCCGGTGGGAGAAGGCCGCGCCGGCGACGCTGGTCAGCTGGTTCCCCGCCGGCAGCCGGCCGCTCGCGATCGTCCACCCCCCCGCCGGACACCGCCTGGCCCCGCGCGACCGGATCCGGCTCACGCTCTCGCGCCCGGTCGCCGACACGCTGGGGTCCGCACGGCCGACCCTCACGCCGGCCGTGCCGGGCAAATGGACGACGCCCGACGACCACAGCCTGGTGTTCACCCCCAGCGGCCTGGGCTTCCCCCTCGGCGCGACCCTGCGCCTCAGCCTCCCGCCGCAGCTCGACCTGGCCGGGAGCACCGACCGCGCGGTGAGCCTGCAGGTGCCGGGTGGCAGCGAGCTGCGCGCCCAGGAGATCCTGGCCCAGCTCGGCTACCTGCCGCTGCGATTCCACCCCGCGCATCCGGTGGAGCGCGCCCCGGGAGCGGAGCTGGCCGCGGCGATCACGCCGCCCGCGGGCCGCTTCACCTGGCAGTACGCCTCGACGCCCGCCTCGCTGAAGGCGCTCTGGAAACCGGGCCAGGACGGCGTGATGACACGCGGCGCGGTGATGGCCTTCGAACGGGACCAGGGTCTGACCACCGACGGCCTCGTCGGCCCGGCCGTGTGGGCCGCCCTGGTGCACGCGGCCATCGCCGGCCACCGCCAGACCGGCGGCTACTCCTTCGCCATGGTGCAACGGGCGCTGCCGCAGTCGCTGACGATCTGGCACAACGGCAAGATCGTGGTGCGCACCCCCGCCAACACCGGTGTCCCCGCCGCGCCCACCGACCCCGGCACCTATCCGGTGTTCGAGCACCTCGCGTCGGCCACGATGAGCGGGACGAACCCGGACGGGACGCACTATTCGGACCCGGGCGTCCCCTGGATCAGCTACTTCAACGGCGGCGACGCGCTGCACGGCTTCCCGCGCGGGAGCTACGGCGTGCCCCAGAGCGTGGGATGCGTGGAGCTCCCGATCGGCGCGGCCGCCAAGGTGTGGCCGTACACGCCGGTCGGCACGCTCGTGAACGTCGCCGCCTGAGACACGGCCGGGCTCGGCGGGCGCCGCGTCTCGCCTGACGATCCGGCGCTGTCGCCGCCGCCCTCGCGCGAGACGGGCGCGGCGGCGGAGGGGTCAGTCCGAGGGGATCGCCGTCTCGGCCAGCAGCACGCCCCACTGCCCGCCCAGCGCGAGGTGGCGCCCGTCGGGCGACCACGCGGCGGCGCGGGCGGCGCGGATCCACCGGACGACGACGCCGTCCGAGAGGCGGATCACGGCGATCACGTCGTTGCGCCCCTCCTTGGAGTGCACGGCCACCATCTCGCCACCGGGCGCGGTGGCGACGACCGGCAGGTCGGCCTCGTGGAGGCTGGCGGGCGCCACCGGCGGTGGCAGTGCCGCCGCCGGGTCCTCGGCCGGCCTCTCCTCCGACTGGAGCGCGAGGTCGGGAACGGCCCACGCGCGCACCACGAACGGGCTCACGCCCCGCAGCACGGCGCCCTCGGGATCGAAGGCGAGGGCGAACGCCGGCTCGCGCGCGGCCGCGACGATGCGCACGGGACCGGCGCCCGCGAGCGGCGACGCCGGCTCGAGGCCCTCGAGCCGAAGGTGCGTCTCGGGCGCGGGCGAGAGCATGAGGCCCATCGGCGGCAGGGGACGGCGGCGGCCCGGGCGACCGGCCTGGGCGAACACCGAGCTCACCACGCTCCACGGCCCGGGGTCATCGACCAGGACCGCGGGCGGTCCGAGTGGCTTCGTGCTCATGAGTCCTCCTCCAGTGGTTCCAGCCAGGCGCTTCC
The DNA here is from genome assembly GCA_963771025.1 of uncultured Thermoleophilia bacterium. Lineage (GTDB taxonomy): Bacteria > Actinomycetota > Thermoleophilia > Miltoncostaeales > Miltoncostaeaceae > Miltoncostaea. Next base: position 305,016 of record CAVYRL010000001.1, on the reverse strand, counting down.
CCAGTCGCCCGCGACCAGGAAGGTCTCGGGCTCGGGGGCCGGCGCGATCAGGCGCGCCCCCTCGATCCTGCGCACCTGCGCGCCATCGAGCGCGGAGGCGAGCGCGGCGACCGGGGCCTCCGCGTCGGGCGTGCCGAGGGCGACGAGGGTTCCGTCGGCGGACAGGGCGATCGATCCGACGTCCGCCACCGGAGAGGTCCAGCGCGCGAGCGGCTCGGCGCGGCCGACCTCCCAGAGGGTGATCGTGCCGTCCTCGTGGCGAGCGGCCACCCGCGGCACCGCAGTCGCCGACGCCAGCTCGACGATCGGGGAGCCGTCTCCCGCCTCCACGCCGGGAGGGCCGACGCGCGCGCCGGCAGCGGCGACCAGCGAGGCGTCGGCCGCGTAGGCCAGCGCGACAGGGACCCCGGTGTGGAACACCGACGCGACCGCCATGCCGACGTCGTACTCGTCCACGCCGGTCTCGTGCGCGGCCGCGTAGCGCCGGCCGTCGGCGCGGATCGCCACCGGTCCCTCACCGAGCCCCGCGGCCAGGTCGCCGAGACTCGGCAGCACCACGCCGCGCCATCCGTCGTCGCCGTGCAGCAACCCGGCGTTGGCGCCGGCGGCGCCGATCACGCGGTCGAGCCCGGGCGGGCGGCGATCGTGGACCACGTTCATCGTGGGCGCCATCAGGCTGTAGGCGACACCGATGCCGACGCCCAGCACCAGCTTGCCCTCGGCGACGATGCTGGCCTGGCGCATGCTGGCGGGGGCGGCGGCGCGCACGCGCAGGAACGGGCCGGGCGTCGCGCCGGCGGGGGGCGTGACGGGCGCGAAGCGCAGGCCGCGCTGGCCCCGCTCGATCCGGGCATAGGGGGGCACGGAGGCCGGATCGACCGGCAGCATCGGAGGTCCGCCGCGCCTCATCCCTTCGCCCTCGCCTGCGCGATCTTGTACGCGGTCCGGCTCTGGAGCGAGAAGAGCTCGATGAACCCGGGTGCCGCGTTCTGCGAGAACGAGGCGTCGGCGTTGAACGTCGCCAGGCTGCGGTCGTAGATCGCGTTGGGCGAGCTGCGGGTGACCGCGGTGGCGCTGCCCTTGTAGAGGCGCATCGTGATCCGCCCCTCGACACGCTGGTTGACCTGCTCCATGAAGGCGTCGAGGTCGGACAGCAGCGGCTCGTACCACAGGCCCTCGTAGGCGAGCTGCGCCCAGAGCGCGTCGAGCGTCGGCTTGAGGGCGTTCTCGCGCCCGGTGCAGACCAGCTTCTCGAGCTCGCGGTGCGCGGTGAGGATCACCTCGGCCGCGGGGATCTCGTAGATGTCGCGCACCTTCAGGCCGACGACGCGGTCCTCGATGTGGTCGAGGATACCGACGCCGTTGCGGCAGGCGGCCTCGGCGACCCGCTGGATGAGCTCGACCAGTCCGAGCTCCTCGCCGTCGAGGCTGTTGGGCAGCCCATCGCGAAACCCGATGACGAGGTCCTCGGGGCGGTCCGGGGCCAGCCGGGGCAGCGTGACGAGCTGGAACACGTCCTCCGGCGGCGGCTGGTCGAGGTCCTCGATCACGCCGCCCTCGCTGGAGCGGCCCCAGAGGTTGTCATCGATCGAATACGGCCGCTCGACGCTGGACGAGACCGGGATGCCGTGCTCGAGCGCATAGGCGATCTCCTCGTCGCGGCCCATCTGCCACTCGCGCACGGGCGCGATGACCTTGAGGTCGGGCGCGATCGTGGTGATGGTCGCCTCGATCCGCACCTGGTCGTTGCCCTTGCCGGTGCAGCCGTGGGCGATCGTGTCGGCGCCGTGCGCGCGCGCGGCGTCGACGGCGAGCTTGGCCAGGAGGGGCCGCCCGAGCGATGTGAAGAGCGGGTACGCCCCCTGATACCGGGCGTTGGCGCGGATCGCCGGGGCGACGTAGTCGCGCGCGAACTCCTCCTTGGCGTCCACCACCAGGCTCTGCACGGCGCCGAGGTCAAGTGCCTTCTGTCGCACGGCGTCGAAATCGTCGGCCGGCTGGCCGAGGTCGATGCACAGCGCGATGACCTCGGCGTCGTACTCGTCCTGGATCCACTTGAGCATCACCGAGGTGTCGAGACCGCCCGAGTACAGCAGCACCACGCGATGCACCTCGTGCGGCTGCGCGAGATATCCGGCGACGGGCGGTGCAGGGTGATGCTCGGGCACGAAGAAGCCTCCATTGGATTGGGCCTCGGAAGTCTAGTCGGGCGCCGCCGGAGGGCGTTGACCGAAGGGCGGTGTGGCGCGGTGTGCAGATCCCGATGCATTTGGCCGATAGCCGAAGGCATGTCCATCACGAGCGCGCACCGTGACCCCGTGGCCTCCGACGTCCGCACCAGTCTGCGCGTTCCCGCCGATCTGAGCATCGTCGCGTTCGTGCGGTCCGCGATGGCCTGCATGCTGGCGCGCGTCGCATGGCCCGCCGAGGGAGCCGCGCGGGTGCTGCTGGCCTCGACCGAGGCCCTCACCAACGCCATCGAGCACGGCTCCCCGCCGGGCGCCACGGTGCGCGTGGACCTCACGATCACCGCCGACCAGGCCGGAATCGTCGTGGTCGACCAGGGCCGTCCCGGCCTCGCCGCGGTTCCCCGGGTGCCGAGCGAGGCGCCGCCGGCGACCGCGACGCGGGGCCGCGGCCTGATCATCATCGATCGCCTGGCGGACGAGTTCGACCTGCGCCGGTGCGGCGAGGGCACCGAGGTGAGCGTGGTCTTCTCGCGCGGGCTCGACCACGACCACCCGCGGGTGGCGGCGGCCGGCTGAGCCTCAGCGCGACGCCTCACGGCCCGCGCCCGATACTGAGGCGACTCCTCCCCCGCTCCCACAGTCTTCCCAGGAGGGGCGGCTTCACTGCGTGGATCCCGACACCCCACCAGGGAGGATGTCCGTGAGCACAACCACTCCCCGCAAGATCGCCGCCGGGGTCGCCGCGCTGGCGATCGTCGCCGGCGGAGCGACCGCCATGGCCGCGACCAGCGCGAGCGGCTCGAGCGGCGACGTCGCGGCGCCGGCCGCGCAGAGCGCCGCCGCCACCACCCCGAAGGACACTCCGACGACGCCCCCCGCGGGCGGGCAGGGGGCAGGCCCGCCGGCCGGCGTCGCGACGGGCGACTGCCCGGGGATGGGCGACGGCTCCCGGGGCGGTGGGCCTCCGGCGAACCCGGAGGGCGGCTCCCCGGCGCCGCAGGGCTCCGCCCCCCAGGGGTACGGAGGCGGCTCCTACTGAGCCATGGAAGAACGATTGAGGATGGCGCGGGGCGCCATCCTCAATCGTTCTGGATCGCCTCGAGGACGTTGAGCCGGGCCGCCCGCCGCGCCGGGAGGATCGCGGCGAGGACACCGAAGATCGCCGCGACGATCAGGAAGACGATCATCGACCCCCAGGGGATCGAGAGGGCCTTGAAGGCCGGGATCGCCGTGACGCTCACGGCCCCCAGGAAGACACCGAGCACCAGCCCGACCAGGGCCCCGATCAAGGCGACGATGATCGCCTCCCACCGGATCATCGCCCGCACGCTGCGTCGCGATAGCCCGACCGCGCGCAGCAGGCCGATCTCGCGCGTGCGCTCGAACACCGAGAGCGCCAGCGTCAGCACGATGCCGAACACCGCGATGATCACGGCCATCGCCAGCAGCACATAGAACAGGCTCAGGAAGCTGTTGATCTGGCTCGCGACGAAATCCTTGTACTCGGCCTTGGTGCGGACGTCGAGGTTGGGGAAGTTGACCAGACGTCTCTCCGCGGAGACCTTCGCCTGCTCGGGCGAGACCCCGTCGCGCGCCCGTGCCAGGATCACCGTGTCCTGCTGGGTCGAGAAGCTGCGCTCGTACTCGGGCAGGGAGATGAAGAACTGCCCGAAGGTGTCGTCGGCGAAGACGGCCACCACACGCAGCTGGGTCTGCCCGGTCTTCGCGAGCAGGACCGGCATCCTGGAGCCGACCGACAGCTTGTGATCCTTGGCGTAGTCCTGCTGGACCGCGATCGTGCCCGATTGATCGAGGGACGCCATCGATCCCGCGTTGACGCCGGGGTCGTAGACGTCCTCGAGGGTGCCCGGGTCGATGCCCGCGACGACCTGCGTCGAGCCCCTGGCGTCCTTGAACTCGCCGTCGCGCCAGGCGGTCACCTGCGGCAGGTCGGGGTCGCCCTGAAGCGCGCTCGCCGCCGCCGGGCTGAACGGCTGCTGGCTGCTCGAGATGATCACCAGATCGGCGCGCACCCGCTTGTCCAGGGTGCCGATGAACGTCTCCTTGAGCGACGCGGCGAAGATGGTCACCCCGGTGACGAGCGCCACCCCGATCGTCAGCGCGGCCGCGGTCTGGGCCGTCCGCGACGGATTGCGCATGGCGTTCTCCTGCCCCAGCCGCCCGGCCAGCCCGAGCTTGGACATCGGCCAGCCGATCACCCTCGCGAGCGGTCGCGCGACATATTGGGTGAGCATCGCGGCGCCGATGAACAGGAGCACCGCGCCCACCCCGATCAGGGCGAACTGACGCGCGAGACCGCCGGACGCGACCAGCCCGCCCAGCACCAGGAGGACCCCGAGACCGCCGACGATGATCGATGCGATCAGGCGCCCGCGTGGTGAGCCGGGGACCTGGATGTCGTGCATGGCCGCGATCGGCGGGACGCGACTGGCCTTCCACGCGGGTATGACGGCGGCCGCGAGGGTCACGACGAGTCCGACCACGAGGCCGACGATGATCGAGCGCGGCTCGATCTGGAGGTTGGTCGCCGGCAGCGAGGCCCCGAGGGCGTTGAACCCGGCGCGCAGCAGTGCGGCGAACGCGATCCCGAAGATGATGCCGATGATCGACGCCGCGAGGCCGATGAAGACGGCCTCGAGGAGCACCGAGAGGATCACCTGCCGACCCGACGCTCCGACCGCGCGGATCAGGCCGATCTGGCGGGTGCGCTGGGCGACCGTGATCTTGAACGCGTTGAAGATGATGAAGCTGCCCACGAACAGGGCGATGGCCGCGAACCCGAGCAGGAAGTTGCGGAAGATGTCCACGAACGCCTTGAACTGGTCGCTCGACTCCTTCGCCGCCGTGGCTCCGGTGACGGCCTCGTAGCCCGTGGGCAGCACCGCCTGGACGCGATCGGCCAGGACGGCGTCGCTGACGCCGGGCTTCGCCCTCACGTCGATCGTCGCGAAGCGCCCCGCCGAGTCGAAGATGCGCTGCGCGGTGGCCGGGGTGAACGCCGCGAGGGTCGCGCCGGCGAGGTTGTTCTGGTCGCCGAAGGCGACGATGCCGACCAGCTTGTACCGGGCCGAGCCGGAGGCGGTGATGATGCGGACCATGTCCCCGGGGACGAAGTCCTCGTTGTCGGCGGTCGTCTTGTCGATGACGACGTCGTCGGGAGCGAGCGGGGCCGTGCCCGCCGTGATGCGCAGCGGGTTGAGCTCGGCGTCGTCGGTCCAGCTGAAGCCGAGGGCGGGCGGGCCGTTGAGACCGGCGGCCTTGCCGTCCTTGCCGATGATCTGGGCCGTGCCGAAGACGCTCCCGTCGGCGCCGGCGACCCCGTTGACCTCACGGATGGTGGGAAGCACCGTGGCGGGCACCGGCTGACGGTCGGCCTCGGACACCGTCTTGACACCGCGCACCTGCACGGCGACGCCCTCGGTGGCCGTCTCGAACACGCCGTCGAAGGCCGAGTTGATGGTGTCGCCGAGCACGAACGCGCCCACGACGAAGCCAACCCCCAGCACGACCGCCAGCGAGGTCAGGAAAAGGCGGAGCTTGCTGGCCAGCAGGTTGCGGGTCGCCTGCTTGGCGATCATGTCCTGGACCCGGCCCCGATGGTCTTCATGCGGTCGAGGATCGACTCCGGCGTCGGGTTGTCCAGCTCCCCCACGATCTGTCCGTCGGCGAGGAACAGGACCTGGTCCGCGCGGCTCGCGGCGGCCGGCTCGTGGGTCACGAGGACGATCGTCTGGCCGTACTCGTCCGCCGCCCGGCGCATGAAGTCGAGCAGCTCGGCGGACGCGTGCGAGTCGAGCTGCCCCGTGGGTTCGTCGGCGAAGATGATGTCGGGGCGCGACGCGAGCGCGCGAGCGGCCGCCACGCGCTGCTGCTGCCCGCCCGAGAGCTCCGACGGGCGGTGCTTGAGCCGATCGCGCAGATTGAGCGCGTCGATGACCTGGTCCAACCAGGCGTCGTCGGGCTTGCGGCCCGCGATGTCCAGCGGAAGGCAGATGTTCTCGATCGCGTTGAGCGTCGGGACCAGGTTGAAGGCCTGGAAGATGAAGCCGACGCGGTCACGGCGGACCTGCGTGATCTGCTTCTCGGACATCCCGCTGAGCTCGGCATCCCCGATCCAGCTCCTGCCCGACGTCAGGCGGTCGAGGCCCGCCATGCACTGCATGAGCGTCGACTTGCCGGACCCCGACGGCCCCATGATCGCGGTGAAGGCCCCGGCCGGGAACGCGCGCGTGACGCCGTTGAGGGCGCGCACCTCCGCGTCGCCGCTGCCGTAGATCTTGAAGGCGTCATCGATACGGGCCGCGACGGCCGCGGGCGCCGCGGTGGATACGGCGGCTGTGTCAGGCATCAGGATCTCCTCGCTGGTCGTGCGCGGACAACACTATGCGGTGACCTCCCCGAGAGCATCCCGCAGGGCCTGCGCCAAACCGTCCAGATCGTCCTGGTCGACCACCAGCGGGGGCAGAAAGCGCAGGGTCCGCGCCGAGGTGTTGTTCGCCAGATACCCCCGCTGCAGCAGGGCGTCCACTGCCTCGGCGGCGCGCGCGCGAGGGAGGTCGATGGCGCACATCAGCCCGCGGCCGCGGGCCTCCGTGGCCAGGCCGTCGATCACCAGCCCCTGGAGATCCGAGAGCAGCGCGGCCCCCTTCCGGCGCACCGACTCCTGGAGGGCGGCGTCGGACAGGACCGAGCACGAGGCCAGGGCCGCGGCGCAGGCCAGTGGGCTGCCCGCGAACGTCGAGCCGTGATCGCCGGGCTGCAGCACCGCGTCGTATTCGGGTCGCGCGACGATCGCCCCGATCGGGACGCCGCCGCCGAGGCTCTTGGCGAGGCACATCACGTCGGGCGTGACGCCGACGTCCTGGTAGGCGAACAGGGGGCCGGTGCGCGACAGCCCGGTCTGGATCTCGTCGATCACGAGCAGCGCTCCGTGCCGATCGGCCAACTCGCGCGCACGCCGGATCATCTCGGCCGGCACCGGATGGACGCCGACCTCGCCCTGCACCACCTCCAGCACGATCGCGCAGGTCCTGGGGCCCACCGCCGCCTCGAGCCCCTCCATGTCCGCGCGCTCCACGTGTCGCACCCCGGGGACCATGGGCCCGAAGGGCTCCTGCTTGGAGGGCTGGCCGGTCATCGACAGCGCTCCGTAGGTGCGCCCGTGGAAGCCGTCGACCAGCGCGACCACCTCGGCGCGCCCCGGGCCGCCGTGCTTGCGCGCCAGCTTCAGGGCGGCCTCGCTCGCCTCGGCGCCGGAGTTGCAGAAGAACACCCGGCCACCCAGCGAGCGGTCGCGGATCCACTCGGCCAGCGCCACCATCGGTTCCGTGTAGTAGAGGTTGGAGACGTTGATCAGGCGCGCCGCCTGCTCGGTGATGGCTCGCACCACCTTGGGGTGGCAGTGGCCGACGTTGTTCATCGAGATGCCCGCCATGCAGTCCACGTAGCGCCGGCCGTCCGCGTCGAACAGCGCCGCGCCCTCACCGCGCACGAACGCGACCGGCTGACGCCGGTAGTTGGGCATCAGGGCCGCCGCCTCGCGCTGGACCAGCACCTCGTCGATCACGTCGTCACCTTGGTCCCGATACCGGTCTCGGTGAAGATCTCGATCAGCACCGAGTGGGGCACGCGGCCGTCGATGACGTGCGCCGCGCCCACCCCGCCCTGCAGGGCGTCGATCACCGCGCCGAGCTTGGGGATCATCCCCGCGCCGGCCGCGCCCGAGGCGACCATCTCGCGCACCTCGCGCAGGCGGCACTCGCTGATCAAGGTCGTGGGGTCGGCCACGTCGCGGAAGATGCCCTCGACGTCGGTCAGGAAGATCACCTTGCGGGCGCCGAGGGACGCGGCCAGCCGGCCGGCGACCGTGTCTGCGTTGATGTTGTAGCTCTGGCCGTCGGCGTCAACGCCGACCGAGGCGACCACGGGGACGAACTCGGCGAGGCTCTCGAGCACCCACGGGTCGATGCTCGCCACCTGCCCAACGAAACCCAGATCCGCGTCCTCGCTGACGGCCTTCTCAGCCTCGATCAGGCCCCCGTCGTCGCCCGCCAGACCCACCGCGGGGGCGCCGGCGACGTGCAGCTGGGCCACGATCTCCTTGTTGATCTTGCCGACCAGCACCATCTTCACGAGCTCCATGGTGGGCGCGTCCGTCACGCGCAGGCCCTGCACGAACCGCACCTCCAGCCCGAGGCGGTCGGAGTAGCGCGAGATGTCGGGGCCGCCGCCATGGACGACCACCGGGTTCATCCCCACCAGCTTGAGCAGCGCCACATCGCGGGCGAACGAGGCCTTGAGCTCGGGGCTGGTCATCGCGGCCCCGCCGTACTTGATCACGATCGTCTGGCCGGCGAAATCCCGGATGTACGGGAGCGCCTCGAGCAGCACCCCGACCCGCGGCGCGAGCTCGGAGCGGGTCGGTGGAATCCTCGTCGCGCCTGTGGGGTCGTCGGCCATCGGCCGGTGATGCTGACACACCGCGCATCGTGGCGGGTGACGAACTCCGTCAACTGCCGGAATCCATCCGCGCGACGTGCGAGCGTGCCGGGCATCGGCCACGCACACGACCACGGGGCGGGCGGACGACAGGGCGACATGCGCGCCCTCGGGATCGTCCTCGCGCTGACGACCGCCGTCGCGGTGCTGGAGGTCGTGGGCGGGCTGATCGGCGGCAGCGTGGCGCTGCTCGCAGACGCCGGTCACATGCTCTCGGACGTGGGGTCGCTGGCCCTCGCGCTCGGGGCGGTGTGGCTGGCCAGCCGCCCGGTCACCGCGCGGATGAGCTTCGGCTGGCGGCGCGCCGAGATCCTGGCCGCGCTCGCGAACGGCGTGGCCCTGGTCGCGGTGAGCATCTGGATCATCATCGAATCGGTCCAGCGGCTCTCGGATCCGCCCGACTTCGACGCCCTCCCGACGCTGGTGATCGGATGCATCGGCCTCGCGGTCAACATCATCGGGGCCGCCGTGCTGTGGCGCTCGGGGGGCGAGAGCCTCAACGTCAGGGCCGCCCTCTTCCACGTGCTGGCCGACCTGCTGGGCTCGGCCGGCGTGGTGATCGCGGCGGTCCTCGCGATGACCCTGGGCTGGGTGGCCGCCGACCCGATCGCGGGCCTCCTGATCGGCGGCCTGGTGATGCTCGGCGCCTGGCGCGTGCTGCGCGAGTCGATCGCCGTGTTGCTCGAGGCCACGCCCGAGGGGCTCGACGCCGACGAGGTGGGGCGGCGCATGGCCGCCCTTCCCGGCGTGCGGGAGGTGCACGACCTGCACGTCTGGACCATCACCTCCGGTTTCCCCGCCCTCTCGGCCCACGTCATGGTGGGCCCCGACGAGGACTGCCACGCCCGGCGGCGCGAGCTGGCCGAGATGCTCGACCGCGACTTCCACATCCACCACTCGACCCTCCAGGTGGAGCACGAGAGCGACCGCCGGTTCCACACCCTCACCGACGCCCCGGCCGACCCCCCGGCGGCCTGACCGGCTCTCGTGGGGGCCCGGCTGCCGGCCTCGACGCTGAACGCCCTCCCCGAGAGCGCGGAGTCCCGGGCCCGCCGGCCCTAGCCGACCAACAGACCCGTCAGGTACATCACCGCGATGCCGGCGAGGAACCCTCCGACGACCCAGCCCGATCCCAGTCCGCCGGGGGCGCGCCGGGCGATGTGGCGCCCCACCTCGACGACCACCTGCAGGGCCGCGCCCACGGCGAGCGCGAAGAACAGGACCACCAGGATCTCGTTGGTCAGGAAGCCGCCGAGCCAGGCGCCGAGGATCGTCGGGCCACCGGCCACGACGGCCAGGATTCCAAGGCGCCTCAGGCTCACGCGACGCCCCTCCGCGACAGGGGCGACGATGCCGAGTCCCTCGGTCACGTTGTGGACCATGAAACCGACCACGAGGAAGGTGCCCAGGGCAAGCTGGCCGACCGCGAAGGACGATCCGATCGCGAGGCCCTCGCTGAAGTTGTGGACACCGATGCCGATGGCGACCATCGTCGCCAGCGCGAGCCCGGCCAGCGGCGCGCCCGCGGCGGCGGAGCCCGCGTCCCGGCGCGAGAGCCGGTGCGCCACCCACGTCAGGCCGAGGTAACTCAGCGCCACGCCGGCGAGCACCAGGCCCGGCCCACCGAGCGCGCCGGCCAGCGCGCCCTGCAGCTCGAGCGCCTCGGCCAGGGCCTCGACCGCGAGGAAGGTCAGCAGGCCGCCGGTGAGCGCCATGAACCCGGCCAGCCAACGGGGATCGACGCGACGCAGCGCGGGCAGCCACAGCATCCCCAGCGCGACGGGGATGACGCCCACCAGCAGCCCGATCAGCGCGTATCCGGCGATCGCCGACCCGCTCGCCGTCGGCGTCCTGACGGCCGCGGGCACCGCGATGGTGCTCTGGATCCCCGTCGAGGTGGTGACGCCCACCAGGTACGGGTCGCCCTCCACCCAGTCGAACGGGATCTCGAGGGTGGTGGATCGCAGGCGGCCGAGGGTGGTGGGACCGTCGGCGCGGAAGGGCACCACCGCGTCATCCACGGTCACCAGCGCGATCGTGATGTCCTCGGGCTGGGGATTGCGCACGAGCAGGCGGATCTGGCCGTCGCGGAACTGCACGCGGCGCATGTCCAGCGTGTCCGCGGCGGGCGGGCCCTGGCCCACCAGCGCCGTGATCGAGCTGCCCGAGGCCACGAACGCCGCCGCGATGGCGACCAGCAGCACGATCGGGACCAGGGCCAGCAGCCGCGATCCCCAGAAACCTCCGCCGGGCCCCGGAACCGGCTGGGTGCTCACGCGTCCTCGACCTCGAAGAACCCCATCCATCCGAGCTCGGCGAACTCGGACTGGTGGGCGTGAAACATGAAGCGCCCGGGGTGGTGGAAGTCGATCTCGATGATCCCGCGCTCGCCCTGGCACTGCATGACCGTGTCGGTGTACTCGAAATGGTCGGTGCTGCCGGTGCGGTAGTAGCGGAAGAACTCGCCGTGGAGGTGGAACGAGTTGATCAGGTCGAACTCCGTGAGGTTGGCAAGGTAGATCCGCACCGTCCGCGAGCGCGCCACCCTGATGGGGTACTTGGCGTAGTAGAACGCCTTCCCGTTGACCGTGTAGAAGTTGTTGTCGCCGTCGCCGTCGGTGTCGAAGCCGTTCATCACCATGACCAGCTCCTGGGCCGGCGGTCGGGGCTCCTTCGGGTCGATGATGAAGGCGCCGTAGAGCCCCTTGTGGATGTGCTTCTTCAGGGGCGTGGCATGGCAGTGATAGAGCTGCATCCCGTACGGCCGGGCGGGGAAGCGGTACGTGAACGCGCCTCCGGGCTCCACGACCTCGAACACCCCGTCCATGCCCGGCGGGTGGATGCCGTGGAAGTGGATCGTGTGCGGATGTGAGCCGGCGTTGGTGAACTCGACCTCGAGGACGTCCCCCTCGGTGGCGCGGATCACCGGCCCGGGGACGGTGCCGTTGTAGGTCCAGGCGTCGAAGAAGACGCCCGGGGCCACCTCCACCTCCCGGTCGATCGCCGCGATCGTGTAGCGCCGTACGCGCCCGGGCGCGTACGGCAGCGCCGGGGGCGGGATCAGCAGCGCGTCCAGGTCGGCGGGGCCGCCCGGCGCGGGCGCCTGCGCGCCGATCATGGCGGCGTGGCCGCCGTGCGCCGCGGCGCCGGTATCGGCCGCTCGCGCCGGCGATGGATCGCCGACGGCCGGCAGCGTCGCCATGCCCGCCATCGGGATCGCCGCGACCACGGGGGCGGCCCCGATCAGCACCTGGCGGCGTGTGAATCCTTTTCTATTCATGGCTATCTTTTACAGCTAGTCATGGCTAGCCACAAATCGTCCATTGGGCTGATCCAAACTGTCAGCCGTTGCGTAATCCCCTCGCGACCGCTATCCCCCACTGCACGCGTCCGGACCCGCCCATGACCCCGACCACGAACCCGACGCCCCTCGTCAACAGCGTCCTCCCCGGCGAGGCCCGTGTCGCCGACGCCGCCAGCCGCTCCCTCACCGGCGGCGCCCGCGGCCTCCGCGCGGTGCTCCCCTTCCTCGGTCCGGCGTTCATCGCCGCGGTCGCCTACGTGGATCCCGGCAACTTCGCCACCAACGTGGCGGCCGGTTCCCAGTTCGGCTACATGCTGCTGTGGGTGGTCCTCGCCTCGAACCTGATGGCCATGGTGATCCAGACGATGTCGGCCAAGCTCGGGATCGCCACCGGCATGAATCTCCCCGAGGTGTGCCGATCGCGGTATTCGAAGCGGGTCTCACGCGGCCTGTGGATCCAGGCCGAGCTGATCGCGATGGCCACCGACCTCGCCGAGTTCATCGGCGCGGCACTGGGCTTCTACCTGTTGTTCGGCATCCCGCTGTTCTGGGCCGGCGTCCTGACCGGGATCTTCTCCTTCGGCATCCTCGCCCTGCAGGCGCGCGGCGCGCGGGCGCTCGAGATCGCGATCGCGGTGTTCGTGGGCGTGATCCTCGTCGGGTTCGCGGTCCAGTTCTTCTTCACCCACGCCGCCCCGGGCGCGATCGCCAAGGGCCTCCTGACTCCGCAGTTCGACGGCACGGAGAGCGTGCTGCTGGCCACGGGCATCCTGGGCGCGACCGTGATGCCGCACGTGATCTACCTGCACTCCGCGCTGACCCAGCGGCGGGTGGTGGGCCGCACCGAGGAGGAGCGCACGAAGATCTTCCGCTTCGAGCGCACCGACGTGTTCATCGCCATGACGATCGCCGGCGTGATCAACATGTCGATGTTGATCATGGCCGCGGCGGTGTTCAACGCGCGTGGCCTGACCGGCGTCGCGGACATCGATCAGGTCTTCGAGTTGCTGGGCACCCTCGTCGGGTCCAACGCCCAGATCGCCTTCGGCGTCGCGCTGCTGGCATCCGGTCTGTCGTCCTCGTCGGTCGGCACGCTGGCCGGCCAGGTGGTGATGCAGGGCTTCATCGATCGCCAGATCCCGCTCTTCCTACGCCGCAGCCTCACGATGGCCCCGGCCCTGCTCGTCCTGGCGATCGGCGTCAACCCGACCCGGGCCCTGATCCTGAGCCAGGTGGTTCTGTCGTTCGGCATCCCGTTCGCCCTGATCCCGCTGCTCAACTTCTGCCGCGACCGCGAGCTGATGGGCGGCCTGGTCAACCGGCGGAGCACGACGGCCGTGGCGACCGTGGTCGTGGTGATGATCATCGCGCTGAACGCCTTCCTGGTGGCGCAGACGCTGCTGTAGGCCGGTGCCGATCGGAACGGCGCGCGAATCGCTGGTGTTCCGCACCCGCAACGCCTGCTCGACCGCCCGGACGGCCCCGCCTCGGGCTACGCCCTGGAGATCGCCCGGGCGACGGCCAGGCGCCCGGAGCGGCGTGATGGCGGGGGTCGCGGCGCGGCCCGGGATCAGCGCGCCACGGGTCCCGCAGAACATCGCACGGCTCGCCGGCGGGCGGGCGAGGACGCGTCGGCCTGGCGGGCCATCCGGTCACGGTCCACAGATCAACCCGATTCCCGGCATGACCGACACCGGCCTGCTCCCGAAGGCCGCCGAGGCGGCCGGGCTCTGCTTCGACCAGGTGGTCGAGCGGATCCTCGCCGAGGCCGCCCTGGGCGCGTAGCGGGAGCCGCGCGGGCCCCCGCTACGCGCCGGTCGGTCAGCAGGCCACCTGAACGCTGAAGATGCGATCGGCGGCGGCGTCCGCGGCGTCGGTCGTCCGCACGCCCACACGCTTGACGTCGGCGGCGTCCGCCACGATGCCGATGTTGCCGAGCTGGGCCGCGGTGACCTCCACCTGCACTCCGGTCCAGGAGCACTGGCTGATGTCCTGGCCGAAGTCGACGCGGTAGTTGCCGGCGTTGACCCGCAGCGATGTGACGCCGCTCGACCCGCGCAGAAGCGTCCCGTCGGTGTTGACCACGGCCCACTTGGGCAGCTTGTTCGCGAGCGCCGCGGCGAGCTTGGACTCGGTGATCGCACCGTCGGCGATCTGGCCGCTCGTCCACCCCTTGCCGCTGCCGGTGATCTGCGAGAGCGGCGTGACCCCCTTGGTGCCGGTGTCGGCGCTGTCGGTCTGCGTGGTGCGGATCGGCGCCAGGTAGTTGAGGCTGCGGTTGCTGCGCTTCACCGCCGCCTGAGAGATCTTCTGGTTGGTCTGGAGTTGAGCGGCGCTCACCGTGAACGTCGAGGCCGCGCTCGCGTCGGTCATGGCCTGCTCGGCGACGACCACGCCGCCGAGGCCCAACACCACACCGGCGCTCAGGCCGACCCACCAGTTGCGTGGCTTCATGTCACATCCTCCCCTTTGCTGAATTGTTGACTCGCCGAGGAACCTAAGCGAGCCCCGCGGGCGGCAGCGCCCAGCCTGGGAGTCCTTACGTATTCGGTGAAAGCGTTCACCGCCGCGCTTGCCGCGGTGCCTTGCACTGTGTTATGCAGCCCGACGCGAGGTGGTCGGCATCGTCACGACCCGCGCCGAGGCGCTCCCCCCTGGAAAAGGCGGTCGCCCGGGGACTCCGGGTCAGGTGTGGTACTCGGCGTTGATGGTGACGTAGCCGTGGCCGAGGTCGGAAACCCAGATCTCCGCGCCGCCTTCGCCCCTGTCGAGCGCCACCTCGAGGTCGTACTCCTCGCGCGCCAGCACCTCGACGGCCTCGGCCGCGGCGTACGGCACTCCATCCACCGACACCACCGGCTCCGCGACCGGCCCCACCGAGCCGGCGAGGGCCTGGCCGACCGCCTGGGAGACGCGGCCCCAGTTGGGGTCGCGGCCGTTGATCGCGGTCTTGACCAGCGTCGACTCCCCCACCGCGCGCGCCACCGCCTCGGCCTCCTGCTCGTCGCGCGCTCCGCGGACCACGACGCGCACGGCGTGATCGGCGCCCTCGCCGTCCTTGACCATCTGGATCGCGAGCCAACGGCAGACGGCTGGTGAGCGCGGCGGCGAACCGGTCGCGGTCGTCGCCCACGAGGGGCGCGCCGCCCGATCGGGCGAACACCATCAGGGTGTCGGACGGACTCATCTGCGCATCGACGCTGATCCTGTTGAAGGAGCCGGCGGCCGCGGCCGCGACGATCGCCTGGAGGTCGTCGGCGGCCAGGACCGCATCGGTGGTGACGTAGGCGAGCATCGTGGCCATGTCGGGGCGGATCATCCCGGCGCCCTTGGCCGCCGCGCCGATCGTGACCTGCCCGGCGCCCAGGGCGAGGCGGAACGCGCCGCCCTTGGGCGCGCGGTCGGTGGTGCAGATCGCCCGCCCGAAGTCGGCACCGCCACCGGACGAGAGCGCCGCGGCGGCGGCGTCGATGCCGCGGTCGGTGATACCGAGGTCGATGCGGTCGCCGATCGTGCCGGTGCTGCAGACGGCGATCTGCGGGGCCTCCATGCCGAGTCGTTCGCTCGCCCGCCGGGCCATCGCGTGAGCGTCGTCCAGACCGGGAGACCCGGTGGCCGCGTTGGCGGCGCCGGCGTTGACCACGACGGCCCGCAGAGCCGACCGGTCGAGGGAGCGGTTGCGCAGCACCGGGGCGGAGGGCAGCGCGTTGGCGGTGTCCACGAAGGCCGAGGTGACGGCGCCGGTCGCCTGGAGGATCCCGAGGTCGAGGGCGCCCGAGGCCTTCAGCCCGCAGGCGACCCCGGCCGCGCGATAGCCCGGGGCGGACGTCACCGAGCCACCCTCGAGGGCGACGAGGCCCTCGGGCGCGCGCAGCCAGTCGCCGCGCAGGACCGGCGCAAGGGTCACAGCAGTCCGTCGGTCTCGGGCAGCCCGGCCATCAGGTTGAGGTTCTGGACGGCCTGCCCGGCGGCGCCCTTGCCGAGGTTGTCGATGACGCCGAAGACGGTCACGCGCCCCCCGCGGGGATCCAGCACCGGACACACCTGGGCGTAGTTCGTGCGCTGCACGGCGCGCATGCCCGGCGGCTCCTCGACCACCTCCACGAAGGGATGGCCGGCGTAGAAGGTCTCGAAGGCGGCGCGCAGATCGTCGGGGTGCGGGGCGCTCTCGGTGAGGCGCGCGTAGCAGGTGGCCAGCAGGCCGCGGTCCACCGGGACCAGGTGCGGCGTGAAGGTGACGTCCACGCCGAGCTCCTGCTCGATCTCGGGCCAGTGGCGGTGGGCGTAGACCTTGTAGGCGCGCACGCTCTCGGCCGCCGACGAGTAGTGCACCGTGGCGGTGGGCGCGCGCCCGGCGCCGCTCACCCCGCTCTTGGCGTCGATGACGACGTCGTCGATCGACCCCGCCACGGGCAGCAGAGCGAGGATCGAGGCCTCCGGAAAGCACCCCGGGTTGGCCACCAGGCGCGCCGTGCGGATCGCGTCGCGGCGGCTCTCGGGAAGGCCGTAGACGGCCTCGGCCAGCAGGTCGGGCCGGGGGTGGATGAAGCCGTAGACCGCCGGGTAGAGGGTCGCGTCGTGCAGGCGATGATCGGCCGACACGTCGACCACCTTCGCGCCGCGGTCGATGAGCTCTGCCACCAGCAGGGCGGCCTCCGCGTGGGGATAGCAGACCGCCGCCATGTCGCCGGCGCCCACGGCCTGCACGTCGGGCGTCTCCAGGCGTTGCTCGACCCGGTACTCGGGCGCGACGTCCACCAGGCGCCGGCCGGCGTCTCCGCGCGCGGTGATCGTGCCGAGCGTGAATCCCGGGTGGGCGTCGATCAGGGCGGCCAGCTGGGCGCCGGCGAAACCGGCGGCGCCGAAGACGTGGACGGTCGCGCTCACGCCGACGCCCTCAGCTGGGCGCCGCGCTCGGCCAGTGCGTCGCGAACGCGGGCGACCGCGGCCTCGATCTCCTCGTCGGTCAGCGTGCGACCCGGATCGGCCAGCGTCAGGCGCAGGGCCAGGCTGACATGCCCGGCGTCCACCTGCTCGCCGGCGTAACGGTCGAACACGTGCACCTCGCGCACCAACGGGGCGCCGGCACGACGCGCGGCGCTCACCAGATCGGCCGCGTGCACGCCCTCGGCAACCACCAGCGCGAGGTCGCGATATGAGACCGGCACGGTGAGGATGTCCTCGTATTCGGGCGATGGGCCGACGGCGCGGTCGAGCGCGTCGAGGTCGATCACCACGGCCGCCACCGGGCCGGCGACCTCGAAGTTGCGCAGCACCAGCGGGTGCACCTCGGCCGCCCAGCCGATCACCTCGTCGCCCGCGGACATCCGCGCCTGACGCACCGGATGGAAGTACGGGGCGTGGTTGGGCGCCAGATCGACGCGGACGCGGGCGGCCCGGGCGAGTGTCGCCCCCAGGCCGGTCGCGGTGTAGACGTCCACCGGGCGGGCCTGGTCGCGCCATCCGCCGTCGGCGCCGACGCGGCCGAAGCGCACCGCCGCCAGGAAACGCCGCTCGTCGGCCTGGCCGTCGGGCGTCGGACCGTAGGTGCGACCGATCTCGAAGAGGCCGCCGTCGGTGCGCTGGTGGCGCTGGTTACGCGCGACGGCGCGCAGCAGCCCCGGCAGCATCGAGCGGCGCATGACGGCCATCTCGGCGCTCAGGGGGCGCGCCATCCGCACCAGATCGCGGCGCGGGTCGTCGTCGGGGATCAGCAGCGCGTCGAGGTCGCCCTCGGGCACCTGGCGGTAGGAGACGACCTCGGACAGGCCCAGGTCCGCCGCGAAACGGGCCAGGCGGCGCTCGAGCGCCTGGGAGGCGGTCAGGCGGCCGTTGCCCGCGATGCGGGGGATCTCGGCCGGGATGTCGTTGAGGCCGCGGATGCGGCCCACCTCCTCGACCAGATCGATCTCGCGTGTGAGGTCCGATGCCCGCTCGAACGGGATGCGCGCGGTGAGCCCGTCGAGCAGGGTCACCACCTCGCATCCGAGGCGGGTGAGGATGGCCGCCGACTCGTCGGACGGCACCTCGACGCCGAGCGTGCGGGTGATCCGGTCGTTGCGCAGGGCCAGCGTCGCGGGCTCGGGCAGCGGCCCGTGCTCATCGAGGGTGCCCGGCACCAGGCGGGCGCCGCACAGCTCCACCAGCAGCCGGCTGGCGATCGCCATCGCGCGCGGCGGCAGCTGCGGCGGCAGTCCCTTCTCGAAGCGCCCGCTCGACTCGCTGCGCAGCCCCAGCGCGAGGGAGGTGTTGAGGATCGTGGGACCGTCGAAGGTGGCCGCCTCCAGCAGCACGCGAGTGGTCCCCTCGGCCACCTCGGCGAACTCGGCCCCGAAGATGCCGGCGATCACCGCGGGGCGCTCCGCGTCGCAGATGGCGAGCATCGAGGAGTCGAGGGTCCGCTCCTGGCCGTCGAGCGTCGTGATCGACTCGCCGTCGCCCGCGCGCCGAACGACGACCCGGCCGCCGGCGAGGCGGTCGAGGTCGAAGGCGTGCAACGGCTGGCCGGTGAGCAGCATGACGTAGTTGGTGATGTTGACGACGTTGGAGATCGACCGCATGCCGGCCGCCTCCAGGCGGTGCCGCAGCCAATCCGGCGAGGGCGCGACCGTGACGTCGGTCAGCACCCGGGCCATGTAGCGCGGCGCGAGGTCCGGGGCGTCGATCCGGAGACCGGCGTAGTCGGCGACCGATCCCTCGCCCTCGGCCGGGGGCTCCGATGCGTCGAGCGGCGCCAGGGGGGCGCCCGTGACCGCGTGGATCTCGCGCGCAACGCCCCAGACCGCGAGGCAGTCCGGGCGGTTGGAGGTGATCTCCAGCTCCAGCACCGTCTCCGAAAGGGGCAGCACCTCGCCGAGCGGCGTGCCCGGCGCGAGGCCGTCCGGCAGCACCATGATCCCCGCGGCATCCTCGCCCAGCGCGAGCTCCGTGGCCGACAGGATCATCCCGCGGCTCTCCACCCCGCGGAGCTTTGCCACCTTCAGCGGGCGGTCGGCCCCGGGGAGCAGGGCGCCGGGGAGGGCCACCGCGACGGTCTGCCCGGCCGCGACGTTGGGCGCGCCGCAGACGATGCCGGCGGGGACGCCCTCGCCGAGATCGACCTCGCACACGCGCAGGCGGTCGGCGTTGGGGTGCTGCTCGGCCGAGAGCACCCGCCCCACGCGGAATGCGCCGAGGTTGCCGTTGGTGTCGGGCACACCGATGTGGTGGATCGCCTCGACCAGGGTGCCGCTGCCCGACAAGGCGCGGGCCAGCTCGTCGGGCGGCAGGCCGGGATCCACGTAGTCGACCGCCCACGAGAGGGGCACCCTCACGCGAACTGCTCCAGGAAGCGCAGGTCGCCCTCGAAGAAGAGGCGCAGGTCGGGGACGCCGAAGCGGATCATCGCGATGCGGTCGAGGCCGCAGCCGAACGCGAACCCGGTGTGACGCTCGGAATCGATGCCGCACGCCTCGAGGACGTTCGGATCGACCATCCCGGCCCCCGCCAGCTCGAGCCACCCGGGGTTGCCGGCCTTGTCGACGTACGACACCTGCACGTCCACCGACGGCTCCGTGAACGGGAAGAAGTGCGGCTGCAACAGGATCTCGCGATCCCTGCCCAGCAGCTCGCGGAAGAAGTGCAGCATCGTGCCCTTGAGGTGGGCGAGGGTGAGGCCCTCGTCCACGGCAAGGCCCTCCATCTGATGGAACATCGGGCTGTGCGTCGCGTCCACGTCGTCGCGGCGGTACACCGCGCCGGGGGCGATCAGGTAGATCGGCGGCTGCTCGCGCTCCATCGCGCGCACCTGCACCGGCGAGGTCTGCGTGCGCAGCATTCGATCGGGATGGCCCTCGATGAAGAACGTGTCGCTGGGCGAGCGGGCGGGGTGCCCGGGCGGCGTGTTGAGCGCCGTGAAGTTGTGCCACTCGGTCTCGACCTCGGGGCCGTCGGCCACGCGGTAGCCGAGCCCCAGGAGGATCTCCTCCATCTCGAGGCGGATCTGGGTGATCGGGTGCAGCGCCCCGGGCGGATGAGGATCGCCGGGCAGCGTGACGTCGGTGGTGTCGCGCTCGAGCGCGGCGCCCATCTCCTCCGCCTCGAGCTCGGCGGTGCGCGCGTCCAGGGCCTCCTGCACGGCCCGGCGCGCGAGGTTGGCGCCCTTGCCCACCTCGCCGCGCCGCTCGGGCGGCAGGCCGCCGATGCCGGCGAGGACCTCCGAGAGCGGGCTCTTGCGCCCCGTGTGGGCGACGCGCGCCGCCTCGAGCTCGGACAGCGTCGTCGACGCGGCGACGGCGGCCAGGGCTTCCTGCTGGATCTGGTCGAGAGTCGGGTCGCTCATCGACCCGTGAGGCTACCCGACACGCCGGCGCCGGAGGGCTCCGGCGCGCCGGCGCGCTGGCGCGCCACCTCGGACATCAGGGCCGCTCCGGCGGCGGCGACGTTGAGCGACTCGGCGCCCTCGGCCTGGGGGATGGTCACGCGCAGCACCTCACGACCATCGGAGAGTCCCTCGAGGGCCGGGGTGAGGCCCGCGCGCTCGGCGCCCAGCGCGAGCACGATCGGGCGGGTCAGGTCGGTCTCCCACGGAGGGACGCCGTCGCGCGGCACCGCGGCGACCACCACGAATCCCTCGCGGGTCGCCAGGTCGGAGGGCGCGACACCCTCGAGGACGGGCAGCGCGAAGGTCGAACCCATCGCGGCGCGCACCGCACGGGGGTGGAAGGCATCGGCCGAGCCGGGGCCCAGCGCGAGCCAGTCGGCGCCGAGGGCCGCGGCCGTGCGCACCAGCGTGCCGACGTTGCCGGGATCGGCCACGCCCGCCAGATACAGCCCGAGCGACGGCGGGAAACGCACGTCGCGGAAGCTGCGTGCCGCGGGCTGGGGCAGGATCGCGATCACGCGTGGGGCGGCGGCAAGGCCGCTGGCCTGGGCCATCAGCTTGGGGGGAACCAGATAGCGCTCCGCCAGGCCGTCGGTGGCGATCAGGCGCGGGTCGTCGTCGACGAGCTGCTCTGCGTCGAACAGCATCGCCACCGGCTTCACGCCACGCGAGAGAGCCCCGTCCACCAGGTCCTCGCCCTCGGCCACCAGCAGCCGGCGCTCCCGGCGGACCTTCTTCGTCTGAAGCGCTCTGGCGAGCTGCAGCGCCGGATTGCGCGGCGAGCTGGCCAGCCGGAGGTGCCTGGTGCCGCTAGGAGCCGACCGGGACGCTCTCTTTGGCGGTGCGAACGCGATCGCAGAGGGCCGCGAAGGCCGCAGGCTCGTGCGTGGCGAGCTCGGCCAGGATCTTGCGGTCCAGCTCGACCTCGGCCAGCTTGAGGCCGTGGATGAACTCGCCGTAGGTGAGGCCGTTCTCGCGCGCGGCGGCGTTGATGCGGGCGATCCATAGCCGCCGAAAATCGCGCTTGCGCACCCGCCGGTCGCGGTACGCGTAGCGCAGCGAGCGCTGCACCTGCTCCTTCGCGCGCTTGTACGAGGAGTGCTTGGTCCCCCAGTACCCGCTCGCCTGGCCGAGGACCTTACGACGCTTCTTGCGGGCTCCGACGGAGCGCTTGACCCGTGCCACCGGCTACCTCTTCCCCAGCATGCGCTTCACGCCCGGCACCATCTCGGGGGCGAGGCGCGCCTCCTTGGAGAGGTGCCTCTGCTCCTTGCCGGTCATCTTCTCTTGGTTGTGCCGCATCCCCGCGCGCTGAAAGAGCACTTTGCCCGTTCCGGTGACCCGGAAGCGTTTCGTGGCGGCGCGTCTGGACTTCATCTTGGGCATGGCATGTTCCTCGGGAGCGGCGGACCGGCCGACACATTAGACGACTCGCACCAGCGGCGCGACTAGGAGGCGGTCTCGGCCTCGGCGGGCTGGGGGGTCGGCGCGGACTGCTCGGCGGCGGGGGCCTCGGGCTCCGCCTTGGTCGCGGCCGGTGCCTCGGGCGCGGCCTCCGACGCGCCGGCGCCCGGCGCGGCGTCCGCGTCGCTTGCCGCGGCGGTCTCCGCGACGGGGTTCTTGAGCGGAGCGATCATCATCACCATGTTGCGCCCGTCCAGGTTGGGACGGCTCTCGATGATGGCCAGATCCTTCAGCTCGTCCGCCAGCCGCAGCAGGATCTGCTCGCCGCGCTCGGGGTGCAGCAGTTCGCGGCCGCGGAACATGATCGTGATCTTGACCTTGTCCCGGTGCCGCAGGAACCGCTCGACGTGCCCCTTCTTGGTGGCGTAGTCGTGCGGGTCGATCTTCGGCCGGAACTTGATCTCCTTGATGGTGATCGTGCTCTGGTGGCGCCGGGCCTGCTTGGCCTTCTGCTCCTGCTCGTACCGCCACTTGCCGTAATCCATGATCCGGCACACGGGCGGGCGCGCGTCAGCGGCGACCTCGACGAGGTCCAGGGCAGCGGCGTTCGCGATCTCCTGCGCCTCGGCGAGAGGCACGACCCCCCGGTTCTCCCCGTCCGCGTCGATGAGACGCACGGATTCGGCGCGGATCGCTTCGTTGATCCGGGTCGAGGGGCCGGCAGGCGGACGGGTATCTGGTCCGCGCCTAGGGGGCAAACAGCACCATTGCAGGCCTCAGACGTGTCCCCCGCCGTGCGGGAGCTCGCCCATCGAGGGGCGTGGGGGCTCTGTTGTGTGGGGGGCGTCTGCCATTAAGGGTTCGTCGCCGTCCGGGCGAGTCGGGGAACAATAGCAGCGACCCCGCCTCCGCGGAGTCTCACGCGGCGCCGGGACCCACGACGTACTGGCGCAGGTACAGGTCGCGGTACGTCACCGGCCCGCGCGGGCCGGGCACATGGTCCACGTTGATGCCGGTCTCGGGAGCGCCCAGGAGGCGGAAGCCGTCGAGCAGCCGGGTGGTCGCGTTCCAGAACGCGCCGGTGCCGGCGTACTCGGCCATGAACGCCTCGGCTGCGGCGGCATCCTCGGTGACGATGGTGGCCGCGAGGCCCGAGGTCTCGATGTTCGCCAGCCGTGCGGCGCTCTCGGGGCCGGCGACCGGCGCCAGGGTGACGGTGGCCTCGTTGCCCTCGTCGAGCGCCCACTCGTGGCCGAGGGGGTGGCTGTGGGGTGGCAGGGAGGCCCGCACTCCCAGCGCCTCGAGCCGGGCCACCAGCTCGACGGCCAGGTCGTCCCAGAGCGACTCGGCCACCAGCAGCAGGTTCAGCCGGTTGCACACGCCCAGCCGGTCGAGCCCCTCCTCCACCAGCTCGAAGGCCCGCGCGCGGTCGGCGGCCGCGTCGACGTAGAGCACGCCTCCGCCCTCCGCGTGGGCCAGCGTGCGCACACCGTGCTCGGCCGCCCGGCGGGCGAGGGCGGCGGTGGTCTCCCCGCTGCCCCGCAGGATCACCAGCGGCACGAGAGCGGGCAGCGACACCAGGGCGCGCGCCGCCTCGCGGTCGGCGGACCGCACGAGGGCGACCGCGTCCGGCGCGATGCCCGCCTCGGCCAGCGCCGGCCCGATGACCTGGACGTGAAGCGCGTCCGCCGAGCGCAGGGCGGCCGCCCCGGTGCGCAGGACCCCGGCGTTGCGCGACTTGATCAGCTGCGAGGCCACGTTGACCGTCACGTTGGGGCGCGCTTCGTAGTTGGCGCCGATCACCCCGACGGGCCTGCGGCGCTCCTGCATCACGAGTCCCCCGGCAAGCGCGCGCGTGGCCACCACGGCCTCGATGTCGGGCAGCGCGGCCAGCGCCCGTATCTGGTCGCTCATCCGCGCCAGACGCCCGGGATCGAGCAAGAGGCGGTCGATCAGCGCGGGGCCCAGCACAGCGGGCGCGGCCGCGACGTCCCGCGCGTTGGCCGCGAGGATCGGCTCGGCACGCTCGCCCAGCAGGCGCGCCATCGCGCCAAGCGCGACGGAGATCTGCTCGGCATCGGCGCGGGCAAGGCTCGCGTGGGCCGCGGCGGCGGCCCGCCCGGAGGCGGCCACGAGATCGAGGGCGGTGATCTCGGACACCCCGCGCTCCGACGTGCTCAGGAGGGCGGCGGGGTCACGACGCGCGCGACCCGCTCACGAAAAGCGGGTCGCGCGCCTCGAGCGCCTGCAACGAGAGGACTACTTGTTCCCCGACGCCACGGCCTCCTTGAGCACGGCACCCGGCGTGAAGCGAGGGACGGTGCGGGCCGGAATGGCGACCTTCTTCGACGGATCCTGCGGGTTGACACCCGTACGAGCGGCGCGGTGCGAGACGGAGAACTTCCCGAAGCCGGCGAAGGCGACATCCTCGCCCGACTTGAGCGCGTCCTGGATGACCGCGAGTACGGCGTTGACAACCCGACCGGCCTCGGCACCACTGATGTCGGCCTCAGAAGCGACCCGGCTGACGAATTCGGTCTTGTTGACTGACACTGCAGACCCCCTGGCTTCGTTGTGTGCGGGAGCAGGCTTGCCCGCGCGAGCAACCTACCAGCGCGGAC
Organism: uncultured Thermoleophilia bacterium; assembly: GCA_963771025.1. Lineage (GTDB taxonomy): Bacteria > Actinomycetota > Thermoleophilia > Miltoncostaeales > Miltoncostaeaceae > Miltoncostaea. The sequence goes on along the minus strand of CAVYRL010000001.1, from coordinate 280,617 downwards.
GGACGAGAAGGGCGCTGTTGAGCGGTTTTCTCTGCCCGACAGGCGACGCGTGACCCGGGACCGACCGCGCCCCGGGGGGCGCGATGTTGCAAGAATCGCTTGATTTACGGGCAAAACTAACGCGCGAGGGCGTTCCCGCTACGGATCCCCACGAAAATGTCGCGCGAATGCCGATTTCGTTCGGTTGGTGCCCGAAGCGCGCCGATCCGAACCGCGTCCGCCGTCGCCGGGCGCCATGGCGCCGCGCGGCCTAGCGTGTGACGTGGTTCGGACGGCGATGCGAGGAGCGGACGATGGAGCGACGCAGGCTCGGCACCGACGGTCCCGAGGTGGGTCCGCTCGCCTTCGGGGCGATGAGCTTCGCCGGCTACTACGGCCCGGCCGAGGATGCCGAGGGCATCCGCACGATCCACCGCGCCCTCGACCTCGGCATCACTCTGATCGACACGGCCGAGACGTACGGGGACGGCCGCAACGAGGAGCTCGTCGGGCGCGCGATCGCGGGGCGCCGCGACGAGGTGGTGCTGGCGACCAAGTCGAGCCGGGGCGGCGCCGGCTACCTGCGCGACGCGATCGAGAAGAGCCTCCGGCGGCTCGACGTGGATCACGTTGACGTCTACTACCTGCACCGCGTTGACCCCGCGGTCCCCATCGAGGAGTCGGTCGGCGCGATGGCCGGGCTCGTCGAGCGCGGACTGGTGCGCCACCTGGGACTGTCCGAGGCCGGGCCCGAGACGATCCGCCGTGCCCAGGCGGTCCACCCGATCGCCGCGCTCCAGAGCGAGTACTCCCTCCTTCACCGTGAACCCGAAGCGGAGGTGCTGCCCCTGCTGCGGGAGCTCGGCATCGCCTATGTGGCCTACAGCCCGCTCTCGCGCGGCCTGCTGACCGGGAGCATCCGCACCCCCGACGACCTCGCGCCCGACGATTGGCGCCGACAGGTGCCCCGCTTCCAGGGCGAGAACCTCGAGAGCAACCTGGCGGTGGTTCGCGCGCTGGCCGGGATCGCCGAGGCCAAGGGTGTCGACCTGGCGAGCCTCGCCATCGCGTGGACGCTCGCCCAGGGCGACGACGTGGTGCCCCTGGTGGGCACGAGCCGCTCCGATCACGTCGCGCACAACCTCGCGGGTCTCGAGCTGGAGCTCACGCCGGAGGATCTGGCCGCGATCGACGGCGTCGCCCCGCTCGGGGTGGCCGCCGGCAACCGCTACCCCGACTCCTACATGCCGCGCCTGGGGCTTTGAGGAAAGTGGAGCCCGGGCGGGCGGACTACTCTGCCGGGGGCCAGCGCTCCTCGGGCCGCGCCTGCACGTTGCCCGCGGGCACCATGCGCTGCCGACCGGGGTCCATCGCCTCGTACGGGCGCACGACGGGCGCGCGCCAGAGCTCGTAGCTGCGGCACACCGCGTCCGGGTCGTCCGGGTTCTGACGGCACGCCTCCGCCAGCGCGTGGGCGTCGCCCAGCCCGATGCCCGAGCTGACCCCGGTCTCGGGGCCGAAGAAGTGGGCCGCGTCGCCGATGATCAGGAGGCCGGGGATCCACCACTTCTCGCAGGAGAGCAACTGCGGCTCGGAGTAGCGGACCTGGTCCATCGAGGTGAGCGCGTTGACGCCCGCGGCCGACGACGGGAGCAGCTGGGTCCACATCTTCTTGATCGCGTCGAGCCCGGGGGCCAATGCGGCCTCGGCGCCGACCTTCTCGATGCTCCTCCACCCCGCCGATCCCTCGAGCCAGCTGAGGACGCCGATGTGGCCGCCATCGGACATGTAGGCCATCTCGAAGGAGGTGTCGACCTTCTGCGGGCTCATGAAGGTGAGGGCCGCGTCGGCGAGGGGCTCGAAATCGGCGGCCAGGCCCGCCATCTCACGGACGGGGGAGTTCATGCCGTCGCACGCGACCACCAGGTCGGCGTCGATGGTGACGCGGCCGTCCGGCCCCTCGGCGACGACGCCCACGACCCGGTCCGAGTCGTCGCGCACGAGTTCCACCACGGTGTGCTCGTAGACCACCGGGAGGTCCTTGGCGAGCGCCTCGATGATCGCCCCGAAACGCACGGCGATCGCCACGGCCGAGCCGTCGGGTCTGGGGGCGATGTCGCGCCCGACCTTGCGGATCCCGTCGAGGACACCGGCCTCCTCGAGAGGCGCGTACCCCTGGAAGCCGAGCATGTACCCGCGGGGCATGTAGGCCCCTTCCGGGTTGCGCTCGATGACGACGGGCGAGAAGCCCCGGACGCGAAGGAGGCGCGCAAGGGTCATACCCACCATGCCGCCGCCGGAGATGACGATGTTCATGCCGCGAGCATAATCGACGGGAGCCGGAGAGGGTCCGATTCAGGTGGCGATCGTCACGATCGGTCCCTCGCGAAGGTCACCGTCACCGTGCCGTGCGCTTCCCGCCGGGACGTCGCTCCGCGCAGCAGGCCCTCCACCTCCAGGGCGGAGACGCTCCCGGGAGTGGCGGCGCCCGCCTCCAGGATCGCGCGGGCGAGCCGGCCCTTCAGCGTCTTTCCGGCGTGGCCCAGCGCGCGCCGCGCGGCGCCCGGCCCGTCCTCCACCAGCGTGACTCGCAGCAGGCGGGAGCGGCGCAGCAGGGCGGGGTCGACGGCCGATGCGTGCACCTCGGGCAGCAGGTCGATGATCCACCCGCCGTCGGCCCGGGCGTCGATGAGGGGCGTGATGGCCGGGCGCCACCACGCGGCGAGCGCCCCCAACGGCGCCACCCGCGCGCCCATCTTCAGCCGGTACGCCGGGAGCGGATCGGTGGCGGCCACCAGGCCCCACAGGCCGGAGGGGACCAGCACCCGCCGCGCGAGGCGCCGGCGGGCCGTCGTGTCCAGGCTCGCCACCCCGAGCCCGGCCCACACCACCCCGCTGTAGCGCTCGGCCGCCGGCAGGGTCGGCGCGTCGTCGAGCCGCCCCCACTCGGCCAGCGCGCGCGCCAGATGGGGCCCGCGCACGCCGAGCAGCCGGGCCGCGGCCCGGTCGCCCGCGCCGATCGTGGCCCGCACCGCGTCACGGACCGCCTCCCGGCGCCCGTCGAGCTGGGGGAAGGCGCTCTCGCCCTCTCGCCACGGCGGTCCGTCACCACCCGGGGCCTTGCCCTCGGATGGCGGAAGGAGGATCGGAGAGCTACTCAGCGGGGGAGTAGCGGCCGGCCTCGCTGCGCAGGAACGCCTCGGAGGGAGGGTCCATCGCCAGCAGCTCGGGAACGCTCACCGAGCGCAGGTCGTGCTTCTTCATCCAGGGCACCAGGCGGTTGATCACCTTCTGGGTCTGCCCGCGATTCTCGTGGAAGAGAACGATGTCGCCGGGCTTCAGGGTGGCCTTGAGCGTGCTGAGCATCTGCTCCCACCCGACGCCCGCCGAGTCGCCGCTCTCGATGTTCCACAGAACCTGGATCATCCCGAGGCTCTCCGCCGTCGCGTCGATCGCCGGCGTGCGCGCCCCGTAGGGCGAGCGGAACACCTGGACGGGCGCCCCGGAGGTCTTCTCGACGATCGCCTGGGTGCGGGCGATCTCGCTCCTCGCCTCGGACGCGGAGAGGTCGGGCAGCACGGGATGGTTCCAGGAGTGATCGCCCATCGCGGCCACGGTGGCCTCGATGGCCGGATCCTCGGGATAGCGCACGACGCTCTTCCCGCAGAGGAAGAACGTGGCCCGCATCCCGTACTGCTTGAGGGTGGCGACGGTCTTCTGGGTGTAGGGCCCGGGGCCGTCGTCGAACGTGAGGGCCACGACGTTCCCGCCCTTGCCGGGGGTGCGGTACAGCGGGAGCCCCACCTTCCGCACGCGGGCCACGGCCGCGGCCTGCTCCTGTGCCGTCGGGGCGTCGCCCGAGGGCCCGGCGCTCGCCGGGGCCGTGGCGGTCGTCGGCGCCGAGGTCGATGCGGGGGACGCCGACGCCGGTGTGGAGCTCGTGGTCGCGACGGCCGCGGTGGTGTCGCCCCCTCCGCCGCCGGCCATCAGCGCGGCGACCGCGCCGCCCGCCGCGACCAGCACCACGACGAACACGGCCGCGCCGATCAGGCGGCGGCGTCGCGCCCGGCGCGCCTGCTCGGCGCGTCGCGCGCGACGCGCATCCGGGTCCATCGAGTGGCCCTGCCAGTCGCCGTCGGCGTCGGTCATCAGGACCCGAGTATTCCAGACCCCAGGGCCGGCGAACCCACAGCAAGCTCTGCGGCCACCTTCCGCAGGCCTTAACGGAGCCCGCCTACGGTTGCTCCATGACCACACACCGCACACACGATCCCGATGCCCCCGACGAGCGCGACACCCGCGTCCGCAGCGTGACCCGCGTGACGCGCGGCGTGGCCGCGGCCGCGGTTCTCGGCACCGCCGTCTTCGGAGGCCTGGCCGCCGCCGGCCACCAGGGGGGCATGCAGGCGGCCACCTCCTCGACCGCCACCGCCTCGACCGCCGCGACGACCTCGGTGGTCAAAAGCACCGCGCAGGCCCCGTCGTCGTCCACCCAGACGCCCGTCGCCTCCTCGGGAGGGTCATGAGCGGCGCATCCGCGCCGTCGTCCGCCTCGCGAGCGCCCGTCGCCCAACCTCAACGACCCGCTCCGGAGAGCCTTAACGTACCGGCCCTACCGTGCTCGCATGGCATCGGCCGACGCTCCTGAACCCCCCGGCGCCCAGGCGAACCGGAACGTGCGCGCGGTGAGGCGCGTCACCCGCGGCGTCGCCGCGGCGGCGGTGGTCGGCACCGTCGTCGTCGGTGGCCTCGCCGCCGCGAACTCGCACGAGGCGGCCGCGGAGGCGGCGCCCGCGGCCACGACGACCGAGGTGTCGGCCTCGGGGCTGGCCCGGGACGTCGTGGACTCCCTCCTCAACCGCGTCCTCGGGGACGATGGGGCGGAGGCGCCGTCCTCGTCCGGCGGGACGCCGGTCGCGCCCTCGGGCGGGTCGTGAGGGCCGACCTCGCGACGGCCACCTTTCCCGCACTGGGGACGACGGCCCTGGTCGTGGTGGATCGCGGATCGGCCCTCCCCGAGGCGGAGGGGATGCTGCGGCGCGAGCTGCACGAGATCGACATGGCGTGCAGTCGCTTCCGCGACGACTCGGAGCTGAGCAGGCTGAACGCCGCGAACGGCGAGATGGTCGAGGTGAGCGCCCTGCTGGCGCTGGCGCTCCAGGTCGCCCTCGGGGCGGCCGCGATGACCGGCGGCGACGTCGATCCCACGGTGGGTCGCGCGATGGACGACCTGGGGTACGACCGCGACTTCTCGCTGCTCGAGCGCCGCGGGCCCTCGTGGCTCGTCCGCGTCGAACCGGCGCCGGGGTGGCGCTGCGTCATGTTCGACAGGCGCACGCGGCGGGTGGTGGTGCCCCGCGGGGTCTCGCTCGACCTCGGGGCGACCGCGAAGGCCCTGGCCGCCGATCGCGCCGCCCGGGCCATCGCCGCCATGAGCGGCGGCGGCGTCCTCGTGGGCCTCGGGGGCGATATCGCCGTGGCCGGCGACGCGCCGGCCGAGGGATGGCCGATCCGGGTGGCGGAAGACCACCGGCACCCCGAGCGCGAGGGCCAGACGGTGGCGGTGCGCAGCGGCGGGCTCGCTACGTCCAGCACCACCGTCCGCCGCTGGACGGAGGGCCACGGCGAACTCCACCACATCATCGATCCCCGCCGCGGCAGCTCGGCAGCCGAGGTGTGGCGCACGGTCAGCGTCGCCGCGCCGACATGCGTGGCCGCCAACATCGCCAGCACCGCCGCGATCATTCGCGGCACGGACGCCCCCCGGCAGCTCGAGCGCAGTGCACTGCCGGCCCGACTGGTCGCCGGCGACGGCAGCGTGACCCGCGTCTGCAGGTGGCCGGAGCCGGAGCTCTGAGCGCGTGAGCGCGAGCATGGCCGTCTGGTACCTGATGCGGAGCACCGGCGTCGTCTCGCTGGTGCTCCTGACGGGGGTCTTCATCCTTGGCATCGCCACGCGGCAGCGCGCCCGGGTGCCCACGCTCCCGCGCTTCGCGACGCTGGCCCTCCATCGCAGCCTGTCGCTCCTCGCGGTGTGCTTCATCGCGATCCACGTCGTCACCGCCCTCGTCGACCCCTACGCGGCGGTCGCCGTGGTGGATCTGTTCGTGCCGTTCACCGCGTCGTCCCAGCCGCTCTGGGTGGGTCTCGGAGCGCTCGCGTTGGACCTCGTCCTGGCCCTGATCGTGACGGGGCTGCTACGACGGCGGATCGGGCGGCGCACCTTCCGCGCCGTCCACTGGGCGGCGTACGCGGCGTGGCCACTGGCGTTCGTGCACGCGACCGGAATCGGCAGCGACACGGCCACTCCCTGGCTCCGCGGGGTGGGGGTCGCCTGCGCCCTGGCCGTGGCGGCGAGCGTGGCGTGGCGCGCCTGGGCGGAGCGGACCGATGCCCCGCTGAGGGTCCCGCGCGGGACCCGGCTCAGCTCATCGCACCGCTGAGCCGCGCGACGAGGTCGCGCCGCGAGCGCACCCCCGCCTTCGCGAAGACCGACTTGAGGTGGTCCTGGACTGTGTGCGGCGAGACGACGAGCTCGTCGGCGATCTCGCGGGTGGAGCGCCCCGTGAGCACCAGCTCGGTGATCTGACGCTCCGCCGGCGTGAAGCGGAAGTGACTCAGCTTCAGCGGCATCAGCTCGGAGGCCTGTGAGGGCTGGAGGACGATCGCCACACGGCCCCGGTCCGTGCACATCGCGCTGGCGGTGTACCAGACGCCCCCGGCGGCGGGGATGCGGGCCCGCGGCACCAGGTCGGATCCCTGCGACTGCAGTGAGCGGGCCCAGATCGCAAGGGTGACGAAGACCTCGGGCACCGCGGCGGCTCCGAGCTCGCGATCGTGGAGCGCCGCGGACCACGAGTGCGGCCCCACGGTCTCCTCCACCGGGCGGTTCGCGGCGTCGAGCATGATCAGGGCCGGGAGGTCCGGGGCGGGCGCCGGCGACGCCTGCTCGCCGACCAGGGCGCCGCGCAGCAGCGGCGCGAGGCCGCGCACGAACCGCTCCACCACGACCGCCTCGTCGGCGTCGAAGTCGCGCCGGTCGGCGCCACGGAAGAGGTGGAGGAAACCCCAGGTCGTGCCGCCTTCGCGAACCGCCGCGCGCAGCTCGTGCTCGATGCCCAGCGGCCGGAGCAGTCCGCGGTAGCGGGGCGACCGCGCACGCTCGCCACGGGTGTCCTGCGAGAGCGTGCGCACCGGCCAGCGCGCCCGCGCGAGCTGCTCGTGCTTGCCGACGTCGCGCTGCGAGTACTCGTTGACGTACAGCAGGGCGGATGCGCCGCGGTCGACGCCCGAGGTGGCGTGGCTGGTCATGACGAGGGTCTGCGGATCCGCCGTGGAGAAGCACCAGCCGTCCACCGGGACGGCCGCGGCGAGCCGCTCCATGGCCGTCACCCGCAGCTCGTACGGCAGCAGCGAGCGGTCCTCGAGGGACGCGATCTCGTGATCGATCCGCTGCGCGCTCCAGGTGCCCACGACGCCGATCGTCCCAGCGGCCCGGACGGCGCGCAAGCCGGCCCCCACATTTGTGGGGAGTCCGCCGATCCCCCACAAAACCGGGATGGCGGGGGCGGGCCGCCCCCGGAAGCCTTGGACGCATCACACACCCCCCGACGGGAGGCCGAAAATGACGTCGATCTGGTTCCTCGACAGCCTGGTGCACGACCCCGCTCCGGCCCATGGCGGCGCGTCACCCATGGGCGTGCTGCAGATCACCGGGCCGGCCGGCAGCCAGCCACCGCCCCACGTCCACCACAACGAGGACGAGGGCTTCTACATCCTGGAGGGCGGGATCACCCTGTACACCGCGGAGGCAGAGGTGACCCTCGGTGCCGGCGAGTTCGCCGTCGGGCCGATGGGCGTCCCCCACACCTACCGCGCAGGCGGCGCCGGGGTGCGGATGATCGTCATCTCGGCACCGGGCGGGTTCGCCGACTTCGTCCGCGAGATGGGCGTGGCCGCAGCGCGCGAGGAACTGCCCGTGCTGGAGGGCCCGCCCGACATCGTGCGGCTCACGGAGGTCGCCGCCCGCCACGGAATCGAGTTCACCGGCCCTCCGGGAACCCTGCCCCGGCGGACCGCCCCGGCCGTCGCCTGAGCCGCCTGTGGGCTCAGACCACGCGGGCGAGCCAGTCGAGCACCGCCCCGGTGGCCTCCGACTCGCCACCGTGGAACGAGTGCCCGACGCCGGGGATCATCGCGGTCTCGACCTGATGGTTGCCGGCGGCCCGCGCCAGCTCGGCGAGGGCCGGCGCCTCCTCGGGCAGCACCACCTCGTCGGCGGCCCCCTGAACCAGCAGGATGGGGGCCGCCACCCGGCCGATGTGCCGATCGGTCATCGCGTCCACCGCCTCCGGCCCGCGGGAGTGCCACCAGGTGGTCGCGGTGTACACACCGGCCGCGCGCGGAGCGTCGCTGGGGGCGTATGCCCGGCGCGCCACCACGATGCGGTCGCGTCCGGCGGCGAGCACGTCGCGGCACTCCGCCGCGAGCGCGTCGTAGGAGGGTCGCGCGCCGGCGAGCGCCATGCGGCGCCGGGCCGAGTTCGGCAGCCCGAGCGAGTTGCCGAAGGTCACCAGCGCCGCCAGGCGCGGAGGCGCCATGTCGGCGGCGAAGCGTGTCGCGAGGACGGCGCCCAGCGAGTAGCCGCTGATCACGATGCGGTCGAACCCCTGCCGGCCGAGCCACTCGACCCCCGCGACGAGATCGGCGAGCGCGTCCTCGAACACCGCCCCGCCGAAGATCTGCGAGACGTTGGAGAGGCGGGTCTCGAGCGAGAGCATCGGGATGCCGGCCCCGGCGAGGGGATCGCCCAGAAAGCGCAGCGCCCCGACGCTGAAGTTGCCCTGGTTGCCGTGCAGGTGCAGCACCGCGACGCGCCCGCGGGCCGCCGCGCGGCGTTCGGTGGCCTCGGGGTCGATGTGCAGCAGGGCATCGTGGTGGGTGCCGTCGTCGCACACGATGGTCGCGAGCCGGTGCAGCACCCCGCCGTCGGGTCGCGAGGGGGCCATGGCCGGACGCGCCGGGTGGTCGCCGGCGCCCAGCGTGCGGTCCAGCCACGCCGCTCCCGCGGCCGCCGTGGCCGGCACGGCGTCCCACAGGGTGTGATCGGTGCCGGGGACGCGCTCCAGGTGCACCGGCACGCCCGCCGCGCCCGCCGCGGCGGCCAGATCGGCGCCGTACCGCAGTTCCAGGTCGGACCCGGGCTGGATCAGCGCCAGGGGCACGGTCATGTGGGGAACCCTCTCGCGCGAGATGGCGTGGAGGGCGTCCGGGGACCGGCCGGCCCACCAGGTGCGCTCGGTCCAGATCTCGGTGTCGCGCGGCATGTCCTCGAATCCGGAGCCGCGCGCGATCACGACGATGTCGTCGCCGTGATCGTCCAGTGCGAGACACCGGCTCGAGCGCTCCAGCATCTCCTCGTAGCCGGGGGCGGCGCCATGGGCGGCCCACCGCGCGCGCAGGGCCTCCGGCAGCGAGGGCGGATGCGCGAGCGTGCACACCGCCTCGACCTGCGAAGGACGGCGCAGGGCCTGGTAGTGGCTCACCATGTTCGCGCCCTGCCCGTATCCGAGCAGCGCGATGCGGGAGTACCCCATCCTCCCGGCGAGGGCGATGGCTCCGTCCAGGTCGGCCGGCGCCAGGTCCAGGCGGCCCCCGCCGTAGATGACGCCGAAGTTGGCCATACGGGTGTTGATCGACAGCGTGGGGTAGCCGCGGCGGGCCATCTCCAGCGTGGCGCGGCGCACGACACCCGACGTGTAGTTGCCCATGGCCCCGTGCACCGCCACGACCAGCACCTCGGAGCGGGCCGTGGACGACGGCGGATGCGCCAGCAGCGCGTCCCAGGTGTGCCCGTCGGCCGACGGGTAGGTGAGGTGCGTGACCGGGGCGTGGTCGAAGTCGGACCCCGGGCGCCATCCGGCGCGCACGCTCAGGCGGTCGGGCCGCGCTGCGCTGGACACCCCTCTAGGCCCCCGTCTGCGCGGGCTCGGAGGGGCTCGTGCGCCTGTCGATCGCCGCCATCACGACCGACGCCGCCCCGCCGCTCGGCGCGGTCTCCGGTTTGGTTGCCACGGCCGGAGCATAGCCGCGGGCTTGCCGGGCCGAACGCCGGTATCCTCACCGCGATGAGTCCGGCGGACACTCCCTTCATCGACCCCGGCGCGCCGCCCAGCGGCACGGGGTGCGCCGAGTGCCTCGCGGGGGAGGGCGCCGGCTGGTGGCTTCACCTGCGGCGGTGCGCTCAGTGCGGCCACGTCGGCTGCTGCGACTCGTCGCCCTCCCGGCACTCCCGCGCGCACTGGGAGGAGTCCGGCCACCCGGTCATCCAGAGCTTCGAGCCCGGTGAGGACTGGTTCTACTCGTGGCCGGACGGCGCGTTACTCGCCGGACCCCCGCTGGCGTCGCCGACCTCGCACCCGGTGGAGCAGCCGACACCCGGGCCGGCCGGCAGGGTGCCGGACGGCTGGATGAGGCTGCTCAACTAGAGCCGGGGGCGGCCCACCGGTTCAGGGGCCTGCCGGGCTGGGTGAGCCGCGCGGCGAAGACGGCGTCGGGATCGCGACCGGACTCCCGCTCGGACGGCTGGATGCGGAAGAAGGTGGCGTCGCCGACCTTCATGCTCAGGGCGTGCCTCAGCCGGAGCGCCTCGGATCGACGGCCTCCGGCGGCGGGGGCCGCTCGGGCACCGGCCGGTGGTCCGAGTCCATGTCGCAGGCCGCGACCAGGCGGCCGACATGGGTGAATGTGCCCGGGGTGCGACCGGGTTTGATCACCTCGCCGCAGACGGCGCAGCGCAGGGTGGTCCTCATTGCCGCAGGATACGGCGGGAGGGCGCGGCGTGGGGTCGAGTTCGACACGACCGGGTAGTGTCGGGCGTCACCGCGCACGACCCATCCTTGCGATCCCTCAGGAGGACGTCCGGCGATGGCATCCGGAGGCGTTGACTCGGCGGTGCTGACCGTGCCAGACGCTCCGCGGGCCTTCCACGTGCTCGCGAAGCCGACGGGCGCCATCTGCAATCTGGACTGCTCGTATTGCTTCTTCCTGTCCAAGGAGATGCTCTACCCGGGTAGCCGCTTCCGCATGGCCGACGAGATGCTGGAGGACTACCTCCGGCAGCTGATCGAGGCGCACGCCGGGGTGCCGGAGGTGACCATCGCCTGGCAGGGAGGCGAGCCGACGCTCATGGGGCTCGACTTCTTCCGCCGCTCGGTCGAGATCGCCGGGCGTCACCTGCTGCCCGGCCAGAGGGCCGTCCACACCATCCAGACCAACGGGACCAAGCTCGACGCGGAGTGGGCGGAGTTCTTCCGCGCGCACGATTTCCTCGTCGGGCTCTCCATCGACGGTCCGCGCGACATCCACGACGCCTACCGCGTCGACAAGGGCGGCAGGGGGTCGGCGCCCTCATCGTCGGGATCGTGATCGGCCGGCTCCTCGAGCTCGGGGATCTGCAGACGACAAGCGGGAGCTGATGCAGGAGGACGCTGCGGGGCTCGCGGTTCTGCTCGTGGTGCTCGTGGCCTACGCGGCGTCGGCGCGTCGTCTCGACAGGGTGTCGCTGACCTCGGCGATCGTCTTCACGCTCACCGGCCTCTTCCTGGGCGCGGAGTTCCTCGACATCCTTCCGCTCACCCTCAGCGCCGAGAGCACGAAGCTGCTCGCCGAGGGCACGCTGGCGGTGCTCCTGTTCGCGGACGCGTCGACGATCGATGCTCGCGGGGCCCGCCACGACGCGGGTCTGGTCGGCCGCCTGCTGGTGATCGGCCTCCCGCTGGCCGTCGTCATCGGCGCGCTGGTCGCTGCGCCGCTGCTGCCGGCGCTGACCTGGTCCGCCTGCGTGCTTCTGGCGGCCATCCTCGCGCCCACCGACGCGGCCCTCGGCATGGCCGTGTTCACCAACCGGGCCGTGCCGACGCGCGTCAGGCGCGTGCTCAACATCGAGAGCGGGCTCAACGACGGGTTCGTCACCCCGGTCGTCTTCTTCATGATCGCGGTCGTCACCGACCAGGCGACGTCGAGCTCAACCGCCAACGCCTCCGATGCCATCGCCGAGGCCGCGCGGGATCTCGCTTTCGGCGTCGGCGTGGGCGCGCTGGTGGGCGGGCTGGGAGGCCGCGCGCTGGTGTGGGCGCGCAACCGAGCCTGGACGACACCGGAGTCGGAGGAGATCGGCGTGCTGGCGCTGGCCGTGCTCTCGTACACGGCCGCCCTCGCCGTGGGGGCCAACGGCTTCGTCGCGGCGTTCGCGGCCGGTCTCGTGCTCGGTGCGGTGACGCGCGGAGCCCTGCGGGAGCGGACCGGGGTCACCGACGTGACCGGCCAGGTTCTCGCGATGCTCGTCTGGGTCATCTTCGGCGCCGTGCTCGTGGGCCCCGTGCTGGCCGGCGGCGTGGACTGGCGATCGGTGCTCTACGCCGCGCTCAGCCTCGCGTTCGTGCGGATGGCCGCCGTGGCGATCGCGCTCCTGGGCACCGGCATGCGGACTCTGACGCTCGGCTTCATGGGGTGGTTCGGCCCACGCGGGCTCGCCTCCGTCGTGTTCCTGCTGGTGGTGGACATCGAACTCGGGCCGGTGGCCCCCGAGGTGGCCCACGTGGTCGCCGTGACGGGGACCTGGACGATCCTGCTCAGCGTGGTCCTCCACGGGTTGACCGCGGGGCCGATGGGACGGGCCTACGGCCGGCGGGCGAGGCGATTCCCCGCGTCGGCGCCGGAGCGGGCCGAGGGACCGGAGCCGAGCATGCGGCGACGACAGCTCGCGACGCCGGCTCCATCGCCCGACGACGGCTGAGGCTCAGGCGACGGCCACGCGAAGGCGTCGCCGACCCTCACCGGGGCGTCGCGTCTGAACCCCGACACGAAAAAGGCCCTTCCATCGAAGCTTCTGCGTGAACTGCAGAATCCTCGATGGAAGAGCCCCAGTGGACCCGGCCGGCACTGCCCCGGCGTCCGAAAGCGTTCCCCCAGCGGTTTCTCCGAGCGCAGTCGTCGATGAGTTTCTCGCGAGGGGCGTCATCGGCGACCAACCGTTCCCCCGCCAGGCGCTCCTGTTGTCTCGCTCCTCAGCCGAGTGCCGTTGCCTCGGAGCCAGGATCGCTAGTTGACACCGGTGATCTCTCTCACGATCCGAAGAGAGGCCGATGGCCCTCATTTACTGCTGTTTAGGCAGCGAGAGCGAGCTTGGGAGAGTTCTCCGCAGCTCCATTGTTTCCCGGTTTTTGACGCGGTCCACCGGGTCCGCGGCTCGCTTACCGATGCGGTACCGCTCCGTCGAAACTGGATCGGGCCCGTGTTGCCCGTCGAGGGTAGCACCGCGGGGGGATACGATCACCCGATGCGCGCGATGCTCATGCGGACGTGCCTCGCCGACATGGTGGCACCGTCCGTGCCGCGCGCGGCCGCGGCCGTCCTGCGCCGGGTGGGCGTGGAGGTGGTGGTTCCCCGCGGGCAGACCTGCTGCGGCCAGCCGGCATGGAGCTCGGGACACCCCGACCAGGCGCGCCCGGTCGCGCGGCGCGCGCTGAAGGCCTTCGCCGGTGAGGATCCCGTCATCGTCCCCTCGGGATCGTGCGCCGCGATGATCCGGCACGGATACCCGGAGCTGTTCGCCGGCCGGCCCGAGGAGCAGCAGGCGCGCGAGATGGGCGAGCGCACCGTCGAGTTCTCGCAGTTCCTGGCGCGCGAGGGATTGCGCCCGCGCCGGGAGGGCACGGGCTCGGTGACCTACCACGACTCCTGCCACATGCTGCGCATCCTGCGCGAGAAGGAGAGCCCGCGCACCGTGATCGCGGGCGTGGAGGGCCTGGAGCTGCGCGAGATGCAGCAGACCGAGGTCTGCTGCGGCTTCGGCGGCACGTTCAGCGTCAACTTCCCCGAGGTGTCGGGCAACCTCGGCGATGAGAAGGCCCGCGCCGCGGCGGCCACCGGGGCCGACGAGCTGGTTGCGTGCGACCTGTCGTGCCTGCTCCACATCGTCGGCCGGGCGCGTCGCACGGGCGTCCCCCTGCGGGCGCGCCACATCGCCGAGGTGCTCGAGGGATGAGCGAGCGGCGGCCGGTGGTGTACCCCGAGATCACCGCGACGCTGCGCGAGCGTACGCGCGACGCGCTGGCCGACACGGAACTGCGCGGCAACCTGCGCACGGCGGGCGCCAGTTGGACCGCCGGCCGGACGCGGATGGGCGTCGAGCACCCCTTCGCCCAGATGCGGGATCGCGGCCGGGAGATCCGGCGCGACAACATCCGCCACCTGCCGGAGCTGCTGGAGCGGCTCGAGGAACGGGTGGGCGCCGCGGGAGGCACGGTGGTCCGGGTGGCCGACGGCGACGCCGCCTGCCGGTACATCACCGACCTCGCGGCGGCCCGCGGGGCGCAGGTGGTGGCCAAGTCGAAGTCGATGGCCACCGAGGAGATCAAGCTCAACGAGGCCCTGGAGGAGGCCGGGCTGCGCGCGGTCGAAACCGACCTCGGCGAGTGGATCCTCCAGCTGGCCGGGCAGCACCCCAGCCACATCATCGCCCCGGCCGTGCACCTCAACGTGGGGCAGATCCAGGAGCTGTTCGAGGCCGAGAGCGGCGGGCCGGTGCCGCGCGGGCGCGAGGCCCTGGTGGCTCACGCGCGGCGGCGCCTGCGCGAGGTGTTCGCGGCGGCCGACATCGGGGTGTCGGGGGTCAACCTCGCCGTCGCCGAGACCGGGACGCTCTGCGTGGTCGAGAACGAGGGCAATGCCCGACTGGTGACCGCGCTCCCGCGCATCCACGTCGCCGTGATGGGCATGGAGCGCGTCGTCGCGGACTGGGACCAGGCCGCCCACCTGCTGCAGTTGCTGCCGATGGCGGCCATCGGCGACGACGCCGCCACCTACGTCAACCTGATCACCGGGCCGCGCGCGGCCGACGAGGCGGACGGACCGCAGGAGCTGCACCTGGTGCTGCTGGACGGCGGGCGCGCGGCGCTGCGCGGCACCGATCTCGAGGAGGCGCTCGACTGCATCCGGTGCGGAGCGTGCCTCTACTCCTGCCCGATGTGGCGCAGCGTCGGCGGCCAGGCGTACGGCTCGCCCTACTCCGGCCCGATCGGTGCGGTGATCACGCCGCTGCTGGAGGGGATGTCGGGCGAGCGGTCGTCCGAGATGCCGTTCCTCTCGTCGCTGTGCGGGTCGTGCCACGACGCGTGCCCGGTCGGCATCCCGCTACACGACCTGCTGGTGCGCGTGCGCGGCCGCGTTGACACCGCGCAGCACCTTCGCGAACGCCGGATGTTCGCCCTCTGGAGCCGCGCGTGGAGCAGCCCGCTGCTCTACGGCGTCACCCGCGTCGGCGCGCGCGCCGGGCTGCGGCTGCTGGGGCGCCGCGGCTGGATCCGCCGCCTCCCGGGGCGGGGGAAGGGATGGACCGAGCAGCGCGACCTGCCCGCGCGCTGGCCGCCGCGATAGCCGACCTCGGAGAGATCCTCGCCGAGGCCCTCGTGCGGCGGAGGGCCAGCGCCGAGCGCGTGGCGGGCGCCGAGACCCCCGCGGCCGCCGCCCGCCAGGTGGCCGAGTGGGGCAGCGCGCGGGTGCTGCTGGCGGGCGACCCGCTGCTCGACCGGCTGGGTGTCAGCGATGCCCTGGCCGCGCTCGGCTGCGAGGTGCTGCGCTGGCCGGAGGGGCGCGGCCTCGGATGGCGCGATCTGCTGGGCCTCGACGGGCCGGCGATGACCTGCGGCGTGACGGTCCCCACGCTGGCGGTGGCCGAGCGCGGGACGCTGGTGCTGGCCACGGGCCCGGGCCACGGACGCGCGATCGACGTGGTCAGCATGCACCACCTCGCGATCCTGCCGGCCTCGCGCCTGCGGGCGACGCTCGGCGAGGCGCTCGCCGAGACGTACGCCTCCGGGCCGGCGCCGTCGGCCGTGTCGCTGGTCTCGGGCCCGAGCCGCACCTCCGACATCGAGAAGATCTCGACCCTGGGCGCGCACGGGGCGCTCGCGATGCACGTGGTGATGGTCGCGGACGAGTAGATCGCCCGCCTCCATCCCCGCGGTGGACCCCATCGTCCGAACGGCGCGCTCGAGCCCACGCTGGGTCACATCCGGGTTGCCGGCGCGTCTGCCGCGACGGGTACTAGCGCCTGCGGATGGCCTTCATGGCGCGGTCGGTATCGCGCCGGGCATCGCGCTCGGCGATGCTGCGCCGCTTGTCGTAGAGGGTCTTGCCGCGCCCGAGCCCCAGCTCGATCTTGGCGCGCCCCTCCTTGAAGTAGAGGCGCAGCGGCACCAGGGAGAGCCCCTTCTCGGCGAGCGCCTGGGCGATCCGCTCGATCTCCTTGCGGTGCAGCAGCAGCTTGCGCGTGCGGCGGGGATCGTGGCCGGCGTAGCCGGCGTTCTCGTAGTCGGAGAAGTGGGCCCCCACGAGCCAGGCCTCGCCGTTGCGGATCTGGACGTAGGCGTCGCTGATCGTGGCCCCGCTCTCACGGAGTCCCTTGACCTCGCTGCCCTGCAGCACGATCCCGGCCTCGAAGCGGTCGGTGATCGCGTACTCGTGCAGGGCGCGACGGTTCTGGGCGATGTCCCGGAACCGATCGGTGTCTCTCTTGGCCGCCATCGGTCGGCGATGTTAGCGCGGTCGGGCGCCCGCCCTGCCGCGCCGGCCGCGGGCGACCGTGGGCCCGCTGGTGGCCCCGAGGGCCGATCGGGCCCCGGCCGGCTCCAGCTCGACCCGTCCGCGCAGGGGCTCGATGCGCACCACGCGAGCCCGGATCTCGTCGCCCATGCGGATGCGCCGGCCCGTCGACGCGCCGATCAGGAACACACCCAGCGGATCGGCGCGGTAGTGGTCGTCCTCCAGGCGGCGCGAGGGGAGGAAGCCGGTGAACGCCTCGTCGAACGTGACGAACAGGCCGGCGTCGATGAGGCCGGTCACCCGACCCTCGACCGGCGCGTCCCACCCCGCGGCGGTGAGTCTGTCGCGCAGCAGGAAGGCCGCGCAGACGTCGTCGGCGCGCCGCTCCATCGCCGCGGCCTCGCGCTCGGTGGCCGAGCTGTGGTCCGCCTCGGCGGCGAGCTCGGCGGGGCCCGGCCCGGGATCGCCCAGCCCGAGCGCGTCGAGCAGACCCCGGTGGACCAGCAGGTCGGGATACCGCCGGATGGGCGAGGTGAAGTGGAGATAGGCCGGGCTGGCGAGCCCGGAGTGGCCCACCTCCGTCGGCGAGTAGTGCGCCTGGCGCAGCGACCGCAGCACCAGCGACCACAGGGCGTCGCCGCCCGGGCCGCCGGCCTCCAGGTGCCGGGCGACCGCCGCCGCGGCCGCCGCGGCGGCGGCCCGGCGCTCGGGCGCCCCGAGCGGCCCGTCGGACAGCGGAGGGGTGGCCACCCCGAGGGCGTCCAGCTGCTCGTACAGGAGTTCGACGCGCGCCTGGGCCGGATCGTCGTGGTGGCGGAAAACGGTCGGGGTGCCCCGCGCGATCAGGTAGCGGGCCACGGCTTCGTTGGCCGCGATCATGCACTCCTCGATCAGAGAGTGCGCGGGTGTCTGGCCCTCGAGGTGGATGGACGCGACCCGATCGCCGTCGAAGGTCACGACCGGCTCGGATGAGGCGGCCTCGAGCGCGCCGCGGGCCCTGCGTCGCGTGAGCAGAGCGCGGGCGACCTCCGCCGCGCGCAGGATGTCGGCCTCCATCTCGGGATCGCCGATGCTCCCGCCGCCCAGCACCACGTCGGCCTCGCCATAGGTCAGGGCGCGCTCCGAGCGGATGAGGGAGCGGGTGAATCGGGTCCCCCCCACCCGGCCGTCGGGGGCGACCACCATCTCCACCGTCACGACGGCGCGATCGACGCCCGCGCGCAGGCTGCACAGGTCGGACGACAGGCGCGGGGGAAGCATCGGGGTGACGGTCCCCGGCACGTAGACCGAGTTGCCCCGGCGCGCGGCCTCGCGGTCGAGGGGACCGCCCGGGGCGATGAACCGCGCAACGTCTGCGATGTGAACCCACAGGCGGGTCGCGCCGCCCTCCTCGGGCGCCACCGCGATGGCGTCGTCGTGATCCTTTGCCCCGTCAGGGTCGATGGTGATGACCCGCTGGTCGCGCAGGTCATGGCGGCCGCGGTCCGAGGGCACCGTGCTCTCGTCGAGCGCCTGCGCCTCCTCCAGCACGGCCCGCGGAAACGGGCGCGCGAGGTCCTCCGAGACCAGCAGGGCCCGCAGGGCGGCGTGCGGCGAGGTCGCCGGGCCGTGGACCGCGGTCACGCGGCCCGCGCGGCCGCGCACGGTCAACGTGACCAGGTCGCCCACGTCGGCGCCGCCACGAGCGCCCTTGGCCAGGGGCACGCGCGGCCCCGGCTCGAACGCCGGCTGCGCCGCCGCGCTGCGGCCCGACGACACCAGCTCGGCCACCAGCACCGCGGCCGGCGCGCCGCGGCTCATGCTCTGGCCGCCGCCAGGTCGAGCCCGCGCTGCAGCGCCTCGTCGGGCTTTGTCGCGGGATCGTCGAGCACCTTCACCGAGGGCGGGAGCCCGCGCTTGGCGAGGTCGTACCCGGACGGGGTCAGGTAGCGCGCCGTGGTGAGCTTGAGCGCCCCTCCGTTGCGGAGCGGGATCGTGCTCTGCACCAGCGCCTTGCCGAACGTCCTCTGGCCCACCAGCACGCCGCGCTTGGCGTCGCGCAGGGCGCCGGCGACGATCTCGCTCGCGCTTGCGCTGCCCTCGTCGACCAGGACGACCAGCGGCAGGTCACCGGCGACAGGCTCGGCGTGCGTTCTGTACACGTGACGCGGCGAGTGCTCACCGTGGGTGACCACCACCTCGGAGCCGTCGGGCAGGAACACCCCGGCGACGTTGATCGCCTCGGTCACGAGACCGCCCGGATCGCCGCGCAGATCGAACACCAGGGCCACCGCTCCCTTGGCCCGCAGGTCCTTCACCGCCGTGCGCAGGGCATCGCCGGCGCCGCGCGTGAAGGCGGCGAGCCGCACGTAGCCGACCTTCTTGCCGTTGACCGTGATGATGCGCGAGGTGACGGCGGGCACCTTGATGCGCGAGCGCTCGAGCGTGAGCACCCGGGGCGGCGCGTCACCGGTCCTCACGCCGATCTTGACCGTGGTGCCCTCCTTGCCGCGGATCTTGCCCACGACCGTCGCGAGGTCCTGGCCCGTGGTCGAGGCGCCGTCCACCGAGACGATCACGTCACCCGCGCGCACCTTGGCCTTGGCGGCCGGGCTGCCGGGGAAGACGGCCGCGACCACCACCGCGGCGTCCCGCTGGGCCACCTGCAGGCCCACGCCGTGGTAGGTCCCGTCGTTGTGCTCGCGCAGAGCCTCCAGCTCGTCGGGCGAGAGGTAGTCGGTGTATGGGTCCTTCAGGCCGGCGACCATGGCGTTGACCGACGTCGACTGCAGCTTCTGGGAGTTGACCGGGACGTAGTACTGGTCCTTCAGCAGGTCGAGCACCTGTCCTGACAGGTCCTGGCCGCTGTCGCCCAGCAGCACCCCGCGCACCGGGTCGGACAGCTCGGTGAGGCCGGTCGCCTGGGCGTGGCCGCCGACGATGACCCCTCCCACGAACACCGCCAGCACGCCGATCACGGCGGCGACGGTGGTGAGGATCCGGCGGGGGCTCATGGGCGACGTCGGCGTCGCACGGGTCTAGCGCGCCGTCTCGGACGTTCGTTGATGCTCCGGCCGCGAGAATCCGGGGGGCCGAGGAGGCGGGACGACCCCGTGGCGGTTCCTCCGGGATCGTGCGCGGAGGACGGATCCGCCGCGATGTGCAGCGAGGCGGAGCGCGACATGACTTCCCAGATGGCGCACGAATCGCCGATGATAGGGACACCGCGCGCGGGATCCCCCGAGCCCCGGTACGGCCCGTGGATCAGACCTTGAGGAAGCGGCGCAGCGTGATGCCGCTGCCCAGCGCGCCCACCAGTGCGCCCGAGGCGATCAGGATCAGGCCGAGCGTCGGGAAGCTGATCGTCGTCGCCTGGTCGCGCGTCAGCGCGCCGTCGGCGTCCTGGATCCAGGTGTCCACCACGCCGACCTTCACGATCCACAACAGGATCACCGAGAGGATCGCCCCGATGAGGCCGCAGATGATGCCCTCGATGACGAACGGCCACCGGATGAACCAGTTGGTGGCCCCGACCAGCTTCATCACCTCCACCTCGCGGCGGCGGGCGAAGATCGACAGGCGGATCGTATTCCCGATCAGCAGGATCGACGCGACCATCAGGATCGAGATCAGCGCAAGGCCTGCCCATTGGATGAACTTGGCGACCGACAGCAGCTTGTCGGCGGTCTCCTTGCCGTACGAGACCCCCAGCTCCTTGTCGATCGCAGCGCTGTCGCTGATCTGATCGATGATCTTCTGCGCGTTGGCCGGGTCGGTCGGCTTGACGTTGAACTTCGCCGGAAGCGGATTGCTGGGCAGCTCCTTGAGGATCGACGGGTCCTTCAGCCGTCCACGCAGATCCTTGAGCGCGTCGTCCTTGGACACGTAGCGGAAGGAGGTGACCTGCCCCGAGTCCTTGAGCGCCGTCAGCTGGTTCTGGAGGCCGTTGACCTGCGCCACGGTGGCCGAATCCGAGATGAAGACGTCGATGTTGACCTTGGCCTTCTGGGAGTCCACGGTTGACTGCACGTAGAGGAACGACGGGATGAAGGCGCCGAGGATGAACACGGCGATCAGCACCGTGACCGTCGCGGCCACCGACACGGCCGCGTTGGCGCGCACCGAGCGCAGCGCCTCGGCGACGAAGAACCGGATCCTCACGAGTCGGCCCGGGCGTAACTCGCCTGGCGCTGGTCGCGGACGACCTTGCCGGCCTGGAGCGCGATGACCCGCATCTGCATCTTGTCGACCATCTCGCGGTCGTGCGTGGCCATGACCACCGTCGTCCCCGTGCGGTTGATGCGGTAGAGCAGCTGCATGATCCCGATGGACGTCTCGGGATCGAGGTTGCCGGTCGGCTCGTCCGCGATCAGGAGCCGCGGGTGGTTGACGAACGCGCGCGCGATGGACACCCGCTGCTGCTCGCCGCCGGAGAGCTCGTTGGGGTAGCGGTCGCCCTTCTCGGAGAGGCCCACCAGGGCCAGGATCTCCGGCACCTTGCGGCGGGTGCTGCGGGGGTTCTCGCCGATCACCTGCAGGGCGTAGGCCACGTTCTCGTACACCGTGCGACCGGCGAGCAGCTTGAAGTCCTGGAAGACGCACCCGATCGAGCGCCGAAGGTACGGCACCTTGGAGCGCCGGAGCTTCTGAAGGTTGCGGCCGCCGACCGTGATCGACCCGGCGGTGGGCTCGAACTCCTTGATGAGGAGCCGGATGAAGGTGGACTTGCCGGATCCCGAGGGGCCGACCAGGAACACGAACTCGCCACTCTCGATGGAGAGCGTGACGTCGTCCAGGCCCATCGCGTCGTTGGTGTAGGCCTTCGTGACGCCCTCGAAGATGACCATCGGGCCATCACCGGGCCGCAGAACGGCCCGGCGGTCGGCGCGCGGGATCGACTCCTCACGGTCGCGCTTGCGGGCACGGTCCCGTGCGCGCTGAGAAGGCGCGTCGGAGTCGGAGGGTGGTGTGGGGGGGGCGTCGGTGCTCATGGTGAAGACCAGCGCGCAGGCGATGGGAGGCGCGGGAAACGGATGCTCGCCGTCATGGAGTACTTCGGCGGATGCGACGGTCCCATCGAGCCCGGGGAAGATAGCCCCTGCCCGGAGACGAAGTCAATCCGCGAAAGTCGCCGGAAACAGCAACTATCGCCTGCGCAGTGACGTTCGACGGGGTGCGGATCAGTCCTCCTCTGCGGGGTCGCTGATCGGCTCGGACGAGCCGGATCCGCCACGCGCTCGGCGCTCGAGCTCGGCGCGGATGAAACCGTCCAGGTCGCCGTCGAGCACGCCCTGCACGTTGCCGGTCTCGTGGCCGGTACGAAGGTCCTTGACCATGGTGTACGGGTGAACCACGTAGGAGCGGATCTGGCTGCCGAAGCCGATCGTCTGGCTCTCACCACGACTCTTGGCCGCCTCGGCCTCGCGGCGCTCCAGCTCGGCCTGGACCATGCGCGCCCTCAGCAGCGCCATCGCCGTCGCGCGGTTCTGGGTCTGCGAGCGCTCGTTCTGGCACTGGACCACGATCTTGGTCGGCAGATGAGTGATGCGAACGGCCGAATCGGTCTTGTTGACGTGCTGCCCGCCCGCGCCGCTCGCGCGATAGGTGTTGACCTTGAGGTCCTTGTCGAGGATCTCGAAGTCCACCTCCTCGCTCACCAGCGGGGCCACGTCCACCGCGGCGAAGGATGTCTGGCGGCGGTTGGCCGAGTCGAACGGGGACAGACGCACCAGACGGTGGACGCCGCGCTCGGCCGACAGCAGGCCGTAGGCGTTGGTGCCGTGCGCGGTGAAGGTCGCCGACTTGATGCCGGCCTCGGTGCCCTCCTGGACCTCCTTGAGGTCCGTTCTCAGGCCCCGCTGCTCGGCCCAGCGCAGGTACATGCGCAGCAGCATCTCGGCCCAGTCCTGGGCGTCGGTGCCACCCTCCCCCGCGTTGATCGTCACCACCGCGTCTTCGGCGTCGTGCTCGCCCGAGAACAGGCGCGCCTCCTCCAGGCCGGCCAGCACGCGGTCGGCCCGCGAGAGGCCCTGCGAGAGCTCGGCGACCATCTCCGGCTCTCCCTGGTCCTCGTCGCGCAGCAGCTCCGCCATCTCCGAGAGGGACGTGATCTCGTCCGAGAGCTCGCGGTACTGGGTCAGCCGGCCGCTCGCTGAGGAGTGCTCGGACGAGATCTTCGCGGCGGTTGCCTGATCGTCCCAGAACCCCGGGGCGCCCATCTCCGCCTCGAGCTCGGCGACGCGGCGATCCAGCCGGGGCGGATCGAGGTACTCGCCGAGGTCCGCGATCCGCTCCTGCAGGCGGGCGGCGCGGAGGATCAGGTCATCGAGCGAGAGCGTCGAGTCGGTGGTCATGGGGGCGGGCGGCGCCACCGGCGGAGTTCGCCGATGACTAGGCCCCGTGGCACCTCTTGTACTTCTTGCCGGATCCGCAGGGGCAGGGGTCGTTGCGACCGACCTTTTCCTCGTCGCTCAGCACACGCTGCTCCACCACGGCCACGGCGCCGCGGTCCTGCGCCACCTCGGCGTCGCCATCGCCGTCGTCCTCGTCGGCGGCCATGCCGTCGAAGCCCTGAACGGGATCGCTCTGGTACGAGTAGTCGACCTCCGTGACGCGCTGGTCCTCCACCTCGGGCGGGCGCTCGATCTCGATGTGGAACATGTACCGGACGAACTCGCCCTTCAGGATGCCCATCATCTCGTCGAACATCCCGTGGCCCTCGAGGCGGTACTCCGAGAGCGGGTCCTTCTGGCCCAGCGCCCGCAGGTGGATGCCCTCGCGCAGGTAGTCCATGTTGTAGAGGTGCTCGCGCCAGTGCTGGTCGATCAGCTGGAGCAGCACCCAGCGCTCGAGATCGCGCATCAGCGTTTCGCCGAGCTCGGTCTCGCGCCGCTCGTAGGCGTCCATCATGTCGTCCTCGATCTTGTCGAGGAGGTCCTCGCGGCTGAAGGGATCGACGGGGTGCTCGAGGTCCTCACGGATGTCGGCGACCGTGAAGCTCATCGGGTAGTAGCCGTTGAGCGCCGTGAAGAGGGCGTCGAGGTCCCAGTCGGCCGGGAGGGTGTCGTCATCCTCGAACTGGCCGATCACGTTGACCAGGGTCTCGGCCACCCAGTCGCGCGCCTGCTCGCCGAGGTCCTCGCCCTCGAGCACGCGACGGCGCTCGGAGTAGATCACCTCGCGTTGCTTGTTCAGCACGTCGTCGTAGTCGAGAACGCGCTTGCGGATGTTGAAGTTCTGCTCCTCGACCTTCTTCTGCGCGCCCTCCACGGTCTTGGAGAGCATCTTGGCCTCGATCGGGAGATCGTCGCCGGGCCCGAGGCGGTCGAGGATCTTGAAGATGCGGTCGCCGGCGAAGATCCTGATCAGATCGTCCTCGGCGGACAGGAAGAAACGCGAGCGGCCGGGGTCGCCCTGGCGGCCGGCGCGTCCGCGCAGCTGGTTGTCGATGCGGCGGCTCTCGTGGCGCTCGGTGCCCACGATGTAGAGGCCGCCGATCTCCTCGACACCCTCGCCGAGCTTGATGTCCACCCCACGGCCGGCCATGTTGGTCGCGATCGTGACGGCGCCCTTCTGCCCGGCGCCCAGGATGATCTCGGCCTCGCGGGCATGGTTCTTGGCGTTCAGCACGCTGTGCTCGATGCCCCGCTTCTTAAGCATGCCCGAGAGCATCTCGGAGATCTCGACGGAGATCGTGCCCAGCAGCACCGGCTGGCCCTTCTCGTTGGCCTCGGCGATGTCCTCGACGACCGCCCGGTACTTCGCCTCTTTGGTCTTGAAGATGTAGTCGTTGCTGTCCACGCGCACCATCGGCCGGTGCGTCGGGATCGAGGTGACGTCGGTGTTGTAGATCTTCGCGAACTCGTTGGCCTCGGTCGCCGCCGTACCGGTCATGCCCGAGAGCTTCTCGTACATGCGGAAGTAGTTCTGGAGCGTGATCGTGGCGAGGGTCTGGTTCTCCTCGCGGATCTTCAGCCCCTCCTTGGCCTCGAGCGCCTGGTGCAGGCCCTCGGAGTAGCGCCGGCCCTCGAGCACGCGGCCGGTGAACTCGTCCACGATCAGCAGCTCGCCGTCGCGGACGATGTACTCCTTGTCCTTGCGATACAGCGAGTGCGCCTTGAGCGCCTGGATCAGGTGGTTGACCAGGTTGCCGTGGACGTCGAGGTAGAGGTTCTCGATGCCGAGCGCCTTCTCCACCTTGTCCACGCCGCTCTCGGTCGGCGACACCGCGCGGTGCTTCTCGTCGACCTCGAAGTCCTCACCGGTCTTCAGCGTGGGGACGATGCGCGCGAAACGGTAGTAGGTGTCGGTCGCCGCCTCGGGCACGCCCGAGATGATCAGCGGCGTCCGGGCCTCGTCGATCAGGATCGAGTCGACCTCGTCCACGATGCAGAAGTAGTGGTCGCGCTGCACGCAGTCGGACAGCCGCACGGCCATGTTGTCGCGCAGGTAGTCGAAGCCGAACTCCGCGTTGGTGCCGTAGGTGGCGTCGGCGGCGTACGAATCGCGTCGCTGATCCTCGGGCATCATCGAGCCGATCACGCCCACGCTGATGCCGAGCGAGGTGTAGAGGGGCTCCATCCAGGCCGCGTCGCGACTCGCCAGGTAGTCGTTGACCGTGACGACGTGGACGCCGCGCCCGGTGAGCGAGTTGAGATAGACGGCCGGGACGGCGGCGAAGGTCTTGCCCTCGCCGGTCTTCATCTCGGCGATCTTCCCGGAGTTCAGGGTCATGGCCCCGATCATCTGGACGTCGAAGAGCCGCATCCCGAGGATCCGTCGACCGGCCTCGCGAACCACGGCGAAGGCCTCGGTCAGCAGGTCGTCGACCGTCTCCCCGTCCTTCATGCGCGCCCGGAACTCGTCGGTCTTCGCGCGCAGCTCGGCGTCGCTGAGCTTCTCCATCTCGGGCTCGAGCGCAGCGATCTTGCCGACCTGAGACTGCATGCCCTTCATCGCGCGGCCCTCGCCGACGCGAAGGACCTTGTTCAGGAGATCAGTGCTCATGCGGACACCGGGGGGATCGTGGGCACGACTCGCTCATCGTAGCGCAGGCCTCTTGGGCCTCTTGGGCCTCATCGGCCGTCACGGCGCCGGACTGAGCCCCGGTCACACGCCGGGGGCGATCAGGCCGAAGTCGCCGTCACGACGGCGGTAGACCACGTTCACGAGCCCGTCGGCCTCGTTGAGGAAGACGTAGAAGTCGTGGTGGACGAGGTCCATGAACAGCGCCGCGTCCTCGGGGCTCATGGGTTTGAGCTCGAAGCTCTTGCTCTTCACCAGCTTGGGCATCGGCTCGACGGACTCGACGGGCGCGACGGGCGCGACGGGCTCGTCGGTGAGGGCGGAGCCGGGGAGCGCCGGAACCTCGGACGCGACCGTCTCGGCCACCTCGTCGAGGGGCGGACGGCCGTGGTGGTCCTTGCGCCGGTCGCGGTACCGGCGCGCCTGGCGCTCCAGCTTGTGCGCCGCCTGATCGATCGCCACGTACATGTCATCGGCGCTCTCACGGACCCGCAGCACCGGCCCCTTGGTCCGGACCGTCACCTCGGCGATCTGGTCGCGCTCGATCTTCTTGTTGCGCTCGACGGACAGTTCGAGCTCGACCATCGTGGCCTCGTCCCACGGCGGGAAGATGCGGGTGAGCTTCTCGAGCTTCTGCTCCGCATGGTTGAAGAGGGCGTCGGTGACGGACATTCCCTTGCCCTTGACCTGGAGCTGCACGGTGCCCCCTCTGTTCGCTTCTGGGTGGGTCAACACTAGCGCGAGGGCTCGACATCGCCACGCCGGGATGGGCACTCCGCCTCCTCCACCACCCGGGCGAAGCACGTCGCGCCGACGCGGCGCGCGCCGCCTGAGCGCAGGGCGCGCGCGCAATCGGCGAGGGTGGCTCCGGTGGTGAGCACGTCGTCGACGATCCACGCGCACGCGGGCACCGGATCCGGCCCGCCCACCGCGAATGCGCCGGCCGCCTGGCGCGCCCGGGCCGTCGCCCCGGCCCCGCGCTGGTCGGGGCCCTCACGGGTGCGCGCGATCGCCTCGGCCACCGGCCGGCCCCACAGGTCGCCGAGCGCGCGGGCGATCAGCAGGCTCTGATTGAAGCCCCGCTGCCTCAGGCGGCGGCCCCCGAGCGGCACGGGGACCAGCACCGCCCCGAGGGGCGGGGGCGCGATCGTCTCGGCCATCACTCCGGCCAGCACGGTCGCGAGCACCCGGCGGCGACCGTCCTTCAGCGCGCCGACGATCGCCGGGGCAGGGCCGGCATAGGCCACGGCCTGACGTCCGTCGGCCAGCCGCCCGCGGCATGCCGAGCAGCGGTCGACCGGAAGCGGCAGCGGTGCCCCGCACCCGCCGCACCAGGGCGGCGGCAACCGCGTGAGGGCCGCGCGGCATCGATCGCACACCGGCCGTCCCGGCAGCCCGCATGCCGCGCACGCCGGGGGCAGCAGGATGTCGAGGAGGGTGTGGAGCGGCATCCCGGCAAGCGTGCACCGGTCCGCTGCCACGCCTCGTCACCCGCCTGTGCCCTCCGGCGCCCGGACGCGTGCCGGCGCCCGGCTCAGCCCGCCGTGACGTCCCGCCGCAGAGAGCGCTCGTACGGCGGGCGGTGCACACCGTGCTCGGTGATGATCGCCGCGATCAGGCGGGCCGGCGTGACGTCGAAGGCCGGGTTGGCGACGGCCGTGGTGTCGGCGGACGCGGGGGACCCGAAGAGCTCCAGGCCGCGCACCTCGTCGGCGGAGCGCTCTTCGATGGGGATGTCCGCCCCGGTGGGAGTCGAGGGGTCGATCGTGCTGGTGGGCGCCGCCACGAACACGTCGATGCCGTGCTCGCGCGCGAGGATCGCGAGCCCGTAGGTGCCGATCTTGTTGGCCGTGTCGCCGTTCGCCGCGATGCGGTCCGCGCCGACGACCACGTGCGAGACGGCGCCGGCGGCCATCATGGAGGCGGCCATGGAGTCGGTGATCAGGGTGTGCGGGATGCCGTCCCGGGCGAGCTCCCACGCCGTGAGCCGGGATCCCTGCAGGAGCGGCCGGGTCTCGGGCACCACAACCCGCACCGAGGCGTCCGCGGCGTAGGCGGCGCGCACGACCCCGAGGGCGGTGCCGTAGCCGCCGGTGGCGAGCGCCCCGGCGTTGCAGTGGGTCATGATCCGCGCGCCACGGCCCATCAGCCCCAGCGCGTGGGCGCCGATGCTGCGGCAGCGCGCGACCTCGTCGTCGTGCAGGCGGCGGGCCGCGCCGGCCAGCGCGCTCGCGAGCGCCTCGGGCGGGCCCGGGTGCGCGCCGGCCAGCCGCATCTGGGCGTCAACGGCCCACGCGAGGTTGGCCGCGGTGGGGCGCGCGGCGCGCAGGGACTCGGCCGCCCGGGCGATCTCGGCGCGCCCGGCCGATGGCGCGGCGGCGCGGACGGACGCCGCCGCGAGGGCGACGCCCATCGCGCCGGCGATGCCGAGGGCGGGCGCGCCGCGGATCGAGAGACGGCGGATGGCATCCACGACCTCGGGCCACTCGGCGCACACCAGCACCGACTCCCGGGCCGGCAGCAGCGTCTGGTCCAGCATCTCCACACCGGACTCCGTGAGCCGGATGACGTCGAGGGGCGCGAGGCCCTCCGACCGCGGCACGCCGGTCACGCCTCGGGGGCGGGAGACCTCCCGTAGCCCGTCGCGGCGAGGCGGCCCTTGAGGCGCTCGATCATCTCCACGGGACCCGGGTCGACCTCGTTGAGCAGGGCCAGGTAGAGCGAAACGTAGTCGCCCATCAGCACCAGGTCGAGGGCCCGGGCGAGGGCGCCTCGTCCCTCGGAGGTGACCGACACCACCTGGCTCACGTGCGGCTCGACGAGCTCGCGCGTGAGATCGAAGCGGCGCTGCACCTGGCGGTGCTGGCGCTCGTCGCGCAGCATGATCAGGGCGGCATGGGAGCTGGCCTCGGGCGACATGCCGGCGAAGCCGCAGATCTCGTTGTGGTCGAGCTCGGGCAGCGCCGACGCGTACGCCGGGATCTTGGCGTTCTCGTTGAACTGGCCCTTCCAGCGCACGGCGACCGGCGCGGTGAGCTCGGCCCCCCACACCAGCGGGACAGAGCCGTGCAGCGAGCGCGCGAGCTGCTTGGCGGCGTTCTGGGCCTCCGGGACGTCGGGGCCGAGCGTCGCGACCGCCCCGGCGATGGTCTCGCGAGCCTCGTCGAGGTCGTCGTCCATCGGCGGCAGCACCTCGAGGCGGGCCAGCAGCACGACCACCGGCACCAGCATCCGCAGCAGCGCGGCGCGCGGCTGGAAGCCCGGCGCCACGGGGACGACCGGCACGCCCTCCTGGGCGGGGTAGTGCGTCCCGAGCTTGCCACCGCTGGTGACGGCGACCGTCAGGGCGTTGCGATCGAGGGCCTGGGAGGTCGCGGTGAGCGTCTCCTCGGTGCCGCCCGAGTAGGAGCTGAGGATCACCAGGGTCCGCTCGCCGATCCATCCCGGCAGGAAGTAGTCGCGCACCACGGACATCGGGCGCCGCAGCCGCTCCCGGTAGGCGCCGAGCACGAGGTCGGCCGCGATGGCCGAGCCGCCCATGCCGCAGAGGGCGACATCGCTGATCTCGGCGGGCGGGTAGATCAGCTCGACGCCCGCGGCGGCGGCGCGCGCGTCGTCGAATGCGGCGACGGAGTCGGCGATGCCGCGGACCAGGCCGAGGCTGTCCGCGTCCAGCGCACCCGCTGCGTCGAGGTCGATCACAACCCGCAGGCTACCGGAGCGACGGGTCCGCGCTCACGGACCCCCCCGTCGGCACCGGGACGGACGGATCCACGCGGGCTCCGGCGGCGATCACCGCGTCGTCGCCGACGACGGCGCCGGCCGGGATGCGCGCGCCGGCCCCGACCGTGACGCCCTGCCCGAGGATCGCCCCGGTGATCTCCGCGCCCTCGCCCACGCGCGCCTCAGCGCCGATCACGCTGCCGCGCACCACGGCGCCGGCGGCCACGGTGGCGGCGGCGCCGACGCTGGACAGCTCACCCACGCTCGCGCCGGGGTCGATCGTCGCCCCGGGGCCGGCGTAGAGATCGCCCGTCGCGGTCGCGGTGACCAGGGCGCCGCGCAGCACGTCGTGATTCGCCGTGAGGTAGGAGGCGGGCGTGCCGATGTCACGCCAGTAGGCGTCGCTCGGATGGCCGTGGAGCAGGCCCTCGCCGGCCAGCACGGGGAAGATCTCACGCTCGATGGAGCACGCGCGCCCGGCCGGGATGCGCGCGAGCGCGTCCGGGGTGAGCAGGTAGGTGCCGGCGTTGATCCGGAAGGGCTCGCCGGGACGCAGCTGGTCGGGCTGCGGCTTCTCGACGAAGGCCTCGACCGAGCCGTCCGGGTGCAGGCGCACCAGGCCGAAGGCGCTGGGGTCCTCGACGGGCGTGAGCGCGACCATCCCGGCGCCGCCGCTGGCGCGGTGCGCCGCGGCGAAGGCCGTGAGGTCGAGGTCGGTGAGGATGTCGCCGTTCAGCACGAAGAAGGGCGCGTCGTCGAGCAGGGACTCGGCGTTCTTGACGGCCCCGGCGGTGCCGAGGGGCTCCGGATCGACCACGTACCGCACCCGCATGCCGATCGCCGACCCGTCGCCGAAGTGGGCCTCGAGCGCGTCGGGCCGGTATCCGCACGAGAAGATGACGTCCCCGATGCCGTGGCGGCGCAGCAGATCGATCTGATGCTCCACGAAGGGCCGGTCGACCAGCGGCATCATCGGCTTCGGGCGCGTATCGGTCAGCGGGCGCAGGCGGGTGCCCGTGCCGCCGACCAGCAGGACGACCTGACTCAGGGGGTCACACCCACATGCGCCGGGATGCGGCCGATGCCCTCGAAGATGTACCCGTGACGCGTCATCTCGCTCGGGTCGAGCGCGTTGCGCCCGTCGATGATCACGGGGGTGCGCATGCTGGAGCACAGGCCGGCCCAGTCGAGCCCGACGATCGACGCCCACTCGGTCACGAGCACCGCGGCGTCGGCGTCGGCGATCGCCTCCTCGGAGGTGGCGCACATGGTGACGCCGCTGAGGCGCTCCGAGGTCATGTCCACGATCGGATCGAACGCGCGCACCTCGGCGCCCTCCGCGAGCAGGCGGGCGGCGAGCACCAGGCTCGACGCCTCGCGCATGTCGTCGGTCTCGGGCTTGAAGGCCAAGCCGAGCAGCGCGACGCGCTTGCCCTCCAGCGCGCCAAGGTGCTTCTTGAGCTTGCCGATCACGCGGCGCTTCTGGAGCTCGTTCACCTCGATCACCGAGGTGAGCAGCTGGAAGTGGTACCCGGAGTTGCCGGCCAGCTGCTTGAGGGCCGAGACGTCCTTGGGGAAGCAGCTGCCGCCGAAGCCGATGCCGGCGCGCAGGAAGGAGCTGCCGATGCGCGAGTCGAGGCCCATGCCGTGGGCCACGACGGCGACGTCGGCGCCGACCTCCTCGCAGACGTTCGCGATCTCGTTGATGAAGCTGATCTTGGTGGCGAGGAACGCGTTGGAGGCGTACTTGACCATCTCCGCCGACGGCACGCTGGTGCGCACGATCGGCGCGCCGAGGGGCGTGTAGAGATCGGCGACCCGGTCGCCATGACGCTCGTCGAACGATCCGATCACGACGCGGTCGGGCTGGAGGAAGTCGGCGATCGCCGCGCCCTCCTTCAGGAACTCCGGGTTGGAGCAGTAGCCGATGCCGCCGAGGCCGCGGGCGTCCAGCTCCGCGCGCACGCGCTCACCCGTCCCCACAGGGACGGTGCTCTTCATCACGAGGATGTGGTTGGCCTCGGTGCCCACCTGCTCGAGCTCGTCCACCACGCCCATCACCCGCGACAGGTCCGCGTCGCCCGAGTAGGTCGGGGGCGTGTCCACCGCGATGAAGATGATGTCGGAGAGGTCCAGCATGCGCTGCAGCGAGAGCGTGTAGGTGAGCCGGTCCTTGTGCTCGGCCATCAGCTCCTCGAGCCCGGGCTCGTAGATCGGCACCTGGCCGTCGTTGAGGGCCGCCACCTTGGAGGCGTCGATGTCGCGCAGGGTCACCTGGTAGCCCATGGACGCGAGGCACACGCCCGTCACCAGGCCGACGTAGCCGGCACCGATGACGCCGATGCGCTCCCGGGCCGGCGGAGAGCCGTTGAGGTCGCGGAGGTCGCTCATGGTGTCGGCGCGTCGGTCTCCACCGACATGGGGGTGTTGGTGGTCCCCTTGGGCAGCTTGGCGCGGTTCAGGGTGCGCATGGACTTTGCGATCTCCTCGATCGTCTTGGCACTGAGGTCGTTCTTCAGCGTGTTCGACACCCAGTACCAGACCCCGTCCCTCTGGAAGGCCAGGCGCTGGAGGTTGCGGCCGTCATAGTACGTCAGGTAGCGCCGGCCTCCCGAGGCGTACGACCCGGTCTCCCCCTCGACGATCGGGGGGTTCTTCATGTCGGTCATGGTGATGGCCCAGTAGCGAGCCACGCCGCCCGGGTTGACGTTGACGACGACCTTGACCATCCGAGGGCTGCTGGAGCCCCCGCTCGCGACCACCTTGGCCGCCCGCACGATCTTCACGGCGGAGCCGCGCGCCACCTTGAGCGGCGCCATCACCGGGAAGCGGACCTCCTTCTGGATCTGAGCCATGGCGGGGACCAGGTCGGTGGTGGCGACGGTGTCAGCGGCGGGACGCGCCTCCGCCTTGGGGGGCGTCGCGAGCCTGCCGGTGAAGTCGGCGCCCGCGATCACGACGACCTCGTTGCCCCGGGCGTCCGACGCGTTGAGGGCGCCGACGCTGGTCGTGGGCCCGAGCAGCGCGGCCACCTTGCGCGCCGCGTCGCGGAAGCCGGGCCCGTAGAGCACCGCGCTCGCGGTGTAGCCGAAGTCGTTGGCGTTGCCCGCGACGGTCGCGGCGTAGTTCTTCTTGCTGAGCGCCTGGGCCACGTCCTCGGCGGCGAGGGCCTTGCCGGTGCCGTTGTAGACGTTGATGTCCACGGCGCGGGGATCGATGGGCTTGGCCGTGGCCCTGGTGGCCTGCTCGAACTCCGGATCGCGCCACTGGGCCACCTTGGTGGCGATCTCCCCCGGGGGCGCCAGCTCCACGGACGCGCCGTTGATCATGCTGGAGCTGCCCTTGATGGCGACCCGCGCGATGCGGTCCTTGGGGACGGTCAACGCGAGCTCGAGCATCGAGAGGAACCGCGGCACGTTGGTGATGCTGGTCTCGATGCTCTTGCCCCAGATCTTGCGGAAGCTGGTGATGTTGGTGAGGTTGTCGAGCTGCTTGGTCTGACGCTTCAGCTCGGACAGGAATTGCTGCTGGCGCGCGATGCGGTCGTAGTCCGAGTCGGTGTGGCGGTAGCGGACGTACGCGAGGGCGTCCGCACCGTTGAGCTTCTGGTACCCGGGCTGCAGGTCGATGTTCGAGTAGTTGGTGGCCGCCGTGCCGATGTTCTTGTTGTAGTAGCGGCGGTCGATGTCGAGGTAGACGCCGCCCACCTCGTCCACGAGCTTGGCGAAACCCGTGAAGTTGACGATCACGTAGTCGTTGATGTCCTCGCCGGTGATCTCGTTGATCGTCTCGATCGTCTTCGCCGGGCCCTCCGAGTAGGCCGCATTGATCTTGTTCATCCCCATGCCGGGGATGTTCACGTAGAGGTCGCGCGGGAAGGACAGCATCGAGATCAGGTTCCGCTTGGGATCCATCCGCACGAGGATCAGCGAGTCGCTGCGCCCGGGATCGCCGAGCGACGGACGCGTGTCGGAGCCGATCAGCAGCACGTTGACCGGCATGCCCGGGAGCACGGGGCGCGTCGCCGCGCGGGCGGCCTTCGCCTCGGGCGTGTCGGGCGCCGCCGCCTGGAGCGTCTGGTCGAGGTAGATGTAGCCGCCGAGCGTGATCGACACGGCCAGGCCGACGATCGCCCAGAGCGACAACGCGACCACCGACAGCCACCTCTTGCGGCGCGGGCGCACCCGCCAGTAGCGGGCGTTGCGGTGCGGCGGCTCGGGTGGGGCCGTCATGCGGAGGCCTTCTCGGCGGCCGGCGCGGGCAGCTCGGCGACCATGCGGGCGAAATCGGTCAGCGCCCGGCGGTAGCGCGGCAGGCTCTCGATCTCCACATGCTCCTCGGGACCGTGGTGCCCCGCGCCGCGCGGGCCGAACTCCACCGCGGGAACGCCGACGTCGAGGAAGGCGACGGCATCGGAGGCGCCGTCACGGCCGACGGAGGTGGTGGAGGGCTCGTAGCGCCCCGCGGCGCCGAGCAGCGTCTGCACGAACACGTTCTCCGGCGGGACGTCGGCCGGCCTCAGGGCGAGCACCACCTCGACGCTGGCGTGCGGGTCGATCGCGCTCACCTGGCGCAGCACCTCACCGGGCGACTGGGTCGGCAGGTAGCGGATGTCGACCTCCATCCGGCAGGTGTCCGGCACCTTGTTGACCGCGTCTCCGCCCTGGATGCGCCCCAGGTTGATCGACGGCCGGTCGAAGAGCGGGGCCGATTCGGAGGCGAAGGGCAGGTCGCAGATGCCCCGGAAGATGTCCACCGCGCGCAGGACGGCGTTGTCGCCCAGCCAGGGCGTCGCCCCGTGCGCCGCCCTGCCCGCCACGTCGACCCGCAGCATCAGCACGCCCTTGGCCTGCACGCCCACCTGCATGTCGGTCGGCTCGCCGCACACCACGAAGTCGGCCGTGAGTCCGTCGTGGACCATCATCTGGGTACAGTTCTCCCCCGGCTCCGAACGTTCCTCGTCGGGCACGACGATCAGTTCCACCTGAACCCCGCGCAGTCCGGTCGAGAGGTCGGCCACCGCGAGCATCATCGCCGCGAGCGCGGCCTTCATGTCGTAGGCGCCGCGCCCGTACAGACGGCCGCCGTCCACCCGCGGCGCGAACTGCTCCGGGTGCCCCGGAACGACGTCCACGTGACCGTGATAGATGAGCCGAACGGGACCGGACCCGACACGCGCCACGAGGCTCCGGCGACCGCCGGTCTCGACGTGGTGCACCGACGCCCCCCGAGCCTCGAGCCAGCCCGCGATGAAATCCGTTGCCTGGCCGATCTCGGAGCGACGCGACGTGTCGTAGGCGATCAGCCGCTCAGCGAGCAGAACCTCGTCCACGCGGGGAGGATACCCGGTCGTCCGATGAGGGCGCACCGAGCCGGTATCTCGGCTGCCAGGCCGCCGGGTCCGGAACGTCTGAGCGACGCTCGGATCGCCATTCGGTGCTGGGTCGGCCGCCGTGGATCGTCACTCCCGCGGCCTTCGAATCGTTTCGGGAGCCGTGCCCTGAGGCGCCCTGAACCGGGTCTTGGCCGAAATCGAACCTGGCGTCTCTAGCCTTCTTCAGATGGTTTCCGCCCTGATCGGGGCCGCTCTGATGGCCGTGGCGACGTCCTCCTCCACACCGGTGGAGCGGCCCGTGACGATTCCCACCTCGGGTGGGCTGACGTTGTCCGGAACGGTGACGGTGCCGGCGGGGCCGGGGCCTCACCCGGCTGCCGTGATCGTGGGGGGCTTCGGGCCGGACAATCGAGACGGTTCGCTCGACGGGCGCGGCGACGTCAACTACAGGACGCTCGCGCACAACCTCGCGAAGCGGGGCATCGAGGTGCTGCGGTACGACAAGCGGGGCATCGGCCGCTCGGGAGGATCGCCCCTCAGCTGGCTGGACGCCCGCCCGCTCGCGACCGACGCCGTCGCGGCGACCCGCACGCTCGCCGCCCTGCCCGGCGTCAACTCCGCGCGGGTGACCCTGATCGGGCACAGCCAGGGCGGCGACCTGGCCCTGCGGGCCGCGCGCACCGCCCCCGCGACGCGGGTGGTGTCCCTGTCCGCTCCGGGACGGCCGCTCACCACGCTGCCGAAGGTGCCCGGCGGGACCGCGAACCGCCTGCTCGCGCGCCTGGTCGGCAGCGACGTGGCCCGGGCGACGCTCGACCGCGATCCGCGCATCGACGCGGCCGCCGTGCGTCAGCCGACGCTGCTGGTGCAGGGCACGGCCGATGGCGTGGTGCCGATCTCCGATCTCGGGCGGCTGCTGGCCGCGCGCAGGGCCGCCGGGCGCCCCACCACGACGCTCAGGGTGCCGGGTGCCGGGCATTTCCTAAAGGTCGAGGGCCGCGTCCCCGCCCGGGTCGTGGACACGATCGCCGCGTTCGCCGGCTGAGCGGCCGGCCTCGCGACGCGGCGCGTCGATCCCGGGGACGTCGTTGCGCAGGCTCCAGGCGCCCCACGCCGCGAGCAGCAGGGCGCAGCCGGTGAGGGTGGCGGAGATCCCCACCTGCCCGGCCACCAACCCGGCCAGCGTCGATCCGACCGCGATCGGTCCGATGACCGACAGCTGGTAGAGGCCGAGCAGCCGACCGAGCAGGGGCGGCGGCGCCAGCAGCTGCACCGCGGTGTTGGTGGCCGCGAACATCCAGATCCAGAACACCCCGCTGAACGCCATCCCCAGGATGCCGACGGCCAGCCACGGCGTCAGCGCGACGACGGCGAGCCCGGCCGAGAAGGTGAGCGAGGCGATCGGCAGTGCCCGGTGCCGCTGCAGCCCGGACGCCTGCAGTCGCTCGAGCAGCCATGCGCCGAATAGGGCGCCCCCGCCCATGGCCCCCAACAGCAGGCCGAGGCCCCCGGCACCGGCATCGAGCCGGTCCGCCACCACCGGCGCGAGCTCCTGGATGGGCGAGGCGAGCGCGGTGAACAGGACCATGCCGAGCAGCAGGCGGCGCATCGCCGGGTCGCGGCGCGCGTACGCGAAGGCCTCGCGCATGCGATGCCGCTCTCCCCCGCGGCGCACCGGCGGACGAGGGGCCAGCCGCAACAGCACCCACACCAGCGCCAGGAAGGAGAGGGCGTTGAGGGTGAAGCAGACCGTCGCGCCGGCGAACGCCAGCGTGACGCCGCCGATGGCGGGTCCGAGCAGCCGGGCGACGTTGATGCCGGCGGCGTTGAGGCTGACCGCCTGCGACAGGCGCGGCCGCGGGACCAGGGACGGGATCAGGGCGAGCATCGCCGGCAACCCGAGCGCGAACCCGACCCCGATGACGAAGGTGAGGGCGTAGATGGCGGGTACGTTGACGCCGTCCACCCAGGTGATCACGGCCAGCAGCGCGGCCGCGACCGCCTGCAGGAGGAAGGTCCAGATGCCGACCAGGCGGCGGTCGAAACGGTCGGCGATCCGGCCCGCGTAGGCCGCCAGCAGGATCGCCGGGGCCCGGGTGACCAGGGCCAGCGCGCCCACGGCGGCGGGGCTGTCGGTCGCCTTCAGGATGAGCCAGCCGCTGGCCACGATCTGCAGCCACGAGCCCGCGTTCGATGCCACGCTGGCGAGCCAGACGTCGCGGAACTCGCGGACGCGCAGTGCATCGGGGACCGGGATCACGCATGCCAGTATCCCCCTCGGACCTCACCCCAGGACCGCGCCGAGCGTCCAGACCACCGGGATCAGCAGCACCGCGATCGCGATGACGGCGGCGGCCATGCCGACGCGGCGGCCGGTTGGGGTGGACGCGGAGTCGCGGTAGGCGCGGATCCCTAGCGCGAGACCGGCGATGGACAATGGGACACCGATCACAAGGCCCCCGGCGGTGAACCAATCCCAGGGCAACAGGCTGCCGGGCAGCGAGACGATGGCCAGGACGAGCGCGAGTTGCGGTGCGCCGAAGCGGCGCGCGGGCGCGACGTCGATGTGGTGCGTGCCGGTGCTCATGGGAGTCCTCCGAGGTGGTGGGTCAACCGTCGGAGCGATCCTCGCGGGGGCGGCCGCCACGGACATCGTGGCCAGCGCGGGACCGCGCTACGTGGTGGCGCGCAGACCCGGGCCCGCGTGGGCGCGCAGATGGGCCAGCACCGCCAGCACGCGGCGGTGGTCCTCGTCGGTGGCCGGCAACCCGAGCTTGCCGAGGATGCTGCGCACGTGGGTCTCGACGGTGCGGTCGGTGAGCCATAGCCGCCGCGCGATGCCGGCGTTGGTGCGACCCTCGGCCATCAGGGCGAGCACCTCTCGCTCACGCGGGCTGAGCGCCGCCAGGGGGTCGTCGCGCCTCCCCGAGACCAGCGCGGCGACCACCTCGGGGTCGAGCGCTGAGCCCCCGTCGGCCACGCGCCGGAGGGCGTCGAGAAAGTCGTCCACGTCGAGCACGCGGTCCTTGAGCAGGTAGCCGAAGCCCCCCGTGGCGACCAGGTCGAGCGAGTGGCGTGTCTCGACGTGCTGGGACAACAGCATCACCGCCACGCGTGGGTGATCACGGCGGATCTCGGCCGCGGCGCGTGCCCCGTCGTCCTCATTGCGCGGCGGCATGCGGATGTCCACCACGGCGAGGTCGGGCTGCTCGCGCGCGACCGCCGCCCGCAAGGAGGGCGCGTCGCCGGTCATCGCGACGATCTCATGACCGGCATCCTTCAGGAGCAGCGCGAGCCCCTCGCGGAAGAGCGCCGAGTCCTCCCCGATCACGATCCGCACGGCAGCACCACCTCGAGACGGGTCCCGGCGCCCGGAGGGCTGTGAACCCGCAAGCACCCCCCGTGGGCCGCGACCCTGTCGGCCAGGCCCGAGAGCCCGCCGCCTCCCGTGGCGGCGGCCCCGCCGCGACCGTCGTCGGCGACGGTCAGCGTCAGCGACCCGTTCACCCTCCTGGCGCAGATGTCGACGCGCGTCGCGCCTGCGTGCTTGACCGCGTTGGCCACGCCCTCGCAGACGACGTAGTACGCGGCCGTCTCGATCTCGGGTGGCAGCCCCTCCGGAGGCCCGTCGACATCCACGGTCAACGGGCTGCGGCGGGCGAGGTCGGCGAGGGCCGGCCCGAGTCCGTCGTCGAGCGCCCCGGGTCGCAGGCCGCGCGCGATCTCGCGAAGCCCGGACACCGCGTCGCTGAGCTCATCGACCGCGCCGTCCAGCGCGCAGACCACCTCCGGACCGGCATCCGGGCGGCGCTGGACGCGCCGCAGCGCCATTCCGAGGGCCACCAATCGCTGCTGCGCACCATCGTGCAGGTCGCGCTCGAGGCGCCGGCGCTCCTCATAGCCGGCCCGCACGATCCGCTCACGGCTCTCCTCGACCTCGTCCAGGCGGCGACGTAGCTCACATCGCAACCGGGCGACTTCGACCGGGAGGGCCGCGGCGCGGACGACGTCGGCCAGGAGCCCCGGCCGCTGGAGCAGCCGGTCGGAGTGCACGATCAGTGCGAGCGGCGCGGGACCGCGCCCGACGGCAGTCACCGTGCGCGCTCCCCCGGGCGAAGGCACCGGCTGCTCACCGCCGGCCAGATCCGCATGAGTACTGTGCTCGGGCAGCCACACCAGCAGCTGCAGATCGGGATCGCCCAGGGCGTCGCGCAGCACGTCCTCGATGCCTTCGGGCTCGGCGGCGCCGTCGCGAAGGCGCGACGAGAACGCCTCAACCCGGCCGACGGCGCGCGTGCGGTCCCGGTCGAAGCGCCGGTCCACGATCCGCTGCAGGCGCCGGCGCAGGGGATCGAAGACCAGCGCCGCCGCCACCCCCGCCACGGCGGCGCCCGCCACCGATCCCCCGCCGAGCGGCACCGCGATCACCAGCGCCACGATCACAACACCGGCGACGAGGAGCACCGACAGGGCGAGCCAGGCGATCGTCCGGCTGATGACGCGATCGACGTCATAGAGCCCGTGGCGCAGCATCGCCACCGCCACCGCGCCGATCAGAGCCAGGTACGCCCCGAGGAACGTGATCACGGTCACCACGCCTGTGCCATCGACCAGCGCGCCTTCGACCGTGCCCGCGACGAGGGCCACCGGCAGCAGCATCGCGGCGGCGGCCAGCCATTTGATCTGCGTCCGCTCGACCCCGCGCGAGCGACGCAGACGCACCATCACGGAGACCGCCGCCAGCACGACCGCGGCGAGCAGCGACCCCAGGCCGATCGTGGACAGGATGGCCTGCGGGACGCCCGACAGGGTCGGCAGCGGACGGGCCACGTCCCCGTAGGGCGCGTCCAAGCGCGCGTCCCGGACGCCCGTGCTGGCGAGCATGACAAACGGGGCGACCACCGCGAGGCCCACCGCCCAGCGCCAGCGCGGGCCGACTGGGTGGCCGTCGGGGAACGCCAGCAACAACAGCGCGAGGAGGGCGAAGACGAGAATCCAGTCGCTCTGGAGTAGTAGCGCCGCCCAGCCGGCCCCCTCGACCTGCCCGTGCATGCCTGCGGAGGCCCACGCCTCGAATGCGACATCCAGCGCCGGCAGGAGGCCCAGGCCGGCCACGATCGGGCCGACCGGGTTTGCCGGCTGGTTGCGCGCGATCGCGACCCCGGCGATGAGCGGGGCTGCCGCGAACAGGGCGAAGCCGAGCGCGTCGAACGCCGACTGCGGCGGGTGCGCGTCCATCGACCGCACCGCGAGCGCGAGCGCGAACGCGGCCACCGCGAGTGCCGCACAGGTCCACGCCGCGTGGAGGGGCCAGCGCACGGCGCGATCATCCCACCACGAGGCCCGCCGGGGATCCGTGCCAGCACGGATCCCGCCGGTCACCTCAGCTCAGGAGACCCCGAGGAGGTTGACGACGAAGATCAGCGTCTCGCCCGGCGCGATGACACCGCCGGCGCCCTGATCGCCGTACGCGAGGTGCGGGGGGATCACGAGGCGGCGGCGTCCGCCGACCTTCATGCCCGTCACGCCGGCGTCCCAGCCGGCGATCACCTGGCCCTGGCCGAGGCCGAAGCGGAACTCCTGGCCGCGGTTCCACGATGCGTCGAACTCGGCTCCGCTGGAGTGGGAGACGCCGACGTAGTGGACGGCGACCGTCGTTCCGGCGACCGCCTCGTCCCCGTCGCCGATGATCAGGTCGGTGATCTCGAGGTCGGCGGGCGGCGGACCGTCGGGCGGATCGACCGCGGGGCGCTCAGACGCCACGATCAGCCACCCGGATGCGGTTCTCGGCGCGGGCCCTGGCCTTCTCCATCGTGAGACGCGTGGTCTCCTCGAGCGAGGCGTCGCTCAGGATCTGCTCGGCCTGCGCAAGGGCGGTCTCCGCGCGGGCCCGATCGATCTCCTCGGCCAGCTCGGCCTGCTCCACGAGCACGAGCAGGTGGTCCTCGTCCACCGACATGAAACCCTCGCTGGTCGCGTAGACCACGATCGTGCCGTCCGGCTGATGAATGCGCACGTCGCCCACGCGCAGCTGCGCGATGAACGGCGCGTGGCGGGCGAGGATGCCCACCTCACCGGCGACGCTCGGCACGATCACCATCTGCGCCACGCCGTCGAAGACCGGGCCCTCGGGCGTGAGCAGACGGACGCCGAGCGTGCGGCGCTCGGTGCCGGCGGAGGTGCTCACACCGCCGCCCGCAGGCCGGCGGCCTTCTCGACGGCCTGGTCGATGCCGCCCACCAGGAAGAACGCCTCCTCGGGGAGGTCGTCGTGCTTGCCCTCCACGATCTCCTTGAACCCGCGCACCGTCTCGGCGAGGGGCACGTACTCGCCGGGCCGGCCGGTGAAGGCCTCGGCCACGTTGAACGGCTGGGAGAGGAAACGCTCGATGCGGCGGGCGCGCGACACCGCGAGCTTCTGCTCGTCGGTGAGCTCGTCCACGCCGAGGATGGCGATGATGTCCTGGAGGTCCTTGTAGGTCTGGAGGATCTCCTGGACCCGGGTGGCGACCTCGTAGTGCTCCGCGCCGACGCCCTCGAGCGAGAGCAGGCGGCTGGACGAGTCGAGCGGGTCGACGGCCGGGTAGATGCCCTTCTCCGAGATCGCCCGGCTCAGCACCGTGGTGGCGTCGAGGTGGGCGAAGCTGGCGGCCGGGGCCGGGTCGGTGAGGTCGTCCGCGGGGACGTAGATGGCCTGCACCGAGGTGACCGACCCGTTGCGGGTCGAGGTGATCCGCTCCTGGAGGTCACCCATCTCGCTCTGCAGCGTCGGCTGGTAGCCCACGGCCGACGGCATGCGGCCGAGGAGGGCCGAGACCTCGGAGCCCGCCTGGACGAAGCGGAAGATGTTGTCGATGAACAGCAGCACGTCCTGACCGGCCTTGTCGCGGAAGTACTCCGCCATGGTCAGGCCCGACAGGGCGACCCGCAGACGGGCGCCGGGCGGCTCGTTCATCTGGCCGTAGACCAGGGCGGTCTTGTCGATGACCCCGCTCTCCTTCATCTCCAGCCAGAGGTCGTTGCCCTCGCGGGTGCGCTCGCCGACGCCGGCGAACACGGAGAGTCCGCCGTGCTCCTGGGCGATGTTGTGGATCAGCTCCTGGATCAGCACCGTCTTGCCCACGCCGGCGCCGCCGAAGAGGCCGATCTTGCCGCCCTTCACGTACGGGGCGAGCAGGTCCACGACCTTGATGCCCGTCTCGAGGATCTCCTCGGTGGGGTTGAGCTGGTCGAAGGCCGGCGAGGGCCGGTGGATCGGCCACTTCTCGCCGGACGCCAGGGGGGCGCCCTCGTCGATGACGTCGCCGAGGACGTTGAAGATACGCCCCAGCGTGCGCTCGCCGACGGGCACCGAGATCGGCGCCCCGGTGTCCACGACCTCGGTGCCGCGCGCCAGGCCGTCGGTGGTGTCGAAGGCCACCGCGCGGACCCGGTCATCGCCCAGATGCTGCTGCACCTCGGCCACCAGCGGCGGCTCACCCTCGCCGCGCGAGATCTCGATCGCGTTGTAGATGGACGGCAGCCCGTCGGGGAAGCGGGCGTCGACCACCACTCCCTTGATCTCGAGGATGGTCCCCGTGCTTCGAGCGTCGTCAGCCATGTTTCGCGATCTCTCCTCGGAAATGAATCGAGCTATTCCAGTGCATCCGCGCCGCCGACGACCTCCAGGATCTCCTGGGTGATCGCGGCCTGACGGGCGCGGTTCATCGCCAGCGTGAGCGAGTCGATGAACTCACCCGCGTTGTCGGTGGCGTTGCGCATGGCGCTGCGGCGGGCGGCGAGCTCGGCGGCGGCGCTCTCGAGCAATGCGCGGTAGATCGTCGTCTCCACGTAGTTCGGCAGGAGCGACTCGAGAAGGTCCTCGGGCTCGGGCTCGAAGAAGGCGACACCGCTCGGGCGGTCGGCCTCCCCCTCCATCGGCTCGTCGTTCTCGTCGAGCACCAGCCCACGGTCGATGGGCAGCAGCTGCTCGGTGGTGACCTCCTGCTCCAGCACCGACTTGAAGGTGTTGTAGACGAGGACGACGCGGTTGACCTCGCCGGCCACGAAACGCTCGGACACATGTGTCAGCACGTGCTCCGCGTCCGCGAACTGCGGATCGGCCGAGAAGCCCTGGAACACCTTGTCGATCGGCTGCCGGCGGAACCTCAGGGTGCCGGCGCCCTTCTTGCCGACCGCCGTGAACTCCACGTCCTCGAAGCCCTCGGCGCGCAGATCGTCGGCGATGTGCAGGGCGGTGCGCAGGATGTTGACGTTGAAGGCGCCCGCCAGACCGCGGTCGCCGGTGATGGCGACCACGAGCGCGCGGCCCTCGGCGGGACGCTCCTGCAGCAGCGCCAGCCCACCGATGCCGCCACCGCTCTGACGCGCCGCCTGGGACATCAGCCTCCGCATGGCCCGGGCGTACGGGCGCAGCGCCTCGATGGCCTCCTGCGCGCGGCGCAGTTTGGCCGAGGCCACCAGCTCCATGGCACGGGTGATCTTGCGGGTGTTGCGGACCGAGTCGATCCGCCGCTTGATGTCTCGCTGGCTCGCCACGGACTAGGCGGTCGCGGCGGCCGGCTCAGGCGCCTCGGGCTCCACATCGGCCTCGACGACCTCGGGCGACTCCACCGGCAGCGTGCCGGTGAAACGCTCGGCGACGTTGTCGGCGATCTTCTGGATCCCCGCCGCCGTCTCGTCCGACAGCTGGTTGGTGTCGCGTATGTCGGCCAGGAGAGCCGCCCCGTTGTCGCGCAGGTCGAGCCGCAGGGCCTCGTTGGCCTCCGGCACCTTCTCCACCGGGATCTTGTCGAGCATGCCCTGGTTGGCGGCGTAGATGATCGCGACCTGCTCCTCGACCGGCCACGGCGCGTAGGCCGGCTGGTTGAGGGTGGCCACGAAACGCGCGCCACGGGCCAGCGAGGCCTGGGTGGCGGCGTCCAGCTCGGACCCGAACTGCGAGAAGGCCTCCAGGTCGCGGTACTGGGCGAGCTCGAGCTTGAGCTTGCCGGCCACCGACCGCATGGCCTTGATCTGCGCCGAGCCACCCACGCGGCTGACCGAGATGCCGACGTTCAGGGCCGGGCGGACACCGGAGAAGAAGAGCTTGCTCTCCAGGAAGATCTGCCCGTCCGTGATGGAGATCACATTGGTCGGGATGTAGGCCGACACGTCACCGGCCTGCGTCTCGATGATCGGCAGGGCGGTCAGCGATCCGCCGCCCAGCTCGTCGCTGAGCTTGCAGGCGCGCTCCAGCAGGCGGGAGTGGAGGTAGAAGACGTCGCCCGGGAAGGCCTCGCGACCCGGCGGGCGCCGCAGCAGCAGCGACATCTGCCGGTAGGCGTCGGCCTGCTTGGAGAGGTCGTCGTACACGCACAGGGCGTGCTGGCCGCCGTAGAGGAAGTACTCGCCCATGGCCGCGGCGGAGTA
The DNA here is from genome assembly GCA_963771025.1 of uncultured Thermoleophilia bacterium. Taxonomy (GTDB): domain Bacteria; phylum Actinomycetota; class Thermoleophilia; order Miltoncostaeales; family Miltoncostaeaceae; genus Miltoncostaea. The sequence continues at coordinate 236,562 of CAVYRL010000001.1, read as the reverse complement.
GGGCGCCAGGTACTTCAGCGCCGCCGCCTGCGAGGCGGTGGCCGCGATCACCGTCGTGTACTCCAGGGCGCCGGCGGCGCGGAGCCGCTCGACCACCGTCGCGACGGTCGAGGCCTTCTGGCCGATGGCCACGTAGAAGCAGAACACCCCGAGGCCGCGCTGGTTGATGATCGCGTCCACGGCGATCGTCGTCTTGCCGGTACCACGGTCGCCGATGATCAGCTCGCGCTGTCCACGGCCGATCGGGATGAGCGCGTCGATCGCCTTGATGCCGGTCTGGAGCGGCTCCTTCACCGGCTGGCGCTGCACCACGCCGGGAGCCTTGAACTCGACCGGGCGGTAGTGCTCGGTCTCGATCGGACCGCGGTCGTCGAGCGGGTTTCCCAGCGGGTCCACGACCCGGCCGAGCAGAGCCTCGCCCACGGGTACCTGGATGACCTTGCCGGTGCGGCGCACCGGGTCGCCTTCCTTGATCAGCGTCTCACCGCCCAGGAGGACGACTCCGACGTTGTCCTCCTCGAGGTTCAGGGCGAGCCCGGTGACGCCGTGCGGGAGCTCGAGCATCTCGAGGGACACGCACGACTGCAGTCCGTGGACGCGCGCGATGCCGTCACCCACCTGGAGCACGGTGCCCACCTCTTCGGTGTCCACCTCACCCGCGTAGTGCTCGATCTGGTCGCGGAGGACCTTCGTGATCTCGTCGGGTCGCAGCTTCATCTGGGGGACGTCACCTTTCTCTCTCCTGGGGTCGTTCGGTGCGCGGTCATGAGGGCGACAGGGCGGCGTTGACCGAGACGGCGTGCAGGCGCTCGGCGAGGCGGTCGAGGTTGTGCCGGACGGATCCGTCCACCACGAACTCCCCCACCTTCAGCACCAGGCCGCCGACGATCTCGGGGTCCACGGTCTCGCTCAGCACGACCGACTGGCCGGTCTTCTTCTGAATCTCCGCGACCAGCCGCTCGCGCAGGTCCGCCGGGAGCGGGACCGCCGTGATGGCCTCGACCTCGAGGCGCGCCTCGGCCGTGTCCACACGATCGGCGAAGGCCTCGCCGATCTCCTTGAGCTCGGCGAGCCGGCCGCGGTCGACGAGCACCTTGAGGAAGTTGGCGAGCAGCGGATGGGCGCCCTGGGTGATCTCATCGATGATCCCCCGCTTGGCGCGCCGGTCGATCTCGGGGTTCTCGAGGACATCACGAAGCTCGGCCGATTCGGCGACCGCCGACGTGAACTCCTTCAGGTCGGACGCGACGGCATCGACCGCGTCCTCCGACACCCCGGACTCGTAAAGGGCCTCCGCGTAGGTGGCGGCGACGCTCAAGCGGTCGCCCCGTTGGAGAGGGCCGTCAGGTCGGCGGCGGCGATGGCCTCTTCGATCAGCTTGCGATGGTCGGCGTCGTCGAGGGACATCCGCGAGACCTTCTCGGCGGCCATCAGGGCGAGGGCAACGACGTCGTCGCGCACGCCGGCCGCGGCCGCGCGGGCCTGCGCCTCGATCTGGACCTCGGCGTCCGTGACCGTCCGCTCGCGCTGAGCCTGGGCCTGGGTGATGATCTCGGCCTTCTGGCGCTCACCCTCCTTGCGCCCCTGCTCCCGGAGCTTCTCGGCCTCGGCCTGAGCCTCGGTGAGCCGCGCCTTGTAGTCCTCGAGCAGGCGGGTGGCCTCGTCTCGGCTGCGCTCGGCCTCGTCGATGCTCTCGGCGATGGTGTCCCGGCGCTTGGTGATGATCTCCCCGACCGGTCCGAAGACCTTCTTCTTGAGGATGTACAACGTGATCCCGAAGATCACGAGCGTCCAGATCATGAGGCCGGGCTGGGCCTCGAGAAGCGGATTGTTGCTCGACGCCGCCGGCAGCGCGAACACGCCCACAGGAAGGTTGACCATCAGATGTTCCGCTCTAACCGATGAAGAACGCGACGAAGCCCATCAGGAGGGCGTAGAAGACGATCGCCTCCGTCAGAGCGAGTCCGAGGAACATCAGCGACATGATCTCGCCCCGCAGCTCGGGCTGGCGGGCGACGGCTTCGACCGTCTTACCCATCAGATAGCCGACGCCGGCGCCCGGCCCGATCGCCCCGAAGCCGGTGGCGAGACCCAGAGCGAGGATCTTGGCTGCGTTCTCTACGTTGCCTTCAAGTGCCACGAGATGCCTCTCCTTGTTGTTAGTGCGATGACTCCACGGCGAAGCCGATGTAGATGCCGCTCAGCATGGCGAAGATGAACGCCTGCAGACCGGCGATCAGCACCCACTCGAAGATGTAGAAGAAGACGCCCACCGGGATGGCGATGACGCCCGCGAAGTTGCCGAGGAGGATGCTGAAGCCGGCGCACATGATGATGAGCAGATGCCCGGCGAGGATGTTGGCGAAGAGCCGCACCGAGAGGCTGACCAGTCGCAGCAGCTGCGAGAGGACCTCGAGGACGGCGATGATGGGCTTGATCGCCCCGGGCGCGTCGGGGACCAGCGTCTTGGCGTAACCGACCGCGCCGTGCGCCTTGACCCCTTCGTAGTTGTAGACGATGAAGGTGACCACGGTCAGCGCCAGGGTGACGTTGATGTTGGCCGTCGCGGCGTAGAGCGAGAGGTCCGGGATCCCGAACGGGAAGGTGCCCGACTCGTGCGACACCGGCAGAGGCACGAAGCTGATGAGGTTGTTCACCGCGATGAACAGGAAGAGCGTGGCGATGTACGGGAAGTACCGCGGGAACGTGCTCTCGGTCAGCGTCGGCCTGGCGATCTGCGTCTCGGTGAACTCGTAGGCCATCTCGACCACGTTCTGAACGCCCTTGGGACGATCCTCGAGGCCCTTGCGGACCGCGTAGAGCCCGAACCCGATGCAGATCGCCGCCGAGAGGAGCAGGTAGATCACGGCCTTGTTGATCGACAGGTCGAGCGGGCCGAGGTCGATCGGGATGTACTTGTTGAGCGCGAACTCGACCGAGGGGTCGAACGTGTCCGCCTCCGCCGCCGCGGCGACCGCGGGGAGGACGAGGAGCATCAGCGTGGCGAGGGTGCTCAGCGGCACCCAGACGCGCCAGCGCCTCACCTCGGTGTGTCCTGCTGAAGCTTTGAGCGCATCGCGAAGAGCATCGTCCGTCCCACCAGGTCGCAGGTGAATGCCGCCAGGAACACGCCGGCCGCGCACAGCCCGATCGTCTTGTCGTACTTCAACGCGATGACGAACAGGATGATCGCCGTCAGCCACGCGCGGGAGATGAAGGAGACCCCGGACATCCCCACCGCGACGGTGGGCGTCGAGCCGAGCGCCACCTTCGCCGTCCAGAGCTGCAGACCCCAGTTGACGGACCAGAGCACCACGCCGAGGATCCACCCGTTGAGGGGGCCGCCCAGCGCCAGCACCACGGGCAGGCTGAGGATCGCGACGATCAGGCCGATACCCGAGGCGACGAAGACCAGCGGGCGAGGCGCATCCGCAGGATGGGGTGTGGCGGCGACCGTCACGAGTCGTCCCTCGCACTCCGGGCAATGCTCTGGGGTGGGATGCAGGTCCTCCGGTTGGATCTGGCATTCGTCGGGCCGTTCGCGCGCAGCCTGGCTCCGGCGAAGCGCGAGGCAGTATATCCACGCAGGGAAAAGGTGCGGGGCGCTCCGTCCGCCGACCGTGACATTCGTACCACCGAATCCTGATGGGACGGCAGGCCGTCTTGTCGCCCCCAACAGGGATCCGGGCCGGTCCGGCGAAAGGAGCGGCGTCATGGGTCGCGCACGTCCCGGTCACGGGATCTCCCGCTCGCCCGCCCCGAGGGCGGGCCTCGCCTGCCTCGGGCTGCTGGCTCTGGGGATCGGGGCGGCCGTGCCGGGCTCCGCTCTCGCCCGGAGCACGCTGCTCGACGACGACGCCGGCACCCTCCGGGCGATCATGGCCGACCGTCCCGACGGAAGCCCCGGCCTGCGCGTCCTCGACGGGCTCTACCAGGCCGACACGACGCCCGCGCCGCTGCCCCCCGGCCGGCGCGTGCCGCGGGTGGCGAGCACGGGCGGCTCCGCCGCGTCCCCGAGCCTGGTGGGACGGGGCCCGAAGGGCATGGCGGCGATCCTCGCGTCGCAGATCCTGTCGTCCCGGTCGGGGCGCGTGCTGGTCGACGACCTGGGCCCCGAGTTCCGCGGCGCCGAGGGCGACGACCTGGCGGTGGCCCTCGGCATCCTGGCTGGTAGGGGACTGGCACGGGGGGTCAACTTCTCGGTGCCGAGCCCGGGACCGCTGCTCACCGATCCCGCGTGGGCCGGGGCCCGGCTCGCCGCGGCCCGGGCCGGCGGAATCTGGCTGACCACGACACGATGGACCCCGGCCCAATGGCTCACCTGGCCATCCGAGACGGCCAACCGGCTCGCCAGGAGCGGTAGCGCGCGCAGCCGCGCGCACGTGAGCATCGGCGCGGGCGACCAGGCGGCCATCTGGACCCGCGCGCGCGCGGGCAGCGCGTGCGCCGTGCTTGCCAACGGCCCGGGCGGCGTCCGTCTGGGCGCCTCGGCCGACGCCTTCGTCGCCCAGTTCCGGCGGACCTTCCCGGCGGTCGACGACTCCAAGACCCCCGCCGCCGGCTGCACCGCGGTGAAGAACCTCAGCGAGAGCGGCGCCCGGGCCCTCAACGCCGCTGCGGCGGACGAGGGCACGGGGCTGGAGATCCCCGTCGGCGGGCTGGTGACCCCGCCTCTCGCCGTCGGCGAGCCGGCTCAGGTCACGGTGCAGCTCGGCCCCGATCCCCTGGGGCTGGCCGCCGGGATCGGCGTCTCCTCCGAGGGCTTCTGGCTCGCCGCGCGAGCCGTCGTGACGGCGCGCGGCGCGGGCGTCGCCAGCGAGGCCCAGATCGCGGGCGACGGCTCGGTGACCCTCCGCTTCACCCCCACCCAGGCCGGGACGATCGCGCTGCGCCTGGTGATGCCCGGCAGCGCGGTCTCACGCGCCCTCGGCGGCCCCACCGAGATCGTCGGCCCTCTGCGCGCCGCCCGGGCGGGCGCCGCCCTGATCGCCGGCGTCGTGGCCTCGCCCGACGCCTGGGAGCTGGACATCCCGCTGATGAATCCCGGTCAGGCGCCCGGCAGCGGTTCCATCGAGGTCGTCGCGCCGTAGCGGCCTTCGGGGCGGACGCGGTCGGCTGTCGTCGACCGTCGGCCCGAGCGACCCCCTACGGGCGGTTCGCTATCTCCGCGCTGCGGGCGAGGCTCCGCTTGCGGACCAGCGTGACCACGGGCGTGTTGCGCCACTTGAGTATCTCGAGGATGTAGATCAGGTACACCGATGCCGCCAGGGCGACCAGCGCGCCGACGGCGAGGGCGATGGTCCCGCCGACCGCGAGGCTCCCGTCCGGCTCGCGGTAGGGCACGAACCGCAGCAGCAGAGCGACCGCCCCCATCAGGGCGCACCACGCGTACAACGCGAGGACGGTCTTCCTCTGGCCCCATCCGATGGTGAAGAAGCGGTGGTGGAAGTGGCTGCGGTCGGCGCCGTACACCGGCAGCCCGTGCTTGATGCGCTTCATGATCACGAACGAGGTATCGAGGATGGGGATCGCGAGCACGATCAGCGGCGCCACGACCGCGACCGCGGCGGCGCTCTTCATCACCCCGCTGACCGACACCCCGGCGATCACGAAGCCCAGCAGCATCGAGCCGGCGTCGCCCATGAAGACCTTGGCCGGGTGGAAGTTGAACACCAGGAACGCCACGCAGGCACCGGCCAGGGCCGCGGCCATGATCGCCGGATCGGCGCGGCCGAGCGAGGCGGCGAGGATGGCGAACGTGGTGGCGCCGAGGCCGGTGACGCCCGCGGCCAGGCCGTCCATGCCGTCGCTGAAGTTGATCATGTTCACGATCGCGACGAACCAGATGATGGTCAGCGGGTACTGGGCCGGGCCGAGGTCGCCGACGCCCAGGAACGGCAGCGTGACGTGGTCGATGGTGAGGCCGGCCGAGACGGGGACCGCCGCGCAGGCGACCTGCCCCAGCAGCTTCACCGAGGGCGACAGCCCCCAGATGTCGTCGACGGCGCCAAGGGCGGTGATCAGCACGGCGCCCGCGATCAGGGCGCGCGAGGTGGAATCGCCCGGCAGGAAGTAGATCACCGGCACCAGGAACCCGGCCAGGATCGCGAGGCCGCCCAGGCGGGGCGTCGGCTCGCGGTGGATCCGGCGGCCCGACGGCTGATCGACGGCTCCCACCGCTCGGGCGAGACGCGCCGCGAGCGGCGTCGTCGCGAGCACGACGAGCGCCGCGATGATGGCGCTGAGTGTGGGGATGAGGGTCGTCGTCACAGGAGGTGCCCCAGGGGCACAGGGGTGATTCTAGGTGTGGGGGGCCGAGCCCTTCAACGACCGGGGCAGCCGGTGGGTCAGCGCGGCCCCGCGCACGACCAGCCCGCGCGGCAGCAGGCGCCCGGCCAGCATGCTCCCGCGGGCGATCACGCCGGTGGGGGCACGGCTCCTGCCCGAGGCGAGGGCGCGCCAGGTGGCGCGCACCACCAGTTCGACGTCGTCGAACGGGATCGCGGCGTGGCTGTGGTCGGATCCCGAGGCGAGGGTGAACTCCGTTCGCGTCGGCCCCGGGCACACCGCCAGGGCCCTCACGCCGGTGCCGCGCAGCTCCTCGGCGAGAGCCTCGGTGAAGTGGAGCTCGAAGGCCTTCGTCGCCGCGTAGGTGGCCATGAAGGGCACGGGCTGCCAGGCGGCGGCCGAGCTCACCACCACCAGGGCTCCCCCACCCCGCTCGACCATGCCCGGGAGCACGTGGGCGGCCAGATCGACCACGGCGACGCAGTTGAGTCGCACCATCTCGGCCTCGCGCTCCCGGTCGAGGGTCCAGAGGGCTCCGTGCGACCCGAATCCGGCGTTCAGGATGACGAGGTCCGGGGTCGGCGCGTCCGAGAGCGCGGCGCGGAGCCTCGCGAGCCCCTCCGCGGTCGCGAGGTCGGCCACCACGACCTGGGTCGCGACGCCGTGGGTGTCGGCCGCCCAGCGCGCCAGCTCGCGCAGCCGCTCCTCGCGCCGCGCGACCACCAGCAGCGCGTATCCGCGCGCGGCCAGGCTCCGCGCATAGGCGTCCCCGAGTCCCGACGAGGCGCCGGTGACCACCGCGAGCCGCATCAGCGCCGGGGCTCGGCGAAGAGGCGGTCGCCGGCGTCGCCGAGACCGGGCACAATGAAGTTGCGCGCGTCGAGGTGGTCGTCGATCGCCGCGACGGTGATCGGCACGTCGGGGTGCGCGGCGCCGATCGCCGCGATCCCCTCGGGCGCCGCGAGCAGGCCCGCCAGATGCAGCCGCTCGGCCCCGGCGGCGCACAGGGCCGTCAGGGCGTCGGCGCCGGAGCCGCCGGTGGCGATCATCACGTCGAGCACGACCACCTCGTCGTCGCCGAGGTCGTCCGGCAGGCTCTCGAGATACGACGACGCGCGGGCGGTGACCTCGTCGCGCGCCAGTCCGAGGAAGCCGACGCGGGTGTCCTCGGGCAGCAGGTCGAGCGCCGGCTGCAGCATCGCGAGGCCGGCCCGCAGCACGGGCACCACGGTCACGCGCCGGGCCGGCAGCAGCACCGCCGCCCGGGCCAGCGGCGTCGTGACCTCCGCGTCGCGAGCCTCGATCCCGCCCATCGCCTCGGCGAGCACCAGCGCCGCGAGGGCGTGGGCGGAGCGACGGAAATCCGGCGAGGCGGTCGCGCGATCGCGCAGCCGTGCAAGGTGGTGTCCGGCGATCGGGCCGGTGAGGGTCACGGGCGGACGGGAGGGCACCGGGCAAGGTTAGACGTCCGGTCCCAGCTAACCTGCGGCATGCCCCACGGCGAGACGCACCTGAGCGGACGCGAGGGATGGCTGCGCGCCGCCGTGCTCGGGGCCAACGACGGCATCCTGTCGACGGCGGGGCTGGTGCTCGGAGTGGCCGCGGCCAACGCCTCGGTCGGCGCGATCGCCACCGCGGGCATCGCCGGCCTGGTCGCCGGGGCCCTGTCGATGGCGGCCGGCGAGTACGTATCGGTGAGCTCACAGCGCGACACCCAGAATGCGGACCTGGACCTGGAGCGCCGCGAGCTGAGAGACGATCCCGAGGGAGAGCTGGAGGAGCTCGCCGGCATCTACCGCGCCCGGGGCCTCGACCCCGCGCTGGCGAAGCGGGTCGCCGAGGAGCTGACCGCGTCCGACGCGCTGATCACGCACGCCCGCGACGAGCTGGGGATCACCGAGATGCGGATGGCACGGCCTCTCGAGGCAGCCTGGACCTCGGCGATCGCCTTCTCGGTGGGCGCGGCAGTGCCCCTGCTCACCATCACGGCGAGCCCTCAGACCCCACGGATCGCCCTCACGGTGGTGCTGACCCTGGTCGCCCTCGGGGTGCTCGGCGCGCTCGGGGCGCGCCTGGGCGGCGCCCCCATGGGGCGGGCCGCGATGCGGGTGACCATCTGGGGCGCCGTCGCCATGGCGCTGACCTCGGCGATCGGCGCGCTGGTCGGCACCGCCGTCTGAGCTACCGCGCGCGGAGCGCCGTCGTCGCCGGAGCGGTCCGGGCCCGGATGTACGAGACCATGCCGAGCTTCTCGTGCGATGAGGCGCTGCCGGCGAACAGGGAGCACCAGACCTTGTAGACGCCGGGGGCGAGCGTCAGGTGCACGATCCCGGTGTCGCCCGGCGGCAGGTACACCTGGTGGCGCGTCCCCTTGGAATCGACGACGGTGAGATCGTGGTCGTCCATGCCGCGGTTGTAGACCCGCATCGAGACCGGACCGGCGGCGACCACGCGGCGGGAGGGCGTGACGGCCCACTCCTTCTCGTCGAGGGCGAGCGAGGACGACAGGGGCGGAGGAGGCGGGAGCTTGGTGCGGTGGATCCGCGGCGCCGCCACGGCGCTCGCGGCCGCGACGAGCGACACGCAGATCAGCGCCCCGGCGATGCGGGCGGCGCCGGTCACCCGATCAGCGGGGCCGCGAGCGAGAAGGGGCCGCCCGGCAGGACGGCGGCCGGGTCGCCGCCCAGCCACTCACCGACCACGGACCCGTACACGGAACGGAAATCGGTGGTCACGCGCAGGTCGCCGCGATCGAGCGACGCGAGGCCCGGGAAGTCGCCCCGCATGCCGCCGCGAACCGACGACCCCATCGCCATCATCAGGCCCCCGGCGCCATGGTCGGTCCCGCTCTCGTTGGACTCCACGCGCCGGCCGAACTCCGAGAAGACGACCGTCAGGACGCGGCCCTCGATGCCGCGTGTCGTGAGGTCGGCCTTGAAGGCGGCCAGCGCCTGGGAGAGCGTTGCCAGCTGCGGATCCTGGCTCTGGATCTGGTTTCCGTGGGTGTCGAAGGAGCCCCAGTCGAGCGTGATGATCCTGGTTCCGAGGTTGGCCCCGAGCAGGTTGGCCGCCAGCTGGAGCCGGGTGGACAGGTCGGAGCGCGGGTATCCGGCGCCGACGCCGGCGCCCGCCAGCGTGCGCAGCGAGCGCGAGACCTGCACCGTGCGCCCGTAGGTGTCGCGCACCTTGGCCAGGTGGGTGTTGCCGGCCCCCACCGGAACGGCCGCGATCGGCGCGATCTGCTCGGTGGTGTTGACCAGGTTCGTCGATACCCCGTCCACGCGGAACTCGGCGCCGTTGAGGCTGCGCACGGCCGCGACCGGTACCGAGGCGGTGCGGATCTGCTTGGAGATGCTCGAGTCGAGCGACACGGCCTGGAGCGGATTGTCCGGCGAGCCGTAGAGGTCGAGCCAGCGCCCGAGCCACCCGGTGGTCATCTTCTGCAGCGCTCCCGCGAACCAATAGTCGCGGCTGTCGAAGTGGGAGCGGTTGGCCGGGGTGTAGTCGGCCGCGGGCCACACGGCGAGGTCCGATCCCGCGCCCCCCGAGCCGTCGCCCCAGAGGGTGTCGAAGCCGCCGGTGCCGCCGTTGTTGCCGACCCCCGAAACCCCGGGGTTGGCCCACGCGTGGGCGCCGCCGGTGCCCGGCATGATCGTGGAGCCCACGGCGCCGGCCACCGTGGGGCCCTGGGCGCGGGCCAGCTGCGGGCGCTTGGCGGCGTAGGCCGCGTAGTCGGCGATCGGGACGATGGTGTTGAGGCCGTCGTTGCCCCCATTGAGGAAGATCATGACCAGCTGGTTGCCGGGGTCGGCCCCCTCGGCCACCGCGGCCTCGAAGGCGCGCGTCCAGTCGATCCGGGTGGCGGCGTACACCGAGGCCATGCCGAGCGCGCCGGTGCGCAGGAAGGCGCGACGGTCCATGCCCTTGGCGCGCGGAACCCCGTCGGGGAAACCCGCCATCGCCTCGGCCGAGATCGGCATCTGGTTAACCGGCTCGAGATCGGTGGCCAGGCTGTCCGAACGCGCGCAGTCGGCGCACCGGATCGCCTCAGCCGCCCCGGGGTCGGGACCGGTCGTCGGCAGTTCCTCGTCGCGGGTCTCGTCCATCACATCACCTGTGCGTCGGGGCCGCCGAGCATGAAGGCGCGCAGCGCCCGCTGACGCGCGATGCGGTCGTTGGCCGACACCGCCCGCGTCGTCTTGGCGTAGTACATGAGTGAGCTGATCGTCCTGGGAGCGAGCCACGGCCGGCCGACGGCGGCGCGAGCGCGCCGCACCGCCTGGGCCGGGGTCTCGGTGGGGACGTCCTCGGGCGCCTTGTCGGGCAGCGTGGCGTAGCTCAGGCCGAGGAGCCGGTTGGCCAGCGCGAAACGCGAGAGCGCGGTGTTGGTGTTGAGCCACGAGAGGCCGCCCTCCCAGCCCGCGACCGTGGGCGGGAAGTAGGGCAGCTGGCCCATGTCGCGCAGCGCTCTGTAGAGGCTGTCGTCGGTGACCCACAGGCCCAGGGCCTTCATCGCGCCGATGGCCTGCACGATGGGCGGCTTGATCATGTTGGGCTCGCGGATCGAGTCGAGCATCCGCGGGTGGGTCAGGATGCGACGCACGAGCGGCTTTATCTTGAGCCCGGTGCGGACATAGACCCGCGTGAGGTCGCGCAGCGTCGCCGCGTCCGGTGCCGTCGGGATGAACTCGTACCAGAGCTTGGTGACCAGGTACGGAGCGTGGGCGGGGTGCGAGAGCACCACGTTGACCAGCTCCCGATGCCCGAACGCCCCGGTCTTGCCCAGCACCGTCTTGGCGCCGTCGTCCCAGCGCGAGCGGTTGAAGTAGCCGATCGCGGCGTCCGGATTCTCGTCGTCGATCTGCCAGCCGGAGGCGGCGCGCGCGGCCTCGCGGACGTCGACCTCGCTGTAGTTGGGCTGCCCGGCGGCGTTGGTCACTCCGAGCGTGAACAGCTCCATCAGCTCTCGGCCGTAGTTCTCGTTGATCGCCTTCTTGGTGCTGTCCTCGCCGGTGAGGTAGCGAAGCATCGCCGGGCCCTCGCCCACCTCGTACGCCAGCGTCCGAAACGACGCCGTCGGGTTGGCCGCCAGGTCCGCGTAGCGCCGCAGGAGGTCGTTCTGGTTCACGATCAGCTGCGGCGGTGAGACATCGGCCCGCGAGGTCGCGAAGTGGCGGTGCCAGAAGAACGTGAGGCGCTCGACGAGCGGGTTGCGCGTCTTCAGCATCCGGTCGCACCAGGCCAGCACCAGGTCGGTGTCGGAGGCGAGCGGCTGGAGCGGGGTCCCGTCGGCCCGCACCGCGGGGGGACCGGCGAGCGCGCCCTGGGGCCGCGCCATCAGCCGGTCGACCGCCTTGTGCAGCGTGAGGCCCCTGAGCGACCTGCGCTCCGCGGCGGACGGCCCGAACCCGGTGCGCCAGGTGAGCCGGTCGACCATCGCCTCGGTCAGCGGCTGCTGTGCGCCCCCAGGGGCCGGGCGGCGCAGCCGGTGGCGACGCGCCGGGGCGACCACCCGGGGGCTCATCGTGCCTTCGCCCGCCCGGTGAAGGCCTTGAAGGCCGAGCGCAGCCGCTTGGAGGAGCTGACGCGGAAGTCGCCGTTGGCGTCACGCGCGTCGAACCAGACGATGCCCGCGAGGTTGGGGATGGACGTCCGCAGCCTGGCGAGGGAGTTCATCCACCTCACCTTGTTGCCGCCCTTGGACGTGGAGCCGGTCTCCGCGATCCAGAAGGGCTTGGGCGCCAGGGCCGAGATCTGGCGGTAGGCGTCCTCGAAGAGGGGCTCGGGGTCCACCCAGGCCAGGCCGCGAGTGGTGCCGAAGTTGTAGCCGCTGGTCCCCACCAGATCGACCTGCGCCAGGCCGGGGAAGTAGCTCGCGAAGGCGTTCTCGGGCGTGTCGGGAGCGCTGCGCACGTACGGCGCCCACATCATCTTGATGCGCTTGCCACCCGCGCGGCGCACCACCTTGCGGATCCGCTTCCAGGCGGTCACGTAGTCGGCGGGCGTGTTGCGGTTGGCCAGCCCCGACCACGCGTACCACGGGGTGTTGGCCTCGGGCATCGGGCGCAGGATCGGCGCCGGCCTGAGACGCCTGAGCTGCTTCGTGAGCTTCTTCAGGCCGGCGTCCTGCGACCCCCTGCGGATGGCCGAGAGCCGGAAGCGCTTCTGCTTGGCTCCGTCGCGGCCGCCGTCGGGCATCCAGGTCACGAGCAGCCGCGCCCTGGTGCGCCTGGCCAACGCGACGATCTTCGGGTCGACCGTCCTGCCGCCCGTGACGTAGGTCGAGATGACGCGGGTGGCGCGCCGGCCGGAGGCCCTGGTCAGCGCGGGAACGCCCGCAACCGGGTTGTCCTGGTACACGCCCACCTCGATGCGCGCCGCGGACGCCGCGGGCGCGTGCGCCGCGACGAGGGCCAGGACGCCGAGGAGGCACAGCGTCGCGACCCCGAAGGGCGTCGCGCGTCGAAGTATCACCGGCAGGGCACGCCGCAGAGAACTCATATTCCGACCGTATCGGCCGGGCACGGCGGATCCTGGAGCGCTCCGGCGAACCCTGACGGAACCGTCACAGCGCGCACATATTCCTCTTGTGAGTGATGGCTCACTCACATATAGTCCACGACATGTCCGCCGACGCGCCGACCCGCCGCACCGCTCCCGAACGCCGCGAGGAGGTCATCGAGGCGGCGATCGCGGTTTTCGCCGAGGAGGGGTATTCCGCGGCCTCCACCCAGCGGGTGGCCGACCGCGCCGGCATCTCGCAGGCCTACGTCTTCCGTCTCTTCGACGGCAAGCGCGCCCTGTTCATCGCATGCGTCGAGACGGTGATGGGGCGCATCGGCTCGGCCTTCGCGGAGGCGGCGGCCGCCTCCGCCGACCGGACGCCGGGCGGCATCCTCAAAGCGATGGGAGTCCGCTATCTGGCCCTGCTCCAGGAGCCGGGGCTCCTGGCGTTGCAGCTGCAGTCGCACGCGGCGTGCGGAGACCCGGAGATCCGCGAGCGCGTGCGCTCCCTGTTCCTCGATCTGTGGCAGGCCGTCCGCGCGACCAGCGGGGCGCCCGAGGAACGCGTCACCGAATTCTTCGCCAAGGGAATGTTGATCAACGCGCTGGGAGCGCTCGACCTCACCGAGCTGCTCTTCCCACCGGCCGACGACGGGGCCCCTGGCCCTGGAAGGGAGACGGAATGAGCCAGGCGGCCCGCACGTCGTGGATCTTCGCCATCACAGGGATCGGCCTCTTCATGGCCGTCCTCGACAACCTCGTCGTGACCAACGCCCTTCCCGCGATCCGCGTATCGCTCGGGGCGTCGATCGAGAACCTGGAGTGGACGGTCAACGCCTACACCCTGGCGTTCGCGGTGTTGCTCCTGACCGCCGCGGCCCTGGGCGACCGCTTCGGACGACGGCGTGTGTTCGCCATCGGCGTCGCATTGTTCACGGTCGCCTCGGCCGCGGCGGCCCTGTCCCCCAACGTCGAGATCCTGATCGCCTCGCGGGCGCTCCAGGGCGCCGGCGCCGCCGCGATCATGCCGCTCAGCCTGACCATCCTCAGCGAGGCCGTCCCCGCGGCGCGGCGCGGCGCGGCGATCGGCGTCTGGTCGGCGATCGCGGGCGTGGGCGTCGCCTTCGGCCCGCTGGTCGGCGGCGCCGTGGTGACCGGCATCTCGTGGCACTGGATCTTCTGGCTCAACGTCCCGATCGGCCTCGCGCTCGTGCCGCTGATCCTGCTCCGCCTTCCCGAGAGCGTGCGCCCCGGCGCCCTCGTCGACCTGCCCGGCGTCGCGCTGGCCAGCGTCGGGTTGCTCGGGCTGGTGTGGGGGCTGGTGCGCGGCAACCCGGACGGATGGGCCAGCCCGAGGGTGCTCATCCCGCTCATCCTGGGCGCGATCGTCACGGCCGCCTTCGTCGTGTGGGAGACCCGTGCGGCCAACCCGATGCTGCCCATGCGCTTCTTTCGCAACCGTGCGTTCGCCGCCACCAACGCCACGACCCTCCTGATGTACTTCGGCATGTTCGGCTCGATCTTCCTGATCGCCCAGTTCCTCCAGACCGTGCAGGGCTACTCGGCCTTCGAGGCGGGCGTCCGGACGCTGCCCTGGACCCTCCCGATCCTGTTCGTCGCGCCGGTGGCCGGGCTCGTCTCCGACCGGATCGGAGGGCGGCCCCTGCTGGTGTCCGGGATGGCCCTGCAGACGGCGGCGATGATCTGGATGGCCCTGGTCTACGACCCGAACATGGCCTACTCCGAGCTGGTGGCGCCGTTCCTGCTCGCCGGCATCGGCATGGGCCTCGTGTTCCCGCCCGCCGCCAGCGTGGTGCTCGGCGCCGTGCGACCCGAGCAGGCCGGGCAGGCCTCCGGCGCCAACAACATGATCCGCGAGCTCGGCGGCGTGTTCGGCATCGCGGTGATGACCTCGGTCTTCACCCACGTCGGGGGCTACGCGTCACCGCAGGCCTTCACCGACGGCTTGGTGGCCGCCGTCTGGGTCGGCGCGGCCGTCCTCGCCGTGGGGACGTTGGCCGCCCTCACGGTCCCGAGCCGCCCGCGCCCCCAGACGGTGCCGGCGCCCGAGGGCGGGCCGCTGACGCAGCCGGCCGCCTGAGGTCTCCGGGCGGCGCTCCCACGACCTCGACGTCGTGGGAGCGCCGTCCGCGGGCCGCGCCGGCACCACCCGGACGCGCCTGAGCGGCCCGGGTTGCGAGCACGCTCAGACGGGCGAGCCCGCCAGCAGGCGTGGGTACAGCGGGAACCGCTCGCCGACGGCGCGCGAGCGCTGGCGCAGCGCGTCGAGGTCTGCCTCCGTGGCGGCCGGGTCGAGCGCGGCCGAGATGACGCGTCCGATCTCCCGCATCTCCGGCTCGCGAAGGCCGCGCGTGGTGAGGGCGGCCGTGCCGATGCGCAGTCCGGAGGTCACCGTCGGCGGGCGCTCGTCGAACGGGACGCCGTTCTTGTTGACCGTGATCCCGGCCAGCTCAAGACGCTCCTCACCGTCCTTGCCGGTGAGCGGCGAGGCCGACAGATCGACCAGCACGAGGTGGTTGTCGGTGCCGCCGGACACGAGGCTCAGCCCCCCGGCGATCAGCTCCTCGGCGAGAGCCTGGCAGTTGTCCACCACCGCGCGCTGGCGCGCCTGGAACTCGGGGGTGAGCGCGTGGCCCAGTGCCACGGCCTTGCCGGCGATGACGTGCATCAGCGGGCCGCCCTGGAGTCCGGGGAACACGGCCCTGTCGATCTTCGTGCCCAGCTCCGCCCTGGACATGATCAGGCCGCCGCGCGGGCCGCCCAGGGTCTTGTGGATCGTGGTGGTCACGATGTCGGCGATGCCCACCGGGGTGGGGTGAACGCCGGCGGCGACGAGGCCGGCGATGTGCGCCATGTCCACCATCAGCAGCGCGCCGGCCTCGTCGGCGATCTCGCGGAAGGCCGGGAAGTCGATGATGCGCGGATAGGCCGAGGCGCCGGCGACGATCAGCTGGGGGCGCAGCTCGAGGGCGAGCTCGCGCACCCGGTCGATGTCGATGCGCGCGTCGGAGCGGCGCACGCCGTAGTGGTGGTACTCGTAGAAGCGCCCGGAGAAGTTGACCTTCAGCCCATGGGAGAGGTGCCCGCCGTCGGACAGCGACATCCCCAGGATCTTGTCGCCGGGCCTGAGCACCGCGAAGTAGGCGGCCTCGTTGGCCGTGGCGCCCGAGTGGGGCTGCACGTTGACGTGCTCGGCGCCGAAGAGCGCGACCGCCCGGTCGATGGCGAGCTGCTCGACCTCGTCGACGACCTCGCAGCCACCGTAGTACCGCTTGCCGGGCAGGCCCTCCGCGTACTTGTTGGTCAGCACCGACCCCACCGCCTGCATCACGGCCTGGCTGGTGAAGTTCTCGCTGGCGATCATCTCGAGCGTCTCGCTCTGACGCTCGGCCTCGGCGCGCAGCAGGCGGGCGATCGCCGGATCGGCCTCGGAGATGTCCTGCGACAGGTAGCTGTCGTCGTCGATGAAGCTCACTCTGATCGACCCCCGAGGCGACGTTGTCCGGATTCGAGGGTACCAGTCGCGGGCGGACGGACGACCTGGACGCCGGCCGCCGCGAGCGCCCGCGCGACACCTTCGGGATCGGGCCCGGGCCGCATCAGCAGGGCCTGTGCGCCGTCGGCGACGGGGCGCAGATCCACGACCGCCGAGGCGGTGCCGGGCAGCCGGCCCCCGTCGACCACCGCGCACGCGTCACGGAGGTCGCGGGGCACGTCGGCGACCGTGGCCGGGTCCGCGCCCCCCGGGTGGTTGGCGCTGGTCGCGACCAGGGGGATGTCGAGCGCGAGGACGGCCCCCGACATGAGGGGCGCGCGCAGCCCCACCGACCCCGGGGTGTCGCCCGCCGCGGCGGCGAACCGGCGGGCGGGGTCGGGGACCAGACAGGTCGCCGGCCCGGGCAGCAGCGCCGCGGCGGCGGCGCGGGTGCGGGGCGCGAGCGCCTCCAACGCCTCCTCCAGCAGGCCGGGCGCCATCAGCAGCACCTGACACGGCTGGGAGCGAGGGCGGCCCTTGAGGGCATAGAGGGCGTCGACGCCGGCATCGACGTCGAGCGCGGCGGCAAGGCCGTAGACCGTGTCGGTGGGCACGAGGGCCAGGCGGCCCGCGAGAAGGGCGGCGCGCGCGCGCGCGACGGCCTCCCTCATGCCGCCCGCGCGCCCACCACCCGCGCGACGCCCGCCAGGTCGTCGCGATGGGTCGCGCCCACCAGGCCGGCCGCGGTCAGGAGCCCCTCGGCCCCGGGGGCCTGTCCGGCGCCGACCTCCATCAGCAGCCATCCCCCCGGCTCGAGATGCGCCGGCGCCTCGGCCGCGATGCGCGCGATCGCCTCGCGGCCTGTGGGGCCGGAGACCAGCGCGCCCTCGGGCTCGAAGCGCAGCTCGGGCGGAGCCTGCTCCAGATCCTCCGGCGACAGGTACGGCGGGTTGGCGGCGATCAGGTCGAAGCGACGACCGGCGACGGCGGCGAAGCCGTCCGAGAGCAGCCACTCCACCCGGGCTCCGTCCACGGTTTCGGCGTTGGCGCGCGCCGTTCGCAGGGCATCGCCGGAGCGGTCGAGCGCCGCCACCCGCAGGTGGGGCCCCTCATCGGCGAGCGCGAGCGCGATCGCCCCGCTCCCCGTTCCCCAGTCGAGCGCCGAGCCGCCCTCGGGCGCCACCTCGAGCGCCCAGTCCACCAGCAACTCCGTCTCGGGGCGGGGCACCAGCACGCCCGGGCCCACCGACAGCTGCAGCCGGCGGAAGGCCCGCCGGCCGGTGAGGTAGGCGAGCGGCTCGCGCCGCCCGCGGCGTGCCACCAGGGCGCGGGCGCGATCCAGCTCGGGCGGAGTCAGGGGACGCTCCGAGTCCGTGTACAGCTCCAGCCGCTCGATCCCGAGCGCGTGGGCGAGCAGCAGGTCGGCGTCGAGGCGCGGGGAGGGCGAGCCTCGCTCGGCGAGATAGGCGGTGCTGCGCCGCAGGATCTCCCCGATGCTCAGGGACCCGCTCGTCGGGCGCTCGGTCAGCGGCGGGCGCGGGCCATCATGAACGCGGTCAGCGGCCCGACCAGGAACTCGTGCACGGCGTCGGTGGCGTCGCGGAGCGCCGCGGCGTCGCCCACCACCTCGCCCCCGGTCTGCACCAGGCGGATGTAGACCTTCGACGGCTCAGAGTGCATCGGCTCGATCGCGCACTCCATCGACGATTCGCCGACGCGGCGCCAGATGCGCAGGCCGAGCGTCACGTCGTCGCTCTCGAGCAGCTCCAGGCGGTCGTCGTCGAGTCGCAGGACGTTGTCGACCAGCAGCTCCCGGGCCGCCTCGGCGTCCTCCATGTCCCACACCGCCACCAGCGTGATGTCCTCGATCCAGGTGTCGCCGATGCCGTAGCGGTCGGTGGCCTCGTCGATGAGCCCGACGATGCGCTCGCGGCCCTCCCGGTAGCCCATCCCGGTGACGCCGCACGAGGCCATCTGCGCCGGCCGCAGGACGAACTCGGTCCCGTCCGGGCTCGAGAAGGTGGCGCCGGCGTCGGAGTGGTACTCCAGGCGCGAGAGCCCGTAGCGGTCGCTGACGGAGGCGAAGAAGAGCGCCATGTCCTCCCGGGGGAGCATGACCTCCTCGTGGCGGAGCGTGACGCCGACGAACTCGATGCGGAGCAGTTCGGTGTTGAGGCTCACGTGGTCTCCCCCTGGAGCTGCACCGACTGCTCCTCGAGTCGCCGGCTGCGCTCGTCGGCCGCGAGGGCGTCGGTGAGAGCGGACAGGTTGCCCACCAGCACCTGCTCGCGCAACGGGATGGTGACCCCGACGCGATGGTCCGTGACCCGGTTCTGGGGGTAGTTGTACGTGCGGACCTTCTCCGACCGGTCGCCGGATCCCAGCTGGGACTTGCGCGCCGCCGAGACCTCGGCCGCGCGCTCCGCCTGGGCACGCTCGTAGATGCGGGCACGCAGCACCCGCATCGCGCGCTCGAAGTTCTGGAGCTGGCTCTTCTCGTCCTGCATCGAGACCACGATGCCCGTCGGGAGATGCGTGAGGCGCACCGCGGAGTCGGTGGTGTTGACGCTCTGGCCGCCGGGGCCGCTGGAGCGGTACACGTCGCGCTTCACGTCGTTCTGATTGATCTTGACGTCCACGTCCTCGACCTCGGGCAGCACCGCCACCGTCGCCGTGGACGTGTGGATGCGCCCCTGGCTCTCGGTGGCCGGAACCCGCTGCACGCGATGCACCCCCGCCTCGTGCTTGAAGACGGCGAACGCGCCACGGCCCTTGATGGCGATCGTGGCGTCGCGGACGCCCCCGGCGTCGGCGTCGGCCACCGACATCAGCTCCACCTTGAGCCCCAGCGACTCCGCGTACCGGGTGTAGACGTCCACCAGGTCACGCGCGAAGAGGGCCGCCTCCTCGCCGCCGGCCGCGGCCCGGATCTCGACCAGCGTGTCGCGGTCGTCGTCGGGGTCGGGCTCGATCATCGCCTCGCGGATGCGCGGCCACAGGCCCTCGAGCTCGGCCTGCGCCTCGTCCAGCAGCGAGCGCACGTCCTCGTCCGCCTCGTCCTCGGCGAGCAGCTCCTCGGCCTCCTCGGAGCGGCCCGCGGCGTCCTGCCACAGGTCGGCCAGGTCGAAGGCGGTGGAGAGGTCCGACCAGCGCTTGTTGACCGCGGCGTAGCGCTCGCGGTCGTTGCTCAGGTCGGGATCGGAGAGGGCCTGCGACAGCTCATCGCGCGTACGCACGATCTGCTCGACAAGAGATCGTGCGTCCGCGCTCACGAGGTCATCTGCCGGCCCGGAGCCGGACGCCTACGCGCCGGTGCGCTGGCTGCGGGCGAGCTTGCGCTGGAAGCGCTCGACGCGGCCACCGGAGTCCACCAGCTTCTGCTTGCCGGTGTAGAAGGGGTGGCAGTTGCTGCAGATCTCGACCTTGATCTCCGACTTGGTCGAGCGCGTCTCGAACTCGTTGCCGCACGAGCACCGCACGTGGGCGGTCACGTACTCGGGGTGGATGTCCGTCTTCATGATGGTCCTCGCAGTGTGGACGAACCGCGGTCGCGGCGAACGTCGATGGATCGATTCTAGAGGACCGCGCAAGGGCGGCCCCGGCCCGGGGCCGCCCTGCGGGCAAAGGCGCTACGCGCCCTTTCGCTCCTTCACCAGCGCGGTCAGCTGCGGCACGATCTGGTGCAGATCGCCCACGACGGCCATGTCGCTGAAGTCGAAGATCGGCGCGTTGGCGTCCTTGTTGACCGAGACGATCACCTGCGAGGTCTGCATGCCGACCTTGTGCTGGATCGCGCCGGAGACGCCGAAGCCCAGATACACCTTGGGCGAGACGACCTTGCCGGTCTGCCCGATCTGGGTCGGGTAGGGATACCAGCCCGAATCGACGACCGCGCGAGTCGAGGCCACGGCGCCGCCCAGGGCGCCGGCGAGCTCCTCGAGCGACCCGAAGGCCTCCGGGGCCCCCAGCCCACGACCGCCGGTCACCAGGATGTCGGCCTCCTCGATGGAGGGGCCGACCTGCTCCTCGTGCGCCTGCTCCACCATCTTCGCGCCGGAGGAGAAGGACTCCAGCGAGACGGCGACGTTCTCCGTCGCGCCGTCGCCGGCCGACTCGACCGGCTCGAACGAGCCGGCGCGGATCAGGCCGATCTTGGGGCCCGTGGTCCAGCCCACGTCCGCGCGGATGGTGTCGCCGAGCGCGGAGCGCTTGCCGACCAGGTCGCCGCCGTCCACCGCCAGGTCGCCGAGGTCCCAGTTCAGACCGGCGTCGAGACGGGCCGAGAGCCCGCCGGCGATGTCGGCGGTGAGCACCGACGCCGCGAACAACACGGTGTCGAAGCCCTGGTCCTTCACCAGCGCGCTGATCACGTTGACGCGCGGCTGGGGCAGGGGCGCCTCCAGCGACGGGTCGTCGGCGATCAGAACCCGCTTGGCGCCGTACTTGGCGGCCGTGGCCGCGAGGCCCGCGACGCCCGAGCCGATGACCACGGCGGCGGTGTCGGGGTCGAGCGCGACGGCCTTGGAGAGCACGCCGAGCGCGCCCTTCTGGATGCTGTCGCCGTTGTGCTCCAGGAAGACGAGGGTGCTCACACGAGCTTCCTTTCCACGAGGAAGTCGAGGATCTTCTGCGCGGCGGAGCCGTCGTCCTCGATCTTGAGGGTGTCGCCGCGCGACGCCGGAGGGCTCAGCGAGATGACGGTCGTGCGCGAGCCGGCCTCGCCGGCGCGGTCGGCGTTGACGCCGACGTCCGCGAGGCTCTTGACCTCCTGCGGCTTCTTCTTGGCGCCCATGATGCCCTTGAGCGACGGGTAGCGCGGCTCGTTGAGGGCGTCCGAGACGGCCAGCACGGCGGGCAGCGAGGCCTGGATCTTGTCGTAGCCGAACTCGGTCTGGCGCTTTGCCGTGACCGTGGTGCCATCCACCTCGAGCTCCGAGACCTGCGAGATCACAGGAAGCTTGAGGCGGTCGGCGACCGCGGCCCACAACACCGCGCCGTCACCGTCGGACGCCTGCTGGCCGAACAGGACCAGGTCGGGCGACTCGGCGCCGAGCGCCGCCGCCAGCACGTAGCTGGTGGCCACCAGGTCGGAGCCGGCGGCAGCGTCGTCGGAGACGAGCACCGCGCGATCGGCGCCCATGGCGAGTCCCTTGCGAATCGAGTCGAGCGCCTTGCCCGCCCCGAGCGACACCAGGACGACCTCGCCCTCGCCCGCGCCCTCCTTGATGCGAAGGGCCTGCTCCACGGCGTTGAGGTCGAACGCGTTGAGCGAACGGTCGCCCGAGCGGTCCATCCTCAGGGTTCCCGGATCGATCCGACGTGACGGACCGGGGTCCGGAACATCCTTCACGCACACCGCGATTTTCATGCAGCCCCCCTGCTGACCTGAAGCTCTCGGTCCGGGGAATGGACACCCGACCCGCTGTTTGCCTTCTGATCAGGCAGCCTAACCTGCGCGGCGCCGCACGGCAGAGGGCATACGGCCCGGAGGCCTATGAGGGGGCGGGAACCGCGCCCTGGATGAAGTCGATCATCCCCTGGATCGGCGCCCCGGGGGTGAACACCTCCGCCACGCCCAGCTGCTTGAGCGCCGGGATGTCGTCGCGCGGGATGGTGCCGCCGACGATCACCAGCACGTCACCCGCACCCTCGGCGCGAAGCAGGTTGACCACCCGCGGGACGAGCGTCATGTGGGCGCCCGAGAGGATCGAGAGGCCGACCACGTCGGCGTCCTCCTGCACCACGGTCGCCGCGATCTGCTCGGGCGTCTGGTGGAGGCCGGTGTAGATGATCTCCATGCCCGCGTCGCGCAGGCTGCGCGCGATGATCTTGGCGCCACGGTCGTGACCGTCCAGGCCGGGCTTGGCGACGACGACTCGGATCGGGCGGTCCACGAGCGATTCCTCCGGGTGGGGCGGGGGGCGAGTATTCCACACCGCGACGGCGGGGAACTCGTCCGAGGGTAGTGTTTCCGCCGTTCCCGACCCGTGGAGTGAGCGATGCGCAGCACCGTGAGGAAGTCCGCCGATGCGGTCAGCGCGAAGGCCGACCTGCTGGTGGTCTGCGTGCCCGAGCGGCCCAGGCCTCTCAGCGGTCCGGCCGCCGACGTTGACGCGGCCCTCGGCGGGGTCGTCGCCGCCGCGGTCAAGGACGGGGAGGTCACCGGCGAAGCCGGCTCGGTGACCCGCTTCCACGCCGGCTCGGCGCTGGCCGCGCCGCGGTTGGCGGTCGTCGGTGTCGCGTCCGGCTCGACGGAGGACTGGCGGGCGGCCGGAGGGGCGGCCGCGGGCATCGCGGGACGTGTCAGGACCCGCGCGGCAGCACTGGTGCCGCCCGAGGACGCCACCGCGGCCCAGGTGAGCGCATTCATCGAGGGCTTCGGCATCGAGGGCTACCGCTTCGACCGCTTCCGGACCGCGAACGAGGACGCGAAGCCGCCGACCGAGCGCCTGACCGTGTTCTCGACCTCCGTCCGCACCGCCGACGTCCAGCGCGCCGATCGCATCGTCGCCGCCGTGAACGGGGCCCGCGACCTCTCCAACACGCCGGCCAACCACCTGACGCCGACCATCCTCGCCGAGCATGCGAAGGCGCTCGCCGACGCGATCCCCGGCCTCACGTGCACGGTTCTCGGCACCTCGAAGCTCGAGAAGCTGGGCGCGGGCGCGCTGCTCGGGGTGGCGCGGGGCTCGGCCGAGCCGCCCAAGCTGATCGTGCTGCGCTATCGGCCCGCCGAGCGCGCCCGGCCCGATGAGGTGCTCGGGCTGGTGGGCAAGGCGGTCACCTTCGACACCGGCGGCATCTCCATCAAGCCGTCCGGCGGGATGGAGGAGATGAAGCTCGACATGGGCGGCGGCGCCGCGGTGCTCGAGGGCGCGGCGCTGGTCGCGGCGCTGGGGCTGCCGGTCGAGCTGCTGGCGGTGATCCCCGCGACCGAGAACATGCCGAGCGGCACCGCCGTCAAGCCGGGCGACGTCATCACCGCGCTCAACGGCCGCACCATCGAGGTGATCAACACCGACGCCGAGGGCCGCCTGATCCTGGCCGACGGCCTCGCCTATGCCGTGCGCGAGGGCGCGACGCGGATGATCGACATGGCCACGCTGACCGGCGCGATCGTGGTGGCGCTCGGCGAGGTCTACGCCGGCCTGTTCGGCTCGGACGACGCGTGGACCGAGGTGGTGCGCGCGGCCGGCGAGGAGTCGGGCGACCTGGTGTGGCCGATGCCGATGCACAAGCGCTACGACCATCTGATCAAGAGCAAGGTAGCCGACCTGGCCAACGCGTCCAACAAGCGCCAGGCCGGATCGGTCTACGCCGCCCAGTTCATGCGCGAGTTCACCGGCGACCTGCCCTGGTGCCACCTCGACATCGCCGGCACGGGAATGGTCGGCGGCTCGGGCACCGGCTTCGGGGTGCGGCTCATCCTGGCCGTGGCCGAGAAGCTGGCGATGCCCGCGGAATGACCGCCTGGGTCATCCTCATCGGCTTGCTCGTCGTCGTGGTCGGTGTGGTGACGAAGGTCGGTGTCGACGTGGCGCGCTACCTGAGGGCCGACCGTGAGGCGCACGGCGGGCGCCTCACGGTGGCCGCCGCGCGGCGCGCCTTCCTGATCGCGGCCGCCGTGGCGCTCGCGATCCTGCTGCTGATCGTGTGGCCGCTCCTCCTCGGGGATCGTTAGTGCCTCGAACCGTGGGTTCGCGTGCGGTTCCCGAGCGAATCTCCCGCGAGACGAGGACGCAGATCAGGCCCGATATCGCGAATATCGGGCCTGTCGAGGACGGCGTATCGCGGAGACATGCAGCCGGGAAGTGCCGCGTCGTCCACGGCTCGGGGCGCTAGGCCACCCCGGCATGCCCGACACCGCCCAGCTCACCTTGCTCGCGGGGGCCGGCGTCATCGCGGGAGCCGTCAACGCGGTCGCCGGCGGTGGTTCGCTGATCGCCTTCCCCGTGCTCATCGGCACCGGCCTCTCTCCCCTGACGGCCAACATCACCAACACGATCTCGCAGCTGCCGGGTTACGTGTCGGTCGTCGAGGGCTACCGTCCCGACCTGAAGGGGCAGGCGCCGCGCCTCCGCACGCTGGCGGTGCCGACGGTCCTCGGCGCCTTCGTCGGCGTCGCGCTGCTGGTGTGGGGGGGCGACTCCGCATTCGAGGTGGCGGTCCCGTGGCTCGTCCTGATCGCGTGCGCGCTGCTGGCGGTGGGGCCGCGCATCCGGGCGGCGATGGACGCGCGCGGGGACGGCAGCATCGCCACGCGGCTCTCCCCCGGGCTGCTGCTGGCGGTGTTCGCGTCGGGGGCCTACGCGTCCTACTTCGGGGCGGCCGCCGGCGTGCTGCTGCTGGCGGTGCTGGCGCTGGGGATCGTGGACCGGCTGCAGCGCCTCAACGCGCTCAACCGCGCGATGATCCTGCTGGCGAATGTCGTGGCCGCCCCCGGGCTGATCCTCCTGGGGCCCGTCGACTGGCCCTCGGTGGCCGTGTTGGCCCCGGCGACGCTGGTCGGCGGCGCGATCGGCGCCCGGGTCGCGCGGCGCCTCAACGACGACGCCCTGCGATGGAGCGTGATCGTTCTGGGCGTCGGAGTCGCCGTCTGGCTGCTGGTGCGCTGAGCGCGAGCGGGCTCGCCGAGAGGCCGGCAGGCGCATCAGCCGCCGAGGTCGGCGCGGTCCAGGAGGAGGTCGACGGCGCCGGAGGGATCGGTCGTGCGGGCCATGACCTCGTCGAGCACGTCGGCGACGAAGCCGGGGTCGGCCGCGGCGTCCACGCGGCGGGCGAGGCGGTCGAGGGCGAGGGCGCGCAGCTGACGCCTCAGGCCCTCGCGGCGGCGCGCGTCGAGCCGCCCGTCGGCCTCGAGGAACGCACGGTGGCGCTCGACCTCGGCCCAGAGCTCCTCGACCCCCCTCCCCTCGAGCGTGCAGACGCGGACGATCGGCGGCTCCCACTCGCCGGCCGGCGCAAGGGTGAGGGCGTTCTTGAGCTCGGTCACCAGCTGGTCGGCGCCGGGGCGGTCGGCCTTGGTGACGGCGAGGACGTCGGGGATCTCCATCAGCCCGGCCTTGATCGCCTGCACCCCGTCGCCGCTGCCGGGCATCAGCGCCAGCACGACCGTCTCGGTCAGCGCTTGGACCTCGACCTCGTTCTGGCCGGATCCGACGGTCTCGACCAGCACCACGTCGAAGCCGGCCGCGTCGAGCACCAGCACCGCGTCGGCGGTGGCCTCGGCCAGGCCCCCCAGATGACCGCGGCTGGCCATGGAGCGGATGAACACGCCAGGGTCGAGGAAGTGGTCGGTCAGCCGGATGCGGTCGCCCAGCACGGCGCCCCGGGTGAAGGGGCTCGTGGGGTTGACGCTCACGATCCCCACGCGTTTGCCGTCCCCGCGCAGATGGCGCACCAGGGCGCCGATCAACGTGCTCTTGCCCACGCCCGGGGCGCCGGTGACTCCGACACGCCAGGCGTTGCCGGTCGCGGGGTGCAGCGTGGCGGCCAGCTCGCGGCCCTCGGGACCGAGGCGCTCCACCAGGCTGATGGCGCGCCCGATGGCCCGCCGCTCACCGGCGTTGACGCCGGCGATCACCTCATCGAGCGTCAACGGAGGTCTCCCAGCGCCCCCGCGGCCGCCGCGAGAAAGCGCGCGTTGTCCTGGGGGAACCCGATCGTGATGCGCAGCGCGGTCGGCGCCCCGAAGGCCCGCGCCGGCCGCACGATGACCCCTCGCGCCAGCAGCGCCGCGTTGAGCGCCTCGGCGCGCTCGACGGAGCCGAGATCGACCAGCAGGAAGTTGGCGGTGCTGGGAAGGGGCTCCAGCCCGAGGGCGCGCAGCCCGGAGGCCGTCATCGCGCGCTCCGAATCGTTGATCCGGATGCGCTCGGGCAGGTGGGTGTCCGAGTCGGCCAGGCTGGCGATCGCGGCTGCCTGCGACGGGGCCCCGACGTCGAACACGTTGCGCACCACGCCGAGCGAACGGACCAGCTCCGGCGGACCCATCAGGTAACCGACGCGCAGGCCGGCGAGGCCGTAGGCCTTGCTGAACGTGCGGGTGACCGCCATCGCGCGGCCCTCGCCGAGCAGCGCGGCCGCGTCGTGCCCGCCGGCGGGCAGGTACTCGAAGTAGGCCTCGTCCACCACGGGCAGCACGTGCCCCGGGAGGGCGTCGAGGAACGCCCGCAACTCGTCGGCGGCCACCGCCCCGCCCGTCGGGTTGTTGGGGCTCACCACCACGGCGATCTTGGTGCGCGGCGTGATCCGCTCGGCAAGGGCATCGAGGTCGTAGGAGCCGTCGGGGCGCAGGGGAGCGTCGCGCACCGTCGCGCCCTGGATCTGGGCGCCGACGCGCCACGACAGGAACGACGGCCACCCCATCACGATCTCGTCGCCGGGATCGAGCAGGGCGAGGCACATGAGCTTGATCAGCCCGTCGATGCCGGCCCCCGGCAGCACCTGGGTGGCGTCCAGCCCGAGCCGCGACGCGATCGCGTCGCGCAGCCCCCAGGCCCCCGGGTCGGGGTAGGCGCGCACCCCCCGGGCCGCCTCGCGCATCGCCTCGATGGCTCCGGGCATGGGAGGGAACGGCCCCTCGTTGGACGCCAGCTTGAGCACCGACTCGATGCCGAGCTCGCGGCGCACCTCGTCGATCGGCCGGCCGGGCTCGTACGCGGTGACCCCGGCGAGCGCCGGGCGGACCAGGCCCTCGGGAAGGGACGGATGGGGCGGCGCGGGCGTCGTGTGGGGATCGCGTGACACGCGCGGCGATGCTAGTGGACGGGCACCGGATGGGGGACCGATCGCGGGCCGGGGCGCGGAGATGGGCGGCGCCGTGGTGGCCCTCATGCGGAGCCCCGGGCCGATCGTGATGATCACCGAGCGCAGCACGAGCGTGCCCCGCGGACGCCGCGAGCGTCGCCCTGCGGGCCTGCCACCCCGGCGCCGTCAGGCCGGCGCGGCCGGCGTCGCTCACCCCCGGCTAGACTTCCGGGGGTGAGCGACGAACTCGACCTCGGCCTGTTCCCGCTGGGTCTCGTGCTCCTGCCGAGCGAGAGGACTCCGCTCCACCTGTTCGAGCCCCGCTACCGCCAGCTGTACGCGGATTGCGTGCTGGAGGACAGCCTGTTCGTGGTGGTCCAGGCGGGTCCGACGGGGACCGCAGACGTCGGCTGCGCGGCGCGGTTCGAGTCGTTGGTGCGCCGGTTCGAGGACGGCCGCCTGAACGTCATCGTGCAGGGCGTCGAGCCGGTCCGGCTGGTGGAGGAGACCGACGGCCGCCTCTACTTCTCGGCACGGGTCGAGCGCCTCGAGGACGTCGCCTCCGAGGTGCCGGCGGCCCTCTCCGAGGAGGTGCTCCGGCGCTTCCGCGCGCTCGGGGGCCTGGGCGAGACCGCGATGCCCGAGGCGCCGGAGGGCACTCCTCTCTCATACGCCGTGGCCGCCGCATTCGACATCCCGCCCGCCGCCAAGCAGGAACTGCTCGAGACCCGCGATGAGGCGCGGCGGCTGACGATGCTGACCGAGCTGTTCACCTCGGCCGACCGTGAGAGCGAGCACGCCCGCCTGGCCGCCCATCGCGCGGGCACCAACGGCAAGGTGAGCACCCCGTGACGCCGCCCGCGACGTCGCCGGGCGTCGACGCCGGTTACGCCCTGCTGCGGACCGGCTCGCCCGCGGTCGTGCGCGGTCGGGCGGCGCTGGTATGGGTCGAGGGCCCGGATGCGGCGAGCTTTCTCCACGGGCTGCTCAGCAACGAGGTCGAGGGCCTGGGCGCCGGCGACACCGGGCACGCCCTGTTCCTCGACGCCAAGGGTCACATCCAGGTCGACCTGCGCGTCCGCCGCGACGCCGACGACGCGTTCACCCTCGTGACCGCGCCGGCGCTCGGCGAGCTGCTCCTGGAGCTTCTCGAGCGGTACCACTTCTCAGAGGATCTGGAGCTGCTGGGGCCCGAGGAGGCGGATCTGCTCAGTGTCTCGGGGGTGCCCGCCGCCACGAGCCTGCCGGCGCAGATCCTGTTGCCGGGCCGGGTGCCCGGGACGCTCGACCTCGTGGTCGACGACGCCGCGGCGGCGATCGCGGCGCTCGGAGTCGACGAGGTGCCGGCGCAGGCCCTCGAGATGGCCCGCGTGGCCGCCGGCGTGCCCACGGTCGGCGTGGACACCGGGCCCTCGACCCTGGTGCAGGAGGTGGGTCTCCAGGACGAAGCCGTGTCGTTCGACAAGGGGTGCTACCTGGGCCAGGAGACCGTGGCCCGCGTGCGGTACCGGGGACGCGTCACACGGCAGCTCCGCGGCCTCGCCCTGGGCGCGGCCGGCGTCGCCCCGGGCGCGACGGTGAGCGTCGAGGGGCGCGAGGTGGGCCGGGTGACGAGCGTGGTCGTGACGCCGGACCTCGGGGCGATCGGACTCGCGGTGCTGAGGAACGAGGTCGCGCCCGACGCGACGGTGGACGTGGAGGGCGCCGCCGAGCCGGCTCGGGTCGCCCGACTCCCCTTCCCTCCGGCATGAGCGACGACGCCGGGGCCGGGGCCCTCATCGGTCTGCTCGGGCCGGTCGGCACCGCGGCGCTGGAGTCGGCGACGCAGGCCCTGGGCGAGACGACCGGCGCCGGCAGCGCGACGTTACGCGTGGCGGGGTGGACCGCGGCAGACTGGGCCTTCCGGTTCGAGCTGCCGGGCGTCGTGCACCACATCGTGGTCCACATCCCTCACGACGGAGGACCGGCCGTCGTGCGCGAGGCGGGCCCCGGCCCCGATCCGCTGGCCCCCGACGACCTACGCCGCCCCTGAGCCGATCCGCGGGGACGGTTTGTCCGTCCGGTGGCGGTGGAATACTACGAACATGCGTTCGATCACCCCGCCCGACGGCGAAGGCCAGCTGATCCTGTTCCCCGGCGCCGACGCGCTCACGCGGATCCCCACGCGCGCGCGGCCGGTGCCGTCACGGCGGCGTCGCCTGCCGGCGAGCCGGTCCGCGCGGATGGCCGAGCGGCTCGACGACCTCGCCGCGGTGGCCGAGCGCGAGATGGCCGAGAGCCACCGGGCCGGCGACATGATGGGCGCGAGCGCGGCGCGCGACCGGGCGCTCGGAGCGCGCCGGGCGGCCGAGCTGCTCCGGGCCGGACCCCGTGGCGTCGCCGACGTTCTCGGCGGGCGCCACGAGGCGGCCTGACCCGCGGGTTCGCCCGTCGGCCTCGGCCGGCCGGCGAACCCCGACGACCTAGGCCAGAGCCTTGGCCTTCAGCGCGTCGAACTCCTCCTGCGAGATGGCGCCGGAGTCGAGAAGGCCCTTGGCGCGGGCGATCTCGTCAGCCGGACCCGAGGCCGCGGCCTCTTTCACGTAGCTGTCGAACTGCTGCTTCTGCTGCTTCTGAGCCTCGAGCTGGCGCTGCGCCATCCCGTCGTGACGGACGATCAGATAGATCAGTGCGCCGATCAACGGGAGTATCACCAGCAGGATCACCCAGAGCGCCTTCGCCCCACCACCCATGTCCTTGCTGCGGAAGATGTCCACCACGATCGTGAACAGGATCATCAGCACGAAGAACAGGAAGTAGATGACGAGCAGCGTCCAGATGAGATCCAGGAAGCTGAAGTTGTCCATTCACCACCCCAACGTCGTTTGGTTTGTCATTCGAACGTCCGCATCTTGCCAGCAACGCCGGATCCCCGAGGGATGAGGGTCAGGTGAACAGGATCTCGTCGCCGGTTTCACCGAGTCGCAGCCGCTCCTCGATCTTCTCGAAGGCCAGTTCGTGGAGCACCGGCATCAGGATCTCGATCGGGGCGTCGGGCGCGGCGGCATTGCGGAACTGGACGCTCACGCGGCCGACGAAGCAGGTCTTGATACCCAGTTCCTCACCGTCGCTCAGCACGCGCACCTGAAAGCCCCACAGCATCGCCGGCCCGTCGGTCAGCGATGTGCGCAGGCCCCCCGGCTCCAGGTCGTACGCGCGACCCTCTACCTCGAGTCGATGTTGAGTCATAGGTCGATCACCTCTCCGGTTCGCGTGACGGCGGCGGCGGCGCCACCGCGGCGCGGATCCCCCGCGCCCTCGAGCCCGCGGACGCCTCGGGCGGTGGCGCTGACGCCACCGAAGAACAGGTTCAGCTCGCCCCAGCGGCGCAGCCGGTGGCCGTCGGCGAGCAGCGCGTCCACGGCATCGTGGGGCACGCCGCCCTCCACGTCCACGCCCGTCCCCTCCGGATGGACGCGCGGCCGGCGCACCGCGTCCCCGGCGCCCATACCGGCGTCCACCATGCTGACGACGGTCTGGAGGATGGCCGAGCGCAGGCGGTTCGACCCGGCGGCCCCGAGCGCGATGACGGGCTCGCCGCCGCGCAGCAACAGACTCGGCGCCATCATCGAGGTCATTCGCGTGCCGGGCGCCAGGTGGCCGAAGCCGGCCGGGTTGAGGTCCTCTTCGCCCATCATGTTGTTGAGGAGGATGCCCGTCTCCGGCAGCACCACGCCCGATCCGGACCCGTTGGAGCTGGAGAGGCTGGCCATGCCGCCGTCGGCGTCGATCGCGCTGACGTGCGTCGTCGATCCCGCCGGCTTGCGGGTCTCGCCACCACCGCCGCGCTCGCGACCGCCGGCCGTGCGGCGCGCCCAGAGGCGCTCCATGCAGTCCTCCTCGTGCAGATCGGCGAGGAAGCGCTCGTCCCTCAGTGCGTTCGCCGCCACGCCGGCACGCGTCACCGCGCGATAGTGGGCGGCCGCGGAGGCGGGAGCGCCGCCCTCCTCCATCTCGGCCAGCGCCGCGGCGATCAGCGCCCCGCCCGAGGAGGGAGGAGGGTTGGTCAGCACCGTGGTGTCCCGATACGCGATGCGCAGCGGCGCGCGGCCGATCACGCGGTAGGAGCGCAGGTCGTCCTCCGTGACGTGGCCGCCCGACTCGGCCATGTGGGCGATGAGCGCCTGGGCCAGGGGGCCGTCGCGCATCGTCGCGGGGCCGGCCTCGCCGATGTGCACCAGCGTCTCCGCCAGATCCGGGAATCGCACGCGATCGCCCGGCCCCAGCAACCGCCCGCGGGGCGCGTACACGGCGGCGGCCGCCGGGGTCGCGGTGAGCATGTCGGCGAGGATCTCGTGGAGGTAGCCGGTCTCGCGCGTCAGCACCACGCCCTCGCGCGCGAGGGCGACGGCCGGGGCCACGACCTCGGCCAACGGGAGGCGGCCGAAGCGGCGCGCGGCCTCGCCCAGCCCCGCCACCATGCCGGGCACGGCCACCGATGCCGGGCCGATGTGGAACACCTGGTCGGCGCCGCCGAACGGCACGGTGAAGCTCTGGAGCGTCGCCGGATCGAGCGCGCGCCCCTGCGGCCCGAGCCCCGGAGCGGCAACGAAGAAGTCGAGCAGCGCCGTCTCGCCCTCGGGTGTGCGCATCAGGAGGAACCCGCCCGCGCCGGGCCCGGTGAGGGGGCTCTCGGCCACGGCCGCCGCGAACGCGGCCGCGCACACGGCGTCCACGGCGCCTCCGCCACGCGCCAGCGCCTGCGCCCCGGCACGAGCGCTCGAACGATGCCCCGCCGCAACCACCCCGACCGGGGCGCCGGAACCCGGAATCGCTACGCCGCGTCCTCGGGGCCGTCGGGCACGATGTCGGACCTGCGCATGGTCGTCGTGGCCTCGGGATCGGCCGGAGGCTCGGCCGGAGGCTCGGGCGGATCGGCGGGGGCCGGGCCGGCGGTCTCGAGGTCGAAGACCCGCGGGCCGGACTCCTCGGACGGAGCCGATCGTGCGGGGTAGGGCATGTCGAACCGCGTCACCCGTTCCTCGCGGGGGGCGCGACGCGGGGCGGCGGCCACCGGCTCGGGCGCGGCCTCCGACTCCGGCTCGGGTGCCGGCGCGGCGCGCACGCCGCTGAAGTTGGCCGCCACGACGGTCACCCATACCTGGCCCTGCAGGTCGGGGTCGATCGTCGCGCCGAAGATGATGTTGGCCTCGGGGTCGGCCGCATCGGCCACCACGCGGGCCGCCTCGCTCACCTCGAGCAGCGAGAGGTCGGGGCCGCCGGTGACGCCCAACAGGATGCCCTTGGCGCCGTCGATCGGGGTCTCGAGCAGCGGAGAGGCGATGGCCGCCAGCGCCGCCTCGGTGGCGCGGTTGCCGCCGCCGGCGTAGCCGATGCCGAGGAGGGCGGTGCCCGCGCCCCTGATGATGGTGCGGACGTCGGCGAAGTCGAGGTTGATCAGGCCGGGCAGCGTGATCATGTCGCAGATGCCCTGCACCCCCTGGCGCAGCAGGTCGTCGCAGACCTTGAAGGCCTCGACCATGCTCGTGCCGCGCTCGAGCACGGTCATCAGCTTGTCGTTGGGGATCACGATGACCGTGTCCGCGGTCTCCTGGAGACGCTCGAGCCCCTCGTCGGCCGCGCGCGTGCGGCGTCCGCCCTCGAACGCGAACGGACGCGTCACCACGGCGACGGTCAGCGCACCCAGCTCGCGCGCGACCTTGGCCACGAGCGGCGCCCCGCCCGAACCCGTGCCGCCGCCCTCGCCGGCGGCGATGAACACGAGGTCGCTGCCGCGCAGCGCCCGGCGGATCTGGTCCTCGCTCTCGCGCACCGCCTGCTCGCCGAGGTTGGGATCGCCGCCGGTGCCGAGGCCCCGCGTGATCTCCACGCCGACGGTGACGCGGACGTCCGCCTCACTCTCCTCGAGCGCCTGGCGATCGGTGTTGACGGCGACGAACTCGACCCCGCGCAGGCCCGCCTCGATCATGCGGTTCACCGCGTTGCAGCCCGCGCCGCCGACGCCCACGACGCGGATGACCGCGACGTAGTTGGTGCCATCCTGGCCGCGGAGGCCGAAATCGGGCTCGGGCGAGGGCGTGGAGCCGACCGGCTCGGAGGCGCCCTGCTCCGTACTGCGGAAGAGCTCCGAGAGCGGGCCCTCGCGCATGCTCGGGCGGCCTCCACGCGTGCTCACGCGGCCACCACCCCTGCGCCCCCGGGGACGACGCCCGTGATCGGACCGTTGGCCACCTCGCGCGCGAGCTGGCGATACCAGCGCGCCGCCTGGCCGTGGGCCTCGAGGCGCAGCACGCTCTGGCCGGCGACCGGCGCCTCGGCGAAGCGGATCGTCCTACCGATGCGCGTGCGGAACACCCGGTCTCCGAAGCTCTCCTCGAGCATGGCCACCGCCTCGCGGCCGTGCAGTGTGCGGCCGTCGTACATCGTGGGAAGGATACCCACGATGTCCACCGTCGGGTTGAGGTTGTCCCGCACCTGCCGCAGGGTCTCACGCAATTGGGCCAGACCGCGCAGCGAGAGGTACTCGCACTGCACCGGCACGATCACGCCGTCCGAGGCGACCATCGCGTTGATGGTCAGCAGCCCGAGCGACGGCGGCGTGTCCAGGAGGATGTAGTCGTAGGTCTCGCGCAGCGGCCGAAGGGCCCTCTCGAGGGCGCGCTCGCGGCCGATCATCGCGGACAGGGCCAGCTCGGCCCCGGCCAGCTCGATGCCGGCGGGCGCGATGTCGATCTCCCGCTGCTGGATGATCGAGCTCATCGGGAGGCCCGACGTGAGCACGTGGTACATCCCGGTGTCGAGCGTCTCGACGTCGATGCCCTGGCTCATCGAGAGGTTGCTCTGGGGATCGAGATCGATCGCCAGCACACGCAGCCCCATGTCCTTCAGGGCCACGCCGAGGTTCAGGGTGGTGGTCGTCTTGGCGACGCCGCCCTTCTGATTGGCGAGGGCGAGGACGCGAGCGGTTCGAGGCATCGTGCGCACCTTCGATATGTCTGCGGACCTCCGCACGATTCTCCCCGCAGGCCCGATCTCCTTGCCGTGGGCCGCGATGCGTCGGCGCGCGAGCCGCACGGCCGGGCCCGGGATCAGTCCGGCGGGAGCTCCAGACGGCGCTGGCCGGCCCATGCGGCGGCCTGCGAGCGGCGCTGGAAGCCCAGCTTGCGCAGCAACTGGGAGACATGGTTGCGGACGGTCTTCTCGGACAGGTGCAGCACCTCGCCGATGGCGCGGTTGGTGTAGCCCTCGGCGATCAGGGCGAGCATCCGGCGCTCGCGGTCGGTGAGCCCGGCGAGCTCGGCCTCGGCCTGCTTGGCCGATAGCTCACGGAACTGGTTCAGCAGGGCGCCCGCGGCGCGGGGATCGAGCGTTGACTCGCCCGCTGCGGCCTCGCGGATGGCCTGCGTGAGGCGCTCGGCGTCGGCCTGCTTGAGCAGATAGCCGCTCGCGCCCGCCATGACGGCGCCCACGATGGCCTCCTCGTCGGTGTACGAGGTCAGCATCAGCACACGGGCGTCGGGATGGTCCGCCTTGATCTTGCGACAGGCCTCGACGCCGCTGCCGTCGGGCAGCCGCACGTCCATGAGCACCACGTCCGGGTGGGTCTGCTCGTTGAGCTGGACGGCCTCGGCGGCCGTCTGGGCTTCGCCGACGACGCGGAAACCGGCCGAGTGCGTGAGCAGGGTGCGCAGCCCGATGCGGACGACGGTGTGGTCGTCGACGATCAGAACCCTGATCGGATCAGCCTGGATGGTCGTCATGAACGGGTCACCTCGCGCTCGGTGTCGGGAATGAAGATGTCGGCCTCGGGCTCGTCGCTGTCGAGCGGAACCTCGAGGGTCACGCGGGTGCCGCCGCCGAGGGCCTCCTCGACGGCGATCCGGCCCCCCAGCCGGCGCGCCCGCTCGTTCATGTTGCGCAGGCCCTCGTGCAGACCCGGCGTGGAGGACGCGACCGGGGCGCCAGGGCCGCAGCCGTCGTCGGAGACGATCAGGTCCAGCTCATCGGGTGCGAAGACCAGCGACACGGTGACCCGGCAGGCACCGGCGTGGCGGGCGGTGTTGGTGAGCGCCTCGCGCAGGATCTGCTCCAGGTGCTGTCCGGCCTCGTCGGGCAGCGGGCCGGCCGAGCTCATGCCCTCGACGGTGAACCGCACGCGGCGCCCGGTCTCCTCCTCGAAATGGCGAGCGAGATCGCCCAGCCCCTTGGAGATGCCCTGGGGCGTCGAGGGCGCGATCGCCAAGGCGCGGATGTAGTCGCGGATGCCGTCGGTCGCGCTGTTGAGGTCGGCGACCACGCCGCGGACGTCCGCGCGAACCGTCGGGTCGTCGGAGCGGATGGCGATCGACTCGAGGTGCAGGCCGGCGGCGTAGATCGACTGGATGGTGCCGTCGTGGAGATCGCGGCGAAAGCGTGCCCGCTCCTCGGCGATGGCGCGCGCGCGGTCGATCTCCTCCAGCTGCTGCTTGGCCTCGACGTCGAAGATCTCGAGCAGCTTCACCGCCAGCACGCACAGCGCGAGGCCCGCGGCTCCGCGCATCACCTCGAGCGGCAGGCCGGTCATGTCGAACCACCCCTCCGCGCTGCCGATTCCCGCAGGGGCGATGGGGCCGCGCGGGACGATGAGGCCGAGCACCGCGTACACCCCGAGAACGCCCGCGGCGGCCGCCGCGTAGGGCTTGATCGCGGTCATGCCCGCGTCACCCAGCTCGGCTCGCTGCCTCCAGAGGCCGACTGCCGACAGCACCGCTCCGGGGAACAGCAGCGAATAGCGCGCGAGGCCGCTGACGGCCTGCTCCCACTCCGCCGCGCTCCATCCCGCGTCCTGGGCGACCAGGGCGGTGATCGCGACGATGCCCACGGCCACCAGGATCGAGGCCGATGTCAGCGCGCGCCGGGTCATGTCCGACAGACCGAGCAGGCGCAGGCCGAACTGGACCAGGAAGACGAAGGCGACCACCTGGACGATCGCGCGAAGCACCAGCAGGCCCTGGATGACGCCCGGCCGCATGTACGCCTCCTGGATGGGGACGAACACATGGCCCCAGACGGCGAGGGCCTCGACGAACGCGAAGGCGGCCAGCCAGATCAGCGACGAGGAGAGCGTCAGGCGCGTCGCGCGGCGTCGCTGCAGCCACACGGCGAAGCCGAGCGAGAAGAAGACGAGGCCCTGGGCGAACAGGAAGATCGTCTCGTTCTGTACGAAGAACTCGCGCACTCGGCGCACCCGCCTCATGTTTCCGACGCGGGCGCGGCAGGCCGGGGACCCATCGGTCCCCCACCCACCGCGGCATCCGCCGGAAGTTCGACCCTCTTACCTCGATCGAGTGTAGCGCCCCTCCACGGAGGGGTTCCCGCCCTCCGCTAGAAGGTCGCGACCTGCAGGCTGCCGGCTCCCGCCATCCGACGCAGGCGCGCCACGCGCTCCTCCATCGGGGGGTGCGTGGAGAACAGCCCCGCCCCCCGGCCACCCCCGCCCCGCGCGTTGGCGGCGAGGGGGTTGACGATGTACAGGGGCTCCGCGGCCGGGTTGACCCGCATCGGGATCGCCGCCGCCGACCGGTGCAGGCTCTCGAGCGCGTCCGCGAGCGGCAGCGGGTCGCCCAGCAGTTCGGCGCCCGTGGCGTCGGCCACGTACTCGCGCTGCCGCGAGACGGCGAGCTGGATGATCATCGCGGCGATCGGCGCCAGGATGATCGTGGCAAGGGTGCCCACGATCCCGAGCGGGTTGTCGTCGTCGCCGCCGAAGAACAGCGAGAACTGGAGGAAGTTCGCGATGGCCGAGATCGCGCCGGCAACCATCGCCGCGATGCTCGCGATGAGGATGTCCCGGTTCTTGATGTGCGCCATCTCGTGGGCGAGCACGCCCTCCAGTTCACGGGGGCTGAGGGCGCGCTGAATGCCCGCCGTGACCGCGATGGCGGAGTGGCTCGGGTTGCGGCCGGTCGCGAAGGCGTTCGGCTGCTCGGCCGGAGTGACGTAAACGCCGGGCTTCGGCACGCCGGCGCGCTGGGCGAGCGTGGCGATCATCCGGTGCAGCTCGGGCTCCTCCTGCTCCGTCACCGGCACGGCCTTGCTCATCTTGAGAGCGAACTTCCCGCTGAACCAGTACATGACGAAGTTGAAGACGATCGCGAGCGCGGCGAACACGACGATGCCGCCGGTCCCGCCGATGATGAACCCGATGGCCAGCAGCAGACCCGTGAGCCCGGCGACCAGCAGGAACGTCTTGACGTTGTTGCCCGCCTTGTATGAGGCGAGGTTCATCGCATCCCTCCCTTGGGATCTCCGGCCGCTCCTCTCCGAACGACACGGTGATCGAGTATAGGAGTGATAAACAGCGACGTGCCTGTGCCGAGATTGACGCTCGGTTAAGGCCTGTCGCGGGCGGCGCGACGGCGGTGGAGCGCGACAGCGGCCAGCACCAGGGAGGCGCACGCCGCGAGCGCGACGACCGCCAGGCTGGCCGGCCCGAGGGCGCTCTCCACGTCGCGCCAGGACTCGCCGAGGGCCCATCCGAGGCCGATCAGCGCCGCGTTCCAGACCAGGCTGCCGATCGTGGTGAGGGCGACGAAGCGCCAGAGGGGAAAACGCGCGAGCCCGGCGGGGAGCGAGACCGTGGTCCGGGCCAGGGGGATCGCCCGGCCCACCAGCACGGTGGCCGATCCCCACCGATCCATCCACGCCTCGAGGCGCCCGAGGCGCTCCGGCGTCGCCCCGACCCGGTGGCCGTGGCGCGCCACGACGGCGAGGCCCCCGCGGCGCGCCGCGGCGTAGAGGGCGAGGTTGCCGATCAACGAGCCCGCGGTCGCGGCCGCCACGGCGAGCGGAAAGGACATCTCCCCGTCGTAGACCGCGAATCCGGCGAACGGCAGGATCGCCTCGCTCGGGATCGGCGGGAAGACGCATTCCACGAGCATCAGCAGCGCGAGGCCGA
Organism: uncultured Thermoleophilia bacterium; assembly: GCA_963771025.1. Lineage (GTDB taxonomy): Bacteria > Actinomycetota > Thermoleophilia > Miltoncostaeales > Miltoncostaeaceae > Miltoncostaea. Next base: position 198,589 of record CAVYRL010000001.1, on the reverse strand, counting down.
CATAACCCAGCGTCGTGATCACCTCGACGGCCCAGTCGCTCACGGGTGCATGGTGCCAGGCGGCTCCTCGGCTTCTGAGTCGTGAGGTTTGGGAGCCGCGGGTCTTCCGGGCCTCGAACCCCCGAGGCGCACTCCTCGGCGAACGCCGAACCACGGCGACGCTCGTCCACGCCCCGCGGGGCTACGCTCACCGGTGTGCGCGCCCTTCTCCTTCTCGCCTGTGTCGTCGCCGTCGTCGTGGCCGGGTGCGGACCTCTCGACGCGACGGGGTCGGGGGGGACCGAGGTGGATCCGGTCAAGGTGCTCGGCATCCTTCCGAGCCCGGACGACCTGCGCGGCCGGCCCGCGACCGTGGCCGACGCGACGCAGCTGCAGGACGGCTTCACCGGCGATCGCGACCCGCGCGTCGCGGAGCGCATCGCCCAGCTCAAGCCGCCGGCGGCCGCGGTGCGCACGTGGACGGCGTCGGGTGGTCGTACGCTGGTGGCGGTGGTGAGCGTGTGGGACTCGCACCTCACCGCGATCGGCGTGGGCGGTGATGTCGCGACCATGCTCACCGACAAGGGCGGCGCGGCGTGGACCCCCGAGGACGCGCCCGGCAGCCGCGGTGCGCGGGTCGGCACCAACGGGGACCAGGAGATGCGCCTCTCCTACGCGGTCGGGCGCAACGCGCTGTACGTCCGGTCGGAGGGCCCGGTGGACCCCGATGTCGTGGTCCGCACCCTCAACAGGCTGCAGAAGGTCGTGGAGGCGGAGACGAACTGACCCCTCACCCGGGCGTCAGGGTGTGAGGTCGCGGCGCCCGATGATGACCAGCGCCGCGACGATCGTGGCGGCGGCGAGGGCTCCGAGGGCGGCCATGTCGCCCGCGTCCAGCGCGCCGCCGCGCAGCGCGGCGGGCGGGTCGAGGTACGAGAAGATCGACAGGCGCCCGAGCGGCTCCGCGACGGTCCACAGGCGCGCGAGGTAGTCGAGCGCGTAGGAGATCAGCAGGAAGCCGGTGGCCCAGGCGACCGCGCGCGAGCCGGTGCGCGCCAGGGAGGCGGCGAGCAGCGTGACGCCGCCGACCGCCAGGAAGCAGACGAATCCCGACAGCAGCGCGCCGGCGAGAGGCGCCGCGTGCACCGGCGAGAGGTCGGTGACCGTCAGCGCCGCGACCAGGGAGCCGATGTACCCGCCCAGCACCACGACGGCGAGCGCGGTGACCATCGCGAGGGTGTGGGCGCCGAGCCAGCGGGCCGGCGGCAGGGGCCGTGAGAGAACGAGCTCGGCGGTGCCCTGCTCGGTCTCGCGGGCGGGAGCGGACCCCATCGAGATCACCGCCGCCGCCTGGACGGCCAGCGCCACCGGGTGGAGCAGCCCCGAACCCACGTAGCCGGTGGCCGTGGCGATGTCGGCGCTGCCGGCCAGCGCCCGCAGCGCCGGGGGCAGGGCGTCGACCAGGCTGCGTATCGCGTTCTGATCGACGCTCGCAAACGCGATGCCCACGACGAACTCGAAGAGGCCGAAGCCGAGGGCCAGCACCACCAGGCGCCCGAGGTTCCGCTCCAGCGCCAGGCTGTAGATCGTCCTCACGCCGGCGGGGGCGCGGAGTAGAGGTCGCGGAAGGCCTCCTCGAGGCTGGCCCGCTCGATGGAGACATCGGCCAGCGGCAGACGGGCGAGCGCGGCCAGCAGCGGCGCGGGATCGCCCTCCAGCGTGAAGCGGTGGAGCGTCCCGTCGAACGACCCGGGCCGGCCCGACGCCCGGGCCCGCGTAGCGCGCCGGATCGACCGGCTCCGAGAAGCGCGCCTCGACGCTGCGGCTGCGCGCGCCGCGCAGGTCGCCGAGGCGTCCGACGAACAGCAGCCTGCCGTCGCGCACCATCGCCGCCCGATCGCAGAGGGCCTCGACCTCCGCCAGCACATGGCTCGAGAAGAAGATCGTGCGGCCGGCCGCGGAACGCGCGGCCAGCCAATCGAGGAGCCGGGACTGGATCACCGGGTCGAGGCCGCCCGTGGGCTCGTCGAGGATGGCGAGCGGCGGGTCGTGCTGCAGCGCCGCGACCAGGCCGAGCTTCTGCTTCATGCCGCGCGAGTAGTCGCGGACGCGCCTGCCGAGGGCGGTGTCGTCCAGCTCGAGCGTCGCGCAGAGGTCATCGCGCAGGACGGGCGGCCGCGGGTGCAGACGGGCCAGGACGTCGAGCGTGCGCCGCCCGGTGAGCGTGGGATACAGCCCGAGCTCCCCCGGGAGGTAGCCCACCTGCGCCAGCGCGCCCATCCGGTCGTGGGCCAGGTCGTGCCCCATCACCGCCACCGAACCCGATGTCGCGTGCACCAGCCCCAGCGCGAGGCGGATGAAGGTCGTCTTGCCGGCGCCGTTGGGACCGAGGAAGCCGAAGCACTCTCCGGGCTCGACGATCAGGTCGATCCCGTCAACACCGGCTCCGGGGGCGTACAACCTGGTGAGTGCCGCGGCCTCGATGGCGTGGTCCACTACGACGAAGGGTACGCGCCGACCGTGGAACTGAGCCTGACGTACGCCACGCCCTGGGGGGTCGGATGGATCGCCGCGACCCCTCCCAAGATGCAACGCGCCTCCCATGCCCTTGCCCAGAACGGAGATGTCTGGCTCATCGACCCGGTCGAGGGGGACGGGCTGCTGGACCAGCTCGAGGCGCTCGGCACCGTGCGCGGTGTGCTTCAACTGCTCAGCCGGCATCCCCGCGATTGCGCCGTCCTCGCGCGGCGTTTCGGCGTCCCCCACCTCGTGACGCCACTCGACGGCGTCCCCGACTCGCCGTTCCAGACCCTGGTGGTCAGCGACCACAGCTGGTGGCGCGAGGTGGCCCTCTGGTGGCCCGAGCAGCGCAGCCTGGTGGTGCCGGAGTCGCTCGGCACCACCGGGTTCTTCCTGACTCCCCACGAGCGCATCGGCGTCCATCCCGGGATGCGGTTGACTCCGCCGCGCGTCCTCGACGGCCGCGACCCGTACCGGGTCCTGGTCGGCCACGGGCCGCCGATCGAGGGGGACGACGTCGCCGACCTGGTCACCCACGCGATCCACGGATCGCGACGGGGGATCCCCCGGCTGCTGGCCGGCGCGCCCAAGGCCTGGCGCGCCGGCTGAGGCTATGGGCTCGGGGCGAGCCGTCCTGTGCTCGCGGTCTCCTGGCGGAGCCAGGCGGCGAGCTCGGCGGTCAGCTCACCGGGGCGAAGACGCCACGACCAGTTGCCGCGCACGGTGCCCGGCGTGTTGAGGCGGGCGCCCGAGTCGAGGCCCAGCAGGTCCTGCATCGTCACGATCGCCAGTCCGGCGCGCGAGGCGAGCGCCATCCGGGTGAAGAGGCGCTCGGACCGGTCCTCGTGGATGCCCATGGCGCCGGCGGCGTCCAACGCCTGCGTGCGCGCCTCGGGATCGGCGTGGATCCACCAGCCGTGCGCCGTGTCGTTGTCGTGGGTGCCGCTGTAGACCACGCACCGCTCGGGATGGTGCTCGGGCCGATGCATGTTGTCCCACCCCCCGGGGAACGCGAACTGCAGCACGCGCATGCCGGGCAGGCCAAGGCGGTCCATCAGGTGGTGCACGCCCGGCGTGATGACCCCCAGGTCCTCGGCCACCAGCGAGAGGGGGCCGAGCTGCTCCCGCGCGGACTCGATGACCACCGCGCCGGGACCGGGATACCAGGCGCCCTCGCTGGCGAGGAGGGCGTCGCGCGGAACGCCCCACCAGGCCTCGAAGGCCCGGAAGTGGTCGATGCGCAGGCTGTCGTGGAGCATCGTGCTGCGGTGCAGGCGCTCGATCCACCAGCGCTGGCCGTCCTGAGCCATCGCGTCCCAGTCGTAGGTCGGGTTGCCCCACAGCTGGCCGTCGGCCGTGAAGGCGTCGGGCGGGACGCCGGCGACGAGATCGGAGCGGAAGAGACCGGGACGGGCCCGGACGTCGGCCGCGTGGGGCGCGACGTAGAACGGGATGTCGCCCATGATGCGCACGCCGCGGTCGGCGGCGTGGGCGCGCAGCGCGCTCCACTCACGATCGAAGCGGACCTGGTCGGCGAGGGCCTCCGGGCCCGCGACGTGGGTCCAGTCGTCGATCCAGTAGGCGTTGCGCTCGCGGAAGGAGGCGATCTCGTGCCCCGAGACCGCCGAGGTTGGGTGCGCCAGAAAACCCGGCCAGGCCGCGAAGGCCGACGGGCTGGCGTAGGGCGAGCCGTGGGCGTCGGGAGGCGTGAGCGGCAGGATCTGCCACCACGACTGGCCGGCCTCGGCCAGCCAATCGACGAAGGCGTAGGCCTCACGCCCGAGCCGGCCGCCGGGCAGGGACCCGACGTGCAGGAGCACTCCGGAGCGCCGCTCGAGTGTCGGGTCGAAAGGTGTGGAGCTGTGTGGCATCGGGAAAGGCTACGCTCAGTGCCGCCCGTGCCTGCAGCCATTCCACGCACGCCACCGCCGCGCATCCAGATCCACGACGTCCGTCCGGCCGTCGATGGCGGACGCTGGCCGGTCAAGCGGACCCTCGATGACGTCGTGGTGGTCGAGACCGACCTCGTGCGCGACGGGCACGAGCAACTGCGGGCCACGATCCGCCACCGCCCCCCGGGCGCGCCGCGCTTCCTGGAGGAGCCCATGGTGCAGGTGGCCCCCGACCTGTGGCGGGGCGAGTTCACGACGTCGGAGTTGGGATGGCACCAGTTCCAGGTGGAGGCGTGGGTCGACCACTTCGGCTCGTGGCGCAGCGAGATCGAGCGCAAGCTCGTCGCGGGGCAGGTGGACCTCGAGAGCGAGCTGGCCGAGGGCGCCGCGATCCTGGAGACCGTGGCGGCGGGCGGCCTGCGCGGCGCCGACAAGCGCGTCGTCGGGGCCGCGGTCGCGGCGCTGCGGGCGGCGGGCGACCCTGCCGAGAGGGCCCGCGCCGCGCTCGATCCCGAGATCGCCGTCGCCGCCGATCGCGCGACGGCGCGCCCGGAGCGGCTCCGGTCGGCGATGCTCGAGGTCGACGTGGACCGCGAGCGCGCCCGCGTCGGCGCCTGGTACGAGCTGTTCCCGCGCTCCTTCGGCGGGCTCGCGGGCGTGGAGGCTCAGCTGCCCGCCCTGGCCGAGCTCGGCTTCGACGTGGTGTATCTGCCCCCCATCCACCCGATCGGCGTGACCCACCGCAAGGGGCGCAACAACGCGCCCACCGCCGGGCCGGGCGAGCCGGGCAGTCCGTGGGCGATCGGGTCGGCCGAGGGTGGCCACACGGCCGTCAACCCGGAGCTCGGGACCCTGGCCGACATGGAGAGCCTGGTCGCGGCGGCCCAGGCCAACGACATCGAGATCGCGCTCGACTTCGCGATCCAGTGCTCGCCCGATCATCCCTGGCTCACCGAACATCCCGACTGGTTCCACCGCCGGCCCGACGGAACGCTGAAGTACGCCGAGAACCCGCCCAAGCGCTACCAGGACATCTACAACGTCAACTTCGCGAGCGACGACTGGCAGGCGCTGTGGACCGCGCTGCGCGAGGCCGTGGTGTTCTGGGTCGAGCGAGGTGTGCGGATCTTCCGGGTGGACAACCCCCACACCAAGCCGATCGGCTTCTGGGAGTGGCTTATCCGAACCGTCCGCGACGCTCACCCGGACGTCGTGTTCCTGGCCGAGGCGTTCACGACCCCCGAGGCCATGTACGCGCTGGCCAAGGCCGGCTTCGGCCAGTCGTACACGTACTTCACCTGGAAGAACTCGGCGGCCGAGCTGACCGAGTACGTCACCGAGCTCGCCGGTCCGGTGTCGGAATTCTTCCGGCCCAACTTCTTCACCAACACCCCCGACATCCTCCACGCCTACCTGCAGACGGGTGGCCGTCCGGCCTTCGAGGCGCGCCTGGTGCTGGCCGCCACCCTCTCGCCGAGCTACGGCATCTACTCCGGATTCGAGAATCTCGAGGCGACCGCCGTGGCGCCCGGCAGCGAGGAGTACCTCGACTCCGAGAAGTACGAGATCAAGGAGCGCCGCCTCGACGGGACGCTGTTGCCGCTGGTGCGCCGCCTCAACGAGATCCGCCGCGAGACGCCGGCCCTGCGGCGCATCGACGTGCGTTTCCTGGCCACCGAGAACCCGGCGCTGATCGCCTACGCAAAGGGCCACGGGATGGGCACGACGATCGTCTGCGTCAACGTCGACCCCCACAACGTGCAGATCGGGATCGCGCTGGTCCCGGACGATCTCGACCTGCCCGACGCCTTCGCGGTGCGGGATCTGCTGACCGGCGACGTGCACCGGTGGAGCAGGGGTCCAAACTACGTGCGGCTCGACCCCGTCGTGTCGCCCGTCCACATCTTCCAGGTAGAGCCATGACACCACCGATCGGCATCGACCGCGACATCGCCCTGCTGGACGAACGCGACCACCACGAGCCCCACAGCGTGCTGGGGGCGCACCCGGTCCCCGAGGGCGTGGTGTTCCGCGTCTGGCGCCCCGAGGCGCGCGTCGTGCGCATCCACCCCCAGGGCCACGAGCCCTTCGAGCTGACGCACCGCGCGTCGGCGCTGTTCGAGGGCGTGCTGGAGGGCGTCGCGCCGCCGCCGCGCTACGAGGTCGAGGTCGAGTACGACACCTATATGGTGCGCGCGGGCGATCCCTACGCCTTCCTGCCCACGATCGGCGAGCTGGACCTGCACCTGGTCGGCGAGGGTCGCCACCGGGCCCTCTGGGAGCGGCTCGGCGCGCACGTCCGGGAGGTGGACGGCACCCGTGGGACGGCCTTCGCCGTGTGGGCGCCCTCGGCGCGCTCGGTGAGCGTGGTGGGGGACTGGAACGGCTGGGACGGGCGCGTGCACCCCATGCGGTCGCTCGGCTCGTCGGGCATCTGGGAGCTGTTCGTGCCGGGGGTCGGCGCCGACGGCCACTACAAGTTCGAGATCCGCGGCGCCGACCGGTCCCTGCGCCTGAAGGCCGATCCGCTGGCGGCCGCTGCCGAGACGCCCCCGCGCACCGCCTCGGTGGTGTTCGAGAGCGCGCACGAGTGGCGCGACGCGGCCTGGCGCGAGGAGCGCGCGCGCAGGCGGCCCCACGCCGAGCCGGTCTCCATCTACGAGGTGCACCTGCCGTCGTGGCGGCTCAATCCCCTCGAGGGCAATCGGCCGCTCACCTTCGCCGAGCTGGGCGTGGAGCTCGGCGACTACGTGCTCGAGATGGGCTTCACCCACGTCGAGCTGCTGCCGGTGATGGCCCACCCGTTCTCGGGATCGTGGGGCTACCAGGTGACCTCGTACTTCGCGCCGTCTCCCGTGCAGGGCACGCCCGACGACCTGCGGGAGATGATCGATCTGCTGCACGCCCGCGGCATCGGGGTGATCCTCGACTGGGTGCCGGCCCACTTCCCGCGCGACGCCTTCGCGCTGGGGCAGTTCGACGGCACGGCCCTCTACGAGCACGAGGACCCGCGGCGCGGCGCGCACCCCGACTGGGGAACGCTGATCTTCAACTACGGCCGCAACGAGGTGCGCAATTTCCTGGTGGCGAGCGCCCTCTACTGGCTGAGCGAGTACCACGCCGACGGCCTGCGCGTGGACGCCGTCGCCTCCATGCTCTATCGCGACTACTCGCGGAGCGGCGGCGAGTGGGTGCCCAACGAGTACGGCGGGCGGGAGGACCTGGAGGCGATCGGCTTCCTGCGCGAGCTCAACGAGGTGACCCACGACGGCGAGCCCGGAGTCGTCATGGCGGCCGAGGAGTCGACCGCGTGGCCGGCCGTGTCACGCCCCACCGACGCCGGCGGCCTCGGGTTCGACTTCAAGTGGAACATGGGCTGGATGCACGACACGCTCGACTACTTCGGCATGGACCCGGTGCACCGCCGGTACCATCACGACGAGCTCACGTTCAGCCTCGTGTACGCCTTCACCGAGCAGTTCGTGCTGCCCCTCTCGCACGACGAGGTGGTGCACGGCAAGGGGTCACTGCTCTCGCGGATGCCCGGCGACGACTGGCAGCGGCACGCCAACCTGCGCGCGCTGTACGCGTACATGTGGGCGCATCCCGGCAAGAAGCTGCTGTTCATGGGGTGCGAGCTTGCGCAGGAGCAGGAATGGAGCCACGAGCGCAGCCTCGACTGGCACCTCCTCGACCGGCGGCGCCACGCGGGCGTGCAGCACCTGGTGCGCGACCTCAACCATCTCTACAAGGACCACGCGGCGCTGTGGGAGCTCGACGCGGACCCGTCCGGGTTCCGGTGGCTGGTGGTGGACGACCGCGACGCCAACGTGCTCGCCTTCGCCCGCTTCTCGGCCCAGGGGGCGCCGCTGGTGATGGTGGCCAACCTCTCCCCGGTGCCCCGCTCGGCCTACCGGGTGCCGATGCCGTTCACCGGTCGCTGGAAGGAGGTGCTCAACTCCGACGCCGACGCGTATGGCGGCGCCAACTTGGGCAACCTCGGCGGCGTGGTCGCCGAGGGCACGCCCTGGGGTGCCGAGAGCGCGTCGGCCGAGATGGTGCTGCCGCCCCTCGGGGTGGTCTGGCTGGTGCCCGAATAGCGGCCGAGGTGCTTGCCTGGGAGCGGCCGCTGGGGGCCACCCCGGACGCGGACGGTCGCACCGTCTTCCGCGTCTGGGCGCCGAGCGCCGGGCGCGTGGCGGCCCTGGTCGACGGGACGGTGCTGAAGCTCGACGCCGTCGGGGGCGGGGTCTTCGAGGGCGAGGCGCCCGCCCGGGCGGGCGACGACTATCACCTGGTCGTGGACGGCGGGGTGTCGCTGCCCGATCCCTGCTCGCGCTTCCAGCCCGACGGCGTGCTCGGCCCCTCGCGGATCGTCGACCCGGCCGCGTTCGCGTGGACCGATGCGGGCTGGGGCGGGCTCACGCTGTCGGAGCTGGTGATCTACGAGCTGCACGTGGGCGCCTTCACCCCCGCGGGCACGTTCGCCGGTGTCGCCGAGCGGCTGGCGGATCTGCGCGAGCTGGGCGTCACCGCGATCGAGGTGATGCCCGTCGCGACCTTCCCCGGTCAGCGCAACTGGGGCTACGACGGCCTCTACACGTGGGCGCCGCACCCGGCCTATGGCGGCCCGGAGGGCCTCGCCGCTCTCGTCGATGCCGCCCACGCCGCGGGCGTCGGGGTGATCCTGGATGTCGTGTACAACCACCTCGGCCCCGGATCGCAGGCGCTCGAGGTGTTCGGGCCGTACCTGACCCACGACTACGCCACGCCGTGGGGCACGGCGGTCAACTTCGACGGACCCGAGAGCGGCGGCGTGCGCGAGTGGGCCATCCAGAACGCCTGCATGTGGGTGCGCGACCTGCACCTGGACGGGCTGCGCGTGGACGCGGTGCACGCGATCCACGACCACGGCGCGCGCCATGTGATGGCCGAGATGTGCGACCGCGTCGCCGCCGTCGCGCCCCACGGCGCCGTGCTGATCGCCGAGAGCGATCTCAACGACCCGAAGGTTGTGACCCCCACCGGCGCGGGCGGCTGGGGATTCGACGCCCAGTGGTCCGACGACTTCCACCACGCGCTGCACGCGCGCCTGACCGGCGAGCGCGACGGCTACTACGCGGACTACGCGACGGTGGAGCACCTTGCGGACGCCACGGCGCGGCCGTTCGTCTACGACGGCCGATACTCCGCCTTCCGCCGCCGTCGCCACGGAGCGCCGGCCGGGGACATCGGTCCCGAGCGTTTCGTCGCCTACTCCCAGAACCACGACCAGGTGGGCAACCGCGCCTTCGGCGACCGGCCGCCCGCCTCCGTGCGGCCGCTGGCCGCGATGTGGGTGCTGCTCTCCCCCTTCACCCCGATGCTGTTCATGGGCGAGGAGTACGGCGAGGAGCACCCGTTCCGATTCTTCACCGACCACATCGACCCGTTCATCGCCGACGCGACCCGCACGGGGCGGCGCAACGAGTTCAGGGCCTTCGCGCACTTCGACGAGGAGGTGCCCGACCCCCAGGCGCTCGAGACCTTCACGCGGTCCGTGCTGGATCCCTCGGCCGGCGATCCCCGGCTGCGGAGCCTGTACCGGGCCCTCCTGGAGCTGCGGCGCGAGCTGCCGCGGAAACCGGCCGAGGTGCGATTCGACGAGGATGGAGGGTGGGTGGCGATGGCGCGGGGGAGTATCGAGGTGCTGGGCAACTTCGGAACGCGGACCGCGGAGGTGCAGGTGGGGGCGACAGGCGTGGTGCTTGCGACGGACGAGGCGGCGAACCTGGACGCCGGGCGCCTGCGCCTGCCGCCCCTGGCCGGCGCGGTGGTGCGATGAGGGTCTGGCCGGGGCGCCCCTTCCCCCTCGGGGCGACGTGGATCGGGTCGGGGACCAACTTCTCGATCTTCTCCGAGAACGCCTCGCGCGTCGAGCTGTGCCTCTTCGACGAGGCCGACCGCGAAACGCGCGTGGAGCTCTCGGAGGTGACCGCCTTCAACTGGCACGCCTTCCTGCCCGACGTCGGGCCGGGCCAGCGCTACGCCTATCGCGTCGACGGCCCCTGGGAGCCCGAGAGCGGGCACCGGTTCAACTCCCACAAGCTGCTGATCGACCCCTACGCGAAGGCGATCGAGGGGCCGATCCGCTGGGAGGCGGGCAACGTCCTCCCCTACGTGCCGGACGGTGAGGACGCCGACCTGGTGCGCGATGACTCGGATGACGCGGACGCGATCCCCAAGGGGATCGTCATCGACGAGGCCTTCGACTGGGAGGACGACCGCCCGCCGGCCACCCCCTGGCACGAGACGCTCATCTACGAGGTTCACGTCAAGGGGTTCACGAAGCTGCATCCCCACGTGCGCGCGGACCTGCGCGGCACCTACGCCGGCCTCGCGTCGGACGAGGCGATCGACCACCTGCGCTCGCTGGGCGTGACCGCAGTCGAACTGCTGCCGGTGCACCACAACGCCGACGAGCACCACCTGGTCGACCTGAAGCTCACCAACTACTGGGGCTACAGCTCGATCGGGTTCCTCGCGCCCCACGCGATGTACGCGGCGACCGGCCGCTCCGGCGAGCAGGTGCGCGAGTTCAAGGGAATGGTGAAGGCCCTGCACCGCGCGGGTATCGAGGTGATCCTCGACGTGGTCTACAACCACACCGCCGAGGGCAACCACTTGGGCCCGATGCTCTCCCTGAAGGGCATCGACAACCTCTCGTACTACCGCTGCTCGCCGGAGGACCCGCGCTACTACGTCGACTTCACCGGGACCGGTAACAGCCTCAATCCGCTGCACCCGAGCGTGCTGCGTCTGATCATGGACAGCCTGCGCTTCTGGGTGCTCGAGATGCACGTCGACGGCTTCCGGTTCGATCTCGCGTCGGCGCTGGCGCGCGAGTTCTGGGACGTCCACCGGCTCTCGGCCTTCTTCGACATCATCCACCAGGACCCCGTGCTGTCTCAGGTGAAGCTGATCGCCGAGCCCTGGGACGTCGGGCCCGGCGGGTACCAGGTGGGCAACTTCCCGGTGCTCTGGACGGAGTGGAACGGCCTGTACCGCGACGAGATGCGCGACTTCTGGCGCGGCCAGAGCGACGGCGTCTCGGGCTTCGCATCGCGCCTTGCGGGCTCGAGCGACCTCTACCAGTCGGACGGCCGCCGGCCCTTCGCCTCGATCAACTTCATCACCGCCCACGACGGCTTCACCCTCAACGACCTCGTGTCGTACAACGACAAGCACAACGAGGCGAACCTCGAGGGCAACCGGGACGGCACCGACGACAATCGCAGCTGGAACTGCGGCGTCGAGGGCCCGACCGACGATCCCGAGGTCATCGCCCTGCGCGAGCGCCAGAGGCGCAACTTCCTCGCGACCCTGATCCTGTCGCAGGGCGTGCCGATGCTGGTGGGCGGCGACGAGATGGGGCGCACGCAGGGCGGCAACAACAACGGGTACTGCCAGGACAATGAGATCAGCTGGTTCCACTGGGACCTCGACGAGCGCCAGGTGGCGCTGCTCGACTTCACGCGCCGCCTGATCCAGCTGCGCCGCGCGCACCCGGTGTTCCACCGGCGCGACTTCTTCGGGGGCGAGTCGGCGGACGGCTCGGGACTGCCCGACCTGCGCTGGTTCCGCGCCGACGGGCGCGAGATGAGCCGCAAGGACTGGCGCCGCTCCGACCTGCGGGCCCTCGGCGTGTTCCTCAACGGAGAGGAGATCCCGAGCCCGAACGCGGTCGGCGAGCCGATCCTGGGCGAGTCGTTCGTGATGCTGATCAACGGCGGCCACGAGGGCCTGCTGTTCCGCCTGCCGGCCCGCCGCTTCGGCAATCGCTGGAGGCAGGTGATGTCGACGGCGGAGCCCGAGGCTCCCGACGGCTGGCGGAGCTGGCCCGCGCACACCGACGTCACCCTCGAGGCGCGCTCGCTGGTCGTGCTGCGTCGCGCCTGGTGAGGGCGACCTACCGCCTGCAGCTGGGTCCTGATCTCGACTTCGCGGGGGCGCGCGCGCTGGTGCCATACCTGCGCCGCCTGGGCGTCAGCCACCTCTACCTCTCCCCCAGCCTCCAGGCCCGCGAGGGGTCGACCCACGGCTACGACGTCACCGATCCGCGCCGGATCTCCGACGCGCTCGGCGGCGAGGAGGGCTTCCGCGCGCTCGCGACGGCCGGCCTCGGCGTGGTGCTGGACATCGTGCCCAATCACATGGCGGCCTCGGACGAGAACCCCTTCTGGATCGATCCCGCCACGCGCGAGCGGTTCTTCGACATCGACCCGCGCACCGGCCGCCATCGCCGCTTCTTCTCGATCGACGAGCTGGCCGGGGTGCGCGTGGAGGAGCGCGAGGTGTTCGAGGTGACCCAGGCGCTGCCCGTGCGCCTCGTGTCGGAGGGCCTGGTGGACGGCCTGCGCATCGACCATCCCGACGGGCTGGCCGATCCCGGAGGCTACCTGCGCCAGCTCGAGGAGCTCGGCGTGGAGCACATCTGGGTGGAGAAGATCCTGCAGCCGGGCGAGGAGCTGCCCGACTGGCCGGTCGAGGGCACCACCGGCTACGAGTTCATGGCCGACGCCACCGGCCTGTTCATCGACCCCGCCGCCGAGGCCGAGCTCACCGCGCTGCACGCGACCCTCACCGGTGAGCGGCGGGACTTCGCCGATCTCGCGACCGAAGCGATGCGCGATGAGGCCCGCACCACGTTCGAGCCGGAGGTGGAGCGGCTGCAGGAGCTCGTGGACGACCCCGGCATGGCCGACGCCGTCGCCGGGTTGACCGTCTACCGCACCTACCTGGAGCCCGAGGCGGAGGGCGCGGACGAGCAGGACCTGCAGGTCGTGGGCGACGCCGGGCTGCCCGACCGCGTGCGCGAGGCATTGGTGGATCCGTCGGACCCCGATGAGGAGGCCTTCGCGGTGCGCTTCCAGCAGACGACCGGCGCGATCATGGCGAAGGGGGTCGAGGACACGGCCCTCTATCGGTACACGCGCCTCGTGGCGCTCAACGAGGTGGGCTCCGACCCGGGCGAGTGGGGCCGCACCATCGACGCCGTCCACACCGCGAACGTCGCGCGCGCCCTGCGTTTTCCCCTCGGCCTGCTGGCCACCCAGACACACGACACCAAACGCTCGGGCGACGTGCGCGCGCGCATCGGCGCCATCTCGTGGATCCCCGGCGAGTGGCGCGCGGCCGTGGCGCGCTGGTGGCGCCTCATGGCGCCGTCGCGATCGGCCCACGCCCCGAGCCCGGACGAGGAGTACCTGATCTACCAGACCCTCATCGGGGCCTGGCCCCTGGAGGCGGAGCGCCTGCGCGACTACATGGTCAAGGCCATGCGCGAGGCCGGGACGACCACGAGCTGGGTGGAGCCCGACGAGGCGCACGAGGGGGCCGTGCTCGCCTTCTGCGACGCGCTTGTCGCCTCGGAGGCCTTCGTCGCCGACCTCGAGCGGTTCCTCGACCGGATCGTGCCCCTGGGAGAGGCGTCGGCGCTGGGCCAGACGCTGCTCAAGCTCACCTCGCCGGGCGTGCCCGACATCTACCAGGGCGACGAGCTGTGGGATCTCGCCCTCGTCAACCCGGACAACCGGCGGCCGGTCAACTGGGAGCTGCGGAGCAGGCTCCTGGAGGAGGTGGCCTCCGCGGACGCCCCGCGGCGCGAGACGGCCAAGATGTTCCTCATCCACCGCGCTCTGGCCCTGCGCGCGCGCCGGCCCGAGGCGTTCGCCGGTTCGTATCGGCCGCTCGACGCGGGCGAGGCGGCGTTCGCCTACGCCCGCGGCGACGGCGTGATCGTCGTGGTGCCGATCCGCGCCGACACATCCTCGGCCGTGCTGGGGGTGCCGGAGGAGTTGCGCGGCGCGTGGCGCGACACCCTGAGCGGCGCACCCGTGCAGCTCGGGAGTGAGACGATGGTCAACAATCTGACCGGACCGCTGCCGCTCGCACTGCTCGAGCGGGCCGCCTGAGGGCGGCGGCCGGACTCACGAAAGGGCCGTCACGATGCAGATCAACCGCACACGTCCCGCAAGCGGGGCCGGACCGGCCGAATGGTTCACCGGCGAGGTGTGGATCGACACGGTCGCCGTGCCCCCCGCGCCGTCCAGGATGCGTCTCATGAGCGTCCATTTCGCACCCGGCGCCCGCGCGGCCTGGCACACCCACCCCCACGGTCAGGCGATTCACGTCACCGAGGGCGTCGGCCTGGCGCAGCGTCGCGGCGGGCCCCTGGAGACGATCCGCGCCGGCGACACCGTGTGGTTCGCGCCGGGCGAGGAGCACTGGCACGGCGCGGCCCCGGACAACTTCATGACCCACCTGGCGCTGCACGAGGTCGATGACTCCGGCAACGCGGCCCACTGGGGCGCCCACGTCACCGACGAGGAGTACCCGGCCGGGACCTGAAGCGGGGGCCCGCGCGGGGAGCATCACCGCAACCCCGCCGGCGCGGCGGTGGGTCTCGGCGCCCGCCGTGACGACGGCGGCGCTGTTCGCGATGGGACCGGCGCGGGCGCCGCAGCGAATCAGCCGACCTCGGACACCTCGACGGTGAGCACGCGGTGTCGCGCGGTGGCCCTCTAGCCCTGGGCCACCAGGTCCCTCAGGCCCATCAGGGCGATGGGTACCCAGAGCGGACGGTTGTTGAGCTCGTAGGTCAGCTCGTAGACGGCCTTCTCGAGCAGCGAGGTGTCGAGCAGAACATTGAGGTCGGCCTGCGAGTCCGGCAGCCACGCCCCGCCGTCGGAGGCCTCCAGGTATGCGCCGAGGAAGGCCGACGAGACCGCGTCGTTCCATGCCCTCCCCCACAGCTCGAGCTGCTGGGCCGCCTCGGAGTCGCGCTCCACCAGGCCGCGCGCCGATTGGTCGAGCAGTGCGGTGAAGGTGGCGTAGTGGAACGAGCGCAGCAGGCCGGCGACGTCGCGCAGGGAGCTGCGCTTGACCCGCCGGTCGCTGAGCGACCGGGCCGGCTCGCCCTCGAAGTCGATGACCATGAAATCGCGGCCGGTGAACAGCATCTGGCCCAGGTGCAGATCGCCGTGGGCGCGAATGCGCATCGCCGACAGGGGGCCGGCGGTGATTGCGCCGAATCGCTCGAGGAGGGCCGTCTCCGACCCGAGCACGAACTCGGCGTCCTCCCGCGCCCGATCACTCAGCCGCGGCAGGGAGCTGCGCAGCAGCTGCAATGCGCGCCCGGAGAGATTGCGCATCGACTGGTAGACGGAGCGCTGGTAGTGGGGCGTGAAGGGCTCCGGCACCAGCCCGGGGTCGAGCGTCTCGCCCGCGAGCGCGGCGTGCATCTCGGCGATCCGCTGACCCATCAGCTGGGCGGACTGGAGGTAGGAGCCGACCAGCTCGCTGGCCTCGTCCGGGATGGGGCGCACCGCGCGCTCGAGCAGGCCGCGCCGGGGCGGCTCGGGGGGCGGCTCGCCGTTCTGGATCCGCTCGGTGACGACCCACTCGTAGCACCGGCTGAGCGCGTCGAGGGTGTACTGCCAGGCATCGCCCTCGTTGGGCACGAAATCGTGCAGCACCGCGAGCGTCGACGATTCGCCCCCGTTGACGTCGTACTCGAGCGATCCGGCGACGGCGGGCGTGTTCTCGAACGAGGTGCGGTCCGTGAGGAACCGGCCGAGCTCGAGGTCCGGGTTGACGCCGGGCTCGACGCGGCGGAACAGCTTGAGGATCAGCGACTGGCCGAAGAGCACCGAGGTGTTGCTCTGCTCCGCGCGGAAGATCGACGGCTCGGGCGACTCCTGGGTGCCGAGCGCACGCCGCAGCGCCGGTGCCGGGCGCCCGACCAGGCGGCCGCCGTCGCGGCCCCTGAGCGTCCGGCGGCGGCGCACCGCCTCGAGCAGTTCCTTGCAGACGTCGGGATCGACCAGCGCGTCCGCGAGCACCGCGGTCTCGCCGCGGCGGGGAAGGTGGGCCACCACGCTGCGCGGGGAGTCGGCCAGCAGATACTCGGCGCGCTCGCCCTCCATGATCGACAGCAGCACGGAGTAGGTCTCGGCCTCGCCCTCGGTGAACTCGACGCGCACGATGAGCACGCGCGCCGGGATCGACGAGCGCACGCCGGTCAGCGGCAGCGAGTCGATCACCGAGACGAGGCGGATCACCCGCGCCTTGCCCGCGAACCAGCGGCGGCTGGGCAGGAAGCGGTTGATGGCCCGCTCGAGCTCGCCGCGGCCGCGCCCACCCAGGATCGTGTCGATCGGAGCATCGGTGGAGAGCGTGGGCGCCTCGTCGTCGGCCGACGGAGTCGCAGTCTCCTCGCGCGGGCCCTCGAGGGCGAGCCAGTACACGGCGTGAGGGCCGAGGGTGAGGAGGTAGGGCAGCTCGCCGATCGGCGGGAAATGGGTCTGACCGAACAGCTCGACCGGCTCCGAGCCACGGAAGCGCGACAGGTCGAGCTCGACGTATTGGGCGAAGCGGGAGAGGTTGGCGACGATCAGGACGCAGCGGTTCTCGTCGCGCCGCAGATAGGCCAGCACCCGCCGGTTCTCGGGGTGCAGGAACTCCAGCTCGCCGCGGCCGAACACCTCGTAGCGCTTTCGCAGCGCCAGCATGCGCCGCATCCACCACAGCAGCGAGCCGCCGTTCTTGGCCTGCGTCTCGACGTTGACCGTCTCGTAGTGGAACTCGGGATCGATGATCGGCGGCAGGAACAGGCGCTGGGGGTTTGCGCGCGAGAAGCCGGCGTTGCGATCCCCGCTCCACTGCATCGGCGTGCGAACGCCGTCGCGGTCGCCGAGGTAGATGTTGTCGCCCATCCCGATCTCGTCGCCGTAGTAGATGACCGGAGTGCCCGGGAGCGACAGCAGCAGGCCGTTCATCAGCTCGATCTTGGCGCGATCGTTGCCGAGCAGCGGGGCGAGCCGGCGGCGGATGCCCAGGTTGATGCGCGCCTGGTGCTCATGCGCGTAGACCCGGTACATGTAGTCGCGCTCTTCGTCGGTGACCATCTCGAGCGTGAGCTCGTCGTGGTTGCGCAGGAACAGGGCCCACTGGCAGCCCTCGGGCAGGTCGGGCGTCTGCTGGAGGATGTCGATGATCGGGAAGCGGTCCTCCATCTGGATCGCCATGAACAGCCGCGGCATCAGCGGGAAATGGAACGCCATCTGGCATTCGTCGCCGTCGCCGAAGTACTCGGCGGCGTCCTCGGGCCACTGGTTCGCCTCGGCCAGCAGCATCCGGTTGGGGAAGTTGGCGTCCACGTGGGCGCGCAGAGAGCGCAGGAACTCGTGGGTCTCGGGCAGGTTCTCGCAGCTGGTGCCCTCGCGCTCGTAGAGGTAGGGCACCGCGTCCAGGCGCAGCCCGTCCACCCCCATCCGGAACCAGTGGTCCACCTGCGAGGTCAGTGCCCGGCGCACCTCGCCGTTGGCGAAGTTGAGGTCCGGCTGGTGTGAGTAGAAGCGGTGCCAGTAGTACTGGCCGGCGACCGGATCCCACGCCCAGTTGGAGGTCTCGAAGTCCTTGAAGATGATGCGCGCGTCGCGGTAGCGCTCAGGCGTGTCGCTCCACACGTAGAAGTTGCGCCAGCGACCGCCCGCCGGGGAGCGGCGCGCCCTCTGGAACCAGGGGTGCTGGTCGGAGGTGTGGTTGAGCACCAGCTCGGTGATCACGCGCAGCCCGCGCTCGTGGGCGGCCCGGATCAGGCGCCCGACGTCGCGCATGCTGCCGTAGGCCGGGTTGACCGAGCGGTAGTCGGCGATGTCGTACCCGTCGTCGCGCAGGGGCGAGGGGTAGAAGGGCAGCAGCCAGATCGCGTTGACGCCCAGATCGTGAAGGTAGTCGAGCTTGGAGATCAGCCCGCGGAAGTCGCCGATGCCGTCTTCGTCGCTGTCCGAGAACGACCGGACATGAAGCTCGTAGATCACCGCGTCGCGGTACCAGTCGGGCGCGTCGTCCGCGATGTTGGCCGGCTCCCGGATCACCGCGGCATCCTACGGTGCCGGACTGCCTCGGTGTCCGCCACGCGGGTCGGGCATGATCCATGGATGCCAGAAGAGATCCAGCGGACATATCGCGGCCGGGCGGCGCGCCCCGAGGAGGAGGTACGGCGCCAGGGGCACGAGCGGGCGCTGGTGATCGCGTCGCTGGAGGTGACCGGCGACGAGCAGGAGGACCGGCTGCGCGAGCTCGGCGAGCTGCTGCGCACGGCCGGCGCCGAGGTGATCGAGACGCTGGTGCAGCACCGCGAGCGCCCGCTGCCGCGCACCTACCTGGGCACGGGCAAGCTCGAGGAGCTCAAGGAGCTGGTGGTGCGCCACAAGCCCGACCTGGTCGCGGCGGAGGGCTCCCTGACGCCCGGGCAGCAGCGCGCGCTCGAGGACCGCCTGACGACGCGGGTCGTGGACCGCACCGCGATCATCCTCGACATCTTCGCCCAGCACGCGCGCTCGGCCGAGGGCAAGCTGCAGGTGGAGCTGGCGCAACTCGAGTACTCGTACGCCCGCCAGGAGGGGCTGTGGCAGCACCTCGAACGCCTGGGCGGCGGCGTCGGCACCCGCGGACCCGGTGAGAGCCAGCTCGAATCGGACCGTCGGCTGGTGCGCAACCGGATGGCGACCCTGCGCCGGCGCCTGCGCGACGTGGCCCGCTCGCGCGACACCCAACGCGAGAAGCGGGTGGGCTCGGCGACGCCACGCATTGCGCTCACCGGCTACACCAACGCCGGCAAGTCGAGCCTGATGAACGCCCTCTCGGGCGCCGACGTGAGCGTCAACGACGCGCTGTTCGAGACCCTCGATCCGACCACCCGGCGCGTGGAGTGCGAGGGCCACGAGGTGCTGCTGTCGGACACCGTCGGCTTCATCCGGCACCTCCCCCATCAACTGGTCACGGCGTTCTCGGCGACCCTCGAGGAGGCCCGGGACGCCGATCTGATCCTGCACGTGGCCGACGCCTCCGAATCGGAGGCGCGCCGGGCCGACCGCGCCCGGGCCGTGGGCGAGGTGCTCACCGAGATCGGCGCGGCCGACATCCCGCGCCTGCTGGTGCTGAACAAGGTCGACCTGCTGCCTCCCGAGGAGCGCCTCGCGCTGGCGTACCGGCACCCCGACGCGGTGCAGGTCTCCGCCGTCACGCGCGCGGGCCTCGACGACCTGGAGCACCGCCTCGCGGAGGTCGCGCGGCGGCGGCTGGTGGCGCTGGACGTGACGATTCCCTACGCCCAGGGCGGCCTGATGGCCGCCGTCTACGCGGACGGGAGCGAGGTGACCCAGGAGCCCACCGAGCAGGGCACCCGCATCCACGCCCTCATGCCGGCGGGCGCCGCCGCGCGCATCCGCACGGCCCTCGCGGAGAACGCGAACGGCGCTTGACGACTACCTGATGTAGACCGGCGTCCCGACGTCCACGAGCTCGTACAGCCGCTCGGCGTCGTGGATGTACATGCGGATGCAGCCGTGCGAGGCACGCGACCCGATGGAGCCCGACTGCGGCGTGCCGTGCATGCCGATCGCCGGGGCCGAGGTGCCGATCCAGCGGGTGCCGAGCGGATTGCTGACGCCGGGCGGCACCGGTCCGAGCCCGGCGGCCCAGGGTGAGCTGGGCGGGAACCAGGTGGGGTTCTTCTGCTTCTCGATCACCCTGAAGTTGCCGCTGGGCGTCGGGTGGGCGGGCATGCCGACGGCGATCGGGAACGTGATCCGCCTGCCCGCCTTGAACCAGGTGAGGCGGAAGTTGCCGCGATCGACGATCACCACCGCGCGCGCGGTGGTGACCGCCGGGATCACCCGCTTCGAGGTGAGCGCGTAGCTCGGCCGGTCGCGGGTGATGATCGCCGCCTGGACCTTCGCCACCGACTTGGCGATGTCGATCGTGGTGCCGACGCGGGCCTTGCGAACGACGGGCTTGACGCCCTTCACCGTCACGGCGGCGTCCCGGGCGGGGACGCCGTACCTCGCGGCCCGCTGCTTGAGCACGGCCCGCAGCCTCCCGCGGTTGACCCTCTCCTTGAGGGGGACGGTGACGCCCTCGGGCGGCACCGGGCGGGAGCGCCCGTAGATCAGGGCGACCTTGACGGCGTAGGCGACGTCGGCCACGTAGCCGACCTTGACCGGGTCGATCCTCAGGTTGCGCCGGCGGAACGTGACGGTGAGCGGCAGGCGGCGCGGGGCGATGTGCTGCGTGATCACCGCGCGCCTGGCGGCGGCGGCGCCGAGACCGGCGACGGGCACCCCGTCGATGCTCACGCCGGCGGCGATGACGCCGGGGGCCAGAGCCGGCGGCGCGACGGGCGCCGGTGCGGTTGCCGTCTGGGCCGCCGCGAGGGCGGGCACCAAGGCCGTCACCATCCCGAGGATCGCCATGGTCCCGCCGAGTCGCCACTTCGTCATTGCGCGTTCCGTCCTGATCGCCCGCGGATATTCGCGGCGATGCTAGCGGAGCAACCGGCTTTTGCGATGGCGACCCGGGTGTCGGCGCCGCCGGGCGCCTCTAGGCGAAGACGTCGACCAGTCGTCCGCGGTGGCCGTCGGGGTCGGGCTGCGTCGTGGCGGGGCCGGACCTCATGGCGCTGCGGCGGGGCGCCGTGTCCGGCTCCCTCGCCTCGGGGCGCGCCGCGTGATCGGGCGCGGGCCGGCCCGCCGCGACTGCGAGGCCGGCGGCGGCGGCGGGCGCGGGGGCCGGAGCCATGGGCGTGACGCCGGTCACGAGCCCTCACCGGCCGCGGCGCGTGCGGCCGCGCCCTGGGCCTGGGCGGCGTCGGCGCCGTCGCGCGAGGTCTCGACGGCCGCGGCGCGCATCAGCGCCTGGATCACGAGGAGCGCCGACCACCAGGAGACCAGCGAGAGCGCGATGGCGCCGATCAGCCCGCGCAACACCGCGTCCGTGGTCGTGAAGCCCTGGCGATGGCATATCCAGAACGCGATGGCGAAACCGATGAGCGCGCCGACGCCGCGGGCGCGCGCGACCCACATGTCCATCGGCGTCGTGGGCGCGCCGCCGCCCTTCGCCCCACCCCTCTTCGCCGGACGCGCCGCCATCAGTCGAGGCCGGTCTCGCGACGGCGCAGCTCACGCTGGCGCTCGAACAGGAAGTGCACGAGGTGCTCCTGGGTGGTGACCGGCGGATCGACGAAGGCGATGGCGACGCGCCAGGGACGCTCCGCGGCATCGACCCGGTCGCACCGCACCACACGCCCCCTGAGCTTCACGGTGCCGACGTTGCCGCCGCACTCCACGGTGATGGCGAGCATCGTGTTCGCCTTGATCGGCCTGGCGGCGCGCAGCAGGGCTCCGCCGCCCGAGAGGTTCTCGGTGACGGCCGTGATCGTGGTGTCGTCGCCGGTGGCCTGGGCGATCAGATTGATGGGCACACGCACCGCGGTGCGCCGCTGAAGGCGCCGCGGGCCGCCGGCCAGGCGCGCGGTGTACGAGGGGGTGCCGGCGTCCGGGGCCACGAGGATGTTGACGTCGATCTCGGTCGGGACCTCGCCGTGCGAGTACGAGACCCGCGCGCGGCGGCCGATCGGCAGCAGGACGGTCCTGCCTCCGAGCCGCGGCGGCGCGAGCAGCACGACGCCGTCCTCGCTCACGCCGTCCACCGTCGTCAGCCAGGGCCCGCCGGGAAGGTCGTCGAGCATCACCTGCCTGCCCCGGCCGGGGAGGAGCGCGAGATCGATGGCCGCTGATCGCGACGCGGGTGTCATGGCAGAAGCATCTCCGCGACGCGGCGCCCGTCGGCCGGCGCCAGGGCGCCGGGAACCGACGTGCCCGCCGAGAGGAATGACAGGGCCTTGCCCATACGCATCGGCAGATTGAGCAGATTTCCGTGAAAACGCGTCTCGTCGAGCTTGGTGAGCGCGAGTCGGTTCACACCAACCATGCGGAAGCGCCGCTGAACGTCACCGATGTCGGCCAGCGACGCCGCGGCGGGAAGCACCAGGTGCACCTCGGCCGCATTGGCCGGCGCGAGCAGTCCGGCGAGGTCCTCGATCTCTCCCAGCTGCTGCTGCGAGCGCCCCGCGGTGTCGATCACGACCAGGTCGCGATCGGCCAGCGTGCCGCAGAGGGTGGCGAGCGCGGGGCCGTCCGCCGCGCGAAACAACTGCACGTCGAGGCGGCGGGCGTGCCCCTCCAGCGCGTCGTGCGGTCCCCCGCCCGCCGCGACGAGGGCGACGGCGAGTCCGGCGGAGCGGTAGCGCCCGGCCAGGCATGCGGCGGCGCTGGTCTTGCCCACGCCGCTCTGGCCGACGAAGGCGATCGCCTGACCGGCCGGGTGGGCCTTCCAGTCGCGCACCATCGGCAGCCGCGAGGCGATGTAGTCGCGCACCGCGTCGCGCGCCGAGTCACCGGCCTCGAGGAACGGGGCCACGCTCTGGCCGAAGCCCTCCAGAAACCGCTCGAGCAGTTGCTCATCCACGCCGCCGCGCACCAGCTCGTTGCGGATGCCGTCGAGGCCGGCCGCGGCCTGGCGGGCCGGAGCGCGGGCCGGAGCGGGCACGGGGGCCGCAGCCGCGGCGGGCTCCTGGTGGAAGGTCGCCGGCACGAAGGGCGGGTCGAGGGCGAGATCGTCGTCATCGATCAGATCCTCCGGGACCGGAGCCGTCGCCGGGGGCGGCGCGAGGGCGGCCGCCTCGTGCGCCTGCTGGACCGCGGCGCGCGCGGCCTCCAGGATCGCCTGGCTCCGCTCCAGGTCGCCGGAGGCGAAGGGCCGCGGGGGAGCCGGTGTCGCGCCGGCGGAGCGGGCGTAGGTCGCGGCGGGCGACGCCGGCGCTCCGGGAGCCGGAGGCGCGTCGAGGGCCTCGGCCTCCTCGGCGGCGGCGAGACGGCCTTCCAAATGGCGCTGGAAGGGGTTGTCGCGCGCACTGGTGTCGTACTCGGCGTCGGCCTCGGTGGGGATCGCGACCGACGCGGCCGCCTCCTGGTTGGCCTCGTCCGCGTCGGGCAGGCCCTCCGCGGCGGTCACCTCGACGCCCTGGCGGCCGAAGAAGCCGCCGATCCCGCCGTTCACGACCCGCTTGGTCTGGAGGATGACCGCGTCCTCGCCGAGCTCGGCGCGGACCTTGAGCAGCACCTCGTCGACGGTGGCTCCGGAGAATTGCTTCATCTGCACGACCAGGGGCTCCTTGTGGAGTGGCGGCTTCGGGACATGTGGCTAGACGAGGGCGGCGAGCCCGATGGGCTCGACGCGGACGGAGGGCAGGATCTCGTGGTACGACAGGACGGTCAGGGCAGGTATCGCGTGTGCCGTCATCGCCTTGAGGTGGCGGCGCGTGGCGCCGGAGCAGAGGACGATCGGGGCCGCGCCCATGGACTGGGCCAGCTCCACCTGTTCGGAGAGGTTCTCGACCAGGGCGGAGGCGCGGGCCGGATCCATCGTCACCGTGGTGCCGTCCTCGGTCCGCGCCACCGACTCGGCGATCTCGCGATCGACCTCGGGGTCGAGCGTGATCGCGCGGAGCGTGCCGGTCTCGTCCACGAAACGACCGCAGATGGCGCGCGAGAGGGCCTGACGGCAGTACTCGGCGAGGATCGGGACGTCCTTGGTCAGCTTGGCCTTGTCGCCGAGCGTCTCCAGCACGGTCACCAGGTCGCGGATCGGCACCGCCTCCGAGAGAAGGGTCTGCAGCACGCGCTGCACTTCGCCGACGGTCATCAGGTCGGGCACCAGCTCGTCCACCGGCGCGGGGAAGCGCTCCTTGAGGGCGTCGAGCAGGGCGCGCACGTCCTGGCGCCCGAGCAGCTCGGCGGCGTTGCGGCGGATCACCTCGCTGAGGTGGGTGACGATGAGCGAGGTCGGGTCCACGACCGTGTAGCCGGAGACCTCGGCCTGCTCGCGCTGGGCCTCGCCGATCCACACGGCCGGAAGACCGAACGAGGGCTCCACGGTGGGCAGGCCGTCCAGCGGCAGTTCGGCCGTGCCCGGGTTCATCGCGAGCAGCTGACCGGGCATCAGCGACCAGCGCGCCACCTCGACGCCCTTGATCTTGACGGCGTAGTCGTGCGAGCCGAGCTGGATGTTGTCGCGGATCCGGATCGGCGCCAGCGACAGTCCGAGCTCGGTGGCCATCTGGCGGCGCACCATCGCGACGCGGCCGAGCAGGTCTCCCCCCTCGTCCGCGTCAACCAGCGGCACCAGGCCGTAGCCGATCTCCAGCTCGAGGGGATCCAGCGGCAGCAGCGCCGTGACGTTCTCAGGCTCGTTGGGCCGCGTGGCGACGGCCGTGGCGGCCTCCTCCAGGCGGAGCTCCTCCTCTTCCTTGATCCCCTTCTTCAAGAGCGTCGCGACGATCAGGATGATCCCGCCGATGATGAAGAAGGGCAGCTTGGGCAGGCCGGGGACGAGCCCCATGCCCACCGCGACGACGCCTGCCAGGAACAGGGCCCTCGGCTGGCGGACGATCTGCTTCGCGAGGTCCTGCCCGAGGTTGGACTCGCCCACCGAGCGGGTGACGATGATGCCGGTCGCCGTCGAGATCAGCAGCGCCGGGATCTGGTTGACCAGGCCCTCGCCGACGGTCAGCAGGGAGAAGTGCTGGATCGCCTCGGAGAAGCCCATGCCCTGCTGGAAGACGCCGACGCAGAGGCCGCCGATCAGGTTGATCATCACGATCAGGACCGCGGCGATGGCGTCGCCCTTGACGAACTTGGACGCACCGTCCATGGCGCCGTAGAAGTCGGCCTCCTTGGCGATCGTCTCGCGGCGCTGGGTGGCCTCCTGGTCGGTGATGACACCGGCGTTGAGGTCGGCGTCGATCGCCATCTGCTTGCCGGGCATCGCGTCGAGGGTGAACCGCGCGGCCACCTCTGCGACGCGCCCGGCGCCGTTCGTGATCACCACGAACTGCACCACGATCAGGATCGAGAAGACGATCAGGCCGACCACGACGTTGCCGCCGACCACGAAGGCCCCGAACGATGAGATCACCTCACCGGCCTCGCCGTGCAGCAGGATCAGGCGCGTGCCCGAGATGTTGAGGGCCAGGCGGAAGAGGGTCGCCACCAGCAGCAGCGACGGGAACACCGAGAACTGCAGCGGCTCGGTGGTGTAGAGCGTCGCCAGCACGATGGCGAGAGCCGCGGAGATGTTGGCCGTGAGCAGGATGTCCAGCAGCCACGGGGGCAGCGGGACGATCATCATCACGACGATGCCGACGACGACCACGGCGATCGCGACATCGCTGTTGTCGAGGATCCGCGACATCGTGTTGCGCGTCGCTGCGCGCGGGGCGGCGATGGCGGTGCTCATGCGGCGGCCGGCGCGCGCCCGGTGGCGCGGTAGACGTGGGCGAGGATCTCGGCGACGGCGCCGAAGGCGTCGGCCGGGATGAACTGGCCGACCTCCGCGGCGGCGAACAGGCTCCGCGCGAGGGGCGGATCCTGGACCACCGTGACGCCGTTCTCCTTGGCCGTCGCGATGATGCGAAAGGCGACGTTGTCGGCGCCCTTGGCGACCACCCGCGGGGCGGGCAGCGCACGCGCGTACCGCAGCGCGACGGCGAAGTGGGTCGGGTTGGTGATCACGACGTCCGCGTCCGGGACGGCCGACATCATGCGGCGCACGGCCATCTCGCGCTGGCGGCGCTTGAGCTGGCCCTTGATCTCGGGGTTGACGTCCTGCTCCTTGGCCTCGCGACGCACCTCGTCGCGGGTCATCCGCAGGTCCTTCTCGTGCTGCCAGCGCTCGAACAGCAGGTCGCCGACCGCAATGACGGCGTACACGGCCACGATCGAGAAGCCGATCCGCATCGTCAGGTCGCTGATCACCGAGATGGTCTGCCCGGGGCCCGCGCCCATCAGGCCGGTGAGCGAGGGCAGCGAGTCCTTGAGCACCCAGTAGGCCACGAGGCCGGTGGCGCCGACCTTGAGCAGGTCCTTGACCAGGCTCACCAGGGAGCGGGGGCCGAGGAGCCGCTTGGCACCCTGGATCGGATTGAGCACCGAGAAACGCGGCTTGAGCACCTCGGGCGTGATGCCGGGCTTGACCTGGATGGCCGAGGCGACGACGCCGATGATCATCCCGCCGATCGCGAACGGCGCCACCAAGCGCAACGACGCCCAGCCGGCGTCGACCATCAGCTGCCAGCCCGACGTCGTCGTGATGGGGCCGGAGTCGCCGGCGGTGCCCAGGGACGTGCTCATCACCTGCATCAGGCCGGTGAGCATCCAACCGCCGAGGAACGACAGCATCGCGAATGTGGCCAGCAGGCCGAGACCGGTGTTGACCTCGCGGCTGCGCGCGACCTGGCCCCGCTTGCGCGACTCGTCGCGCCGGCGCGGAGTGGCCTTCTCTGTGCGATCACCAGCCGAGCCGGCCATTCGACGCCGCCGTCCTGGGTGCGCGCCGTCCGTGACTCCGACAACCCGCGTTCATCCTGAGCGCGGCCGATGGTTGAGGTCGTCCCGGAGGTGGCCTCCAGCACGATCACCACTTCTTCGTCAGGAGGAGCCGCAAGGTTGAGCGAGCGGGAGCCGAAAGGTGATCGCGCTGCCCTGTCCCGGGATGGCGGCGACAGCCGCGTCGCCGCCCGATGCCTCGGCGGCGGCCAGAACGGCGCCCATGCCCTTCAGCGCGTGCACCACGCGGACGACCGTCGCCACCGGGTCCGGATCCTCCCGATCGCTCCGGATCGCGCAGCGCGAGGTCGAGGACCCGCAATTCGTCGCGGGTCTCGTCGAGGAAGAGGCCGAGGTGCTCGGAGGTGCCCACATGGCCCATCGGCCGCGTGGGCGCGGCCCTCGGCGCCGGCCACAGCCTTCCCCGAATGGGGGCCCGCCCGCTATCCGGATGGGTGGTCTCGCCGATGAGCGCCGCGCTTACCCTGCCCCTCGTTCGATGTTCCACGGAGAGGCTCCCGGTGACGATCTGCGAGGTGCAGGGCGACGACCCTTCGGCGGTGGCGACGCTGTCGATGGCGCTCGAACTCGAGCTGGCCGCCCTGGGCGCGGCGACGCGCCCGGTCTCCTTCGCGTGCATCGGCTCCGACCGATCGACCGGCGACGCCCTGGGCCCGCTGGTGGGTCAACGGCTGGAGCGGCTCGGCCACCCCGCCGACCGGATCGTCGGCACCCTCGAGCGCCCGCTTCACGCCCTCAACCTCGCCGAGCGTGTCGCCGTCGTGCACGCCGACCCCTCGCGGCCCCTGGTGGTCGCGATCGACGCGGCGCTCGGCCCGCTCCGCGGCGTCGGCAGCATCGCGCTGCGACGGGGCGGCCTTCAGCCCGGGCAGGGAGTCGGCAAGGCCCTCCCCGCCGTCGGCGACCTGGCCCTGACCGCGACGGTCAACGTCCAGGCCGGCGCTCTCGACTCGCAGGTGCTCCAGTCGACGCGCCTCTACCTGGTCCAGAGCCTGGCCGAGACCATCGGCACCGCATGCTGGTGGGCCCTCCGCAGCCTGCGGATCGCCGAGGAGTCCGAGGAGTCCGGGGAGTCCGCCCTGCGGGTCGCCTGACCCCGGAGCCTCAGGCGGGCGGCCAGCGCTCCTCTTCGGGACGGCGACCGCCCGCGTAGACCTTGGACGCGGTTCCGCCGACCGCCAGATAGGGCGCGACGGCCGGCCGGCGCCAGTGCTCGTAGGTGCGGCATGCGGCGTCGGGGTCGTCCGGGTTGGCCGCGATCGCCGCGGCGAGCGCCTGCGCGTCGCCCATGCCCAGCCCGGAGCCGATGCCGACCTCGGGGTTCATGGCATGGAGCGCCTCGCCGACCAGCGCGACGCCGGGCGTCCACCACTGGTCGCACCGCACCTCGGTCACCTCGCGGTAGGTCAGCTGGTCGTCGGAGGTGAGCGCCGACAGCGGGCCCTCGGCCTGCGGCAGCAGCCGCACGAAGGCGCGCCGATACGCCTCGAGGCCGGGGGCGAGCGCCTCGGCCGCGCCGCCCGGCACGCGGTCGATCTGCCAGCCGCCCGCGCTGCCGCCCGACCAGCCGATCAGCGTCACCTGACGACCATCCGAGAGGAAGGCGATCGAGAACGGCTCGGGGGCGGGGAGCGGGCTGCGGAACGAGACGAACGCCGTGTCGGACACCCGGGTCTCCGCCGCGATGCCCGCCAGCTCGCGCACTCGCGACCCCGTTCCGTCGGCCCCGACGACCAGATCCGCGTCCAGGTCGCGCTCGCCGCCGGGCCCGCGCACCCGGGTGCCGACGATGCGGTCGCCGTCGCGCAGAAGGTCCACGAGTTCGTGCTCCCAGAGGATGTCGACCCCCTCGCGGAGCAGGTCCAGAACGGTCTGGCGCGGTACCGAGATGGCCACGGGCTGGTCGTTGCGGTGCGGCGGGATGTCGATGCCCCGTGCGCGAACCGGCGCAAGCACGCCGATCTCGTCAAGGGAGTCGTACGCCTGGAACGGGAGCATGATCGGGCCCGGGATCTGCCGGTCGGGCGCGGCCCGCTCGATCACCGTCGCCTGCCCGCCTCGCAGCGCGATGCCCCGCGCCAGCACCAGGCCCGCCATACCCCCGCCCGCGATCAGCACCCGCATGCGTCGCCTCCCGTCACACTCCGTGGCGTCAAGGCTACCCTTGAGCCATGCGCGCAATGGTCTTCGAGGGCGTCGGAGCGCCGCTCCGCGCGACCGAGCGCGAGGTGCCGCGCGCCGGCGCCGGTCAACTGCTGCTGCGCGTCCGTGCCTGCGCCGTGTGCCGCACCGACCTCCACCTGATGGACGGTGAGGTTGACGTCCCGTCGCCGCCGCGAATCCTGGGGCACCAGATCGTCGGCACCGTCGGGTCGGGAGCCGAACGGGTCGGGGTGCCGTGGCTGGGCTGGACCTGCGGGGTGTGCGCCTACTGCACCTCGGGGCGCGAGAATCTGTGCCCCCGTGCGCGCTTCACGGGCCGCGACATCGACGGCGGCATGGCCGAGTACACCGTCGCCGACGAGCGCTTCTGCTTCCCCCTCCCCGACGGCCTCTCCGATGCCGACGTGGCGCCGCTGCTGTGCGCCGGCCTGATCGGATATCGCGCCCTCTCCATGTGCGGCGACGCCCGGCGCGTCGGCATCTACGGCTTCGGCGCGGCGGCGCACATCATCACCCAGGTGCTGCGCTGGCAGGGGCGCGAGGTCTACGCGTTCACCCGCACGGCGGGCGACCCCTCGCAGGGCTTGGCGCGCGATCTCGGGGCGAGCTGGGTCGGCACGTCGGACGAGCGGCCTCCCGACGAGCTCGAGGCCGCGATCATCTTCGCGCCGGTGGGCCCGCTGGTGCCGCTCGCGCTGACCGCGCTCGCGCCCGGGGGAACCGTCGTGCTGGGCGGGATCCACATGAGCGACATCCCGTCGATCCCCTACGAGCTGCTCTGGCACGAGCGGTCGCTGCGCTCGGTGGCCAACCTGACGCGCCGCGACGGCGAGGAGTTCCTGGCGCTCGCCCCGCGCGTCGGGATACGGACCCACGTGACCACCTACCCGCTGGAACGCGCCGGCGACGCCCTCGACGACCTGCGCGCCGGCCGGTTCACCGGTGCGGGGGTGCTGATTCCGCCCGATAGAAGCCGCTGATGTGAGCGGTCACGAGCGCGGACGCACGCGTCGCGTGCCCGCGCTCCACCGCCGCGAGGATGGCCGCGTGCTCGTCGATGAGCCGCGCGAGGGCCGCCCTCAGATCGGGCTGCGCCTCGAGCACCTCCCGCAGGTGGCGCTCCACGGTTTGGCGCAGGACCTGCATCACCAGATGCATCGCCTGGTTGCCGGAGGCCTGCACCAGGGCGACGTGGAAACGCACGTCGGCGCGCTCGAACTCCTCCACGCCGATTCCCGGCTGCCGCATGTCCTCCAGGGCCTGCCGCGCCTCGTCGAGCCGCTCGGGGTCGCGCCGATGGGCAGCGGCGGCCAGCGCGCCCGCCTCGAGCAGCGACCGAAAGCCCATGAGGTCGTCCAGACCCACGCCGTTGAGGCGCAGCAGCGTGATCATCGCGTCCCTCGCGTGCGCGCCGGCGCCCTCCGCGACCACCGTGCGGGAGGGAGATCCGGTGGACGAGACCAGGCCCTGGGCCTGCAGGGCGCGAAGCGCCTCGCGCACCGACGCGCGGCTGACGCCGAACGAGTCGGAGAGGTCGCGCTCGGTGGGCAGCGCCTGCCCCGGCGTCAGCGTCCCGGCGATGATCGCCTCGCGGATGCTCTCGGCCACCTGCAGGTACAGGGGGTTGCGGCTGACCTCGTCGAAGGTCATCGACATGTGCCCATTGTCTCATTGACTGATGGTCTGACCAAGGGTTACGCTGACCGCGGTTTCCGAGAATCGCCCGAGGAGGCATCCATGCCCAAGGTCCTGATCCTGACAGGTGACGCCGCGGAGTCGCTGGAGGTGATGTACCCGTATCAGCGGCTCCTCGAGGAGGGGTACGAGGTTGACATCGCGGCCCCGTCGAAGAAGAAGCTCCAGTTCGTGGTCCACGACTTCGTGGACGGCTACGACACCTACACCGAGAAGCCCGGATACACCTGGCCGGCCGACCTCGCCTTCTCCGAGGTCAACCCTTCCGAGTACGTCGCGCTGGTGGTACCGGGCGGGCGTGCGCCCGAATACATCCGCAACGACGTCGACGTGCAACGCATCATCGCGGCGTTCTTCTCCGACGAGCGCC
Organism: uncultured Thermoleophilia bacterium; assembly: GCA_963771025.1. Lineage (GTDB taxonomy): Bacteria > Actinomycetota > Thermoleophilia > Miltoncostaeales > Miltoncostaeaceae > Miltoncostaea. Next base: position 167,681 of record CAVYRL010000001.1, on the reverse strand, counting down.
CCGTCGCCCAGATCTGCCACGGCCCCCTGGCCCTCGCGGCCGCCGGAGTCCTCCAGGGGCGGCGCTCCGCCGCCTATCCCGCCCTCGCCCCCGACGTCGCGGCAGCCGGCGCCGAATACGTGGATGGAGGCGGTGTGGTGGACGGCAAGATGGTGTCCGCCCGCGCGTGGCCGGACCACCCGTCGTGGATGCGCGAGTTCATGCGCCTCCTGCGGCAGCACGCCCCCGTGGACAGCGCATCGGAGCTGACCCACGTGGCGTGACGCCATGGCCATCGCTCCAACCGACGCCATGACGCAGGAGCTCGTCAGCACCCTCCCTGCCGGGAGGGTGCTGACGGACCCCGACCTGATGGATCGCTTCCGGCACGACCACGCCGAGTTGGTCGAGGGCGGACGACCGCGGGCCGTCGTGCGCCCGCGCGACACCGACGAGGTGCAGGCCATCATGCGCATCGCCGCGGCGCACCGCATCGCCGTGGTGGCGCGCGGCGCGGGCAGCGGGCTGTCGGGTGGGGCCGCCGCCATCGACGACGCGATCGTCCTCTGCACCGAGGACATGACCCGCATCCTGGAGATCGACGATGTCAACCTTGTCGCGCGCGTCGAGGCGGGCGTGGTCAACGGCGTTCTCAAGGCCGCCGTCGCCGAGCGGGGCCTCTGGTACGCGCCGGACCCCGCGAGCCGCGATTTCTCGACGATCGGCGGCAACATCGCCACCAACGCCGGCGGCCTGTGCTGCGTCAAGTACGGCGCGACACGCGAGAGCGTGCTGGGCCTGATCGTCGTGCTGGCGGACGGGGAGCGGGTGGATCTGGGCGGCCCCACGGTGAAACGGGTGGCCGGGCTCGATCTGCTGTCGCTGCTCGTGGGGTCCGAAGGGACCCTCGGCGTCGTGACCGAGGCGACCCTCCGTCTGCGCCCGACGCCCGCCGAGCCCCTGACCCTCGCCGCCTACTTCCCCACCCTCGTCTCGGCCGGAGAGGCGGTTCAGGCCATGAGCCGCGCCGGTATCGCTCCCTCGCTGGTGGAACTGATCGACCGCGTCACGCTGGCGGCGGTGGAGGACTGGCGGCGGCTCGACCTGGACCTCGGATCGGCCGCGCTGCTCCTGGTGCAGTCCGACCTGCCGGGCACCGCCCGCCACGATGAGATCGCCGTCGCGGCGCGGTGCTGCGAGGAGGCCGGCGCGAGCCTGGTCGTCGCCGCGGAGGACGAGATCGAGAGCGCCATGTTGATGGAGGTGCGCCGCCTCTGCTTCAGCGCGCTGGAGCGCCGGGGCGGCACCCTCCTCGAGGACGTCGGGGTTCCGCGCGGACGGGTGGCGGAGTTGCTCGCCGAGATCGAGAGCATCGCATCGCGGACGGGCCTGGAGATCGCCACCTTCGGCCACGTCGGAGACGGGAACATGCATCCGACCGTGGTGTTCGACCGCCACTCCCCCGAGCAGCGTGCCCGTGCGCACGAAGCCGCGGGCGCGATCTACGAGGCCGCGCTGGCCCTGGACGGCACCATCACGGGCGAGCATGGGGTGGGGACGCTGAAGCTGCCCTGGCTGGAGAAGGAGATCGGTACGCGCGCCCGAGAGCTGGCGCGGGGCGTGAAGGGCGTCTTCGACCCCGACGACCTGCTCAACCCCGGCAAGGCGCTCTAGGTCGAGAACTGACGGAGGGCGTTTACAAGATCGGGGTCTTCGTGAGAGGACGCCTAGATGACCGAGCAAGAGCAGCAGCGCAAGATCCGCCATCGCCTGGCGGTGCCGGCCCACGCCGGGGAGGTGACCGGCAACGTCGCCCGGACCTGTCGCTACTACGGGATCAGCGGGCCGACCGCCACAGTTCGGCGAGCTGTTGCGGGAGCGTGACGCTCCGGGGGTGCGGGTGCTGTTCGCGTTCCTGCTCACCGTGCCCCTCACCGCCCGCTTCGACGAGGCGATGCGCCGGCTGCGTTTTCCGGCGCGGGGCGAAGGCCGACGTCGCGCCGGAGTCGCGCCGGCTCACGCTGGGGGGGCGTCGCCTTCCTCGGCGTCGCCATCACGTGCGCCGTCCTGCTGATTACAGACGTGCCGTTCAACGTCTGGGTCGCGGCCGTCGTCGGGGTTGCGATCCTCGCCCTGATCGCAGGCGTCCGGCGGGTTGCTGCCGGTCTCCCGGGGTCGCCGTCCGTCCTGCGGGTGCTCAGGAACCCCCGAAGTCGATGATCAGCTGGTCCAGGGGCAGGCCGCGCCTCACGCGGCCCGCCCCCGCGTGTGACACCGCGAGCGGCGTTCCGTCTGCCTCGGCCGTGTCGAAGGCCGCGGTCCCGCGGGTGCGCCCCTCCACGGTGTAGTTCTTGATCTCGTACGGGAGCCCGTTGGCGGCCAGCGGGCGAGGGCCGGCCATCACGTGGAAGTGCAGGTGCGGCGCCACCGAGTTGCCGGTGTTGCCCACGCTGCCGATCACCTGTCCCCGCGTCACGCGGTCGCCGACGCGTACCCGGATGCTCCCGGGTTGGAGGTGGGCGTACAGCGCGTAGCGACCCCTGCCCAGGCCGAGCACGATCGCGTTGCCGTCCGCCTCCGCGACGGAGATCCCCGAGGGGAAGACGCCGGGCACCTGGTTGGGCACCCCCGTGGTCACCGACACGACGGGCGCGTTGGCCACTGCCAGCACGTCGTCGCCGTAGATGGCGTAGCTGTTCACGTCCTGCTTCGGGCCGTTGTAGATGCGGCCGCTCGCGTCGAGCCGCTCCCAGTCCACGGCCATCCGTTGCGTCACCCAGACGCGCCCGTTGACCGGCAGGGCCGCCCGCGTGTGGCGCGTGGCGTCGCAGCACGAGTCGGCCGAGATGTACCCGGCGCCGCGCAGCGGCGGCCCGATCACGGCGACGCGCGCACGGTTCACGACCACGGCGCCGCCCGTCGCTGTGACGGTGCGGCTGCCGGGAGGCGCCGCGGCGAACACCGCGGTCACCCGATGCCGCAGGCGTCTCGGCACCCGCGCGCCCCTCGGCAGGGTGACGTGCACGAACAGCAGGGCCCCCGCGCTCGCCGCGAGCGTCGAGGTGGAGGTCCGGAACCCGTTGGGCTGCAACCGGCCGGCCACGGCGCCGGCGTTCATACGCGCGATCGCGCGCCCGGCGCCGTCCAACACGACGACGCGCGTCACCCTCGCCGTTCCGGAGCTGAAGTTGGTCATCCCCAGCTCGTACACCAGGTGCTGACGTCCGTCCGAGCCGCGGAACGGCACCGGGGCGTCGGTCACCTTCATCAGCAGGGGGGTGAGCCGCTCCGTCTTGCTCGGCGCGGCACCCGCCAGTGCAGGTATCGCCGCGGTGACGGTGACGAGCGCGGCGAGGCTCGCGATGACCTGGCGGCGTCTCATCGCACGGTTCCAATCGGAAGGGGGCGGGCGTCGCCATCGTAAGGCCCCCGGCGCGGGCCCGTCGACAGGCCGCTCGCATTCCGGGCCGACATCCGACGAACGCGTGGACGTGAAGGGGCGAGGACGGTACCAGGGCCGGCGCGCTCAACCCGGGCGCCATCAGGGTCGGCGCTTTTTGAGTGCGGCAGCGGGACTGCGACGGTCACGCGGCGGGGTGCACGGGGCGCCGTAGGCGCCGGACCGAGGCAATGACGACCGGCTCTGCGCGGTCTCGCGCGGGGCTGCCCTCCGGGGCGGCCTTCTCCGATCAGCCGCCTTTCAACAACGCTCTGGGTGACTGCATCGGGCGGCGCCGTCGATCAGCTCTCGAAGAGTCCCCGGCCGAGGTAGCCCCCCTCGTCCGGCACCCCCGGGAGGGCGAAGAAGAAGCCGCCGCCCTCGGGCCGGATGTACTCCTCGAGGGGCTCGCCGTTGAGGCGGGACTGCACGGCCATGAAACCCGTGGCGATGCTCTTCTGGAAACTGACGAACGCGAGGCCCTGGTCGAGCTGCCCGGCCCCGTCGTAGCCGCGGGTGTACGAGAAGCCGCGCCGCAGGATCAGGTTGTCCTGCGTCGCGGCGGTCCGCGGATTGGCCAGGCGGATATGGGCGTCCAGCGGCGTGGCCTTCCCCTCGGGGTCGGCCGCGTAGTCCGGGATGTCCGTCTCGTGCGCGCCGTCGAGGGGCGCGCCGTCGATCTTGCGGCGCCCGATCAGCGCCTCCTGCTCCGCGAGCGCGGCGCGATCCCAGGACTCGACGATCATGCGGATGATGCGCACCACCTGGTACGAGCCGCCGGTGGTCCAGGCCGGCTCGCCGCCGGAGCCGCCGGTGGTCCACACGTAGCGGTCCATCAGCTCGTCGTCGGTGGTGAGGTTCGCCGTGCCGTTGACGAAACCGAGCAGGTTGCGCGGCGAGCCGGTGGTCGTGTCGGCCCGATCCCGGCGGCGGTTGTAGCCGTCGATCACCCACTTCAGCGTCAGGTCGCGGCGGGTGCGGCGCATCAGCTGGCGCAGCGCGAAGATCACGTGGTCCGTGTTCTGCGACTGGACCGTCAGCAGCAGATCCCCGTGGCTGCGCGCCGGATCGAGGCGGTCGTTGGCGATGAACGGCATCCTCACCAGCTCACGCGGCCGCCTGCTCCCCAGGCCGTACCGGCCGTCGAAGAGGCTGGCGCCCACGCCGACGACCACCGACAGGTCGTCCGGCGCCGGCTCGGGCCCGAGGATCCCCGAGTCGGTGGGCGGGAAGGCCGGGTCGCGGCGCGCCGGCGGGACCCCGGCCATGAGGCCGCGGATCTCCTCGGTCAGCTCGCGGAACATCTCCTGGAGCGCCGCCCGGTCGGCCGCCACCACGGTGAACGAGGCCATGAGGCCCCGCGCCGGCTGGGGGTCGGCCGTGATGCCCGCCTGGTGGGCGCCCGAGAACGGGACGAACGCGAGATCCGCCGCATCGCCGCCCGCCGCCTGGCCCTCGGAGGCCCCCACCACCATCCCACCCGCGGCGGCGCCGACGGCAAGGCCGCCCGCGCCTGCGAGGAATTCCCTGCGCGAGACGTGACCCTTCACGTCGTCGAGATCACGTGAGCCCGAGAGCTCCGGGCACGAGCGCCAGATCCTCGGAGAGACCGGCCAACTGGCCCTTGAGGGTGTCGATCTGCGCCGTGGTGACCGTGGTCGCGGGGCAGAGCGCCGCGTTGGGGAAGTCGTCGTCCTCCCGGCAGAAGAGCACGAAGCCGTCGCCCTTGCGGAGCGTGTCGATGCCTGCGTTGAGCTCCGTGAAGTCGGCCTGGATCCTCGTGAGCAGCGCCGGGTCGGCCGTCGCGAGGGCCGGCGTCAGCTCGGTGATGATCCGCTGCGAGCCGGCCACGTTGGCCGCGAAGTCCCAGAGGTCGGTCTTGGAGTAACGGTCCTCCTCGCCGGTGATCTTGCCCTCGGAGACCTCCTGGATCAGCTCCGAGGCGCCCTGGGCCATCGCCAGCGGCGGGATGTCGAGGGTGGCGATGCCGGTCCTCAGCTTGGCCAGGTCGGCGTCGAGCTGGTCGGCGTAGGTCGCTCCGCCCGCCGTCGTGTTCTTCTCCCACAGCAGATACTCGAGGCGGTGCCAGCCGGTGAACTTCGGATCGTTGACGCCCGCGAAGTCGTCCACCCGCGCGTCGACCGCTCCGTCGATCGAGGGGATCAGGCCGGCGATCGGCTCGATGGCCTCCCACGACGCGCGGCTCCGGGCGTACGCCGACTTGGCGGCGGCGACGTCGCCCGCGCGCACCGCGTCGGTGAAGGTCGTGGTCGTGGCGACGAGGTCGTCGGTCTTCGCCTTCACGTAGGTCGTGTAGGCGGCGACGGCGGCCAGGATCCGGGCATCATCGGTGGCGACGGTCGCCGTGTCCTCGAGGGAGAGGCCGGGGCCGGAGCTCGAGCCGCTGCCCGATCCCGAGGCGGACGCCCCGCCCGCGGAGCGTACGTCGGTGCCGTCGTCCGAGCCGCACGCCGACGCGACGAGCGCGACCGGGACCGTGAGCAGCAAAGCGATGGCGAGCGCGCGACGCATGGAACCTCCGTGGGTGGGAACCGAACAAATGAAGCCGGTAGAACAAACGGCGTTAGGCTACCCGAAGTCCTGATCGGAGGATCGGCGTCCCTGACCCCGACACCGATGTTCGGGTCACCTTACTATTTGTCGTCGTCCAACCTTGCAAGCCCTGGGGAGATCGGGCATGGTGTCGACGACGGGAACACCGACAGGCGCCTCGGCAGGGCCCCGCCGGTGACTCGCCCGGAGCGCGGCGGACAGCCCTCGTCCACCCCCCGGGTCGCGACGGGCCCGGGCCTCGCCCGGGCCCGTCGTCGCTACTTCCCGACCTGCCTCATGATGTGGCTCAGGTCAACGAACATGTCTCCCGTCAGGCTGTTCGTGAGGGCGATGAAGGCGGGCACGAGTATGGCGCTGCCGGCCAGGGCGACGATGATCTTGAGCGGCAGCCCGACGATGAAGACGTTCATCTGGGGGACGGCGCGGGAGATGATGCCGAGAGTCACGTCCGTGATCAGCAGGGCGCCGATGATCGGGGCGGCGACCATCACCACGACGAGGAAGATGTCGTCGGCCCGGTCCAGCACCCCCGCCACGGCCGCGTCGAGGTTGAGCTGCGCGAGCGGCGGGGCCAGCGTGAAGCTGCGGATGATGCCCGCGATCATCAGCTGCGCTCCGCCCAGCGCGATGAAGCACGAGGTCGCGATGAGGTTGTACCAGCGGCCCAGCACGGAGATGGTCACCCCCGAGGTGGGGTCGAGCGTCTGGGCGATGGCGAAGCCGGCGGAGGTGTCGATGAAGGCGCCGGCGGTCTGGATCGCCGCGAACAGGAACTGGGCGATCAGCCCGAAGGCGAAGCCGATGATCGCCTCCTTCACCGCCAGCATCGCGAAGGGGATGATGCCGTCGGGCACCGTGCCCCCCTGTGCGGCCACCGCGGGCAGGGTGATGTAGCTGATGATGATCACCAGCCCGGCCTTGATGCGCGCCGGCACCATGCGCGAGTTGAACACCGGCGCCACCGCCAGCATCGCCGAGAGCCGCGTCGCGATGAGCATGAACAGCGTGGCCTGCGGCGCCAGCTGGGCGAGCATCTGATCCATGGAGCGCTAGTTGGGCTGGATCATGGCGATGCCGGCCCACAGCTCGACCGTGAAGTCGAGCATCGTGTTCATCATCCACGGCCCGGCGAAGACGATCACCACGACCACCGCCAGGATCTTGGGGATGAAGGTGAGGGTCGGCTCCTGGAGCTGCGTCACGGCCTGGAAGATCGATACCAGGAGCCCCACCACGAGGCTGACGCCGAGGATCGGCAGCGCCAGCTCGAGGGTGACCCACATCGCCTTCGCGCCGATCTCCATGATCTGGCTCTGGTTCATCGCCCTGACCTCACGACGCGAAGCCGCGGATGAGCGACTCCGACACGAGATGCCATCCGTTGACCAGCACGAACAGCAGGATCTTGAATGGCAGCGAGATCACGACCGGGGGCAGCATCACCATGCCCATGCTCATCACGGTCGACGCGATGACCATGTCGATGATCAAGAACGGGATCAGTATCAGGAAGCCGATCTCGAACGCGGTCTGGAGCTCGGAGAGCACGAACGCCGGGATGAGGACGCGCGTGGGGACGTCGGCGCGGGTCCTGGGGCGACCGCTCTTCGACATCTCGGTGAACATCGCCAGGTCCTTCTGGTCCACCTGCTTGAACATGAACTCGCGGATCGGGATCTCGGCGCGCTTGATCGCGGTCTGCTGATTGATCTTCTTGTCCATCAGCGGCTGGATCGCGGTGTCGTTGATCGCCGTGAAGGTGGGCGCCATCACGAACATGGTCAGGAACAGCGAGATGCCGACGAGGATCTGATTCGGCGGCATCGAGGGTGTCCCGAGCGCGTTCCGCACGAAGCCGAGGACGATGATGATCCGGGTGAAGCTGGTCATCATGATCAGGATCGAGGGCGCGAGGCTCAGCACCGTCAGCAGCACCAGCAGCTGGAGCGAGGTGGAGACCTGGCCGTCGCCGTTGCCGCCGCTGTCGAGATTGAGGTTGATGCCGGGAGCGGCCCAGGCCGCGGCGGGCCACAGCACGCAGCCCAGCGCCAGCACGAAGGGCGCGGCGAGGAAGATGCGGCGCGCCAGGCGGCGGCGACGCGTCTTGGCCGGGGGCGGCAACGCGGCGGTGATGCGCTCGCGCAGGGTCGGGAGCTGCATGGCCGCCCCATCGGCGACCGGGGTCATGCGCAGGCGATCGCTCACTTGCGGGTCGTCAGGGACCGGAGCTTGTCGACCAGGGCGCTGTCGCTGGACGTGCTGACCGCGCGGACGCGGTCGTCCACTCCGGGGCCCCCGGTGGGCGGGGGCGGCGCGTTGCGACCGAAGGTCGAGGTGGTCGGGGGCACGTCGATCAGGCCGACCAGGTCATCGGTGCCGAGGCGCGTGAGCGCGGTGATGGCGTGGTCGGTCGAGCCCACCAGGATGATCTCCTCGCCCACGCGCACGACGTGCAGCGCGCGGTTGGGTCCGAGCGGGGTGGTGGAGACGACGTCGATCAGCCCGCCCCTCTTGCCCCCGCTCTCGAGGGCGGGGTAGCGCGAGCGCTGCACGCGCTTGAGCACGTACCAGACGAGGGCGATCAGCCCGACGACGACGACGAGGCCGAGGCCGAGACGCAGCAGGGTGTCGCCGGCCCCGCCGCTGATGCTCCCGGGAGAGGAGGATCCCTCGGGGATCGGCAGCGACTCGGGGTCCTTGGGCGCGGTCGTGGTCGCCCCGAGGGCCGGGCCCGCGACGCCCGCGAGGACGAGCAGGCAGAGCGAGGCCACCGCGGTGCGTCGCGGTGATCGAGGGCGCTTCCTGCGCCGGGTGGAGGGCGATCCGTGCCTGGTCGGGGTGAGGGTGACCACGGCGGGTGGGGCGGTCGGCCGGGCCGACGCAGGGGGAGTCGCTAGGCCAGGGCCTTCTCCACCGCGCTCAGGACGCGGTCGGGCTGGAAGGGCTTGACGATGAAGTCGCGGGCGCCGGACTCGAAGCTCTCGACGACCACCGAGCGCTGCCCGAGGGCGGAGCACATCACCACGCGGGCGTCCGGGTCCTCCTCGCGGATCGCCCGGAGGGCCGCGAGGCCGTCGATGCCGGTCATCGTCACGTCGAGCGTGGTCAGGTCGGGGCGCAGCTCGCGGAACTTGCCGACCGCGTCCTCGCCGTCCTGGGCCTCGCCGACGATCTCGTGGCCGGCCTCGCTGAGGATGTTCCGGATCATCATCCGCATGAAGGCGGCGTCATCGGCGATCAGCACGCTGGGCAAGATCGGCTCCTCGGCGACGTTGGCTGGGGTTTCGGCGCTGCTGCCGGTATCGGCGTGGAGCAACGGGGCTTGACCTGACCGACCGGCGTAAAGGAATCCCCTAAGCCTCCTCCACGGCGAGGCCGTGGAGGCGCTTGGCATGGCTGGCGACGTCGGTGATGCGGACGCCGAATTCCTCGTCGATCACGACGACCTCGCCGCGCGCGATCTGCTTGCCGTTGACGAGCACGTCCACCGGCTCCCCCGCAAGCTTGTCGAGCTCGATGATCGACCCCGGCACCAGCTCCAGCACGTTCCGGATGCGCAGCTGAGTACGGCCGAGCTCCACGGTCACCTGCAGGGGGACGTCGAGCAGAAGGGCGATGTCGCCGGCGCCCGCGGCCTCCGAGGCATCCTCGAGGGTCGGGAAGGTCACCGGTCGCGCCACGGGCGTGGTGCCGGGGATCGCGCGCAGATGGGGCTCCTCATCCGATTCGGTCGCGGCGTCGCCGACGGGCTCCGGCGGGGCGGCGGAGGGACGCGAGGCGACTCTGTGCAGCAGCAGCCGGGCGAAGCCGACCGGCATGATCTGCATCAGGGTGGTGTCGAGCAGGCCCTCGACCACCAGCGGGAACGACGCGCGCACCAGCAGGTTGGCCGGGCCGGACATGCCCGGCGCCCCGCCCTCGGCGAGGTTGACGATGTTGACGCCCGGAGCGGCGATCTGGACGCTCCGTCCGGTCAACTCGGCGATCGCCCCGGCCGCGCCGCCCATCATCTGGTTCATCGCCTCGGCGACCGCGGACGACTGCATCTCGGTGAGCTCGTCGGAGGCGGCCCCCTCCCCTCCCATCATCAGGTCGGCCACGACCGCGGCGTCTGGGATGGCGAGCACGAGGATGCTGCTGCCCTCCAGGCCGTCGGTGTAGGCGACCTCGACCACCGCCGACGGTGCGTCGAACTGGGCCCGCAGGGCGGCGTCGCTGAGCAGCTCCACCGTCGGCGTGGAGATCTGGACCGGGCGCGCGAGCAGCGTCGCGAGGACGCCCGCGGCGGCCGACATGGAGATGCTGCCGACTTCCCCGAGCGCGTCCTTCTCGAAATCGGAGAGCTCGTACGGCCCGGGGGCGGCCGCGGCCATGGGCGCGCCCTCCTCGGGGGAGGGGGTCTCGTCGCTCATGCGAAGGTCCTTTCCGACTCATCGATCGGGCTGCTGATCTGAACGGCCACGCGCCGCCCGCGGACGCCGGGCTGGGCGAGGAAGGCCTCGCGGCGTCCGACGCGCAGCGTGGCGTCGGAGCCGACGCCGATGGCAAGGGGGATGACGTCGCCGGGCTCCAGCGCGAGCAGCTCGGCCACGCTCAGCTGGGCGTTTCCGAGCTCGACGGCCACGGGCACCATCACCGAGCCGATCTGGGTCGCGACGCTGTCGCGGCTCTCGGGGGTCGAGGTGTCGGACTGGCTCGAGAAATAGCCGCGCGCGGTCAGCTTGTCCATCGCCGGCTCGAGCACGAGATACGGCACGCACAGCGAGACGTTGCCCGACGCGCTGCCGATGCGCAGGGCGAAGCTGATGAGCACCACCATCTCGGACGGGGTCACCACCTCGGCGAACTGGGGGTCCATCTCGGTGCCCACCAGGCGGAAGTGCACGGGCACCACGGTTGACCACGCCTCGGTGAACGCCCCGAGCAGGATGTCGGTGACGTTGGCCAGCAGCGCCTGCTCGATCTCGGTCAGCTCGCGCGCCTTGGGGCGCTGCGTGCCGGGACCGCCCACAAGGCGGTCGATGACCGACAGGGCCAGGGGCAGGTTGAGCTCGATGACCGCGTTGCCCTCGAAGGGCTCCATCGTGACGATCGACAGCAGGCTGGGCGTCGGGATCGAGGTGAGGAACTCGCGGTAGCTCACCTGGTCGGCGCTGACCACCTCGACCTCGACCGGCGTCCGCACGAGCCCCGACAGCTGGGTCTGCACCGACCGGCAGAAGACCTCGTGGAGCAGCTCGACGGTACGCAGCTGGTCCTTCGAGAACTTGCTCGGACGCGTGAAGTCGAAGGGCCGGACCTTCTGTCCGTCCTCCGCTCCGCCCTCGTCGATGTCGCCGCGCGACATCGCGACGAGAAGCGCGTCGATCTCGCTTTGTGAGAGGACATCCGGCACGCCCCTCTCATCGGCCGTAAAGGGAAGGAGTTGAGACCGGGAGGCCCCTCTCGGTGCGGCGCCGAGGGAATGGTCACGACCTGTGGATCGGCGTGACACGCGACGCGCTGGTCACCACCCTCTCCTCGGCGGGGGAGCGCCGAGGTCGGGACAGTTACCGCTCCCGGACTGCGTAGCTCAGGTGGGTCACCCGCTGCGTCGGCTCCGCGCGGACCGGCTCCAGGGCCACGCGGCCCGCGTCCACGCCCTCGAACAGGCGGATTCCGGAGCCGAACAGCACGGGTGAGAGGGCGATCGTGAACTCGTCGATCAGGCCGGCGTTCACGTACTCCAGGATCGTCGCGCCGCCGCCCGCGATGCGGACGTCCCGGTCGCCGGCGGCCTCGCGGGCCTGGTCGAGCGCGGGCCCGATGCCGTCGTCGGCGAAGTGGAAGGTGGTCCCGCCCGGCCGCTCCCAGGGGTCACGCTTCTCGTGCGTCACGACGAAGACCGGCGTGTGGAACGGCGCCTCCTCCGGCCACGCCTGCTCGCCGAGGTCGAACATGCGCTTGCCCATCACGCTCGCCCCGGTGCGCTCGAACGTCTCCCGCACGATGTCGTTGTCGCGCCCTTCCTCGCCGCCCTCGCCGAGGTTCAGGTTCTCCCGGAAGAACCGCTGCGGGAATATCCACCGCTGCAGTTCCATCCACTGCGCCATCCAGCGCTGTGCATCCGGGTCGTCCATGCCCTCCTCGGGCGCGATGAACCCGTCCAGCGACATCGTCACGCTGAAGAACACCTTCCCCGCCATCAGTCCTCGACTCCCTTCCGAACGATCTCGGCGACGTGGGCAGCCAGGTTGCCGAGGGTCTGCCGGCCGCCCTCGATCGCGTGGTACTTCTCGACCGCCTCGTCGCGCAGCTCCTTGGTGGGGAACACCGTGCGCATCTCGATCCGGGTCGCCGCGCCGTCGGGCGCGAACGTCACGACCGACGCGAAGGCGCTCGGGTCGCCGCGCGACTCACCGTGCAGCAGCGCGATCCGCTCCGGCGGGACGATCTCGGTCCAGGAGATCCACTCCTGGTAGTCCGTCCCGTCCGGCCCGTGCATCACGAAGTCCCACTCCCCGCCGACGCGGAACGCGAACGCCCGCGTGGTGGTGGTGAACCCCTCCGGTCCCCACCACCGCGACAGGTGCCGCACCTCGGTGAACGCCTCGAACACCACCTCCCGTGGGGCACTGATGACCCGGGAGATCACGATCTCGCGGTCGGCCGTCGCGGACTGCGCCGGCGGCCGTCGTCCGGTCGCGCTCATCGGCTACTCCTCCTGCCGTGCCTTCGTGAGGTCCTGTACGTACTCGTCCAGCCGGTCGAAGCTCTCGTTCCAGAACCGCTCGAACCCACCGGTCCACTCGTGAACCGGTCGCAGCCCGCGAGCGTCGAGGCCGTACAGGCGTTGCTTGCCTGCCCTGCGGTCCCGCACCAGTCCGACCTCCCGGAGCACCCGCAGGTGCTTGGACGCCCCCGGCTGGGTCATCCCCAGCTCCTGGGCCAACTCGGTCACCGGCCTCTCACCCGCCCGCAGCAGCACCAGGATCTCCCGGCGCCGCAGCTCGGCGATCGCGTTGAAGACGTCGGAGGTCGTCGCTGCTCGTGCCATGGGGCCATCATATTCCGATATCAGCATACGTCAAGCCGGAGGAGGACTCGGGCGGGTCGTGGCGCGCGAGGAACCGGCCGCCCACGAGGCGGGTTCCTCGCCGTGTCGCCAGCCCTCCGCGCACCGTGGCGCAAACGCCCCGAGAACCCCCTCCACACCGGAGAAGCCCCGGTGTGCCCCGGGACTAGCTACCCTTCGCCTCCGCGGGCTGGAGAATGGGCCGGTATCTCGACGCAGGAGTCAGGGGTTGGGGGGGAACGGTCGCTATTCGGCAGTTCTCGGCGAGGACCCGGGGGAGATCGCCGAGGTTCGTGCCGCGGTTCACGGGATCGCCGTCAACGAGGGCTTCGGCGACCGCGCGAGCGACCTCGTGCTCGCCCTGGACGAGGTGATCGCCAACGCCCAGGAGCACGGGGCCGCCCCCATCGCCGTCGAGGCGTGGGTGGACGGACGCCTGGTGGTCGAGGTCTCGGACGTCGGCGATGGGTTCGACCGCGGCGAGGTGTGGAAGACCCACCCCCCCGAGCCGTTCGGCCGCCGCGGACGCGGGCTCTGGATCGCCCGGCAGCTGGCGGACATCGTGACCATCGATTGCGCCGGGGATCGCACCCGCGTCCGGATAGAGCTCTCCCCGGACCCGCAGATCGGGGCGTAGCAGGCGCCGCCTTACTGGACGGCGAACTCCGTGTAGTAGACGTCGGTGATCTTCAGGTCGGTCTGCTTGTTGACCTTGGTCATGATCTGCCTCTTGACCCGGTCGCGGCCGCTCGAGCTGTCGAGGTCGCCGCTGCTGTGGCCCTGGAGCGTCGAGATGACGATGTCGCGCAGTTCCGAGTCGGCCTCGACCTCGGCCGGCTTGTCGCCCTTTCCGGGCACGATCTCGCCCTCGGAGAGCTTGGAGAATCGCAGCGCGACGCCCACCTTCGCGAAGTGGGGGGTGTCGCCGCCGTCGGCCAGGTTGACCACGAACGGCGTGGCCATGGTGTAGACGGCGCCCGGCTCCGTGGCGAGCTTCTTCGGGTCGGGCGGCGCGGGGGCCAGGAAGATCGTCTTGACCATGAAGAGCCCCACCAACAGGAGCACCGGAAGACCGAAAATGAGGACCTTCTTCACGTGCGCTCCTTATCCACCGAGGGCGACTGCGGGTGACTGCTCTGGCGCGCCCTGCAGGCGCATGACGAGGATCTCGACGCGGCGGTTCTTGCCGCGGCCGGCCTCGGAGGTGTTGTCGGCGATCGGGCGGGCGTCCCCGAATCCCGCGGCCTGGAGGCGGGCTTCCGGCACGCCGGCGCTCTGGAGCACCTGCACGACGGCGGCCGCGCGCACCCCCGAGAGCGCCCAGTTGCTGGGGAACTGACTCGAGTTGATGGGGGTGCTGTCGGTGTGACCCTCAACCCGGATCGGGTTGGGCAGCTTGACCATCGACGCCGCGATCGGGGCGATGATGCGCGCGCCCTCGGGGCGCAGCACGGCCCGGCCGGAGTCGAAGAGCACGCCGTCGGTCTCGACGCGCAGCATCAGGCCACGCTCGTTGACCACGGTGCTGATGCTCTTCTCCAGCCCGGCCTTTTCGACGGTCGCGTCGATCTTCTTCTCGGCCGTCATCAGCTGCTTGGTCTCGAGCAGCTGCTCGGGCGAGGCCTTCGACAGGTTGATGCCGCCCACGAAGGGCAGCTCGGGTGAGATCTGGCTCGTCGGCGTGTCCACGACCGGGCTCGCGTCGACGCTGCCGGCCCCCTCGAGGACGCTCTGGCCGCCGTTGGCCAGGCCGCTGTTGAAGGCGTCCTGGAGGCTCTGCTTGAGGACCTCGAACTTCGCCGTGTTCACGACGGAGATCGAGAAGAGGACCATGAAGAGCACGAACATCAGCGTGAGCACGTCGGCGTAGGTGATCAGCCACCGCTCGTCCGGATGCTCCTCGTGTCGCTGCTTTCGCTTGGCCACGGTCTGCCCCCTACGCCGCTTCGGGGATCGCGTCGGCCGGAGCCCTCATGGACTCGCCCTCGTCGTCGGACTCACCCTCGCGGGCATCGGGGGGCAGGAAGCTCCACAGCTTCTCCGCCAGGATCCGCGGGTTGTCGCCGCTCTGGATGCTGAGGACGCCCTCGATGATGAGCATGCGCTCGCTCGACTCGAGGGTGGTCGTCTTCTTGAGCGCGTTCGCGATCGGCAGGAACACGATGTTCGCCGCGGCCACGCCGTAGAAGGTGGCGAGGAAGGCGGCGGAGATGGCCGGCCCGAGGTGGTCGGGCTCGTCCAGATGCTGGAGCACCGAGACCAGCGAGAGCACGGTTGCCAGGATGCCGATGGTCGGCGCGAACGCGCCGCCCTGTTTGAACATGTCCTGGTTCTTGTGGTGGCGCTCCTCCATCGCGTCGAGCTCGGTCTCGAGAATGTCCTTGACGAGCTCGGGGTCCGTGCCGTTGACGACCAGTCGGACGCCCTTGCGCAGGAACGGGTCGTCGGCGTTCTTGGCGTCCTCCTCGAGGACCAGCAGGCCCTCGCGACGCGCCTTCTCGCTGTAGCCGACCAGCGTCCGGACGACCTCCGGCCGATTGTCCGTCCGCTCCTTGAGCGACAGCATCGTCAGCTTGATCATCGACATCGTCTCCTTCAGCCCGAAGGAGGCGATGAGGACGCACATCGTGCCGCCGACGACCATGAGGAAGGCGGGGGGGCTGATGATGCCCCCGATGCTGCCGCCCTTCATGATCATCCCGATGATGATGAAGACCCAGGCGCCGACCAGTCCGATCAGTGGAGACATGCCGGCGCCTACGGGCTCGTGTGCGTGGCCAGGTGATCGACCGGGGAGGGTAGGTGGCCTCCGCTGGAAACGCGGTGGCGGTAATCGAAGACGGCGGCGATGACCTCGTCGACCGTCTCGGTCACCAGCACTCGGCGCCGATCCATCATCAGGATGTGCGTGTCGGGTGTCGCCTCGACGGTCAGGATGAGCTCGGCGTTGAGCGTCATCTCGTCTCCGTTCAGGCGGTGCAGGGTGATCACGTGAGCCTCCGATGCGGTGGCGGGCCGACAACCGTCTGGCCCATTACGCCACCCGGTTATCGGTCGTCCGGCCCGCCGGTTGAGCCGGCGGGCCACGGTTGTGCGTCTGCGGCCCGAGAAGGCCTAGCGCTTGAGGTTCACCAGCTCCTGGAGCATGTCGTCGGAGGTGGTGATCGCCCGGCTGTTCGCCTGGAAGCCGCGCTGGGCGATGATCATGTTGGTGAACTCGAGCGCGAGGTCGACGTTGCTCATCTCGAGCGCGCCGGGGACGACCACGCCATGGCCGGCCGCGCCTCCGGGGGTGCCGTTGACGGCGACGCCGGAGTTGTTGGTGGCCCTGTAGAGGTTGTCGCCGATGCGCTCGAGCCCCGGCGCGTTGGCGAACTTGGCCAGGCTCAGCTGCGCGATCGGCGTCGAGACGCCGGCCGTGTCGATGGCCGAGACACCGCCCGCCGCGTCCACGTTGATCGCGGCCGTCGTCGCCGGGTCGACCTGGATGCGCCCGACGTTGCCGGTGGCTGCGACGGTGCCGAGCACGTACTGGCCCTTGCTCGTCACCAGGTAGCCCTGGCTGTCGAACGAGAAGTTGCCGGCGCGGGTGTACTGCTCACCGCCCGCGGCGACGTCGTTGCCGCCGACGCCGCCGAAGGTGGCGCCGGGAGCGGCGACGCGGAAGAAGCCGTCGCCCTGGATCATCATGTCGGTCACGACCCCGGTGGACTGCGCGTTGCCCTGGGTCATGAGGGTGTCGATCGAGTTGAGCGACATCCCCAGGCCGACCTGGCGCGGGTTGGTGCCGCCGAGGCTCGGGGGCACAGGCGCGCCGGCGCCGGAGAGGTTCTGGTACAGCGAGTCCTTGAAGGTCGCGCGCTGCGACTTGTAGCCGAACGTGTTGACGTTGGCGATGTTCGAGGACAGCACGTCCATCATGGTCTGATGGTTTCGCAGGCCGGAGACGGCCGCGAACATTGATCGCATCATTGGGTGGGTTTCCTTTCCCTGGTGGCGATCCGACCCCCCTCGAAGAGGTCCGGCTCGGTCGCCGAGTTCATCCGGGCCGACGTCATCCGACGACGGCGCTGTCGATGTTGGTGAACACCTGGTCCTTCATCCCCGCCTGATCGACGGCCGTGATGACGGTGCGATTGGGCACCGCCACGACGAACGCCATGCGATCCACGAGGACGACGCTCTCGCGCCCGCCCTTGCTCGCCAGGCGATCCACCGCGCTCTCGAGGCGCTGCTGCACCTCGGGCGAGATGGCGATCTGACGTTGCGAGAGCCGCTGCACCGCGTGCGCGCTCCACTTGAGCCCGCCGGGGGGCTGTTGCCCGCGCAGCTTGTCCGAGAGCACCCGGTCGAAACCGGCCGCCGCGTCGCCGGCGCGCGCAGGCGCCTGGGGAGCCGCGGGGCCCGCGGCCGGGCGAACCTGCCCGATCGAGGGGCGCTCGATGCTCATTGCGCGATCCCCGTGACCTGCGAGACGTCCACGGAGACGCCGTTGACGATCAGGCTCATCGACGTGTTCGCGGAGCCCACGGTGAGGCTCTGCACCACCCCGGTGACCGCGGGGTCGCCGTTGGCCGGCTGGTAGGTCACCGACTTCCCGATCAGGGCGGCGCCCTGCGAGAGCCGGCCGCTCATGGTGAGCGCCTTGATGTCGGAGGCCATGTTGGTGGTCTGCTCGAGCTGGGAGAACGAGGCCATCTGGGCGACGAACTCGGTGTCCTTCATCGGCTCGAGAGGGTTCTGCGAGCTGATCTGCGTTGCGAGCAGCTTGAGGAAGCCCTCCGACGAGAAGATGTCGGCCCTCGGTTTCGCCGTCGCCGCGGCAAGCGGCGTTGTCGGCGCGAAGTCTCCGGTGACCGGAGCGATGTCAGCCATGGTCCCTCCTCATGCGAGCAGGTCGAGCCGCGACGCGGAGGTCGTGGCATGGGTGGCCGGAGCGGGTTTGACCGCCTCGGGTTCGTCGTTCGCGTCCACGCGCCCCGGGGCATCCGTGCCCGCGGAGGAGGAGCGCGCATCCTGCGCGTCCTGCCCGCCGTAGCTCACGTCGAGGCCGTCGAGCGAGTAGCCGAGGTCGGTCAGCGCCGTGTCGAGCTGTCCGAGCGACTGCTGGAGCATCCGTGCCGCCTCCGGGCGATCAGCCGTGATCTGCGCATGGAGGACTCCGTCGGTCATCGTGACCCGGATGGTCAACTGGCCCAGATCCCTTGGGCGCAGGTTGACCAGAAGCTCGCGTCCCCCCTCGCGCACGGCCATGTGCACGCGGGTGCCGAGCTCGTGTGCGAGCTCGTGGGGGGTCGTGAGCCCGCCGGCGCCGTGGGCGATCCCGCCCGGGGCCGGAGACTGGATGGGAGCCGGCGCGGCCTGGCCGAACGCGGGCGACGGCGCGGGGGCCGTCGGCGTCGCGGCGGGTGGCGGGGCCGGCTCTCGCGACGCCGCGGCCGGCGGGGCATCCTGCCCGGATCCGGCCTGCGGCGTCACGCTCGTGGACGTGGTCGGTGCGGTCGCGGTCGCGGTCGCGGTCGCGGTGGCGGTGGCGGTCTGCGCCGCCGTCGCGGCGGGGGCCGTCGTGGCTCCCGGAGCGGCCGGTGCGGCCGCCGGCGCCGGCGTCGCGGGAGCAGCCGGTGCCTGCCCGGCATCCATCGACGTCAACGTCAGGGTGATGGTTGCGGCCGGAGCGGGCGTCGCACCGGCAGCGGGCGTCGTGCCCTGGGCGGTGGCCGTCGTGGCCTGCGAGCCCGCCGTCGTGGCGGTCGTCGCCGGGAGGACCGGGACCACCGCGCCGTTCGCGTCGACGCGCGCCGGCACCAGACCGGGCAGCGGCTGAGGCGGTGTCGCCTGCGCGGCGCCCGCCGGAGCCGCGGCCACGGGCGTCGTGGGGCTCCCGCCGTCGCTCTGCGTCGCCGGGGCTGCGGTCGTCACGGGGGCGACCGCCGGCGCGGCCACGGGGACGACGGCGACGATCGCCATCGCGATCGCGGCCGCCGCGGCCGCCTGGGTCGCGTCGGGTGAGATGTCGGCGTCGGCGACAGTCTCTGTGGGCAGCTCCCCGGTCAGGGGTCCGGCTGCGTCGTTGGGTTCCTGGGCTCCGGAGTCCGCATTCCGCGAGTCGGGTGGCGCGTGACCATCGAGTGCGGTCACGAAACCTCCGTCGTCCGGCCCCTGGGCTCCTCCGGCGGTCTCGCCGGCGGCACCCGCGCTGGGGGCGGATCCTCCTCGGCCCGTGGCTACCGGTGGTAGCCCGAGCTGTGGTTCGATCATCTCATCAACACCGTCCCTCCCCGTCGGTGATCGTGCCGAAGCCGTTCCGTGGCTCCGCGGGCCGGGCGAAGACGCCGGTGGCCCGAAAGTCGTCGTAGTACCCCATTACCTTCGGCAGGAAGGCCTGCATTTCCGAGTAGGGGGGCACACCGCCGTGTCGCTCGACCGCGTCCGGGCCAAGGTGGTAGGCCGCCAGGGCGAGGTGGAGGTCGCCGCGGTATGCGCACAGCTTGGAGGCGAGACACCGGGCGCCGGCGTCCAGGGTGGCGGCCGCGTCGAAGGGGTCGGCGACGCCCAGGGCGCGAGCCCGCGCCGGCATCAGCTGCAGCAGGCCACGGGCGCCATTGGGCGATTCGGCGCGGGGGTCGAAGCCGCTCTCCACCTTCACGACGGCGGCCAGCAGGGCCGGATCGAGCCCGTGGGCGCCGGCCGCGCGGTTGATCTGCCTCGCGACTCGGGGTGGCGGAGAACCGGCGGTGGGTGGGGCGATCCGGGCCATCGCGGCGGGGGTGATTACGCGGCCGCCCGCGCGCGGGCGGTGCGGCGCGTGGCGAGCTCGTCCATCTGGACCGCCTCGTCGCGCCGCTCGTCCACGCGGTGGCGCTCGAGGGCGCGGACGCGCAGCTGGGAGAGCACCTCGCGCTGCTGGCTGGCCCGCACGAGCTCGGCGCGCCGCTCGTCGGCGACCTCACCGAGGCTCGAGAGCGTCGCGCGCTCGTGCCGCGAGCGCGAGCGCGCCAGGGCGAGTGAGTCGTGGGCGGAGCGCAGTCTCTCGAGCTCCACGGCGCCGCCCATCAGGTTCCGCAGGGCCGCGAGCTCGCGCTCCATGTCGGCATCGGCCGCCACGACACGCTCCTGTTGCGCCGCCATGGCCATCATCGCGTGAGCGAGATCCTGGCGCGCCAGATCCTCGCGGCGGGCCCGCACATCGAGCACCTGCTGGAGCCGGAAGCGGAAACGAGGGATCACGCCCCCGTTATCGGCCCTCCCCCGCGAACCTTGATCGCGGCGTCAGCTCCGCGCGCCCGCCGTCTCGACCGAGGCGATCACCGCGAAGCCTCCCACGCGGAGGACGTCGCGCATGGACAGAATGCCCACGAGCTCGGAGGCGTCGAACACCAGCACGTGGCGCACACCGTGGTTGACCATCAGTGTCGCCGCGTCCGCGATGCCCCAATCGGGGGCCGCCGTCACGACCTCGCCGGTCATGTGGTCCTCGACGTACTCGCTCGAGGGGCTGAGACCGGCGCCCACCGCCCTCAGAAGGTCACGCTCGGTGACCACGGCCGGACCCGGAAGCGAGCCGTCGAGTACCACGGCCGCGCCGGTGGCGTACTGCACCATGCGCTTCGCCGCCTGCTCGAGCGTGTGCTGAGGGCCGACGATCGCGCTGATCGGGCTCATCGCATCCTTCACCCTCATCGCGCGCTCTCCTTGTTACGATTGTTGCAATATCGGGAGCCTGACACGCCCGGTTCGAGAGTTCAACCACCCGATCGCATGGTGAAGCCGCCATGCCGCTAGCGTCCTGGCCCGGATGCCCGCGACCCCCGCCAGCCCGCCGTCGCCGCGGGTGATCCTGACGATGGTGTTCACGGTGGGCGCGGCCTCGCTGGGCACCGAGATCGCGGCGGCGCGCCTGCTGGCGCCGTGGTTCGGCGCCTCGACGGTGATCTGGGCCAACACGATCGCCACCGTGCTGGTGGCGCTGTCGGCCGGGTACTGGCTCGGCGGGCGGCTGGCCGACCGCGGCGCGACCCTGCCCGGGCTCGCGCGCCTGATCCTTGTCGCCGCCGCGCTGCTCGCGGTGGTGCCCTTCGTCTCGGGCCCCTTCCTGCGCAACTCGGTGGACGCCTTCGACTCGCTCAGCGTCGGGGCCTTCGCGGGGTCGCTCGTGGCGGTGTGCGTGCTGATCGCTGCGCCCGTCGTCGTGCTGGGCACCATCTCCCCGTACGCGATGCGCCTCAGCATGACCGCGGTCGAGGAGGCGGGCCGGGTGAGTGGCCGGCTGTACGCCACCTCGACCATGGGGAGCCTGGCCGGCGTGTTCCTGGCGGCCCTGGTCCTGGTGCCGTTCGCCGGCACGCACCGCACCTTCCTGATCTTCGCGGCGTCGCTGGCGCTGGTCTCTCTGCTGGGCCTCTCGTGGCGCTACGCGATCGCCCCGGTCGCCTGCCTCGCGCTCGTCGCGCTGCCCGTGGGGACGCTCAAGGCGAGCGACGCGGGCCGCGTGATCTGGGAGGCGGAGACCGAGTACCAGTACGCCCGCGTGATCGAGCGGCCGGACGCCTCACGCTACCTGGAGTTGAACGAGGGCCAGGCGGTGCACTCGGAGTACCGGCCGGGGCAGTGGCTGACCGAGAACTACTGGGACGAGTTCCTGGTGCTGCCGCTGGCCAACGGGCGGGTGCCGCGATCGATCGCGATCCTCGGCAACGCCGCCGGCACCACCGCGCGCGCCTACGGCCACTACTTTCCCGAGACGCGGGTGGACGGCGTCGAGATCGACGGCGCGCTGACCGACGTCGGGAGGCGGCTCTTCGACCTGCGGGGCCCGGACCTGCACCTGCACACGGCCGACGCGCGCCCCTTCCTGCGCACCTCGGACCGGCGGTGGGACGCGATCATGGTCGACGCCTACCGGCAGCCCTACATCCCCTTCTACCTCACCACCAGGGAGTTCTTCGCCCTGGTGCGCGACCATCTCACGCCCGGGGGCGTGCTGATGGTCAACGTCGGCCACCCCGCCAACTCCGACGACCTCGAGAAGGTGCTCGCCGCCACGATGGGCACCTCCTTCGCGACGGTGCTGCGCGATCCCAGCGAGCGGCTCAACACCGTGCTGCTCGCGAGCAACGCGCCGATCTCGGGCTCCCTCCTCGGGGGTGCGCCGGTTCCGGTGGGGCTGGGAGCCCTGGCCGACGCGACGGGCGCGCGCCTGGCGCCGGCCCTTGGGGGCGGCGACGTCTACACCGACGACCGCGCCCCGGTCGAGTGGCTCATCGACGCGTCGATCGTCCAGGTCGCCGCCGAGGGATCGGGCGCTAGGTAGGGACGACCTCGACGCCGGGCGGGAGGGGCTGGAAGGTTCCGGTCAGCCCGGCGTCGGGGGGCGCGTCGCCGGAGGGCGGATCCGCCGGAGCGGTACCGGCGAGCGCCAGAAGCCGGTCGAGCGCGTCATCGCGCGAGTATGGGTCGTCGACCGCCTGGCGCAGGAACCCCTCGATGGCGTCGTACTTGGCGCGCGCCTCGTCCACCAGCGGATCGGATCCGCTGACGTAGGCGCCGATCGCGATCAGGTCGGCGGCGCCGCGGTGCGCGGCCAGGAGCGAGCGCAGGCGGCCCCCGGCCTCCTGGTGCTCGCGCGACAGCAGCTGCGCGGTGAGGCGCGACACCGACTGCAGGACGTCGACCGCCGGATAGTGATGACGGTGGGCCAGGTCGCGCGACAGCACGATGTGGCCGTCGAGGATGGAGCGGACGGCGTCGGCG
The DNA here is from genome assembly GCA_963771025.1 of uncultured Thermoleophilia bacterium. Classification (GTDB taxonomy): domain Bacteria; phylum Actinomycetota; class Thermoleophilia; order Miltoncostaeales; family Miltoncostaeaceae; genus Miltoncostaea. The sequence continues at coordinate 144,885 of CAVYRL010000001.1, read as the reverse complement.
ACCGGCTCGTTCATGTCGTCGCCCTCCACCAGCACCGTGTAGAGCGCGGTGATGCTGCCCACCGGCGAGGTGCCGGCCCGCTCCAGCAGCCGTGGCAGCAGGGCGAACACGGACGGGGTGTATCCGCGGGTAGCCGGCGGCTCCCCGATGGCGAGCCCCACCTCGCGCTGGGCGGTGGCCAGGCGCGTGACCGAGTCCATCATCAGCAGCACGTCGGCGCCGCGATCGCGGAAGAACTCGGCGATCGTGGTGGCGACGAAGGCGGCCTTGATGCGCACGAGGGCCGGCTGATCGGAGGTGGCGACCACCACCACGCTGCGCGCGAGTCCCTCCGGGCCCAGATCGTGCTCGATGAACTCGCGCACCTCACGGCCGCGCTCACCGACCAGTGCGATGACGTTGACGTCGGCGCTGCTGCCGCGCGCCATCATGCCCATCAGGGTGCTCTTGCCCACGCCCGAGCCGGCGAAGATGCCCATCCGCTGGCCGGTGCCGCAGGGCATCAGCGCGTCGATCGCGCGCACCCCCAGGGAGAGCGGCGTACGGATGTTGGGTCGCAGGAGCACATCGGGGGGGCGGGCGTCGATGGAGCGCCGCCCCTCGAGGGCCGGCAGGCCGAGCCCGTCGAGCGGACGGCCGAGGCCGTCGAGCACGCGCCCGAGCAACGCGTCCCCCACCCCCACCTGAACGGCGGCCCCGGTGGCGACCACGGTCTGCCCCGGGCCGACGCCGGCGGCGTCGCCGAGGGGCATCAGCAGGGTCCGCCCCTCGCGGAAGCCGACCACCTCGGCCTGTAGCGGCGGACGGCCGGTGCGGTGCCCGGGGAGCAGGATCTCGCAGCGCTCGCCGATCCCCGCCTCGGGCCCCTTGCTCTCGACCACGAGGCCGATGAGCTGGTTGACCCGGCCGTTGAGCCGGTAGGGGTCCAGCGAGCGCAGCCGCCGGAACCCCTCCGAGAGGTCCACGGAGCTCACAGGATCGGGGGCTCGACCAGCGACTCGTCCGGCGGTGCGAAGAGGGCGTCGAGGACGCGCGTCAGCTGGCTCGGGAAGGTGGCGTCCACATCGCCGTTGGCCGTTTCCAGAACGCAGGAGCCGACGCCGATGCGCGGATCGTTGACGATCTCGAGCGACGCGATGCCGCCCATCTCGTCGAGGATGACCGGCACGAGCCGGCGGCAGACGTCCAGGTCGGCGGGGCTGACGCGGGCGATGAGGCGCGAGCGGTCGCCGGTGCGGCGGATGGCGCCGCGCAGGACGTCGCCGACCCGCTCGGGGCGCACGGCGACCTCCGCGCGCACCAGCTTGGCGGCGGTCTCCACGGCCATCGCCATCGCCTCGCGGACGAGGTCGTCCTCGAGGCGGGCGCGGTGCTCCTCGAGGCCCTCGGCGGCGGCGCGCAGCGCCTCGAGCGCCGCGGCCACCTCGGACCGGGCGGCGGCCCGGCCCTCGGCGAGGCCCTCGGCCCGGGCCTGGGCGAGGGCGTCGGCCGAGGCGCGCTCGGCGCCGGCCAGCATCTCCTCGGCCTCGACGCGGGCGCGCTCGAGCAGGTCCTCGGGGCTCCCCGGCGGAAGCCGGCGGGGCGCGTGGGGGCGAAGCGGGAGGGCCACCGGCGCGTCGGACACGGCGGCGCCGCGTACCGGCGCATTAGATGACAAGCTGATCCTCGGCCCCGCGGACCACGACGATCTGGCCCGACTCCTCCAGCGTGCGGATGATCTCGACCACCTTCTGCTGGGCCTCCTCGACCTGCTTCACCCGCACCGGGCCCATGAACTCCAGGTCCTCGCGGATGTTGGTCGCGGCGCGCTCGCTCATGTTGCGGAAGATGGCGTCCTTGACCTCGTCCCGCGTGCCCTTGAGGGCCACCGCGAGCTCCTTGGTGTTCAACCTCGCGGAGCACCTGCTGGATGCTCCGGTCGTCGAGGGTGACGATGTCCTCGAAGAGGAACATCATGCGGCGCACCTCTTCGGCGATGTCGGGGTATTCCTGCTCGAGCGCCTCGAAGATCGCCCGCTCCGTTCCCCGGTCCACCTGGTTGAGCAGGTTGACCAGCGAGCGCAGGCCCCCGGCCGAGGTCAGGTCCTGGTTGATGACGCTGCTCAGCTTGCGCTCGAGGACCCGCTCGATCTCGCGGATCACCTCCGGCGCGGTGCGGTCCATCAGCGCGATGCGGGTGGCGACGTCGATCTGCTGGCCCTCCGGGAGGGTGCTCAGCACCTGGGCCGCCGTGTCGGCGGGCAGGTACGCCAGGATCAGCGCGACGGTCTGGGGGTGCTCGTTGGCGATCACGTTGCGGATCTGGGTGGCGTCGGTCCCGCGCAGGAACTCGAACGGGCTCACCTGGATGGCGCCGGACAGGCGCGCCATGACCTCCTGCGCGTGGTCGGTCCCGAGCGCCTTCTCGAGGACCGCGTTGGCGTAGTCGAGGCCGCCCTCGGAGATGTACTCCTGGGCCAGCGCGACCTCGTAGAACTCCTCGACGACCTCGGCCTTGCGCTCCGGGGCGACGTGGCCGATGCCGGCGATCTCGAGCGTGAGCTCGTCGATCTCGTCCTGGCGGAGGTGCTGGAAGATCGCCGCCGAGGCCTCGGCCCCAAGGCTCACGAGCAAGATCGCGGCCTTCTGGCGGCCGGCGATGCTGTTGGGCGTCACGAGCGGTTGCCCGTCCCCAGCAGCCATCCGCGCAGCAGCTGTGCCACGTCCTCCGGCTTGCGCAGCGCGAGATCCTCCATCTGCGCCTCGATCTGGCTCTTGCGCTGCCCCTCGAGCTGCTGGATCGCGGCGACGGGCGAACTCGGCATGGTGCCGGGATTGAGCTCGGACACCGGCACCGGGCCACGCTTGAGCAGCTCGGGCAGCGCCTTCTCGAGGTCGGTCTGGCGGCCACGGAGCGACTTGCGGGCGAAGAGGGCCAGCAGCAGCACGCCGATCGCGGCGATCGCGGTCTTGGCGATGCCCATGATGTCCATCCCGCCGCCCGCGCCCGACGAGGCGGTGGCGCCCTTGGCGGCCGCCGCCGCCGCGGTGACCGCGGTCCCGTCCGCCGCGAAGGGGACCGCCTGGACGCTGATCTGGTCGCGACCGGCCTGGAAGCCGACCGCCGCCTTGACCGTCTTCTCGATCGACGCCACCGTCGCGGCCGGCACCTTGTCGCTGACCTGGACGGAGATCGCCTGGCTGGTCACCGTGCCCGGCGCCTTCTCGACCTGCTGGCGGACGCGGTCGACGCCGTTCTTGGTGGCCTCGGAGCTCTTGTTGTAGTTGGTGTCGCCCCCGCCGGTGGTCGTGGCGGGGAACGTGCTCGTGGCGGGCGTGTTGGCCGAGGCGCCGGCCACCGCGCCCGTGGCGCCGCCGGCCGACTTGAGCGTCTCCTTGCTCGTGGTGCTCTCGAGCGGGACGGCGCTCTCCTTGTTGTAGGTCTCGCTGTCCGTGGTCGTCTTGTCCAGGTCGAGCACGGCGCTGACCTTGGTCACGGCCTTGCCCGGCCCGAGCACGGCGGCCAGCATCGCGTCGATCTGGCTCTGGACGTTCTGCGCGTAGGCCGACTGGAGCTTGAGCCGCTCCGTGGCGGCGCCCGCGCCCGAGGCCGCGGCGTCGCCCCCGTCGAGGATGTTGCCCTGCGAGTCGGTGACGGTGACGTCCCCGACCTTGAGGCCGGGGACGGCCATCGACACGAGCTTGGTGATGCCCTTCACCTGACCGGGGTCGAGCACCTGCCCTGCCTTGGTGGCCACGACGACGGCGGCGGTGGTGGGCTGCTGATCGTTGGTGAACAGCTGCTCCTCGGGCATCGCGATCTTGACCGTGGCCGACTGCACCGGGTCGAGCCGGCTGATGGTGCGCGTCAGCTCGCCCTCGGTGGCGCGGATCAGGTTGATGCGGTTGGTGAAGTCGGTGGCGCCCAGGTTGGACTTGTCGAAGATCTCGAAGCCCACGCTCCCGCCTCCGTCGAGCAGGTTGGACGACGCGAGGTCGAGGCGGGCCTGGTCGAGGTCGGAGGCCGGCACCTGGATTGTGCTGCCGCCATCGGTGAGCTTGTAGCGCACGCCCATGCTGTCGAGCTGCTTGGTGATCGCGGCGGCGTCGTCGGCGCTCGCCGACGTCGCCAGGTTGGCGTAGGAGGTCTGCCCGGAGAATTTCATCAGCAGGAAGATCCCGACGACGAAGATCAGCACGGCGCCGACCAGGAGGCGACGGCTCGGGCCGGTCAGGCCCTCCCAGAACCCCGTGATCCGTGACAGTCCGCCCACGGCCTAGACCTGCATCCTGCTGAGTTCCTGCCAGCCTTCGACCAGCTTGTTGCGCACCTGCACCGCGGTGCTGAAGGCCAGGTCGGCCTTCTCCACGGCGACGAGCGCCTCGGTGGGGTCGGTGACGCCGCCGGTGGCGGCGTCCTCGGACATCTTCTCCGAGCTGGTCAGCTGACCGTTGAGGCCGGAGACCGCGCTCGAGAGCATGTCCGCGAAGCCGCCGCCCGCGGCCGGGGAGCCGGACGCGACGTCCGCGGTCCCGCCGATCGGAGAGGTGGGCATCGGCGGGAGCGCCCCGATGGGCCCGAGCAGCGTCACGAGATGATCCTCAGCGCGTCCTTGGCCATGGCCTTGGACGCCTCGAACGCGGTCACGTTGGCCTGGAAGGCGCGGGTGGCGGCGACCATGTCCACCATCTCGGTGACGGCGTTCACGTTCGGCTTGGTGACGTAGCCCTTGGTGTCGGCCTCGGGGTTGCCTGGGTCGTAGACCTTCCTGAGGGGCGCGGAGTCCTCGACGATGCCGGTCACGGCCACTCCATGGAGGTCGGCGACCCCGTCGGTGCTCGCGTTGCCCGCCGGCCGCGGCAGCGCGAACGCGGCGCCGCCCGGGGCGGGCGCCATGGTCACGGCCTTGCGGTGGTAGGCGTCGCCGACGCCGTTGGTGCTGTCGGCGTTGGCCAGGTTGTTGGCGATCACGTCCATGCGAAGGCGCTCGGCGGCGAGACCTGTGGAGCTGATTCCGAGCGCGGGGAACATGCCCATCTGTGAGCCCTCCCGCGGGTGGTTGACGGTGTCGGTCACTGGCCGGTGATGGCCGTGCGGAACTGTGCGAAGCGCTTGTCGAGCAGCGAGACGACGGTCTGGTGCGCGAGCTGGTTGGCCGAGAGCTGGGCCATCTCGTTGTCGGGATCGACGTTGCTGCCGTTGACCCGCATCGTGGTGGTGTCCACGGACCGGACGGCCGGGGCGACGTCGTCGACGGCGTTGGCCGCGTCGCCTTTCCAGAGATCGGGCATCGACGAGCCCTGGCTCGTCCGCGCCCGGTCGCTCTGCACGGCGTCGGCGAGCGCCGACTCGAACGAGACGTCCACGCGCTTGTAGCCCGGAGTGTCGGCGTTGGCGATGTTGTTGGCGATCGCGGTGTTGCGGGCCTCGAGGCCGCGCATCGACGCCGCGAGCACCTCGGTGGTGAGGTCGTCGGGGAACATCAGGCGTCCCCGAAGGGGTCGGCGGCGATCGCGGCGATCACCTGGTTGACCACCGCGACGAGCTGCGTGGGCGTGATGTCCAGGGCCTCGAGCGAGGCGTGGTCGATGCCGTTGACGAGGGCGTCGCCCTCGAGGCCGACCCCGATCAGGATGCAGGCCGCGTCGGCGATGTGGACGCAGTGCGCGAGATCGGGTCGCTCGGTGGCGCGCGCCGGTTCGTGGTGGACGCGGATCGCCTCCTCCAGCCCGGGCGGGAAGTTCCACGCGGCCGCGATCTGTGCGCCCAGCTCGGCGTGATCGAAGCCGAGCAGCTCGACCTCCACCTCGTGCAGGGGCGCCCGGCGCTCCTCGGCCACGGCGATCACCTCGTCGAAGGCGTCCTCCATCCGGCTCGAGAGGATCACCTTGCCGAGGTCGTGCAGCAGGCCGGCGACGAAGGCCTCCTCGACCGGCTCGACACCCGCCTCGACGGCCAGGCGCCGCGCCGCGAAGGCCACGGCGACCGAGTGGTGCCACAGCTCGCCCCGCTCGAGCCCGTACCCCGGCAACGGGCCGGCGAGCAGCGCGGAGGTGTGCGCCGAGATCGCCAGGCTCTTGATCGTCGAGAAGCCCAGCAGCAGGGTCGCGTCGGAGATGGTCGTGACCTGGCGCGGGTGCCCGTAGAAGGCCGAGTTGGCGAGCCGCAGGATCCCCGCCGTGAGGCTCTGATCGCGCAGGATCACGTTCGAGATGCGCCCGACCGTGATGTCCGGGTCGTCGCACGCGTCGATCACGGCGACGATGCGCGACGACATGGCCGGCAGGTCGGCGACCTCCCGGGCCACCTCCTCGGCGCTCAGGCGCGTGATCGTGGTCATCGGCTCGTCTCCCGGATCCGCGAGGGTCAGGCCAGCGCCGGGGCGGCCGGCTGTTCGGCGTGGCGCTCGTCCACCAGGGCGGTCCACGCCTCGCACAGGACGTCGAGGTCGGCGATCACCTCATCGAGGGTCTGGGCGTCCACCGTGTCGGGGTCCAGGCGCCGGAGCACGTAGTCGTAGATGGCGCTCAGGTGGCGGCTGATGGCGCCGGCGGCGGGGTTGAGCCCGCGCTCGAGCTCCTCGACGATGGCACGGACGCGGCCGACCAGCGCGGCCCCGGTCTCCCGGTCGCCGTCGGAGATGGCCCGATGGGCCTCGCGACCGAATCGAACGGCACCCTCGAAGAGCATGAGGACGAGGTCCTCGGGAGAGGCGGAGCGGACCTGCTCGGGAGACGGAGGGGTGTGCACCTAGGAAACCTCGCGGTCGCGTTTGGCGATTTACGGCGGGGTTCCGTCCCCTATCTCACCGGCGTGGCTCCATGCCGATGCCTTCTTTCTCTCGACGCCCCGGCGCGCGTCCTTGAGCCCCCGGCGCACTCCGAATATCGCGCTGACGAGGGCAGTAAATCCTGGCGCGCCCGCCGGGGCGTTGCGCGCTTCGGCCGTCTCTGCGCGGTGCGGCGAGGACGGGCGGCATGGCGAGGAGCGGGCCTCGTGGGCCGGCCCGTTCACCGCGCGCTCGCCACCTGCCGGCGGGCACGCGCAGCTCCTCCGCCCCGCCACGAGGGGCGGAGGCGACGCGACGCCCCTCGGGGTCCGGCCCTAGGAGGGCTCCCACGTCACGAGGAACGCCGGATCCGGCCCTCTCCCATCCGGCCGCAACGCGACGGCGCGCGCCGCGTAGGCCAGCCGGCCGCTCTCCGCCGCGGGGACCGTGGCGACGAAGTGCTCCTGGTCGCCCTTCGTGCCCGTGTGGATGGCGGTGGCCACGCGCCGGGGGGTGAACTCGCCGTGCTGGTCGACGAAGCCGGCCACGACCTCCACCTGGACGTCGTCCACCGAAAGGGAGCCGAGCGTCGCGAAGACGTCCACCGGCAGATCCGAGCCGACGGCGACCGAGCCGTTGGCGACCGCTCCGCTGGTGACGGCCACCTCGGGCCAGGCCTCCACCATCCGCTCGCGCCAGTGGGCCAGCGCCTTGACGCCCTTGCCCGAGTCCCTGGACAGGGACACCGAGGCCTCGTGGGCCGGGATGTAGGCCCGCATCGCGTAGTCGCGCACCATGCGGCCGGTGCTGAACGCGCCGCCCAGGTTGCGGATCGAGGCGGTCATCATGTTGGTCCACTCGCGCGGGCGACCGGACGAGTCGCGGGCGAAGAAGGCCGGGATGACCTCGCTCTCCAGCAGCGTGTAGAGGGCCTCGGCCTCGACGGCGTCGTTCTCCTCCGGGTCGGAGTACTGCTCGCCGCTGCCGACGGCCCAGCCGCAGTCGGGCGCGTAGCCCTCGGCCCACCAGCCGTCGAGCACCGACAGGTTGAGCGCGCCGTTGGCGGCCGCCTTCATGCCGCTGGTGCCCGAGGCCTCGAGCGGACGGCGCGGCACGTTGAGCCACACGTCGGCGCCCTGGACCAGATACCGCGCGAGGTGCATGTCGTAGTCCTCGAGGAACACGATGCGATCGCGCAGCCGGGGGCGCTGCGACTCCTGGACCACGGTGCGCAGCACGTCCTTGCCCGGGCCGTCCATCGGGTGCGCCTTGCCGGCGACGATCATCTGCACCGGACGGCGCTCGTCGCTCAGCATTCGCGCCAGCCGGTCGGGGTCGCGGAAGAGCAGGTCCGCGCGCTTGTAGGTGGCGAAGCGGCGGGCGAAGCAGATGGTGAGCGCGTCCGGGCGCAGCGCGTCGGCGGCGGCTCGGCTGGCGACGCGGCGCGATCCCTGGCGGTTGAGCTGGCGCCGCAGGCGCCTGCGCGCGAACAGCACCAGGCGCTCGCGGCGCAGCTCGTGGACGCGCCACAGCTCGCCGGCGGGGATGGTGTCGGCCTTGTCCCAGACGGTCGGATCCTCGGGCCGCTCGCGCAGGCCGGGACCGATGTAGCGATCGAGCAGCTCGTGCATCTCACGGCTGAGCCAGCTGGGTGGGTGGATGCCGTTGGTGATGCTGGTGATCGGCACCTGATCGACGGGCAGCTCCGGCCACAGCCCGCGCCACATGCGGCGCGTGGTGTCGCCGTGCAGGGCGGCGACGCCGTTGGCGAACCCGGAGGTGCGCAGCGCGAGGGGCGTCATGCCGAAGTCGGTGTTGTCCTCGTCCGGGTACGCCGCGAGGGCGGCCAGATCGTCCCAGGTGAGGCCCATCTCCTCGGCCTTCGGCTCCAGGTACGAGCGCGCGAGCTCGGGATCGAAGATCTCGTTGCCGGCCGGCACCGGCGTGTGGGTGGTGAACACCGTGGAGGCCACCACCAGCTCACGCGCCTCGGCAAGGTCGAGCCCTCCGTCCACGATCAGCGCACGCATGCGCTCAAGCGCAAGCAGCGCGGAGTGCCCTTCGTTCATGTGGAACACCGTGGGCACGAGGCCCGACGCCGCGAGGGCGCGCACGCCTCCCACGCCGAGCAGGATCTCCTGGCGGAGCCGGTGGTCGCGGTCGCCGCCGTAGAGCACGTCGGTGATCTGGCGCGAGTGCTCCGAGTTGCCCTCGATGTCGGCGTCGAGCAACAGCAGGGTCACGCGGCCGACCTGGATCGAGCGGACCGCGGCCCGCACGGTCTCGTCGCCGATCTCGACCTCCACCACGACGAGCTCGCCGTCGGGGCCGATCCGATCGCGCAGGGGGAGGTCGGACCAGTCGGTGGTGGGGTAGCGCTCGCGCTGGCCGCCGTCGGGGCCGAGCGCCTGACGGAAGTAGCCGCTGCGGTACAGGAGGCCCACGCCCACCAGCGGCACGCCCAGGTCGGAGGCCGACTTGAGGTGGTCGCCGGCCAGGATGCCGAGGCCGCCCGAGTAGAGCGGGATTCCCGCGTCGAGGCCGAACTCGAGCGAGAAGTAGGCCACCAGCATGTCGGCCGCCTCGGGGTGGGCCGGCACCAGCCAGCCCGGTTCGGTGACGTAGGCGTCCAGGCGGCGCGCCACGCGCGCGACCATGGCCACGAAGCTCTCGTCGGCGGCCGCCGCGTCCAGGGCCTCCTGCGGCAGCTGCCGCAGCAGCGCGATCGGATTGTGGCTCAGCCGCTCCCAGCCCTCGGGATCGAGCCGGGCGAAGAGGTCCCCGGCCTCCGGGCTCCACGACGACCAGACGTTGCGGGCGATCTCTCCGAGCCAGGCGATGCGCTCGGGAAGTGCCGGGTGGACGTCTACCTCGTGGACCTTCATGCGGGGATCTCCTCCGGTCGGCGGACACTGGCGGCCCGTGTCGGGGCACTTAGACCACGGCGGCGGAGACCGCCGCCCTCCGGGATCGGGGGATCATAGGCCAGAGCGCGGGCGGACGAACGCGTGGCGCGCGGACGCGACCCCCGGGTGACAGGGAGGTGTCAGCCGGAGTGGTCGAGGTACAGCGAGCGCCCGGAGGCGGCGGGGCGGTATCCGGCCAGGGCCGTGCGTCCCGCGCCGAGCGTCCCGATCTCCTGGCCCAGGGCGTCGCGCGCGGCGGCGGCCCTCTGCAGAAGCTCCTGCTGATCGCGCTTGAGCAGGTCCATCAGCGCACGCGCCTCGGCCATGTCGGCGGACGACAGCGGCGGGGCGGCGCCGGGCGCGATGAGTGCCTGGAGCGCCCGGCGCTCGCGGTCCAGCTCGGTGAGCCGGTCGAGGTCGGCGGCCGCGAGGGCGTCGCCCTGCGCCAGCTGGAGCTCGCGCAGGCGGCGCAGCTCAGCCAGCAAGGTCGACCCCGACAACCGGGCCGCTGCGCGTGCTGGCGGGACGGGGCACGGAGGCGATCCGGACCCAGGCGACGCGTAGATCGGACATGCACCTGACCGCGTGGTCGATCTCACCGGGGTCGCGGTTGAGGCGGGCAGCGGTGAGGCGCTCGCCGACGTAGGCGTAGAGGCTCGCGAGATTCTGGGCGATGACGCCCTGGGTCATGTCCAGGGTCACGCGCAGCTCGGTCACGATGTCCTGGGCGCGGGTGAGCTTCTTGCCCGCCTCCTCGATCTCGCCGTTCGCGAGAGCCGCTTGGCCCTGTGCCGCGAAGCGCAGGAAGCCGTCGTAGAGCATCACCACCAGCTGGCCGGGCGTCGCCGTCTGGGCCGAGTGGTTCGTGTACTGCCGCAGACCCGTCGTCAAGGTGTGTGCCCCCTGGGTGCCTGTGTGCCGGTCATGACGTGGCTAGAGCTTGGCGAGCTGGGCGGCGAGATCGCTGCCCTGCGCCTGGAACTGCGCGACCGCGGTGTTCATCGCGGTGAACTGCGCCTTGAGGCGCGCCTCCCTCATGTCCATCAGGGCATTGAGGCTGGTGATCCTGTCGTCCAGACGCGAGAGCGAGGCGGTGAACCCGGTGAGGCGGGCCGAGAGCGTCTGGGTGGAGAAGGTGTTGCTGAAGGCCTGCAGCTGCCGGGCGATGCCGTCCGCGGGACCCGGGCCGTCGACCCCGTCGTCGGCGCCGAAGACCTTGCTGACCGCGGCCGGGTCGGCGGCCAGGGCCGTCGTGAAGGCGCCCTCGTCGAGCGTCAGGGTGCCGTCGCGCGAGCTGGTGATGCCGACCTGTGAGAGCGAGTTGTACGCGCCGGTGATCCCATCCACGGCGCTGCCGGCGATGTTGCGGAGGGAGCTGGCGAGGGAGGAGATCGACTGGTCGCCCTGCAGCGTCCCCGCCGTCTTGGTGGCGCTGTCATAGCTGGTCGCCAGCTTCACGTTCTTCATGACGGCGTTGTAGGCGTTCACGAAGGCGCGCGCGGTGGTGAGCGAGTCGGCGGTGTCGGATCCCACCGTGACCGTGGTGGCTCCGACCTTGCCGAGGGTCAGATCGACCCCGTTGATCGCGCCGGTGATCGTGTTGCCCGCGCTGGTCACCGGCAGTCCGTTGATCGTTGCGGCGGCGTCCTGACCGGGTTGGGTCGTGGTGAAGCCGAGCGACGCGGCCGCGGTGCCGCCGACCGTCACCGAGCCCGCGGTGCCGCTCTGGCGTGAGATCAGCACGAGCTTGTCGTTGACCACGCTCGCCGAGACGCCGACGTCGGCGGTGCCGTTGATGCGGTCGGCGAGGCTCTGGAGGGTGTCCCCCGCCTGCACGGCCACGCTCGTCGTGTCGGCGCCGATCGTGATGTCGAGACCCTCCCCGGCCACCAGGGTCGGCGCGACGGTCGAGACGAGCGTGTGCGCTTGGGCCAGCGCCGTGACGACGACGTTGTAGCTGCCGGTCGCGGCCGAGTCGCCGGCCGTGGCCGTCAGCACCGAGCCGTCCGCCGAGCTCGCGGTCTTGCCCTGGAAGGCGCTGGCCGAATACATGGCGGCGGCCGCGTCGCGGAGGGTGGTCAGGAGCCCGTTGATCTCCTGGACCACGCCCTGCTTGGCCGTGAGTGCGGACTTCTGGGTGTTGATGCGGTCGATCGGCTGCCGCTCGATCTTCATCAGCGCGTCCACGATCGACGCCGTGTCGATGCCGCTGCCGATGCCGCTGAAGGTGACCGCGGGCGACGCCGTCGTGCTGCTGGTGCTCATACCTGCCGCCTCAGGACGAGGTGTCCACGCGCAGGCCGCTCTCCGTGACGGACGCGAGCACATCGAGGACGTGCCGGGAGGGGATCTCCTTGAGCACCTCGCCTGTCTCGCGCTCGTACATCGTGACGGTCACCCTGCTCGTGGCTTCGTGGATCTCGAACTTCGCGTCCACATCGGCCGCCGCGACATTGAACTTGAGCAGGCTGCGAGCCTCGAAACGGTGGCTCGGCGGCGCGATTTTCGGGGTCGTGTCGGCCCCGTCGGCCGCCGGCACGGGCGGGCTCGTGCGCGTGAAACGGTGGGACTCTGTCTCGGCGGGCGCCGTGGGGCGCGATGCGCTGACGTCCATGACGGCTCCGAATCCGATGGATCCACGCGTCCGCGGGCACGCGGACTACCCTGTGAATCGACGCGGCGCGGCGAAACCTTGACGCCATGACCGTGCGCCGCGGCGTCAGTCCCGGGCGGAGGCGAGCAGCGACATCGACTGGCGCAATTCCCGAAGGACACTGGAATGCGGGTACACCAGCAGCCCCTCGCGCAGCACCGCGTCGGCGTCCGAGTAGCGCCCATGGCCGGCGAGCAGGCCCGCCAGGTCGAGGTGGCGCGTCAGGTTCTGGTCGTCGCACTCGAGCGCGGCGCGCAGAAACGCCTCCGCGTCCTCGTCGAGGTCCTTCGACTGGCAGATGCGTCCCAGGGCGGCGAACGCCTCGGGAGAGGTGTCGCCGGCCCGCACGGCGGCCAGGAGGCGGTCGGCGGCGGGGTCGGGGAAGTCGTTGACGTAGAGCAGATACCCAAGGCGGCGGTCCACGTCGGGGCGGTCGTCCGTGGTCGCGTACAGCAGCGGGATGATCGCGTTGAACTGGTCGAGCGCGCTGAGCTCGAGCAGAGTGCCGGCCAGCTCGATGAGCACCGAGAGCACTCCCGCCCGGTCCACGCCCGCGGGGATCAGCGGCGCGGGCGGGTTCAGGCCCTGGGCGGCGAGGGCGGCGCGGTACGCCGCGGCATAGACGCCGTTCCCGAGGTCGCCGATCCGGTCGATGGCGGCGAGGGTCTCGGCCGCGTCGTCCGCCAGCAGGCCGAGGAGCGCCGATTTCGCGCAGGCGGGCAGGTAGCTGGCGCTGGCCGGCGGGATGCTCGCGATCATGAGCCGCGCCGCGTCGAGGTCGCCCGAGCGGATGAGGGCATCCACCATCGTGAGACGGATCGATGCGTCGTCGGGGCGCAGCGCCCGCGCCTCGGCGAGCACGGCGAGGGCGTGCTCGGCGTGGTCCTCGGCCAGGAGCACCTGGGCGATCGCCCGCAGCGAGTCGGCGCGGCGGTGCTCGCCGACGATGCTCGACATGTACTCGCGCACCTCGCGCGGCGGGTCGCCCTGCAGCAGCAGGCGGGTCAGGCTCACGACGGGCGCCGCGTAGTAGCCGTCGGCCTCGCGGATGGCGTTGCGCTGGCAGCGCAGGGCCTCGTTGGTGTCGCCCATCATCTCGTTGAGCGCCCCGAGGGCGTGCCACGAGTAGAAGGAGCCCATGCCGGCCTGGGCGAGATACCGATCGCCGCCGTGGTCGCCGAGGTCGATCGCGCGCCGGAAGCTCTGGACGGCCGCGCGGTACTCGCGACGGCTGGTATGGATCTGGCCCTGGAGGTAGTGGAGGTCGGTGAAGTCGGGGTACGCGCTCAGCGCGTCCGCGAGCACCTCGAGGGCCTCATCCCAGCGCTCCAGCGAGTTGAGCGTCGCCACGATGTTGCGCAGCAGCAGCGAGGCGTAGTACGCCTTCAGCGACGCCAGGGTCGTGAACGAGCGGCGGAAGTAGCGGAGCGCCTCCTCGTACTCGCCGATCCGCTGGAACTCGACGCCGGCATTGAAGAGGGTGAAGGAGTCGTCGGGTCGCCGGTTGACCTCCTCCATCACGATCGCCATGTTGCGATCGGTCTTCTCCTTGGCGCGACTGGTCGGCTCGAGGTAGCCATAGTGATGGATCTCGACCCCGACGAAACGGGTGGTCGTGCCCCCCTCGGGGTTGACCGTCCCCATGATCTGCTCGTGGAGGGCGCCGGAGTAGCGGTAGGCCGGGCGGTTGCGGAAGAGGCGGAACGCGGAGTTGACCACGCTCTCGATGCCGAGCTCCTCGCCGATGAAGTTGACCTCGCGCAGGCAGTAGCCCTCGATGTCCTCATGGTGGAGGAGGTCGCGGATGCGCGCGCCGTCGACCAGTTCCTCGTCGGCGTCGAGCACCAGGATCCAATCGCCCGTGGCGGCCTCGATGGCGGTGTTGCGGGGGGCGGCGAAGTCGCCCCTCCACTCCTCGTGCAGGATGCGGGCGCCGAACGACTCGGCGATCTCGAGCGTGCGATCGACCGAACCGGTGTCCACGATCACGATCTCGTTGACCGCCTCCCGCACGCTCTCCAGGCAGCGCGCCAGATGCTCCTGCTCGTCGCGCACGATCATGCACAGGGAGACCCGCTGCGGGGTCGTCTCCTTCGGCGCGTTCAGGTTCGCGATGGTGAGGCCCATGCCGGTCCTTCCCGTGGTTGACGGCCACCCCGCTATCGGCGGGAGAAAGCCATCCTTGAGTCGATCGGGACGTGGTCGCGGCAGGGGTCGAAATCCCGTGCGGGGAGCAGCCCCCGCGGGTCGGCGTCCGTCGGCAGATCCCACTTCATGACGTAGCGGATCGTGTTGTCGCGCATCAGCGCGTCGTAGTCCTCGTTGACCAGCGCGAAGGTCTTGTGGCCGAAGTGGTGGACGTAGCTGTCGTCCGCGATCCAGAGGCGGAAGCCGGCCAGGCGCGCGCGCAGCGAGTAGTCGTCGTCCTCCAGGTTGCCGACCACGAAACGGGTGTCGAATCCTCCCACCCGCTCGAGCACCGGCCGGGAGATGGCCATGCACAGCCCGCTGAGCCGCCGCGCCTCGGCGCCCGTGCCGGCGTGGATCCGCGCGCGGTGGGCGGCGAAGCGGGTCAGCGCCTCGGACGGAGCCTCGGTGTACGGGGGATCGGGGACGATCTGGTCGTCCGAGACCCAGTTGGAGCGCGGCCCGGCGATGCCGGCGCGCGGCTCGCGCGCCAGCGCGCCGCGCAGCCCGTGCAGCCAGCCGGGCGTCACCAGCGTGTCGTTGTTGAGCACCACCGCGACATCGCCGCGGGCCTCGGCGAGCCCGAGGTTGACGCCGCCGGCGAAGCCGAGGTTGACCGGCGAGCGGACCACGCGGGCGCCCCGGTCGGCGCACCACTGCGCGGTGGCATCGGTGCAGCCGTTGTCCACGATCACGATCTCGTGGGGCTCGGGGGTGTGGAGCGCGATGCTCTCGAGACAGAGGGCGGTGAAGAGCAGGTTGTCGTGGCAGGGCACGACGATGCTGGTGAGGCGCGTCGTCACGCGGCGCGCGCCCCCACCGCGGTCCTGCCGCTGAGGGCGCACAGGCGCTCCGCGGCGATCGCCGCGGCGGCGTCCCAGGTGTGACGCGCACGCACCTCGGCGCTCGCGCGCGCGCCGACGGCCCGGGCGGCGTCCCGGTTCTCGTAGGCGTCACGCATGCGCTCGGCCAGATCCAGCGTCAGCACCTCGATCACGCTCACGTTGCCGACCAGGTCGAGGTCGCCGACGCGCGTGCGGTCCAGCAGCAGCGGATGGGAGGGCACGAGCAGCGCGGTCTCCTCGTCGCAGAAGTCGGCCGTCGAGCCCCCCTCGGGCACGATCACGGGCAGCCCGGTGGCCATCGCCTCGGCCACCGTCAGGCCGTAGCCCTCGCCGCGATAGGGGTGCACCAGGCAGTCGCAGGACGCGTAGAGCCGGGGGATCTCCTCGTCGGAGAGCCGGTCGCGCAGAAAACTCACACGCGGCCCCGAGGGGTCTGCCGCCATCGCGCGCACGCGCTGCTCGGCCTCCTGGGGCTGGTACGGGCCGCCGCGGCCGAAGTCCTTGATCACCAGCGTCACGTCGTCGCGCGCCGAGAACGCCGCGCGATAGGCGTCCAGCAGCAGGTCGATGCCCTTGCGCCACAACAGCCCGCCGACGAACAGGAAGCGGTAGCCGCCGCCGACGCCGGGGAGCGGCAGGGGGGCGAGCCCGGGGCGGAAACGCAGCGGGTCGATGCCGTGGGGCACCATCTTCACCACCTCGGGGTCGAGCCCGGACGCCAGATAGCCGTCGCGCAGGTGATGCGAGCAGGCCCACACCTCGTCGACGCCGTCGGCGATCGCCCGGCGCCAGTCGCGGGGGATCGCGCCGAACTCCCACGGCAGCGCCACCACCAGCCGGCCCGAGGGCGGGCGGGCGAAGCTGGGCGGGTAGCCATGGCGGATCGTGACCTCGGGCGGCGCGCCGAACAGCCGCTCGACGGCGCGGTTCACCTCGGTCGAGAGCGGCGCGTCCTGCGTGCCGGCATCGGCGGGCTCCACCTCGACCAGACTCAGATCCACCTCGCCCGCGCGCACCAGCGCGGCGGCCAGGTGCCGGTTGGCGGTGGCCAATGAGTGGGCGCGAGTGACGGCCCCGTACAGCGCGACCCGCGGCGGGGCCTGGTCGGGCGCGCGCAGGCGCGGGCGCGGCTCGAGCTCGGAAAGACGTGCGACCGCACGCGCGGCCACGGTCTCGGCGGCGTTGTCGCGCGCCACGCGGCCGCGCGCCCGCGCGCCGAGCGCCGGCAGCTCGTGGTGCCGGGCGTGGGACGCGCGCAGCGCCTCCACCAGGGCATCGCGATCGGGCCGGCCCGTCTGGGGATCCACGGCCACGCGCCACCCGACCTCGTCGTCGAGCGCGGCACCCGTGGCGGACGCGGGCGCGATCACCGGCCGCCCGCATGCCATCGCCTCCAGCAGGTCGCGGCCGCGACCGAAGCCGTGCGTGGGCGCCACCACCACGTCGGCCGCCCGGTACAGGGAGCTCATGCGCGCGGCGGGCAGGCTCTCCTCGAGGATCACGACATCGGGCATGCGCTCCGGGTCGTGACCGGCGGCGCGGACGGCCGCGAGCGCGGCCTCGCCGTACTCACCGCCCAGGCCGTCGCTGGCGAAGACGTGCAACAGCAACGTCACGTCAGCGTCGTGGGCGAAGGCCCTGCACCAGGCGTCCAGCAGCAGGTCCCAGCCTGACCGCGAGGTCCAGTCGAGCACCGCGAGCACGACGGTTCCGTGGAGACCGTCCAGGCCGAGAGGAGGCGGGTCGACGGCCGGCATCTCCACGGGCTCGGGCATCGTCGTCACCCGTCGCGGCGGCAGGCCCGCGGCGATCAGGGCCTCACGCTGGGCGTCGGTCGGCACCCATACGTCGTCCATCTGACGGAGGCGATTGAGCCAGTCGTCGCCGGGAACGGCGCCCGGAAGCGTCGTGAGCGCGACGCGCACGAGCCCGGGCGCGTAGGGATCGAGGATGCGGCCCGGCACGTGCTGGACGCTGGCGCGGGCGCCGTCGATCGGCACCACGGCCATCTGCGCCAGGGCGCGCTCCCGCTCCGCGTCGATCACGGACCCCTGCTGCCACAGCAGGGGTTCCAGCGCCACCTCGGCGCCGACCGCGTGAAGGCCCGCCAGGAAGGCGCGCGAACCCGATGCCCACGGGGAGCGATCGAGCACGGGCCCGCGCCAGACGAGGGTCACGCGGGCGCCGCCACGCGCAGCCGGGCGAGCGCCCGGGCCGCCACGCGCAGGTGATCGAACTCCTCCGCCCGCGCGCGCGCCGCCGAGCCGCGCCGGGCGCGCTCGCCGGCGTGGCGGTGGGCGTCGCGCAGGGCCGACCGCAGGTCGTCCACGTCCGGCTCGGCCCAGAGGTGCCCGGCGTACGCCGCGACCTCGGCCACGGCCTCGTCGGGCACGGGCGCCAGCCGGAAGGACAGCGGCCAGCCCGTCGCCGCATCGACGAAGGCGGCGGGCCCGGACCACGCGGTCGCGATCGCCGGCCGGCCCATCGCCATCGCCTCCAGCACGGGTCGCCCCCAGCCCTCGCCGCGGGTCGGGCTGACGTAGACGTCGCAGGCGGCGTAGAGCCCGGCCATCGCCTCCGGGTCGAGCAGCTCGTCGATGATCACGATGTCGGGCACGCGGCCGGGGTCGAGGCCCAGGGCGACGATGTGCCCGGCGATCGCGCGATGCATCCCGCCGGAGTCCATCCCCCGGGTGGTCGACCAGACCTTGAGCGCCAGGGTGACGTCGTCGTGGCCGGCGAATGCGGTGCACCAGGCCTCGAGCAGCACGTCCCAGCCCTTTCGCAGGCTGAAGTCGAACGCGGCGAGGAAGACGGTGCCGTGCGCCCCGGGGATGTCGAGGGGCGGGGCGTCGCGGTGCAGGCGGTCGAGCTCGAAGGGCTCGGGGATCACCACGAGCCGCTCGTCCTCGACCCCCGCCGCGAGGAAGGCCGCGCGGTTGTGCTCCGTGGGCACCCACACCTCGTCGGCGCGGTTGCAGTGGGCGACCCAGTCGCGCGGGATGCGGTCGGTCTCGAACATCGTGCGCAGCACGCGCAGCGGGGCCGGCCGGCCGAGGTCGGCGTACGGAGGAAACGTGTGCTCCACCCGCGCGTCGACCCGCTCCATGTCGGTGCCGAGCAGGCCGCCCAGCAGCGCGCGGTCGGCGGGCGCGAGGGCGGTGCGGTGGCTCCAGGCCTGGGGCTCGATGCGCACGGCGGCGCCGAGCTCGGAGAGACCGCGCACGAAGGCCCGCCCGCCGGCGGCGTATCCCGAGGGGTCCGTGAGGGGACCGCGCCAGAGAACACCCGGGGCGCCCGGATCCGGTGGGGGGACCATGCGGGCCCCATCGGCGGCGCGCGCCGCGCCTTGAGGCGCGGGTCCCGTGGGGCCACGGCCGCCTCCACGGCGACCGAGGGGACTCCATATTGATGACTTTCTTACTTTCCGTCGTCTTCTTGATTACGGCCGGTGCCGATACTTCCGCCGCATGGACAGATGGTCCCGGACGAGGAGAGACGCATGAGACGAGCACGAATCGCCACCATCGCGGTGATGGCCGCCGCGGCGGTCGGTGGAGGGTCGGCCACGGTGCTCGCCCATGGCGGGGCCGTCCACCACCCTGGCCCCAACGCCCACCAGCTCTTCGCTCCGGGGCCACACATCGGGGCGCTCAAGGCCCGCACCTGCACCGTGCCTGACGCCCAGAAGCTGACGACCGCCACCAGCACGACGCTGGCGCGCCTCGACACCCGGCTCGGCGCCGCCGTCGCCGCGAGCCGCATCACGCAGGCCCAGGCGGACGCCCGCTTCGCGCGTGCGGTGACCCGCGTCTCGGTCGCCAAGATCGTCACCGACGCCGGGCTCGCGCCGGTGCTGACGGTTCTGGGCATGACGGCCGACGAGCTGGTCGACGCCGGGAAGGACGGCACCACCGTCCGCGAGTTGCTCGAGGAGCAGGGCGTCACCCGCGACCAGCTGCGCACGGCGTACAAGGCCGGGCGTACCGCGGCCAAGACCGCCCTCAACACGGTCTGCCCCAAGACGCACCCCGGCCCGAAGGGCAAGAAGGGCCACCGGGGGCACAAGGGGTAGCGACTCCCGATGAGGGGCGGCGGTAGCATCGCGCGGTGCCGCCGCCCCTCTCGGTCCTCGACCTGACGCCCGTCCCCTCGGGGGCGACGGGCGCGCAGGCACTGGCGAACAGCGTCGACCTCGCCCGCGCGGCCGACGGCTGGGGCTACACCCGGTACTGGGTGGCCGAGCACCACAACCTGCCGGGCATGGCCAGCTCGTCCCCCGAGATCATGATCGCCCGGATCGCCGACGCCACCAGGCGCATCCGGGTCGGCTCGGGCGGGATCATGCTGCCCAACCACTCGGCGTTGCAGGTCGCCGAGAGCTTCAAGGTGCTCGAGGCGCTCCACCCCGGGCGCATCGATCTGGGCATCGGGCGCGCGCCGGGCACCGACGGCCTCACGGCGATGGCGCTGCGGCGCTCGACGCAGTCGCCGGGCCCCAACGACTTCCCCGACCAGCTGGTGGAGTTGATCGCCCTCGGCGGCGACGGGCTGCCCGACGACCACCCGTTCCACTCGGTCCGGGCCGAGCCCCGCGACGTGCCGCTGCCGCCCATCTGGATGCTCGGCTCGAGCGACTACGGGGCGCACGTGGCCGCCGCGCTCGGGGTGGGGTTCGCCTTCGCGCGCCACATGAACCCGCGCGGCGCCGAAGAGGCGATGCGCGTCTATCGCGACGAATTCCGCCCGTCGCCCGACCTGCCGGAGCCGTACGCGATCCTGGCCGTCTCGGCGGTCTGCGCGGACGACCGCGAGCGCGCCACCGAGCTCGCCATGTCCCTGGGCCTGGGCGTGGTTCACATGCGCAGCGGCCGGCCCGGCCCGCTGCCCTCGCCCGAGGAGGCGGCCGCCCACGAGTACACGCCCCACGAACAGGATCAGGTGCGGCGCTACCTGCGCGCCCAGGTGCTGGGAGGGCCGGCCGAGGTGGCCGATCAGCTCCTCTCCCTCGCCGCCGACACCCGGGCCGACGAGGTGATGGTGATGACCAGCGTCCACGGGCACGCGGAGCGCCTGCGCTCCTACGAGCTCATCGCGGGAGCGCTCCCGTAGAACGGCCGAGGCCCGCCGTGATGGCGGGCCTCGGCTCCGGGCGCGGTGCGTGACGTGCGACTACCGCAGCAGCGAGAGGATGTTCTGCGGGGCCTGGTTGGCCTGCGCGAGCATCGCCATGCCGGACTGCTGGAGGATCTGGTTCTTGGTGAACTGGATCATCTCCTTGGCCATGTCGGCGTCACGGATACGGGACTCAGCCGCCTGGGTGTTCTCGGCGGTGATGTCGAGACGGCTGATGGTGTTCTCGAGCCGGTTCTGGATGGCACCCAGGTTGGCGCGAGCGGTGGTGACGGTGCTGATCGCCGCGTCCAGGGACGCGATCGCCGCGGTGGCCGACGCGGCCGACGAGACGGCGATGCCCGAGATGCCGAGATCGGAGGCCGACACGGTCCCGATGGTGAAGGCGATGCTCTGGCTGGCGTTGGCGCCCACCTGCAGGGTCACCGCGGACGCAGCGGTCGCGACGGAGCCGGCCAGGATCTTCAGGCCGTTGAACTCGGTGTCCGAACCGGTCTTCCCCACCTCGGTCAGGATCTGCTGGACCTCGACGTTCAGGTTGCTGCGCTGAGAGTCGGTGAGCGTGCCGTTCGAGGCCTGGACGGCCAGGTCGCGGACGCGCTGCAGCATGTCGCCGACGGTGCCAAGCCCACCATCCGCGACCTGCACCATCGAGATGCCGTCCTGCGCGTTGCGGGAGGCGACGTTCATGCCGCGGATCTGCGAGCGCATGCCCTCAGAAACGGCGAGGCCGGCGGCGTCATCGGCAGCATGGTTGATGCGCAGACCGCTCGACAGACGCTCGATCGACTTGCTGACCATCGAGTTGGTGCTCGCGAGAAGGCGGTGCGCGTTCGCCGCCTCGACGTTGTTGTAGACGCTGAGACCCATGATTCCTCCTTGAATCCAGGGCGGTATGTGTGAAGCCATCGCCCCGGCCCGCATCCATGCGAGTGGTGGAACGACGACGCGGCGACCATCCTGGTCCTCCGCGTTCAGGGGTCCTATCGGCGGAGGATCGGCCATCCTTGAGACGGCGCCACCCCCGTGGAGATCCCTCTAGACGGCCTCTTCGGCGTCCCCCATCATCCCGAGGGCCTGGTCCAGGGCCTCCTTGCTCGATTCCGCCGCCTCGAGGTTCTGGGCCTGGATCTCCAGAAACACCTCCTTGCGGAACACGGGCACATCTCGTGGAGCCTGGATGCCGAGGCGGACTTTCTCGCCGAGCACCGAGAGCACCGAGATCTCGATGGTGTCGCCGATCATGATGCTCTGGTTGGCCTTGCGTGTGAGCACCAACATATGGGAGGCCTCCTTGCGCACATACGGGTCGGATGCGAAGCGCTGCCGCGTGGGCGCTAGTATGCAGGGTCGGTTTCGGAATCGCCACAAACGGCCGGGGAGGTTGGATGCTGTACGGACGGCGCTTGGATCAGTCGCTGCAGCACGTTGACGGATCGCGCTACGCACTGGTTCACGCGGTTGCGAAGCGGGCACGCCAGATCACGCTCTGGCTCACCGCCGACCCGGCGGAGCTTCGCGCGGAGGCCGCGCCGCCGCCGGCTCCCGGGGAACTCACCTCCCGCGACCCGGTCGCGCTGGCGGAGGCGGAGATCCTCGATGGAGAGGTCAAGGTCCGCTGGGATCCGGAGGGGCTCGCCGACGAGGCCGCACTGCTCGAGCTCGACGAGCTCGAGGCCGACCCGCTCCTGCTGGAGGGGCTGGACGACGATGTCGACGGCGTCGAGGGTGACGACGACGGCGTCGCCCTGACCCCCGCTCTGGCGCACGTCCTGGAGGGCGACGCCAGCGAGGAGGTGGCCGAGGTCGCGACCGAGACGGACCCGGCCGACGACGAGGAGGAGGTCGTCACCGTGGCCGCGGCCGCCAACGGCGAGGTCGAGGAGATCTCGCTCGAGGAGGTCGAGGAGCCCGACGCGGACGACGACGCGGAGGATTCCGTCTAGCTCTGCGACGCGTCGCACTCCGCCCCTCTTCGCCGGTGCCTGGCCGTCGGGAGGGGCTCGGGCGACGGCCGCACGCTGCGGCCGACCCCTCGAGGCGAGGAGAAGGCCCACACCGGGCGGCGTGGGCCTGACCCGGTTGAGTCCCTGACCGGCTCCCCGGACGCCCGGCCCCGGCGGCGCCGGTGCGCCGGGCCACCGGCAGGCGGGGCCGCGCGCGCGCCAGCCACGCCCCGGGGCCCGCGGGGCCCGCGGGGCCCGGAAGCCGCTCTACGCCAGGACGCCCTTCACCGGGTCCCCGGCCGGCACCGGCTCCACGATCAGGATCTCCATGGGCTCGGCCCAGAGGTCGTGGCTGTCCTCGCGGAACGCGGTGAGGTGCGGGGTGGCGAGGTGCTGATCGAGCGCCTCGCGCGATGCCCATCGCTCGACCAGCACGATGCGATCGGCGTCGCCCGCGACCCGGTGCAGGGCGTAGACGACGCAGCCCTCCTCGGCATGGGTCGGCACCGCGACCTCCCCGAACGCCGCCACGGCCTCGTCACCGCGGCCGGGCTTCGCCCGGGCAAGGACCACCACGTTCACCTCGGACATGCCCATCCCTCCCGATCTGGTTGAACCGACCGCGCAAAGCTACGCGTACTGCGGCGTCGTCGCACGACACAGCCAGGCGGGCATTCCGAGCTGCTCCGCGCCCCCCGTCTCGAGCCAATCGAGCAGCCGCGCCGCGTCCGGGCCGGGAACCTGGGGGAACGCCGATCGCAGGCCGGGCTCCTCGGTCCAGGCGGCCGCGCCATAGATCGACAGCTCCCCCGCCTCGCGGGGATCGCCGGCGGGCGAGCCGAGCCATTCGGCAAACGCGCGCTCGCCGCCCGGGTCGAACGGGTTGGGCGGGCCCGGGGCGCCCGCCGCCTCGGCGGCCACGAGCGCGCGGCGATAGAGGCGACGCATGCGGGGCTCCAGCGTGAACCCGCCGGGGAGCACGTCGAGGCCGTAGGGCGTGCGGCGGAGGGTCTCGTGGCCGCGCTCCTCGAGCCTGCGGGCGTAGTCGTCGCAGATGGCGCGCAGATCGGCGTGCTCGTCGAGCCGGATGCGCGGATCCGGCCCCTGGTACTTGCTGAGCAGATCGGGGCGCGCGGGGTCGTATCCGCTGAAGTGGAAGAAGGTCAGCGGGCGCCCATCGACCGTCCAGCCGCCCGGACCGCGCGCGAACTCGCGCACCGGCAGGTTCCAGTAGGCGACGTTGACCTCCGGCGCGCGCATGATGTGGTGGCGGAAGTAGCAGGGCGCCAGGTCGATCCACTTCTGGTCGACGAACAGGCCCTGCGCGGTGGCGTCGAGGCACTGCCGCGCCAGGCGTCCCGCCCACCAATCGAGGAACGGCCCGCCGCCGGGTCCGACCGCGACGAAGCCGAGGTTGAAGACGCCGCAGGCGAGGAAGGCGGCCTCGTAGGGATGCCTGCCGTCGTCGGGGAGCGGGATCGACGTGTGCGGGGTCAGCACGATGTCATCGCGGCGAGCCCACCGCTCGATCTCGTCGAGGGGCGCGAACACCAGGATGTCGGGGTCGAGATACACCACCGCCTCGCCGCTCGCGTCGAGCAGGTGGCGCATGAGGGTCGGCTTGACCGCGGTCGCCAGCTCCACGACGCCGTAGATGGTCGCCATGCGGTGGAACTCGGCCTCCGAGAAGCCGGCCTCGGTGGGACGCACCACGCGGATGCGCGGATCATCCGAGTCGACCCGCTCATCGCCGAGGTCGATCACCAGGACGGTGAAGGTGCCCTCGGGCTGCGCCGCGACGAACGAGTCGGCGAGCGCCGACGCCATGGCCAGGTAGTTGCGGGCCACGATCGTGCAGCCGTTGATCATCGGGCGACCTCCAGGTGCGGGGCGACGGCGCGTGCGCCCAGCACGCGCGACTCGGGCACCTCGACCGGCAGGATCGCGGCGCCGTTGCGCAGCGCGTCGAGTGAGGCGAGCACGCAGATCTCGCGGCCGGTGCCGCCCTCGATCCGCGGACCGACGGCGCTGATCCCCGGCCGTCGCATCGCCGCGACGAGGGGGGTCAGCCAGCCCGGGCTCAGCAGGA
The DNA here is from genome assembly GCA_963771025.1 of uncultured Thermoleophilia bacterium. GTDB lineage: Bacteria > Actinomycetota > Thermoleophilia > Miltoncostaeales > Miltoncostaeaceae > Miltoncostaea. Next base: position 120,377 of record CAVYRL010000001.1, on the reverse strand, counting down.
CGTCGCTGGTCACGAGCAGGGCCACCTGGCCGCCGGCCAGGGCGACGGCACGCGGCCACGAGGGTCCGGGACCGAGCGGCGTGGGGTTGCGCACCGCGCGGATGTCGCCGCCCAGCCCGGCCAGCAACCGCTCGGTGCCGTCGGTGGACGCGTCGTCGATGATCACGGCCTCCACGGACTCGAGGTCGGCGCAGGTGGTGACCGCCGAGGCCAGCAGTCGCTGGAGGCCCTCGACGTCGTCACGGGCATAGATCACCACGGTCAGACCGGCCCGCGGATCGCGCGCGAAGGCGTCGCCGTTGCGCACCACCGCGTCCCGGTCGGAGATGGCCATGCCGGAGGCCTCGTGGAGAGCGAGCAGGAAGGCGTCCTCCCCCTCGGTGTCGGCCGTGGGCGGGGCGATCGGCGCGCGCGACGGCCCATCGCCGGAGGCGAGCGCGATGGCGCGCGCGTAGACGGCCTCGAGGGTGTCGACCCAGGGGCCCGGCTCGCGCATGTGCGCCGACGCGCGGGCGGCGGCCGCAGACGCCCGGGCGAGCGCCGCGCGGTCGTCCGCCAGCCGGCCGATCACGGCGCGGAGGTCCGCCGCGGTCGTGGCCCGCAGGTGGCCGGCCCCGAGGGAGGGCTCGTCGATGTCGTACGTCGCCGCCTGCGGGCGGGCAGGCTGGTAGCTGACCACGGGCATCCCGACGGAGGCGGCCTCGAGGGCCGCGGTCAGCGAGGAGCAGGGGTAGCCGTTGACGAAGACGTCGCCCGCCGCCAGGGCGGCGGATGTGTCCGACAGCACTCCGAGCGCGCGGATGCGCCCGCCGCTTCGCTCGCGTGCGTCGCGCCAGGCGCCCTCGTCCTCGGGACCGACGGCGATCAGGACCACGTCGGGGCGCGCGGCGACGATCGGCGCCATCAGGTCCAGGAACCCCTCGTCGTCGATGCGCTCCAGCTTGTAGGCCGACGCCATGGTCACGAGCACGGTCACATCGGGCGCCAACTCGAGGTCGCGGCGGGCGCTGTCGCGATCGGGCAGGGCCGCGGGCGGGTCGGCGGGCACCGCCAGCAGCGCCGAGCGCTCGGCCGGGATTCCGCGGCGCGTCACGGTGGAGCGGGCCGCTGCGCGGCGCGTGCTGACCACCACATCGGGCACGCCGGCGCCCAGCCAGAAGCAGTGGTCGGCGTGATTGACCAGCAGCACCGGCGGCCGCCCGCGGCGGTCGGCCAGGGCGATGGCGCTCACCACGTCGAACGGGTGGACGTGCAGCACGACGATGTCGGCCGCGTCGACCAGCCGGGCCAGCTCGCGCGCGCGATCGATCTGGTCGTGCCCCTCCACCGACCGGACCCGGCCACCGCGCGCGGCGACCGCGTCGGCCAGCGGATCGGGGATCGCCCCGCGGTGACGTGTCAGGGCGAGGGTCGGGATGCTGCGCGCGTCGCGCTCGATCCAGCGCCAGGCCATCCGGGAGTGCCCGCCGACCGCCGCGCACTCGGTGGCGACGTGCAGCACCTCGCGGCGCGTGCCGGTGCGGCTCGGCGACCCGGCGCGCGGACATGCCCGCAGGCCGATCCGCTCCATCGCGGTGTCGATGACCGGGCTGGTCCAGGCCCCGCTTGGGCTGTGCCAGGCGTAGTCGCCGGCGATCTGGGCCCACGCGGCCGCCTCGGCGTCGGCCCCGGCCGCGGTCAGCCGCTCGACGCGGGCCTCCAGCGCGGCGAGCGCGCGGCGATTGGCCGCGACGCGCTCGCGGGCCGTCACCCGGCCGCCACGGCGCGCACGCCGATGTTGGCGAGCAGCCCCGGGGGCAGGTCGGGGCTGATGGTCGTGAGGGCGTCCATCAGATCGGGCGACCAATCGAGCATCATCGAGTTCGGCACCGTCTTGAGCTGGAAGCCGAACTCCTCCCGCACCACGAACCCGGCGGCGGCGAGGTCGGCGCCCAGGGTGTCGAGGCCGTACACGCGGCGGTGGCCGACGAGATGGTCGCGCGCGGAGAGGTCGCCCAGATTCTCCTGGAGGCCCATCAGCACGGCGAGGCGCCGGTGCAGGGAGTGGCGGTTGGGCACGACCACCACCAGTGACCCGCCGGGCGCGAGCCAGCGGCGCACGTGGTTCATCAACTCGAGCGGATGATCGACGTGCTCCATGACGTGGAGCGCGAGCACCGCGTCGTAGACCGGGCCGGGCGCGAACTCCTCGAACATCGCGCGGTGCACCACCAGCTCGGGGTGGCGCGCCTGCGCCTCGGAGGCGAGCAGGGGAGAACCCTCGACCACCTCGGCCTCGAGGCCGCGCGACAGCAGCTCGCGGGCCATCTCGCCCGTGCCGTAGCCCATGTCCAGCACACGACGCGCATCGCCCACGGCCTCCGCGATCCGTGGCGCGCTGAGGCGCTGGGCCCGCTCCTCGATGTCGATGTCGTCGATCTCGTCGCTCAGGTAGTAGTCGCGCGCGTAGCCGTCGAGGGCCGCGGGGGTCAGCGTCATGCCGTCATCTCCTCGGCCCGGAGGCCCTGGATCACCTGCTCGTTGAACGAATCCGCGCCGAAGGCGCCGGCGCCGCCGACGACCTCCGCGTCGAGGCGGGCGCGATCGAGGATCGCCCCTGCCGCGGCGAACGCCTCGACGCTCTCGCGCGAGGGATCGACCGGCCCGAGGCCCGCGTGGCGGTGCACCACGCGAATGTCGGCGCCCGCCCGCACCAGACCGATGCCGCGCAGGGTGGTGTTGACGGCCGTGTCGATCCCGTCGGCAGGCGTGTCGTGACGAAGCTCCAACACCAGCAGACGTGAGCCCGGCGTGCCGTCGCCGCCGGCGCTGACGCGGAACGCGGGGATCGCCGGGTCGGGGATGTGGATCAGGCTGGGCAGGGCCGTCACGTCGGCCTCGTTGACCTCGGCCCAGGCGAGGGTCATGGGGACACGACCCGGCGCGTAGCGCGCCCCCGCGGCGGCGAAAAGCTCCTGCGCGCCGGTGCCGAGCACGGGACGGCGGACGGTGCGCACCACCCCGGTGTCGAAGGCCAGCGCGGTCATGCCGCGCCCGATGCGGGAGACGCGCGCGAGCTTTCCGGGCGTGACGATGCGCACGCGCGCCGCTCCCCGGATGCGGGCGAGCAGCGCGTTGACCACCTCTCCCATCCCGCCGGGCTCGACGGTGTGGAAGGGCCGGCGGGGGCGGAAACCGGTGGGTTCCCCGGCGGCGGCGCGCTCCAGGGTGCGCGGATGGAACAGCGGCATCCACACCTTGCGGCGCAGGGCCGCGGGCACCGCGGCGGCTCCCCCGGGGTGGATCTTGGCGCACATCGACGCGATGAAGCGCGCGTGGAAGGTGGCGCCGTGGTTGGCCCGCGAGGCCTCCTCGAGGGAGCAGCGCAGCAGGTCGTGCGCCTGGTCGAGCACACCGGCGTCGCCCTCGCGGCGCCGGGCGTCGCCGGCCTCCGCCGCCGTGCGGCGCGCCTCGTCCCGCGACAAGGTGGACGAAAGCCCGCCGAGGTTGACCGTGAAGTAGATGTCGTCCACGAGCCGCCCGTCGATCGACATCGCCGGGCGGTTGACCTCGCGCAGGCGCTCGCCCACCAGGTCGCCGACCCAGTCGGCGACCTGGCGCACGTAGGCGGCGTGGGCCGTCGGTCCGGGGCGGTAGCCCGCGAGCGGCGGCGGGACGCCGGCGTCCTCGCGGTCGATCTCCAGCAGGCGCACGCCGATGTCCAGCCGGCGCCCGCCCACGCGCAGGGGGCGGAAGCCGCCACCGACGCCGGCGCGGGGCAGCATCAGCTCCACGTCGCGCCCGCGGCGCAGCGCCGCGTCGGCCGCGACCAGGGATGCGATCGAGCCGCCCACGACGACGAGGGGGCTACCGGGCACGGAGCACCAGGTAGTTGATGGCGCAGTGCTCCGGCAGGTGTCGCGCCGCGCGCTCGAAGCCGTTCAGCACGTCGGCGGGCAGGGCGGCCATCATGTCGTTGGGCAGCGGCTTGAGCATCACGCCCTCGCGCGCGACCAGGCGCAGACCCGCGTCCCATGCCATCTCGATCGCCTCATCGGCGTCCCAGATCCGGCGCGTCGCGTATCGCCGGCCGCGTCCCGAGATGCCCCGCGTGTCCTCGATCAGCCCCATCTCGACGGCCACCAGACGGTGTATCGACCGGGGGTTCTGGAGGCTCAGGTGGATCAGTCCCCCCGCGCCCAGCAGCGCGCCGGCCCTCGCGAGGGCGTCCTGCGGATCGGGCAGCTCGTGGATGAGGTTGCAGGCGAGCACGTGGGCGAACTCACGGCCGACGCGCTCGTCCCAGCCGGGCTCCCCGAGCTGCGCCCGAACGAAACGGACGCCCGGCAGGTCACGGTCGCGCGCGCGGCGCAGGTAGGCCTCGGAACGATCGACGGCGGTCACGCGCGCGCCGCGCGCGGCGAGCTCGGCGGTCATCAGGCCCGTGGCGCAGCCCAGCTCCAGTACGGCCTCGCCCTCGAGCACGTGCGGGGCGATGCGCGCGATGGTGGCGCGTGAGTACCGGCTGTCGAAGTCGGCCTCGGGGTCGTAGATCGCCGAGTAGTCGGTCGCGGTGCGCTCCGAGGTGCTCACGGCGCCGTCCTGACGAGGTCGAGGCGCAGGCTCTCGCGGGCCAGCACGCTGCGCTTGAACTGGATCAGACCCTGATCCGGCACGCCGTCGATGCTCGAGATGCCGAGGTCGAGGGTGAGGGCGCCCTCGGCGAGAACCGTCTCCACCAGGCGCAGCGCCAGCAGGTTCATCGGCGAGCGCGACAGCTCGTGGCGGGCATCGCCCCAGTAGACGACCAGCTCGCGACGCGGCGCGACGCGGTAGACGAGGGCGGCGGCGCAGGGCTGTCCGCGGTGCGTCATCAGGAACATGCGGACGCGTCCGGGGAACGCCGAGCGCGCGCGGCGGAGGTAGTCGAGTGGCAGCGCCAGGCGCCGGCCCTTGGCCCGGCGGTTGTCGGCCAGCACGCCGTACGCCTGCTCCCAGGCCACATCGTCGAGGGCCTCGGCGAACGCGAACGGCTCGTCCAGGGCGTGGCGCAGCGCCCGCCGGGCGGGCGAGCGGAGCCGGGCGACGTAGTCGTCGGAGTCGGCGATCCCGTCGAGGTTGACGTGGAAGTTGAGTTCGCAGCGCACGACCGAGAACCCCAGGTTGAGCAGAGCGAACTGGACGCTCGGCTCGGAGCCGGAGTAGAAGCCGGGGCGCGCCCTGACCTCGATGCGCTCGACGCCGGCGGCGTCGAGCCGCGCCACGGCCGAGGTCAGCGCCTCGACCACGTTGCGCGTGGTCTCGGTCTCGCGCACGAAGTCGGGCCCGCCGAACGGGGCGCTGTGGCCCGAGCGGAACGTGGACCCGTCGACGACCCCCACCAACGAACCGACCACGCGGTCGTCGGCGACGTGGTCGAGGCGCACGGCGCGCTGGCCGGCGGTGAGGTTGAGTTCGTGGAACGCCTCGGCGGAGAAGAGCACCAGGTGCTCCTCGGATGCCGCCCCGGGCGCGATCGCGTCAGCCGTCGGCATGGAACCCCCGCACGGCCTGCACGACCCGCTCGGCGTCCGCCGGCGCGAGATGGGGACCCATCGGCAGGCTGAGGGTCTCGCGCGCGATGGCCTCGGCGATCGGCAGGTCGCCCTCGAGGAGCCCGAGGTCGCGATACGCGCCCTGCAGGTGGGGCGGCACCGGGTAGTGGATCAGCGTGTCGATGCCGGCGTCACGCAGGTGCGCCGCGAGCGCGTCGCGCCGCTCGGTGCGGACCGCGAAGACGTGCCAGACGTGCTCGTCGCCGGGGGGGACCTCGGGCAGACCGACCGGCGTGCCGGCGAGCCCCTCGAGGTAGATCGCCGCGATCGCCGCGCGCCGGGCGTTCCACGCGTCGAGGTGGTCGAGCTTGGCCGACAACACGGCCGCCTGGATCTCGTCGAGCCGGCTGTTGAGCCCGCGCTCCGCGTGCACGTAGCGCTCGGACGAACCGTAATTGCGCAGCGAGCGCAGGCGCTCGGCCAGGCGGGCGTCGTCGGTGGTCACCGCGCCGCCGTCGCCGAGGGCGCCGAGGTTCTTGGAGGGGTAGAAGCTCCACGCGCCCGCGTCGCCGAGCCCGCCGACGCGCCGGCCATGGTGACGCGCGCCGTGCGCCTGGGCCGCGTCCTCGAGGATGCGCAGGTGGTGGCGGGCCGCGACCGCGCGGATCGCGAGCATCCCGGCCGGGCAGCCGTGCAGGTGCACCGGGACGATCGCGCGCGTGCGGTGCGTCACCGCGGCCGCGAGGCGGCTCGGGTCGATGTTGCCCGTGCGCGGATCGGGCTCCACGGGCACCACGGTGGCGCCGGCGCGCGTGACCGCCAGCCAGGTGGCGATATAGGTCGTGGCGGGGACGAGCACCTCGTCGCCGGGCCCCACGCCCATCGCCAGCAGCGCGAGGTGCAGGGCGTCGAGCCCGCATCCCACTCCGACGCAGTGACGCACGCCCACGTACTCGGCGAAACGCTCCTCGAAGGCCTCGACCTCGGGACCCAGCACGTAGCGGCCGGCGGCGGTGACGCGCGCGAGGGCGGCGTCGATGCCGCCGGCGAGCTCGCGGTGCGACGCGCCCATGTCCAGGAACGGGACGCGCGTGGGCGCGGCGACGCTCACCGCGCGCTCGCGGCGGCGCGCGCGCGACCGGGGTCGCGGGCGTCGCGGGCGAACTCGTCGTAGTCGCGGTAGTAGTCGGCCTCGGAGTAGTGCTCGGAGGCCAGCACGAGCGCGACGGATCCCGACGAGAAGTTGGCCAGCTCCCGCCAGACCATCGACGGGATGTAGAGACCGGTGTACGAGCGATTGAGCGAGAAGACCCGCGTGCGCGTGCCGTCGTTGACCGCCACGTCGAAGCTGCCGGACGCGGCGATGACCAGCTGCTGCAGCTCGCGGTGGGCATGGCCACCGCGGCCCTCGCCGCCGGGCACGTCGTAGAGGTAGTAGACGCGGCGGCACTCGAACGGAACGTGCTGCCCCGACTCGATGAACGTCAGATTGCCGCGCGGATCGCTGATCTTGGGCAGCGGAAGCACCCGCACCGGGCCCTCGGGCCCGTTCCCCACACGGACGCCGTCGGCGGGATTTGCGGGCGTCTCGCCCAGCAGTCGGAGACCCATGGCCTCCCCATCGGCAGGGAGGCCATGGGGTTTAGATCATTGGGTGGGCGTGCTGCCGTCGGTCGGGGCCGCGCCGGTACCGGCCGCCGGATCGGTCGCGGCGCCGGAGCCGGTGGCCGCTCCCGAGCCGGTGGTGGCCGCCGCAGATCCGAGCACCACGATCACCTGCGCGTCCCCGCTCACCGCGAGCAGCCCCGACCCCGCCTGGACCGGCGTCGGCGTCGGCAGGTCGAGGTCGTCGGCGACCTGCTGGGCCTGGGCCGCGAAGCCCTCGCGGTAGACCACCTCGCTGGAGGTGGTCGGTGACGGCGCGTCGGCCGCCGTGACCGTGGTGTAGCCGAGGCCCTTGGCGGTCTCCGCCGTGCGTCCCGCCAGCCCGGACTCGCCGGAGCCGTTGAGCACGACCAGGGAGATCGTGGCGCGTGAGGCCGGGCCGCTCGCCGTCGCGGCGCCCGGAGCGGCCGCTGACGACGGCGCCGACACGGTCGTGGTCTCGGTGACCGTGGCGGTGCCGCTGCCACCCGAGCTGACGACGTAGCCCACGAACAACCCGCCGATGAGCGCCGCCGCGACCACCGGGAGCCCGAAGCGCCGCGCCATCGGTCCGGAGGGTCCGCGCCCGCCCCTTGGGGGCAGATCGTCGTACTCGTCGCCGTAGTGATCGGCCTCCCGTCGGGGAGACCTCGTTCGGGTGCTGGCCACATCGTCCCCTTGGTAATGGTGTGACGCCTTCCGACACGCCTTGCACGGCGAGCCCGGAAGTCCTGCGACGGATGTCACGGCGGGACCGGCCGCGGGCGCCGCCGCGTAGGCTGCCGCGATGCGTTCGGATCGCGCGATCGTGATCGTCTGGCTGGTTCTCGTGCTCCTCGCCGCGGCGTACGAGGCGGTCGTCGGCCAGAACATCATCGATGTCGGACGCACGTCTCCCGACGGCGCGCCCGGGGCCGCCGGGCTCCTGCTGGTCGCCATCGGCGCCGTCGGCCTCGGGGGGCTCGTCCTGCTCGTCGCCGGTTTCGCCGCTCCGCTCGCCGAGCGGCTCGGCGCCGTGGGCGAGGTCGCGCTGATGCCCGTCGCCGCGGCGATGCTGCTGCTGTACCACCACCTCTCCTACGACCCCGACTACGCGCCGGGACTCGACCGCTTCTCCAACGGATCGGCGGCGCCCACGGCCCTCGTGGTGGCGGTGTGCGTGATCGATCTCGTCGCGGCCGGCCTGCTGGTGGCGCGACGGCTGCGCGCCGGGCTGCTGGCCGGCGGGGTCGGATTGATGGTGAGCGCGGCCCTCACGCTCCTGACCAGCGGAGTCGGGTAGAGGGCCGTTCGGGTTTCCGGGGAGAGAGCCGGTCATGGACTCGACCGGGTCAGGCCCACGCCATGTGGTGAGGCACCGGTCCTCGACGATCGGCCCGGAGACTCTGAAGCCCGGAAGACGTCGAGGTCAGAAGGCGCCGGAGCTCACGGCCCTTGTATCGAACACATGTTCGATTATCCTGCCCGGTCCGTGCTCGCCTCGGTCGACGATGTCATCACCTACTGCCGCCTCAACATCGGTGAGGGTGACGCCGAGCGCCTGGTCGGCTGGATCGCCTGGCGGACCGGGCGCAATCAGGCGATGGCGGGCGGCGGACCGGCCATCGAGCGGCTGGAGCACGCCGTGGCCAACTGGCTCGACGACGAGCGCCGCGGACGCCTGCTGGACTGGCTGCGGCGGCGGCTCCTGGAGGGCCTGCCGCCGGTTCCCGACTGAGCCGGGGCTACGCGATGGGAGCGTTCATCATGTGACGCGTGTGGTACTGCTCGTTGAGCAGCACGACCTGCTTGCAGAGGCGCCGGGCCACGTTGATGACCAGGGGGGCCCGCAGGTTGACGCTGATCTCGCTCGGATTGCGCGGGATCGTGAGGATGCAGTAGACCCGGGCGTCCTCGAAGGTGCTCAGCTCGAGAAGGGCCGCGTCGGCGTCGGAGACCTCCGGCGCGAAGTCGGGGAACACCGACCACGGATCGGTCACCACGAACGCATGGAAGGGCGCCTCGACCGCCTGGAACCAGAACACCGAGCGGCTGGCCGATCCGGTTGCGTGGTCGTGCTCCACCAGCGCGTACGAGACGCAGTCCGGAAAGCCGGCCAGGGGCTCGCACGCCGTGATGATCGTCTCGGTCCGCACCTCGACTGCGCCCAGCGCCTGCGAGGCCACGGAGATCGAGGCTGCGGCACCGCTCGTCGTGGTCATCCCATCTCCTTGCTCTGTCCGGGTCATCGGTCTCCTACTGCAGGAGCTTCAGGATGCTCTGCGGTGCCTGGTTCGCCTGCGCCAGCATCGCCGTGCCCGACTGCTGGAGGATCTGGTTGCGCGTGAAGTCGATCATCTCGGAGGCCATGTCGGCGTCGCGAACCCGCGACTCGGCGGCCTGGAGGTTCTCGGAGGTGAGGTCGAGCCGGCTGATCGTCTGCTCGAGGCGGTTCTGGATGGCGCCCATGGCGGCTCGGCTCGAGTTGACCGAACGGATGGCGGCGTTGACCGACGCGATCGCCTGGGTGGCGGACGCGGCGGTTCCGACGGCGATGCCCGAGATGCCGAGGTCGGCGGCGGACATCGTGCCGATCGTGAAGGCGATCACCTGGGCGCCGTTGGCGCCCACCTGCAGCGTCACCGCGTTGGCGGCGGTGGCGACCGATCCGGAGAGGATCTTGACGCCGTTGAACTCGGTGTCCGAGGCGACGCGCGCCATCTCGGCGACGATCGACTGGACCTCCTGATCGAGGTTGCTGCGCTGCTGGTCGGTGAGCGTCCCGTTGGCCGCCTGGACCGAGAGGTCGCGGATCCGCTGGAGCATGTCGTTGACACCACCGAGCGCACCGTCGGCGACCTGCACCATCGACACGCCGTCCTGCGCGTTGCGCGAGGCGACGTTCATGCCCCGGATCTGGGAGCGCATCTCCTCGCTGACCGCGAGGCCGGCCGCGTCATCGGCGGCCCGGTTGATGCGCAGGCCGGAGGACAGCCGCTCCATCGTCTTGCTCAGCTGGTTGTTCGTCGACGACAGCTGACGGTGGGCCATCTGCGCCTCGACGTTGTTGTAGATCCGCAGACCCATGTGAGAATCCCTTTCTCGCCAGTCGTTCCGCCGGCGGAACCGGCAGCGGGCGGGTGCCCGGTGAAGACCTGAGACGGGACTTCCATGTCCTGCGTCACAAACGAACGTGGTGCGGGTGGCCGCCGATCATCCGGACCGGCGTTGGTGTCAGATCCCCAGTCGGAGCGGGATCACGTCAACCCTCATCGGAACCGTGCGAGAAGACTTGAGACTCGTGTCCCGGAGCCTCATTGCAGGAAATCCACGAGGGACTTCTGGATGACGCGGGCGCCCGTCGCCAGGGCCGCGTTGTAGACCGTCTCGCGCATCGAGAGGTCGGTGATCGCCTGCGCCATGTCGGCGTCCTCGATCTTCGAGAGCTGCTCTCCGGTGGCGATCTTCTGCGAGTCGAAGCGGCTCGCGGTCAGCTCGAGGCGGTTGATCTTGGCCGCGCCCTCGCCGCGCAGAGCGCTGATGTTGCCCTGGTGGGCGTCGAGGTCGGTGAGCGCCGTCGCGATCGCGTTCGAATCGCCGGTCTGGAGCGCGGTGGCGAGCGCGTCGAGCACCGTGAAGATGTCGCCGGTCGCCCCGGGAGCGTTCTGGAGGCGGTCGGCGGTGATGTTGACGCTCATCACCGAGCCCTGGGACACCTCGCGGCTGATCGCCCCGGTGTTGATCGGGAGGGTGGCGGCCTCGGCCGTGGCGTCGAAGGGCGCCGTGTCGGTGGCCGTGCCCCCGAAGATGAACCGTCCGCCGAGGCTGCTGTTGCCGATCTCGACGAACTGACTCTTGAGGGTGCTGACCTCGTTGGCGATCAGGGCGCGGGCATTGGACGAGAGCGTGCCGTTGCCGCCCTGCACGGCCAACTCGCGCGCGCGTTGCACCACGTCGAGGGCTTGGGCCAGGGCGGTGTCGGTGGTGTTCAGCCACGTCTGGGAGTCCGCGACGTTGCGGCTCCACGCGGCGGTCGCGCTCTGATCGCGGCGGATGCTGAGACCCATCGCGATGCCCACCGGATCGTCGGAGGGGCTGTTGATGCGCTTGCCCGTCGAGAGCGTGCGCTGCGCGTCCGTGAGTCCGCGGTAGTTGCCCTGGAGGTCCGTGAGGAAATTCTGGACCGCCTGGTTGGAGCTCATGCGACCGACCATGTCATCTCTCCTATCGGCCGACGATGCCCATGCGGCTCACGATCGTGTCGAGCATCTCGTCGAGGGTCGTGACCATGCGGGCTGCGGCGTTGTAGGACTTCTGGAACCGGACCATGTCGCTCATCTCCTCGTCCAGGTTGACCCCGCTGACTCCCTCGCGGCGCGAGGTTGCGGCGGCGAGCACCCCCTGGTGCACCTGGGCGAGCCGGTTCGACTGATCCGTGTCGACCCCGAGCTTCGTGACCAGCTGCTGGTAGAAACCATCGAGGCTCGTCGTCGCGGTGCCGATCGTCTGCACCACGTACTGCAGCTGGGCGATGCCGGTGGCGTTGCCCGCCCCGGCGGGGACAGCGGCGGCCGTGTCGCTGGCCGCGATGGCGTCGGTGGACGCCGCGACGGCGGCGGAGATGCCGAGCGTCGCGGCGGTGGTGCCGGTGAAGAAGGCGTTGCCCGTGGAGCCGTCCAGGCCGAAGCCGGCGGCGTGGCGGGTGTTGACCGCGTTCGCGACGGCCGCGGCGAGCGTGTCCAGCTGGGCGACGTACCCGGTGGTCCCGCCGATGATGGTGTCGCGCAGATCCACGAGCCCGCGCAGGCTGCCGCTCGTGATGGTGGTCGCGACCCCGTTGACCGTCGCGGCGCCGGCGCCGTCGATGGCCAGCGCGTTGACCGTGTCGGTGGTCGCGTCCACGATCAGCTGCGACCCGACGGCGACCGAGACCTTGCCGTTGGTGGCGTTCTCGGTGACCGCGACGTCCGCGTACCCGGCGATCTGGTCGATCAGCAGGTCGCGCTGGTCGCGGAGGTCGTTGGGCTCCTGGCCGACGGCCTTGACCAGTGCGATCTTGCGGTTGAGCTCGTTGATCTGGCCCGAGATCTCGTTGACGCGGGCCGTGCCGAGGCCGATCTGGGTGTTGGCGTCGCCCTGGGCCTTGGTGAGGTTGGCGCTCAGGTCGTTGAAGCCCTGGGCGAGCGCCTGCCCGGAGTCGCGCACGGCGCTGCGGGTGGCGGCCGACTCGGGCGACAGCGAGAGCGCCTGCCAGCTGCCCCAGAACTCGCCCATCAGGTGGGTGATGCCGGTGTCGCCCGGCTCGTCGATGATCGAGTCGAGGTTGCCGAGGGCGTCCGACTTGGCGGTGAACTGCCCGACATCCGACGTCGCACCGCGGAAGTTGACGTCCACGAACTGATCGCGCAGCCGCGTGTACTGCGTCGCGACCACGCCGGTGCCCACCTGGCCCGCCGAGACCGGCATGTTCAGCGCGGGCTGGGTGAAGGGCGTCGACGCGCTCATGTCGACGCGCTGGCGCGAGTAGCCCGGGGTCGTGGCGTTGGTCAGGTTGTGCGAGACGTTGTTGAGCGCCCGCTGCTGCGTGACGACGCCGCTCAGCGCGACGTTGAGTCCGAAGAATGTCGATCCCATGCCGGCCCCCTACGCCGCGGTGTTGAGCATCAGAGGACCGGACGCGGGAGCCGCCGCGCGGGTGCCGCCGGCGGTGTAGGCGCGGTGCGCGGGATTGCGATCGGCCGCGCCGAGGCTGCGCACCGACATGTCCACCAGATTCAGCTCCTGGCGCACCAGCTGACCGTTGACCGTGTTGGCCAGCTCGAGGTCGCGGACGACCGACTCGATGGCCTGCACTCGCGGGGCGACGATCGCGCGCTCGTCGGGGGTGAGCGCCTCGCGCAGCACCGACCAGCGGGTGGCGGCGAGGCCGAGCTCGTCGGCCAGAATCTCGGCGGCGGCGGCGCGCGCCTGCTCGATCCCGGACAGGCGGCGCACCTCGAGCTCGATCCGGCCGGCGATGGCGTCCACCTCGGCGTGGCGCCCCGAGGCGATGGCGGGGCGCTGCTCGACGACCAGCTCGAGCAGGCGGCGCTGGGACTCGAGTGCCTCGTCGAGGTGCTCGGCCAGCGTGGCGACGGCGTCGGCGCGGCTCATGACGGCTTGCTCCTCATCCCGGGCTGGTCCTGGGGGCCCGACAGGCCGCGCGACTGGCGGACGAATCGCGCGCGCATCATCTGCTCGACGCGCTCCCTCTCGGCGGCGTCGGGCGAGGGCTCGACCGCGCGCAGGCGACCCTCGCGGATCCACCCGGTGACGAGCTTCTCGTCCACGCCCAGCGACTCGGTCAGATCGACCATCGTCGCGTTGGGATGGGTCACGAGCCAGTCGCGCACGGCCTGGAACCGCTCCTCGCGCGCCTCCTGGCACGCGACGCACAGGCCGCGCGGCAGGAACGCGAACAGGCCCGAGCACTCGGTGCAGGTCATCGGGCTCATGGCGTGGTCCCGTCCGCCGGGGCAGCCGGACCGGTCGTGCCGCCGCCCATCTGCTTCTCCAGGACGTCGGCCAGGCCGATGCCGCCCGAGGCGGCGAGCTGGTCGCCGAGCTTCTCGGTCATCAGGCCCGAGTAGACGGGGTTGCCCTGCTCGACGTCGGTGCCCTTCAGCATCTCGCCGACGAGCATCGACATGAACACGCCCTCGAAACCCTCCGCCGCCTGACGGATGGACGATTTGCCCGAGGCGCTCGCGGGATCGGCGCTCACGGCGCCGTTGAGGGGGACGATCGGGGCGGTCATCGGCGCAGGCCGTTCGCCATGCCCATCATCTCGTCACTGGCGCTGACCACCTTGCTGGAGGCCTCGAATGCGCGCTGGGTGACGATGAGGGAGATCATCTCGGTGCCGACGTCCACGTTGGACGACTCCAGGACGCCCTGCGAGAGGGCGCCGCGGCGAGCCGTGCCCGGCGCGCCCACGTCGGCGGCGCCCGAGTTGGCGGTGGTGGTGAACAGGTTGCCCCCGACGGCCTGGAGACCGGACGGGTTGGCGAACGACGCGGTGGTGACCGAGCCGATCTTGGTCGTGGCTCCGTTGACCACCGCGCTCACGCGGCCGTCGGCTCCGATGGTGATGTCGCTCGCGCCGGCGGGAACCGTGACGCGGGGCTGCAGCAGCTCGCCGCCGGGCAGGCCGAGGCGACCGTTGGCGTCCACCTGGAGGTTGCCGGCCCGGGTGTAGGCCAGCGAGCCGTCGGGGCGGGTCACCTGGATGAAGCCCTCGCCCTGGATCGCGACGTCGAGGTCGCGGCCGGTGTTCTGCAGGCCGCCCTGCTCGTGCTCCTTGGCGACCTGCCCGGGGGCGGCGCCGAGCCCGATCTGCCCCTGCTTGCCGGAGGGGAGCTTGAAGGGCTGGTAGGCCAGGTCCACCAGGTCGAGGCGGTCGCGCTTGTAACCCGTGGTCGTGGCGTTCGCCAGGTTGTTGGCGACCACGTCCATGCTGGTCTGCTGGGCCATCATGCCCGTCGCAGCCGAATAAAGAGCGTCCATCATCTGCCCATCAACCTCCGTGTCGTCGAACCTGACGGCGGAGCCGGGCGGAGAGGTCATGCGAGCGATTGGTGCGGGAGCCGTCGGTCTGTCGGGCTCCCAGAGCTTCCGCCACATCAGGGCGGTCCGGCTCGAGTGTCTGCTCGCGTGGCGATCTCCGTTATCCGACCGCGCCCACCCTGGTCACCGAGGCCTGGAGAGCCTCGTCCTGTGCGTTGACGGACTTCTGGTTGGACTCGAACGAGCGCATCACGCGGATGAGCTCGACCATCTCCGAGACCACGTTGACCGTGCTCGACTCCAGATGGTCCTGGCGGACCGTGGCCGTGGCCGTGCCCGTCGGGGTGCCGGTGAGCAGGCTCTCGCTCTCGGCGGAGATCGAGTCGGGCGCCAGCTCGGTCAGCTGAAGCTTTCCGCGCACCGCGCCCGCCTGTGAGACGGTGCCGTCGGCAGCGACCTTCACCTCTCCCTGGTCCAGGGTGATCGGGCGACCGTTGGTGCCGAGCACCGGGTAACCCTCCTTGGTCACGAGCTTCCCGGTCGCGTCCAGCGAGAACGACCCGTCGCGCGTGTACCTGCGCCCGTTAGGCGCGTCGATCGTGAACTGGCCGGTGCCGATCAGGGCGAGATCCAGGTGGTTGCCCGTGAACCGGAGCGGGCCCTGGGCGTCGATGCGGGCGATCCCGTTGACCTGGGTGCCCATCTCCATCTTGCCGATGGTCGGTTTGCCCGGCATCCCCATGCTCGAGAGCAGCATCTCGTCGAACGGCGAGGCCGTCGTCTCGCTGCGCTTGAACCCGGTGGTCGTGGCGTTGGCGAGGTTGTTCGCCACCGCGTCCTGGCGCGCGCTCTCGGCGAGCAGCCCCGTCGCGGCGATGTACAGCCCTCTGATCACACCGTGCCTTCCCTGGAGAGTCCGATCGCGGATTGCATCGGCAGGGCCCCCTCGCCACTTGACCGGCGGGACGCTTCAGCCCCGGGCTCCGCGCGACGACACATCAGGAAGATGCCTCCCACCTCCCCCGCGCCCGCGCCCGCGACCCCGCCGGCTTCCGCGGCCCTCGCCGCCGTCGCGCCGGCGATCGGCTCCAATGCGATCGCGGTCTCGGGTCAGCTCGCCGTCACGCCCGGCCAGACGCTCGCCGCCCGTGTCCTGCAGATCCAGGCGGGCATGGTCGAGCTCGCCCTGGCCGGGGGCGTGGTCACCGCGTCGAGCGACCTTCCCCTGGAGCTGGGGCAGACGCTTCGCCTGGTGGTCGCGGCGGCCGGCTCCGAGGGCGTGACCCTGCGGCTCGCGCCCGAGGGACCCCCGCCCGGCGCACCCGCATCCACGCCCGCCGCCACCCTCGCGTCCGCCGGCCTGCCGTCCTCCGCGGCGTCCGCCCTGCTCTCGGCCCTCGCCGGTCAGGGCGCCGAGCTCCCGACGGGCGCCGCCCTGGCGAGCCTCGCGGCCCGCGCCGCCGCCGCCGAGGTCAGCACCCCGGCCCAGGCCGCCGCCTTCGTCCGCCTGGCGCAGGCGGGGCTGCCGACCACCCCCGCCGCGGTCGCCGGGCTGGCACAGCTGCTGGACGGAGCGCCCCTCGGACGGGCCCTCACGAGCATCCTCGACGCCGCCGCGGCACGGCTCGCGACCACTCCCGCACCCGCCACGGGCGGGGCCTCGGTCGCGAGCCCCACCGCTCCCGGCGCCACGTCGGGCGCCACCGCCGGCGCCGCCCCCGCTGCCGGCACGACGGCGACGACACCGGTCCAGATCCCGGTCGCCATGCCGGTTCTGGAGGGTGGCGCCAATTGGCGCGGTGTGGCGATGCCACATGGCGCGCTCCCCACGACGGCCCCCGCGCCCACCCCCGCGGCGGCGGCGCCCCTCCCGGCCGCCGGCGCCCCCGTCGCTCCCGCCTCCTCCGCCCCGGCGTCCGCGATGACCTCCGCCGCCCAGGGGGCGGCGCAGGCGGCTGCGACCGAGGCGCCGGAGGCGTCCATCACCGCCCTGGTCGCCCGGCTCACCCGCCTGGTGCACGACGTCGAGGCCGGGGCGGTGGAGGGCAGGGGCGAGACGCTCCAAAGAGCCGTGATCCAACTCGGCGCCGGGCTCGAGCGGGGCGCCGCGCACGCCCAGGCGTCGAACCGCGAGGCCCCCGTGCGCGCCCTGCTGCTGGCCCTCGCCGCTCACCCGGCCGTCGATGCCTCCCTGGCGCGCGCCGCCGGTGGCGTCGCCGACGCCGTCGGGGCCCAGGCACTCGCGGGGTCCACCCTTCCTCCCCCGGCCGGCGCCGATCCCTCGCCGGTCAACGGCGCCTACCTCCAGATCCCCCTCCCCGGGGGCGGCACGGCCGAGGTGCGGGTCTCGCCCGACGCCCAGGGCGACGGCGCGTCCGCGGACACGCCACGGCGACTGGCATTCCTGCTGCACCTCTCCGCCCTCGGGCCGGTCATGGTCGAGGCGACCGCCGGCCCCCGGGGCGTGGACGCCACGGTGCGCGTGGCCGGCGACGAGGCGCGCCGCTTCCTCGACGGCCTCGCCCCGGAGCTGACCGACGCGCTGCGACGGACCGCCCCCGCCGCCAGCGTCAGCGTCGAGCGGCTCAGCGGCCCGGCCCCCGAGCGCCTGCTGCCGCCCCCGCCATCCTCGGGCCTGGACGTCTCGGCATGAGCGAGCCGCGGACGCCGTCCCGGCGCTCGGCGGTCGCGCTTCGCTACCGCCGGCACGACGACCCCGCCCCGCGGATCACCGCGGCGGGCAGCGGGCCCGTGGCCGATCGGATCCTCGAGATCGCGCGCGAGCACGACCTCCCGCTGCGCGAGGACCCCGATCTGATCGAGGCGCTGTCGGTGCTCAACCTCAACGCCATGATCCCGCCCGAGCTCTACGACGTCATCGCCGAGGTCCTCGCCTGGGCCTACCGGGCCAACTCCTCGTTCACGTCCACGACCGGCGGTGTCGCGGGCGGATAGACCCCCCCGCCGCGCTACCGTGGTCGGCATGTCCACGGCGGTCACACTCGGCGATCTGTCACGCGATCCCGGTGAGGTCGCGCGCGGACTCGCCGCCTGGCAGCGTGGCGATCCGTCGGACGCCGTCGTACAGACGCTCGCGGCGTCGGGCCGGGAGTTGCACGGGGTGCGCTACACGCTCTGGGTCTGGTCCGGGTGGACCGCCGCCGGCGAGCCCGCCTGGGCGCTGCCGGTCAGCGCGCGCCAGACCGCGGCGTTCTCGCCGAAGGGCCCGATGGCCGCCCTGGTGCGCTGCCTCGACACCGCCGTCCTGCTGGGCGCCGACGCGCGCCACGTCCGCCTCGAGGAGTGGCGCGGCCACACCTGTCTGGTGGTCCCCGGCATCGAGGAGGAGCTGGCTCCGGGCATGCTGGCCGACGCGCACCCGCCCCCGGGCCAGGCCCGGCTGGCCGCCCTCCCCGAGGACATCGTGCTCGGCGGTCCGGCGATCCCGCTGATCGCCGACCCTCACAGGTCGGGCGACGGCCTGACGGCGATCGCTCGCGATCTCTCGGTGCACCCGGTGATCGCGGCCGTCGCGCTGCTGGAGCAGCACATGGCGATCGATCACCTGCCGGCCGACCCCGCCGGGATCAGCGCGCTGCTGCGCGAGCGTGGCTGGGCCGGCGAACGGCCCGTGGAGATCGAACAGGCCCCGAGCCTCGAGATCGCCGACGACCCGTGCCCCCGGCGGCGTCACGCCCGCGTGGTGCTGCAGCGCATGCTGCGCATGGGCAAGGTCGGGCCCGGCTACCACACCGACATCTCGAACTTCGCCCGCGGCGCGGCCGCCCACGAGCGCCACCAGGCGCTGGAGGTGGGCGAGGCCCTGCTGCGCGCGGGCCTGCTCGGCGAGAAGCCCAGCGTCGGCCAGCGCCACATCTACCTCAACGTCCGCGCCCTGCCCGAGATCCACGCCCTCATCGACCGGGGGGAGACCGACGACCCCCAGCTGGCCGAGATGTGGACCGCCCCCGCGCCTACGGCTGGGCGGGAACGGTGATCGTCACCACGGGAACCGTGCGCGTCTGAGTCACCAGCTTCGCGGGCGGTGAACCGCCGCGGGCGGCGTAGCCCACGATGAGGCCCACCACCAGCGTCAGGCCGATCAGCGCCATGGCCAGCGTGAGGGCGATCTTGCGCTTGGGGGGCCGGCGCGGCCGGGGAGGCCGGGCCACGCGCGGCGTCGGATCCTCGGTGCTCACAGACCCGCATCCGTCGCGCGGCGGGCGTAGATGGCGAACGCCGCGTCCAGCGTCACCGCCGGATCCCAGGAGTCGGGCTCGCGCGGCGCCGTGCGTGCGGCCAGGTCGAGGTACCAGGAGGACGCCTCGTCGTAGACGCGCACCAGGTCGCGCGTCGCGAACGTGGAGCCGACGCGGCGGCGGAGCTCGCGGTGGACCACGGTCACGATGCGCAGCCGCGCCCGGGCGACACCGCCGGGGGCGGACTGGGACATCCGGGCGAGGCCCTCCTCCCACGAGAAGCGGGCGGTGGCCACGGCGGGGTCGGTGGGGCTCACCGGGCCTCCTCGGGCAGCAGCCGCTCGACGCAGCACCGCTCCGGCCACGCGAGGTCGGTGCGCGCCCGGATCCAGTCGGCCACCGGGGAGCCGCCCTGCGCCATCGCGAACGCGAGGTGGGCGTGCAGGCATTTGACGTGGGCCGGATCGCCCGACCCGGCCACCCGGTAGCCCGCGTGCAGCTGCTGGTGCGTCGCGTGCGCGTCGGCGACGTGCTCGTGCATGTCCGCGTCGTCCTCCAGCATCCTCACGCCGCCTGTCGCCTCGAGACGGCTGACCGCCTCGTCCAGCGCCCGGCACGTCAGCCAGTCGCGCGTCGGGAAGGGCCGCCCCTTCAGGTCGAGGGGCGCGTTGCGCACCACGGCCGGCCCGCCGTGCGGGCATCTCACCACCACCTGGAAGTCGGTGAACGGCGTCCGCCCGATCAGCGCGGCGACTGCGCGGGCGTCAGAAGACCCCTGTGAGCCACCCGAGGGGACCGCCGCCGTCATGCGCGCCGGACGGAGCCGGAGGGGCGGGGTCCAGATCGCCCCGCACCAGGAAGGCGCGCTCGCCGGGCTGGATCAGGCCGAGGGCGCGCGCCCGGGCCTCCAGCACGGGGCGCTGATCGAGCGCGGCGAGCTGGGTCTTGATGGCGTCGCGCTCGGCCTGCAGCACCGCGAGCTTGCTCGTCTCGTCGCGCAGCTCCGCGCGCTGCTGGAGGTAGCCGGAGACCGGTCCGATGTACCCCAGCAGCACTGCCGTGAGCAGCCCCGCGAGGATGATGCGCTTGGCTCGGATTGCGTGATCCCCGAACGGTCGAGTCGGGCCGTCGGGCCCCGATCACCTGGGGGTACGCCCCGCCGCCCTCCGTTCCTGCCCCATGGCGTTTCACGCGCGGAAGGCCGACCGCCCGGGGTACGACGCGGCGGGGCCAAGCTGCTCCTCGATCCGGATGAGCTGGTTGTACTTGGCCACCCGCTCGCTGCGCGACGGCGCCCCGGTCTTGATCTGCCCGGCTCCGGTCGCCACGGCGAGGTCGGCGATGAAGGTGTCCTCGGTCTCACCGGAGCGGTGCGACACCATCGAGGCGTAGCCCGAGCGGCTCGCCAGGTCCATCGCGCCGAGCGTCTCGGAGAGGGTGCCGATCTGGTTGACCTTCACCAGCAGCGCGTTGCCGGCCCCGAGCTCGATGCCCTTCTCGAGCCGGATGCTGTTGGTGACGAACAGGTCGTCGCCCACGAGCTGCACGCGGTCGCCGAGGGCCTTCGTGAGGGCGACCCAGCCGTCCCAGTCCTCCTCGGCCATGCCGTCCTCGATGGAGATGATCGGGTAGCGGTCCACCAGATCGACCCAGAAATCCACCATCCCGGCGGCGTCGAGGGTGCGGCCCTCTCCCTCGAGGTGGTAGGCGCCATCGTGGTAGAGCTCGGTCGTGGCGGGGTCGAGCGCGAGCGCCACATCCACCCCGGGCGCATATCCCGCGGCGGTGATCGCCTCGACGATGATGTCGAGCGCGGCCTGATTCGTCGGAAGATCGGGCGCGAACCCGCCCTCGTCGCCGACGCCGGTCGCGAGCCCGCGCGAACGCAGTCCGGACTTGAGGGAGCCGTAGACCTCGGCGCCCATCTGGACCGCCTCCGCGAAGGTGCGGGCGCCGATCGGGGCGACCATGAACTCCTGCAGGTCGACCGAGTTGTCGGCGTGCGCGCCCCCGTTGAGGATGTTCATCAACGGGACCGGCAGACGGTTGGCGCGCGCCCCGCCGAGGTAGCGGTACAGCGGCAGGCCGGCATCGACCGCCGCGGCCTGGGCCACGGCCATCGAGCAGCCGAGGATCGCGTTGGCGCCCAGACGCGCCTTGTTGGGCGTGCCGTCGAACTCGATCATCGTCCGGTCGATCACCGCCTGCTGGCTCGCCTCGGCGCCCACGAGCACACCGGCGAGCTCGTCCTCGACGTTCGCCACGGCCTTCATCACGCCCTTGCCGCCGTACACCTGGGCGTCGCCGTCGCGCAGCTCCAGCGCCTCGAACGCCCCCGTGCTCGCCCCCGACGGGACCGCCGCGCGCCCGACGGCGCCGGACTCGAGTGCGACATCCACCTCGACGGTGGGCTGGCCGCGCGAGTCGAGGATCTGGCGGGCGTGGACGCTGGCGATCTTGGACATGGGCACTCCGGGGCCTGGGGCGGTGACAGGCGGCCGAGTCTATCCGGCCGGTGAGAGGGCCGATCTCACGCGGAGCCGCGCCGGTACGTTCTCCTGACAGATGCCCCCACCGTCGTTCTCCGTCTTCCTCGCCGACCAGGGCGGGGTGGTCCATCGCTTCCTGATGAGCCTGCTGCCCCCCGACGACGTGGACGACGCGTTCCAGGAGACGTTCATCAAGGCCCTGCGGGCGTACCCACGGCTGCGCGATGACGCCAACCTGCGCGGCTGGGTGCTGACCATCGCGCGCCGGGTCGCGATCGACGCGACCCGCGCCAGGAGACGTCGCCCGGAGCCGGTCGCCGCGCCTGAGCCTGCGCCGGTGGACGGCACGCCCGAGGTGGCCGACCCCGCCCTCTGGGACGCCGTGCGGGCCCTGCCTCCGCGCCAGCGGCAGGCCGTGGCCCTGCACTACGTGGGGGATCTGGCCTATGACGACGTGGCGCGCGCGATGGGGTGCTCCACGGATGCGGCACGGCGCAGCGCCTTCGAGGGTGTGCGCCGACTACGGGAGGTGTGGGATGCCGGATGATGACCTGACGGGTGCCCTGCGGAGAGGGATCGCCGCGCCGGACGCGACCCGGCGCGCCGCGGCGGGGATCGCCGCGCGCGCCGAACGGGAGGGCCTTCTCGACGTGGCCTACGCGATGGTCGACTCGCCGCTCGGACCGCTGCTGGCGGTGGGCACCCGGGCGGGACTGCTGATGCTCGCCTATTCCGACGACGGCATCGACGAGCGCCTCGCGCGGGTCGCCGCGGCCGTGTCGCCGCGCATCCTGGAGGCCCCGGCCCGCCTCGATCCCGCCCGCCGGGAGCTGGACGAGTACTTCGCGGGCACGCGGCGCCACTTCGACCTGCCGATCGACTGGACCCTGGTGCGCGGCTATTCGCGGGCGGTGCTCGAGCGCACGGCCGCGATCCCCTACGGCGAGGCGCGCACCTACGCGGAGATCTCGGCCGAGGCGGGAAGCCCCCGCGGGGCGCGCGCGACCGGCAACGCGCTGGGCGCCAACCCGATGCCGATCGTCATCCCCTGCCACCGGGTGCTGCGCAGCGGGGGAGCCCTCGGGGGCTACACCGGGGGGACGGAGAGGAAGAAATTCCTCCTGGATCTGGAGTCGATCCAGGCTTCCTGAGGGTCAAAACCCTCAGACAGCGTTCTGAGCTCTGAGGTTTGTGAGCTCTGAGCGTCTCAGAGCTCTGATTGTCTCCTCTGAGCAGTCCCGCATCGCCGCTGGCGCGCTTGTCCCTTACGCGTCACGCCGACCTCTAACGGGTCGGCAGGGACGCGGCCAATCCGCCCTTGGTCGGGCGGATTGGCATGTCGCTACGCGACGGCGAGGTCGCATCCCGGCTGCGCCGGGTTGCGGCTGGGCGGCGAGCCAGGCCCCGAACACGCCTCGAGGCTCGGAACGCTCAGAGCGCGAAACGCTCAGAGCGGAGACCATCAGAGCCAGCCCCGGTCATCCGCCACCCGGACGGCTTCGGTGCGATTCCTCACCCCGACCTTGGCGATGGCCGCTGAGAGGTAGTTGCGCACCGTGCCCTCGGAGAGGAAGAGGGCGCCCGCGATGTCGGCGACGGTGCTGCCGCCGCGGGCCGCGACGAGCACATCGCGCTCGCGGCCGGTGAGCGGCGAGGGGCCGCCGGCCAGGGTGGCGGCGGCGAGGGCGGGGTCGACCACCCTCTCGCCCGCGGCCACCCGGCGCACCGCGTCGGCCAGTTGCTCCGCGGGGGCGTCCTTGACCACGAAGCCCAGCGCACCCGACTCCATCGCGCGCCGCAGGTACCCCGGCCTCCCGAACGTGGTCAGGATCAGCACCCGGCAACCGGGCACCTCCTGACCGAGGGCGGCGGCGGCGGCGAGCCCGTCGATGCCAGGCATCTCGATGTCGAGCAGGGCAACGTCCGGCGCGCTCGCCCGGGCGGCGTCCACCACCTCGTCACCCCGGCCCACCTGGGCCACGACGGTGAAGTCGTCCTCCAGCTCGAGCAGGGCCGCGAGCGCGGAGCGCACCAGCGCCTGATCGTCGGCGATCAGGATGCGGATGCTCACGCGGCGACGGGGTCGTTCATCTCCACCCGCAGGCGCCACCCGCGCGGACCGGCGCCGGCGAGCACGGTGCCGCCGGCCGCGGCGACCCGTTCGCGCAGGCCGGTGAGGCCGTTGCCCGCATCCGGCGGCCCGCCCCGGCCGTCGTCCTCGATCTCGAGCCAGGTCGGGCCGAGGGCGATGACGCAGTTGCGCGCGCGCGAATGTCGCACCACGTTGGTCACGCCCTCGCGCACCACCCAGCCGAACAGCTCGGCGTGGGCCGGGTCGACGACCTCGACCGCTGGCGACGACGGAGCGTCGATGCCCGCGGCCCGCAGCACCTCCTGCGCGGTGGCGAGCTCGCCGGCGAGCGTCACCTCGCGGTAGCCCGAGACGGCCGAGCGCACGTCGGCGAGAGCCGACCGCGAGAGCCGCTCGACCTCGCCGATCTCGTCGGCCGCCCGCTGCGGATCGCGCGTCGCCAGACGGTGCGCCAGGCCCGCCTTGACCGTGATCGCCGTCAGGGAGTGCCCGAGCAGGTCGTGCAGGTCGCGGGCGATGCGGTTGCGCTCGTTCTCGGCGGCCAGGCGGGCCACCTCCGCACGCGCGTCGCTCAGATCGCGGCTCGCCTTGATGATCGTGAAGAACCCGAACATCGCCAGGGCCACCAGCGGGAGGGTGACAAGCATCGACCACGCCGGCTCGGCGTTCCACGACGGGACCAGGGCGGGGACCGCCGTGGCCACCAGCGTGAGTGCGGCCACGGCCGGGATCGTCGCCTTCGTGTGACCGGTGAACACCAGCCCGGCCATCACCAGCACCACCAGGAACACGCACATCACGAGCGCGTCCTGGTGCGCGAACAGCGTCTCGAGCGCCGTCACCACGACCAGCGCCCCGAACAGCGTCCAGTAGCGCCGCCGGTCGCGGCGCGTGGAGGCGAGCGCGAGCACGTAGCCGACGGCGAACAGGGCGATCAGCGCGTACCCCGCCACGGCGGCGAGACCGGTCGAGTGCTCGTGCACCCCGCTGGCCGTCTGGCCGAGGTAGACCAGCCAGATCGACGGGAACAGCAGCCGCTTCCACGCGCCGGGCGCCCGCAGGCCGGTCACGCCGTCGGCGAACAGGGCCGCCCCGTTGCGCACCTGGGTCTCGGACTCGTGCGAGGACATGGCTGCCACCAGGTTAGACCCGGTGCGTATCGCGGCGGTACGCGCGGGCCGCGACGTACGCGAGGGCGATGCTCCACACGGCGACCACCAGCCAGCCGCGCGCGCCCCAGGCCGCGCCCCCGGTCCCGACGTGGCTCGCCTGGACGAGCCAGTAGGAGGGGATCGCCTGGCCGATGTCCGACAGCACGCTGCCCTGATCGAGGGGGAACCAGGTGCCGCCGAGGAACGCGAAGAGCGCCGTGATGCCGCCGAGGGCCGGGCCCATCGACTCCACGGTCAGGGTGTGCCCGAGGGCGATGCCCATCACCGCGAAGGGGATCAACGCGATCAGGATCAGGGCGGTCATCTCCACCCACAGCCCCACCGGCATGCGCACCCCGAGCGCGATGCCGGCGGCGTACATCAGCACGATGCTCACACCCGCCATCAGGTAACCGGTGAGGACCTTGACCCGGATGTAGCTACGGGCGCTGAGCGGCGTGAGGCGGATCTGACGGTTCCACCCCACCGAGCGCTCCGCGGCGATGCGTGCGCCGCCGGCGATGACGGCCGTCATGGTGCCGAACGCGATCAGCCCGACCATGTAGTAGAGCGGGGCTGAGATGCCGCTGTTGAGGAAGTCGTCCTCGCCTCGGTTGGGCGCCGCGAACAGCAGGTACATCGTCAGCGGGAACACCAGCGAGAAGATGAAGAACCGCCGGTTGCGGAACGTGCGCAGCACCTCGAGCCGAGCGTAGGTGGACGGGCCTCTCATGCGTTCCCCCTCTCGGTCGTCGCGCCCACGAGGGGCGCGGCATCCTCGTCGTCGTCCGGGTCACCCGTGAGGCGCAGGAAGGCCTCCTCCAGGCCGGCGCCGACGATCTCGATGTCGCGGGCGTCGGCGTGAGCCTCCAGCAGGGCGCGGATGGCGCGGTCGGAGTCGGTGCACTCGAGCACCACGGCGTCGCCGCGACGGTCGGCGCCGGCCACGCCGGGCATCCGCGCCAGGTCGGCGAGGTCGGCGCCCGGCAGGGTGGCGCGGATCGTCCTCAGCCCGACGCGGGCCTTGATCTCGGTCGCGGGCCCGTCGGCGACCACGCGGCCCTGCGCCATCAGCACGATGCGGTCGGCGAACTCGTCGGCCTCCTCCAGGTAGTGCGTCGCGAAGACGATCGTCGTGCCGCGCGCCGCGAAGCCGCGCATCGTCTCCCAGAAGGCGTGGCGCCCGGCGACGTCCATCGCGACCGTGGGCTCGTCGAGCACCAGCAGGTCGGGGTTGGACACCAGCGCCAGGGCGAAGCGCACGCGCTGCGACTGACCGCCCGACAGCTTCTCGGTGCGGCGGGCCCGGATCGGCGCGAGGCCGGTCAGATCGAGCACGTACTCCACATCGAGGGCGTTGGGATAGAGCGAGGCCATCATCGCGACGATCTCGCCGACTGTGAGGTCGCGGATCAGCTGTCCTGTCTGGAGCATCGCTCCGACGGCGCCGGCCGCGACCGCGTCGGACGGGTCCCGGCCGAACAGGGACGCCGTCCCCGCGTCCGGCGGCAGCAGGCCCAGCATCATGTCGATGGTCGTCGTCTTGCCCGCTCCGTTGGGGCCGAGCAGGGCGACCGTCTCCCCACGGGAGATGTCGAGGTCGACTCCCCGCACGGCACGGACCGGACCCTGGGGGCTGCGGAACGTCTTCTCGAGACCCGAGAGGCGGATGCCCTCAGGACGTGGTGTGAGTGAAGTGGTCATGGAGCCAGGATCCCCGAAGGGGACCGATCGCGGCAGAGCCGCGATGGCACCTATTGCGTCTGACTTTTGTCAGACCGCCCCTTACGCGCTCACCGCAGAAACTCTTTCCCGCTGGGGCGACAGCCGGCCAAAGGCCGGCTGTGCAAGGCCCGCGTGGCCGAAAGGCCGCGCGCGCCGCTTGCACCGTGCCCGCGGTTTATAGGGCCCGGTGCGCGACGAACCGGCCCGAAAGAGGCCGGTTCCTCGCCTTGTCACCAGTCCTCAACGCACCGCGAAGAAAACGCCGAAGCTCGAAACCCGAAGCTCGGAGACGCTCAGAGCTCAGAAACCTCCGAGCTCGGAACGTTGTCTGAGGGTTTGACCCTCAGAGCTCGGAAATCTCAGAGCTCAGAAACCCC
Organism: uncultured Thermoleophilia bacterium; assembly: GCA_963771025.1. Lineage (GTDB taxonomy): Bacteria > Actinomycetota > Thermoleophilia > Miltoncostaeales > Miltoncostaeaceae > Miltoncostaea. Next base: position 93,663 of record CAVYRL010000001.1, on the reverse strand, counting down.
GGAGCTCGGAAACGCTCTGAGCTCTGAGGTTTGTGAGCTCTGAGCGTCTCAGAGCTCTGATTGTCTCCTCTGAGCAGTCCCGCATCGCCGCTGGCGCGCTCGTCCCTTACGCGTCACGCCGACCTCTAACGGGTCGGCAGGGACGCGGCCAATCCGCCCTTGGTCGGGCGGATTGGCATGTCGCTACGCGACGGCGAGGTCGCATCCCGGCTGCGCCGGGTTGCGGCTGGGCGGCGAGCCAGGCCCCGGACAGGCCTCGATGCTCGGAACGCTCAGAGCTCGGAAGCGCTCATGCGCCTAGGCCTCCCTCGGGCCCTTCGGACTGGATGACGTCGAAGGACCAGAGGGAGCTCTCGCTCGACACCGGGCCCTCGGCGTTGTGGGCTCTGTGGCCCCGCTGGAAGGCCTGGCCGGAGACCCACGCGTCGAACGCCTCCTGCGACGCCCAGCGCGTGTAGACGAGGTACACCCCGCGGTCGTCCGTGGGGCGCAGCAGCTCGAAGGCCTCGAAGCCGTCCATCGTGGCCACCTCGCCGGCGCGGGCGGCGAAGCGGCGCTCGAACTCCTCCGCCCGCTCCGCCGGCACCGTGATCGCGTTGATCCGAACGACGCTCACCCGCTAGCCCTTCTTCTCGTCGTGCCCGCCGAACTGCTTGCGCATGGCCGAGAGCAGCTTGTCGCCGAACAGGGCCTCGCCACGCGAGCTGAAGCGCTCGAAGAGGGCGGCGGTCAGCACGTGCGCCGGCACGCCCTCGTCCACGGCGGCGAGGATGGTCCAGCGGCCCTCGCCCGAGTCGGAGACCCGGCCGCCGAAGGCGTCCAGGTCGGGGTCCTCGTTGAGGGCGATCGCCGTCAGATCCAGGAGCCACGACGAGATGACGCTGCCGCGGCGCCACACCTCGGCCACCGCCGCGGTGTCGATCTCGTACTGGTAGAACTGCGGATCGCGCAGGGGCGTGGTCTCGGCGTCGTGCACCTGCTCGGTCTTGCCCACGTTCGCGTGGCGCAGGACGCCCATGCCCTCGGCGTACGCGGCCATGATCCCGTACTCGATGCCGTTGTGGACCATCTTCACGAAGTGGCCCGCCCCGGGGGGGCCGCAGTGGAGGTAGCCGTACTCGGGTTGCACCGGATCACCCCTGCGGCCGGGCGTGCGCTCGGCGGCCTCGATGCCGGGGGCGATGGTGCGGAAGATCGGATCCAGGCGCTGCACGGGCTCGGTCTCGCCGCCGATCATCATGCAGAAGCCGCGCTCGAGGCCGAAGACGCCGCCGCTGGTGCCGACGTCGATGTAGTGGATGCCCTGCGTCGCGAACTCCGCGGCGCGCTCGACGTCGTCGCGGTAGTAGCTGTTGCCGCCGTCGATGATGATGTCGTCGGCCTCGAAGAAGCCCGCGAGCTCCTTCGCCGTCTCGCCGGCGTACGCCGCGGGCACCATGATCCAGGCCGCGCGCGGCACGGTCAGCTTGGAGGCGAACTCCTTCAGGGAGTGCGCGCCGGTGGCGCCGGCCGTCTCCATCTCCTTCACGACGTCGGCGCTCACGTCGTAGACCACGCATTCGTGACCGTCGCGCATCAGGCGGCGCACGATGTTGGCGCCCATCCTGCCCAGACCGATCATCCCGAGTTGCATCAGGCTCTCCCTCGTTGAGCGCGGTAGCGCCGGATCAGCGCATTGGTGGAGCTGTCGTGGTGGAGGTCGGGCGCGGCGTCGGCGCTCAGCTCCGGGATGATGCGCACGGCGAGCGCCTTGCCCAGCTCGACCCCCCACTGGTCGAACGAGTTGATCCCCCAGATCGTCCCCTGAGTGAACACCTTGTGCTCGTACAGGGCGATCAGCTGGCCGAGCGCCGACGGCGTCAGCTCGGGTGCCAGGATCACGTTGGTGGGCCGGTTCCCGGGGAAGGTCCGGTGAGGGACCAGAGCCGGCGCCACCCCCTCGGCGGCGACCTCCTCGGAGGTCTTGCCGAACGCGAGGGCCTCGGCCTGCGCGAGCAGGTTCGCCATCAGCAGATCCTGATGCGTGCCCACCTCGCGCGCCGGGCGGCAGATGCCGATCAGGTCGCTCGGCACAAGGCGAGTGCCCTGATGGATCAGCTGGTAGAAGGCGTGCTGTCCGTTGGTGCCGGGCTCCCCCCAGACGATCGGCCCGGTGCCGGTCTCCACCGGTCGGCCGTGCAGGTCCACCGACTTGCCGTTGCTCTCCATGTCGAGCTGCTGGAGATACGCGGGGAAGCGCCCGAGACGCTCGCTGTAGGGCAGTACCGCGTGCGTGTCGGCGCCCAGGAAGGCGGCGTTCCACACCCCGAGCAGTCCCATCACCACGGGCATGTTCGCCGCGAGCGGCGTGGTGCGGAAGTGCTCGTCCACCAGATGGAAGCCGGCCAGGAAATCGGCGAAGTGCTCGGGCCCGATCGTGATCATCAGCGACAGGCCGATGGCCGAGTCCACTGAGTAGCGGCCCCCGACCCAGTCCCAGAAGCCGAACATGTTGTCCGTGTCGATGCCGAAGGCGGCGACCTGCTCGGCGTTGGTCGAACACGGCCACGAAGTGGTGGGGCACCGCGTCCGCGCCAAGCGCGCCGACCAACCAGTCGCGGGCGCTGCGCGCGTTGGTGAGGGTCTCGAGCGTCGTGAACGTCTTCGAGGAGATGATGAAGAGCGTCTCGGCGGGGTCGAGACCGGCCACGGCGTCGGAGATCGCGGTGCCGTCCACGTTGGACACGAAACGGGCCGTGAGCGAGGGGTCGGCGAAGTCCTCGAGGGCACGATGGGCCATCGCCGGCCCGAGGTCGGACCCGCCGATCCCGATGTTGATCACGTTGCGGATGCGCGAGCCGGTGGCGCCGGTCCAGGCCCCGGTGCGGATGCGCACGGCCAGGTCGGCCATGCGGTCGAGCACCTCATGGACGCCGGGCACCACGTCGTGCCCGTCGACCTCGATCACCGTGCCCCGGGGAGCGCGGAGGGCGATGTGCAGCACGGGGCGATTCTCGGTGACATTGATGCGATCGCCGCGGAACATCCTGTCCCTGCGGCCCTCGACGTCCGCCCTCTGCGCCAGCGCGACCAGCAGGCCGAGTGTCTCGCGCGTCACGCGGTTCTTGGAGTAGTCGAGGTGCAGGTCGCCCACGTCCAGCGTCAGCGCGTCGCCGCGCGCCGGGTCCTCCTCGAAGATGCCGCGCAGGTGCAGCGTTGCGGCCGTCTCCGCGTGGGTCGCCAGGGCGCGCCATTGGTCCGTTCGAGCGATCACCGTCGAGCCTCCTGGTACCACCGCAGCTGCAGGTCGGGAGAGAGCGTGTCGAACCGGAGTCCGGCCTTGCCCGCGAGACGCGACGCCCGCTCCAGCCGCTCCCGGAATCGCGTCGCCGTGGCGCGCAGCGCGAGCTCGGGGTCGGCGCCCACCGCGCGCGCCGCGCCAACCGCCGCGAACAACACGTCGCCGAGCTCGCGGGCGCCGGGGTCGGCCTCCAGCTCGGAGGTCTCCTCGCGCAGCTTGCCGAGGGCGGCGTCGACGTCGGGGAAGTCGAACCCGACCGCGGCCGCGCGCTTCTGCGTCTTGGTGGCGTAGGCCAGAGCGGGCAGCCCGACGGGCAGGTCGTAGAACACGTCGAGCTCGTCGCCCACGGCCACGCCGCGCTCCTCGCGCTCCTGCCGCTTGCGGCGCTCCCACACGTCCACCACGCCCTGGGCATCCTGGGCGACCGCCTCACCGTAGACGTGGGGGTGGCGGCTGATCAGCTTCTGCGACTGGCCGCGCGCGACGTCGGCCAGGTCGGCTCCCCCTTCGCGCTCCTCCAGCAGCTGGGCGAGGAAGACCGACTGGAACAGGAGATCGCCGAGCTCGTCGGCGAGGCCCTCGCCCCCGGTGGCCACCGCGTCGGCCACCTCGAAGGCCTCCTCGATGGTGTGCGGCACGATCGTCTCGGCGGTCTGCGCGCGATCCCAGGGGCACTCGCGCCGCAGCCGCAGGCCGACCGCGGCGAGCGCCGCCACCTCTGCCCCGATCGCGCGGGCGCGCAGCGCCTCGCGGTCGGGGATCGTCGCGGCCTCTGGCAGCCGGCGGGCGATCCGGTGGGCCTCCGCGTCCGGCGCCACGATCAGCACGCCGTCCGGGCATTCGGCCGGATCGCCGAGAGGCTCGGGGGCGATGGGCAGCACCTCCGACAGGGCCGCATCGAGCTCCGGAGCCACCACGCGTCGTGCCCCCGCGACGGCGGCCAGCGCGACCGCGGGTACCGACTCCGGTGCCCCCGCTCCAAGTCCGGCGACGGTGATCACGCGGTAAGACTAATGCCCCGGCACGCGGGGCACCGGGTGACTCAGCGAGCGGGCGCGGTGGTCGCCGCGCCGGCCGTGGTGGCCGGCGGCTTCAGGTCGTTGTTCGCGTAGGTCGTCCGCTTCGTCCAGTTCTCGAACGCTTTTGCGCTCCAGGCGCTGTATGCGGCCTGCCGCTTCGCGGCGAGCTGGCTCGAGATGATCTGGTCCTTGGCCTCGGCGAACGGCGTGGTGCGGGCAGGGGTGGTGGTCACGGTGATGATGTGCCACCCGAACTGGGTCTTGACCGGCGCCGAGATCTCGCCGCTCTTGAGGGCGAACGCGACCTTCTCGAAGGCCGGGACCAGCTGGCCCTTCTGGATCTGGCCGAGGCTGCCGCCCTGCTGCGCCGAGCCGGTGTCCGTGGAGTACTTCTTGGCGAGCTCGGCGAAGTTGGCGGGGGTCACCTCGGCGCGGATCTTGTCGGCCTCCGCCTTGGTCGCCACCAGGATGTGAGAGGCGGTGCGGCCGGCGGCCACCTTGAACTGGGCCGGGTTGTCCTCGTAGTACTTCTTCGCGTCGGCGGCCGTGAAGCGGACGCCGCGGGTGACGTGGTTGACCAGCGCGGTCTGGAGCAGGTTGGTGCGCACGATCTCGCGGGCGTCGGCCTGCGAGATGCCGCGCTCCTTGAGGTACGCGTCGAACTTCTTCTGCGAGTTCTGGAAGTTGGCCTTGCGGATGCTGGCCAGCTCGGTGTCGATCTGCTTGGGCGTCACCGCGCACGGCGTGCCGCACTTCTTGGCCTCGAGCTGCACGATCTTCGACCGCACGAGCTGGTCGAGGACGGACTGCTCGACGGCGGTGTAGCCCGCGGCGCCGGCGGCGGGGACCGTCTGACCCTGGGCCTTCGCGTCGAAGCGCGTCTGGTCGATCGAGGTGTCGAGCTGCTTCTGGGTGATCTGCACGTCACCCACCTGCGCGACGACGCCGGCGGGAAGGCTCGCCTGGTCGTTGCCGCACCCGGCGAGCCCCAGGAGGGCGCCGGCGCTCAGGGCCACAAGGCCGACGATGACCCCCGCAACGAGCGGTGATCTGCGGTTGGTCTTCGTCACGACGCGGGGAATGTAGCACCTCCCCCGGGGGCTCCCGTTAGAGGGTTCTTAAGGCGTCCCAACATGGTTCCGGCGCGACCCGGATCCCGTTTCAGCAGGTCCTACGCGGCGAGGGCCGAGGCGCCCGCGAGGGCCTCCAGCACGGCCTCGGCCACCTCGAGGCGCTCGGTCGAACGCGGTGCCGGCGGGCACGGAAACCAGGCGCTCGCTGCCGGCGTAGGTGGCGCGCGGCAGGCTCTCGCGCAGCACGCGCAGCTGCTGGCTGGTGAGGCTCACCGGGCCCACCGTGACGCGGCCCGAGCGCACGGAGATCTGGCTCGCGCCCGCGCTGCGCAGCTTGATGCGCACCCGCTGCACCGTCAGCAGCGACTCGACCGGGGGCGGCACCGGCCCGAAGCGGTCCTCGATCTCGTCGTGGAGGGTGGTGACGTCCTCCAGAGACCCCGCCAGCGCGATGCGGCGGTGGAGATCGATCTTGGCGGTCTCGAGGGGGACGTAGTCGGTGGGGATGTAGGCCGAGACGGCGATGTCCACGCGCACCTCGCGCTCGGGTGGCTCCTCCCCCTGGCCGCGCAGCACGGCCTCGTTGAGCATCTCCAGGTACAGCTCGAAGCCGATGGCGGCGACGTGTCCGCTCTGCTCGTCGCCCAGCAGGTTGCCGGCCCCGCGGATCTCCAGGTCGCGCATCGCGATGCGCAGGCCGCTGCCCAGCTCGGTGTAGTCGGCCAGCGCACGCAGCCGCGATGACGCCTCACGCGTGAGCGACGCGGCGTCGGGATAGAACAGGTAGGCGTGGGCGGTCACGTCCGAGCGTCCCACCCGGCCCCGGATCTGGTACAGCTGCGACAGGCCCAGGCGATCGGCGCGATCGACGATCAGGGTGTTGGCCTGGGGGATGTCGAGGCCCGATTCGATGATGCTCGTGGCCACCAGCACGTCCGCGTCACCGCGGACGAAGGCCAGCATCACCTCCTCCAGCTCGTGCTCGCCCATCTGCCCGTGCGCGCGCAGGATGCGCAGCTCGGGCATCAGGGCGCGCAGCGCCTCTGCGGCCTCGTCGATCGTCTCGACCCGGTTGTGGAGGAAGAAGCTCTGACCCCCGCGCCCGGTCTCGCGTCGCAGCGCCTCCACCACGAGCCGCTCGTCGTACTCGCCCACGTGGGTCGCGATGGGACGGCGACCGGGCGGCGGGGTCTCGATGACGCTGATGTCGCGCAGGCCCGACAGCGAGATCTGGAGGGTGCGGGGGATCGGCGTCGCGCTCATCGCGAGCACGTCAACGCGCAGGCGCAGCTGGCGCAGCGACTCCTTCTGGGCCACGCCGAACCGCTGCTCCTCGTCCACGATCACCAGCCCGAGATCCTTCGGCTCGACGTCCATCGACAGCAGCCGGTGCGTGCCGACCAGGACGTCGAGGCGCCCGTCCCGGTAGCGCGAGAGCACCTCACGCGTCTCCGCCGGGGTGCGGAAGCGGTTGACCATGTCGACGGTCACGGGCAGGTCGCCGAAGCGGTCGCGGAACGTGGCCAGGTGCTGCTGAGCGAGGATCGTGGTGGGCACGAGCACCAGCACCTGCTTGCCCGCCGCCGCCGACTTGAAGGCCGCGCGCATGGCGATCTCGGTCTTGCCGAATCCGACGTCCCCGCAGATCAGCCGGTCCATCGGGCGCGGGCGCTCCATGTCGTCGGCCACCGCGTCGATCGCGCGCTGCTGGTCCGGGGTCTCGCGGTGCGCGAACCGGCGCTCCAGCTCGCGGGTCAGCTCGTCGTCGGGCGGGAAGGCGAACCCCCTGGCGGCCGCGCGCGCCTCGTACAGCGAGATCAGCTCGCCCGCCATCTCGCGGACGGCGGCGCGGGCGCGCGACTTCATCCGGTCCCACGCCTTGCCACCCAGCTTCGAGAGGCCCGGCGGCGAGCCGTCGGCGCCCACGTAGCGGGTGACCCGGTCCAGCTGGTCGTGCGGGACGTAGAGGCGGTCGCCGTCGGCGAACGCGAGCGCCAGGTAGTCGCGGGTCAGCCCGGCGACGGTGCGCGTCTCGAACCCCGTGAGGCGGCCGATGCCGTGATCCTCGTGGACCACGTGGTCGCCCACCTTGAGGTCCATGAAGCTCGCCAGGCGCTTGCCCACCACGGGCCCGCGCTGCGCGGAGGGCCGGCGACGTCGCAGCACGCGCTCCTCGGGGACGATCGCGATACCGAGGTCGCGGGAGACCAGCCCCGCGCGCACCCCGAGGACGGACGCGGCCACCGCACCGGGGGACGGCACGTCGCCAGGGTCCAGCTCGAGGGGCCGGAGCCGCTCCATGCGAGCCAGGGCGCGTGACATGTCGCCACGGCGGGCGAAGCCCACCAGCACGCGCAGCCCGGCGCGCCCGAGGCGACCCAGCTCGCCCTCCGCCTCCGACGCCGAGCGGGTGGCGAAACGCGCCTCCACGGCGTCGAACGCGCCGCGCGACGATCCTCCGGGGGGCGTCAGCTCGAGCACCGCCAGCTTCGCGAGAGCCGCATCCACCTGCTCCGGCGGGGTCAGCGCGCCGGCCGCGGCCTCGTCCTCCAGCCGCTCGAACGCCTCGCGCAGCGCGCCGGCGTGCTCCGCGGGCGCCAGCCGCACCACGGCCGCGCCGGCGATCTCGGGCTGGCCGAGCGGATCGACGGTCGCGCCGCCGGGCTCGGCGGCGGGCCAGGCGAGCAGGCGGGAGATCGGCCGGATCGTGCGCTGCGTGAACGCCGAGAAGGCGCGCATGCTCTCGACCTCGTCCCCGAACAGCTCGAGGCGCGCGGGCAGATCGGCGGTGGACGGGTAGACGTCGAGGATGCCTCCGCGCACCGAGAGGTCGCCGCGCTCCTCCACCTGGGCCACGCGCTCGTAGCCCAGCGCGACGAGGCGATCCACCAGCTCGTCGAGGGAGATCCGCTCGCCCACGGCCACCTCGACCGGCTCGCGGACGCCGGCCACGGCCACCCGCTCGGCGACGGCCGGGGCGCCGGCGACGACGATCGTCGACGGGCGACCCAGGGTCGCCAGGGCGCGGGCGCGCTGGCCCACAAGATGCGGCGAGGGACCGATCGCGTCGCCGACGGGGACGCCGCGTGTGGGCCAAAGGGCCACCGCCCCGCGGCCCATCAGGGCGATCAGCTCGAGGGAGAGGTCACGCGCCTCGTCGTCGGCGGGCGCCACCACCAGCAGCGAGCGGTCGCTGTCGCGGGCCAGGGCGGCGAGCGCGTAGGGCCATGCCGCGCGCGCCAGCGCGACCGAGCCGGCCGTGACGTCCTCGACCAGGCGGTCGCGAGCCGCCGCGAGATCGGGCGCGCCCATCACCAGGCGGTCGATGGCGGTGGTCGCGCTCACTCCCCGGCCTCCTCGGCGGGTGCCGACTCGGTGGCGGTGGCCGCGCGGCGCTCGGCGCGGAGCTTCGCGCGGGCGCCGGGCTCGGACGCGTGGAAACGCTCGATGGCGGCCGGCATGCCCTCGGCGAGGGCCACCTCCACCATGTCGGTGGCGCGGGCGACCATGGCCTGCACCTCGTCGCGCGACTCGGCGAAGCGGGTCAGCACCCAGTCGGCGGGATCGCCGCGGAACTCCGTCGGCGGACGTCCGATGCCCAGGCGCACGCGGGGGTACTCACCGGTGCCGAGGCCGACGTTCACCGACCGCAGCCCGTTGTGGCCACCGTGGCCGCCGCCCACCTTGCCGCGCACGGCCCCGAAGGGCAGATCGAGGTCGTCGTGGACCACCAGCACCTGCTCCGGCGCGGCGTGCAGCGAACCGGCCGCCGGTCCGACCGCGTCGCCCGAGTTGTTCATGAAGGTCGTCGGGATGAGGAGCGCCAGAGGGCCGCTGGGACCGCGCGTCTCGGCGAAACGGCCCCCGTAGCGGCTGACGAAACGGCCCGCTCCGAGCCGGCCGGCGAGCAGGTCGACGACCATCTGACCGGCATTGTGCCGCGTGCCCGTATACCGCGGCTCCGGATTGCCCAGACCCGCGACCAGTCGAATCGCGACCGGTCCGTCGGGCTCAGTCCTCGAGGGAGTCGCCGCCCCCGTCTTCCACCTCTTCCTCCTCAACGGTCTCGATCTCCTCGACCACGACCTCGCTCGGCGCGACCACCGACGCGACCACGGTCTCGAGGTCGGTCACGATCGTCACGCCCTCCGGGGCCCTCAGGTCGGCGACGGTGACCGAGTCACCCACGGTGAGCTCGGCGACGTCGATCTCGATGTGGTCCGGCAGGGAGTCCGGCAGCGCGCTGACGATGACCTCGCGCAGCGGCTGGTCCAGCACGCCGCCCTCGCGGACACCGACCGGCACGCCGGAGAGGGCGATCTGGACCGGCGCCTCGATGGTCTGCGTCAGGTCGACCTCCACGAAGTTGACGTGCACGACCTCGAGGTGAAGGGGATGCAACTGCCAGTCCTTGAGCAGGACGGGGCGGGCGGGGGCGTCGCCGATGACGAGGTCGATCACGCCGGTGCGGCCCTCCTGGAGGGCGCGCCGCAGCTCGCGGTCGGACAGCGAGAGCGTCAGCGACGGCTTGCCGGGCTGGTAGACGATTCCGGGCACGAGACCCTGCTGACGCAGGCGGCGTGCCGGTCCGTTACCGAACTCGGTGCGGGGCTGGGCGGTGAGCGATACGTGTGCCATTCGTGATTCGTTCCTCGTCGGGGCCGACGGGGGACTCTAGCCGACCGGGCGATGGATGTCAGCGAACGGCGCCCGGGGCTCAGAAGAGCCGGATCGTGGGCGAGAACGCCCGGTCGCACTGGCGGTCGGGAGGCTCGAGGTGCGGCCACCGGGGAGGCGCGGGGGGACGCCGCGCAGCCCCCGCGCTCTGGCGGAGAAATGACGGCCGCCACGTCCTATGATCCCGTGCCGATGATCGCCGTCGCCAGCCCGACCCGGGGCGCAGGAGTCGCGTGCCCCGACCCCGGGCCCGCGCGTGCCGTGCATCCGCGCGCGGCGGGGCGCTGAGGGGTGGCGGCCTCGACATCTCCCGCGCAGGCGCCCGCCCGTGCCCAGCTGGTCCTGATCTCGCTGATCGTGGTCGCCGCGGTGGCGAACCTGAACCTGTCGGTGGCCAACGTCGCGCTGCCCGACATCGGCCGGGCCTTCGACTCGTCGCAGACCTCGCTCAACCTGATCGCGGTCGGCTACTCGCTGGGTCTGGCCGCGTCCGTCCTCTACCTGGGCGCCCTCGGGGACCGCCACGGGCGCAAGATGATGCTCATGCTCGGGATGGCGCTCTCGATCCCGGCCTGCCTGCTCGCCGCCTACGCGCCCAGCGACACCGTGCTGTTCGCGGCCCGCGTGCTCGGCGGCGTCTCGGCGGGGATGGCCTACCCGACCACCCTCGCCCTGATCACGGCGCTCTGGTCCGGCCCGGGCCGGACCAAGAGCATCGCCCTCTGGTCGGCCCTCGGGGGCGGCATCGCCGCGATCGGCCCCCTCGTCGCGGGCGCCCTGCTCGAGAGCTTCTGGTGGGGATCGGTGTTCCTGGTCACCCTGCCCCTCGCGGTGGTGGCCCTCGTGATGGCCTACTTCTTCGTGCCGAGCCACGTCAACGAGGCCAGCGACCCGGTCGACAACCTCGGGGGCATCCTCTCGGTCGTGATGGTGGGCGCCCTGGTCCTGGCGATCAACTTCGCGCCGGTGCCCAACGCGGGCGTCGCGGCGATCACGCTCGGCATCGTCGCCCTCGCGGGGCTGGCGGCCTTCTACATCCGTCAGCGCCGCGCGAAGAACCCGCTCTACGACCTCGAGGTCGCCGCGCGGCGGACCTTCTGGGTGGCGGCCTGCGCCGGGATCATCGTGTTCGGCTCACTGATGGCGGCGATGTTCGTCAGCCAGCAGTACCTGCAGAACGTGCTCGGCTACTCCACCCTCGAGGCCGGGTCGGCCTTCCTCCCGGCGGTCGTCTTCATGGTGATCGTCGCCCCGCGCTCGGCCAAGATGATCGAGTCCTACGGCTCGCGCTTCACGCTCCTCACCGGCTACGTCTTCCTGCTGCTGGGCTTCGTCTGGATGCTGGTGTTCTGGAAGGAGGACACCCCCTACTGGCAGATCGGCTTCGCCTACGCGTTCCTCGGGATCGGCGTCGGGCTGGCCGGAACACCGGCCTCGCATTCGCTGACCGGCTCGGTGCCGGTGCGGCGCGCCGGGATGGCCTCGGGGACGGCCGACCTCCAGCGCGACCTGGGCGGCGCCATCATGCAGTCGATCCTCGGCGCCCTGCTCACGGCCGGGTACGCGGCCAGCTTCTCCAACGCGATCGCCGAGTCGCCCAACAGCGAGAAGGTCTCGGCCGGGGTGGAGAGCGAGCTGACCAAGTCGTTCGCCAGCGCCGCCAACACTGCCGAGCAGTACCCGCAGTACGCCGACCAGATCACCGCCGCCGCCCGCAGCTCGTTCCTGAAGGGCGACGACTGGGCCTACGCCGCCGGCGCCATCGCCGTCCTCCTGGGCGCGGTGCTGGTCTTCTTCCTCTTCCCGAAGCGTGAGGCCGAGGAGCGCATGGTGGCCGGCTACGCCGCGGAGGACGCCCCGGCCGAATGAGGCGGATCGCTCCGGAACCTCCCGGCCGCGCTAGAAGAGCTGGTTCTCGCCCTCGAAGATCGCGCTGACCGACTCGTCGCAGAACACGTTGTGCACCGAGTCGGCGAGGATGCGGTCTACCGAGAGCACGCGGAAGAGGTCGTCGTCGATCGCCTCCTCGGGCAGCGGGATGGTGTCGCTGATGACGACCTCCTCGATGACCGACTCGCGCAGGCGCTCCACGGCGCGACCCGACAGCAGACCGTGGGTGGCGGCCGCGAAGATGCGGGTCGCGCCCGCGTCCTGCACCACCTTGGCGCCCGCGCAGAGTGTGCCGGCGGTGTCGATCATGTCGTCGATCAGCAGCGCGGCGCGCCCCTCGACGTCACCGATCAGCAGCGTGATCTCGGCCTCGTTGTGGTCGGGACGCTGCTTGGTGAGGACGGCGAGGGTGGCGCCGAGGCGCTCCGCGAAGTGGTTGGCCAGCTTCGCGCGGCCGGCGTCGGGCGAGACCACCACGAGCCGCTCGGGGATCTGGCCCTGGTAGGCGCGCTCCCTGAAGTGGTCCACGAACATCGGGAGGGCCGTCATGTGGTTGACCGGGACGTCGAAGAAGCCCTGCACCTGACCCGCGTGGAGGTCCATGGTGAGCACCCGGTCCACGCCGGAGGCCTCCAGCAGGGTCGCGATCAGCTTGGCCGTGATCGGCTCGCGGGGGGCGGACTTCTTGTCCTGCCGCGAGTAGCCGTACCACGGGATGACGGCGGTGATCCTGTGCGCCGAGGCGAGCTTCGCGGCGTTGATCATCACGAGCAGCTCCATGAGGCTGTCGTTGACCGGCCGGCTGGTGGACTGCACCAGGAACACGTCCGCGCCGCGGACGCTCTCCTGGAAGCGGACGTAGATCTCGCCGTTGGCGAAGGTCTTGAGGGTGACGGCCCCGAGGTCGATCCCGAGGCGCCCGGCGATGCGCTGGCCCAGGTCCTGCGACGCCCGCCCGGCGAACACCATCAGCCGCTTCGAGTCGTCCCGGTCGATGCTCGTGTTCAACGACTCTCCTTCTTCGCTTTCGCGGCGGCCGCGGCCGCGCGGGCGGCGGCCTTGACGGTGAATCCCTCGATGACCGACTGGCGGGCGCGGGCGATGCCGAGCGCGCCGTCGGGGACGTCGTCGGTGATGATCGACCCCGCGCCGGTCATGGCGTCGTCGCCCACGCTCACGGGGGCGACGAACACGCAGTCGGAGCCGGTCTTGACGCGCGCTCCGATCGCCGTGCGGTGCTTGCGGAAGCCGTCGTAGTTGGCGGTGATGTTGCCCGCGCCGATGTTGGTGCCCTCCCCCACGGTCGCGTCGCCGATGTACGAGAGGTGGGGCACCTTCGCGCCCGGGCCGAGGGTCGTGTTCTTGAGCTCGACATAGGTGCCGACGCGGGCGCCGGCCTCGAGGCGGCTGCCCGGCCTCAGGTAGGCGAAGGGCCCGGCGTGGGCGCCGTCGGCCAGCTCGGACCCGAGCACCTGGGCGCGCACGACGGTGCACCCGGAGCCGATCGTGGTGTCGGCGATCAGCGCGTCGGGACCGATGGTGCAGCCCTCGCCGATGCTCGTGCTGCCGCGCAAGTGGGTGCCGGGCCACAACACGGTGTCGCGCCCGACGCTGACCCCCGCGTCCACATAGACGGCCGCCGGGTCGGGCATCGTCACCCCTCCCCGCATCAGGTCCTCGCGCAGGCGCTGCTGCAGGGCGGCCTCGCACGCGGCCAAGTTGACCCGGTCGTTGACGCCCGCGGCGACCATCGGATCGTCGGCGACCAGGGCGGCGACCGCGCCGTCGAACTTCTCGAGCACGTCGGTCAGGTAGATCTCGCCCTGGGCGTTGCCCGAGCCGAGGCCGTCGAGGGCGGCGGCCAGGGCGGCGCGATCGAACACGTAGAGGCCGGCGTTGTACTCGCCGATCGCCAGCTCGGCGGGCGAGGCGTCGCGCGCCTCGACCACGCGGTTGACCGTCCCGTCCGCGCCACGGACGACCCGCCCGTAGGCGGCCGCATCCTCGACGATCGCGGTGAGCATCGTGGCCGCCCGGCTCTCGGCGCCGTGCTCGGCGACCATCCGGGTCACCAGCTCGGCGGGCAGCAGCGGCGTGTCGCCGCACGCGACGATCACCGCGTCGCAGGAGGCGTCGAGGGCCGCGAGGCCGATCTGGGTCGCGTGCCCGGTGCCGAGCTGCTGCTCCTGCACCGTCACCCCCACCCGCGCGGGGAGCGCGTCGCGCACCACGTCCGCTTCGTGACCGACCACCACCACCGTGTGGGACACGCCACCGCCGTCGAGGGCGTCGAGGACCCAGCCGACCATCGGGCGCCCCGCGATCGGATGCACCACCTTCGGCAGTGCCGATCGCATCCTGGTTCCCTGGCCGGCGGCGAGGACGACAGCGCCGATGCTCATTCGGTTCTCGTGTCCGTCCCGGGGAAGAATGTCGAGTCTGTGCCTGGTTGGGGCGGGAGGAATCGAACCCCCGATCGCGGGACCAAAACCCGCTGCCTTACCCCTTGGCTACGCCCCAGCTCACGTCGTCCCTGACCGCGCGAGTATAGCCAGAGCGGCCGGATGCCTCCGACTGGAACCGGCGCCTCAGCCGCCGGCGCGGGTCAGGCGCGACCAGACGCTCAGCAGCCACGGAGCGAGCGCGAGGGCGGCGATGTCGAAGAACACGTAGCCGCTCGCCGCTCCGCTGGGGGGATTGCCGTCGGGGACGCCGATCCCGGGGATCCATTCCTGCCACGTCCAGGTGCCGACCGCGGTGCCGTAGATCTCGAGGAACGCGACCACGAAGAACACGCCGGCGTAGACGCTCGGCATCCGCCCCCTCACCAGGAACAGGACCAGCAGGGCGGCCCCGACGGCGCCGGCCACGTCCGGGTGCCCCATCGCCACCAGGCCGAGCACGGCCCACGCCGAGACGGTCGCGATCGCCGCGCGGATGAGCAGCTTCGGGCGGGCCGCGAACAGCGGCAGCTGGCTGAACCGGAGCCCCGTCAGGTACACGAGGCCGTGCCCCGGCGGCACGAACAGCGGCAGGTTGCCCAGGCGGTACACGTAGACGCCCCAGATCACCGACCCGATGACCTCGGCGCAGGTGGCCACGACCACCACGACGGAGGTCTGCGCGCGCTCCATCGGGGTGAGATGGACGAAGGCGATCGCCAGGAAGCCCCAGGTGCAGAGCGCGAGGAAGAGCTGGCCGCCGAGGCCGGCCTGGCTGTCCAGTGCCAGCCCGAGGACCGTGATGAGCAGGGTGGCCATGCAGAACCGGCCGGGTGTCCGGACGATCCGCTCGACGGTTCCCATCGCCACGACGGGTGGCGGTGCGGCGATCGCTCCGGTGCTGGTGGACACGCGGTCAGGGTACCGGTTAGGTTCTCCACGCTTCATGGGTTGGTCGCAAGGGAAGCCGGTGGAAGTCCGGCGCGGTCGCGCCACTGTGACCCGGGAGCGTCATCCGCATGACGAACGTCGGCCACTGGGGCTCGCCCCGGGAAGGCTGCGGGTGGCGCGTTCGAACCGGGGAGCCAGGAGACCTGGTCCAACCCGCACATGACAACACGCCCTCCGCGAAACGGGGACCCTCAGTGCGCACTTCCCTCCGGTTCACCCTGGCCGCCGCATGCGCGGCCGGGCTGGTCGCCGCCCCGGTGGCGACCGCTCTCGACACCACGATCCGGGTGGAGGGGTCCAGCGCGACCCTCATCCCGGAAAGCGCGATCCCCATCGAGGGGTCCGGCGCCGCCACCGTCTTCGACAAGAACTCCGCCGCGGTCGACGTGAGCCGCGCGTCGGCCTTCTGGCAGCTCTACCGCGCCACCCAGAGCACCGGCCTCGGGTTCGGCTTCGAATACTTCCCCGCCTTCTCGTCCAGCCTGATCCAGAAGATCGGCCCCGACGAGAACGTCGGATCCACCGGCTGGCAGTTCCGCGTCAACCACGTCGCCCCCCCGGTGGGTGCCGACGCCGCCACCCTCGCCCAGGGCTCGACGGTGCTCTGGTACTACGGTGGCTTCGACGCCGTGCGCGAGCTCGACGTGAGGCCGTCGAGCGACAAGGTGACCAAGGGCACCTCGTTCACGGTCACGGTCACCAGCTACTCGGACACCGGCGAGGCACAGCCGGGCGCGGGCGCCACGGTGCGCTACGGACAGGTCGCCGCGACCGCCGATGGCGCCGGCTCGGCCACCTTCATCGCGCAGGGCAACGGCACGCAGCCGGTCACCGCCAGCCGCGCGGGCGACATCCGCAGCGCCGGCCGCAACGTCTGCTCGTACGACGGAGATCCGACGGTCTGCAACCTGCCCGCCACAGCCGCGACCCCCGCTCCGATCGTCTCGGCGAACACCGACACGATCGCCCCGGGCAGCCGCATCGTGTTCCCGGCCATCGGCCGTCGCTACACCCGCGTCAGCGCCATCAGGGGCCGCACCGGGGCGGACCGCTCCGACGTCAAGGGCGTGCGGGTCGCCCTGGCGATGCGCGTGGGCACGCAGTGCCGCTTCCGCACCAGGACCGGGAGCCTCACCCGGCCGCGCTCGTGCGCCCGGCAGCTGTTCCTACCGGCCGCGTCTGCGGGAGGCAATTGGAGCCTCCGCCTCCGCAAGAAGGCCCTCGGCCCGGGCATCTGGCGGGTCTGGAGCCGCGCCACCGACGGTGCCGGCAACACCGAATCGGTGGCGCTCGCGCGGGTCAACGGCGGCCAGTTCAGGGTCGTCAGAAAGCGGCTGAAGAGGTGAGGCGCGCGCGCTCCCTGGCCCTGCTCGCCGGCGTCGCGCTCGTCGCCGCCCCCCTCGCGGGGGCGGCGACGCCGACCGACCGGGCCGCGACCGCGCGCGGGAGCGCGTGGCTGGCGCGCAACACGACCGGGGCGCCCGGTGGGCAGCAGGCCGACGCCATCGTCGCCCTCCGCCTGGCCGGGCGCAGCCGCGCGTCGCTGGCGCCGCGGCTGGACGAGCTCTCGAAGACCGCGCCGAGCTACGCGGTCACCGCGGGCGGCTCCGGCAAGGTGGTGATGGCGCTCGTCGCCGGCGGGCGCAACCCCACCCGCTTCGCGGGGATCGACTACGTCCGCCGCATCACCGGCCGGTACGCCGCGGGGCGCTACGGCGAGACGGCCTTCGACCAGGCCTACTCGATCCTCGCGCTGAGGTCGGCCGGCCGGCCGGTGCCGGCCGCCGCGATCCGTGCCACCCTCGCCGCGCGCGCGACGGGGGGGTGGGGTTTCGCGATGTCGCGGACGGCCGCCGACTCGGTCGATGTCACCGGCCTGGTCATCGAGGCGCTTCGCTCGGCCGGCGTGCCCTCGAGAAACCCCGCCCTGCGCGCGGCGGCAGCGTGGATGCTGGCCCAGCGCAACGCCGCGGGGGGGCTCGCGTCGGCGGGCCGACGCAGGCCGACCGAGGCGAACTCGACCGCCGCGGCGATCCGGGCCCTGCGAGCGCTCGGCCGCACCCCTCCACCCAAGACCCGCGCCGCCCTCCGCGGCCTGCAGCAGCAGAACGGCGCATTCCGCTTCACGCGCGGCGACGCAGGCAGCCGCCTGCTGGCCACCAATGACGCGGTCGTCGCGGTCGCGGGAAAGTCCCTGCCGCCGTACAAGTAGGATCCCGCCCGTGTCCACCCGGCTGACCTTTCAAGCGGAGATCGACCATTTCCGCACGGGCCTGGTCGAGATGGCGAGTCTCGTCCTCTCCCAGGTCGAGCGTGGGGTGGTGGCATGGGAGGAGGTCGACGTGACGGCAGCGGCCGACGTGATCGCCGCCGATGACCAGGTCGATCAGCGGTGCGCGGAGCTCGACCAGAAGGTCTTCAGCCTCCAGTTGCTCCAGGCCCCCGTCGCCGGCGACCAGCGCCTGTTGCACGTCGGCCTGATCGCGGTCATCGCGCTGGAGCGGGTCGGCGACCTGGCCGTGGCCATCGCCGAAGCCGCGAAGTCGGTCCCGCCCGAGGGCGCGGTGCCCGAGATCCAGGCTCTCATCGCCCGCATGAGCGCCCGCGCGGTCGACACGCTCGCGCGCGCCATCCAGGCCATCGCCCGAGGCGACGCCGAGCTCGGCGAGCAGGCGGCGGTCGAGGCCGCCACCGTTCGTCAGATGCTCGCCGAGGTGGTGACCGGCGTGGCCGGCGCGCCCGACGAGCCCGAGACGCGCATCTGGGCGGCCGCGGCGGTGCTGGTCGCGCGCCATCTCGAGCGGGTCGCCAACAACGGCGCCGAGCTCGGCGGCCGCGTGCGCTTCCTGGTGAGCGGAGAGGCCTTCACCCGAGACTCCTGAGGGTCCGGGAGGAGCGCTCCCCTACTCCGGCTCGACCTCGGCGACGGTCGCCGTCGGCTTCTCGCCCTCGTTCGCCTCCGCGGGGGACTCCGATGCGGAGCGCTCGGCCCGCTCGAGTGACTCGAGCGCCTCGAGCGCCGACGAATCGGCCGACATGGTCCGGATGCTGTTACGCCGCTGCCGCTTTGCCTTTGCCATCACCCCTCCCAGGTCCGGACCAAGTCTACCGTCCCCGCCAAATCCGCCGGTCTAGACTCGCCCCTCCGCGAGCGCGCTGACGAGCCCCCCATCCGCGGGGGGGAACGGCAGGGCGGGGAGGTCCTCGCGGCACACCCACCGGAACTGGACGCTGCCAAGCGGACGGGGGCGCTGGGCTTCGAGCCATCGGCAGCGGAAGAAGCGCAGCTTCAGTGGCCCGGCCTTGGCCGTCCACATCAACGGGCCCACCCCGATCTCCACGCCCAGCTCCTCGCGGATCTCGCGCGCCAGGGCGTCGGGGTCGCTCTCGCCGGGCTCCCGCTTGCCTCCCGGAAACTCCCAGCGACCGGGCTGTCCGACACTCTGGCCGCGCTGGCTCACGAGGATCCGGCCGCCGCGCTCGATGACCGCGGCCACGACCACCTGCTGCCGACCCCTCACGCCTCCGCTCCGACGCGCACCAGCAGCGCACCGCGGCGGTCGGCGAGCCCATCCGCGAGCAGGCTCCGCGCCGCCTCGGGATCGCGGTCGGCGTTGACCGCGCCCGCGGCCGCCAACTCGCGCAGCAGATCGCCGCGGCGCTGGCGCATCGATCCCTGGTAGCGCCCCTGAGGCCGGCGTCCCGGGGTCAGCTCCCGGGCCACTCCCGCCGCGGCCGCGGGGCACCCCTCGCGCAGGGGGCACCCGCTCTCGCAGCGCGGGGCCCGCGCCGTGCACCACAACCGGCCGAGATCCATGATCGCCTGGCCGGCCTCCCAGCCACGACCGGGCGCGCCGGGCCAGCCGGCCGGGAACCGGCGCGCCGCGACGCGGGCCGCATTGGTATCGACCGGCAGCACGTCCTCCCCGTCGGCGAAACAGCGAATTGCCGCCGCGGTGTACGGGCCGACGCCGGGGAGATCGGTCAGCCGCTCCGCCGGCGGCCACCCCTCACGGGCGATCACCCCGGCCGCGGCATGCAGGTTGCGCGCCCGCCGGGGGTATCCGAGCCCCTGCCACGCGGCCAGCACCTCGCCCAGCTCGGCGGCGGCCAGATCGGCTGCGGTCGGCCAGCGCTCGACGAAGAGCGCGTAGTAGGGCAGCACCCGCGCGACCGGCGTCGCCTGGAGTTGGGCCTCGGCCACGAGCACGCGGTAGCGGTCGCGGGTCCGGCGCCACGGCAGGTCGGCGCCGTCGCGCTCGAACCAGTTGACCAGGCGCTCCACGACCGCGTCCGCACCGCCTCGACCGTTCACCGCCCAAGTCTGTCACGCCGTTGCCGGCGGCCTCCACACCACCCGCCGGACGGGGCCGCCCGAGTCCGCCTCCCAGCGCACGATCGCCGGAGCGTGGGCCGTCTGGCGACCCTCGGCGTCGATCGCGAAGGGGCCGAGGAAGGTCGTGGTGCGCAGCGCGCGGGCCGCGTCCCAGAGCGCCGCCGGGTCGGACGTGCCGGCCAGGGACAGGGCCTGCTCCGCGAGCATCCCGGCCGCCAGCGCCTGGGCGGCCGGGTAGTCCGAGCCCGGCGGCAGGGCCACGGGCAGGCGGCCCTCGTCGCCGTCCCACTGCACCGGCCCGAGCCAGCCCACGACCCGCTCGCCGAGATCGTCGAGGACGGCGTGGACCCCGCAGACGACGAGGGCCGCGCGCAGGCCGGAAGCGGCGACCTCGCGCGCCAGCGCCAGGTCGTCCTCGATCCGTCCGCCCCCCACGACCCAGCCGGCCCCCGCGGCGGCGGCACGGGCGACCACGTCGGCGGGGCCCTCCGTGGCCAGGTCGCCCGCCGCGACGGGCGTGATTCCGGCGTCATCCAGGGCGCGACGCGCCCCCTCGTGGACCGCCGCGCCGAATCCACCGGGCGCCCTCACCAGGGCCACCCCCGCGTCACCAGGCTCGGCCGCGAGGGCGCCGGCCAGCCCGCGCCAGTAGCTCTCGGCCGGGCCGAGCACGTTGACCATGCGGGCCCCCGTCCGCGAGGTCGCGGCGGCGCCGTGGTTCCAGATCACCTCGGGGCGAGACGCCATCGCCTCGGCCACGGCCCTCCCCGAGCCGCTGCCGTACGGGCCGAAGGCCAGGTCCGCCGCGGCCGCGAGCTCGGATGCCAGCCGTGCGCTTCGCCCGGGGTCACTGCGATCGTCCTCGATCCGCAGGCGGACGCCGGACGTCGCCGCCCAGGCACGCAGCCCCGCGGCCGATTGAGACCCCATCGGGCCGAACCGCCCGCTCAGCGCCAGGGCGGCGGCCGCGCGGATCTCAGCCGTCGACGGCCTCCGGATCGGGCTCCGGCGGGGCGGCACCGGCCATCGCGCGGACTGCGACGCCCACGCGCGCGAGCACGGCGGGCGCATCCCAGCCCGGCGCCAGCTCCAGAGCGCTGCCGGTCACGCGCAGGTGACGCAGCCGCTCGGCGATGATGCTCGCCTGCTCCATCGCGTCGGCCGCGAGGGCCGCGGGTCCCTGCCGGGCGAGCACGTCCAACCCCTGGCGCGCCGGCCCCTCCCACTCGTGCGCGTGGACCGTCGCCGAGTGGCGCACGAGCCCACCACCCACGAAGAAGATCTCGGCGGCGCCGACCGCCTCGCCCGGCTCCACCAGCACCGCTGTCGTCGCGGCGGCCCGCCGCGCCCGGGCGAGGGCGGCCAGGGTGGCGAGCACGGCCCCGGCGGGGGCCACGCCGTCCCGGTCGTCGACCGCGATGGCGCCGGCGGCCATCCCCGCGCCGAGCAGCACGCCCAGCTCCCCGATCGCGCGGGGGTCCCCGCGCAGCACGGCGTCCAGCCGGGAGAGCGCCGCCGCGCGCGCGACGGGGTCGGGATCGGCGATCGGGTACAGCTCGCTCAGGCACGCGACCGCCTCGCGGGTGAGCCGCGCGGAGCGGAGCGGCCCGAAGTACGCGGCGCCGTCGCGCCGCACGCGGGGCACGGCGTACAGGCGGGGCCGGCGCGCGGCGGCGGTGAGCTTGAGGTAGTGCCCCGGGCCGGAGGTTCCGCGCCGGTTGCACGGGGGCTGGAGGCTCTTGATCAGGGCGTCCTCGCGCAGCAGCGCGGCGAACTCGGATCCGCAGGTCTCGTGCTCGATCGACTCGAGCTGCTCGAGGGCCCGCCCGATCAGACGGCCGTGGCGTCCGCCCGGGCCGAAGTACGCGCGCACGCGGCGGCGCAGGTTGCCCGCCTTGCCCACGTAGAGGGCGTTGCCGTCGCGGTCGCGCATCACGTAGACGCCGGGGCACGTCGGCAGGTCCTCCGCCAGCGCCAGCTTGTAGGCGTGGCGGGCGCCGCCCAGGCCGCCGAAGTGGACGGCCCTCTCGAGGGTGTCGATGCCGCGGTCCTCGAGCAAGCCGATCAGGCGGACGAGCACCTCGGCGGTCGCCTCCGCGTCCGGAAGAGCCCGGTGCGTGGGACGCACGACGGTGTCCGCCCACACCGACAGGCTGCCGAGGTCGTGGCGCGCGACCTGGCCGTTCAGGAGGCGGCGGGCGAGCACGAGGGTGTCGAGCCACGGCTGCGTGAAGTAGCGCCCCCACAGCCGGCGGCGCTCGTAGTTGAGGAACCGCAGGTCGAAGGGCGCGTTGTGGGCCACGAGGACGTCCTGGCCCGCGAAGGCCACGAACCCCGCGAGGGCGGCCTCGATGTCGGGGCTGTCGGCGACCATCCCGTCGTCGATCCCGGTGAGGCCGGTCACGACCGGAGGGATCGGCCGGCCCGGGTTCACGAGCGTGCTGAACCGCTCCTGGATGGCGAGGGCGGTGAGGCGGACCGCTCCGATCTCGGTCACCTTGGAGTGGCCGGGCGCCCCGCCGGTCGTCTCGAGATCGACGATGCAGAAGGTCGCCCCGGCGAGGCTCGCGCCGAACCAATCGGGCGGCGCCAGACCCACGAGGTCGCGCCCGAGCCAGGCCAGGCGGGCGTCACCCTCGACGATCTCGGCCACCAGCAGGCGCTGAAGGCGCTCCGGGCACCCTCGCAGCCGCAGCAGCTGCGCAGCGATGTGCCCGACCTCCAGCGGACGGCCTCGTCGCACCAGCAGCGCGCACAGGCGATCGGGCAGCGAGTCGCCCCCCTCGGCGCCGGGCTGGGGTGTGGGGAGTTGCAGGTGGAGTTGGGCGGCGATGGACACCGGCGATCGACTCTAACGGCGCCCTCCGCCGTCATCGGCCGCAGGCGGAATCTCCGGGAAAATCGGATGACGTGCGCCCCGGGGGGTTTCACGCCGTCTGGCGACCGTTGTATTCTCGCCCCGCGCTGTACATGGCCATCGTTGCGTGAACTCCGACAGGTGCATCTGCTCCCTTGAGGTTTGCTTCTCCCACATCCGTGAGCAATGCCCGTCGTCTGCTGCTGATGGCCGTGCTGTTCGGCGTGCTGGCGCTTCTGGTGCCGGGCCTGGCGATGGCGGCACCGGTGGCCACGAGCGACGAGGTCGTCGCGACGACGCCACCCGCGCCGACGGATGCGACCCCGGTCGCGGATCAGCCGGTCACCGAGCCGCCGGCCGCGGATCAGCCGGTCACCGCGCCGCCGGTCACCGAGCCGCCGGCCGCGGATCAGCCGGTCACCGCGCCGCCGGTCGCCGAGCCGCCGGCCGCGGATCAGCCGGTCACGGCGCCGCCGGCCGCGGATCAGCCGGTCACCGAGGCCCCGGCGCCGCCGCCCTCGACGGTCGACCCGACGGTCCCGCCCGAGACCGAGGCCACACCGGCCCCGGCGCCCCCGCCGGTCGCGACGCCCCCCGGGACGACCACGGGCACGCGCTCCACTCTTCCCGTGACTCCGGACGTGCCCAGGGCCGCGATCGTGCCCGACAAGGTCCCGCTCGCGACCCTCGTACCGGCCCACAGCACCCCCGTGGTGCTGCCTCCGGTCAGGCCCAAGGTGAGCGTCGACGCGTCGGTGCCGGATGCTCCGGCCTCCGTCACGCCGACAGCCGCCACGCCTCGTCACACGGCGGCTCCCGTCGCGGCGAAGGTGTCGACGGCCGCTGGCGGCGCGCTGCACCAGGACCTGCTCAAGCTCGATCCGGTCCACGCCCGCCCCGCCGCGGCCACTCCGCCCCCCACGCTGGATCAGCCCAAGGGCCAGCCCCTCGCGGGCGAGGTCACCGACCCGAGCCTCTTCGCCCAGACGGCCGTCGCGGCCGTGGGCGGCATCCAGTCGGGCTCGAGCCTGCTGGCGGTGCTGGCCGGCTACGTGCTGCCGGGTGTCGCCGGCCCGCCGGCCACGTCGATCATCATGTTCATCCTGGTCGGGCTGATCGTGGGCATCGCCCGCGCTCCGCGCCCGCAGCTGAGCGAGCGCCTGCACCTCGGCGGTCTGCTCGGCGCCCGCTCCGGCCACGGCCTGGCGGTCTGCCGGCCCGGCTAGTTCGTCGTCCCCCGGTAGAGGTGCGCCCTCAGGGCGTCACCGACCGGATATCGCGTCCCGCGCGCGGCCCTCGATGGGCCGGTCCGCGCAGAAACCTTCGCGAGACATGGGGTACGACAAATGCAGTCGATGCGGATCTTGGTCCTCGGACCCGAAGGAAACGGCCGGAGCGCCCTCGAGGAGACCCTCACGCGCCTGGGCTACGTGGTGATGGGCGCAAAGGCGCGGCCGGACCGTCCGGCGCCCGCCTCGGGCGACATCGTGATGCTGGACCTGCGCGACGAGGACACCGACTGGCGCGGCCTCGCCGAGAGCCTGCACGCCGACGAGCGGCCGATGATGATCATCTGCGACCGCCCCCGGCGCCTGGTGCGCACCCTCTCCGGGCGCCCCGCCGGCACCATGCTGCTGACCGGCGCCGAGTCGGACGCCGGCTACAGGGTCGCGCTCACTGTGGCCGACGCGCTGCGCCGCACCGCGGCCAACCGCGCGGACGACTCGCTCCGCCTGGCGGCCCGGTGAGGAGCGCGACAGCAGGCCCGGTGAGGAGGCGCGCGGCATGAGCCTCTTCACCGGCGTCGACGTCGTCTTCTACCAGGTGTGCAGCATGGACCGGGCGATCGATTTCTACTCCGGCGTGCTGGGCCTGGAGGTCATCCGTCGTGAGGGCAACGACTGGACCGAGCTGCAGGCGGGCGACATGGTGATCGCCCTCTCGGGCGAACTCGCGACCCGCCCCCACCAGGGGGGCGCGACGGTGATTCTCAGCACGGACGATGTCGAGGCCGTGCACCGCGTGCTCGGCGAGAACGGCGTGCAGCGCGGCAGGGTGGAGGACATGGGCGGGGCGAAGATGCTGCAGTTCTTCGACCCCGACGGCAACGAGATCGTGGCCCTGCAGCCCCCCGGCTAGGCCCCCGGGAGGCCCGCCGCGCGGCGGGCCTCGACAATCGCGGCGATGAGGCCCTCGACGTCCTCCGCCCCGATGGCGATGCTGGAGGCGGTCCACCCCAACGGCGCCCGGACGCGCAGGGGAGCCGTGAGCTCGACGAGGACCAGGGTGCCGGAATGGCCGACGAAGGCCACCAGCCCACGGGCGATGCGCGCGCCGAAGCCGCCCCACTTGGGCCACTGGACGGTACCCACGCCCTCGATCTGAGCGAGCGGGATGTCGGCCCGGCCGATCAGGCCCATCCGGACGGCGACCTTCTCGTCGTCAACGCTGACGGTGGGTGTGCGGGGCGCAAGCGGGGCCAGGAGTATGCGGGCCCACCTGCCGCAACGGATCGAGAACGTCTGCACCGGCACCAAGGCTACTCGCGGGGCGGCGGCGTATCATTGGGGGTCGGCTTCGAACCGACGGGACGGGGAGTGCGGCTGTGGCGCGACGTGGGTGGTACGGACGTGACGGAGGGCTGACGACCCGCATGGGCCTGACTCTCTTCGGTCTGGGCCTGCTCTATGTCGTCTTCATCGCGGTCCTGATCGCCGCGGGCGTCGGAGCGATCTTCGTGCTGCTGATCGCCGGCGGCTTCGCGCTGGTGCAGCTGCTGTTCGGCGACAAGATCGCGCTCGCGTCGATGAGGGCCAAGGTCACCGAGCCCGAGGAGGCGCCCGAGCTCCACGCGATGGTCGAGCGGCTCTGCCAGCTCGCCGACATCCCGAAGCCGAAGATCGCGATCGCCCAGGCCGACATCCCCAACGCGTTCGCTGCCGGACACAGCCAGAAGACCGCGACCGTGTGCGTCACCACCGGGATCATGGACCGGCTCGAGCCGCGACAGCTCGAGGGCGTGATCGCCCACGAGCTGTCGCACATCGTCAACAAGGACGTCGTCGTGATGACGGTGGCCGGCTTCCTGGCGACGGTCGCCGGCCTGCTCGTCCGGTTCAGCGTCTACAGCGGGATGATGGGCGGCGGGGGGCGCAACCGCGACAACACCGCGATGGTGTTCTTCGTCGTGGTGATCGCCTCGATCGTCGTCTATGTGCTGTCGTTCCTGCTGCTCCGGGCCCTCTCGCGCTACCGCGAGTTCGCCGCCGATCGCGGCGCCGCGATCATGACCGGCGCCCCGGCGCAGCTGGCGGCGGCGCTGGCGACCATCAGCGGAACGATGACGCGCATCCCGACCACCGACCTGCGGGCGGCCGAGGGCATGAACGCCTTCTTCATCATCCCCGCCGTCTCCCGGGGCTTCTCGCTCTCGAGCATCGTCTCCACCCACCCGCCGGTCGAGAAGCGGATCGAGCGCCTGATGGCGATGCAGGCCACCCTCGACGCCTCACCGGGGGCGACTCTCTAGTTGGGCCTCTTCGACGTCCTCCGTGGGCAGAAGGCGCCGCGGCGCGCCGACCTGGACCGGCTCTTCGCGATCGGCCAGGCGGCGATCACCCTCGAGATCTCACTCGACCTGCGCACCACCGGACGAGCGGCCGTGTGCTTCAAGTCCATCGAGGCCGGCGTCTTCGACGAGCTGGTGCACGAGATCGAGGATCTGCTCAACGCGACCAGCGCCGAATCGGGCACGACGATCCGCCGCCACGACGACGCCATGGGGTTCTCCTGGGTGATCGTCGAGGACCCGGATCTGGACGATCTGGTCACCACCACCCACGTCGTCAGCCAGTCGCTCGAGGAGCGGGGGTACTCCGAGCAGCTGCTCTGCGCGGTGTTCCCCTTCGACGGGGCGCCCGGGCCGGTGAGCCTGGTCTACGGATACAAGCGCGGCAGCTTCTACCCCTTCGCCCCCCGCGAGGGGAAGAGTCGCGACAACACCCTCGAGCTGCGCGTGCAGTCGATGCTCACCCACGAGCTGCCGCTCGAGCCGGAGCTGGAGCGCTGGTACCCCGTCTGGGACTCCCCGACCGGCTAGGAGGGGATCAGCCCCTCGGAGGAGAGCAGCTCCCGCGCCTCGGCGAGCGTGGTGCCGTGGCCGGGCACGATGGCGTCGGACGGGTGGAGGTCGGCGGCGGGCAGAGGCGCCCCGCGCTCGATGATGGTGTCCACCAGCTCCGCGAGCGCCGCAGTGAAGGCGGCCTCGTCGCCCGCGTCGGCGGCGGCCTGCACACGGTCGTCGATGCGGTCGGCGATCGCGAACGCGTCCGCGTCGAGCTTGTACTGCCCCTCTCCCAGGACACGCACGATCACGAGCTCTTCTCCCCGTCCTCGATCTGACCGGTCGGCGGCGCGGGCGCGTCACCGGTCCCCAACTCGGCTTTCAGACGCGCGAGGTCGGCGTCCACCCCGCTCGCCATGCCGATCTGCTCGAGCTCGCGATCCAGCGGGTCGCGGCGGTCACCGAGATCGGTGAGAGCGCCCGACTCGAGCAGCTCATCGATCGCGCCCGCGCGGGCGCGCATGGTCTCGGTCTTGTTCTCGGCACGCTCGATGGCCATGCCGACGTCGGCCATCTCCTCGGAGACGCCGCTGAAGGCCTCGCCGATCTTCGCCTGGGCCTCGGCCGCGGTGTACTGCGCCTTGACCGTCTCCTTGCGGGTGCGGAAGGCCTCGACCTTGGCGCTGAGGCGCTGCTCGGCGAGCACCAGCTTGTCCTGCTCCGCCTGGAGGGTTGCGCGCTGCTCGTCGATGCCCTGCAGCTGCAGCTGAACGGCCTTCTTGCGCTCCAGGGCGACACGGGCAAGGTCCTCGCGGCTCTGCTGGAGGGCCATGCGCGCCTGGCCGTCGAGCTTCTCGACGCTCTGCTCGAGCTTTCCGGCCTGCAGCTCGAGACGCTTCTTGCTGGTGGCCACGTCGGCGACCCCGCGACGGACCTTCTGGAGCAGCTCGAGCTGCTTCTCGTACGAGTAGTCGAGCGTCTCGCGCGGGTCCTCGGCGTTGTCGAGCGCCTTGTTGGCCTTGGCCTTGACGATCATGGTGAAACGGCCCATCAGGCCCATCGCACGGCTCCCTCTCGCGCCTCCCCGAACCGGGCGAGGATAGCACCGGCCAGGCGCGCGAGACCGTCAGCGGAGGTCCATCACCTCGCGGCCGCGAAGGTGGGTGAGCACCTTGCGCTTCACCCGCTGGAGGGCGTTGTCGACCGTCTTCGGCGTGCAGTCGAGCCGGCCGGCGATCTCCTCGTAGGAGCGGCCCTCGAGGTACATCGTCAGCACGCCGCTCTCCAGGTCCGAAAGGGCCTCACCGAGGCACTCGACCAGGCTGCGGAGCTCTTCGGACGAGATCACCTGGGTGACCGGGTCGCCGACCGGGTCACCCGGCAGCACCTCGGCCAGCGACATCTCCTGGTCGCCGCTCGCGCCCGCGCGTGTGTGGCTGAAGGAGACGTAGGTGTTGAGAGGCGTGTGCTTGTTGCGCGCCGCGGTCTTGATCGCGGTGATGATCTGACGCGTCACGCAGAGCTCGGCGAACGAGCGGAACGACGCCTCGCGGTCCACCCGGTAGTCGCGGACGGCCTTGAAGAAGCCGATCAGGCCCTCCTGGATCAGATCCTCGCTCTCGCCGCCGGCCAGGAAGTAGGCGCTGGCCTTCATGCGCACGAAACCGCGGTACCTGTCGATCAGGCGGTCCATGGCGGCCGCATCGCCCGCGCGGGCCCGAAAGATCAGGGCGCGATCCTGCACCTCGATCCAAGGTTGAGGGTGGCTGCCCTCGGCCCGGTCGCCGCGTCCCCTGCTTGCTGTTGCTGCGCGTGAGAACGCGATACTCATGGGCTTTCTCCCTGGTTCAGCCTCAGAACCTCAAGGTGAACTCAAGCGTTTGGATGTGACGAGTTGCGCATTGTTATCGTCCGCACAAAGCCGCGTCAACGTCACAACCCCGCAAATTGCGTTATTTCAGCGTGCGCAACGTTTCAAATAGAAGGATTCCCGAGGCGACCGAGATGTTGAGCGACGCCACCCGGCCGGCCATCGGTATGCGAGCCAGGTGGTCGCACTCCTCGCGCACCCTCGGGCGCAGCCCCTCTCCCTCGGCGCCGAGCACCAGGATCACGTCGCGCGCCCAGGGGAGCGTGCGGTAGTCCTCGCCGCCCTCGGGGTGCGCGCCGATCGACACACGGCGGGCTCCCCCGCGCGCGTCGTGCAGGAAGCTCACCATGCTGCCGACGCGGGCGATCGCCATGTGCTCGACCGCGCCGGCCGACGCCTTGGCCACCGTCGGCGTGATCCCGGGGCTCCCGCGCCGCGAGATGACGATGCCCGCGGCGCCCGCGCCCTCGGCGACACGCGCGATCGCCCCGAGGTTGCGCGGATCCTGCGCGCCGTCGAGGCACACGACCGGCCCCGGCCGCTCCAGCACGTCCGCCGGCTCGGCGTAGGGGTAGGGATCGGCGACGGCGACGATCCCCTGGTGATCGGAGGTCCCCGCGAGCTTGCCGAGCTGGTCCCTGTTGCTCTGGGTGATCGCGACGCCCGCGAGCCAGGTCTCGCCGCCCAGCTGGGGGAGGGCGAACACCTGGTGCACCTCACGCGCGCCCGCCGTGAGCAGCTCGCGGACCGGGTTGCGGCCGTAGACCACCTCGCGCCCGTCAGCGCGCAGGGGCGCGGCGCTCACGCGGGTTCGACCCGGGGGCCCTCGGGGGTGTCGGTGATCTCGAAACCCAGCTCGCGAACGCGCTCTCGGAGAGTGTCGGCCCCGCTGAAGTCCCTGGCCGCGCGCGCCTCCTGGCGCCGGTTGACCAGCTCCATCACCTCGTCCGGGACGGCGGCCGAGGGGCCGGGGTCGATGCCTCCGAGGCCCAGGCAGTCGAGGAGGTCGATCAGCTCGTGGCGCGCCTCGCGCAGCTGCCCGGTGCCCGCGAGCCCCGCCGCGACGGCGCGGTTGATGCCGCGCACCATCTCGAAGAGCGACGCGAAGGCCTCCGGGGTGCCGAAGTCGTCGTCGAGGGCGCGGAAGAACTCCCCTCGCCCCTCGACGACGGTGCGCGAGAGGTCGGGGTCGTGCCCCTCGCGCTCTCCGCCCGCGATCGCGCGGTCCATGGAGCGCAGGGTGTTGGACAGGCGATCGACGACGGCCTGGGCGTCCGCCAGGCGCTCCTGGGAGAAGGGCAGGCGCGAGCGGTAGTGACTGGTGAGGAAGTAGGCGATCACCACCTCGGCCGGCCAGCGGTCCAGCACGTCCGACAGCGGCGCGATGTTGCCGATGCTCTTGCTCATCTTCTCGTCGCCGAGCTCGAGCATCTCGTTGTGCATCCAGATCTGGGCCATCCGGCCGCCGTGCGCCCCCTCCGACTGGGCGATCTCGTTCTCGTGGTGGGGGAAGATGAGGTCGATGCCCCCGCCGTGCACCTCGAAGTCGCGCCCGAGGGCGCTCTCGGCCATGGCGGAGCACTCGATGTGCCACCCCGGACGCCCGGGGCCCCAGGGCGACTCCCACCAGGTGTCCTCATCGGGCTTGCGCCCCTTCCAGAGGGCGAAGTCGAGGGGCGACTCCTTGCCGACCCCCGGCTCTCCTGAGACCATCTCGTCCAGGCGGCGCCCCGAAAGGCGGCCGTAGCCCTCGAAGCGCTCGACGCGGTAGTAGACGTCGCCCTCGGAGGGATACGCGAGCCCGCGCGCGACCAGCTCCGCGATGAGGTCGATGATCTCCGGGATCGAGTCGGTGACCCGGGGCTCGGCGTCCGGCCTGCCCAGACCCAGACGGTCGGTGTCGGCGATGTAGGCCTCCGAGTACCGCGTCGCCAGCTCCCTGCTCGAGGCGCCCTCGGCCTTTGCGGCGTCGTAGATCTTGTCGTTGACGTCGGTGAGGTTGGAGACGAGCTTCACCCGCAGCCCACGCCGCTCCAGATACCGCTTCAGCACCGAGAACACCACGAAGGGCCGCGCGTTGCCGATGTGGATGCGCCCGTACACCGTCGGGCCGCAGACGTAGATGCGCACCGTGCCCTCGGCGTTCGGCACCAGCGGCTCCTTGCGCTTGGTCAGCGTCGAGTGGAGGCGGACCTCGTCGCTCACGGCGCCTCCACGAGGGCGACGGCCTGGCAGGCGATGCCCTCGCCCCGGCCGGTCGCGCCCATGCCGTCGGTGGTCGTGGCATGGACCGTGACCGGGGCGCCCACGATGCGCGACAGGGCGTCCTGCATGGCCGCGCGGTGGGGCGCCAGGCGCGGGCGCTCGCAGATCGCGACGGCGTGGGCGTTGGCCACCGTGCAGCCGCTCGCGCGCACCCGCTCCACCACGATCGACAGCAGGCGCTCGCCGGAGGCGCCCTCCCACTCGGCGTCCCCGGGGGGGAACAGAGCCCCGATGTCGGGCAGCCCGGCGGCCGCGAGCAGGGCGTCGCACAGCGCGTGGGCCACCACGTCGCCGTCCGAGTGACCCATGAGGCCCTCGGGGTGGTCGATGGCGATCGTGCCGAGCATCAGGGGACGGCCCGGGGTCAGACGGTGGGCGTCGACGCCGTTGCCGACCCTCATCCCCATCGCACGGGCACCTGGGTCGGCTCGCGCCGCGAGAAGCGGGTGATCGTCTCGTACCCGGCGCCACGCAGCGCGGCGACCGCGGTGGGGTAGTCACGAGCGACGTCCTCCGGGGCGTGGGCATCGCTGGCCAGCGTCGCGGGCACACCGGCCCGGTTGAGGCGCGCGAGCAGTCCCGGCGCGGGGTACAGCTCACCGATCGGCTTGCGGAAGCCGGCCGACGAGCACTCGATCGCGATCCCCGTCGCCGCGATCGCCGCGATCGCCTCGTCCAGGCGCCCGTCGAGCCCCGGCGGCATGCGGTGACCGAACACCTTCGGCAGGTCGGGATGGGCAAGGACGTCGAAGAGCCCCGACCGGGCGGCGGCGACGAGCGCGTCCAGGTACTCACCCCACACCCGCTCGGCCGGCATGTCGTCCCAGGCCGGGAAGTCCGGATGGTCGAACTCCCCGCCCGCCGAGCCAGTGCACCGAGCCCAGCACGATGTCGAACGGGCGGTCGGCGAGGAACGCGGCGATCTCCTCGGCGCGGTCCGGCAGCCAGTCCATCTCCACGCCGACCAGCACCGGCAGCCCGTCCTCACGGGCCGCGAGGATGCCGTCGCAGTAGGCGTCCACGTCCTCGGTCGCCTCCTCGCGCCACCAGGGGTTGTCCAGCCACTCGCGCGCCTGCGCGAAGCGGTGCACGTGCTCCGTGATGGCGATCTCGGACACGGCCCGCGATCGTGCCCGCTCCACGTATGCGCCGATCCATCCGCGCGACAGGTGCCCCCCCTGCGCCGCCCAACGATCCGCCGCCTCGGCGCGGGCGCGCACGCCGTCGGGTTGCAGATGCATGTGATAGTCGGTCAGCACGAGATCGCGCGTAACCCTACTGGCGTGCCGTGAGCAGCGCGGCCGCCAGCCCGGCGTCGGCGGGCGTGGTCACCTTGAGGTTGGGCTCGAGCGACGCGACCAGGCGCACGGAGCCGCCGACGGCCTCGATCAGCGAGGCGCAGTCGGTGGCGTCGGCCAGCCGCCCCTGGGCCTCGGCCGCCGTGATGGCGGCCCGCAGGGCAGGCGCCCAGAAGGCCTGGGGTGTCTGCGCGCCCCACAGCCCGGCGCGGGCCACGGTGCCGGCGACCAGCCCGTCCGCGGCCGCCCGCTTGAGCGTGTCGGGAGCCGGCGCGGCGGCGATGGTCCCGTCGACGCCCTCCATGGCGGCCAGGACCGCCTCGATCAACGCGGGCGACACCAGGGGGCGCGCCGCGTCGTGCACCAGGATCCGCGCGGCCCGCGGGGATACGGCGCGCACCCCCTCGCGCACCGACTCCGCGCGGCTGGCGCCACCGGCCGTGATGCGCTCATCGGGCCGGAGGGGGCCGAGCGCGTCGCGCATCTCGTCCTCCCGGCCCGCCGGCGCGAGCACCACGATCTCGTCGACACGGTCGCTCGCGCGCAGGGCCTCGACGCTCCACAGCAGCATCGGCCGGCCGGCGAGGTACGTGAGCGCCTTGGGGACGTCGCCGCCCAGACGAACCCCCGCGCCCGCGGCCACGACGACGGCACTGGTGAACTTGGGCACAATCACTCCTCGCGGGACGGCCGGGACGGATCGGTCGCGCCGGCGAATGATGTCATCGAGACGGAGTCCTGCCGTGAGCCTGCACGTCGGAACCTCGGGATGGGCATATCCCGAGTGGAAGCCCGCCTTCTATCCCGCGACGTTGCCGCAGAGGGGCTTCCTCGCCCACTACGCGAGCGAGCTGACCGCGTGCGAGATCAACGCGACCTTCTACCGTGTGCAATCCGAGTCGACCGTGGCGCGCTGGGCGGCAGAGACGCCGGCGGGATTCCGCTTCGCGGTCAAGGCGCACCGCCGGCTGACGCACTCGCGGGTGTTGCCGCCGGGTGAGGGGGCCGGTGAATTCCTCGAGCGGTTCCTGGAATCCCTCACCGGGCTCGGGGACCGCCTCGGCGTCGTGCTGCTGCAGTTCCCTCCCACCCGCCGTCGCGACGACGGCGTGCTGGCCGACCTGCTGGCGTGCCTGCCGCCCGGGCTGCGGGTGGCGCTCGAGTTCCGCAGCGAATCGTGGCACGACGACGCCGTCACCGACCGCATCGCCGCCGCGGGCGGCACGGTGTGCATCTCCGAGACCGCCGGCGGGGTGCCGGAGCGCCTGCCGCCGGGGCCGGTGGCCTACGTGCGCCTGCGCGCCGAGCGCTACTCCGACGAGGCGCGCCAGGGCTGGCGTGATCTGCTCGAGCGCGAGTCGGCCGCCCGGCCGGTGTTCGCATTCGCGAAGCACGAGGGCGTCCCGGCCGGCAACCCGCACGCCGGCGTCGGTCTCGCGCAATGGCTGGTCGGCCCCGGCTGACCGGGCGGCTCAGTCGGAGGAGCCGGGCATGCGGGTGAAGATCATCTTCCCAGAGGGGCTCTGGAGGACGCTGGTCACCTCGACGGTGACCTCTTTGCCCACGGCCGAGCGCCCACCCTCGACCACGATCATGGTGCCGTCCTGGAGGTACGCAACCCCCTGGTCGTACTCCCGCCCCTCGCGGATCACCTTCACCTGAAGCGGCTCGCCCGGCAGCACGGCGGGCTTCAGCGCGTTGGCGAGCTCGTTGACGTTCAGCACCTCGACGCCCTGGATCTGGGCGACCTTGTTGAGGTTGTAGTCCGTGGTCACGATCGACGCGCCGACGTCCTGCGCCATCCGTACGAGCTTGGCGTCCACGCCCTCCACGCCGGGGTAGTCGGCCTCGCGCACCGAGAAGCCGCCGTTCGCGGCGCTCTTGAGCTCCGACACGATCTCCAGCCCGCGCCGGCCGCGCGCGCGTTTGAGCCCGTCCGCGGAGTCGGCCACGCGCTGGAGCTCGTCGAGCACGAAGTCGGGGATCACGATGGCCCCGGAGAGGAACTTGGTGCGCAGCACGTCCACCAGGCGCCCGTCGATGATGGCGCTCGTGTCGATGAGCCGCGTCGGGGCGTTGGCAGGCGTGTTGCGCGAGCGGATGCCCACGAGGCGCAGGATGTCCACATGCCGCCGCGCGGCGATGCGGCTGAACACGAAGGCCACCACCAGCACGACCGGCAGCAGCAGGTAGGGCCCGATGATCGGCAGCTGCGCGACGGCCACGCCGGCGAGGGCCGCGGCGACGAGGCCGACGACGAGACCGAGCGCGCCGACCATCAGCTCGGCGGCGGACCGCCGATCGGCAGCGCGGTCGATCGCGCGCAGGCGGTCGCGGAGCCAGCGGCCGAACACGCCTCCCAGAAGGAGGCCCGCCAGCGCGCCCACCACGGTGATCGCCGCCCAGGCGGCGTAGCGCCACGGCGACGAGAACCACGAGTCCAGGGGAAGGGCACTCCCGATCTGGTACGCACCGAGCCCACCCAGTAGGGCGAGCACGATCCGGCTGACGACGATCAGCACGCTGCTCTCACGTTCTGCGCCCGGCCAGCGAGCGGGTACCCCGTCATCCCCTTTTAGCCCTTCCCCGTCCCGTTACCCCCGAATGCCTACCCCGCGGTACGGTAGCCGCCCGCTCGGCTACTCGACTAGCGCTTCCGCCCCACTTACGCCTGCGGCCTCGTCGTCCGCGCGGTCCTGGCCGATGTCGCCCAGAAGGTTCTCGAGGAAATCGATCGCCTCCTGCTCCTCCATGTCCCGCGCGTACATCAGCTCGCTGGCGAGGATCTTCTTGGCCCGGCCGAACATCTGCTTCTCACCCGTCGAGAGACCCTTGTCCAGGTCCCGGATGGACAGGTTGCGGACCACCTCGGCCAGCTCGAAGATGTCGCCGGTCTTGATCTTGTCGCGGTTGTGCTTGAAACGGCGGTTCCAGTTCTTCGGCATCTGGGTGCCGTCGTCGCGCAGCACGGCCAGCACCTCGTCCACCGTCTCCTCGCCGATCACCTTGCGGAGCCCCGCCGAGTCGGCGTTCTCCGTCGGGACCATGACGGTCATGTCGTTGTAGAGGATCTGAATCGTGAGGTACTCGCGCCGCTGCCCGAGGATCTCTTTCTGCTCTTTCTTGATGATGTTCCCCGCACCGTGATGCGGGTACACGACCTTGTCGCCGACCTCGTACAACCGCGCCCCCTCACTCGTCATCGACAGGACAGACAGCTCATCGCCCGAAGGCGACCTCGAGGGCCTCTCGGACCCCCGGTACCGCGTACACATTCTCCGGCGCCGGCGCGTCGTTCTCGCCGCCGGGCTCGGCAGGCGGAGTAACCGCCGCCCTCATGCCGTGGGCGGCCGCTGCTGCGAGGCGCCTCACTCCGTGACCCGCCGGGCGCACGGCGCCCGTCAGGCCAAGCTCGCCGAACGCCACGGTGCCGCGCGCCAGCGGCATGCCGCGGTGGGCGCTGGTGACGGCCAGGGCCATCGCCAGGTCCGCCGCGGGATCCATCGCCCGGGCGCCACCAGCCACGCTCACGAAGACGTCGGCGTCGCCGAGGCGCACGCCTGCATGGCGCGAGAGGACCGCGATCACCTGGGCGAGGCGCGTCCGATCGACGCCGATCGCCACACGGCGCGGAGGCACGATCTCGGTGGGCCCCACCAGGGCCTGCACCTCGACGAGCACCGCGCGGCTGCCCTCGATCGCCGGGAACACGCATGAGCCGACGCGATCCCCGGCCTCGGCCAGGTAGAGACGCGTCGGGTCGTCGACGCACACGAGTCCGGCCGGCCGCATCTCGAAGATGCCGGTCTCGTTGGTCGAGCCGAAACGGTTCTTGGTCGCCCGCAGCACCCGGTGGGCCCGGAGGTCGTCACCCTCGAACGAGAGGACGCAGTCGACGAGGTGCTCCAGGGTGCGTGGGCCGGCGAGCCCGCCGTCCTTCGTCACCTGGCCCACCAGGACGATCGTGACGTCCTGCTCCTTGGCGAGCCTCATGAGCTCGGCGGTCGCCTGGCGCACCTGGTTGGGGGCGCCGGGGACGCCGTCCAGGGCGTCGGAGTGCAACGTCTGCACCGAGTCGATGGCGCAGACCGTCGGACGGTGCGCCTCGATCGCGGCCAGGACGGCCTCGAGCCGCGTCTCGGCCAGCACCTGCACCGGACCGCAGTCCCCCTCGATGCGCTCCGCGCGACCGCGCACCTGGATCGGCGACTCCTCGCCGGTGACCAGCATGGCGTTGCCGTCGACCGCGATGTTCGCGAGCGCCTGGAGCACCAGCGTGCTCTTGCCGATGCCGGGCTCGCCGCCGAGCAGCACCAGGGATCCGGGGACGAGACCTCCACCCAGGACCCGGTCCAGCTCGGAGATGCCGGTGCTCATACGATCGGGGGTCTCGTCGGTGAGGTCCGCGAGGCGGGTCACCACCGGCACCGCGCCGAGCGGCGTGCGGTGCCGCGCCACCGGGGTGCCCTCCTCGGCCACCGTGCCCCACTCGCCACAGGCCGGGCAGCGGCCGACCCAACGTGGGGCCTGCTGACCGCAGGCCCCACACGAATAGACCACCCGTGCGCGCGTCGCCGCGCGAATCCCCCGCTCGGGGATTACGACTCGCTCGAGCCGGCGGGCGAATCCTCAGAGGTCGCACCGGCCGCTGCGCCAACCGTCTCCGGCGCCTCGGGCTCGACCTCCGCCTCCTTGACGGTGAGCTTCATGTCGTCGCCGTCCCGATCGACGGTGACGGTGCCACCGCCCTCCGGGAAGCCACCCGACAGCAGACGGTCCGAGAGGGGATCCTCGATCAGGCGCTGGATCGCGCGCCGCAGCGGCCGCGCGCCCATCGTCGGGTCGTACCCCTGCTCGACCAGCAGGTCCTTGGCGCCGTCCGTCAGCCGCAGAGCCATCCCGTGCTCCTCCATCTGAGTCTGGAGGCGCACCAGGAGCAGATCGACGATCTCGGTGATCTCCTCCTTGGTCAGCTTGTGGAAGACGATGATCTCGTCGATGCGGTTGATCAGCTCGGGCCGGAAGACGCGCTTCAGCTCGCCCATGATCCGGGACTTCATGTCGTCGTACGACATCCCCGTCTCATCGGTGACCGAGAAGCCCAGCGGCGTGCTCCGCGAGATGGTCGCGGCGCCGATGTTCGAGGTCATGATCAGGATCGCGTTGCGGAAGTCGACCGAGCGCCCCTGGGCGTCCGTCAGACGGCCGTCCTCCAGGATCTGGAGGAGGATGTTGAAGACCTCCGGGTGCGCCTTCTCGACCTCGTCGAGCAGGATCACCGAGTACGGCTTGCGACGGACCTGCTCGGTGAGCTGACCGCCCTCGTCGTAACCGATGTAGCCGGGAGGCGAGCCGACCAGGCGCGACACCGCGTGCTTCTCCATGTACTCGGACATGTCCACCTGGATCAGGGCGCTCTCGTCGCCGAAGAGGAACTCGGCGAGCGTCCTGGCCAGCTCGGTCTTACCCACGCCCGAGGGGCCCAGGAAGATGAACGAGCCCGAGGGCCGCTTGGGGTCCTTGATGCCCGCACGGGCACGGCGGATGGCGCGGGAGACAGCGGTGATCGCCTGCTCCTGCCCGATGACGCGCTTGTGCAGCTCCTCCTCCATGCGAAGCAGCTTCTGCGTCTCGGCCTCGGTGAGCTTGAACACCGGGATGCCGGTCCACATCGAGACGATGTCGGCGATCTCCTCCTCGCCGATGGAGGCCCGGGGGCCGCCCTCATCGCTCTTCCACTGCTCCTCGAGCTCGCGCTTCTTGTTCGTGAGGCGCCGCTCCTTGTCGCGGAGGTTGGCGGCCTTCTCGAACTCCTGCGCCTCGATCGCCGCTTCCTTCTCCTTGCGAACCTGGTCGATCTCCTCTTCCAGCTCGCGGTAGGTCGGAGGGGCGGTCATGGTGCGGATGCGCATGCGCGACGACGCCTCGTCGATGAGGTCGATCGCCTTGTCCGGCAGGAACCGGTCCGCGATGTAGCGGTCGGCGAGGTTCGCGGCGGCGGCGAGGGCCTCGTCGGTGATGGTCACCCGGTGGTGGGCCTCGTACCGGTCGCGGAGGCCGCGCAGGATCTGCTCGGTCTCCTCCTGGCTGGGCTCGTCCACCTGGATCTTCTGGAAGCGGCGCTCCAGCGCGGAGTCGCGCTCGAGGTACTTGCGGTACTCGTCGAGCGTGGTCGCGCCGACGGTCTGCAGCTCACCGCGGGCGAGGGCCGGCTTCAGGATGGAGGCGGCGTCGATCGCGCCCTCCGCGGCACCCGCGCCGACGAGATTGTGCAGCTCGTCGATGAACAGGATGATGTCGCCGCGCTGGGTGATCTCCTTCATCACCTTCTTCAGCCGCTCCTCGAACTCGCCCCGGTACTTCGAGCCGGCGACCAGCGCCGCGAGGTCGAGGGTGTAGATCTGCTTGTTCCGCAGCAGCTCCGGCACCTCGTTGCTCGAGATGCGCTGCGCGAGGCCCTCGATGACCGCCGTCTTGCCGACGCCGGGCTCACCGATCAGGACCGGGTTGTTCTTGGTGCGCCGCGAGAGGATCTGCATCACCCGCTCGATCTCGGTCGCGCGACCCACGACGGGGTCGAGCTTGCCCTCGGCGGCGAGCTTGGTGAGGTTGCGGCCGAACTGGTCGAGCAGCTTGCTCGACTTCTTGTCGCCGCTCTGGCCGCCCGTGGCCTGGCCCTGCTGACGCCGGCCGGGACCGGACAGCATGCGGATGATCTCGTTTCGGATCTTCTCGGAGTCGGCGTCGAAGTCGGCGAGGATCCGTGCGGCGACGCCCTCGTTCTCGCGCACCAGGCCGAGCAGGATGTGCTCGGTGCCGATGTAGTTGTGGCCGAGCGAGAGCGCCTCGCGCAGCGCCAGCTCCAGGACCTTCTTCGCCCGCGGCGTGAAGGGGATCTGGCCGGAGGTGACCTCTTCGCCGGACCCCACGATCCGGATGACCTGAGCGCGGACCTCCTCGACCGTGATCTCGAGTCCTTCCAGCACGCGCGCCGCCAGACCCTCCTCCTCGCGGAGCAGGCCCAGCAGGATGTGCTCGGTCCCGATGTAGTTGTGCTTGAGGGTGCGCGCCTCTTCCTGGGCAAGCACGACGACCTGCCGCGCGCGCTCCGTGAACCTTTCGAACATCGGGATTCCCCTTCCTACTCACCCGTTCCCGAAGACGCGAAAACCGCGCCGGCGGGGTACGACGGGCGTTGGAGAGTGCGGGACAACGAGGATGCGTCGTGGTGCTGACGTGAGGCCAGCTTAGCACGACCCCCCTTTTCGCCCCCTGCATCGGCGACCGGCGGAG
The DNA here is from genome assembly GCA_963771025.1 of uncultured Thermoleophilia bacterium. Classification (GTDB taxonomy): domain Bacteria; phylum Actinomycetota; class Thermoleophilia; order Miltoncostaeales; family Miltoncostaeaceae; genus Miltoncostaea. The sequence goes on along the minus strand of CAVYRL010000001.1, from coordinate 54,350 downwards.
CCTTCTCAAAGATCGCGGCTGCGAAGCGGGAAATCGCCCCCCGTTCGCACGGACCCGAACTCCCCGGTGGAACGGTTGACCCGGACATGAGCGCCGATCTCATCCGGCAATCATGAAGAGCCGCCCGGACGTACCGAGCGACGCCCGCCACGCTAGTGGCGGACGCGCCGGTCCTGATCGGGGTAGACCAGCAGACCCATGGTGCGGGCCCGCTTCACGGCCTTCGCGACCAGCGACTGCTGGCGACGCGAGAGCCCCGTGATCCGGCGGGAGCGGATCTTGCCCCGCTCACTCACGAAACGCCGGAGCGACGGGTAGTTCTTCCAGTCGATCTCCTCCGCAGCGAGCTGCGGGCGACGCTTGCGCTGCGCGGGCGCACCGCCCTTGCGTCCCTTGGTCTTCGATCGCGCTCGGCCTCTTGGCTTTGCCATCCGCTCCTCAGTGTTCTCGGTCCTGCGAACGGCCGGGGACTATAGCGCACGCCCCCGGCCCCGGGGACCTACCTGCTGAGGGACGGTCGCATGCCCGACACGCGCCGGCGGACGTACCGCTTGCCGGCCCACCAGGTCACCATCCCGAGCACCGCGTAGAGGGTGCGCTTCATGGGTCTGTCCTCCTCCGCTCGGAGCCGGAACTACCGCTTGGTTACCGCGTCCTTGACGTCCTTTGCCGCGTCCGCCACCTTCTCGCCGGCCTGGCGCAGCTTGCCCTCGGCCTGATCGGCCCGGCCCTCGTCCTTGCGCTGCTCGTCGCCCGTCAACGCTCCGGCGGCTTCCTTGACCCGGCCCTTTGCCTCTTCGGCCTTCCCTGACTCGCTCATCGAACCCCCATCGCGTCGTTTTCTGGACTCCCTTGAGGTGCCCGCGCGAGGGATTGGGGAAACGCCGGTCAGGTCCTCATCGCCGGGAACAGGATGACCTCGCGGATGGTGTGGCGATCGGTCAGGAGCATCACCAGCCGGTCGATGCCGAGCCCGAGCCCACCGGTCGGCGGCATGCCGTGCTCGAGCGCCGCCAGGAAGTCCTCGTCCATCGGCTGGGCCTCGTCGTCGCCGGCGTCGCGGTCGGCCGCCGCCATCGCGAACCGCGCCCGCTGGTCGTCGGGATCGTTGAGCTCGGTGAAGGCGTTCGCGATCTCCATGCCGCCCGCGAAGGCCTCGAAGCGCTCGACGGTGTCGGGATCGTCCTCGCGGCGCTTGGCGAAGGGCGAGAGCTCGAGCGGGTAGTCGAACAGGATCGTCGGCTGGATGAGGGTGGGCTCGAGGCTCTGGGAGAGGATCCCGTCCACGAGCTTGGCCCACGGGAGCCCATCCGGGGCGTCGAGCCCGGCGGTGCGCATCGCGGCGCGCAGCGCGTCGGCGTCGGCGTGGTCGCGGATGTCGATGCCGCTGGCCTCCTTCAGGGCCTCGCGGAAGGCCACGCGGCGCCAGGGCGGCGCGAAGTCGATCTCCGCGCCCTTCCAGGGGACCCTCGTTCCGCCCGTGCTCTCGGTCGCGACGGTCGCGACCAGCTGCTCGAGCATCTCCATGACGTCCCGGTAGTCGGCGTAGGCCTCATACGTCTCGACCATGGTGAACTCGGGGTTGTGCTTGTGGCTGACGCCCTCGTTGCGGAAGTCCTTGCCCAGCTCGTAGACCTTCTCCAGCCCCCCGACGATGCAGCGCTTGAGGTAGAGCTCGGTCGCGATGCGCAGGAACAGGTCGCGGTCGAGGGCGTTGTGGTGCGTGACGAAGGGCCGGGCCGCCGCTCCGCCGTAGATCGGCTGGAGGGTGGGCGTCTCAACCTCGATGAACCCACGCCCGTCGAGGAAGCGGCGCACGCCGGCGATCGCGCGCGAGCGGGCGATGAAGGAGTCACGGACGTCCGGGTCGGACATCAGATCCAGGTATCGCTGGCGGAAGCGCGTCTCGGGATCGCGCAGGCCGGCGTGCTTGTCGGGCGGCGGGCGCAGCGTTTTGGCCAGCAGCGTCACCTCGTCCACCGCCACGCTCAGCTCACCACGCCGGGTGCGCACCACCGGGCCGCTGACACCGATGATGTCGCCGAGGTCGAGGTCGAGGAGCGCCGTCATGGCGTCCGCGCCGAGCCGGTCGAGGCTCGCCCACAGCTGGATGCGGCCGCTGCGGTCGTCCAGGTCGAGGAACGCGGCCTTGCCCTGGCCTCTGCGCGCCGCCAAGCGGCCCGCGACGCGCACCGGCGCGTCGCCCTCCTGGCCGGCCTCCAGCGCCGCGTACTGGTCGCGGACGCCCGCGATCTCCCGGCGACCCGTGAACCGGTGGGGAAACGGGTCCACCCCACCCTCTCGCAGAGCCTGAGCCTTGGCGCGGCGCTCCGCGATGAGCGCCGGGAGACCGCCCTCGGACGGGGCGTCAGTCGTTGTGGTCCCCCGCCCGGATGTTGACGATCTGGTACTGGAGAGGGCCGCGTGGTGCCGGGATGGTCACCTTCTCGCCCTTCTTCTTGCCGAGCAGCGCCTTGCCGACCGGACTCTCGTTGGAGAGGCGGTGGTTCTTCGGATCGGCCTCGGCCGATCCCACGATGGAGTACTCGCGGGTCGCCTTGCTCTTCACGTCCTTGAGGGTCACGTGGGCCCCGATCGACACCTGGTCGGTCGAGAGGTGCTCGGTGTTGACCACACGCGCGTTGCGGAGCTTCTGCTCCAAGGACTGGATGCGGTAGAAGAGCTGCGCCTGCTCGTTCTTGGCGTCGTCGTACTCCGAGTTCTCGGAGATGTCGCCGAACTCACGCGCCTCTTTGATGCGCTCGGCCACCTCGCGACGCTTCGTCGTCGTGAGGTACTCGATCTCCTCCGTGAGCTTCGCGTAGCCCTCTTCCGTCAGGATCACTTCGCGGTCCATCGGGTGGGTCTCCTTCGTTTAGGCGCAAGAACCAGCCCCCGTGGCGGCGCCGAAAGGTAGCTTCGCTTCCGCTCGTAATCAAGCAGCCGCCGTCGCGGCGGCCAGCGTGCGCAGCCGCGCGAGCGCAGCGGTGACGCTGGGAAGGGTGAGCAGCTCGGCGGGCGCGACATCGTAGCCCGCGAGGTACCACGGGTAAAACTTCCGCAGGTACCCTGTGGCCCGCGCCTCGCCGATCGCGAGGCAGGCATCCGCGGCGAACCGGTCGATCTCGTCGATCACCTCCTCGAGACCCGGGCGCGGCCGGGTGACCCCGCTCAGGATGTCTCCGTACACCCATGGATTGCCGAGGGCCGCCCGGCCGACGGCGATCGCGGCGCACCCGGTGTCCTCCAGCACGCGGCGGGCCTGCTCGGGCGTGGCGATGTCGCCGCTGGCCACGACCGGGACGCCGACGGCCGCGACGACCTGGGCGGTGACGCGGTGGTCCGCGGCGCCCTCGTACTCCTCCGCGGCGGCCCGCGGGTGCAGGCAGATGGCGCCGGCGCCGGCCGCCTCGAAGCGGCGCGCCGTCTCCGCCGGGTCGGACGTCGCGGGCGTCAGGCCGCGCCGCATCTTGACCGTCACCGGGACGTTGACCGCACGCACCATGGCCTCCACGATCCGCGCGGCCGCCTCCGGGTCGGCCAGCAGGGCGGCGCCCGCGCCCGTCTTGCAGATCTTGGGAACGGGGCAGCCCATGTTGATGTCGATCAGGTCGGCTCCGGCCTCCTCGACGGCGCGCGCGGCCTCGACCATCGCGTCCCGGTCGGCGCCGAACACCTGCACGCCCATCGGGTGCTCGTCGGGCACGATGGTGAGCATCCCCAGCGTCTTGCGGTTGGCGTAGCGGATGCCGAAGCTGGCGATCATCTCCGAGATCGCCAGGCCGGCGCCGTGGCGGCGCGACTGGCTGCGGTAGGCCCAGTTGGCGATCCCCGCGAGGGGCGGCTGCACCAGGCGGTTCTCCAGCCGGAGCCCCCCGATCGCGAACGGCTGTGCGACCGGCCAGTCGGCCGGCGGCGACGCCGACGCGGCATCGTCGGGCTCGGTCCAGCGCTCGGCGAGGATCGCCCGCATCCTCTTCTTCACGCCCCCTCCCCCGTCGCGGCCACGGGCTTCACGTTCAACTCGTGCACGAGGCGCAGGCCCTCGAGCGTCAGCAGGGGGTCGTGCTCGTCGATCTGGAGCGACAGCGGCACGACGACCGGGGCCAGCCCGCCGGTCGCGAGCACGAATGTCTCCGAGCCCAGCTCCTCCTTCATCCGCTCGACGACGCCGTTGACCATCGCGACGGTGCCGAACACGATGCCCGAGCGCATGCTCTCGATCGTTGACTTGCCGATGATGCGGGCTGGGGCGACCAGATCGACGCGCACCAGCCGCGCGGCGCGGCTGGTGAGGGCGTCGAGCGACGTCTCGATGCCGGGCGCGATCACGCCGCCCAGGTACTCGCCGGTCTCCGACACGGCGTCGAAGGTGGTGGCGGTGCCGAAGTTGACGACGATGCAGGGGCCCCCGTTTCGCCGGTGGGCGGCGACGGCATTGACGATGCGGTCGGCACCCAGCTCACGAGGGTTGTCGATGGCCAGGGAGATGCCGGTGCGCACGCCCGGGCCGATCACGAGCGCCTCGCGACGCAGGTACTTGAGCGCGAGCGAGCGGTAGGCCGTGGACAGGGTGGGCACCACCGACGCCACGATCATCTCGTCGAGCTCACCCAGGCTGCCGCCGCGCAGGCGCAGGATCTGGTCGTGCTCGGCGGCGATCTCGTCCTCGGTGGCCGCGCGGTCGGTCGAGATGCGCCATTCGTGGAGCAGCTCCTCGCCGCTGTAGACCCCCGCCTGGGTCTGCGTGTTTCCGACGTCGATCGCGAGCAGCATCGGGCCGCTCTCTATGCCGTGGTGTCGTTCGGCTCCGGAGCCGACTCGACGCCTCGCAGGATCTCGACCGTGACGTCCTGGGTCGTGTAGATCTCGACCTTCGGGATGATCCGCGTCGGCCGGTTCTTGTCCCAGACCCAGACGTCTTGCATCGTGATGTGGAAGAACGGGTACGACGCCTGGGGCAGGAAGTCGCGCTCGAACTTGTTGCAGAGGTACGTGGCCTCCTGCGTGAGGACACAGAACCGGAAGAGCGGGAACACATCCGCGTACTCGCGCTTCAGCCGCAACTCGAGTTCGGCGTCGTACTCCTCGAGCTCATCGGTGTGGGACATGCCGTGGCTCCTTGGCGCTCGGTCGGCCGCTGATCATAGCTCACGGTCCACAGCAGCCTCGGGGCGCGCGAGCGGCGCCGGGAGCCTGCGCGCCGGCTGCTCGAGCGGGTCGAGAGCCGCCTCCACGTCGGCCAGCGCGCGGCCGTCCGGAAGTCTCAGGCCGGGGTTGAGATCGAGCACCGGCAGCAGGGCGAACCGACGCTCGACCAGGCGCGGGTGCGGGACCTCCACATCGCCGTCGCGCCACTCACCGCCCTCCCACAGCAGCAGATCGCAGTCGATCGCCCGCGGGCCGAAGCGTCTTCCGCCCGGATCGCGGCCCAACTCGCGCTCGAGTCGTTTTGCATGGGCGAGAAGCTCGGGAGGGGCGAGCGGCGTGGCGACTCTCACTGCCGCATTCAGGAAGGGCGGCTGGTCGACCAGGTCGCGCGGGGCCGTCTCATAGGCGGCGCTGACCGCCTCCAGCACGACCACCCGGTCGAGCCACGCGATCGCCGCCTCGACCGTCGCGCGGCGATCGCCGATGTTGGCCCCGAGGCCGAGCCAGTACCGCGGCATCAGCGCCCGCGGCGAAGGACGACGGCCGTCTCCTCCACGGTGTGCGGCAGAGCGACATGGGGCTTGTGGACGGTGACCACCACCTCGCGCACGGCCGGCTCGCGCAGCACCCGGTCGGCGATCACCCCGGCCAGCCGCTCGAGCAACGCGAACGGCGGGCCCGTCACGATCTCGACGATCGCGTCGGCCAGGGCGGCGTAGTCGACCGTGTCCGCCAGGTCGTCCGTGCCGGTGGCCACGGCATGGGTGAGCATGAGCTCGAGGTCAACCGCGAAGCGCTGGCCGAGGGCGGTCTCGGCCGCCAGCACCCCGTGGTGGCCGAACGCCTCCAGCCCCCGGATGACGACGGTGAGCTGGTCCTCGCTCACGCGCCCGCCGCCCCCACGGCACCCCAGACCCGTACGGCATCGGCCGTCTCGCGCACGTCGTGCACCCGCAGCACCGCCGCGCCACGCGCGATCGCGGCCAGCCCGGCCGAGAGCGACGCGGCGAGGCGCTCCTCCACCTCGCGGCCCAGGAGCGTCGCGAACATGCTCTTGCGCGACACGCCGATCAGCACGGGCCGGCCCAGCGCCGCCAGATCGCCGACACCGGCGAGGAGGGCGAGGTTGTGATCGAGCGTCTTGCCGAAGCCGAGGCCCGGATCGAGGATCACGTGCTCCTGCGGGATGCCGGCGGCCACGGCCGCTTCGAGGCGCTCGGCCAGGTGGTCCCGCACCTCGGCCACGACGTCGTCGTAGCGCGGGTTGACCTGCATCGTGCGCGGATCGCCCCGCATGTGCACCAGGCAGACGGCGGCGCGCCGCTCGGCGACCAAGGGCAGCAGATCGGGATCGCCGCGACCCGCGGTGACGTCGTTGACCAGCACCGCGCCCGCGTCGAGGGCGGCCGCGGCCACGGACGCAATGGAGGTGTCCACCGAGAGCGCGATCGCGGGGGGATTCTCGCGCACGGCCCGCAGGACCCCATCCAGCCGGGCGAGCTGCTCGGCGGCGCCCACGGGCTCGGATCCGGGGCGCGTGCTCTCGGCGCCGAGGTCGCAGATCGCCGCTCCGTCGCGGGCCATCCGGTCGAGGCGCTCCATGGCCTCGCCGGGCTCCAGCGCGCCCGCCCCGCCCCACAGAGAGTCCGGCGTGGCGTTGAGGATCCCCATCACGCAGGGGGCGCGCAGCCAGCTGAGGGGGTCGGTCATGGCGCCAAGGCTACCCACCCGCCCGTCGCGACCCCGCCCGACTACTCCGGCAGCGGCTCTCCGGAGGAGGGGTAGGGAAGCCGCTTGGAGGGCTTGGCGGCGTCGGCCTCCTTGTTGGCGCGCTCGATCTCGGCGGCGGTGCGGGCGGCCTTGGCGTCGCGGGCGGCGAAGACCTCGTCCTCGGGCTCGCCGTCCAGGATCGCCAGGAACTCGGTGCGCTCGATCGTCTCGCGGCGCAGGAGGATCTGGGAGAGGGTCTCGAGGTCGGTGCGGTGCTCGACCAGGATGTCGCGCGCGCGCTGGTGGGCCTCCTCGATGATGCGGCGGATCTCGGCGTCGATCGTGCGGGCCAGGTCGTCGGAGTAGTCGGGCTCCGAGTGCATGTCGCGGCCGAGGAAGGGGGCGCCCTGGTTGTGGCCGAGCACGCGCGGGCCGAGCTTGTCGGACATGCCGAAGCGCATGGTCATCTGCTTGGCGGTGCCGGTCACCTTCTCGAGGTCGTTGGCGGCGCCGGTGGTGATCTCGTCGAAGACCAGCTCCTCGGCGGCCCGCCCGCCCAGGGTCATGGCCATCTGGTCCTCGAGCTGGGCGCGGGTGGTGAGGAACTTGTCCTCGGTCGGCATCGAGATCGTGTAGCCGAGCGCCTGGCCGCGGCTGACCACCGAGATCTTGTGGACCGGGTCGGCGTCGGGCAGGAAGTGGCCGACCAGGGCGTGGCCCATCTCGTGGTAGGCGGTCACCACGCGCTCCTTCTCGGTGAGGATGCGCGACTTCTTCTCGGGGCCGGCGATCACGCGCATGATCCCCTCCTCGAGCTCGAGCTGGTCGATCACGCGCTTGCCCTTGCGGGCGGCCAGCAGGGCGGCCTCGTTGACCAGGTTGGCCAGGTCGGCGCCGGTGAAGCCGGGGGTCTGGCCGGCCAGGGTCATCAGGTCGATGTGCTTGGCGAGCGGCTTTCCCTTGGTGTGCACGCGCAGGATCTGGGCGCGCCCCTCGCGGTCGGGGCGGTCGACCACGATCTGGCGGTCGAAGCGCCCCGGGCGCAGCAGGGCCGGGTCGAGGATGTCGGGGCGGTTGGTGGCCGCGATCAGGATGATGTTGTCCTTGGCCTCGAAGCCGTCCATCTCGACCAGCAGCTGGTTGAGGGTCTGCTCGCGCTCGTCGTGGCCGCCGCCCAGGCCGGCGCCGCGGTGGCGGCCGACCGCGTCGATCTCGTCCATGAAGATGATGCAGGGGCTCGACTGCTTGGCCTGCTCGAACAGGTCGCGCACGCGCGAGGCGCCGACGCCGACGAACATCTCGACGAAGTCCGAGCCCGAGATCGAGAAGAAGGGCACGCCGGCCTCGCCGGCGACCGCCCGCGCGAGCAGCGTCTTGCCCGTTCCGGGCGGGCCGAAGAGCAGCACCCCCTTGGGGATGCGCGCGCCCAGGGCCTGGAACTTCTTCGGGTTCTCGAGGAACTCCTTGATCTCGTGCAGCTCCTCGACGGCCTCGTCGGCGCCGGCGACGTCCTTGAAGGTGATCTTCGGCGCGTCCACGGCCATCCGCTTGGCCCGGCTCTTGCCGAAGCTCATCACCTTCGAGCCGCCGCCCTGCATGCGGTTCATCAGGTAGATCCAGAAGCCGATGAACAGCACGAACGGCAGCAGCCAGATCAGCGAGGACCACCAGGGCGTGCTGGGGATGCCCTTGACGGTCAGGGGGACGTTCGCGGTCTGCAGCTCGTCGGTGAGCGTCTGCGCGTAGTCGTTCGGGTAGCCGGTGGTGAACGTGTCACCGGCCTGGGTGGTCACCGTCAGCTCCTGGTTCTGCACCTTCATCGTGGCCTTGGCGATGTCGCCGCCGCGGATGTCGGTGAGGAGCTGGTTGAAGGTCGGCGCCGGAGTGGACGAGGAATCAGAGACGATCAACCGCTGGGCCACGAACACCAGCAGGATCACGATGAGGATCGGAAGGACCGCGCTCTTCACCAGCCTGCTCACCGCGCCCCCGACACCTCGCTCCCGGCCAAGGAGCCAGGATAGCAGCGGTCAGGCCGTGCTCCCCGGCTCCGTCACCTGGTCGAGGGCGGCGATGAACGGGAGGTTGCGGAAGCGCTCGTCCTGGTCGAGGCCGTAGCCGATCACGAAGACGTCCGGCAGCTCGAAGCCCACGTACCGGGTGTCGATGCGCAGCCTCTTGTGGCGCGGCTTGGTCAGCAGCGCGCAGATCTCCAGCGAGGCGGGGTCGCGGGAGGCGAGGTTCTTGAGCAGGTACGAGAGCGTCAGGCCCGAGTCGATGACGTCCTCGACGATCAGCACGTGCCGCCCGGCGATCGGGATGTCCAGGTCCTTGAGGATCCGCACGACGCCGGACGAGTGGGTCTGCGAGCCGTAGGAGGAGACGGCCATGAAGTCGATCTCGCAGGGGACGTCGAGCTGGCGCACCAGGTCGGCGATGAAGAACACCGCCCCCTTGAGGACGCCGATCACCAGCAGCTCGCGACCGGCGTAGTCGGCGTTGACCTCGGCGGCGATCTGCGTGATCCGGGCCTGGAGCGCCTCCTGGGTGATGAGGACCTCGCCGACGGATGCGCGGGCGTCGTCGTTCATGCCTGCTCGAGCTCGAGGATCACAGCCGGTCCCGAATCGCGGACGATGAGGTCGTCTGCCGCACGGTGCCCCGCCACCCACACCACCCGCTCGGCGGTCGCCACCACCGGGACGTCCTGGCGCAGCCGCGACGGGATCCCATCGGCCGCGAGCAGCCTACCCACCGCGAGGTGGCCGCCCGAGGGCAGCGGCAGACGATCCCCCGGCCGGGGTGGTCTCACCTCGAGAGGCCCGTCGCAGCGGACGGCGACCCTGCGGGCCGATGGGGCCTCCCCCACACCCCTGCGGGCGCGCAGCACGAGACCCGCGAAGCCGGCCTCGCCCGGCACGTCGAGCCGCGTCGGCGGGTGCGGGTCGCCCCGTGGCGGATCGACGACCAGCCGCCCCCGCTCGAGGGTGGCCAGCCCGGCGCCGGGCAGCGTGAGAGTGTCCCCGCCCCCGAGCAGCTCCAGCACGCGTGCCACGACCGCGGAGGAGGAGGCGTCGCCGGGCAGCCCGGCCATCTGGATGAGACGGCGCGCCAGGATCCTCCGCATCGCCGGGGGCTCTCCCGAAAGGTCCGCCGCCCGGAGCCCGTGTCCGTCGAAGGCGTGCTCCCAGGCGGCGTCGACCATCGGGGCGAGCAGCTCGGCCTCGTCGCGCAGGGCGTCGGCCAGCGCGGCGACGTGGCGCTCGGCCGCCGGATGGACCGACGCGAGCGCGGGCACGAGGTGGTGCCGGACGCGGGCGCGGGCGTGCGCCGGGTCGTCGTTGGAGGGGTCGCGCACGGCGCGCAGGCCACGGGCGTCGCACCAGCCGCGGGTCTCGGCGGCCGAGAGAACCAGCAGCGGCCGGACGAACGCGTCGCGACGCGGCGCCATGCCGAGGGCGCCCGTGCGGCCGGTGCCCCGCGCCATGCGGAAGAGCACGGTCTCGGCCTGGTCCGATGCGGTGTGTCCCGTCGCGATCGCCGCGTATCCACCGGCGTGTGCCTGGCGCAGCGCGGCGCCGATGCGGCCCGCGCGGGCGCGCTCCTGCATCCCCCGCCCGGGAGCCAGCCCCAGCGCCTCACGATGGGTCCGAAGCCCGAGCTCCCGCGCCTGGGCGAGGACGTCGGCCACCTCGCCCGCCGCCTCGGGGCGCAGCCCGTGGTCGATGCTCAGGACGCCCACCGGCCCGTCGTGCAGCTCGGCGAGCATGTGCATCAGACAGACGGAGTCCGCTCCCCCCGAGACCATCGCCAGGATCGGCGCCCCCGCGGGGAGCAATCCGTGGCGTCGGCAGTGTTCCGCGACGCGGGCCTCGAGGGAGCTCGTCACAGCGCGATTATGGTCCACGCGCCACGCCACCGCTCACGACGTGGATAGCCTTGCGGCGACATGCGTGCGATCTCCCGACTCGACCGGCGCTCCGGAGACTCGCTGCGACGGGCGGCTCGGGCCGTCCCGGGTTGCGGGGGCGCCGCGACGGTCGTGGCCCGGAGCATGAGCCCCGCCTTCCGCGTCACCGTGGCCGCCATGATCGTGCGACCCGCCACGCGGCGCACGGGTCTGGAGGCCCTGGCCGCCGGCGTCGTCGCCGCCATCGTGGCGCGCCTGCTGCGCGACCGGCTCGGCCGGCGGCGCCCCGGGGCGCGCGCAGAGGGCGGTTTCCCCAGCCGGCACGCGGCCGCCTCGTGGGCGATCGCCGGCGTGGTGGCGCGACGCGACGGACGCGTCGGGGGAGTGCTGGCCCTCGCCGCAGGGCTGGGCGGCGCGGCGCGCATCGCCGCCGCCGAGCACGAGCCGGGTGACATCGCGGCCGGCATCGCCCTCGGCCTGGCCACATCCTGGGGGCTCGGGGTGCTGGCGGACGGGATCGGCCCGGAATGACGCCGCGTCGGCCGCCGGCCACCGGCCGACGCGGACGGGCCATCGTCGGCATGAGTCGCTTCGCGAGCGGTGTCCTGTTCTCCCTCGGACTGCTGGGGGTGCTCAAGTCGGGCACCGACGACTCACCCGAGCAGCTCCTCGTGTTCGCGATCCACCCGCTCACCGCCGTGATCTGGCTGGTGATGGGGTTGGTCGGCATCGCGATGAGCGTCGAGCCGCGGCGCGCGCAGCTCTACCTGATCGGGACGGCCGGGATCCTGCTGACGTGGGCGGTGCTGTGCCTGCTCCTGGGAGCAGGTGTCTCGCAGATCGTCGCGCGCGACCTCGCGACGCTCGCCCTCTACCTGATCGGTGGCGTGGCCTGCCTGATCGTGGCGCTGGCGCCCTTTCCCAAGGGCGCGGAACGCACCGACACCGACTGATTCAGGCCGTCGCGGCCCACCGGTGCTCGGGCGAGAACAGGCTCACCCGGTCGCGGCCCGTCGCCTTGGAGTGGTAGAGCGCCTTGTCGGCCTGGTCGAGCATGCGCGTACCGTCATCGGCGACGTCGTTCTGGAAGTCGGCCACGCCCGCGGAGATCGTGGTCCCCACCGCGTCGCCACCCGCCACCAGCACGCGCACCGCCTCGACGGCCGCCCGGATGCGCTCGGCGGCCTCCATCGCCTCACGGGCCGGCCCGGGGATGATGACCGCGAACTCCTCACCGCCGTACCGCGCGACGATGTCGGACGAGCGCGTGTTGGCGGCGATGGCCTCGCCGACGCCCGACAGGAGCCGGTTGCCCGCGTCATGACCCCACCGGTCGTTGAAGGCCTTGAAGCGATCGAGGTCGAGGAGGATCAGCGAGAGGGGCATGCCGTAGCGCGCGGCGCGACGGCATTCGCGTGGGAGGGCGTCCTCGAAGAAGGCGTAGTTGTGCACACCGGTGAGGCGGTCGGTGAGCGAGAGGCTCGCGATGCGGGCGGCCTCGCGGGCCTGGGCGCGGTGCCCCGCTCCCACGATCAGGCCGGTCGCGACGAAGGCGAGGAGACCGATGCCGAGGGCCGCGTCGTCGGTTCCGGGGCGCCCCGACGCGACGGCGATCGCCAGCGCCGCGACGGCGACGGCGACGGCGAAGCCGCGACGCCCGGCGAGCGGCAGCGCGAGCGCGACGGGCATGGCATAGAGGGCCCACGCGGCGGTGACGCCCGCCAATAGGAGGATCGTCGGCACCGCCAGGCCGACGCCGAGGAGGATGGTGCGCCGGCGCGCTGTGGCGGCGTCGCCCGTGCCCTTCCCATCGTTGGCGCCGAAGGTGCTCATGAACCCCGTGGGTCGCGACCGGCCGAATCTAATGCGGCGCTCGGACGGCATCCCCGCGGGGATGGCGATCCGGGTCCGGTTACACTCTCCGGCCGTGACCTGGAGCCCCTTCATCCCGCACCCCGCCTTGGCCGGGCGCTCGCTGCTCACCCTCCGGCACCACCCGCCGGAGGCGGTCGCCGCGATCCTCGACACCGCCGACCGGCTCAAGGCGGAGCCCCGAGACGGGTGGCCCCCGCTCCTGGCAGGCAAGGTGGTCGCGCTCATCTTCGAGCGCCCGTCCACGCGTACCCGCGTGTCGTTCGTCAGCGGCATCGCCCGGCTCGGCGGCACCAGCCTGGTGCTCTCGCCCGGGGACATGCAGCTCGGCCGGGGCGAGTCGATCGAGGACACGGCCAAGGTGCTCGGACGCATGGTGGACGCGGTCATGCTGCGCACGGGCCCTCAGGCGACCCTGGTCGAGCTCGACCGGCACGCGGGGGTGCCCGTCATCAACGGGCTCACCTACGAGCACCACCCCTGCCAGGCCCTGGCCGATGCCCAGACGCTGCGCGAGCGCTTCGGCGATCTCTCGGGCCTGCGGATCGCCTGGCTGGGCGACGGCAACAACTGCTGCGTCTCGCTCATGGTGGTCGGCGCGCTGACGGGCATGACGATCACCGCCGCGTGCCCCGAGGGCTACACGCCGGACCCCGAGCTCGTGGCGTGGGCCGACGCGACGGCCCGGGCGCACGGCGGCGGGGTGAGGATGGTGAGCGACCCGGTCGAGGCCGTCGCCGGCGCCCACGGCCTGTTCACCGACACGTGGGTGTCGATGGGCGACGAGGGCGCCGAGGACGAGCGTCGCGCCGTCTTCGCGCCCTACCGCATCGACGACGCCATGCTGGACCGCGCGGCGCCCGACGCGGTGGCGCTGCACTGCCTGCCCGCGCACCACGGCGAGGAGATCACCTACGAGGTGCTCCACGGCCCGCGCTCGGCGGTGTGGGATCAGGCGGAGAACCGCATGCACGCCCAGGCCGCCCTGCTGGCCCACGCGCTGGGATGAACCTCTTTCGCAGGGGGCCGCGCCGCCCTCGGGTCGCTGCCACCCAGTGGGTGGCCGTGGCCTTCGCGCGCCACCAGCCCGAGGCGGAGATGCTCGCCGGACTCCTGGCCGAGCTGGAGATCCCGTGCGTGGTGCGACGGACGACGATCGACGTGCCCGACATGATGGCGGGAGGGCCCCGCGAGCTGCTGGTGCCCGCCGACCGGGAGATCGAGGCGCGCGCGCTGCTCGATCCATCGGAGCCGATTCAGCAGACCTAGGGACCTGCTCCCGTCCCCGCCCTTCCCAGGTGCGCCACAATCACTCCCATGGGTGAGCATCCGGCATTCGGGGTGGGCCTCTCGCGCGCGTCCGACCCGGTCGAGGCGGCGGTCGAGGCATGCGCCGCCGTGCGGGCGACCATGGGGTGGTCGGGCCGCCCGACGCTCGTCGTCATGTTCGCCTCGCCGGACCTGTGCGAGAACGCCGACGCCCTGCTCGCCACGGTGCAGGAGTCGCTCGCCCCGGAGCACCTGATCGGCTCGATGGGCGAGACCATCATCGCCGAGGGCCTGGAGGTGGAGGAAGGACCCGCCCTCGCGGTGTGGGCCGCCCACCTGCCCGGCGTCGAGGTGATCCCCTTCCGGCTCGTCGCGCGACCGCTCGGCGAGGGCATGGGCGTCCTCGGCTGGCCGGACGCGATCGCCGAGGCCCCCGAGGGCAGCGTCGGCCCGGTGATCATGCTCGCGGACCCCTTCTCCTTCCCGGCCGACGGCCTGCTGGCCGAGCTTGACGGTGAGGCGGGCACCCCCGTGGTGGTCGGCGGACTGGCCTCGGGCGGGCAGCGCCCCGGCGACCATTGCCTGTTCGCGGGCACGGACGTGCTGCTCGAGGGGGCCGTGGCCGTCGCCCTGATGGGCTCGGCCACCGTCACCGTCGTCTCGCAGGCCTGCATGCCGATCGGACCGGAGATGGTGGTGACCGCGTCCGAGGGCTCGTCGGTGCTCGAGCTGGCGGGCATCCCGGCGCTGGACAAGCTCGAGGAGGTCGTCAACGCGCTCGAGCCGGCCGAGCGCGCGCTGGCCGTCGAGGGGTTGCTGGCCGGAATCGTGATCGACGAGAACACGCCCGACTACGAGCGGGGCAACTTCCTGGTGCGCCCCATCCACGGTGGCGACCGTGACTCGGGCGTGCTGGTGCTCGGCGAGAACGCGCGCGTCGGCCAGACGATCCGCTTCCACGTGCGCGACGCCCGCTCGGCCGACGAGGACCTGCGCGCGGCGCTGCGTGCCGCGCGCGGCGAAATGGGCGCCGCATCGCCCGCCGGCGCGCTGATGTTCAGCTGCAACGGGCGGGGCACGCGCATGTTCGACGGGCCCAACCACGACGCCGAGACCGCCGCGCGCGAACTCTCCGACATTCCACTGGCCGGCCTGTTCTGCAACGGGGAGATCGGCCCGGTGCGCGGCCGCAGCTTCCTCCACGGTCACACGGCCACAATGGTGGTGTTCGCCGACGATTGACATCACTCGGCCTGTCCGCCGATCGCTCATTAGCTAACGAGATTTTGTCGTTTGATGTGTTGAGCCTCATACTCCCGCCCACGACACACGAGGGCGGAGGATTCACGCATGGTCGATGACGAGCAACCCGGTGGCACCCGAGGCAACATCGGCAACGAGATCTTCGAGCAGGTCGAGAAGATCATCAGTGACGAAGGCCTCAGTCGCACCCAGGCCTTCCAGCGCCTGTCGGAGCTGACCGGCCGCCGGGCGGGCACCGTCGCGGCCAACTACTACCGCGTGGCGCGACAGCGGGGGGCCGAGCTGCAACCGCGGGCGCCCCGCGGATCGAAGCAGCGGGCGACCCGGTCCGGGTCGGGCTCCTCCGCCGACGTCGAGGCGGCTCTCGGCCGCGCGGGCGACGCCCTTCGGGAGCTGTCGTCCATTGTCCGCCGTCAGGAGAAGCAGATCGCCGATCTCCGCGCGGACGCCGCCAAATGGGAGCAGGTGCGCGACCTTCTCAAGTGAGGTCCGGGCCGATCCTATGTAGATGAAGGAGACGGCCTCACGGGGTGCTTGTCACCCGGTGAGACCGTCAGCGTCGCGGCCACGTCCTCGAGGCAAATCGCCGGATGCAGGAACTCATCCGTCGCGATCTGATCGTCGGCCAGTCGGTCGAGCGCCTCGCGAAACACATCGGGCGTGTGATGAAACGAACCGCGAATGGTGATCTCTGAATAGTGAATCCGGCCGGTCGATAACTCGGCCACCGCACCGGGCGGACAGCCGCCGTGTAACAGCACATCACCTCCGGGGCGGGCGAGCGCGACGGCGATCGCCCACGTCTGGGGCCGGCCGACCGCCTCCACCACGAGGTCCGCGCCGCGGCCCCCGGTGAATCGCTCGGCGAGCGAACGGACGGCCTCGGCATCGCGCGGCGCCTCGTGCACGGCGATCGCCCCCAGGCGGAGCGCCCGCTCGCGACGCTCGGCGTGGGGGTCGGCCAGGTGCACGCGGTCGCCCTCGGCGGCGAGCAGCGACGCCACCAGCTGACCCTGCACCCCGCCGCCCAGCACCAGCACCTCACGGTCGCCGGCCGGACCGCACCGCCGCACCGAATGCAGCGCGCAGGCGAGCGGCTCGGCGAAGGCGGCGACCGCCGGGGCGACGTGCGCCGGGACCGGGTGGGTGTTGCGGGCCACGATCGCCGCCGGCACCAGGAGCAGCTCCGCGAACGCGCCGGTCAGGAACACGATGTCCGGGCACAGGTTGGACGCGCCGGACCGGCAGACGTCGCAGGTCGCGCAGGGAGCCGAGTTGGCGACCACCACCCGGTCGCCGGCGCGGGGCCACGCGACCCCGGCACCCGCCGTCGCCACGACGCCCGTCACCTCGTGGCCGAGGGGCGCCGGCAGCGACCCCAGCGCCGGGTGGGCGCCGGAGCGCATCATCTTGGCGTCGGTGGCGCACGTCAGCGCCGTGTCGACCGCCAGCACCAGCTCCCCCCGCCCGGGGGAGGGCTCCGGAACCTCATCGAGCCGGAGATCCCCGGCGCCGTGCAAAATCAGGGCACGCACGTCGCGACGCTACACCGCCTCCCGGCGGTACGATGCCGCGTCCACCCCGCCGCGGAGACCCTCCACGCCCTATCCCGAGCACCTGTGTGACCTGGTCGAGGCCTATCTGGAGGACCTCGACTTCGCCGCCACGAATCCCGACGAGCTCGATGAGATGGCGGGCACCGAGGGTTTGGTCGAGGCGATGCGCCACTCGCTGCTGGCGGGGGGCAAACGCATCCGGCCGGTGCTGGCGCTGGCGACCTGCGAGGGCCTCGGCCGGCCCCCGGAGATGCTGCTCCCCGCCGCGGCCGCCATCGAGCTGGTGCACACCTACTCGCTGATCCACGACGACCTGCCCGCGATGGACGACGACGACCTGCGCCGCGGCCGGCCGACGTGTCACAAGCTGTTCGGTGAGGACACGGCGATCCTGGCCGGGGACGCCCTGTTCGCCGAGGCCGTCCGACTGGTGGCCGAGCAGCAGCCTGGGGGGGCGCAGGTACGCGTGGGCATTCTGCTCGAGATCAGTCGCGCGACCGGCGTCGGCGGCATGGTCGGCGGCCAGTATCTGGACCTGAAGAACGCGGCCGGCGCCTCACCGGAGGCGCTGCGCCGAGTCCACTCGCTCAAGACGGGCAGGCTCATGTCGTGCGCGGTCAACTGCGCGATCATGCTCGGGCGGCCGGAGCCCGAGGTGGACGAGGCACTGCGCTCCTACGCCCGCGAGCTGGGGCTTCTTTTCCAGATCGTGGACGACATCCTGGACGTGGCGGGCACGGAGGCGGACCTGGGCAAGGCCATCGGAGCCGACGTGCGCCAGAACACGGTCACCTACGTCAGCACCCATGGACTGGATGGCGCCCGGCGGCTGGCGGGGGAGGCGCACACGCGGGCCCTGCGGGCGCTGTCCACGCTGCCCGGCGGCTTCGAGGACCTGGCCGGCATCGCCGACCTCACCTACGTGCGCCAGAACTGAGCCGGGCCCGGCCGCGTCGCGCGGCCGGGCCCGGGAGAAGCGGTGAGAGCTAGGCGGCCTGGGGCGGGATCGCCACCAGCGGACGCTCGGGATCGGCGGCGGCGCGACGGTTGATCGCCACGACGCACTGCATCAGGTCGCGGTAGGTCGGCGGGGTGCCGGGGCCGTCCACGTCGAGCTCCATCGCGAGGCGGTTGGCCCATGCCACGAGGCTGGCCTGCGGCTCGGCGGTCCCGTCGAGCAGGGCCTGCTCGAGGACCAGGCCGCCGAGGCCGCGCAGCTCCGAGATCACCACGAGCCGTGGCCGGGGGGGCTTCGGCTTGGCGCGACTCCGCCGACGGGCCGGCGAGGCGTTTACGGGCGCGATCGGGGGCGCTGCGGTGAGGGAGGCCAAAGCGGGTGCTCCTGAACGGGTGCCGATCAGTCGGCGCCGGATGGGCGAGTACCCCCCTCTTCGGCGCCAAAGGTCCGTAAGAACCTCCCCCAAACGGGGGATCCTTCCTTTTCAGAGACCGATGCCCGTGGAGTTGGGGCCCGGGACGGAGTGCTCGGCGACGATCCTCACCAGCCGCTGGGGCTCGGAGATCCCGACGAAGTTGAATCCGCTGTCCCTCTCATCGGTGCCCGCGGTCTCAAAGTTAACGGCCCCCACGCGAAAGACGCGATCGAGCAGCGTCTGCTGGATGCCCACGTTCTGGATGCGGTCGAAGCGGGCGGTGTTCTCCTTGCGGGAGAGGATGCCCCGGCGCACGCGAAGTCGCTGGTCGGTGAGGACGTAGAGCGTCGAATACCGGAAGATCGTGCTCACCCCGACCACGATCAGCACGAGCACGATCGAGATGAGGATCCAACGCGCCGCGTCGATGCCGACCAGCAGCGCGATGATCGCCGGCAGCAGCGCGAGGGGGATCCACAGGGCGAAGAAGCTCATCTGGGCGCGCCAGCAGGGGCGTCCCTCCCAGAGCACGTTCTCCCCCTCGACCAGTTCCATGCGCGGGAATCTAGCGGCGCATACGGTCGGATGGGTGCACCGGACGGGCGCCGGGTAGAGACTTCGTGGCAACCGATACCATCGGCGGGCATCCCTCCCGTCGCGCGCGTCCCACCAAAGGAGCCGAGCGAATGAGCACCGACGGCCCGAACATCACCTCTCTCGAGTTGGAGGACCGGCGTTTCCCCCCGGCCCCCGAGTTCACCCGGGACGCGGTCGCGACGCAGGATCTGTTCGATCGTGCGGCCGCCGATCCGCAGGCGTTCTGGCTCGAGCAGACGAAGGAGCTCCTCGACTGGACCACCGAGCCCACGGTCGCCTGTGACAGGTCCAACGCCCCGTTCTTCACCTGGTTCGCCGACGGGGTGCTCAACGCCAGCGTCAACTGCCTCGACCGCCACCTGGCCGAGCGCGGCGACAGGGTGGCCTTCCACTGGGAGGGCGAGCCGGGCGATCGCCAGGCCATCACCTATCGCGACCTGCACGAGCGCGTCTCGCGCCTCGCCAACGGCCTGCGCTCGCGGGGGGTCGCCAAGGGAGACCGCGTCGCGATCTACCTGGGGATGGTCCCGGAGATCGCCGTGGCGATGCTGGCCTGCGCGCGCGTCGGCGCGCCACACACGGTGATCTTCGGCGGCTTCTCTCCCGAGAGCGTGCGCGACCGAGTGCTCGACTGCGGCTGCACGGCGATGATCACGGCCGACGGCGCCTGGCGCGGGGGCAAGTTGATCCCGCTGAAGGCCAACGTCAACGAGGCCCTCGTGGAGTGCCCAGACGTCACCACCAACATCGTGGTGAGGCGCACAGAGAACGAGATCGGCTGGGTCGACGGACGCGATGTCTGGTACCACGAGCTGGTCGCCGAGCAGGACGCCGAGTGCGCGCCCGAGCCGATGGGCGCCGAGGACCCGCTCTACATCCTCTACACCAGCGGCAGCACCGGGAAGCCCAAGGGCATCCTCCACACGACCGGCGGGTACCTGACCGGCGCCGCCGCGACGCACCGCTGGGTGTTCGACATCAAGGACGACGACGTCTACTGGTGCGCGGCCGACGTCGGCTGGGTGACCGGGCACAGCTACATCGTCTACGGCCCCCTCGCCAACGGGGTCACGAGCGTGCTCTACGAGGGCGCGCCCAACATCCCCGACAAGGACCGCTGGTGGGACGTCTGCGAGCGCTACGGGATCACGATCCTCTACTGCGCCCCAACCGCCATCCGCACGTTCATGAAGTGGGGCGTCGAGTTCCCCGCCAGACACGACCTGTCGTCGCTGCGCCTGCTGGGAACGGTGGGCGAGCCGATCAACCCCGAGGCGTGGATCTGGTACCGCGACACGATCGGCGCCGGCGAGTGCCCGGTGGTCAACACCTGGTGGCAGACCGAGACCGGCCACATCATGATCGCTCCGCTGCCGGGCATCAGCACCCTCAAACCCGGGTCGGCCTCACGCCCGATCCCCGGGATCACCGCCGACGTGGTGGACGACGCGGGCCGGAGCGTCCCCCTCGGCCAGGGCGGCTACCTGGTGATCTCCGAACCGTGGCCGGGCATGCTGCGCACCCTCTACGGGGACGACGACCGCTTCGTGGCCACGTACTGGAGCACCTATGAGGGCCTGTACCTGGCCGGGGACGGCGCGCGGCGCGACGGCGACGGCGACTACTGGCTGCTGGGCCGGATCGACGACGTGATGAACGTCTCGGGCCACCGGCTCTCCACGATCGAGATCGAGAGCGCCCTGGTGGACCACCCCATGGTGGCCGAGGCCGCCGTGGTCGGACGCGCCGACGAGACGACGGGCCAGGCGATCGCGGCCTTCGTGACACTGAACGGAGGCGTCGTGGGCGACGAGGCCCTGATCGCGGAGCTGCGCCAGCACGTGGCGACCAAGATCGGCGCCATCGCGCGTCCCAGGTCGATCGTGCTCACCGACGATCTGCCCAAGACCCGCTCGGGCAAGATCATGCGCCGCCTGCTGCGCGACATCTCCGAGAACCGCCAGCTCGGCGACGTCACCACCCTCGCCAACGAGGAGGTCGTCACCGAGATCGCCGGATTCGCGGCGTCGGCAAGGGCCGCCGACGAGGAGTGATCCCCCGCGCCCGCCGGCCGTCAGACGACGGCGGCCGGCTCCGGGGCGGACAGCATGCGCTGGTAGGAGATGCCGAGCAGCGGGCTGGACAGCAGGAAGTCGGCCGTCGAGCGGTTGCAGGCGATGGGGCAGTCGTGGACGACGGCGATGCGCAGCAGGGCCTTGACGTCGACGTCGTGGGGCTGGGGCTGCAGCGGGTCCCAGAAGAAGATGACGATGTCGAGGCGCCCCTCGGCGATGCCCGCGCCGACCTGCTGGTCACCACCGAGCGGGCCGCTCAGGAAACGGGTCACCGGTATGCCGAGAGCCTCCTCGACCAGTCCGCCGGTGGTGCCGGTGGCGTAGAGCTCGTGCTCCTCCAGCGTGCCCCGGTTGAAGAGGGCCCAGTCAAGGAGGTCGAGCTTGCGGTTGTCGTGCGCGATGAGGGCGATGCGCTTGCGGTTGTTCAATCCATGCTCCGTGTTCTCGCGTGCGGATCGGGCTATGAGAAATCGTGTGGACCGTAGCGCGCGTCCTCGCAGGTGAGGTTGCCGCGTGGTGAAGCGTGGGTCAGAACTCCGGGTGCACGTCCCCGGCCTTCTCCTCGAGGCGCACCTCGACGTGGTTGAGAGCGAAGGCGAGGGCGTTGCGCGGAGGGGCGCGCCGGTCGGAGTCGCGGAACCAGAAGACGACGCCCTCAAGGCCGAGCGCGATCCGGGTGCGTTCGTGGGTGTCCGCCTCCTCGGCCACCGCCAGGGCCAGCGCGAGCGCCGCGATCTCGCGGAACGGTCCCGCCTCGTCGGGCGTGGACGCGAGGTGAGGCACGATCGCGGCGCGGGCCTTGACCACCTGCACTTCGACGCGGGCACGGCCCTCGCCCTGCCAGTCAACCACAAGCAGATCGCCCCGCGCGCCGAGCTGATCCAGGGGCACGAGGTCCTCGGGCAGCGGACCCGGTGGCGCCTGATTGATCCCCTTTGCCAGATCGACCATCGCCTCCCGCAGCGGCGGCCACCGGTTGTCGGGGGCCTTGTTGGCCGCGAGCGCCGCGAGGCTGACGACCAGCGCGAGCCGGTCGTCCGCCTGCTCCTTCGGCCCTCGCCCGACCGCAGGATGGGTGCGGACAGCGGTGCGCAGGGGGCCGTAGAACACGATCTCCCCGCTGAGCAGCACATTGCGCTTGAAGAGAGGCGTGGCGGGGCTCCTTGTCCTGACGAGGGGTCGTAGCCCCGGCTAGCTGCACAGCCGCATGGACTGCGGCGACTTGACTTAGCAACAGCCTAAATCACTACCGTCCCGCGGATGCTCGGCGATTCTCGCGCGAACCGCTCCGCCGCGCTGCTGTCGGTGGGGTCCAACACGTTGCTGGTGCTCGCCAAGTTCGCCATCTGGCTCGTCACCGGCTCGGTCGCCGTGCTCTCGGACGCCGCCAACTCGGCGGGCGACCTGGTTGCTTCGGGCATCGCGTTCGCCGGCGTCCGCGCTGCCGCCCGGCCGGCCGACGAGGACCACCCCTACGGCCACGAGAAGACCGAGAACCTGGCCGCCGCCGTGGAGGGCGTGCTGGTTCTGACCGCCGGCGTGGCCGTCGGCATCGAGGCCACGCGGCGCCTGTTCTCGAACGACCACGGTCTGGTCCGGATCGATCTGGCCATCGCCGTGATGGCCGCGTCGGCGGTGGTCAACCTGGTCGTCTCCGTGCGGCTGCGGCGCGTGGCGCGCCGCACCGGCTCGCCGGCGATCGCCGGTGAGGCGACCCACCTCGCGTCGGATGTCTGGACCTCCGCGGGGGCGGTGCTCGGCCTGATCCTGGTGGCGATCACCGGCTGGACCGCCCTCGACGCCCTGGTCGGCATCGCGATCTCCGGTTACGTGATCGTGGTCGGCGCGCGCCTCGTGTGGCGCGCCGTGCAGGTGCTGCTGGACAGCAACCTGCCGCCCGACGAGATCGCGGCGATCGAGGCCGTGCTCACCGGGTTCTCCGAGCGCGACGGGATCGGCTTCCACGCGCTGCGCGGCCGCCGCGCCGGCAGCAAGCGACACGTCGATCTGCACATGGTGGTGCCCCCCGAGACCACCGTGCGGCAGGGGCATGCCATGAGCGGGATGGTCAAGAGCGCGGTCCAGGGCGCGCTGCCCAATGCCGAGGTCCTGATCCACCTCGAGGACCACTAGATCCGCGCGAGGCGCCCGAAGGATCCGGCGGCTCGGGGGCGAAGAAAACGCCCATGACCACTCAGACGATCGACCTCAACGCAGACAGCGACACGCTGCAGGTGAACCGTCAGGCCATGGACTCCAACGTGTCACGCCCCCGGCTGTCCGAGATGGATCTCGACCCGCCGTCGGGTCCCGTGCCCGCTGAGGTGCTGGCCTACTTCGAGTCCGCGCTCGAGCGCGAGGGTCGCCGCCGGGTCGCCTGAGCCTCGCTGTTCCTATCGCCGTTGGTCCGCGCCGCCCGCCTCGCGGCGGGCGGTTCGGACGGCGTCGCGCATCCGCAGGCTTCCGATCATGGAGGCCATGCACAGCAGCCCCAGCACGACGTTCACGACGAGCATCACCGCCTCGATGCCCACGCTGAACGCGAGCAGATCCCCGCGTGAGGCCGTTCCCGCGAGCAGGATCACGATCAGGGCCTGCTTGGGGCCGAGCCCCCCGGGAGTGGCCGGCAGCAGAGTGCCGACGCTGCTCGCCACCTGCACCAGCAGCGCGTTGTGGAGCGTGGCCGGCACGTTGAAGGCCGTGAGGAACCAGTAGGCGCTGGCGACGCGCAGCGCCCACCCCACCGCCTGCAGCAGCGCCACCCGGCGCAGGTATGCGCCCGGCATCGTCAGGATCACCAGCCCCTGACGCACACGCGCCCAGAAGGAGCGCACCCGGATGGTCGCGTAGACCAGGGCGATCAGGAGCACGCCCACGATCGCACCGAGGATCCAGGGGCGGTCGGCGTACCACGAGATCTCAAATGCCGGCAGGCTGGGCAGCGACGGCAGCTCGGGCACGATGCCCAGCTGCCAGGCCCAGATCAGCAGGACGGTCGCCATGAGTGCGTCGAACACGGACTCGGCGAGCAGGCTGGAGGCCAAGGCCGGATACGTCGAGTCGCGCACGCGCCGCTTGATCAGGAACAGCTTGACCAGGTCTCCCACCCGGGCCGGGACCACGCTGTTGATGCCCACCCCGGCGTAGTAGGCGCGGAACGTGTCCCACCAGCGCACCACTGAGTGGGGATACGCCGCGGCGAGGATGTTGCGCCAGGCGCGTGTGCGCACCGCGGAGTTCGCGATCGCGCAGAGCACGGCGGCGGCGAGCGCCCACCAGCCGATGGCGGCGACGCGCTCCCCGAGAGCCTCGTAGGCCTGGCGGAACGACTCCCAGGAGCCGCCCGCGGCCAGGGTCACCCGCGAGGTCGAGGGCGAGACGTCGACCGCCAGGACGGTGACGGCGACGGCGACCGCCGCCGCGACCAGCACCACCGCCCACCACACCACCCAGACGCGCGAGGAGTCCGGCGGGCCTAGGGGTCCGGGGTCGCCGCCGTGGGCGGGCGTGTCGTCGAGGGGTTCCACAGGTCTTGGATCTCCTCGAGAGTACGCCGACGCGTCTCGGGAACGTTGCGGCGTATCCAGAAGTACGACACGACGCAGAGGGCCGCGAGGAGGAAGAAGGTGGTCGCCTCACCGATGGCGTTGACGATCGTCAGGAAGAACTGGGTGATCAGGAAGGCGGCGCCCCAGTTGACCGCCGTGGCCAGCGAGACCGCGCGACCGCGCACCCGATTGGGGTAGATCTCGGCGATCACGGTCCACACCACCGGTCCCAGCGAGAACGCGAACGACGCGATGAACACGACGAGCGCGACGAGCGTGAAGACGCCGGCCACCGAGACGCCCTCGGCCCCGCCCCCGGAGTCGGTGCTGAAGAAGGCGAACGACGCCCCGACGGCGGCGAGGCTCGCCGTCATCCCGACAAGGCCCGCCAGCAGCAGGGGCCTGCGCCCGAAGCGGTCGACGTAGGCGATCGCGATGAAGGTGGACAGCACGTTGACCAGGCCGATGGCGTAGAGCGTCGCCTGGGCCTGGTCCTCGGCGGTGGCGAATCCGGCGCGGGCGAAGATGTCGTTGGCGTAGTAGATGATCGCGTTGATGCCCGTGACCTGCTGGATGATGGCGAGCCCGATGCCGATCGTCAGGGGCCGCCGCAGACGCGGGGCGAAGACCTCGCCCCAGGTGGCCTCGCCCTCCTCTTCCTCGGCCCGCAGCTCGACCTCCATCTCGGCCAGGATCCCGGGCGCGGCCTCCGCTCCATCCACCTTCCGGAGGCTGGCGAGGGCCGCGTCGCGGCGCCCCATGCGCAGAAGCCAGCGGGCCGACTCGGGGGCGATCAGGAACCCGACCACCAGGAGCGCGCCGGGGATGACCGCGAGCGCGAACATCTCGCGCCAGTGGTCGCTCGCGGTCAGGGCGTCATCGGCGAGGTAGGCGAGGAAGATGCCCACCGTGATGGCCAGCTGGTAGGACGAGACGACGCGACCACGGATCCAGGCCGGCGCCATCTCGGCCGCGTAGAGCGGCGCGACGGTGGACGCGAAGCCGACCGCCAAGCCCGTGATCACCCGCCCGAGGGTCAGAACGGTGACGCCGTCGGCGACCGCCTCGAGCAGCGCTCCCCCGGCGAAGAGGACGCCCGCGGTGACCGCCGTCCAGCGGCGGCCGACGCGGTCGGCGAGCGTGCCCGCGACCAGCGCGCCCACGAGCGCGCCGAGGGTGACCCAGCTCGTGATCACCTCGGCGGCGAGGGTGCTGAGGCCGAGATCCTCCTTCACCAGGGGCAGAGCGCCCGAGATGACTCCCTGGTCGTAGCCGAAGAGCAGACCGGCGAGGAAGGTGACCACCCCGACCATCACGAGCCATGGCGTGAGGCGACGGCGGTGCCCCGACGCGGTCGCGGGGGCTATAGGCTCACCGTGCGGGCCCGGGAGAGGCACGGCGGCAGGTTATGCGCGGGGCTGGCGATTCGCCAGTACTCCACGAGAGCGGTACAGGAAGGCTCCCCGCCGCCTGATATCCGGTGGCCTCTTCCGATTCGAGAACGCCGTCCCCTCCCTGCCCCAGATCGACCGCTTCGCCATCGGTTTCGATCACCGTGATCGCCGCCGCCTGCGCGAGCTGTGGGACGAGGCGATGGACGCCGAGCAGTGGTCCGAGGGCCGGATGACCGCCGCCTTCGAGACGGCCTGGGGCGCCTCCAACGGCCTGGCGGCCGTTGCGTTCTCGAGCTGGTCGGGGGCCGCGCTGGCCGCCCTCGCCTTCGCCGAGGTGACGGGCGAGGTGGTGCTGTGCCCCTCCAACACGTTCATGGCGACCCCGCTCTCCGCCGTGTCGTCGGGAGCGCGCGTGGAGTTCGTCGACGCCAATCGCGACGACCTGTGCATGTCCTATGCCGACTTCGTCGCGAAAGCCGAGGCCTTTCGTCCGAAGGCCGCCTTCGTGGTGCACATCGGCGGCCACATCGCCTTCGAGATCGAGCAGATCGCCGACTACTGCCGCGCCAACGACATCTTCCTGATCGAGGACTGCGCCCACGCGCACGGGGCCTCCTGGCACGGCCGGCGGGCGGGAACCTGGGGCGACGCCGGCATCTGGTCGTTCGCGGCCACCAAGACGATCTCGACGGGCGAGGGCGGGATGCTCGTCTCGCGCCACGACGACCTGGTCGCGTACGCGCGGGGGTTCCGCAACTACGGCAAGCCCTCGTACGAGACCTTCGGGCTCAACTTCCGCATGAACGAGTTCACGGCCGCGGTCGGGATCGTCCAGACGGAGCGCCTGGACGAGATCGTCGCGTGGAAGAACGCGGCCGCGCGCGAGCACCTGGATTCCGGCCACCCGGGGCGCCTCGAGCTGCCCGAGGGGATGGTGTCGAGCCTCTACAAGTACATCGTCTTCGACCCGATCGAGCGATCGACCGGAAAGGTCTACGACGAACCGTGCCACCGGATCATGGGACACGGAAGCGATCTTCCGGTGTCGGACTGGATTGCGACGAACCATTGGTGCGTGCCGCTCTACTACAGGCCCGTGGAGGCTGACTCATGAAGGTGTTGGTAACGGGTGGCTCGGGGTTCATCGGCTCCCACGTCGTCGACCGGCTGATCGCGCACGGCCACGAGCCGCGCATATACGACCTGCTCGAATCGCCCTACCACCGGCCCGACGAGGTGGAGCAGGTGGCCGGTGACCTGGTGGACGACGACGCGATCCGCGCGGCTCTCGTCGGCTGCGACGCCGTCGTCCACCTCGCCGCGGTGTCCGACGTCAACCAGGTGCTCCTCTACCCTGGACGCGCCGAGAGCGTCAACGGCGGCGGCACCCGCACCGTGCTGGAGGCGGCGCGGCTGGAGGGCGTGTCCCGGTTCGTCTACGCGAGCACCATCTGGGTCTACGGCGACTCCAACGGCCATGGGCCGCTTGACGAGGACGAGCCGCTGAACCTGCCGGGCCACCTGTACACCGCCACCAAGCTCGCCGGCGAGATGTACTGCTCGTCGTATGGAGCGCTGTACGGCATGGACATCACCATCGCGCGTTTCGGCATCCCCTACGGCCCCCGCGCGCGCCCCGCCACCGTGCTGGCGGCCTTCGTCGCGCGTGCCCTGGCCGACGAGCCGATCACGATCGCGGGCGACGGCACGCAGTCGCGCCGGTTCATCTACGTCGAGGACCTCGCCGAGGGCGTCGTCGCGACGCTCGATCCGGCGGCCGTGGGTCGCGTCTACAACCTGGTGGGCGAGGAGAGCACCACGGTGCGCGAGATCGCCGACGCGGTGGTCCGCGTGGTGAGCCCGGTGCCGATCGTGCACACCGAGGGACGCGCGGGCGACATCAAGGGTGCCGAGATCTCGGCCGCCCGGGCCAAGCGCGAGCTGGGCTGGGCGGCGACCACGAGCTTCGCCGAGGGCGTCATCCGCTACGTGGATTGGGTGATGGGGGAGAAGGCCGCCGCGGCCGGCGACGACGCGGTGCTGCTCGCCGACGGCGGCTCCGGCAACGGGGTGGCGTCAGTCTGAGCCCGGTTCCGCCGTGAGGGGGACCAGCGGCACCCCCACCGAGAGAGCCGAGTCGAGTACCGCGGGGAGGGCTGCGACGGTGCGACGCCAGGAGTCGCGGGAGCTGTAGTGGTCGGCATCGTGCAGCAAGACGATGTCGCCGGAGGCGAGCGCGAGGGACGCGCGGCTCGCGATGCCCTCCGGGGTGGCGCGCGCGGGCCAGTCGCGCCCCCAGCGCGACCAGAGGGCGGGCTCCCATCCGCGACGCCGGCACAGCGCCAGGCCGCCGGCGCTGAACACGCCGTAGGGCGGCCGGTAGCAGGCGGGCGACCTGCCGGTGGCGTCCTCGATCACCGCGAGCGCGCGGTCGAGGTCGCGCTCGAGGCCGCGGGGCGTCCTGCGCAGCAGGAGGGTGTGGACGTGGCCGTGGAGCGCGATCTCATGCCCGGCGGACGCGATGTCGGCCGCCAGCGACGGGTACCGCTCCACCTGCTCGCCCACCAGGAAGAACGTGGCGACCACCCCGTGCCGAGCCAGGCGGTCGAGGACGGCCGGTGTGCCCTCCGCGTGCGGACCGTCGTCGAACGTGAGCGCGATGCCCGGACGATCGAGGCGCGTGCGGATGCCGAAGGCGGCCGCGAGGGGCCCGACGTGCGCCGCCGCGGCGGGAGCTGTCCAGGCCGCGACGGCGACGCCCAGGGCGCCCGCCCCGAGCGCCGTGAGCCGCATGTTCAGCGGGTCCCCGCGACGGTGCCGCGCGCGCCGATCGCCGCGTGCTCGAGCACCACGGACGCCGCCGACGGCAGGGAGGTGAAGTCGAAGGGCACCGTCCGGGGATCGTCCAGCGCCGCCCGCAGGGCGGCGGCGAGCTCGGCCTCCGAGTCGGCCACCCTCACCAGCCCGAATCGGCGGAAGGCCTGGTTGTGAAGGCGCACGTGCCCTCGACCCCACCCGAACGAGATCGCCGGACGTGCCCTCATCTGCGCCTCGAGCATCGTGAGCCCACCGGTGGAGTGCACCAGCACGTCGGCCGCCGCGAGCCAGTCGGACATGCGCTCGGTGAAGCCCTCGACCCGGATGCGCCGCTCTGCGGCGTACCGGCGCATCAGTCGCAGCCGCAGGTCGTCGTTGCGACCGCAGAGGCAGACCGCCAAGGCGATCCCGGCCTGCCCGAGGCAGACGTCGAGCGCCTCGGTGATTCTCCCGACGCCCCACCCCCCGCCGGAGACGACGACGATCCTGCCCTCGGCGGGCAGGTCCAGCGCCGCGCGGGCGGCCGCGCGCGGGCGGGGAGCGAGGAAATCCGGGGTCGTGAATCCGTGGACGTGGTGGATCTCCGCCCCGGGCCCGGCGATCGCGCGCACCTCGTCCGTGGATTCGGAATGGGTCAGCAGGTGGACGTCGGCGCCGGGGGTGGCCCAGTACCAGAGCGCCGCCAGGTCGGTGACCCCGGCGACGACGGGGATGTCCAGCCGGCCGCTCAGGCGCAGCCGCCCGAGCACCTCGGTGGTGTGCGGGAAGAGGGAGACGACGATGTCGGGGCGCGCCGCGGCGATCAGTTCCCGCAGGCCCGGGCCGCCGACCCGCGCAAGACTCGCCTGCGACAGCCGTCGCGCCGGCCCGAACCGCGCGAAGGCCGCGTAGCCGAGATCCCACATCCACTCCCCGCGGAAGAACACCGCGCGCGACGCCCGCTCGCTGACCGCCCGCACGGCCCACCCCATCGCGGCGAGCCCGTCCTCGACGATCACCTCGACGTCGGGGCACTCGCGCTGCAGCTGGGCCGTCAGCGTCCGCGTGGGGGCATCGTGCCCCTCGCCCACGCTCGCGGTCAGGATGAGGACTCGAGGCGGCACGATCGCGTGAGGATATGACACCGGCGTGATCCATCTGCTGCTGATCGTGGTCGCGGTCGCCCTGGCCGACTCGCTCAACCCGGCGACCGTCCTCCCCGCGCTCTACCTCGCGACCACCCCGCGCCCGGTACGGGCGGTGCTCGGGTTCGCAGCCGGGGCGATCCTGACCGGCCTGGTCGGCGGCCTCGTGCTGCTCTGGGCGGGGGACAGGCTGGCCCAGGTGGTGCCCCGCCCGCCCGCCGACCTGCTGCACTGGGCCGAGCTCGCGATCGGCGTCGGGGCGATCGGCGCCTCCGTCGTCCTGTGGCGCCGCAGGGAGGCCGTGGGGGCGGGTTTCAGCCGGGCCGAACGCGGC
This sequence comes from uncultured Thermoleophilia bacterium, assembly GCA_963771025.1. Classification (GTDB taxonomy): domain Bacteria; phylum Actinomycetota; class Thermoleophilia; order Miltoncostaeales; family Miltoncostaeaceae; genus Miltoncostaea. Next base: position 24,357 of record CAVYRL010000001.1, on the reverse strand, counting down.
GCCGATCGTTTCGCGCCGGTGGTGGGCTCCACCATCATCGCCGTCGAGTTCCCGACGGCTTTCCCCTACTTCGCCGTGATCGCGGCGATCGCGGCGTCGGACGTGGGCCCCCTCGGCCAGGTGTCTCTGCTGCTCCTCTTCAACGTGCTCTTCCTCGCGCCCGTCCTGGCCATCGCGGCTGCCCGCGCGCTGGCCGGCGACGGGGCGACCGAGGTGCTGGCGCGCCTCCGCGGCCTCGTCCTGCGCAACGCGGGCGCGGTGGCCGCCCTCCTCGTCCTGGCGGTCGGCATCGCGCTGGTCATGCTCGGCGCCGTCGGGCTCGCCGGCTCCTAGGACTCAGGTGAGGAGGGCGACGAGGCCCTTCACCACCATGTAGGCGCCGATGGCGGCCACCACGATCACCACGATCCGCCGCGCGTTGGCCGTGATCTCGCCGGTGACCCGCCGCACGACCGCGGTGGTCCGCTCGGGCGCCGCCAGGTAGCCGACGATCGGCACCTCCACGAAGGCGAACTGGATCGCGTTGAAGAGCAGCACCAGTCCGACCTGCGTGGCGGTACCGGAGAAGTTCTCGGCGATGTAGGGCAGGGCGGCGATGTAGTAGACGCTCGGGAGGCTCATCACCATCCCGACGAAGAAAGCGATCAGGCCCGACCCGCGCGCCAGGACGCGCTCCGACCAGGAGGGTCCTGCCGGCTTCGCGACCGGCTTCGCGCGCCGGTCGCGAAGCCTCTGGGCACGACCGGTGGCCACGGCGTAGGCGAGCAGCAGCGCGAGCGCCCCCATCGCGAGCTCGACGGCCGGGGTGAGCGTGGGCGACGAGCCCTCCACCAGCCCGGACGCCCCGAGCACGAAGATCGCGATCAGACCGAAGCCAACGCTGACCAGTGCTCCGCCGATCAGGTACCCGATGAGCATCCTCAGCGGACCAGGGGTTGACAGGATCACCAGGACGGCCGCGAGGCCGAGCGGGTAGAACGCCGACCCGACCGCTAGTACCACGATATGGAGCACCGGCGCGAACCCTAGCCGCCGGTGTCCCTGAGCCGATGCGAGAACCGGGGTGAAGGGGCGCGGGAACCGCCCGCACCTCACCCTCTACATCAGACTGAGACTATCTCGGCGCCTCCGGACGCATCCAGACGCGCCCGCCCTCGGGCGTCCACAGCCGTCGCCCGGCGTCGGCGAGCGCCGGCTCGTGGCGCCGCAGCGACTCGAGATGCTCGCTCGCCCAGGCCATCGCGCGCGCGGCGGCCGCCTCGTCGCGGCGACCCGCCGCATCGCGCACCCAGTCGAGCATGTGCTCGGTGCGCCCGGGATCCTCCGCCTGCGGGAGCGGGGGCGGCGCGCCCGACTCGCAGGCCTCACCGAACGCGTCGAACCACTGGGCGAGACCATCCATCTCGGTGCCGAGAGACGCGCGGGCGCCGGCCAGGGCGGGGCCGTCGTCGTGGGCCGCGTCCATTCCCCACATGGCATTCGACCGGCTGAGCGCGTGCCCGGTGCGGCGCAGGCGCACGGCGCCCGCGAGCACCGCGCCCCACGCGCGGACCACCCCCTCGTCGGGCGCCCGCCGCTCGCTGAGGTACTGGCGAAAGGCGGTGTCGAGCCGATCGTGCGTCTCGCGCGCGAGCCGGTGCGCGGCCCGGCTCTGCTCGGCGGGCATATGCCCCTGGAGGATCTCCACCACGGTCTGCGCGTACGCCGTGCTCGCCTCGTAGGAGGCCCGCACTGCGCCGCGCAGCACCGCCGCGGCGCCACGGGGCCAGAGCAGCGCCCCAACCACCAGGCTCACCGCGCACCCGATCGCCACGTCCTCGGCCCGCACGAGCCCGATGCGCCAACCGATGGGGTCGAGCAGGTCGAAGAGAATCAGCACCAGCAGGGAGAACGCGGCCTGCCCGGCCAGGAACGAGACCGCCTTGGGCGCCCACGCGGCGGCGAACACCGCCGCCGGCAGGAGGATCCACAGCGGCCAGGCGTGCGGGCCGGCGGCGACCACGATCGCGCTCCCGAGCGCGATGCCCGCCAGCGTGCCGAGCAGGGCCTCCACGATCGACGAGCCGGTGCCCTGAGCATGGGAGCGCAGCACCGAGAGCGTGCCGAGAACGATCCAGTAGGCGTTGTGGGCGTTGACCAGCTGCCCGATGCAGACCGCCGCGGCCAGCGCGACCGCGCCGCGCAGACTGTTGCGCAACCACACGGACTTCATCGACGCCTGCGCGATCACCTGCGACCCGGCCTCGCTCAGCTCCGGCACGACCGACGGCGCCTCCGGGTCCTGCTCCACAGGGGCATCGTGGCCGGCCCCGAGCAGGGCGTGCCGACCCAGCTGCCACGTCCCGTGGGTCAGCGCGCGAAGGCGGAACACCTCGCGCAGCCGGCGAGCGGCGTCGTCGGCGACCTCGCCGCCCGCCGCCCACTCACGGAACGCCACCCCGGCCGTCCGGTTCGCCGCGTCGAGGGCGTCGAGGTCGGGTCGAGCGGCGCCGCCCACCAGGGTTTCGGCACAGGCCTCCAGCGCGTCGGCCGCGGTGGCGTGCGCGGCGGCCCGCTCGTCATCGAATCCCGTGGGGACACCCTCCGCCGGCGGCAGCGAGAGCGGCAGCATCCATTCGAGGTCGTTGACCAGCTGGGCGATCGCGGCGGTCGCCCCCGATGGTCCGGAGGGTCGGTACGGAGTGCTGGCGAACGCGGCCTCGGCGTCGGCGACCGCCGAGACCGCCGGCCCCTGGGAGGCGACCGGCCCGACGTCGCCGGCAGCGGTCGGACCCCATTCCCGCAGCAGCGCCGCGAGCGCCCGGCAGGCCGCCGCCTCGGCCGCGCGCACGCGCCCCTGCGGGCGGCCCGGCCACAGATAGGTCAGCGCGAGGATCGACCCCACGCAGGCGAGAACCCATCCGGTGAGGCGCCCGGGGATCGCCGACGGTCCCGCGGGAATCATCACCGGCAGCACGAAAAGCAGGATCGCGGACGATCCGCCGGCCGCGACGTAGCTGCTGAGGATGCCGGCGAAGAGGATCACGAAGGCCACGACGGCCATCGCGGCCGTGGCCAGCACCACGTTGCGCGAACAGAGGGTTCCCAGGGGGATCAGCGCGAACCCGGCCGCGGCGAGCCCGAGGTTGGCGCGCAGCCGTGGGACGGGCGGCCCGGTGAAATCCGCGAAGACGAGGAACGAGACCGCCCCGAAGACCCCCACCACCGACGCCTGACGGCTGTCGAGCCCCAGGTCGCAGATCGCGAGGATGATTGGCACGACCAGCGTCGCGCGAATCGCGCCCCGGATGGCAAGGTGCTCCCGATCCCTTATGCGAAGCCGCATCCGGCGCATCATGCCCGTCCGCCCGCCCACGCGTGCGCGCCCGCGGCCGCGGCGTCGTGCGCGCACGGAGCCTCGAGGACCCCTGCGCCTCAGCTCCAGCTGGCGTTGGCCAGGACCAGCACGGCGACGCCGAGGAACGTCACGATGTCGAGGACCACCACGAGCGTGGCGAGCTGGGCCAGCAGCTTGATGCGCGGGTCGTCGGTGAACAGGGCGAAGACCGCGAGCATCAGGGCGATCAGCGAGCACATGAAACCCGCGATGAAGCCGGCCGCCCCCAACGCGCCGACGCCGCCCCCCTCGTGCCGGGACGTCGCGACGGCACCGACCAGCAGCAGCGGCCACACGAGCAGGCCCGCGGCGAGACTCACCACGGCGAAGGGGCGCATCGTCGTCCATCTCGGGGTGGGCGCCTCGGTCATCGCGTCACGTCCGGGCACTCTTTCACGACCGGCTCGCCCCCGTCCCGCCCGGCGCGAATATCGTCCCGGCTCGGGAGTGTTGCCGCCCCGCGATCCGGTCGCCTATGCTGCCCGCCGTCCGTCCCGCGGCGTCGCCGTGGGGATTCGTCGCGGGGGCCCTTCGGCGTCCCCTGGCCCGGGTGCGTGTACATGGTCGCCCTCACATGAGCCGCCCCTGGGCGCGCCTCCCGCTCCTCGTCCTGATCGCGGCAGTCGTGGCCGCCGCCCTCGCCGGGACCGCCGACGCCGCCACCAGGATCGCGTTCGTCCAGGGCGAGCAGAACGTCTCGGTCACGCGCCCGGGCGACGGGCTCGACTCGGCGATCGCATCCCTGCTCGCGGGGCCGACCCCGGCCGAGCGGCGGACCCAGATCCGCAGCTACATCCGCCCCGCCACGCCGGTCCGCAGCATCACCCAGGCCGGGACGGTCGCGACCATCGACCTCGGCGCGCGTTTCGTGGCGGGCACCGACTCGGACACGCTCCTGGCGCGGCTGTCGCAGCTGGTCACCACCGCCACCGCCGTGCCGGGCGTCACGTCCGTCCAGGTGCTCATCCGGGGCGGCGTGCCGCTCGGGCTGTTCCCGGGGATCGACGCCACCAAGCCCCTCACCACGGCCGCGCTCCGCACCCCGAACGCCGCACCGCCGCCCCCCACGCCCGAGAGGCCGACCACGCCCACCCGGGGCACCAGGGGCGCGCAGCAGCGCCTGGCCGACCTCGGCTACCTGTTGCCGGGGGACGTTGACGGCCAGATGGGCCCCGGCACCACGGCCGCCGTGATCGCCTTCCAGAAGTGGGAGGGGCTGGCGCGCGACGGGGTCCTCGGCCGGGCCACCCTGGCCCGCCTGAGGACGGCCTCACGCCCGAGGCCCCGCACCCGGGGCGGCTCCGGTCGCCGCGTCGAGGTGCTGATCGACCGACAGCTGGTGCTCGCGATCCAGAACAACACGGTCGTGCGCGCGCTGCACGTCTCGACCGGCAAGCCCTCCACCCCCACGCCGATCGGCAGCTACTCGGTGTACGCCCAGTACCCGCGCTGGTGGTCCACCCCCTTCCGGGAGTGGCTGCTCTGGGCGTCGCCCTTCGTCGGCGGCGTGGCGATGCACCAGTTCCCCGACGTCCCCGTCTACGCCGCCTCACACGGTTGCGTGCGGGTCCCGGAGGTCAACGCCCAGTGGCTCTACCACTTCGTCTCGGTGGGCAACCCGGTCCGCGTCCTGGCGACCTCACGATGAGGCGCCTCGCGAACATCGCCGCCGGCCTGGCCGCGCTGGCCATCGCGGCCGCTCCAGCGGCCGCCCAGCAGGCCGTCCCACCGCCGACGATCACCCCCGGCGTCCTGACGGTGGCGCTCGACATGCCGAGCGACGGCTTCCAGGTGGGCGCGGTGGAGGGCTCCCAGGTGGTCTTCGCGCGCGGCCTCGAGGTCGATCTCGCCAAAGCCGTGGCCAAGAAGCTGGGACTGCGGGCGTCCTTCGTCAACGTCCCCGTCTTCGCCGACATCGTGGCCCCCGGGCCGATGGCCTGGGACGTCGCCTTCGCCCAGGTCTCGATCCTCGCGGGTCGGCGCGCCGCCATCAGCTATACGGTGCCGTACCTGAGCGTCGATCAGGGGGTCCTGCTGCGCCGCGGGCTGACGCCGTTTCCCCGCACCCTGGCCGCCATGAGGGCCCTCAGGATCTGCGTGCAGTCCACGACGACGGGCGCGGCGGTCGTCGCCCGCCGGGTCAGGCCGACGACGAAGGCGAGGGGCTACGCCGATGTGACCTCGCTGGTGGAGGGCCTCTCGACCGGCCGCTGCGACGCCGTCGTGTACGACGCCCCGACCCTCGCCGTGCTGCGCTCGGAGGTGCCGCTGCGCGTCGGCCCGATGGCCGGGGTGATCCCCACCGCCGAGAACTACGGCGCCGTGACCAGCAAGGGCAGCGCGCTCAGGCCGGTCCTGAACACCGCGCTCAGCACGCTCCTGCGCGACGGCACCGTCGGTGCGCTCTCGAGGAAGTGGCTCTCCATCAACGTGCGCGCCCTCAGGCCGCTCAGGTAGCGGTGGATCCCCTCCGGGCCGGCTAGCAGCAACCCGGCTGCGCGTTCGCGGCGGCGGCCGCCGAGAGAAGGCTCGGAGCGTCCGCCGGCTTCACGGCGGCGACGATGGCGCCGTGGAGGCCGTCGCCCACCTCGTGCGTGAAGTCGATCGCCACCGAGCGGAACCCGGCATCGGCGAGGAGGCTCTCGTACTCGCTCGTGGAGAGCGCGCCGGCGATGCACCCGGCCCAGTCGCCGCGCTCGGCCCGCTGGGCCTCGGTCAGGCGGTCCTCTGCCACGACGTCGCTGATGCCGAGCCGCCCGCCGGGGCGCAGGACCCGGAACGCCTCGGAGAACACCGCCGCCTTGTCGGGCGACAGGTTGACCACGCAGTTGGAGATGATGACGTCGACGGTCTCCGCGGGCAGGGGGATCTCCTCGATGCGCCCCTTGAGGAACTCGACGTTGGCCGCCCCGGCCTCGGCGACGTTGCGCCGGGCGAGGGCCAGCATCTCCTCGGTCATGTCGAGGCCGTACGCCTTGCCGGTGGGACCGACCCGACGCGCGGACAGCAGAACGTCGATCCCGCCCCCCGAGCCGAGATCGAGGACGATCTCGCCCTCGCGCAGCTCGGCCACCGCGGCCGGGTTGCCACAGCCGAGACTCGCGAGGACAGCGCTCGCCGGCAGGCCCCCGCGGTCCGCGTCCTCGTACAGCGCGCTGCCGAAGCCCGCGTCCTGCGGGGCGCAGCAGCCTCCTTCTCCGCACCCGCCGACGATGCCGGGCCGAGCCCCCGACGCGGCGTCCCTCGCGGCCTCCGCGTAGCGTTCGCGAACCTGCTCGTGGATGTCGGCGCTCATCGATCATTCCCCTCATCGTGCGTGTCCCGCCCCGCGACCCACGCGCCGAACTCGGCGAGCGCGTCGGGGACCACGTAGTAGTAGGCCCACAGGCCGCGCCGCTCGGAATCGACCAGACCGGCACCGCGCAGCACCTTCAGGTGATGCGAGACGGTGGGCTGGCCGACGTCGAAGAGCGGGGTGAGCTCGCAGACGCACACCTCACCGGCGTGCTTGCGCAAGACGTCGATCAGCTGCAGCCGGATCGGATCCCCGAGGGCCTTCGCCACCAGCGCCATGCGCTCGGCCTGCTCGCGCGCCACGTCGGGGTAGACGACCGGGACACAGCAGGGCTCGCCCGCGGGGCGCTTCTGCTTTGGCGAGAGCTGGAGATCGATCGACATCGATTTACTTGTATCGATTGAAGTGACGACTGTCAATGGATTATCATCGGATCGTCGGGGCGGGCGCCCGCGGTGGTGGACGAACACGACCAGGAGGCAGCGTGCGAATCGCGGTCATCACGGACATCCATGCCAATCTCCCGGCGCTGGCGGCTGCGCTCGCGGCCATCGACGAAATGGACGTTAACGCGCTCTACTGCGGCGGGGACCTGGTCGGGTACGGCCCCCATCCCAACGAGGTCTGCGCCCTCATCGAGGACCAGGCGATCCCGACGATCCACGGCAACTACGACTACGCGATCGCCCGGGACCTCGACGACTGCGGCTGCGCCTACATCACGCCACACGACCGCGACCTTGGCCAGCGCTCGGTGGAATGGACCCTCGCGCGCACGAACGCCCGCTCCAAGGCCTTCATGGCCGGCCTCCCCTTCGACCTGCGCTTCACGATGGGCGCGAACCGGGTTCGCCTGGTCCACGGGTCGCCACGCAAGGTCAACGAGTACCTGTTCGAGGACAAGCCCGCCTCGCTCTACGAGCGCCTCGCCGCCCAGGCCGGATGCGACGTGCTCGTATTCGGCCACACCCACAAGCCCTGGGTCCGGGAGTACGGCGGCGTGCTCTTCGTGAACTGCGGGTCGATCGGAAAGCCGAAGGATGGAGACCCGCGCGCGGCGTTCGCGGTGCTCGAGACATCGGAGGACGGGATCGCCGTCTCGATCGAGAGAGTGCCGTACGACGCACAGGCGGTCGCGCGCGAGGTCGAGGAGGCAGGACTGCCGGTGGAGTTCGCCGAGAAGCTGGTGATCGCGGCGTGAGCGGACCGCCCGACCTCCTGCGGCGCCTCAGCGCCGAGGCGCTCGGCACGTTCTGTCTGGTCTTCGCCGGCACGGGAGCCGTTGTGGTGAACGCGGTGGCGGGGAACCCCCTGGGCCACGGGGGGGTGGCGGCGGCCTTCGGGCTGGTCGTGGCGGCCATGATCTTCTGCCTCGGGCACATCTCGGGCGCCCACCTCAACCCGGCGGTCACCCTCGCCTTCTCGTCGGCCCGCCACTTCCCGGCGCGCGAGGCGGGGCCGTACATCGCCGCCCAACTCGTCGGGGCGATTCTCGCCTCGCTGGCGTTGCGGGGCCTCTTCGGCCTGGCCGGCGGACTCGGCGCCACGCATCCGGACCATGTCGGGAGGCTCGGCGCCGTGATCCTCGAGGCGGGTCTCACCGCCGTGCTGATGATCGTGATCCTCGCGGTGGCCACCGACACACGAGCCTTCGGCTCGATGGCCGCGATCGCGATCGGAGCAACCATCGGTCTCGAGGCGCTCGTGATGGGGCCGATCACGGGGGCCTCGATGAACCCCGCGCGCTCGTTCGCGCCGGCCCTTGTCGGCGCCGACTTCGCGGACCTGTGGATCTATCTGGTGGGCCCGGTTCTCGGCGCCCTCGCGGGAACCGCGATCTATGGATTCCTGCGAGCCGCGCCGGAAGCGGCGGCGGGCGTGGGCCCGGTGGCGCTCATCGACCATGAGGAGGCAGCGCGATGACACCCGTGCAGGCGGTGGACCTCCTCACCGAGCCGGAGGTACCGCTCACGTGACCCACCCGACGGAGATCCTGTTCGTCTGCGTCCACAACGCCGGCCGTTCGCAGATGGCCGCGCTGCTGACCTCCCAACTGGGACGCGGCCGCGTCCATGTGCGCTCCGCGGGCTCCGACCCGGCTGACAGGGTCAACCCGCTGGTGGTCGAGGCGATGGCGGAGCTCGGCCTCGACATGTCACGGGAGTTCCCGAAGCCGCTGAGGAACGAGGTGGTGCGCGCCGCGGATGTCGTCATCACCATGGGGTGCGGCGACACGTGCCCGATCTACCCGGGCAAACGCTACGAGGACTGGGACCTGCCCGACCCCGCCGGCGCCGGATCGGTCGAGGAGGTGCGCGTCATTCGCGATGCCATCCGGGGCAGGGTCGTGGAGCTGCTGGACGACCTCGACCGGTCCTAGTTGTCGGTGGCCGGGGTGGTGGAGGGCGCGGCGGCGTTGCCGGCCGGCTTGTGATGTATCCGGACGGCGGTGCGGGGGCATTACCGCACCATCAAGCGCGGCGCGCCGGGCTGCGGGCTTGGCGCGGGTGAGCTGCCCGGATACTCTCGGTTTCGTGCTGGTTGTCCTGGTCATGCCCCGATGCAACGCGGTCGCAGAGCGGGTCGGGCGGCTGGCGAAGGTCCCTGACCTGGCCGGAGTTGCCGCGTGATGGGCTCGCCATGGATGCGCCGCGGGCGAATCGCGGGACGGTGGATGGGCACGCGGCCGGGCGCATGTCGTCAGGTGGTGACCTGGGCGGGCCCTGCGGGGGCGATCGGCACCCTCGCGCCGGCGCCCCCGGTCCACAGCTCGAGGCAGGGGTGCTCGTGCCGAGCGTGATGGCCGGGGGAGGTGAGTACGACCGGCACAGCGCCGCACAGACGCGGGACGCGCGGTCGCACCTCGACCTCGTCACGGCCGCTGCCGACGCCGTGGCCTCGGCGCACCTCAAGGAGGCGTTCGTCATCGCGGACTATGGGTGCGCGCAGGGCCAGGCCTCGGATCCGCTCATCAGGGCGGCGATCGAGAGGGTGCGTGCTTCCCTCCGCGACGTGCCGATCATGGTGGTGCACAACGACCAGCTCGGAAACGACTGGGCGGGGTTCTTCGCACGGCTCGCCGAGCCGGACGCCTACCCCGGGACGCCGGGCGGGGCGATCACGCCCCTCGCGTCGGCCACCTCGTTCTACGAACCGGTCACGCCGCCCGGCGACGTCGACCTCGGCATGAGCTTCGCGGCCATCCAATGGCTCTCGGAACCGGGCCCGCCGGGAACCGGGGGCGCGCTCTTCTTCGACCAGCTCGACGGCGCGCCGCGCGCCGCGATGGCCGAGCAGGCGCACGCGGACTGGACGCGCTTCCTCGCGCTCCGCGCGACCGAGCTCGCGCCGGGAGGTCGCCTGGTCCTCGACATGATGGGACGGCACGAAGACGGATCGGCGGCGGCCCACGACCTCTGGCGCGTCATCGCCGAGGCCGGCGACCACATGGCTCGAGACGGCCTGCTCGAGCGCCGCCGGCTCGACGACTATGTGGTGCCGCTGTACGAGAGGACGCTCGACGAGGTTCGCCGACCGTTCGACGAGGGCATCGGGGAGCGCCTTCGACTCGAGCGCCTCGCGATACACGACGCGCCTCACCCGGCGCTCGAGCGCTTCGCCGCGACCGGAGACGGCGGCGCCCTGGCGCGCGAGATGACCGGCTTCTGCCGCGCGTTCAGCGAGCCGGCGCTCAGGGCCGCCCTTGGACTGGACGAACCCGGGGTGGACGACCTCTACGGTCGCATCGAGGCCCTCGTCCGCGATGGGGCTGCGGACTTCTCGTTCACTGTCCATCCGATCACGGTCGTCATCGTCGGCCGTGACTGATGCGGCGCGCCGCTCGGCGCCGCCACAGCGACCAGCCAGATGGTCCATGGCCGCAATCGCCAGGGCGGCGGAGGGGAGTTGCCCGCGGGGCCATCTCTTGGGGGCCTGATGCAGCCGAGTGCCAGCCTCTCGAGGGGCCGCCGAGAATCGTCGCTCGGCCCCACCTCAGGCAACCCGGGCGAGAATGGAGGGACGATGGAGGCGTCGCGTGGGCGCCCGACGGGCCGCGCCGCGCCGGTCTCCTGCCGGGGCGGTCAGACCGACGCGGTCGCCCGCACGCCCGAGTCGCGCTTGCGGGGCAGCGCCCGCAGGACGATGCCCAGGCCGATCAGGGCCAGGAGGGCGTCGAGGCGGAAGGCGACGCGAATGCCCTCCGCGAGCGAGTCCCCCGAGAGGACGATCGCCGTGTTGACGCCGAGACCCACCGCTCCACCGGCGATCTGGCACATGTAGAGGATCCCCCCGGCGAGGCTTGCCCGACTCGGGTCCAGCGCGGTCACCCCGGCCGTCGTGATCGAGGAATAGAAGAGCCCCACGCCGACGCCGAGGACCACCATGCCCGGGATCAGCGAGACGTAGGTGGCGTTCGCGTTGAGAAACGAGAGCATCGTCATGCCCACCGCGAGCAGCGCGGCCCCGCCGCCGACCGCCGCCCTGGCCCCCATCCGCTCATAGAGCGTGCCGGCGACGAAGGCCACGATCCCGAACACGACCATCATGGGGAGCAGCCCGGCGCCCGCGGCCAGGGCGGAGAACCCGAGAACCTTCTGCATGAACTGAGGCAGGTACAGGAGAGCCGAGAAGAAGATGGCCGACATCGCCAGCATGGTCAGACAGGACTTCACGAAGAGGCCGTTGCGGCGGACGTCGTCGGGCACCAGGGCGTGGGAGCCCTGCGTCCGCTCGACGGGAAGGAATGCGAGGAGGGCCGCGATCCCGACCACGAGCAGGCCGACGATCCAGGGATCGCCGAAGCCGACCGCCGAGCCCTGGTCCAGCGCGATGAGCACGGAGCCGGCGCCGAGCGACAGCACGGCCACCCCGAGGTAGTCCATCCGCCGGTCCGCGGTCGCGATCCGCTCCTCGCGGACCTGGCGCTCGGTGACGAGCATGGCGAAGGCCGCGACGGGTAGGTTCACGAAGAAGACCCACCGCCAGCTGAGGGTCTCGGTCAGCACGCCCCCGAGCAGGGGGCCCACGGCGTTGCCCAGCCCGGCGACCCCGAGGATCAGGCCGCCGGCCAGTCCGGCGCGGTCGTCGGGGAGGATCGCATAGGTCATGCCGAGGATGGCCGGAAGCATCAGGGCGCCGCCGACTCCCATCAGGCCCCGGGCGGCGATGAGCGTGGCCACGTTCGGGGCCAGGCCGCACACGAGGGAGAAGCCCGCGAAGATCACGGCGCCGGTCAGGAACATCCGCTTGCGCCCCAGCAGGTCGGCCAGGCGTCCGCCGGTCACGATGAGGACGCCGAACACCAGCGCGTATGCGTTGATCACCCACTGCGCCCGGCTCAGCGTGGTGTCGAGATCGCCTTCGATGTTGGGGATGGCCACGCTCAACGCGGTGAAGTCGTTGGCGATCACGAAGACGCCCAGCCCCATGGCCACCAGCGCGAGGACGGTCTCCCGCCCAAGGGGCGTCTTGGTGGCCGTGGCGCGGTCGATCGACTGACTGTCCATACCCGGCTGCCCCCGTGCGAGCCCTGACCTTCGGCGCAGCCTAGACCACAGGACCGCGCGCGCCTGATGGCGATCAGACCGAGCGGGTCCGGCGTCGGCGGATCAGGGCGAGGGTGGGTGGGCATTGCGCCCGCGCCCCCTGGACCGGGAGCACTTCAGGGGTCGATGATGGGGGAGCGGCCGCGGCCGGGCGTTGTGAGCGACGGGCAGGGAAGGGCGCCGATGGGCGGTGACACGGGAATCGGGACGGCAGAGCCGCCGCCGGCCCCGCCGGGGCCGGGGCGTCGCGGATCGCTTCGGCTGATCGGCGAGCGTCGCCGGGACGCGCTCGGGATGTTCGCCCGCCTCCACGACGAGTACGGGGAGTTCGTGCGGTTCCGGCTGGGACCGCTCGACATGTATCTCGTGACCGGCCCTGACCTGGTGCAGGAGGTCTTCACAACCCACGCCGCCCATGTGAGGAAGGGCCGGATCCTCGAGGGGGCCAAGGTGCTGCTCGGCGAGGGTCTGCTCACCTCCGAGGGCGAGCATCATCGTCGCCAGCGCCGCCTCATTCAGCCCGCCTTCCACCACGACAGGCTCGGGGCCTACGCGGACACCATGACCCGGTGGGCCTCGCGCACGGCGACGCGTTGGACGGACGGCGCGACGGTGGACGTGTTCAGCGAGATGACCGGGCTCACCATGGGCGTCACGGCCGAGACCCTCTTCGGAAGCGACCTCGCCGCCGACCGCGCCCGGGTCGAGGAGGCCCTCATCGACGTCTTTCGCGCCTTCGACCTGCTGGTGCTGCCCCTCGCCGGCCTGCGGATGCGCATTCCGACAACCACGGTCCGCCGCTTCCGCGCCGCCAAGGTGGAGCTGGAGGCCCTCGTCGACGGCGTCATCGCCCGCCGGCGGGCGGAGGGCGTCGACCGCGGCGATCTCCTCTCGATGCTCCTCATGGCCCAGGACGCCGACGGCGACGGGACCGGCATGACCGACGACGAGGTGCGGCACGAGGTGATGACGCTCTTCGCGGCCGGCCTGGAGACGACCGCCAACGCCCTCACCTTCGCCTGGTGGCTGCTGGCCGCACACCCGGACGAGCGCGATCGGCTCGAGGCCGAGGCGGACGCGCTGGGGACCGACGCGCCGGGGCTGGCCGACGTCGAGAGGCTCCCGTTCGCCGCGATGGTGTTCAACGAGGCGCTGCGTCTCTACCCGCCGGTCTGGATGCTGGCCCGCAGGTGCGTCGAGCCATTCGCCCTCGGCGCCCACCGGATCCCGGAGGGCGGCCTGGTGATGATGCCCCCGTGGCTCCTTCACCGGGACCCCGGGCGCTGGGACGAACCCGACGCGTTCCGCCCCCTGAGGTGGGCGGGCAACGCCGGGGCACCTCATCGCTACTCGTACATCCCCTTCGGCGCGGGCTCGCGCAAATGCATCGGGAGCACCTTCGCGGTGGTCGAGGGCACGCTCGCCCTCGCGACCATCGCGCGCACCCACCGCCTCGAGCGCGTGCCCGGTCACGCGCTCGAGCTCCAGCCCCAGATCACCCTTCGGCCCAAGGGCGGGTTGCCGATGGCCGTGCGCGCGCGGTCGGCCTAGACCCGCCCGCACCTCGCGGCGGCCTGGGCCTACTCCTCCTCGACCCAGCCGTCGCGGCCCGCGCGCCCGGTCAGGCGGTCGACGAGGTGATTCCAGGCGCTCGGGGTCGCCCCGGGCTCGTTGTCGCGCCAGACGGGCGCGGCGCCGTGGGGCTCGGGAAGCGCGGCGGCGGCGGCCATGTCGATGTTCAGATCGACGCCACGCTCGTGGAGAGAGGCGACCTGCTCGGCCGCGACGAAGCGCCGGCCTCCGCCCGTCGCGATCACGATCCCGTGGAAGATGTCCTTGTCGGGCGCGGCGACGACGTGGTCGACGGTTCCGACCTGCTCTCCGCCGGCCGCGTACACCGGCACGTCCTCGTCCAGCACCAGATAGGCGATCGGAAGTCCCTCGTCCACGCGACCCAGCCTATCCGCCCGGTCCTGCGAGAGTCGCCGTCACCGGGCGCCCGCCTCCGGGCCGGACCGGAGGCGGGCGTGAGTGGACACCGTGGGCATCGGGGATCTCGTGCCGCCGCCGCGGGGGCGGCGGCAGAGGGTCAGGCCTACTCCTCCGCGTCCTTCTTGATCTCGTCGACGTCGGCCGTGAGCTCCCTCTGGTCCACCTTGTCGGCCTGCGCCATGGCAGTGGTGATGTCCGATCCCAGGGTGGCGACCGCCACCACGACCAGGCCGGCCTGGCCCCTGTCGAGGTGCTCGCCGAGCTCCTTGAGGTCCTTGCGGCTCATCCCGGCCGCCGCGTGCCCGGCCACCGCTCCGAGGGCCGCGCCGCCGGCGGTCGTGGCGGCCAGCAGGCCGCCGCCGATGGCGGCCGCCGGAAAGAGCGCGATCACCAGGCCCGTGGCCAGGCCGAGCGTCCCGCCGCCCACGCCGCCGACCCGGGTGGGGGTCTCGTGCTTCTTGACGATCTTGACCTTGCCGTTGTCCTTGCGCTCGATCACCGCGGCGTCGTAGGCGTCGATCAGCCCGTCCTTCGTGTGGAGGTCGTGGACCGCCTGGTAGTCGGCCTTGGCGTCCTCGACCTTCTCGTAGACGCCCACGTAGGCCATGAATGTGTCAACAGCCATGTCGGTCAGTTCTCTCTCTCGTGTTCGGAGACGCCCTGGCGGCGGCCTCCTGGGGTTGTACGGCGCGGTGGAGATGCGGCCGTCGGCGGCCGCGGCGACGTGCGCCGCGACGGGGCGGCTCAGACTACTTCGTCCTCGAGCGCGAACCCGATTCGTTGGCTCGCACCCACCGAGCGCAAGCCTCCCGCGCGCTCCACGTCACCCGCATCCGGGGCGGACCGAGTCGCCGCCGCGGGTTCTCCGAGTTCCCGCGCGGGCTCCCGCCAATCCCGGCCGTGCGTGCCGCCCATGACGGGCGCGGCGGCGAGATCCTGCCGTGAGCGAAGTCGGCCAGGAGCCGACCCGCCGAGGATGAGAGGAGCGGCCTCGTGAGCGAGGGCGCCGGCCCACCGCTCGACGACACGGCCGGGCGCCTCGTCAACGCCGCGGCGCGCCGGAGGCCGCGGGCCTCCGGCGCGCCACCGCGGGGTGGTTCAGCAGAGCACCTGCACGCTGAAGGCGCCGTCCACGGGGACCGGGCCCGTGGTGGGCGCGGGGGCCGCGCTCACGGGGACGTTGTAGACGCTCACGCCGACCTGGGTGAGCTGGTTGGCGATGCCGGCGGTCACCGCCAAGTGCGGAGCGGGCGTCGTCGCGGGCGTCGTCGTCGGGAAGTTCGGCGTCACGGTCCACGAGCAGGCCGAGACGTTGACCTTGAAGTCGACGACGTACACGCCGGTGCCGGTCCTCGAGGACGTGAAGACCCCCGTCCCGGTGGTCGGGCCGCTGGAGGAGGTGAGCGAGCCATTGGAGGCCACCGTGGCCCAGTACTGCTTCTGGCCCGGGGCGAGCTGGCCCACGGTCCAGCCCTGGCCGCTCCCGGGGATGCTGCTGAGCGGCTTGACCCCGTTGCTGCCGGTGTCCGCGTTGTCGGTCGCGGTGGTCCGGATCGGAGCGAGGTAGTTGAGCGACCGGTTGCTGCGCTTCACCGCCGCCGACGAGATGTTCTGGTTGATCTTGAGCTGCTGGGGCGTGAGGGCGAACGTCGCGCCCTCCGCGGTCTGCGTGCCTACCCCCACGGCGGCGACGGCGCCGATGCCGAGGGCGACACCACAAGCCACGCCAACCCACAGTCGGTCGGATCTCATCGAAGATTCCTCCTGCTCGGGAACGGGTAGGTCCCACCCTCTCGGATGGCGCGGACGTCGCCAAGCAGGCCGGGGCCGCGGGCCGGAGCGCGGATCCACCGGGCCATGGGCGATCGCCCTCCGGTCACGGCAGGGTGTCTGGTGGTGGAAAGCCTGCACCATTCCCCATCCCGCGCTACATGGGCCCTCCGAGAGAAGGGAAAGGGAGGGGCTTCTCAGGAACGCCTCCGGACGGCCCCTGCGGGGCCCTCCGGCCCCGCGAACGGCGGCGAGTCCACGTCGTGATCCCCTCCGCCCGGTGTGGGGCGCAATGGCCCCCCGGCGCCATCTCCTCGCCGGGGGTCCGGCGGGCTACGCCAGCGCGCTCACCTTCGCGCCCTTGCCGCCCTCGACGGCCCGCTCGGCCGCCTCCTGCGACGGCGTCTCCGCGGCCTCCTCGGATCGCCGCGCCTGGAGGGCGCTGGGCGCGACCTGACTGGCTGCCGCGCCGGCCTGGATCGGTGAGATGCTCATGTTCTGGAATCCTTCCCGTTGGATGTGCGCAGTCTTATCGGCACGAGTCGCGGTGCGACGAAGCGCCCTGGAAGAACCTTTACCCAGGCGCCCTCGCGTGAGCTCCACGAGCCTCCCCCGCAAGGATGACCCGGCCCGCCGCTTCGATCAGCGCGAGGTGCGAGAGCGCCTGCGGGAAGTTGCCGAGGTGCCGGCTGCAGGCGGTCTCGAACTCTCGACGTAGAGCCCGAGCGGCGAGGCGACCCGCAGGAGCCTCTCCATCCTCGAGGTCCAGAACCCGCGCCGTCGAGGAGAACTGCGAGCGCTGAGCCAACGTCCGAGTGGCGTTCAGTGCCGCTGAGCTTCGGTGGATCGTGGCGCTTGACACCCGGGCGCGTGAACGACCCGGAGTGGAGGAGGACCCACGACGTGCCCCTCCCCCACCAGCCGACGCGCGAGCGCCGGTCCGCCGGAGGTGGTCGCGCGCCCCGATCACGGCAGGGGCGTCTGCTGGTGGAACGCCATGCGCCATTCCCCATCCCGCGCCACATAGACGCTTCCCATCAGCGCCGTGTACGTGAAGTCCTCGCCCCTGCGTCCGCTGAAGCGATAGGTGAGCAGAGCCGCGTCGTCGCTCAGGCGGACGAACCGCTCGTCGTCGAACGAGAGCGCGTCCCAGCCCGGGCCGGCGTCCATCGCCTCGACGGTCCCCCCCTTGCCCATCACCCGACCGGCGACGACCACCACGGCGTCCTCGGTGAGATGACGACGATAGGTGTCGCCGTCGCCGTCGCCCAGGGCGTGCTCGATCTCATAGAGGTCATGCTCGAGCGCCATCGTCCGACTCCTCTCGTGCGCGTCGCGTACGAACTGAAGTACCCGTGGAACGACATCGCCACCCAGGGCGAATGGCGGCAACGGGTACGTCACCGGAGTCACCGGCGCGGGGCTGATCGAAGGCCCCCGTGCGCCGGTCGCCGGGCGAAGGTCGGCTCCGACACGGGGTCGGTCGGCGCCGTGGCACCCGCTCCCAGCCGGCCCGGCCGGACGGCGGGCGGTCGGACCGGTGAGGGCAGCGGATCGCCGAGCGGAGGATGGCCTGAGCCCCACGCCGTCGCCCTCGCCACCGAATCGCCACGCGATCGCCCGCCCTCCGCCAAGCGCCGGCCGCGGGGGTACCGGATCATCGCGGCATGCGAATCACCCGGGTACCAGAGAGGCGGGGCCGGCCGCGGACCACGGAGCCCAGCGCGAGCCAGGTGCTCGCGGAGGTGGCGCCCGTGCTGCTCGCGCTGCTGCCCCTCGGCTGGGCGCTCGGGGTCACGACGGCCGCGACGACGATGGCGCCCCTGGCCGGGTGGGCCGGTGGGCCGCTGCTGCTCTCGGGGGCGGCCCATTTCGCGCTGCTGTCGGTGTACGCCGGTGGTGCCGGAATGCTGGCGGCCATGGCGACCGCGCTCGCGATCTCGAGCCGGGGGCTGATCTACAGCGCGGCGCTCGCCGGGCCGCTCGCCGACCAGCCCGCCTGGTTTCGGGCGGTGGCGCCCTACTTCCTCGTCGATCAGATGTACGTGCTGACCGACCAGTGGTTCCGGAGGGGCGTCGGGCCGCGCGCGCTGCGCCGCGCGTTCCTGACCGCGGGAGCCGCGCTCTGGCTCACCTGGATCACGGCGATCAGCAGCGGGATGCTGGTCGGCCCGGTCGTCCCGACGACCTGGCGGGTCGAGTTGGTCCTCGGAGCCCTGCTGGCGGGGATGCTGCGCGGGGCGCTGGTCGATCGCGCGGCGGTCGCCGCGGCCGGCGCCGGAGCCGGCATCGGCCTCGCCGCGGTGGCGCTTCCGGCCGGGCTCGCGATCGTCATCGGCACGCTCGGCGGCATGCTGGCCGCCGGATGGAGCGAGGGGGGATTCCGATGAGCGTGGTGGCGCTGCTGGCGGTCACGGGGCTCGGGATCTACGCGCTCCGCGCCTCGTTCCTGGTCGCCGGCCGACGGGTCCGCCTCGGCCCGGGGACGCGCGCGGCGCTCGACCACGCGCGCGCGCCCCTCCTGGGCGCGCTGCTCGCCAACGTGGTCACCCAGCACGCCGGCGCCGGGGGGCTCGTGGACCCGGCGGCCGTGGCCGTGGTGGCCGTGGCCACGCTCGCCGCCCGCGTGGGAGGGACGGCGGCCGCCGTCGTCGCGGGGCTCGCCGTCATCGCCGCCCTGGGGGCCCTGGCCTAGCGCGCACCGTGGACGGTCAGCGGGGGACGTCCCCCAGGAAGGCGTCGACCTCGTCCAGGAACCGAGGCCACGCGGGCTCGTCGGCGCGCAGGATGTGGTTTCGGCTGTCGAGCGGGACGAGGCGGCTCCCCGGGATCAGGGACGCGAGCTCCCGGGCCGACTCGAACGGGACGCGCAGGTCGCCACGCGCATGCATGATCAGCGTCGGCGCCCGCACCCGCCCGCAGAGCCCCGAGACGTCGACCCGGCCGAAGGCCTCCATGAATCGGGCGGCGTTCTGCGGCGAGGTGGTGCGGCGATGGAGGTCGTTGAACGCCTGCCAGTCCTCAGCGCTTCCGTCGGGGATGAACTGCATGGCGAACACCTGCCGGAACGCCGGATCGTCGGCGCCCCAGCCCAGCCGAGCCAGCTCGATCATGACCTCGGCGGAGCGCCGCTCGTCATCGGTGCGGGCGCGGAGCATCCTCCCGCGCGCCGACGCGCCGAAGAGGATGAGGTGTGAGACCCGCTCCGGGTGCCGGGCCGCGTAGGCGATCGCGGTCGACGCGCCCCGGGACAACCCGAGGAGCGCAAAGCGCTCGAGGCCGGCGGCCTCGACGACCGCCTCGAGATCCGCGAGCCAGGCGTCGGGCGAGAAGTCCGTGACGTCCCAGTCCGACAGGCCGCAGCCGCGCTGGTCGTAGCGGACCAGGAGCCGGTGGCGGGCGAGGCCCCGGAGCCAGTGGGCCCAGATCTGGCTCTCCCAGTCGTAGTCGAGGTGCGTCATCCAGTTGGCCGACTTCAGAAGCGGCGGGCCCGCGCCGACGAGGGCGTACGCCAGGCGCGTTCCATCCGACGTTCCGCAGACCCGGATCTCCTGGTGAGCGACGCGCTCCTGCGGGACCCCGGGCCTCCCATCCGGAACGTCGGGCTCCGTGATCCGCACGGGCGCGACGAACTCGTACCCGCGCCCCCTGGCGGTGCGGATCATCCGCTGGGCGCGCCCATCGTCACCCAGCACCCTCCTGAGCGCCTTGATCCGGGTGGTCAGCGCAGACTCGGTCACGAACCGGTGGCCCCAGACGGATGCGAGCAACTCGTCCTTTGTCACCACCCGACCATGCGACCGGACGAGGTGCGCGAGGACGTCGAACGCCTTCGGCTCGACGTGGCAGGCCCGCCCGGCACGGCGGAGTTCGAAACGGTCGAGGTCGACCACGAAGTCCTCGAACTCGTAGCGCATCGCCCCATCATGACCGGACGACGGGACGCGGACGGGTGCGCACGCCCCCGCGGCATGCGACGGTGCCGCGGATATCGATGCTGTGCACCTCGCCGGCGAGGATCAGGTTCCGCGACACGTCCACCCGGTGATCGCCTCGATGGAACGAGCCTCGCGGTCCCACACTGGGATAATCTCGCGCCACGCCGCCCAGACCGGACCCGGAGGACGTCGAGTGACCATCGTCGAGTACGAGCCTGGGGAGACGTTCCCCGGCGTGATCGGTCGGACGGCCGAGGAGTCGAGCCCCGCGTGGCCGGCGCCCCTCCGAGCCGAGAAGGGTGCGCCGAACGTCGTGTTCATCGTCCTCGACGACACGGGTTTCGGCCAGCTCGGCTGCTATGGCAGCCCGATCGAGACGCCGAACCTCGACGGGATCGCTGCAAGCGGCCTCCGCTACAACAACATGCACACCACGGCGCTCTGCTCGCCGAGCCGCTCATGCGTCGTCACCGGTCGCAACCACCATGCGAACGGGATGGCCGCCATCACGGAACTCGCCACGGGATACCCCGGCTACAACGGCACCATGCCGTTCGAGAACGGGATGCTGTCGGAGATCCTCGTCGAGCAGGGCTACAGCACGCTCATGGTCGGCAAGTGGCACCTCACGCCGAGCAACCAGGAGACGGCGGCGGGACCCTACGACCGGTGGCCGCTCGGCCGTGGATTCCAGCGCTTCTACGGGTTCCTCGGCGGCGACACCAGCCAGTGGTACCCCGACCTCGTCTACGACAACCACCAGGTCGAGCCGCCGACGACGCCCGAAGAGGGCTATCACCTGAGCGAGGACCTGGTCGACAAGGCCGTCTCGTTCATCGCCGACACGAAGCAGGTCGATCCGGAGCGGCCCTTCTACCTGCACCTCTGCTTCGGGGCCACCCACGCACCGCATCACGTGCCGAAGGAGTGGGCGGACAGGTACACGGGCGTGTTCGATGACGGCTGGGATGCCTACCGCGAGAAGGTCTTCGCGCGCCAGAAGGAGCTCGGCATCGCCCCGCCGGACGCCGAGCTGTCACGCCATGACCCCGATGTCCCCGACTGGGACTCGCAGCCCGAGGCGGCCCGGCGGCTGTACAGCAGGTTCATGGAGGTGTTCGCCGGCTTTCTCAGCCACACCGATCACCAGATCGGGCGCTTGCTCGATTTTCTGACGAAGCTCGGTGAGCTCGACAACACCTTGATCATGGTGATCTCGGACAACGGGGCCAGCGCCGAGGGGGGCCCGGGCGGCACGACCAACGAGGCGCAGTTCTTCAACAACGCGCAGGAGCCGATGGAGGAGAGCCTGGCGCGGATTGACGAGATCGGCGGTCCCAGCACCTTCAACCACTACCCGTGGGGCTGGACCTGGGCGGGCAACACGCCGTTCCGCCGCTGGAAGCGCGAGACCTACCGCGGCGGCTCTACCGACCCGTTCATCGTCTCGTGGCCCAAGGGGATCGCGGCGCGAGGCGAGGTCCGCACCCAGTACGCCCACATCATCGACATGGTTCCCACCGTCCTCGACCTGCTCGGCATGGAACCGCCCGCGCAGATCAAGGGTGTCCGGCAGTCCCCCATGCACGGCGTCAGCTTCGCGCACACCTTCGACGCACCCGACGCGGCCAGCAACCGCCACACCCAGTACTTCGAGATGTTCGGCCACCGATCCATCTATCACGACGGATGGCGGGCAGTCTGCCCGTGGCCGGGCCCCTCGTTCGCCGAGGCGGGCAAGCCGTTCGGCACCCCGATCACGTCCGAGATCCTCTCCACGCTCGATGCAACGGGGTGGGAGCTGTACCACGTGGACGAGGACTTCGCCGAGACCAAGAACGTCGCCGCCGAGAACCGCGATCGGCTGATCTCGATGATCGCCACCTGGTACGTCGAGGCCGGCAAGCACGACGTCATGCCGATCGACGGCAGCGCACTCGCGCGGATGATCGGTGAGAAGCCGCTGATCGCCGCGCCCCGCGACTCCTACACCTACTTCCCGAACACTCAGTCGGTCCCGAACTTCGCGGCGCCGAAGGTGCTCAACCGCCCGCACAGCATCACCGCGGACGTCGAGATCCCCGAGGCCGGGGCCGAGGGCGTGTTGCTCAGCCAGGGCACCGCGGCCGGGGGCTACTCGTTCTTCGTGCGGGACGGCAAGCTGCGGTACGTCCACAACTATGTCGGCCGCCAGCTCCTCGCGGTCGAGTCCTCCGATGCCGTCCCGGCGGGCAAGCACGAGCTCCGCTTCGAATTCGAGCCGACCGGGGAGCCTGACATGCCGCACGGGAAGGGGGCGCCCGGACGCTTGCAGCTCTACATCGACGGCACCCTCGTGGGCAACGCGGATGCGGCCGTCACGACGCCCTTCATGTTCAATCCCGGCGCGCTCACCTGCGGGGCCAATCCGGGCTCGCCGGTGACCCCCGAGTACGAGGGTCCCTTCACCTTCACCGGCACCCTCCACAGCGTCACCCTCGATGTCAGCGGCGAGCTGATCCACGATCCCGAATCCGAACTGCGGGCTCACCTGGCCCGGCAGTAGGGAGCACCGCGCCCGGGCTCAGGGTCTCGCGTGGGCGGCAGGCGGCGACAACCGCGACAGCTCGCCTGCCGACGCCCGAGAGACCCCGGAGCCCGGTCGCCCGCTGGAACACCCCAGAATGCTGAGAGTCGCCGCGACAGGGCGTGCTCCTCGGTACGGCGGGCGCCGAGGAGCGTGTTGACCAGTCGTTCAACCGGCGCCTACCGTCGCGGACATGGCGCCAGGACAGCACGCCTCGATCGACCCCTGGACGATCCCTCGAGGACATCCGCGATCCGAGCGCCGACGCCGGTGGCGGCCGGCAGGCCTCGGGGCCGCGCCGATGGGGACGAGGCGCATCCTCGCAGCAGTCCTCACTGTGGCGGTCGTCGCCGGCACGGCGGCGTGCTCGAGCTCGTCGAGCGAGTCATCGACGGGCCCCGCGACAGCCGCATCGAAAGCGGGATCCGAGCGCCAAGCCGCACGCGATGGGCTCTACGACACGACGTGGCCGGTGCCCACCGCCGACTCGTGGCGCACCAGCTCGACGGCCACCGGCGGGCTCCCCGACGACGTGACCGGCGGTGATCTGCGCGCGCAGAGCGTCGAGCTGGGTCCGGCCCCGATCTTCGGCATCACCCACGACGACTCCGTGTTCGTGCTCGGCGGCGCGCCCCACCTCCTCGACCTGTTCACGAAGGCCCAGGGCAACGCCCTCCCCGACGGAGCGGTGGCGGCCCTCGCCGACGCCGCGCGTGGGTCGGCCACGAGGGGGTCGTCGAGCGCCTACATCGCCAAGATCGACCCGGCGACGATGAAGGCTCGGATGCTCGAGCTCCCCAAGGGGACCACACCCAACTACCCGGGCAGCCTGGTCGCGCACGCCAACGGGAAGCTCTACGCGGTCGCCACCGCGACGCTGTTCGAGATCGATCCCGAGACGTTCGAAACCACCCGCTCCCTCAGGCTCCCGCTCAACCCCGAAGATCCGGCGTCGACCATCTACAACACGCTCCAGGTCTCGGCGCGCAACGGTGACCTCCTTCTCAAGACCGCCCCTCAGCAGGGCAACGGCCTGCTGGTGGCGATCGACGTGGAGCGGCTCGCGGTCCGATCCCAGCTCGCGACCGCGCTCTCCAGCGCGCGCATGACCTCGCTCGTGCAGGGCGACACCGAGTACGTATACCTCCCCGGTGACACGGACACGCTCCGCTTCAGGGTGACCGACGACGGCTTCACCCCCGACCCGAGCTGGTCCGCCCCATACCGCACCGCCGACGACGGCACCAAGCCGGGGGTGGCCATGACTCCGACCGGCGATCACGACACCGTCGTGTTCCCGGACAACAACACCGTGCTCGTCGGCGTGACCGCCCCGCTCGAGGTGCTTTGGCAGTTGACCACCGAGCCCGGCTCGGGCGTGTCGCGCGTCAACGCGACGATGACCGACCTGCCCGGCGGCAGCTTCGCCCCACCCCCGGCCGACCCGTTCACGAGCTCGGTCGTGGTGGCCGCCGACGCCGTCAACGGCCGGCTCGCCGGGTGGCGCATCGCCGACGACGGCTCGCTCGAGAACCTGTGGGTGACCGACCGCTACGCCGTCTCGGTCGGCGCGGCCATCGTCGCCGACCAGAACCGCCTCTACACCGACGATCGCACGTGCAACGACGAGGGCACCCGCTGCACCCTCTACATGGTCGTCGCCGACCTGACGACCGGCGACGAGATCGCCCGCGTCGAGGTGGCCGGTTCCCAGCCGAGCATCGGTCGCATCTTCGTCGGGCCCGACGCCGTCTACTACATCGCCACCGAAGGCGAAGGCGGCAACGGCTACGTCACCAGGGTCACCGCCGTGGACTGACCGAAGGCTCCCCCGCGCCGTCGTCGAGCGACGGTCGCCGGCCTCGGGATCAGCC